>NZ_CP200078.1:2892500-3220765 GCF_055227665.1 Hanstruepera sp. CR43 | reverse complement strand
AGGACTTAGTAACTGTATCTGTACCGATAAAAATTAAACTCTTTGAATGTAATTATCTTAAATCTTTTGGGAAAAGGGTTAAAACCGTTTTCCCTTTAGTAATTTGCTGCCAGGAATCTATTTGAAAGTTTAGAGCAACAACACCACTAGTTGGAACATTTTCAATGTAGATACTACCGTATTTATTAACAATATTGGTTAGGGCATGATTATGTCCAAAAATCATAAGCGTTTCAACATTAGTTGCCGTTTTCCTAACAACTTCCAGTACCTTTTCACCTGAAAAATCATATAAATTATGATTCAACACAATACTGTTTTCAGGTAGATTCATAGATTCCATAAATAGCTCTGCAGTTGTCATCGCTCGAACTGCATCACTGGAAATAACCTTATCTATTTGAAAATCATAGTCTAACAACGCCTTTGCAACTATTTTGGCATCGTTAAATCCTCTTTCCTTTAGAGGCCTGTTAATATCACCTAGGTCGTGCTCCCATGAGGATTTTGCGTGTCTTACTAAAATTAATTTTTTCATATCCAATCGATTAAAATCAAAAAATATCGATAAAGTGTTTGATAATTCAGACAAATGACATATATTGCACCCGATATGTTAAATGTATCAATTAATATTAACCAAATCTAACATTTTAAAAATCAACCTATGGTAACAACCTGTATTTTAGACTGCAAAAAAGTCATCCGTTAAATTATCTCAATAATCCGATAAAAGGCTTTTCGCGTACTTTTTATCGAATTTATGAGTTATTTGACATTTTTATTTGATTGGAAAACAATATCACTATTTATTTGTGTCGTAAGCTATTAATTAATTTATGACCCCAAATCAAATGAAATATCTTAATCCATTCGCACTATCATATAGTGTACTTCCCTCAATAACATTTTATTATATCGTCTATTCGTTCAACAATTAATATTGTTAAACTTCTAGATAAAAACAGTTTTTGCAGTAAATACAAATCTACAATCTTATGAAGACAATTACTCATAAAATTAATCTGCCTAGCTATGTCATAATAATTCTATTATTTGTTCATGGTTTCGCAATGGGGCAAACACCAACGAAATCAACCACACTGTCGGTTGACATGGGTGTTACCAACACGGATTACCAATCAACAACATCAGCCTTAAACTCTGATTCTTGTTCTGCCAATGATTTTACTCTAGGTAATTTCTATTTGGCAGATATCAATGGAAATCCATTAGACAACAACTGTACACCAGGTACACCACAGACTGCCTACATCTTTGCATTCTTCAATGCCAATACAGCAGCTGGTCGTTATAGTCTTTATATAGATTATGACGTTTTTATCAATGGTTCTTTCAGTTACCATGTAAACGATTGTTTATACGACGGTTTAGAACTACCTGTTGGACAAAACGTTCAAGTTCAAGAAATTACATGGAATTGTGGTGACCAAATTCAATTACGTAATTTTTACATGTCTTGGCAATCAAATGCTGGAAGGGATTGTGCGCCCAACCCATCAAAATGTTATTTTAACCCTGATGGTTTTCAGGTTAATGCACCTTTGATCGCAAACTTTAGTTCTGCGGTTGTTTGTAATTCATACCAAATTCAATTTACTGATGGTACAACTGGTGGTGATGTTGATAATCCATATAGTTATGTATGGAATTTTGGTGACGGAAGTCCAAACTCCAATGTACAAAACCCCATACATACATTCCCTGGACCTGGTGATTATACCGTTACCCTAACAGTGACCGATAATGATGGTGTTGTAGATGATCAATCTTACATCGTTACTGTATATCCATTATTAGTTGGTTTAACTCTGGATGCCTCCAATGTGGCTTGTAATGGTGAAACTTCTGGTACTATTACAGCTTCAGGTGTTTCAGGAGGTTTTGGCACCTATACTTATAGTATTAGTCCAGAACCAGCAGGTTATGTTCAAAATAATAATGAGTTTTCTAATCTTCCCTCTGGAACTTACACAGTAACAGTTACTGATGAAAACAACTGTTCCATGAGTCAAGATGCTACTATAGTGGTAGGCGATAATACTGCTCCAATAATTGATGCTCCTGCCAATATTGATGTTGAAGGCTGTGATGCCGATGATGTTACTAATGGCGCTTTAACATCGCTTCCATATAGCTCAACGCCTGCAGTGATCACCGAATTACAATTTTTAGCAGAAGGTGGCACATTTACAGAAGATAATGTTGCTCAAATTACGTATCAAGATACAGCTTCAGGAACTTGTCCTGTAGTTATTATAAGAGAATTTACAATTACCGATGATTGTGGTCAATCTGCTTCGGATACCCAAACAATCAATGTTAATGATACTGTAGCACCTGTAGTACCAACTGCACCTGCTGATATTACTTATGAATGTCAAAGCGATGTTCCTGCTCCAGGAGATCTTACAGCTTCTGATACCTGTACTGGTGATATTACAGTAACAGGTGTAGATTCTACTGATAATTCAGATCCTTGTAATATTATTATCACACGCACATGGACATTCACGGATAATTGTAATAACTCATCTTCCGTAACCCAAACAATCACAGTTTCTGATACGATTGCGCCAGTTGCTCCTGCAGCTCCAGCTGATATTTCTTACCAATGTATAGGTGATGTACCGCCAACTGGTGCCAGCTTGACCGCAACTGATAACTGTTCAGGAGATATAACGGTTGTTGCTGTAGATTCTGCTGATAATTCAGACCCTTGTAACATCATCATTACCAGAACATGGACATTTACAGATGACTGTAATAATTCGTCATCCGTATCACAAATCATTACAGTTGCCGATACGACAGCTCCTGATTTACCTAGTGTTCCTGCTGATACTTCGTATCAATGTATGAGCGATGTTCCAGCTCCAGAAACTTTAAGTACCGGAGACAACTGTGCTGGTTTAGTTGAAGCTACTGGTGTCGATTCTACTGATAATTCAGATCCTTGTAATATCGTAATTACACGTACTTGGACATTTACGGATGATTGTAATAATTCATCATCTATATCGCAAACCATTACCGTTTCAGATACAACAGCTCCAGTGACACCTAGTGCCCCTGCTGATATTACTTACGAGTGTATAGGTGATGTACCTGCTCCTGGTGATTTGACAGCAACAGATAATTGTGCAGGAGATATCATTGTAACAGGTGTGGACGTTACAGACAATTCTGATCCTTGTAATATCATAATTACACGTACATGGACTTTTGCAGATGCTTGTAATAATAGTGCATCAGTATCCCAAACTATTACAGTTGCTGATACTACTGCACCAAACATTACAACGGTTGGTGCCGATCAAACGGTTCTTTGTGATGGTACAGGTAACACTCAAGAATTCCAAGCCTGGTTAGATACTCATGCTGGTGCGAATGCAACGGATAACTGTTCTAACGTGACGTGGACTTACGAAATATTAAATGTAATTGACCAATGTGGCGAAACATCTAGAACTCTAGTAAGGTTTATTGCAACAGACGATTGTGACAATGCGAATTCAACAACGGCATTATTTACAATAATTGATTTAATTCCTCCAACACTGGATTCTCCTGCAGCTGATTTAACTGTGGAATGTGACGGTTCTGGAAATACTATTGAGTTAAACGATTGGTTAAATAGTAATGGTGGTGCAACAGCTACAGATATCTGTAGTAATGTAACATGGTCAAACGATTTTACAGGTCTATCTGATGATTGCGGTGAAACAGGTTCAGCAACCGTAACCTTTACGGCAACTGATGACTGTGGAAATGAAGTTTCAAGTTCAGCTACTTTCACCATTCATGACACTCAAAATCCAGTGGCTCCTAGTGCACCTGCTGATATCACTTACGAGTGTGTTGGTGATGTACCTGCTGCTGCCGATCTTACAGCTACTGATAACTGTTCAGGTGACATTACTGTTGCCGCTGTGGATGTAACAGATGATTCTAATCCTTGTAACGTGGTAATCACACGTACATGGACATTTACTGATGACTGTAACAACACGTCTTCTGTATCTCAAACTATCACGGTTGCTGATACTATTGCTCCTACAATCGATACACCTGCCGGTGATATTTCGATTGAATGTGACGGATCTGGTAATAATGGTGCCATTGAAGATTGGTTAAACAACAATGGTGGCGCTGTCGCTTCTGATAACTGTAGCGATGTGACCTGGACCAATAATTATGGTGGAACGGCTTCTGATTGTTCTGCTGCTATTGAAGTAACATTTACGGCTACTGATGCTTGTGGTAACTCAACGTCTACTACAGCTTCTTACGCCATTCAAGATACAACACCGCCTACCGTGACTTCAGCTTCTAGCGAAACTGTGGAATGTGACGGATCTGGAAACTTGACACAATTAAATGATTGGTTAAACAATAATGGTGGCGCTACGGCTACTGATGATTGTTCTGCAATCTCATGGTCTAACGATTTCACAGGTCTATCTGATGACTGTGGTGAAACTGGTTCGGCTACCGTTACCTTTACGGCTACAGATGGTTGTGGAAACGAATCCTCAACAACTGCGACTTTTACAATTCAAGATACAATCGCACCTTTAGCACCTAGTGCACCTGCCGATATCACTTACGAGTGTATTGGTGATGTGCCTGCTGCTACTGACCTAACAGCTACTGATGACTGTTCAGGCGATATTACTGTTGCTGCTGTGGATACGACCGATGATTCTAATCCTTGTAACGTGGTAATCACCCGTACATGGACATTTACAGATGACTGTAACAACACGTCTTCTATATCACAGACTATCACGGTTGCTGATACAATCGCGCCAGTGGCTCCTAGTGCACCTGCCGATATCACTTACGAGTGTGTTGGTGATGTACCTGTCGCTGCCGATCTAACAGCAACTGATAACTGTTCAGGCGATATTACTGTTGCCGCTGTGGATACGACAGATGATTCTAATCCTTGTAACGTGGTTATCACGCGCACATGGACATTTACTGATGACTGTAACAATACGTCTTCCGTATCGCAGACTATCACGGTTGCTGATACAATCGCGCCAGTGGCTCCTAGTGCACCTGCCGATATCACTTACGAGTGTGTGGGCGATGTACCTGTCGCTGCCGATCTAACAGCTACTGATAACTGTTCTGGTGACATTACTGTTGCTGCTGTGGACACAACCGATGATTCCAATCCTTGTAACGTGGTAATCACGCGTACATGGACATTTACTGATGACTGTAACAATACGTCTTCTGTATCTCAAACTATTACGGTTACTGATACTATTGCTCCTACAATTGATACACCTGCCGGTGATATTTCGATTGAATGTGACGGATCTGGTAATAATGGTGCCATTGAAGATTGGTTAAACAACAATGGTGGTGCTGTCGCTTCTGATAACTGTAGCGATGTGACCTGGACCAATAATTACGGTGGAACAGCTTCTGATTGTTCTGCTGCTATTGAAGTAACATTTACGGCTACTGATGCTTGTGGTAACTCAACGTCTACTACAGCTTCTTACGCCATTCAAGATACAACACCGCCTACCGTGACTTCAGCTTCTAGCGAAACTGTGGAATGTGACGGATCTGGAAACTTGACACAATTAAATGATTGGTTAAACAATAATGGTGGCGCTACGGCTACTGATGATTGTTCTGCAATCTCATGGTCTAACGATTTCACAGGTCTATCTGATGACTGTGGTGAAACTGGTTCGGCTACCGTTACCTTTACGGCTACAGATGGTTGTGGAAACGAATCCTCAACAACTGCGACTTTTACAATTCAAGATACAATCGCACCTTTAGCACCTAGTGCACCTGCCGATATCACTTACGAGTGTATTGGTGATGTGCCTGCTGCTACTGACCTAACAGCTACTGATGACTGTTCAGGCGATATTACTGTTGCCGCTGTGGACACAACCGATGATTCCAATCCTTGTAACGTGGTAATCACGCGCACATGGACATTTACTGATGACTGTAACAATACGTCTTCTGTATCTCAAACTATCACGGTTGCTGATACAATCGCGCCAGTGGCTCCTAGTGCACCTGCCGATATCACTTACGAGTGTGCCGGTGATGTACCTGTCGCTGCCGATCTAACAGCTACTGATAACTGTTCTGGTGACATTACTGTTGCTGCTGTGGACACAACCGATGATTCTAATCCTTGTAACGTGGTAATCACGCGCACATGGACATTTACTGATGACTGTAACAACACGTCTTCTATATCACAGACTATCACGGTTGCTGATACAATCGCGCCAGTGGCTCCTAGTGCACCTGCCGATATCACTTACGAGTGTGTTGGTGATGTACCTGCTGCTGCCGATCTAACAGCTACTGACAACTGTTCTGGTGACATTACTGTTGCCGCTGTGGATGTAACAGATGATTCCAATCCTTGTAACGTGGTAATCACGCGCACATGGACATTTACTGATGACTGTAACAATACGTCTTCTGTATCTCAAACTATCACGGTTGCTGATACAATCGCGCCAGTGGCTCCTAGTGCACCTGCCGATATCACTTACGAGTGTGCCGGTGATGTACCTGTCGCTGCCGATTTAACAGCTACTGATAACTGTTCTGGTGACATTACTGTTGCTGCTGTGGACACAACCGATGATTCTAATCCTTGTAACGTGGTAATCACGCGTACATGGACATTTACTGATGACTGTAACAATACATCTTCAATATCACAGACGATCACGGTTGCTGATACAATCGCGCCAGTAGCGCCTGACGCACCAGCTGATATTACTTACAGCTGTATTGTAGATGTACCTGATATGATGCCTTTATCAACTACTGATAATTGTGATGGTGAATTAACCTCACAAGGTGTTGAGACCATGGATAATTCAGATTTATGTAATGTGGTTATTACACGCACATGGGACTTTGTAGATGCTTGTGGTAATTCAACAAGTGTCACACAAACCATTAGTGTAATAGACACCACACCTCCATCAGTAACAAATGACTTGTCTGATATTACGGTGACGTGTGATGCGATACCTGATCCTCCGGTACTGCAATTTGACGAATGTTCAACCAATGTTGAAATCATTGGTGACAATCCACAAGTGACCAGTACATTCGATATCAACAATCCTGGTGATTATCAAATTGTATGGACTTGGAATGTTATTGACCACTGTAATCTTAAAGCGGTCTTTACACAAAATGTATTTGTAGAATTTCAGGATTTTGTAACTACGAGAACGGATGACAGATGTACCGATGATGGAGCTATTGACCTATTCGATTATTACTCTGGTAGTGATCCTTCTGGCACCTGGGAAGTCATTTCTGGTGACACCACATTGGACGGAAGTATTTTTGATCCGTTAGAAGTGGAACTTGGTGATTACATATTCAGCTATTCTGTTGAAGACAGCGGTTGTTTAAGTACTACTGAAGTGGTGATAACAGTTAATGATGATTGTGTGGTATTACCGTGTAATGATGTTACCGTATCTACTGCTGTGACACCTAATGGTGACCAATGGAATGAATACTTTGAAGTATTAGGTATTGAAGAATGTGGATTTGAAATAGATCTTAAAATATTCAACCGTTGGGGAGCTATGATCTTTGAAGCAAGTAGCTACAATAATGATTGGAATGGAACTGCCCATAGTTCTTCGTTTGGAAACTCTGATAAAGTACCAACAGGAACTTACTACTATATCATTAATCTAAAAAATAGTGGATTGAAACCTATTACAGGTTACTTCTACGTAGGAACCAAATAAAACTTAGACCTATGAAACTTATTAAACATTATATAATTGCATTGGCATTATTAAGTTGTACGGTTGGAGTTGCGCAACAATTACCGCAATTCACTCAATACATGTATAATACCATCTCGATTAACCCAGCTTATGCGGGTAGTAGAGAGACCTTAAGTGTAGTTGGTCTACATAGAAGTCAATGGGTTGGCTTTGATGGTGGCCCAATAACCCAAACCCTGTCGGTTCATTCTCCTTTGAGAAATGACAAGATTGGTATTGGAGCATCATTCATAAATGATAAACTTGGTGATGAGCGATTCAACTATTTCTATGGTGATTTCTCGTATACCATCAAAACTGGACAAAAAACGGAATTGGCCTTCGGTGTTAAAGCTGGTCTAACTAGCTATAGTTTAGATAGAGCTAATGTGGACCCTACTGGTCAGGATCCAACGGTTTTTGGTGTAGAAGACAGAATGAATTTTAATATTGGTGCAGGTGTTTACTGGCACAGTCAGCGTTGGTATTTAGGTCTTTCAACTCCTAGAATACTAAACAACGATTACAGTACTGAATCGCCTGATGGCCAAGAATACCAAGCATTAGAACGTGTGAGTTATTATTTCACGGGTGGTGTGGTATTTGATCTAGGAGAAAACACCAAATTAAAACCTGCCTTTTTGATTAAGGCTACCAATGGTGCGCCATTATCGTACGACGTTACTGCCAACTTCTTATTCTATGAAAAGTTCTGGTTTGGTGGTGGCTATAGATTAGATCAGAATACATCAGCTCTGGCTGGTATAGCCGATTTCCAGGTATCAAAACAACTACGTGTTGGATACTCTTATGAATATCCTCTATCGGATTTAAATTCATACACTGGCGGAACACATGAAGTTTTAATAATGTTTGAATTATTTAAAACGAAACGAATTAAATCACCTAGATATTTCTAAAAATAAAATCGTATGAAAACTAAAGTAATATTCACAATAATTGCATTAAGTAGTACTTTTCTATTTTCGCAAAAAAAAGTAGCTGACAAGTTTTTTGACAACTACGCTTACTTAAAAGCGGCCGAGTTGTACGAAGAAGCTGTTACAAAAGGTGATAGTTCAGAGCATGTTTTAACCAGATTAGGAGACTGCTACTATAACAACTCGTTAACCCAGCAAGCGTCAAAATGGTATAACCTAGCTATTCGCAAGTACGATAAGGTCAATCCTGAATATATCTATAAATACATTCAAACACAGCGTAGTTTGGGTAATTACGAGGAAGCTAACACTTGGATGGAAACATTTAAGGAGCTTCAGAATGATGATAGACGTGCCAAAGAATTTAGCGAAAGTAATATTGGTCTGTATGAAAAGTTAGAATCACAAAAAGGTATTGTGGTTGAAACCAAAAACCTGGATGCCAACTCTAGCTATTCCGACTTTGGTGGTTTTGTTTTCGAAAACACCTTATATTTTGCCTCGGCTAGAAATACTGAAAACGATATTTACAAGTGGAACGGAGAACCTTATTTGGATATCTATTCTGGTGAAATCAGTAATGATGAAGAAAACAAGTATGAGCTTGGCGATGTTACTGGTGTAGAGTTTGACGAAGTAAAACGTGACGACATCCACGAAGCGAGTGTTTGTATTACCACAGATGGTAATACCATGTACTTTACAAGAGATAATGTGGACAAACGTAATAAGCCACGTTATGATAGAAAGGGAACGTCTCATTTAAAAATTTACAAAGCCCAGAAAACCGATGAAGGTTGGGGCGAAAGTGTCGAATTGCCATTTAATGACGACGTCTACTCTACTGGTCATCCAGCATTGAGTCCAGACAACAAAACCCTTTATTTTGTTTCAGATCGTGAAGGCGGTTATGGTCAAACAGATATCTACAAAGTATCTATTGATGGTGACAGCTATGGTATGCCTGAAAATTTAGGAGAATCCGTAAACACCGAAGGACGTGAAATGTTCCCATTTGTGGCTAAAGACAGTACCTTGTACTTCTCCTCTGATGGATTCTTAAACCTTGGTTTATTGGATATTTTTAAATCCAATGTCCTTAAGGATGATTCAGCTGAAGCTGTGAACTTGGGAGCGCCTTACAATAGTGGTTATGATGACTTTGCTTTCTATATCAATAGCGATACAAAAGAAGGTTACTTCTCATCTAACAGACCAGGTGGTAAAGGTGGTGATGATATTTACAGCCTTAAGGAAATGCCTTGTAAACAACTTATTAAAGGTGTGGTAAGAGACAGTTTAAAATTAACACCATTAGCTGGTGCTAAAGTACAGCTTATTGATGAAGCTGGTAAGATTGTAGCTGAAACCAATACCAATGAAGAAGGTGAATATGAAATTGAAGCCGATTGTGATCAAAAGTATACTGTACTAGGTAGTATGGACGATTACAAAGATGATAAGAAAGACATTACAACGTCTGATATCAATGGCGACGAAAATATTGTTGACCTGAATTTAGTACCATTAATTATTGGTGGCGAAATAGTGATCAACCCAATATTCTTTGATTTCGATAAATGGAATATCAGACCGGATGCTGCTTACGAGTTAGAAAACATCGTTTCTGTCATGCGTGCACACCCTAATATGGTGATCAAAATTGAATCGCATACAGATAGTCGTGGTAGCGATCGTTATAACATGAAGTTGTCTGACAGACGTGCCAAATCAACCCAAGAGTACTTGTACTCAAGAGGTATTGCCCAAGAGCGCATAGAAAGTGCTATTGGTTATGGTGAGTCACAGTTGGTTAACGAATGTTCAAATGGTGTACCATGTACCAAAGAACAACATCAAGCTAACAGACGATCTAAATTCATCATCTTAAGCGATAATCAATAAAACACATCTGAAATGCTGGTTAGGCTGTTTAAGCAGCTTAATTAGTGATTTCATAACAATACTAGTTATAAGATTTAAGTAAATTGATTTAATATGCTTACAAATATTAAAACCTTCCTAACAATGATCTTATTAACTAAAAAGCCACTCCTAGCGAGTGGCTTTTGAATTTTAAAAATGTTAGATTTGTAGGTGTATACATAATAAAAATAAACACACCAGTGTGTTTATCCATTTGTTGTGCATCATTAGACTATGGAACATGAAGATTTTTACTCATTAAGCTTTAACTCAAATAATGTGGAATTATTTGTGGAAGTAATAGGTGATTATGACAATCAGAAACTAAAAACAGGTGAGTATAATCCTAATCCCTTAAAAGTCAAAAAAAGCCAAGGAAGAAAAGCTTATGATATAGTTCGATTGCAGGATGTGTTTAATTTTCTAATATCACCTAATCTTCGGAAAGCATTGGAGTCTAATAATCTGACAGGATGGAAAACATATCCAATTGAATCAGATATTGATTTAGACGGATATAAAGGGTTTCAATGTACTTCATCTTGTGGCTCACCCCTTCGACCTAAAAACAGTGGATTTGTAATCGGATATGAATTTGACCATAAAACATGGGATGGTAGTGACTTTTTTATACCTGAAACAACGATGATGATTATTTGTTCAAGAAAGGCTAAAGAAGTGATTGAGAGCTTCAAGATTAAAAATATAGAATTGGAAAACCTAAAAACTCTGGAATGGTTTAACGCATAAATAAAACGAATGCACAACAACGTGTATAGTTCATTGCTTCTGATTTTCCTACACGGAAAATCCTCGCACCGAACTATTGCCAGTTTTATTTGCTAAATTAGTGACCAGACCAACGCAACAAACCATACACAAACCGGTTGTAGCACATTTGAACAAAATGAAGAAATTCATAATAATCATATTGTTTCTGATTTTTAATCTGACCTTTGGACAAGAAAAAATTGACCCAACGGAATCGCTCATTTCGGAATTTAAAGCGGAACTGAACGAAAAAAACATAACGGATTTTTTTGTCGTAAAACGGATTACATATGGAACTGCATATATTGCGGATTTGAGCGACCCAAATTCTTGTAATCCGAATGGAACTTACTTTACAATGTATGCGTTCTGGAAAGACGGAAAAGATGGTTATGTGAAAAAATTTGATAATTGTGGAGAATTTAATTCATTAAAATTATACGATTCAAAACCGATTGAATTTTATAAAAAGAACTACGAAAAACTGAAATCTGAAAAAGTAAAATCTTATCAATTAACACCTGACAGTCTTGGAAAAAATGGATTAGTTTACAAAAGCATTTCTTCTGTAACTCATCAACCGCAAAGATATTTTTGGTTTTTTACCGAGTCAACAGAATTTACTAATCATTTTGACACTTACGATTTAACTACTGAAAAGGATAAACCGAATTTGAATCATAAAACGAACAACGAACTCAATTTAGTTAAACTGAACGCAATTTGCGAAGAAATTATTAATGAGTTTAACGATAAAAATATGTTTAACCGAATAGAATAAAAACGTGCTACAACACCGGCTATAGTTCATTGCTTCTGACTTTCCTTGCGGAAAGTCCTCGCAAATTTGCTATCTTCGGTTTTCGGCGGAAAATCCTCGCGGATTTTCACGCAACGAAACCATAGCCCAACCGTTAGCAAACATTTGAAAATGAGAATACTGACATTCATATTTTGTATTGTATTGATTAGCTTTTCATCTAACGATAAAGTATTTGAGGGTGAATTGATTTATCATCACGATATGAAAATGAAATCTGAAAACTATTCCGAATCAAGAAATTTTTACAACACTTTAACAATAACATACAAGGACAAGAATTACATAAAACTGACAAACAAAAAGGACTACGAAAAAATACTTTTCATTGATTCTCTGAGAAAAGTTTATGTAATCTATAAAGACAACTTGAGTAAATCTAAAAACCTCTCAATGAATGAGGATAACCTGAATTTTGGAAAACTTTACAATCGAGAAAATTCTCATTTTGGAAAAATAGTTTCATTATCAAAATCAGACACAATTCTAAATTTTGACAAAGAAAATCGTGAATTAAAGAAGCTATTCGTGGAAAGAGAATATGGAAACGAAACTTATGTTTATTCCGATTCTAAAGAATTTAAGCTGACTGACAATCGTAACATATTAAGGAATATCGGAGAACAAATACATCCTGACGAAATAGCATCAGAATTGAAAAACTCTATACTCTTCTATTATAAGTTGGACGTTAAAAATGCGGACTTATATGAGGAATATAAATTAGTTAAAATCAATAATAAGGCAATCGAAAATAGTGTTTTTAAAATTCCTGAACACAAAGATGCTAAAGGATATAAAAAAGAAAATAAAAAGAACGGGCGATTTAAATATTACGAATTGACTAAATAAAAACGTTTGCTAACATCGGCTATAATTCAGCGTGGCTTATGCCCTATTCTGGAAAATATGTAAATTTAACCAAGCTGATTTCTTACGCGGAATGTCCTTCGGACGATTCCACGCCGAAATCATAGCCCAACCGTTGTAACACATTAGACTGAACTATGAACTTTTTAGAATTTTTAAAAGATTATCCAGGAATTGGAGCAACTTCAATAGCAATTGTTTCCGGAGCTTTGGGTTGGTCTATTAGAAATTTGGTTCAATTCTATATCGACAAATCCAAATATAACAAAGAATTAAAAACCTTCTTTTGGAAAGAGAAAGTGAACTCGGCGAAAAAAGCTTCTGAATTTTATTTGGAGCATATGAATTATCTCAACCTATTGAGACACCAGTTCGAAATCTTTGAAAAAGGTGAAATTGAACATCAAGAACTTTATGATAACATTCAAAAAGAGGTTGAATTTTATTCAAATAAATTAAAAGCATTCCCACATTTCGAACATCATCATATAAATATATTTTATGATTTTGACGAGAAACGTGCAATGGAAATAAACAAAAGAACTTTTGATATCCAGAGAGAATTAATTGACTTGCAACCTAAAGAAGGAGATAGTCTTGAGAAAATTGACAGGAAAGTAATTGAAATTAAAAAAAGAGCGACTGAATTAAAAGACAACTACGAGGAACACTTTAAAATCTATAAGAAGTACCTCAAAAAGGTTAGAAAAGATTTGGAAGATTACCTCTAAAAAAAACGTGTTACAACACCATGTATAATTCATTGCTTCCGATTTTCCTCACGGAAAATCCTCGCAACTTTACTATCTTAGTTTCTTAACATGAAAATCCTGCGGATTTTCACGCAACGAAACTATACACAAACCGTTGTGTGTAATTAGAAAAAAACGAATATGAAACTTTTAGCATTAAGTTTACTAACTATATTATCTGTGCAATGCAAGATATTCGGACAGATAGACATAAAATCTGAATCTGAAATACTCGCTGGAATTGAGTGGCTTTCGACTAATCCAGTGGAACAAGCGGACAAAGAATTTGTGTCAAAGTCATCGGATTATATTACTTATCAGTTTGTAAAATATCCAAACTTCCCTGTAAATTTTTCAGCACTAAAGGAATTTATGGACACAGATAGGAAATACAAATATTATGACGAAATTAATATTGTATTTACTAGCAATCAATTGGCAAATAAAATTAGAACAGGTAATAAATATGATTTAAAAGATTCCTCTATAAAATCTATGAATAAAGTATTGGAATATTATAAGTTATTATTAGAAAAAGAACCTGAACAAAGGAATAGCGTTTTGGACAAATACTCTAAAATGAGTGAAAAAGAATTAGAAAAACAAATTAAAAAACTTCTAAAAAAATAACTACACACAACACCGGCTATAGTTCATTGCTTCTGACTTTCCTTGCGGAAAGTCCTCGCAATTTTGCTATCTTCGGTTTACGGCGGAAAATCCTCGCGGATTTTCACGCAACGAAACCATAGCCAAACCGTTGTACAACATTTCCCAAGACGCAAAATGACACCTGAATTAGCTAAAAATATCGGAATTAAAAAAGCCTTACAATCTGCGACGATTGGAATTTTAATTGCGTTTCTATTTATGATGTTACTTGCTGGTGGAAACCCACAATGGATGGTTGAATGGAATTACTGGATAAATATTATTATCGGAATCGGAATATTTTACGGACTTGCATACTTGTTCGGAAAAAACGCTGGATATGAAATTTTGATAAAGAAAAAAGATTCTGACAAAGTCGGCGCAAAATACGGATTTCTGACTTTGATAATAACCGCTTTCCTTGTTGGTTGGACTGGATTTGTGCAAGAAGGAATGGAACCTTATGACACCTTTTGGGATTCATTTGAGGACTATATTTTCAAACCATTCTTTTGGATAATGGTAATTGGATTTATTCCAGCAATTTTAGTCGGAATTCAATTTGGAAAGTGGATTAAAAGAAGTAAATAAAAAAAAACGTTGTACAACAATGTATAAAAATAATTGCTCAATTTTGGGCTTAACCAAAGGTAGTTGCAAGTTTACTACGTCTGATTTTCCTTCGGAAAATCTTCGCACGTAAACCCGCAACTATTCTTATACGAGCCGTTGTAAAACATTTGAATGAAACTTCTGCTAACCATTTTATTACTTCTAAATTTTGGAGTTTCTAACTCTCAAAACTTCATTGACGGAATAATAAATTGTTCAAAACATTGGGCGAATGAGAAGTTAAGGTTTTCAGTTGAAAAAGATATTTTAGACAATAATTTCAAGTTTGAGAAATCAGAAACCTTAATTGAAGTTTACAATGAAAATGAAGGCAAACTTCAACGACTGACTTTAGACGAATTTAATAAATCTGATTTTCCAGCTACTCAATTATGGTTAAATTATAAAGTGATGGACGAAAACTTAATTCTTACTGAATTATTATTTCCATTTAACCTCAATTGCACCACACCTTGGAGTTCAAAAGACACTGAAGAAATTCTAGAACCTTATTTAAAAGTTTTAGAAAAGAAAACAAGAATTGACCTAAAAAAAGCAATTAAAATCGGAAAAGAGAATGGACTGAATGAAATTTATTTTTGGGACATAGATTATGAGAAAAAGAAACTGATTTGGACTTTAAAAAGTATAGAAAATAAACAAACGAAAGTGATAAAAATAAATTCTAGAAATGGAAAAATTTTATCGGAATTTATCGAAATCCCAATTGACTAAAAAACGTTTTACAACACCGGCTATAGTTCATTGCTTCTGACTTTCCTCTCGGAAAGTCCTCGCAAATTTGCTATCTTCGGTTTACGGCGGAAAATCCTCGCGGATTTTCACGCAACGAAACCATAGCCAAACCGTTGTAGCACATTAAACCAAAATCACGTGAAAAGAATGAACACCTACTTAATCTTCGGACTTTTAGCATTAATCGGAATATTCGCTTTGATAAGTTGGAATTCAAAACGGAATTCAAATACACTCGGAATTTCGGAAAATAAGACAGTATTGAGAAATCGTGAAATCCAACAAGAAAAACGAGAATTAAAGCTTACTGTCTCTTATGACTATGGAGCAATCACAAAAACCATCTCTGAAAAAGCGACAGCGGAAATAATAAAAAGCACGATGGAATCAATTAATTGGAATGAATTTCATATTGTGCAATTGGAAGACGAAAGTGGTGATACTTTTAAAGGTTTACACGTGAGTGGTAGTTTAGTAGAAGATGGATTGGCTTCTGGATTTGTGACAGACGACGACCATATTCTAAAGGTAAAACCAATAGAAACAGTTGACCAAATGACTGAAATACTACTTGACTTTTTGAAAGGAGAAGATGTTTGGCGGAATAAATATTTATATAAATAACGTGCTACAACAACGGCTATAATTCATTGCTTCCGACTTTCCTATCGGAAAGTCCTCGCAGATTTTCATTGCATGAAAGCATTAAATCATAAATATGATCTATTGAAAAGAATGAAAAAAATAGTTTTATTAGTATTTATCCTAACATTGTTTTTGATTTCTTGTAATTATGTAAATAATTCCATAAATGTAAGTGTTGACGATACTCTAAACATTGACTTAGTAAAAATTGAATACGGCTTTTATTCTATAAATGAATTGTCAGATAAGAATTTGATTGATAAAGGGTTATCTGAAATGATTTTTGAAAATAATGATTCAAAAGCTTTTAATACAATTTGCGGTGAGAATGATTTTTTAGTAATTTATGCTGACAAATATTATGTTAAAGTCCGACATTTTATACCAAATGATTTTAAAGATACAATTCCGGATGAACATGAATATAATTTTGAAATAGTAAATAATGAAGATGGACTCATTTTAACTCTAAATATTGTTGGAACTGATGGTTTAACGATAAGAAAGGAATTCGCCGAAATCAAAGATGCTGCAAATTATCGAAACGGAATAAAAATAACAAAGAATATACTTACTAATTAAGATTTATAGCCTAACCATGAATACACCTTAAGACAAAAAAAAGACTACCAGAACGGCAGTCTTTTTTCGTTAAGTAAATTGATTTGGGTTGCTATTAATCTATCTATATACTAACAATTATGAGTCGGTTTTTATTTCTTAACAAATATATTGGTGTAATACCATCTACCTTCTTCATTCTGTTCGGCAGAGATATCAAAATCGGTATAATTCCCTTCAATGTTCTCGCGGTGACCATCACTATTTAACCAGGCATTGACCACGGATTGTGCCGATGTGTAACCATAGGCCACGTTTTCAGACACTCTATTGGCACCTACATTATTAACCAAATAACTTTTACGTTGGAAAAAATTATCGTGAGATACGTTATTTTGAGCAATCATATAACCTGTATGGCCATAAGCTTGCGCTTTAATAACATTCATATTGTTTAATGGGTTTAAACCCATACTTAATCTATGATCGTTTATCAGTTCCATAATTTCCACTTCAATAGCTTTGGTTTCTGGAACCACTAAATGAGCTTGTGCATTGTTTGCATTGTCATCTAAAGATTCAGATGAACATGAGGTCGCAAACATGATTAACAATACCATAACTGGTAATAAAGTAGGTCTTTTCATTGTTAGGTTATTTAGATTTGGGATAGTAAAATTAACCGCCTACCTGAAAGAAAGTGTTAAAGAAATGTTAAAATCGATTAAAGACATGCATTTTGTCGATTCATTATGTTTTTAATCGATGAAATGCACGTTTTGAAGTAAAAATCATGCTTTTAATCGGTTTTATCAGGGCGATAATCGATTTTTAGTCCAGGAGTAATCTGTTTCTAAATGGTAACGGATTCTATCGTGTAATCTATTTGGGCGACCTTGCCAAAATTCCATTTCAACAGGTTTTACAATGTAGCCTCCCCAAAATTCTGGTCTTGGTATCTCCTGCCCTTTATACTGCTTTTCTAAAGCCTTTAATTTATTTTCCAGATAGGCTCTATTGGGTATCACCGCACTTTGGTCAGACACTGCAGCTCCTAACTGACTGCCTCGTGGTCGTGATTCAAAATAACCGTCGCTTAAATTGTCACTTATCTTTTCAGCAACACCTTTGATAATGATTTGCCGTTCGGCACCATGCCAGAAGAATGATAAACAAACATTGGGATTATTGGCAATGGCCTTTCCTTTTTCACTTTGATAGTTCGTGTAAAAAATAAACCCTTCATAGGTAAAACGCTTTAATAGAACGACGCGACTTTTTGGGAAACCATCCAAACCTATGGTTGAAATCGTCATGGCATTGGTTTCGTCTTGCGGAAAATGGTCATCAACTTCATGAAACCAGGATCTAAACAATTCCATCGGGTTTTCAGGGGATTGCTCAAGAGTCAATTCGCCCTTTTCATATGATTTTCTGTAATTGCTTAAGTCTGATTCCATTAAGACATCGTTTTATTAAAATTGCTAATTAATTGCAGCCAATATTTTTAAACCACTGAAATTTCTTATAAATTTAAGCAATAATTGATAAAATGTTTTTTGAAAAAAGTAATTATTTCAAACTATTAAAGCATCACAAAATCACCTTATCCTTTGGTGATTTTTATTTGTTGGATAATTTCATAATTGCCGAACTGCATGAAGGCATCCACTTTGACTGGAACAAAATTCAAAAATTGGCAGCCGAATTGATTCGCCATTATGGTTACGAATTAAAAATAGGGTTTATTATCAACAGGGTTAACTCCTACTCGTCTGATCCGCATTTATGGACTCAATTTGATCAGGAATTTGGTTTTATTGTGGCTACAGCTATTGTGGTCTATGATGATATTAGTTACATGAATGCCACTTTAGAAAAACAATTTACCGAAAATAGTCTCAAGCGTTGCTCCAGTCTGGAAGAAGCTATTCACTGGATGGAAAACCTGGAAGAGTTCAAAAGTTAAATACCTTACCACTTTCGGCTAATTCTATGTTGTCAAAAACTGTTTGCGCTTCGGTTCTAAAATCTTCAATAGTATCATATCTTGTAGAATAATGCCCTAAAATTAAGGTTCCTACTTCTGCTTTTTTGGCAATGGTAGCGGCTTCAATGGCACTACTGTGCTTTGTAGGGGCTGACAAGTGCGCATGCTTTTCCAAAAAGGTTGATTCATGATACAGTACGGTCACATTCTTAATGATTGGCACAATACTTTCAGTATAGGCAGTATCGCTGCAGAAGGCGTAGCTTTTGGGCGTATTGGGTTCTTTGGTCACTGTCTCATTTTTAATCAATTCACCCTTTTCATTAGTAACATCAAAACCTTTCTTTAATTTTCGATAATAGGCCCTATCAATATCGGCGTTTAAAACGGCGTTGATAACTAATTTACGCTCCCCTACTTTTTCTTTAAACAAGAATCCATTAGTATAAACCCGATGTTTTAACGGAATCGTAGTCACAGAAACTTTATCATCCTCAAAAATGACTTCAGATTCATTAGAGGTTAATTCATGAAATATCAATTTAAAGTTAGTCCATGAATTCCCCAGCTTTAACTGAAGGGTTATAACTTCTTTGAGGCCTTTTGGTCCATAAATATGTAAGTCGGTTTCTCGTGTAAGTAATCTGAAAGTCGAGATTAATCCAATTAATCCAAAAAAATGATCACCATGAAGATGAGAAATAAATATGTGTTTAATTCTGGAAAATTTGACTTTATTACGACGTAATTCAACTTGAGTCCCTTCGCCACAATCAATTAAAAATATGTGATTATTGATTTCTAATACTTGCGAAGTCGGGTTGGTATTAATCCTTGGAGTTGCACTATGACAGCCTAAAATGGTTAGTTTCATTTTAAAAACCTAAATCACGCTCCATTTCTTCCATTTCAACGATGTCGTAAGCTTCCTGCATGGTTGGTACAACCACCAATTCATCAGGCATTTCATCTAAATTCACTTTATCGGTAACAATCACAAACGAATTTTTTGCTTTTCGATGGGTGTTGGACAATTTCAGAAACTCCACAATTTCAGATAAACTAATCGGTTTTAAACTGGTTAAAGCGATAATGACATTATCATGTTTAAATCGCTCGTATAAAACATCTAACTTTTTAACCAATTCCACAATAGACGCTTTCTCCTGGGTTATAATGGTAATGTTGTCTTTCTTGTCAAAAATCATAATACTACTGTTTAATTTTTGATGCTAGTAAATAAATAACAGCCATTCTAATTGCCACACCGTTTTGTACCTGGTCCAATATAATGGCCTGATCTGAATCTGCTACCTCGCTGGTTATTTCCACACCACGATTGATTGGTCCTGGGTGCATGATGGTAATTTCTTTGTCAAGAGACTGCAGTAATTCCATATTGACACCATATTGTTGTGTATACTCTCTGGCCGACGGAAAATAACTCACGGACATGCGTTCATTTTGAACGCGGAGCATATTGGCAACGTCACACCAATTTAGGGCTTTTTTTAAATTAGTTTCCACCGTAACACCCAATTTATCAATATATTTTGGAATAAGAGTTTTAGGTCCACAAACCATAACCTGCGCACCTTGGGTTTTTAAGGCGAATATATTTGATAAGGCCACGCGACTATGCAAGATATCACCAACTATAACCACTTTCTTACCCCTGACGCTTCCCAAACGCTCGCGAATGGAATAGGAATCCAATAAAGCCTGTGTTGGATGTTCATGGGCGCCATCACCTGCATTAATAATACTGGCGTTCACATGATTGGATAAAAATACACTGGCACCAGGATTTGGGTGACGCATAACCACCATATCCACTTTCATGGAAAGTATATTGTTGACCGTATCGATTAAGGTTTCGCCTTTTTTGACAGATGATTGCGATGCCGAAAAGTTGATTACATCAGCTGATAAGCGTTTTTCTGCTAATTCAAAAGACAGCTTGGTTCTGGTGGAATTTTCAAAAAATAAATTGGCAATGGTAATATCACGCAGTGATGGTACTTTCTTGATCGGTCGGTTGATGACTTCTTTAAAATGGTCAGCCGTTTCAAAAATAAGTTTAATATCGTCGTTATTCAGATATTTGATTCCCAATAAGTGATTGACACTTAACTCACTCATACTATCAATTGTTTATTAAGTATACGGCATCCTCGCCTTGTTCTTCTTCCCAATGCACAATGACTTTTTCTTTATTAATGGCATCTACCTGTCTACCCTTATAGTTAGGTTGAATAGGTAAATGTCGACTAAATCGTCTATCGATTAAGGTTAATAATTCAATTTCATTTGGTCTGCCAAACGATTGAATAGCCGTCAGTGCCGCACGAATACTGCGACCCGTGTACAACACATCATCAATAAAGACTATTTTTTTATTTTCTACTAAAAAGTTAATCTCTGTTGTATTGGCTTCAAGGGGTTTGTCACTGCGTCTAAAATCATCCCGAAAGAAGGTAATATCTAAATGCCCCAATTGTACATTTTTGACTTTGTAGTCTTCTCGTAACATTTGAGCCAGCCTATTGGCCAAATATTTTCCTCTGGGCTGAATGCCTATTAATACGGTATTCGAAAAATCGTTGTGGTTTTCAATAAGTTGACAAGCCAATCGGTGAAGAATGATGTTTACCTCTTTTGCGTTAAGTAAAACTTTTTGACTCATAAACTATCCAAACGTTGTTTGGAGTACAAAGATAATGCAAAAAAATAAAAAGCCTTCCAAAAAACTGGAAGGCTTTTACTTTTAATGATGAAGGTTTAATTACTTACCTTCCATTTTATCTTTAAGAGCTTGCAATGTATCATTAGCATCACCTAAAGTAGGTTTAACTTCTGCAGCTGCATTTTTAGCGGCAGCAGCTTTTACATTAGCAGCTTCCTCTTCTCTGAAGATAGCCGTATGTGAAGCAACAACACGCTTAAACTCTTTATTAAATTCAATGATTTTGAATTCTACTTCTTCACCTTTCTTAAGTTTCTTACCGTCTTCTTTTTCCATGTGACGAGAAGGAACGAAAGCAACAATATCCTCATTGAACTCAATAGTAGCACCTTTGTCAACTATTTCAGTTAATTCAGCTTTGTGAACGGTTCCAACAGCGAATTCTTCTTCGTATTTATCCCAAGGATTTTCAGTTGTTTGTTTGTGACCTAAACTTAATTTACGTCCTTCAACATCCAACTCAAGAACAACAACGTCTAATTTATCACCAACGTTACAGAACTCACTTGGGTGTTTGATTTTCTTGGTCCAAGATAAATCTGAAATATAGATTAAACCATCAATACCTTCTTCCAATTCAACAAATACACCAAAGTTTGTAAAGTTACGAACAGTACCTGAATGTTTAGAACCTACAGGATATTTAGATGTAATATCTGTCCATGGATCTGGTGTTAATTGCTTAATACCTAAAGACATTTTACGATCTTCTCTATCTAATGTTAAGATTTGAGCCTCAACTTCGTCTCCAACAGACACGAAATCTTGAGCTGAACGTAAATGTGTTGACCAAGACATTTCAGAAACGTGAATTAGACCTTCTACACCATCAGCAACTTCAATAAACGCACCGTAATCTGCAATAACAACTACTTTACCTTTTACTTTGTCACCAACTTTAACATCTTCACCTAAAGCATCCCATGGGTGTTTAGATAATTGTTTAAGACCTAATTGGATTCTTGATTTATCTTCATCAAAATCAAGGATTACCACGTTAAGTTTTTGGTCTAACTCAACAATCTCATTTGGATGGTTAATACGTGACCAAGAAAGATCGGTAATGTGGATTAAACCATCTACACCACCAAGGTCAATGAACACACCATAAGAAGTAATGTTTTTAACAACACCTTCTAATACTTGTCCTTTTTCTAACTGACCAATGATTTCTTTCTTTTGTTCCTCAATATCTGCTTCAATAAGCGCTTTGTGAGAAACTACAACGTTTTTGAATTCGTGGTTGATTTTAACAACTTTGAATTCCATTGTTTTATTTACGTACTGATCGTAATCGCGAATTGGCTTCACATCAATTTGAGAACCTGGTAAGAATGCTTCAATTCCGAAAACATCTACAATCATACCACCTTTTGTTCTACATTTAACGAAACCATTAACGATTTCACCACTTTCGTGAGCAGCATTCACACGATCCCATGCCTTGATGACACGTGCTTTTCTGTGTGATAATACTAACTGACCCGTAGCGTCTTCACGAACATCGATTAAAACTTCTACTTTGTCTCCTACTTTTAAATTCGGATTGTAACGAAACTCGTTTAATGAGATAACACCTTCAGATTTTGCGTTGATGTCAATAATAGCATCACGATCTGTAATGTGGATAACTTCTCCTTCAACAACTTCATCATCTAAAGTGTCAACGAAATTTTCAGCTACTAATTTTTCAAATTCTTTTAATTGAGAATCTTCAACCTCATCAATACCTTCTTGGTAATTGTGCCAGTTAAAATCTTTTAAGAATTTTTCAGGGTTTGCTTGAGCTTCAGATACTACTGGAGCCTCTGCTGTTTTTGTTTCAGTTTCAGTTACTTCAACTGCTTGTGCTTCAGTTGCTTCAACTTCCGCTTGTTTTGCTTTTTCAGCCATATGCTGATACTAATTTGTATTCTGTTATGTCTTGGAAAATTTAAGCAATTAACACACAGAAGTGTTATGTTTAAGTTTGTATCCCTCTTTAATTTCCAATGCATTGCTAAAAAGGAGTGCAAAAATACTACTTTTTACTTAATAAAACAATAGCTTATTCGTTGAAAATTAAATAATTATTCCAAATTCTCTAAAGTCATGGTAACCAGTTCCAAAACTTTTTGAAATTGCTGGTCTAATGTTAAGTTGGAATTGTCAATTTCTATAGCGTCTTCAGCCTTTACTAAAGGTGAATCCGCTCTGTGGGAATCGATGTAGTCTCTCTCTTGAATATTTTGAAGGACTTCGTCAAAATTTACCTTATCGCCACGATTGACCAACTCATCATAGCGCCTTTGGGCTCTGGTTTCTGCAGAAGCGGTCATAAAGATCTTTAATTCGGCATGAGGAAACACCACAGTACCAATATCACGTCCATCCATAACAACGCCTTTTTCTTTCCCCATTTGTTGCTGTTGTTTCACTAATTGATAACGCACTTCTGGAACAGCAGCCACACGGCTTACACAGTTGGAAACTTCTAATGTGCGGATTTGCTTTTCAACATTCTTTCCATTCAGATAGACATCCGCATTGGCAGTTTCATGATTTAACTCAAAATGAATAGTGACATGATGCAAGTTTGCAACTAACGCATTGACATCAAATTGATTGTCATCAATAAATTGCTGATTCATAGCATATAAGGTCACAGCGCGATACATGGCCCCGGAATCAACATAGATATAACCGAGATGTTTAGCTAATTGCCTGGCTACCGTGCTTTTCCCTGTAGATGAAAATCCATCAATGGCTATTGTTATTTTATGCATTTATCTTAAATCAATTTGCATCCCAAAAAAATTGGCATTAGACGCACTGGTGTATCGTGCATGCGTAAAGCTAAACCTAAATTTATTGAGTTTTAGTCCAATTCCCGCCGAAATTCCAGAAAAATTTCTTTGATCCACAATGCGTAACTCCTCACCTCTCCTAAAATTATAACCCAATCTGATATTGAATACACCTGCTGGAAATATTTCAGCACCTAAAATGGTATGACGTAACACATTCCCAAAAAAACCGACTTTTTCTTGTGTTTGATTACCTTCCAAATCTGTTTCAGCACGAGCTGGATTAGCAACACCAATTGGCCATTGCTGCAAATTTTCAAATGTCAAATGCCATCGTAAGGGTACATTTTCAAGGGTTTGCGACATTCCAAAGGCTATTTCCAATGGTAATGGTTCATTTTGACCAGCATAGGTAGTAATCTGTACACCTAAATTTCTAACAACCAGAGTAGCCTGAAACTCAATATCTTCATCAATATACATTAAAGCTGCATCAACCGCCGCTCCAAAAGATGAATACTGCTCTAATTTTGATGTAATTAACTTAACGGTGCCACCTAAATAAAAATCGGAATAACCAATCTGCCGGGAATGTCCAAAAGACAATGACGCTTCATTACCAGAGAAGGTTCCTGTTGAGTTCCCTAATTCGTCATAACCATCAAAACTGCCATAATTTATATAGGATATACCTGCAAAAAACGTTAAAACCCGCCTGTCCCAAGTATAACCATAAGCCGCAGTTCCATAACTAATACCGCCTAAATAACTGGAATAATTTATAGCAAGCTGATTATCCATTTCCACGTTAATACTGGACGGATTGGTTAGTGCCTGCGTAACATCATAATCAATATTGGTAAACACTTTACCTCCCAATGCTGCCTGACGTGGCGAGGAAATTAAATTGAGGAATTGATACGTTGATTGACCACCTAATTGGGCAAAAGTATAAGTGCTTAAAAGCAAGCAAAATAACGTGGTAATTCTTTTCAACATAAACGCTGCAAAGTAACTAAATCTATATTAAAACGAATGCAAGAATAATTTATTTTTAGGCATATAAAAAACCTCGAATCAAATTCGAGGTTTCACATTTAATATTTGTTATAGTTTTTTGGCGTTTTTCACCTTTTGATTTGTTAATGCCAGTTTTATGACATCACTCATCTCGGTTACATAGTGAAAGGTCAAGCCTTTTAAATATTCAGGTTTAATTTCTTCAATATCACGTCTATTTTCTTCACACAGCAATATCTCCTTAATTCTTGCACGTTTAGCAGCCAATATTTTTTCTTTGATTCCACCAACAGGTAATACTTTTCCACGTAAGGTAATTTCACCTGTCATAGCCAAGCTTTTCTTTACTTTACGTTGTGTGAATAACGACACTAAAGATGTTAACATGGTGACACCAGCACTCGGTCCATCTTTAGGTGTGGCGCCTTCGGGAACGTGTATGTGGACATTGTATTTATCGAAAACATCCGAATCAATACCCAATTCATCAGCATTAGCCTTAATATATTCCATAGCGATGGTTGCCGATTCCTTCATCACCTTCCCTAAATTACCAGTCACCGTTAAATTCCCCTTACCTTTAGATAAAATAGATTCTATAAACAATATATCGCCACCAACACGTGTCCAAGCCAATCCTGTGACTACACCAGCCACGTTATTATTTTCGTATTTATCGCGCTCTAATTTTGGCCCACCAAGTACTTCGATAATATCATCATTAGTAACTTTAATGTTATAGTCCTCCTCCATGGCAATATTCTTTGCTGCATACCGCACCATTTTAGCCAATTGCTTTTCCAAGCCACGCACACCAGATTCTCGGGTATAGCCTTCAACGATCTTTTCTAATTGCGGCTTACCTATTTTCAAGTGAGATTCGTTCAAACCATGCTCTTTAAGCTGTTTAGGCAATAAATGGCGTTTGGCAATCTCAACCTTCTCCTCTATAGTATAACCCGTAACATTGATGATCTCCATTCTATCCAATAAGGCAGGCTGAATCGTTGACAAGCTATTAGAAGTAGCAATAAACATAACTTTGGAAAGGTCATAACCCATTTCTAAAAAGTTATCATAGAATTCACTGTTTTGTTCTGGATCCAATACTTCCAACATCGCAGAAGACGGATCTCCTTGATGGGAATTGGATAATTTATCGATTTCATCTAAAACAAAGACTGGATTAGATGTACCAGCTTTTTTTAAACTTTGCAAAATACGCCCAGGCATGGCACCGATATACGTTTTTCTGTGTCCACGAATTTCGGCTTCGTCCCGCAAGCCACCTAATGACATACGCACATATTCTCTGCCCAAAGCCTCTGCAATAGACTTTCCTAAAGATGTTTTACCAACACCTGGAGGTCCATAAAGACATAAAATAGGTGACTTCATATCATTACGTAATTTAATGACAGCTAAATGTTCAATGATACGGCGTTTAACATCATCTAAACCATAATGATCACGATCTAAAATGCGTTTGGCGCGTTTTAAATCGAATTTATCCTTACTGTACTTATTCCAAGGAAGATCTAAAAACAAATCCAAATAGTTACGCTGAATGGAGTATTCAGCTACCTGTGGATTCATGCGTTGCATTTTAGCCAATTCCTTGTCAAAATGTTTAGCAACTTTTTCTGGCCATTTTTTACTTTTGGCCCGATGTCTCATCTCTTCCAACTCTTCGTCATGACTTACACCACCTAATTCCTCTTGAATGGTCTTCATTTGTTGGTGTAAGAAATACTCACGCTGCTGTTGGTTCATATCACTTTGAACCTTTAATTGAATATCATTTTTAAGCTCCAATTTCTGGAACTCGATATTCATGTATTTCAGCGTTTCAAGCGCGCGTTCTTTCAAATCATTCATTTCCAATAACTGTTGTTTTTCAGTTACGGAAAGATTCATATTTGATGATACAAAGTTTATCAAGAACGAATCACTTTGGATATTTTTAATAGCGAAGGATGCCTCACTGGGAATATTTGGGCTATCCTTAATTATTTGCAGTGATAAATCTTTAATGGAATCGATAATGGCATTAAACTCCTTATTTTTTTCAACTGGTCGTGCTTCAGGCACTTCTTTTACCGTTGCTGTTAAATAAGGTTTTTCAGATACCACCTCATCAATTTGGAAACGTTTCTTTCCTTGAATAATAACTGTTGTATTACCATCAGGCATTTTTAAAACCCGTAATATTCTGGCGACTGTACCTGTTTTGTAAATATCCTTACCTGTTGGATCCTCTACCGATTCATCCTTTTGAGAAACCACGCCAATAACCTTACTACCGTTATTGGCATCCTTGATGAGTTTTATAGATTTATCTCTTCCGGCAGTAATGGGAATCACCACACCTGGAAATAAGACCGTATTTCTTAAGGACAAAATGGGTAAGGAATTCGGTAAGTCTTCTTTTCGTATTTCTTCTTCATCTTCAGGAGTCATTAAGGGAATTAATTCTGAATTTTCATCAAAATCCTGTAATGACAAACTGTCAAGTGTTAAAAAATTAGATTTCTTCATAGTTATATTTAAGTCATTCTGTCATTAAAATTTCTAATAACAAAATTTCTATTGTATTTTTATTAATAATCAAATGCTATATCTTATTTAATTTCAGCTATTTAAGCCGTGTCAAATAAGCACAAGCACATATATAGTTTCAATTAACATGCCATCTGTTTCATGATTAATAAAACTTTTTTTTCATAAAAGTGTAACAATCGAAAACATGAACCATCTTTATACTAACAATTTGATTTTTTGACACTAACCACCAAAAATATCGAAGAGCTTGTAGAGCTTTGCAAAACTGGCAATCAATTTGCGCAGTTGGAAATTTACAATCGCTATTATAAAGCCATGTATAATGTAGCTTTTAGGATTGTAAAAGACAGTTTTGAGGCTGAAGACATTATGCAAGATTCATTTTTGTCGGCCTTTACAAAACTTGACAGCATTAACGATACAGTGACTTTTGGTTCATGGCTAAAACGAATTGTTATTAATAACAGTATTTATCATTTCAATAAAAATAATAAGTACCAAAACGTTCCTTTTGATAATGTGATGTATAAAATTGAAGATGACAATCAGGGCATAGACAGTGATTTTTCAAATTCAAATGACAAGGCAAAACTCGTTTTAAAAACGCTGGATACGTTAAAAGATAATTACAGAGTAGCCTTGACCTTACATTTAATAGAAGGATATGATTATGAAGAAATTGGTGGCATTATGGGTATGTCCTACGCAAATTGCCGAACAACCATTTCTAGAGCAAAAGAAAGTTTGAGACAAAAATTACAACCACTGGTTAATCATTAAATTGAATATTATGAGTGATTATTTAGAAAACCTATTTAAGGATTTGGAAGGTCATTTTGATTCTGAAGAACCTAATAAAGACCATGAAAGACGCTTTTTAACCAAGTTAAACGAGCAAAATAGTATTGCTCAAAAGACTACGAAACAGCGTTTTAACTGGAAACCACTTATTGGCATTGCTGCTTCTGTTATTTTAATTGTAGCCTTAGTTTTAGGAAACAATCAGGAAGCAAATGCAACAGGATTGGCCAGCGTGTCACCTGAAATGGCACAAACACAGGATTTCTTTACATCAACCATTGCAGTTGAATTAAAAAAATTGGAAAATGCCAAAAATCCTGAAACCAAATTATTAATTCAAGACGCACTCAATCAAATGAAACGTTTAGAGTTGGAATACGAATCGTTGATTAGTGATTTAAAGCAAAGTGGCAATGACCAACGCGTGATTTATGCCATGATCTCAAATTTTCAAAATCGTATTGAAATATTACAAAATACCCTTAAGCAAATTGAAATTGTAGAACAATTAAAAAACAGCAACAATGAAAACAACAATACTATCTAAAACCCTATTTCTGTTCTTATTACTTCCTGCATTTATGTTGGCTTCCAACAATCCAGTTGGAGTTGCCAAGCATGAAAAATCAAAAACTATTAAAAAATCATTTAATGTAAATGCCAATGCGGAATTAAAAGTTGATAATAGTTACGGTAATCTTGATATAGTAACTTGGAATGAAAATCGCATTGAAATCGAGGTTACCATTACCGTTGAAGGTGGCAATGAAGAAAAAGTCTTAAAAAAATTAGATGAAATTACCGTTGAATTTGAATCAAGTTCCAATATGGTTTCGGCCAAAACAGTCTTTAATAAAAATAAGTCTAAATCTTGGTGGAATTGGAACAGCGGAAACAACTCGAGTATGAGTATAAATTATGTAATTAAAATGCCTATGTCGAACTCGGTTGATCTGGATAACGATTATGGTAGTATTACTTTAGATAAGTTGGAAGGGCGTGCCCAAATAAGCTGCGACTATGGTAGAATCACTACTAAAGAGCTTATGGCGAGTAATAATATGTTAAGTTTTGACTACACGCAAAACTGCTATTTTGAATATGTTAATGGTGGTAGTATTGATGCTGATTATAGCGGATTCACTATAGCTAAAGCTAAAAACATCAATTTGTCAGCTGATTATACAAAATCCGTTTTTGAAGTTGCTGAAGATATTACTTATGACTGTGATTATGGCTCCTTTACTGCAGATAAAGCTAACAATGTAACTGGTAACGGTGATTATCTGACAGTTGTTTTAGGCGACATCTATAAAAATGTGTCCATTGATGCCGATTATGGTTCTATTAAGATAAAACGAATGACCGCTAATGCTGGTAATATTACTATTAATTCAGATTATGTTGGTATAAATATTGGTTACGATAATGGCTACCATTTTAATTTTGATATTGATCTTGATTATGCATCATTAAGAGATTCAGATGGATTTGAATTTAATAAAAAACGCACTGAATCTGGTAGCAAATACTATTCTGGATATTACGGATCTGCTTCATCAGGTAATTTGGTGAAAATCAATTCAGATTATGGTAGCGTTACTTTTAATAAAAACTAACAACAATCGAAAAACAGAAATCATGAAAAAACACTATTTATTACTTGCAGCTGTATTACTATCAGTAACAGCCAATTATGCCCAATCCTGGAAAAAAATATCTGGAAATGGTAATGTAACAACTATAAACCGAACTGTTGGTGACTATGATGCCATTAGTTGTGCAGGTTCTTTTGATTATGTTTTAGTCTCTGGAACTGAAGGCCAATTAAAGATTGAGGGTGAAGAAAACCTTTTAAAATACGTTATCACAGAGGTTAAAAATGGCAAACTAATAGTGAAAACCGAAAAAGGCATTAATCTTAAAACCAGTATGGGTAAAACTATTCTTGTTACCATTCCATTTAAAGATATCAACGAAGTCTCTCTGGCTGGTTCAGGAGATTTATGGACCAAAGATGTCATAACCGCGACTAATTTAGACGTATCGTTGGCTGGATCAGGTGATTTGAAATTAGATGTTAAAGCGACTTCTGTGGAAAGTAGTCTTGCCGGATCGGGTGATATTGAACTAAAAGGTAGTACTACTAATTTAGAAGTTAGCATAGCTGGATCAGGTGATTATAGTGGTTTTGGGCTAAATGCTGATAATACCGAAGTATCTATTTCTGGATCAGGTGATGCTGAAGTGGTCAGTAATTTAAGCTTAAAAGCTCGCGTAGCTGGATCAGGTGATATTGCTTATAAAGGGAATCCTGGCAAAGAAGATACTAAAGTATCGGGTTCAGGAAGTATCAGTTCTAAATAATTTTTTTACAATATGAAAAAGCCACTCAATAAGTGGCTTTTTTTTATAGTCTTTCAAACACCGAAGTGCCGGTTATATTGATAACTGTTTCAATCCCCATTTGAGTTTCCGTGCGTTCCTCATTCTGGGTTAATGTCAATCTTTGTCCATCCGAACTTAATTGAAAGGTCATTGTTTGATTTTCCTCAAAACCAGACGTATCAACCCCATCAATGGCCAATTCAAAAAAAGATCCGTTCAAGGTCATCACATTACCATTAGTAGAATAATCACCCGATCCACTGACATTTGTGTAATTGGATGTAGCATCACTGACAACCATACCATCCACTTCAGTTACAACTCGCATGTCATAGCTTCCTGATGTTTCAAATTGATTGGTAGTGAGCGTCAGAATATAGTCAAAATTTAGACCAGTAATATCTGAATCTGAAACAATACTTATTCCATTGAAAGTAGTTGTAGCTCTAGAATTTGCGCTAAAAGAAATTGTCTCCCAGTCTCCAACTAAATCCGCACTACTGCCCCCACCATTATTACCTCCACCAGTACCATTATTGTTACTACCTCCGTTGACAGTGCCATCACTAAACTGGCCTTCTAAAGGTTCATTGTCGCAAGAGTTTAGTGAAAACATGGCGAAAGCCATAATAAAAATGGATACTACAGTTATTTTTTTCATAATTGGATTAATTAATTACACAAACATAATAAATTTTAAATTGACTTTCATTCCTCATTTTTTGGAACTCGATACAATAAGAAAATACCCACTAAAAAGAATATAAACAGAAAGAAAATAGCATTGCGCATGCTACCTGTAACCTGGTCTATGGTTCCATATATGATCATCCCTATAACGATCCCAACCTTTTCGGCCACATCATAAAAACTAAAATAGGAGGTGGTATCTTCGGTTTTTGGTAAAAATTTTGAATACGTCGATCGTGCTAACGATTGAATCCCACCCATTACCAAGCCAACAAAACCTGCTGTTACATAAAAGTGCATGGGCTCTGTCACAAAATAGGCCCCAATGCACAAAGCCATCCAAATAGCATTCACTGCAATCAAGGTTTTGATGTTTCCAAATTTGGCGGAGGCTCTGGAAGTTAAAACTGCTCCAACAATGGCTACAATCTGAATAACCAAAATACTGATAATCAAACCCAGTGTTTTTCATCCGAATCAGCCCAATTCACCTCTTCTTCACCAAAATATACAGCTACAAGCATAATAGTCTGTACAGCCATACTGAATACAAAAAAGGCATACAAGTAGCGCTTTAATCGTAAATTCTCCTTGAGTTGCCGCCAAACCTGCTGTAATTCTTTGAACCCATTAAAAATAACATCTTTGGTAACTTTTTCTTCATTTGAGGCACCTTTTGGTAATACCTTGAATGTATACTGACTGAAAAGTGCCCACCAAATACCAACAGTAATAAAGGCTACTCGCATGGCTTCAACCGAAGCGGCATCCTTTTCCGCCTCTGTATCACCAATATCAAAACCAAAATATTGAGGAAACATGACCATAGAAAGGTTAATAATCAATAGAATCACACTGCCAATATAACCCATGGAAAATCCCTTGGCACTAATCCGATCCTGTTGTTCCTTAAAAGCTATATCAGGTAGATATGAATTGTAAAAAACCAAACTGCCCCAATAACCAATAAGCCCCATAAAGTAAAAAAGCAAACTCCAATAGATCCTAGGAGAATCCGTGCTAAACCAATACAAACCCACACAGCCTAGAGAGCCAGTATAACAAAAGAATTTCAAAAAGTTCTTTTTGTTTCCAACGTAATCAGCAATACCGGAGAGTAACGGCGACATAAATGCTATCACAATAAATGTAAAGGCTGTAACAAAAGTTATTAATGCTGTATTTTTAAATTCAAAACCAAAAGCATGAACAATTTTTGCTTTATCTAAAAATAAGGTTGAATAAAATATGGGAAAAATGGATGATGCTATTGTTAGCGTATAGACTGAATTGGCCCAATCATAAAATGCCCAGGCATTCAGTAATTTTTTACTCCCTTTTGGTAAGTCTTCCATAAAAAAAGCTGCCCGTTTATGAGCAGCTTCTAAAGTAAAAAAATATTTTTAAAAACTAGTATTTACCTAAAGGTCTGAAAGTAGTAACACCAAATTTTCGTGCTTCAGCCTTGGCTTGAGGAGCTAAAGCTGTCAAATTTTGAATTCTGCTTTCACTTGCTGGGTGTGTACTTAAAATTTCTGGTGGTGATTGACCACCATTTGCTTGCATACGCTTCCACAATTCGGCAGCTTCATCAGGATTATAACCAGCTATTGCCATTAGATAAGCACCTATTTTATCGGCTTCAGTTTCGTGGGCTCTACTAAAAGGCAGCATGCCCCCAACTGTCGTTCCAATACCATAAGCCTGATTATATAATGCAATATTTTCATCGCTTTGTAAAGCCATATTTAGGCCAATGGCCCCAGCTTGCTGTAATAGACCAGCACTCATTCGTTGTTGACCATGGTTAGCCAGTGCATGGGCTACCTCATGCCCCATAATGGCCGCTATCCCAGTTTCGTTTTCAGCTATCGGCAATATACCTGTATAAAAAGCTATTTTACCACCAGGCATGCACCAGGCATTAACAACTTCAGAATCTATCAAACTATACTCCCATTTGTAGTCATTCAAATAACCTTCATACCCATTGGCATTTAAATATCGCTCTGCGGCAATTGCTATGCGCTGTCCAACTCGTGTTATCATTTCAGATTGTGCTGTTCCCTTTATTACTTTACTTTCAGACAAAACTTGATTGTACTGTTGAAAAGCAGCTGGAAACAATTGGTCGTTTGATACAAATGCCATGGTCTGTTTTCCTGTAAATGGATTCGTCGCACAAGAAAGAAATAACAAAGTTACTGCGGTAGCTACTATTACATTTTTAGTTTTCATGTAGTTAATGGTTTTATTTTTCAAATTTACAATAATCATCTCTTAAATTTTGACACACATAACTTTTTTTGGTCACCAAATATATGGCCTACTTTATATACGTAAAATATAAACTTAATAGTTCATATGTAATTTATTTTCTCTTAACACGACCTAATTAAAAATTGGTGTAACATGAACAAAATTGTCTTTTTTTTAATTTTTGTATCCGTATTCAATTTCCAAAGTTGTGCTCAAAAAGCAGATCCAAAACAACAGGAAGAATTTCCTATTACGAAGTCCGATGTTGAATGGAAACAGGAACTGACTCAAGAGCAATACTATGTTTTGAGACAGGCTGGTACTGAACGTGCATTTTCAAGTCCTCTAGATAAAAATGACAAGAAAGGCATCTACGTTTGTGCTGCTTGCAACACACCGCTATTTAAAAGTGAGCATAAATTTGATTCTGGTACAGGATGGCCCAGTTTTGACAGAGAAATTGAAGGAAACGTTGCCTTTGGCACAGACACTGATTTAGGGTATGTTCGAGATGAAGAACATTGTGCTACTTGTGGTGGCCATTTGGGGCATGTTTTTAATGATGGCCCTAGGAACACAACAGGCATGCGTCATTGTATTAATGGGGTTGCACTAAAATTTATTCCTTCAAAATAAAATATAGCATTTCCATATATTCTCATAATTTCTAATTATTGACAATTCGAAAAGTAGCTTTTAATTTCACTACATTTAAGCTATGGAAACATCCTATTTAAATAGTGTTATCAAACAATTTGAATATTATAAATTGTTGGGTGATAAAACTCTGGAGCAATTAACATTAGAGGAATTACAAAAAGAGTTTGTCACAGACTCAAATTCAATTGCTATTATCGTGAAGCATCTGGCTGGTAATATGTTGAGTAGATGGACCCATTTTTTAGATGAAGATGGCGAAAAACCTTGGCGCAATCGCGATCAGGAATTTATTGACACCTATGGTACAAAGGGTGAACTTATGGAATCCTGGAATGCCGGTTGGAATGGTCTCTTTAAAGCCATTAAACCTTTAAAAGAAACAGATTTAGAAAAAATAATTTTCATTCGAAATCAAGGTCATACGGTTACAGAAGCCATTAATAGGCAATTGGCACACTATTCCTATCATGTTGGACAAATCGTTTTTTTGGGTAAAATGATAAAAGGTTCTCAATGGCAATCACTTTCAATCCCAAAAGGACACTCTGAAAACTATAATCAGGAAAAATTCTCAAAAGAAAAAACAAGAAAGCATTTTACTGATGATGTATAATAAAATACAAACATCCATTTATTATTCAATTCACATTTCGTAAATTCGTAGCTTCAAAAAACGATTAAAAAATTCACGATGAGTAAATACGATATTATTGTTCTTGGAAGTGGACCAGGTGGCTATGTTACTGCTATTCGAGCTTCACAACTAGGATTTAAAACCGCTGTTGTAGAAAAAGAAAGTTTAGGTGGCGTTTGTTTGAATTGGGGATGTATCCCTACAAAAGCATTATTAAAGTCTGCCCAAGTTTTTGAATATTTGAAACATGCTGAAGATTATGGTCTATCGGTTAAAGATGCTGACAAAGACTTTGATGCTGTTGTAAAGCGTAGTCGAGGAGTTGCCGATGGTATGAGCAACGGTGTTAAATTCCTAATGAAAAAGAACAAAATTGACGTCATTGAAGGGTTTGGAAAATTGAAACCTGGCAAGAAGATTGACGTTAATGGATCAGAATACAGTGCAGACCATATCATTATTGCTACTGGAGCCCGCTCTCGCGAATTGCCGAGCCTGCCACAGGATGGCAAAAAAGTCATTGGCTATAGAGAGGCCATGACATTACCAAAACAACCTGAAAAAATGATTGTCGTTGGTTCAGGAGCGATTGGTGTTGAGTTTGCCTATTTCTATAATTCCATGGGAACGGAAGTTACCATAGTTGAATTTATGCCTAATGTGGTTCCTGTTGAAGACGAAGAAGTCTCTAAACAATTGGAACGCTCGTTCAAGAAAAATGGTATCAAAATCATGACCTCTTCTGAAGTGACCAAAGTTGATACTTCTGGCAAAGGTGTTAAGGCGACCGTAAAGACTAAAAAAGGTGAAGAGATACTGGAAGCTGATTTAGTATTATCGGCTGTAGGAATCAAATCAAATATTGAAAATATAGGCTTGGAAGACGTTGGAATCGTTGTTGACCGTGATAAAATTATCGTCAATGATTTCTATCAAACCAACATCCCTGGCTATTACGCCATTGGCGATGTCACTCCAGGTCAAGCCCTGGCTCACGTAGCTTCAGCTGAAGGGATTTTGTGTGTTGAAAAAATTGCCGGACAACATGTTGAGGCATTGGATTATGGAAATATCCCTGGCTGCACCTATTGTTCTCCTGAAATAGCATCAGTTGGACTTACTGAAAAGCAAGCGAAAGAACAAGGGTTAGAAATTAAAGTTGGTAAATTTCCATTCTCGGCATCTGGTAAAGCCAGTGCTGGAGGCAACAAAGATGGTTTTGTAAAAGTTATTTTTGATGCTAAATATGGTGAATGGCTAGGCTGCCATATGATTGGTGCCGGTGTAACTGATATGATTGCGGAAGCGGTATTGGGCAGGAAACTAGAAACCACTGGTCATGAAGTACTTAAAGCTGTACACCCTCACCCAACGATGAGTGAAGCGGTCATGGAAGCAGTTGCTGATGCGTATGATGAAGTGATTCATTTGTAATATTTATTATATAATTTTTTAAAGCGACTCTTAAAAGAGTCGCTTTTTTTAAAATATGAAAAAAGCATATTTACTACTTGTTATTTTTTCCTTTTGGGCACTATCCTGTGGATCTTCAAAAGATAAAGTAAAAATATCCAGTAAAACTTTTCAAGATGAAAGCTGTCCTGACTTTAAAGTTGAGGTGAACAAGAGTGGTTCTACTGAAAAAATATTTGCTGAAAAATTTGATATACTTCCTATCTTTTTTGACACGAGTCTAAATTCTTTTGAAAACGATAATATGACAAATGAAAAAGAAATTATAAGAAGACAATTAGAATCTATTGTTTACAATAGTTTAAAAAAATTCAATGTAGAATTTCTCCCTCACAAATTTAATGACTTTTCTAAAAAGGACATTAATGATTACAAAAATAGCATCAGAAAGTCTTCATTTGCATTCGCTCACGATCAATTCGTCTCGAAAGAGTATTATACAAATGCTATTGAAAATATTGGCTATGAAAAATATAAGCTAGGATTTTTCTTTCAAATTTTCCCTGAAGACGATGGACATGAACGCATATACATAAACTCTTTACTTTATGACACTGAAAAAAAGAAAAATGTTTATTACCAATATCTGATTTACGAAAACTGTTCAGTAAAACATCTAAATAACTTTTCTAAAGTTATCGATTCGGTTGTAATGACCTTTAAAGATCATAATATGAAAATAACTAGACAAATTTTTAAATCTTTAAATCCAACCCCAAAAACAATCCATTAGGCGTTACTTCTTCAAATCCTAAAGTATATTTTAAATGAATGTCCAATGCCTGGATAATCTGATAAGAAATACTCAAATCGGCGCGAACCTTAAATTTATTGGAGAAGAAATCAAAAAAATAGTTTAAACTAGGCCCAATCAATATATCAAACCGATTGGCTGCCTCATATTTTAAGTAAATGGGCGCATTGATAAATTTGAAATCGTTCAAGCCAATATAGAGTGCTTCTGGTCGAATGGATAAATCCGTTTGAATAGGAATATCCAAAAATAACCCGCCATAGTAACCAACCTTCACTTCAATGTTGTCACCAAAACTGGCTTCGGGAACTTTAATAAATGTTAAGTTCAAACCACCTTTGACACCAAAATCTATTTGAGACTGTGACATTCCCACAGTGGAAATGAAAATGGCAATCAAACAGAATTTCCAGCTATTTTTCATACTCTAATATAATATTTAAAAACAAAAAAGAGCTTGATTTATTCAAGCTCTTTATTTTCAATAACATATTCTCTTTAAATATGCCTACCACAACATGTGACTATAATTATATAGTCTATTTTTTCGAGTCCTTTTTTACAGGATCCTTTTTATTTTTATCATTCAAAATGGTTTTATAAAATTTAAAGGATGATTTATGATCTCTTAAAACATTAACGGTTAAACCTATCAATAACACTAAAATAACAACCAACAAAAAGATGATAATAATTTTAACGTCAAAGTTGGTTCGCATAAATGGTTTTAAAATTTTTGGTTTTATTTTTAAGACACCATTTTTATCAATTAGTCACAATGATCAATCAATAATTTCAATTTTTTTATTGGTTATATATTTTATGGGGTAAACAACTTTACGACCATCAAACACCACAATCATGCTGATATTATCAATAGCTTTTATAATCCCTTCCTTTTCGTCAATGAGAATCTTCTGCCCAACATCAAAGTTGCGTCTTGAATAAAACCCTAACAACAACCGGTATACAATATCTCTGGACCCAAAGCCAAATGCAATGGTAAATGCTGCTAAAATAGCACCCAAAATCAAGAACAGATTATTAGTAATGATATCGGTATCAAATCCAGCTTGATTCAATGTCATGATGGAAACCATAACTGCCAATACAATAAAGAGAATGTTACTAATAGCTTTAGAACCATTAATATCAACTGCCTTTAAAAATGTCCGAAGGGTTTTCTTCAAATAATTGGCCCCGTAAATACCCAGTACGAAAATAAGTAAGGCACCAAAAAATCTAGGCAGGTAATGAATCAATTTGCCAACCTCATTAGACACCAGATCAAAATTTAGAATTTCGGCTCCAATTATTATGAAGATTAAAATGAAAAACCATTTTACAAAAACCAAGATGATTTTTTCTGGATCTATTTTAAACTCCGAATTTAAAAAAGGCATGCTACTCAATTTTTCAGATAGATAGTTGATTTTAGTCAACTTCAGTGATTTTTTAACAACAAAAAGAATAAGCTTAAGCAATAACCAAGCAGCCAAAACAAATAGAATTCCAAAAACCAATCTGGGTAGAAAATCATAAACATTTTGCATTAATTCTTCTAAAAGGTTGAAGTTTAAATCGTTTTTCATGGTTGTATTATTTAGTCGGAATTATTTTTATTCTTTCGGGAAAAATTAAGTATATCATTAATAGCATCAGGATACTTAATAGTGAGCAAATCTGTAACATCCAATGCTAACTTAATAACATTGATGTCATCCATCACTTTGCTTTTGATGATATCTGGAAGCTTTTCGCTATGTATGACTTTTTTAAAAGGATTTTCCATAATCAAATAGTTTCATAGGCTTTAACCAATCTACTTTTAGCTCTACTTAATCGCATCTTTACAGCACTTTTACCCAAATCCATAACCTCTTGTATCTCTTCAATAGTCATATCATCTTGGTATTTCATAAATAGAATGGTCTTATCATTTGGATCAATTAACTCAAGGGCTTTTGTTAATTTTTCAGCATCCATACCGCTTATTATCTCATCATTTAGTGTATTTTGGGTGTTATTTAAATAATCTTGCTCATTTTCATTGTCGGTATAAAGAAACTTATTCCGTCTTTTATTTAAATCACGTTGTACATAATTTACACAATGGTTGTAGGTGAATGAATACAACCAAGTTGAAAATTTAGATTTATGACCAAAGGTTTTTATTTTAACAAAGAGCTTAACAAAAATATCATGGGTTAAATCCTGTGCTTCTTCCTTGTTTTGTACAAAGCTTAAACATTTGTTGAACACCAAAGGTGCATATCGGTCATAAATAACTGAAAACAATTCCGAACTCTTTGTTTGTACTATTAAAGCCACTAACTTTTCGTCAGAAATTGAGGGGTCTATTTTTAATTCTTCCAAAGTAAAAATTATGTTCGCCAATTTAGACACATAATTACGAATAAAGTCACAGGGAAAATGAAACTAATTTCAAATAGCTACAACAACCATCAAGTTATTTAAGAAAACTCTGAATGGCCAACTCATAACTCTGCAATCCAAAGCCAACAATAATTCCTTTGGCATGAGGCGCCACATAAGATTGGTGACGAAATTCCTCCCTGTCAAATGTGTTGGAAATGTGAACTTCCACAACAGGTGTTTGTATGGCCGCAACCGCATCACCTATTCCAATCGAGGTATGTGTGTAAGCAGCAGCATTTAAAACAATACCGTCATAATCAAAACCGACTTCTTGAAGCTTATTGATAAGTTCCCCTTCGACATTAGACTGAAAATGATCTATCGAAATATGATTGTATTTCGTTTTTATTGTTTCCAAAAACTCGGTAAAAGACAAACTACCATAAATTTCAGGCTCCCGTTTACCTAACAGGTTTAAATTAGGGCCATTGATGATCATGAGTTTTTTCATAGGGTAAAGGTATAAAATTATGACATAAAAAAACCGAAGTTAGAACTCCGGTTTTAATTTATAATTTAACTCATTAGGCACTTAAAATCCAAATTCAACCCCAACGTTAAAAGAGTTGAAACCACTACCAGAGACGTAAGTACCTCCATAGTAAGTATCTCCATAATCAACACCTCCAGAAATACTTTGGAACGATGCTATTAAAGCAATGGTCCCTAAATCAAACCCAAATTTAGGGCGTGCATAAAAACCGGATTTAGCATCTCCTGCGACATTGATTCCAACTCCTAAATCAATTCCTCCAAAAAATCTATGGTCAGCAAAATAATATCGAGCTGACGCCGCTATAGGTAAGAACGATGCATCCTTATAATCACGAATGAAATAATTTTCGCTATTACCGGCATAGTAACCATAATTTCCATCTCCAATAAAATGCGTATAACCTAATAATGGCCCTACTTCCAAATTATCAATAAGCTCAAACAAATAGGCCACATCAAATCCAAAATTAAATGAAGACACATCAGCAGCAGTACTAATTGGTAATCCAATATTGGCACCAACATAAAAACCGCCACCTTTGATTTTCTCTTCAATATCCTGTGCGTTGGCACCGAAACTAAAGACTATAAGTGCTGTAAATAGTAATAATTTTTTCATAATTGTTAAGTTTTTTATTTATTGATTAATATACTTAAATATAAGCTTTTAAAAATTAGAAACAAAAAAAACCAGAACAACGTTCTGGTTTAATTATATTTCAATTCACTACCTTTAAAACATGAATCCTACAGAAACCTGGATAACACCATTCGAAGATTTAAAATCATCATCAAAATCGTCTTCATCAAAAACATTAGACAACCCTAAATTATAACGGGCTCCAAAGTTCAAACCATTGTCCATTTTATAGCCTAGACCAAAATTTAAACCAAAATCGATACTTTTAAGCCCATCAATGTCATCTGTTTCAGAATCTCCATCAAATTCGGCTTTAGCTTTCGAACTAACTAAAAAACCAACTTGTGGGCCAGCCTCTAAATTAAATCCTTTTGTTGGATAAAATTTAGCCATTAAAGGAACATTAATATAATCTAGATTATATTTCAGTTTAAAATCTCCATCTTCATATTTAGTTCCTTGGCTTGAATACAATACTTCTGGTTGAAAACCCATTTTTTCATTAAACATAATTTCCGCAACACCGCCAACGTGAAATCCAACTTTCATATCGTTGTCTTCAATATCACCGTATAAGTTTGCAAAATTAACACCGCCTTTTACACCAAAACTAACGTCTTGTGCTTGGATTTGAGTCAATCCAAAAACTGCAATAGCAGCTAGTAAAAATAATTTTTTCATAATTGTTAAGTTTTAAAATTGATATGCACAAACTAAACACTTTTTTACTAGATATTAACAAGTTACGCGCACTTTATTAACAATTTTATAAACAATTAATTGTATTTAAATGATTTTCAATTGTTTAAAATTCAAAGTTATTAACATTTTAAATTTTCGTCATGAGTCCTGACTATTTTATATTTTTACTGCACTAATATAACGTGAATGACTTGGGAACGGGCTCTTAAGGATTATCAAATGTATTTGAAGATTGAACGTGGGCTTTCAGCTAATACTATAGCCAGTTATAGTCTCGATATTGAAAAACTTATGGTCTTTCTTAATTCTTTGGAAATACAGGATAATCCCATAAAAATTACCTCGGAAACCGTTCAACAGTTTGTATATGAAATGGCTAAAGAATTAAACGCGCGTTCCAGAGCACGAATTATTTCTGGATTGCGTAGTTTCTTTAATTATTTGGTTTTTGAAGATTACAGACAAGATAATCCTTTGGATCTTATTGAGTCACCAAAAATTGGCAGAAAACTTCCTGACACCATGAGTGAAGATGATATCAATAATATCATTGGCGCTATAGATTTAAGCAAACCCGAAGGCGAACGTAATCGGGCAATTTTAGAAACTCTTTACAGTTGTGGATTGCGGGTAAGCGAATTAACCAATCTTAAAATTTCTGACTTATTTTTTGACGAAGGCTTTATAAAAGTAACCGGGAAAGGCGACAAACAACGTTTTGTTCCCATAGTCAAATCAACTCAAAAGTATATTCAAATTTATATTAACCAAGTACGCTGTGACCTATCCATTCCAAAAGAATTCGAAGACACAGTATTTTTAAACCGAAGGGGAAAGCAACTTACTCGAGCTATGATTTTCACCATCATCAGGCAACTAGTTGAAAAAATTGGTTTAAAAAAAACCGTTTCGCCACACACTTTCAGACACTCATTTGCCACACATTTATTGGAAAATGGAGCCGACTTGAGAGCCATTCAGCTTATGTTAGGTCATGAAAGCATTACTACCACTGAAATATATATGCATGTGGACAGAAGCCAACTTACGAAAGCTATTGAAACCTATCATCCCAGAAAATAAAAAAAGCCTGCTACAGGCAGGCTCTTAATATATTTAAAACTGTTTATTATTTCGCAATATTAACGGCTCGCGTTTCCCTGATAACCGTCACCTTTACCTGACCAGGATAGGTCATATCGGTTTGTATTTTTTGGGAAATATTAAATGATAAATCTGCTGCTTTTTGATCATCTACTTTTTCACTTTCAACTATAACACGCAGCTCTCTACCAGCTTGGATGGCATAGGCTTTTTTAACGCCTCCAAAACCAAAGGCAATATCCTCTAAATCTTTTAAACGTTGGATATAGCTATCCAATACCTGACGTCTGGCTCCTGGTCTGGCTCCAGAGATGGCATCGCAAACCTGAACAATAGGCGCCAATAAAGATTTCATTTCAATTTCATCGTGGTGCGCCCCAATCGCATTACAGACATCTTCTTTCTCTCCATACTTTTCAGCCCACTGCATACCTAAAATAGCATGTGGTGTTTCCATATCGGCTTCAGCATCTGGCACTTTACCAATATCATGTAATAAACCGGCACGTTTAGCCAACTTCGGGTTTAGGCCTAATTCTGCTGCCATAACACCACATAACTTGGCGACTTCACGAGAGTGTTGCAACAAGTTTTGTCCATAAGATGAACGATATTTCATACGGCCAACCACTTTTATCAATTCTGGATGGAGATTGTGGATTCCTAAATCTATAATTGTTCGTTTACCCACTTCAATGATTTCCTGTTCGATCTGTTTGGTCGTCTTCTTAACCACTTCTTCAATTCGGGCAGGGTGGATTCTACCATCGGTTACCAATTTATGCAATGATAAGCGTGCAATCTCACGTCTGACGGAATCAAAACAGGAAAGAATAATAGCTTCAGGAGTATCATCTACTATAATTTCAACACCTGTAGCCGCTTCAATAGCACGAATGTTACGTCCTTCACGACCGATGATGCGTCCTTTAACGTCATCAGATTCTATATTGAAAACCGAAACACAATTGTCAACAGCTTCCTCTGTTCCTATTCTTTGGATCGTATTGATAATAACTTTTTTGGCCTCCTGCTGGGCGGTTAGTTTGGCCTCCTCAAGCGTACTTTGTACATAAGCCATGGCATCATTTTTAGCTTCTCCTTTTAAGGATTCTATCAGTTGTGCCTTGGCGTCTTCAGCAGACAAACTTGAAATAACCTCCAATTGTTCTACCTGACTTCGGTGCAGTTTTTCTAATTCATCTTTCTTCTTTTCAATTATATCCAGTCTATGGTTATAATCTTTCACCTTTTCCTCTAGGCTACTATTGAGTTTCTTGTTTTTTGACAATTCACTCGACACCTGTGATTCCTTATCTCTAGTCCGCTTTTCGGCTTCAGCCATTTTCTTGTCGCGGGACAGAATAACCTTTTCGTGCTCTGATTTTAACTCAATAAATTTTTCCTTGGCCTGAAGAATTTTGTCCTTTTTAATAGACTCCCCTTCAGTATTGGCTTCTTTAATGATTGAAGCAGCTGTTTTTTTAGCGGTTTTAACCACTTTTGAGGCATTATTTCTCTCCAGAACCTTTGCCACTATAAAACCTATGATTATTCCTAATAATATTCCCCCTACAATTACAAAAATTGTGTTATCCATATTCACTTTAATTTATTTATAAAAAAAGCCTGCATCAGTATAAAGTTTTGTATAAACTCCTTAAAACAAGTTTAGGGATACCAAGCTGATCAAGTATCTGCTCAAAGACAGCACGCTTTTACAACTTAAACTCACCCTTTTTAAAGAATTAGTGTTGAGTTTATCAAAAAAAACAACTAATGCAGGCAGTAACCTTAGTTTATTTTAAAGAACGTTAAGAGTTCAAATGCGCTTTTAACAAGTCGTCAAGCGCCAATAACTTTTGCTCGACATGTTCATTCACATTTATTTTATCTATTGTTTTCTGTTCAACTTGTGATGCAAATTGTAATGCACACATGGCCAAAACATCTTGTTTATCTTGAACAGAATAACTTTGCTCAAATTGTTTGATCATAGATTCAATGTTTTTGGCTGCTTTTCGTAAACCTTCTTCTTGACTGGGCGAAATGGTCAATGGGTATACTCTATTAGCTATAGATAGCCTTATTTTAAGCTTGTCTGACATGAAATCTATGTGGCATTATTCGGAAAGTTGCGCAATACAATGGTCAATTTCCCGGATTAATGCGTTTATTTTAAGCTTTGTTTCTCTTTTATTGTTGTCACTGCCAAGCATGGTATTTGCAAATTTCAATGCTTCGTATTTTTCTTCCCAAGAATCCAAATCTTGTTTCTGGTCTTGAAGCAATTTTTGAGTGGACTGTAATTGCTGCTCTAACTTCAAATTAGCCTGTTTTAAAACTTCTTGCTTGTGTAAAACCTTGCTTATTTTATTTTCTAAAGCATCTACAATTTCTTCAATGTTACTCATTTACAATATCAATACTTACCACACAAAGTTAACATACCTAGATATAAATAACAATAGTTTTCCAATAAAAATTAATCATACCGCGTTAATTCTCATAATCAACATTATGGCACTGTACTTGTATTTGCTTTTGGAAATTTAATTCAAATAATTACTTTAGCATCAACAACATTTTTATGCAAAAACTCCAATTTCTACTCTTGCTTTTGTCAACTTTTGGTTTTTCCCAAAACCCCTACCCGCAAGATTATTTCAGGTCTCCTTTAGACATCTCTCTAATCCCTTCTGGAACATTTGGCGAATTGCGCTCTAACCATTTTCATTCGGGGCTAGATATTAAAACACAGCAACGTGAAGGTTTAAGCGTTCATGCTATAGCCGATGGCTATGTGAGCAGAATCAATATTTCGCATTATGGCTATGGAAAAGCACTTTATATTACACATCCAAACGGCTATGTATCCGTATATGGACACCTACAAAGTTTTTCGCCTACAATTGAATCCTACATTAAAAAACTTCAATATGAAAAGGAGTCTTATGAAATAGAGGTGTTTCCAAACCCTAGTGAATTGCCCGTAAACAAAAGTGATATTGTTGCTTATAGTGGTAATACCGGAAGTTCCGGTGGGCCGCATTTGCATTTTGAAATTCGTGATAATCAAGAACGCCCAATTAATCCATTGTTGTTTGGCTTGGAAATTCAGGACAATACGAGGCCAACCATTAAGGAAGTTTATGCTTATCCGCTATCCAATGAGGCGCATATCAACCGTTCCAAAGAAAAACAAAAACTGCGGTTAATCCCCCTTCAAAATGGGGATTATAGTGTTGAAAATATTCAAGCCTTTGGTAAAATTGGTTTTGGAGTAGAAACCATAGACCGACAGGATTTGGCAACAAACCAAAATGGCGTTAGTAACATTCAGGGCATCTTCAATGGCAACCTGATGTTTGAAATCGATTTTAAGCGATTTTCATTTGATGAATCACGACACATCAATAGGTTAATTGATTACAAGCACTACAAAGAGGATAAAACGCGAATCCAAAAACTGTTTGTGGAACCAGAGAATCCTTTAAGCATGTATAAAAATTTGGACAACAATGGCTATTTAAGAATTGAAGATAGCACCAATTCAGTTTATAAAATTAAGGTCAACGATTTCCATAACAATGCTACCTGGCTTAATGTAAATATTGAAGGAATAAAAGCTGATGACGTAAAAGCCAAGCCAGATTCCGTGACACCATTCTTCATTTATGCTAAAAAGAACAACGAACTTTTAAACAATCATATTTCGGTTAATTTTCCGGAAAACACCTTTTACGATGATTTTTTTATTGATTTCAGTGTCCAAAACGATACGTTAACATTACATGAGGACATTGTTCCGGTGCGTGATAATTTTTCAATTTCTTTTGACATCACCAATTACCAACATCCGGAATCTGAAAAATTATATTTTGCCAGATTGCTTGGATACAAAAATCAATACGCCCAATACTCCAATACCATAAAAAAAGAAAACAAATTGACAACTTACACCAAAACTTTGGGCACTTATGCATTAGTGCTGGACACCATTAGTCCAAAAATAAAGCCTGTAAATTTTTCAAAAGGAAAATGGTTGAGCAAATACCGGTTTTTAAAAATTAAAATTGAAGATGATGAATCTGGTATATCAAACTACAGAGCGACACTTAACGGAAAATGGATTTTAATGGAGTATGATTACAAAAAAAAGGAGTTGACCTATGATTTTAATGATGCCGTTTCCACCGAAACTGAAAATAATTTAAAGGTCATTGTAACCGATAATGTTGGAAATAGTTCTACTTTTGAAACACTGTTCTACCGAAAATAATATATCATTGAGAACAAAACCAAACACAATAGTTTTAATAATATGGTTACTGCTTCCCTTTTTTGCAGTGGCTCAAACAGGAATACTTAAAGGGGTTGTTTTAGATCAATCCAATGCACCAATTGCTGATGTTAATATTTCGGCAAATGAAAATGGTACTACCACCAATGAAAATGGTTATTATTCTTTAAAAATTCCTGCCGACCAGGAAGTAACTGTCATTTTTACGCATTTATCCCACGAACGCATCGTGGCCACTTTCAACCTGAAAAATGGTGAAGAAGTTGAATTTCATCCAGTGATGGATGCAGCTATCGAGCAAATTGCAACCGTCGTTATTACCAGCAAAAAACGAAAAGATGTTGAAGGAATTATAACATTAGAACCAGAGACCATTAGAAAAATACCAGGAGCCAATGCAGGTGTCGAAAACCTCTTGAAAACACTTCCTGGAGTCAGTAGCAATAACGAATTAAGCACACAATATTCCGTTCGAGGTGGTAATTATGACGAAAACCTGGTTTATGTCAATGGTATTGAAGTTTATCGTCCATTTCTTATTCGTTCTGGTCAGCAAGAAGGCTTGAGTTTTGTAAACACTGATATGGTTCAGAATGTTGATTTCTCGGCAGGTGGTTTTCAAGCTAAATACGGCGATAAACTGTCGTCCGTTTTGGATATTACGTACAGAAAGCCTTACCGTTTTGGTGTGAATGCCGATTTAAGTTTACTTGGCGGAAGCCTATCCGTTGAAACAGCTAGTAAAGATACACGTTTCACTGGTATCGTTGGTGTTCGTTACCGAGACAACAGTCTGTTGGTTAATGCCAAAGAAACCCAGACTAACTATGACCCAAAATTTGCCGATATCCAGACCTATTTAACCTATAAATTTTCAGATAAATTCCAATTGAGTTTTTTGGGGAACACCTCAATAAACAAATATAATTACGAGCCGGAAACCAGACAGACCAACTTTGGAACCTTGCAAAACCCATTGGCACTGCTGGTTTTTTATGAGGGACAAGAAAAAGATTCCTATCAAACGTATTTTGGAGCCTTAAAAGGAACTTATTTCGCCAACGACAATTTAACCTTAAATCTTGTGGCATCAACTTACCATACCATTGAAGAGGAACATTTTGACATTTTAGCCGAGTATCGTTTGGGTGAAGTAAACACCAATATTGGCGATGAAGATTTGGGCGAAGTGGAGTTTAGTGAAGGGATTGGCGGACAATTAAACCATGGTCGAAATGATTTAGATGCCTTAATCACCACTATTGAGCATCAAGGTAATTACACCATGGACGACCACGATTTTGCCTGGTCCATAAAATATACCAATGAAGATATACGGGACCGATTGGTTGAGTGGGAAGTTATTGATTCTGCAGGGTTTTCAATCAATCCTCCGAGCAGTGATGCCTTCAACGAACAGCCTTACTCGCCATACGAGGGTCCGCTTGTACCCTTTCAAAATGTAAGAGCCAAAAACCAAACACAAATTGACAGAGTACAAGCCTATATTCAATGGAGTAAGCGAGCTGATTTAGGCGAACATGAAGCCTGGTTTAATGTTGGAGGTCGTGTACACAATTGGACCGTAAGTGGTGAAGGCATTCAAAGCGTTAACCAAACGGTTTTTAGTCCACGTGCCCAATTTGCCATCAAACCTAACTGGAAAAAGGATATGCTCTTTAGAATTGGTGCTGGATTTTATTACCAGCCACCCTTTTACAGAGAGCTACGGGATTCATCGGGCGTGGTGCAACCCAATGTCAAAGCTCAAAAGTCTACGCATATTGTTTTGGGAAACGAATATAGTTTCAAAATGTGGGAACGCCCTTTTAAGCTAACTACTGAAGCCTATTACAAAAAATTGGATGACGTCAATCCCTATACCATTGAGAATGTGCGAATACGCTATCGAGCCAAGAATAATGCGACAGCATACGCTTATGGATTAGATATGCGCTTAAATGGTGAGTTTGTGCCAGGAACGGAATCTTGGTTTAGTTTTGGTTATTTGAAGACTGAAGAGAATATTGAGAACCGAGGTTATATTTCAAGACCAACGGACCAGCGTTTAAAATTTGCTGCATTATTCCAAGATTATGTGCCGAGTTTACCAAAATTAAAAATGTATCTGAATCTGGTTTATAATACAGGACTACCAGGAGGTTCACCCAGTTATGCCGATCCTTACGTTTATCAAAGTAGGCTGCCTGATTACAAACGTGCCGATGTAGGATTCCAATACGTAATTGTTGATGACAAAGATGACTTTACCAGTGGCTGGCGCAAGCCATTTAAATACTTATCATTAGGTTTTGAAATATTCAATATTTTCGATGTACAAAACTCCATAACCAATACCTGGGTAAGGGATGTATACAGCAAACGCCAATACGCTATTCCTAACTACTTGACGCCACGAGTATTTAATGTCAGAACGACGATGAAGTTTTAAGAATTTACAAATTCTTTTAGAACCGAAACCACATAGTCTATTTCCTCTTTGGTATTGTATTTACTAAAAGAAAATCGAATAGATGGTTTATTCATGTGGTCAGCATCCAGGATTTCTGCCAACACATGGGAGCTTTTAGAACTTCCACTTTGACAGGCGCTACCTTTAGAACAAGCAATGCCTTTCAAATCCAATTGAAACATGAGCATCAGTCCTTTTTCAGCCGAAACCGGCAAACACACGTTTAATAAAGTATAAGTACTCTGCTCTAAATCACCAGAAAGCCCGTTAAAGACTACCTTTGGAATCTCTTTAACCAAGGCATCTTTAAAGTATTGTTTTAATTCAAGGATATAATCACGTTCCTTATTTAATTGTTCATAAGCCAACTTAAACGCGGTTTCCAATCCAACAATGTTATGAACAGCTTCGGTTCCGGCTCTAACACCACGTTCTTGTTCTCCACCAAAAATCATTGGTTTGAGACCAGAATTTTTTCTAATAAACAAAAAACCAACACCTTTTGGGCCATGGAACTTATGGGCACTAGCCGCAACAAAGTCAACCGGAATTTCTTGTAGATTCCATTCAAAATGACCTATAGATTGCACGGCATCACAATGAAATAAGGCATTGTAATTCCGACATAGCACCCCTACCCGTTTAACATCCAAAATATTCCCAATTTCATTATTAACGTGCATCAAACTCACCAACGTTTTGACATCAGATTGGAGCAAATGCTCCAAATCCTCAAAGTCAATTTCTCCAAGTTTATTGATTTTCACATAACTAACCTGGATATCGCTAGTCCTTTGCAATTGTTCAACCGTATGCAAAACCGCATGGTGTTCAATTTTAGATGTGATAATATGTCTGACACCAAGATCCCTAACTGCTGATTGAATGGCCAGATTATCGGCTTCTGTACCTCCTGAAGTAAAAACAATTTCTCCAGCCGAAACATTTAATATGTTAGCTATCGTTTTTCTGGATTGTTCAATTAAAACTTTAGATGATCTACCGAAACTATGTGTTGATGAAGCATTTCCGTATTCAGATTTCATGGTGTTCAACATGTCATTGATGACCTCATCTCGAACTTTGGTTGTTGCCGCACTATCAAAATAAACCGATTTCATTATAAGATTTTAGGATTCAGATCAACCGCTTTTCTACTAGAAAAAGACTGTTATTTTTTTGCAAAAATACTTGAAATAAAATTATTTATTGTAGGCCTCATTGTATATTTATCAAATCGTTTACTTTTGTAAGTATATAGAATTTTGAGCATCATGCGTAAATTATTGGCCCTTTTTCTTTTAATGATTTCTGTTTTATCTTGTGATGATGGTGACATAATTACGGTTGAATTTGATTTTGACGACACGTTTTCGGCTTGTGGCGAACTGGTTTTTTATCAACTTAAACAAAGTCCGTACGAATCCCTATCACTCAAAATTACCAGTCCGGCTACTACTCTGGAAGATTTGATTGAAGTCGATGAAAATGGCGAGCTTTTGTCAACTCAAGAAACATTTATTGTAAATGGTACATCCAATTTATTCAATTATCGCTCCTATAGTGGTGATCCCAGCAACTTCTTTTGCAATGATGTCCCGCCTTCGAATGTTCAAATTACTGAAGACATGAGCAGCACCTCGGGAACAGCGACAGTCAGTATTCTGTTGATTGAAGATGACAATGATGGGATTCCTGCCGAATTGGAAGATATTAATGGTAATGGCGATTTGACAGACGATGACACGGATGGCGATGGCATACCCAATTATATTGATGCGGATGACGATGGTGACAATGTGTTGACAGCTGTTGAGATTGATACTGATAATGCCGATGGCGATGATAATCCGCTGACCAACCCAAAAGACACGGATGCCGATGGCATTGCCAATCATTTAGATATGGATGACGATAACGATGGTGTTGATACAATTGATGAAGAAAACATTTCGGCAGACAACAATCCTGCTAATGATTTTACCGACCCAGCCATAGCAGATTATCTTAATCCAGATGTGTCCAGTGTTGTACCTGCTACTGCCTACAGAGCACATACCATTCAACAGAATTTTAGTGTCAACCTGATAATTGAAGATGTTTCCTTTTCAAGTATCAATCAGGATTTGTTTGATTTTGGAACCCTGGAAGATGCCAGACTAACATCCATAAGACTGGTCACTCCTGAATTTTAGTATTAGGGATTGACATTTTGATAAATGTATACTTCCGTTGCACCCAAACCATATTTTTGGTAATTGGCATCGTAATATTTGACATTGTTGTAGCGACCAAAAAGATATTCTAATTCGGCTCTTAAGACGCCTTCACCAACACCATGAATAAAAACCACTTTCTGAATGCGCTTATTGATAGCAAATTCTAATTGTCTTCTGGCCGTATCTATTTGCAAGGTTAGCATATCATGATTGCTCAAATGCTTCTTATCGGTTAACTGATGAATGTGCAAATCAACCTCCATGGTTGGCTCATAGCGTTCTTTGGCTTTAGTTTTCTTGGCATGCCTTTTTTTGGGCTCCTCTTTTTCATAGATGATATCCTTGGAAACTGTTGAAGATGCCTTTAAACTTTTCCCTATTACTATCAATTCAGATGCTAAAAAATCCAATTCAAAGCCATCATTGGTTTCTATGGTTATCTGGTTGCCCTGAATGGCAACCACCATACCCGAGATATCCTCGTCAATTACTGAAACCGATTGTCCAACTTCAAATTTCATGATTCGTCGTCAATATGCTCGTTTTCTTTATCGTTTTTGCTAGGTATGGTTCTCGCAATTCTGTAAACACCAAACATTAACATAGCTATACCCAAAATCAGAATAACAACTTGTTGTTTTTCAGTAGCCTGCGTATATATCGCAACAATGGCTCCAACAAAAATCAGAAAGTAATTAATAGCATTTTTGTTCATCAAACTTATATTTCAATGTGTTTTGCAAGTTGCAATATTTTAATGATGTTTTCAGACAAATATCAAAAATATTCTATTAAATTCTGATTGGAGATCCATATTACAAATACTGTGGGTTCGTAATTTGTCAATTTAAGTTTCAAATTCATCATTTAATCGATTTTAATTTAATAACAAAAAGTAATTTTAGTATATTTATAACTCATTATCAAATATTTAGAAATGAACAAAATAGCCTGTTTCCTTTTATTTATATGCATGCAAATGACGTTTGCGCAGCTGTCAGTTCGCAACAATGCTTATGTGTATGTGAATGATATGGCCTTATATGTTGAAGATGATGTGAATATTGAAGAAAATACCGCTTATATTTATTTGCGCAATGGTTCACAATTATTGCAAGGTTCTGGAACTACTGGGAATTCAGGTCAAGGTCGGTTAAGTGTTTTTCAAACAGGAACGTCCAATACGTACATGTACAATTATTGGTGCTCGCCAGTTGGTATTAATAGTGGTGTTGCTGGAAACACAGTTTTTACGCCCAACGTGAATTTCTTCTATGAAACAGCAGCACCCATTTCGAGTAGTCCCTTTGGATTTATTGCAGGTTATAATGGAACCACGACACAAATAGCCAATTACTGGTTATATACTTTTACTGGAACCACAGCACCTCCAAACGATTATCAGGACTGGGAAGGCCTGGGCGCTGGGCCAGGTAGCTTGGCCACTGGCGGATTAGCCAATGGTACCCTGGCTTCAGGTTATGGTTTTACCATGAAAGGGAATCCTAGTGGAGCTCAAAAATATGATTTTAGAGGTCGTCCAAACAATGGCACCATAACCACAACGCTTAATGCTGAAAGGGAGACTTTGGTAGGCAATCCGTATCCTTCAGCTATTGACGCCAGAGATTTTATTCACGATGCCAATAATGCCGCAATAATCGATAGTGGAACCTTGTCCTTCTGGGAGCAGGATCCCGCACAATCCACATCACATGCATTAGTAAACTATGTTGGCGGCTATGCAACTTATACTATTGATGCCACAGGAACTGTTGAAACGTTTACACCAGCTACTTTTGACACCTATAACGTCGATGGAACATTAAATACTACTGGTGGTGGAAGCACCAGCGCTAAAAATGTTTACAGATATATTCCAATTGGCCAAGGTTTTATGGTAAAAGGCAATAGTACAGGTGGCACACTGCGAACCACTAATGCCATGCGTGTATTTCAGAAAGAAGCACCCTTATTAAGTGAATTTTTTAGAACCGTGGATAATGCTAGAACGGAAACTGGCAATCACTACAATGAAGAAGGTTTATTCATTGTACCTGAAGACTTTAAGCGCTTTAGATTAAACATAGATTTTAACGATACCTACACAAGGCAGTTAACGCAAAACTTCCATCACACGGCAACTCCCGATGAAGACTATGGATTGGAAACCATAAGTCCTGCCAGACTGGATTCAGATATATACTGGCCTTTGAACAATAAAGCTTTTAATGCGCTGGCATTTAACTTTGATATCGATCTTCAAATTCCGTTGGTTTTAAATATTGACCAAGCGCAACTCATAAGATTTAGAATTTTTGACATCCAAAATTTTGATGAATCCCAGCCTATTTATATTCATGACATTGCTAATGATTTGTACGTGGATTTACGGACTCAAAACTATGAGCTCTATTTAGATGCAGGCAATTATACCAATCGCTTTGAAGTAACCTTTACATCCAACGCCTTGAGTACAGAGGATATATCGATTGATGATTTTATGGTTTATCAAAACAATAACCTGTCTGAACTCCATGTTCTTAATCCGAGTCAACGCGAACTTAAGAGTATTAATCTGTATGATGTCAACGGAAAACAGTTATTATCAAAAGTTGACTTACCGATAGCAACTAACTATAAATACCCTACAAAGCATTTAAGCGAAGGCGTTTATATCGTAAAAATAGCCTTTGAGTCTGGTCAGGATTTAAGCAAAAAAATAATTGTTTCGAATAAGCAGTAATCTTCGTTTTACTTTTTTTATTTTTAGATTGTTAAATAATAAAAATTAATGGAATGTCTTCAGTTGAAGATTACATGCTCCCCTGTCTGAATAAAAAACTCTTTGGTTTTGATTGTATGGGATGTGGGCTGCAACGTTCAGTGCTGTTAATTTCTCAAGGTGACTTTGTTGCTGCCTTTTACATGTATCCAGCCATTTATACTTTAATTCCGTTGTTTTTATTAATTGTGCTGAATCTTTTCTTGAAAACCAAACAATTAGGCAAAATCATTAACGTATTAGCAATTCTATCAATTGCCATTATCATTATAAGTTTCACTATTAAAATTTTAAACTAACACTATGGAAAAACAAAAACTCAACCCAACCCTTGTCTATGTATTAGCTATTATTGGATTATTATGCTGTTGCATTGGTGGTTCTGGATTTATATTAGCTGGTATCGCTTTCTTTATAGCACACAGTAAATTAAATCAGGTAAAAGCCAATCCCGAAGACTACGAATTAGCTAGTGTTAAAGCCATGAATACAGCTAAAATTGTGGCTTTAGTGATCCTAATCATAAACTTGCTTTACCTGGCCAGAACTATTTATGTCATTTCAACTGTTGGTTGGGATGAAATGATGGAGCAATCTCAAGAAATTATGGAGCAATGGCAACAGAGTCAATAGAACAAGATAATTTCAAATAATAAAGGCGACCAAATGGTCGCCTTTTATTTTTATATACTTCTACAATTTAATCTTCAAATTGTTTCAGGGTTTTTGTTATAATATCGACACAGTCCAGCAATTGCTCTTCGGTCATAACCAATGGCGGCGCAAATCGAATGATATTTCCATGAGTTGGTTTGGCCAATAAGCCATTATCACGTAAAGCCATGCAGATATTCCATGCGGTATCACTATCTTCATCATCGTTAATGACAATGGCATTCAATAAGCCTTTACCTCGAACTAAATTCACGATAGAACTTGATTCAATATACTTATTCATTTCACGTCTAAACAATTGCCCCAGCTTATAAGCATTTTCAGCTAGGTTTTCATCTCTAATCACTTCCAGTGCAGCAATGGCGACTGCCGCTGCCACTGGGTTACCACCAAAGGTACTGCCGTGGTTACCTGGCTTGATGACATCCATGATGTTATTATTTGCCAACACAGCCGAAACCGGATAAGCACCACCTGAAAGTGCCTTACCAAGAATTAATACATCTGGTTTGACCTCTGGTGATTCAGAACAATTCTTATTAGCACAGTTGCAATTACCACAAGTTGCCAGTAATCTACCCGTTCTGGCAATACCCGTTTGAACCTCATCAGCAATAAACAGGACATTATATTTTTCACATAACGCTTTTGCTTCAGCTAAATAATTCTCTCCTGGAACATACACACCAGCCTCACCCTGTATAGGCTCTACCATAAAACCAGCAACATTCGGATTGTTTTTAAGCACGGCTTCCAATGCACTCACATCATCATACGGTATTTTAATGAATCCTTTGGTGTATGGTCCAAAGTGCTCTCTGGCTATAGGATCGTTTGAGAATGAGATAATGGTCGTGGTACGTCCATGAAAATTGTTTTCACAAACAATAATATCAGCCTCATTTTCATCGATACCCTTAACTTCATACGCCCATTTTCTACACAATTTTAAAGCCGTTTCAACAGCTTCAGCTCCAGTATTCATTGGTAATAACTTATCGAATCCAAAAAACTCGCAAGCAAATTTTTCGTATTTCCCAAGCATATCATTGTAAAATGCTCGTGATGTCAAGGTCAGGGTTTGCGCCTGACTCGTCATGGCACCGACAATTTTTGGATGACAATGCCCCTGATTCACTGCAGAATAGGCCGAAAGAAAATCGTAATACTGTTTTCCTTCAACATCCCAAACGTGTACACCTTCTCCTCTGCTCAGTACTACCGGTAGTGGATGGTAATTGTGTGCGCCATACTTGTTTTCTAAATCTATCGCCTGTTGCGAATTTAATTGGTCTAAAACAGCCATTTTAATTTGTTTTAAATTAATAAATAACCATTCCTTATCTACCTTTATCCTTTCGAAAAGATTCGAAAATTCAGCGTGGGAAAGAAATCATCCCTAGGGCTTGCAAAATACTAAATATTGGCAGTTTCTTAAAATATTTATCACCTGTTTTTTGCTATCAAAAAAGAAACTACTTTTGCAGCATGTCCAGAAGAAACAAAAAACAAGTTTTCACAAACGTCGAAGTGATTGATGCAGGAGCCAAAGGCAAAACAGTTGCCAAGGCACCAGATGGCAAGGTCATTTTCTTACCCAATGCTGTACCTGGTGATGTGGTTGATGTGCAGACCTTCAAAAAACGTAAGGCCTATTACGAAGGGAAAGCTATACATTTTCACAAGCTATCAGACAAACGGACTACACCGGTCTGTGAGCATTTTGGAACCTGTGGTGGTTGCAAATGGCAAGATATGGCCTATCAATACCAATTGTTATTTAAGGAGAAGGAAGTCATCAACAACCTGACGAGACTAGGACATATTGACCTGCCCGAAACCACGCCAATTCTAGGTTCGGAAAAACAGTATTTCTACCGTAACAAAATGGAGTTTTCCTTTAGTGACAGTCGCTGGCTAACACCAGAGGAAATTCAGTCAGGTGATGATTTAGGCGATAAAAATGCCCTGGGATTCCATATTCCCGGTATGTGGGACAAAATATTGGATGTTAAAACATGTCATTTACAGGCTGATCCTTCCAATGACATTCGGAATGCAGTGAAACAATTTGCCATTGATAATGACATGGAATTCTTCAATACCCGAAACCAAACAGGATTCTTGCGTACCATGATGATTCGTACGTCCAGTACAGGTGATATTATGGTATTGATTCAATTCTTTAGGAACGATAAAACCAAACGTGAACTTCTACTCGACTATCTGGGAGAAACTTTTCCGGAAATTACCTCTTTACAATATGTGGTTAATGAAAAGGCCAATGATACCATTTACGACCAGGAAGTCATTTGCTATAAAGGGGACGACCATATTTTTGAGGAAATGGAAGGCTTACGCTTTAAAATAAATGCCAAGTCCTTTTATCAGACCAATTCGGCGCAAGCCTATGAATTATATAAAATCACGAGAGATTTTGCTGGGTTGACTGGCAATGAACTCGTTTACGATTTATACACAGGCACCGGAACCATCGCCCAGTTTGTATCTAAACAAGCTGGAAAAGTAATAGGTGTTGAAGCTGTTCCGGACGCCATTACGGCAGCTAAAGAAAATGCTCAACGTAACAACATCACAAACTGTGAGTTTTATGTAGGTGACATGAAGAATGTGTTCAATGAAGCCTTTATTAACTTACATGGCAAACCGGATGTGATTATTACCGATCCACCACGTGATGGCATGCACAAGGATGTTGTTAATCAAATATTAAACATTGCCCCAGAAAAAATAGTTTATGTAAGTTGCAACAGCGCCACACAAGCACGCGATTTAGCGCTTATGGATCATGTATATCAAGTTACGAAGGTTCAGCCTGTGGATATGTTTCCACAAACGCATCATGTTGAAAATGTTGTACTTTTGGAAAGACGTTAATTTTATGAAAAGAAACCTCCTATTACTTTTAGTCACTTTCAGTCTCGTATTGGGTTGCGAACGCGATGATATTTGCGATAGCGACAATACCACACCAAGACTCTATTTGGCGTTTTACAATATTGAAAATCCGGAAGAATTAAATCCTAAAAATGTAGTTAAGTTCCGAGTGCAAGGTGTTGGTAATGACGTAACTTTACCCGATTTAGACGGAACAAAAACGCGACAAGAAATACTGCTACCTTTAAAAACAACTGAAAACATAACGGAATATAAACTCCATAAAAACTACAGCTATAATGATAATGGGACGCCTAATGATACCAGTGATGATATCATAGGTGGTAACGAAGACATTGTAACCATTGAATACACTACCGAAGCAGTTTATGTATCTCGCGCTTGTGGTTTCAAAACCGTATTCAAGAACGTGAGGATTACCGTTGCCGATGATGGCGACCGCTGGATACAAAACTACCTTTCCGTAAATGATAACCAAATAGTAGAAAACGAAAATGCACCACACTTTATCTTGTTTCATTAAAATATTGGTATTTAGCTGTATGGTTGTTTCGGTGTCTTTTGCCCAAACAGACAGTATTCCTGATAATACCAAATTAACCGACTCGGTGAAGTTCAAGCAAAAGTATGGTCTGCGTATTGGTGGCGATATTAGCAAACTCGTACGATCCTTTATTGATGATGACTACACGGGTTTTGAGATTAATGGTGATTACAGACTCACCAAAAGATGGTACATAGCTGGTGAAATTGGTGCTGAAGAACGTACCACCGATACCGATTTTTTGAATGCTACTGCCAAGGGCACCTATTTTAAAGCTGGTGCCGATTACAACGCCTACGAAAACTGGTATGGCATGGAAAACATGATTTACGGTGGTTTGCGTGTGGGTGTGAGTTCCTTCAGTCAAACGCTCAATAGCTACGGTGTGTATTCCGATAACCAATATTGGTCACCGCAATTCGCCACGAACGAATCGATTGAATACAAAGGCTTAAGTGCCATTTGGGCTGAAGTTATAACTGGTATTAAGGTTGAAGTACTAAACAATCTGTATTTGGGTGCCAATATCCAGTTTAAATATATGGTTACGCAGGACCAACCCAATAACTTTGAAAATCTCTACGTGCCTGGGTATAACAAAACCTACGATAGCGGCAACTTTGGTTTTGGTTATGGTTATAATATTTCTTACTTGATTCCGCTTTATAAAAAGGCTAAATAGCACCTGAACTTCCATTTCTTTAAAAGATTCCATTTACTTCAAATAAAATGGAGGCTGTGTAATATTTGTTACCAAAAAAGATGGCTTTAGGTAGTAATTTTACGCTATTAATTAAAACGACTACCATGCATCTATTCAGATATTTAGGTTTAGCCTTACTAGTGTTCGTTACCCAGATGGGTTACTCGCAGGAACATCCTTTTGAGATTACTTTAGAACCCGTTTCCATTACCAATTTAGGCGGTATTCAATCTTTTGCTTATGGTCAGCATGACGGCAAATGGCTCATTGTTGGCGGCCGTTTAGACGGTCTGCACCGCAGACAGCCTTGGGCCGCTTTTGACGTGGCCGGTCATAACAACCAGCTTATTGTTGTCGATCCGGTTGCGGAGCAAAAATGGTCTGCACCGCTGACGAGTTTACCAACTGGTATTCAAGAGCAGTTATGCGCAACCAATATGGAGTTTTACCAGCAAGGGGATTATCTCTATTGTTTTGGTGGTTACGGCTACAGCAATACCGAAGCCGACCATACCACCTACCCGAACCTGACAGCCATTCATGTACCAAATGTGATTAACGCGATAATTAATAACACCTCTTTAACCCCACACTTCAGACAAATAACCGATACCGAATTTCAGGTAACGGGTGGTCGTATCCAAAAGATTGGTGACACCTTCTATTTGCTAGGCGGTCAAAAGTTTATTGGTCGTTATAACCCGATGGGTCCCGATCATGGTCCTGGTTTTATACAGGAATACACCAACGCTATTAGAAAGTTCCAACTGGCTGATAATGGCACCACCATAACCGTTACCCATTTAACACCGCATGAGGATGCCGCGAACCTGCATAGACGTGATTATAATGCCGAAGTGCAAATACTACCTAATGGCGAAGAAGGCATTACCATGTTCTCGGGTGTGTTTCAGGAAGCGGTGGATTTACCTTTCTTAAACTCTGTGACGGTGGATGCCACTGGTTATACGGTTAATAATGTGTTTGAACAGCATTACAACCATTACCACTGTGCGGTGTTACCACTCTACTCTGAAACCGAAAACGATATGCACACGGTGTTTTTTGGTGGTATGGCACAGTTTTACGATGATAATGGCACCATGGTACAGGATGATAACGTGCCTTTTGTAAATACCATTGCCCGCGTAACTCGCAATGCTGATGGTGATATGACCGAATACAAACTCCCTGTGGAGATGCCAGGTTTGTTGGGCTCTGGAGCCGAGTTTATACCGAATACCAGTTTCCCGCAGTTTAGTAATGGGGTTTTCAAATATGATGATCTCACAGAAGATTACATGCTCATTGGCTACATATTTGGAGGTATTAACAGTACCCAGCCCAATATATTCTTTATAAACGATGGCACCCAAAGTGATGCCAGTAATACGATTTATAAAGTGCTGATTAAGAAAACCAATGCCTTATCTGTAGATGAGTTTAATACCAACAGCGCGAATGCCTTAAACTTAAGCATCTACCCCAACCCAAGCGATGGCAGTGTGCACATGGCCTTTACCATGCGTGAGACTGGTGATATGAGTATCTCGATTTATGATATTAAAGGCGCGCTGATTGAACAAGCCATGTTGAAAGATCTGGCCACTGGTGAACATACCTATACGAAGGATTTAAGCTACTTGGGGAATAACCAGGTGTATTTGATTATTTTGGAAACCGATACGGATAAGGTCACCCAAAAGCTGATATTGAAGAAATAGTGTATTAATAACATTTTAAAACCCAAGGCTTCCTTGGGTTTTTTTATGCTTTTATTTTGAGAGCTTAAGTAGACCTTACCGAGTTGTGTACCAAAAACTACGTACCCATACGTATTGAATTTATAGTTTTAAAAAGGTATCTTGCTTGCTTGGGTCGACATCGTTTTAGTTTGATGGTTAATCATCTCTGAAATGAATTTATTGCTCCAACCTATTAGTTAATTAAAATAGACATCATGAAAAATAGAATCCTGATTGTATTGATAAGTTGGTTTATCTCCTTGAATTATTCCAATGCCCAGCAAATTCAGTTGGACTCACTGGATACATTCATCCATAAACTCATGGGCGATTTTGATGTACCTGGACTTTCCGTAGGAATCGTGAGAAACGATTCTGTTATCTATTTAAAAGGATTCGGAACCAGAGACATCAAGACAGATGATACTGTAGATGACAACACACTTTTCGCCATAGGGTCCATTTCGAAATCGTTTACTGCCCTAACCCTGGGAATACTTGTAGACGAAGGTAAAATTTCATGGGATGACAAAGTAGTCTCCTACCTGCCTTACTTTGAAATGTATGACCCCTATGTAACGGCAAATTTCACCATACGGGATTTGCTGACCCATAGAAGTGGCCTCAAAGAAGTGAGTGGCGGCACGCTCTGGTATCATTCTGATTTATCCAGAGAGGATATTATAAAAGGCTTTAAGCATTTAGAGCCTGTATCCGGTTTTCGGGACAAACCTGCCTATCAAAATATCATGTATATGGCCGCAGGTGAGATTGTCAAAGAAGTTACCGGACAGGATTGGGATCACTTTCTAAAAGAACGGGTGTTCGATAAACTGGGTATGAACCATAGTACCTCCATATCATCGGTAAGGGAATCTAATACAAATCTGGCGCAACCTCATATTTGGAGTGAGCAATTTGAAAAAGTGTCTATCAAGCAAGAGAAAATGGATAATTTGGCTGCAGCAGGTTCCATATATTCTTCAGCTAATGAGATGACAAATTATATGAGGCTTTTGCTCAATGATGGTGTCTTCAAGGGAGATGCCCTAGTTAGTAAAGCTGTTGTTAACGAGATTTTTACGCCTCAAATAATCTATCCTATAAGAAACCCGCCGTTTGGTAATGAATTCACATCTTATGGTTTTGGCTGGTGGCTGACTCCTATAGATGGCCATAAGGTTATTGAGCACAGTGGCGGTGTGGATGGCATGTCGGCTAATCTGGTAATGATTAAAGATATGCATACAGGGTTTGTGATACTTACCAATGATTCTGAAGAACCTGCCGCATTTTTATTAAGCGCGAAATTAATGGAAATGCTCTTTAATGATGCCACCTTTGATATTTACAATAGCATTAAAGTCATTCGAGACAAACGTTTGGATGGTTCAAAAAACGCATCTGTTCAAAAGAAAAAAATTGCTGGTACCCAGCCATCTTTAGACACCGAAATGTATGCTGGTGTATATAGAGACGAGATGTACGGAACCATTACCATTAAAGAACTTGAAAACCAAGAGTTCGAGCTTTCGTTTACGCATTCCAATATTTTTAAAGGCAAACTGAAACATTGGCATTACGATACTTACCAAATTGACTGGTATGATATACGGGTTCCCAATGGATACCTGACCTTTAATTTTAATTCTGACCGAACGATTACTGGGTTTGATATTGATCAGGATAATTTACTGGATGTTGACTTTGGTGAATTAACCATTAAACGATTACCAGAAGATAATGAGATGAAATCTATTACCGTTGCTGACACCCTACTCCAAAGTTATGTAGGTCAATATGAATTATCACCTGAAATGATTATTACTGTCAGTAAAACAGATAGCCAATTAAGAATTCAAGTAACGGGGCAATCGGACATATTGATTTTCCCAACTTCCAATAATACCTTCAAATTACAAGATCGTGAAGCGCAGTTAGTTTTTAATACGAATGCTAAAGGTAAGATTGAAAGTCTGACGATTCTTCAAGAGGGTCAGCAGTTCCTTTGCCCGAGAATATAGAACTAAAAACGCTAGACTTAGTAGGTCGTTTGTTTCCTGATTCGCAGGAATTGGGGTTTAGGGTTCTCGATACATTCCGACGCTGCGGTCGGAACACTCGAACTGACGCGGGTTGTGATATTTAACTAACTTGTCATTCCGCACTTGATGCGGAATCCATTTGTATTTGTTGCATTTATTTGGATCCTGAATCAAGTTCAGGATGACAGACTGGTGGACATGGGTTTGGCTTGGTGTTTTGTAGGAATTTTCGATAGCAAACACTAACTAAATACCAAGTAAATACCAACTAACTACAACGGAGATACGGAGGAAATATTAGAATACCTTTTTGTTTATTGCTTTCTGTTCTCTATCTTTTTTGCATTGCCCAAAAAAGAAACAAAAAAGGCTAGACTTACTAAATCTTGTCTAAATAGTCCAACGCATCCTAAACCTTCTGACCTTTTCAGCTTGCGCTGAATTCGAACAAGCAGAAGCTTTTTTACGGATTCTTATGGACAATTCTTAACGACCAGATTTAGTAGGTCGCTTTTTTCCTGCTGCGCAGGAATTGGGATTATGTTATCTTGTCATCATGAATGGACGTTGAGGCTCTCGAAACGTGTTTATGGATTTGAAATAGTTTATCTTAGTGGGAGCTGCGATTTCTGCTTGGAATGCGTTTCAATACCAAAGATGATAAGCAAGCTGTTAAATAAAGCTGTAACAATCCTGTTATTTTCTTGTCATTACTGTAAACCAAAAGACTAAATGAGCAGATTCCCTTTTATCGTATTGATCGTATTGGCGTTTTCTTCGTGTCATGAAAACAAAAAGCAACCAGATATTTCAATCAATCATAACCAAATGGTACTGGATTCCTTAACAGCGGCATTAGATTCCATTCAGAAAAATGGGCAAATCAATGGCTTTGGCGTTGCGATGGTCAATGAACAGGGTATACTCTATTCCAAAGGTTTTGGATTGGCCAATCGGGAGACGAAAGAGCCCTATACTGAACACACCATACAACATATTGCTTCGGTTTCTAAAACCTTAATTGGTATTGCTTTAATGAAAGCCAAAGAATTAGGGAAACTCCATTTAGATGATCCCGTTCAGGACTATTTGCCTTTTCAGGTCATCAACCCCAACTATCCTAATGACACCATTACCATCAGACACCTGGCTACCCATACTTCCGGAATTAATGATACGGAGCAGTACATGAATCGCGCTTGGATCCTTGCAAAAAACCAAGACTTAACCAACGTCAGCACCGATTACCCAGCGCAACAATTAAACCCTGCGGAACGTGATATTCCCATGGAAGCCTATTTAAAAGGTTATTTAGAAGTTCATGGTGCCTATTATCAAGATGATAATTATATCAATTACCAACCAGGAGCCCATTATAATTATTCAAACATCGGTGCTACCCTATGTGCATTAGTTATTGAAAAAGCAACCGGTCAGGCATTTGATGCTTTTACCGAAGCCCATATCTTAAAGCCATTGGGTATGGTTGCCACAGGCTGGTCTTTAGCAGCTGTGGATATTAGCAAGCATTCCCGATTGTACAGAAATGACCATACCCTCTTACCTTTTTATACGGCCATTACCTATCCGGATGGTATGTTGATTTCATCGAGTAGCGATATGGCCAAATACCTGGCTGAATTGGTTAAAGGGTACACGGGTACGGGTACTTTACTTTCAAAAGGCAGTTACCAGGAACTCTTTACGGAACAATTGGATGCCTCTCACTTTGAATCGCGTAATGCCAGTAATCCCTATAATGGAGACTATAGTCCTGCCCTGTTTATCGGGCATAGTGCCAAGGGTTATATTGGGCATTCTGGCGGTGATGCGGGTGTTGGCACCTGGATGTATTTTGACAAGGTGAACAAAACGGGGCGTTATATTGTTATCAATACGGATATGGGCAATGATGAACGCGCGAAAGAATTGGAGTATTATGCTATTTGGGATATGATGAATGCTTATTTTGATAAGCTTCATCAAGAGTAAGCAGCAATTTTTTTACGGATTCTTACTGACTATGCTTAATGACTAGATTAATAGGCCTTTTGCCTCCTAATACGCAGGAATTGGGTTTAAATTAACTTGTCATCCTGAACTTGATTCAGGATCTACTTCCTTACTTACGCTTTTTGGATTCCGCATCAAGTGCGGAATGACAAACTGGTGGACATGGGTTTGGCGTGGTGTTTTGTAGGAGTTTTCGATAGCTGACCCGAAGGAGACCGCAAGGAGCACCCGAGGGAACCCGAAGCAGCTCTATGGGAAACCTATTTAAACAACCTGTCATCCTGAACTTGATTCAGGATCTAATGACCTTATTTACATTTACTGGATTCCTGCCTACGCAGGAATGACAAAGGGTTTGGCGTGGTGTTTTGTAGGCGTTTTCGATAGCTGACCCGAAGGAAACCCGAAGGAGACCGCAAGGAGCACCCGAGGGAACCCGAAGTAGCTCTATGGGAAACCTATTTAAAACCTGTTTTTTGTAGGAATTTTCACGGGTTGACCTGAAGGAGACCTTAAGGAGACCTTAAGGAAACCTGACGCAGACCTTAAACAGCTATGAGCCAATAACTACGTACCCATACGTATTGAATTTGTGGTTTTGAACACTACATTCTCCTATCGGATGATAACATTAATTTACCTAAAATCATATTTTAAACTTTTTACAAAATTGTTATTATCTAATTTCTTTAATTGGCATATTTGCCAATTGATAATAATTTCTTTATATTTGTTTTATAAACTAAAAAGTGGCGGCAACACGGTAAATGCGGCGATAATATTATGAATAAAGTAAATAAAGAGTTTTTCGCAAACGAAGAAGAATTTTTAGCATTTGAGTTTAAATCTAAAGCAAGAATCATTGACGATAAAATTGTAGAGGTCATTGCTCCAGATGAAGAAGTTTTTTCTGTATTGGTCTCTACGGGAAAATATTTAGATGAAAATTATCGAAATTATGAATTACATGTTATAGAATGGATTTTTGACTTAAGTTTCTCTGAAGACAAGGAATTAATGACCCAAAAAATTTGGAATGGTTTAATATTTAATGGTGTTTCCTTCATGGGTATGAGTTCAGGTAACAGACAAGGAGAAAGAACTCGAATTGGAGCTAAAATTCGACAAATTCGTGAAGAGAAGGGTATAGAAGCAAAAGACCTAGCAAAGTTAACAAATATTGATGCAGCCAATTTAAGTCGTATTGAAAAAGGTAAATATTCCGTTGGACTAGATATACTTTCAAAACTAGCATCTGCATTGGGATACCAAATAGACATCGTACCAAATAAAATGTAAATATTATGGAAAATTTACTAGAGGGTTTTAATGGTGTTAATGAATGTAATTGCATTTATAAAAACGAACACTATACTGTTCGAGATAATGGTTCAATTTTCAGACATAGAAACACAAACAAAAGAAAAAGACCATTAGACGAAAAATGGAGTTATGGAACTCTTGATAAACAATATGGCTACATGAACTTTTCTTCGGAAAAAGTTCATAAAATTGTTGCAACCGCATTTCATGGAAAGCAACCATCAGATAAACATGTTGTAGACCATATAGACACCAATAGAAGAAATAATAGACCTGAAAATTTAAGATGGATAACGAGATTAGAAAACATACTACTAAATCCAATATCTCTATCCAAGATAGTCTACAAGTATGGCAGTATAGAAAATTTTCTTGCAAATCCATCAAAACCATTGGATGGAGAACTTGATCAAAACTTTGATTGGATGCGAGCAGTCACAAAAGAGGAATCTGACAATACAAGAAAGAATTTATTAAGTTGGGCTAAGGCGGGTAAGATTCCAAAAGGAGGACAATTAGGAGAATGGATATTTAAACAAACAAAATATCAAGAACCCTCTACTCCAATTCTTAATTACATTTTGTCTAAAACGCCGAATGCTGGACAGCGCATCGTTTTTCACAATGACAAACCAAACGAATTCCCTTGTACGCCTCAAACTATCGATAGTAATCCGTTGAAAACATATAATAAGAATTTGAATGAAGGAGCGATTTTTTTTCGAAACCACAATGGAGAATATGTCGTTGTAAATAGTGGTTTTTCTACGGACAGGCAATCGATTTTCGTGTTAACAAGAGCTAATTATGTCTATAGAGAGAATGAAGATGGAGAACATAATCCTGTTCCCATTTCCGAAATTCAAGAAGTAGTTTCTGTAAAACAATTACCTCATGCGCTTACTAAAGTAACCTATGAAGATGATTTGTTTATTCATTCAAAAGTAGAAACTGGTTTCCATCCACGTGAGGAACTCGAACAAATATTTGCAGAATATACACAAAGTAAATAACTTATTTGCTCGGTCTTTCCCCATCCCTACATAAACTTTATTTATATAGAATTTTAACAGGTTGACCTGAAGGATACCTTAATAAGACCTTAAGGAAACCTTAATAAGACCTGACGCAGACCTGAAGCAGCTATGAGCCAAAAATACGTGCTAGTACGTCTTGAGTTTATGGATATAAATAATTAACTTGCTTACCTAGGTGGAAACCTTTCATTAGTTATTACTATAATTAACAGGCTATAATTCTAGTCAGATTATTAAAATCAATAATTTCCTAAAAGTTGGGGAAATGTAAATAAATAAAAATGAAAAAAAGAAACTTGATACTGATTGTTGGACTTTTTATTACCCAACTATCTTTTACTCAAACACAGCTAAAATTTTATTATGATTCTGAATGGAAGGGTACCTCAAAGAGCGATGCCGAATTTTATCGCATTTTTTCAACTAATGAAAATGGTGAGCCTGTAGGCAAAGTCATGGATTATTTTATGTCTGGTGAGTTACAATCTGAAATAGATGGAGCAACTTACATCGATAAGTACGATGATTCGAAATCAAAGTTTACTGGATTCAGTAAAGGTTATTTTAAATCTGGAAATAAGGAATTTGAAGTCTTACACGATGATAATGGAAATACCTTAACTCATAAAATTTGGTTTGAAAATGGTAATATCAGATTAGAAGCATCATATAAAAACGGAGATTATGACGGTTTATATAAGACATATTACGAAACAGGCAAACTTTATCGTCAATTCTTATTCAAAAATGGTGAATTAGACGGCAAATTTTTCATAGAATGTGATGAGTTCAACAAGTGTCAAAATATCTTTTATGAATCTTTCACTTCTAAAGAAAACACTAATGATTGGCCATTAATCCAAAATGGAAAAGAATTTAAAAGTAATATAATCGAAGATGAAGGACTTTTAATGGAAACAAAGAATGAAACAGGTTTTAAACAAACATTGAGCATTCCGTTAAATTTAACAGACAACTTCTCAATAGAAACAATAATTGATTTTAAATCAGGTGATAAAAATAATGGTCATGGTTTAATTTGGGGGTTTAAGGATTGGGATAACTACTATTATTTTTATATAAGTGCTAATGGTTATTATAGAATTGGGGCAAGAACAGAAGGAATTAACCTTGAAATAGCAGAATGGACAAAAAGTGATAAAATAAACGAAAATTACAATCGAAACCAGCTAAAGGTTTTAAGAATTGCAGATAAATTCTACTATTCAATAAACGGAAACCTGATTGAATCTTCCGATTTCTATGCTTTTAGAGGTAATAATATTGGGTTTTCAATTTTATCAGGTAAAAAAGAAGTTTTATTTGAAAACTTAATTGTTAAACAAGATGTTAGTGAGTTATCAAATGATATAGTTAATCAAAGTTCATCTTGGAAAGGAAATGGGACAGGTTTTTTTATAGACAAAAAAGGATATATAGCAACAAACTATCACGTTGTTGAAGAAGCAACTGAAATTGAGGTTGAATTTGTACGAAATGGTACAAAACAAACATTTCTTGCAGAAATTATTCAATCAGATAGACAAAATGATATTTCGATACTAAAAATCAAATCATCTGACTTCGATCCTTTTTTAAATTTACCTTATAATTTTAAGACAAATATTTCAGATGTTGGCATCAATGTTTTTGCTCTTGGTTACCCTTTAGCACTTTCTTTAATGGGATCTGAAATTAAATTTACAGATGGTAAAATAAGTTCAAAAACAGGAATCAAAGGCGATATAACGTCTTATCAAATTTCGGTACCAATTCAACCTGGAAACAGTGGCGGACCTCTTTTTGATTATGATGGTAATTTAATTGGGATTACATCTTCTGGTGTAAATAGAAAACTTGATATTACTGAAAATGTGAATTATGCAATTAAGTCTAGTTATTTAAAAAACCTAATTGATGTCCTAGATTATAAATTAACTTTACCAAATAATACTTCTATTTCTAATATGACATTGACAGAAAAAATAAAAATATTATCAGATTACGTTGTGCTAATTAAAATAAAATAATAACCACATTAGAACCTATATATGATTATATGCTGTCAATTATACACAAAATAGTTAGTGATTAAAAGGTAACTTCCCTTTTATGTACAAACCCCATAAGTAACCTAATCATTAAACTTCGCCTTTTTACTGCCTTCGTACATGACGTATTTTACCAAGCGGGATTCCAGTTTGGCATTAAACAGATGGATTTTTCGAGAGGGTCGTAAACCCACATGTTTTAGGGCATCCAGATTGGAGGTAATAAACCAGGCATCGGTACCTGGGTAGCCTTGTTTGAGGGTATCGCCAATGTTGGCATAGAACTGTTCCATATCAATATTCAAGCGCTCACCATAGGGTGGGTTAAACAGCATGTGCAGCTTCCCCTCGCCTGCTTTCTGGGTTTTAAAGAAGTCTTCGTGCTGGATGGTGATAAACTCGTCTAAATGCGCATTCTTGATATTGGCTTTGGCCTTGGCAACCGCAGATGGTGACTTGTCGTAGCCAATCATTTTATGATGGAAATCGCGGGTTTTCTTTAACAGGGATTCTTCAATGGTTTCAAACAAATCGACATCCCAGTCCTGCCAGCGTTCAAAGGCAAACTCCTTACGCATGAGGTTTGGTGGAATGTTACAGGCTATCATAGCGGCTTCGGCCAAAATGGTGCCACTACCACACATGGGGTCCATAAAATCGCACTGGCCATCCCAACCGGAAAGCATGACCATACCGGCTGCCAGGACTTCGTTAATGGGTGCAATATTGGTGGCGGTTTTATAGCCACGCTTGTGCAGGGACTCGCCAGAGGTATCCAGGGAAATGGTACACTGTTGCCGGTCTATATGCACATTGATTTTTAAATCGGGGAAACGCAGGTCGATATTAGGGCGTTCCTTGGTGGTATCGCGAAACTTATCGACAATGGCATCCTTGGTTTTTAGGGCAATATATTTGGAGTGGGTAAACAGTTTGGAATGTACAGTAGCATCAACCGCCAAAGAACCTGTGGGTTTCAGATATGGGGACCAGTCTATGTTATAGACTTTTTTATAGAGGTCTTCCTCGTTTTTCACCCAAAAGGATTCTATGGGCTTGAGGATTTTAATGGCGGTACGCAGGCCTAAATTGGCTTTGTACATAAAGCCCTTATCACCTACAAAACTCACGTTACGGACACCTTTTTGGATATCCATAGCGCCCAGTTGCCGTAATTCCTTTTCCAGTAATTCTTCAAAACCATATAAGGTTTTGGCCACCATTTTAAAATTATTCTCCATCACTCCTATTAAATAGATTGCAAAAATACAGTATTTTTGTGGCATGATTGGGGAATCGGAACTTAAAAGATTCCTAGTTTCATGGGAATTATTATGACAAAAGACACGACAGCTTGGTTTGCCTCTTGGTTTGACACACCGTTTTACCACATTCTTTATAAGGATCGGGATTATGATGAAGCCCAGCTGTTTATGGATAACCTGACTAATTACCTGAACCTGCCCGAGCATGGTACCATATTGGATCTGGCCTGTGGGAAAGGGCGGCATTCGGTGTATTTAAACTCTTTGGGTTATGATGTGACGGGTGCCGATCTGTCGGAAAACAGTATTGCCTACGCCAAGCAGTTTGAGAATGACAGTCTGCACTTTCAGGTACATGATATGTGTCAACCGTTTGGGAAGCATTTTGATGCGGTGTTTAATCTGTTTACCAGTTTTGGGTATTTTGAGCATGAAGCCGATAACCTGAAAACCATACAGGCCATTCAAGCCGATTTAAACGAAACTGGATTTGGGGTGATTGATTTTATGAACTCCGAATATGTCATGAACCATTTAGTGCCTGTGGAGACCAAAACGGTGGAAGGCATTACCTTTGAATTGAAGCGCTACCATGAGGACGGTTACATTGTTAAGGATATTGCGTTTACACACGAGGATGAAACCTATCATTATCAGGAACGGGTGCGTGCCTTTACCCTAGCCGATTTTGAGGCCTTGTTTGAAAAAGCGGGTGTGTATTTACTGGATGTTTTTGGTGATTATAAATTGCGTAAGTTTGATGCCAAGACTTCCGAACGTCTGATTATGATTTTTAAATAACGATGCTGAATTATATACTTCCCATCCTATCGGTTTTAGTCGGTTTTTTAATCGTGCTTATTTTAAAGCCTTCGCAAATCAAGCATTTAAAACTGCTGCTGGCCTTTAGTGGGGCTTTTTTATTATCGATTACGGTTTTTAGTTTTTTACCGAAAGTGTATGAGCAGCAGGATGCTAACGTGGGTATCTTTATTATGGTGGGTATTCTCATTCAGATTATTCTGGAGTTTTTCTCCAAAGGTGCCGAACATGGGCATATGCATCTGGATAAGAGTAAAACGCTATTCCCCTGGGTGTTGTTTATCAGTTTGAGTATTCACGCCATTTTGGAAGGGGTTCCTATTGAAGCGCATGAGAATCTGGTCTATGGCATTATTGTGCACAAACTGCCTGTGGCGATTATTCTGGCAACCTTCTTTATGGAGTCGCAGTTATCGAAAGTCAAGATTGCCCTGTTTTTAATCTTGTTTGCCTTAATGACACCACTGGGTGTGTATCTCTCGGATTCTATTGGGTTTATTAAAAGCTATTACAATGAAATTTCGGCCATTGTGATTGGTATCTTTTTACATATTTCCACCACCATTCTCTTTGAAAGCAACGAAGGGCATAAGTTTAATCTGACCAAGATTTTAACTATTATAACCGCTATTGTTATTGCCTATTTTATCTAGTCTATGTTCAGTAAGGAAGAAAGCCGACAATTACGTGAAACATTTTGGATTAGTTTTGGGAAATCCTTCCCCAGAAAGTGGCTGCTCTATAATACCAAAATAAAGGGTTTTAGTTTTAAGTTTCATTTTGATACGAAACAGGCGTTGGTGTCCTTGGATGTGGAAAGTGATCTGGAAAACCGTATTAATTACTGGGAGAAGTTAGTCGCGCTTAAAAGTATTCTTCAGGATGAGTATCTGCCTGAAGCTATTTATGAAGAAACCTTTTATTTGGATAATGGTAAGGAAATATCACGTATTTATATGCCGTTGGAAGCTAAAGTGAGTATTCATAATAAGAATAGCTGGCAGGAAGTGATGGTGTTTTTTAATGAGAAAATGAGTTTGTTTGAGGCGTTTTTTGGGGAGTATGAGGATGTGATAAAGAGTTAGTTTTTTTATTGATACTTTTCCGACACTCGAGTTTGGAATATTCGAACTGATGTGTGGCTTTTAATGTTCTTTTATAAGCACACAAAAGAACCAAAAGGTGCTTTTGCTATCGTAGGTATTTTTTCGATAAACCGAAAAACCAAGCATCCATACCTAAATTTTCTCCAAGGCTTCAAAAATTATTAACGGTATGTATGCTTATATACTGACGATAGCATGGATTTAGTCTAGATGGAATACCTAGATAGGTTGATTTATATTAATAATGCATACTGATCTAGATTTGGTAGGTCATTCTGTTTCTGCTGCGCAGGAATAGGGTTTTAACATACTTGTCATTGACTTCGCCGAATCTTGTCATTCCGCACTTGATGCGGAATCCATTTGTGTTAGTTGCATTTATTTGGATCCTGAATCAAGTTCAGGATGACAAACCGATGGATATGGCTTTAGCGTTTTGGGTTCTCGATACTAATTCCACTCATTTCAATCGTGAAATTCACTCGAACTGACGCTATAATATAAATACTTATTTTTTGATAAGCTTCCTGGTGACTGTTTGCCCGTTATTTGCGGAAATTTTGACCAGATACATACCTGATGGTAAAGCAGACACATCGAGTTGGTTGTTAGCCTGACCCGAAACATGGGTGGTCATCATGCGTTTTCCAAGAATGGTATAAATCTCAACTGTGGCATCATCTTTTAGAGTTACTACCAAGTTGTCATTCACTGGGTTTGGGTATAATGTGATGTTTTGCAAGTCGAATTCTGAAACGCTTAATGCTGGGAAGGTACCTTCTACCAAATCGATTTTTTGATTGACAGGCACGTCATATAGGATATCCACAATACCGCTTAACCAGGTCACTTTGATATAGTCGACCACCGTGTGAGTTCCGGTACCAATGATTTTTGTTGCGGAGTTCTGCGATAAATAGCCCTCGCCACAATGGGTGTAGGCATATTGTTTTTCACCATTGACGGATACTTCAATAACAGATCCAATACCATCACGATTACTAACCGTTCCTTCCAATTCCAGCTTGACCCAGTTATTGGTTTGCGGTGTGGTATTCTTCCAGAAAAAGATATCCTGATCAAAACTATTGGTGACAATCAAATCTGGATAGCCATCATTATCCACATCGCCTACTGCTGAGCTGTAAGCTGCCCGATTATCATCTGGGAAGCACTCGTTACTCAAGTTGAAGGTTTCATCGTCGTTATTGGTATAAAATGCTGCCAGTAAAAAATTGGTCTGGCTGGCATCAAACTCACCACAAACATAGAGGTCCTGATCCATATCATTTTCGGCATCCATAAAGGAAGCGCCCCAGCTAACACTATTGAAAACTGTGCCTGATGACACCGCAATATCTGTAAAGGTTTCATTGCCATTATTTTTAAACAGGACATTACCGATCGGTCCGTTGGTGATGTAAATATCAAACCAGCCATCGCTGTTAAAATCGGCCACCGTAACCGTCATGGCATCAATAGTGACATCGGTTCCTGAAGATACACTGATATCGGAGAATGTGCCATCGCCATTGTTTTTATACAGAATATTTGGGTTTAGAGGTCTATCGTTGGAAATGTAAATATCCTGAAAGCCATCGTTGTTTATATCAATAAAGGCACTGCAAAACGAACCATGACCCGAAGCTGAAATACCGGCTTCCAGACTGACATCGGTAAAGGTACCATCGCCATTATTTCGATATAAAATATTGTTGTGAAGGGCTGTTCTGTTAGACACGAAAATATCCAAATAACCATCATTATTATAATCGCCCCAGGAGGCACCATAGGAGAATTCATTGGTGGTGTCTATACCACTACTAACAGAAACATCTACAAAAGTCATACTCCCCGTGTTTTCAAAAAGTCTGTTGCCTTCGTAATCACTGGTGACAAACAAATCCTTATCGCCATCATTATCATAATCGACCCAGTTAACCTGTTTGGTCTGATACTCAAAATAAGGAATGTTCGGGAATATCTCCGTAAAGGTCCCGTTATTGTTCTTAAAGAATCGGATTTCCTGACCAAACTCGGTGTTCAAGGTTAAATCGTCCCAACCATCATTATCGAAATCGTAAAACGATACGCCATTACCTAAATAGGTGGTTCCGCAGGACAGTTGAATACCCAAATCGGATGCCTGATCTTCAAAACTGATTTGTGCCTGTATAGCACCACTCAAAAAAACAAGTAAAAGGAGGCTGTATTGTTTCATAAATTTTTAATTTACCGAAAATTAAAATTGTCTAACACAAAGATAAGGGATATCTGTTAATTATTTTTAAAGTTGCCTGATATGAGTTTTCAGATTAATGATGCTGTTTTTGAAAGCTTTCCAGAACTGGAAAGTGAACGACTGTACTATCGCAATTTTAATGCGGGTGATGCCGCTGATATGTTCTATCTAAAAACCGATGCACGTGTGATGGCGCACATGGATTCCAACAAACATGAAAGCATCAACGATTCATTGGAAGCCATCAAACGTAATCAGGATTCGTTTAAAGATAAAACCGGGATTAACTGGGCTATTGTTGACAAAGCCACCAATGAGTTTATTGGGTATTTTGGTTACTGGCGCTTTTTTAGAGAGAGCTGCCGTGGTGAGATTGGGTATAGTCTGAAACCCGAGTTTTGGGGCAAAGGTTTTATGACCGAGACCATGACCAGACTCATAGATTTTGGTTTTAATGATTTGCATCTGCATAGTATTGAAGCTAATATCAATCCGAACAATGCCAATTCCGAAAAGCTATTAGTAAATTTTGGATTTAAAAAAGAAGCCCACTTTCGAGAGAATTACCTCTTTAACGGTCAGTTTTTGGATAGTATTATTTACTGTCTGCTGGAATCGGACCTTAAATAATATACCAGAACACCATAAAAAAGTGGCAGATAGCACCGCCCAATACAAACAAATGCCAGATGACGTGATTGTAAGGAATGCGTTCGATGGCGTAAAATACAATGCCCAATGTATAGGCCAAGCCACCTGCAAACAGCCATAATACCCCATTAGGCCCAATAACTTCGGACAAATAGCTGAAATCAAAAACCACCAGCCAGCCCATAGCAAGGTATAACAACACCGAAAAGACCTCAAACTTACCCGTAAAGAATATTTTTAAAATCAGCCCCAAAGCCGCGATGCCCCAGACCACCCAAAACATAGGCCAGCCATAACTGTTTTCCAAAGCAATGAGGGTTACGGGTGTGTAGGTTCCTGCAATGAGCAGATAAATACTGATGTGGTCCAGCACCCGAAAATAATGTTTGTGCTTTTCCCGTTTGATAGCATGATACAAGGTGGAAGCCGTAAAGAGGACAATGATGGAAATACCATAAACAATGACACTGAAGAGTCCCCATTCGGTTTGTTGGGTATTATAAACAATCAATAAGACCAACGCTGCAATACCCAACATAGCCCCTATTCCATGGCTAATGGCATTGAGTTGTTCTTCTAAATCAGATTGGTGCCGCATTATGGGTTGTCCTTTTCATTCAGCCACTTTTGGGTGAGTTCCAAAAAGTCAAAGTCCAAAGCCGATTGCTGTTCTTCCAAGCGTCCACTTTGAAAATTACGCTGTAGTATATCTTCAATTAAATAGTCTTCTTTGTTTTCCCAGGGATCGAACTCTTCCTTGAGGGAAATATCGAATAATTTAGCTGTATTATTAAACCAGAACGCACGCCAGCCACTCCGGAGATCTTTGACCAAATCAAAGGTAGTCTGACCGGTTTGCCTATGGATGAGTTTGACAAGTATCTGCCCTTCTGTTCGCGTCAATTTTTTAAGTTCTTCAGAAAACTCCTCTTCGATATATTTCTGGATGATTTTGGTGTACTTTTTCTTATCCCGATTACTTTCCATAGAAGCGATACGCTCATTCAAGGTCTGCAATCGTTCGGCAGCCAGTTTGGCATAGGGATACACTTTGACGGTCTTGCGTCTTAAAATTAAATAGCGTCTGCGGTCATCACTGCTATCAAATTTCAGCTTGTGCAGTAAGACGACTTCATTAAGGTTAATAGCGGTATGCGGTATGGAATCGCCTTCAATGATAATGTATTGTACATCGGTAGAATCCTGCTCAAATTCATGGACTTGAGCCAGTAAAAAACCAGGAATTAAAAAAAATATATACAACAATCTGTTCATGGCAATCCTATCAACTAAAATCATTCCAATTTCGACACTCAAAATTAACAATTTACAGCCTCTATAACCTTAAAATCTTATTAATATTATTATTTTAGTCCAAAATAATGAAACATGGCAAAAAAGAGTGTACTCAATAAAAAGTCGATGGACTTTTTGGAGAAATATTTAAACAATGCTGCCCCAACAGGTTATGAATGGGACGGGCAAAAAATATGGATGGATTATTTAAAACCGTATGTAGATGAGTTTATAACCGATACTTATGGATCGGCTGTTGGTGTCATTAACCCCAAAGCCAAATACAAGGTGGTTATTGAAGGCCATGCTGATGAGATTTCCTGGTATGTGAATTATATCTCTGACAATGGCTTGATATATGTTATTAGAAATGGTGGTAGTGACCATCAAATTGCACCAAGTAAAATTGTGAATATTCATACCAAAAAAGGTATTATCAAAGGGGTGTTTGGCTGGCCTGCTATCCACACACGTAATCGTGCCAAAGAAGAACCGCCAAAACTGGATAATATTACAATTGATATTGGTGCTAAGGATAAAGCTGAAGTAGAGAAAATGGGTGTTCATGTGGGTTGCGTGATTACTTATCCGGATGAATTCCATATACTGAATAAAGATAAGTTTGTTTGTCGCGCTCTAGATAACCGTATGGGTGGCTTTATGATTGCCGAAGTGGCGCGATTGCTCCATGAGAATAAAAAGAAACTGCCTTTTGGTCTGTATGTTACCAATTCGGTTCAGGAAGAAATAGGCCTGCGTGGTGCTGAAATGATTACGCAAACTATAAAGCCGAATGTAGCCATTGTGACTGATGTGACCCATGATACGACTACGCCCATGATTGAACGTAAAAAAGAAGGTCATCTGGAAATTGGTCTCGGACCTGTAGTGGCCTATGCCCCTGCCGTACAACAAAAATTACGTGATTTAATTACGGATACTGCCGAAGACAAGAAGATTCCATTCCAACGCTCGGCTTTATCACGAGCTACAGGAACTGACACCGATGCCTTTGCTTATAGTAATGGTGGTGTGGCATCAGCCTTGATATCCTTACCACTGCGTTATATGCATACCACGGTGGAAATGGTTCATAAGGATGATGTTGAAAACGTGATTCGTTTGATTTATGAAACCTTATTGAAAATTAAGGACGGGGAAACGTTTTCCTATTTCGAATAAATATAAAGCCTCTAAAATGAGGCTTTTTACTTATGGATGAATTCATAGACATTGTTGACTCTTTTGGAAAGCCTACTGGGAAATCGGCTTTAAAATCAGACATTCACAAACAGGGTTTCTATCATAATACCGCACACATCTGGTTATATACAAAGGGTGGTGACATTTTATTAGCACAACGTGCCGCCAGCAAAACGATTTGTCCGCTGTTGTGGGATGTTTCGGTAGCTGGTCATGTAGATGCCGGTGAAACCATTGAAAGCGCTGCTATTCGCGAAACCCGAGAGGAAATTGGTTTGAGTATCACGTTAGATGATTTAGAAAAAATTGGCGTGTTCCCCTGTTTTCAATCGTATGACAATGGTATTACAGACAATGAATTTCATCATACTTTTATTGTGGAGCTCAAACAAGACCTGAACACCCTAACACCTCAACCCGATGAAGTAGAGGCCTTAAAGCTGGTTAGTACAGAAGAGTTTATTACCCTTTTGAAGCATAGCAATACCAATGGTCATTTTGTAGCTAGTAATGAAGCCTATTACCTATTTGTTTTAGACGCCATTAAAAAACGCATGGAACAAAACTAATTTTTGCTAATTTTCAAGCATGGAACTTATACTCTTATCAATAGCGCCTGTAGCCATCATAGTTCTATATATTTATGTCAAAGATAAATATGATAAAGAACCCTTACCGCTACTCTTATTTTGTTTTTTGTTTGGTGCATTTGTGAGCATTTTTATTACCACGCTCCTATATGTTATTTTCGATTTTATCATTGTTCCAGAAGACTATAGCATATTCGAGCAATTTATTAAAGCCTTCTTCATTGTTGGGTTCACAGAAGAATTCAGTAAGTATATTATTGTGCGCTACTATGCGCAAACCCGTACCGCTTTTGATGAACCTTATGATGGTATCATTTATGCGGTTATGGTATCCATGGGATTTGCAGCCACCGAAAATATATTCTATGTTTTGGAAGGCGGTTATCAAGTTGCCTTGTTACGTGCGTTTACAGCCGTTCCGGCTCATGCTACTTTTGCCATATTAATGGGCTATTATATGGGCAAGGCCAAATTTTCAGAAAACAGTGTTAAACTGAATTTGATTGGACTCTCATTGGCAATTCTATTTCACGGCGCCTATGATTTCTTTTTGTTCATCGATTTCATTCCCGGTGTATGGGTTGGGGCCTTTGTATCTTTGGCCGTTGGCATTGTGCTGTCCCGAAGTGCCATCAAGCGTCATCAGGAAAATTCGCATTTTAAGCTATAGCTATTTAGCAAGAATTTATAAAATTCGATTCCTTTAAACTATTTAGATTGTGTACCTTTACAACTCTAAAATAGTATTTCATGACAAAATTTAAAGCGTCTGTAAACAATGCAGATCATTTTGAAATTTCTTCAGAAAATATTCAATCGCTCGATGCCGTTTCAATCCATGAAAAGGCATTTCATGTTTTAAAAGGTAACCAATCCTACAAAGCAGAAATTGTAACAACCGACTTCAATAACAAAACCTATTCGGTGAAAGTGAATAACACCATTTATACGGTGGCTATTACTAATGCACTGGATCAGCTAATCAAAGATATGGGATTTGAAGTGGGTGCTTCCAAACACGTGAATGATATCAAAGCACCGATGCCTGGTTTGATTTTAGATATTAACGTGTCGGAAGGCCAGGAAGTCAAAGAAGATGACAGCTTACTGATTCTGGAAGCCATGAAAATGGAAAACGTGTTGACATCACCGCGTGATGGCGTTATTAAATCCATTAGTGTGCAGAAAGGTGATGCTGTAGATAAAAATCAACTATTAATTGAATTTGAATAATATGAAGAAGATACTAATAGCTAATAGAGGTGAAATTGCTATCCGTGTGATGCGAACCGCCAAAAAAATGGGCATTAAAACGGTTGCCGTTTATTCGACGATAGACCGTAGTGCGCCGCATGTTAAATATGCAGATGAAGCCGTATTAATCGGTGAAGCGCCTTCCAATCAATCTTACTTATTAGGTGATAAAATTATACAGGTGGCTAAAGACCTGAATGTGGATGCCATACATCCTGGATATGGGTTTCTTTCAGAAAATGCGGACTTTGCCGAATTATGTGAAGCCAACAATATCACATTTATAGGTCCCAAAAGTAAGGCTATCAAAATTATGGGTAGTAAACTCGCAGCCAAAGAAGCTGTTAAAGCCTATGACATTCCCATGGTTCCTGGAACCGATGAAGCCATTACGGACATTCCTGAAGCCAAGAAAATTGCCAAGGACATTGGTTTTCCAATCTTAATAAAGGCCTCTGCAGGTGGTGGTGGAAAAGGCATGCGTATTGTGGACAAAGAAGCCGATTTTGAGTCTCAAATGAATCGTGCCATTAGTGAAGCGGTTAACGCCTTTGGAGATGGCTCCGTATTTATTGAGAAATACGTGGCATCACCACGACATATTGAAATACAGGTCATGGCCGATACCCATGGTAACGTTATACATCTTTTTGAACGGGAATGTAGTGTTCAACGTCGACATCAAAAAGTTGTTGAGGAAGCACCGTCCTCTGTTCTGACTCCAGAATTGCGCGCACAAATGGGTGAAGCCGCTGTAAAAGTGGCTAAAGCCTGTGATTATATTGGTGCTGGAACCGTAGAATTCCTATTGGATGAAAAGCACAACTTCTACTTCCTCGAGATGAATACTCGATTACAGGTTGAGCATCCGGTTACGGAATTGATTACGCAAACCGATTTAGTTGAACAACAGATTCGCGTAGCACGAGGTGAAGTACTCCCTATCAAACAAGAAGACTTAAGCATTCATGGTCATGCCTTGGAATTGCGGGTTTATGCCGAAGACCCATTGAATGATTTCTTACCCAGTGTTGGGCATTTAGATGTGTACCAATTACCTGTAGGTGATAATATTCGTGTTGACAATGGATTTGAGCAAGGCATGGATATTCCAATTTATTATGACCCGATGCTGTCAAAATTAATTACCTATGGCAGTACTCGTGATGAGGCCATCCAATTGATGATAAAGGCTATTGAAAATTACCAAATTGAGGGTATTCAAACCACCCTCCCGTTTGGCACATTTGTTTGCGAACACGAAGCGTTCCGTTCCGGTAACTTCGATACGCATTTTGTGAAAAAACACTATTCACCTGAAGCCATAAAAGCCAAACAAGAAGCCGAAGCCCAGATTGCGGCACTCCTTGCCGTGAAGCAGTACCTGGAAGATCAAAAATTATTACGCGTACCAAACTAGACAACATGGAATCCAAAATAAAAGACTTAAATGAAAAATTAGCCCAGGCCCAATTAGGTGGCGGCGAAAAACGTATAGAAAAACAACATGCCAATAAAAAATTAACCGCGCGTGAGCGGGTTCAATATGTATTGGATGAAGGCTCCTTTGAAGAAATTGGTGCTCTGGTGACCCATCGTACCAAAAACTTTGGTATGGACAAACAACAATTTTATGGTGATGGTGTTGTTACTGGTTATGGTACCATTGATGGCCGACTAGTGTATATTTTTGCACAGGATTTTACGGTCTTTGGTGGTTCCTTATCTGAAACCCACGCCGAAAAGATTTGTAAGATTATGGATTTGGCTGTGAAAGTGGGTGCGCCACTTATTGGATTAAATGATTCTGGTGGTGCTCGTATTCAGGAAGGTGTGCGCTCTTTGGGTGGTTATGCCGATATTTTTTATAGAAACGTACAAGCCTCGGGAGTCATTCCGCAATTATCAGCTATTATGGGTCCTTGTGCTGGTGGTGCTGTGTACTCCCCTGCTATGACCGATTTTACCTTGATGGTTGAAAATACCAGTTATATGTTTGTTACCGGACCCAACGTGGTTAAAACAGTGACCAATGAAGAAGTGACCAGTGAAGAATTGGGTGGTGCATCTACCCATGCCTCAAAATCGGGTGTGGCTCATAAAACATCTGCCAACGATGTGGAATGTCTGGAAGACGTCAAAAAGCTATTGAGCTACTTACCACAAAATAATCAGGAAAAACCACAGGCCTTACCTTATGAATTGGGTGATGAATTGAGAGACCAACTGGCTAGTATCGTTCCCGATAATGCCAATAAACCCTATGATATGCACGAAGTCATTGCAGGTATTATTGATGCTGATTCTTTTTATGAAATCCATAAAGACCACGCCGAAAATATCATAGTCGGTTTTGCGCGATTAGGCGGAAAATCTATTGGTATTGTTGCCAATCAACCGATGTTTTTAGCTGGTGTATTAGACGTCAACAGTTCAAAAAAAGCGGCACGTTTTGTCCGTTTTTGTGATGCCTTTAATATTCCATTATTAACGCTTGAAGACGTGCCAGGATTCCTGCCTGGAACCGATCAGGAATGGAACGGTATTATTGTACATGGTGCTAAATTATTATATGCTTTTAGTGAAGCAACCGTACCAAGAATTACCGTAATTACAAGAAAAGCCTATGGTGGTGCTTATGATGTAATGAATTCTAAACACATTGGTTCGGATATGAACTTTGCCTGGCCCAGTGCTGAAATTGCTGTGATGGGTGCCAAAGGAGCTGCGGAAATTATTTTTAGAAAAGACATTAAGGATGCCAGTGATCCTGAAGTCAAATGGAAAGAAAAGGAAGCTGAATACGCCGAGAAGTTTGCCAATCCTTACAGCGCTACGGAACGCGGATTTATTGATGAAGTCATTTTACCAAAAGATACGCGTCGTAAACTCATTAAGGCATTTGCCATGTTGGAGGATAAAAAAGTGGATGCGCCCAAGCGTAAGCATGGCAATATTCCGTTGTAATTTAGTATATTTATGAGACTAATTAATCCGTAAAACAACATGAAAAAACTAATCCCTTTAAGCATGGGCTTATTGTTGAGCTTCACTGCTTTTTCTCAAACCCCAGAAGAAATGAAAGCCTGGCAGGACAATATGACCCCAGGCAAATACCACCAGTGGCTGGCCTCTATGAATGGTGATTGGAACGCTAAAGTGAGTATGTGGATGGATCCTACACAACCACCAAGTATATCGGAAGCGACCACTACCAATACCATGATTTTGAATGGCCTGTACCAACGTTCGCAGCATACTGGGAATATGATGGGACAACCTTTTATGGGTGAAAGTATTACAGGCTATGACAATGCCAAAAAGGAATTCATTGCTACCTGGATAGACAACTTTGGTAGCAGTATTATGCTTATGAAAGGGCAATTGGATGAAGCCACTAATACGCTGACCCTTCGTGGAAGCATGATGGATCCGGCGACTGGACAAGATATGCAGGTCAAAGAGGTATTCACAAAATTATCAGAAGACTCGCATAAATTTGAAATGTTTATGGTGATGGGCGAACAGGAAATAAAAAATATGGAAATAGTTTACACAAGAAGCAAAAAATAGATGCTCCATACAGAAACATAATAAAAGCCTTCACCAAATTCATTTGATGAAGGCTTTTTAAATTGAATCACCTTATGAAAAGTAAACTCAATCAATTAGCAGCAACAGCCATTTGTGGGAATGATATCAGTTCCTCTTGTTTGTATGTATCCGCATTGGCCATAGTTTACGCAGGGCAATATGCCTGGATATCCTTATTGATGGTAGCAGGCATTCTGTTTTTATTCAGACGTATTTATGGCGAGGTGGTTGGTGCTCTCCCACTCAATGGCGGTGCCTATAATGCGTTACTCAATACAACCCAAAAGTCCACCGCATCATTTGCGGCCACACTCACCGTGTTATCTTATATGGCTACCGCTGTTATTTCTGCCAGTGAGTCGGTGAAATATGCTCATAGTCTGTGGTCAAATATACCAGTGGTATATGTGACTATCGGCTTATTAGCCGTATTTATGATCATTGTGATTATGGGTATTGGCGAATCGTCCAAGGTGGCCATTACCATTTTTATTTTTCATCTATCGTCTTTAACATTATTATGTCTGTTTTGTGGATATTATCTTTTACAAAATGGTATTAGTCATCTTATTGAAAACTTTCAGTCGCCTTTGGAAGGCAATATCAGTACGGCTTTATTTTTTGGTTTTGCGGCAGCCATGCTAGGTATTAGTGGTTTTGAAAGTTCGGCCAATTATGTTGAAGAACAACAGGCTGGTGTTTTTCCAAAGACCTTACGAAACATGTGGGTCATTGTAACCATATTCAATCCGTTAATTGCATTTTTAGCTTTAGCTATATTGCCAATGGCCAGTATTCATCATCATGAAGAAACCCTACTATCCTTTATGGGTGAAACGGTTGGTGGCCACTGGTTGTTTTATATTATTTCCATTGATGCCATGCTTGTTTTAAGTGGCGCTGTTTTGACAGCCTATGTAGGTGTTGGTGGTTTGGTTGAGCGCATGACATTGGATCGTATTTTACCTAAATTCCTGCTCGTAAAAAACAAAAGAGGTAGTTCCTACATCATTTTTATCACCTTCTTTATTTTATGCGTGACCATTTTATTGATTACAAAAGGCAATCTGGAAGCCCTGGCAGGTGTCTATACCATTGCTTTTTTAAGTGTTATGGTGCTATTTGGATTGGGAAATCTTCTCTTAAAAATAAACCGCAAGCAATTACCCAGACCAGAACGTGTGAAACCATTGGCCCTATTTGTTGCTATAGCTGGTGTTATAACCGCTTTGATTGGTAATATGATTTTGAAACCTGAATATCTGGTTATTTTTCTGGAATATCTCGTTCCAACCTTATTGGTTGTTGGTTTTATGCTTTACCGCATTAAAATTTTAAAAGCACTACTCTATTTACTGGAATATATTTTACCAAAAAATAGTGAGCTATTTAGTAAAATGGATGCCTTCATCAAAAAGACCATTGCAAAAATAAACAATCAAGCTTTTGTATTTTTTACCAACCACGATGATGTTTCTACACTTAACAAAGTCTTGCAATATATTTCCAAAAATGAACACACCAAACGCTTAAAGATTGTAGCAGTTGTAAAACCTGGTGCCGAAGTAGCCCAAAATCTTATTTCGGATGTAGCTGTTTTGGATCGAGCCTATCCCGAAATTCATATTGAATTTGTTGAAGAAGCTGGATACTTTGGTCCTACTAAAATCAAGGAGTTGTCCAAGCGCTGGCACATTCCTGTGAATTTTATGTTTATTGGAACACCGAGTGAAAACTTCAAATTCAGAGTTCAGGAATTGGGAGATGTTCGTGTGATTATTTAAGAAGACTTTATGATTAGTCTTTTAGCATCCATTGAAAAGCACAGTACCTTTGCAACATGCTAAAACAACAATCCGAAAACGGTTCCGTAAATATTGAATTTATTGCCTTAATGGCATCACTCATGGCTATCGTGGCCTTGTCTATTGATGCCCTGTTACCTGCTCTACCTGACATTGGTCAGACTCTAGGCGTGGTAGATGTTTCTAAAAATCAGTTATTGGTGACCATGATCTTTTTAGGTCTGGGATTCGGGCAGCTTATTTTTGGACCACTATCGGATAGTTATGGTCGTAAACCCATCATATATACCGGTTTTATACTCTTTGTGATTGCCAGTATCCTTTGCGTGACCACTAAAAGCTTTGAATTGATGATACTGGGTCGTGTTTTGCAAGGTGTGGGTCTTTCGGCACCACGTACCATTAGTATCGCCATGGTTCGGGATACCTACAGTGGTGATTATATGGCCAAGGTGATGTCTTTTGTGGTTATGATTTTTATTTTGGTACCTGTGGTGGCACCGACTTTTGGACAGTTCTTGATTACGTTTTATGACTGGCAGTCCATTTTCTATTTTAATTTATTATTTGGTGTGGCTGTTATGATCTGGTTTTACAAACGCCAACCCGAAACCCTACCCAAACCATCCAGAATTTCGTTATCCCGAAAACAGTTGGTAAATGGTACCATGACTTTTTTTAAACACAAAGATGCGGTAGCTTATACCTTTATTTCCGGATTGATAACTGGCTCCTTTATGGTCTATTTGAGTACCTCACAACAAATCTTTGAACATCAGTATCACCTTGCTGATTTATTCCCTTATATCTTTGCCAGTCTGGCCATTTCCATTGGGTTTTCAACCTTTATCAATAGCACCTTGGTATTGCGTTTTGGCATGAAGCGTATTGCCGTAACAGCTGCTATAGCCTACTGTATCATTTCTATTTTATATGTGGTTCTCTTTCATAATGGCAACAACCCTGATTTATCGGTACTGGTCATGTTTTTTGGACTCCAATTTACGGCCATCGGTTTTTTGTTTGGAAACCTTCGGTCTTTGGCCATGGAGCCCATTGGTCATATAGCCGGTATTGGCGCTGCGCTTAACGGCTTTATTTCAACCATTATGGCGGTACCTATTGCCAACTATATTGGTAGTTTTGTAACTGACAGCGTGCTACCGTTGTTTATTGGATTTTCGGTATGCGGTGTCTTGTCAGTTTTACTCTTTTGGGCAGTAAAAAACAAGTCTAGCCTAAAGCCTGAGTCAAAATAGCTACAACCGAACCTTTGATGTATTCAACACCAATGGCAATGACAATAAACCCAATTATTCGGGATAAGGCATTGATACCTGACGCGCCCAAAAACTTGACAATAAAGTGTGCCGATTTCAGAATGAGATAAATAGCTATCGTTACCAAAACCATGGCTCCCAAAATAGTACCGATTTGTAATGTGGATTGGTATTCCTGATTGTAGGTAATCAGTAATGAGATGGTTCCTGGTCCTGCCAGCATAGGAATAGCCAATGGCGTTAACGAAATCGCATCGCGGGTTTCTATGTCCTGTTGAATCTTATCACGCTTCATACCCTTGTGTTCTCGAAACTTACCCGTCAACAAGGCAAAACCGGAGGATGCAATAATTAACCCACCAGCAATTTTAAGGGCATTTAAACTGATACCGAAAAAGGATAAAATATACTTGCCGGCAAAAAAAGATAATAACAAAATGGCCAATACATCAATGGCCGTCCAGAAAGCAGTTAGGGCGCGTTCCTTTTTGGAATTTTCCTGGGTCAATCCTACAAAAACAGGTACCGTTCCCAAAGGATTCATAATGGAGAATAAGGCACCAAAACTAACTAAAAATAAGTCCATAGTTTTTGCTGCAAATTCCGTGCTTTTTTAGATAACAGACGTTACCGGAATATTAACGAATAATCAGGAAATAGTGATTACTGAGTCTTGCAATGTTACCGAATGGTAATGTAGATATACTTTACAATTACAATAATCTTCTATGATAATTTATCTGTCCTAAATGATAGGCCAAATGCATAGTTAAGTGTACCAAAAAGTATTCGGTGGTCATGTAATCTTCAAAGGGGTTGCGTCTATATTCTTCTTGTAACTGTGCTTCAGTTAGTGATTTTAATGATTTTGTAATCATGACTTTGGTATCAGCTACCTGTTGCAAGAGAGTTTCTCGAGGGACATCTTTAGTTGAAAATTCCAGATCACGTTGTCTGATATATCCCGTGTCACCCAATTCGGCACCAATAAAGTGATTGAGGTTGCCAACCAGATGCAAACACAGATTGCCAGCAGAATTGGAAATGCCCTCCGTGACTTTCCAAAGGTCCTTTTCGTTAGAATAAGCTTGTATTTCTTCCTGAAGTTTGGTAAGATCTCGAACAAACAGTTTGGTGAGTGTGTGGCTTAACATACTATTTTTTTCTTCTTCTGGTTTGACGTTGTTTCTTCCGTACATAAATGAGCTTAAAGCGTCCGTTGCCGCCTTCGCGCTTATCGATTTCAAACTCTTTAATGGACTCTATAAGCGGCGTTAGTTTTTGAAATCCATAATTACGGGAGTCGAAATTAGGTTGCTTTTTCTGTAACAGACTACCAACATCGCCCAAAAATGCCCAGCCGTCATCATCGGCTAAATCCTGAATGGTATGGGAAATAAGCTGAATGACTTTGGGTGTGATTTTATCGTAGCTGGGTTTGGATGCGGTTGTTTTGTCTTTGTCAGAAGTATCAGAATCTGATGCCTGTTGCTTGAGGATTTCAATGTATATAAACTTATCGCAGGCTACAATAAAGGGTTCTGGTGTTTTCTTTTCGCCAATGCCGTAGACTTGCATACCCGCTTCACGCAAGCGCGTAGCCAGGCGTGTGAAATCGGAATCGCTGGACACCAGGCAGAACCCATTGACTTTTTGACTGTACAGGATATCCATAGCATCAATGATCATGGCACTATCCGTAGCGTTTTTGCCTTGCGTGTAGCCGTATTGTTGTATGGGTGTAATGGCATTTTCCAGAAGCATGTTTTTCCATTTGGACAGGTGTGGTTTGGTCCAGTCGCCGTAGATGCGTTTAATAGTTGGGTTGCCGTATTTGGCTATTTCTTCCATCATTTCCTTGACATAGGCTGATGGAATGTTGTCGCCATCAATGAGGACGGCCAATTTGATATCCATAAGGAAGGGGTTTTAGTTGTTGGTTTTCCGTAAAGTTAATGAACTCCTTTGAAACCATTAGTTTTTGCCCGAACTGATTTCAAAAATCAGGGAATATACCCTGTTTTGACTGTTTACAGATTATTTGTGCGCTTTAACAAATTTTTATGGTTATGTAATTAAAGAGGATTTATATTGGCAGTACCATAACATAAGTAGGTTAAGTTTATGGTAGATTTGGGGCAAAGAGGTAAGCATTCGTGCTTACCTTTTTTTTATGCTTTAAGGTTGACTGCCTTATGTTGACCAAAAGGAGACCAACATTTGGTTGTTTATATTTGTAGGAATTTTCGATAGTAAACACCAACTAAATACCAAGTAAATACCAACTACATACGACGGAAATATGGAGGAAATATTAGGGAGATTTGTTAGTATTTGAATGATACTGTTTAAAAGTGATTTCTGTTAACCGAAACAAAAAAGTTATCTTATCCGGGTATGAGACCGATTAAACGCTTATATTTATGTTGATATAACAAGTTGGCAAACATTTAAAAATTCTCGATAATTAATGAACAACGAGACTTTAAAAGAAAAATTAGAAGAATTTATAAACTTATTCGAGTCTGAAACTGAAGAAATAAAAGGACACGTAAATTATAACTCAACGTTGAATATTGGAAATCAACTTTTAAAGTTTCACCACAACCGAGAAGCTGAAAAATATAAAACTCTGATTGTTGAATACATTGACGAATTGAAAATAACTGATTTACCGACTGGAACTAAAACTCAACTGGAATTATATAACAAATACATTTTAAAAACTGGACAGTATTTAATCCACGAAAGAGACTTTAGACATAAAGGAACAAACAAACTGAAATATATCGCATTCGGAATTATTTTGGACTTTTTGGTTTACTATTTTTTCAAATCAAAACTTCCTTTCTATTTTCCGATTTTCACGCTGATTTTTACTTTTTTAGGGACTAGGAGAACAAAGAAAATGATAGCTGACAAAAAAGCTTTTGGACGTGGATTTTAAAAAAAACGATTTGCCAACAACGTGTATAATTCATTGCTTCTGATTTTCCTTTCGGAAAATCCTCGCGCTGAATTATTGCCAGTTATTTTTACTAAATTAGTTGCTAAACCAACGCAACGAAATCATACACAAAACCGTTGGCGGTAATTTGAGAAATGAAAACAGATTGGAATAAATTAGACAAACAGCTATCCGATGAAATTCAATCGTACGGAACTCGCAGAGCCGAAAAAGCATTTGAAATGATTTTGGGAGATGAATGGATTGAAGATGCTGTTGAAAAGGCAATTGATTTCAATGGACATTCAAGTGAACTGGCAATGAACTGCTTAAGACATATTTCTTCTGCCAAAGCTGCAAAAATTGCATACGGAATTTATAAAGGAGAAAATAAGGGTGAACGGAATTCAATGGCTGTATGGTTAATAAAACAATTAGCTGTGAAAGAAAGTTATGAATGGATAGAGGAATTCTTGAATGACAAAAAAGTAATTGGCGGGGGAATTGGAGTACTTGACCAACTTTTATGGTGTGAAATTATCGACTACGAGGATGAAAAAAAACGAGTGGACTTTTTACTCGAATTGACTTTAAAAAACTCAAACGGAGAACTAAAAGAAAATGTGGACTTTATCAGAAATTATTTGAATGAAAGAGAAAAAACTACCGCCAACAATGTATAACCGCAATTACGGCGGATTCGACTACGTCCGAATCCACTCGGAATTGCTAACGTCTGTGCTAAACCGAAAAACATTAACTTTAAACCCGTAACTGACGGTTATACGAGACCGTTAGCTACCATTTGAGAAATGAGAATATTGACATTCATATTTTGTATTGTATTGGTTAGCCTTTCATCTAATGATAATGTATTTGAAGGTGAATTGATTTATCATCACGATATGAAAATGAAATCTGAAAACTATTCAGAATCAAGGAAATTTTACGATACTTTAACAATAACATACAAGGACAAGAATTATATAAAACTGACAAACAAAAAGAACTACGAAAAAATACTTTTTATTGATTCTTTGAAAAAAATTTATGTCATCTATAAAGACAACTCGAGCAAATCCAAAAACCTCTCAATGAATGAGGATAATCTGAATTTTGGAAAACTTTACAATCGAGAAAATTCACATTTTGGAAGAATAGTTTCATTATCAAAATCAGACACAATTCTAAATTTCGACAAAAAAAATCGTGAATTAAAGAAGCTTTTTGTGGAAAGAGAATTTGGAAACGAAACTTATGTTTATTCAGAATCTAAAGAATTTAAGCTGTCCGACAATCGAAATATATTAAGGAACATCGGAGAACAAATACATCCAGAACAAATGGCATCTGAATTGAAAAACTCTATTCTATTCTATTATAAGTTGGACATGAAAAATTCGGACTTATTTGAGGAATATAAATTAGTTAAAATAAATAATAGGGAAATTGAAAATAGTGTGTTTGAAATTCCAGAACACAAAGATGCTAAAGGATATAAAAAAGAGAATAAAAAGAACGGTCGATTTAAATATTACGAATTGACCAAATAAAAAACGTTTGTTAACAACGTGTATAGCTCCTTTAGACTTGCATAACAAAAAAGATAGTAACTTTAACCCCTTACTGACGCCTATATTTGGCTCTGCTGATTAACCTAGAAAAATTGAGTCAAACAAAATGCATTCAGACAGAAAAACCCATTGGGAGACCGTTTATGAAACCAAAAGTCCTGAACAAGTGAGCTGGACTCAAGCGCACCCCAAAACATCGCTTGAATTTATAAACTCCTTCGGGCTCGAAAAATCTGCTAAAATTATTGATATTGGTGGTGGCGACAGCAAACTTGTTGACCATTTGCTTGACAACGGATTTGAAAATATTACCGTTTTAGATATTTCGGCTAAATCGCTTGAAAAAGCAAAAAGCCGTCTAGGCAAAAAAGCCGAAATGGTCAAATGGATCGTTAGCGACATTCTGGAATTTGAACCTACTGAAGTCTATGATGTATGGCACGACAGGGCTGCCTTTCATTTTTTGACTACCCAGCATGACATCAAAAGTTATATAGAAATTGCAAGACAATCTGTTAGTGGTTATATCATCATTGGAACCTTTTCAGAACATGGTCCTAAAAAATGTAGCGGACTTGATATTAAGCAATATAGCGAGACCGAACTAATCTCAAAATGGCAGGATGGATTTAAAAAGATTTCCTGTATGACTGAAGACCACGTGACTCCTTTTGATACCACGCAGCAATTTTTGTTTTGTAGTTTTAAAAGTCAGTAGGATCAAAATCCAGTGACTAAAAAAGGTTATAATTAAATACCAAATCAAAAATCTATAACTTTAAGCTTACGTGAACGACATAAATCCAACGCCATGAAATTACTTATCATTCCCTTTTTCTTATTAGTTTCTGTTTGTACGACTGCCCAAAACACCAACTATATATTATGGGAACGGCAGGCTGAAACAGATATCTCACTACAACCAGAATATGGTCATGCAGAAAAAACAGAATCCCAAAAAGCAGATGATGCGGCATTTAAAAAAGACATCTTGGAATACTACAAGGGCGATGCGAAAATGGCCAGTAAAAAAATGAGTGATTTAGGATTTGTGTATTTGTACGACAAGGGTGATTTTATAACGGCCATGCGACGATTTAATCAAGCTTACATGCTAAACCAAAATAATGCCGATGCCTATTATGGGTTTGGAACGATTTATTTTAATCTTGGCGCCATGGGAAAGGCTCGCGAACAATATGACAAAGGATTAAAGATCAATCCTGAACACAGTAAAATTTTAACGGATTATGGCACCACATACCTTGGTGATTATTATGAGAGCCTTGAAAATGACTCGAGCGATTCTTCAGATTTTCTTATAAGAGCCAATGATTATTTGGAAAAATCCCTTGAATTTGATGATAGCGATTCCAATACGGTTTACAAACTTTCCATTGTAAAGATGTATCTTGGAGATTGTAAACAGGCGAAAGAATTTCTAAAAAGGGCTAAAAAGATGAACAATCAGCATGTGACAGAATCTTTTGAACAGGAGCTCAACGCAACATGTAAATAAAATTAACACCCATGGCAAACTATATTGATGGCTTTGTGCTACCCGTTCCCAAACAACACCTTGATGAATACCAGAAGGTGGCTAAACAGGTGGCTGAAATCTGGAAAGAATATGGTGCCTTGGCCTATCATGAGTTTGTGGGTGATGATTTCACTTTGGAAGGCGTAAAATCGTTTCCAGAAACTATAGCTAGTAACGAAGACGAGGTGGTTGTATTTGGTTGGGTTGTTTTTCCGTCCAAAGCCATTCGGGATTCAGCCAACCAACAAGTTCCATTAGACGCCAGAATGGCTAAATTGGTTGCACCCTTGATGGACTCTGAACGCTTGATTTTTGATGCCAGTAGAATGGTATATGGTGGGTTTAAGTCTTTTGTATAAGATACTGAATAACTTAAAAATCATCTGGACACTTTTTTAACCATTTGTTTCTTAATTTAGTAAAAAACAAAACCAACTGAATATGAAACGCTTCATCGTATTTTTATGGATTGCCTTATTTATATCCCATACATATAGTCAACAACGTAAAGCCCGAGATTTGGGTGTTCCTTTTTTGGGAGAAACTGGCACCTATAATGCCATTACCGATGTACCAGGTGTTGAAGTAGGTTATAGTACCATTATATCAGGTGACAATGACCATATTTTAGGAAAGGGCCCCGTTAGAACAGGCGTGACTGCCATTTTCCCCAGAGGTAAGCAGAAAAAATTCAGTCCTGTGTTTGCTGATTGGCATAGTCTAAACGGCAATGGCGAAATGACTGGAACTACTTGGATTACGGAGTCGGGTTTTTTGGAAACACCCATCATGATAACCAATACCAATAGTGTGGGTGTGGTGAGGGATGCTGTTTTAAAATGGTATGTTGATACCGATTGGTACCGTGGTGAAAATTGGTGGTACACCTACCCGGTTGTTGCCGAAACCTATGATGGGTTTTTGAATGATATTTACGGATTTCATGTAAAAGAGGAACATGTGTTGGAAGCCATTAATGATGCCAAAAGCGGTCCCATTGCAGAAGGCAATGTTGGTGGTGGAGTAGGAATGACATGTTTGGGCTTTAAAGGCGGTACGGGAACTTCATCGCGCGTTATTAAACTCAAAGACACTACATATACGCTTGGTGTACTGGTTCAATCCAACTTTGGGGGTAAAAATAATTTCAGTGTATTGGGTGTTCCTGTGGGCAGAGCCTTGAAAGACACGCTTAATTATGAGTACCATGCACCTCCAAAATCCAGAAGACAAGAAGGTGACGGTTCCATTATAGTCGTGGTTGCTACAGATGCGCCTTTGTTACCACACCAATTAAAACGCATAGCCCAACGGGTAACCATAGGAATAGGCGTTGTTGGCGGTAGAGGCAGTAATGGGTCTGGAGATATTTTTATAGCATTTTCAACAGCCAATGAAGATGCCTTTAGTCGCGAAAAGACTACCGATTTAAAAATGTTATCAAACGATTGGATGACACCCTTTTTTGATGCCACAGTACAGGCAGTAGAAGAAGCCGTTATAAATGCCATGATTGCTGCGGAAACCATGGAGGGTATTAACAGAAACAAAGCCTATAACCTCCCTCCTGACCTATTAATCAAAACATTGAAAGACTATAACCGCATGTGATGAGTATGGATATCCAAACTTACAATCAAACCCAAGAGGCTTCAGATCAAGAAATCTGTAATATATTGGCCAATCTCATCGACAGTGAATTACCAGAAAGCACCAGTAAGATATGGCATGGGCATCCTGTTTGGTTTTTAAATGATAACCCCATAGTAGGTTACAGCAAGCAAAAAGCGGGTTGGCGCTTAATGTTCTGGAGTGGTGCCAGCTTTGATGAAGCTGGTCTGTCAGTTAGAGGTCAAAAGTTTAAAGATGCTTCCGTATTTTATACGTCACCTGAACAAATAAATCCAACTGACTTGAAACGCTGGCTTCAAAAAGCCCAAGATATTCAATGGGACTATAAAAATATTGTCAAACGAAAAGGCCAATTGTTACGGCTCAAATAACAGGATACTATGAAAGTAACACCAGAGAAAAATGAACAGGTTGCCAATTTAATATTTGCATCCATTTACCCACATTATCTAAATAGAATAGAAAAAAATGGCAGAACAAAAGCCGAACTCAACCAGGTAATTGAGTGGTTCACCGGTTTTGATCAAGAGACTTTACAAGCGCTTATTGATGAAAAAGTGACATTTAGAACATTTTTTCAAAAGGCTAAAATAAATTCGAATGCCGATTTGATTAAAGGCGTTGTTTGTGGTTATCGGATTGAAGAGATAGAAGATGAATTTGAATTGTATAGACAATGCAGACAGATGGAAAAACTTATTGATGAGTTGGCCAAAGGGCGTAAAATGGAAAAAATATTACGCTAACCCAAAAATTGACACTTTTTTGACACTTGAAAACAGTCCGCTATATGGCTTTGGGTTACATTTGAAAAAAACCTTTTATGAGTCACGCAACATCCATTTTATGGTTGGTTATAACCTTCTTAAGCATATCCTGTAATGGTCAAAAAGGTCAGGTTAATTCCAAAGATGAACCTACCCAAACAGAAACCGATTCCGACTACTTATTTACGCCTAGTGCCAAACCAGATAGCACTAACATTCCGAATGATACCTTCGTACCACTTTTTTACGAAGGCCAATTGGCGCATTGGATTCGAACCATCCATGAAGACCCTAAAGGTAACCTTTGGTTTGGCACCAATCATTATGGTGTTATACGGTATGATGGTGAGGGTTTGACCTATTTCACTAAAGACAAAGGGCTTGGTGATAGCCGTGTATCGGCAGTTGTTGTGGAAGACGATAGCTCGATTTATTTTGGCACCTCTGAAGGCATTACACAATATCATCCTGAAGACAATAGTTTTTCTTATTTAACTACCGATGATGGATTGGTTCACAATGAAATTTGGTGTATGACCAAGACCAAAGATGGCACAATCTGGATTGGCACATCAGAAGGTGTCAGTCAATTTGATGGTCAAACATTTTCAACGTTTCACATACCTAAATCCAATGTGTCGAATCCGCAAGCTCTTATTTCCTATGATCGTATAACCAGCATACTAGAAGATAATCATGGTAATCTCTGGTTTGGGACTGATGGTTACGGTATTTGTAAATATGACGGCAAAACATTTACACATTTCACCAAAGCAGATGGATTATGTGACAATACTATTTCGGGACTATTTGAAGATAGTACTGGTTCTATATGGATTGGTACCATGTTTGGTGGCATCAGTCTATATGACGGCCAGAATTTCAAAAATCTAACTAGCGAGGGTCTAATTAAAGGAACCGAAGCTTCTGGTTTTTATGAAGACATCGATGGTTCTGTTTGGTTTGCTATGGAACATCAGGGCGTTTACAACTATGATGGCAGTACCTTTAGGCTGTATAACCAAGAATCTGGACTGGGTTCTGCTGGCATTATTACTATACTTCGAGACAGCAAAAAACGGTTTTGGTTTGGTGGCTGGAAAGGTTTGTTCCGATTTAAAGACCAACAATTTGATACCATTACCAAAACTGGTCCATGGGATTAGTGCAAAAAAACCACCTATTTAGGTGGCTTTTTGATTTGGTTGCATGCAATTTGCTATTAATTAAAACTGTAAGTCGGCTATGATGTCAAATTCATCATAGATTACTTTGTCTTGTAGGTTGTCAAAGAAGCTACTAGAACCATAACGTACATCGTATTTACTACGATCCACTTTTAAATTAGCTGTTGCTTTACTGCCATACACAGACATAGTAAATGTTACAGGATGTGTGGTGCTTTTAATGGTTAGATCACCTGTGACTTCATAAGAATTTTTACCAGTTGCTTTAACATTAGTAAAAACCAATTGTGCTGTTGGATATTTTTCAACACCAAAGAAGTCATCTGATTTTAAGTGACCATCCAATTTACCTTTGTATTCTCCAGTTAAATCTGTTGAACCAATGGTCGTCATATCCATTACAAAACTGCCACCTGTTAAGGTTTCACCATCAAATACCAGATTCCCTGATTGTATAGCGATAGTACCTTCATGTGATCCTGTTACTTTATAGCCTTTCCATTGTACTTGGCTATTATCTTTCTTAATGTCTTTTTTTTGAGCATTCATAGTTGTGAATGTTGCAAATGCAACCAAAATTACTGTTAATCGTTTCATTGTATTTAAATTATTAGTGTAATTAATTTTACAATGCAAAGTTGACACATAAGCACGGCTTAAAAAATGAACTAGATTATGAAATGATGTTAAACTAGTTTAATATGATTTTCTGGAGGTCTACTGAGAAGCCAACTGACTCTTTATTTTGCTCAAGAATTCTTTAGTTATACCTAAATAAGAAGCCAATAAATATTGAGGTATGCGCTGCTCGATGTTGGGATAGGTACTTCTAAAATAGAGGTAGCGCTCTTTGGCTGTCATACTAAAGTTTCTAATGATGCGCTTTTGGGAAGCGGCCAAACCACGCTCCAATAATTTTCTAAAGAACCGTTCCAACGATGGAATTTTTTGGAAGACCTCATCAATGGTATCCACATGGAATTGCGCCAACACCGTATCTTCCAAACACTGAATATTGAACTGCGCTGGTTTTTGTTCAATAAAACTACCGATATCGGAAACCCACCAATCCTCTACTCCCAACATGATAATGTGTTCCTGACCAGTATCATCTACATAAAACATTTTGGTACAGCCTTCCAAAATAAAGCTGCTGTGTTTACAAACATCACCTTGCTGAAGAATATATTGCCCTTTTAAATACTTCCTTTCGGAAACATAGTTGGACAATACGTCCAATTCTTGAGGGGTTAGCTCAATATAATTACTGATATAATTGAAGAGTCGTTGGATCGTTTATTGCTTTAGAAATTTGAAATCAAAAATAATAAATAAAGCTCTAGTTCTGTATTTTTAGAAATTTAAATCACTGGAGCAACTTTAGGTTAGAGAACCCAAATTTATGAATGTGGACGCTACTGAATTTTGTTTGCAGGCATATCCTGACCATTTTGGTGTAAGGTCAAGCTATCTATTTTGCCTTTGTCGTTGGCATTGAAAGTTACTTGTGCATCAACAACCTTTAAATAAAATTTGTTATACGTAGACGCGAATAACTCAAATTGTGGCTGACCTGTTGCCTGGGCTAACAATTGTTTATCTTGACGAGTGACCGTAATAACAAATCCTGGTTGCAATTCATATTGACCACAATAGGCATCCATCACATCAATGGGAACCTCAACATCCGTGACCAATTCTGATTTGGCAACACCTAACCTCAATAGCACCGTTTTCGCATTGTCATTAGCAGGATTTAACTCTAACGACTTCTTATAATTGGTTATGGCTTGTGCAGTATCACCCACTTTTAAATAGCCTTCACCTAAAGAATCGTAAGGATTGGAAGCTTTTGGAAATGAAGCTACATTTAATTTAAAAAGTTCCAAGGCCATCGTATTTTGACCTTCAGATAAGTATTTATAACCCAAGGTGTTTAATTGATTTTCATCAAATTTATAGTTATCCGGTTGCTCCATCTTTAACTGCTGATAGAGTTTAATAGCCGATTCCATACCGTTCGCATTAATCTCTTTATTGACGACAGTTGCTATAGAAGGGGTTGGCATTTCCAATGGCCTGGGATCTCCCAATAGCTTCATACCTAAACGACCTATATCAGTATCTGCATTTCCCAAAACTACAACACCCTGTTGGGTTCCTTCAATAAACCCAGTGAATGATTTATAGCCGCCTGTGGCACCATTGTGCCAGATTATGGTATCATCGCCATTTTGTGCATAATGCCAGCCCAGACCAATTTTAAATTGGTCTTCCTGGTTTTCATAAGCTACCTGTTGACTTAATGTCATGGCTTCAAAAATGGCTGGTTTTGAAACACCCATATTAACTTGTAAAAACTTGACCATATCCTCGCTTGTTGAACGGATACCTCCTGCCCCAGCCAAGCCTGTTAAATCCCAATTGGACACCTCCACACCTTGTGCATGAGGTTTTGCCAGATGGTTTTTCATACTATCGGTTAATGTCAGTCTGGTACTAATCATATTGCAAGGATGCGCTATTTTTTCTATTAAAAGTGTTTCATAGCTTTTGCCTGTATGTAATTCCAAAATATGTCCCAATAATCCCATGGCATAATTGGAATATTCATATAGTGAACCAATATCCCGAGTTAGTTCATAAGAAGACAAAAATTCATAAATCAATTCTGGAGTGTAATCCGCATAAGGATTTCTAGGATCTTTAGGGTTAAAATTATCAGGCATTCTGGGCAATGCCGATGTATGTGTGGCTAAATCCAATAGGGTAATTTCCCTACCATTTCTAGTAGGAACCTTAACCTCTTTAGGCAAGTACATCTTGATGGGATCTGATAATTTCATATTGCCTTTCAAAACTTCATCAGCCAACATGATACAGGTGAAGACTTTAGAAATAGACCCTATTTCATAAACCGTATGTTCATTTACTGGAATGTTATGTTTTAAATCGGTTGTGCCATAATTATAGAAATCAACTTTATCGCCTTCAATGTAGGCTATCGATATTCCTACATTTTCACCAGACTCCACTCTGGCCTGAATATTTTCTTTAACGGTATCTGGTATTTGTACTTGAGAAATGGCCTGAAAACTTAAAAAAAGAAAGAGGCAGCTTACTAGATATTTCATCATTATTGGATTTTAGGAATAGCAAGATACCAAAAAAAGGTGCAAAATTATCCACACAACAACCTGATTTACAAAGTATATCATTTTACCAATTTTATGACAATTCTCATAGTTATACCTAACAATTATGACTAACTTTCTGTCATGAATACCATCGCACTGCGTATATCGGATTTCTTAAAACAATATCCACCATTCAACATGCTTGAGCATGATCAATTGCTGGCCATATCTGGAGCTGTTGAAGTGATTTATGTGGAGCCCGAGAACTTTGTTTTTAAAACTACCGAAGCCGTCAAAAGTGTATTTTATGTGGTTCGTGAGGGTGCCATTGGCTTGTATCGGGAAGACACCCAAAACCTCGTTGATGAATGTGATGAAGGCGACATCTTTGGTTTACGCGCCTTAATCAGACAAGGCAATTACAAACTCACAGCCAAAGCTTTAGAGGAAAGTATAGTCTATAGTATTTCATCTGATTTGTTAGAAGAATACATTACCTCAAACATGGAGGCCAATAAGTTTTTAATGCAATCCTTTGCCTCCAATACCTCATTAAGACACGATAACACTTGGCAAAACCCACTGTCAGCAGTGTCCATTGGTGACTTTAATGAAGCCGAAAGTATAACCTATAGCAAAAATCCTATTTCATGTAATCCAGATACGCAAATACAGGAGGCAGCCAAAACCATGACCGACAAACGTGTTGGGAGTATCATTATCACGGATAACAAAAAACCCATTGGTATTATAACGGACAAAGATATACGGATTAAAATTGCTACAGGTCAAGTCAGTATTGAGGCGCCAGTTACTGAAATTATGTCCTCACCCGTTATTACCTATCCTGAAACTATTTCAGTGGCAGAAGCCCAAATTGCTATGTTGGAGCATAAAATAACTCACCTGTGTATCACCAAAGATGGTACACCTAATTCTGCTTTAACCGGTATTTTGTCAGAACATGATATTTTGGTTCTTCGGGAAAATAATGCCTCGGTATTAGTAAAAGAAATCACACGCTGCAAAACCAGTCTTGAATTAAAACAGATTCGGATTCGTTGTGAATCATTATTAAAACGGTATTTGGAACAAAATTTACCCATTAACCATATTTCTAAAATTATTTCAGCCATTAACGATAATATTACCAAGCAGGTCATCAGCTTGGCACTTAAAGATATGCCTACAAAACCACCTGTTGACTTTGCTTGGATGTCAATGGGTAGTCAGGGTAGACAGGAGCAATTGCTGTTAACGGATCAAGATAATTTTTTGGTTTTTGACAACGTTCAGGAAGCAGACCATCAAACAACACAAAACTATTTTTTAGAATTTGCAAAAAAAATCACCGAGGGTTTGAACACCGTCGGTTATGAGTATTGTCCTGCCAATATGATGGGTAGTAATCCCAAATGGTGCCTATCATTATCTGAATGGCAATCACAATTTAAACGTTGGATTACCCATCCTGATCAAGACAATTTGATGCTTTGCACCATATTTTTTGATTTTGCATTTGTCTATGGTGACCAAACTCTGGCTAATAAGCTATCTGAAAATATTTTTGATGCCATTGATTCTCATGATATCTTTTTAAATTATCTCGGTTTGAATGCACTTAACAATCCGCCACCATTAAGCTTCTTTAGAAACTTTTTAGTAGAATCTTCAGGTGAACATAAAGATCAATTTGACATTAAGGCACGAGCGATGATGCCATTGGTTGATGCTGCACGTTTGCTGATTCTATCGAAACACATAGCGTCCATCAATAATACCACAGCACGCTATCAAAAACTAATGGATTTGGAGCCTCAAAACAAGGATATTTATGAAGCATGCCTCTTGAGTTATGAAGATCTCTTGCGTTTCAGAACCAAACAAGGTCTCAAACATACCGATTCCGGTCGTTTCATAGATTTACAGCAATTGAGCAAAGCAGATAGATTAGAGCTTAAAAACAGTTTCAAAGCCATAAAATCGGTTCAGGAACTCATTCAAACCCGATTCAAATTATCACAACTCATGTAATATGGGATGGTTTAAAAAACATAACTATCCGCCTTTCTGGAATGAGTATCTATCGTCGTTTGACAACCATTCTGAACAAGACCTTTATGATATCAGGTTCATTGTTTTTGATACTGAAACCACAGGATTAAACCCTAAAATTGATCGGATACTATCCATTGGAACCATTGCTATTAAAAATAATACCATTAGTGTTTCTGATCAATTAGAGGTCTATTTAAGGCAAGACACGTTTAATGCAGACACCGTTAAAATTCATGGGCTTTTAAAAACGGGAAAGCTAGAGAAAGTTTCTGAAGAAACGGCTATCAAGGATTTTTTAAAACATATCAAAAATGCAGTACTAGTTGCGCATCATGCAGCATTTGATATTGCCATGATCAACGCCTGTTTGAAACGTCTGGGCTTACCCAACCTCAAAAACAAGGTTGTTGATACTGGATTTGTTTATAGAACCACCTTGAATTCAGCAAACCCGAACCTGCATTTCAGTTTGGATGACCTATCGAAACAATTTAACATTCCACAACATGATAGACATACAGCTTCTGGTGATGCTTATATTACGGCTGTTCTGTTTTTGAAATTGATTGCCCTCTTAAAAAAGAACAAGCCTAAATTAAAACTGGAAGACTTAACTTTACCAAAAAAACGCATCGGTTTGTTTTAAAAAAAGCGCTTCAACCGAAGCGCCTTCTTTGATATTAATCAATAATTTTATAGCGCATTATCCATAATATCCTGAACCACTTCCGGGTTAAGTAATGTGCTAATATCTCCCAGGTTACTCGTATCCTTATGGGCTATCTTTCGTAAGATGCGTCTCATAATCTTACCCGATCGCGTTTTTGGTAAGCCTTGAGTAAATTGAATTTTATCTAATTTGGCAATCGGTCCAATATGTTCCGTGATAATCTGGTTGATTTCCTTGCGTAAATTATCATGATTACGGGTTTCACCAGTATCTTTTAAAATTACATAACCGTAAAGGGCATTACCTTTGACATCATGTGGGAAACCTACAATAGCCGATTCAGATACAGCTGGGTGTTCATTGATAGCATCTTCGATTGGTGCTGTTCCTAAATTATGACCTGATACAATAATGACATCATCCACACGACCTGTTATACGGTAATAACCAACCTCATCCCTTAAAGCGCCATCACCCGTAAAGTACTTGTTTTCAAACGCTGAAAAATAAGTATCCTTATATCGTTGATGATTACCCCAAATGGTTCTTGCCATACTAGGCCATGGGAATTTAATACATAGACGCCCTTCTACCTGATTGCCTTTTAATTCTTCAGCATTTTCATCCATCAATGCTGGTTGGATACCAATAAATGGTAAGGTAGCATAAGTAGGTTTTGTTGGGGTGACATAAGGGATTGGCGTAATCATAATACCGCCTGTTTCTGTTTGCCACCAGGTATCCACAATAGGACTATTTTTCTTTCCAACATTATCGTTATACCAGTGCCATGCTTCTTCATTGATTGGCTCTCCCACAGAACCCAAAACTTTTAATGAGGATAAGTCATATTTTTCAACTAATTCAGAACCTTGCTTGGCTAAAGCACGGATAGCTGTTGGAGCTGTGTAAAACTGATTAACCCGATGTTTTTGAACAATCTCCCAAAAACGACCAAAATCCGGATAACTTGGCACACCTTCAAACATCACAGTAGTAGCTCCGTTACACAACGGACCATAGACAATATAGCTATGTCCAGTAATCCATCCTATATCAGCCGTACACCAATAGACATCACCATCCCGATATTGAAACACATTTTTAAAGGTATAAGCCGTATAGACCATATAACCAGCAGTGGTGTGTACCATGCCTTTAGGTTGTCCCGTAGATCCCGATGTATATAAAATAAATAGCGGATCTTCAGCTTTCATGATTTCAGCAGGGCATTCATCAGAAGCTTGTTCCAATAACGGCTCCAGCCATTCATCTCGACCGTCTTTCATAGTCACCTCACTTTTAATCCGTTTGGCTACAAGAACGGTTTCAACACCAGGACATGATTCCAAAGCATCATCTACGATACCTTTTAAATCAATCGTTTTGGCACCACGATAAGAACCATCACTCGTGATGACCATTTTGCAATCGCAGTCATTAATCCGTGTTGCCAAAGCTGTAGAAGAAAATCCAGCAAAAACCACTGAATGCACTGCGCCAATTCTAGCGCAAGCCAATACAGCAATAGCCAATTCTGGAATCATAGGTACATAAATACAAACCCTATCACCTTTTTGAACACCTTTTGATTTTAATACATTGGCCATTTTATTGACCCTATGATACAGTTGTTTGTAAGTGATATGTTCCGCCTTTTCACTAGGATCATTAGGCTCAAACAAAATAGCTGTTTGATCGGCTCGTGTTGTTAAATGCCTATCGATACAGTTTTCGGTAATATTGAGTTGGGCACCTTCAAACCATTTAATTTCGGGTTTTGAAAAGTCCCAGCTTAATACATTATCCCATTTTTTCCGCCATAGAAAATGTTCACCAGCTACTTCTTCCCAAAAGTTTTCTGGTTCTCGAACTGATTTTCTATAAACTTGATAATACTCTTCTAAATGTTTTATATGATAATTACTCATGACTCGTTAAGTTTTTATGTATTCCTATTTGATTGATTTTATAAACTGCAGTTATTTCATTTATGATTTCAGGATCATCGATAGTCGATGGAATATTATAACTCATCTCATCGGCTATATTGCGTAACAATTTACGAAGAATTTTTCCAGATCGTGTCTTCGGCAACCTATCGACCACCAGAACATCTCGAAATGAAGCAACCGCTCCAATTTCATGTCGTACATCCTGAATAATCTGCTTTTGGATATCTTCTTCACTGTCGTTGTTTTCAGCTTTTAACACCACTAATCCTAATGGTTTTTGGCCCTTTAAATCACAGTGGACACCAAAAACAGCACACTCTGCAACCGCTTTATGCGACGCCACAATTTCTTCCATTTCAGCCGTTGACAAGCGATGCCCAGCAACATTAATAATATCGTCTACACGACCAGTAATAAATACATAGCCATCTTCATCTTTATAGCCCCCATCTCCCGAAAAATAATAGCCCGGAAATTTTTCCAAATAACCTGACTTAAAACGTTCCGGATTTCCCCAGAGATTCATGAGCGTTCCTGGTGGCAAAGGTAATTTTACTGCCACATAGCCCTCACTACTGGATGAGACTTCCTGGCCTTCTTCATTTAATATTTGGATATCATAACCACACACTGGAAATCCTGCCGATCCTGGTTGCACATCCTGTAATTCCAAACCAGCCATATTCGCCAACATAGGCCAGCCACTTTCGGTTTGCCACCAATGGTCGATGACAGGAACTTGAAGTTTTTCTTCTGTCCATTTTAAGGTAGCCACATCGCAACGCTCACCCGCCAAAAACTGATATTTTAGGCACGACATATCAAACTGTTTCAAAAACTTGCCGTTTGGGTCTTCTTTTTTAATTGCACGGATGGCTGTAGGAGCTGTAAACATCACCTTCACACGATGTTCGCTAATGACCCGCCAAAAGGTCGATGCATCTGGTGTTTTGATAGGTTTTCCCTCAAAAAGAACCGTGGAATTGCGATTGATTAGCGGTGCGTAAACAATATAACTATGACCAACTACCCAACCGACATCGCTGGCAGCCCAGTACACATCTCCAGGTTCTACCCCATAGATATATTTCATAGAGAATTTTAAAGCTGTGGCATAACCTCCTGTATCACGAATAATCCCTTTGGGTTTTCCTGTTGTACCAGAAGTATATAAAATGTATGATGGATGCGTTGAAGGAACAGAAACAGCTTCTGCTGGAACAGAATTCTCAACGAGTGTTTGATAATCCACATCATAATCCTGTTTTGGGATTTCAGCGTTGAGATTTCTATTAAAAACTATGACTTTTTGAGGCTTGTGGTTAGCCAATTTTATAGCCTCATCCACATAAGGTTTATATGGAATTATACGCTGAATCTCAATACCGCTAGATGCGGTGATAACCGCTTTTGGTTGACAGTCGTCAATTCGGATGGCTAATTCATTGGGTGCAAATCCCCCAAATACTACAGAATGAATCACACCAATCCGAACACAAGCCAACATAGCGTAAATAGCCTGTGGTATCATTGGCATATAAATGATGGCCGTATCGCCTTTTTGCAGACCTAATGACTGGAGACCTCCAGTCAATTTGGAGACTTCATCATGTAATTCATTAAAGGTTATATGCTGTTTGGTTTGAGTAACTGGTGAATCATAAATAATAGCTGTCTGACTTCCAAAACCATCTTTGATGTGTTTGTCTATACACAGGTAGCTTAAATTTAATTCACCATCTTCAAACCATTGATAATAATCATGTTGACCTTTAGATACTATAATTTCCGGTTTTTTAAACCAGTCCAGTGCTTCACTTTGGGTTTTCCAAAATCCTTCGGGATCTTGGATACTGCTATTATAAAATTGCTGATAGGTCATGACTTTGTTTTTTTTGAATTAAACAAACCAAACCAATTGGGATTTAAAACCTTCAGTTTAACCAAAACCCAAATAATCACAATAAAACAAACACCAATAACCATAGAATTAACGGTACTTATAGGTGTGTCATTTTCAAATTTAAAACGAAGATATAGGGTAATAAGCACGTAGATACTAATAATAATATCGGACGCTAACGGGTTGATACGAAATTTCATAATCAATACTACTTTTCAAATAAGCACATATAAAAATCTGCGACTTATTCTATTAAACATTGTTTGTTTGCACACAAAACCAATGGTTAATTGAGTAGTTCAAGAATTTCTGAAACTATTTTTTTTACTGAAAACGGCTTGAGTAAATATTTGTCTGCTCCAAGTTTTAAGCCTTTTTCAATATCTGAAGCTTTATTTTTAGCCGTTAAAAACACCACTTTGGTATTCTTTAAACTGGCTTGTTCTTTTATAAATTTTAAGGTTTGATAGCCATCTACATTCGGCATCATAATGTCCAATAAAATTACATCTGGCACATCCTTTTTTAATATCTGAAGAGCCTCACTGCCATCTCTCGCAATATACACTTCAAAGTCTTGTTTTTTGAAAGCGTATTCCAACGTCATCACGATGTTGGGCTCATCATCTACAATTAAAATCTTCTTCATATTTTACAGCAGTACAATTTAGTCAAAAGGTAGCTTAAAACCAAAGGTTACGCCACTTTTTTGATTGTTTTTAACCCATATTTTGCCATGGTGTTTTTTAATGATTTGCCTACTAATGGCTAGCCCTAAACCACTACCCTGTGGTTTAATGGTATTCTGGTCACTGGTTTGATAAAATTTGTCAAAGATAAAGTCCAAATCTTTATCTGAAATCCCTCTACCGTTATCGCTTACCAACACCTCAACGGAAGCATTTCCAAGCTTATAATCAATCACAATCCTACCCGTATTTGGTTCGCAAAACTTAATAGCATTGGAAAGTAAATTGGTCAATACCTGAATGATCCGATCTTCATCGTAATTCAATTTACATTTATGTGGATTTTTAGCAACTATCTCAATATGTTTTTTGGCGGCAATCTGACTCACACTATTAATCGCTTTTTCTATAGTCAAATTAATGTCATGCTGCTTCATGTCCAGCTCCTGTCTGCCCGTTTCCAGCTTTTCAAAATCTAGGATATTATGTATCAATCGTGATAAACGATCTGAATCCTGAAGAATATTGCTTAAAAATTGAGCCTTTACTTCAGCTGGCATATCAACATCTTCCATAATTAACTCGGTTGCCGCACGGATACCCGTTATCGGTGTTTTTAATTCATGAGCTACCGTATCCAAAAACTCATCCTTTTGTTTGTCCTTCAGAATCAACTCATCATTGGCGTTTTTAAGTCTGTTGGTTAAATGCTGAAGCTCATCAGACTTTTCTTTTAACAGCTTATTACTCGCAATAGCTTCTTTGGATTCCTCTAAAATTTTTAACACTTCAACCAAACTAATCTGTTCTTCCTTAACGACGCTCGATATCAGAATTTTGGCCGAAGAACTTCCAATACTACCTGTCAAGAGTTTTTCTGAAAAATTGATGAGTCGTGCATCTGCGAGTTGGGTATCCTGTGGTAATTTGTATTTCGTAAAAAAGATACTCAAAGCGCGTTGCGCTCGTTGTTCTCCTAAAAACCGGTTGAGAACATTCTTAATATCAGACACATAAGCTTCCCCTTTCCAAACCAAGGCACTGTCCTGAAGCGACGCATAATTTTTACTGTCTACAAACATTTCGGCGTAGTTACGCTCCCTGTAATTTCCTTTAAACATGAGAGACACCGTGAGATATAATAACGTATTGATACTCAAACTCCAGAAAAAAGCATGAGCGGGCGGACTTAAAAAGTCAATCCCAAACAAGGCGCTTGGTCGCAATGCCTCGATATGAAACAAACCATAATCCGAAAATTCCGAAGTTCCAGTAAGCACCTGCATGACAAATGGTAGAACCAAGGTATAGAGGGTTGTTAAAAACCCAGCAATAATACCGACTTTGGTTGCTCGTGAGGATCCCCTATTCCAAAATATTCCAATAAAAAAAGAGGGGGCCAACTGAGCAATGATTACAAAAGAAATCAAGCCTATAGAATATAACGACAAGGCCTTTGAAAAGGACACGTAAAAGAAATAGGCCAGAATGATGATACTAAAAATGGAAACCCGTCTGATGATCTTGATGTATTTGGCATTTTTTTCTGGCTGACTCTTACTGAATTTATCTAAAAACCCATAGGGAATAATGAGGTTATTACTTACCATAGTTGATAATGCCAAAGTGGACACGACGACCATAGAAATGACTGCAGAAAAGCCTCCCAAAAAAACCAATAAGGCTAGTATTGTATTGTTTTGTTGCAACGGTAACAATAAGGTATAATATTCGGCATTGACCCCATTACTAAATGTTAGTTTGCCTGCCCATGCAATAAATATCACGAACACATTAAACAGGAGTAGATACAGTGGGAATAACCAAATGGCTTGTTTTAAATATTTTTCCCGATTGTTTTCCAAAACCGATACTTGAAATTGTCTGGGTAATAAGAAAATGGCTAAAAACGACAACATTATCATAAAGAACCAGTTGAATCCATTACCAATGTCTCCAAAAGAGGATAAACTCTTAAACGATTCCATAGCTGATATCTGGTTATAAATATCCGTCGTACCATCATAGAGGTAAAAAGTGACATACAACCCAATAACCAAAAAGAATACTAATTTTAAAACTGACTCAAAAGCAACAGATGCCACGATACCACGATGCTTTTCAGAAGCATCGGTAGCTTGCGTTCCAAAAAAGGTGGCGAAAACAGCCAGGAGAACCGCAATGTAAAATGTGGAATCATCCCAAATGGTCTTGGAAATATAACTGCTTTCATCAACCATAATTTCAAAGGTCTCTGAAACAGCTTTTAATTGTAATGAAATATAGGGCACAATCCCTACCAAGCACACCACCGTGACCAAGGCTCCAATAAACCGATTGTTTCCATAACGTAACGAAATAAAATCGGCAATGGACGAAATTTTATGCTGTTTGGAAATCCGTATAATCTTTCGCAAAACAATAATCCATAAAGGTGCCGCAATAACAGGCCCTAAATAAATAGGCAAAAACTGCATTCCAGAATTAGCCGCAATACCAATACTGCCGTAATAGGTCCAAGCGGAACAGTACACTGCTAATGACAAGGTGTAAATGTACGGGTTGTTTACCCATTTGCTTTTGGCATTCTTTTCAGCAATAAAAGCGATGTAGAACAATATTGCTAAATAGATGATGATGATTATGAACAAACTATAATTATTCATAATGCCGTTTTAGAATAACATAGGAGATAATAATAGCTACGCACCAAATAGCGAATATGGAAAAATAGATGATAGGAATTCCCAAAACCTGTCCTTCCATATTAAAGATGAATAGAAAGGGCACATTGAACAATAGCAATAGCGCCAATGCCAAGACTACCAATTTCTGCTCGTGTCTTTTTTTCATCTCTTAAAATTTATTTTTTGTTTTGGTAAGATACCATAACTACTAACGCAGTTAAATGTAAGAAAAAAACAGTATGGTCAAAAGGACCATACTGTTTTAACTAACTAAACAAACTTTCAAATTTTATATAAATCTGAAATGATTAATGACTGGAAGCTTCACCTGCTCCCGAAGGTATTCTAATATTCTCAACGATTTCCTGAACATCGGCTGGTGGTGCTGCTGTGATTCTGGAAACTACTACTGAAACGATAACATTTACAATCATAGCTACGGTACCAAAACCTTCTGGCGAGGTTCCAAACCACCATTCACTGGCAGGTCTTGGATCCATCACACCAATCAATCCCGTTTTATAGCGTATCATATAGAACAACATCAAGGTAATACCCACAATCATACCAGCTATGGCGCCTTGCTTGTTCATACGTTTGTCAAATATTCCTAAAATAATGGCCGGGAAAAAGGATGCTGCTGCCAAACCAAAAGCTAGAGCCACAACAGCCGCCACGAAACCTGGAGGGTAAATACCGAATAGTCCCGCAATGATGATAGCCACTAAAATAGCGATACGTGCTGCCATTAATTCTCCTTTTTCAGAAATGTTTGGCTTCAATTGCTTTTTAATTAAGTCATGAGAAATAGATGTTGAAATCACCAATAATAACCCAGCCGCTGTTGATAGTGCTGCTGCTAATCCACCGGCTGCTACCAAAGCAATTACCCAGTTTGGTAGTTTGGCTATTTCAGGATTTGCTAATACCATAATATCTCTATCAACATATAACTCGTTAACTTCGGCATTGGCATTGGAAATTAAACGCTCACCATGAGCACCTCTCTCGTTTGTATATACTGGTTTTTTACCATCAATAGCACTACCAGCTACATATTGAATTTTACCATCATTATTTTTATCTGACCAAGCAATCAATCCTGTGTTTTCCCAGTTCTTAAACCACTCTGGAATCTCACTATATTGTTGTTCGCTAACGGTTTCAATTAAGTTTGTTCTTGCGAATACTGCTATCGCCGGAGCTGTTGTATACAGAATGGCAATAAACAACAAGGCTAATCCAGCTGATTTACGTGCATCTTTTACTTTGGGCACTGTGAAGAAACGCACAATTACATGTGGTAAACCGGCGGTTCCAACCATCAACGCCAATGTGATGGCAAACACATCCCAAGTGGATTTAGTACCATCGGTATATTCATTGAATCCTAATTGTGTATGTAGGGTATCCAGTTTATCCAAAAGGTAGGCACCACCTTCCAATTTGCCACCCATACCTATTTGAGGAATTGGGTTTCCAGTCATCTGCATGGAAATAAAGAATGCAGGTACCATAAAGGCGAAAATCAAAACACAATATTGAGCTACTTGCGTATAGGTAATTCCTTTCATACCTCCCAAAAAGGCAAATACCAAAACGACCGTCATACCAATTATAACCCCTAGGTTAATATCAACCTGAAGGAATTGCGAAAATACAATACCCACACCACGCATTTGTCCAGCTACATAAGTAAAGGATACAATTAAGGCGCAGATAACCGCTACGGTTCTAGCTGTGTTGGAATAGTAGCGATCACCTATAAAATCAGGTACTGTAAACTTTCCAAACTTCCGTAAATAAGGCGCTAACAGTAAGGCCAATAATACATAGCCTCCGGTCCATCCCATGAGGAATACAGACCCATCATATCCCATGAAGGAAATCAATCCTGCCATAGAGATAAAAGATGCGGCACTCATCCAATCGGCTGCAGTAGCCATACCATTTGCCAATGGTGAAACGCCACCACCAGCAACATAAAAATCTTTTGTTGAGCCTGCTCGGGCCCAAATAGCGATTCCAAAATATAGAGCGAATGTTAGCCCTACTAAAATCCATGTCCATGTTTGTACACTCATAATAATTTGTTTTAATAGTTAAGGCTTACTCGTCGAAACCGTATTTTTTATCTAATTTATTCATCAATCTGACGTATACGAAAATGAGAATAACGAATACGTAAATGGAACCTTGTTGTGCGAACCAAAATCCTAATTTGAATCCGCCCAGACGAATTTCATTTAAAGCATCTTTAAATAAAATTCCACAGCCATAGGAAACTAAAAACCAAATAGTTAAAAGAATAACCAAATACTTTAGGTTTTCCTTCCAATAGGCCGATGCGTGTTTTTGTTTATCTGTCATAATATGCTTGGTTTATAGGTAAATCATGGCCTGGAGCGTTACCGTTCCTTGCTTTGAATCACCAAATTTTTGATTTTGATATTCTAAAGTTAATTTGGAGTTATGACCACTGAAATAGGCATTGGCTCCAATTCCGAAGATATTTCTATTATCATCTACAGCATCATAGCTATTGGATGCAAAAGACACATAAGGTTGAAAACGCGTTTTGGTTTTATCACCATTAAACACATAGCCAACATGACCATACACCATACTACCTGTTCCATAAGCACTGAACAAATAGTCTTTACCATAATTATTAGTTTGAAATGTCGCATAAGCTGTAATAGCGGCACCTTTATCTCCTAGAGGTGAATCGTAAAAGGCATCAATAGCAAAAATACTGACATCCTCTCCTTTTAGCTCCATATTGTCCATTATAACCGATCCACTTGGGTGATAGAAAAATCCAGCTCCTATATTAAACACGCGTTTACCTCCAAGATAAGAGCCCACCTTATACGGTAGGAAATTGGATTCCTGATCAAGTATGTTAAAATCAAAATAACCAGCATAAGCCATACCAGCATCTTTAGAACCCAAAACACGTTTACCACCGTAAACAGCTGAACCACCCTCAACTGGCTCTCTTGTATCCAGTCCGTTTGTGATCGCATCATTAATAGCTAGGCGGTATTGTAGCTTACCAAAGCTTCCCTTACCAAAAACACCAACGTGTCTGGCAAACTGATCCGATAAACCAATAGTGGCCCAAGATTGTCGATTGTTGTCCAAAGTCATCATGTTCAAGGTACTTTGGTTATTCAATCTGGAAATACCGTTAAAGTAATGCAAACCACCACCAACAGAATGGTTTTTACTTAAATTATACTGGGCCCATACATCATGGAAAAACAATTGAGCACCATCACCTTTCCCGACTGGATCCATTGTGGTGCTATTTAAGCTGTTTAAACCAAAATGTGTTAAGATTAAGAACTTTTCGTTAATCTGGGCGAACATTAAAACACGCGCACGCCTTAAATTGAAATTAAAATGACTGGATTCATCAGGGACTTCATCGGTATAGATACCCTGGACTTGTGCCCAAGACAAAATACGGAGATACTTTTTGCCCTCTTCATCAAATTTAACTTTGAGACCACCATTATAATCCGGTGATCCTTGTGAGAAGGCATATTGCATGACCATAAAAAAGGCAAACAATAGCGTTAGTTTGTTTCTCATAATTTTAAGATTAATTAGTTAATTAATTGGTTTTGTGTGCAGCACTAATCTCTTAAAATGTGTGAGTTAAATAAAAATTGTTATAGGTAATTGTTAATTTGAAATATCTAATCACGGAAACGTTCCCATTTTATAAGCATAAACTTATCTCCCAACTCGGTAACAAGGACACCAGCTCCAGATAAGTTTTCGGTGGTTTGAAAGTATTTGGATAGCTCGTTTGCGTTCAGTATTTTATAGGTAGGATGGTAATCGGTTTTATAAGGTCGCTTAATGTTATATTTTTTTACCCAGTTCATGATACTCACATGAGAAATACCCAATATGCGTTCAATCTCTCTGTAGGTTAAGCCCTCTAAATATAACTGTAGTGCTTTATTGACGTAGTAATCATCAATGCGTTTACCTAACTTATTTACGGTAAAGAAATAGCCACATGACTTGCATTTATAGCGTTGCCGATCGTTAACAATACCACTCTTAATGTATTGATCTGAATTGCAGTTTGGACATAGGTCAATTTTCATATATACTAATTTAGCATAAATATATCAATTTAGCAACATTAATGTAACCTGATTGTCATATTAATTTTATCAAACCTAGAAATATAGTCTTAAATAGTCGTTTTAACTATTAAAATAGACCTCCTCCTCTGGTGTCAATAATCGAGAGTGAATGATAAATCGGAAACCTAAAGGAATCTCCAATGAAAAACTCGGCACCACGACCTTCCGTAATATCAATGGTTAGATGCGTATGTTTCCAATACTCAAATTGATCAATATTCATATAAAAATTAATTCCGGCAACCTCACCCAATAATACATCGCTATCATCCAGATAAAAATCGTCCTTTTCTAAAATCATGGGTGCCGAGCCATCGCAACAGCCGCCGCTTTGATGGAAGATGAGTTCCCCATGACGTTTTTTAACCTGATTGACAATATCAATGGCGCGTTCTGTAATATCTATACGTTTCATATTCTTTAAATTTATTAAAAAAGGCCGAATAAATTATCCGACCTTCTTCCTAACTAACTAAAACATTCTAAAAGAAGCCCAGTTTATTTTTGTCGTAAGAGATTAACATGTTTTTAGTTTGACGGTAATGATCCATCATCATCACATGAGTTTCCCTTCCGAAACCTGATTTTTTATAACCTCCAAATGGTGCATGGGCTGGATAAGCATGATAGCAATTGACCCAAACACGACCCGCTTTAATGGCTCTTGGTATTTGATATAACTGATGCGCATCACGTGTCCACACACCTGCTCCGAGCCCGTATAAGGTATCATTGGCGATTTCTAAAGCTTCGGCCTCATCCTTAAACTTGGTCACACATACAACGGGTCCAAAAATTTCTTCCTGGAACACGCGCATTTTGTTATGGCCTTCCAAAATGGTAGGTTTGATGTAGAATCCGTTAGATAAATCTCCCGACAACTTATTGGCTTCACCACCACATAAGACTTTAGCACCTTCTTCTTTACCAATATTTAAATACGATTGTATTTTTTCATATTGGTCGTTAGATGCCTGTGCTCCAACCATGGTATTCACATCATACGGATTATCCTGAACAATGGCATTGGTTCGCGCTACCACACGTTCCATAAACTTATCGTAAATGTCTTCCTGCACCAATAAACGAGACGGACAGGTACACACCTCACCTTGATTAAAAGCAAATAACACAGCACCTTCAACCGCTTTGTCCAAATAAGCATCATCTTCATCCATCACGGAATTAAAGAAAATGTTTGGTGACTTTCCACCCAATTCCATAGTAACCGGATTCAGGTTTTTGGAAGCATATTGCATAATCAACTGCCCGGTAGTTGTTTCACCTGTAAAAGCTACTTTATCGACTCTTGAACTTGATGCTAATGGCTTACCTGCTTCAGGACCAAAACCATGAACCACATTCACCACGCCTGGAGGAAACACGTCGGCGATTTTCTCCATTAATAAGGTCGCTGATGATGGAGTTTGTTCGGCTGGTTTTAAAACCACACAATTACCCGTTGCCAATGCTGGCGGTAATTTCCAGGACAACATTAATAAAGGGAAGTTCCATGGAATAATCTGTCCCACAACACCTAGTGGTTCTTTAATGTTCATGGACAAGGTATTGGCATCCAATTCGGTTGCGGTACCTTCTTCGGCACGAATACAAGCTGCAAAATAACGCCAGTGGTCAGCAGATAGCGGTACATCAGCATTTAGGGTTTCTCTGATTGGTTTTCCGTTATCACAGGTTTCCACTAAAGCAAACTCCTCTAAATTAGCTTCAATAATATCGGCTACTTTATTTAATAAAGTGGCACGCTCGGTGGCGGATGTATTCCCCCAACTTTCTTTGGCTGCATTGGCAGCATCCAATGCTTTATCCACATCTTCTTTCTGCGATCGTGGATATTTTGCAATCACACTATTATCTATTGGCGAACGATTCTCGAAATATTCACCTCCTATGGGCGGCACAAACTGGCCATTGATAAAATTACCATAGGATTCCTTAAACTTTGGTTTTGAATAACTCATACGATTTTTAAGTTTAGTTTATATTTTGTTTAAAATCAAACCATTAACAACCCTCCAAGTAATTCTTAAAATCTTTATCAGTTATGCAATTTTAAGGTCGAAATATTCGGTTATCAATAATTTTTATAAAGTTATTTTATCATATTCTGATTTTCTTGAACAGAATTATTAAATTGTTGAACATATCTATCATGAACAACATAAATGTGTTCTTTTTTTGTAATATTGAGTATGGATCACCTGTTAAAACATCATAAAAGTCACAGAAAACTGACCACTTTGGTAGAGAATCGCACGACCTATAATGCCGATTATGCCGAATTGAATATTTATGAAACCCATGAATATGCCGAGAAAGTTTCGCTGACATTTGACTTTCCAGTGATTGCGAGCATGCTTACTGGCAAGAAAGTGATGCATATTGATGGCTTGCCGTCCTTTGATTTTTTTCCAGGAGAATCCGTGGTGATGCCAACCAATAAGGAAATGGTTATTGATTTTCCACTTGCCAAACACAACGCCCCTACCCAATGCCTGGCACTGGGGATCGATAGTGGGAAGATTGATGAAGTGGTTGAAAAGTTCAATCACCATGTTACTATTGAACGTGAAAACAATAACTGGCAATTGGACGACAATGCTTCCCACCTTATCAATAATACCGATGTAAACCATTTAGTAGTACGTTTGGTTTACACCTTTACCAACAATACTAAATCCAAAGACGTGCTGCTAGACTTGATGATTCAGGAACTCATTGTGCGGCTCTTGCAAACCAAAGCCAAAGCCTTTTTACTGAATGACCCTGAAGGTATTTTTAACGATACACGCATAGGGATGGTGATTAAGTACATTAAACAAAACCTGACCAATAAAGACATAACAGTTGATTTATTGGCCGAGAAGGCCTGCATGAGTACTTCACACTTTCATAAGAAGTTTAAGAACACCTTGGGTGTTTCACCGATAGATTATATCAATTCTGAAAAGATCAAGTTCTCCAAGAAACTGATTAAGGAAACCAAGGATTTACGAATGTCTGAAATTGCCTTTAAGTCAGGATTTAACAATACCAGTTATTTTAACCGACAGTTTAAGAAAATGGAATTGATGACACCCCAGCAATTCAAAATCTCTATCTCCTAATTTTTTCTTTATAAGCTTGTATTTCTTTCACCACACGTGGTGCCAGAATCAATGTTGACAACATCGTTGGAAATGCCATCAGAGCAAAAAAGCCATCGATAAGGTTAATCATGAGGCTTAAAGACGTGGTGGCTCCCATAATGATACTCGCTATATACAGGTAGTTGTAATAATGCTTGTTATGAGCGCCTATTAAAAATGACAGACACTTACTACCATAATAGGAATAAGAAAACAAAGAGGATACACTAAAGACTATAATACAGAGTAATAACAGATACTTCCCAATACCTGAAAAAGTCTGCCCAAATGCTGAAGCTGTTAAGGTTACGCCATTGGCATCGGTGGTTTGCCACACACCCGTTACTAAAATAGCCAAGGCTGTTAAGGTACAGACTAACAAGGTATCAATGGCAGGACCCATCATAGCTACGAGACCTTCACGAACCGGTTCGGAGGTTTTGGCAGCGCCATGCGCCATAGGTGCCGTACCAATCCCAGCTTCGTTGGAAAAAGCACCACGACGGATTCCCAGGAGAATTAAACCACCTAGCACACCACCCAAAAAGGCATCGCCAGTAAAGTTTTTGGCTGCAAAGGCATCAGTGAAAATAAGTACCAGATAGCGTGGCACCTCATGGATGTTAACAATCAGAATGATGAGTACCAATACAAAGTACAACAACACCATACTAGGCACTAGGCGTGCTGCTGTTTTACTAATACGGTTGAGTCCACCAAGGATGACGATACTGGTCAGTAGCACCAGAACAATCCCAATTATAAGGTTTGAATTGAAATCTACTTCCACGCCATTGGGTACTAACAGGATATCATTAATGGCCTGTGTCAATTGGTTGACATTAAACACCGGTAGAGCTCCCACCAATCCACAGACACTAAAAAAGGCCGCCAAGGGTTTCCAGGATTTACCCAAGCCTTCCACAATAAAATACATAGGACCACCTTGAATGTCGCCATTGCTATCCTTACCACGATACATAATGGCCAAAGTTGCCGTAAAGAACTTGGTTGCCATCCCAATGAGGGCACTGATCCACATCCAGAATACCGCTCCAGGACCACCAATGGCAATAGCTACCGCCACTCCCGCTATATTTCCCATACCAATGGTTGAGGATAAGGCGGTGGTTAAGGCCTGAAAATGACTGATTTCACCAGGATCGTTGGGATTATCATATTTGCCACGCAGTACCTGTATGGCATGCCCAAAATACCGAAAGGGCAAAAAACGGGACAGGATGAGTAAGTAAAGTCCGCCACCGATGAGTAAGATGAGTAAGGGTAAGCCCCAAGCTGCGGAGGCAAAATCTGAAATTAATTGATCTAATGTGCTCAATGACCTTTTTTGCTGGAATTTAGAATAAATATTTTTAATTCAAAAAAAGTATTCGTTACTTTAAATTCATAAGCTCCTGAATTGACGTTATAGTATTGTACAACTTCTTGTGTTGCCATCATGAAAAAACAACTGCTACTATTCTCAATGGTTCTGCTTCTCATTCAGGTTAGCTTTTCGCAAGACCTAGACCAAACCAATGATAGCCTTTCAAAGTTTGATAGATTCAACAAGAAGGCTGAAGCCATCTTCAAAGTGATTCCTGTACCCATTATCAGTTATTCCCAGGAAGCTGGCAATATATTAGGACTGGCCAAATTCAATGCCTTTAATTTGAGTAAAAAAGATACCATTTCGCAGCCTTCCAAAGTATCCAGTTCCATTTCCTTTTCAACCAAAGGCCGAGTGAACTTCAATCTGGGCAATGATATGATATTCAATGAAAACAAGTATTTCATTTTAACTACCTTTAAGTATGCCAAACAGCCCGAATACCTTTTTGGCATTGGTAATGACGTCTCCATTAATGACCTGGAAGCAGTGACCAATGAGCATTTAGAATTTAATATTAATGCCTTAAGACGGGTTTACAATCATTTATATTTAGGAATTCGTCTGGAATTGGATGATTATATTAAAGTACTCACCGAACCCGACAGTTTTTTAATTGAAGAGAACGTTACGGGACTCTATGGCGGCACCAATTTCGGATTGGGTGCCACACTCATGTGGGACAGTCGTGACAATCGCTATAATGCGCACAATGGGTCATTTTTAAAAGTAGAATGGCTGTTTTACAAAACCGCTTTAGGTAGTGCCTATGAATTTAACCGTTTTGAAATTGACGCCAGAAAATACTATACGCCCTGGCTCAAACATGTGATTGCCATGCAGGCCACATTGACCCAACTCGATGGTAATACTCCCTATTATGACCTGGCATTATTGGGTGGCCAAAACAACATGCGCGGGTATTATCAAGGGGCATTAAGAGATAATGTGCTCATAGATACCCAAGTAGAATACCGATTACCTGTCTGGAACATTTTTGGTGTGGTTGGCTGGTTAGGCACTGGTCGTGTTTTTGACTCGTTTGAGGCCGTTGGCTTGAATAACTTCTGGTTATCTTATGGCGGTGGTTTGCGAATTAAAGTGGATAGCGATAACGATATTAACCTGCGTATTGATGCCGGATTTGGTAATAATGGTATCAATGCCGTGTATTTAAACTTTGCTGAAGCTTTTTAAAAGGTGTCTTATGAGGCATAATTAATCAGTCGTTTTAGTAGATCGTTCCGCTTCAGTCTTGTAAGAATTTTCGATAGCAAACACCAACTATATACCAAGTAAATACCAACTACATACGACGGGCGTATGGAGGAAGTATTAGGAAGACTCGTCTTAAAATAGCAAATGTAATCTTGAGCGCCCAAAAGGAACACTTTATTACAAAATTGATAACCGATAAGTTGGAACAAATGTTCCTATTATCGCCAAAATAGACTCCAAAATGAGTATATTTATCTATATATAACGAGTTAGCGATAATTAAAATGAAGAATACACGGATACTTATATTTCTTCTCTTGACTATAGGATGCAACAATTCCGTGGAATATGATAAGGAGAAAATTATAAAAGAGGCTATTGAGGTTGCAAAAAACTGGAATGATGCATGGAATGGGGAAATTGATATCGACAGAATGATGTCATTACATCATAAAGAATTGCAATACTATTGGCACGGTAAACCCATGACCTTTGATGGTTTTAAAGAGGTTTTGAAAAAATATATTATAGGTGTTGAGACTTATAACAATCAACTATTTAATCCGGTAGTGACAGTTATTGATAGAAACAACGCAGTAGTAGGTTTTCAACTTGGAGATAGTGACGAAGATGTGAAAAATGATGAAAACGCATTCACACTTGTAATAACACGTGTTGGTTCAGAATGGAAAATTATACATATACATGAAGGTTAAATTTTTTATAATCCTACTAATGTCTATTTTAAGTTTAGGATGTTCAATAGAAAACGAAACAGCTTTAACTAAAGAGAATATCCAACAAATTGAAAGAGAAGTGCTAACACATGCAATGAAATGTCTCAATTCATGGAATGGTAAAGTCGATAGTGAAAAAATGATGTCAACATATCATCCAAAAATGAAATATGCTTGGCGTGGAAATGTTCCTCTTGGAACTTATGAAGAAACCAAAAAGTTTGCTGAATCGTTACCTGAAATGGGTTCTAATTTTCAACTCTCAATGAATAATGTAAACTATACTATTATTGATAAAAAAAATGCTATAATATTTTTTCAATTTGATGATGAGAACAAATCTCCTTTTGGAGTTGGAGCTGCAAGTTTGGTAATGAACAAAACGAAGAATGGGTGGAAAATTATCTATGTTCACGAATCTACAATTGAACCACTTAAATGATTTAAGAAAGTCAAAAAATAGCTCTAACTATGAACCATAGTTTAGTTTATAACAAATTAAATTCAGGATATTAACTATGAAAAAATTAATATTATTCACTTTTGGTTTTTTTGTCATCTTCAGTTGCACTGAAAAGAAATTAAATGAAGAGGCTATTAAAAAACAAGTACTAACTACCTATAATGACATGTATAATTCCTATGGTGAGGGCACAGATGAATTTTGGAAATATTTTGAGAATGACTTTTTAAGAGTTACGCCTAGTGGAAATTTTCAAAAAGGTGTTGAGGAACAAATAACAAATTGGAATGACTATTTAAAAGTCAAAAAATTACATTTAGAAAGTTTTGATGAACCTGAAATGATAATTAGTGAAAATCAGGTGATTACTATTGGAGGCTACGTTGAATATTTTATAGATGGGAAAACGAAGGACAGCTCTTATAACCGAGGAGTTTATGTTGCCACTTGGAGGAAGAATGACAACGGTGACTGGAAAATATGCATGGATACCTGGCATTCGGGTTTAGATAAAAAATAAAACGCATTACAATAACGGCTATAGTTCATTGCGGCTTAATTCCTAATCGGAATTCATTGCAATTTGCTATCTTTCGGTTAAGGCGGAAAATCCTCTCGGATTTTCACTCAACGATATCATAGCCAATCACGTTGTGTTAAATTCTGAAAACCAGTAAACCATGATAAAGTTCTATAGAAAAATTAGAAAAAAATTACTTTCGGAAGGAAAAACTGGAAAGTACTTAAAATATGCAGTTGGAGAAATAATACTTGTTGTTATAGGTATTTTGATTGCCCTCCAAATTAATAATTGGAATATCAATAAGCAAAATACTAAAGCCGTCTCCATTGGGTTAACAGCATTACATAAAGAAATAGAAACTAATATCAACTACCTAAACAGACGCATTGAAGAGATAGATCATGACATTTACGAAATTGAATCTATCATTTATACATTGAATTCAGATACCGATACCATTTCTGAATATTCCCTTAATAAAGCTTTGCAAGACATGGGTCCCTTTACCTATTTACCGATGCGCCAAAATGCATACCAAAACATGATTACCTCAAATTTAATAGGCCTCATTAAAGATGAAACCTTAAAACTCAATATTTTGGGTATTGAAGCAGGATACCAGATTTATGAAAAAAACAGAATGCGAATGTTCGATAATTGGGAAGACCTCTTAAAACCATATTATATAAAACACATGGATCTTTTATCAATAGTTGATACTATAAGTACAAAGCCACCTCCAAAACGATTTTTCATAGTTGATAAAGCGCGTTTTTTGAACAACAAAGAATTTACAAACATCCTTATTCATCGCAGTTTTGCTGAAAAATCATCAAAATGGGACTTCAATATCATTGTTAACCACCTTACGGACTACTCTAAACAGATTGAGACCTACATGGCTCAAGAATAACCGTATGATAATTTCCTGTTAAAAACAGCCTCTTCTATTACCTTTTAATCCCAGCCTTTGTATCTTTAAGAAACCGCTTTCTTAAAATACCATATGATGGCAACCCATAACCCACTCGATAGACGTAGCAGCCTCAAGTTGGGAGCTTTGGCGGTGTTGGGTCTGGCATTACCTCAAGTGGGTTTTACAAATAACACCTCCAACCTATTTATACCAAAAACCCAAGATACGGTACCCGAGCATTTTCCTAATATACCGCCAGAGGTTGTTAGTGACGTGGTTGGGAAATCGCATTTTGATTTGGATGCTGTAAAAGCGTTGGTTGATAAGCGACCAGAACTTGGCACGCTCGGTTTGGGAATGGCGTTTTGGAGATTTTGAGTCGGCTATTGGTGCGGCTTCACATGTAGGCCGGCGTGATATTGCCCAATACCTGATTAGACAAGGGGCACGCCCTACCCTGTTTACCTTTGCTATGCTGGGGCACTATGAGGTGGTGAAAGCTACCATAGAAGCTTCACCAGGTATTCAGCAAACCATGGGTCCGCATGGTATTAGTCTGTTGGACCATGCGCTAAATGGCAAACGCATGCAAGATAGCATGACCGCAACTGAATATGAAAACCTCGAGCGCACCATAGATTATTTAAGCAACTTGGGAAATGCTGGCGGTCCAGACTATAAAACTGTTTCCTCTGAAGACCAACAACAATATTTAGGCGATTATAAATATGGAAACGGTGACACGGATGGGTTTACCATAGCCATTAACATGCGGAAACTGTTATCGTTAGGTCCTATTGGTGGGTTTGGTGGTGCACTGTATAAACTGGGTGACAACTTGTTTACTTACAATGGGGCACCATCGGTACAGATTACCTTTGACATTCAAGATAGTGTGGTGCAGTCACTTACCTTAACTGATCCGGATGTGCAAGTGACCGCCAAAAAAGTGTCGTGATAGCTAGGTTATGAAAGACAATTTTTCTACACAATCAGAGCAATACGCGAAATTTAGACCGACCTACCCGATTGAATTTTATGACTACCTAAACACGGTTATTCCTCACAAAAATTGCGCTTGGGACTGTGGCACTGGCAATGGACAAGTTGCTATAGAACTTGCCAAAACATTTGAGCAGGTGCATGCTACGGATATCAGTCAGTCGCAAATAGACCATGCCCAACGGGCGGAAAATATTACCTATAGTTTGCAGCCCGCTGAAGCTACCAACTTTGAAGCCAACCAGTTTGATCTCATTATTGTGGCACAGGCCATTCATTGGTTTGATTTTAAAACGTTTTACTCTGAAGTTAGGCGTGTCGTTAAACCTAAAGCCAAACTTTGTGTGCTGGGTTATGGAAGGCTAGAGATATCACACGAGATTGATAACCTGATTACCGATTTTTACACCAACACTATTGGCGCCTATTGGGATGCGGAAAGACGGTATATAGACGAGCATTACAAGACCATTCCGTTTCCGTTTGATGAGATACCCACACCCCAGTTTGAGAACCGACACCAATGGCAATTGGAACAACTGATTGGTTATTTGAATACGTGGTCAGTAGTAAAACATTTTATTAAACAAAAAGGACACAACCCAGTCGAGGCTTTAGAACAGGCATTAATACCTCTTTGGAAAACAGGAAGTATTCAAGAAGTTCGGTTTCCAATACTGTTGCGAATAGGGACTGTGAAATAAGGCATGTTCCGACTTGGTAATTTTGCGTATTTGACCATATAACCACTCCTTTAATTTAAAAATGCGTAACTTATAGTCCGTAACTAACCGTTTATGAGCCTATTAGGTTTTGTAAACTGCCAACAAAGCCAACCACCATGAAAACTTTTCAATTTAGCTTTTTCTTTTTTTGGAGTATTGTCTTTTTATTGATTACCATTATTGGTTTTGGCCCCTCTTTTTTACTGCGCCCCTGGTTTTATGAAACAACCCTCCCCTTATTTTTAGTAGTGCATGGTATTATCATGCTACTATGGTATTCAGGGTATTTTTATCAAAACCTCATGATTGCCAAAGGCAAGCTGATTAATCACAAAAATTTTGGTATTTATATGTTTCTGTTGGCCATTATTATGTTTATAGCCAACTTTAATGTGGTTATAAATCTCTCGACAGAAATTATGACCAAGCAACCAAGCTATTATGACGAGATACGCACCATAGAGAATTCGGGTGGTTTTGTTATAGGCAATCTGTATTTTACCGTTACCAGTTCTATTCTCATTATTATTGCCTATTTAAAACGATTTAAGCCTAATGCCCATAAGCGGGCTATTTTCGGCGCGAGTTTTCTATTATTAAGTCCTGCTTTTGATCGGTTTGTTAGACCCTTTGGATTACCTGAAATTTTTCAATTTGTTGGGTCGTATTTTATTCCTGTAACCCTACTAGTGTATGATATTGTTAAAAATAGAAAAGTCCATCCTATGACCATATTAGTGCTGGTATTAACCTTTATAACGGTACCATTATTACTTTTCATTATTAACAACAACATGCATGTAGCACTCATTGAGTTTTTGGGGTGAAGTATCCATTTCTCACTATATTATAATTAACATATTTGAACAGGAGGGATTAATGCTTTTTTACTACATTTAAAGCTCTAACCATGTATAAAATGACCATTAGACCTCTCGCATCACTATTCAGTCTCCTATTTTTAAGTATTTCCGGTTTTTCCCAAGCCACTATTGAAGACATTGTGGATGAAGGTATTGCTCTCCACGATCAGGGAGATTATGAACAAGCCATAGCCACCTATAAAAAAGCTTTGGAAATTGATCCGCAATCTGCATTAGCAAATTATGAAATTGCTTTGAGCTATTTTAATAAAGGCGGCTACGATGAGGCTATTACTTATGCTGATGTTGTAATAAATCAGAACCAAGACCATTTGATTGGAGCCTATATGATTAAAGGTTCTGCCCTTGATATGGTTGGAAAAACGGATGAATCTATAAAACTTTTCAAAAAAGCTATAAAAGACTCCGACGGTCATTATCTACTTTATTTCAATCTTGGGGTAAACTATTTCAAGATGGGTAATTATGAGGATGCTGAAGCCAATCTTATCAAAGCCATTGGAATGAATTCTGGACATGGAAGTAGTCATCTAATGCTCGCTACTATTCACCATCAACAAGGCAATAAAGTTCAGACTTTGCTAGCTACTTATTACTTTTTGTTTTTGGAACCAGATAGCCAACGATCTCCATCCGCTTTCGCCATGCTTGAAGAAAGCTTTGGTGCCAATGTTACTAAAGACCCGGATAAACCTAATACTATAAATATTTCGGTTTCACCAGATGACAGTCCATTAAGTCCCGCCGAAATGATGGTTTCGCTGTTGGAAGCTTCAAAAACTACAGAGGAGAATAAAGACAAAACGGATGACGAACTTTTTATTGAAAATACTGAATCTTTTTTTAAGATTATGGGTGAATTGAAGAAGAACAAATACAAGGAGATTTGGTGGACTTTTTACACCCCATTTTTCTATGAACTAGCTAAAAGTGAACATCTAACTGCCTTTTGCAAGTACATTACACAGAGTTCCAATGAAAACTCTCAAATCTGGCTTGAGTCCAATGAATCAAAATTGGCTGCATTTGGCGAATGGCTAAAGACCTATGATGAATAGTCTTATTAATTTCTGTTTTAATTAAGGATAGATAAATTCTTGTTATGACCCAAAACATCATTAAACTCTTTTTACGTCTGGCTCTGGCTTCTGGTTTTTTATCCGCTGTTGCTGATCGCTTTGGATGGTATAGTCCTGCTCAATCCACCTGGGGCAACTGGGATAGTTTTTTGGAATTTACCGAAATGATCAATCCGTGGTTTCCGGTATCCGTAATTCCTGCTTTGGGCACTCTCGCGACGGCTGCCGAAATTGTTTTTGCCTTATTTTTGATTATTGGATTTAAAACGGAGCTATTTGCCAAGTTGAGTGGTTATCTGCTTCTGGTGTTTGGCTTGTTTATGACATTTTCGCTGGGTATTAAAAGTGCCTTGGATTATTCGGTTTTTGCCGCTGCCGCTGGTGCTTTTGCCCTATCATTGATGACCAATAAATTTCTGGAGGTAGACAGCTTGATTTCAAAACAGAAACCCTAAACTCGAAAACGTATGTTATTGCTAAATTCCTGTTGTTGCTTTTATAACGAAATACACTATCTTTAGAAACCCTAACCATCTATCATGAAGTAACTTACCATTAATTACAACATGATGAAAACACGAACCAACAAATCCATCTTAATTACACTAGTTTCTCTAGCATTAGGCTTTCAAAGTTGTGAACAAAAACAAGCTGAAACCACTCAAGAAGCGCAACCTGTTATTGAAGAAGTCGTAGTCATTGAACCCGAAAAGCCCGACTATTTTATGTTGCGCCCTGAAGTGGAAAAAGCCTATGGCTACACCCACGCTGTAAAAATTGGGCATGATATTAAAATATCGGGAGCTGTGAGTATGGATGATGAAGGTAATCCAACCGCCATTGGCGACCTGGAGCAACAAATGAAAAACTGCTATGCCGATTTGGAAAAAATCCTAGCGCACTACGGCTGTACCTTTGACAATGTGGTTGTGGAGAATATTTTTACCACAAACATGCCACTGATGCTGGAAAAATCAGCCTACCGTGCCGAAATTTACAAAAACCAATTTCCAACAGGGTCCTGGCTGGGCGTAAAGGAACTGGCACTTCCGGAATTTATGGTGGAAATAGAACTGGAAGTTTATAAGCCGGATTAACTTGTTTTATTTTAGGCAACTGACTCCATGAATATACATCAAAAAAATATTAACTTTTTAACACACAAATCATGAGAATACGGCGATTACTGGTTATTGTTTTTTGCTTGGGATTAGCATTTTCCTGCAAGGATGCATCGAAACCCGAAAAACCCATTGAAAATAATGCGACCCTATACTTTGGTGGTGATATTCTGACCATGGTGGGTGATACGCCCGATTATGTTGAAGCACTGGTTGTTCAAGATGGGAAAATTAGTTTTGCCGGTAATTTGGTTGATGCCGAGAATCTTGCTGGTTATGGACATATCAAAATAAATCTGCAAGGACAAACTCTATTACCCGGTTTAATAGATGGGCATGCACACTTTGGCAGTTTTTCGGCTCAAGCTATTGGTGCTCAAATTTTACCGCCACCAGATGCTGGTGCGAGTAATATTCCACAACTGATAGATATTTTAAAAGCATGGAATACACCTGAAAACAGAGCACTTACTGGATGGATTTTTGGTTTGGGTTTTGATGATTCGGTTTTGGAAGAACAACGTTTTCCAACGAAGTTTGATCTCGATCAGGTATCCACCGAACACCCCATTATGATCATTCATATTTCCGGCCATTTTGCAGTAGTTAATTCCAAAGGACTTGAACTTCTCGATATCACAGCTGAAACCGAAGACCCTGAAGGCGGTATCATCAGACGTACGGAAAATCAAGAACCCAATGGTGTGCTGGAAGAATTAGCAGCTATTCCTCATTATACCAAAGCCTTAACACCGATTTCAAAAGAAGCAGCCAATCAGTTTTTTGAAGCTGGACAAGACATGGCATTGTCTTATGGCTATACGACCGCACAGGACGGCCGTGCAATGGACCAAACCCTTTTTGTGAATGCTGCTAAAAATAAAACCCTGAAACTGGATGTGGTTTCCTATATTGATTACGCCTTTGTTGATAGCCTGATGGCAACGCCCTGGAACCGTAAAACCTATACCAATCATTATCGTATTGGTGGTATGAAAATTACCTTGGATGGGTCTCCACAAGGTCGCACTGCCTGGCGAACGGAGCCCTACTTGTTAAGACCAGAGGGAGCACAACCTGGCTACAAGGGTTACCCAGCTATTCCCGATGACCAAAAAGTCATTGAACTCTTTAAAAAAGGTTATCAAAACAACTGGCAAGTATTGGCTCATGCCAATGGCGATGCTGCCATCGATCAGTTTATCAAAGCTATTCAGGTAGCGACCAATGCTTACGGTATGAATGACAGACGTACGACACTAATACATGGACAATATATTCGGGAAGACCAATTGGATTCCTTAAAAACCCTGGATGTGATTGCCTCATTGTTTCCACTTCACACGTTTTATTGGGGCGACTGGCACAAACAAATTATTGGGGATGAACTCGGTAATAAAATCAGTCCGGTGCGAACCGCGCTTAATAAAGGTGTTAAAGTGACCATTCACACCGATGCTCCTGTAGCCTTACCCAATTTGATGCGCATGGTTGGTATTTCAGTCGAACGGAAATCGCGTTCGGGTGTTGTTATTGGTGCTAATGAAAAACTCACACCTTATGAAGCCTTACAAGGCATCACTATCTGGTCTGCATACCAGCATTTTGAAGAGGATTCCAAAGGAACCTTGGAACCTGGTAAATTAGCTGACCTGGTCATACTGGACAAAAACCCGTTAAAGGTTCCAGAATCAGAAATAAAGTCTATTCAGGTGATGGAAACGATAAAAGAAGGGACCACAGTATTCAAAAGGTGAATATTATCATGATTACAAAAAACTCACTACTTTTAATTAACTATTAATCCATTTAAAAATCCATGGCACAAATTAACCCCTATATTCATTTTAATGGCAATGCCGAAGACGCCTTTTTATTTTATCAATCGGTTTTTGGAGGCGAATTCTTATCGGTTGTCCGTTTTAAGGATATGCCCAGTGACCACAATCATCCTATTGATGACGCCGAAGCCAACCGTATTATGCATATTGCCTTACCCATTGGTAAAACGGATATCTTGATGGCCAGTGACACACCAGAATTTATGGGTAAGCACAGTGAACAAGAAACCCGCAGCAAGATTTCCATTATTGCCGAATCAAAAGCCGAAGCAGATAAATTGTTTCATGGCCTTTCAGCAGGCGGCACCATAGAAATGCCCATTGCCGATAGCCCTTGGGGTTCTTATTTCGGGATGTTTCGGGATAAATACGGCATTGAATGGATGGTTGATTACGACCCGAATTTTAAAGCACAAAAGTAAAGAACGGAACCCTAAAATCATTGTACCTTACAGGTGTGCCAGATTATTAAATGACATAAAAAAACATAACTAATAACGGTATCGACTTATTCACTCTATTATGAAAATCATAAAAATTTTAACCATTTTACTTCTTATATGTTCCTGCAAGGAAAACCATTTAAAACCCGAAAACAGAGAACCAACCGCTGTGGTAAGTTCACTTGACCAAGAGGCCATTTTGAAAACCATCAACACTGTCTATAATAACATCAAGGTTGACTCCACACAAAAGCCCGACTTTAGTATCATTAAAAAGCAGTTTGTTGAATCAGCCAGGTTAGGTTATATAACCAAAGATTCACTTATTTTGAAAAGCCCGAGTGAATATTTTGACGGAATGGAAAATATGCTAAAGAACAACCCCAAATTAACTTACTTAAGGGAATGGGAAATAACAGGCGAAACCAAACTTTTTGGAACCATTGCCCAACGAACAAGCCTGTATGGTGTCCACGCCAATACTACCGATAGCCTTGCCGAAAAAGGCATCATTAATTTTCAATTGGTCAAGATTAACGATAAGTGGAAAATTCTCTCTATGATTTGGCAAGCCGAGCGAGACGGTCAAAAAGTATCGGACACCTATTTTGATTAAAATGTATAGGGTATTAAAAAAACCGTTATGGGTCTTTACATGAGTTACTTAAAAAAATTTAAATGGATTTAGCAAAATACAACCAAGCTGCCTGGAATGGCTATGTAGATAAAAAAGATCGGTGGACTATTCCAGTGACTGATCAGGAAATACAAGATGCCAAAGAGGGCAACTGGCAAATTATATTAACACCCAAGAAACCCGTTCCACATAGTTGGTTTCCCGATTTAAAGAGCTTAAAAGTTTTGGGACTTGCCTGTGGTGGTGGTCAGCAAGGTCCTATTTTGGCTGCCTTGGGAGCCGATGTGACTATTTTTGATAATTCGGAACGCCAATTACAACAAGACCAGACAGTCAGCGAGCAATTTGAACTCAACATTAAGACCTTGCAAGGTGACATGCGCGATTTATCCGTATTTGCCGATGCTAATTTTGATTTGATATTTAATCCCTGTTCCATTGTTTTTGTTGATACTGTGTTACCTGTTTGGAAAGAATCCTTTAGGGTGCTCAAACCCGGTGGTATTTTAATGACTGGCTTAATGAATCCTTTGGCATTTCAATTGGATGAAGATGAATTAAAACTAATTTACAAACAGCCTTATTCGGATATCCATTCCTTACCTCCTGAAAAACTGAATGCCCTAAAAACGAACAATGACCCACTGATTTTTGGTCATAGTTTAAGTGACCAAATTGGAGGACAGCTGGACGCTGGTTTTAATCTAACTCATATGTATGAGGACTATTGGGATGTGGACAGCAATTTGAATGCATTTTTTCCGGCATTTCTAGCTACTCGGGCTGTTAAGTCATAGTATTGACTTGATTACCAGTATCTTTTACAGGTGTTTTCATGCAACAGCTTCAGACCTTTTAAATGGGCATTCAGTCTCTATCAAAAAGTGATGTCACTACTTCAATTATAAAATAATTTCATTCCTTGTCAGGAAAAAGTTTCCTTCAATTGTTATATGGTAAATACCCCCCATGGGACCAAAATATGCCAGTAGCACAGCAAAATATTTACTTAATTTTCAACAAGATAACACACTAAACATGACGTTTATCATATTCTATAAAAAGCGAATTAATTAATTTTCAAGAATACTAACCCTCAATTACAATTAAATATGTTCAACAAACTAATAACCCTAGTAATAATCTTATGTTTTTTTTCCGTACAAGCTCAAAATGTAGAATGGGAAAATGTTTATCCTAATAGATTAACATTAGGCAAGGCCCTTACCATTGATTCAGATAACAATATTATCTCCATTGGTAATGGGTTGCCAACCGGTGCATATAATGAATATGTTTACATTCAAAAATACACACCCCAAGGCAATTTAATTTGGAAAGATTCCATTTCGACCACCCTCAATAATAATTATCATTCAGCCACTTGGGTAGGAACCGATTCCAACAAAGATATCTTTGTTGTTGGCTATCGATTTACCTTATCTAGCCAAAACCAAATACCGAATGCCATAAAGGTTTTTAAAATATCCCCTGATGGCACCGTGCTTCAAAACAAAACCATTACAGGCGTTTTTAATCGTGATGGCAATTTTAACCTTGGTAGAAGAAATGAGGCTTCCTTGGATGAAAGTGGTAATTTGTATGTTGCCACAGCAGGTTCTACGGACTCCCAAACCAATGCTGGATTTGTATTGTTGAAATTTGACAATAACGCCAATTTATTGTGGGAACGGGTTCATACTTTTACTAATGTTCATGGCTTACGTGGTATGCATTACAACAACGGCAAAATAGCGCTTGTGGGGACTACCACCATTGCCGGTAATAATAATCAGGTTGCAGTTTGGGATACAATGGGAAATTTGTCTTGGGCTTCTACAGGAACCATTCCAGATCAAACATGGGCAACGGATATTTTACTAGATAATGTCGGAAACACCTACACATTATGTCAAAATTTCGGTACTACTCATAATCTTATAGAAGTTACTAAATATGGTCCAACGGGCACTGTTTTATATTCAGAACCATTTGACTTGGAAGTTGATGCTACTTCGGGTCGTATGGGGTTACTTCCAGATGGGAATATTGCTATAAGTGGTACCAATTGGACAATTTCAGGTACGGGCAAATTGTTTGTAGCTAAAATAGAAGCCTCTGATGCATCGATTGTAACTAGTAGTTTACACGACTTACCTCAAATAAACAATTGGGTTTATGACCTTACAGTCACTCCAAATGGAAACTATTATGTTGCAGGACAAAGCGATAACAATGGAGGTGCACCAAGTTCAATGTTTATCTATGCTTTTTCGGATACTAATGGATATGAATGGAATACATCCTATAATAATGAAGGCGTTAAACCGATGACTATAATGACAGATTCAAATGAAAACATTTATTTTCAAGTTGATAATAACAATACCGTAGTAAAACTGGGTAATAGTATAACATTGTCTCAAAATAATGTTGCAATAAAAAACGTAATCAAACTTTATCCTAATCCCGTAGACAAGGAAACAACTCTAGAACTTGAATTGCAAAATGCCAATAAATCTCAAATCACCATTTATAACGAGTTGGGTGCCCTCATGTATGTTTCCCCTAAAACTGAATTGAGAAATGGCTTAAATAAGTTAAATTTAAACTTATCTCAATTCCAAACCGGGCTTTATTTTTGTCATGTTTTTGATGGCCAAAACAACCAAATCATTAAAATAATTAAGAAATAATGTATCCCATCGAAACTGAATACTTTAGACTTGACTATCCACGTAAGCTTGAGCTGTTTTCTTATTACTTAAAGCTACAATTCCTATAATACCAAAAATAACAGGACCTAGGATTAATAGCAATGACGGAATCAAGCCTACTAAATCCTCGGTTGACTTTTCTACAGTACCGGAAATAAAAACAGTATAATCCCAAATCCAATGTAAAATAATGGCTGGAATAATACTTAATGTGCGTACCCTGATAGCCAAAAACAATAAACCAGAACTTGTAGCCAACACTGCTTGAAGCGCTGACATTCCAAAATCCCCTGTAACAAAGCCATTAAGCACGTGGATACCTCCAAAAATGACACATGTCCAAATAACTGCCGGCCAGTAACCAAATTTATTGGTAAAGGAACTCATAAAAACACCGCGAAACATGAGTTCTTCTGATATTCCCACAAAAAGCGTGTTGATTAAAACCCATATAATAAAAGACGCATTAGAATAAGCACCGCCATTATAGGCACTTATTTGAGCAATAATAATTAACACAATAGGAAACCACAGTATCTTATCTGTATATTTCCCAAGTCCTTTAAGGCCCATACGTATGTGATGCTTGCCTAAAAAAGCAAATACCAAACAGGTAAGTGCCGATAAAAAGATACCATAGTTTAAGCCTTTGGTAACCAGTTCGCTTAAATCAATTTCCGATTCATGGGTTCCTAAAACAAATTGCAACCCAAACGTAAAAAAGAACCAAACAGCAAAAACAATAAAAGCGGCAATAATGGATATTTTTTTCATAATGATAATAATTGGTTGGTTAGTACTAAAATATGTGCCTTAAATTAGTAAAATATTTTTGGTTTATCATTATCCCATAATGAATGCATCATTTTTTTGATTGATTATTATAGAACATCCTTATCAAAGTATCTATCTGGAAATACATGTAACGTAAAATTAATAATTTAACACAATGACTGATTAATTGTAAGAAAAATTTGAAATCACATGATAAATTAGTAATTTAATGGGCTAAAAACTTAAAACCCCTCATGAATCTTACTTAAACTTCACTTATTATTTGTAAATAACATTATCGCAGCAACCAAAAAAAACCAACCAAATGAATCCCTCATTTTATTTAAGAGTCAAGATACTCTTATTTGAGAAATCTGTTTATAGCGCTATTTTGAATTTTATTAAAAGCAGAAAAGCCTTTGCATGGGTCTTACTGCTTTTTTTAATAAGTTTTTCCTGTAAAAAGGATGTAAAAGAAAATCCTGTCACAACATCAAAACTGTCTTCTGGTTTGGTATTGAGCCATATTGACAGTACAATTGCTCCTGGAAATGATTTTTCAGGATTTGCTAATGGCAAGTGGTATAAAACAGCTGATTATTTACCTGGACTTCCGTTAAATGGTGGGATGATCAAGCTTAACTTTGATGCTGAAGATCAAATTGGGGAAATTTTACAGGACGTGCTTAAAGAACCTGACCAACCAACGAATACGCCCAAAGGACAAATCCAAGCATTTTATCGCAGTTATATTGATACTACTACACGAAATCAGTTGGGTATTAAGCCTATTAAGGTAGATATCGAAGCTGTAGCAGCTGTTAAATCTCATAGCGAAATGGCAAGTTTGATGGGGCAACCTTTTATGCCTTCCATTTTTGGGGGCTATGTGTTTTTGGATGCAAAGGACACCTCTCGTTATGTTTACATCATGGGGCAAAAGGATCTGGGAATGGGCACAATAGAATATTACCTTTCTACCGATGCACCAAATCCTGCAGTACGGTCAGCTTATATAGACTATGCTGAAAAGCTGTTTAATCTAGCTGGTATTCAAGGAGCCCGAAAAAAAGCAGAAACCGTACTCGATATTGAAACCAAGTTGGCCTCTAAATATTGGACTAACACCCAAAAAAGAGATCCCAATAAAATGTATCATTTAATGACGGTGGCCGAGTTAAAAGAGTTCGCTCCTGGATTTGATTGGGGTGCTTATCTACAAGCAAAAGGTATGGAAAACGCTAATATCAATGTGAATACCGATACAGCCATTCAAGGCATTGCTACAGTTTTTAAAGAAACCTCCTTGGATGATTTAAAATCCTTGGAAACTTTCTATTTACTGAATTCCAATGCGAAATACTTGTCCGATGATTTCATTGAGGCCGAATTCGAATTTTTCAAGAAAACCTTATTGGGGATACAGGAAGGAAGAACCCTGGAAGCTAAAGCCAAAAGTGAAGCGAATTCCATTTTAGCTTGGCAACTGGGCAGCATATACGCCGATAAATATTATACCCCTGAAGTGGAAAAACAAATCGTGGAATTGGTGGAATTCATGAAAAAAGCAATTGAAAAACGTTTGAATAGAAACGATTGGATGGATGCCGAAACCAAGGCCGAGGCTCTTAAGAAGTTCAACAATATTCATTGGAAAATTGGAAGACCCGAACGTGTGATTGATCAATCCGGTCTTAATTTTAAAGCCGATGATCTTATTGGAAATTTAAAAGAAACAGCCCGCTTGGATGCCAAGGATTTTGCCGACCGACTAACGGAGCCCAAACGGGAATGGGAGTGGCTTATGCCACCTCAAATTGTGAATGCCTATTATCAATCGGAAATGAATGATGTTGTATTGCCTATTGGTATATTGCAATCACCTACCTTTGATCCAAAGGCTGACCCTGCTTCTAATTTTGGAGGTATATTATCTATAGTTGGGCATGAGGTGGGTCATGGTTTCGACGATAAAGGCAGTCAGAGTGATGCCAACGGACTCTTACGTAACTGGTGGACTGACCAGTCTCGTGAAGAATTTGCAAGACGTGCTAACATGTTGGTTGAGCAATACAATCAGTATGAAGCTGCTCCTGGAGTTTTCCTAAACGGAAAACTGACCCTTGGAGAGAATATTGGTGATGTAGGTGGTGTGGCACTAGCCTATAGTGCTTATCGGGATTACGTTAACGAAAAACAAGGAGGTCAAGCACCTATTATTGATGGTTTAACAGGTGATCAGCGGTTTTTTCTGGCCAATGCCCAAATGTGGAGCTGGATGACAACCGATGCCTTTGCCCGAAATGCGGCTTTAACCGACAATCACAGTCCTGGTCAATTTAGAGCCAATGGTGTATTTAGAAATATGGATGTCTGGTATGAAGCCTTTAATGTGCAGCCCGGTGACTCATTATACCTAGCGCCTAAAGACCGAGTAGAGATATGGTAATGATAGAACCAAAAAGCAACCAATATTTAATATTTTAAACCCTAATATTTAACGCAATTAATCAATAACTTTAAAATCAATTAACAATGAAAAAAACAACCAAACACATGTGGATTACAACCATTTTAGCATTTGCCTTTGTGGCCAGTTATGCTCAAACACCAAGAGACCTCAGAGGTCTTGAAGATATGAATTATGGAAGTGCCCTAGTAAAGATGAAGGATAAAGGATATGAATTAGACCACACCAGTTCTTCTGGAGGCAGTACCTATGTTACGTATTGGCATCCAGACCGCCACAGATGTGTAACCTTAAGAGCTCGTTCAGCAAGAGTTCAATCTATAAGAAGCGTTCCAAATTCTGATTGCCACAAGGATGGCGATGGTTATGAGCTGTCTGGGAACCATAGCTGGAGAAACAATTCGGACAACAGATACTATCATGATGACCGTGACAATTGGAGACACAATGACGATAGAGAGTACAACAGTAGCTATAATTATGGTAATGGTGAAGTAGCCGTTCATGACCTTGTAGGAAGAGATGCCCTTAGTGCCTATGATGAGCTGAACAATCGTGGCTTTAGAGAACAAAAATCATATCAAGACGACGGAAATACTTTTCGGGTATGGTACAATTACAGAACGCACCAATGTATAAAAACATTAAGCCAAGAGCGAAAAATTAACAGAATCTATAGCTCAACTCACTGCAATAGATAATTAGACAGCAGCTAAACATTTAAACGGTTTTGAGTGGTACACTACATGATTACCACTCTTAACCGTTTTTTTATTATACCAACCTAAAAAAGTCGCCTGGTGAGATAGCTTCATTTTATTTTAATTTCTTAAATTTAATTATATTCTGGAATCTGATCTTAATCCCTATTTTAAAGTATATTATTATGAAACAACTTTTATTTAACATCACCGTAGATGCCAGTGCCAAGAAAGCTTATGAAACCATGCTGGGTTTAGAGGATATTACGACCTATGAACAATGGACTGCCTTGTTTAATCCCACTTCCACTTACGAAGGTAGTTGGGATAAAGGCTCTAAAATTTACTTTATAGGGACCGACGAGCAAGGTAATCGCGGTGGTATGGTATCGGAAATTGCAGAAAACATTCCAAACAGTTATGTATCCATTAGACATTATGGTATTTTGAATGGCGATACGGAAATTACAGAAGGTCCGGATGTGGAGCCTTGGGCTGGTGGCTTGGAAAACTATCGATTTACGGAAACCGATGGCAAGACTACCATTAGTATTGAGACGGATGCAGCTGGTGATTACGCAGATTACTTTAATGACACCTGGCCAAAGGCCCTGCAAAAATTAAAGGAACTGGTTGAAAATTAAATGATAGTATAAACTTATGCAGTCTCGGCAAGATAACTCATAACGTTTTCTTCAATACGTTTGTGAATATCTGATAAGTCGGCTCTTTTAAAAGACTCTCCCGTGATGTTTTCGTAGAGTTCTATATAACGCTCGCTAACCGTTTCAATATAATCGTCCGACATTTGAGGAACCGTTTGTCCTTCCAAACCCTGAAATCCATTTGCAATGAGCCATTGACGAACAAATTCCTTGGACAGTTGCTTCTGGGCTTCGCCTCTATCCTGGCGTTCCTGATAACCATCCGCATAAAAATAGCGCGATGAATCGGGTGTGTGAATTTCGTCTATCAACACAATTTTACCCTCTTTGGTCTTTCCGAATTCGTATTTGGTATCGACTAAAATTAATCCGCGAGATGCCGCAATTTCAGTTCCGCGTTGAAAGAGTTTTCGTGTGTAATCTTCCAAAACCAAATAATCTGCTTCTGATACAATGCCGCGTTTTAAAATATCCTCTCTTGATATATCTTCATCGTGGTCACCCATTTCAGCTTTTGTTGCTGGTGTGATGATAGGGTCTGGAAATTTATCGTTTTCCTGCATCCCTTCAGGCATGGCAACACCACATAACAAACGTTTACCCGCTTTATACTCCCGTGCCGCATGACCCGATAAATAGCCCCTAATGACCATCTCTACTTTAAAAGGCTCACATAAATGCCCAACCGCCACATTGGGGTCTGGTGTGGCTACTAGCCAATTAGGCACCAAATCTTCGGTAGCTTTCATCATTTTAGTTGCTATCTGATTGAGTATTTGTCCTTTGTAGGGAATCCCTTTTGGCATGACCACGTCAAACGCACTCAAGCGGTCTGTGGCGATCATCACCAATTGATTGTCATTAATATTATAAACCTCGCGAACCTTGCCTTTATAAACACTTTTCTGGCCTGGAAAATTAAAATTGGTATCTATTATGGTATTACTCATTATTCTCTATTCTCTATACTTTTATAGGCTTCGATAACCTTTTTAACTAATTTGTGACGAATGACATCTTTATCATCTAAAAAGACCATACCAACACCTTCTACATTCTTCAAAATCAATAAGGCTTCTTTTAAACCTGAAATGGTACGCCTTGGTAAGTCAATCTGACCTGGGTCACCGGTTAATAAAAACTTCGCATTCTTACCCATACGCGTCAAAAACATTTTCATTTGGGCGTGTGTGGTATTTTGTCCCTCATCCAAGATCACAAAGGCATTATCTAATGTTCGACCACGCATAAATGCCAATGGTGCAATCTGTATGGTGCCATTTTCTATATAGTGTGCCAATTTTTCTGGTGCAATCATATCTCGTAAAGCATCGTACAAGGGTTGCATATACGGATCCAGTTTTTCTTTTAAATCACCAGGTAAGAAACCCAGGTTCTCCCCTGCTTCTACAGCCGGGCGTGTTAAGATAATTCGTTTGACCTCTTTATTTTTTAATGCCTGAACAGCCAAAGCGACACCTGTATATGTTTTACCTGTACCTGCAGGACCTATGGCAAATACCATATCGTTTTTACGCATACTTTCCACCAGTTTGCGCTGGTTTGTGGTTTGAGCCTTAATCAATCGACCACTAACACCATGCACAATCACTTCGCCACTGGCATCATTAGTGGTATAGTCTTCTTTACTGTTACTCGTTAAAACACGCTCAATGACATTTTCATCCAGTTTATTATACTTGATGTAATGCTCCATAAGCATCGTGAAGCGTTTATCAAATTCTTCTAGTTGATCTTCATCGCCGTAGGCTTTAATTTTGGTGCCTCTGGCTACAATTTTTAGTTTAGGAAAGTGCTTTTTTAATAGTGTAATGTTGGTGTTTTGAGCTCCAAAAAAATCTTTTGGCGACACCTCTTCAAGTTCGATAATGATTTCGTTCAAAAGCTGGGTGATTTAATTAAAAATATCTATTAAGTTTTATTAGATTTGTGTCTAAACAAAGCTACACATTTTTAAAACGTGTTAGGTTAAAAAAATATCAACAATTCCTATATGGCCATTATCACTTTGACGACCGACTTTGGAGAGAAAGATCACTTTGCTGGTGCGACAAAAGGAGCTATTTATAATGAATTACCAGATGTTAGAATTGTTGATATCTCACACTCTGTATCGCCTTTCAGCATTCCAGAAGCTGCATATATCATTCAAAATGCCTATGAGAGTTTCCCAAAAGGGACCATCCATATTATTGGCATTGACTCGGAAATAAATGTTGAAAACAAACATATTGCCGTGTTGTTGGATGGGCATTATTTTATTTGTGCCAACAATGGAATCATGAGTATGATTACCAATGAAATTGCTCCCGAAAAAATAGTTGAAATTAACATACACGATAAAATTCAGACCAGTTTTCCTGTTTTGGATGTTTTTGTGAAAGTGGCTTGTCATATTGCGCGTGGTGGTACTTTGGAGGTCATAGGAAAAGTGATTGAACACATCAAACCTATCAAGAATATCATTCCGTTTGTAAATGATGACAAGACCCAGATTATTGGCAGTATTATCTACATTGACAACTATGGCAACGTAATTACCAATATCAAAAAAGGTTTTTTTGAGACCATTCAAAAAGGGCGATCCTTTGAGATATCGGCCAGAAATCATAAGTTTAAAAAGATTTACGAAAAGTATAGTGATATTGTTGATTTCACTATTCCGCAGGACAAGCGAAACGATGAAGGCCGTGGCTTGGTCGTATTTAACGCCTCCAACTATATGGAAATTGCGGTTTACAAAAGTAATTCGGCAACGGTTGGCAGTGCATCAAGCCTTATGGGTCTTGATTTAAGGGATACGATAACGGTTAACTTTAGCAAAAAATAAATGGTATGTTTATACGTATTGTAAAAATGACTTTTGAACCTGAACATATTGATACCTTTCTCAATAACTTTCATCAGAAGAAAGACCTGATTCGCCAGTTTAATGGCTGTCAGTTGTTGGAATTATACCGAGACAAAGACCAACCAAATGTGTTTTTTACGTATAGCTACTGGAATTCCGAAAGTGATTTGGAAGATTACAGGCATTCCGATTTGTTTCAGGATGTATGGTCGAAAACCAAACCCTTATTCAATGCCAAGCCGGAGGCATGGAGTGTGGATAAACTTGTGTCACTCCATTAATTTAAATATAGAATCAACCGATAAACCAAATATTCATGCTTGCCATATTACGAAAAGAAATAACCAGTTTTTTTGCTTCACCTATTGGCTATTTGGTCATGGCTATTTTTTTGATTTTAAACGGTCTGTTTTTATGGTTGTTTAATGGGGAGTTCAATATTTTAAATAACGGGTTTGCAGACCTGTCGAGTTTTTTCACTTTGGCACCTTGGATTTTACTGTTTTTAATACCCGCTGTGACCATGCGGAGTTTTTCGGATGAAAAAAAACAAGGAACTCTGGAATTATTGCTGACCAAACCTATTAGTGCCTTTCAAATTGTGTTAGGTAAATATTTGGGTGCTGTATTACTGATTATTTTAGCTTTAATCCCGACCCTACTATATGTGTATTCGGTTTATCAATTAGGTAATCCTATTGGGAATTTAGATTTTGGAAGCACCTTGGGCTCCTATTTGGGGCTTTTGTTCTTAGTAGCCGCCTATACCGCCATAGGCATATTCGCTTCCAGTATTACCGATAATCAAATAGTCGCTTTTATCATCGCTGTTTTTGGCTGTTTCTTTTTCTATATGGGTTTTGAAGGCCTTGCTGATTTTATAGCCAGTACCTTTTTAGAGCAATTGGGTATGGATGCTCATTTTAAAAGTATGAGTCGTGGTGTTTTGGATACACGGGATATTCTGTATTTTTTAAGTGTGACCCTATTTTTTATGATGCTCACAACTGCCAATATTGGTGTTAAAAAGTTTGATAAAAAGGACTTTACAACTATCATCCTACTATTGCTGGGTTTATTGGTTTTAAATATTTTTACACATTCCATCTACAAGCGCTTTGACCTGACCAGTGACAAACGCTATACCTTGAGTGAAGCCTCTATAAATACGATTCAAACCGCTGATTCGCCTATAGAAATTGATGTGTTTTTGGATGGTACCAACTTACCCTCCGAATTCCGAAGACTGCAAACGGAAACCAAGCAGCTATTAGATGAATTTGCTTCCCAAAACAGTCGTATTGTCTATAAATTTATAAATCCGTTAGAGGATGATAATTTACGTGAGAGCAATATCCAACAGTTAAGTAATCGTGGCTTGACACCCATGCAAGTAAGTGTTCAGGAAGCAGGAACCAGTAGTCAGGAAGTTATTTTTCCCTGGGCACTAGCCAGCTATAACGGAATAACCGTTAAAATTCCTTTAGTAAAGAATAAAATTGGGGCAACTGTACAGGAAATAGCCTCCAGTTCGATTCAGCATCTGGAATATGCCTTTGCCGATGGCTTCAGTAAATTGGTAAATCCTAAACGCCGAAAAATTGCCATTTTAAAAGGTAATAATCAGCTTAAGGATCAATATTTATTTGACTTTGTGAAGACCATAAAGGATTACTACTACATTGCACCATTTACCCTGGATAGTGTTGCCAGTAACCCGCAAAAAACCATGACAGAGCTTCAGGATTACGACCTCATCATCTCGGCTAAACCAACAGAAGCTTTTAGTGAAAAGGAAAAGTATGCTCTAGATCAATTCACCATGCATGGTGGTAAAAGTTTATGGCTTATTGATGCGGTAGCCATGGAACAGGATAGTTTGTACAATGCATCAGGTAAGGCTATTGCTACCAGTCGCGATTTAAACCTAACCGATTTCTTTTTCAAATATGGTGTGCGCATCAATCCCGTATTGGTAAATGATTTGTATTCTGCAAAAATTACTTTGGCCACTGGCGAGGGCAGTCAGTCGCAATTTCAGCAATTACCTTGGTTTTATTCCCCATTGGTAAATCCAACTATCAACCACCCTATTGTCAATAATTTAAACCTGGTTAAGTTTGATTTTGCAAACCAGATTGATACCTTAAAAAATCCAACAGCTGTTAGAAAAACGATCTTGCTTCAAAGTTCCATATTGTCAAAAACAGATGGTACACCACGTGAGATTAGTCTGGCCATGACCAGTCAAGAACCCGACCCACAGGCTTATACGAAAGGCTATCAGAATCTGGCTGTTTTATTGGAGGGCACATTCACGTCCGTTTATAACAATCGGGTAAAACCATTTGATATTACAAGTGATAAATCAACCAGTCCATTCACTAAAATGTTAATCATTGCTGATGGTGATGTGGCAAAAAATGAAGTCGGCAGAAACGGTCCCCTGGAATTAGGGTTCGATCGCTGGACCGGACAATTATATGGAAATAAAGAGTTTTTATTGAATGCCGTTAATTATTTATTGGATGATGACGGACTTATAAACATTCGTTCTAAAGAAGTCGCTATAGCCTTCTTAGACACCAAAAAAGTGGCAGCAGAAAAAACAACATGGCAGGTAGTCAATCTTGTATTACCACTGGTCTTATTGGGAATTTTTGGATTGCTTTTTAATTATTTCAGAAAGAAAAAATACGTCCACTAAATGTTAATAAGTTTGTTTCCTAGATTAGTAGCTTTGGGATATATTTGTAATATTAAACTATTGATCGTAAAACGTATATTATTTAGATGAAATTTATAGTATCAAGTACCTATTTACTCAAACAATTACAAGTTCTAGGTGGTGTTATCAATAATTCAAACACACTACCGATTTTAGATAATTTTTTATTTGAATTAAACAATACTGAACTCATTATATCAGCTAGTGATTTAGAGACAACCATGTCCGCTAAATTAGAGGTTGAAAGTGATAATTCTGGTAGTATTGCCGTTCCAGCACGACTATTGTTGGATACGCTTAAAACTTTTCCAGAGCAACCGTTGACTTTTGTTGTTGAAGACAACAACACGATTGAAATAAGCTCTAACCATGGTAAATATGCTTTAGCTTATGCCAACGGCAATGAATTTCCGAAAGCCGTTGCGTTAGAGGATGCCAGTACAACCACAATTACAGGAGATATATTGGCAACCGCCATCAATAAGACCATTTTTGCTGCTGGTAATGATGATTTACGCCCTGTGATGAGTGGTGTTTTCTTTCAGTTTTCTACTGAAGGATTAACCTTTGTGGCTACTGATGCCCATAAATTAGTAAAATACTCTCGCGAAGATGTGAGCGCCAATGAAGTTGCTGAATTCATCATGCCAAAAAAACCTTTGAACTTATTGAAAGGTATTTTGGCTGCTAGTGATGATGATGTAACTATTGAATACAACGATTCCAATGCAAAATTCTCATTCGAGAACGTGGAATTAATCTGCCGTTTGATTGACGGCAAATATCCAAATTATGAAGCGGTTATCCCGAAAGAGAATCCGAATAAATTAACCATAGATCGTACGCAATTTTTGAACTCTGTACGTCGTGTGAGCATCTTTTCAAACAAGACCACACACCAAATTCGTTTAAAAATCGCTGGAGCAGAATTGAATATTTCTGCTGAAGATATTGATTACAGCAATAAAGCTGAAGAACGTTTAACCTGCGATTATCAAGGTGATGATATGCAAATTGGTTTTAATTCGCGCTTTTTAACTGAAATGTTAAATAACCTGACTTCGGATGATGTGCAATTGGAAATGAGTTTACCAAATCGCGCCGGTATTTTAACACCTGTTGATGGATTGGATGAGGGTGAACAAGTAACCATGTTGGTTATGCCAGTGATGCTAAACAATTAAAAAAACTTTCTATAAACAATTAAAACGCCCACATTTAGTGGGCGTTTTTGCATCACGAGTTTTTGTTTGACCCAAACGGGTCAAGCTACTAACTAATCAATCGGGAAAACTACGATGATGCATTGCAATTACTATCTTCTTTCTTGACGCCTAATTTGACTAAAAAGGTCTCCATGAGACACCATTTTGTAATGGCCGATTGAAATAAATTGGCACCTACAAATACTGTGAACCACAGCCAGTTTTCGTTGACATACATACCTAAAAGGACGCTTGCTACTACAAAAACACCCGCTATTGCTCGTATATACCTGTTTAACATATTATTAATTATTTAAAGTTTATAATGATCTTTCTATAGGAAGCACAACAGCCCTAATCGGGTTATTGGTTTCCAAATTTGAATTGAATGTTTTTATTAAATCAAAAAGTGCATCAATATGTATGTCATCTGTAAATGAGAAAAACATATTGGATTCATTGCCCCCTTTTTCACTCGCAAACCAACTATTGGTTGCCAATAAGGTTGGTGAATTTTTATAACCATCAATTTCAGACTCGCTGAAACTCTCAATACCTGCTTTTTTAAACAGTTTAATCACATCTTTGTGAAATTCTTCAACTGCTGTTACTATTACTAACTTCATAATTATTTATGGTTTTTACGTTCTATCATATAATATACTAATGGTACTACCAATAGGGTCAATACCGTACTTACAATGGTGCCTCCCATTAAAGAGATTGCCAAGCCTTGGAAAATTGGATCAAATAGAATCACAAATGCACCAATAACTACGGTTCCAGCAGTTAACAAAATGGGTGTTGTTCTAACCGCACCTGCTTCGATAGCTGCCTGCTTAAGGGGAATACCTTCATCCAAACGCAGATTGATAAAATCAATTAATAATACCGAATTTCGAACCATAATACCCGCTAAAGCAATCATACCAATAAAAGACGTTGCTGTAAAAAATGCACCCATCAGCCAGTGCCCTAATATGATACCTATTAATGATAATGGAATGGCCACCATCATAACCACAGGCGCCTTAAAGTTCTGGAACCAACCAACGATCAAGATGTAAATCAAGATGATGGCTCCTAAAAAGGCTATTCCTAAATCACGAAACACCTCTAAAGTAATCTGCCACTCACCATCCCATTTTACGGTATAATCATCTTCATATTCAGGCTGTCCTAAATACATTTCATTAATCTCATAACCTTGCGGCAATTCAATGGCTTTTAATTTCTCCTCCATTCCTAAAATGGCATAAGCTGGGCTTTCTAATTCCCCTGCCATATCAGCCATAACATATACCACGCGTTTTTGATTTTTTCTATAAATACTTTTGGCACTTATTGTTTCCTTGATTTCAACCAAATCAGCTATCGGCATCATATTGTCCTGCTTGGAATTGATTTTTAATTGGGAAATATCCTGAATGGTTGATTTTTCCTTTTCATCAAGTGTTAATACCACACCTATTTGGTTAACAGCATCTTCATCATACAAATTAGTTGTAGGTCTATTGGATAAAGCCATATTCATGGTATAGGCTATTTGCTGTGGCGCTACGCCATATAGCATAGCTTTTTCTTTGTCGATAACAAATGTGTATTCCTTTTGATCGTCCTCAACCATCCAGTCAATATCCACCACATCTTCAGTATTATTCAAAATAGCTTGAACATCACTGGCAATCTCCATTTGTTGCTCGTAGTCAGGTCCATAAACTTCAGCTACAATAGTTGACAATACAGGTGGCCCTGGTGGTACTTCGACCAGTTTCACATTGGCATTGTATTTTGAAGCAATTTTTTGGATATCTGGTCGTAATAATTTGGCTATATCATGACTTTGTTCACTACGCTCTTCCTTGTCCAACAAATTGACTTGAATATCGGCCATATTACTACCACCACGTAAATCGTAGTGACGAACCAATCCATTAAAAGTTATAGGTGCTGAAGTACCTACATAGTTTTGATAATTCACCACCTCTGGACGTGTCGCTAAGTATTGAGAAATTTCTTTGGCCACCACACCTGTGCGTTCCAATGTTGTCCCTTCTGGCATATCAATGACGACCTGAAATTCATTCTTGTTATCAAAAGGCAACATTTTAACAGCTACGGATTTTGTAAAAAACATGGCCATGGTTCCCAATAATAAGACAAATGTCAACCCTAAAAACAACCATCGCTTGGTGCGGTTTTCAATAAGTGGTCGCTCGAATTTATCATAGAAACGATAAATTAGGGTTTCCTCTATAGGTTTTTCTGCTTTCTCAACCTTTTGCTTTTTATCCTTTTCACGAAGGAAAATATACCCCAAATACGGAGTTATGGTTAAAGCCACAAACAAAGACAGAATCATCGCTATAGATGCACCTATTGGCATAGGAGCCATATAAGGACCCATTAAGCCAGATACAAAAGCCATAGGCAATACAGATGCAATGACCGTAAAAGTTGCCAGAATGGTTGGGTTACCAACTTCATTAATAGCGTATAATGCGGCTTGTTTAAATGGTAAGCGTTTCATTTTAAAATGCCTGTGCATATTTTCGGCTATGATAATAGAGTCGTCAACTACGATACCTGTAACAAATACCAAAGCAAATAAGGTAATTCTGTTCAAGGTGTAATCCAGCATATAATAGCTTAATAAGGTCAAAGCAAAGGTTATTGGTACTGATAAAAACACTACCAATCCACCGCGCCAACCCATAGCTAACATCACTACAAAGGTTACAGCAATAATAGAACCGATAAGGTGCAATAACAGCTCTGATACCTTGTGCGAAGCTGTTTCACCATAGTTTCTGGTGATTTCCACATGAACATCATCAGGTATAAGGTTCTTACGTAAGTGCTCAACCTTGTCAATAATCACATCAGCAATTTTCATGGCATCAGCACCTTTACGTTTGGCCACTGAAAGCGTTACAGCAGGATATTCTGATTGATATTGGTTGGCTTTTTCACTTCCTTTTCCAAACCCTAAACTCACGTAATTTTGAGGTACTTCGGGGCCGTCCACAATCGTGGCAACCTGCTTTAAGTAAATCGGTTGATTTTGTTGGACACCAACGACCAAATTTTCAACATCGGTTACCGTTTCCAAAAACTTTCCCGTATTCACTAAAAACTCGCTGTCATTTTTATCGAAACTTCCCGAATTCAATTGGGCATTGTTCGCCTTGATCATTTCAGAAACCGACAAAAAGTCTAATCCACTTGCCGCCAGTTTATCTTTATCCAATACCACACGCAATTGTCTATCACGACCACCTATTTTATGGGTAATGGCTACATCATTGACTTTTTTAATTTCTGCTTCCAGTTCTTGAGCCATTTGACTCAATTGATAATCATCATAATTTTCGCTCCATAAGGTCAACCCTAACATGGGTACGTCATCAATGGCACGTGTTTTAACTAACGGAAAGGTTACACCTTGCGGCATTTGATCCATGTGCTTGTTGATTTCGTTATAGAGCTTCACAAAGGAGCGCTCGATATCTTCACCCACATAAAACTGAACAATGACCATACCTTGTTCTTTCATGGATGTAGAATACACATACTCCACACCCTTAATGTTAGATATTAATTTTTCAAGCGGTTTAATAACCCGCGATTCTACTTCTGTTGGACTTGCTCCTGGATAACCCACAAAAATATCGGCCATGGGCACATCAATTTGTGGTTCTTCCTCACGCGGAATCAAGAACGAACTGTACACCCCAATAACCATAAATACGATCATGAGAAGCACCGTCAGTTTTGACTGTATAAATATTTTGGCAATTTTGCCAGCGATACCTTCTTTCATCTGATTAATATTTTATTATTGGATGGTTACTTTTGCACCATTGTACAACTTACCTTCGGCTGAAACGATATAGGATTCCTCTGCTGATAACCCTGATAGCACCTCAACCTGATTACCATACTCCCTGCCCAAACGCAACCATCTTAAAATGGCTGTATTTGATTGGCTTACGGTATAAATCCCAGTTAATTGACCATTATGTACTAAAGCCATTTTAGGTATTAACACCATGGTATTTTCAGATTGCTTTTCAATAGGAAACTGCACCGTAACAAACATACCGGACAATAAGTTAGTATCCGTTTTGTTCAGAGCAATCTTGACTAAATACTGACCTCCAGTATGTTTTGAAGACGTACTGACTTCGGAAACTTTACCTGAAAGCGTCTTGTTTATGGATTTTACCAAAACCGCAACTTCAGTATTTGCTTTAATTTTAGATATTTCAGTTTCAGGCACCATAGCCATCACTTCAAAGTTACCTGGAGCCTCAACTGTTATTAAAGGCATTCCTGGATTGGCCATATCTCCAGTTTCAATCATTTTACTGGTTACTACGCCAGCAAAAGGTGCTGTAATATTGCTGTAAGCAAATTGGGCATTGACCTCGTTTCGCATTTGCTTGGCTGCTTCTAAACGGGCTTTAGCCATTTCAAAACGCGCAGTCATGTCATCTAATTCCTTTTGTGATGCACTGTTTTCGGAAAATAAATTTTGAAAGCGGTTGTAATCTTTTTCCGAATTATTAAAAGCTGCTTGAGCCTCAGTAATACTCGCCTCAACCTGTGCTTTTTTTGCTTGTAAATCGGCGTTATTAATAGCTACCAATAATTGTCCTTTTTTTACGGTATCACCAACATTTACGGGAACTTGGGTTACATACCCCATCATTCGGGTACTTAAATCAGCACTGTTAACCGATTGAACCTTGCCACTAACTGCTAAAAAGGGATTGTTGTTATTAGATGATACGTCACTCACTGTCACATTAATCGCTGGAGTATTGTCTGTAACCGCAGTCTTTTTATCACCCGAACAACCTATGAAGGTTAGAGACAATGCTACTAAAGTAATGGTATATATATATTTCATGATTTATGTTTATTTGATTCTTACTTTGTTAAAAACTGCACATAAGCCAGTGCATAATTATATTCATATATGGTTTGATAATATTCTAATTGCTTTTGGGCATATTGCGTATCTGCCATGAGCAAATCAGAGGTTTTTTCCAATCCCTCTTCAAATCGGTTTTTACGAATACGAAGTGATTCTTTCGACTGTTCAAGAGCCAATCTTGTTAATTCCAATTTGTTTTGAGCATCAGTCAACATGCGTTTCGCCTTATTAAGCTCTAATTGACTTTGTGACAAATATTGTTGGTATTCCAATTTGGATTGTTCAAACTCCGAGCGACTTTTTTGAGCCTTCCCGAAACGTTTGGTGCCTTGTAAAATATCCCAACTTAATTGAGCGCCAACAATATAACCGTTGGCATTGCCTTGAAAAATATGATCATCATACAATTCATAACTTCCAAAGGCATTGAGTCTTGGTAAAAAAGTCATTTTATCCGCTTTGTACATGGTTTCATAAGCATTGGTTGCCAATGACATCGCTTTAATATCTGACCGTTCTTCAGAAACCTGTAACTCCTGATTATTTTTTGGAATAACAACCTGTAAACTATCTGTTGGTTGATAAATGGCTACTTGTTCTTCATTCATTAAAAAGGATAAATAATTGGACGCATTTTCGACATTACTTTTGGCCGTTTGCAACTGATTTTTAACTTCATTAACCCGAACGGAAACAGCTAACACATCAGATTTTTGTAGATATCCTTGATTAAAGCTATTCTTTGCCAATCGCTCGTTGGCTTCAGCCGTTAGCAGGGCTTGTTCTAAAACCGCTACGCCTTTATAGGCCAATTGTAATTGCATGTAGGCTTGTTCCACCTCCAATTCCAGGTAATCTTTGGTACGTTCGGTCTGTAAGGCAGTTGCCTCCATCTTGGTTTTGGCAGCTTTACGTTGGTAAAAGCCATCCATATTAATTAATGGCTGTTGAATCTCAAACTTGGTAGCAAAGTTTTGTGTCTGTTCAGGATCATTCAAAAGTGCAGGATTAAAGTCGGCTGCTGTTAGACTTTCCTGATTTAATTTAGAACCAAAAGCCATTAAGGGGTTTGTAGTTGTGATACCTGTATGTGATGCCGTGATGTTTGGTAAAAACACCGCATTGGTCTGCTTAAAATCAGCTTTTGAGGCATTAAATTGTGCTTCAGAAATCTGTAAGCTGTAATTGGATTCTAGCACCTTATCCAAAGCTTCGGTTTTTCCTAACGGAATGCGTTCTTGAGCATGGATTAAGCTCATAAATCCTAGCATTCCGAAAATGATATATGTCTGTCGTTTCATAATGTATCTTAAATTTACTTGGCAAAAATACATTGGGAAACAAGGGTAGTCAGTAACAAAAGTTACTATGCAATTATGGTAGATTATGAAATCTTATTCAGATAACTAAATAAAAAACGCCCACAAATGTGGGCGTCTTACTTACCTCGATTAATCTAACTAACTAATAAAATTAAGAGATAAAGGGTATCGTGGTGTTTCGCCATGACTGGCTTTAACAGCATTTACAATTGGAAAGGCTATAGATATCAAACCGATAACAATCAAGCCAATAATACCTAATCCAAGAAGCAAAATAGCAGGAATACAAAGAATGGCATAAACAATTAAACTTAATTGAAAATTCACTATCCGCTTACCTTGTTCATCCATGGCATATACATTGTCTTTTTGGGTCGCCCAAATGATTAACGGAACAATAAGTCCTCCAAAACCCGTTATAAAAGTCAGCAACTGACTCAAGTGGGTTAATACCAAAAGTTGATTGTCTTGTCTCATGATAGTTTTATTAAATGATTGATGTACTTATGTGACGTAAAAAAACAGAAAACGTTACAACAGGGTATTCAAAAAAAAGTAAATCAATTATTTTTTATGACAAACAATTCAATTCTCCTGTTTAATTGTCGATGCGCTTCATTCTCTTCAGGATAGTAAAGAGGCTCCAAAAAACCCATCCCCTTTACAGAAACTCTTTGAGAATCTATCCCATTATCAATTAGATAATTTTTCACCGCCAAAGTTCGATTAAGAGAAAGCTCCATATTATAGTCAGATTGTTTTGGTGGAGGCATTCCTTCAACCTCTTCAGTAATTACACCACAACATACGTGTCCCCTTAACTCAATAGATATGTTTGGGTTAATTACCAAAACCTCCTTTAATTTTTGCAACTCTGAAAAAGAATTGGGGATTATGACGGCTTTACCCAAATAGAATAAAATGTCTTTCAATATAATGTGCTCTCCAACTTTCAAAGTGGGTATGGTATCAAGATAACTTGATGGTTTATTCGATAAATCAGCTCTAGCCACATCATCTTCCCGTTTTTCTGTATTTAGGGAATACGTAACAAAACAAACTGTTTTTCTGTCCTTTGGATTCCCTTCCGTATTATTATAATTTTCAGGTTTGGACATTTCCCCTTTTGAAAGAACTGTAACTGAATCTATAGATTGTTCTTCTAAAAAAACACTCAATACATTTTCAGCTCTTTCTTGGGCTAGTAAATAGTTATCATTTGAATTTCCAACATAGTCAGCATAACCTTCAACTTTCAAACTATAAATTTTCCTGTTACTCAAATAGTTCGCGATTTGTTTTTTTTGTTGGACTGAAATTGTATGCTCACCCATATCATAATAGACCAATAGCGTATCTTTAATAATTGAGTTTCCCTGTGAAAACAAACTTGAAAACGTTGAAATTAAAAACAGTAGTGTTAAAAAAGAAAATCTCATAAAGTAAAAGTTCAACAAATTGAGGCAAAGCAAATATAGTATATAATTCAAGTATTTAAAACCTACTCTTGAATACCATGATCCTCCAAAATTTTAATAAATCTCGGGTCATCCTTTAAATAATCAAAAAATGCCTTTTGTTCCCTTTTAAACGTTCGGGTTTGTTTATTCCTAATCGTGTCCAAATAAAACAACACACTATCGGTTTGTTTTAAACTGGAATATACCATAGCCAGCTGGTGGCTCTTTTCTCTTTCGGTTGAATTTTTTCGTATGGAATCTATAATCCTATATGTACTGGCTGTATCACCAACTTTTGTATAACAATATCCTAAAAACCTATTAAATACATTTTGCTTTTTTACCAATTCACGTAAAGGAACAATAGCTTCATTATATTTCTCTTGATCCATATACAATCTGAAAAAGTTTCTATTGATTACAAACTCGTTATTCCCAGAATCTTCCTTTTGAACCTTTTTCATAAGTTGTTCGGCCTCGTGGTATTTATAATTCGACATTAAAGCCGTGAAATATCCACTAGCAGTCGCAAAGGACAAAGGGTCTAACCTGTAGGCTATTTCTGCTTGCTCCAATTGTTTTTCATATTCTTGATTGTAATAAAAAAATGTAGAATATTGATGTCTTGCTGTTAAATCATTAGGCGATAAAGCAATGGCTTTCTCAAATGCTGCCTGGGCTTCTTCTTTTTTACCTTCAATATTATAAATCAATCCCTTTACAGAATATATTCGTGACACTCTACTATTTATTTTTTCAGCTTTGTCCAAATACTCATTTGCCAGGTTAGAGGCTTCTTGTGGATCTCTGGAAGAGTAATAGGTTTCTAAATAAATAGAGTTCGCAATTTCAGCATAGGCTTCAGCATAATTAGGGTCAATCTCAATAGCTTTTTCGTACAATTCAATACTTTTTGCCAAACTTTCACTGTTTCGCTTATCAGCCTCCTTTCTACCCATTAAAAAGAGTTTGTAGGCCTCTATATCACGTATGGGAACCGTTGATAATTCTTTTTGCTCCTCAAAGGAAATACTCATATCCAATGCTTCAACAATTTTTTGAGAAACTTCAGATTGAACTTTAAAAATATCCGTCAAAACGACATCGTATTTATTACCACTGATAATTTTATCGGTATTAACTTCAATCAATTGTGTGTTAATTCTAACATCATTATCATATTTTAAAATGCTACCTACAAGAACATAGGAAACTCCTAATTCTTTGGCTATTTTATCCAGACTCTTGTTGGTGTCTTTATAACCCATTACAGAATTTCTGGAAATAACATGCAAATCCTTAATTTTAGATAAATTGGTAAGGATGTCATCTGTCATACCATCCCTAAAAATTTCAGCGTCATGGTCATCACTCAAGTTATCAAATGGCAGCACAGCAATAGACTTATCTTTAACAGTATTGGTGCCTTTAAAAATATCCAACTTGTAAAAAGTAAAAACCAATGCCAGTATAACCAATACGGCTGCCAGAATCTTGACTCCCAAGTGTTTCTTTTTTTGAGGAACAGTGGCTTTTAATTTCTCCTTTATTGTTTCTTTTTTGGGTATTACCAACCCTTTATTCGAAATGGCAAATATGGGCACTGTATCATTAACGTTCTTAAGTTCGAACGCATCAAGAAATTTAGTTTCAATATGGCTATGGCTTCTTATTTGGTCGTGTACCCTATCAGAAATCAATATGCTGCCAGGCAATGCACAGGCCTCAATACGAGAAGCCACATTTACCGCATCTCCTATGATATCGTCTTTAGAGTATACAATATCCCCTACATGAATACCAATCCTAATTGGAATTTTGGGTTCTTTTAAAAACGCCATCTGCAATTCAATGGCACAGTCTACTGCTTCAACAGTGCTTTTAAATGTGCTTAATGTACCATCACCAAAATATTGAACAATATGGCCATTATGCTTTGCCGTAATCTTTTTAAAAGCTTCGCGATGTCTATTTCTAATCGAAATTGTTTCGGCCTCATCACGCTGCATTAAGGAAGTATAACCCTCAATATCCGTAAACATGATAGCGGCAAGCAACCTTTGTTGTGACATCTATATGAAGAATTAATTAATCGATTAAATTTAAGTAAATATTCTGAAACTAAACTTTCAATTTATCAGTTGATTAAAAACTACAATAAATATTAATATATTTATGGTACAATTTTTAGAAAATGCCTAAAGCCGCAACAGAAAGTTTAATTGAGTTTTTATCAAATATCCCTTTCTTTTCTGAAGTCAACAAAGAATCACTCAAGCACTTAACAGTAGTACTTGAAGAAGAAACTTTTAGAAAAAATAAATTGGTTTTTGAAAAAGACAGTGTTGGTGAGTATATGTATATTATTGTTTCAGGTAGCGTCAAGGTTCACGAAAAAAATCATGTTTTTGGCCATATGCTTGCTGGCGAATGTTTTGGAGAATATGCTTTGATTGATAACAATAAACGTTCTGCCTCAATTACAACACTCGAAGAAACTTCGGTTCTAAAAATTGATAGAGAACATTTTTTTAAACTTATTTCCAATGATATTGGTTTTTCGCAAGGCATTCTATCTGTTCTCATAAAAAGGCATCGTAACATCGATATCATACAGGAAAATTTAGCCTCTTCAAAGAAAGCCCTTGAAATAGCCAACTCTAAATTAAGTGGTTTGATTGATGGCGCCATGGATGCCATTATCATGTTTGACGAAAAATTCAGGATTTTACTTACCAATCCATCGGCCAATGTATTGTTTGAAAACAATGATGTCTTACAACGCAATCTCCTATTCTTCCTGGATGATCGAAGTGCCGATTGTATTGAAAATCTAGTAAATACCGATTTAAATAATGACCAAACCTTAAGCAGTAATTATTTACCTGATGTCATCAAGGTCATAGGGTCCAATGAAACAGAAACCTTAAACGAAGGAACTATAAGTAAATGGGGCGATAACACAGCATCATTCTACACATTAATCTTAAGAAACATACAAGATAGGCTTCAAGCTGAAGATAAAATTGAATTTTTAACGTCACAAACCGAGTATCTCAAGGAAGAAATTAAAGAGCTTACCAGTGATCATGGTATTATTGCTGAAGACCAAAGTATGAAAAAGGTGATGCAATTGATAAACAAAGTAGCCAGCACCCATGCTACGGTCCTCATTAATGGCGAAACTGGCACAGGAAAAGAACTGGTTGCGCGAGCCATACATCAATTAAGTGATAGAAAAGATAAACCATTAATACGTATTAATTGTGGTGCCATACCAAACAATTTAATTGAAAGCGAGCTCTTTGGCCACGAAAAAGGGGCTTTTACAGGTGCTACAGCAACCAGGAAGGGGCGTTTTCTTTTAGCCGACAAAGGAACCATCTTTTTAGATGAGATTGGAGAATTACCCTTGGAACTACAACCTAAATTATTACGGGTTATTCAGGAAGGTGAGTTTGATCCTGTAGGTAGTTCAGAAACCATAAAGGTTGATGTTCGTATCATTGCAGCTACACATCGTGATTTAATGCAACACGTTAAAGATAAGAAGTTCAGGGAAGACCTATTTTACAGATTAAATGTGTTTCCTATTACCGTTCCCCCACTTCGGGATCGTGGTAATGATATCTGCCTTATAGCCAATCATATGATTACAGAATTTTCTCGTGAATTGAATAGATCCATCAATCTCTTGTCCGAAGATGATAAGATTTCTTTAATGAATTACGAATGGCCAGGTAATGTTAGAGAGCTTCAAAATTTAATTGAACGCGCCATAATTATTTCGCAAAATAATACGGTTTCATGGCAATCCATTATTCCTCATAGTCAAGGGGGACAGGAAGCTACCATTTCCCAAACATCCAATACAATCTATACAGCACCAGAACTTTTAGAAATTGAAAAAGCTAACATTGAACGAGCACTTAAACTCACTAAATGGAAAATATCTGGCGAGAATGGTGCTGCCAAGCTTTTAAAATTACCGCCTACAACACTCTCATCAAGAATAAAGGCTTTAGGTATCGAAAGACCAGTCTAAAGCTTACAAAATTCACGAAATCTCGGAAATATTTTTACGATAATTCGTTAATTAACGAAATATCGTGAGAAATCTATTCAAACAAATACAATTTAATTAATTGATTTTCAGATATTTAAATAGTTTGGCACGACAACTGCTTATATATTGGCAACAAAAATGTTTAACAATTAAAATTAAAAAAATGATTACAACAGCAAATGTTAAAAACGGAGTAAACGTTGACCAATTAGTAGAAACAATTAGTCACATTCAAGAACAACCTGAATTGGCAAAGTTCCAATTTAGAGCCAAAAACAACTGGATCGATGGCGGTCATTGTGTATCAAGTATTAAAGGATTTTATGGTGCAGGTGCCGAAGACTCATCTCGCGAAGAAACCTTCACCATGGAATGCAGTCATCCTCAAGTTCTTTTAGGTCAAGATGAAGCTGCAACACCTCCAGAAGTTGTGCTACATGCTTTAGGTTCTTGTTTAACTGGTGCCATGGTTTACCATGCTGCAGCAAACGGAATTGATATCGAGAGTGCTTCTTCTACTTTAGAAGGTAATGCCGACTTACATGGATTTTTAGGATTAGACCCTGAAGTTCGTACAGGATTTAACGGTATTACTTTTAAATTAAAGGTTAAATCTGATGCTACAGCTGAACAATTAGAAAATTTAGCAAAATTTTCTCCAGTGTTCGACATGATCACCAATCCAACTCCAGTTTCAATTGAAATTGTCAAGGAGTAACAAATCTCTAAAAAATGGCTGAATCGAGACATTGATCAGCCATTTTTTGTTTTAATCTTCAGTCATTCCATAATTCGAAAAAATGAAAACCGCACCTCAAGCGATATTAAATGCCAATCAAGCTGTAGCACAGATAGCTTTTAAAACAAACGATGTATTTCCAATATACCCAATTACGCCTGCTTCAGAAATGAGCGAAATGGTTGAACAATGGTGCGCAGAAAATAAAGTAAACCTGTTTAATAACACACCTTCAGCGTTCCAAATGCAGAGTGAAGCTGGTGTTGCTGGCGCCATGCATGGTGTGCTGCAAACGGGATCATTAGCAACAACTTTTACATCGTCACAAGGTTTACTATTAATGCTTCCCAATATGTACAAAATAGCTGGTGAATTAACTCCAAATGTTATTCATGTTGCCACAAGAAGCATTGCAACCCATGCACTTTCTGTTTTTGGTGACCATAGTGATATTATGGCTGTACGTCAGTCTGGTTATGCCCTATTAGGTAGCTCAACAGTTCAAGAAGCCCATGATTTTTCCCTCATAGCACAGGCAGCAACATTAGAATCCAGAATTCCTTTCGTGCATTTTTTTGATGGTTTCAGAACATCCCATGAAATGAATAAAATAACCTTAATATCGGATAATGTTATTCAGAGCATGATGGACAATGACCATATAAAACAACATAAAAACAGGGCTTTAAACCCCAACAAGCCCGTTATTAAAGGCACATCTCAAGGTCCCGATGTGTTTTTTCAAAGCCGAGAAGCAATAAACACATATTATAATCGATGTCCTGAAATAGTCCAAAAACATATGGACACATTGGCCCATTTAACTGGCAGACAGTACAAACTTTTTGACTACGTAGGTCATCCCCAAGCAGAACATATAATCATCACCATGGCTTCATCATGTTCTACAATCGAAGCAACTATAAACCAATTAAACAACAGTGGTAACAAATTAGGACTGATTAAAGTGCGTTTGTTCAGACCTTTCAGCACAAAACATCTCTTAAAAGCCCTACCCAAAACTGTAAAATCCATTGCTGTTTTGGATAGAACCAAAGAACCAGGCGCAACCGGCGAACCTCTTTATTTAGATATTGTTCAAGCCGTAAATCAAGCTTATCAAGAGAATAACATCACAATAATGCCTAAAGTGGTTGGAGGTCGTTATGGGCTATCTTCCAAAGAACTTACACCCAATATGATTGAGGCTATTTATCAAAACTTAAGACAGAACCAGCCTAAAAATAATTTTACAATAGGCATCTATGATGATGTAACCCACTTAAGCCTGGATTATACAAAAACCTTTGATTTAAATAACAACTATTACGAAGCTATCTTCTATCAGGAAAAAACTAAAGATGAAATCCATAGCTTCAATATCATAACCAAGCTTTTAGGCTATCAAAAAAACGACTTTGTTCAAAGCTACACAACTACAAGCTATAAAAAATCAAACACTTACAATGAAGCACATTTAAGAATAGGCAACAACCCTATTAACTTGCCTTTTCTCATAAATAAAGCCAACTTTATAAGCTGTACTGACAAGCAAATCACCCAAAATGATTCCATCATTTCAAAAACCAAAATAGGCGGAACAATCTTGGTCAATACACGGCAATCCACAAAAGGGCTCTGGCAAATGCTATCAGCCAATAAGCAATATCAAATCATTGAAAGAAACATCAATCTATTGACAGTTAATACGGAAGAAATAAAAGTTTCCAATAAACTAAAAAACAATTCGGTTTCTGTTTTACATGCCTGCTTTCTCGCGTTAAAATCTGATTATGCATTTAGAAATGAATTTTCAAAATATAAGGATTTCATCTATAAAGTAGATAAAACAATAGATCTCAACTTTAATGATATTACAGCAGATTTTGACTCAAACTTCAACCAAACACTGCTAGGCCAACTATTACTAAACAAAGGCAACGAGGTTCCAGTAAGCCTGCTCCCTACTGATGGTACCTATCCAACAAACACCTCACAATTCAATCTTCCAGTAGACAACCAGAAAACCATTTCATGGCATGCTGATACTTGCACCCAATGTGGTGCTTGTAGTGTGGCTTGCCCCTCATCAGCTTTGCGTATTAAAGTATATGATGATACAAACCTCATAGGAAAACCTGAAACTTTTAATCAGGCGACATCCAATGAATTTGATTTATTAAACTATACCATTCAAGTAAATCCATCCCAATGTAATAATTGCAATAACTGCTTGGATGCTTGTCCGTCAAATGCGCTTTCAGAAACCAATTTATATGCAAGAGAATTATCCAATTGGAAACATTTTGAAACCATTCCAGAATTTGACAGATTAAAGATCAATACAGAAAAAGTCAGTCAGCAACAATTACAGGAACCTTTGTTCAAATATGCCAATGGCGACAAAGGCTGTGGCGAAATGGCTTACCTAAAAGTAATGTCTCAATTATTCGGTGATCGCTTACTAGTTGCCAATGCTACAGGTTCCAGTTCCATCTTTGGTGGTGCTTTGCCTACAACACCATGGTCAACAAATAATAAAGGGCGAGGTCCAGCCTGGTCTAACTCGCTTTTTGAAGACAATGCAGAATTTGGACTAGGGTTTAGAATGTCCATTAACCAATTAGAAAAACAAGCCAAAATCCTATTGGAATCCTTACTACCTGTTTTGGATTTCGATTTGGCTTACGATATTTTAAAAGCAACTCAAAACAATGAAAAAGAAATTAATGAACAACGTGAACGTGTAGAAATTCTAAAAGAAAAACTGCAGGAAATCAATTCACAAGATGCAAAAAGACTACTGAACGTAGCCGATAACCTGGTCAAAAAGAGCGTATGGATTGTAGGTGGTGATGGTTGGGCTTACGATATTGGTTTTGGCGGATTGGACCATGTTATAGCATCTGGTGAAAACGTCAACATCCTTATTTTGGACAATGAAGTGTATGACAATACAGGAGGTCAAGCTTCAAGAGCCACCCCATTGGGTGCCAAAGCCAAGTTCGCCTTTGCTGGTAAACAAAAACAAAAAAAGGATTTAGGCTGGCATGCCATGAATTATGACCATGTATATGTAGCATCAGTGTCCATTGGAGCCAATCAGGAGCACACGTTAAAAGTCTTTAACGAAGCTGAAAGTTTTGACGGACCATCCATAATTATAGCCTATTGTCACAGTAGTAATCATGGTATCGATATGAAAAGCCCTAGCAAATACCATAAAGCAGCAGTAGATTCGGGGCAATGGCTTTTGTACAGAAATGATCCCAGAAGAAAAAAGCGTAACCTCAACACTTTACAACTGGATTCAAATGATCCAACGATACCCATTGAAGACTATTTAAAATTAGAAAATCGATTTAAACCGACTTCCAACGACAAGAACATGATAGCCCATTTACAAAATAACATCAATACCAGATTTGAAAAATTTCAGGCTATGGCTATTACAGAAAACAAAAAAGAGTTTGGGTTAAACTAATTGCTTTTTCAATTTTAAGACAGTTTCAGCAAAATCAATTAAGAAATCCAGTCATTAGTTAGCTCATAATGGAATTGTAGAAAATATTTTCAGGAATTTAAAGCAGTCGATTGTTATATACATATAATGGCAGAATAACTGTTTTCTTTATGAAGATATACCGCATTATCTTTAAAAGAAATACCCCCAAGTCTTTTTCAGATTATTACCATTAAACAAACTGTGTTTAACTAATCATCATTTGATCATGAAAAAGCTTTACATTATTTCGTTTTTCCTTATTCCCTTTTTTATTCAGTCCCAAATTATCTCATTTACAGATGCGACACTAAAAAACAAACTATTGGAAGCCAGTCCAACAACTTACATAGCTAAAGATAGTAATGGAAATTATGTATCCATTGACACCAATTCAGATAATGAAATTGATATTAATGAAGCGCAACTTATATTTGAATTGGATATTAGTTCTAGTAGTATTACGGATCTCACAGGTTTGGAAAATTTCAGCAACCTTACCAGATTAGAAATTAACCTAAACAATATTACAACCTTTGATGGTACAGCTTACTCCAATTTGGAATATCTAGATTTTAGCAACAATAGTCTAACCTCAACGAACTTAACAGGATTATCAAATTTACAGATATTTTGGGCCTTTGGCAATCCATTTACATCTATTGATGTCAGTAGTTTGAGCGCATTGACACTTTTAAATATTGACTATTGCGATAACCTTGGAAGTTTGGATGTAAGCAATTTAAGCAACCTGACAGATTTAAGCTGTAGCAGTAATGACACTATGACTTCTTTAAATGTAAGTGGATGTGCCGCTTTGGAAGATCTAAATTGTCAATATGGTGCTCTTACCAGTTTAGACTTAAGCGGACTATCAAACCTATCAACCATGTTTGCTGAAAATAATGCCATAGCAAGTATTGACGTGACTGGTGCTACTAGTTTGGGTAATTTAAATATAGCATCTAATGAAATAACATCATTAATCGTGCATGACCTTCCTGTTTTGCAATCCATTAGTGCTGATAGCAATTTGATAAGTTTTTTGGATATTCAAAATTGTCCACTTTTTTTCACGTTGGTTATTAATAACAATCAACTAACGACCTTGGATTTATCAAATGCACCTAACACGACTATTGTTGAAGCCAGAAATAATGTTCTAGAAAATTTAATTTTGGCTCCAGAAAATAATATTGTTCAAATTCAATTGGCCAATAACCTATTTACCGAAATAGACTTAAACAACTGTATCAATTTAAATTGGGGTTCATTCAACGACAACCCCAACTTGCAAAATCTTCTAATTAAAAATGGAAGTCTTGAATCTCTATTCAATATGAATATCAATAATTTGCCAAATCTTCAATATGTATGTGCAGATGCCGAGCAGATGGTCGATGTTCAAAATTGGTTAGCTAATAATGGTTATGGTAATGTTAATGTGAATACGTATTGCTCATTTACGCCAGGCGGAAAAATTTATGAAATATTAGGCCAATCCCGATTCGATTATAATGTTGATGGATGTTCTGAAACAGATCCTATTGTTCCCTTTATGAGTTACACTATTGATGATGGTACAGTAACGGCATCAGGTGTAGCCAATAATACAGGATTTTACTATTTACCGGTACAAGCAGGCACGTATACCATAACACCCATTTCACCTGACCCTGCTCTTTTTGACGTCACGCCCAGTAGTTTTTCAGTGACGTTCCCAGGAGACAGTGACCCTTATGAGCAAGATATCTGTTTTATTCCCAATTCAGTTGCCAATGATCTACAGGTTATTTTGACTCCACTTACACCTGCCAGACCTGGTTTTGATGCTGATTATGAACTTTTAGTAAATAATGTCGGAAATCAAGTTATGGATGGCGATGTAACTTTACAGTATCCTTCCGACTTTATGGAGTTTTTAAACTCGGATATTCCTTTTGATTTATCAAATACCGATAGTTTCACGTGGAGTTTTACTGATTTAGCTCCGTTCCAATCCTTTTCAACCATTGTAACATTTAACATTAACCCACCAACAGATGCCAACTTCCCGGTAAATATAGATGATGTATTAACTTATACAGCCACAGTCAACCCCATAGTTGGAGATATCAATCCTGATGACAATATTTTTGTGTTAAACCAAACGGTAGTTGGTTCCTTTGACCCCAATGACATTTTATGTTTAGAAGGTGAAAGTATTCCAGTAAGTGATGTTGGTAAATTTGTACATTACCGAATCCGTTTTGAAAATACTGGAACATTTCCAGCTGAAAACATCGTAGTAAAAAATGTACTTGATTCCAATAAATTTGACCTATCTACTTTTCAAGTTTTAAATGGCAGCCATGAATTTGTAACCCAAATTACTGATAATCAAATAGAATTTATTTTTGAAGGCGTGAATTTACCCTTTGATGATGCAAATAACGACGGCTTTGTAATTTATAAAATAAAAACCCTACCGACCTTAATTGAGGGTGATATATTCAATAATAATGCTGAAATATACTTTGATTACAATTTCCCAATTGAAACCAATAATTATGAGACTGCTGTGGTTGTTAATTTGAGCGTCTCTGAAAACACGATAGTTGATGATTTTATGATTTACCCAAATCCTGTCACAAATAACCTGACGATTAACTCACATTATAACATTCAGAAAATTCAAATTTATAGTCCTCTGGGGACAATCATTAAAAGTATACAGCCTAACAATTACAATTTAGATATCAATGTTACAGATTTAAAACAAGGTATGTATATCATCGAAATACAAACTGATTCCAAAAAAGGCATCAAGAAATTTGTTAAAAGATAAGAGCCTATAAGGGAATTTAATAATATTATAAAAAGCTAGGTATTAGGTCGTCTCTCTTACCTAGCTATCTCTTTCCTACTCTAAAGAATTATCTTAAATTATACTTTTGTCTACAGAAAAAATCATGGACTTCATGGATGATATGCCTATTAAAATCAAATCGTATTAACATTTTAACCCTATTGTCCAAAGCAACAAACCAATCCGTTTTGTATAGATAATCTTCTGATGCCCTATACATGGCATATTTAGTACCACCTGACGCCTTGACATTCGTCATTATTTCCGTCATTATATTTAGGATACTATTAGGCATGTATAAACCCAATGACTTCAAGAAAATGGCATCTTTCTCTATCGCTACTAAATCACGTTTTGCAATGACACGTTTAACCACTTCTCCATAAAAATCCTTGTTGGGATTATTCCTGATCCATTCCTGCAATTTAAACTCAAAGTAAGCATTCTCTCGTTTGTCAAATACCATAAAACACCAATTTAATATTCTTGTTTTTCGAAATTAAAATTAGTATATACTGGATGAGAAAGCTGAAATTATTTATCAATTATATCCACAAAAAAAATTGTTAACACCCTATCAGTTATTAACAATTTGGAAATTTCCCACATGATTTTTTTTGAGCCACAATGTTAAGTAATTAAAAAAGACGCCCTTGTATTGCATCTTGTGATTCTTCTCCTAAAAATGGAAAAGTAGTAATGACATCAAATTGTTTTCGTTCCACATTAAAACAACGTAACGCAATTGTATCGCAAGTAAAGCTAATATTTGGATCTTTTGAAAATAAACTTTTTGTGATTTCAATGTTTTCGGGTTTAATTCTTCTACCGATTGACATATGGGGTTCGTAACTTTTGATATTTGTAGGATAAGAAAATTTTTGATGAATCGAAGTCATAATTTGTTTCAAATAATGCCTTGAATACACATTGGGTTTCAAAAAGAAAGCGCCATTTGGGAAAACATCAAAACTGGTAAACTGAACTTCTTGAGATTTTAAATAAGTAGTAATCTTTGTTAACTTACTTTTTATATTATCTAATTCTATTTCGTCTCGTTCAAATTCATTTATTGTAATATGTGCTAAAGAATTTTTACTGTTATACCACCCAATTTTTGAAGCCAACAATTCTTTCATCTGCTTTACTTCTTCAATAACTAAATTACTTGGTTGAATAACTATAGAGTATCTTTTCATTTATTTACAAATACAAAAAAGAGAATATACTGTTTATAAGATTTCATGGGATTTAAGAGACAAATAAGTGATTTTACATATTTTTTTAGGTTAAATTGAACTTATATTTTGTCAGCCTTTTATCTCCAGTTTTTATTAAAATCTGTTGCTCGACAGCCCATTTCAAATCTCGACTTGCTGTTGCTTGACTAATATCTTTATACTTTAACAAATAATCTTTGCGACTAAAATTACTATCTCCAATAATATCCTTGTAAAGTTCTATCCTATCTTCTACTGTAAGGGTTCTGTTTTGGGTTCTAAAAAGGTTTTCTAATGCTTGAAGTATTATATTTAGCATAAACTCTACAAATGGTGTAGAAGTTGCCATTTTATCCGACATACTCAATGCTTTATAATAAGCATCTTGGTTTTTTTTTATTAGACTTTCAACTGGAAGATATTCAAAAACAGGATATTTCTGCATCAAAATTAATGTTTGCCACAGTCTGCCAATTCGCCCATTGCCATCTAAAAACGGATGTATAAACTCAAATTCATAATGAAACACACAACTTTTAATTAGCAATATATCTTTATCAGTTCTTAAATAATCAAATAAATCATTCATCAAACCTTTTATCATACTTCCACTTGGCGCAACGTGTTCAACCTTTGAACCTTTTACAATACCAACATTTTTAGTACGCAGTTTTCCAGCATCATCAATCAATCCTTTCATAAGGATTGCGTGTGCCTTTTCTAAATCCTTTAACTTATTAGGATTAAACGCTCGCAATTGCTCATACACTTTTATGGCGTTCTGAACCTCTAAAATATCTTTTTGTGGTGCAATAACTCGTTTATGGTTTAAAAGTGCTGTAATCTGCTCTTCTGTAAGTGTATTGCCCTCAATCTCCAATGAAGATTGTATAGTTATAATACGGTTCTTTTTTCGCAATTCTGTTGGTGGCTTATATAAGTGGGTAGCATTTATTTCCCCCAAACGTTCCGAAATGGCTAAGACTAATTGTAAAATGGTATCGGTAATCTGATAAGGCGGTTTCATTTATGATAGTATCATTTGATAGTATCACAAATATAAGTCATTACTTACTTCCCGATGCAGAAATTGGCAAAAATATTACCCAACAGGTCATCATTGGTAATCTCACCGGTAATTTCACCAAAGTGGTATAAAGCCTGGCGAATATCAATGGCCATCAAATCACCAGATAATCCGGATTCCAGACCATGCTTCACTTTTTGTATTTCTTCAAAGGCTTTAAGAAGCGCATCATAATGCCGTGTATTGGTTACTATGGTTTCATTGTTACGAAGTGCACCTGTGTTAATTAAATTTAGGAGGGAGTTAGTGAGTTGCTCCACACCAAATCCTGTTTTTGCTGATAGTAATTGTACACCATCAATCTGGTTTTGCAGTTCTGCCAACTGAACATCATCCAGTTTATCTATCTTATTGGCAATGATGAGCAGCGGCTTTTGAGGATACTTGTTTTTTATTTTTTCAATCTCCAATTTGATGGCCTTTAAATTGGAAACACCCTTAAAACTATCAAACAAATAAATGGTGACTTGCGATTGCTCTATTTTTTCAAAGGTCTTTTTAATACCAATACTTTCCACAACATCTTTTGTTTCTCGAATACCTGCCGTGTCTATAAATCGAAATCCAATACCACCAATGGAAATCTCATCCTCTATGGTATCTCGTGTCGTTCCAGCAATTTCCGAAACAATAGCCCGTTCTTCATTTAACAGGGCATTCAAAAGCGTAGATTTTCCAACATTGGGTTCTCCAACAATAGCAACCGGAATGCCATTTTTAATGACATTGCCAACTGCAAAGGAATCTATCAACCGCTTAAGAACAAAAGTAATTCGGTCAATTAAGGCTTTAAATTGGGTTCTGTCTGCAAACTCCACATCTTCTTCAGCAAAATCCAATTCCAATTCAATCAGGGAAGCAAAATTCAAGAGTTCCTCACGAAGTTTGGCTATCTCAGAAGAAAATCCACCACGCATTTGTTGCATAGCTATTTGATGGGAAGCTTCATTATCACTGGCAATGAGGTCAGCAACCGCTTCAGCCTGACTTAAATCCAGTTTTCCATTTAAGAAAGCCCGTAAGGTAAATTCGCCGGCATCAGCCATACGACAACCTTTTCGCAAGAATAATTGAATAATTTCCTGCTGAATGTATGGTGAACCATGACAACTGATTTCAACCACATCTTCACCCGTGTATGAGTGTGGGTTTTTAAAAATAGATACCAACACCTCATCTATGGTTTTTTGGCTATCTACAATATGTCCTAAATGAATGGTATGTGTTTTTTGTTGTGATAATTGCTTCTTACTGGTAACCGATTGAAAACAATCTGAAACCATACTGATAGCCTCATTTCCAGACAATCGAATAACAGCTATAGCTCCTGCCCCAGAAGCTGTCGCCAAAGCAACTATGGTATCATTTTGTATCATGGCACAAAAATAGTAAATAGTAGGCACATAAATTCATGCTAGATATTAGGTTAATCTTAACATCCCATTTTGGCTTTAACTATTATATTTGCACAACTAAAAAAGCATATCATGTTCAAAAAACTTTTAATTCTAGTATTGGCAATTGGTTTTATATCCTGTAAAAAAGAAAGTAAACCCGATGGTTTTGTGATTAATGCCAACATTGAGCAATCAGCTAATGGTAAACTGGCCAAGCTTACAGGTGTTGACAGGTCCAATCCAATATTATTGGATTCTGCTAGAATTGATGATGGTAGATTGACCCTAACAGGAAAAGTTGATCAACCAGACATATACTTATTGACAGTAGAAGGTCTTACGAACCCCTTACCAGTAATTATCGAAAATGAATCTTTGGACATCACGCTCTATATGGACAGTATTCAAAGTTCCATTGTTTCCGGAAGTAAAGAAAATGATATTTTCAAGTCCTTTATTGATATGTCCAAACCCATACGTAAACAAGGTGTTCTTTTTGGAAACCAGTTTCGTGAAGCACAGGCCAAAAACGATATGGCCGCCATGCAAAATATCAGAAAAAAGTATGACAGCTTGCTTAAAGCCAACACAGATAACGGCATTAAAAAAATAACAAAAAACAACGGAAGCGTTGTTAGTGCCATCATGCTGGAAGACTACTTGAGGTCCAAATCCATAACTTTAAAAAATGCTGAAGAAATCTATAATAATTTCACTGCCGAAGTAAAAGATAGTCGTGCGGCCAAAGAAATCAAACGGAATATAGATGCCTCGCTAGCCACTGAAATAGGTAGTGTAGCCCCTAAATTTTCGGCGCCTGATCCGGATGGTAACATCATTGCATTAAACGATATTATGGGAAAAGTAACCATAGTGGACTTTTGGGCATCATGGTGTGGTCCATGTAGAAGGGAAAATCCTAATGTGGTCAAAGTTTACAATAAATACCATGGTAAAGGATTAGAAATAATAGGCGTATCGTTAGATGGTAGTGACAGACAAAATAATCCCAAAGAAGCCTGGTTGAATGCTATTGCAAACGATAGTTTAAATTGGCATCACGTTTCCAACTTGAATTACTTTAACGATCCTGTGGCCAAGCAATACAATATCAATTCAATACCTGCAACGTTTATTTTGGACAGTGAGGGCAAAATTCTAGCTAAAAACTTGCGAGGACCTGCCTTGGAACAGAAGATTTCAGAATTATTGGATTAAGTTGCTATAGTTTATATTTTTCCCATCTTCTTTAATAGAAATAGCAGAACGATGGGCAATGCCAATAGACCTATCATAAACAAATGGGTTTCAAATAACCAGGAAGCCAATATCAGTGTGATAATATATCCACCTAACGCCCCTCCAAAATGGGCATCATGGCCTATATTACCAATTCGGTTTTTCATGCCATAAATTGAATACAATAAATAGCCAACTCCAAAAATATAGGCTGGTATCGGTATAGGAATAAAAAACATATACAAGCTCATATCTGGTTGTAATAAAATAGCCGAGTATATAATGCCTGTAACTGCACCACTGGCACCAACAGCACTGTAATGGTATTCATCCTTGTGAAAATAGAGCGATAATAAATTTCCCAACAGTAAACTGCCTAAATAAATAATTAAAAATTTAAAACTACCTAGATAATCAATAACCACATCGGCAAAGAAATACAAGGTGAACATGTTAAAAAATAAGTGCGCATTGTCCACATGTAGAAACCCTGAACTAAACATACGGACCTGCTCACCTCTCCTGACCGCACCAACATTAAACTTATACTTTTCAAAGAAACCATAATCACCAAAAGCCTTAAATGAAATAATGACATTAGCTGCTATAATAATGATGGTAATCAAACTTAAATTGCCCATAAATAGTAAATGTTTAAATAGAATATAGTCTATATTTGTCAGTGCAAATCTATAACTTATTCATGCAATTTCTTGCTTACATTCTAATTTATCCTTTTTTGTGGCTGATATCGCTATTGCCGTTTAGGTTATTATACTTGTTTTCGGATTTTGTTTACATCCTGCTTTTTTACATCATTGGATATCGTCGAAAAACGGTAAAGGAAAACCTGAAACTGGTATTTCCAGAAAAGTCCGACCACGAACTTAAAACCATTTCCAAAAAGTTTTATCACCACATGTGTGATATGTTTTTAGAAATGATCAAAACATTGACCATATCACGAAAACAGTTAAACAAGCGTTTCATAATCAAGAATCCCGAACGACTTCAACAACTTGAGGCTCTAAATAAAAGTATTGTAGTTATGTACGGTCATTATGCCAGCTACGAATGGTCTTTTGTGGTTGAGAATCATATTTCAATGAAAGGGATTGGCATTTATAAAACCATTGCAAATAAATATTTTGACAATCTGGTTCGCAAAATACGATCGCGTTATAATACCGAGCTCATCGATACTAAAAAAGCCATTGTTAAGATAACAGATTATGAAAAGCAAAATATAAAATCTGTGATAGCTTTTTTAAGTGATCAATCCCCTAAAAACTTTAAAAAATATTACTGGACTAAATTTATGGGTATTGAAGTACCTTGTTTTACAGGTGCTGAAAAAACAGCCAAAGAACTGGATTTGTCGGTAGCATATTTAAAAATTGAAAAAGTAAAACGCGGTTATTACGAAGCTGAATTCATCACACTAGCAGAAAACGCCAGAGAATATCCTGATTATGAAATAACGGATAAATTTACACGGGAATTAGAAAAACAAATCCGTAAAGCTCCAGAATATTATCTCTGGACTCATAAACGCTGGAAACATCGGGGTAAAAAGCCTAACTAGAGCTTAAACCAGTTTTTCAAGGTCTGGTCTTCTTCAGTTGTATTTACTAAAGATCGATGATTGAATTCATTGGAACACCTATCATAATCATATTCCTTTGCCCATTCCTGATGGTTTTGAGCTAATTCAATAATGCTCTCGCATACCTTTTCAACTTCAGCATCGGTAGTTGTAGGATGTATGGATAGCCGTATCCAACCCGGCTTTCGGGTTAATTCGCCCAATGAAATTTCTTGTGTCAATTCGTGTGACGTTTCATAGTCCACATGCAATAAATAGTGCCCATAAGTTCCGGCACAACTACAACCTCCCCTGGTTTGAATGCCGAATCGGTCGTTCAAAAGTTTGACCCCTAAATTATAATGCAAATCGTCAATATAAAAAGAAATAACGCCCAAACGGTCTTGGTGTTGCCCAGCCAAAATATTAATGTTTTCAATAGGTTTTAGTTTATTGAAAATATAGTCTATGATTTGGTGTTCACGATCCAACATGTTTTTGACACCCATTTGCTCTTTAAGTTTGATGGCCAGAGCTGTTCTGATCGTTTGTAAAAAACCTGGTGTCCCACCATCCTCACGATCCTCAATATTATCAATATACTTATGCTCACCCCAAGGATTGGTCCAACTTACAGTTCCGCCTCCGGGACAATCGGGAATCATGTTTTTGTACAATTTCTTGTTGAAAATAAGTACACCAGATGACCCAGGACCACCTAAAAACTTATGAGGTGAAAAGAAAATGGCATCCAAAGCCTGTTTTTCATTTTTTGGGTGCATATTGATATTGACATAGGGAGCCGAGCAAGCATAATCAACGAAACATACGCCACCATGATTGTGCATTAATTCAGCAACCTCATGTACAGGATTTTGAATACCTGTTACATTGGAACCATGAACAATGGAAGCTATTTTTATAGTACGGTCCTTATATTCAACCAGCAATTTCTCTAAATTATCAAGACTGAATAAACCATCTTCACCCGGTGGAATGACCTCTACTTTTGCAATGGTTTCTAACCATGTTGTTTGGTTTGAGTGATGCTCCATATGAGAAACAAAAACAACAGGACACAACTCTGCTGGTATTTCTGTAAATTTTTTAAGGTTTTCAGGGACTTTTAAACCTAAAATTCTTTGGAATTTGTTGACGACACCAGTCATTCCGTTACCAGAAACAATTAATACATCATCTTCATTGCAGTTGACGTGGGATTTTATGATATGTTTAGCTTCGTGATAAGCTTTCGTCATTGCGGTTCCAGAAACCGTTGTTTCTGTATGCGTATTGGCCACGAAAGGTCCAAATTCATTACAAAGTTTTTCTTCAATAGGCCTATATAATCTCCCTGAAGCTGTCCAGTCTGTGTAAACGATTTTTTTCTTTCCAAAAGGCGATTCAAACTCTTGGTCTATTCCAATAATATTATTTCGAAAGTCATTGAAATAAGCCTCTAAATCTATCGACTGCTTGGTATTTGGTATTGTTAAGGACATACTGACGAATTTGAACGCTACAAAAATACTAAATATTAGCCACTGCTTTAATTTCAGATATGATTTTATCTGCTAAACTATCTGCTTCATGCTGCGATGGTGCTTCCGTATAGACTCTGATAATGGGTTCGGTATTACTTTTTCTTAAATGCACCCAACTATCAGAAAAATCAATTTTAACACCATCTATGGTGGTTAGGTTCTCATGAGCGTATTTGGCCTTCATGGTTTTAAGTAGTGCATCTACATCCAAACTCGGCGTTAACTCAATCTTCTTTTTACTCATAAAGTAATTGGGGTATGTTGCGCGAAGTTCACTGGTAGTCATTTTCTTTTCAGCCAGTAAACTTAAAAATAAGGCTACTCCAACTAAAGCGTCACGCCCATAATGTAGTTCTGGATAAATAATACCACCATTTCCTTCTCCACCAATAATGGCATGATTCTGCTTCATTAAAGCCACTACATTCACCTCTCCAACAGCACTGGCTTGATACGACCCTCCGTGTTTTTCGGTTACATCGCGTAAAGCTCTTGTAGAGCTCATATTACTCACTGTATTCCCTGGTGTTTTACTCAACACATAGTCTGCACAGGCCACCAAGGTATATTCCTCACCAAACATCTCACCCTTTTCATCCATGAATGCCAGTCTATCGAACATCAGGGTCTACCACAATCCCTAAATCAGCACGCTCCTTGACAACCATTTGTGATAAATCTGACAAATGCTCCTTCAGGGGCTCTGGGTTATGAGGAAAATGACCATTAGGTTCGCAATACAATTTAACGGTGTGCACTCCCAAACGGTCTAATAATAGCGGAATAGCGATTCCGCCCGTAGAATTGACACCATCAACAACCACTTTAAAATTAGCATGCTCTATGGCTTTTTTATTAACCAAAGGCATTTTTAAGACCTCATCAATGTGCATATCAATATAAGCCTGATTTTTGGTAATCTTTCCTAAACTATCCACATCGGAAAACGTCATATTTTCCTGTTCGGCAATTTCTAAAATTTTAGACCCTTCAACACCATCCAAAAATTCACCTTCACTATTCAATAACTTTAGGGCATTCCATTGTTTGGGATTATGACTGGCTGTCAGAATGATACCACCATCAGCATGCTCCATAGGCACAGCCACTTCAACAGTAGGAGTGGTTGACAATCCTAAATCAATAACATGAATTCCAAGACCGACCAAGGTGTTCATTACCAAATTTTGTATCATTTCGCCAGATATGCGGGCATCTCTGCCAACAACCACACGATAGTTCTCCTTATTGCGTTGCTGTTTAAGCCACACCCCATAAGCAGAAGCAAACTTTACAGCATCAATAGGTGTTAAATTATCTCCTACCTGACCTCCAATGGTCCCTCTAATTCCTGAAATTGATTTTATAAGCGTCATACGATTTTTTAAATTTGAACAAATATAAGTTTTCTGTATGTTTTCTATGATACGAATTCGTAAATTCGAATAATGAATTTTCTTGCGCATATTTATCTTTCTGGCAATAATGAGCTGGTTACCATTGGGAATTTCATGGCGGATGGTATTCGCGGTAAAAAGTATAAAAACTACCCTGTTGATCTGCAAATAGGTATCTTATTACATCGGGAAATTGACACCTTTACGGATTCGCATCCCATTGTGAGACAAAGCACCAAACGGTTGCACAAAAACTATAGCCATTACAGTGGTGTGATTGTTGATATTCTTTACGATCATTTTCTGGCCAAAAACTGGAAAGTGTATTCTGAAACTGCATTAGACAGCTATGTTGAGAATTTTTATTGCTCTTTGGAAAAGCACTTTGATATACTTCCTGCAAGAATACAAAAAATGATGCCCTTTATGATTTCGGAAAATTGGTTGTTGAACTATGCCAACATTGATGGTATTCAGCAAGTATTGAATGGTATGAATAGACGCACAAAAAACAAATCGAAAATGAATATGGCTACAACTGAACTCATTACCTACTATTCAGAATTTGAAGAAGAATTCTCAACTTTCTTTGAGGAATTGATAACCTTTTCAAAAAATAAATTAGCCGAGATAACCCAAAAATTGAAGACCAATCCATGAAAAAATATTTAATTTTTTTCTGTCTTTTGGCAACGTTAATAGCCTGCAAAGATCATTCACCTTCAACCCATACCAAAACTCATGGATTGATTACCCAACAAGCTATGGTTGTTTCCGCTCGCGAAGAAGCATCCCAAATTGGATCTGACATCTTAAAAAAAGGCGGTAATGCTTTTGATGCTTTGGCGGCAACAGAATTAGCTTTAGCCGTTGCATTTCCCTATGCTGGTAATATTGGTGGTGGTGGTTTCATGGTATATCGTCTAAATTCAGGTGAAATTGGAGCATTAGACTATCGAGAAAAAGCACCATTAGCCGCATCAAAAAATATGTATTTAGATGAAAAGGGCAACGTTGTTCCAAATAAAAGCACTTTAGGTGCATTGGCAGTAGGTGTCCCTGGAAGTATTGCTGGGATTTTTGAAACACATCAGCGCTTTGGAACGTTACCTATAGAAGACATTATTCAGCCAGCTATAGATTTAGCCAAGAGAGGTGTTGTGGTTACCAAAAAACAAGAACAACGCATAAAAAAATATCAGCCTCTCTTTCGCGAAGTGAATAAGGATTCCATAATATTTGATAAAATTTGGAAGACTGGAGATACCATTTACTACTCTGCATTAGCCTCCACTCTTGAACGTATAAAAATAAATGGCTCTACTGAATTTTATGAAGGAGAAACAGCTAAAAAATTAGTTGATTTCATTAATGAGAATGGTGGTTCCTTTACTATGGAAGATCTTAAAAAATATAAACCTGTCTGGCGAAAACCAATTGTTTTTAAATACGATAGCTTAAAAATCATTTCTATGTCTCCGCCATCAAGCGGTGGGGTTTGTTTAGCCCAAATTATGAAAATGATTGAACCCTATGATATTCATGAATATGGGCACAATTCAAAAAAAACTCTACAAGTTATTGTTGAAGCCGAGCGTAGAGCGTTTGCAGACCGCAGTTATTATTTAGGTGATCCTGATTTTGTTGATATCCCATTAGATAAAATCACCGATAGTTTATATTTACAAAATCGCATGGATACATTTACCTTTACTAAACCAACACCTTCAACAGATATATCTCATGGTAGCATAGAATTTTCAGAAAGCAATGAAACTACTCATTTTTCAATTATAGATTCTTTTGGAAATGCTGTTTCTGTTACTACAACTATAAATGGCGCTTATGGTAGCAAGTTGTATTGCAGCGAGTTAGGTTTTTTTCTAAATAATGAAATGGACGATTTTAGTTCTAAACCTGGAGAGCCCAATATGTTTGGTCTTGTTGGAGCTGAAGCCAACAGCATAGCTCCAGAAAAACGTATGTTAAGTAGCATGACACCTACGATTGTAGAAAAAAATGGCATGCTTTATATGGTACTTGGAACGAGAGGTGGTTCAACCATAATTACTTCTGTTCTGCAAACAATTTTGAATGTGCATGAATTTGACATGAGCATGCAGGACGCTGTAGATGCACCACGATTTCACCATCAATGGTTACCAGATGTTGTTCAATTTGAAGAAAAAAAATTTTCAAATACTTTTAAACGTGAGATTGAAGGTTTGGGTTACCAAGTTACAGATTATGATAATCCTAGTCTTGGGAATATGGTTGGTATTTTAGTTTTAAAAAATGGCCATTTAGAAGGTGGAGCCGATAAAAGAGGTGACGATACAGCAGTCGGTTTTTAATTATGGGATTCATTACAGATATTCAAGAATCGTTTCAAATGCATGCTAACAGAACATTTTCTGAACAAATGTCAGCTTATATGTTGAATCAGTCCAAATTCTATGGAATTAAAACACCGTTAAGACGAGAACTCACAAAACCTTTGTTAGACAAATACAACCTTGAAATTAGAGATACGTTTAGAAGTCTTGTGTTTGACCTATACGATTTACCATATCGTGAACTCCACATGGTAGCCATAGAAATATTTGAAAAACAATTTAGGAAGTCCTATGAAAAGAGGGACATTCATCTCATTGAAAATCTGATTACTCTCAATTCATGGTGGGATTCAGTCGATTTTATTGCCAAGAACATACTTGGAAGGTACCTGCAAATCTATTCGGAGGAAATACCAGAAATTATTTCTCGGTTTTCTGAAGCAGAGAATCTGTGGCTAAATCGCAGTACAATCATCTTTCAATTAGGGTATAAAGAAAAAACGGATGAGCAATTACTGTTTAAACAATGTTTAATTCACAAAAACTCCAAGGAGTTTTTTATTCAAAAAGCTATTGGTTGGGCCTTAAGGGAGTACGGTAAAACAAATCCCGATGCTGTATTAAATTTTGTTGAAACTAACACCTTAAAGCCATTAAGTAAACGAGAAGCAATTAGAAATCTAATATGACCTATGATATTGTAATTTTAACAGACAGGCGTTATCTGAATGATTCAAAAAGCGATAACTATAAACATAACGTGTACTACGAAGATTTTCTGATACAGGAAGCTTTAAATAAACTCGGATTGAATACCCTTCGATTAGCTTGGGATGATGCCACATTTGATTGGAGCAGTACGACAGCCGTACTTTTTAGAACTACCTGGGACTATTTTGATAGGTTTACAGAATTTTCAAAATGGTTAGAAAAAATTTCTAGGGTTACGACGCTTTTCAATTCAGAAAAACTTATTAGGTGGAATATTGACAAACACTATCTCTTGGATCTTAAAAAACATGGTGTTCATATCGCTGAAACTCATTTTATTGAGAAAGGAAGTCATATGTCACTTATTGATATTCATAAAAGCCTGGGATGGCAAGAAACCGTATTAAAGCCTTGTATATCTGGAGCGGCCAGACATACTTATAAATTAAATATGGATCATTTGAATAACTATGAAAACATTTATTCAGAATTAATTTCTGAAGAACCGATGATGCTACAGCCGTTTCAACACCATATCGTGACCCAAGGAGAAGTATCTATGATGGTTTTTAATGGTCAGTTTACCCATGCTGTCCTAAAAAAAGCAAAAGCAGGAGATTTTCGGGTTCAGGATGATTTTGGTGGATCTGTTCACACCTATGAACCAACAAATGATGAAATATTATTTGCCGAAAATACTATAAAAGCGTGTCCACAATTGCCCATTTACGCCAGAGTTGATATATTTACCGATAACGATGGAAACACAGCGCTTTCAGAGTTGGAACTGATAGAACCAGAACTATGGTTTAGGCGCTATCCTGACGCAGCCAAGAAACTAGCTTCAGGTATTCAACATCAACTGAAAAATCTTTAATATGGCCCTAAAAAGAACATTTAAAATCATTATTGGTTTGTTGATTTTTCTAACATTGCCCAGTCTCTTATTTTTCGGTTTTGTTTATTTCAATTATCATGAAGATTTACCTCAAGGCGAAACGGGCGAACAAGCAAATGCTTTAGCCTTATCGATGCTAAATTCATTAGGTTATGAAGCCTATAAAAACACCGCCTACATTGAATGGACTTTTAAAAGTAAACGGCATTATAAATGGAAAAAAGATCAAGGTACATGTTCGGTTTTTTGGAAAAATATTCAAGTAAACCTAAAATTAGATAATCCAACTGGCTCCAAGGTATATATTGATAATCAAGAAATGGATAACGAGGAATCACAAAACCTGATAAAAAAAGCCATGGACTATTTTAATAATGATTCCTTTTGGTTAGTGGCTCCTTATGAGGTCATGGATTCTGATGTCTCCAGAAAAGTTGTTACTCTTGAAAATGATCAAGAAGCTCTGCTCGTAACTTACGCACCCGATAGTAACAATCCTGATGAATCGTTTTTGTGGATATTAGATGAGAATTATAAACCCACCAAATTCAAAATGTGGGTTGATGATTTACCCATTGGTGGGCTGGAAGCCTCATGGACCGATTGGACTACCACGGAAAGTGGTGCCCAGTTACCCACATTTCATGAGTTTTTATTTTTCGGCATACAACTACAGGATATCAAAGGAACCCCATAGATTAGGATGACTTCTGCCCTACAAATTGCTGATCCTTCAATTTAAACAACACATTAAAGGTGGTCAAACTACCATAGCTACGGGTGATATATTGTTGTAAATCAATCTTTTCCTGCTCATCTAAATTCGTGCTTGAATTTATTTTCTGCTCCATGACACGTAAGCGATCACGCACCATAGTTATCTTATGAAAAAAACTATCGATAGGAACTTCTTTGCTCTGCAATGCGGTATCGCCAGGTTCCAAAATCAACTTCCCGCCTTTCCATTTGTCCGCAATGTGAACCACTTCACTAATATCACTGTATTTTTTTAAAATCTCTACCAAACTACTTTCTACATCAAAGAAACTAACGGTGTCCACATCGTCTTGGGCAGCTTCTATCACTTCAAATTCCGAGTCTATATCAATGGTCTCCAAGCCACCTTCAATAAAAGTCACCCAATACTGATTGGAGCTTACATTGGTCACAACACCTTTACCATATTTTGGATGATTTATTCTAGAGCTGATTCCTAATAATTTCATAGTTATTTATTTCTTTATTAATTTTATTGTAGCATGTTTCATTTTTGATGTAACTTTTACAAAATAAACTCCAGTTTTTAAGTTTTTAATATCTAAAGCTATTTCATCAACGTTTTCATAATTTGAAACACTAATTTGTTTGCTAAAAGTATCAAAAGTTTGAATATTGACTTGGTCATAATTACTACCTAACACTATCATTGCTTTATCGGAAACAGGGTTAGGATAAACTTTAAAATGAATACCAAAATTATTATCTTCAATGCTTAAAGTTGAATACTGATAAACTCGAACATGTCCGCTTGCATCTCCACTTCCATTATTGATCCAAGCACCAATGGCAACTATACTTCCATCAGATGATAAACTTATAGAATTACCTGATTGATCATGAAACCCTTCTCCATCAATATCTTGACCTTTTTGTTGCCAAAAACCATCATTATTTTCATATACTCTTACATGACCTGAACTAGCACTACTTCCAAAATTAGTTGGAGCACCAATTGCAATAATGCTTCCATCAGATGATAAACTTATTGAGTACCCCGAACGGTCTAAACTAGATTCACCATCAATATCTTGACCAACTTGTTCCCAAACGTCTTCATTGTTCTCAAAAATTCTTACATGACCACTTTCATTACCATTACCATCATTTGCATAAGCTCCAATTGCAACTATTCTACCATTAGAAGACAAACTCAAAGATGTACCTGACAAATCTTCACTTGACTCACCATTAATATCCTGACCAACTTGCTCCCAAAAACCATTATCATATTCATAGACTCGAACGTGACCACTGTTTTCACCATTACCATCATTATACCGAGCTCCAATTGCAATTATTCTTCCATTAGATGATAAACTAACCGAATTACCAGAAGTATCCCCAATCAATTCACCATCTATGTCTTGGCCTATTTGTTGCCAAGAACCTTCGTGATTCTCAAAAACTCTTACCTGACCACTAATAATACCATTACCATCATTATAAGGAGCACCTATAGCAACAATATTTCCATCTGATGATAAACTTACAGATTCACCAGAATAGTCTTCTGGAGCCTCACCGTCAATATCTTGACCTATTTGTTGCCATCCACCATTATTATATTCATAAACTCTTACGTGACCACTTTCATTGCCATTCCCATCATTATAACCTGTTCCAATAGCTAATACAAAACCATTTGAAGATAAAGCTACCGATCTGCCAGATTGATCTTCAGCAGCTTCACCATCAATATCTTCTCCGATTTGTTGCCAAGAGTCTTCGTAATACTGATATACACGCACATGCCCACTAACATTACCATTACCGTCATTTCCATAAGCACCGATAGCTACAACATCACCATTTGAAGATATGGCTACTGATAAACCTGAATAATCTTGAGCACTTTCCCCATCAATATCTTGACCTAATTGAATCCATTGTCCTAGACTAAAAAAAGGAGACAATATAAAGAGTAATGAAAAAAATATCTTCATCTTACAAATCAAGTTTTTAAAGTTTAATTCTATTGTAAAAGTAACAAAATCTGCATTAACGCTTCACAAAAAATTAACATCTAAAATTGTACCTTTGCAACTTTGCGATGCTATGAGTCAATTTGAAGAAAATATTGAGGTAAAAGGTGCTCGGGTACACAACCTGAAAAACATTGATGTCTCCATTCCAAGGGAAAAACTGGTTGTTATAACAGGTTTATCTGGAAGCGGCAAGTCATCGTTGGCTTTCGATACCATTTATGCTGAAGGCCAAAGACGCTACATTGAAACATTTTCGGCTTACGCCAGACAATTTTTAGGTGGCCTGGAACGTCCGGATGTTGACAAAATTGATGGCCTCTCACCCGTTATCGCCATAGAGCAAAAGACTACCAGCAAATCACCACGTTCAACTGTTGGAACCATTACTGAAATTTATGATTTTCTTCGTCTGTTGTACGCTCGCGCCAGTGATGCTTACAGTTACAACACAGGTGAGAAAATGGTGAGCTATAATGACGAGCAGATTAAGGACCTCATCAAAGAATCATTTGCTGGTAAACGAATCAACATTCTATCTCCTATAATACGATCTAGAAAAGGACATTATCGGGAATTGTTTGAGCAAATTGCCAAACAAGGATTTGTAAAGGTTAGAACAGATGGTGAGATACGTGACCTTGTAAAGGGCATGAAATTGGATCGCTACAAAACTCATGATATTGAAATTGTTATTGACCGATTAAAGATTGACAACAATTCCGATAATGATAAGCGTCTGATGGAAACAATCAATACAGCCATGTATCATGGTGAAGATGTCCTGATGGTTATTGATCAAGATACGCAAGAAGTGCGATATTTTAGCCGGAACTTGATGTGTCCATCAACTGGTATTTCGTATCCGAATCCAGAACCCAATAATTTCTCATTTAATTCACCCAAAGGAGCTTGTCCAAAATGCAACGGTATTGGAACCCTTTATGAAATAAATGAAGACAAAATAATACCCAATCCTAATTTATCCATAAATGCTGGAGCATTAGCGCCACATGGCCCTGAAAAGAAAAGCTGGATTTTCAAACAGTTTGAAACCATTGCGCAACGCTATGGCTTTTCATTGAACGACCCTTACAAATCCATTCCTGAAGAAGCCAAACAAACCATTTTGTACGGTGGCAATGAGAAATTTTCAGTTGAAAGTAAAACACTTGGTGTTACTCGGGATTATAAAATCGATTTTGAAGGGGTTGCTAACTTCATAGAAAGTCAGTACAAGTCGGCTGAATCGACCTCACTAAAGCGTTGGGCTAAAGACTATATGGATAAGGTCAATTGTTCCGAATGTCATGGTTCGCGTTTGAGAAAAGAATCGCTATATTTTAAAGTAAACGGATTGAATATAGCCGAATTAGCCCAAAAAGACATTATTGATTTATATCAATGGTTTCAAGAATTGGACAGCCATTTATCTGACATGCAATTAAAGATTTCGGAAGAAATCACTAAAGAGATCAAAGCACGTCTACAGTTTTTATTGGATGTTGGCTTGGACTATTTATCCTTAAACAGAAGTTCCAAATCGCTTTCTGGTGGTGAGGCACAGCGCATAAGGCTAGCAACACAAATAGGTTCACAATTGGTAGGTGTGTTATATATTTTAGATGAACCTAGCATCGGATTGCATCAAAGAGACAATGAAAAACTAATCAAATCGTTGGTTTCCTTGCGAGATATCGGGAATTCCGTTATTGTGGTAGAACACGACAAGGACATGATTGAACATGCTGATTATGTTATTGATATTGGTCCTAAAGCCGGTAAGCACGGAGGTGAAATCATAAGCGAAGGTTCTCCAAGCGAACTCAAAACCCATCATACACTCACAGCCGACTACTTAAATGGCTCAAAAGAAATTGAAGTTCCCAAAAAACGACGTGAAGGCAATGGTAAAGTGCTATCCTTAAAAGGATGTACTGGCAACAATTTAAAAAATGTTTCCCTAGATATTCCATTGGGTAAAATGATTGGCATTACGGGTGTTTCTGGCAGTGGTAAATCCACATTGATTAATGAAACATTATATCCCATTATGAATGCGCATTACTTCAATGGCGTTAAAAAACCTATGCCTTACAAAAGCATAAAGGGCTTGGAACACATTGATAAGGTAATTGATATCAACCAATCACCAATTGGGAGAACGCCTAGAAGTAATCCCGCAACTTATACAGGAACGTTTAGTGAAATACGTAGTCTTTTTGCCAAAATCCCTGAAGCTATGATTCGCGGCTATAAACCAGGACGCTTCAGTTTTAATGTTAAAGGTGGCCGTTGTGAAACCTGTCAAGGAGGTGGTTTACGCGTTATCGAAATGAACTTCTTGCCGGATGTTTATGTAGAATGTGAAACTTGTCAAGGAAAGCGTTTTAACAGAGAAACATTAGAGATTCGCTATAAAGGAAAATCGATAAGTGATGTTTTAGAAATGACTATTAATGAGGCAGTTGAATTTTTTGAGCATATTCCGAAAATTCACAAGAAACTCAAAACCATTAAAGACGTTGGACTAGGATACATTACTTTAGGGCAACAAAGTACGACCCTTTCTGGTGGTGAAGCGCAACGTATTAAATTAGCAACTGAATTAAGTAAACGAGATACTGGAAACACCTTTTATATTTTAGATGAACCTACTACAGGTCTACACTTTGAAGATATTAGAGTACTCATGATTGTTCTTAATAAACTAGTCAATAAAGGTAATACCGTACTCATTATTGAACATAATTTGGATGTTATTAAGACTGTTGACTATATATTTGATATTGGTTATGAAGGTGGAAAAAATGGCGGCGAAATTGTTGCCAAAGGAACACCAGAAGACATACTTAAAAATAAAAAAAGCTACACAGCCCAATTTCTTAAAAAAGAACTAAACACATAGTTGTTCGATTTTAATTAGTATATTTAGGATACTAATCTTAAATAATTTTAATTATGAGAAGTCTACTTTGGTTGGTAGCCGTAATCTGTATAGTCGTTTGGCTATTAGGTTTTTTGGGCGTAGTCCCAGGAATTGCTACTGGAAATTTAATTCACATTTTATTAGTAATTGCTGTAATAGCAATACTCTACAACATTATTTCTGGTAGAAATCCTTTAAAATGATTTAAATTTAAGAATGAAGAATACTAAAGGTAAACTATATGTTTACCTTTTTCTTTGACCAATAATTAAGAATTAAGCTTGTAGAAAGGCAATAATTCTTCATAAATTTGCGAACTTCGGGCTAAAAATCTGAAATAGCTCCTTTCTAATTTTTAAACAGAAAATTAATGAGAAAAGAACAACACCACAAACGGTGGAATGAAATAAAAACGAATGATTCTTGGGCCATATTCAAAATTATGGGTGAGTTTGTAAACGGTTATGAAAAGTTAAGTCGTATTGGGCCTTGCGTATCTATATTTGGATCGGCTCGAACCAAACCTGACCATAAATATTATCAATTAGCTGAAGATGTTGCTTGTAAAATTGTTGAACATGGCTATGGTGTCATTACAGGAGGTGGACCCGGAATTATGGAAGCTGGTAACAAAGGTGCCCACATAGCAGGTGGTACTTCCGTGGGACTCAATATTGAATTGCCTTTTGAACAACATGATAATCCTTATATTGATTCAGACAAGAGTTTGGATTTTGATTATTTCTTTGTTAGAAAAGTTATGTTTGTAAAATACTCCCAAGGTTTTGTAGTTATGCCAGGTGGATTTGGGACATTAGATGAGTTATTTGAGGCCATCACACTCATCCAAACCAATAAAATTGAAAAATTCCCCATTATTTTAGTTGGAACCGATTTTTGGACAGGTTTGATGGATTGGGTAAAAGAAACGCTCCTAGACAGATTTAGTAATATCAGTGCCAAAGATTTGGATCTCATTCATTTGGTTGACACTGCCGAAGAAGTTATTAATATTTTAGATAGTTTCTATAAGGAATCCGGATTGAGTCCGAATTTTTAATTCGGAAACTAATATAATAGCATGAAAAGAAAAATTCTTCTTTTATGGTTTTTAACCATAACAAACACTTCACTTTTGCTTTCTCAAGAAAGCTTTAATGTGATGTTTTACAATTTGTTGAATTTTCCTTTAGAAGATGCAGTCCCCAACCGTATTCAATACCTCAATACAATCCTCAACGATTACCTTCCAGACGTTTTTATGGTCTGTGAATTAAACAATGCCACTGGCGCCAATGATATTTTAAATAGTTTAAGAACTAGCGTAAGCAGTGATTTTGAAATGGCCACATTTGTTCAAAATACATCTGATGATAATATTGGAAACCAAAATGATTTACAAAACTTAATATACTACAATAGCTCAAAATTCATTTTAGAAAGTCAAAGTATTGTAACGACAATTTTTAGGGATTTTAACCACTATGTATTAAAAATTAATACCGTTAATCAAGACACCAATCCAATTATTATTGATTTTATAGTCTGCCACTTGAAAGCATCGGACGGAATAGAAAATGAAGCTTACCGATTGGAAATGGTCGAAGATTTAACAGCCTATCTAAATACATTCCCTTCTGATAGTAATGTGGTTCTGGGTGGTGATCTCAATTTATATACGTACTCCGAAGATGCATTTCAGGAATTAACTGATATTACTAACAACATTGTATTTGTTGACCCAGCCAATCAAATAGGAAGCTGGCATAACAACACCCTTTTTATTGATGTTTTTACGCAATCAACGCGAACACAATCTGGTATGGGTGGCACAACCGGAGGTTTTGATGATCGGTTTGATTTTATATTGTGTTCTGCCAACCTGATTGATAATTCAAACATTTATTATGTTCCTGAATCCTATCAAGTATTTGGTAACAATGGCAATATAGATTGCTTTAATAATGCCATAATTGATCCCGAATGCAGTGGTACCGAATTTTCTTTTGAAATCCGTGATGCCTTACACAATTTTAGTGATCATCTACCCGTTACATTACAGATTGAAACTACTGAAACACTATTGAGTGTTGATGAAAATACTGTTCAATCCAATTTTGCAATTGTTGGCACAAACATTGTTCAAAATAGTATTACCATTAGCCTGACAGACCAATCTAACTTCATTAAAAAACTTGAAATTTACAATGCGTTAGGGCAATGTGTAAAAACTATTGCTACAGGCACATCGGAATATGATACGGTTGATGTATCTGGTCTTTCTGATGGTATTTATTACATCAGGCCATTACACACCCAAGTTGAACCATTAAAGTTTGTAAAGACACATTGAAATTACGTTTTCTATTAAGTCTGGTCCTATCCATAATGAATATGGTCGCTTTCACTCAAAATCAAATTGATGTGAAGGCCAAGCTAAATACTGATAAAAATCAGTTGAAAATAACCCAAACCATTACCTACTTCAATGAAACTTCAGACACCTTGCAATCCATTTATTTGAATGATTGGAGTCATAGTTACTCAACGAAAAATACACCTTTGGCCAAGCGTTTTTCAGAAGAATTCAAAACAGAATTCCATTTTGCCAAAAATGAAGACAGAGGTTATACTGTTGTTACTGCCATAAAACAAGACAATATTGAAATTGATTTCGAACGACTACAAAATCAGATAGATATTATTAAGGTTGATTTACTTAAACCCCTCAATCCAAATAGTTCTTACTCTATTGATTTAAGTTATATTGTTCAAATCCCAAATGATAAGTTTACCAGATATGGTGTAACCTCAAGTGGCGATTACAATCTGCGTTATTGGTTTATTACACCAGCAGTTTACGATGGTGCTTGGCAATACTACAGCAACAAGGATTTAGACGACTTATATGTTCCAAAATCAAACTTGAGCTTGGAATTAATATGTCCAAAAAACTTTTACGCTGTATCCGAATTAAACCAATCAGGCTACAATCAAATAGATGACAATCAAGTGTTTACTTTCACAGGAAAAGATCATGTCAACTCCAAGTTATTCATTAACAAAAATTCTAATTTCAGACAAATTGAAACTGATTTTTTTACTGTTGTTTCCAATATAGATGATGAAGAACTAAACCCTCTAAATAAGGCTTTAATTACTGATAATATTGCATCTTTTCTATCAAAAAACCTTAACATATATCCGCACCAAAAATTATTGTTAAGTGATATTGACTATCGAAAAAGTCCGATTTATGGCTTAAACCTATTACCTGATTTTATTCGGCCTTTCCCAGACAATTTTCAATATGAACTAAAAATATTAAAAACGGCATTACACAATTATTTGGAGAATGTCCTTTTGATCAATCCTCGAAAAGATCAATGGATTTTGGATGGAATCCAGACCTATTATCTCATGAAATATGTTGATGAATATTATCCGGATATGAAATTGGCTGGCACATTGTCCCGTATTTGGGGATTAAAATCATTTCATGCAGCACAATTGGACTTTAATTCTCAATATAGCTTTCTATATATGCATATGGCTCGTGGAAATATAGATCAACCAATTAGTATGCATAAGGATTCATTACTGAAATTTAATGAAAATATTGCCAATAAATATAAAGCTGGTGTTGGGTTAAAATATTTGGAAGATTATTTGGGGCACAATTCTATAGATTTGACAATCAAGGAATATATAGCAACCCGAAGTTTGAAAAACACCAACACCAGGGATTTTGAACAACTTCTAAAATCAAAAACCGATAAAGATTTGAATTGGTTTTTTACTGATTATCTGCAAACAACCAAAACTATTGATTACACCATTTCAAATGTTTCCCTAAAAGGAGATTCCTTAAGAGTAACTATAAAAAATAAGGATGAAGCTATTGTTCCAATTTCGCTTTTCGCGATGATAGACGATGATGTGAAATCAAAAATATGGATTGATGCTGTAAAAGATTCTGCCACTATAATCATCCCTAATCAAGGTTACACCAAACTTGTATTAAATCAAGACTTCGTAGTCCCCGAATTTAACATGAGAAATAACACCAAGTCATTAAAAAATGGCCTCTTTAATAGACCAGTACAAATACGCTTGTTAAAAGACATTGAAGACCCAAAATACAATCAGGTATTTTTAATGCCTATAGTTGAATTTAACAATATATACGATGGGATTGTCTTGGGTGTGAAGGCTTACAACAAAACGGTATTAAAAAAAGCCTTTAATTATAAAATTGCCCCACAATACGGATTAAAGTCCAAATCATTAACGGGTGGTGCTTCTGTGGAGTATAACCAATATATCAACAACTCGGATAATCTATTTTTAATTCGTTACGGCGTTGGTGCCAGCTATTCAAGTTATGCTGATGATTTGTTCGTTACAAAATTTACTCCTGGAATTCAATTTCAGTTTAGGGACAATACCAATTTGAGATCCAACAAGAGAGACTATTTGTCATTTCGATATATTGGCATAAATAGAGATGAAGACCCCAATGCCATCTTAACATCTGAAGCTGTAGAGCCAAACTATAGTGTATTCAATGCACGATTTAATCATGTTGATAGAGATTTGGTTGATTTTTCATCTTGGTTTGCCGATTTACAAATAGCCAAGAACTTTGGAAAAGCAGCATTCAATTATGAGTACCGAAAATTAACCGAGCGCAACCGAAGATATCATTTAAGGCTTTTTGCCGGTGCCTTTTTATATAATAAGACCTATCAGGATTCAGACTTTTTCAGTTTTGCTTTGGATAGACCAACCGACTATTTATTTGATTATAACTACTATGGTCGTTCTGAAAGTTCGGGCCTTTTCAGTCAACAATTGATTATTGCCGAAGGCGGATTTAAGTCTCAACTTGACCCTGGCTTTGCCAATCAATGGATTACAACTATAAATGGTAGTACCACTATTTGGAAATATATTATGGCCTATGGAGATATCGGTCTTTTAAAAAATCATGGTTCTGATGCCGAGTTTGTCTATGATTCTGGTCTTCGATTTATTTTAGTAGAAGATTACTTTGAAATATTCTTTCCTGTTTACTCCAATTTAGGATGGGAAATATCCCAACCAAATTATGATCAAAAAATCCGATTCATTGTTACTCTGGATTTTAAAACCCTATTAGGGCTGTTCTCCAGAAGATGGTATTAACAAGTTGTTTCACCAATACATTATTCTTAATGAAATTGCCGTAATTTAATTATTGTTGAAATAATCGTAAAAAATAATCTCATTTTTTAAATTATATTCAATTTTATAACACTTTTCAACGTTGGAAATCTTACCATTATTAGCTACCTTTGCAAAAATACCTAGCGATATATGCAAACAAATTCAACCATAAAAAAAGACCTGTCTTTTGAAGATTTTAAAGCAGAAGTTTTTAACGACTATAAAATAGCTGTAACTTCTCGTGAGTGTAGTCTTCTTGGTCGACGTGAAGTCCTCACTGGCAAGGCCAAGTTTGGTATTTTTGGTGATGGTAAGGAAGTCCCGCAATTAGCATTGGCCAAAGCCTTTGAAAATGGTGATTTCCGTTCAGGTTATTACAGAGACCAAACCTTTATGATGGCTATTGGAGAGTTATCGATCGAGCAATTTTTTGCTGGATTATATGCCAATACCGATTTAAAGGAAGAACCTATGTCAGCCGGAAGACAAATGGGAGGTCATTTTGCAACACATAGTTTGGATGAAAATGGTAACTGGAAAAATTTGACACAACAGAAGAATTCCAGCGCTGATATCTCTCCTACTGCTGGCCAAATGCCGCGTTTATTGGGTTTGGCACAGGCTTCTAAAATTTACAGACATGTTGCAGGCATTAACGCCACTAATTTCTCGGTAAATGGCAATGAAGTTGCTTGGGGAACCATCGGTAATGCGAGTACGAGTGAAGGTTTATTCTTTGAAACCATCAATGCAGCTGGTGTTTTACAAGTTCCTATGGTCATGAGTATTTGGGATGATGAATATGGTATTTCAGTGCATGCCAGACACCAAACGACTAAAGAAAACATTTCAGAAATTCTGAAAGGATTCCAAAGGGATGAGAATCATAATGGTTATGAAATACTATGTGTTAAAGGTTGGGATTATGCAGCATTGATTGAAACCTATCAAACAGCCTCAAAGATAGCTCGAGAAGAACATGTTCCTGTGTTAATTCATGTACAAGAACTAACGCAACCTCAAGGACACTCAACATCTGGTTCTCATGAACGATATAAAGATGAAAACCGATTGGCTTGGGAGGCTGAATACGATTGTAATGCCAAATTACGCGAATGGATGATTGCCAATGGCATAGCTACAGACGAAGAATTATCAGTCATTGAAAAGGATATTGCAAAATCTGTTCGAGATGGTAAGAAAGCTGCTTGGACTGCGTTTACCAAACCCTTAAAAGATGAACAAAACGAGCTGGTAGCAATCTTAAAAGAAGTAGCAAATACGAGCCCTAACAAGGTTTTTATTGAGAAACTGACCAATGATTTAGCCGAAATAAAAGAACCTATCCGGAAGGAAATACTGTCTACTGCAAGAAAGGCACTGCGCTATGTTGTTAATGAAACATCTGCTTCTAAAACTAGTCTGGTATCCTGGATTAATAATTACATGGAAACCATTCAACCTAAATACAGCTCACATTTATATTCAGAGTCGACAAAATCGGCTTTAAATATTGCTGAAGTTAAACCAACTTACAATGACAATGCTGAAGAGGTAGATGCGCGATTGGTTATTCGTGATAATTTTGATGCTATTTTTAGCAAATACCCAGAAACATTGGTTTTTGGAGAGGATGCTGGTCACATTGGTGATGTTAACCAAGGTCTGGAAGGCATGCAGGAAAAATATGGTGAGTTACGTGTATCGGATGTTGGCATCCGTGAAGCAACTATTCTAGGTCAAGGTATTGGAATGGCTATGAGAGGACTACGTCCAATTGCTGAAATACAGTATTTAGATTATATTCTATATGCGCTCCAAATCATGAGTGATGATCTGGCTACCCTGCAATATAGAACCAAAGGTCGCCAAAAAGCACCGCTCATTATTAGAACACGTGGACACAGATTGGAAGGTATTTGGCATTCCGGCTCTCAAATGGGAGGTATTATTAATTTAGTAAGAGGTATCCACGTATTGGTGCCTAGAAATATGACCAAAGCTGCAGGGTTTTATAATACGTTGTTGGAAGGTGATGAACCCGGTTTAATTGTGGAATGTTTGAATGGTTATCGATTAAAGGAAAAAATGCCAACGAATTTAGGTGAATTCAAAACACCTCTAGGCGTTGTAGAAACCATTAGAGAAGGCGAAGACATCACATTGGTATCTTACGGTTCAACGCTTCGTATTATTGAGCAAGCAGCCAAAGAATTAATGGAAGTGGGCATCGATGCTGAAATTATAGATGTACAATCGTTATTGCCATTTGATTTGAATCACGATATTGTCAAAAGCGTTTCCAAGACTAATCGTTTAATGGTCATTGATGAAGACGTTCCTGGAGGTGCTTCTGCATTTATTTTAAATGACATATTAAACACTCAAAATGCTTACGAGCATTTGGACAGTAAACCTGTAACATTAACAGCACAGCAGCATAGACCAGCTTACGGAACTGATGGTGATTACTTCTCAAAACCATCTGTTGAGGATGTTTTTGAGGCCGTTTATAAGGTATTTCATGAAGTTAGCCCAGAGGATTTTCCGAAATTGAGGTAAGATTTAAATCATTATATTATTACAAACCTTTCAGCTATATGTTGAAAGGTTTTTTTATATTTATAAGCCAACACATGCTTCATGCTCACAAAAACCAATAAAGAACAACTTCGGGGAACTATTTTTAAACATTTAGATGGTATTGCAACCGCCACAACAGCCTATACTTTATACAAAAAGGGTATTTTAAAATCGTTATTGGAACAGAAATCCGTTTCTTTAGATGAATTGGCAAAAACTTTTAGGGCCAACGAGGGTTACTTGAATGTTGCGCTTCGTATACTCTGTTCTCAAGGATGGCTCGTACAGGAATTAGACAACAAAAAAGACACCGTTTCATACAGCATTAACGGTGTTAGCAAGAAAGCTTTTGAAATGGCACCATTATATGAAGAAGCCGTTAAACTATTAAATTACTCGGTAAGCTTTCCTGACGAACGAATCGGAACTGATGCGTTTATAGCTTTAGAACGTATTTTTAATAACTATGTCAATCGATTCGGTCTAGAAGCACCTAATATTAACTCCCTTGAAAATCAAATCCTCAAACATATTGAAGGTTGCATTGTAGGTCCCATCATAGTTCTGTTAGGTGTAAATGGTCTTTTTCACAAGTATTTTATGGAGGCTTCCTTTACAGCTGAAGAATACCACAAAAACCCAGAAAGTTTTAAGAAAATATTGGATTTCTTTGCTCATTTAGGTTGGTTTAACAAAAAGAAAAACACGTACCAGTTTACGGATGAAGGGCTATTTTTTGCCAAGCGAGCTTCAGCCTATGGTGTTACGGTTTCTTACCTACCCACATTTGTAAAATTAGATGAACTGATTTTTGGTGATCCATTGATTCTAAAAAATGACAATCCCGAAGACACTGAAAAACACGTCCATAGAGAAATGAATGTCTGGGGAAGTGGTGGAGCCCATTCCACCTACTTTAAAGTCATAGATCAGGTCATTATCGAATTATTCAATAAGCCCATAGATGAACAACCTAAAGGTATATTGGATATGGGCTGCGGAAATGGTGCCTTTATCCAACATATTTTTGATGTTATTGAGCACCAGACGTTACGTGGAAAGCATTTAGAGGAACATCCCCTATTACTAGTTGGTGCCGATTTCAACAAGGCTGCATTAAAAGTCACAAGAGCCAATTTAATTAAAGCCGATATTTGGGCCAAGGTTATCTGGGGAGATATTGGCAGACCCGATTTACTAGCCAAAGACCTTAAGGAAGATTATAACATAGAGCTTCGTGATCTTTTAAACGTAAGGACCTTTTTGGATCACAACCGTATTTGGGAAGAACCCCAAAACAAAACCAATAGAATTAGTACTTCAAGTGGTGCTTATGCGTATCAAGGAAAACGCATCAACAACAATCTTGTTGAAGATTCCCTTCTGGAACATTTAATAAAATGGAAACCCTATGTAGAGCGGTTTGGTTTATTGGTCATTGAATTACACACCTTAAACCCTAATTTAACAGCCAAAAATATTGGTGCCACCGCAGCCACAGCTTATGATGCCACACATGGCTACAGCGACCAGTATATTCTTGAAGTTGCTGTTTTTATTAAAATAGCAAAAGAAGCTGGTTTGTTTCCTGATGAAACCTATTTTTCAAAATTTCCTGATAGTGAATTGGCCACAGTGAGTATTAACTTATTAAAAGGCTAATATGGAAGAAAAAAATGAATTGATAACACGTGACTGGTTAGCTATAGAAAGAACCAAACTAGCCAATGAACGTACTTTTTTAGCTTATTTCAGAACATTCATTGTGATTTTGGGAACGGGTATTACCATTCTAAAAATTGAATTCTTCAGTGATTTGAAATCATTTGGATGGATACTCTTGTTAATCTCGCCAATCATCCTGCTTATTGGAGTCTTTAGATTGTTCAGGGTTAAAAGAACCATTAGGAAACACTATAAATATTAAATGAAAGCTGAATCGGTAGTCACAATAAAAAAGGATTTGCAATTTCGTTCACATGATGAATTGATGCAGTTATGCCTGCGATTGGCAAGGTTTAAAAAAGAGAACAAAGAACTGCTCACCTATTTGTTGTTTGAGGCTCACAATGAAGAAGATTACGTTAACAGCATAAAGGTTGAAATCGATGAGCAGTTTGACAATATCAATACAGCCAGTTATTTTTATATCAAAAAAAGTGTACGAAAGATTTTAAGGACAATAAAGAAATATGCTAGATATTCCCTTAAAAAAGAAACCGAAGCCGAATTACTGATCTATTTTTGCGAAAAATTACAAGCATTCTCTCCATCCATAAAACAAAATGTTACCTTAACCAATATTTTCAACAGACAAATTGCAACTATTAAAAAATTGATATCCTCACTTCATGAAGACTTACAATATGATTTCAACATGAAACTAAACACTTTTGACCAACCGTAAATACCAATGTATCATGAAAAAAATATTCCCCTTCATCATTCTAGTTTTATTGTTAATAAGTAACTGTAAAAATGATAAAGTCAAAGAAAGCAACGAAAGTTCCCCAACTAAAGATGAATCTGTTATAGTAGAACCTAAAGAAAAAGATAATTCAGCAGAAAAAATAAAAGCATTCTTAACTGATAATTACTTAAAAAACGATTTGAAGTTTTTAAAGGAAATCGATCGAAAATTCCAATATCATGAAGTTGATTTAAATCACGATGATCAAAATGAAATATTTGTGCGTTTTATGTCTCCATATTTTTGCGGAACTGGAGGATGTACTTTTCTTTTATTGGATTCAAACATGAATATTATAACCCAATTCTCGGTTACCAGAGCCCCAATATTTGTTGAACAAACTGATAAGAATGGTTGGTCCATTTTATTAGTTAAAGATTCCGGTGTTTTTAAGGAACTTGTTTATGAAAATGGATCCTACCCCAACAACCCATCGGTACTACCCAAAGCTCCTTACGATGCACCCAGTGGCCATGCATTGATTTTGTTTGATGAGAATTACAGTAATGAAGAAACCATAAACTATTAATTTTGAGTAAGTGGGAAGACAAACTTAAAGTCTATGACAATATTGTAAAACAATGTCCTAAATTTGAACGTAAAGGAAAAACCATGCCCTATACTTCAGCTAATGGCTATATGTTTTCATTGCTAAATAAAGCAGGTGAATTTGGAATTAGATTAGATAAAAAAGATGGTGAAACTTTTAAAGAAGAACATCAAACAACAAAATTTATGTCTTACGGAGCAGTCATGAAAGATTATGTGTTGATACCAGAACAATTAATGGATAATACAAACTTTATGATAGACTTATTAAACAAAAGTTATGAATATGTTATGAGCTTACCCGCAAAATAACGCTTAAGCCATCACCTTGACAATCATTTCTTTTAATAAATCCTTCTGCGGAATTGCGTTAGCGCCAACACCCTTACTTTTAACATCAAATTCTCGTAAGAGCCCTATAATATTACTCACTTTTTTCATAGGATAGTTTCTCGCTGCAACAATATACTCTTCTGTGAAGTAAGGAGATATTTTTAATGCCGAAGCAACACTTCGAGGTGATTTATCATTTAAACCATGAAGATGAAGTAGTTTGGCAAAGTAGGTATGTAAGAACCCAACTGTTACAACCATTGGATTGTCCTTTGGGTTTTCACCAAAATACTTGACTATTTTATGCGCTTTCAAAACATCGCGCGCTCCTATGGCCTTATGCAATTCAAAATTATTGTAATCCTTACTAATACCTATGTTTTCCTCAATCAATTCGGGTGTAATTTGAGTGCCTTCTGGCAATACAATTTTGAGTTTATTCAATTCATTACTGATTTTACTTAAATCAGTACCAAGAAATTCCGTGAGCATTTGAGAGGCTTTAGGTGTAATGCTGTAATTCTGCCCAGCCAAAACACGGCTAATCCAATTGGGCACTTGATTATCATATAATTTCTTACTTTCAAAAACAACACTGTTCTTTTTAAGTGCTTTGTAAAGCGATTTACGTTTATCCAGTGTTTTATATTTGTAGTTAATAACCAGAATAGTAGTTGGTTGCGGTTGAGAAGCGTAGGCAACCAGACTTTCAATAGTCCTAGACAATTCTTGGGCTTCTTTAATAATAACCACTTGATATTCTGCCATCATAGGAAATCGCTTGGCATTAGCAATAATGTCGTCTATGGAAACATCGCGGCCATACAACACCATTTGATTAAACCCTTTCTCCTCTTCAGACAGAACAGTTTCCTGAATATAATCTGATATCCTATCAATGTAATAGGGCTCTTCACCCATTAAAAAATAAATAGGCTTCAGGTTTCGGTTTTTAATGTCACTAACTAATGCTTTAACTTCATCCATTCAAAAAAAATCACCAAATTTGTGTAGTGCAAGAATTACAATTTCCTACATATACGTTTCGTTTCAAAAATAACGAAAATAAAGTATCTATTTTTGATCCTATACGTAAAAAATTCGTGATTTTGCAGCCTGAAGAATGGGTCCGGCAACATTGTATTCAATATCTAACCCAAGATAAAGGCTATCCTATTTCACTGGTAAATGTAGAAAAGGAATTGCGAGTCAACGATTTAAAAAAACGTTATGATATTGTGGTTTATAATTCAGACGGCTCCATACATTTGGTTGTTGAATGTAAAGCTCCCCATATCCTTATAAATCAAGAAACATTTGATCAAATTGCCCGATACAACTTATCTTTGAATGCATCGTATCTTATGGTCACCAACGGATTAAATCATTATTATTGTCAAATGGATACGGAATCGGAACGCTATAATTTTTTAAAGGATATTCCTGTTTATTACAAATGAAAGTAGCTATTGTTATATTGAATTGGAATGGTAAAGCATTACTTGAGCAGTTTTTGCCTAGTGTACTCTCCTATTCTCAAAATGCTGATATTTATGTTGCCGACAATGCCTCCAACGATACTTCCGTAGAATTTTTAAAATCCACATTCCCCAGCGTAAAGATTATTCAAAATTCAGATAACGGTGGTTATGCAAAAGGATACAACGAGGCATTGAAATTTGTCGATGCGGAAGCTTTTTGCTTACTCAACAGTGATGTTGAAGTAACACCCAATTGGTTAGACCCAGTAATCAAAGAATTTAATGCTGATCCTTCAACAAGTATCATTCAGCCAAAAATTCTGGATTACAAAAATAAATCCTGCTTTGAATATGCAGGTGCTGCCGGAGGATTTATTGATAAATTTGGATACCCATATTCTCGTGGTCGCATATTCAACACTATTGAAAAAGATGAAGGCCAATATGATGACAATACTGAAATCTTTTGGGCTTCTGGTGCTTGCATGTTCATAAAAAAGGAAGTGTTTGATAGTTTAAATGGATTTGACGAATCCTTTTTTGCACATATGGAAGAAATCGATTTATGCTGGAGAGCATTTAATTTAGGATATACTTCAAAATTTGTCCATGAATCTGTTGTATATCATGTTGGAGGTGCCACGCTTCAAGAGAGTAATCCACAAAAAACCTATTTGAATTTTAGAAACAGTCTTTTTATGCTAGTTAAAAATGCCCCAGGAGACGTTTTTGTTCTGGTAATTGTTCGGTTACTTTTAGATGGTTTAGCAGGTATTAAATTTTTATTTGATTTAAAGCCAAGACACATAGCTTCAATTCTAAAAGCACATCTTTATTTTTACAGCCATTTACCAAAATTGATCAAACAAAGAAAACAACTAAAAAAGCGTTCAAACTACTTTAAAACAAACTCTATTGTTTGGCAGTATTATTTGAAAGGAAATAAGCGATTTAATTGTTTATAAATTTGTTAAAGTTTTTGTTAATAAGCTTCAAACGAATTGTTCTTTTCTATAATTTTGGTATGTTAATTAATAACAACTAAACCATATTATTTCATTATGAAAAAATTAATTTTATTGAGTATCTCTGCCATGTTTCTTTTAGGGTCCTGTGTTTCTAAAAAAGAATATGCTGCTTTAGAAGCGAAACAAAAAGAAACTCAAGATTTATTGAACACGGCCACCGTTAAACTAAACACCTGTTTGGAAGAAAGAGCCTCTGCTACAGCAAGAGCCAATAGCCTTGAAGATAGAATAGCTGACTTACGGAGATCTAATGAGAACTTAATTCAAAGTAACAAAGACCTAACCATTTTAACTTCAAAAGGTGCTTCCAATGTTGAAAAAACGTTGGAAAGCATGAAGGAAAAAGACTTGAAGATATCGCGCCTACAAGATGCTATCACCAAAAAAGATAGTGTTATGTTAGCTTTAGTAACCAGTTTGAAGAAGGAAGTTGGCATCAACGATCCAGACATTGAAGTTAATGTTGAGAAAGGTGTTGTATTCATTTCTATTGCAGACAAATTATTATTTAAGAGTGGTAGCTATGTTGTAAACGATCGTGCAAAAGAAGTATTAGGCAAAGTAGCTAAAGTTGTTAATAGCAAGCCTGATTTTGAGTGTATGGTTGAAGCCCATACCGATCCAGTACCTTACAACAAACCTCCTCTAATTGATAACTGGGATTTAAGTGTTAAGCGTGCAACATCTGTTGTTCGTGTACTAGAAGACCTAGGGGTTAATTCTGGAAAATTAATTGCAGCAGGACGTTCACAATACGTTCCAATTGCTTCTAATGATACAGCTGAAGGTAAAGCAGCCAACAGACGTACACGTATCGTGATCCTTCCTAAAATTGATGAGTTCTACGATATGATCGAGAAGGAAATGAAAAATCTAGAAACTGCCGGAAACTAATTCCAGAAGCTATAAAGTTTATAAAGCTCAACCGAAAGGTTGGGCTTTTTTTTTAGAACAAAATATTTTCAAACAACTCAAATATTCCAAAAGAAAAAATAAAGGAAATAAAAAGCAGCATAGCTCCCAAAAATTTATACTTATTATCATCCCTGAAGAGAAATGATATATTTCTACCATAAATTTTATGAAAAATGACTGATAAAACTCTATAAAGTATTAAAAACATTAAAGAGCTCATTGATAAACTAAAAACAATTCTATTATTTAGATTATCAAACTGATTTAGTATATAAATAGAACCAATGTTCAGTAGGCATACCGAAAAAAAACCTTTGACAAAAACTCTTCTATCAACAAAGTATGGGCTAGAAAAAAAAGTTGCAAAAAAATATAGAGTGAAAAGGAAGATTAAAATACTTTCATAATAAACTGTGTTATAGTATAGAATTGATGATAAGAGTAAAATGCAGAAAAAAGCTATAATAAAATAGAGCATCTGCTTTTCAAAAATTCTAAAATTCAATTTTTCATCCATTCAACTATTAGATTAAAAAATCTCCAAACTCCCTTTACCCTCTCTAACTATTACAGGCACATCTTCAGATAAATCAATAATGGTTGATGCCACATTATCACCATATCCAGCATCAATAACCAAATCCACTAAATTATCCCATTTTTCATAAATCAGTTCAGGGTCGGTAGTATACTCCAAAACATCATCCTCATCATGAATGGATGTTGAAATGATGGGGTTTCCCAACTGCCTAACTATTTCCAGTGCAATGGCATTGCCCGGAACGCGAATCCCAACAGTCTTTTTCTTTTTAAAAACCGATGGTAACGTTTTGGCACCTGGTAAAATAAACGTGTAAGGACCTGGCAAGGCTCTTTTTAGAATTTTAAACGTAGAATTATCTATTTGCTTAACATAATCACTCAAGTTACTTAAGTCATGACACACAAAAGAAAAATTGGCTTTTTCAAGTTTGACACCTTTTATTTGAGCTATCCGCTCTAAAGCTTTGACATTGGTAATATCACATCCCAATCCATAGACCGTATCGGTTGGATAAATAATCAATCCGCCACGTTTTAAAACCTCAACGACTTTTTTTATTTCCCTTGGATTAGGGTTTTCTTCATAAATCTTAATAAATTCTGCCATTGACAATTCTTTTAAGTGATTCCATACAAATTAAATATTTTTGTTTCAATTGGTCGGTTAAATGGTAATAAAAATAAATTTTGATTAAAAAAGCCTGAATTTATGTAACATTTACCGTCATTTTGAGTCTTTATAATATGCCAAGACTCTTGTTATTCCTCTTACTTGTATTCTGTTCTTGTTTTTTAAGGGCCAATGATGTCATTAAGAAAAAGGCTATTATTTTTACGAAGTCCGAAAAAATTAATGAGCATACTACCCGAATACCCTTCAAACTGGTTGACCACCTGATTGTTGTGGAAGCCGAAATTCATGGGCAGAAAGGAAACTTCATCATTGATACCGGATCTGAAGCCATGATCCTGAATAAGGTTCACTTTAAAACCCTTTATAAACATCAAAAAAAAGACAATCAGTCCTATGGCATTTTAGAAGCCGTTGATAATCCCTACGAAAAACAAATCAAGGATTTTGTTCTTGAGAATTTCAAACTGGAATCCATAAATTCTGATGTTATTGATCTGTCTCATATCGAGAACAGTAAAAAAGTAAAGCTTTTGGGTATTATTGGTTTTTCAGTTCTCAAAGAATATGAAATTTTTATAGATCTCTACCTAAATCAAATAACATTATCAAAAGTAGATCGAGATGGAAATAAGCTAGATAAAGATGTTTATTTAGAAGAAATAGTCGATAGTCTCAATTTTACCCTCAAAAACCATACAATCATTCTCTATGGTGATGTTGATAACCAAAAGTTGAAATTCGGATTGGATACGGCAGCGGAATTCAATCAAATAAGTAAAAATCTCAATAAAGAGATTTTAAAAAACTTTATTCCTAAAAAACGATTAACTTTAGTCGGTGCTGGTAATAAAAAAATTGAAGTCATTGCCGGAAAAATGCACAGAGTCCGATTGAGCGAAACACTATTTTTCGGTCCAATGAATACGGTCTTGACAAATTTTAATCAAATGAATAAAGCATTTGGTACAGATTTAGATGGTATATTAGGGTACGAATTTTTAAAATCAAAACGAACAATTATCAACTATCATAAAGAAATGCTCTATTTTATAGAGTATCCTATAACACAACATTGAGAAAAGGTTTAATACATATTGTATTTGGTTTCTTTTTTTGTTTATCGCTTCTAGGTTTCTCCCAGGAAAAAACAATTAAAGGATATCGCATTGATGGTGATGATGTGGTATTTACTTTTGATAAGCGAGATTACGAAAAAATAACCTCTGATAAATATCAGTTTGCAGATGATTTTGAAGACTTTAAAATCCATGACGTCATTGTTTCCGGTCAGTTTAACAACTGGACTCGTGACGATTGGAAAATGCAGCGGATTAATGAAAATATTTTCGAATTACGAAAGAAAGTAACGGATTTCACCGATGAATTTTCATGGGAATTTAAGTTTTTGGTTAATGGGAAATTCTGGGCAGAGCCCAATAACGAAATTGCAAACATTGTACCTGCCAAAACTGAAGATGGAATTGAACTTCCTGTTTACAATCTCAAGCTTTACACTGCCTACCAAGATCAAAATGGAAATGCCTGTTTCAGGCTAAAAGGATTTAAAGATGCCGAAAAAGTTATTATTGCTGGTTCCTTTAACAAATGGAATGAAGATCATTTTAAAATGGCTAAAACAGAAAATGGCTGGGAATTATCATTACAAATTAATCCGGGTGTCTATGAGTATCGCTACATTGTCGATGGAGAATGGATAGAAGACCCTGGTAATCCAAATAAAGTGGAGAATGAATTTGGAGAATTTAATTCAGTCATTGACATTACCAAACTCGTCACTATTAATCTGAAAGGATTTACAGAAGCTCAAAAAGTCATTCTTTCTGGAAGTTTTAACGACTGGTCTGAAAACTCTTATAAAATGAAAAAGACAGACTATGGCTGGACCTACAACTTATGGCTTTCAGGTGGAAAGCATCATTATAAGTTTATTATTGAAGATGAATGGTATGTTGATCCTAATAACCCAGTAAAAGAATACGATGGTCACGGCAATATCAATTCAGTTATTATGGTTAAATAAGTCTTAACTGATCACCTTTAATTTAGCAAAGCGTAGTAATAGTTTTTTTACACCACCATTATCAAACTTAATTTCAGCCTTGGTATCGCCTCCTGCACCTTCGATTTTTAAGACCTCACCCTTACCAAATCGCATGTGCTCAACAACATTTCCAACTGAAAGCTTATTGTCAAACAAATTGGTATTGCCATTTGCTTGAGCCACCGGCTTCAGATTTTTAGGCGTTGTGACCGTTTTCTTTTCTATCCTCTCAATAGGTTTGCCCTTATTTTTGAATGATGGTTGAACGGGTTTTTTAAATCTAATTTTATTGGGTTCAATATCTCCAAAAATATCAGCATCAAGCATGGGATTAAACCGACGTTCCTCAATAGGGGTAATAACATCTAGATATTGATCGTCAATTTCTTCAATAAAGCGACTTGGTTCAGAGTCAATTAATTTACCCCAGCGATATCTTGATAATGCATAGGTTAAATACGCTTGTTTTTCAGCCCTCGTTAATGCCACATAAAATAAACGACGCTCCTCCTCCAGTTCACTTCTGGTATTCATACTCATGGCACTTGGAAACAGGTCTTCTTCCAACCCTACGATATAAACATATGGAAACTCCAGCCCTTTTGCCAAATGAATCGTCATGAGTGCCACATGATTGCTATCACCTTTATCGGCATCTAAATCGGTTGCTAAAGCCACATCTTCTAAAAATTCGGCTAATGATGCAGTGGCATCAGCCAATTCTTTCTGGCCTTCCACAAAATCCTTGATCCCATTGAGTAACTCTTCAATATTTTCCATTCTGGCAACACCTTCTGGTGTAGCATCTTTATTAAATTCTCGGATTAGACCACTAGCTTTGACCACATGATCGGCTAATTCAAAAGCATTAGCCGTTTGATTCAAGACCTGAAAACTCTTAATCAATGTTACAAAATCTTGGAGTTTATTACGTGTACCAGAGTTAATATTGATTTCAAGTTTGTCAATATGCTCCATAACCTCAAAAATCGATCGATTATAACCATTTGCAGCTACAATTAACCTGTCAATGGTAGTTTGGCCAATACCGCGAGCCGGGAAATTGATAACGCGCTTCAAAGCTTCTTCATCCGCTGGATTAATGATCAATCGCAAATAAGACAATACATCTTTGATTTCCTTGCGCTGATAAAACGACAATCCACCATAAATACGATATGGGATATCTCGTTTTCTCAAAGCATCCTCAATAGCACGCGATTGCGCATTGGTACGATATAAAACGGCAAAATCACTATTTTGTAATTGATTCTGCATTTTATTTTCGAAAATAGAACTCGCTACATATCGACCTTCATCACCATCCGTCAACGACCTGTTAACAATAATTTTGTTTCCTTCATCATTAGCAGTCCATACAACTTTATCTAATTTAGTTTGATTCTTGTCAATAATTGAATTGGCTGCATTAACGATATTTTTAGTAGATCGGTAGTTCTGTTCAAGCCTAAATACTTTGACATCGTCATAATCCCGTTGAAAATTCAAAATATTATTGATATTCGCACCACGGAAGGCATAGATACTTTGCGCATCATCTCCCACGACGCAAATATTTTGAAATCTATCAGACAAGGCTCTTACTATTAAATATTGTGAATGATTGGTATCCTGATACTCATCCACCAAAATATATCGAAACTTATCCTGGTATTTAGCTAAAACATCAGGAAAACGGGTCAATAACTCATTGGTTTTTAGCAACAAGTCATCAAAATCCATAACACCTGCCTTAAAGCAGCGCTCTACATAGTTTTTGTAGATTTCACCCATTTTGGGTCTACGAGCCATGGCATCAGCCTCTATTAGTTCTGGATTTTGAAAATAGGCTTTTACAGTTATTAAACTATTTTTGTAAGAAGAAATGCGTGAGCGAATCTGCTTGTATTTGTATACATCCTTATCCAGATTCATTTCCTTGATAATGGATGCTATCAATTTATCAGAATCTTGGGTGTCATAAATAGTAAAGTTGCTGGGATAACCCAATCGATCTGCTTCAAATCGCAAAATTTTAGCAAACACCGAGTGAAAGGTGCCCATCCATAAATTCTTGGCTTCACTTTCACCAACAATGGTTGCAATACGGGCTTTCATTTCACGCGCCGCTTTATTGGTAAATGTCAATGCCAAAATATTGAAGGCATCAACACCCTGACTCATCAAATAGGCAATTCTATAAGTTAATACCCGCGTTTTACCTGAACCTGCACCTGCAATTACAATCATGGGGCCTTCTTTCTGCAAAGTAGGCGCTAATTGCGCATCATTTAGCTGGCTTAAATACTTCTCCAAACTTCAAATCTTTTAAAGTGTGAAAATAACCAATGTACATGTTTTTGGGCGTTAGAATTATGAATAATTATAAACAATTTAAGAAAACATATTATTCAATTGTCATGGCTTTAACTAAACCTGCCCTCGTATTAATCCAAATATAATTGAACACAGATTTTGTTTTATTGCGCTGGATGTCATGACGTGTAACTTCAACAAAACCATCTGTCCCTTTTTTACTGCTTTTTGTGATGAATATGTTGAAAATGTCCGAAAGAAATCGATTTTTTTCTTGACCATTTTTTTTGAGCGCAACAATATCAAAAAAATCATATTTTACTTTAAAATCAATTTGAGATTTTTCCGAATTACCAAAAATGGTAAAATATGTCTTATCCAGTTCGCCTTCAAAACGCTTATTAAAGTTAGGCTGTGTAAATTTGTTTAGTTGGTCAGCATTCAATTTGCCCATTTCCGCTTGAAACAGAAACTCATCTTGGGTATTATTAACATCGAATTTCCACATTACATGAAGTGGCGCATGTTCCATAAAATTTGTATCTATTTGTAGAATAGTCTCATTAGGACTTGAATATGTATTTCCTAAATTTTCTATATCAGCATTAAAATTGGAAAAAACAATTTCTCCGGCAGATCTATCTTCTCTAACCTTTTCAGAGTACTTAATGTTTGCATTCTTAACTTTAATAGTGTCCATTGATAGTTTAAAATCTAGATGCCTTAACATTTTTCCATACAAACTTTTTATTTTGGGGTCGTCAGCAACCAGTTTATCTCTGTAGACTTCAAAAACTGGTTCATAAAAAACCGCTTTAGGAATTTTAACAAAAAAGACCTTGTCCTTCATATAACCTAAATCCATTTTATGCAAGCTAACTGAATCTACTTCCAAATTATAGTGGTCCCTCTCAACAGATATGATTTTAGAAAGTTCCTTTTTTGAGTACTTTGTTTTTAACTTGATATTTTTTAATGTAGATGATGTATTGGAAAACTTTGATTTTCCCGTAGTTAAATCCTCATAATCATTGAGTTTGAAAAACAAACTATCTAACTCCAAATTATACGAACCCACCTTAACAGGTATCATTTCTTTTTGGGTTTCAGTATTCAAAGTCATTTCGTTTAATAATAAATTAAAACCTTTAATATTTGTTTTTATGGAATCTGTAACAAAATCATAAATTGCCAGAGATCCATTACTAATTTTAAAATGGGATATTGAAACACTTTCATTTAATTGAATCACTTTTTCAGCACTGTACCCCTCTTTGTGAACCTGTTTATTATGATAGTATGTTATTATAGGCTCCGAAATTTTCAAATCTTCAATTTGAATGGTATCCCCAAAAAGATAATTCCAATAATTTATATTGTCAACTGTCAATGATTTAACCTTAATTTCCAAATTCGTTTTATTGCTTATTTCACCTATTCGAGTAAATTCCAGGTTTTGAATTTCAAGAAAATCACGCATCAAGCTTAACTGCAAATCGGAGTATGTCAAATTAACAGATTCAGGCAACCTATTTTTAAGCAGATTCTCTATTTTGCCCTTTAGATACATTTCACCAAAAAAAACAGTTAGCACCACAACAAATATGGCAGCCATTAATATCTTTACTATTGTTTTTAAAGCCTTGTGCACACACTAAATATATCCATTATTTTAAATATATTTACTTCAAATTAATACTTAATGGGTACTTTTTTCGAATTTCTTTGGCGAGTTAATTGGTGGGTGTGGCTAGTTATTATTCTTTTTTTAATAGCGATACGAGACATTTTTATTCAGAAAAAGCACACCATTAGTCATAATTTCCCAATCATTGGCCATATCAGATATCTATTTGAAAGCATTGGTCCTGAAATCAGACAGTACTTTGTTGCCAATAACCGAGAAGAACTTCCTTTTAACAGAATTGAAAGAGGCTGGATTTACGCCTCTGCAAAAAAAGAAAACAATTATGAAGGTTTCGGGACGGATAGGGACATTTATGCACACCAGCATATTTTTATCAATAATGCCATGATGCCTTATAAAATTGATAAAAATCATCCTAATGCTATAGACAAAAACTTTTTACCGTGTGCCAAAGTCATGGGGCTTTACAATAAGCGTAAAAAACCATATCGTCCAGCTTCCGTTATTAACGTATCTGCTATGAGTTTTGGTTCCCTCTCTGCTAAAGCTGTGGAATCGCTTAATAAAGGCGTTAAGATTGCTCATGCCTACCATAATACAGGCGAAGGCGGCTTATCTCCTTATCACAGTCATGGTGGCGATGTTATTTTCCATTTTGGTACAGGCTACTTTGGAGTGCGTGATGAAGAGGGAAACTTTTCAATGGACAAACTGGTTAAATTGGTTCAAAAGAATCCATTTATTAAAGCCATAGAAATTAAATTATCACAGGGTGCTAAACCTGGAAAAGGCGGTGTTTTACCAGCAGCAAAAATCACAAAGGAAATTGCCGATATCAGACATGTCCCTCTAGGAAAAGATGTTTTGTCACCTCCCAACCATTCTGCATTTTCAAACGTCCCCGAAATGATGGAATTCATTGAATCTATTGCAGAACATACCGGTTTACCGGTTGGTATCAAAGCAGCAATTGGCAAACTGGATGAATGGGAAGAATTGGCAGATTTAATGATTAAAACTGGCAAAGGACCTGATTTTATAACAGTTGATGGTGGCGAAGGTGGTACAGGTGCAGCACCTCCGAGTTTTGCGGATCATGTTTCTCTACCCTGGGTTTATGGCTTTAGTGATCTTTATAAGGTATTTCAAAGGAAGCAGCTCACAGAACGCATTGTTTTTATTGGCAGTGGAAAACTAGGTTTTCCAGCTAAAGCGGCAATGGCTTTTGCTATGGGCGCAGATTGTATTAATGTTGCTCGAGAAGCCATGATGAGTATTGGCTGTATTCAGGCACAAGTCTGCCATACGAATCGTTGTCCTAGTGGCGTAGCCACTCAAAGCAAATGGTTACAAAGCGGTATCAATATCCCTTTAAAATCTGAACGATTAGCCCAGTATTTTAGAACCTTTCGTAAAGAATTTATTGAGATAACCCATGCTGCAGGTTATGAACACCCATGTCAGTTTAAAATGAAAGATATAGATGTGAATGTAGATGACCACAACTTATCGGAAAATTTAAATAGAACCTACATGTACGAAAAAACAGAAGTGACATTTTCAAATGTGAACGCTCTAAAAACATGTCCATATTTAGGTGGTAACTATTAAAAATGCTTCAAATTATCCTACAACAATAATCTGAAGCATCATTAACTAACACTCAAATAAAATATCTTTATTCTTTAATAATTTTTTTAATAGTACTTCCTGATTCCGAAATCAATTTCAAGAAATAAACACCATCTGAAAGCTGTGAAAGATCAATGGATTTATTCGTTCGAATTAATTCCCCATTTAATATAATTTGTCCATTGACGCTTACTAAATTAAATTTCAAATCCTGATCCGTTAAAATTGTAACAACATCATTTACAGGATTCGGAAACAATGAAATAGAGTTGGAATCAAAATTTTCAACCGATAAACTAGCACAATCAATACTATATTCGGTCTGCTCATCAATTAAAGTCCAAGCACTGGGTGCTATATTCCGGATCATCTACTATAACACAAGTTAAAACAGCATTGTTGTAAGCACTGAAATCCCTAATCGCCGTATTATTCCCATTAGCAACATCTAAAAATTCGAGGTCATTATTCTCGCACAGCAATCGTCTCAATTGACCATTATTCGACAAGTCTAAACTCGTAATCTGATTATTGATACAGTTGAAGTAATTCAAAATACTATTTTGAGTCACGTCCAAAGCTGTCAAAAAATTGTTACCAATCGATAAATGCGTAATGGATACATTATTAGTAATATCAAGTTCTTCAAGCAAATTATTATATCCGTATAACTGTCTTAAATACGTGTTTTCTGAAAGATCAATATCACTTATTTGATTATCATAGAAGGATAAGTTATTTAGATTTGTATTTGCTGTAATATTTAATTCAGTTAATTGATTTTGTCCACATGATAAGCTTAAAAGTTCAAGGTTTTCATCTACAAGTAAGGCCGTCAAGCGGTTCATATTACAATTTAAAACTTCAAGAGCAGTATTGCTTTGGAGATCCAAACCAGACAATAGATTATTGTTACAGCTAAATTCTTTCAACCATGCATTTTGACTTAAATCAATACCCTGTAGAAGGTTATAAGACAAATCCAATATTTCAAGCGAACTATTAGAGCCAACATTGATTTCCTCAATCAAATTGTTTTTGCAAATAACCTCTTCTAAAAGAGGGTTGTTGCTTACATCAATTTGATATATTTCATTGGTACTACAGTTTAATTTCGCCAAAAGTGTATTGTGGCTCAAGTCTATCTGCTGAATGGTATTATTGGAACAATCAAATTCATCTAATAAATCTAAATTTGATAAATCCAATTCCGAGATATCATTAGAATGACAAATCAAACTCGTTAAATTAGAATTAATTGGGAAGTCAATGGTTTCAAGTTGATTATAATAACATTTAACCTGTATCAAATTGTTATTTGAAGTCAAATCCAGTTCGGTTAGATTGTTACTACTGCAATTTAAATAAATCAACGAACTAAAGTCTTCAATGCCAGTTAGATCATATATTCCACGACCATTAAGATTAAGATAATTAATGGTTGCAATGTTTTGTGATAGCACCTGTCCATCTAATGGATAAGAATCGTATCCCAATTGTATTAAAGCCGTTTCAAATTGACTATCTGGAATGGCAGTAAATTGCGAGAATCCATAAAAGGATGAAAGCATCATAACGACGAGACAAAAATGATGCAGTCTCAATTTCACATAAGTAGCCATGCTACGATTTAGGTTGGTCCTATTTTTCATTAGATTTGGGGTTACTAATTTTAAAATATTCAGACTTTAGGGTGCTAATATACAAAAAACAACTCTATGAAATGCATATTTTTTCGATAAAATGCGTTTTTATTTTTTATTATTCTGTTTTTCAAGTATTTACAAAATTGTCATTTTTCTGAAAATCTACACTATTATAAAGTTTATAGATGATTTTGTTTAGTTTGTAAAACACATTATGTTTGTTATTGAAATTACAAACTATGGATACGGAACAAATTATTGGTTTATTTTTATATGCTATTCCAGCGCTGATAACAGGTGCGATTGCATATTATTTTTTTAAGGAACACACCAAAAATGAAGATGGCAGACGCCGTTTTTTGCTGCAAAAGGAGATGCAAGTGAATGCCATGCCATTACGATTACAAGCTTATGAACGTATGGCGCTTTTTTTAGAGCGAATAACACCTTCTAAATTACTTATTAGAGTGCATCCAACTTCTTCTGATAAAGATATTTACGAATCATTACTTATACAAACAATTGAACAGGAGTTTGAACACAATTTATCACAGCAAATCTATTTAAGTGATGAGTGCTGGAACATTATTACAGCCGCCAAAAATGCCACCATTCAGCTAATTCGGAAAGCAGGCCTTTTAGAAAAAACCGATTCAGCCAATAAACTACGTGAGGTTGTATTAACAGAAATGATGGAGAAGCGTGCACCTAGTGACGCTGCTTTGTCTTTTATAAAACAAGAAGTCAGCGAGATGTGGTAGGATCGCCATGTTTAAGTTTAGCATATTCATAGCCTTGCTCCCACCATTTAACCATTAACCGTCTACTAAAAATCAATGAGTTTTCAGTAAGAGCAGTCGGTGTATAGTATAAATTAAGCTTGACACCTCTATTTTTTGCAGCTAATTGACCTATGATAATATCATTCCGTTCAACCTGATCCAAAAGATGGCCGAATAAATTGAGCATCAGTGAAAATGGATTTTTACCCAACACCTTATTTCGCTCCATGTTTTCAGCTTCCAATACAATAGCATCCACTTCGGTTGCACCGCGCTTGATAGCCTCCCTGATAGGCACTACACAACCCAACCCGCCATCAGCATACTCATAACCATTAACTTTAGCAATGGACATAAACGGAATATAGTTACAGGAAATCCAAATCCAATTACAAAATTCCTCATAAGTACAATCTTGAATGGATTTGTACTCTACACTGTTTTTAGACAAGTTGGATACTGTTACCACTAAATCATGCTTAGTTGATTTGATGACCTCATACTCCTCTCTCGTAAAGTTCTTTCTAATATTCCGTCTTAAGGCTTTACTTTCTCCAAAAGTTCTTTTTAAACGAACAAATTGCCATAAAGAGTTTACAAAATCAATGGAAACATACTCGCGATCCCCTTTTTTTCTCTGTACAAAAGGGCTAACGCTAAAAATGTCATGCTGTTGCACGTTAGTAAAAATGTCATAAAGCTTCGGAATATTGTTTACAGCCAAATGAGGCACTAATAAACTTCCGGTTGATGTACCCAAGAACATATCATATTCCTTCCCTTGTTCTTCCATTAAATATTGAGCTACACCTCCTGCATACGCCCCTTTACTTCCTCCTCCAGATATTACTAATGCTCTCATATTATGTCGCTATCTCTAATGGACTCGTTTGCTGATTTTTATGTTTGGCGTAATCAAAGCCACTGGACCACCACTTGGTCATTTTTTCTTTATCAAAAATTAATGAATTTGTAGTCAAGACGGTTGGCGTGTAATAAAAATCAATAATAGCTTCGTGATTGGATGCCACAAATTTGCCAATTCTAATATTCTGACTTTCAATTCTATCCAACATAAACGCAAACATATTTGTTAACAATGAAAACGCATTGAGCGATGGCATTCGGTTTAGTTGTGTGACTTCAGTTTGCAAAATAACCGCATCTACATGTGTAGCTCCACGTCTAATAGCCTCCTCAATGGGTACCATGGAACCCAGTCCTCCATCGGCATATTCACAACCATTCTTTTTAACCAAAGTCATAAATGGGGTGTAGTTACAAGAAATCCATATCCATTCACAAAATTCGTTATAATCAAAATCTTTTATTGATTTATACTCCACCTGATTCAAGGATAAATTAGAAACAGTCACCACAACGTCTTTTGCTCCATTCTTAAGTTCTAAAAAAGATTCTTCCGAAAAGCTGTTCTGAATTAATTTCTTTAGATTATGACTTTCCCCAAAGGTTTTTTGACCTTTTAAGATATTTCGTAACACATTTACATGATTGATTGCGATAGTTTCCAATCCTTTTTTCTTTTTGATGATAAACGGACAACTATCAAAAATATCATCTTGAGTCACATTTGTATAAATCTGTTTAATAGCTTCCACTTGCCCCAAAGCCAAATGTGAAACCAACAGGCTCCCAGTTGAAGTTCCAATAAACATATCATATCGGTGGTTCTTTTCCTGAATCAGGTATTGGGCCACGCCTCCAGCAAAAGCACCTTTACTCCCTCCTCCAGAAATAACCAAAGCCCTCATATTATTGTTGGTTTTTAATGTTTTGAATTTGCCTGGCATAAGTCTCGTTATTTGACAATCTATCCAATAGCCTATTCGCAAACTGTTTAAACTGCCAACTATGGTGACTACTTGCAGCAACCAAATGCCTCAAAGCCTGTTCCGGAAATAATCCAATGGCTTCCAAATAGGAAAATGAACCCATACGCACCTCAAAACTATAATTCGAAGACGTATAGTTGACCAGCTCATCAAAATAAGTCTGTTTGTCGCTTTCATGATAATCTGCTGTCGATAAAGCCAAAACTAACCAGAGTAAGCGTACATTCTTATCATTTAAACCTGTTATATCCACTGTTTCATTTAAATACTTTGGACGCTCTTCTGGAAAACTATTCCAAAGGTTATAGAGCGCATACTCAATGGTGATATAGGATTTATCATGCAAAAGCGATTCGTAAGCTGTTTTAAAAGAAATGGGTATATCCACAACATGCTCAGCAATGGCTTGCCTGACCTTTAAACCATCCCTAAAAACCTCTAGAGTGACTCGTTCAGGAACCTGAGATATAATTTTAGATTTAGCCTCTTCAGACAAAGGAGCTTCCATAAAGTAATCACATTTAGACGTTTTAGCTTCACAATCTGCCATGAGATACTCTTGCATAAAAACCGATTTCTCCAAACTTGCCATAGCCTGATTATATGGAAAAGATTTAGCCTCAAGCCATTCAGAAACAAAATCGTCTAATGACTTTTCGTGTAGTCTTTCTACCTCCTGAATAAAATTCGCAGTTTCCACATTTTTAAACTGATATTCATTTAAATAGTTTTTTACAGCCTGCTTAAAGACTTCTGTACCAACAAGCTCCTTAATAGCATGCAACACCCAAGCGCCACGTTTGTAAAATGTTGTGCTACTGGATTTTGGATCCAACAAAGATGTTCCTTGTCCATTATTATCCTGATCGAATAACTCTTGAGCATACTCATACAATCGCCAGTAGTAATAATTATCACCAAACACCTGCCTTTCAGCCAATAGCGCATAGTAGGTTGCAAAACCTTCTTGAAGCCAGTGATGTGTTCCCGATGTTTCCGTTACGAGATCACCAAACCACTGATGCGCCAATTCATGCGCATTGACATTGACATAGTTTCGGTCATTAAAACCAATGGAATCAGTTACAAAAGCATCAGAAAAAATCGTTAAACTGGTGTTTTCCATACCAGCATAGAGAAAATCATGCACAGGCACCTGCTTGTAATTTTGCCATGGATAAGGCACACCTATTTCCTGTTCCAAAAAATCAAATATTTGCTTTGTGTAACGATAAGTTGGCTCTACTTTCAAGGAGTCTTCGGGATAATAATACATTTCAATAGGAATACCGCTTTCAGAAGTCTCAACATACTTATCATACTTTCCAATTGCTAAAGCAACCAAATAACTGGACATTGGGCGCTCCATATCATAATGCCAAATAGTTTTCTCTTGCCCCACATCTTTATCAATCAGCTTACCATTTGCAAGAACCTGATAATCATTATCAAAAGTGATAGTTAGATCAAACTCAATTTTATCATTCATATCATCAATACTCGGTAACCAACTACTCGTGTATTTTCCTTGTCCTTGTGTCCAGACCTGATCAGGCGCATCATTATCCCAACCCACAAAATATAAGGCCTTGGAGGGCTTTGCAACCCAACTTACCGATAGCTTATAACTTTGTCCTGATTTGAAGGACTCTCTCACAATAATATGCTTTCCATCATATTCATGCTCTTTTGCCTCAAAATCACCCAACGAAACTGCTGAATGTTTAAAATTCATCGCATCAACAAAAATAGAATCCACGTCCCTTAAAACAGTAAAATTATAAACCACTTCTCCACCTATATACCCTTCGGAAGTGCCTATCTCAAAGACATTAGCTTTTGCAGAAATAAAATCAACATAATCCGTTTGTTGCGCCATCAAAGACGCAGCCCACAGAAACAAAGACAAAACCAAGGTGAATTTCATATTAATGCGTTATCAACGATAGTACCAAAATACAAAAGGCACGTATAAAAACGTGCCTTTCTATTAAAAACTCTTATATTTTAATCTGACACTGACGGAGCCGATATAGCTGTATTGCTTTTAACAACTACATAAGTAGAAGTTGCATAATACGCATCACCATTACCGTTGTTATTGGTCCAGTCCTCAAAATCATATTCAAAAGTAAAGGTGCTTCCAGCCATAGACGCAGCAAAATTGTCTGTTCTTACTGGCACAGCCATACCCGGACACCAACCTGCTCTATCTGGTTGCCAATTCCCCGGATCTTGATTACTAACAGGGTTTGACGCACAACCTATGGGACCCAAATCATGAACAAAAGTATTGACACCATTGATTTTTACATCGTGAGCACGATAACACCATTCCGCACATGGCCTGCCGTCCGAATCTGCCGGTGTAGCATGTCCCCAACCTGAAATAATAGTCCTTAAGTGTGTGCTTTCGGCATTGGCAGGGATAGATACTGATTTATCCAAATCAAGCCCGTGAGCAACACCATAAGGCACGCCGCTAATAGAATTTGCATGAAAACCTAGTACTTCAGATACCGCATAATAAGGGAAATCTGGCGTTCCTTCTATATAATCAAATTCCAACGTAATCAAATCGGCCTTTTGAGTCCAGTTTTCAATGTAAATGCGGACTTCTACAGATCCAGTTAATAAACTTTTGAAATCAGTCACATCAAACTCCAAACCTCTTTCCAATTGTTGAGTTCCAACCCAATAAGGTGTAATATATCTTCCTATTTCAAACCAATTCCCCGTATCCGAATCCTTTACTTTTATATTTGCAAATCGGTCCCAATCATCACAGCCTGTGCTTGGACAGTCTATTTGCAGGTACATTTTAATTTGAGCTACATTCGATATATCATCATGCAAATTAAACACTTGAGAAGCCGACTGATTAAAACCACCTCCAAAGCCCAATGGCTGCTGATCAAAGGTCATATAATTATGAATAATCGGTAACCCTGTTCCAGTCAATGCTACTTCAACATCATCGGTTAAAGCATTTTGAACAGTCAAAATTCCGGACAGCTCTTCAGCTGAAGAAGGGGCAAATCGCACATATACAACTGTATTATCATTTACATTAGCCACATCTATTAAAACAGAATCACCAAAAGAAACCCCATCTAAAGACACTTCAAAATCACTGGAAACATTCACCGTAGTTGCGTTTTCCAAATTATCCCCATTAACTATTATTTGCTGGACATCAGAAACCTGATCAACAACTATTTCACCAAAATCCAAGCTAACCCGGTTAACCGTGACCACAGGAGCAATACTAACCCCTATACCTATAACATTCAAAACTTTATTCGTTGCCCCCGAGCTTTGAAACGTTACGGTTCCTTGAACATTTCCAACAGCTGTTTCTTGAGGCGCGAACCTCACATATACCGAAACATTTCCTGAATTGGCATCGCTTTTTGAAATTGACACATTATTTGAAAAATTTATATCATCCAATGACACCTCAAAATTTTCAGTTACAGTTACATTGAGACCTGCCGTTAAATTCTGCCCCTTGACTGTAACAGCCTGTGAACCAGAAACACTTAACACATCGACCTCTCCAAAATGGATAAATGACCCTGTTACAATTAAATTTGCTCCCGAATTGTCACCAGAACTATCGTCGCTACTACAATTAAAACTAACCGCCATAACCACGACTGCTATAAACCATATTGCGGCTTTAAAATACCTCATACTGTTATTTGATTTTTTAAATTAACAGAATGCAATTTATGAAAATCTGTCAATAAACTTGTATTTTAGTCTTCCATAAACTTAAGATGGCAGTAAACTTACAAACTCCCATAGATTACTTAAAAAATGTTGGTCCAAACAGAGCAGACCTATTACGAAAAGAATTAGGTATTCACACCTATCAAGACTTACTAAATCTTTTTCCGAACAGATATTTAGACCGCACTAAATACTATAAAATAAGTGACCTTGAGCGCAATAGTTCTGACGTTCAGGTTGTAGGGAAAATTGTCAAATTTGAAGAAATTGGACAAAAACAAGGGAAACGCCTGGTAGCAACCTTCCAGGATGACACAGGAACCATGGAACTAGTTTGGTTTCGAGGCCAGAAATGGATACGTGATAGCTTAAAACTACAGACCCCTTATGTAATTTTCGGAAAAACCAATTGGTTTAATGGCAAGTTTAGCATGCCCCACCCAGATATGGAGTTGCTATCGGAACACAATAAAAGTTTAAGTTCTGCGATGCAGCCCCTCTATCCTTCTACTCAAAAATTGACCAACAAAGGCATCAGCAATCGTGTAATCACTAAAACTATGCAACAGTTGTTTTTGGAAACCAACGGTCGTTTTATAGAAACCTTATCACCTGAACTTCTGGAAGCCCAAAAATTACTATCAAAAAGCGATGCATTATTCAATGTTCATTTTCCAAAAAATCAGGAGCTTTTAACCAAAGCACAATACCGATTAAAATTCGAAGAATTATTCTACATCCAATTACAACTAATTTTAAAAAACCTCATTCATAAATCAAAAATAAAAGGCCTTCCTTTCAATCAAGTGGGTGATTATTTTAATACCTTTTTTAATGACCATTTACCTTTTGAATTGACCCAGGCCCAGAAGCGTGTGCTTAAGGAAATTCGAACCGATTTAGGTAGTCAGGCACAAATGAATCGCTTGTTACAGGGCGATGTGGGTTCCGGGAAGACCATAGTTGCCTTCATGTCAATGCTCATGGCACTTGACAACGGTTTTCAAGCCTGTTTAATGGCTCCGACTGAAATTTTGTCAGTCCAGCACTATAACGGATTACTTGAGTGGTGTAATAAATTGAAAATCAGCATAAAAATATTAACTGGCTCAAGTAATACTTCAGAACGAAAAGAAATTCATAAAAATCTTGAAAATGGTCAATTACAGATCCTAATTGGTACTCATGCCCTCTTGGAAGATACTGTAAAATTCAAAAATTTAGGACTTGCTATTATCGACGAGCAACATCGTTTTGGAGTAGCTCAAAGAAGCAAATTATGGCACAAAGGTCCAAACCAAAATCCTGAAAACGCGCCTGCTCAAAATGCCATTCCGCCACATATTTTAATCATGACCGCAACACCTATTCCAAGAACTTTAGCCATGTCGGTTTATGGTGATTTGGACATTTCTATAATTGATGAGTTGCCTCCTGGACGACAAGCCATCAAAACAGTCCATCGATATGACAAAAACAGGCTGAAAGTTTTTAGGTTCATCCGAGATGAAATAGAAAAAGGTAGGCAGATTTACGTTGTGTATCCACTCATTCAGGAAAGCGAAAAAATGGATTACAAAGATTTAATGGATGGCTATGCCAGTATTGAAAGGGACTTTCCAAAGCCAAAATACCAAATATCCATAGTGCATGGAAAAATGAAGGCGGCTGACAAAGACTATGAAATGCAACGTTTTGTAAAAGGCGAAACCCAAATTATGGTAGCCACAACCGTAATTGAAGTAGGTGTAAACGTTCCCAATGCCTCTGTAATGGTCATTGAAAGTGCCGAGCGCTTTGGCCTATCCCAACTTCATCAGTTGCGAGGTCGTGTTGGTCGCGGCGCCGAACAGAGTTATTGCATATTAATGACAAGCCATAAACTGAGTAACGATAGTAAAACCCGATTAGAAACCATGGCACGTACCAATGACGGTTTTGAAATTGCCGAAGTAGATTTAAAACTCCGTGGCCCAGGCGACATTATGGGCACCCAGCAAAGCGGCGTCCTCAATCTCAAGATAGCGGACTTAATAAAAGATAATGATATCTTAAAATCTGCACGATATTATGCGAAACAAATCTTGAATAATGACCCATCATTATCTTCACCAAGTAACAAAGCTATTTTGAATACTTATAGACAAATGGCCAAATACCGGAATATCTGGAATTATATCAGTTAAAAGGGCTCAACCGCATGTGGATGAGCCCTTTAAACAAACTATTGGTGATTGGATTGATGACCTTACAAAGCACCTAATTCTTTGAGATGTTTCTCGGAATTGGTTCTGACATTCTCAGGTGGGTTCATGGATAACGATTTTTTAAAGTTCTTTATTGCTTTTTGGTTTTCTCCCATGGTTTTGTAGCATTCACCTAAACTATCATATCCATTAGGGTCTTCAGGATAATTCGCTATATTTTGCTTAAAAAATTTCACAGCTCGATCGTAGTCTTTCGCATTCATCATTTGATAGCCCAGAGCATTTAACTGTTGTTTATTAGCTATAGCTGCAGCCTCATCCATTAAAGATGCATACTCATCTGTGCGTCCGAGCTTATTCAGTATTTGACCTTTAATTGCCAAATTATTAAACGTTTTTTGACTGTAGAAATTCCCCGAAATAGCACCATCAATCCAGCCAAGCGCTTCATTTAAATCACCGCCATTATTTAGTGCATAGGCAGCTGCTTGTTCCCAGTTTTGACGACTAAAACCAAATTGACCGTTGGTTTTACTACGAAATTCATCCAAAACCACATCGGTAACATCAACAGATAAGTTAAATGGAAATTCCTTATCTCCCCAAATTAATGATGCTACCGCATCATTGGGATTAACGGTGTTGAACTCAAACGTCAAGAGCTCATGGAACGCTGCTTTTTTGGTGGTAATTTCAGCCCTTAAGGCATCGTTTTTTTGGTCATAATAAAAACTTCCCCAGGCCTGGTAATCCTTTGAAAGGATTAAAGTTGCAGTATCATTGTTTTTAACTTCAAAAAATAATCCATAGGTACCCGCTTTAATGGGTTTGCCTTCCACAAAAGCATCATGACTAAAGGAAATGGTTGTATTTTCATTAGCTCCGGCACGCCAAGGAGCAGCTTTAGATGTTCCAAAACCTAAATTGTTCATTCCATAAGGCACCAATGCTCCCCAGATATCGCGACCATTGACACTGGGTCTTGAATAGGTAATACTAATATCGGTAATTCCCACACGCTGTGTAACCGTAGCTTGTTGGCTACCACGAGGCGTGTTTAGTTGTGCATGAGCCGAGAGGCTAAACACGAAGTAAATCAACACGGAAAAAAAGTTAATCTGTTTCATAATAAAGTGGATTAATTAGTTGGGTTGAAGTTAGATACAAACTGAACTGCAAGATGTTAGCGTTGTGTTAATTAACAGCAATCAATTGTTAATTAACTATTTATTAAGAAGCTATTTGCTTGTTAACTAAAAAATAATTATTTATTTTTGTCTAACTTTTTTATTTAAAAGTTAAACAAAATTATATTTTATCATGGCAAGAAAGAAAAAAATAACCCAGCAAGATATATTAGGCTTCTACATGGATTACGTATTGGAAAATAATAAACGTCCTCAATCAGTTTATGCCTTGGCAAAAGCTTACAACTTCGAAGAACAAGCCTTTTACAAATATTTTGGGTCTATAGAAGTTTTAGACCAACAAATATTTCTCGAGTTCTTCAACAGCACTTTAGAAGTCTTAAATAACAGTGAAGATTATCAATCATACGACTCTAGGCATCAGTTATTGAGTTTTTACTATACATTCTTTGAGAACTTGACAGCCAATAGAAGTTTTGTCAAGTACATATTAAGCCAACATTCCAATCAGCTTAAAAATCTCAAAATGTTATCCCATTTACGAAAAAGTTTCAAATCTTACATTAAAGGTTTACATATTGATTTACCTGATTTTAAAAACAAGCAAATTGATAGCATTCAAACCAAAGGACTTGAAGAAACTGCCTGGGCTCAACTACTATTTACCCTCAAATTCTGGATGCAAGATCAATCTGCAAATTTTGAAAAAACAGATATTTTCATTGAGAAATCTGTCAATGCTACATTTGACCTCTTGGACGTTTCAGCCTTAAAAAGCTTAATTGACTTAGGCAAGTTTATCATAAAAGAAAAATCATTCATGAACTAATGCCTACCATGAAAACCATAGACAAAATACCAACATCAAAATTACAACGCGCTTCCAAACTGGTGTCAACAGGAGCGAAAGTAGGTGTTAATTACCTGAAGTATTATGGTGATAAACTTACCAAAACCGAAATTGAAGCCAAAGAACGGTTAAATGAAAATAACGCTTCCGATATATATGATGGTTTGAAGCAACTCAAAGGAAGTGCCTTGAAGGTTGCCCAAATGTTGAGTATGGAGAAGAGTATCATGCCAAGAGCTTATGTTGAAAAATTTTCCTTGGCACAATTTTCAGTCCCTCCATTATCACCTCCATTAGTTATTAAAACATTTAAAAAGTATTTTGGAAAATTACCCAATGAAATATTTGATATGTTTCAGGCAACATCAGTCAATGCCGCCAGTATTGGTCAAGTACATATAGCCCAAAAGGACGGGAAAAAATTAGCTGTGAAAATTCAATACCCTGGTGTTGCCGAAAGTATCTCTTCAGATTTAGCTATGGTTAAACCCATTGCCATGAGCATGTTTAATATTAAAGGTGATGGTTCAGACAAATATTTTAAGGAGGTTGAGAGTAAATTGATTGAAGAAACCAATTATGTACTGGAACTCCAGCAAAGCCAGGAAATAGCAGATGCCTGTTCTCACATTCCAGGGATACTGTTCCCAAACTATTACGAGGATTTATCGTCAGAACGCATTATTACCATGGATTATATGGAAGGTATTCATTTGTCAGAATTCACTAAACATAATCAAGACGCAGATCTGGCGAACAAAATTGGGCAAACCTTATGGGACTTCTACATGTATCAAATTCATAAATTAAAGAAAGTACATGCCGATCCGCATCCAGGTAACTTTTTAGTATCCAATTCCAATGATTTAATTGTTTTGGATTTTGGCTGTATGAAGGAAATACCGGAAGAATTCTATATACCCTATTTTGAATTGGCACTGAAAGAAAATTTGAATAACAAAGAACGTTTCACTCAAAAAATGTATGAATTGGAAATTTTAAGACCAGATGATTCTCCAAAAGAAATAGCCTTTTTTTCAGAAATGTTCCATGAGATGTTGAGTCTGTTTACGCAACCCCTGCATGAGGAATATTTTGATTTTTCAAACGCTGACTTTTTTGGAAATATTGCGCGATTGGGCGAGAAATACTCTAAAAACACACAACTTCGCAAAATGAATGGTAATCGTGGGTCAAAGCACTTTATTTATATGAACCGGTCGTTTTTTGGTCTTTACAATTTGATGTTCGATTTAAAAGCGAATCACATTAGAATTAAAAATATCGCATTTTAATTGTTTATGGATTTAAGACAACTGGACAGGGTTATAGAAATGGCCTGGGAAGACCGAACACCTTTTGAAGCTATTGATTATCAGTTTGGGCTATCGGAATCCGATGTCATTGAAATCATGCGCAAAGAACTAAAACCGAGTTCATTTAAATTGTGGCGAAAACGCGTGAAGAGCGGTGTGAGTCAAAAGCACCTCAAACGCCGTAATGTGAACATAAGTAGATTCAAATGTTCAAGACAACGAACTATTTCCAACAATAAAATAGCCAAACGATAGATTTTCCAACGACTATAGAAAGTATTCAACGGCGGATTAATCAAATTGATCCCATTCGCTATGCTGCAATTCAAACCTCAATGAGATAATTAATCTATTATTTGCAAGACATGAAAGCTGTCAATATCATATTTCCGCATCAATTGTTTTCTCAATCGCCTTTGCTAGAAAACGATTATCCTAAATATCTGGTTGAAGAATATTTGTTTTTCAAACAATATGCATTTCACAAACAGAAAATAGCCTTTCACAGAGCAACCATGAAATGCTATGAGGCACAACTCATAAAAGACAACCATTCCGTTGTATATATTGATAGCGAGAATAACCTATCTGATATTCGATTATTAATTGATCAACTAAATAAAGAAGGCGTAACCGAATATCATGTCATAGATCCCGTTGATAACTGGCTGGAAAAACACCTAAAATCCAATTTAGATGGTAACAAACTGGTAACATATAACAACCCTTTGTTTATCAATACTCCAGATGATCTCAAGCAATTTTTTAAGCCGTATAAGCAGAACTTCTCCCAGACCGTCTTTTACAAACAACAACGTAAAAAACGACACATCCTGTTAGATAACAATCAGGATCCCAAAGGCGGCAAATGGACTTTCGATACCGAAAACCGAAAAAAATATCCTAAAGATAAAACACCGCCAAGCATCCATTACCCAGATGCATCCGAGTACTGGAATCAGGCTGTAAATTATACTGAAACCCATTTTAAAAACAATCCTGGCGAACTGACTAAAGAACGCCTCTACCCTATTACCCCTGAAGAATCTAAAGATTGGTTACAGCAATTTTTAGAATACCGCTTTTATGATTTTGGGGCTTATGAAGATGCCATTGTCAAACAAGAAATTATTTTAAACCATAGTGTGCTCACACCCATGCTTAATGTGGGTTTGATAGCGCCCAACGAAATTATTGAGGCCGCTATTTCCTTTGCAGAACAAGAGCAAATTCCCATAAATTCTTTGGAAGGCTTTGTCCGCCAAATATTAGGTTGGCGCGAATTTATGCGTGGCATGTACGAGCACAAAGGTAGTTTTTCGCGAACCAAAAATTTTTGGGGATTTAAGCGGGAACTACCTGCCTCGTTTTACAATGGGACCACAGGTATAGAACCTGTTGATGAAGCCATTAAAAAAGTGCTTAAAACGGGTTATTGTCACCATATAGAACGCCTGATGGTTTTAGGCAACTTTATGCTGCTTTGTGAGTTTCATCCGGATGCTGTTTACAAATGGTTTATGGAACTGTTTATTGATGCCTATGACTGGGTTATGGTGCCCAATGTATATGGTATGAGCCAGTTTGCCGATGGTGGTTTGTTTGCTACAAAACCTTATATATCGAGCTCCAACTATATTAAAAAAATGAGCAATTACGGTAGCGGTGACTGGGAGGCTATTTGGGATGGTTTGTTTTGGAATTTTGTAAACAAGCAGCAAGATTTTTTTAAATCAAACCCCAGAACCAGTATGGTGGCCCACAACCTCAACCGACAGGATAATGCAACCAGACAAGCTCATTTTAAAACAGCTCAAAACTTCCTGAATAGTTTATAACTATTAGTAATTACGTATAAGTACATATTGAAATTGTGGATTGAAAAAACTAACTTCGCTTATCAGTCGATAAAATCAATTAAAACAGAATTTATCTCAACGCTGTAGCTAATTTTGACTCATCCTGAAATAAGGCTACAATCAGAATTTGAACCATGTACTGCGTTTTTTAATAGACTTTTTATTTTAGGGAGGGATTATTTAACCCAAAATTTACCCCCAACAGGAGGTTCGGATAAGGCATTTTTTTCTATTAATTGCAACAAACCTCTTTCTATACTGTAGGATATGCTAGAAATAGGAATATCACTAGGTAAATCTTCAAAAGGATCTTGCATGTCTACAGAAATTTGTTCTAACGATAAAAATATAGTTGAGATTACGGTAGTAAAAATGACTTCGAAGAAGTGTGCCGAATCTACTATTGCCAATGCTAATAAGCCTGAAAATACATAAATTGAAATAACAATTAACAAATCGTATAAAACAGGAAATTTAGTTGATTTAATACGTTCGGTTTTACCCAAAGAGGCTTCTAAAGCTGTCAATATTTTTTCAATTTCTATGTGATGTATGATGTCTAATTTATTTGAAAAAAGTACTTTCTTTAAATCTTCAGACTGCAATTTTAAAATAACTTGATTGGCATTAACAGCATTTTTAATCTTAACTTGTTCATTGGTATCAAAATATTGTAATTGAGTTTCTGAAATGGGTAGTTTTCTTAATCTTTTTACTAATATATGATTCCAACCTACCTGACGCATAATCATCCTTTCTTTGAGCTCTTTTTCATCTTCACTAATAAATGTTAAAATTAAACGAGATAAGGACCTATTATCATTTACTATTGCCCCCCAAACTTTTCTAGCTTCCCACCATCTGTCATAAGCTTGATTGGTCCTGAAGGCTAGAATAAAAACTAAAGCAGTACCAACAAAGGCCGGTATTCCTATTGGGTGCTGTATGACAGCATATTTATCAATTAGATCACCACCAAAACCCATTGCTATTGCCAAGATGATAACAATCAATATTTTATATTTAATTCTACCTAAAACGTAGCTTAATGGTATTTTTGTATTTATAAGCATAGTTCTTCAATTACATAATAAATTTATCATCTATATATGGGTTTTTGTGTTCAACTTTTTCTCCTATCAAATCATTAAGTTCCTGTTCAATATTATGGCAGACAGAAAGCATCGGTGTGTCTGAAGGGGTATTTTCAAAAGGATTTTCTAATTCTTTTGCAATTCGGTAAAATGCTAAAAAAAGTGCAGATACTATAAACGTAACAGATGCTTCAAAAAAAGTTTTGTCATCATCTATAAAATATACTGCTATTATGACAAATATGTAAATGGTAATATGGATAAGTCTGTCATAAATAGTTGGGATTATAGTTTTTTTTATACGTTCTGCTTTACCCATGTCTGCTTCAATCTGATATAAAAAGCTCTCCATTTTTGTATGAAGAAAAATGTTTATTTTTTCATCTCTATATTTTTTTATGAGTCTTTCTGATTGAAATAATAAGATAATTTGATTTGGATTATCGTGCTTATTTATTCTTTCAATTTCTTCTGTTGTGTAATACTTTAAATATTCTTTAGGAACTTCTTTTCCCCTTAATCTATATGCAAGAATATAAGCCCATGCAACTTGTTCTTTAGCCATTCTTTTTGCAACGTCAAAACTTAAGTGAGTTAAAACAAAACGGTTAAAACTTCTAGTATTATTAGCGATTTCTTCCCAAATTTGTTTAGCCTCCCACCATCTTGCATAAGCTTTATTGGTTCTAAAAGCTATGGTAACTACCAAAACTGTACCTAAAAAAGAAGGAATTGCCAAGTTAAATTCATCTAACAAATATAAATTGTCATCGAGCTCACCAATAATCACACAAATTATCGCTATAATAAGTAACTCCCAAGCAATGGCTTTGAAGATAAATTTTATTGTTTTAGGATGTTTTAAATACATGCTTTAATTGGCTTATTTTGCTTTTAAATGGAGTTTAAATATATATTAAAAAAACAATTAAAAACATGCAAATAAAAACAATCAAGCATTTTAATAGAAATTATTCTTAATGTCAGATCTGAAGATTAAATTTATATTTTACATTTAACCATATTTCAGGACAAGACATTATGAAAAAAATCCTGCTGACATTAATAATCGGAATTTTATTGTCCAATTGCACTAACAAAAAAACTGAAACAGAAGAAGTTGTAGAAACAGCAGAAAGTTTGATTGAAAACCTCGTGAATATGGAAAATGGAACTTTGAAAATTATTGATACTTATCAAGAACTTTTATTAAAACAAAAAGGAGATAAGTGCGGAGAATGGGGAGGCGACACACAAGAAATTCGGATTTACAAAACGGAGCAGAAAGGAAAAGTTTTTGCTGACTATAAACACACAATTATTGATTGTAAAGATCCATATTCAGATAAAAGTGAGCCTAAAGTTATTGAGAAAAAGAAAATAATTTTAAATCAATCGGAATTGAGTTTAATAGAGGAAAGTATTTCTGAATTAATAAATTACAAACTGACAACTGAACAGCAAATTTCGCACAGCGGAATCCTGAATTATGTGATTTCAAGGGATTCTACATTAATGATTACGGATTGGCCTTCCTTTGGATGGCCTAAATTCAGAGAATTAATAAAGAAAATTGAAAAGAAAAAACTTTTGGCAACATTGGCCATGCCACACCTTTGATTAGTCGTTCCAGAGTTTTGATTAGTCATGCTCTAACTTTGATTGACCATTCTAGAGTTTTGATTGTTTACCACAAAACCATGAACTACATAATGAGGAACCTTCATAATTAAAGAAAAGAAAAAACAAACTCAAGCCCTTTTAAAGGCTGATTTATTTATTTGGGAATATTCGATAAACCAACTCAAGTTTCAGAAAAGGGCTTCCGTTAATCTTTGGATTTAACTGTATCCTATCATCTTTAAAATTAAATGCTATAAACCCAAAACCAATTTTGTTTCCATATTCATGTACTTGATAATCATCACTGCTAAATCCTATTTTTGCACGAAGTAATACATTTTTGAATATTCTGTTTAATTGTACGTACCCAGCAAATTCCAAAGAATTCAATTGTACATATTGATTGGAATTGTCCTTTTCTAAATTAAAACTTCTGCCAATACCAAAATAGCTAAATCCATAAGTGAGATTTTTTACGGTATAATTAATATCTGCCGAAATAGGCAAAAACATATCCATTTCGAATTTTTTATTCTTACTCAATGAGTACCAACCAATTATGGGCGTCGTATAAAAACCAAATGCTTCAGAAGAACTATACAGGCCCAGTCTGTAGGACAGGTTTTTTCTCTTGTTCATTTTCAAAATGCCAATGCCACCAATAAAAATATCATTTTGAGATATCGCATGATAATCTGATTGAATTTTTGGCAATAATATAAAAGTCAAGCTCCATTTCTCATTTAGCGTAGAACTGAAACCTAATTTAAATGTTGTACTAAATAGTCTACTATATGGGCTTTCAACACCATTATCTGGTGGGTACAGCTGCAAGCGGTTCTTACTGAAGATAAAGCCTGTAACTATTGCACTATTGGAATTTAAAATAATTGGAAATGTTAGATCTGCTTCTAATACCGATACGTTTGTACTACTGCTACTTCCTTCAAAAGAATTATTAAAGGAATTAAAATACCCAATTTTAAAAATATCCAGATAATCTTGCGCAAAAGAAAAATCCGGATAAAAAAAACAGACAAAAATCAGACTCTTTAAAAACCCCGAACTCATAGAATAATGCTTTTACAAACAATCTAAAATGGGGCATTTGTTACAATATACTGAATTTAAGTTACTTAACATTAAAGAAAAATAATCAACCAAACACGACTTGTTATGCTTCCTTTTATAAATAGCATGATGCATAACATAAAATATTGAGGCTTTTATATCATTCCGCCAACAACTCCCCTACAAACCCTTCAAATTCTGTTGTAAACTGGGTGTATTTTTCACCAGTAGCTGGACCATTAAAACCGGTATGTATTTTTCGAACCTGCCCCTTTTTATCAATAAAAATAGTTGTCGGATAACTCAATACCTGATTCAACATGGGTAATTTCTCCTGGGCTTTGGCTTTATTGGAAGTTCCCGTTTGAGCCAATAGAATAGGATACGTAATCCCAATGCGTTCTTGCAGTCTTTGAATATTCTTAAAGGCTTGGTCTTCAGTACTGACATATTCAAATGCCAGAGCCACTATTTCTAGTCCGTCTTTTTGGTGTTCCTGATAATATTTGGATAGATATTTGCTTTCATCTAAACAATTGGGACACCAGGTTCCCATTAATTGCACCAACACCACCTTGTCTTTAAAGCGGTCGTCTTCTAATGATATTTGGTTTCCGTTAGCATCTGGAAAGCTAAACGCAACTTTATCATAACCCTCTTTTAAATAGGTCAGGCTATTGGCATCTGGCAATTCGTAATCTGGATTGCGCTTGGCGGTAAACGGTTCTTGCCAATGGTTACCAGAATAAAACGTTCCAGTCATAGTGGAATCAGTTACTTTAGCTGTAAACATAAAAGCATGAGCACCATCAAAAGTTGATAATTTCAATTCGTTACCAGAAACCACTCCTTCTAAAAATCGGTAATCACCTGTGGTGGTTTCAAATGTTCCTGTAACCTTATTACCTGTTTGTTTAAAAACACCTTTGGATATATAACGATTGTCATCAGAACTGGGACTAAACACTGTTTCCCAGGTTCCAGACAAGTCACTTGTCGCTGGCTCGTTCGCTTCAAAACGCACATCCGATTGGATTGCTACAAACGGCACATAGCGATTAAGCGCTTCCTTAACATAATTTCCAGTCAATGAACCATCCTCATTAATTTTAGCTAGCAAATAGGCTTGAAAAACAGGCGTTTTTATATAAACTGAATCGTTTTCATAGGTTATTTCATCAATTTCTATCACCTCGTTGGCATTATATACTTTGGCTGTAGTCGAAGAAGTTACTTCCATTAGAAATGGCAGTTCTACCCCATTATTCAAATCTAATGCTACACGATACGTGCCAGTTTCCAGAGTGTTAGATTCGGATTTGGTTTCCGTTTTGTTTTCTGTTTTACAGGAAAATAGTGTTATAAAAACGAGAGAAAAAATAAGATAGCGCATAATGAATTTTTGATGTTAGTCGAAGAAACAAAAAATAATTGCAACAAAAAAAAGGTGTTAACACATTAACACCTTTTTTATCATTTAATTGAAAATTTTCTAGTTATTACCTTCTAACTCGGCATGTTTTTCCTTGATAACGCGACGCTGATTTTCCAGAGCTTGTTTAGCTTCTTGAAGTTCTTTGTCGGCCGCTCTTAACTTCGCTTCTTTTTGGGCTATCTCTTCAGCAGTCAGCGATTGACTTTTTTTAGCTGCTTCCAGACGCTCTTTAGCCTCCTTAATTTTCATATTACTGGCTTCCAATTTATATTCAACCTCTTCCGTTTCTGCGTAAGCTTGTTTTAATTGATCCATTTTAGATAACTCGGCACGTGTTGATTTCACTTCCTGCTGTTGCATTTCTTCCGAATTTCTTCGCTCAAGGGTGTTATTGTTTCGTAAATCTTCATAAGCAGCTTGCTTTTTATCAATCATAGTGCGTTCCTCATCAGATTTAGCTTGCGCCCTTGCCCTATCAAACATTTCCAGCATTCTGGTATGTTCAGCATCTTCAGCAGTCAATTGACTGTTAATTTCGCTACTTTGATTTTTAGTCCTTACGTCTTTAGCCTTTTCTTGAGCTTGCATTACTGTGCCAACAAACATAGTTAGTACAACAGCTAAAAAGGTGTTTTTTAAATTTTTCATGATTTCTTTTTTAGTTCTTAAATAGTATCGAGTTCATTTAGAGCGTCATCTAGTTCTTTAACCTCCTTGTCCAGTTCCTCTGTAGCTTTATCTACTTCTGGATCAATCGAATTGTCTGTGGCTTCTGTTCCCGTAGTCTCTTGTTGCGCTTCCGTTTCAACAGCCTCGTCAGCTTCTTTGGTGTCTCTACAAGACCAAAAACCAACGAATAATAACAAGATTAAAAGTTTAGATATCTGCCTCATATTAATTATTTCGTCCTAAAATTACAATTTTTATACCAATGTTTGAATGCTTGTGGCAATATTTTATCTTTGCACACTTAAACAGCGACTCGCACATGAAGATCTCTCTCAATTGGATTAGGCAATTTATAAAAACTGATTGGAATTCAGAACAAATAAGTGAACTTTTAACGGATTTAGGCCTTGAAGTTGAAGGCGTTACACCGTTTCAGTCGGTTAAAGGCGGCTTGAATGGCATTGTTGTAGGTGAAGTATTAACCTGTGAACAACATAGTAATGCTGACCGATTGAAGGTGACTACCGTTTCCATTGGAGCTGGTGAGCCCTTACAGATAGTTTGTGGCGCACCCAATGTTGCCGCTAGTCAAAAGGTGCTGGTTGCTACAATAGGCACAACACTTTACACGCCTGAAGGTGAAGCCTGGACTATTAAAAAAGGTAAGATTCGTGGTGAAGAAAGTCATGGTATGATTTGTGCCGAAGATGAGCTGGGATTGGGGTCTTCTCATGATGGTATCATGGTGCTTGATGCAGATACCAAAGTAGGAACTTTAGCTTCTGAATTATTTGAAGTAGAAGATGATCAGGTTTTTGAAATTGGTTTAACGCCCAATCGTGCTGATGCCATGAGTCATTACGGTGTGGCTCGCGATTTAAAAGCAGGTTTACTCCAAAAAGAAATCAATTTGGAGTTGATAACACCTTCGGTTAGTGCTTTTCACGTCGAAAAACGCGCCTTAAAGATTGACGTCGAGGTGAAAAACAAAAATTTAGCACCACGCTATTGTGGTGTGACTATTTCTGGGCTTAAAGTTGAGGAATCTCCGGTTTGGATTCAAAACAGACTGAAAGCCATTGGTTTGGCACCAATAAATAACATCGTTGATATTACCAACTATGTACTACATGAGTTGGGACAGCCCCTACATGCTTTTGACGCATCCAAGATAAATGGTAACAAGGTGGAAGTTAAAACCCTAAAATCGGGTACTAAATTTACCACATTGGATGGTGTAGAGCGTGAGTTACATGAGGATGATCTTATGATATGCAATGCCGAAAAGCCGATGTGTATTGCTGGTGTTTTTGGAGGATTGGAATCGGGAGTAACTGAAGATACAACCAGTATCTTTTTAGAAAGTGCTTATTTTGACCCTGTAAGTATACGAAAAACGGCTAAACGCCATGGATTAAATACTGATGCTTCTTTCCGCTTTGAGCGTGGCATAGATCCAAACATTACAGAATATGCTTTAAAACGTGCTGCCTTGATGATTGAGGATATAGCTGGTGGCGAAATTACCAGCGATATCATTGATATCTATCCTAAAAAGATTGAGGATTATCAGGTTCGTTTAAGTTTCGAAAATGCCAAAAAATTAATTGGTGAAGAAATTCCACGTGAGACCATCAAGCAAATATTAATGTCCTTGGATATTAAAATTAATAATGTTACCGAAACGGGATTAGGTCTTACAGTTCCAGCCTATAGGAATGATGTTCAGCGAGAAGCCGACATTATAGAAGAAATTTTGCGTGTATACGGTTATAACAACATTCAAACCACCGAAAAATTAAATGCTTCCATATCCAATACGTCAAAGTATGAGGATTATAAGCTTCAAAATATCATAGGTAATCAATTGGTTTCACAAGGGTTTTATGAAACGATGACCAATTCATTGACTACACCAAATTACGCGAATTTAAGTCATGATTTAAATCCAGAACAGCATGTCGAGATGTTGAATCCGTTGAGTAATGATTTGAGTGTCTTAAGACAGTCTATGCTGTTTTCAGGTTTGGAAAGTATCCGTCATAATATCAATAGAAAACAGGAGAACCTGAAACTATTTGAATTTGGTAAGACCTATCATGCTTATAATGATAAGCGAGAGGAATTTAAACATTTAGCACTTTTTATAACTGGAAACAGACACACCGAACGTTGGAACTCATCTGTGCAACCGAGTGATTTTTACTATCTGAAAGGAATAATTGAATCTGTTTTCAATCGCTTGGGCATTAACAACTTAAAAGCATCACCCATTTCTTCTGATGTTTTTAGCGAGGGACTAAAATTGTCTCAAAAGAAAGTAGCGTTAGTGGAATTCGGCTTGGTAAAAAAATCCATTTTAAAACATTTTGGTATTTCCCAGAATGTATTGTTTGCTAATTTTAATTGGGATGCCGTCATCAATGCAGCTAAAAATAGTAAGGTTTCCTTCACAGCTATACCAAAATATCCAGCTGTTCGTCGTGATTTCGCATTACTGCTTGATGAATCAGTAACTTTTGCTGAAATAGACACTATTGCCATGCAAACTGAAAAGCAATTGCTAAAAGATGTGAATCTGTTTGATGTCTATGAAGGCAAGAATCTACCTAAAGGCAAGAAAAGTTATGCTGTGAGTTTCACGCTGCAAGATGAAAACAAAACGCTTACCGATAAGCAAATTGATAAAATCATGAATAAGCTTCAGGTTAACTTTGAAAAACAATTGGGAGCTGAATTAAGATAAATAGTCATTGAGATTTTTCCTTTACATCATTTGCGTTTTTTTTAGTACGGCATTGTTCGGGCAAAAAGAATTAACACTATCTAAAAAAGACACAACAACCGTATGGGAACTATTAAAATATGATGCCAAAACCACTACGCAAGGGGTAGCTCATGCTTTTACAAGTCCTCTTCGTTGGGAACAAGATGATTTCAGAAAGTTAACCACAATGTCTATTGGTGTTTTTGCCCTATCAATAGCCGATGAAAAAGCCACCGAATTTTTTACTGGTCAGCGAGATGATTATCCGCAATTCGCCAGAGATTTTGGGTACAGGTTTGGAAAACCTCAAACCTTTTTTGCTTTAAATGTTGGTATTTACGGTGTTGGGTTATTCACAAAAAATGAATCGTTAAGAAAAACAAGTGTCTTGATTATTTCATCGGCTATCACAACTGGTACTTTACAGGCGTTTAGCAAGACTGCATTTGGACGGGCCAGGCCCAATTCTGGAGAAGATTATGATACTTTCAATCCTTTTTCCAGTGAGGCCATGTATCATTCATTCCCTTCAGGTCATACCGTATTATCGGTAACCATGGCACACGCTATTGCAAAACAATTTGATAATACTTGGGTTAAAATTGGTATCTACTCTATTGGATCCATTACACCAATTACCAGACTTATTGAAGGTGCTCATTGGTTAACAGATGTTGCTGTTGGTTCTATTTTGAGTATTGTAGTCGTTGATTGTATCGACAGGTTCTTATACAAAAAAGAAAAATACAATTATAAAAAGCCTTCTAAAATAAGCTGGAATCTAACCTTTTCGAGCAATCAAATAGGTTTTATTGGAACTTTTTAAAAATAAAAAAGCCTCGACTATTCGAGGCTTTTTCTTTCAATAAGTTTAAAATAATATATATATTATAATACTTTAACGTTTACTGCGTTCATTCCTTTTCTACCTTCTGTTAGATCGAATTCTACTACATCACCTTCACGAATCTCATCGATTAATCCAGAAATGTGAACAAAATGTTCTTTTTTTGTGTCGTCTTCAACAATAAATCCAAATCCTTTTGAATCATTGAAGAATTTTACTGTTCCTTTACTCATTGTAATAATTTAAAAATTTTAATAAAGTACAAATATAGACTATTAATGTTATCTATAAGTTTTTTTAGGGTTAATTTTTAATTATCGTATTTTCAGGTAGTTACAATCGGCTTTTAAAAGCTCAATATTATACATAAATTTTGTATCTTTATTAGGAAGCTAAATCATCTAAATTATGGATTCAGACTATAAAAAAATATACACGGGAAGTTTTATTGTAGCCCAATTAATCATTGATAAATTAAACGCATTAGGAATCACTGCCATAGTCAAAGATGAAACAGAATCCGCTAGATTGGCAGGATTTGGTTCTTCAGTGCCAGGTTACCAAGATATTTACGTCAATGTTGACGAATTGGAAAGTGCCATTCCTGTTGTTGAAAGTGTCAAGTCTGAATTAGAAACTTGATTACACCGTAACAGCATACATTTTATTTCGCAGCTCCTTAATTTTAGAATCTTGCATGTACTCGTCGAACGTTGTATATCGGTCAATAACGCCATTTGGTGTTAATTCCACGACGCGATTAGCAACTGTTTGTGCAAACTCATGGTCATGGGTCGTAAACAACACAGTTCCTTTAAAGTTTTTAAGCGAGTTATTGAATGCTGTAATACTCTCCAAATCCAAGTGATTTGTTGGCTCGTCTAACATCAATACATTGGCACGCATCATCATCATGCGGCTTAACATACAACGGACTTTCTCACCACCAGAACAATACATTTGATTTTTTGAGAGCCTCTTCACCACTAAAAATCATTTTACCTAAAAAGCCACGAATATAAACTTCCTCGCGCTCTTCTTCAGTTTTTGCCCATTGGCGTAACCAATCAACCAAGGTTAGATTGTTTTCAAAAAATTTACTGTTATCCAAAGGTAAATATGATTGCGTGGTTGTTATACCCCAACTAAACTTCCCTGAATCAGCTTTTAGGTTATCGTTCAATATTTCATAGAAAGCTGTTGTAGCTCTAGAATCTTTAGAATAGACCACGACCTTGTCACCTTTGGCTAGATTTAAATCTATATTTTGAAATAATAATTCACCATCAATAGAAGCCGAAAGCCCTTCAATATTTAAAATTTGATCACCTGCCTCACGTTCACGCTCAAAAATAATAGCAGGATAACGACGACTAGTAGGTCTGATTTCGTCAATGTTCAATTTATCAATCATCTTTTTTCTACTGGTAGCTTGCTTACTTTTAGCCACATTCGCAGAAAAACGACGTATAAATTCTTCCAGTTCCTTTTTCTTTTCTTCAGCCTTTTTGTTTTGTTGCGCACGCTGTTTAGCAGCTAATTGGGATGATTCATACCAAAACGTATAATTACCTGAATAATGGTTTATTTTCCCAAAATCGATATCCGAAATATGTGTACAAACGGCATCCAAAAAGTGACGGTCATGCGAAACAACTATGACACAGTTGTCATAATTGGCCAAGAAGTGTTCTAACCAGGAAATTGTTTCGTAATCCAAATCGTTGGTAGGCTCATCCATAATCAATACGTCAGGATTTCCAAAAAGTGCCTGTGCCAAAAGCACACGAACTTTTTGTTTTCCATCTAAATCAGCCATCATGGTGTAATGCAAATCTTCTTTAATACCCAAATTGGATAATAAGGCTGCAGCGTCACTGTCTGCATTCCAGCCGTTCATTTCTTCAAATTCTACTTGAAGCTCGCCAATTTTTTCTGCATTTTCATCGGAATAATCAGCATACAAGGCATCAATTTCTGTTTTGATCTTGAATAGGGGTTTGTTACCCATAATAACCGTTTCCAATACGGTTTTATCGTCATACAAGTTATGATTCTGCTCTAAAACAGACATGCGCTTTCCAGGTTCCAAATGCACATGGCCAGAAGTGGGGTCCTGTTTACCAGATAAAATCTTCAAAAAAGTTGATTTACCGGCACCATTGGCGCCAATAATACCATAGCAATTGCCTTGATTAAAACTCGTACTTACCTCATCAAATAGGACACGTTTTCCGAATTGAACCGATAAATTAGAAACTGATAACATATAATCCTTGTTAAATTTTTTGCAAAAGTAGACAATTACAGGCATTTTGTAAAACAAAACCCATGTATTTAATATTTAACAACGTATTAACAAGAGGTTTTGTTTACAACATTTATTTTTGTTAGCAGAATATGCTAGATACAAGTATGATGGGATTTATAAAACGATTGAGCCTGATTCTATTTATGGCTTTAAGTTTTGTATCATGTAAAGATGACACAACTGAGCAGGATACTGATTACGCTTACCTGGGAGGTGAAATTATTAACCCAAGGAAAAACTTTGTAATCCTTTCAAAGTCAAACAGGGTTTTAGACACGGTGACCTTAGATGCCAACAACCGCTTTCTCTATAAAATTGAAAATTTAGAGAACGGTCTTTACACATTTAAATTACCAGCGGCTGAAGGGTTAGAATATCAAATGGTGCTTTTGGAACCTCGTGACAGTATTATGTTTCGCTTAAACACCCTTGAGTTTGATGAATCTCTGGTTTATACCGGCAATGGTGCCAAAAAAAACAATTACCTGATTAATTTGTTTCTTGATGGCGAAGTTGAAGATAAAATTATATTGGGTTATAGTCAGTTGCCTGCAGCAGAATTTGAAAGTCGCCTAGATTCTATTAGAAATCATAAGTTTAAGGAACTCAAAAAATTCACGGTAAACAATACGGTATCCCCAATGTTTAATGAATTGGTTGAGGGCAATATTAATTACGACTACTACTTAAGCAAAGAAGTATATCCTTTTGTAAACTATTCTCAAAACGAACGAAAAAATTTCGAGTCTTTACCTGAAGGTTTTTATAACTACAGAAAACAAATAGACTATAACTATTGTAGTTTAATGGACTATTTTCCTTACTACTCGTTCCTGAAGCATCATTTTGAAAATATTGCTTTAGCCGAGCATTTTAAACAGTCCAATGATAGTGTCTATAATATCAAGTCATTGGATTATAATATGATTCGGCTAAAACTGATTGATAGTTTGGTTGTTAATGACTCCATTAGAAATTCATTGTTAACTCAAACGGCTATCGAATACATTAGTAACAGCAAGGATGTTGACAACTACGACACTGTTTTACAGTCTTTCATTAACAAGAATAACAATCCTAAACAGCGTAATTATGTTACGAGTATTGTAGAATCTCTTAAAGGACTTAAAACAGGTAATAAATTGCCTGCGGTGAATATTATTGATGGTTCTGGTAAGGAAAAATCTTTAAAGTCTATAATCCACAAACCTACTGTTATTTATTTTTGGTCTTCTACCTATCGTTCGCATATAGAAAGTCATAAAAAAGCAAACGAGTTAAAAATTAAATATCCTGAAATTCAGTTTATAGCCATTAATGTCAATAACGATGATAAAAATTTATGGCAAAAACTTGTCAAGCAATATCACTACGATACGCAATCAGAATTTTTATTTGCCAATCCTAAAGATGCAAGACATAAATTAGCAATCTACCCTATTAATAAGGTAATGATAGTCAATCAAAAGGGTGAAATTGCCAATGCCCACACTAGCATGTTCAACATACGCTTTGAAGAAGAACTATTAGGCTTACTGAATCAGTAGCCATTTACAATCTATGAAAAAGAAAAAGCCTCAACAATTGTTGAGGCTTTTTTATCTTTAATAAACAGGTATTAATTGCCCTTTTTAAAGTCTTCTAAAAATTTAGCCAATCCAATGTCCGTTAATGGGTGCTTTAATAAGCCTTCAATAGCACTTAATGGCCCAGTCATAACATCTGCTCCCAATTTAGCGCAGTCGATAATATGCATGGTATGACGAACCGAAGCCGCTAAAATTTCAGTGTCAAAAGCATAGTTATCATATATGTGACGAATTTCAGATATCAAGTTTAATCCATCAGTTGAAATATCATCCAAACGACCAATAAATGGTGATACATAAGTGGCACCAGCTTTTAGCAGCCAATAAAGCCTGACCTGGAGAGAACACCAACGTGACATTGGTTTTAATGCCCTTATCCGAAAAGTATTTACATGCTTTTACGCCATCTTTAATCATGGGTAATTTAACCACAATTTGATCGTGCAATTCGGCCAAAGCCTCACCTTCACGAATCATGCCTTCAAAATCGGTAGCGATTACTTCAGCACTCACATCACCATCAACGATATTGCAAATATCTACATAGTGCTTCATGATATTATCGTGCCCAGTAATGCCTTCTTTAGCCATCAAAGATGGATTGGTAGTCACACCATCTAAAACACCTAAATCCTGTGCTTCACGAATTTGATCAAGGTTAGCCGTATCAATAAAAAATTTCATAGAAAATATTGTTATAAGTTGTGTTTAATATGGTGCAAAAGTACAACTAAATGGGAGTTTATATGTTGTCATTTTATTAAAAATAATTAACAAATGTAGCCATCATATCTTGTAATGGTTCATGAGCATTTTTTCATAAACAGTATCGGGCAGAATGCGTTTTAGAACTATAGAAAATTTCTGCATAAACTCCCCTACTTTATAATGAACTTTGGGTTTGGGTGTATTAATAATGGCCAAAATAGCTTTAGCCATTTCCAATGGATCTTTACCAGCATCCACATGCTCGTTCATCAGCTCTAAAGATTTTCCATAGGTCTCTTTGTATGGCGAGCTATCTAAAACTGGTGCATGGTAACGACCAGCCGCGATATTAGTCGCAAAATCACCTGGAGCCACATTGGTCATTCTAATTTTAAATGGTTTTAGTTCCATTCTAAAGGCTTCGGTTAACAACTCCAGAGCACCTTTACTGGCACTGTAAATGCCACGATAAGGCAATCCCATATAACCTGCAATTGATGTTACATTGATAATTAATCCTGATTGTTGGCTCCGCATATGAGGTAACACAGCTTTAATGACATTTATAGGCCCAAAGAAATTGGTTTCAAAATTGTTTTTTATTTCAGCCTCTGGAATTTCTTCAATTGGTCCTGTTATACCGACTCCAGCATTATTAATCAGCACATCAATTCTTCCGGCCTTTTCAATAATATGAGTAACAGCGTTACTGATAGTTTCTGGTTTTGTAACATCGAGACCTACAATTGAAATTTTACTGTTTGAATATTTTTCTGGTGACCGACTCGTTCCATAAACCTCAAATCCTTTTTCAGTTAAAAATTCACCAATCGATTTTCCAATCCCTGACGAACCACCGGTTATCAATACAACTTTAGAACATAAATTTTGAGCTTTTGCAGGTTAAAAATACAATAAAAAAGGAAAGTTTTGGGTACAAAAAAAGGCAAGCTACCTACATCACACCGCTACGACCGCTTACCCTTGCTGCGTTCCCGCCCTGGGGGATTCAGCAGGAGCTGGTTGTGTAGGACTTGCCGGGTGCAAAGATACAACCCTTTTAAATTTCTCACAATGATTTTTTAAACTGAATTTTAATAAATATCTTGGTCAAAATTTACATAAAATCATGACTTCTTATAAGTATCTTACTATCATATTTTTAGGCTTAATTGTTATCTCCTGCGGTTCGAATGTAGATATCCTAAAAAAGGATATTTCCATTGTAACCAATTCAGCTAATAATGCTATAGAAATTGGAAATAAACTGGAATTATCTTTAAAAAACCCAAAAAATCACGACATAAAAGGTTTAACCTATACTTTAGATGGCAACCCTGTGTCCTCAAGTACCAATCTTACGGATTTACATTTGGGAACGCATGATGTCATTGCCAATTTTAAACTGGAAGGTGAAGACGTCAGTATTTCAGAAAGCATAACAATTCTCAACAATCAATCGCCTACCATCTATACCTTTAATATCCTCAATGAATACCCTCATGATATGAATTCCTACACACAAGGATTAGAATTTTATAAGGGTGAGCTGTATGAAGGCACTGGTCAGTATCGTGCATCAAAATTGCGAAAAGTGAATTATAAAACGGGTGAAGTACTTAAAAATATTGATCTAGCCAATGAATATTTTGGCGAAGGTATTACCATTCTAAACGATAAGATTTACCAATTAACCTGGAAAAAAGGTACTGGATTCGTGTATGATGTCAATACTTTTGAGAAAACAGGTAGCTTTAGATATGGTAACAGCTTGGAAGGTTGGGGCATTTGCAATGATGGAATGAAATTATACAAAAGTGATGGTACTGAAAAAATTTGGACCTTAAATCCTGAAACATTGGTTGAGGAAGGTTTTATACAGGCTTATCACAATAAAGGCAAAGTTGTGGAATTAAATGAATTAGAATGGATTAATGGGAAAATTTATGCCAACCGTTGGAATAAAAACGGTGTAGCCATAATAAATCCAAATAACGGTGCTGTTGAAGGTGTTATTGACTTCACGCCTTTAAGAGATCAGGTAACCCAACACCCAAGATTGGATGTCCTTAATGGATTGGCTTACAATCCTGAAACGAAAACCTTATTTGTTACTGGGAAATACTGGGACAAACTTTTTGAAGTGGAAATTGTTGAAAAATAAGCCACATCATGCAAATCTTTGAAATTCTTAAAACAGTTTCTAAAACGGATTTAGACGCTTTAAATCATGTTAACAATGTACAATATGTGCAATGGGTTCAGGATATTGCTGAAAAACACTGGTTAACTCGAGCCTCTGAAACGATATTAAAGGATTATTTTTGGGTCATGATATCACATCACATCCAATATAAGCAACCTGCTCTATTGGATGATATCATTACCATTAAAACCTATGTAACCAAGTCAGAAGGTGTGACATCCTCAAGAATGGTCGAGTTTTATAAAGGTGATTCGCTATTGGCAAAATCGGAAACGCAATGGTGTTTTATGAGTAAAACAACTCTAAAACCGACTCGAATAACTGAAGAAGTCAAAAAATTATTTGAGTAATTTTCGTCTTGGCATACGAAATCATCAATTCAAAAGTTATATTTTTGAACAAATTGAAATCCACATGAAGCATGTCCTTTACACACTTTTAACCATGGTTTTTTTAATAAGTGTGAGTTCCTGTAGAAAAGATTTGGAATTTTCACCCAGTACTGGAAATTTACAGTTTTCTAAAGATACGGTATATCTAGATACCGTATTTACTAATATTGGGTCCAGCACATACACCCTAAAGGTTTACAACCGTAGTAATGATGATATCAGCATCCCCACCATCAGATTGGGCTTGGGTGAGGATTCTGAATACCGATTAAATGTGGATGGCATTCCTGGAAAATCCTTTCAGAATGTAGAAATATTGGCAAAGGACAGTATGTACGTGTTTATTGAAACAACGATAGATATTAATAATTTACCCGATACTAACGGCGAATTTTTATATATCGATAAAATAGAGTTTGACTCAGGAATGAATAAACAAGAGGTTGATTTAGTTACTTTAGTTAAAGATGCTATTTTTATCTATCCAGATCGTGATAATACCACAGGAATAATTGAAACACTCACTTTAAATATCGGAGGCGAACAGGTGGAAACCGATATTCAGGGTCGCTATTTAATGCCCGATGAATTGACATTTACCAACGAACGCCCTTATGTTGTTTATGGCTATGCCGCCGTTCCAAATAGTGAAACCTTAACAGTTGAAGCAGGTGCTCGCGTGCATTTCCATGCCAATTCTGGTATTTTAGTGACAGAAGGGGCTTCACTCCACGTCAATGGAGCGTACAGTCTCGACCAAGATCTTTTAGAAAACGAAGTTGTTTTTGAAGGTGACCGACTCGAACCTGCTTTTAGTGATGTTCCAGGTCAATGGGGAACTATTTGGCTGTTTGAAGGTAGTGCCAATAACATAATCAATTATGCTACCATTAAAAATGCCGGTGTTGGTGTTTTAAGTGATGGCAATCCCGATGAATCAGGTGCCAAATTACAAATCAGTAATTCACAGATTTACAACTCCAGTAATTTTGGGATTTTGGGTAGAAACACATCAATTACAGGACAGAATGTGGTTATCAACAACTCCGGACAATCGTCATTAGCCGGAACTTTGGGTGGCCGATACAATTTCACCCATTCTACTATTGTAAATTACTGGCGAAACAGTTTCAGACAGTTTCCAGCCCTCTTATTAAACAATTATTCTGAAACGGCCGAAGCTACGGTTATTACAGACCTTGCTGAAGCCAATTTTAATAACTGCATTATATATGGAAATGACAACCCAGAATTTATTTTGGATGAAATTAATGATAATAACGATCCTGTACTCTTTGAATTTAAGTTTTCAAACTGCTTGATACGATTTTCAGATCCGAATAACAATTTCACGGATGACAATTATGATTTTAACAACTCAGACCTGTATGATGGAATCGTATTCAATATAGATCCTCATTTTATGGATACTGAAAACAACAAACTGATTATCGGTGAAAACTCCGGAGCTATCAACATTGGTTCGCCAGCATTTGTTAATGGCACCACGCAATTTGACATACTTAATATAGATAGATTATCTTCAGAAACACTAGATTCTGGTGCTTTCCAACATATTACATTTTAGATTAACGTCTCGTTAACAACTAGTTACTGTTTTAATAGTTACTTTTATTACGCAACCTCATATTGCTAAATTTTAATCAAACTAACGAACAGCATGGAAAAATTTATTTCAATTGCCCTATTTATAACCTCCATGGTTATTGGGCATGCACAAACGGAACACGAAAAGGTAGAAAAAGCCTGCTACAATTACATTGAAGGATTTTATGAAGGGGACACATCTAAACTGAAAGCCAGTTTACAACCCGAGCTCAACAAATTTGGTTTTTGGAAGGACAAGGAAACTGGAGACTACAAGCAAGTAGACTATATGTCTTATGATCAAGCATTGGCTTATGCTGAAAATGTGAAAGCCAAGAAAAACTTTGCAAAACCTAACTCCCCTAAAGAAGTTGAAGTGCTCAATATGAGCAACAGTATAGCAGCAGCAAAAGTCACAGCCTGGTGGGGCATTGATTATATTCTATTGTCCAAACGCGGTAATAAGTGGATGATTGAGCAGGTCCTTTGGGAGGGTCCTTATGAAGAAAAGTCATGAATTAAAAAAACCTGCTGATGAGCAGGTTTTTTTATATAGTCATTAAGCTATTAGACAAACAAGGGCAACCCTTCCATCATGGTATTTACCTTACTGGCTATTTGCTCTAATTTTGTATCATTCTCATAGTTTAATATCACTTCATCCACCAAGGCTACAATAGCCTCCATATCGGCTTCTTTTAATCCTCGTGTGGTAATTGCAGGCGTTCCTACTCGAATTCCGGAGGTTACAAATGGGCTCTTATCATCAAAAGGCACCATGTTTTTATTTACTGTGATTTCAGCTTTTACTAGAGCCTGCTCCGCATCTTTACCAGTGATGTTCTTATTTCGTAAATCAATTAACATCATGTGATTGTCTGTACCACCTGAAATAATATGATAGCCTCGCTTTACAAATGCTTCAGCCATAGCAGCGGCATTCTTCTTCACCTGTAACATATAATGTAAAAACTCATCCGTAAGTGCTTCACCAAAAGCCACAGCTTTAGCTGCAATAATATGTTCTAATGGACCGCCTTGATTCCCTGGAAACACTCCAGAATCCAACAATGAAGACATTTTACGTAAACTACCATTTTTCAAGGTCAATCCAAATGGATTATCAAAATCCTTACCCATCATAATCATACCACCTCTTGGACCACGTAAGGTCTTATGGGTAGTAGTCGTTACAATATGACAATGAGGTAACGGATCGTTCAAAATACCCTTAGCAATCAAACCTGCAGGATGCGAAATGTCAGCCAACAAAATGGCTCCAACCGAATCAGCTATCTCACGGAATCGTTTAAAGTCCATATCACGTGAATAAGCTGAAGCACCTGCAATTATTAATTTAGGTCTTTCTTTTTGTGCCATTATGGCAACATGATCGTAATCTATTAAACCTGTCTCCTTTTTAACACCATAAAAAACTGGATTGTATAATTTTCCTGAAAAGTTTACTGGTGAACCATGCGTTAAATGTCCACCATGAGACAAATCAAATCCTAGTATGGTATCTCCAGGTTTTAGGCAAGCAGCAAACACGGCAGTATTGGCTTGACTTCCTGAATGTGGCTGAACGTTGACATATTCAGCATTAAACAAGGCCTTGGCTCTGTCAATGGCCAATTGCTCAACCTCATCGACTACCTCACAGCCACCATAATAGCGTTTGCCTGGATAGCCTTCAGCATATTTATTAGTCAAAACCGAACCTGCAGCTTCCATCACCTGGTCACTAACAAAATTCTCCGATGCAATAAGTTCTATACCGTGAAGCTGACGCTCTTTTTCAGCCTCTATCAATTCAAAAATTTGTTCGTCGCGTTGCATAAATTTTGGTTATCGTTAAAATGAACCCAAAAATAACAAAACCATTAGTTTAATTATTCAAAAAACATATATTTACCTTAAGAAGTTTTGCACAGTTGTAAATAACTTCATCAGGCCTATATTTTATGTTTAAAATTAGTTTAAAAATAAAAAGTTATGTAGGTTTGACTAGATTTAACAACCATTAAACTAATAAAATACTATGCCACTTTCAGCCAACAATCCAGATAGAAAGTCTTGGTTACACGTCGATAAAAATTCCGATTTCCCAATTCAGAACATACCCTTTGGTGTGTTTTTAACACGCGATGATATCATTACCATTGGTACACGTATTGGTGATACAGCCATTGATTTGGGTGCCTTGCACCAATTGGGATATTTTGATGGTATTCCATTAACCGATGATATTTTCTTACAGGATTCCCTGAATGATTTTATTGCTGATGGTCGAAAAACCTGGCGTGCGGTGCGCAATCGTATTGCACAGATTTTTGATGCTGAAAACACGACGTTAAAAAACAACAAACAACATAAGGAAATTGTATTATTCCGTTTGGATGAAATTGAAATGCAGTTACCAGTTCAGGTTGGCGATTATACGGATTTTTACTCGAGTATTGAGCATGCTACCAATGTGGGTACTATGTTTCGTGATCCTGAAAATGCGTTAATGCCAAACTGGCTGCATATTCCTGTGGGTTATCATGGTAGAAGTAGTTCTATTATTCCATCAGGCATTCCCATCCACAGACCGCAAGGACAAACCCTTCCTGCTGGTAGTGACACACCTGTTTTTGGACCCAGTAAATTGGTGGATTTTGAATTGGAGATGGCTTTCATTACCACAGATGCAAACGACTTGGGTGAACCCATTCCTATTGAAGAGGCTGAAGAATATATTTTTGGACTGGTCTTATTTAACGATTGGTCAGCTCGTGATATCCAAAAATGGGAATATGTACCATTAGGACCATTTTTGGCAAAAAACTTTGCGTCATCCATTTCCCCATGGATTGTAACGTTAGACGCTTTAGAGCCATTTAGAGTAGCCGGTCCAAAACCCAAGAAACCGCAACTACCTTATTTGCAATACAAAGGAAAAAAGAGTTACGACATAAATTTAGAGGTTGCCATAAAACCTAAAAAAGCGAAAGAAACTGTGGTTAGCAACTCCAATTTTAAATATATGTACTGGAACATGTGCCAGCAATTGGCGCACCATACTGTTAACGGTTGCCCAGTAAATTCTGGAGACATGATGGGTAGTGGTACCATTTCTGGCCCAACACCTGATTCTTATGGTTCTATGCTTGAATTGACCTGGCGCGGTGAAAAACCACTAAAAATGACCGATGGTACGGAGCGTAAGTTCATCAATGATTTTGATACCGTTATCATGCGTGGACACTGCGAAAAAGACGGTACTCGAATTGGATTTGGTGAGGTTTCCACCCAATTATTACCTGTTTATAATCCTAAAAAAAGTAAGTAATCAAAAGATTATTTAATCCGCATTACAAACTTTTTAAACTCAAAACCCACATATGAGATTTTCGTCTTTTATAATTTGCTCCTTATTTACTATTGTTGTTTTCGGTCAAAAATCAGTTCAGGATAAAGCCGACAAACTTTTAAATGAAAATAACTTTCACCAATTCAAGGTTGAGAAATTTTTCTTGCACACGAATAAATCCACCTATTTTACCGGTGAAAAAATTTGGTTTAAAGCCTATATCGTTGATGACGACCTGAACACCCCTTTTTTACAGACTACAAATCTACATATCAATATCTATGGACCTGATAAGTCGCTTGTAGAAAGCAAGTTATTTTTTGTTGACAAAGGCACATGCTATGGTCAAATAGATTTACCAGAAGATCTTGAGTCTGGGACTTACTATCTAGAGTTGGACTCTGAATGGAATCGTAATTTTAAAGATGGAACCGTTTTTAAAGTTGAGATTAAGAATTTAAAACAGCTTAATGAAGAAACTGAAAATCAGCAAGTTGCCAGTAATCATATCTCTCAAAACAATACGAGCAACCAACCCATCATTACTTTTTTTCCTGAAAGCAACACCATGTTGAAGGACGTACAAAACATGGTAAGTTTTTCAACATCAAAAAACATTAGCGGCAAAATCATTAATTCCGTTTCAGGGGAAACAGTAGCCTCTTTAAGAAGTAACGATTATGGCATTGGTGCTTTTAAAGTAATGTATGACGCTCGTTTTTCAGCGGTACTAAATATTGATGATAAAGAAGTTCAAGTAGACCTTCCGAATGCAGTTGAAAAAGGATTTATAGTCCATAAACGAACCAGCAACTACAATTCCAAAACCATCAATTTTGAACTTAAAACAAATGGTCAGACTATTAAAGGTCTGGATGGTAAAAACCTTTTTGCAGTTCTTCACAGAAATGGCTCTGTAAAATCAGTCGCTCCTATCGAATTAAGTGAGGAAGTCATCAACTACCCCATAATTTTTTTAGCAAAGGACGTATTTAATGGCATTAACACCATAACCATCTTTAATGAACAAAATCAACCTGTTTCTGAACGTCATTTTTTCTGGGAAACCGGAAAGAATATCCCTTTAGAAGTAACCAAAGGACAGATGGCCAATGATTCCCTTAATATAAATTTCAGACTTGTTAACGACGAATTACCTGCTAATTTGAGCATTTCGGTGCTACCGAAACAAACCAAAGTTTATACAGACGATTACTCCATTTTATCATCATTCTTGATCAGTCCTTATATACAAGGAAATGGAGGATTTATTAATGATGATAAATTAAATAGCAGCTATTTAGATTTTTTACTGCAAACCCAAACCTTTCATCAAGCATTTCCTTATAAAAACAAATCCGATTTAATTTTTAAAAGTGAAAATGGCATTAGCATTAAAGGAAAAGTTAACACCGAAATCAACGATCCGGCAAAATATAGTGTCATGCTTACCTCCAAAGATAATAACATTCTGTTGGTACAACCTTTAAATAGTGATAAATCATTTGAATTCAATAATTTACTTTTAAGTTATCCCACGCAATATCAATTAGCCTTATTGAACAAAAAAGGAGAAATTGAAAAAGCTAAATTCTTTGTTTATAAAAACTATACAAACTATAAAAATAATCCCAAAATCAATCAACAAGATGATGTGGACAACAACCATATCACATCCCAAACTAATGAGTTATCGAATGAAGCATTTGATTTAAGCATGCCTCAATGGGGTGATGTTGAACAACTGGACGAAGTTGTCATTAAAGCTGACCGCATCAAAAGAGAGCAGGAAACCCAAAGAAAATTATCCAAATCAGGTGTACAAGGAGTAGGTTTTTCTAGGGTTTATAGAATTGATGACTCCAGTTACTCCAAAGGTGATATTTTGCAATATTTAAGAACCTTATCAGGGGTTACGGTCAAATACACCCAAGATAACACACCTTATCTCAACAACGAACGCTTCTTAAAAACTTTGAACAATACGGGTGATGCTCCGTTGACCATTATTTTAGACGGCACGCCTTTAGGTACCGACTTGAGCATTATAGAATTTAGAATGGCATCTGAATTTGAGTATGTTATAGTTAACCATCGTGGTGCGGGCTATGGAGCCTTATACCCAAAAGGAGTCATTAATTTTGTGACCAAAAAAGGGAGCGATGGTAAACCACCTGTTAGAGAAAATCCTGATATGCAACACAGTGCTACTGATTTTGGTTTCAGCATCCCAGAGTCACAGTTCCAAAATCCTTTTTTCCAATTCCCTACCTATAAATCAAAAGAAAACTTTAAAGCCTTGGATTGGGTTCCTAATTTTATAGTAGACCCAAATAAATTCAATACCCTAAAAGTTAATGTTGAAGATGCCAATGGCGTTAAGCTTATCATTAATGGCATGAATGATCAAGGTGCTTTATTCCACCAAGTGATTGACATGGATTAACCTTTTAGATAAAATTTTTGCAGCAGAAATAATTATAATTAAAAGAATACTCCCAATTTATCGATACAATAAATCAGATTTTGGGAGTGTTTTTTATTTCAGGATAATATCTCCTCTGCATTATCATTATCTATCTCAATTTTACAAATGCATTTTCAACAGGTATATTTAATCACCTATTGTAAAAGTGTTTCTGGCAAGGTATAGTTTCTACCCTGATTTTGCTCCTGCAAATAGGTCATTAAAGGTTCAAAGTAATCCAGCATAGGTTTCGCACTCATACCACTACCAATCTTGTTTTGCAAGAGTTCACGCCAGTCACAATTGGCACCCACTTCCAAAACTCCCTTTAAAAAGTCACCTACCTCTTGACTACCATAATAATTGGTGGCATGTGGATTTTGATTGAGGATGTTTTTGGCAATATGGTCATGGAACTGGAAGAGCAAAATATAAGACACTGCATAATCATAATATTGTGCAGCATCATTATTAATATGAGTTTTAGAGGCTGCATCGCAGTATTCCTCACTTCTATCAGTTGGTGGCACCATTCCTTGGTATTTTTTGGCCAATTCCCACCACTTGGCATTAAACTGATTAATGGGTAAATCTTCTGCATAAAGGGCATTTTCAAACTCGGTCATCACTCCTGCTGAAAACGGTAAAAACACTACATAATTTAAAGCTTCCTTTAATAAGTTTTGGGTTTCGTCAATCTGGGTGTTTGCCTCCACTAAACCTTTTTCAGCCAAAAATGGCTTTTGCATAGCTGCCAAGCCCAACAAACTACCAATAGCTTCATGATAGCCTCTATTGGCGCCATTACGTAACAAAGGCGGCACATTTGGATTGGTATAGGCCTGAAAATAATAGATATGACCCAATTCATGGTGGATGGTTTCATAATATTCGGCTGTGGGCTCCACACTCATTAGACAGCGTAAATCGTTTTCCAAGTCCATGTGCCAGGCTGATGCATGATTGTTCTTTTTATAAGTCACATCGGCTGGCAAAGGATACATACTACTTTTTTCATAAAAACTAGCTGGTAAGGCATTAAAACCAATACTCTTGTAGAAATTTTCACCTTCTTTCACAATCCATTCCGGTTGTTTGTCTTCCAAGGCTGCATCAATATCCAAGCCTTCAACATCTACCAAGGCACTCCAATCTTGTCCCCAGCGGTTTGGCAGCCAATGGGCAGGTAAATAATCAGGCACTTTCTGATTGTATTTTTTAGCTAGCTCATAACGCGCCCATGTATGAAGCTCTCGATATAATGGCCAGACTTCTTGCACCATTTGATTCATTTCTTTCAGCATTTCCTTTCGGGTCATACCATAATCCGATACCTGGTAACTGAAGTAATCATCATAGCCCAATGCTTGAACTGTTTCGTTTCGTAAGATTTTTAAGTTGTTAAGGCCTTCTTTAAGGTCCTTACCAACAGCTTTTGAGCTTTCCCAATGCGACAAGCGCTCCTTTAAATCAGATGATTCCCGCAAGACGGCATCTATCTCCCCAGTAGTCACTGAATTACCATCTACTTGGAAATCATATCCGAACAAAGTTTCATTTTGGGCATTTTCAAATGTAATTCGTTTAGAAACCATGTCAGAAACGGTTTGTGGATTATTGGCCGCCATATATAAAATGGTGTTCAATTGACGAACCTGCACGATATCTAAACTGTCCTTTTTTTCTAAATACTTTCGAGTTTGCTCAATGTTTTCAATACTCCCCGTAAATTTTGCTAATGCTTCATTGGCCTTTTGGACTATTTCGGCATTGGAATTGTCACCAGCAACAATGTGGGTATTGGATTCCCATTCAGCCAACGACGACTGATAATACAACTGTTTATACTTATCATTGTAGACTTTTAAAAAGTCATTGACCTCGTTTTTTAAAGCATTAGAAATTTCAACTTGCTGGTGATCATTTTTACATCCAGCAACCAAAAATAGCATAGCAAGAAACAGAATTGTGTTTTTCATTTCAGGAGTTTTTCAATTAGACTGCTGAAATTACAAAAAATAGCTGGATTTTGATGTTAATGTGGTTTGAGATTATTTATAAATTCCTAAACAAATTGTCGTAATGACATCGTATTGATAGCACCATGACTGACATGTGCTACCGTAAAACCATTTTTAATGACCAATAATTGTGGTGACTCATGCATGACCTGAAACTTATAGCTAATTTCATTCGACACATCTCTATAGGACAATAAATCCACATAATATAAATCCAGATCTTTTTCAGTAAACTGATAATTTTCAATAAACTGATTCATGACCATTCTGCTGATACCACAGCGCGTAGAATGTTTAAAAATTACTTGGGTTTTAGTTTTGGATTTTTCGGTTATATGATTTAGCTGCTGGGTGTCATTTAATGGAATCCAAGGTAATTGCTTCGTTTCTTTGGGGTCTGTAGATCCAAATAGTTTATTTAGTATTCCCATAATAAGTCATCATTTCATCAATTATTTTAAATAGGTCGTTTACATTTCAAAATCTTACACTCAAACTACTCATAAATATGAAGCCTGTTCTGTAATTTTCTGACTTCATTCTGCAGGGCCTCCATTCTATCCAGCATATTCTTAATAACTTCTATACCTTCCATATTTATATCCAAGTCATAATGCAATCGGATAATTTTTTCCATACGAGGCATCTCGTCAGCTATTATGAATTTTTGGGAATTTTTAATAACAAATGATACCAATTGATAGTTTTCTACTTGATTTATAAAAGTTTCATCAAGTTGATGATGTATCATAATTTCGTTCACGCTTACCAATACTTTATCTTTCATATCAACCTAATTTAGAGAGTTTTACAAATAATTCTCGTTGTTCATTTGTTAATTTTTTTGGTATCTCAACCTTAAATGTCACATACAAATCTCCAAACTGACCTTCTTTTTTATAGACCGGAAAACCTTTTCCTTTAAGTCTTACTTTAGTGTCATTTTGCGTACCTTCTTTCACCTTTAGCTTCACCTTACCAGTAAAGGTGTTGATATGTACATCGCCACCCAAAACAGCCGTGTAAAGATCTATGGTTTCTTCAGTATACAAATTAGCACCATCTCGTTTAAAGTTTCTATCTGGTAAAATATCGAAGGTAATATATAAATCGCCTTTAGGTCCACCATTGACACCCTCGCCACCATAACCATTTATTTTTATGGTCTGACCATTTTCAACACCAGCTGGGATGGTTAATCGGATGTTTTTACCATTGACGGTCAGCACTTGTTTTTGGGAAGTGTAAACATCCTTTAAATGTAGTTGTAAAGTGGCATTAAAATCCTGACCCCGAAACTTCACCGATCCACCTTGAGAACCTCGTGTCCCTCTGGCTCCACCAAACATGGAATTAAAAAAATCAGAAAAATCAGCTTCATCAAAATCTTCTGACGAATAACGCTGGTAAGTTCCTCCGCGTTGACCTCCAAAACCACCTCCTTGGTGAGCACCTTGTCTTTTGGCTTCCTCAAAAGCATCAGCATGTTGCCAATCCTTACCATATTGGTCATATTTTTTACGTTTTTCTGGGTCACTTAAAACTTCGTTCGCTTCATTGACTTGTTGAAATTTCTTTTGAGCCGCATCGTCATTGGGGTTGACATCGGGATGATATTTCCGTGCTAACTTCCTGTAGGTCTTTTTAATATCAGTTTGGGAAGCTGACTTATCGACTCCTAAAATTTTATAATAATCAATAAAATCCATAGCATTCTCTAATATTTAGTGTAAAAGATTCTTTATTCTGATTAATTGTTACTGTCACTTAAAATTGGTGCAAGTAATTTAAAGATACGAATTATTCATAATCAAAATTGTTACCAAAGTTACTAATCCACAGAATAAATTCACATCGTAAGAGTGTTAATCCTTAATAATTAATCAAACTTAATTCAATAATCAAAACTGACGAAAAGTCACTAAATATAAGCCTCAAGCAGACATTTTGTCTTACGATTTAAAGTGGTAGGATAATTGACATTGATCTCATAAACAACGCAACATTATTAAGAAAAAAAATAAATCAATGAACTTTAACAATTATACTATAAAATCGCAAGAGGCTATTCAGCAAGCACAACAGCTTGCTCAAAGCTTCGAGAATCAACAAATAGAAAACGAGCATATTTTTAAGGCTCTTTTCAATGTTGATGAAAACGTATTACCTTTTCTTTTAAAGAAACTGAATGTCAATGTGAATACTTTAGAATTAGCATTAGATAAGCAAATTGAGAGTTATCCTAAAGTATCAGGTGGTGATATTATGTTATCACGTGAGGCTAGTAAAACTTTAAATGAGGCATCCATCATTGCCAAAAAAATGAAAGATGAATACGTTTCTGTTGAGCATTTAATACTTGCTGTTTTTAAATCCAATAGCAAAGTAGCTCAAATGCTTAAAGACCAAGGGGTCACTGAAAAAGCTTTAACTGCCGCTATTGAAGAATTGCGTAAAGGAGACCGTGTGACATCCCAAAGTCAAGAAGAAACCTATAATGCTTTAGGCAAATATGCCAAGAACCTCAATCAGTTAGCTCGAGATGGTAAACTAGATCCTGTTATTGGACGTGATGAGGAGATAAGACGTATTTTACAAATCTTGTCACGTAGAACCAAAAACAATCCTATTCTGGTTGGTGAACCAGGCACAGGAAAAACAGCCATAGCAGAAGGCTTGGCCCATAGAATTATAGATGGTGATGTCCCCGAAAATTTGAAGGAAAAACAAATTTTCGCTTTAGATATGGGAGCACTTATTGCTGGTGCCAAATACAAAGGTGAGTTTGAAGAGCGCCTGAAAGCTGTTATCAAAGAAGTGACTACGAGCGAGGGAGACATTGTGCTCTTTATTGATGAAATTCATACGCTAGTAGGCGCTGGTGGCGGACAAGGCGCTATGGATGCAGCTAATATTTTAAAGCCAGCTTTGGCAAGAGGTGAATTGCGTGCCATTGGCGCCACGACACTAGACGAATACCAAAAGTATTTTGAAAAGGATAAAGCATTGGAGCGTCGTTTCCAAAAGGTAACAGTCAATGAACCAGACACAGAAAGCGCTATTTCAATATTGCGTGGCATCAAGGAGAAATATGAAACTCACCATAAGGTTCGTATTAAGGATGAAGCCATTATTGGTGCTGTAGAATTATCAGAGCGCTACATCACCAATCGTTTTCTGCCTGACAAGGCTATTGACTTAATGGATGAAGCAGCTTCAAAATTACGCATGGAGATCAATTCCAAACCAGAAGAACTGGACGTTTTAGATCGTAAGATCATGCAATTGGAAATCGAGATTGAGGCTATCAAACGCGAAAAAGATGAAGCTAAATTAAAATCATTGCGGTCTGAACTGGCGAATTTGAAAGAAGAACGGAATGAAATAAACGCGAAGTGGAAAAGTGAAAAGGAAGTGGTTGATAATATACAATTGACCAAATCAAATATTGAAAACTTCAAACTGGAAGCCGAGCGTGCCGAGCGTGAAGGCGATTACGGTAAAGTAGCTGAAATCCGCTATGGCAAAATAAAAGAAGCCCAAGAAAATTTGGAAAAGCTTCAAAAGGAATTACAGGAAAATCAAAGTGGCAGTTCACTTATCAAAGAGGAAGTTACCTATGATGATATCGCTGAAGTGGTGGCTAAATGGACAGGCATTCCGGTAACTAAAATGCTGCAAAGTGAGCGTGAAAAACTATTGAAGCTAGAAGATGAATTGCATAAACGTGTGGTTGGCCAAGAAGAAGCTATAGAAGCCGTGAGTGATGCCGTAAGACGAAGCCGATCTGGTTTACAAAATCCTCAAAAACCTATTGGAACCTTTTTGTTCTTGGGTACAACGGGAGTTGGTAAAACGGAGTTAGCAAAAGCCCTGGCAGAATACCTGTTTGACGATGAGAATGCCATGACACGAATCGATATGAGTGAGTATCAAGAGCGTCATGCTGTTAGCCGTTTGGTTGGTGCGCCTCCTGGTTATGTTGGTTATGATGAAGGTGGTCAATTAACAGAAGCTGTTAGACGTAAGCCGTATTCTGTAGTATTATTGGATGAAATCGAAAAAGCTCATCCTGATACATTTAATATCTTATTACAAGTTTTGGATGAAGGCCGCTTAACTGACAATAAAGGTCGTATTGCCGATTTTAAAAACACCATTATTATTATGACCTCTAATATGGGCAGCCAAATTATCCAGGAGCGCTTTGATGCGACTAAAGATATTGATGCTGCAATGGAAGCCGCAAAAATAGATGTATTAGCCTTATTAAAACAATCGGTTAGACCCGAGTTTTTAAACCGTATTGATGATACTATCATGTTTACACCTCTAACTAAGGAGAACATTAAAGATATTGTTGGTTTACAATTAAAAGGTGTTACCAAAATGATTGCAAAACAAGGCATCACATTCGATGCTACTCCAGAAGCCATTGAATATCTGGCTGAAAAAGGTTACAACCCAGAATATGGCGCTCGACCTGTTAAACGTGTTATACAAAAAGAAGTACTCAACCAGTTAAGTAAAGAGATTTTATCTGGCCGAGTGACAACCGATAGCATTATACTTCTAGATGCTTTTGACGATAGATTGGTGTTTAGAAATCAAGGGGATCTAGTAACTGAAGAAATTTAATGAAACGACGTAATAAATTGTAAACTATTCCGTTTTCATTAATAGTTGGTTAGTTAGTTTGAAAGCAATGCAAATCTTTTAATTAAGAAGCGCATTGCTTTTTTTTATTGAAACGTTAAATAAAGCCTAAATTCAATCCAATATTTTATCAAAATCGTACTTATATAAACAAATATGTAATAAATTCATATTCAATAAATTGAAAAAAAACGCTTACCGTTCGTCTAAAATTTGCTTAAAAATGCAATAAAACGTGCAGTTTATCGTATTTTTACAACATCTTAACCTACATTTACTATGAAAATTAATAATTATATAGACCATACGCTTCTGAAACCTTCTGCGAGCCAAAAGGATATCAAAAATTTATGCGCAGAAGCCAAAAAGTATCGGTTTTATTCAGTTTGTGTTAACGGGTCCTATGTTGCCTTTGCTAAACAGCTGGTGTCAAAATCCAATGTCAAAGTTTGTACCGTAGTTGGATTTCCATTGGGAGCTTGCACAACAGAAACGAAAGTTTTTGAAGCTAAACAAGCCGTAGCATCAGGAGCTGATGAAATTGATATGGTTATGAATATTGGAATGTTGAAAAGTGAAAATTTTGTTAGTGTCTATAAAGATATTAGAGACGTTAAGTTAGCCATTGGAAAAATTCCTTTAAAGGTCATCATTGAGATTAGCGAACTATCAAAAAACGAAATAGTAAAAGCATCACAAATATGTGTGGATGCTAAAGCTGATTTTGTAAAGACCTCAACTGGATTTGCAAAGAGTGGCGCGACATTAACAGCAGTGAAAATGATCAAAAAGACAGTTAAAAATCAAGCCAAGATTAAAGCATCTGGTGGTATTAAAGATTTGGAAACTGCAAAAAAATATATAGATTTGGGAGCCGATAGAATTGGCACCTCTTCTGGTGTCAATATGGTATCAGAAAGTAAAACACTATATCAAGAACCTGCAGCGTGAGCGTACATATTGAAGCAAAAAAAGGCGATATTGCCGAAACCATCTTATTACCTGGCGATCCACTTCGAGCTAAATGGATTGCCGAAACATTTTTAGAAAACCCCGTTTGCTTCAACAAAATACGTAATATGTTTGGATACACAGGTACTTACAACGGAAATCGTATATCAGTTATGGGAACTGGAATGGGCGTACCCAGTATCTCTATTTATGCCCATGAATTAATCAATGAGTTTGATGTTAAAAACCTGATTCGAGTCGGAAGTGCTGGATCTTATCAAGAACATGTGAAAGTACGCGATATTGTTTTAGCTATGGCTGCCTCTTCTAATTCTGGAGTTAATGAATTACGTTTTGGAGGTGCTGATTATGCGCCTACAGCAGATTTTGGTTTGTTTCAAAAAGCCGTTGAGGCCGCAAAAGCCAAAAATATCCCTTTGAAAGCTGGAAACGTTTTTACTTCGGATGAATTTTACGCCGATAATTTTGAATCCTATAAAAAATGGTCCAAATTCGGTATTCTTTGTGTAGAAATGGAAACTGCCGGATTATATACGGTTGCAGCAAAACATAATGTGCACGCACTGTCCATTTTAACCATTTCAGATTCTTTGGTTACTGGAGAGCGCACCACCAGTCAAGAGCGTGAATCCACTTTTAGGGAAATGATTGAAATTGCTTTAGAACTGGCTTAAACGAGCCATTATTTGGTATCTTTATTGCAAATCATAACTACATGAAGTATTTGTTTTCATTTGTTATTCTAATGGCATTCACATTTAAATCTCAAGCTCAAAACACCTTAAGCGAAGGCATTACTACTTTTTATCTCATTCGTCATGCTGAAAAAGATCGAAGTGACCCAAGCAACAAAAACCCTCATTTGACTAAAAAAGGGCATGAAAGGGCACAGCACTGGAGTAACATCCTAAAACATGTGAAATTTGATGCCATTTATTCAACTGATTTTCATAGAACTCAAGAAACTGCTATGCCTTTGGCAAATAACAATCACTTGGAGATCATGATTTATAACCCAAAACAATTGGATATTCAGTCTTTTAAAAATGCAAATAAAGGAAAAAATGTACTTATTGTAGGCCATAGCGACACAACACCATCTTTAGTTAATAAACTAATAGACACTGACAAATATGACGATATCGATGACCTCAACAATGGCCAATTATATATCGTTACCATGTCTGAAAAACACACTACAGATGTCCTTTTAGAAATTAATTTCCAGTAGTAACTTAATTGGTTACCTTTGACCTTATGCAGAAAAAGATTAACATACTTAATAAAAAAGCTAAATTTCAATACGAAATTCTAGATAAGTATACCGCTGGAATTGTTTTGACAGGTACAGAAATAAAATCGATTCGAAACAGTAAAGCCTCTATTGCCGAAAGTTTTTGCGAATTTAACGATCGTGGCGAGCTGTTCGTTATCAATATGACCATAGAAGAATATCTATATGGAACCTATTACAATCACAAACCCAAGGCCGAACGTAAATTGTTGCTTAATAAACGGGAACTAAAAAAATTAGAAAAGGAAGTCCAAAATACCGGTTTAACCATTATTCCGTTACGGTTGTTTATTAATGAAAAAGGGTTCGCCAAAATGGATATCGCCCTGGCCAAAGGTAAAAAGCTTTATGATAAACGCGAAACCATAAAAGACCGAGAAAACAAAGTTCGTTTGGATAGAATAAAGAAAAACTACTAATCATAATCACCATGAAAAAAACACTAATTCTTTCAGTCATTCTATTAGCTACATCAATCACTACTGCGCAAGACAAAACCATTATGTATGCTGATAATGTATCTACTTTAGACGCTACAATTAAAACATTATATCAAGTTATTTCAGGTGACAAGGGAGAAGAACGAAATTGGGATTTATTTAAATTTTTATTTCATCCAGATGCTAAATTAATTCCAACGGGGAGAAACCAAGAAGGTAAATACCTTGCCAGATATATGACTCCAAGTGATTATATTAAATCTTCAGGTAAATGGTTAGTTGAAAACGGATTCCACGAAGTGGAAATCAATAGAACCACTGACTCTTTCGGACAAATTACTCAAGTGTTCAGCACCTATGAATCCTATCACAATAAAACAGACGAAAAACCTTTTATGCGTGGCATCAATAGTATTCAACTTTTGAATGATGGAACTCGCTGGTGGGTCATAAACATTTATTGGAAACAGGAAACCGCTGATAATCCCATACCAGAAACCTACTTACCAAAAGAATAAATTCGTCATTGTATGTTTTATGACGACAGACCAAGATTAACCCTAGTAAAATCACAAACAGATTTATTCCTCGAATACTTGACTTGGGGATTAATTTTTTGCTCGTTAATTTATACCATTATCCATTATAGCCGTTTACCTGAAAATATACCTATGCACTTCAATTATTCTGGAAAAGTGACCCGCTATGGCGGTAAAGATTCTATTTGGGCATTAAACATAATTGGTTTCCTTGTAGTTTATGGCGGTTTTTATTTGAATAAGTTTCCACACATTTTCAATTACCCGCAAAAAATTACACCAGAAAATGCTGAAAAATTCTATTCAGATGCAACAAAAATGATACGGTGTCTAAACCTATGTATAGCCTTTTTGTTTTCAATAATAAGTTTTGAAATAATAAACATAGCGATGGATATTTCTAAAAAAATTAATCCTGCTATTAATTACATGATTATCATTTTAATAATTGGTATGACTGTTTTTCCAATAGTCTATATTTTTAAAAATCTAGGCACTTATAAGAGTTAATTTTTATCCTCCAAAAGAGGTACAAACCGGAATTCACCAAACTCATGTTTTTCAAACTCCTTAAGACCCTTTCTAATATAAAGGGTCATCGTTTGAACAGCATCACCTACTGGAATAACCAGTCGACCACCAACAGCCAATTGACCTAAAAGTGGTTTGGGCACAAAAGGTGCACCTGCAGTTACAATGATACCTTTAAAGGGAGCTTCTTCTTTTAATCCTTGATAACCATCTCCAAAAATTAATTTTTTCGCCCTATAGCCTAATTTTGGCAAAAATTTACTCGTTTTCTTAAACAATTCGTTTTGTCTTTCAATACTAAAAACTTGCGCTCCTAATTCACATAAAACAGCTGTTTGATAACCGCTTCCGGTGCCTATTTCTAATATTTTGTCACCTTTTTCCACTTGCAATAATTCTGTTTGAAAAGCTACGGTATAAGGTTGTGAAATGGTTTGATCGGCAGCAATGGGAAACGCCTTATCTTGATAGGCATGATCCAAAAAACCGGAATCCATAAACAAATGTCTTGGTATTTTGCCAATGGCTTGCAAAACATTTTTATCCTTAATTCCTTTGGCTTCAATCGTCTTGACTAATTTTTGACGCATGCCTTTGTGCTTAAAAGTATCTTTCAATGGGTGCCTTTTTTGATGGTTAAAATTAATCAAACATTTTGACCCTAAAAATTAAAAATTGACCATTTTTTTATCGAAACTGACTAGCCGGATTTTATGCCCTAATTCATGCAAAAAAATGGTTAAAAACCTTATTTTTGTTGAAAACGAAAATACGATGATAAAAGCTGGTGTTCTTGGTGCTGGTCATCTTGGAAAAATACATTTGCGATTACTGCAACAGTCTGATAAATATGAATTGGTTGGATTTTATGATGCTGATGAAGCTAATGCCAAAAAAGTAGAAGCCGAATTTGGTTATAAATACTACTCCTCTATTGATGATTTAATTCAGGCTGTCGATATGGTGGATATTGTAACGCCTACCCTTTCGCACTATGATTGTGCAAAAAAAGCCATTGCACATGGTAAGCACATATTTATTGAGAAGCCTATCACGAATACAGTAGAAGAAGCCGAAGAAATAAGAGAGCTGTTAGCGCAGCATAATATTCGCGGACAAGTTGGTCATGTGGAACGTTTTAATCCTGCCTTCATAGCTGTCAGGGATAAAATTGAAAATCCCATGTTTATCGAAACGCATCGATTGGCCGAATTTAATCCCAGAGGAACTGATGTCCCAGTTGTATTGGATTTAATGATTCATGATATTGACATTATTTTGAGCGTGGTTAAATCTAAAGTCAAGCAGGTTTCTGCCAGCGGTGTATCAGTAATCAGTGATACTCCTGATATTGCCAATGCACGCATAGAATTTGAAAATGGCTGTGTTGCTAATCTAACCGCCAGTAGAATTTCATTAAAGAATATGCGAAAAACACGTTTCTTTCAAAGAGATGCTTACATCTCAGTGGACTTTTTAGAAAAGAAATGTGAAGTAGTTAAAATGAAAGATGCTCCAGAAGTACCTGGTGATTTTGATATGGTGCTTCAAAATGCTGAAGGCGTCAAAAAACAAATTTATTTTGATAATCCTGAAGTAGCTGCAAACAATGCTATTTTAGATGAATTGGAAACCTTTGCCGAAGCCATCACAAATAATACCAAACCAGTAGTAACCTTACATGATGGTACGGAAGCCCTTCGCGTTGCTACGATGATTATCAATCAATTTATAAACTAAATAAAACAAATAACCACAACTCGTGGAAAAATTCTTTTAATATGAAAAATGTAGCTGTTATTGGAGCAGGAACAATGGGAAATGGTATTGCACACACCTTTGCCCAAAACGGATTTAAAGTGCAATTAATTGACATTAGTGAAGCCTCCCTAAAGAGAGGTATGGATACCATTGCCAAAAATTTGGATCGCATGGTAGCCAAAGAAAAAATAACAGAATCTCAAAAAGATGAGACTCTTGGAAACATCACCACATTTACAAGTATCACAGAAGGTGTTGAATATGCCAGTTTGGTAGTAGAAGCTGCTACTGAAAATGTGGATTTGAAATTAAACATCTTCAAACAATTAGATGAGGCTTGTCCAGATGATACCATTTTGGCCACCAACACCTCCTCAATCTCTATTACCCAGATTGGTGCTGTTACATCCAGACCTGATATGGTCATTGGCATGCATTTTATGAATCCTGTGCCCATTATGAAATTGGTTGAGATTATTAGAGGCTACAACACAAGTGATGACGTAACCAATACGATTATGGATTTATCAAAACAGTTAGGTAAAGTTCCGGTAGAAGTTAATGATTATCCAGGGTTTGTTGCCAATAGAATCTTAATGCCTATGTTAAATGAATCTATTGAAACCCTTTACAATGGTGTAGCTGGTGTCAAAGAAATAGACACGGTTATGATGTTGGGTATGGCTCATCCTATGGGACCACTGCAATTGGCTGATTTTATAGGATTAGATGTTTGTCTGTCTATTTTAAATGTCATGTACGAAGGATTCAAAAATCCAAAATATGCACCTTGTCCTTTATTGGTTAATATGGTACGAGCTGGTAAATTGGGTGTAAAATCTGGCGAAGGGTTTTATGATTACTCTGAAAGTAGAAAAGCTGAAACCGTAGCAAAGCAATTTTCTAAATAAAATAGTTTGGCTAAAATCATTCCTTTTAAAGCCGTACGTCCAACCAGGGATAAAGTGAGTCTGGTTGCTTCACGATCTTACCAAACTTATACCCAAGCCGAACGGGAAGCCCGTCTGGATTACAACCCGTTTTCATTTTTACATATTGTAAATCCAGGTTACAAATACGATCGCGAAATAACTGGTGTTGAACGTTATCAGCTAGTTAGAAATCGCTACATGGAGTTTAAAGAGGATGACATTTTTATTAAAGACCCAACAGCTTGTTATTACGTCTATAAAATTGTTGATAGAGACAATCAGGAATTCAACGGCATTATTGCTGCTGCAAGCGCTGAAGATTATGAAAATAATATTATTCGAAAGCACGAAGACACATTAGCTTATAAAGAAATTATTTTTAAGGATTATCTGAAAACCGTAGGGTTTAATGCCGAACCTGTATTACTTACCTATCCAGACAATCAGGTAATAGACACCATTATTGGGGAAGTCCAACAAGAACGTGCAGAATTTGAATTTACGACGACCTATCGCGACACACATTATCTGTGGCTGATCGAAAACAAAAATTCCATTGATATTATTCAAAAAGAATTTGAAGACATGTCAACCATTTACATAGCTGATGGTCATCATCGTTCAGCATCTTCTTATTTATTATATAAGGATGAAAAATCTCAAAATCCACATCATTCTGGAAAAGAAACCTACAATTATTTTATGAGTTATTTAATTCCGGAATCGGATTTAAGAATCCATGAATTTAATAGATTGGTTAAAGATTTAAATGGTTTGACAAAAGAAGAATTTCTAATAAAATTAGATACCATCTATCGAATAGAAAATCGTGGTAAAATGCCTTATAAGCCATCTAAAAAGCATCATTTTAGCATGTATCTAGATGGTGAATTCTACTCACTGTATCTTCGAAAATCGCTATATTCCTTTGAAACATCTTTAGATGCATTAGACGCACAAATCCTTTTTAAAACCATTTTGGAACCCATATTGGGCATTACTGATTTACGTAACGATTTACGTATAATGTACAGTAATGGCAAAAAAGATGTGGTTAACGTAAAAAGTCAGGTTGATAGTGGTGCTTTTGCCGTTGGCTTTGGTATGATTCCTGTAAATATTAATGAGATGAAGCAAATAGCTGATGATGGCCTAAAAATGCCCCCAAAATCTACTTTCATTGAACCCAAGTTACGAAGTGGCGTAACCATATATGAGTTTTAATATGTCTATTTCAGAAAATCTTAAAAAAATAAAAAGCAAACTACCTAAAGATGTTACTCTCGTTGCAGTTTCCAAGACAAAGCCTATTGACTCAATTATGGAAGCTTATAATGCTGGTCAACGTGTTTTTGGTGAAAATAAGATTCAAGAAATGGTTGAAAAACATGAACACATGCCTAAAGATATTGAATGGCATATGATTGGTCATGTTCAGCGGAATAAGGTAAAATATATGGCACCTTTTGTGAGTTTAATTCACGGTGTTGAAAACTTTAAGGTCCTGAAAGAGATAGACAAACAAGCCAAAAAAAGCAACCGTGTCATTGACTGTCTATTGCAAATAAAAATTGCTGAAGAAGATTCCAAATTTGGAATGACTCCATTGGATGCCAAAACAATTTTAGAATCTAATGAACTCAAGGAACTGAACCATATCAACATTGTCGGTGTTATGGGAATGGCTACCTTTACTGAAGACACGAATCAAATTGAAAAGGAGTTCAAAACCTTAAAAACCATTTTTGAAGAACTAAAAAACATCCAATCTAAAAACTGCCATTTAAAGACTGTTTCAATGGGCATGAGTGGCGATTATGATTTAGCCATATCTTGTGGTAGCACTATGGTTAGAATAGGAAGCAGTATTTTTGGAGAACGGAATTATTCACACTAAAACACATCAATAGAATCACTTTTTGTACGCAATATTAGACATAGAAACCACTGGAGGCAAATACAATGAAGAAGGTATCACTGAAATTGCAATCTACAAATTTGACGGCCATAAAGTGGTGGATCAATTTATCAGCTTAGTTAACCCAGAACGCGAAATACAGCCATTTGTGGTCAACCTAACAGGTATAAACAGCAATATGTTGCGTACTGCTCCAAAATTTTACGAAATAGCCAAACGCATAGTCGAAATTACTGACGATTGTATACTAGTTGCCCATAATGCTCAATTTGACTATCGGATTTTAAGAACTGAATTTAAACGTTTAGGTTTTGGATTCAAACGCAAAACATTGTGTACAGTTGAATTGGCAAAAAAACTCATTCCTGGTCAGGATTCTTATAGTTTGGGTAAACTGGCAAGATCCCTTGGCATTCCAGTAAGTGACAGACATAGAGCTAATGGAGATGCGGTGGCCACAGTAAAACTTTTTAAAATGTTGCTTTCAAAAGATTTAGAAAGATTTATTGTTCAGGATGCTATTCGTGTAGAGCCCAAGTATCAAATGGAACCTAATCTCAAGCAAATCATCAATGAATTGCCCAACGAAACTGGAGTCTATTATATTCACAACGAAAACGGTGATGTTATTTACATTGGTAAAAGTAAAAATATCAAAAGTAGAATCAGTCAGCATTTTACAAATACCAGTCCTAAATCCAAAAAATTACAGCGTCAAGTATCGAGTATAACCTATGAAAAAACAGGTAGTGAATTGGTTGCGCTATTGAAAGAAAGCGAAGAGATAAAACGTATCAAACCATTATTTAACAGAGCTTTACGCCGAAGCTTGTTTACCCATGCCCTATATAGTTTTCAGGATGACCAAGGTTACATCAATCTTAAAATTGACAAAGCCGATGGTAGAAAAAAACCTATTACCACATTCTCAAATAGACAAAGTGCCAAAAGCTTTTTATTTAAAGCTGTAGATGATTTTAATCTTTGTCAAAAACTTGTGGGCCTTTACCCAACTAAAAAAAGCTGCTTCAATTACAATATTGATTTGTGCCTAGGTGCCTGCATCCAAGAAGAACATAGTGAAGCCTACAATTCTCGTGTATTGGCTTTAATTTCAAAAAATAGTTATGATAAACAAAATATGGTTGTAATTGATCGAGGTCGTGACATTGAAGAACGTTGTGCCATTTTAATTGAAAATGGTATTTTTAAAGGGCTAGGTTATTTTGATTTAAATTATCAGATAACTAATATTGAAGTGCTACGTACCATCATTACTCCTATGCAAAACAATCGCGATGCCCAACATATTATCCAAAGCTACTTAAGACGTAACAAAAAGCTAAAAATCATTCAATTGAATTAATTATGAAAGTATTTTACTTATTTATCTTCCTGATTTTAGGACTATCCAATTATGCTCAAGACAGTTTTAATTCAGAAAATTTCATTGTCACAAGAGATGATTTAGAATTAAGTAATTTTTCAAAAGATTCAACTGCAAATGCTTTAGTTATATATGAATATGGGAATAGCTTCATAGATAATGCTTCTTTTGATCTTAAATTTGAATTCAAACAAAAACTTAAGATTTTAAATAGAAATGGTTTTAAAAAAGCAACCATAAGCATTTATCTTTACAACAATGATAAATCAAAAGAAAAAATTTCAAATATTCGCGCCATAACACAAAATTTAGTCAATGGCGAAATTCAAAAAACATCATTAACTGAAGATCAGATATTTACAGAACGCTATAATGATAATTATACATTGGTTAAGTTTACGATGCCAAATATCAAAGAAGGTTCTGTAATAACTTATGGGTACTCTATAGAATCTCCATTTATTTATAAGTTTAAAGCTTGGGAGTTTCAAGATGATATCCCAAAATTACATAGTGAATACCATACGAGTATACCAGCAATTTACGATTACAATATCAAGTTGGTGGGTCCGCTTTCCCTATCTACTAATGACGCCTATAAAAAAGACAGGTGTATTGAAGGAGGCAATGGAACCTATGCAGACTGTGCAAATTCTGTATACATCATGAAGGACATACCAGCATTCATCGAAGAAGATTACATGACCACTCGAGAAAACTACTTATCAAGAATTGATTATGAATTACGAACAGTAAATAAGTTTGATGGAACTGTAGATCATATCTCAAAAACTTGGGATGCGGTGGATAAAGAATTGAAAACCGAACAAAGCATTGGACGACAGCTTAAAAAAAATGTTTCTTCGGATGTAGATCTTCCTAGTGAAATTGCAAATGAAAATAATCCGTTAATACGAGCTGAAGCTATATACAAGTTTGTACAAGATAATTTTAAATGGAATGAACGCTACAGCATTTACAATGAATCATCAGTTAAAGATTTAGTGCGTGAAAAATCTGGAAATGTAGCAGAAATCAATATCCTCTTGCACAATCTTTTAAACGAAAACAATATAGAGGTATACCCAATATTATTATCTACAAGAAATAATGGTTTACCAACAAAAATATACCCAGTAATATCTGACTTTAATTATTTAATCGTTCAAGCAAAAATAAATAATAAAATATATCATTTGGATGCTACCGATCCATACTTAAGTTTTGGAATGTTGCCATTTAGAGCTCTAAACCAATATGGAAGGAAATTAGATTTTAAAAATGGGAGTGAATGGGTAGATATTAAACCTAGTAAAAGTTCCACAATCTCTAGAAAGGTTGAACTAGAAGTCGATTCTGGAGGGTCTATTTCTGGCATACTGAATGCAAATATTACCGGTTATCATGCTCTTTCCAAAAAAGAAGCCTATGCTGATAATCCTGATAATTATTATAAATCTATAAAAGACAATTATCCCGAATTAGATATCTTTAATCATGAAGTGGAGCAAAAAGAAAAAACTAGTTTCAATTTTGTTGAGACTGTGGGATTCGAGTTTTCTGCAGAAGATTTAGGAGGTGTCATTTATTTAGATCCTTTTGTATTCAAGTTTTTCAAAGAGAACCCATTCAAACTCCAAGAAAGAACCTATCCAATAGATTTTGGATACAAAGACTCTTTCTTATACAATTTAACGGTGCATGTTGATGAAAGCTACGAGATAGTTGAAGTTCCAAAACCTCTTAATGCTAAACTACCTAATAATTCAGGAGAGTTAATTTTTAAGGTTTTAAAAGACGGCAACATAGTTCGAATTTATTATAAAATTGATTTTGATAAGGAAATATATGAGCGTGAATACTATCGTTATTTAAAAAAGTTTATGGATCAAATTGTTAACTCTGAAAATAATTCACTCATAGTCATTAAGAAAAAATAAATTATCTTTAGTATCATATCGGTTTATGACAGAAAGAAAACTAAAAAATTGGAAAGATCAACTTCATGAAATTATTTATGAGGCCGACACACCTGCCGGAAAATTATTTGATGTTGTTCTTCTCATAGCTATTTTAGCGAGTATTTTATTGGTCATGCTGGAAAGTGTTAAAAGCATTGATGCCAAATACCATACATTTCTTAATATTTCTGAATGGGTTATCACTATTCTGTTTACCATCGAATACGTATTACGAATCATTACCGTTAAAAAACCCATAAAATATATCACCAGTTTTTATGGGGTTATAGATTTACTTTCAACCATTCCAAAATATTTATCACTCATATTTGCAGGAACTCATGCATTGATTGCATTACGGGCATTACGATTATTACGAGTTTTCAGAATTCTAAAGTTAGCGCGTTATTTAGGGGCTTCAAACCATTTAGCTTCAGCTATAAAGGCCAGTCGTGCTAAAATTTCTGTTTTTTTGTTTGCCGTATTGATTGCAGCTGTCATATTTGGAACCATTATGTATCTAGTTGAAGGTGAAGAGAGTGGTTTTACCAATATCCCGAAAAGTGTGTATTGGTGTATTGTAACCTTAACAACGGTTGGCTTTGGAGATATTGCGCCAGTAACGCCATTGGGACAATTTATTGCAACCATTATTATGATTCTTGGTTATGGTATTATTGCTGTACCAACAGGCATTGTTTCCGCGGAATATACCAAGAAAGCCAATGATGATTTAAACTCAGGACCAATACCACCACATCCCAATGAACCCATAGTTCACTTAAACTCACAATGCTGCGCAAATTGTTTAAATGAACAACATGTTGATGGTGCTGAATATTGTTTTAAATGTGGTTGTAAATTACACCATGACAAATAAAACACTTATTTCAATTGTTGGTCCCACAGCAATAGGCAAAACATCCTTAAGTATTGCTTTAGCAAAACACTTTAAAACGGAAATTATTTCTGCAGATTCACGTCAATTCTTTAAAGAAATGCAAATTGGAACTGCAGCACCAACTCCCGATGAACTTCAGGAAGCACCACATCATTTCATACACCACAAATCCATAACGGAAGATTATAATGTGGGATCATTTGAGACAGATGCCTTAACTAAATTGGAAGAGCTCTTTAAAAAACACGATGTTATCATCATGGTTGGTGGTTCAGGACTTTATGTGGATGCCGTTACGAAAGGGCTTGATGATTTTCCAAAAGTAGATTCAACCATAAGAAAATCATTAACTGAAACTTTTAATGAGGATGGTTTATTACCGCTGCAAAAACAACTTGAGGTGTTGGACCCCAAAACATATAAAATAATTGCCATTGATAATCCACATCGTGTGATGCGCGCTCTGGAGATTTGTATTGGTACTGGCAAACCCTATTCATCATTTATCAATAAAAGTAAAAGCAATAGGCCATTCCAAACCATAAGTATTGGTTTAACAGCTGATCGTAAAGTTATTTACGACCGAATTAATCAACGAGTCGATAACATGATGAAAGATGGGTTATTAGATGAAGTAAAAAGTTTATATCAACATAGAAATTTAAATAGTTTAAATACCGTTGGCTATAAAGAGTTGTTTAATTATTTGGACAATGAATGGTCTTTGGAATTTGCTATTTCCGAAATTAAGAAAAACACTAGACGCTTCGCTAAAAGACAGCTGACTTGGTTTAGAAAAGATGAAACCATTGAATGGTTTGACTTTGAATATAAATTAAATACTGTTATTGATTATATTGATAGAAAATTAATTTCATCATGAGAAAACTAAAATTATTCATTTTAATCTGTGTTTTTGGAATTTCATTTAGCTATTCCCAAAACGAAGAAACTCTGAAAGCTATAGATAATCAAATTTGGAAACCATTCACTATCGCATTTGAAACCCATAATTACAGTCTTTTTGGCAAGTTACATACTGACGATCTAGTGCGAATAAGTGGTGATGGCAAACGCGTTCAAGGTAAAGAAACTTACATTGCCGGATACAAAGAAAGATGGAATAACAGTTCGAGTAAACAAACTATTTCTTTCCGGTTTTTAGAACGATTGCACGATGATAATGCCGCTTCGGAAAGAGGCATTTATAAATTATCCTTGAATCCCAACACCGAACAAGAGCAAAATTATTATGGTAAATTTCATGTGATATTAAGACAAGTAAATGGTGTTTGGAAAATTGCCGTTGACTATGATTCATCGGAAGGCAATAGTATTGACCAAGATTCCTACAATAAAGCCTTTGGCATTGATGACTATGACAAGTATTAAAAAAACCCAGCAATGCTGGGTTTTTAATTATAATTAAAAGAAACTTATTGAATTCTATTCTTCATTGTTAATGACTAGCCTAAACCCTTCTCCATGAATATTTAGAATTTCAACTTTTGGATCCAGTTTTAAATACTTTCGTAATTTGGCAATATAAACATCCATACTTCTTGATGTGAAATAGTTATCATCCCTCCAGATCTTCGTCAAAGCTAATTCCCGTGGCATCAAATCGTTTTCATGCAATGCCAAAAGGCGTAACAATTCATTTTCTTTGGGAGACAGTTTAATTTGCTCGCCTCCATTATAAGTCAAGAAGCGAAGTTTCGAGTTTAGATCAAAGTCCCCAATTTTAAATTGGAACTGCTTACTATCTGCAACCGTTTCGGTAGCCTTACGCTGCATGATAGCTTTTATTTTCATTAGTAGTACTTCACTATCAAAAGGTTTATTTAAATAATCATCAGCACCTACTTTATAACCTTTTAAAACATCTTCTTTCATAGCTTTAGCGGTTAAAAAGACTATAGGCACTTCGGTGTTTTTTTCCCTGATTTCTTTCGCAAGCGTAAAACCATCTTTATAAGGCATCATGACGTCCAAAATACAAAGATCAAAATCATCTTTTTTGAACTTCTCAAAACCTTCCATGCCATTTTTGGCATGGGTTACTTCATAGTCGTTCATGATTAAATAATCCTTTAAAATGGTTCCGAAATTCGGGTCGTCTTCTACTAATAAAATTTTCTTTTGTACGTCACTCATAACTTATGATATTAATGGAAGTTTTATAATAAAGGTACTTCCTTTTTCTTTTTCACTTTCTACAGATATGTGCCCTTGGTGATCGTCAACTATACGTTTGACGTATGCTAATCCAAGCCCATGTCCTTTTACATTATGTATATTACCTGTGTGCTCTCTGTAAAACTTTTCAAACACACGTTTTTGGGCAGCTTTACTCATACCACTACCCTGATCTTTTATTTTTAAAATGATGTTTGTACCTACATTTTCAGTGTAAACATCAATTTTAGGAGCATCTGGAGAATACTTAATGGCATTATCCAGAATATTAACGATTACATTAGTAAAATGTGATTCATTTGCTAAAATCGATGATTTATCTGCTTCCAAATGGGTTTTAATAAATCCCTTTCTGTCCTCAACAATAAGCTCCACATGTGTAATGGCATCTTCAATTAAGTCATGCAATTTTACACGGTCTTTACTAATGTTTAATTCATTTTTTTCAAGTTTAGATATTCTCAATACATTTTCTACCTGGGCATGCATACGCTTGTTCTCATCCTTAATCATTTGAAGATATCTCATAACCCGCTCTTTGTCCTCAATAACTTTAGGATTCTTTATAGCATCCAATGCCAAGTTAATGGTTGCAATGGGCGTTTTAAACTCATGCGTCATATTATTGATAAAATCAGTCTTAATTTCCGAAATTTTACGTTGCTTGAATAATTGCAATAACGCACTCGAGTATGCAATGATAATAATAGAGGTGAATATGATGGACAACAATGTCATTCTGATTATAGAAGACTGCACAAACTTATTTCTCTTGGGGAAGTTCACTAACAATCTGTAATCATTTTTACTTATCTCACTAGTAAAAACCGGAATACTGAATGTAGATGCCTTTTGTAATTCAAAATTGTCACTTTGTACTTTTGTTGCTAAATCATTACTATAAATAGCAAACTCATAATTTAAATCAATCCCATCTTCTTCTAATTTTTCACTCAACAATCTTGATATTTCCTTTTCATCAACACGCTTGTGGATTGGAATTCTGCTAGCAAATAGTTTGAAGGATTCGTCGAAACTTATTCTTTCAGCCTCTGTTAACCGTCCAGACTTCATAATACTGGAAATAGGGTTTATATTTATTTCGTTATCAAGTGAAGGCTGATTACTAAAAATTTTAGTTTCCGAACTGTTAAGAATACGCTTAATGTTTAAACTATCTAAACCTATGTCAAAGAGCGATGAAGATAACTTATAGTTTTCTTCTAGTATACCACTACGGGTAATGAGCGTTTCATTGGTTTCGTTGTTTTGTTGGAAAATAAATAATTGAGAAATGGCTACTGTATCAGCTTGTTTTTTTTGATCAACTAAACTTTGATACTTTTTATAATAACCATCTAATTCATCTTCTTCAATTTGTCGAACCGTATAACTTAATGCCTTTTTTACATTAAAGTCAAATTGCTCTTCTTCGTTTTCAATGGAATTGTTAATATAATATGCCTGAACAAAAATAATTCCGACCAGCGACAAACTCATTAACAACACCAATATGATGAATAACCTTTTGCTCATCGCTCAAAATTAACATTTTAACATTTAGATGTCTTAGCATTTAACCTTACATTAACAAAAATGTTAAAAAAATAGTGTAATTAATTGATTATCAGTAGTTTTTCGTGAGTATCCATTACTTGCTGACGCATTTTATCTAAATCAACATTCTCTATTATAAAATCAGCTTTGGTCATTTTTTTAGCATCACTTAACTGATTGTTCATAATAGCTTGGACCTTTTTTGCTGTAGTATGATCGCGTTCCATAACCCGCTTAATTCTCAAATCTATTGGAGCTGTTACCAAAATTATGAAGTCACAGTTTTTGTAACCATTTGTCTCAAACAAAATAGCTGATTCCTTCAAAACATATGGGCCTTTTTGCTTTTTTACCCACCTATTAAAATGTTGTCTAACTTTAGGGTGAACAATACCATTCATTTTTTCAAGTAATGATTTATCATGAAATATTTTATCAGCTATGAATGGTCTGTTGAGTACATTATCAGCATAGGTTAGTTCACCAAATAAATCAATCAATTTGCGTTTAATCACTTTAGATCTGTTCATCAAGGCTTTAGCCTCATCATCAGCTATATAAACAGCAATTCCCAGCTCATTAAATACTTTTGCGACCGTAGTCTTACCGCTTCCAATACCTCCTGTTAAACCTACTATTTTCATTCAGTAATAATATAATCTATTTGCTGCTGACCAACTCTAACATTTTTAACTGTTTTAGGGCTTTTCACCACTATGGGGCGTAAAAATGGCTGACTATCTGAAAGGTCAGCAAAATTGCATTCAACTTTAAAATCATCTCTGCTGACATTATTAAAGTTTTGTAAACTCGTGTAGTATGAAACATTGACAAACTTGGGAAAATACTTAATGTTTAAACTATCGGGTACATTCATGACTTGAACAGGAATTTTAAGATTGCCTTCAGTAAATTTACCAACTTGCGCAGTCACATTGGTATAAGTATCTGAAAATTTCAATTCTTCTTTTGATTCAGGTAACTTGAGACTGATTTTAACCTGAATATCTTTTTTTATATCTTTTAATAAAATGGTATCTGTTTGAATACTGCTTATTTCTGAAATGAGCATTTCAGGACCAATTATCCTGATTGAATCAGGCTGTAATTTAAAAGACTCGATTAAATCATATCCCAAACTAAAATTTAGTTTGTGGTTGACAATTATGGGTACCTTTTTAGTAGCATTAATATCATATTTAAACTTTAACGTGTCAGGATTGATATTAGTCACTTCAACGTTTTTATCAAATTGTGCAATGATGTCAGAATAACCTACTGAACTATTCCAAATATAACAAGTATCATTTTTCACAATGTTTTTAGAAAAATCAATGTCAATTACTGGATTGCCGACGTAATACTTTAATAAATTGAATCCTTGAGTCTTCAGGCTTACATTTAGAACACGATCATTATCAAAAAGTACATATTCTTCTGGAACATTACGTTTATTAATATGAAATGCAATTGTATTCGTGTATGACCTAGATAGTTTAGTTAACAAAAGAATACCAAAAGAAATCGATAAGAACAAAATGAAAATATTTATTTTCTTGTTCTTTATTGAAGATATAATTTTCGATTTCAGACTTTTAATCATGCCTTAAAAAATAATTCTGGAAAATGTTCTTTTGGATCTTTCTTCAAAACATTGATTGCAAAAACAGATTCAATAAATCCAAAACCATACCCCATAAATTGTAGCAAAACAGCTATAATAGCATAGCATGCAACCAATATACTTTTTGTTTTCCATAAGGATACCAAAAAAACGAGAGTGACATAAAACCCATATACCAATATTGGCCAAAACCAATTATAAAATACTAATAAAATAATGGAAATCAATAATCCAAAAACAAATAAAAATGGGATCCAATAGGTTACCCTTTTCGTTTCTGGATGCCAAAGGTTGAGTATGGGTCTAACTTTACCGAATTTATTGACTTGGGTATAAAATTTGCCCCATGAAATGCGTCTTTTATGATAAACAAAAGCTTCCGGTATAAGTTTCGTTTTAAAATTCAATTTCCAAAGGCGAATAGATAAGTCAGGATCCTCTCCCGGGTGAATGTTGCCAAAACCATTAGTCGCTAAAAAGGCCTCTTTAGAAATCCCCATATTAAAACTCCGAGGTTGAAATTTATCGATACTACGTTTACCACCCCTTATTCCTCCTGTTGTTAAAAAAGAGGTCATCGCAAAATTGATGGCTTTCTGTAAAATGGAAAATGAATCCTTTGCAGCATCAGGCCCACCGTAACAATCAACAAATTCCGATTGCAGACTTTTATTAACTTCAAACAAATAATTTTTGGGTAAAATACAATCGGAGTCCAAAATTATAAAGTAATTGCCCGAGGCATGTTTCATGCCAAAATTCCTTGAATCTCCTGGCCCAGAATTTGGCTTAACAAGGTATACAATGTTTAAGGTGCTTTTGAAAGAATTTACGACTTCAACAGAAGGTTCGGTAGAACCATCCTCAACAATAATAATCTCAAAAGAATCAGTAAACTCAAGGTTAGCAAAGCTTTCCAATAATTCTTTAATTTCATTGGGGCGATTAAAGACCGGAATAATGAATGAATACTCTAGCTGCATATAACAAATGTAACTAAACCCATAAAAAAAGCCACTCAATATGAGTGGCTTTTTAATTATTATAACGAATTATTAGTTTCTTATAATTCTGATGGTTTCAGTTTGATTTTCAACTGTTACTTTCACAAAATAAGCACCCGACTTTAATGCAGACATGTCTACATTACTTTCAATAGCATTAGGCACATTGTTTATCACAGTTTGCCCAAGCATATTATAAACAGATACATTTTGAATATTCTTTTGAGCCTTGATAGTCAAATTATTACTTACTGGATTTGGGAAATATGTGAATAATTCCTGGCTATTAGCTTGGAAATCTTCAGTAGATAACGTAGCGTCCATAATAATAATATTGAATGTCCCTTCAGTTCTAAAGTTTCCTTCTCTGGCAGCAATACCATCACTCCAAACTCTAACGTAGTAAGTATTACCTGAAGTTAGACCTGTAACATTTACTGTTTCACCTCCATTGCCACTAGAACAAGCTATAGAATCAGCATCCAATTGGTTACAGTCTGGATAAACAGCCACACTAGCTTGATCAGAAGCTCCAGTAATAGTTGTCATAATACCTACATCACCATCAGCAGGAGCAACAAACGAATACCAAACATCTGATTTAAATGTAAATCCTTCACAAGTTGTATCATCGGTAGCACCAGTAGAATCATCAGTAGCACCTGCAGTTGTACCAGATGCTTGAACATCTAGAGTAAGAGCTTCAGCATTGGCACATAAATCATTTGCTGGTGCAGGAATATTTTCAGCACAAGTTACTGTCATATCAAAAGTACCATTAGATGTGTTCCAGCCTTCTATCATGATATAATAAGTGGTAGTTCCATCAGAAGAAAACGTTCCATACGATCTAGTTCCCATGGTACAGATATCTGAATCATCATTAAATAAAATTTGAGTAGTAGCTGGACAATCTGTATAAACTCTTATGGTAGTATCGTAAGCAGAGGCACATAAATCTAGGGTAACATCTTCAGCTACACCTGAACCTGTATAGGAGAACCAAACATCATTAGCAGCATTACCACCACTATCGGTTGCTCCTGCAGTAGATCCAGTATAATTGCCATCACAAGCTACAGCTATCGCTCCATCACATTCATCATTAGATGGTGGACAAGAATCTATTAATACGCCAGAACTAATATCACAATCAGTATCATCTCCAACAATTGACACAGAGACTGATGTTCCAAGCTGGGAATGGTCCAACAGAATACGTATTAATACCCATATCAACAGCAACGACATTAGCGTCAAAACTGTTCGTAATGGACAATGCACCATTACTACCCAAATCCGTCACATCAACATCAATTGTAAATTGGTTATTCGCACAATCATCAACAACAGCAACTGTTCCAGCTGGAGGCACGCATCCTAAAAAGGCAAGTTCCCAATCAAATGGTCCAAAGCTCCATCTGTCAGTCCATTGAATGTAGTAAGTAGTGCCATTAGTAACCGCATATTCTAAATATGAAGCCCAAGCATTACCATCACCTAAATCGCATTGATCATCATTATCAATTAAACCTGGACCTGCACAATCATCATATAACACGACATGTGTATCATCTCCACCGCCACAAGAACTCAATATTAGGGTTCCATCACCTGGTGCTGTAAAAGAAAACCAAGCAAAATCGTCTTCGTTATCACCGGGATTATTATCCGTAATAGTTGTACCTGTAAACGTTCCAGCCGTAACTGGAACAGCACTGGCACAATCTACTCCGCCATTTTGGGAAAACCCAAAACTAAAAGTTAAAAAAGTAAATAATAATGTAATTTTTTTCATGTTGAAAATAGTTTAAGTTAAGTTAATGCTTAAAAGTATTGAATAATTTATACTCAAAAAACTTGGCTTGTAGTTAATCGAAAAAAAAAGATATTTTTTCGATTAAATGCGTTTATTGTCGACAAAATGCATTTATGCTTTAATTATACGTTTTATAAAATAATTGCCTTGGCTATATATTTTTAAAACATAAACACCTATAGAAAGGTTAGAAATGTTCATTTTGAATTGACTTGAATTCAAACTAATTTTCCTCATTAAACTGCCAGTCATATCAAACAAATGGATTTCATTAATTGTTTGTGAGCTATTAATCTCTAAAAATTCAAAAACTGGATTTTTCACGAATAAACTCGTGTTTGCAATAAATTCGTGCGCACCTAATGGATTTGATCCTTCGGTAATAGTTAATAATTGATTAGCTGGAACATTTTCAATATAATCAACCATACCGCTCAACCAAGTTACTTTTACATAATCTACCAAAACATTGGATCCCAATCCAAAAAATTCAGTATTCGAATTTTGTGCCAAATACCCTTCACCACACAACGTGTAACGATAGTATTTTTCACCATTAATTGATATTTCAATCCTTGAGCCTATTCCATCTCGGTTACTTACAACACCTTCTAAATCGATTTTCAACCAATTATTTTCAAAAGCGGTTAAATTTTTCCATAAAAAGGGCTCTTGATTGTTTGAGTTATTTACAACTATATCTGGAAATCCATCATTATCAATATCTCCAATAGCATTCGAAAAACTATTACCTGTATCATTTTCAAAACCAATGCCAGAAGGAATGCTAAACGTGTCATCTCCATTATTCATATAAAATGCCGACGGTAAATAGCTACCAATTGTTCCATCTAGCTCACCACTGACATATAAATCTAAATCCGTGTCATTATCTGCGTCCAAAAAAACGGCTCCCCAACCAACACTATTAAAGGTAGTACCTGTTGAAGCTGCAACATCTTCAAAAGTTTCATCACCGTTATTTTTTAACAATACATTTCCGGATGGTGTATTCGTTACATAGATATCAAACCAACCATCATTATTATAATCACCAATAGTTGCCGTCATGGCATCTATATAGACATCCGTATTCGAAGCTATTGAGATATCAGAAAACGTACCATCGCCATTATTTTTGTATAATATATTTGGTATGTAATCCTTATCATTTATAACATATATGTCTTGCAAACCATCATTATTCATATCAAAAAAGGCCGAACAAAACGTAAAATTATTGGTATTAGCGATACCAGCTATTTCACTAACATCTTGAAATGTGTTATCACCATTATTTTTATACAACTTGTTTGGAGCAAAAACCCCTTCACCTCTATTACAAATAAAAACATCTAAAAAACCATCGTTGTTATAATCTCCCCAAGAAGCACTAAACGATTCTAAATTTCCTAACGGTAAACCTGAAATAGCCGTTACATCGGTGAAGCTTCCGTTACTTTCATTTAGAAACAGCTTATTGCCATTTGAAGTATTACTTACCGTATACAAATCTTTATCGCCATCATTATCAATGTCCACCCAAAAAACACTTTTTGTTTGATAACGCAAATTTGGAAGATTCCAATTGCTCTCAACAAACTGGCCATTATCATTCTCAAAAAATTTAATTGGTATATCCTGACCAGATGCGAAACTCAAATCATCCCATCCATCATTATTAAAATCAACAAAAGAAACGCCATTTCCAGCATAAGTCACACCCAAATGAACATTATCCAGCCCCAAAACACCAGCCTCATTAGAAAATGAAATTTGAGAACTAACTTGCCAATTAACGAGCACCAATATGAAAATCCATACTCTTAACATAATATTTAATTCTTAATAATCTTTTTTGAAACTAATGTATTACCAAGTTGAACCTTTAAAATATAGACTCCCGAAGATAAATGGCCTATGTTCACCACTCCCTCTGATGTATTTGGTTTACTGGCATAAACACGGCTGCCAAATTGATTAAATATTTGAATAGTTGACACCTTGGATTTAGAATTAAACTCAAGTAAATCTTCTGTTGGAATAGGAAAAACAATAAAATCATTTTGAAAAACCTCTTCTGTTACAGACAAAGGATAAGATCCTTCCAATATATTTAATATTTGATTGGCAGTAACATTTTCTATATAATCTATTACACCGCTCAACCAAGTTACTTTGATGTAATCTACCTGCACATTTGTACCCAATCCAAAAAATTCAGAATTTGAATTTTGAGAAATATAACCTTCTCCACATAAAGTATAGCGATATTGTTTTTCTCCATTTATTGATATTTCAATTCTAGACCCAATACCATCCCTGTTACTAATAACCCCTTCTAAATTGACCTTTAACCAGTTGTTATTATGTTCAGCCAGGTTTTTCCACAAAAAAATATTTTCGTTATTTGAATTATTGACAATAATCTCTGGATATCCATCATTATCGACATCGCCAATGGCATTTGAATGACTAATGCCTGTATCATCAACAAATCCAGAATTGGGAGTAGAAAAAGTTCCATCTCCATCGTTCGTATAAAATTGAGCTGAAAGTAATGTTGGAATAGATCCATCCATGGAACTACTGACATACATATCTTGATCCATATCGTTATCAGCATCTAAAAAAACAGCACCCCAGGCAAAACTGTGAAAATCAGTCCCTGTTTGCTCCGTAATATTGGAAAAGGTATTATCGCCATTGTTCCTAAAAAAAGCGTTACCTCCAATGGGTGTATTGGTAACATAAATGTCAAACCAACCGTCATTATTATAGTCACCAATGGTTGTAGACATTGCGTCAATTAAAACACCTGTTCCTGAAGATTCGCTTACATCAGTAAACGTTCCATCTCCATTGTTTTTGTATAAAAAGTTTTGGTTAATGTATTTATCACTAGAAATATAAATGTCTTGCAATCCATCATTATTAAAATCAAAAAATGCAGAACAAAAGGACATATGACTTTCGTCATCAAATCCAGCAGCGTCTGTCACATTAGTAAACGTTCCATCTCCATTGTTTTCATAAAAATAGTTTTGTTGTTCATCAGTCTCACTTCTATTGCTTAAAAAAACATCTAAAAAACTGTCATTGTTATAATCTCCCCAAGAAGCACCATAAGTTTCAATTCTTTCTGTTGGCAGGCCTGATATCATTGTAACATCAATGAAGCTTGAATCTCCAAGATTCATATATAAATTGTTACCAAAACTATCAGAAGTTACAAACAAATCCTTATCACCATCATTATCATAATCAACCCAACAAATCTGTTTATGTTGTTTGACATTATCAATTCCTTGTAAATTCTCTTGTACAAAAACTCCATTAACATTTTTATAGAATTTAATAGGTCTTCCGCTTTCAGTAGCAATTGTAATATCATCAAACCCATCGCTATTATAATCACAAAATGAAATACCATTACCTAAATATGTTGTTCCAGAAGTGGAATCGGAATTTAGTTCTGATGCTATGTTAACAAAATTTACTTGAGCGGCAACACAATAAGTCCAAAGCATTACCATAAAAGAAACATATTTCGATATTTTCATGTAAGAAGCACCTTTAATTACGTTCAGAAATTAAATTTACTATTAAAAAAAACTTTTTACAAAATAAAAAGAGAAGCTATTTGCTTCTCTTTCAAAATTTTATTTTATGAGTTCAACTACTTTGTAAATGTTTCCATAACTGCATCGCTAACTCCCATATTACTAAAGCCACCATCATGGAATAAGTTCTGAAGGGTAACCTTACGTGTCAAATCACTAAACAATGTTACGGTATAATTAGCACAATCCAATGCCGTAGCATTACCAAGAGGCGACATTTTTTCGGCATAGGAAATAAAACCATCAAATCCTTTTACACCGCTACCGGCTGTAGTTAGTGTTGGGGATTGTGATATGGTATTAACCCTTACTTTTTTATCACGACCAAAGAAATAACCAAAACTACGCGCTATACTTTCCAATAGAGCTTTGTTGTCTGCCATATCATTATAATCTGGAAACACTCTTTGTGCCGCCATATAGGTTAGGGCTACAATACTACCCCAATCATTCATAGCATCCTTTTTATAAAGAGTCTGCATAACTTTGTGAAATGACGTGGCTGAAACATCGGTTCCTTTTTGAGTCCAATCATAGTTTTGATCTGTGTAATGATTTCCCTTTCTAACATTTATAGACATACCTATGGAATGCAGTACAAAGTCAATTTTACCTCCTAATATTTGCATAGCCTGTTCAACAAGATTCTCTAAATCTTCAATTGACGTTGCATCTGCTGGAATGACTTTAGAACCTGTTTTTTCAGCCAAAGCATTAATTTGGCCCATTCTCATGGCGACAGGCGCGTTGGTCAATACAAATTTACCACCTTCTTCGTGAACACGTTCAGCTGTTTTCCAAGCAATTGAATTTTCATCTAATGCTCCAAAAATAATTCCTTTCTTCCCTTTTAATAAATTATGTGACATATTGTTGAATTGTTGGTTCGTTATTTTCTTTTCAAAGATAGTATTAATTCAATAATTGTTTGGCATGGGCTATGGCCGAATTTGATATTTTTTCACCACCCAACATTTGGGCAATTTCTACAATGCGTGCATCAAAATCCAATTTAGTCAAACTTGTTTGGGTAACCTGATCAACATCTTCCTTGTAGACTTTAAAATGTGTATGGCCTTTAGCAGCAATCTGTGGAAGATGAGTAATGGTAAACACTTGCATCGTATTACTCATTTGCAACATGATGTCACCCATTTTATTGGAGATTTCACCGGATACACCTGAATCGATTTCATCAAAAACAATAGATGGCAATTGCACGTAATTTGACAAAATAAGCTTGATAGCCAACATAATTCGGGACAGCTCACCTCCAGATGCCGCTTTTTTCAGGTCATTAAAATTTCCCCCTTTATTGGCTTTAAACTGAAATTGCAGATTGTCTTTTCCATTGTAATGAAAATTATCTGACAAAATCAATTGAATATTAAATTGGGCATTGGGCATTCCCAGTTGATTCAAAATCTTTTCTAGTTCTTCCGAAAGTTTAGGAATGGCCAATTTACGATTATTATGAATTTCATTTGAGATAGCATTCAAAGCCTCTAAAGAACTCTTAACTTCTTGTTCTTTGTTAACTATATCTGTATCAATATTTTCAGCGGCCAAGACTTTTTCAGAAAGTTCATCACGAATTTCAATCAAATCTGTAGTGGTCTCAACATGATGTTTTTTAAGCAAATTGGAAAGCAAGTCGATTCTGTTACCAATTCCCTCAATTTGTGTAGTATCCAAGTCCAAATGATCTTGAAGTGTATTCATCTCATCATATAGATCATTCAATTCAATAATTGAACTGTTTACCCTGTTAAATAAATCATCATACTTTGAGGCATATTTAGACAATCTTTGAAGATTGTTTTTTAATTGCGTCAAATTACCAATAGCACCTATTTGTTCATCATTCAATAAGTAATCAGCGCTTTCAAAAGTTTGTTTAATTTCCTCCAAATTATTCAGGGTCTCATACTGCTCCTCGAGTTCTTCAAGTTCACCAGCCTTTAAATGGGCCTCCAGAAGTTCATTTAGTAAAAACGTATTATAATCTTGCTCCTTTAAAGCTTCCGATTGAAACTTTAACAAGGCATCATATGCTTTCTGAAGTGATTTATATTGAACCAATGCCTTTTTATAGTTATCTAAACTATTCCCATTCTTTGCCAATGCATCAATAACACGAAATTGAAAATCATCATCTACCAATTGTATGGTTTCGTGTTGTGAATGGATATCAATCAAATGATTTCCCAGAGTTTGCAAGCCACTTAAGTTAACAGGTGAATCATTAACAAATGCTCGAGATTTTCCTGAAGGCAAAATTTCTCTTCTAATAATGGTTTGTGGTTCATAATCAAAATCCAACTGGTTAAATAAGTCTTCCAGTTGGTAATTCGTAACATCAAAAACTGCTTCTATGATGCATTTTTCATCACCCTTTTTTAATGCACTCAAATCGGCTCTTTTACCTAAAATCAAGGATAATCCTCCTAAAAGAATAGACTTTCCGGCGCCAGTTTCTCCAGTAATAATCGTTAGTCCTTGATTAAAATCAACCTGAAGACTATCAATTAAAGCATAATTCTTTATGGAAAGAGACGTTAGCAAGTTCTTTAAATTTTAAGGTTACGAAATAACGAAAACTAATACTTAATGTTACGCCATTTACTGGAATACATTGGCGCCACACGATTTAGTGTTGCAACAAGTTCAGTGATTGGTACACTGGGCCCATCAGAGAATATTTGTTCAATCTCATCACCCTTAGCATCAAAAAATGTTCTCAATAAAAACGAATTGGGTCTGCGCCTGTTCATGGTATTAAACGCTTCTAATGCATTAGCAATGGCTTCTTTTCCCCTTTTTGGGTCTTCATTCATAATATCCAAACCATTTCTATGGTAATCATATAAAACTGAACGATACTCTTTAAAAGTTGGAGATAATAAATTATCAATTAAAGCAAACCTAGTTTGTAAACCATCTTCCAATTTCCAACCTCTTGCATTTTCCTGTTGGGAATAGTTGACTATGGTTTGGGCCTGTTTCAAATACTCTTGACCTCCATCAGGGGCAAATGAATCGGCATCTAAACCTAAAACCATGTAAACATGAAATGCTATGACAGATATTAAGTTGGATTCAAACTGATTTTCATTATACAATAAGTTTTGAAATTCAACATATCGAAATGTAAAATCCTTGTCATTAACATTGTAAATGGGTGTTGAATAGGTAGAACCATATACTGGTCTGGATGACTGAACTTGAATAGAAGCTTTAAATGTGTCACTATTATCATATTCCGTGATGTTGATAAAAATTCCACATTCAATACGCTCTTGAGGTGCATATTCCTTATCTGTCCATTTGGTTGAATTTACAAACTCGCGTAACTGTGTTTGAAGGGTTTTAAAAATCTGAAAATTTTCATTTCCTGTAAATTGAGCATTGACTATAACATTGCAATTTAATTCCTGACTTTTAGCCGAAAATGACAAAAAGAACAATAAAACTATTATAAATCTATTCATGAAGTTGTTTTAAAATTTCAACAAAAATGTCCTTGGCCACTTGCTCTTTGGATTTCAAATCAAATGATGTCATATTTTCATTATCATCTATTAAGGTCACTTTGTTTGTGTCTGATTTAAATCCGGCACCCTTGTCATTCAACGAATTTAACACAATTAAGTTTAAATTCTTCTTTTTTAATTTGGCTTTTGCATTTTCAACTTCATTATCTGTTTCCAATGCGAAGCCCACTAAAAATTGATTTTTCTTGACAGCTCCTAAAGAAGCCAGGATATCTTTTGTTTTTTCTAATTCTAAAGATAACGAATTTTCCGTCTTCTTTATTTTCTTGTCGGCAACTACTTTTGGCCTATAATCCGCAACAGCCGCTGCCATAATAGCAATGTCACAATTTTCAAACACTTTTTGGGAAGCCAAAAACATCTCTTGTGCAGAGGTAACAGGAACCACTTCAACAAGACTATGGTTTATTTTTTGATTAGTGGGTCCTGAAATCAAATGTACTTCGGCGCCTAAATTGGCTGCCTGTAAGGCTATTTCAAATCCCATCTTCCCACTTGAATGATTACCAATGAATCTTACTGGATCAATTGCCTCATAGGTTGGTCCTGCAGTAATCAAAACTTTTTTGCCACGAAGCGGTAATTTATTTAGGATATCCTTTTCAATAAATCGAACGATATCTTCTGGTTCAGCCATTCGTCCTTCCCCAACTAAACCACTAGCTAATTCACCACTAGTAGCCGGAATGATAATGTTACTATAACGCTTTAAAATATCCAATGATCGTAAAGTAGATGGATGCTTATACATATCCAAATCCATTGCAGGTGCAAAATAAACTGGACATTTTGCCGATAAATAAGTGGCCAGTAAAAGATTATCACAAACACCGTTGCCCATTTTGGCCAATGTATTGGCCGTTGCGGGCGCAACGAGCATGAAGTCAGCCCATAATCCCAAATCCACATGGTTATTCCAGACAGCATTATCATCCTCTTCATTGATAAAGGATGAATGAACTGGATTCTTTGAAAGTGTTGATAATGTTAGAGGTGTAACAAAGTCTTTTGAGGCAGGTGTCATCACCACCTTAACGTTAGCTCCGGCTTTAATAAAAAGCCTGACCAAACTAGCCGTTTTATAAGCGGCTATACCAGCACTTATGCCTAATAGTATATTTTTGCCGCTTAATATTGACATATAATGTTATTACTGCGTATCTTCTTCGGTGTTTCTGTGATAGATTTTACCATCCAACCACTCCTGAACCGCCAAAGCATGAGGTTTTGGTAATTTTTCGTAGAATTTAGAAACTTCTATTTGTTCCTTATTTTCAAAAATTTCTTCAAGGCTATCATTGTAAGTTGCAAACTCCTCCAACTTTTCAATCAATTCCTTTTTTATTTCTGAATTTATCTGTTCTGCTCTTCTTGAAATAATCGAGATAGCCTCGTAAATATTTTCAGTTGGCTCATCAACCTTGTTTCTGTTATAGGTTGTTGTATTAACCGGAGCATTAATCTTTTTTAAATCCATCTTGTAAATATTAGCTTTTAGTACTGAAATTTTTAAGTTCATTTTCAATGTCTTCGTTCATTTTATTGGCCTCTTCAATAAATTCAGAATTGGCATACGAAGTCTTGAAATTGTTATAATATGTTTGCGCGTTCTTTAATCGCTCATGCTTTTTATAATAAACACTGTTCATGGCCAACTTATAGGCTGAATCAAACTTTATAAAAAGCGCTTCTTCTCTAAAAACAGACCCTGGAAAATCAAAGATAAAATTATCCATAGCCTTAATTGGCGCATTATAATCATTGGTATATCCAGCAACGGTATTGTATTGTTTGGCTATTTCAAAGGCTTTTTTCTCCAGTTTATAATCCAATTCCTTGACTAGTTTGTTAGCTTCAGCCAAGTATTCGGATTCTGGATATAAATTTATAAACGATTGCAATTTATCAACAGCTTCTTTGGTTTCATGTTGTTCTTTCGTGTAAACTGGAGACAACATATAAGCACTTTTTGCGCTCAAAAAAGCGGCTTCTTCCAATTTTTCACTATCAGGATAAGAGGCCACAAAACGCTCAAACTGATAGCTTGCCAAATACCACTCCTCCATCTCATAGTAAGCTTTGGCATGAAGATATGTTAACTTTTCTGCCTGGGGCTTACCTCTGTAATTTGGAATGATCTGCTCAAACAACTTATTGGCTTTAGCATATTTACCTTTGTTAAACTGCTTTTCGCCTTCTGTAAATTTAACACCAATATCAGTTCCTTTAAGGGCTTTTTGGTATTCACTACAAGAACTTAAAAGCAAGCAAGTTATAAATATGTAAAAGAGTTTTTTCATAGTTTTTAAACAGAATGCAAAATTACGTTAATAATGTGTAATTAAAAAATATTTTTATGTTGCTAAAATAACAGTTGACTTACAGTATTTATTGGGTTTAAGTTTAATTTAACTTTTACTGTAATTTGATATAAATTCCTTTATTTTATTTTTCAAGTCATTTGTTGATTGAACCAATGGTAATCTAACTGTTGCGTCACATAATGTCATAGCTTCCAGAACAGCTTTTATTCCAGCTGGATTATTTTCTGAAAATATCAAACTGGTTATTTCCATGAGTTTAAAATGCAGTTCATAAGCTTCTCTGGCTTGACCATTCAACCCTAAATGAATCATTCTTGTAAAATCTGCTGGAAAGGCCTGTCCTAAAACAGAAATAACTCCAGAACCACCTGCTAATGTCACTGGTAAAGCCAAGTCATCATCGCCAGATATTATCATAAAATCTTTTGGCTTGTCTTTTAGAAGCCATAAGTATTGTGACATATTATTTCCTGCTTCTTTAACAGCTATGATATTCTCAAAATCCCGCGCTAGTCGAAGTGTCGTTTGGGGTAACATATTTGAGGATGTCCTTCCGGGTACATTGTACATAATAATTGGTACTGGGACAACAGCAGATATAGCTTTATAATGCTGATAAATACCTTCTTGTGTTGGCTTACTGTAATAAGGCGAAACAGATAAAATAGCATCAATACCGGTAAAATCGGTGTTTTTGATTTCATCAATGACTTGATGGGTATTATTTCCACCAATACCCAAAACCAGAGGCACTCGACTACTATTAGCCTCTTTTATGGTTTTAATTATCGCTTGTTTTTCGGTTTTGGTAATAGTGACGCTTTCTCCTGTTGTACCAGAGATAACAATGTAATCCATACCATTTTCAACATTATAGTTAACAATATTGGTCAATGATTCATGATCTACACTCAAATCATTTTTAAATGGTGTTACTATTGCAATACCGACACCTTCAAATTTTTTATTCATTTTTTAACTTATTAAATACTTTTAAATACTTTTTTAATTCTCTCTTAAATGCCGAAAAATCCTTAATACCTGTATTAACAATCAAGTCATTCAATCGTTCATCTTCTTGAAAAATTCCTGCTTTAAATTTTGCTTTTGACAATGCTGTAAGCAATTTCAATTCTAGTAAATCTTTGGTGTAAAAGCTTACCAGCAAATCAAATTCAGTTTCCAAAAACTCTTCCAGTTCAATGTTTTTGATTTTACCATGCCAACCAATATCCTTTGGATTAAAGCACACATTCCATGAAAAAAGATTCTCTTTCTTATTTTCAGTAAAAGCAATAATTTTTAATTTATTGGGTCTAACATTTAAATCATCAGCTAAAGTTTTAAATACTTCAAAATCATTAACCTCATCACCATTAAATAAGACACCGATACTTTTAACAATACTGTTTTCGCTACTAGCACCTGGTGAATGTAACAGAGAGTTAAGCTTTTTTTTAATAGATTTTTCTTTAAAACCCTTTAAAATCATTATATCTTTATGCTTTGGACAAAGGTAGTAAAAGTACCTTGATAAGCAGATTAATTTTTAGCGCTAGAACATGTTTAAAAAATACGCCTATTTATGCCTCTTGATAATTTTTCTGTACAGTTGTAAACATGACACCTGGAAGTTAAACAGTATTGAGGGCAAACAAATCAGTATTACCGATACTTTAAAAACGGATGTTGCCATAGACTCATTTATACAACCTTACAGAACACATTTGAATAAAAATCTGGATAGTGTGATATCATATGCGGTTGATACCTATTCGAAGAGCGATGGTGAATTAAATACCGCTATTGGCAATCTATTTGCTGATGTTATTTACGAGCAAACCAATCCTGTTTTTTACTCGAGGACTGGCAAGAATATTGATATGGTTTTAGTTAACCATGGAGGCATCAGAGCCATCATATCCAAAGGTAATATCACTATGAGGACAGCTTATGAAATCATGCCTTTTGAAAACAGTATTGTTGTCGTGGCCATGAAGGGTGATAAAGTTCAAGAACTGGTATCCTATCTATTAAAAGCCAAACGCGCCCATCCTATTTCTAAACTACAGATTAAGGTTGATGCAGATTTTAATTTGATTGATGCTAATATAAATGGTGCAGCTATCGATCCAGAGAAAACTTATTATGTGGCTACAAATGATTACTTATACAATGGTGGTGACCGAATGACATTCTTTCAACCAAATGACAGTCTTTATGTTATGGATTATAAGATTCGTAATGCCTTGCTTGATTATTTTTTAAAAACAGACACCATCAATCCCAAAATTGATGATCGCTTCATGAAGCTAAAAAATTAATACTATGAAAAGAAGAGATTTTATCAAGCAAACTTCTGCAAGTGCAGCACTAGTAAGCCTAGGCAGTTCTGGATTGACTTCTTGTATTCAAACTGAAAAGCATAAAAAAATCACCATCCTACACACAAATGATGTTCATAGTCATATTGATCCGTTTGGTCCTGAAGACGGCAAAAACCCAAACAAAGGCGGTGTTGCCAGAAGAGCTAGCCTAATTGATAGTATTCGGTTGGAAAATCCGAATACCTTGCTATTGGATGCTGGCGATATTTTTCAGGGCACTCCCTACTTCAATTATTATGGTGGCGAGTTAGAGTTTAAGCTCATGAGTAAATTAAAATATGATGCAGCCACCATAGGCAATCATGACTTTGACAATGGTATCGATGGTCTTTTTGCGCAATTACCGCATGCTAAATTTGATTTTCTTTCAGCTAACTATGACTTTACAAATACCATAATGGACGGACATGTTAAGCCATATAAGGTTTTTATCAAGGATGGTATAAAAATCGGTGTTTTTGGACTAGGCATTCAATTACAGGGTTTAGTGAACGAAAAATTATACAAAGAAACGGTTTACCTGAATCCGCTTGAAATATCTCAGGACATGTCCAGAATTTTGAAAGAGGACGAAAAATGTGATTTAATTATTTGCTTATCCCATGTAGGATATGACTACGATGGCAATCCAGATATTATAAGTGATTTAATAATTGCCAAAAACTCGAAGAATATAGACTTAATAATTGGTGGACACACGCACACGTTTCTTCCTGAACCAACTATTGTCACCAATAGCATTGGAGACAAGGTTTTGGTAAACCAGGTAGGTTGTTATGGCATCAATTTGGGTAGAATTGATTTTTATCTGGACAACAACAAAAATAAAACAGCCGAAGGCGTATCCATCACTGTTTAGTTACGATAGTCGCCTTTTTGTAATGATTTCTTTTGGATTGCGTCTAAAATGCCATCAAACCCAACAATATGAAATCAAAAATCACTTTTGTTTTAAGACTCATAGTAGCAATAATCCTTATTCAAACCTTACGATTTAAATTTACGGCTCATCCGGACAGTGTTTATATTTTTGAACAAGTTGGTTTAGAACCCTATGGTAGAATAGGCATAGGTATTGTAGAATTAATTGCAGGGATACTCTTATTAATCCCAAAAACCGTTTGGATTGGTGCCTTCTTGACAATTGGTGTCATTGGTGGTGCCATTATGATGCACCTAACTAAATTGGGAATTGAGGTTAATAATGATTCCGGAACCTTATTTATAACTGCTTTGGTTACCTTTATAATATCACTGATTATAGTATATCAATATCGAAAGGATATTCCTTTTCTGAAACAGAAAAACAGTTAGGCAAAAAATTGTACTTTTTTGTTTCTGATTTTGGATTGAAAGTGAAAGAAACTAAATGCAAGTACAAATAACAATGTTTGCATTAAATTCAATAGATCCTTATCTGAAATGTAGTAATAAGCTACTTGAATGACTTCAGAAAACACGATACATATTGAGCCAAAGAATAATAATAAAGACTTCTTATTGTCATTATAAAAGTAGCTGATTAAACAGGAAGTCAGTACTAACAACATGACTATGTTGTAAATAAGTTCTATAAAAAACAAATAAGAATCTTCAACATAAGGGTTGACAATGGTCAACAACACATATATAATGTAAACGTTCAAAGCACTTAAAACCACCAAATGAATTCGGTAATTTTTGAAAACCATCTTGATGTCCAGTGTTTTCATAACATCAATCAACAATAATATATATGCGGCTATGTATATTATATTACCCACAGTATAATTGATACTATCATATAATGTTAATTGTTCATCCGTCATGGTTGAAAAGTCAAAAAACAATTCGTTGAAAACCGAAAGTTCTGAAATGGAATATAGTATGAGAAACCATGTAAAATAGACGGATCTGCGTTTGACATTATTAAAATACAACAATGCAAATAAAGGCACGATGAGTGCCCTGAAGAATTGAGACAAGAAATATTCCTGTTTAAATTCAAACACGGTAAATGCTACACATAGCATTATTATAAATCCAATTAATATATTAGACTTTCTAACCCTCATAGATTTACACATTATTGAAAGCAAATATATACAAAATTTACAATTAATCGATAAAAATATACACTTTAACGATGAAAAGTGATTATTTATATTAATTCTAAATAATCATATTCAGGAAGTCTTGTTCCGAAATAATGGAAACATGCAGCTTTTCCGCCTTGTCTTTCTTACTAGGCCCCATGTTATCACCTGCTACAACATAGTTTGTTTTTGAAGATATTGAAGATGAGACCTTTCCGCCATTATCTTCTATTAATTTTTTAAGTTCGTCACGTGAAACTGATTGAAAAACTCCCGAAACCACAAATGTTTGACCAGATAATTTATCTGTTTGATTAGCCAATTGATCTTGGGAAAGTTCAAATTGAATACCAACTGACTTAAGTTTATTAATTATTGAGAGATTTTCTTCGTCTTTAAAAAATTGCACTACGCTTTCCGCTATCTTAATACCAATTTCATCAACGTTTACCAGTTCTTCAATATTAGCATTTATCAGAGCATCAATAGATTTATAATGCTTGGCTAATTTTTTAGCTACTGTTTCGCCTACATATCTTATTCCCAGTGCATAGAGCACACGTTCAAAAGCAATATTTTTTGATTGCTCAATTCCAGTAATAAGGTTTTCAGCGCTTTTATCAGCCATTCGCTCTAACGGAAGCACGTCCTCTTTAGTTAATTGATACAAATCAGCATAATTGATAATCAACCCAGCATTAACAAGTAAAGCCACCGTTTCGCCTCCTAAACCATCAATATCCATAGCCTTTCGACTAATAAAATGCTGAATTCTACCGATAATTTGAGGCTTGCATCCATTATAATTAGGACAATAATGCTGTGCCTCACCTTCTTGCCTTACCAATTCTGTATGGCATTCGGGGCATTGGGTTATATATTGCGTGGGTTCAGAATTATTTGATCTTTTGGTAAAATCAACAGCAATTATCTTTGGAATAATTTCTCCTCCTTTTTCAACAAAAACAGTATCACCTTCCCTTATATCCAATTTGGCTATTTGGTCTGCATTGTGCAATGATGCCCTTTTAACAGTTGTGCCTGCCAATTCAACAGGTTCTAGATTGGCCACGGGCGTAATCGCTCCTGTTCGCCCAACTTGATAGGTGATTTCCAATAATTTTGTCGAAACTTGCTCGGCCTTAAACTTATAAGCGATAGCCCATCTTGGTGCTTTGGCTGTATAGCCTAACTCTTCCTGTTGCTGCAAACTATTGACTTTTATTACAACACCATCCGTCTCATAAGGTAAATCATGCCTGTGGACATCCCAATATGAAATAAATTCCAAAACCTCATCGATTGAATTCACCAGTTTCGCCGCATCAGGCACCTTAAAACCCCAGTTTCTGGTTTTTTCCAGGCTTTCAAATTGAGAAGAAATATTTAAATTTGTTCCAGTGATATTATAAAGCAAGCATTCTAGAGGACGTTTGGCCACTTCTGAACTATCTTGCAACTTCAAACTTCCTGACGCCGTGTTTCGTGGGTTTCGATAAGGCTCCTCGCCTATTTCAATTCGAGCCTCATTCATTTGATTAAAGCCTTCAAAAGGTAGGACAATTTCACCACGAATATCAAATTTTGGCGGATAATCTCCTTTCAATTGCAATGGAACCGATTTTATGGTTTTAACATTTTCAGTTACATTATCACCCTGAACACCATCCCCTCTTGTCACAGCTTTAATAAACTTACCATTTTCATAAGTTAAACTGATGGATGCGCCGTCATACTTTAATTCACAGGTATATTCAATAGAGCCATCAACCATTTTTTTTATTCGAGTTTCCCAATCCAATAAATCTTCTTTAGAATAGGAGTTATCCAAAGAATACATGCGATGTTCATGAACTACTGTTTGAAAATTTTTGGTTATAGCGCCGCCTACTCGTTGCGAAGGTGATGTAGCATCAAAAAATTCAGGATGTTTAGCTTCAAGCTCTTGAAGCTCCTGAAGCTTCATATCAAACTCAAAATCACTAATTGTAGGGTTGTCCAACACATAATAATTGTAATTGTGTTGACGAAGTTCTTGACGTAACGTATCTATCTGTTCTTTTACTGACATAGTTTTATTTAGAGGCTATTAACATTCTATCATTCCCAAAAATATCTTGCTTGAGGCGGCAATTTTTAAAACCATAATCAGCTAGTAACTGTTTGGTTTCCTGACCAAGATATTGATTAATTTCAAAAAATAGCAGCCCATTTTCTTTTAAATTATCAACAGCAAACTCGGTAATGGCTTTATAAAATTGTAATGGATTATCATCTGCTACAAATAATGCTTGGCTTGGTTCATAATCCAAGACATTAAGTTTCATTTCAGATTTTTCCTGCTGTCTCACATACGGTGGGTTAGAGACAATTATATCAAATTTTCGGTTTTTAGAATCGATGTCATCCTTCTTTAGAATATCGGCTTTAATAAATGTTATCTCAACCTTATTATCCAAAGCATTTTGTTTGGCAATCTGCAAAGCGCTTTCAGAAATATCAATCGCTGTAACTTGAGCATTTGGAAGGTTTTTAGCTAGTGTAATGGCAATACACCCTGTTCCTGTCCCAATATCCAAAATATCAAGAGACTTTTCTACTTCACTCGAAGTGACATTATTAATAATCCATTCAACCAATTCTTCTGTTTCTGGTCTTGGAATTAAGGTATGTTGATTGACTTTAAAATTCAGTCCAAAAAATTCTATTTCACCAATAATATACTGAATAGGCTCATGTTTCTTCAATCTGGACAACGCATCAAATAACGGCTCCTCTTCTTTTTTTAAGATGGTTAATTGTGGTTCAAGCACTAATGAAATTCGATCCAAATCCAAAAAATGTTTGATGAGGATGTAAAAAAAACTAGCGACTTCATGATTACCATATTCGGCATCTAATTCTTTATGAAATATTGTTTGAATGTCTTTCAGCAACATATTTCAGATTATTACAAATTCTTTATCATCCATACATTGCATGAGTAATGACCCGTGTCTCCTAATGGCTGCTCTAAATTTTCAAATCCAGACTTACTATATAATTTTCTGGCGTCATCCATATAAGGCATGGTCTCCAAGTAACATTTTTCAAAACCAAACTCTTTAGCTTTTTTTAAACATGAGTCCATCATTAAAGAACCAAGACCTCTCCCTCTGGCTTCAGGTAAAAAATACATTTTTTGAAGCTCACAAACATTGCCATCAAAGTTATCCAAGGGTGCAATTCCTGCACCGCCAATAATGCGACCTTCATAATCAATGACATAATAGATGGATTTACTATCCTTATAAGTGTCGGTCATGATATCTAATGATTTGTTTGCATAGGCCGTACCTACTTTTGGAACTCCAAATTCAATCAAAACACTTCGAATGACTTGAGCTATTTGCTCATCATCTCGTTTGGTTATTTCCCGTATAACAATATTATTATTGCTCACTATAATGTGTTATTTTTACGCCTGTGAAGATACATGAAAAATACATAAAACGCTGTATTGAAATTGCCAAAAACGGATTGGGAACAACCGCTCCAAATCCTATGGTAGGCTGCGTGATTGTTCACGAGAACGCGATTATTGGCGAAGGATATACCGGTCCGTATGGTGGCCCTCATGCCGAAGTCAACGCAATTGAGTCTGTCACCAATAAAGAGCTCCTCAAATTAGCGACGCTATATGTGACTTTGGAACCTTGCAGCCATTTTGGAAAAACACCTCCTTGTGCCGATTTAATAGTGGAATATAAAATCCCCAAAGTTGTCATTGGAACTATTGATATTCATAGCAAAGTTGCCGGGAAAGGCATAGAAAGACTCAAAAATGCGGGATCTGAAGTAATTGTTGGGGTATTGGAAGATGCCTGTAAAGAACATCACAAGCGTTTTTTTACGTTTCATAATAAAAAAAGACCGTATATTATTCTGAAATGGGCTCAAAGTGCAGATGGATTTATTTCTCCAAAAAGCAAACTCCAAAACAAACCTTTTTGGATATCCAATAGCGCTTCTCAACAATTGGTACATAAATGGCGTACACAAGAGCAAGCAATTTTGATTGGCACCAAAACAGCCATTGACGACAATCCCAGTTTAACGGCCAGAAAATGGCAAGGACAAAACCCGATTCGAATCGTTTTGGACCGAACCCGAAAATTACCTTCAGATTTGAACGTTTTTAATAAAGAAGCAACCACCATTATTATTTCAGATCAAGAAATCGATTTTAAGAACAATGTTCCCGCAAACATCTGCTCTTATTTATATAACCAAAACATTCAATCGGTCATCATTGAAGGAGGCTCTAAAACACTGCAATCGTTTATTAATGCGAACCTTTGGGATGAAGCGCGCATTTTTACAGGACCTATGTTATTAAAAGATGGTACTCCATCACCACATTTCGATTACAAACCTAATACATCCAGTACTTTACTAAATGATACTTTAAAAATTTATATCAATGATTAAAGCCTTGATTTTTGATTTTGGTGACGTTTTTATAAACCTGGATAAAAAAGGCGCTATGGACAATGCCTTAAATCTCTTTAAGCTTAATCAATTTACGCCACAAATGATTCATACCAATGAATTGTATGAGCAAGGCAAAATAACATCAGAAGATTTTATGTTATTTTACCTAAAAACCTTTCCTAACCTGACAAGAGAACAGATTTTAGAAGCCTGGAATTATATATTGAAGGATTTTCCAAGGCGCCGATTGCACTTTATTGACAATTTAGCCAAAAAACAAGATTATCAACTCATTTTGTTGAGTAACACCAATGAATTGCATATTAATTGGATTAAAGAAAATGTTCCTTTCTATGAAATTTTTAAGAACAGCTTTCACCAATTTTATTTGTCTCATGAAATTGGATTAAGAAAACCTAATAACGATATTTTTCAATTTGTGTTGGATGAAAACAACCTTAATCCAAAAGAATGCCTTTTTATTGATGACACTACTGATAATACTATGACGGCAAAAAATATGGGTTTTCACGTTTGGAACATTGATGAAACCTCACAAGATATCACGGATTTATTTTCCATAAAACAGGAGTTGTTTTGATTTATCTGTTATTCAGCATCTTATCCTCAACAGCCATTTTCGTGTTGTTTAAATTGTTTGATCGTTTTCGAATAAATACGCTTCAGGCTATTGTCACAAATTATATAACGGCCTTCATTCTCGGTCTGAGTTTAAGCACCAAAAAGTTTAATCTTTCTGAAATTTGGAATGCTAAATGGTTTTTGGGCGCCATTGTTTTGGGTTTTTTATTCATAAGCATATTCAACATGATGGCCATTGTTTCACAACGAAATGGTGTATCAGTGGCCTCGGTTGCTACAAAAATGAGTGTTGTCATCCCAGTCATTTTTGGAATTTATCTTTATAGCGAAAGCACTGGATTACAAAAACTATTAGGTGTCATTTTAGCTTTAGTTGCCGTGGTACTGGTCTCACTTAAACCAAAATCCCAAATTCGAATCAAAAACAATCTTTTGTTTCCATTTTTAGTGTTTTTGGGATCTGGAATCATAGATACATCGATTAAATATTTAGAAACATTTTATGTAGAAGATAATGGAATCCCGCTTTTTTCAGCTACAATTTTTGGTTGCGCAGCCATTATTGGTGTTTCCCTCTTAATATTTAATAAGTTTAATGGCACGTTTAAATTGAACAAATTGAGTCTTCTAGGTGGCTCCATTTTGGGTGTTGTGAACTATGCATCCATTTATTATTTACTAAAAGCTTTGGACCATGAATCACTAGAGAGTTCAACAATTTTTACTGTAAATAACGTAGCCATCGTCATGCTTTCAGGGATTGTTGGTCTATTATTGTTCAAAGAAAGATTATCCTTAAAAAACTGGTTAGGAATTGGCATGGCCATACTTTCAATTCTATTGGTTACATTAGCATAATTTGAAAGTTAAAGACACATACAAAACCATTAAATTGCCTTCCGAGGAGGTATTATTCAAAGACAAAAACAGCAAATTTTTCGGGTATGCTTTTCCTGTTACGTCTGAAGAAGCCATCAAGCAACATTTGGAAACATTAAAAGCGCAGCATCATTCGGCAAGACATTGGTGCTATGCCTGTCAGTTAGGAAAAACAGAGAAATCCATTCAATTCAGAGCTAATGATGATGGTGAACCCAACAACAGTGCCGGCATGCCTATATATGGACAAATACAATCATTTGATGTTACAAATATTTTAATTGTGGTAGTACGCTATTTTGGAGGTGTTAAATTGGGTGTCAGTGGTTTAATAAATGCTTATAAATCTGCTGCGCAATTAGCTTTGGAAGCTTCAGAAATCATTACAAAGACCATTAATGTCCAATATCTCATCGCTTTTGAATATAAGGACATGAATAAGGTCATGCGATTGATTAAAGAGAAAAATCTCAAGATTGTAGATCAAAAACTGGAACTGACATGCGAGATTACCATTTCAGTAAGGCTTAAACAAGCTGATAAGACATACAATTCCTTTAACAGCATATATGGCGTCGAAATACAAGAGCTAACTCTGTAGTTTTTCTAAAATATAATCAGGGCACTTGATAGGTCGTTTTGTTTTCATGTCAATAAAAGCCAAAACCGTATTAGCAGAAACTAACAAATCGCCATTTTCATTATAAATTTCATAATCAAATTCTATCTTAACAGAAGGCAATTTTGGTAGTATTGTTTTTACTTTAATTACCTCATCATAAAGGGCTGACTTTTTGAATTTTAAATTCATGGAAATTACTGGTAACATGACTCCATCATCTTCCATTTCTTTATACGAAATTCCTTTTTTTCGGAGCCACTCTGTTCGACCCATTTCAAGATACAATGCATAGTTGCCATGATGCACGACTCCCATCTGATCCGTTTCACCATATCTCACTCTTATTGGGATTTCATCGAAAAACATAGGTTGTTTTAAATATTTTTTTGTAGTTTAGGCATGGCTTTAAACATGCGAAAAAATTTCTAAAAATTCAATAGCCTATCATTTTTTTTTTTAGAATTTTGTTCACATATTTGTCGTGCTAAAAATCAACGAGGGAAATCCACATCTCTTAGACTAACTAACTAGTAAATTTCAACTTAAAGAATGAGTAAAACTGCGCAATCGGTATGGGAAAATTGTCTTAAATTCATAAAGGATAATATTCAACCGCAAGCATACAAAACATGGTTTGAACCTATAGTAGCAGTTAAGTTTGCCGATAATGCATTAAGTATCCAAGTGCCTAGTAAGTTTTTTTACGAATGGCTTGAGGAACATTATGTTAAAATATTAAAAGTTGCCCTAACCAAGCAATTAGGTGAAAACGCCAAACTGGTGTATATCATCAAAATGGAAAACACCTATGGCAATAAACAACCATTTACTGAAAAAATCCCGAGTTCCAATCGAACAGCAGTAAAAGCTCAAGATGTTGATATCCCGTTAAATAATAAAAGTCCAGAATTACGAAATCCATTTATCATTCCTGGGATCCGTAATGTAAAAATAGAATCTCAACTCAATCCTAATTATAATTTCGAGAACTTTTTAGAAGGTGACTCCAACCGATTGGCAAGAAGTGCTGGTTTAGCTGTGGCTGCAAAACCAGGAGGAACTTCTTTTAATCCGTTATTGATATTTGGTGGTGTTGGTTTAGGAAAGACACATTTGGCACATGCCATAGGTGTTGATATAAAGGACAAATACCCGGAGAAGACGGTATTATATATTTCAGCTGAAAAGTTTACCCAACAATATATTGATTCTGTAAAAAAGAATAATAGAAATGACTTTATTCATTTTTATCAAATCATTGACATATTAATTATTGATGATGTTCAATTCTTGTCAGGAAAATCTGGAACACAAGATGTTTTCTTTCACATATTCAATCACTTACACCAAAATGGCAAGCAAGTTATTTTAACTAGTGATAAAGCTCCTGTTGATATGCAGGATATTGAACAACGATTACTATCCAGATTCAAATGGGGTCTTTCTGCCGAACTGCAAAGCCCAGATTTTGAAACTCGTGTTTCCATTTTAAAGAATAAGTTGTATCGCGATGGTGTTGAAATGCCAGAAGAAATTATTGAATACGTTGCCAAACACATAAAATCCAACATCAGAGAATTGGAAGGTGCTATCATATCTTTAATTGCGCAATCATCATTTAATAAAAAGGAAATCACAACTGAATTAGCGAAACAAGTTGTTGAAAAGTTTGTAAAGAATACCAAACGTGAGGTTTCTATTGACTACATCCAGAAAATTGTTTCTGATTATTTCCAAATGGATATTGACACTTTGCAATCTAAAACCAGAAAACGTCATATTGTGCAAGCCAGACAATTAGCTATGTTCTTTGCCAAAAAGTTCACCAAAGCGTCCCTTGCCAGTATTGGTTCACAAATTGGAAAACGTGATCATGCTACTGTTTTACATGCTTGCAAAACAGTTGACAATTTATCATCTACTGATAAGCAGTTTAGAAAATACGTTGAAGATTTAACTAAAAAACTGTCGGTATAAATTCCTCCATTATGACAAAAGTACTCATGGTTTGCCTGGGTAATATTTGCCGCTCACCATTGGCTGAAGGCATCCTAAAGTCTAAACTCCCAGATTCAGGGTACATAGTAGATTCCGCAGGTACAGGCAATTACCATATTGGCGATTTACCAGACCAACGTTCTATTGATGTCGCTAAAAAGTACGGACTTGATATTACCAATCAGCGAGGCAGACAATTTAGCGTCAGAGATTTTGATGAATTCGATATGATTTATGTCATGGATAATTCAAATTTCGAAAATGTGATCAAACTAGCTCGAAATGCACAAGATATTTCAAAAGTAAATTACATTTTGAATGAAATTTATCCAAATCAAAACCATAGCGTTCCTGACCCTTATACAGGAGGTCCTCAAGGTTTTGAAGCTACGTTTAAAATGCTGGATGAGGCCTGTGAAGAAATTGCAGCCAAACTCATCAGGCAGCGAGAAAATTAATTCTTACTAATTCGTTTCTTTTTTTGTAATTTGGTAGCAAAACGCCAAAAAACATGAAAACAAGAAACACTACCCTACTTTTTATAGCAACTTTTTTAAGTTTCGCTGTTTTTTCTCAAGAGATTGATATTGATTTATTTGCATCTGGCTTCAATAGCCCTGTGAGTATAAAACATGCTGGTGACAGTAGATTATTTGTTGTCGAGCAGGGTGGCGTTATTAAAATAGTCAATTCTGATGGATCTGTTAATGCTACACCGTTTCTGGATATCGATTCCAGGGTGATAGACACTGGAAATGAACGCGGCCTTTTAGGTTTAGCTTTCCATCCACAATATATGTCCAATGGCTTTTTCTTCGTAAACTATATAAACAATAGCGGTAATACAGTTGTGTCGCGATTTATTGCAAATCCTCCTGATGGCAATATAGCCGACCCCAATACCGAAGATATTATATTGACTATCACACAACCCTTTTCAAATCACAATGGTGGCGATTTAGCTTTTGGAAATGATGGCTACTTATATGTTGCTACTGGTGACGGTGGTTCGGGTGGAGATCCCAACAACAATGCACAAAATTTAAATTCCATGTTGGGAAAAATGCTTCGTATTAACATAAATAGTGCTGAAGGTGGAAATAACTATGGCATTCCTGCAGATAATCCATTTGTTGGCAATGGAGCTGCCCTTGATGAAATCTGGTTTTATGGTTTAAGAAATCCATGGCGATTCTCATTCGATAGTCAAACAAATGACATGTGGATTGGTGATGTTGGCCAAGGAAACATTGAAGAAATTGATTTTGTAGAGTCTACTTCTACAGGAGGTGAAAATTTTGGTTGGCGTTGCTATGAAGGAAATGCTACTTACAATACTTCTGGATGCCCAGATGCAAACACCTTAACCTTTCCTGTGGCACAATATACGCATTCTGGAAATGGTCCATTTAAGTGCTCCATTACGGGAGGCTACAGATATAGAGGCATACTTTATCCTAATTTTTTCGGACTTTACTTTTTTGCCGATTATTGTAGTAACGAAATAGGCACATTGACTCCTAATGGAAGTGGATGGGACATGGCATTTTCAAATCAATTTACAGGTAATGGATGGACAACTTTTGGTGAGGCTATTGATGGCGAATTATATATTGCTGGTAGAAATTCAGGAAATATATATCATATTGTCGATGCTAGCTTAAGTATTGATGAATATTCAAAATCTACGTTTAGTTTATATCCAAATCCAGCTAAAGGATTTATCACTATTGAGTCTATTAATAATAAAGCCATCAATACTGTTAATATATACTCGCTACCTGGTAAGATAGTCAAATCCATTAATTTTAATGGTCTAACTCAAGCAGAAATCAATACTACAGATCTAGCTAAAGGTGTGTATCTTACAGAAATCATCTCGGATAAATCATCGAAAGAAATTAAAAAATTAGTTATCAATTAATGACAAACAAACTTGGGAAACTGTATTTAATCCCTACAACATTAGGTGACAACGATCCATTGGAAGTATTACCGATTACTGTCAAAAATACCATTGAAAAATTAGATACTTTTATTGTTGAAAATGAAAAATCGGCCAGACGATTCATTAAAAAAATAAGCCCTTCAAAGAAACAGTTCTGAACTCAAACTATATACGCTTAATAAACATACTGACCCTTCAGAACTACCTACCTTTATTGAAAGCTGTCTGAATGGCCAAGACATTGGTTTGTTATCTGAAGCAGGCTGTCCAGCTATTGCTGACCCTGGAGCCGATATTGTTGATTTGGCCCACAAAGAAAATATTCAAGTTATTCCTCTGGTAGGTCCTTCTTCAATTATTATGGCCTTAATGGCCTCGGGCATGAATGGACAGAGTTTTGCTTTTAATGGTTATTTGCCTATCGATAAGAATGCCCGAAAATCAGAACTACTGCGATTGGAAAAATTATCCCAACAACAAAATCAATCCCAATTATTTATCGAGACGCCTTATAGAAATAATACCATGTTGGAGGATATCTGCAAAACCCTAAATGATAATACATTCGTTTGTGTTGCTTGTGATATTACATTACCAACAGAATATATAAAAACGAAAACAGTAAGAAATTGGAAAAAAAATAGTGCTGACCTTCATAAAAGACCAGCACTGTTTATAATTCATAAAAACTAACTAAAATTAAGCTTTTAATTCCACTTTTGCTTTTCTATTAGGCTTTACTATTGAGGTATCATAACCAGAAAACTTTTTGATATAATGCTGGATGGTAGTTCCAAATGCATCTGCAAATACATCAGCACCATAACTTCTCAAATATTTTTTGACATTTCCTGGACCTGCTAAATGAGCAGCGGCTAAAATACCAGACTCTGTAATGTGAATACCGTTTATGGTTTTTCCAACAAATTTGTCAATGTCCTTTCTTAAAATCCATTTGTTACGTTCCGCATTTGCTAAAAATGCCTTTTCCTGGATTTCTGGATTGTTTAAAAAATGTGTTAGATTATAAACACCAATCATTTTAAGGGTTTCTTTACCAAATTGGTACTTTCCTAAATATCCAAAGGTGTTTACTGTAAAATAATCGCCACCTGACTCTTTAAAACCAAGAGCTTCTTTGAAACCTACAAACGATTTCCCCAAAGTTGGAGAGAATGGTTTATACGTTTTTTCAAGTGGTAACATGGTCGATTCCGAAGGATCTAATTCATTGACATTTGGGTATGACAATGTATTAGCAGAATAATCATTAGATGTAATCGCTTTATTCGTTTTAAACGAACTGAATAATAAGACACATATTGTAAGCGATAGGGCTATTAGACTTCCAATATTTTTTCTCATAATTTTAAATTTCTTCAACACATTTCTTGAGGGAAAAATGTTTTGAAATTTTCAGCGTGCAAAGGTATGAGGTTTTTTTAAATATTGAAAATTAATCGATTAAGTACCTTAAAAGTAGATTCCGTGTAGTAAAATGCCTTTTTCTTCGTTGAACTCCAAAGCTGGGAATGGTACTTTTATCGTATTAAAAACGCAGAATATCGATCGCAAAACATGAGAATTTGTTTTTATTCGGGTCAAATCAATATCCAAACTCAAGTAATATTGCCGGACTCTATTTTGATTCACAAAAGTACCATTTAACGTTTCATTATCACCTGTCAACATGCCATCGGCTCCATATCCAAAAGCAACATTCAGCCATTTGGGAATTTTGTCATTCTTTATAAAAGAATGCACATTAAAACTCAACCAGTAAGTTTGCCCATTATAATCCTTTAAAAACTCTTCTGAAAGCCCTTCTCCTAGTTTTTCTGGTCTTTGAGAAGCATATTGGGTTTGATGAAACGAATACTTCATTGTGATACGCTGTTCTTTCCACAACAACTCTTGACCAACAAACAAGCCTGTTCCTGCGGCATTAGCAGCCATATCGCCCCAAGAAAATCCCCATTCTTCTGAAAAACCATCAAAAATCTCAACGGCCGTTAAAAAAGTAAATCCCAAAGTCCCTCCGTAAATCAGCTGATCTTTCTCACTGACACCACTCCAATTGAGTACACTAGCTCCCAGTCGACCTAGTTGATAGGCAGAATACACATGGCCTAGCTTATCCATTTGTAACCATTCGCTGTTATCATTAAGGGTATGAAATTTGGAACGCGGATAATCTTGATACCATAATTGGTCTAAAGCCAATAATGACAATGCCCCTAAACTGGCCTCGGTAATAATCACAGCATTCCTTCTCGGTTTGTTTAGAGAATCACTGGGTTTAAGAAACAGGGTTATTTGAGATTGTGAATATGAGAAAAACACAAAAAAGCAAGCAACACTATTTATCCAAAGCTGTCTCAATAATATTAATTATAAATGCCTTGTGATGATAAATAACGTTGATACTCACGTGCATTGGCATTATGCTGACTTAATGTTTTAGCAAACTTATGATAGCCGATACGTTGTGCATCAGCAGCAAAATACAGGTAAGTATGCTTTTCATGGTTTAAAACAGCATTAATAGCAGAAATATCAGGCATCGTGATTAATCCTGGTGGCAATCCCACATATTTATAAGTGTTATACGGTGATTCTATTTCCTTATGCTTGTTAAGGACTCTTTTAATAACTGTGTTTTGATATTCTGGTAATTGATAAGCAGCAAACTTCAGTGTAGGGTCTGCCTGTAATGGAATACCAGCTCGTAATCTGTTTATATATACGCCAGCCACGCGCGGTTGTTCTTCCTTCTTTTTGGATTCCTCATAAACAATTGAAGCCAAAGTCATAACGTCATTTTGAGTCATGTTTAAAGATTTAGCTTGAGATTTTTTTTCTTCAGACCAAAATCGATTGTATTCAGTTAGCATGCGCTCCCGAAACTGATCCGCAGATGTATTCCATTTAAATTCATAACTGTTCGGCAGGTACATTCCCAAAGCCGTTACATTGGAAAAGCCATTTTCAGCCAAAAAAGCCTCATCTTTCATGGCTTGAATTAAAGACAGACTATCAGCTTCTATTTGCGAACCAATTCGACCCGCCAAATTCTCTAAAGATTCCTGATTATTAAAGGTTACGGTTATCGGTAAATTATTTATCCTAATGGAATTAATAATATCATTATTATTCATATTCTTTTTTATCGCATAACGACCTGCTTTTACGTTTGTCGTGTATTGCTTACGTTCAGCTAGAGCATCAAATCCATTAATATCTTTTAGTAATGGTATAAGTTGCTCGCGAACCTCATCATAATTGGCGTTAGTAGGAATATAAATATAGGCTTCTTCATTATTGAAAGCTGTATTGGGCTCAAACATCGCACTATACACATAGTAGGCAAAATAGGCCGCTACTGCCAACCCAATCAATGCTATAGCCCAAAGTATTTTTTTGATATACATTTACTTAATTAATTAGTTGTAATACATATTCGTTCTTAAATGTCCTGCCATCAAAATTCCAATCTTGCTTCAATCCAACCTCGACAAATCCCTGTCCCTTAAATAATTGAAGACTGGCTTCGTTTTCCTCTGAAATGTTACAAAAAAGTTGATGTAATTGTAGCTGTTGAAAACTATAATCAATCAATAATTTTAAAGCTTCCTTTCCATGTCCTTGATAGCGATTACTTTCTGACTTAATTAAAATACCCACACCAGCACGTTTATTTTTAAAGTCAAAATCAAATAAATCAATGAGTCCCAGAGTTTGATTGTTGTAATCTGAAATAACCAATCGCAACTGCTTCACTTCATAAATATCTTTGTGGGCATTTTCGAGATATTGTTTTATTAAATATCTGGAGTACGGTGTTTGCGTGTTGCTTAATTCCCATAGATTTTCATCATTCTCTATTTCATAGATAAACTCCAGGTCTTCTGGCTCTAATGCCCTTAAAAAAATATGTTCTCCCTTGAGCGTTACCATGAAATCTCCCCTTTAAAAACCATGACGACTGGTCCTTGTAACCAAATATCAACATAGCTGTCGCCACTTTGCTTGAAGGACACCTTTAAATCACCTCCAGGTGTATGCAAGGTAACATCATTTGTTGTTGTCTCTCCAATGGCATGCATGGCTAAAGCCACAGCTGTAACACCAGTACCACAGGATAATGTTTCGTCTTCGACACCGCGCTCATAGGTTCTGACTGAAAAATTGTCATTAGACCGCTTACTCACAAAATTCACATTACTACCAGCTTCAAAATATGGCGCACCATATCTAATTTTTGAACCCAATGACTTAATATTTAATTCTGGAAGATTATCATTCATTTCTACATGATGTGGCGAACCTGTATTCAAAAAGACATGATTTTCATGTTTTTCAATATTATTGACATCCTGCATATGCAAACGAACGATTCCATTCTCAATAACCGCCTGATGCTCTCCATCTATGGCCAGAAAAGATGTCTGTTTATCAATCAGACCTAAAAAATTGGCAAAGGCTACAATGCATCTACCGCCATTTCCACACATAGAGCTTTCGTTACCATCAGAGTTAAAGTACACCATCTTAAAATCCAAAGTATCATGGTTTTCAAGTAAAATAAGACCATCGGCTCCAATGCCAAAACGTCTGTCACATAAATGCTTAATCCGTTTGGTATCATTTTTGTCGAAAATCAACTGCCGATTGTCAATGATTACAAAGTCATTTCCGGTACCTTGATATTTATAAAATGTCAGTGTCATAATGCAAGGCAAATATATGAATATTATCACGTTTTAAACCTTGTTAAATAGGCGTTAATTCTGACGTTAAAAAAAGTTAAATATCAAATTATGTTTCAATAAAAAATTAATTTTAATCGTTATTCATTTAATTAAAACAATTTAAAACATGAAAAAGATTGCAACTTTAGTATTTGTTTCGGTATTAGGTGGATTTATTAGTTTATCCGCCTACAAATTATTTGTTGAAAACAACACTGAAAACACGATTACTCACAGTGAGGAACAACCTAATTTCATACCAACCAGTTACACGCATACAAACTTAAACAATGTAAATGCCCTTCCTGGGTTTGTGGATGCTGCAGACAAGTCTATCCACGCTGTAGTCCATGTTAAAAACACGGCTATTGTATCAAGCCCAACTACTTTAGAGGACTTCTTTTATGGCAGACGTTCACAGCGTCCTCAAATAGGTACTGGAAGCGGTGTCATTATTGACAAAAACGGCTATATCATAACCAATAATCACGTGATTGATGGCGCCCGAGAAATATCAATTACTACAAATGACAATAAGATTTATGATGCCAAACTTATTGGTACAGATCCTAAAACCGATATAGCGCTTCTAAAAATAGAAGCAGATGAGGATTTACCATACATTGTATTTGGTGATTCAGACCAAGCCAAGATTGGCGAGTGGGTTCTGGCTGTTGGAAATCCTTTTAATCTGACCTCAACCGTAACGGCAGGAATCATTAGTGCGAAATCCCGTGATCTTTCAGGTCAAAATTACCAATCGTTTATCCAAACCGATGCCGCTGTAAACCCTGGTAACTCGGGTGGTGCTTTAGTAAATGAAAATGGCGAATTAGTAGGTATCAATACAGCTATTACCTCTCAAACAGGATCCTACATAGGTTACTCTTTTGCTGTACCCAGTAATATTGCCAGAAAAGTCATAGAGGATATCATGGAATTTGGCGATGTACAAAATGGCATTTTAGGGGTTTCAGGATTGAGCCTTAATGGAGAGTCATCTGAAAAATTGGAATTGGATTACACCGAAGGTTTCTACGTCAGTTCGGTTGAAGAAAAGTCGGGCGCTCAAAATGCTGGAATTGAAAAAGGCGATATCATTACGCAAATTGATAATGTGAAGATTTCCAAGTTTGCCGATTTAACAGGATATCTCAATACCAAAAGACCAGGCGATGTTGTACAAGTATCTTTCATCCGAAACGGTAATACCAATATATTACCTGTCAAACTTTCCAATAGCGAAATTATGACCTTGGAATTTATGGATATTCAGGTAAAAAACATGTCACAGGATATTAAGGATGAATACAATATTGACCATGGAGTCATGGTGACCAAGAATGACAACTACTGGTTGTACCAAAAAATCGGTCTGAATAAAGGCTATATTATTACCGACATCAACGATGTAACTATTAATAGTGTCGAAGACATTTCTAAATTAAAAAATAAATACGGTAGCGACTTTAGTGATAACATTGAAAAGTTAGGTATCATTAACAGACGTGGTCAAAAACAGAGTTTTATTTTCAGGTAAGAAGTAGGTACAGAAATATCAAAATCCCTTTAACAACTTTTAACGTTAAAGGGATTTTTTATTTTAAAAAATTGTAAACGAAAACGTTTGAAATGTGTTACTTTTGCAAAAAATTTAAAACAACACACTAAAATTTTAAACAATGAGTTTTAACGAAACTTATGAAAGCGAATTAGCATTTCAAGCAGACCGTAGACGTGCAACTGTTGAATTTATCAAAATTGTAAGCGATTTATGGTACGACAAGTCCATTGAATTGGTACTTTTTAGAAATCAGTTAATTGATAGAAATGTCAGCGAAATATTAAACTTACACGAGTATGCCTGTGAGTTTGTTCAAAAACCGATTTCTATTTTCGATTCTGTAGAAATTGCACAAGCCATCAAAACATTGGATTTACCACCTGCCAAATTAGACATTGGTAAATTAACGTATGAGTATCATTTAGAGGAGAAAAAATTCAGCAACGCGTTAGCATTTGTAGCTGATAAACTCAATGGTGCCAAATCAGAAAAAGCTATTCAGCCAAAAGATGTGGTGTTGTATGGATTTGGTAGAATTGGTCGTTTGGTAGCAAGAGAACTTATGACCAAAACTGGTAAGGGAAGCCAATTGCGTTTACGTGCTATTGTGACCAGAGGTGACATCAATGAAACAGTTTTGGAAAAACGTGCATCGTTACTACGTAATGATTCTGTTCACGGAGATTTTTCTGGGACTGTAGTAGCTGATATTAAAAATAAAGCATTAATCATCAATGGTACAACAGTTAACATTATTTCTGCCAATAATCCTGAAGAGATCGATTATACAGCCTATGGCATCAACAATGCTTTGGTAATTGATAATACTGGTGCCTTTAGAGATAAAGAGGCTTTATCAAGACATTTAACATCCAAAGGTGCGGACAAGGTTTTATTAACGGCTCCTGGAAAAGGCGTTCCTAATATTGTACATGGTGTCAACCAAAAAGATCACAATCCAGACTCTGTTGATATATTCTCGGCAGCATCTTGTACAACTAATGCTATTACACCAGTTCTTAAAGCAATTGAAGATTCATTTGGTGTAAAAAGTGGTCATTTAGAAACCATTCATGCCTACACCAATGACCAAAATTTAGTAGATAATTTCCATAAAAAATACCGTCGTGGTCGTGCTGCAGCACTAAACATGGTTATTACTGAAACAGGTGCTGGAAGTGCTGTTGCCAAAGCTTTACCTGAATTAGAAGGTAAGTTAACCTCAAATGCCATTCGTGTGCCTGTTCCAAACGGATCTTTGGCTATATTGAATTTGGAATTGGAAAAAGAAACCTCATTGGATGGTATCAATACCATTCTTAAAAAATATGCCTTGGAAGGTGATTTGGTTGAGCAAATTAAATACGAATTGAGTGATGAGTTAGTATCCAGCGATATTGTTGGTAGCTCGGCTCCTGCTATTTATGATAGTAAAGCAACCATTGTACGTGAAGATGGAAAAAATGCTATTTTATATATTTGGTATGATAATGAGTATGGCTATAGCCATCAGGTTATTAGACTGGCTAAATACATTGCCAAAGTAAGACGTTACACCTATTATTAGTAGGAAAGTAATCCAAATTAATAATACGTCCGTATATAAAAAAAGCCTCACCCAGTGAGGCTTTTTAATATATCTGTTTTTAACTAAACATATTTTCTTATTTTCGTAACACAACAAAACTTAACAAAAACCAAATGAAGACGTTAAACTTTCTAGCCATTGCACTTTTTATGCTATGTGGTTTCCAAACACTACAAGCCCAAACCGAAACCAATGACGAAGACGACGGACTATCTTTAGACAACAGTACCATTAACAACCAGTTTGAATATGTACTGAAAAAGTCTGGAAACTTTAGAGGCACCAATGGTCAAATGTATGAAGCCGTAAACCGTAATATGTTGGAGACCTTACAGGCGCATACCAACGATTCGCTAAAAACCTTACGTAAGGATTTGGCTGACACCCAAACCATTGTCAATACACAAGCAAAGGAAATAACCGATTTAAAAGCCAACCTGACCAATACACAGGAAAATCTGGATGCTACCAATAAAGAAAAGAACAATATGGCACTTTTTGGTATGCAAATGAGCAAGTCCAGTTATAATGTATTGATGTGGTCTATTATTGCAGCGTTGCTGGCTTTATTATTGTTGTTTATTTATAAGTTTAAAAATAGTAATGCGGTAACCAAGGAAGCTAAAAAGAATTTGGCCGAAATTGAAGAAGAGTTTGACGAACACCGACGTACCGCTTTAGAGCGAGAACAAAAAGTAAGACGTCAATTACAAGATGAATTAAACAAGCAAAAAGGCAGTTAATACTTAACTCCCTTAAAATCATACTAAAATCTGTAAGCAATTGTTTACAGATTTTTTTTGTTTTAAAGTTAAAATCAACGAACTTCGTTTGCTCCTGATATTAATAAATATTATTTCAATTAGTAATAAACAATTGATGAAACAGCTTATATTATTAGTAATAACATTTTCGACATTTCTATCTTATTCACAAAAGCACTATAAGTTTGATTATTTAATTCAATTGAATTACACGATTTACAAAGATTCATTAATTGAGAAGACTTTTTCGAGATATTACTTTACAAACTCTAAAAGCAATAATTACTTAGCAGAAATTACTGAAATAGATAGCCTTAATTATAATATGATTTTTAAAGATGAAAATGGATTGAATTTTAATGTCAATTTCTTGAAATCTGATTTAAATAAAGCTGAATTTATAAATGTTGATTGCATTTATGTCCATAAACGCAAAAATCCTTTTAAACATTTAATAAATGACTATGACTTCATCAATCTAAACGATACAATAATTGATGGTACTGGATATTTGCGATATGAGTTAACCTCTATTAAACCTAAAAGAAAAAAAAGAAAGAAACTGGGATACGAAACCTATATTATTTATCCAAACACGGATTTTCATTTACCAATTTTTATTTATTCTACCCCTTATGAAGAATGGAAAAGCAAAAGAAATATTCCTAACGGAATATTTAAAGAAAGACTGCTATTCGATTATTACGGAAAACTTAAGGTGAAGGAAGAGGTTATTCAATATCAGAAGATGAATAAAACAATTGTCATTGACAAAGAATGTGATTACGTGCAAAATGAATAAAAACGTTTCAAGTATATTTGCAGTCTAAAGCAAGACTATGCGTATTGATATCATTACCGTTTTACCTGAATTACTTAATAGTCCATTTGAAGCGTCTATTTTAAAACGTGCCATTGAGGCTAACTTGGTAGAGGTGCATTTTCATAATCTTCGGGATTATACTACAGACAATTATAAATCGGTGGATGACTACCAGTTTGGTGGTGGCGCTGGCATGGTTATGATGATTGAGCCCATAGATAAATGCATTTCGGGTTTAAAAGCCGAACGTGATTATGATGAAATCATCTATATGACACCAGATGGTGAAACCCTGAATCAAGGTATCGCCAATCAAATCTCGTTAAAGGAAAATATCATTATCCTGTGCGGTCATTACAAAGGTGTTGACCAACGTGTGCGTGATCATTTTATAACCCGTGAAATTTCTATTGGCGATTATGTATTGTCTGGAGGCGAATTGGGAGCAGCTGTGTTGTGCGATGCGGTTATTAGATTGATACCAGGCGTATTAGGAAATGAGACCTCTGCCCTAACCGATTCGTTTCAAGACAATTTATTGGCACCACCCATTTATACCAGACCGCGTAGCTACAAAGGCTGGGACGTACCTGAAGTCTTGTTTAGTGGTAACTTCCCAAAAATTGAAAAATGGCGTGAAGATCAAGCTTACGAACGTACCAAAAGCAGACGTCCCGATTTGTTAGATGAGTAAAATGAATAAATCTTTTTAAAGAAACCAAAAAAGATAAAATTAATAATTGCTAATTATTATTTATTCACTATTTTTGCACCCAATTTCGGGTTAACCTCTGGCGAGAATCGTGAATGTTGTTTCGAATCAATACTATTAAATTTAAAGATATGGAATCTTTAGTAAAATTTGTACAAGACGAGTTTGTAACAAGAAAAGACTTCCCAGAGTTTAGTGCTGGTGATACTATTACGGTTTATTACGAAATTAGAGAAGGTGATAAAGTACGTACACAGTTTTTTAGAGGCGTTGTAATCCAACGAAGAGGCACAGGTGCTTCCGAGACCTTTACTATTAGAAAAATGTCTGGAACTGTAGGCGTTGAGCGTATATTCCCAGTAAACATGCCAGCTTTGCAAAAAGTTGAAGTGAACAAACGTGGTAGCGTTCGTAGAGCACGTATTTACTACTTCAGAGGCTTGACTGGTAAGAAAGCAAGAATTAAAGAAAGCATGAAACGTTAATAATTAGTTGATAACGTTGGAAAGCCCTGTTTTTACAGGGCTTTTTTTATTAACAAAAGTTAATAACTCCGGTTTATAATTGGTTGATATCTAATACCTTAAAAAATTTGGAATTTTAAAATGTCATCCTATATTAGCAAAACGATTGAGGGACAACTTCGGTTGGTGTTAGTTTGAAAATAACTGCTTAACTCTGTAAATCGTATAAAGTAACGTTCTTTATAATAATTGTTTTTTGAGGTTTTTGAAACGGTATGTGTAAGCATATTTAGTGAAGAAGCCAAGAAGCTTTAAAAGTGTTGCATGCTTCGGCAGGCAGAAACTGGAAAGTGGAAAGCTATGACAGGCAGTAGAATCGAAAGTGATAGCTGTGTAATAGTAGCAATGTATTGGATGGTGTAAGTCATGAAAATGGATTACGGCAGACGATAGATCAAGAAAAGCAATTAAACAGAAACATTTTTAACAACAGGTCAATACATTTTGAAAGTTGTAATATTAAAAATGTTTTTTTGAAACCAAGTAACTTGAATTGAAAAGTGGGAAAGTAATTTCACACGAGAGAGCAGCAATGTTTTCTAGATCACGCCAAAGGTTTCGAAGAAAGCCATGTCAACAGCGGATTAAGTTCTAAAGTGATATGGCTTTTGTTTTTTATAAGATTGCCTTATTATTCTGATTATTTCAAAATATATGGCGTATTTAAAGGTGTTATGTAATTTCTGGTGACTTCTCCTTTTGTGACTGAAAGTTCCAAATTATATGTCCCGTAATTTTCAGGGATTTTTAAAGTCAAAACAGGGCCTTCACCAACTTTTTGAGCACTGATATAGTTGCCATATCCATTGAGCTTGATCAATGACCATTGCACATCCAATCCATCGTTTTTATCCGCAAATTGCCAACTAAGGGTTGTATCCAATATCATGGCATGATATTCTTCAGGATAGCCTTCCACAATCCTTCTCAATGGTTTTATAATTTTTATTTTAAACGTTTCTGATTCTGTTTCGTCTTCGAGCAGGAGTTTTTTTAATTTAAAATAGTCAGCTTTTTTCAATCCATTTCTATCAATTAAACCATCAAAAGACAAATAGTTTATTGCAAACTGATCTTGCCATTCTAGCAAATAAAATGGTATATCTTTTTCAATTAGCTTTAATTCTTCCAAGGACTTTAAGTTGACAACACTAAACTGATATGGTAAATTTTCTTGGTTCAAATAATGTTCTATTTCACCAATAAATGCCACCTGATTGGCAATTAAACCAAAAATGATGTTGTCATGAATCGATCTTGAAATCATTTTGATGTGCTCCTTGGTATACTGATTAACTTCAATATCCATAACGATGGGCCTTGCATCCAATTCCCTAATTTGTCCACAAAGATTATCCAGCCAACTTAAGTATGCATTTTTTTGATAAAAAATCTCGGGTTTATTAAAATACGCTTCTTGATATGAAAGCACGTCATTTTGGATATGCCAAGACATAATATGCTCCTCACTCTTATAAGTCTCAATGGTTTTTAAAATTTGTTCCGTTAACTTTTGAAGACCTGTAGTATCCTTTTCAAAATCAAATTTTGAAGGTATTTCAAATCCAAAATCCATTTTTAAACCATATTCTTTGGCCAAATTGATAACATTATAGTTGTATATGGGATTGTTTTCAAACTTAATGGTATTTATTCCTGCTGATTTCATTTTTTCAAAGTCAATAACAAGATTTTCCCTATTTAAAATATGAAAATCTTCACGCCATTTTTTTCCTTTAACCAAATTGACTCCCTTTATATTTTTAAAAACATTTTTTGATTCAGATGTATTTGGGACTTGATTGTCAGCATCAGGCAAATCCTCAAAAACATAGCTAGGCACATCATTGATTTTGAAGTTACTACGGAAAGGTTTCATTGGATTTAATGACCAGTTTAAATAATCATCGTTTTCAAATTCTGCTGGGTAATTATCGTCTACATGGCTACTGAAATAAACAACAGCATCAATTTCCTTGAACTTATTGGTCATGGATTTAAAAGCTTTTTCAAACCATTTTTGTTGATATACACTATCATTTAAAGTGCCCAATTCAGCAATGATTACAGGCTTATTGGCTATTTCAAGCCATTCATTCCGAAATGGCCCATACAATTCAGAAAACTCATAATAATCCTTACTACCAAAAGTTGCATAATTTAATATGTTAACACCAAACCAATCAACATAATCATTTCCTGGAAAATACGTTTTGATGTTTTGAGCTTTCCATGGATTCCACACCCAAATAACATTGTCAGCGCCATTTTTACTAAAAATAGCATGTACATGTTTCCAGGCGTTTTTAAAAACTAAATGGGCATTCTCCCTATCATCGTACCATGGATAAAACGGATTGTCAAATTCATGGGAAAATCTTAAAAAAACAGGCCTATTAATTTTTTTTAGTTTGATGGCAAACTTCTCGAGAAAATTATCTAGTTCTCCAGATAAAATCAAATCATTGACATGTGGTATACTATCTTGTTCAAACTCAAAAGTATTTAACCATGGCTCCCATGTAATTAATGGAATGGCCTTATTTTGATAGGTGGAATCCAATAAACTCCAATCAAACCCACTATCAATGTTCTTATCCCATGGGATGTAATAGGATATAATGTCAAACTTTTGGTCTAATCGGTCCGAAATAGATCGAACTTGATCAAAATGTGTAATACCATCATCTTTTTCGGGAGCAAAAACACCCAGGTATTTAATATTTTCCTCTTGGTTCGTTTGGTTGCTCAATCCGAATAGTTTTGATTTTTCGTCATTAGCGAGAAAAAAAATGGAGCCAGCTAAAGTTATCATTACAATAGGTAATGCCGCTTTGTTGGATAAGTCGAATAATTTAAAGGAAAGCCATTTTGAAAGCGATGCTCTTTTAACTAATTTTTCTTCAGACCGTTTTTGGCTATCGTCATAAGCAAATTTTACGGTGTAAAACAAAATACAGGCATTCCAAAATGCAAACAGCGCCATGACTATTGAAAATGGCGTAAAGTCCCTCAATAGACCAAACACAATGGAAACTATACATAGTAAGCCAATTATTAAATTAGGTAAGACAATGGCTAAACCAGGAGCGTTTTTATCGTTCTTTAAAGTAGGTAGGTATGGTACCTTTTTTCTGAAAATAGTGAACAAAACACCATTAATATAAACCCACCAGGTACATTGCAAAAGTAGGCCGCCCAGGATATGAAAGCCTCTTTCACTTTCTCTTACTAACCATTTTTGGGAATAAAACCTGATAATGATTAAGCACACCAAAATAGGTAATGCTATGGCACCAAAATTAATGACATTGCCTTTCCATGGTGTCGTTGAAAACAACAATGAAATAATGGGTATCAAAAAACTGATCATAAAAAAGAAACCTGCCAAATAATGAAACGGTAAAATACCATAGTGCAGTTTTTGTCTTAAGGTGAATGATTTAGCCAATCTTGGGTAAGCCGTGAACAGCAAATCAAAAGTTCCTCTAGACCATTTTAGCTGTTGCTTATAATATGCAGACAATGTTTTGGGAGCCAAACCTGCTGAAAGTGCTTTGGGAAGATAAATCGATTTCCAACCCTTGGCATGCAACTTCATAGCCGTGTGCATATCCTCCGATAAGCCTGCAGCATGACCGTCTATGGAGTCCAATGCCTCTCTCCTAAAAACACAATTGGCCCCAATAGCATTTACGGTTCCATAAGTATTCATGCTCATCATAACTGGTCCGTAAAACTGAAAGGTTTGTTCAGCAGCGGCTTGAGCAACTCTGGATTCATCAACGTTATAATAAGATTGAACTGTTTGAACAAAGCCAACAGTATCATCTTCAAAATAAGGAATCACTTCATCCAAAAAATTTGGTTCAGGAATGTGGTCTGGATCCAGTATCAAGCAAATTTCACCTTTTGCAATTTTCAAGGCATTGTTAATATTTCCCGCTTTGGCATCAGTTCGATCATTTCTAGTGACATGAATAATATGGTGCTTTTCACAAAATGATTTCAACCATGGATTATCATCTTCATCGCATAAATAAGTAGTATGCGGATAGTTTATTTTTTGAATCGCTTGCAAGGTGTTGATGACCATGTCTTCCGGTTCACCATCACAAAAGGTTGTAAAGACGTCTACCGAATAATTCCGAGAATTTTCAGGTCTCTTTGGAACCGTGATGTTCCAGTAATGATACCATATATAGATTAGTCTAAAAACATCAAAGATAATTAGGGCCAGTAACATACCATATAACAATGGATTGGCTATAAGATCATCTTTAAAAAACCAATAAAAAAAGTTACCCACACTCACTAAACCGAGTAGAATGAGCGCCCTCATAACCCGTTTTTCTGCTTTGGCGGGAGCTTTTACCTTGATTTTATTCATTCTGGTTTAGAATATAAAATGGCATATTAGCCGTTGCGAAGTTACCATGGGTGTCATATACATATACAAATACTCTATATGCTCCCTCCTCTTCAGGCATTTTCATCGTGACTTTACTTGTGTTCAATTCTTGAGTTAGAAACACAGATTCATTCAATTTGTTGTTTAATTTCCATTCTTTTTTTTCCCATCCGTTCTCATATATTTCCCAATTGTATGTTATTCCTTGACTTATCTTGTCATTTATGAAAATTTCAGACTCAATAATATCATTTGATTTAAAGACACTATTTTCAATACTTTTTCCATCCAATGTCATTCTTTCTAATTCAGGAAGTAATACCTGATTTGATGACGAATCACTCCAGGCCTTGGCCAAACTATAATAGGCTTGGGATTTCTTACCTGTTTCATCAAAAATATTAAACCATGTAGGCGTACCTTCCAGCTTATGTCCCCAATAAAAAACCAAACTCCCTAAACATTGTTGATCCAAAGGCCTAATATAGGAATCATAAGTATCACCGTAAATTTCACCTTTTTCAGTACTGGACGATTCCATAATAGCCATCCATTTATTTTTTTTGGCCTCCCATGGACCATCAATCCCCCATTCAGCAAAAAAATAAGGAATATCTAATAGTGACGACGCATAAATGAGTCCTCTTCTGTTAAAATTAACCTGTTTGATATTACTAAAAGAATTGTACCCTATTAAATCTATTTGAGGCGAATTTCTATTTATGCTCAAGGTTCGTCTTAATGGTGGACCAGCCAAGCAAGTACTTACAGGATGATTAGGATCTTCCTGGTGAATAAGATCAACTAGCTCATTATAAGCTTCAATAAATTTATAACCACTGGTTTCTGGTCCAGATGGTAACGGATAGTTTAATTCATTTCCTAAATTCCAAAATAAAAGAGATGGATGATTTTTATGTTTGTTTACCAAAGCCTTGATTTTGGTTTTGGTTGTTTCTAGAAATGCACTGTCAAGATATATATTGTTGTTCTTTCTAAATTTTGGAAGATGTATACCCGCTATTACAGCAATGTCATACTTTTGAGCTTCATCCAAAATTTCTTGAAGTTGGAGAGTGTCATACAGCCTGATAGTGTTACCTCCTGCTTCAGACAGCTCCCTGATATAATATTTACCACTGGCTCCCTTGATATAAAAAGGTTTTCCATTTCTAATGATTTGGAAATTGTTACCCGTTTTTTTTATAAAGACTGCTCTTTTTGAATCATAAGCATGCTCTCCATAAAGATTAAAACAAACAATTAAACCAAACACAAGTAAACAGAATCCCGGAAAATAAAAATAGAAATTTGTGCTCTTCAACATTTACAATTTTGCCAATCAAACAATTAGCGGATGAAATATAAATATAATCAAACATATCTAACAAAAAATAATGACATAAATTGTGATGAAGGCAGCATTTGAAAAAAATTTAATTAGCTCAAAAGTTTTAAAACTTTTGTTTCCGCTTTAGGTTATGTATCTTCACTCTTTGTTAAAACACTATGAATCTTCCCTTCATTTCCGATAAGACTTTTACAAAACATGATTACCGCAACAATGAACTTCCAAAAGCAGAATACGACAGTTGCACCTTTGTAAATTGTAATTTTTCAGAATCTTATCTGTCCTATGTATCCTTTACAGATTGTGAGTTTTTAGATTGCGATTTAAGTGGTATCAAAATAAAAGATACGCTATTTAAAGATGTTATTTTCAAACAGTGCAAAATGCTAGGTGTGGACTTTAGCATATCCAGTGATTTTCTTTTCTCTATAAAAGCAGAAAATTGCAATTTTAGCTTTTCATCTTTTTACGGTAAAAACCTGAACAAGCCACGTTTTAATAATTGTATTTTAGAACAAATTGATTTTACTAATGCGAATCTTTCGGAAGGTCTATTTCAAAATTGTAATTTGAAACACGCTATTTTTGATAATACAAATTTGGAGAAAGCCGATTTAAGAACCGCTTTACATTTTAGAATCAATCCTACCAATAATAAAATGAAGAATGCCAAATTTTCAAAAGAAGGCGCCCTAATGCTCTTGAATGATTTTCAAATAATTATTGATTGATTTTAGTATGTTTTTTATGATTTTTTTAAGACTTAAAAATTAAACTTACAAATAGCTTTGTAGTCTAAACATGCATTAACCTCAAGCACATGCGCAATATTATTCTAACCATCATTGGAATTCTGCTTATTGCAGGTTCATTTTTTGTTGCCAAAAAATTAATTGATAGTAAAACAAAACCTAAACCGGTAGCCAATAAAATCATTAAAACCGTTTTTACGGATACCGTAAAAAATTCAACCATCAACATCGTAATTCCAGCAAATGGTAGTTTGGTTGCCAAACGCCGAGTAGAATTATATGCTGAAGTGCAAGGGATTTTTAAATCAGGAAGCAAGCTCTTTAAACCAGGTCAGGAATACTCAAAAGGTGAAGCTCTTATTCGTATTGATGCAGCTGAATATTACGCCAGTGTTCAATCGGCTAAAAGTAATCTATACAATTCCATTGCTGCTATCATGCCTGACATTCGATTGGATTTTCCCGAAATGCATCAGAAATGGCAAGGGTATTTGAATACATTCGATTTAAATAAAACCACCCCAAAACTTCCGGAAATAACATCGGCTAAAGAAAATTACTTTATTACTGGTAGAGGAATTATCTCCAATTATTATGATGTTAAAAACCAGGAACAACGGTTAGCCAAATACAATATTTCGGCACCCTTCAGTGGTATTCTAACCGAAGCTTTGGTCACCGAAGGTTCCTTAATTAGAAGTGGCCAAAAATTGGGAGAATTTATTGACCCTAGTGTTTATGAAATGGAAGTGGCTTTAAGTAAGGCTTATGCCAGCCTTCTAAAAGTTGGGGAATCTGTCACGTTAAGCAATTTAGAACATACCGAAAGTTATACTGGAACGGTATCTCGCGTTAACGGTAGTATTGATGCTACAACTCAAACGATTACAGCTTTTATTGAAGTTTCGAATGATAATCTCAAAGAAGGGATGTATCTGGAAGCCAATTTGGATGCCAAAGACGAGCCGAATGCCATTGAAATTAGTAGAAATTTAATGTTGGATAATGACCAAATCTTTGTAGTTAGAGATAGTATCTTGGACGTCATAGATGTTAAGCCTGTTTTTTATTCCGAATCCAAAGTGGTCTTAAAAAATGTCCCGGATGGAACAGTTATTTTGGACAAACCGGTTGTAGGTGCTTACTCGGGTATGCTTGTTCAACCATTTGTTGATACCAAAAACAAGCAGTAGACATGAGGAAGATCATAGCCTATTTTATTCGATATCATGTTGCGGTTAATGTATTTATAATAGCATTTTTTGCTTTTGGTATTTTAGGAATCTTATCCTTGAAATCATCGTTTTTTCCATTGGTAGATTCCAAAATTATCAATGTCAATATCACATATCCTGGTGCCTCACCTCAAGAAATTGAAGAAGGTATTGTACTTCAAATAGAAGACAATTTAAAAGGATTAAAGGGTATTGACCGTGTTACTTCTACTTCCAGTGAAAACAGTGGTGTTATAACCGTTGAAATTGAAAAAGGTGAAAATATTGATTTCATGCTATTGGAGGTTAAAAATGCCGTGGACCGAGTTCCGTCATTTCCAACAGGCATGGAACCATTAGTGGTTTCTAAACAAGAAGCTATTCGTGAGACCATTTCCTTTGCTTTGAGTGGAACCAATGTTCCGTTAAAAACATTAAAGCAACTTGGCAGACAAATTGAAAACGACTTAAGAACCATTGATGGCATTTCACAAGTAAGTGTAACAGGCTACCCTGAAGAAGAAATTGAAATTGCTGTTAATGAAACCGACTTATTAGCCTACGATCTAACTTTTAGTGATGTGGCACAAGCTGTGGCTTCATCCAACATTCTTATCACTGGTGGAAATATCAAAACGGATGCTGAAGAATACTTGATTCGTGCTAACAACCGTTCTTACTATGGCGATGAACTTTCAAATATTGTCATTAAGGCGACACTAGATGGTAAAACTGTTCGCCTTAAAGATGTTGCTATTGTTAGGGATCGTTTTTCAGAAACACCTAATGCTACCTATTTTAATCAGCAGCTATCCATAAACATTTCAGTTACGAGTACGAATACTGAAGATTTAATCTCATCTGCTGATAAGGTTAAGGAATATATTGAAACCTATAACCAAAAACATGAGAATGTGTCCTTAAATGTGGTTCGGGATCTCTCAATTACACTAAATCAACGTACAGAATTATTAACTAAAAACGCTGCTACTGGTATGCTGTTGGTATTAGTGTTTTTGTCTTTATTTCTGAACACACGTTTGGCATTTTGGGTTGCCTTTGGATTGCCTATTTCCTTTTTGGGAATGTTCATATTTGCAGGTCAGTTTGATGTTACCATTAATGTTTTGTCCCTGTTTGGGATGATTATTGTCATTGGTATTTTGGTTGATGACGGTATTGTGATTGCAGAAAATATCTACCAACATTATGAAAAGGGTAAAACGCCTATTCAAGCTGCTGTTGATGGCACCATGGAAGTAATACCGCCAGTTGTTTCAGCTATCATTACAACGCTTTTGGCATTTTCTCTATTCTTATTCTTGGAAAGTAGAATTGGTGAGTTCTTCAGTGAAGTGTCAGTCATTGTTATATTAACCTTAACCATATCTCTAGTTGAGGCCTTAATCATTTTACCAGCTCATTTGGCGCACTCTAAAGCCTTAAGAAAACAAGTCCCAGAAGACAATCCTTCAAAAACAAAACAGTTTTTTGCAAAAATGCGCGGCATCAATGCCCTTGGTGATCGCATCATGAAATTTTTAAGGGATAAGTTTTATACACCAGCTTTAAAATTTGTACTTGAGTTTAAGGTACTATCTCTAGGAATTTTTGTCGCACTTTTAGTTTTGACTTATGGATCTATTTTTGGTGGTATAATTGGTGTTACTACTTTTCCATCAATTGCCAGTGACCGTATATCTATTGAATTGGATATGCCCAATGGAACGAATGTAAAAGTGACCGATTCCATTATCTCGATGATAGAAGAAAAGGCATTGATTGCCAACACCGAGTTTACTAATGAATATCTGAAGGGAACTGAAAAAGAACTTTTTGAGAACACCATATTATCTTTAAATAGTAGTTCTAGTGCCAGTTTGACAATCAATATGTTGCCTGGAGAAGAACGGCCTGATGAAATTAATGCGTCATTGGTTGCCAACAGAGTACAGGAACTGGTAGGTCCAGTCATTGGAACAGAACGCTTAATATTTGGTTCAGGTGGGAATTTTGGAGGCAGTCCTGTTTCTGTTGCCTTGTTGGGAAATAATATTGAGGAATTAAAAGCTGCAAAAGTGGAGCTCAAAGATGTCTTGGAAAAAAATCCGCTACTGAAAGATATTGAGGATAATGACCCTGCAGGTATTAAAGAAATCCGTTTGGAGTTAAAAGAAAGCGCCTACCTCCTAGGATTAGATCTTTCAACGGTTATGTCTCAAATTCGAGCCGGTTTCTTTGGAGCACAATCACAACGCTTCCAAAGAGGGCAAGATGAAATTAGAGTTTGGGTCCGCTATGATAGAGATAATCGCGCATCTATTAATAATTTAGAAGACATGCGCATCGCAACGCCTTCGGGTGAGCGTGTGACTTTAAAGGATATTGCCACCTATACTATTGAACGCGGTGATGTGGCTATAAATCATTTGGAAGGTAAACGTGAAATCAGAATTTCAGCCGACCTTAAAGACCCTAGTTCTAGTAATACTGATATTTTAGATGATATTAGAAATAATACCATTCCAGAACTACAGTCAAAGTACCCAACTATTTCGGCCTCTTTTGAAGGCCAAAATCGAGAAGCGCAAAAACTTTCTTCATCAATAGCCAAAGCTGGTATTCCAATTTTAATACTAATCTATATAACTATTGCCTTTACTTTCAGGAGTTACAGTCAGCCTTTATTACTTTTATTATTAGTCCCTTTCAGTTTAACAGCGGTAGCTTGGGGCCATTGGCTATTTGGCTTTTCAGTTAATGCATTATCACTTTTAGGAATCATAGCGCTTATTGGTATTATGGTGAACGATGGCCTCGTTTTAATAGGCAAATTCAATAGTAACCTCAAGGAAGGATTACCATTTGATATTGCACTAACTGAAGCTGGTAAATCCAGATTTAGAGCCATTTTCTTAACTTCATTAACAACAATTGCCGGATTAGCGCCACTTCTATTGGAGAAAAGCAGACAGGCCCAATTTTTAAAACCGATGGCCATTTCAATTTCATTTGGTATAGGTTATGCCACCATATTGACCTTATTGGTATTACCTTTATTTTTATCATTTAGTAATAGTATCAAGAAAAATGCTAAATGGTTATACACTAACAAGTCTGTAACTAAAGAAGAAGTTGAAAGAGCAATTAAAGAATTAAAAGAAGAACATGAGCATTAAGCATTTTATTTTTTATGGGTTGTTTTTGAGTTCGTTACACCTATTCTCTCAAGAAATTTTGACTACAAATCAAGCCTTTGAGTTAGCACTGGAACATAATTATGGTATCAAAATAACAAACAATGCGGTGGAAGTTGCTGAAAACAACACGAGTATTTTAAATTCTGGCTATTTACCCATACTTTCTGGAAATGCAGGTGCTAATTATAATTTGGACAACACTGAAGCAAAATTTTCCAATGGTGAAACCACAACGTTATCAGGTGCTGAAAGTTCAAATTATAATGCATCTTTAAATTTGAATTATACCATTTTTGATGGTTTGGGAAGACAGTACAATATTCAACGGTTTCAGGAAGAATATTCCTTATCAAAACTGGATGCTCGTGAAACCATTGAAAATGTGGTTTTACAACTTTTTACAGTTTATTATTCTGTAGTGCGAATTTCAGAAAACACAACGGCTCTGGAACAAACTTTCAGCATTTCTAAAGATAGACTCAAACGCGCAGAATATCAATTTGAATACGGTCAAGACACTAAATTAGGTGTTTTGAATGCTCGAGTAGATATTAATAATGATAGTATTAACCTCATAAACATCAAACAGCAACTCAAAAATACCAAAAGAGACCTGAATGTTATTTTAGGTGCCCAATTAAATGAGGATTTCAATGTAGAAACCGATATGGATTTTCTATTGGAGTTGAATAAAGAAGACCTAATGTCAAAAACCAAGTCAAATAATGTGGCACTATTACAGGCTGATAAAAATATTTCAATAAGTGAAATTGATATTAGATCCAGTAAAGCAAGATATTTACCAACTTTGGATTTATTGGGTTCCTATGGCTGGAACAAAAGCAATAATAATGCGGCATCGTTTGTTTCAGAGGTAACGGGTAACGGTCTATCGGCTGGTTTAAGCCTCAATTGGAATATTTTTGATGGTGGTAGCACAGCTACCCAAATCAAAAACACAAAGATCCTTCTGGAAAATCAAAAACTTTTAAAAGAAGAAATTGAAATAACCATTGAACGAGACTTTAATAATGCCTGGGATGACTATCAAAATAAATTACTGATCTATAATGTCCAAGAAAATAATATCCAAACATCTCTGGACAATTTTAATAGAACCGAAGAAAAGTATAAACTGGGTCAAGCTACTTCTTTAGAATTCAGACAAGCACAATTAAATTTGCGTAATGCTGAAATTAGTAGAAATCAAGCAAAATACGATGCGAAAATTGCCGAGCTGACTGTTTTGCAAATGAGTGGCGAATTATTGAATATTGATTTTTAATTTCTCTGAAACCATCCCTTATTACTAGTAATTTAAAACAATAGCCAAAGCCATAATCTTTTAGATTTTGTTATATTTGCAATTCCGTAAATTTTTGCAACTACTTCAAAATAAAATTCTAAACAATTATGACAAAATCTTCTACGATAATTTATACCAAGACAGATGAGGCACCAGCATTAGCAACCTATTCATTTTTACCAATTGTTAAGGCTTTTGCCAATCCTTCTGGCATCAATATAGATACCAAGGATATTTCATTGGCAGCTAGAATTTTAGCTGTATTTCCGGATTTCTTGACTCCAGAACAACAAGTAGAAGATGCTTTAGGTATCCTAGGGGAAATGGTAAAAAAACCAGAAGCTAATATTATTAAACTTCCTAATATTAGTGCTTCTATGCCACAATTGAAAGCAGCCATTAAAGAGTTACAGGATAAAGGATATAAACTACCCAACTACCCAGACGATCCAAAATCAGATTCTGAAAAGGATGTTAAAAATCGATACGATAAAATTAAAGGTAGCGCTGTTAACCCAGTTCTTAGAGAGGGTAATTCAGATCGACGCGCTCCAAAGGCCGTAAAAAATTACGCCAAAAAGAACCCACATTCAATGGGAGCATGGAGCAAGGACTCCAAAACCCACGTAGCAACTATGAACGCTGGTGACTTTGCTCACAATGAAAAATCGGTCACGGTTCCAAATGCTACTGAAATAAAAATCGTTCATACAGATACTCAAGGAAACGAAACTATCTTAAAACCTGCTTTTCCATTATTGCCTGGTGAAATTATTGACGCTACGGTAATGAGTAAACAAGCTTTATTAAGTTTTTTAGAGCGTGAAATTGCTGATGCAAAAAATCAAGGTGTTTTGTTTTCACTGCATATGAAGGCGACTATGATGAAAGTGAGTGACCCAATTATTTTTGGTCACGCAGTACGCACATACTTTAAAAATGTATTCGATAAATACGGTCAAGAACTAACTGAACTAGGTGTTGATGTGAATAATGGTTTTGGAAATTTATTGAGTAAAATATCTGAATTACCTTCAGAAAAACAAGCGGCTATCAAAGCTGATATCCAGGCCGCTTATGAAAATCAACCAGATTTGGCTATGGTTAACAGTGATAAAGGTATCACCAACCTACACGTGCCAAGTGATGTTATAATTGATGCCTCTATGCCTGCTATGATTCGTACTTCGGGACAAATGTGGAACAAAGAAGGTAAGCAGCAAGACACAAAAGCGGTGATTCCGGATAGCAGCTATGCAGGAGTTTACACGGCTACCATTGATTTCTGTAAAGAACATGGTGCATTTGATCCTACAACAATGGGTACTGTACCTAATGTTGGGCTCATGGCTCAAAAAGCTGAAGAATATGGTTCACACGATAAAACATTTGAAATTGCCAGTGACGGATCGGTTTCTGTTATTGATTCCAACGGTAATACTTTAATTCAGCACACTGTTGAAGTTGGTGACATTTGGAGAATGTGTCAAGTAAAAGACGCTCCTATTCAAGATTGGGTAAAATTAGCTGTTAACCGCTCAAGAGCCTCTCAAACACCTGCGGTTTTCTGGCTTGATGAAAATAGAGCTCATGATGCCGAATTAATCAAAAAGGTGAATACCTATTTAAAGGATCACGATACTAGTGGATTGGATATTCGAATTCTTTCACCTATTGAAGCTACTAAATTCACGTTAGAACGTGTTAAGGCAGGGAAAGACACTATATCCGTAACGGGTAATGTTTTAAGAGATTATTTAACCGACTTATTTCCTATTCTGGAATTAGGTACTAGTGCAAAAATGTTATCCATTGTACCTCTTATGAATGGTGGTGGTTTATTTGAAACCGGTGCTGGTGGATCTGCTCCTAAACATGTTCAACAATTGGTTGAAGAAAACCATTTACGTTGGGATTCGCTTGGAGAATTTTTAGCACTTGCTGTTTCATTTGAACATTTAAGTCAGTTCACCAACAATGAAAAAGCGGCAATTTTAGGAGAAACACTTGATGAAGCTACAGAGATATTATTACAAAAAAACCAATCTCCAAAACGAAAAGTTGGGGAATTGGACAATAGAGGAAGTCATTTCTATCTAGCTCAACACTGGGCTGATGCATTAGCCAACCAAAACAAAGATTTAGAATTACAAAACATGTTTGCTCCTATTGCGAAACAATTGAAAGACCATGAGGCCACCATCATTAACGAGTTAAACGGTGTTCAAGGAAAAGCGGCAGATATTGGTGGCTATTATGAACCAAATGATGCGTTAACAAACCAAGTGATGCGACCAAGTAATACATTGAACACGATATTAAAATCTATAAATTAATAATAATATTAACATGAAAAGCTCCTTAAAAAGGAGCTTTTTTTATAGTTTTATTTAAAATTGCTATTTATGACCATCCGTTTTTTTTGCACCCTAGCTATCTTTTTATTTATTGGTCATAATATATTCTCACAAGATAAATTCACTTTGAGTGGTATTGTTTCTGATGCAGAAAGTAACGAAACATTAATAGGTGTCAATATCATCTTCCCAGAATTAAAAACAGGTGCTACTACCAATGAGTATGGTTTCTATTCAATTACGTTACCTCAAGGAAACTATGAATTAGTAGTCAGTTATCTAGGTTATCAAAACCTGAATGATACAATCAACTTAACTCAAAATCTAAAAAAGGATTTTAGTTTGGTGGAGTCTATTGAAAGTTTGGATGAGGTTGTTATTAAAGAAGATGTTGAAAGGTTAAATATTCGTAAACCACAAATGAGTATCAATGCGTTATCAGCAAATACCATCAAGCAGATCCCTGTGGTTTTTGGCGAAGCCGATGTTATCAAGGCCATTACATTATTACCTGGTGTGACAACCGCTGGAGAGGGCGCTTCAGGATTCAATGTTCGAGGCGGTGCCGCTGATCAGAATTTAATACTATTAGATGAGGCTATTATCTATAACTCATCACATCTGTTTGGTTTCTTTTCTGTTTTTAATCCAGACGCCATTAAAGACCTTAAATTGTATAAAGGTGGTATTCCAGCACGATATGGTGGTCGCGTTTCATCTGTATTAGATATATACCAAAAAGAAGGCAATAGTAATCAATTTCATATGAATGGTGGGATTGGACTAATTTCAAGCAGACTTTTGGCCGAGGGCCCAATTAATAAGGGTAAAGGTTCTTTTTTATTAGGTGGCAGAGCCACATACGCACATTTATTTCTGCCTTTGTTCGATGTTCAAAATAAGGCATACTTCTATGACTTGAACACTAAAATAAGTTACAAGCTGAACCAAAACAATAACATCTATCTATCAGGATATTTTGGTCGTGATGTATTTAGTTTGAATGAAAGCTTTAAAAATACGTATGGAAATACCGTTTTGAATTTTAGATGGAATCATCTGTTTTCAGACAAATTATTTTCCAATCTATCAGTAATATATTCTGATTACTACTACGGTTTACGACTAGATTTCGTTGGATTTAATTGGGATTCTGGTATTAGGAACTTTAATTTAAAATATGATTTCAAGCATTATGTTAGCGACAAAATAAAATTGCAATATGGCTTAAATAGTATTTATCATAAATTTAATCCCGGTGAAATTAAACCCTCAAATGACGAGTTCGGGATTAATCTAGACAAATTAATTGATAAGTTCGCTTTAGAAAATGCAATCTATCTGGATATTGAACACAAATTGACTAATAGTTTAACAGCCTCCTATGGATTAAGATACAATTCATTCTTAAGGTTAGGTCAGGACGAACTTAATCTTTATCAAAATGATCAAGCAGTAAACTTTAATCAAACACTTCAAATTTATGAAAAGGCTGAACCTATTGGCACTCAACAATTCAATCGTAGTGATGTTATTAAATCATTTGGGAATTTTGAACCACGTATCGCCTTGTCGTATACTTTGAATAACAAATCTTCCATTAAAACTAGTTACAACCGTTTAAGTCAATACTTGCACTTAATCTCCAACACGAGTTCCCCAACTCCATTAGATGTCTGGGCACCAAGTGGTAAGTATATTAAACCTCAAATACTTGATCAAGTTGCATTAGGTTACTTCAGAAATATTAAAAACAATATCTATTCTCTTGAAGTTGAAACCTTTTACAAAAAGGTTAAAAACCGGATTGATTATATTGATGGAGCTGATTTAATTGCCAATGATGCCATTGAACAAGTCATTTTGAATGGTGAAGCCAGAGCTTATGGTTTAGAGGTATTGTTTCGCAAAAATGAAGGTAGGTTCAAAGGTTGGATTGCTTATACCCTTTCAAAATCTGAACAACGAACACCTGGCAGAAACAGTTTGGAGCCAGGAATCAATAATGGCAATTGGTATGTTACCCCTTATGACAAAACGCACGATGTATCATTTACAGGAAGTTACGATTTAACTAATAAATGGCGATTCAATACGAATTTTTTGTTTCAAACGGGACGACCTGTCACTTATCCAAATGCTCAATATGAGTACAATGGAATTACCATACCTAACTATGGTTTGAGAAATGAATATAGGTTGCCTGCATACCACCGACTTGATATTTCCGCAACATTTACACCTAAACCCAATATTGAAAAGCGATGGAAAGGCGAATGGGTTTTTGGAATTTATAATATTTATAACCGACGAAACGCTGCATCTATTAATTTTCAGGAAAATAGAGATACGGGTGTTAACGAAGCAGTCCGGCTATCCATATTTGGAATAGTTCCGTCAATTTCATATAACTTTACATTTTAACAAAATGAAATTAAAATACATTTATATCATACTACTCATATTTACAAGCTATTCTTGTGAAGATGTCGTTGATGTCGATGTTCCAACATCAGAACCAAAATTAGTAATTGATGCATCTATCAATTGGTTCAAAGGCACTTCTGGAAATGAACAGTCCATTAAATTAACGCTTACGGCACCATTTTTTGATAATGGTGTGCCTCCTGCCAATGGTGCGCAAGTATTCATTACTGACGAAGAAAATAACATTTACACATTTTTAGAAGATACAGATTCGGGTATTTACCAAAATTCAGACTTTGTACCTGTAATTAATTTAGAATATACGCTAACCATTATCTATAATAATGAAACATATACAGCAACAGACACATTATTACCTGTTGCTGAATTGGAATATATAGAACAAAATTTAGAAGGCGGTTTTACAGGTGAAGAAACAGAAATCAAAGCTTTTTTTACTGACCCTGCCGATGAAGAAAATTTTTATTTTTTTGAGTATATACCCAGTATTCCAGTAACTCCAACTTTAGATACATTTAAAGATGAATTTGTAAATGGGAATCTTATTTTCGGTTTTTATGTTGAAGAAGATTTAAATCCCGGTGATGACGTTATTATTCGAAATTACGGTGTTTCAGAAGAATTTTATGAGTTTATGTTTGTATTGCTCCAACAAACCAGTCAAGGTGGCGGCCCATTCGAAACCCAGCCTGCCACAATAAGAGGAAACTGTATTAATACTACCAATCCAAACAATTACCCGTTAGGTTACTTTAGGTTGTCTGAAGTATCCGAAATAATATACACTGTTCAAAACTGATACTTCAAAAATCAGTATTTTTGACTTATGGATTTTACAAAAACCACAGAGCAAGATTCTAATTATGACCATCTGGAAAAGATGTCTGTTTCTGAATTGCTAACCAATATCAATAAAGAAGACCAAACAGTTCCAAAGGCAGTTAAAAATGCTATTCCAGCGATTGAAAAATTAGTTACCATAATTGTAACGAAATTACAAAGTGGGGGTCGTTTGTTTTACATTGGAGCTGGTACAAGTGGACGATTGGGAATTGTTGACGCATCTGAATGTCCACCAACATTCGGAGTTCCACATGAATTAGTCATTGGACTAATAGCAGGTGGTGATTTGGCAATTAGAAAAGCTGTGGAGTTTGCAGAAGATTCAAAAACACAAGCATGGAATGATTTATCTCAATACCATATCCATTCAAATGATGTTGTTATTGGTATTGCAGCTTCAGGAACAACCCCTTATGTTATTGGTGGACTAGAGACCTGTAATAAAAATGATATAGTTACTGGATGTATTACCTGTAATCAAGGGAGTCCATTGTCAAAAACTGCAAAATATCCTATAGAAGTCATTGTTGGACCCGAATTTGTAACCGGAAGCTCACGTATGAAAGCAGGCACAGCCCAAAAATTAGTACTCAATATGATTTCAACTGCCGTTATGATACAATTAGGAAAAGTGAAAGGTAACAAAATGGTTGATATGCAATTAAGCAACAATAAACTAGTCGATAGAGGTACTAAAATGATTATGCATGAATTGAACATTTCATACCAAGATGCCAACAGACTTTTAGAAGAACACGGCAGCGTTAGATCTGCTATAGAGCACTTTCGCAATGAAAACTAAACACACCAATAAAGAAGTTTTGGTTAATGGCCTTAAAAAATTGGCTATAGCTCTTCTATGCATGTTTTTAGGACCCATCTTTTTACACATTGCATTTAGTAATCAAGAAAAACCCTTATATATTCCTATTTTAATAGTTGGATTATTAATTTGTTTTTTTGCTATCTACATGGCTTTTAGAGGTCTTAAAACCATTATTGATAGTATGTTTAATTCAAATTGAGTGATTTAGGGGTAGTTGGATTATAACCGAAATCAGAATCAGTTAGACTAATATTTATGCCATCTAAAATATAGTTAATAATGGCATAATGATGAATCGTGTGGCTATTGGCTTGGGCCAGCAAAGCTGAAAATGTATAGATTATATCTACTTTCCCAAGTCCTAAATCATCTGTCACCAAAACTTCCCTTTCCAAGTCCTTACTACTTAAATTTTGAAGTCCATCTTTAATTGTATTCAAGTAAATTAAAGCCGAATCGCAACTAGTTTCTACGTCTAAATTGCGACATCTATTAGTTAAATCAAAACTATTATTGGACTTTAGAATACAATTATAGAAATCAAGAATGTGTCTTATATGTGATCCTACACTGGAATGGTATGGGGAAACAGACTTATTGGTTAAATGGTCATTAGATAAATTTGATAATAAGATTGTTGCTTTTTGAAGGCTTTTTAAATTGGCTTTAATTATTGGATTCATAAGCAATTTTGAAACTGTAAGAATAATTAGTCAGTAATATAATTAATTTTCCTCAATTAGTCTTTAAAATCCAGATACCTTACAAAACAAAACACCCTTCCATTGTATAATGGAAGGGTGTTTAAAAAAGGCGGCGACCTACTCTCCCACGAGTGCAGTACCATCGGCGCTAACGGGCTTAACTACTCTGTTCGGAATGGTAAGAGGTGAGCCCCGTCGCTATAACCACCTTAAGTCTTTCGGACACTTGGTCCGTATATTGTTGACATATTGAAAAGTCTACATGAACATTTGTTGTACCTATAAAAAGAACGGCGTACAATAAGCCTACGGGTTATTAGTACTACTCGGCTATGACATTACTGCCTTTACACCTGTAGCCTATCAACGTGGTCATCTCCCACGACCCTTTAAAGAAATCTCATCTTGTGGTGGGTTTCGCGCTTATATGCTTTCAGCGCTTATCCCTTCCGAACGTAGCTACCCAGCAGTGCCCTTGGCAGGACAACTGGTACACCAGAGGTTCGTCCAACTCGGTCCTCTCGTACTAGAGTCAGATCCACTCAAATTTCTAACGCCCACAGTAGATAGAGACCGAACTGTCTCACGACGTTCTGAACCCAGCTCGCGTGCCACTTTAATGGGCGAACAGCCCAACCCTTGGGACCTTCTCCAGCCCCAGGATGTGACGAGCCGACATCGAGGTGCCAAACCCCCCCGTCGATGTGAGCTCTTGGGGGAGATCAGCCTGTTATCCCCGGAGTACCTTTTATCCTTTGAGCGATGGCCCTTCCACACGGAACCACCGGATCACTATGCTCTACTTTCGTACC
>NZ_CP200078.1:2610000-2887500 GCF_055227665.1 Hanstruepera sp. CR43 | reverse complement strand
CCATTAACCGAAAACGGAAGTCTTATATTATATACGTGGAATGATGATGAAGGTAAAAAAGCCTTTTGGCATTCTTCAGCACATATTTTAGCACAAGCCATTGAGGATTTGTATCCTTCTGCTAAATTGTGGGTAGGTCCTGCCATTGAAAATGGTTTTTATTATGATATTGATTTAAGTGATGCAACAATCTCTGATAAGGATTTCAAACGTATTGAAGATAAAATGTTAGAGATAGCCAGAGGCAAACACGAGTTTAACATGCGTGCCGCATCAAAAGAAGAAGCGCTGTCATATTATAAAGGTAAAAACGAGTACAAAGTTGATTTAGTAGACAACCTTGAAGATGGTACGATAACATTTTGTGACCATTCTACTTTTACCGATTTATGTCGTGGCGGGCACATCCCAAATACAGGCATAGTAAAGGCAGTTAAAATATTGAGTGTAGCAGGCGCTTACTGGAAAGGAGATGAAAACAACAAACAACTCACTCGAGTTTATGGTATTTCGTTTCCTAAACAAAAAGAACTTAATGAATATCTGGAATTACTTGAAGAAGCAAAAAAGAGAGACCATAGAAAGTTAGGCAAAGAACTGGAGCTGTTTACCTTTTCACAAAAAGTAGGACAAGGATTACCGCTATGGCTACCTAAAGGAGCTGCATTGAGAGAACGCCTTGAAAACTTCCTTAAGCAAGCTCAAAAGAAAGCAGGTTATGAAATGGTAGTAACACCGCATATAGGTCAAAAAGAATTGTACGTAACTTCTGGGCATTATGCCAAATATGGAGAGGATAGTTTTCAACCTATTCATACTCCTAAAGAGGATGAAGAATTTTTATTAAAACCCATGAACTGTCCGCACCATTGTGAAATTTACAAAAGTAGCCAATGGTCTTACAGAGATCTACCTAAACGCTTTGCTGAATTTGGAACCGTTTACAGATACGAACAAAGTGGTGAGCTTCATGGTTTAACGCGAGTACGTGGCTTTACACAAGATGATGCTCACTTATTTTGTACGCCAGATCAATTAGATGAAGAATTCAAAAATGTCATTGATTTAGTTCTATATGTATTTGGATCATTAGGTTTTGAAAACTTTACAGCTCAAGTGTCTTTAAGAGATCCTGAAAATCCAGACAAATATATTGGTAGTGATGAAAATTGGGAAAAAGCTGAAGCCGCCATATTAAATGCTGCTAAAGACAAAGGTCTAAATTACGTTGTTGAAACTGGTGAAGCAGCATTTTATGGACCAAAATTAGATTTTATGGTTAAAGATGCTTTAGGAAGACAATGGCAATTAGGTACCATACAAGTTGATTACAACCTCCCTGAACGTTTTGATTTAACTTATGTTGGAAGTGACAACCAAATTCATAGACCAGTCATGATACACCGAGCGCCATTTGGAAGTATGGAACGTTTTGTGGCCATTTTGCTAGAACATACTGCTGGAAACTTTCCTTTATGGTTAGTTCCTGAACAAGTTATCGTCTTATCGATAAGCGAGAAATACGAAAAATACGCCAAAAAAGTTTTAAATTTGTTAGAAAATCACGAAATTCGCGCCCTAATTGACAATAGGAACGAGACTATGGGTAAAAAAATTCGGGAAGCCGAAATGAAAAAAATCCCATATATGATTATTGTTGGTGAGAATGAAGAGCAGGAAAATATGATATCTGTTCGTCAGCATGGAGGTGAAGATCTTGGCATGATACGTGTAGAAGATTTTTCACAAATAATAAAAAATGACATAAATAAATCATTAAAGCAATTTTAAAATAAGTTAAACTAAAATTTAATAGCCATAGCAATACGTAGAAAAAAACAAGCTCCCAGGCGAGTAAATCAAGAAGATCAGCACAGAATAAACTCTAAAATCAGAGCCGAAAAAGTGCGTGTAGTAGGTGACAATGTTGAAGTAGGTATCTACTCAACCAAACAAGCATTAGCCATGGCTGATGAACAAGGTTTAGATCTTGTAGAAATTTCACCAAAAGCCGATCCGCCTGTATGTAAAGTAATGGATTATAAGAAATTTCTTTACGAGCAAAAGAAACGTGAAAAAGCTCTAAAGGCTAAAGCTTCTAAAGTTGTTATAAAAGAGATTCGTTTTGGTCCCCAAACCGATGATCATGATTACGAATTTAAAAAGAAGCATGCTGAAAAGTTCTTGAAAGAAGGTGCCAAATTAAAAGCCTTCGTGTTTTTTAAAGGACGATCTATTGTTTTTAAAGAGCAAGGTCAAATATTATTATTAAGACTTGCTCAAGATTTAGAGGAATTTGGTAAAGTTGAACAAATGCCAAAATTAGAGGGAAAGCGTATGACCATGTTCATTGCACCTAAAAAAACAAAATAAATACCCGATTAATTCGGGTTTAAGATAATAAGCGAAGTAATAAAACTAGGAAGAAAGATGCCTAAAATGAAAACCAAATCTAGTGCCAAAAAGCGATTTAAAATCACTGGTACTGGTAAAATCAAAAGAAAGCACGCTTTTAAAAGTCACATCTTAACAAAGAAGTCTAAAAAGCGTAAGTTAGCATTAACTCATAGTACTTTGGTACATGAGAATGATGTTGACAGCATTAAGGAACAATTACGTTTAAAGTAATATTGTTCGGTTAAATTATTTATAAACCCTGGAGTTAGGCTCATTTAAAGTATTGGAAACAATCGCCTACTACAAAAAACAATTAAAATTATGCCAAGATCAGTAAATTCTGTAGCAAAAAGAGCCCGAAGAAAAAAGGTTCTTAAACAAGCAAAAGGTTACTTCGGACGTCGTAAAAACGTTTGGACAGTAGCAAAAAATGCGGTTGATAAAGCGATGCAATACTCGTACAGAGACCGTAGAAATAAAAAGAGAACATTCCGTGCTTTATGGATTACCCGTATTAATGCAGGTGCCAGACTACATGGTATGTCTTATTCGCAATTTATGGGCAAGTTAAAAGCTAATAATATTGAATTAAACCGTAAGGTTTTAGCCGATTTAGCCATGAACAACCCAGAAGCATTTGCGGCTATTGTAAATAAAGTAAAATAAGGCGTTTCGCCTATTGTAAAACATATTTCGCTTATAAAAAGACCGACTCACTTGAGTCGGTCTTTTTTTTGAACTGTTTTATATTATTTTAATCCAGTGAAAGAGCAAGCATATTCAGAAAAAATATAATTTTACTATATGGAATATATAATAATTTGCTTGGTTGCCTTTGCAGCATCAATCTTAACATTTTTTTCTGGCTTTGGTTTAGGAACTATTCTACTTCCGGTCTTTTCATTGTTTTTTCCAGTTGAAATAGCCATAGCTCTAACAGGTGTTGTCCATTTTTTTAATAATATATACAAGCTCGTGTTGGTTGGAAAAAATGCCAATAAAAATGTACTTCTTTATTTTGGGCTTCCAGCTGTTATTGCATCATTTATTGGTGCCTATTTATTATTAAATATTACTGATTTAAAACCGCTATATCAGTATCAGATAAGCACCAAAGTATTTACTATTACTCCAGTAAAACTCATAATTGCCATTCTTTTAATTGTATTTGCCATTTTAGAGTTACTCCCTTTCTTCAAAAAACTCCACTTTAAGAAAAAACACTTACCTATTGGTGGTTTATTAAGTGGTTTTTTTGGTGGGCTTTTTGGTCATCAAGGTGCCTTGAGAAGTGCTTTTTTAATTAATGCTGGATTGACAAAAGAAGTCTTCATCGGGTCTGCAGTAGTTATCTCAGCCTTTGTAGATTTCACAAGAATATCCATTTACTCAACCAGATTTTTAAAATCTGGTCTAAAAGATAATATTCCGCTTATCCTTTGTGCAACAATATCCGCTATTATTGGTGCCTACTTTGGTAATAAATTATTAAAAAAGATTACCTTAGAATTTATTCAGAAACTGGTTGCTATATTACTGATTAGTATTTCTATAGCTCTTGGGGCCGGATTACTTTAGGTTTTTTGCTTTTTCTTTTTGGCTGCAGGAAACAACACATTATTTAATATCAATCTATAACCTGGTGATGTTGGATATAAGTCCAACTCAGTTTTAGGATCACCTACTCTGTGTGTATAATCCTCTGGGTCATGTCCTCCATAAAAGGTGAAAAACCCTTTTCCTTTAATACCATGAATGTATTTGGCCTCGCCATTAGTCTTATTTTCTCCCATCACCAATACATTCGATTTAATCTCATCTCTGGTAAACGCTGTTGTCTGCCCCATAAAACCCTTAACCAAAGCCGTGTGATTTTGACAGAGCATTGTTGGTATTGGATCCCATTTGGCTGAAAAGTCCATTAATGAAAAATAATCTGTCATTTTTGGAATTCTTCGTTTTTGAGTCATGTCGATTGAAGAAAATTCATATACCAAAGGATTTCTTTCTAAAGTAAAATCCTTGAAGGCAAATGTTTTGTTATAATCTACTTTAGACTGATAATTAGGATCGCTTCCATCTCCATCAAACATAGGTTCACAAATATCAACACCTTCTGCAGATAATGCTATATCAAAGCTATCCGTAGCACTGCACATGGCAAACATAAAACCTCCTCCAATAACATAGTCTCGTATCTTTTTGGAAACTGCTAGTTTTTCCTCTGAAACCTTATTGTATCCCAATTTGGTTGCTAATGCTTCAGCCTCCTTTTTTTCCTCAATATACCAGGCAGCCGTTCGATAGTTACCATAAAACTTTCCATACTGCCCTGTAAAATCTTCATGATGTAAATGTAGCCAATCAAATAGTAACAAACCGTCATTGAGAACCTCTTCATCATAAACGGTTTCATAGGGAATTTCGGCATAGGTTAAAACCATAGTTACCGCATCATCCCACGGCAACTTCCCTTTGGGTGTATAAACCGCAATTTTAGGTGCTTTTTCCAATACCACAGCTTCCATATTTTTACTGGGACTAGAAATTTCTTCCAAAATAGATTCTGCTTTAGCATTTGAAAGTACCTCATAAGAAACTCCTCGAATTTGGCATTCACGTTGAATGCGTTCTGAATCTGGCAACAAAAAAGATCCGCCCCGATAATTCAAAAGCCATTTAACTTTTAACTGCTGCTCCAATGTCCAATACGTAATACCATAAGCCTTTAAATGATTCTTTTGACTTTCGGCATCCATTGGAATTAATATATAAGATGCAAATGAGTTAACAGAAATTAATATAAAAAGTGTCAGTAAAATCTTTTTCATATTTGAAATATACTCAAAAAATATACCTTTAAAGAGGTTTTAAAATAAATTTAACCTGAATAAAACTTTAGTGCTTACCCGATAGCAAGTTTGCTACAACTTTTGTATTGGGAAATTGCTCCAACATAATTTTTAGGAACACGGTAATTGGAATAGACATTATCAAGCCTGGAACACCCCAAATATAACCCCACAACATAAGCATTACCAATACCGTAATCACATTTAATGAAAATGATTTGCCCATGAAAATCGGTTCAAGTATTGAACCAAACAATACCTGAACACCTGTTATGGCAAGAATAAAAAAGAATAGCGTACTTGTTGGGTCCAGTTCAATGAATGCAAAAGCTGATAATAAAACAACTGTTATGATGGATCCCACCATTTGAACGAAATTTATAATAAATGCAAACAGACCCCAAAATATTGGAAAGCTGACATCAAAGAACAAACAAGCCAATCCGGTTCCAATACCAGTAGCCAAACTCACCAAAAACTTCACTTTAATGAAGGTAATCAAATCCTTTTCAATTTTAATAAAAGCCTTTACCGAGGTATGCTTTTGTTTTAAAATTGTGCTATTAATAACTTTTTGGATATTGATGGATTCTGCCAACCATAGTACAACAAAAAAAGCAGTCATCAGTATCATGGTTACAAACTTCCTCACAAATTCAATCGTGACTGAAATATCTTCTTTATGAATGAATTCTTTCATAAATTCTCGCTTGTTCTCTATTTGAAAACCAAACGTTTCTTGAGCCGTTGCCAGTAAATTATCAAATTTTTCTTCTGCTTTTACAAAAAAATCCGTTTCAGAATTTAGGATTTCCCGACTTGAAATCTGAATCAATTCAGCTCCAATTTTTAATCCGCCAATAATCAGCAAAACCACGATAATGATACTCAAAGGCTTTGGCACGCGCTTTTTCCCTAACCAGCGCATTAAGGGTAGAAACAACAGTGCAATAAACATTGAAAATATCAGAGGAATAAAAATAAACGACAGTATTTTCAGTAAATAGAATACTAAAGGAATTACTATTACCAATAAAAGAATATTCGTGGTTCGTCTTTGATCCATGATTAATTTTATAACTAGCTTCTGGAATTATTAAAAAGGTACGTCGCTGTCTTCATCATCAGGTGAGCCAAAAGCCTCATTTGCTGAAGGGAAGTTATCTGGTTTAAAGGTATCATCATTTGCAGCAGCGTTCATTTTAGAATGAAACTCATGACCAAAAGGCGAATCGAAATCATCCAGATTATCAAATTTCCCTAAATGACCAATGAACTTTAATCGGATGTTGTCCAAACCACCATTTCTGTGCTTGGCAACAATGAATTCTGCCTGACCTTCAGTAGGAGAACGCTCTTCATCATCCCACTCATCAATTTTATAATATTCAGGTCTGTAAATAAAACTTACAATATCGGCATCCTGCTCAATAGCTCCTGATTCACGTAAATCCGATAACAATGGTCGTTTGCTGCCTCCACGTGTTTCAACAGCACGGGACAATTGTGAAAGCGCAATTACAGGAACACTTAATTCTTTAGCCAAGGCTTTCAAGTTTCTAGAAATTGTAGAAATTTCCTGCTCCCGGTTCCCTCCTTTTTGGCTTCCTCCAGCAGTCATTAATTGCAAATAATCAATAACTATCAATCGGATACCATGTTGCGATGCCAATCGTCTGGCTTTGGCCCTGAGAATCAAAAATGGACAGTGATGGTGTATCATCAATATAAAGCGGTGCTTTTTCCAATCCTTTTACTTTCACATTTAACTGCTCCCATTCGTGCTTTTCCAATTTACCTGTACGTAATTTTTCAGAAGATAGGCCAGTCTCACTGGAAATCAAACGTGTGATTAATTGAACTGATGCCATTTCCAAAGAGAAAAACGCCACAGGAATATTTTGATCTACTGCAATGTTTCTAGCCATTGACAGTGTTAAAGCCGTTTTACCCATACCAGGACGAGCTGCAACGATTATTAAATCACTATCCTGCCAACCAGATGTTAATTTGTCGAGTTTTGAAAAGCCTGTAGGAATACCACTTAAACCTTCTTTATTGGAGATTTCTTCAATTTTCTTTTTAGCTTGTATAACTAAACTTTGAGCTGTTTCACTAGATTTTTTGATATTACCTTGGGTAACCTCATAAAGTTTAGCTTCAGCCTTGTCCAATAAATCAAAAACATCCTGGGTTTCATCGTAAGAATCTTCAATAATTTCAGACGAAATTTTGATGAGGCTTCGTTGAATGAATTTCTGCAAAATAATTCTGGCATGGAACTCAATATGAGCAGAAGAAGACACTTTTTGCGTTAAAGAAATGAGGTAAAAATCACCACCAACCAAATCCAACTTTTGATTTTTCTTAAGTTGACTAGAAACGGTTAATAAGTCAATAGGTTCACTATTTTCAAAGAGCTGAAAAATAGCTTCAAAAATATATTGATGTGCTTCCTTGTAGAATGCTTCGGGACTTAAAATATCAATAACCTCATCAACACCCTTTTTATCAATCATCATCGCTCCAAGTACAACTTCCTCTAAATCAAGTGCTTGCGGGGGTATTTTGCCTTTTTCAAGATTAATTAAGGTGCTCTTGTCCACCTGATATCCTTTTATTTGGTTTGGTTGTTTCATGTAAGCGAAAGTAATTAAAACAACGCTATAAATAAAGCGCTAAAGAAGTTGGGTTGTCAACTGTAAGTTAACAATCTAACTGTTAATAAGTTAATTTTATTGTTGATAAGCATAAAAAAATCTGAAATAAACTATTCCAGATTTTAATGTACATTGATTATAGGGAAGTTATCCTTTAAAGACACCCATTTCCAAATATTTTTCCATTCTGCTGGACACTAAATCTTTTGGTGATAAGTTTTTTAACTCCTCATGGGTTTTTAAAATCGCGTCTCTAACTGCCAAAAATGTCTTTTCACGATCACTGTGAGCACCACCAAGTGGTTCTTTGATGATCTCATCAACTAGCTTGAGTTTCTTCATGTCGGTTGCTGTTAGTTTAAGTGCATCAGCTGCTTGCTCTTTATACTCCCAACTTCTCCAAAGAATAGATGAACAGGATTCCGGAGAAATAACTGAATACCATGTATTTTCTAACATTAAAACTTTGTCTCCAACGCCAATTCCCAGTGCGCCACCTGAAGCACCCTCACCTATAATTATTGTGATTATGGGAACTTGCAGTCGTGTCATTTCCAATATGTTTCGTGCAATAGCTTCCCCTTGACCACGCTCTTCGGCTTCAAGACCTGGATATGCTCCAGGTGTATCAATTAAGGTAATGACAGGAATTCCAAACTTTTCGGCCGATTTCATTAATCTTAAGGCCTTTCGGTAACCTTCCGGATTAGCCATACCAAAATTTCGATATTGTCTTGTTTTGGTATTGTAGCCTTTTTGCTGACCTACGATCATAAAGCTTTGATCTCCAATCTTACCCAATCCACCAATCATAGCCTTATCGTCTTTCACATTTCTGTCACCATGTAACTCTAAAAAAGAATCACCAAATAAAGCTTTTATATAATCTAAGGTATATGGTCTGTTGGGATGTCTTGACATTTGAACGCGCTGCCAGGGTGTCAAGTTTTTATAAATTTCTTTTTTGGTTGCAATTAATTTTTTCTCAATCTGCTTGCAGGTTTCAGTCACATCAACATCGCTCTCCTCACCTATAATCTGACACTTTTCAAGCTGCTCTTCCAGTTCTTTAATGGGTAGTTCAAATTCTAAATATTCCATAGAAATTTGTTATTAAATTTAGTTAGTGTACAAATATAAAAACTTTAAACGGTTAAAATGTTATGACTGTTTCCTTTTTAGTTTTTTTGAGTTTTTAAGAATTCCGTTAAATAAAACTATTCCGATAATTAGAAAAGCTCCTAGATAAAAATTAGGGCTCATTTTTTCCTTTTCAGGAAATAATAAAATAGCAAGAATGATTCCATAAACAGGTTCTAAATTGTAGGTCAAAACCACTGTATAGGGACTCACATAGCGCATTACATAAACAGATGCAATAAAAGCATAAGCCGTACAAACTGATGCCAGTATGAATAGGTAAAAAACATCAGAAGTGCTTAACTTAAAGAACCCTGTTGAAAAGCCTGATTTTGCAAAAAGCAAATACAGACTGATAAATATGACACCACTTATAAACTCATAAAACGTAATAACAGTGGCTGTATACTTTTCCAAAAATTTTCCGTTCAGTACAGCAAATAATGAAGCTAAAAAGGCTGAAACTATCCCTAAAACAATCCCTGTCAAATAACGAAGTTCACTTTGAGTAATTATAAGCACACCGACAATGACTAACACTCCAAAAATTAACTCATACCAAATTATTTTTCTCTTGTAAATGATCGGTTCAATTAAAGACGCAAAAAAAGCACCTGTTGAAAACATAACTAATGCAATTGAAATATTTGATGCCTTGATGGAACCAAAAAACGTAATCCAATGTAACGCTATAATAACCCCAGCAAAACTTAATTTTAAAATGGATTTCAACGGAATCTTTACTTTGGCTTTTGATATTATTGCGAAAACAGCAATCAACACCAAGGCAAATACCATACGATACCATACCAATGGAATGGCTTCTACCGAAATGAGTTCGCCTAAAATAGCCGTAAAACCAGCAATAAAGACCAGAACATGTAAATGGAGATAGTTTTTAAGTTTAGCGCTTGGCATTGTATAGCAAGTAAATAGCTAAAATACCAAATAAAACATTTGGAAACCACACGGCCACTAACGGTGGGAAATCAGATTGTGAAGCTAAAACACCAAAAATCTTATCGAAGAATACAAACACCATCGCAATACAGATTCCAAACGCCAAGTTTACACCCATACCTCCACGACGTTTAATCGAGGATACAGCCACTGCAATGATGGTTAAAATAAATACTGAAACGGGCAAACTCCATTTTCGATATTGTACCAATTTATAACGACTGATATAAGAAGACCCTCTTTTTTCTTCCTTTTCTATAAATCTGTTGAGTTCGCCATAAGGCAAGGTTTCCGCAATATACTCTACAGGTGTTAAGTCTTCAAGATCAAAAGAAAACAATGTGTCCTTTCTTCTGGCATTTTCAATAATGTCATTATCGTCAGCTATGGTTCTTTTTACATAATTAATCAAACGATAACTGGTATCCTTCTCACGATATCTAATTGACGATGCACTAATCTTATAAATTAATTTATCATCCTCAAAATGTTCCAACGTAAAATTTTGCCCCAAACTTTGAGCAGCATCAAAACTACTTACATAAATGTAATCGTTATCATTGATTTGTCTGTAAACATTTAGATTATCCACCGCGCTCTTTTTACTCAAATATTTATAATTAAAGTCATTAAAACCTTTACTAGATAATGGAGCCATATACAGGCCCAAAGCAATAGACAAAATAGCAACAATAAATGCCCCAAACATATAGGGTCTTAAAAACCTAGAAAATGATACTCCTGAACTTAAAAAAGCTATGACTTCGGTGTTATTGGCCAACTTTGATGTGAACCAAATAACTGAAAGAAATAAAAATAAGGGGAATAACAGATGAGCAAAATAGATAGTAAAATCATAAAAATAAAGCATGACCTCTCCGAAAGGCACTTCATTCTCAAGAATTTTACCAATTTTTTCAGCCAAATGGACCGTTATACCAATTGGTATAAAAAGCAATAGCATTACAAAAAATGTAAACAAATAACGCTTTAATATGTACCAATCTAATATCTTCATACTATTATAAACGCTTATCCATTTGCTTAACCATTTTGTTCTTCCAATCTGTAAAATCTCCGGCTAATATATGCTTTCTAGCTTCTCGAACCAACCATAGATAGAATCCCAAATTATGAATGGTTGCAATTTGAGCTCCCAATCTTTCGTTCACGCTAAACAGGTGCCTTAAATAAGCTTTTGAATAATCTGTATCCACAAATGTGATTCCCATATCATCAACAGGTGAAAAATCAGCTTCCCATTTCTTATTCTTAATATTAATAGTACCATGGGCCGTAAACAACATACCATTTCTAGCATTTCTTGTAGGCATCACACAATCAAACATATCGATTCCCAAAGCTATATTCTCCAAAATATTAATTGGTGTACCAACACCCATTAAATAACGCGGTTTATCTTCTGGAAGAATGTTTGTAACAACTTCAGTCATAGCATACATTTCTTCTGCTGGCTCTCCTACAGATAAACCTCCTATGGCATTTCCAACTGCTCCAGCATTAGCAATATATTCTGCTGACTGCTCCCTTAAATCCTTGTAGGTACTTCCTTGAACTATTGGAAAAAAAGCTTGAGTATAATCATATTTTAAAGGTGTTTTCTCCAAATGATTGATACATCTATCCAGCCATCTATGCGTCATATGCATAGAACGTTTGGCATAATTATAATCACAAGGATAAGGCGTACATTCATCAAAAGCCATAATAATATCAGCACCTATAGAGCGCTGAATTTTCATCACATTTTCTGGAGTGAACACATGATAACTACCATCTATATGCGATTTAAACTTAACCCCTTCTTCTTTAATTTTTCTATTAGCGGACAAAGAATACACCTGATAACCTCCAGAATCGGTCAAGATATTCCGATCCCAATTCATGAATTTATGTAAGCCACCTGCCTGTTCTAAAATATTGGTCTGCGGTCTTAAATATAAATGATAAGTGTTACCTAAAATAATATCCGGATTGATGTCGTTCTTTAATTCACGTTGATGAACCCCTTTAACTGATGCCACAGTCCCAACAGGCATAAAAATGGGTGTTTCAATTTTACCATGGTCTGTAGTAATCAAACCAGCCCGTGCTTTTGACTGTAAATCCTTTGTTTTTAAATCAAATATCATATGCTATAATCATCAGGCGACAAAGATAATTAACTGAATATTTTATGCATTACAATTGTAATTAAATTAACTTATCAACAATAGCCAAACCTTTTTAACAATACAATTTATTTTCTTTTATAAGCTATGATAAAAGCATATTTTTGTGCCCATAAAAATCAATTCTTTATCATGGCAAATATCCAACAATTAGAAGATTTAACAACCCAAGTCCGCAGGGACATTTTACGTATGGTACACAAAGTTAATTCTGGCCACCCAGGAGGCTCATTAGGGTGTGCTGAATTTTTTGTGGCTCTTTACAATGAGATTATGGAACGCCATGATGATTTTGATATGGACGGCATAGGTGAAGATATTTTCTTCCTATCAAATGGCCATATTTCTCCTGTTTATTACAGCGTTTTGGCACGATCAGGATATTTCCCAATAGATGAATTAAACACCTTTAGATTAATCAATTCTCGATTACAGGGACATCCTACAACTCACGAAGGTCTGCCAGGCGTACGTATTGCATCTGGTTCTCTAGGACAAGGTATGTCTGTGGCATTAGGTGCAGCACAAGCTAAAAAACTCAATAATGACTCACATTTAGTATACAGTCTTCATGGTGATGGTGAACTTCAGGAAGGTCAAAACTGGGAAGCCATTATGTATGCCGCTGGAAACAATGTAGACAATATTATTGCAACTGTCGATTTAAATGGTCAACAAATTGATGGCTCAACAGATGATGTATTACCAATGGGAAATGTAAGAGCCAAGTTTGAAGCTTTTGGATGGACCGTTATTGAAATAAATGATGGTAACAATATTGAGGCCATTTTGAAGGGTATGGCTGATGCTAAAACAAAAACTGGACAAGGAAAACCAGTTTGTGTGTTACTTAAAACCGTAATGGGTAATGGTGTTGATTTTATGATGCATACGCATGCTTGGCATGGTAAGGCTCCAAATGACGAACAATTAGCCATTGGATTAGCCCAAAATGCAGAAACTTTAGGTGACTATTAATATCAATCAAAAAGCAATTATGAAAACATATACAAACACAGGAAGTAAAGATACACGATCAGGATTTGGAGCAGGATTGACTGAATTAGGAAAAACCAATGATAATGTTGTAGCACTTTGTGCCGATTTAATTGGTTCTCTCAAAATGGATGATTTTAAAGCCAATCATCCAGAACGCTTTTTTCAGGTAGGTATTGCCGAAGCTAATATGATTGGCCTTGCTGCAGGAATGACCATAGGAGGCAAAATTCCATTTACGGGAACTTTTGCTAATTTCTCAACCGGCCGAGTGTATGATCAAATACGTCAAAGTGTTGCTTATTCTGGTAAGAATGTAAAAATATGTGCCTCTCATGCGGGATTAACGCTTGGTGAAGATGGTGCCACTCACCAAATTCTTGAAGACATTGGATTAATGAAAATGCTGCCTGGTATGGTAGTTATTAATCCTTGTGATTATAATCAAACAAAAGCTGCAACAATAGCTATTGCTGATCATGATGGCCCAGTTTATTTACGTTTTGGACGACCAAAAGTTGCCAATTTTACGCCTGAAAATCAAACTTTTGAAATTGGAAAAGCTCTGCACCTAACCGACGGTCATGACGTAACCATAGTAGCTACTGGCCATTTAGTTTGGGAAGCTTTAGAAGCAGCGAAAGAATTGAATGAAAAAGGTATTTCGGCTGAAGTTATTAATATTCACACCATTAAGCCTTTAGATGAAAAAGCCATTTTAGATTCAGTAAACAAAACGGGATGTATTGTCACTGCTGAAGAACATAATTATCTCGGTGGTTTGGGAGAAAGTGTAGCCAGAGTATTGTCAACCAACAAACCGACACCACAAGAATTTGTAGCAACCAATGATACGTTTGGCGAATCAGGAACTCCTGCACAGCTTATGAAAAAATACGGTTTGAATGCTGCTGCTATAGTAAAAGCTGCTGAAAGAGCAATTGAAAGAAAATAAAAGGCCAAGAATCTCGTTTAAGGGTTGTAATCAAAAAACAACAACAATTATGAGATATTTAGTATTAAGTCTACTGACTTGTTCTATTATTTTCTAACCAACTATGCGCTCAAACTGCCAATGGTTTTGGATTTAAAGGCGGTATCAATTATAACTCTAACGGGGATTATTTTGAATCCATTAATGCCAATGCCAAAAACCCCGATAGAAATGTAGGTTTTCATTTTGGAGTTTTTGGCAAGGTAGGCAAACAAGTCTACTTTAAACCTGAATTGGTTTATACGCACACCAAAAGCGATTATGACAATGATAGTTTCAAGATGCAAAAACTTGATGCTCCTCTTTTGGCCGGAATAACATTTTTCAAACATTTAAACGTATTCGCAGGTCCCTCGCTTCAGTATATTCTTGATACGGAATTTGATGGTATATCGATTAGTGAAGTTGAAAACGACTTCACTGTAGGTCTAAACTTTGGTATTGGGTTCAGCTTAAAAAAGTTAGGTATAGATTTACGTTACGAACGTGGTTTCTCGGACAATGAAGCTACATTCCTTAATAACAATGGACTGGGAGTTAGTAGGATTGATACAAGACCCGACCAGTTAATATTGAGTTTATCTCTCATTTTGTAACAAACAAAAAAAAGCCGCTGTCATTGAGGTTCTCAAAATGCAGCGGCTTTAATTATTATACTTTCTCTATTCAGGTATTGTGTTCCTGTCCAAATAATCAGGAGTACCATCTCCATCCGAATCAGTAATTACAAACGTATTTATGGTAATTATACCACCTGATTCATTTCTGTCATATTCAAATTCATTTTCAGCTAAAGTAGGCTCTGTTTCTCCCATATTGGTGTCAACTACATATTCATTATAGTCAAATTCATCTCTAGACAGGTAGCCATCGTTATCATCATCATTATCTATAAAATTAGGTAATAGGTCGCCATCGGTGTCATCATCATAAACTTCACCATCACCATCCAAATCTTCCAAGTAAGACATGATTTTATCAAAATCATGATCGACTAAGGTTCTATCCAGTAAACTAATTTTAAAGATCAACGGCGTATAACTATCTACACCAACTATTGGTAATGAAAAATATCCAAGTCCGGATGGTACAAAAATAGCACCTATCCCATGATTATGATACGTATCAGTACCATCGCCATTACTAGTATATCCCGTACTTGTTTTGAACTCAATCACACCTTGCTGAAACCCAGGCACAACTCCTAACTGCGAGCCAACCGTTATCAGATTTAATTGAATAGGATTTACAGTACTATCAAATACAAAACCAGTTGTCGTACTCCCTTCATAAATTAATGAAGCTTGATCGGTGAAATGTATTTCATCACCCAAACCTTCTCTTACTCTTAAAAAATATAATTTGTAATCAATATCACTATCTGTGACGATTTTATAATCCACCATATCCATCAATGGTATTTTATCACTGTTATCACCTGCAATGGTATCAAAAACTACCGTAAAAGAATCGTTTGCTGGGCTGTAAGGATCCGTAAAATCAAAATCTTCGTAGTTGTAAAAATGGGTTCTTAAAAACTCCTCGATTTCAGCTATATCCTCTTCATATACTTCGTCCCTTGGTCTATCAGGTACAGCTTGAAAGTCATCATCATCATTTTTACAAGCTCCAAAAACCACTAAAAAAACTAATACTAGTAATTTAAATTTTCTAATTTTCATAATTGCTTATTTTTGCGTAGCAAGATACAATATTTAAATAATTTTGTACAACAACATTAACGTTGTTTTTAGAGCAATTGTATGCGAATAGATAAGTATTTATGGTGTGTTAGGTATTTTAAGACCAGGTCTTTGGCAACGACTGCTTGCAAAAAAGGACATGTTAGGGTAAACGGTGAAATTGCTAAACCTAGTCGAGAGGTTTATGCTACGGATAAAATTCAATTACGTAAAAATCAAATCAACTATACTCTAACTGTCAACGATATTCCACCTAACAGAGTTGGAGCAAAACTAGTTGATATCTACCGAACGGACACCACACCGAAAGAAGCCTTTGAAGCTCAAGAACTCATCCAGTTTTCGAAGGACTACTACAGAAAAAAAGGTGCTGGAAGGCCCACAAAAAAAGACAGGCGAGATATTGAAGATTATACTGATGAATTTGATGGCTAAAAATACGGCTGCTAATAAATTCTCTTTTATCTTTGAAAAAACAAATCTATATGGAGACAGTTGAAAAAAACATTATTCTCAATCACGATGAAATTACGCATAAGATAAGGCGAATTGCCTATCAAATTTATGAGAGTAATGTTAACGAAAGTGAAGTTATATTGGCTGGAATAGATTCCAATGGCTATATCTTGGCTAAGAAACTAAAAGCTATTTTATCTAAAATCTCTCCTATTTCTCCTATTTTATGTCGTGTTGTGATTGACAAAAAAAATCCTCGAAACCCAATTAAAACCTCATTAAAGACAGAAGATTACACCAACAAATCTGTGGTACTGATTGATGATGTCCTTAATTCAGGGACTACCTTGATTTATGGTGTAAAGCACTTTTTAGAAGTCCCCTTAAAACGATTTAAAACGGCCGTTCTAGTGAATAGAAACCATAAAAAGTATCCCGTAAAAGCCGATTTCAAGGGAATTTCGTTGTCGACTTCGCTTCATGAACATATAGATGTGGTTTTAGACTCAAAGCCTTATGAGGCCTTTTTAGAATAACTGCAGAACAATCTCCTCAACTATTTGTTTCGGACTTTTGTTTCCATTTATGACTATATCTGCTTGATTGTAGAAATTGATTCTTTCAAATAAATGTTTTCCAACAAATTCCTCCATATCATTAATAGAACTCACATACTTTAACAATGGTCTTACGTCCTTTTCTTTCAGAAGCCTTTTAGACAATTCTGAAACACTAACACGAAGATATATAGTTACGGTATCATCAAGACCCTTGATAATTTGCATATTATTATAATAACAAGGTGTTCCTCCACCAAGTGATATTATTGAATCAGAACTTTTATTCAATAATTCCTTCAAATACCGGTGTTCAACTTTTCTAAAATAAATTTCACCTCTACTATCAAATATTTCATTAATTGTGGAACCTTCATTTTCTTCAATAAAACTATCAAAATCGACAAATGACATCTGTAAAGTTTTGCTTAATTCTTGACCAATAACGGACTTACCCGACCCCATATATCCTATTAAAATGACATTCATATTCTAGATTGAAATTGATAATTAATTTACTATCAAATTGTTCAACAAAAAAACAAAAATTAATCTGAAAAAAGTATTGTTTTATTAATTAAACATTTTATATTTGCACCCTCATTAGAGAGAACAAATGACCGGGTAGCTCAGTTGGTAGAGCATCTCCCTTTTAAGGAGAGGGTCCTGGGTTCGAGCCCCAGCCCGGTCACAAAAAGTTAAGCAAATGCTTAACTTTTTTTATTTTTACCAAAATTAATGCGCACGTGGCGGAATTGGTAGACGCGCTGGCTTGAGGGGCCAGTGACCGTTTAGGTCGTGGAAGTTCGAGTCTTCTCGTGCGCACTTTTAAGCTATTCCTTTTTTAAGAGGTCATCTAACAAGGATCTTACTGACTCGCTATTCCAATTGGCAGCACCATTTTTTTCAATAACAATATTGCCCAATTTATTAATAACATAGGTTTGAGGTATACTGGTTGTATTCAGCAAATCAGGTTCTTCACTTAACGGCATGTAGAACTTGAAATCATAGTTATTCTTTAAAATAAAATTTGAGACTTTTTTTTCATTTTCACTCGTTACCAGCAGAAAGACCACATCGTTATTATAATCTTTATAAAGCTCATTAATACTTTGCATTTCAGCTATACATGGTGGACACCAAGTAGCCCAGAAATTGATAAAGACAATCTGACCTCTCGCTTGATTTAAATTATATATATTTCCATCACTACTCCTAAGATTCCAATTGTAATTGGACAAGGTTGCTTGATTTGATTCATGAATGCTAGATGGACTTATCAAAGCTAAACCTTTATGAATAAATACTTGAATAGGTTTACGCGTAGTTGGAACAATCAATAAAATGATAACGACCAAAAATAAAATATTACTGAATTTAACTTTTAAAAACTTCATAGAACAACTTAAGGTATAGCTTCTTTGACAAAACTATACCTTAAAACTTACAAAATATATGTGCTATTAATAAATTATCTAGTTACTGTTCCCGATAATGAAACAGTTGGGCCTTCTGCCATATTAATAGCAGTATGCACCATAGCATCATTTGGCACTGCATGAGCTAGAGGCTTTAAAGTAAATGGCATAGGGCTATTGTCAGGGTATGGCTCAACCGATATGACGACTGTTGCCCCTCTTAAATCTGTTGGAAAGCTTAAACCATTTGGAGCATTTTGTAAAAAATCTTCTCCCGGGAAACTTGGTCCATTGCCCGAATCCCCTTTATATGGAGACGTTGCAGCGTTGTCATCAAAATCCATAATATCTGTAAACGTCCCGGTACTAACTGGCATACCATCAATAACAGCCCATCCTTCATATTTCCAGCCATTTTGCAGCGTAGGTAAATCCAATCCCACCATAGGGCTACCACTTGTGTTATCTAAAAACCAAACACCACTGGCCTCATTGGTATCATCCATATCCGTAGGAGTGGCCAAAATATAAGTGCCTGAAGAGGATCTAAAGTCTCCAACGATACTATTACTATCAACTTGTGCTGAACTTCCAGAAAAGGGTCCGACTAAAATTTTAGTTGCAGCAGGCGCTGGATCTATATCTATTGCAGGTTCAATTGACAATACAAACATCGTTGCATTATTTAATTGCGATCTATTAACAGTAAAAGACTGTGGAAAAGTGACACTTGAGAATATTCCGGTTGAAATGGGCTCTCCTTCTACAATAATCCAGCCTTCATAAACATAATCTGGCCCGAGTGGCTCTAATCCATTTAAGTTTACTGTTAGTTCTGAATTTGTAGGCAAAACTATGTTGTTGTCATCATCACTACTACATGACATGAACAAGATCATAGAGCTTAATACTGAAAAAATTACTTTTTTTATCATTGCGTATATTTTTAAATTAATACTCAAAAATATACTTAAGTGATGATTCAAAATGTTAGCTAGCTAACACTAAACTGCTTTTTTGTAAATTCTAATTTCCTTTCTAGAGAATTCAAGATAGTTTTCATCCTTTAATTCCTTCATAAGGATATTTAAGGTAGGTCTAGATGTTCCAATAAGTGATGCCATATCCTTTTGTGTATATGGATGCTTAATGACATGATCTCCTGTTTTGGCACAGTCATAACCATAATCCTCACATAATTCTTCCAAAAATTCAATAAGTCTGGTTTTGGTATCCTTAAAAAGTAATAATTGTAAACGTCTTTCAAGTTTTTTAAACTTCAATCCAATAAACTTATATATTTTGAAGCTAAAAGTTTGATTATCCCGCATTAGATCATGCATGGTTTGCACACCTATTGGGCAAATGGAAGTTATATTTTCTAAAGATTGAGCAAACTCATCTCTTTTTGATTCACCTAAAATGGCTTTTTCGCCAAACAACTCTCCTTTGGTTAAAATAGCTTTAACCACCTCCTCGCCATCTTCACTGTAGTAGCCTATTTTGACCTTACCTTTTTCTATGAGATATATTTTATTGGCGGCATCCTCTTCAAAGTAGATATAATCTTTCTTTTTGTAGGCATTAAAGCTGTGACTCTTCTTGTATGCTTTAAATTTATGAGGACAAAGCACCTTAAATAGATTAACATCTTCAAAAAACCAAATGGAATTCATAGTGCGTGATTAGTTTTGAACTTGGTCGAAGTAGATGCCTGAACATTACACCTAGCATGTAATTCTCAATTATAATTAGGACGAAAACTAACTCAATCCACCGTAACCATAGCCGTATCCATAATTATAGCCGTATCCATGAGACTTCTTAATGTCAATACCATTAAGAACATAGGCGACATTCTTGAGTTTCCCTGATTCCAATAATTCTTTCGAAAAATCCAACAACTTTTTTTCAGTAAAATTCGCTCTAACAAGGTATATTGTAGCATCAGCTAATTGCGAAATAAGCATGGTGTCTGTCACCAATATTGTTGGCGATGTATCAGCAATAATGTAATCATATTCTTTTTTAGCTTCTTCAATGAGCTTTTTAAAACGACCATTAGTCAGCAAATTTGCAGGATTCGGTGGAATACTGCCTGATAATATAATATCATGATTTGGATGTTTTGGGAACCCATTGATGATGATATCCTTCCAAGAATAGTTATCATCGTGTAAGTAGCTTGATAAACCTAATTTATCTTTATCCTGATTAATATAAAAATGTATTTGCGGATTTCTTAAATCGGCCCCAATTAGCAACACCTTTTTGTTAATACTTGATAATGCCAAAGATAAATTTATACTCGTGTAAGTTTTTCCTTCTCCTTTTATTGACGAGGTACAAAAAATCACTTTACCCGTTTCACCTTCATGTACTGGTAAGATATAATTTACGTTAGAGCTTAAAATTCTGAAAGCTTCCGCACCAGGCGAACGATCCTCTGGGTTGTTAAAGACTAAATGCTCATCAGCAACTTTTGGCAATTCGCCAACAATTGGGATTTTATTATTAATGTGCATGATGTCTTGACGACTTTTTATTTTTGTATCTAGAAGAAAATAGATATAGATAATAGCAAATGGTATTAACAAACCTAATACCAATGCTGTTACATAAGTACTTCGCGAATTTGGTGAAATAGGATTACCATTCGAAATGGCATATTCAACAACTTTAATTGAAGGCTCCGTTATCGCCAGATTTATACCTGCTTCTTCTCTTTTTTGAAGTAAAAAGAGATATAAGCTTTGTTTTATTTCTCTCTGTCTCGTAATATCAGTCATCTTTTTTTCCTTTTCAGGTAAACTATACACCTTCGCTGTATATTTTTTGTTCTTGCGAATCATTTGAGCCTTGGTAGCCTCTAATTGCTTCACATATGAATCAATGGATGTACTAATATTTGATTTAAGATCTTGAAGTTTCTCATTTATTGCTACGACACTTGGATTATTTTCTCCTGCACTGGTAATTAAATTCTCTCGCTGAAATACAAGGGTGTTAAAATTATCTACCAAGCCATTTATACTATTATTACTTAAGCCAATATTTGTTGGTAAGAGATCGTAAGTAGAATTGGAGGTTTCCATTGACTCTTTTAACAATCCAGATAGTATTATTTGATTCTCTAAATCAAATAGTTCTTGTTCAGACAAGGTACGTTGCGTCATTCCCAACTCCGCGTCTGATTCTAAAGTTATCAGGTCATTCTTCTGTTTATAATCTTTAATATCAATTTCAATAGAATCCAATTGTTCAGCAAGAATTTCAAAGCGTTCATCAATAAATTTAATGGTGCGTCTTGATACATCTTTTCTATCATTTACACCATCGTCATTAAAGACTTCAATCAAAGTATTTAAAATTCGTTCATTTCTTGCCCTACTTTGACTGGAAAAACTCAATTGTAATAAATCACTGTTTTGACCCAGCATATTTATCTTAACAGCGTTTTTCAAACCTTTTGTTACGGAGTGTATTGGAGAAAATCTTACTAAATAAATTTTATCGATTAATTCTGCGACTTTCGAATGATTATCTAAACTTAATTCAAAAGGTAAATTATGTGCTTTTTTAGTAGTATCAAAATCAGGAAATTTTATAACTTCTGCATTTGGCAAAGTCACTTCAAATCCTTGTTCTGTAACCTCAATCCAATAGGAACTAGTTGAATAGATACTATCATTACTGACAGTTTTAAGAATATTAAATGGTAATTGATTTACTTCAGTCGTTAATACATTCCCCTCTTCAAAATAGCGCATCGTTAAATCCAGCGTATCAACAACCTTTTCAATAATTCTGTATGATTTAATGATCTCAATTTCATTCTCCAAATTGATATTGTTTCGATTAAAAACAAATGCTGAAGATGGCAATTCCAACCCTTTATTTTTATTGAGTATTTTAATTTTGGCACTCGTCGAGAATATTTTCGGGGTATATCTTAAATTTAAATAAGCAGCAGATAACGCAATTATTAAACTTAACGCAAACCAATACCAGTATCTTAAATATTTTGAAATTTGAGATTTTATAAAATCTCCCTGATCATTATGTCCTTTATTAATAGATTGATTGATATTACTCATTTTACGTTAGTAATTATGACTATAGTGGAAAACACAATAGATATAACAGATATTAAGGTTCCGACATTACCGACAAACCCTGAACTTTTAACCTTGGGATTATTTGGATTCACAACAATCACATCATTAGGCTTAACAAAATTATATGGTCCATTTAACCACTCTGAAGTGGTTAAATCAATATGTGTAATTTGGCGAACTCCATCTTCTTCTCGCATGACCAGTATATCTTCTCGCTTTCCATTAATTGTTAAATCGCCTGCATAACCTAAAGCCTGTAATAATGTGATATTTTGTTCTGTAAAATTATAGGTTCCAGGAGAATTTACTTCACCCAAAATGGTAACTTTTGCGTTTACCAGACGCACATCAACAGCTGGATTTTTTAGATGATTATTGCTCTCTAACAAATCCTTTAAATAGGCTGCAAATTCTTGAGTTGTTTTATTTTCAACAGACAAAACTCCCAATATCGGGAAATTAATAGTTAAATCTTCAGAAACCAAATAACCATCTAATTGTAAAAGCTGAACACTCCCTGCATTTGAGTTCCGAGGTGTTACGTTATATGGAATCGCTGATTCTGGATTTAAGGCACTAATGTTAATTCTAAGAACATCATTTGGCTGTATTTTGGCATTAGAGTAAAGTATGTCTTTATTGGCATTTTCATCTACATCTTGTAAGTACAGTATCTCCTTTTTTGATGCACAAGAAAAAATCATACAAAAAGCTGCCAGAAAACATATTCTATTTAACATTATAAGTTGTTTATGGTATTACACAAATATAAGTGCATTATAACTATTAGCAAAGAATAAAATAAAACTGCTAATTAATTAAGTTGTTGTCTTTCCTTCTTTGAACCCATAAACCAATCATATATAAAATACAGTGAGTAAAAAATGGTTCCGAGCAGTAATAAAATAATCAATTGAATGTGAATATCACAATGCTTAAAAAAGAATGCAAACACTATTAAAATAACATTTATTGCAACAATTAAAGCAGTTGTTTTTACATGAGAGAAACCCTTACTTAAAAACCTATGATGCAAATGGTTTCTATCCGCTTCAAATGGGCTTTTTTTATGAATCATTAAGCGAATAAAAAATATTCGGATAGTATCTAGCAATGGAAAAAATAAGATTGCTAAAGCAATAACAGGCGAACTATTACGGTATAAGCTTGTAGGTGAAGCTTCGGAATTATCAATAAACCGAACAGTCATGACGGCAATAATAAATCCCAGAATCATGGAACCCGTGTCACCCATAAACATTTTGTTATGTTTAGAAAAATTCAGGTATAAAAAAGGTATTATAGCTCCACAAACTGCAGCTGCCAAAACAACCATACTAATTTCGTCATATTGGTAAAACAAAATCCCAAACGAAATAGTAGCCAAAAGAGCCAGGGAACCAGCCAAACCGTCTACACCATCAATCAAATTGAAGGCATTGACAATTAGGATATAGACAAAAAGTGTAAATAAAATAGACAGCCAATAAGGCATAATGGTCACATCAAAAAAACCAGAAAGACCAGATATTCTAGAGTCTGTAAATATTATTAACAATAGTGCTACAACAAATTGACCAAAAAACTTCTTACGAGGTGATAATATCAGTATGTCATCCTTTAGACCTAAAAAAAACAAGAGGGTTATACTTCCCAAAATCAATAAGAGGCTTTTTGTATCTAATAAAGCCCCAGTTAAGGTTATTGAGATCATAATGCTTAAATACATACCTATTCCACCTAAATTAGGTACTTTTCCAGTATGACTGCTTCTCTCATCTGAATGATCCATGAGATTTTTTGCTTTCGCAACATTTATAATGGCAGGATAACTTGTAATCGAAACAACTAAAGAAATAATAGCAGTTATTATAATCAACCATCCAACATGATCTTGCGGATTAAAATTTTCAAGTAGTTCTCTTACCATTATTGATTAATTGCGATTGGGATTCAAAGATGCGAAAAATAGTTGATATCTCTATTACATTAAAGGTCATTATTATAATGATAGCAAATCAGATTTATGTAATAAATTGCCTAACTTTTGTGAGATTTTTTAAAATAATTGTTGTCCAATTTCCAGTCTTATTAATTCTTACAGCTTTATAATCTTCTTTTGTTTTTTGCATGATATTTTTCAAACTTCGATTGCTAGCCCCACCAACTCGCATTTTTACAATGGTTTCTGGCAAATAGGAAAATTTAAGTTGCGGCTGCTTAAAAACACGTAGAATAAAATCATAATCAGCAGCTATTTTGAAGTTCAAATTGAAACCGCCATAAGTGTCATAAATTTCTTTTTTCAGATATAATGTTGGATGAGGTGGCATCCAGCCTTGCTTTAAAAGCTTCTTCTTGAATGACCTACTTTGCCAATTTCTAATTACTTTCTGAACATTATCCTTTGACACATAATGTAAATCACCATAAACGCCATCAGCACCAGTATTCAAAAAACGTTCGACAATTGAATCTATAGTATTTTTATCATTTAAAAAATCGTCCGAATGCACAAATCCGACAACATCCCCAGTTGCTTTTGAAATGCCTTTATTTAAGGCATCATAGATTCCTTTGTCACTTTCTGAAAACCATCTGATGTTTTTATGGGATGCAGCTTTAAGTTTCAATAGTTCAATTGTATCATCCGTAGAAACACCATCAACAACGATATATTCAATGTTTTCGTAGCTCTGATTCAAAACTGAATCCATACACATCTCTAAAGTCCTGGCGCTGTTGTAGGTTGCCGTTATGAGGGAAACTTTTAATGACATTAAACGATAGTTCTTTTTTTTATGAAAACAGCGGGATTTCCTCGGTATATACCATAAGGCTCTAGGTTATTACTGGCTATAGAGCCTAAAGCCAAAACAGCGTGATTTCCAACAGCTACTCCAGGTCCTACGACACTTTTAGCTCCAATCCAAGCTCCAGATTCAATATGAATTGGTTTAATAATAAGGTCAAAAGTTTGTGATTTATAATCGTGGTTTCCACACAGCAATAAAGCTCCTTGAGAAAGGCAAACATGATTCTCCAAGGTTACTTGGTCCAAATTATCAATCCAAACACCTTCTCCAATCCAACATTGATTTCCAACATGTAATTTCCACGGGTATTTTATGGTTACTTTAGGTTTAATAACCACACCTTGACCAATCCTTGAACCAAAGCATTTAAGCAAGAACACTTTAAAACCAGACCATACAAACCAAGATCCTTGAAAAAACAGCATACTAACAGCATACCATAGCAATCTTTTGAACTTAGAACCTGGCTTGTACCAGCTATTATCGTAAAGGGATAAATCTGTTTTCAAATGAAAAAAGTTTACTGTTTTTCAATATCCAAAAATAGGGCTTTATTTTTTTCTATTACTTCTGGGTTTTCAATAAATTTCTTTGCAAAATCAAAAGCTGCTCTTGCCCATCTTCTGTAAACCTCATCAGTCATTTGTAATGCCTTTTCAAAAGCAAAAACTATAGCTTCTTGATTTTCGATATTAACATCCCATCCCAAATGATTGGTTTCCAAATCTTGCCAAGGCGTTTTATTCGATATTAAAACAGGTAAACCAACAGATAAGGCTTCCAAAATGGCATGACCAAAATTTTCGCCTTCGGAAAGCAAAACAAAAAAATCATAATCTTTTATTATTTCGGGGACAGATTCGCTATTTAATATGCCTTGATAATTCACTGAAATATTCTTCGGTAATTGATCAATAATCGTTTGGCATTTATTCCAATAGTCTTTGTCATAAATTGGACCATACAAATCTAACTCCAGTGATTCCTTAATTTGTCCCAAAGCCTTTAACATCGTTAACGTTCCTTTCTCGACTGCTATTCTGGCCACATTTACAAAACGAACGGGTTTGTTTTTATCCTTTGGAATTAATTTTTCCAAATGACCTTTTCGAGGTAAATTAGGTGCAACTTTCACCTGTATTTGATCCCCTAAAATACGTTTGATGTGATTGGCTTCATCTAAATTAGTTGCATGAAAATTAACATGATTATATAGACCAAAGGTTTTTGCACAATATAAGAACACTTTCTTTTTGAGACCTTTTATTGAAAAGGCTTGTGGGTTTAGCATCCCTCTTGCGGATACGATAATGGGTTTTTTTGTTTTTTTTAATAAGATGACAGGCAATATTGAAAAATACCAACTATATATCCCATTAATATAAACCATATCAAAATCGATTTGAGCAATAATATTTTTTAGATGGCTTTTAGTGAGATTAGTTTTTGAAACATAGTATATTTTAGTATAATGGTTGAAAGGAATCCAATTATTGGCAACTACATTCTCATAAGGCTTATCAGATCCATAATCCGTATTTCTTGTAATAATGTAAAATTCAAAATTCTTGTTTAGATGAGCAATCAAATTAGCATAGGAGCGTACTGGTCCTCCTGACAAGGTACCTGGCAAAAACCAATCAATTGTTATTAATATTTTTTTACGCTTCAATTTGTGAATACTCTTTGGACAATAACTTTTCAATATATGGATACAGGAACTTTCTGATAAAGTAAAAAACTATCAATGCCTTAATGATATGATTGAAAACCATATAAAACTCGTTTCCAGGACGTATTAAATAACTGAAAATAAAAGGCAGCCAAATTAGATTAATGGGATTCCTTGAAAAAAATCTTCTATAATACCAACGTGTCAACAGACCTAAAAACAAACCAAAAAGATACAATGCGACCAAAGAACCTTCAAATCCAAAATTAACATAATAATCACCCAACACGCCTATTGACATTGATGTGATTCCATTAAGCCTGTAGCCTGTGTAGTACTCAAACCGTTCCGGATCATTTACTGTTCGTTTTTGCGGCCATAAAAACCTAGGCAATAGCGATGAAAAAATATCATTTGCCAAATCGTTACCTTTTTCAAAATCAACTCTACTAGGTACACGAGCATAGACCATACTGGTTTGCCATCCTTGGTTTAATCGACTAATTGTAGCCATTAAAGACTCATTTTCATTGGGGTTTGACTTAAATAATTCCGTAAACGATTCGATGGTAATTAAATTTGTTAACACAGCAAGCTTCTCTGTAGAAGACAAACTTGTTCCCCAGGCATATTCACGGTATTCTTGTTTTACACCCTGATAGACCGTTAGAAAAGCAAAACTCAATATAATAGCAGTATACTTGACCTTTTTTGAAATTTTATGTTTCAGTGCATAGAACATAAAAAAGAAAACACTAAAAACAATAAACTCAACAAGTAAAGCATCAATAATAGCATTCAGGGCAATCCAAAAGTAAATAATGACAATAAGATATTTATCCGTTTTATTATTGGAGTAAATCAAAGCATAAACTCCAATAACCCTAAACAAGATGAAAAAATTCATGATTGACCGTAACCCAGCAGGAAGCAAAAGCATGGCTAATTGACTACCAATACCAATAATCAATAATACTCGACCCAATTTCGATGCTTCTAGTGGAGAAATCTTAAAAGTTGAAAAGTCAAATTTTACTTTTATGGTTAGCAATCCTAAAATAAATGCATAACATGACATGGTTGATAGCCACAAATACTTATCTTCTGGCAAGGCCATAACATTATAAGGATTCATTTGGTATTCTATCATGGGTGCAATGCCATATTGCAGTAGGTAAAGAACTCCTACTAGCTCAAACAGCGGAAAAGATTTACCAATTTTTGATATCAACTGATAAAAAAGGAAAATAAAACTACCTATTAATACAATTGATACCATAAAACTATATAAGTGTGTCTATAAAAGCTTGGTGCTTTCCCCTAAAGCCATCATACGAAAAATAGGTTTGGGCTATTTCAATAGCTTTTTGAGATAGAGCTTCATACTTTTCATTTGAATTCAAAATCTCCAAAATAGCATCTGTATGTGCTACTATATCCAATGAGTCAATGCAATAACCATTTTGACTATCTACAATAGCTTCCTGTGATCCATCTTGGTTTCCTACAATAATTGGAGCACCACAGGCCATGGCTTCAAGAGGTGTCAACGGAATCCCTTCACCTCTTCCCTTGCCCCTATCGGAAACTAAAGAAAAAACTCTGGCTGCTCTGTAAAACTTTGGTAAATCACTTTCATGAACCATACCCGAAAAGAAAACGCGGTGCGAAACATTGAATTTTTCGGATAAATCTCTTAAATAATCAACCATATCACCCTTGCCAGCAAATACCAAAACGGAGTTATCATCCATTTGGACAATATTTGAAAACACTTCTATTAAGCGTTCATATCCTTTATGCGCAGCAGTAAACGACAAACGCCCTAGAGTAAGAATCCAAGGATTATCTTCAGGGTTTGGTAAATGGTAATTTTTATAAAAATCATCTTGTTTATGTTCTGAAATTGGCGAAAACTTATCTAAATCTACACAATCCCAAATAACCTCTGTAGAATTCGATTTTCTAAACCCCACTTCTTCAATATATTTTGCCGTAAAATGGCAATCGGAAATTACATGATCCACTTTTTTAAACCCTATTTCAACTTTTGGTCGCAATCCACTCCATACTTCCAATCCATATACATTTAGAACACTCTTGGCTTTTTTAAAAAGATTAAAACGAACTAAAATCTCGGTTAAATTAACATGTCCCAACCATATAACATCCGGCTTCCATAAATTGACAGTTCTCAAAACTTTGAAAATAAAAAACAACTTACTTGATATGGTATTGCCCCAAGCATGCCATGCTATATCAAACCCTTCTTCAAAATCACCTTCTTGAGGAGACAGCAAAGAGAAAGCCTTGATGTTTTCTTGTCCAATAATTTCTTTTAAAGCGGAAATTTGATAGCGATTATAGCGACTAATTCCTCCTTTATCAAAGCATCCTGGTGTTAAGTATAATATCTTCAAATTACCCATTAATTATTTGATAAAAATATTGAATTCTCTTCCAAAACCTCATTGTCCTTGACTACACCTGAAACACCTATCCAAGTACCATAAGGTATTTTTGATCCTGGTAACAACACTGCATTTATACCTACAGCTGCTTTATCTCCAACAATTACATTTCCAACAATTAAGAACTGATCTTCTTTTTTTGCCATAGTTGAAAATGCGTAACGCTTTATATCGGTTTGATCATTAAGATTTTTGTAATGGTGAGACAAGCTATAAATTTTTGAGCCACATGCAATAGTAACATCTTCACCTATTTTCACACCGCCATGTGCTTGAATTAAAACAAAAGGTGCTACATGGACATTATTGGAAATAATCAAATCGCCAGGATTAACCAACTCATCACCTTTACAATGGTACTTTCTTCCATTCGGTTTGAACTCACCAGCTATTAAAATGACATTTTTGTCAATCCATACATTGTCCCCTAAACTGATATGCTTAGCATTCTCAAAAAAAACGCCTTCTTCAATAATGATGTTTTTGCCACATGATTTAAACTGGGCTTTATAATACCAATACCTCAATTTTTTACCCAATCCGCCGCCAATGTTACGTAAAAATGATTCCAATAACTGTTTTAGCAACCTAAACATTTAATAACTGTTTTAAAACTTTACATATAAATTGCACCTGATCCTCTTCTAAATCAAAATATGTTGGGAGATTAATTCCTTGTGTATAAATTCTATCCGTGACAGGAGTATCGACTTTTTCATTGATATATGGCATTTGGGACATAGGATAAAAAAAGGGTCTTGAATCCACTCCTCTCTTCTTTAATTCAACCATAAATGCATCTCTATCTTCAATACTCCATTTTTTATTTTCAAGACATATTAACCAATAAGCATTTGTTGCCCATTCACTCGTGTTATTGAGATTAACACCATCTATTTCACCCAAATATTTTCTATACCAATCAAAAATACGTTGTCTTTTTGCCATAAACGCTTCAATTCGTTCCAATTGGGCACAACCAATTGCGGCCTGAATATTGGTCATTCTAAAATTAAATCCAGGCGCAGTATGCCAATACCTTTTTTCCTTACTCATGGCATGATCTCTTAAATAACGGCAACGATTATAGAAATCCTCATCATCTGTGGTTATCATACCTCCTTCTCCAGTAGTCAGATTTTTATTTCCATAAAAACTAAATGTTGCGCAATTTCCCCATGAACCCACTCTTTTACCTTTGACTGTTGCTCCATGTGCTTCTGCAGCATCTTCAATAACCCATAACCCATGTTTATTTGCTATTTTAACAATGGCATCCATTTCAGCAGGATGTCCATACAGATGTACTGGCATGATGGCTTTAGTTTTGGAAGTAATTAATTTTTCAATTCCTTTAGGGTCTATACAAAGGTTACTACTGTCTATATCCGCAAAAACTGGAGTTGCACCACAATGTAATACGGCATTGGCTGTTGCTATAAAAGACAAGTTAGGCATGATTACCTCATCGCCTTCACCAATACCATTGGCTGTTAATGCCAATTGAATGGCAACAGTACCATTACTCACACAAATGGCATAACGAGTATCGCAAAAATCTGCGAATTCTGCTTCAAAGCGATCAATATACTTACCTAAACTTGATATCCAAGTAGAGGTTACAGCATCATTGACATAATCAATTTCTTTTTGGGTAATTGAGGGTTGGGATATTGGTATAAACATAAGTTACAGTTTTGATAGTATGTAGGTTAATCGATTTTCATAGGTATGTTCCGCATGAGCTCGTTTACACGCAGCTTCTCTTACGTCCTTCATTTCTTGAGGGTAGTTTTTCGCTCTTTCAATAATTTCCAATAATTCATTAAAATCATTGTAAACCAATACTTCCTTTCCAGGAGTAAAGTAAGGTTCTATAGATTTTCTATTTTCCAATATATGCAATCCGCCACAACCAGCTATTTCAAAAGCACGACAATTTACAGAATCAAACTCATGCATGGCCGTTGAGTTTAGCACACCGAGTCCGCTGCCAAACACTTCAGCTTTTTCGGCTTTAGTAATGTATTTATTACGATGCACTTTTTTAATTTCAGGATATGCCCAACGTGGTAATGGTGGACCATAAAGCCCCAATTGCACATCGTGGTCTAATAACTTTTTGGTAATATATTGCCTGTAATCATAAAACGAACCTGCAATAATCAAATCATTATTACTTTGTTGATGTGTTGGTTTATGCCAAGCTGGATTCATAGCTTCAACCAACATTTCTGCTGGCAAACCAACACTCTTTAGTTTACGAGCTGCATAAGCATCCTTGATATAAATAAAATCCCAAAAATCGGACAACAAACCCCTTTTTTTCATGTTGGCTGGAGGATCGCCCCACCAAGAAATGGTAATGATTCCTTTTTTTCTACACTCATAAAGCACTTCCTCATCAAGAGATTGCGTAAGTGACAACAAAATATCCACTGAAGCTGACTGGATGGTATTTAAGATGAATTTTTCTTGGTCAGACAACTGCGGAAAAGCCTTTTGCTTTAACTCATCCAGTACTCTAATCACTTTAGAGTAAGATTTGGCCACAGAAACTTGTCCCATAGTAATGACATCATGTCCCATTGCCCTTAAAGTGTAGGAAACATTGTCAACAAAACTATCCTCTAAATTATAATTAGGAATTAGTATTCTCATTAATTTTTTTTAAAAGTGAAGCATAAACCTCTTCACAAATATACGGACTGCTTTTATAATTTTTTCCTTTTCGGGAAATAGCTTCTAAAACATTAAAAGATTCCAAGTTTTCATAGTCAACCAGTAACATTTTAGGATAGGTTTTGGTAATAACATAATTGTGAGCAGTCAGTAACTTATCTGAACACCAGACGTCCAAATCTAAAGCTAAATATTCAAATATCTTATTGGGCGCATTGAACTTGTAATTGAGTGATTTTCCTGTATACAAAACAAGTCCAACGTCGTATTTCCCTTTTAAGTCAATGATATGATTGTAATCGATACTTCCTTTGAAATTAAAATTGTCATAGGTAGCAAACCTATCAATAATTTTTTGATCATCGCATCTCGAGTAAAAATCCAATGAAAATCGCTTATCACCTCCAAAATACTCGAATACCTCATCTAAATATAATGCAGTGAATGATAAGGCTCCAATGTACACTAACCTAATTGGTTTGGTGGCATCGGTATAATCATGATCACTAAAAGAACTTGCCACTTGCCATTTCCTAGATGGATAATTTGGCATAATATGGCATTTACTAGTGTCTATATTAGGAAATTCTTTTTTAAACAACTCCAAGCGATCTTGATTGGTATGGGAAATCCACTGGGCCTCTTGTAAAATGGGAATCTCATATTTTCTTCCAGTCCGCTCAAAAAAAGATTGCCTTTGATAGTCCTCTTGGGAAAAATACTCATGGTAATGTACCACCATCATTTTTTTAGAAGATCGGAATATTTTTTTATAGATAACCACAGGCAGAACACTAATAGACTCAAAATACATGACTTTATCTGCTTTAAAAAACAGTGCATAAAGCGCTTTTATAGTAAATAGAAAATAATCAACAATACTTAAAAACTTACCTAATGGACTCGTATCGGTTTTACGTAACTTCTTGCTAGTAACCAAAAGATAATTCACATCATTTTCCTGAAAATAATCTAAAATATTCAGTAAAGGTGGATACAAATGCTTTGGTCTAAAATGTAAAATTAAAAGCTTCAATGTTTTATTATTTCTATAAATTCATGATTCATTAACAAACGTCTAACCAATCGAAAAGGTTAAGCAAACAGTAACTGATCCAATTTTCTATGAGTGGTTTCTTCAGAATAATAATTAGTAAATCGTTGGTTTAAATAATTCTTTATTTCAACTATTTCTTCTTGTTTTAAAGATTGTATTTCTTGCAGCTTATTACTTAAGCTAACAGCATTAGCATCAAAAATTAACTGATCACTAAAATCGCCCAATATTTCAGGCATGCCACCATTATCAGTGGCGATGACCAAAGTTTTGGTAAACATGGCTTCAAAAAGTACGCGCCCTTGTGCCTCATAACCGATACTTGGAACAACTACCAAATCATAATTTATCAATTTACCTGTTGGATCAGGAGTAAATCCTAGTAACTTAATCCTATTGTCTAAGCGTAACTTAATGATCAATGATTCCAACTCTTTTGTATAGTTACCATCATCAAGTCTGCCATAAATATCCAGTTGCAAATCCTTAAAATTCGCCAATGCTTCAATTATTAAATGAACACCTTTACTTTTGGTTATACGACCAAAATAAGCCAGGTTTTTGATGTCATTAACTGGATTGACATTAAATGTTTGATTCTGAATAATTTTCAATCCATCATTAAAGGTTGCTTGATGGGCTTTAGGATTGATTCCATTGTTAAGCCAATAATTTTTTACGGCAGGTAAAAATGCCACTTTTCCAAATCCTCGAATTCCCCATTTGTTTAAAAATCCAATGCTTGGTTTTGTAAATATCCATTTAAAATAAACCGCCATATTCAGATTTAAAAACAAATTGGCTAATCTTAAAAAAAAGAAACCATGAATGGTATGCGTAAAAATCAAATTTATATTATGTGCTTTAGCAAAATTTATATAAGCTTTTAAATTTTTTATAAAAGACTTTATACCAACAGCTGTAAATGAGTCGATTTGAATTTTTTCCGAGGCCTGAAATAATTTTTGATTTTCTTCGTCATTTAACCAGTCACCTGCCTTTTCATAAACTAAAAATACTTCATGACCTAAAGTATTGAGGTGCTTGATATATGAAAACATCGATAATTCCGCACCTCCTGATTTATTGGATGCCTCTCCCTCAACAATTAAGATTTTCATTCCGTAATTGCATTATAGATTTTCTTTCCAATTCGTTCCCAAGTCAATTCAGTTCTGGTATAATTCCATGCCATTTTTCGCATGGTTAAATACATGTTTTTATTTTGAATCAACAATTCCATTTTTTCTGCAAAACTATTATAGTCAAAGGGCAAATCAATAACATATCCAGTCTCATTATCCAACACCAATTCTGGAATTCCAAAACTTTTTGGCGCTATACTTGGACAACCAAAATATCCTGCTTCAATTAAAACAGCACCCATGGTGTCCATTTTAGTTGGGTGAATCAACAAAAATGCTTTCGATAAAATATCCTTAAATCTGTTCAATTCTGACTCATTGGTTTTTCTTAAAAACCCTTCATAAACCACACCTTCAATATCTAAAATATGATTCGGTGGTTTTTCACCAATGATGCTTAAGGTTATTTCAGGGAACTTTTCTTTTACTTTAGAAAAAGCATCAACACAAATAAAGCCGCCTTTCTTTTCAAAATTGAGACTTATGAATACCAAATTTAAGCCACCGTCATAGTTGTCTTTTTGAGGTAATTCTATATTTCCACCCGTATGAACAACTACTTTTTGTTCATCTTTAAGATGATACGATTTTAGCATTTCCTGCCATGCCCATTCACTCCCCACAAAAATATGTCTGGCTTTTTGCAACCATTGCTCTTCTTTTTTTGAAATACGTTCAATGTCTTTTTGAGTGAATTTATCAGGAGTTGAAAATATATTCAGGTATGTCTTAAAATCAGCATCCATGTATACCCCGAAAGGGACCTTACTTTCACAAGTTATCCAAGGTGTTTGTCCAAAGTAGAAATCATAATCACTGTCTTCTTTTTGAAGTTCCACCTGATCTTTAATGGTATTGAGTCTGTTATCTGAAAAAAAAGAGAACCGAGATCTAAAACCTAAAGTCCGCTTTGCTTTCGAAATTAATTTATCAATAAAACTCACAGATGGATCGATTGGCCCAACATAATTAATTTCTAGATTTCTAGTTAATTGATTATGTATATTCCAATTGATTCCACTCCATCCACCACTGGTGGTCTTAAGATCCAAATTTGATATAAAATTAATTTTCTTTACTGACATTTGATTAGCTTAAAAACTTCCTCAACTTCAATGTTGACTTAAAGCCAAGTATTGAAGCTAACTTTTTGAACTTTAGACCGCCAACTGGCCACATTTTTTGATATCCTAAATCGTAGAATGCCTCCTCTGCTGTTGCAACCAAATCGCTAAATTCACCATAAAACTGATATATGAATTCCAAAAAGTTTTGAGCAATCCCAGGTTTTAAATCTGTAGCAAAATTAAAATCTTTTGCATGTTCTAAATACAATTGATAACTCAATAACAGAGATTCAGCTTTCTCTCTACTAAATTTTTGATTTTGAGAAACACTATTTGAGTTTCCGGATCGATAATACACCTTTGCTTCCTCACAGCAAATGACTTGTTTTCCATGCATTAAAACCCTTGAAAAAAACTCACCGTCCTGATTGATCTTTAATACCTTATTCCAATCACCAGCTTTTTCAATTAGCGTTCTTGGTGTCAACCATATGGCTGTTTGCCCCATACCACCACCTTTCCATGATTCCAATAACCACAAATGGGCAGGTTTAAAATCCTTATTTACTTTTTGACTACTCCATATCACATCGTTTCTGTCATTGCGGAATCTACCCCAAATACCACTAGCAATAGAGCCCTCTTCATATTCATCAAGTAATTTGACTTGTTTCTCAATTTTATCAGAACTCAATAAATCATCGGCATCTAAAAATTGGATGTAATCACCATTAGACATCTTAAACCCATAATTGCGAGCCGCACAGGCTCCTTTTCCGGTATTCTTAAAAACTTTTACAATGTCCGACTCAAATGTTTTTGCCAATTCTAAAGAACCATCGGTAGAATGGTCATCCACAATAATAATCTCAATATTTTGATATGTTTGTTTTAAAACAGAATCCAGTGTATCGTTTAAAAATGCTACTGAATTGTATAGAGGAATAATAATGGAAACTCTTGGGAGCGTCAAAGTCTTAAATAATTAATTAAAAATACTACCTAAAAAAAAATACAATATATCACCGAAAGTTATTGAACCTCTTTTTTTAATTTCGAATGCCTTAGTTAATGAATGATGCTTCATAGTTGAAAAAAAATATCGAACTTTTCTCTTTCTATATCTGTTTATAACATCTTTTTTATCCAAATTATTCAATGGACATTCATCACTTTTAATCATTTTCTCTCCGATCAATAAATATTCAAACTCGCGAATTGGATTACCAAAAACTTTTTTACTTTCTTGATTTTCATGAACCCTGTACCATATTATTCCTTGGGGCATTAGCAAAACTGGAAATTTTTGAGATAATAAATGCCACATCTCAAAATCACCTAAAAAAGGCTTGCCAGAAAATCCTCCTATTGAGGTAAAGGCATCCTTTTTAATTATGCTCGACAAAGGTCCCCTTATAAAAATTTTTGATTTAAAATACTCCATCTTATATGCTTCCTCTTCAGACAATAAAGTTGGAAAAGGAAACTTACTCAAAGGAGGAACAGTACAAAGTCCATAACCGGCTTCCGGAAACTGTTCCATGTAGAAAACCAACTGTTCCAAACCATAGGGATAAATATAGTCGTCATGATCTACATACTTTAAGTACTTACCTCTGGCATAGGATGCTGCCTTGTTACGATTAGGATAGTCTCCATAATTTTTATCGTTAAGATAAACATGGACTCTGGCATCTTTTTCCTGAAATGATTTGGCTATTTTGTAGGTGTCATCGGTAGAATTATCATCCGTAATAATTAATTCGAAATTATCATACGTAGAATCCAATACACTTTGAATAGCAATTCCAATGTACTTTTCACTATTATAGGAAGGCATTAAAACCGATACAAGAGGCTGTTCTGTCATAATTAATTTGATGTCATTCAAATTCTTTTACAAATCTAATAAGTTCATCCTTTGATCCCTCGTAATAATGTTGATAATATGTAATAAATGAATTAAAATATTTTTTTGGTGATGCTTCTTTATCAAAAGTAGCTTGAATTTCTCTTAATTGTGAAATAAGTTCTTCTTTATTGTTGTAGGAAATAAAACACTCTGGCAATTCTCCTGTTCCATATTCTTCTGGTTCCGCTTCTTGTCTAAACGCCATGGGCCAACCCGTATGAGGTGTTACAATTTTGGCACCATAACCCAGGCATTCTGCAATGGGCAATCCAAACGATTCAAAATGTTGTAAAAACAACAGACTGGATTTTTTATAAATGTCTCGAATTTCTTCAACTGTATAGCGTCCTTGGAGCTCTATAGTCTTAATTCCAGCTTCTTTAAGTGCCTGCTTTTGAATTTCCCTTTCCTCGTCACAACCTTCCCAATGAAAATCCACCAAAGCAATCAGTTCCTCCTTTTTGGTTGGCTCAATACCACTGGACTTTAAATTTAAACCAACCTCAAATTTAGTGTCACTGGTAGTTGTTTTTACATAACTTGTGGTTGTTATGGCAAATTCGAAATCAAAAAAAGTTTTGTAATCTGGGTTTTCAGAAGAAACCTCTTTCAAAAACCTTGGAGATGAATCCAAGAAGAACACTTCATACAGACCTAGTGGCTTATTAAGAAACTTCTTTAATTTTGGAATACCATAATAATTGTGCCAATAAGCATTGGGAATACACTCGCTTAAAATTACAGCATCATATTTTTTTAATTCCTTGATAATTTTTCTATCATGAAAAAAGTACTTTAAACGTTGCCTTATTTTAAAATTTAAATTTGGACGATAGTGTATTCCTTTTTCAAATAGAGGCGTTAATCTATGTAAAAAACCAGTTCCATAAAATATTTTGCATTCCACATTAATTTCCTCAAAAGCATGCTTTAAGGATTGTGCCAATACTTTTGGGCTTTTATTTTCAGGCCTAGATATAATAGCTACTTTCATGCGTCAATTAAATGTTTAGCAGCGATTTTCGTTTGACTTCAGGTAATGTCTCAACAACTTGCTTTTTAATGGTTGCTCTTTCCGAAATAATCATATCTATAAAAGTAGTCAATGTTTTTAAATCCATAGCATTAGTTGGTTCCATCATATAGGTATCAGATAATTCAAAATGATTGAAAAGCCCTTCAAATTTACCTTGATAAACGATGCAACCAATGGGTGTTCCTTGACCCAAACATGCTATTGATAAATGCATTCTGGCAGTGACTACGACATCAATATTATAAACAAGACCTTTCATATCCGACGCTAAAAACTGTTTGGATATAAGAAATACATCCTCTTTGCAAAAAGCATCCATATTACTTTTTAGTTTTTCCAATAAGATAATATCACTATTGGTTTCCCTAAAATCATGAGGAATCAAAACAAATGCTAATTGTGGATATTTTGCGTAAACATCTTTTATCGCATTGGTAAAAACCCCTATAAACTCATTGGTTTTTTCTTCATCATTAAAAAGTTGTGGATTGATATTAACACCAACAACTGTTTTAGCTGAATCCTTTTTGTTTATAACCCATTCTTTGGCATCTTTAATTTGTTCACCAATTATTGTTGGCTCAAGTACAAAGGCCATATCAGCAGTTAATTCAGAAGTTCTGTGCGGTAAAAGTTCACTAAATCGTCGCCTTGAAACATCATCCCTCAAGCAAAATCTCACTTTTGAATGAATGCTTCCTAAATTCTTAATAACCGCTTCTCTTTGCCATTTATTGATGCTAAACCCAACAATTGTAGTCTTAAGACCTGCATGAGCGGCATGATCAGTAATCTTGATGATTCCATTGGTTAACCAATCCGCATAACATCCATCCATCATATCAGTACCTAATGTGTAAAAATGAGAGGATTTAGAAAAAAGTGAGATGAATTTCAAATGTTCAGACCAAATTCCACCTTTAAAATACTTTGAAATACTATACCAGTTATCTATGGATTTTAAGTAATCCCATTCTTTTTTTTCTCCAAAATGAATGAGTGTTGTGGTAAACCCTTGTTTCTCTAGTTGAAAGCTAATCGAGTCTATTACTGCTTCATCACCTATACTACCTTCCCAAGATGGTGCCAGGATTAGAGCTCTTTTAGTGTTTTTTGATCGGAAAACAGCAAAAATTTTACTGATCAGTAATATGCTTTTATATATAATTGTCTTTAAAATATTTTTCATTTGAGGTTAGGTTACTATTCGGTGAAAATTAAACTTTAGTTTGCAATAAAATAAGTTAGGAAAATAGATTTAATAGTTTCTTTACAATCCGTTTCCCTTTTTCGTAATATCTTATTTTACGGGATTGATCCGCTGCACGGTTGGTTGTTGGAAACTCTACATTCGGAATATCTTTCTCTAAAAAAGGACATAATTTATCCCATCCATCACCTTGAGTCACATCAAACTCTAAAAGATCTTGGGGTCTTTGGGCAAAATATTCACGAACACCGTTGTGGTGTTCCTGAAATTCTTCACGCCAAATATCCTTATCCATTTTCAACCATTTATTATTAGGGTTTTGTTTTTGTAGTTTTTTTAAGTTTGGCGTACGCTGTAAATGCTTTTCCCGGCTTTTAATCCATCCTTCGACATCCCTTGTATTCAAAATAAATTTACTATTCGGGTATTGTTTATCAAATTCTTTAAAAAGTATATTGGTTGAAGGGTGGCTCCAATCTGAAAATGCTTGATAATTCTCAATACCCATTAGGATATCCTTATTATTATCAAAATTGTTTTTTATGATATCTTTGATACTCTTCCCTCCAGACTCAATATGATGAACACTATTAAAGCCCAAAATCTTAAGTGCTTTGTGAATAGATGATGTTCCGGTTTTATTCAGTCCAATACAAAATATCTTATTATATGATTCCATAGTTTGAATTTTTATCTATGATAATTCATTTACCAAATTACTGACAATTATTTTCCAATCGTATTTAGTTTTCACTAAATCTAAAGCTTGCTCCCTTAAATTATCTCCTTTTTGGGGATTATCAAGGATTTTTGAAATCTCCATATAAAAATCATCAGCATTGTCTGCTAATAGTGCATGATTATCAACTTCAAAATCTATACCTTCAATACCTTTAGATGTTGATACCACCGGGTTACCTAAACTCATGGCCTCCAAAATCTTGAGTCTTGTACCACTCCCTGACAATAAAGGTACAACAGCAATGAACGCTTTTTTATAATAAGGATTGACATCTTCAACCTCACCCACAAAATCAACTTTTGGATCATCTTCCAAATCTGAAAAAGGTGCCCTATTGCCCTTACCTACAACCAGTAATTTTACATCAGGATAATTGTTTCCTATTTTTGGCCATACATTTTTGTGAAACCATAAAATGCCTTCCTTGTTAGGGTAAGCGTCCAAAGTCCCACAAAATAAAATAGTATTGTAAGTACCTTTTTTATCCTCAACATACATCTTATCCTCAACATCTACACCATTAGGAACCACTTTACCACTAATCTTTTGATGGTTTAATGATTGTAAAATATCAACATCTTTACGACTACATGCCCAAAATTCATCAATCTTACGGTGTAGGTTACTTTCCTGTGCTTTAATTTTATGGTAATTTTTTTCGTTTGCTTGATTTTTACGATCAACAAGCAGGTGGTCAACATTATGAGCATCCAATACCAATCGCGCTTTATTAAAATATTTTTTTACAACTGGCAACAAAGACATGGCTGAAAGATGCTCAAAAACAACCATATCATACGAGTTGCTTCTGGATAATTCTTTAATGATATGACTAAACTCCAAAACCTCCAAAGTAGCCGATTGAAATATGGTCTTTGTTAATAGACGGTATCGTATAGCATTCTTAAGCTTATTAGGAAGCTGTTTTAGTAATCCTTCCTTTTTTAAAAATGAATTCGGGGAATAAAACGTTATATTTTTATTATGGTAACCTCTCTGGGGAAAGGAATCTTCTCCTTGATAACATATTACATCCAGTTTATAATACTTGGAAAGTTCATTCATTAAGTGAAAGCATCTCAACTGACCTCCATTTGTTGGAGGATACAAGTTTTTATAAGGTATTATATGTAAAATGCTTGCTATATTATTTTGATTTTTCTCCAAAAGCTTAAACTTAACTTTCTAAAATTCTGTATAGGTGTTTAAAAAAAAGAAGCAAGATAGGCAATATCTCTCTAACAGGTTTTATTCAGTAATCTTTACATTGGTTTTATTTTTCCATTCAAAACTTTCCCGTTGGGGCATTTTACCTAGAAACAAACACAATTTCTCATAACTATCCTTTTCAGAAACGTCAAGAACCAACAATCTTTTATTATTACCGGCAAAATATTTTTTTACATCTTCAATGTGCTTTTTATACACATTCATGCAGATCTCTTTATTAAAATCTTCGGATTGAAACATGGTTTTAAACGTATTATACAAAAACCCTCTTTCTAAATATGGATCATTCTTAATCTTTTCTTGACCGCCATAATAATTTTCAAAGGATTTATACCAAATATTACTGTCTGATCTGACCGTTAGTACAAATTTACATTTCGGATATTTCTTATCGACATGCTTATAAAATCCGGGTAAGGAAAACGGAATATCTTGAAACACTTCATATTCCGAGCATTTTTTTAATATATCTTCAACTGTCAATTCGCCTTTAGCATACCGATTATAAAGTCTTTCAAAATCATGTTGGTTGCTCATAAAATAACCTAATTCTTCAAGAGCATAAAACAATGTTGTTGTGCCTGTTTTATTAAAACCTATAACAAAGACCTTTGGTTCATTTCTAAACCGAATTTTGGCTTTTTTAATTAAAATAGTTAACCATTTTAATTGTTTATCATATTTATTTGCTATTCCTAATCGTGAAGCTATTTTAAGATTGAGCATTTGTTTTGGGCACTTGTTATTAAAATTAATTTGAGTACTTGATAAATGATTTTAGTCCAACATTAAAATTGATGGACCGGTTATTGTTCATTAACATCAATTTTAATGATTCGGTCGCATTGATCCAAAGTACTCAACCTGTGGGCAATAATAATAATAGTTAATTTCCCATCAGATAATTTATGTATGGCTTCGGTAACTTCTAACTCTGTTTCGGTATCTAGGGATGATGTAGCCTCATCAAAAAACAAAATTTCAGATTCAGAATACAAAGCTCTTGCGATTCCTAATCGTTGTCTTTGACCCCCTGATAATTTTGTGCCATTTTCACCAATGAGCTCATGAACACCTTTGGGTAATTTAGCAACCATTTCCCAAAGGTTGGCTCTTTTTAATGCTTTTTCAAGTTTTTCATGGTTTATTTCTTTCTTCCCATGGCCAAAAGCAACATTCTCTGCTACGCTACCATCTATGAGATATACTTGTTGCTGCACATAGCCAACTTTATCATAAAACGATGTTTTGTTTTCGTCGTCAAGCTTTGTGTTATCAATCAAATAATCTCCTGACTCTGGTTGCAGAAACCCTAACAAGATATTCATTAAGGTTGTTTTACCAGATCCCGAGGGACCAACAACACCTATGACTTCTCCTTTTTTTATGGTTAGGTTATAGTTTTTAAAAATCAATTCCGAATCATTGGAATATCGAAAGTTAATATCTTTTAACTGTAGCTGACTCTCAAATTTCAATGGTGTGGCTTCCGTTTTTTTGTACTTCTTTTCTATGGAATCATATTCCTGCAAAGGTTTCAGCGCATCCATAATCCAAATAGATCGATTTAAGCCATTAATAGCTATCATCATACGGTTAATAGAAGGCATAATCTTGTATCCTGCGACAACGAAAACACCTAATAACTTAACAAGCTCCACTTTACTCGGCATATAATATATTCCAAAAGAAATAATAATAACAATGGCCAGCATAAGCGAACTTTCAATAACCCTACTTGGGGCAAGATTATAAATAACCGTTTTTACATTAATGGAAATAAGTTCCTCAATATTTCGTTTTATTTTTTTTCTAAATTGCTTTTCGGCTCCCATCACTATAATATCGATATATCCAAAAATACTTTGAAACATATTTTTACCAACGATGGGTACTATTTTTTGATATTGAATACCCATTTCAATAGACTTATTTCTTACCCACTTGTAAAAGAAATAGAATGGCGGTAATACCGTTAGCAATAAAAGAAACAATATTTGCGGATAAGTGAACACAATGAATATGATAATGAACAAAAGGATAATAAGTTCATTTAAGAGATTGAAAGAACCTAAAACTTGTAATTGGGAAAACTCCCGTGTGGCCGACCTTAAATTTCGGACTATAATATTTGAATTGGTGTTTTTAAAATAATTCAACCCCTTGGAGTAATAATATTTATGCAACTTCATTGCGAAGTCCTTGTATAAACCTAAAGCGAATTGTGCATTTACTTTAACAATCCACATGTTCAAAATATTCTTTCCTACCACTATGATGAGCATCCCAATTGAAAGAATGATTATCAGTTGTTTTTCGCTGGTAAGCGAAAAAAATTGATAGATTTTGTTCAACCATTCATGTTTACTTAAAACATCATCCTCAAGCAATACTGAAAATATTGGAAAAATGGCACCAAGTCCCAACAATTCCAAAGCCGAATTTACCATAAGAAGAAACCCCATAAAAAACAGTTTCTTGTGTTCTTTTTGAGGAATTATTGAAAAGATAAATTTTATGGTTTTTATTAAAATTTTCAAATTATAGGCTGAATTTTAAATTTTTGTATCATAAAGGCTTATCGCAAATAAAACGATTGTTTTTTCTAGCAAAGCAGTCAATGATTTATCACTGACAAATATATAATCTTTAAATCATTGCTAGCAATTAAATAGGTTAGATTTTATGGATAGTTTTTTTATTTTTTTAAAATGGGTGAGCTCTTTTATTGTTATATTTTAAATCTTAACCCTTTCTCCAATAGTTACTTTTCATAATTCAATAGCTCGAAATCGGGCTTATAAAGCTGGTAGATTTTTTCCTTACTTTGGATGTCTAATCGAATTTTATCATTTTTAGATTTAGCGGTATTGATTTTCTTTAATTCAGAAGTTATTCCAAGTTTTTTCTTTATAAAATCATAATCTTCCTGAATGTTCTCAAGTCTCCCTATAAAATCCAAATTAATCTCACCCGATTGGTCCTTTAAAAAATACGTTTGTGGTTTAAAATGAACGATTTCATACATGGTTTTGGAATTGAGCCAAAGCTGCACAAATTCATTTATATCAAAATAAGGCATTAAATTTTCTTCGGCCCATAATCTATCCCTAGTATCAAAACCACCATTTTTGAGATAGTAATATGCCGATTCAAATCTGCTGTAGGGATTTCTAACAATAGTAAATTTAAAATACGCTTTGAAAATACGTTTTGAATAGATATTTTGATAATCACTCAAGCTATAATGTCCAGCACCATAATTATTAAATATAAACTGACAAATTGATAGTCCAGCGGCTTTAGGGATATGAACAAAAATACATTTATAATAATGAAAACCATCTGCAGTATGGAATTCTCCCTTTCCACTATTCAAATATCTTTTTATACTGGCTTTCTTACTAAACTCATCATATATGAAAGAAGGTAATATTCTTTTAATGACAATTCTCTTTGTGTCCCCTTTAAAAAAATTCATACTGAATGCTCTTGAATCGTTTAAGAATCTAAACCGATGCCTATAAATTAGAAATAACCTTTAAAATACGTTCTGTTGACCTACCATCCCATAAATCTGGTATATACCCTTTTTTGTAAGTGCCGGATATTATAGAATTTATTACATCTAAAATTTTATCTACATCAAAATTGAGTAATGTATTAGAGCCTATGTCAATGGTACTTGGTCTTTCGGTGTTGGGCCTTAATGTCAAACATGGTTTTTGCATAAAGGTTGTTTCCTCTTGTATGCCGCCACTGTCAGTTAAAACCATACTACAATTTAGAATCAAGTTTTGAAAACTAAAATAATCCATGGGTTGCGTTATAATGAGGTTTTTTAAGGCTGAAAAATCTTCCTTTAATCCAAACCTATCCAAATTATTTAAAGTTCTTGGGTGCATTGGGAACACCACCTTTTGTGAATTTGGCATTTCCTTAATTAACCTCATTAAACTTTGTAAACCTTCCTTATTATCTACCGTTGCTGGTCTATGGATGGTCATTAATATAAAATCATTCTCGTTTAATTGGTATGTTTCCATCACACTACTTTTTGTAATGTCATCTCTAAAGGCTACCAAAGTGTCAATCATGGTATTTCCTACAAAATGAATGTGCTCTTTCTGCTTTCCTTCCTTAACAAGATTGTCTATACCGCTTTGTTCGGTCACAAAATAAAGGTCAGTGATTTCATCAACCAAAATCCGGTTTATTTCTTCGGGCATCGAACGGTCAAAACTTCGCAGTCCGCTTTCTAAATGCCCTAGGGTCACACCTAACTTATGTGATGTTAAAGCTGCCGCCAATGTTGAATTCACGTCTCCTGGTACCAAAACTATTTCAGGCTTAAACTCATCTATAACTTTTTCAAGACGAATCATAATTTCTCCCATCTGAACATTTGCTGAAGCTTGTGAGATATTTAAAAAGTAATCTGGAGTTATATCAAGTTGCTGAAAAAAAACATCTGCCATGGAGGCATCAAAATGTTGACCTGTATGCACAATTTTAATATCAAATTGACCTTCAAATAATGTTTGGGCGACTTTTTTAAATTGCGAAATTTTAATATAGTTTGGTCTGGTTCCAACAACTACTAGGATTCTTTTCATACTCATGCTATGAAGTAAATTAGTGTTCAATACTTTATTGATTGCGAAAATAGGCAAAATAATTTGGGCCAAGGCTCAATAAAAAATGGTTTTACCGAATAAATGTTTTAGACCTAATTCAGGTTTAAGGTTTTTAATACCATTTAGTTTATATAAATTTAGCTCAAATTAAAACTTTGTCTAAATCTACCCAATCATATAAGATTATTTTTCAGTTAATTGCTGATATTTTAAGCTTCAATTACAATGCTGACGACTTAAGATTACAACTACAAACCTCAATAATTGATTGGGAGACATTTGTGAGAATCGCGAGTAGTCATTTAGTTTTAACAACATTGTATTGCAGATTGAGACAAAAAAATCTTTTGGATGAATTACCAGAAGACTTACAGACCTATTTAAAAGAGCTCACAACAATAAACAGAAACAGGAATATAACTTTACTTGAAGAAATAAGTGATATTTCGACCATATTAAAAGCCCATCAAATTAATCATGTATTTTTAAAAGGTAGCGCGCTATTAGTTGGTAATTATTATCAAGATGTTGGTGAACGGATGATTGGGGACATAAACATTTTAGTTGAGAGCAATCAAATAGAAAATGCTTTTCAATTATTGACAACCCAAGGTTATTCCGAATTTGTAACTTTTAATTATTCAGTAAAAAATTTCAGACATCTTCCCCGCCAGGTATCAAAAAACAAATTGGCTGCAATTGAATTACACAAAAACATAGTAAATGATAAGCACGCCTATTTGATCGATAGTCATACCATTTTATCAAACAAAAGAGACGTTGACGGAATTGCCATTCCAAATCAAGAGGATTTAATCCGGTCTTCAATTATATCCTATCAAATAAACAGTCTTGGCTATTATTATAACACCGTTCACTTCAAATACATTTATGATTGTCTGGTTCTAAATATTGAGTCCAATAAAACCTTACTAAAAAAAATAGACCAAGAAAAGTATAGTGCTAGTTTCATAGCATTGGCAAATATTCATTTTTCAGAAATTGAAGTTTTCAATCAGTCATTTAAGACAAAAATGACCAAAATCTATTATGACCTTTCCTTAAACAACAGGCAACTGGGAAATTTCCTTTATAAGACAAAATACACCTATAAAAACATAACAAATCGTTTTTATCTGGTAGCATTTAATAAAAGTTATAGGAAACACATTCTCTCAAACATATTTTCAAGAGAGTAATAGAGCGGCAATTACATTAATAAAATGTAATTTTCAGGGGCCATTTATTAAATCTAAAAAATCAATTTAACTCGATTTGTTTGAGCCCGCTTAAATTATTTAAAAACCATTGATATGTATTAGCTATACCTTCCTCCAAGGGAATTTTAGCCTGCCAGCCTAAATCATTTAATTTAGAACTGTCCATTAGTTTTCTAGGTGTTCCGTCTGGCTTACTACTATCCCATTCAATTCCCCCTGAATGACCAATAATTTGTTGGATAGTTTCTGCCAACCTTTTTATAGTAATATCCCTTCCAGAACCCACGTTGTACAAATGCTCTGTCATGGCATTTTCAATTGCAAAAACAACTGCTTCCGCCAAATCATCTACGTGTAAAAATTCACGCAGTGGCGTACCACTGCCCCATAACTTTACCTGTCCATCATTTGATTTGGCCTCGTGGAATTTTCTAATCATTGCAGGTAAAACGTGAGAACTTCGTAAATCAAAATTGTCATTTGGGCCATACAGGTTAGTGGGCATCAAACTCACAAAATCCTTACCATACTGTTTTCTAATAGCCTCACAAGCTTTCACCCCTGCTATTTTTGCAATGGCGTACCATTGATTGGTAGGTTCTAAGCTATCCGTCAACAAATAGTCTTCTTTTAACGGTTGTGGCGCAAACTTTGGATAAATACAGGAACTTCCCAGAAAAATAAACTTTTGCACATCGGCTTTGAGGGCTGCATCAATAAGGTTGTTTTGTATTTGCAAATTCTCCATCAAAAAAGTGTATGGGTAATCATTATTGGCCAAAATACCACCAACCCTAGCCGCTGCGTCTATAATTACTTCAGGCTGTTCGTCATTTATAAAATCTTTAACCGCACTTTGGTTTCGTAAATCAAGATCATCACTTGTTTTACCTACTAATTTTGAATAACCCTTCGCTTCCAAAGCACGCCATACGGACGAACCTACCATACCGCGATGGCCTGCAATATATATTTTAGAATTTTTCTGGATACTATTCAAAATAATTCATGGTTTTAAATCCACCTTTGTCAAGATATTGTTGCTCTTTCATTAATTTTATATCACCTGCCATCATATCTTTTACCAAATCAGCTAAATTGTACTTGCACTCCCAACCCAACTTTTCTTTTGCTTTGGTGGCATCTCCTATTAATAAATCAACTTCAGTCGGTCTGAAATAGCGCGGGTCAACTGCAAGAACTTCTTTTCCAATTTCTAATTGATATTCTGGTAAATTACATTTTACCACGTAAGCCTTTTCATCAACTCCTTGGCCTTTAAAGTCCACTTCAATACCTACTTCGGCAAAACTCATTCTAACAAATTCACGAACTTTTGTTGTTTTGCCAGTAGCAATAACCCAATCTTCAGGTTCATCAGCCTGGAGTATCATCCACATCATTCGGACATAGTCTTTAGCATGTCCCCAATCACGTTGCGCTTCCAAATTACCTAAATAAAATTTATCCTGAAGACCTAAAGCTATTTTAGAAACCGCTCTGGTAATTTTGCGCGTCACAAAGGTTTCTCCTCTTATTGGCGATTCATGATTAAACAAAATTCCATTACAGGCATAAATTCCATAGGCCTCCCGATAGTTAACGGTAATCCAATAGGCGTACATTTTAGCTACCGCATAAGGAGAGCGTGGGTAAAATGGCGTTGTTTCAGATTGTGGCACCTCTTGAACTTTTCCATAAAGTTCAGAGGTTGAGGCTTGATATATTCTTGTTTTCTTTTCTAATCCCAATAAACGAACAGCATCCAAAATACGTAACGTACCCAATCCATCGGCATTTCCTGTATATTCTGGCAATTCAAAAGATACAGCGACATGGCTCATTGCGGCCAGATTATATATCTCATCGGGTTGAATTTCTTTTATCAGACGAATAAGGTTTGTACTGTCTGTCATATCACCATAATGCAGATAAAAATTTTGATGCTCTACATGAGGGTCTTGATATAAGTGATCTATTCTATCTGTATTGAACAGTGAAGAACGTCGTTTCAAACCATGTACAATATACCCTTTTTTCAATAAAAACTCACTCAAATAAGCTCCATCTTGTCCAGTAACACCGGTAATAAATGCTGTTTTACTCATATTCTTTCGATCATTGTAATTTTATGTCAATTTAAAAGTGTAGCAAATCTAACAAAAATTATTACTAATAATGTCATTCTTATTTTTATACTAGTAACTAAATACTTATCATACCCATTTGTTTTTTTTAAAGGAATGATACAAAATCATATGCTATTAATATTTTCAATCATAACAGGAATTTTGGTCGTTCAGTTTTTAATTAATATTCAAAAGAGGTATTATATAACTCTAAAATCACATTGCCCCATATCTAAAACTCCATTATATATATCGGCACAGACTAAAATTCTTTTCATATATTTGTTATGAGTTTTGTTTGGCTCATTTTATACATTTTAGAATTGCTATATAATCAAATTATTATGAAAAAAATCTACTTCTTATTATCTACAATTTGTTTTGGATTTATAGGCTATTCCCAAAGTCCTATTGCTACTATAGATCGTGACAATATCAATGGCCCTACAATTACTGGCACGGCGACTAATATTTCAGCCATCGGTTTTACGAAAGGTGTTGGTATTGCCACAAGCAGTCCGGGCAATGATTATAGTTCTAAAAGATGGGATTCAAACTCTCAAGCAGCAGCACAGCTAGCAAATGAATACATAGAATGGTCAATTTCTGCAAACCCCAGCTACAATATAGACTTGAGCGCTATGGATATTAGGTTATTTAGGAGTTCCAATGGCCCATCTAATTGGCAAATATTTTATAGTTTAGACGGTTTTGCTACGGCTGGCTTACCTTTTTCAGCATCTCAAACAGCAACAACTACAGAAACTGATTATGTTTTGACTAGCCCGGTTATAAATTCTACGGATGGAGGCACCATTACTTTTAGGCTTTACGCTTGGAATGCTATTAACACAGGTGCTACTATTACAATTTCCGGCAATCCAGCTTGGGCTGATTTTTCTGTTGCTGATCCAGGCGTCCGTATTTCAGGAACCATAAATGCTGGTTTAAATAGTGCCGAATCAACTATAGTCGCAACGGGATTCAACCCAACTGACAATTTTAACTATTTATCCTACACGGCAGCAAGCGGATTAACAACCTCTAATGCCCTCAAAATTGGGGAGTTTTCTATTAGAGATGGTGGTGCGGATCTTACCGATTCAGATATACTACCCACAATATTAACTGACATGGACTTCAATGTTACTGGCTCTAATAATATTGCTGCTATGGCTATTTTTGATAATGGCATCAATGTTAGTGAATCTACTACTATTTCAGCTACAACTTCCTTTAACAATATTAACTCTGGTGTCGGTATCAGTGCTCCTGATGGAGGGACCAAAACCTTTAGTGTTTATGCCACTTTTACCAATACGGTAACAGATAATGAACAGCTGTTATTGAATATATCAAATGCTACTGCAAATGGGACTGCTGGTTCAACATTTTTTAATTCTGATGCAGGTGGAGCAAGCACACCAATTGTTGGCGATGATAACCGAATTGAAGTTACAAGGACAAAACTGATTTTTGGACAAGAGCCTTCTGATGTTGGTTTATTTGAAGTAATGACTCCAGCGCCAACTGTTTTAGGGGTAGATGTTAATAACAATCTTGATTTAGATTATACTGGTTTTATAGTGATTGGTTCAGCTTTGGCAATAGATGGGGCATCCACTATTGTGGTTGCCGCCAATGCTGGTGTAGCTGTTTTTGATAACTTAATTTTCTCTGAACCAGGCACCGATGTTCTAACCGCAACGCCATTTAATGCTGGCATATCATTTGGATTGAGTGACTTTTTCACTGTAAACGGCCCAACTATTATTTTAGCAATACAGGATTTTGATGATACATCCCCTAACTGGCCCTACACTTCTGATTTAACATTTTTTGATAACGGATGGGGAACTGATGGATTTTATGGTATTATTAACAGCAGTTTAGCAACACCACTTGACAACCCTTCATTTTCAGAAAACATTTTAGGATCTCATGATCTTAATGATGAAGGAAATGGAACCGCTGGTTTAGCAACAATTACATTTAACACCATTGACATTAGTTCTTACTCTAATGTCAATTTATCATTTGATTTTGATATTACGGGATATGGCAGTAATGACGATGCTCAATATGAGGTTTTCTATGATGGTATCAGCCAAGGAATTGTTGATTTAATCAATGGCAATAGTGCCGCTGAAGGATCTGTAAACATAAATGTCCCGGATACTGTTAATACTATTTATTTGGAAGTAAGTGTAGGAAATAATGGCAATACAACCTTTACTGGATTCGATAATTTTCTTTTAACAGCCGCTTTTGATGGTTTGATATACTACAATAACGCTTGGGCTCCTAGTGCACCAACGAACAGCACAGGCAATTTAAACGCTTTAGTATTAGATGGCACCTACACGGTAACATCAGATGTTGCCATTAACAATATGTTTGTAGATGACACTGCCAATATGATGATTGAAAAAGGTAAATCAATCCAAATAAATGGCGATTTAATTTGTAATGATAATGTTACTTTGGATTCTGATTCTGACGAGTATTCTAGTCTTATTGTTGAAGGCACTGTTTTTGGCAACGTAACATACAGTCGACATACCAATACTAACGCTTCGGTTGGCGGAAACGACCTTATTTCGGCTCCGGCAACTGGACAGATATTTGAGGATTTTGCTAACAACAACTCCAATTTATTTTCAAATCCTTCAAATACAACAGAGAAATTATTTGGTCCTTTTGACAAAACGGTGGGGCTCTACCTAACTTACGACACAGCTATTCCTGCTGAAGCTTCAGTGGTTTTAGAACCAGGTGTTGGTTACAGAGCTGCGACCAGCGATAATGGTAATTTAAATTTCACTGGAACTATAACAACAGGCACAGTCAATGTTCCTATTGTTATTGGAGGGCCCAACAATCCTGAATGGAATTTGGTAGGAAACCCATACCCTTCCTACATATCACTGTCTGGGTTTTTATCAGCCAATAGTTCACAATTTAGCACTGTGAGTTCAGGTATATATGGTTATGACGGTGACGCTACAGATGGATGGCAAATTTGGAATCAGGCTTATTCCGATGCAAATCCAGATGCTGTAATCACTCCTGGCCAAGGCTTCCTAATAGCTTCTGGTGTCGCAAATGGCACTATTGCATTTGAACCAAGCATGAGGACTACGGGTACTTCAGATGATTTTATACCAGGGAGATTGTCAAACAATCCTCCTCCAATAGAACACATAAAAATTCATATAACAAGTAATGACCAAAGTTACAATACAGATTTTTATTTCACCGACAACGCCACTTTAGGATTAGATTTAGGATACGATTCCAGTATTTTTGGTGGTCTTGCTCCTAATTTTTCTATATTCTCGCACCTATTGGAAGATAATGTTGGCCTAGACTATGCCATTCAATCATTGCGTTATTCGGATTTTTCTGGTGTCACCATTCCTCTTGGGGTCAATGCAAACCAAAATCAAGAAATAACTTTATCAATTACCGAATCTACATTGCCTGAAACTGTTGACGTGTATCTTGATGATACAATCGCAAACACTTCAACATTATTAAGTGAAGGAGATTACAGCTTGACACCTTCAGTAAACTTAAACGGAACTGGGCGTTTTTACTTAAGATTTTCCGAAAATTCACTTTCTGTTGTTGATGATTTATCTTCAAATCAATTACAAATCTATTCTACTCTGTCTCCTAAAACATTATTTGTAAAAGGAAATTTGACCGATATGACTGCTGTAAAAATATTTGACATTCAGGGACGTATGATTATGGCAACTAGTTTAGAACCAGGAAATAATGACACCAGAATTGACATTTCAAGCATAAAAGCCGGAATTTATACCGTTTCTGTATCTAACAACAGTTTTAATAAAACCAAGAAGATTATTTTAAAGTAAATAATGGTATCTCATTTGATTTTTTGAATCTATAGAACCAACCAACGTAATTTAAAATTATTTATATATTTGTTGCATGAATAAAGACAATTCAAATAACCAAATCACACGTAAAGAAGCTCTAAAAAAAATGGGGCGATTTGCTGCTATAACAACTCTAGGAACCTTTATTATTTTAAGCCCAAAAAAAGCACATGCAACATCCCCTCCTGATCCAGGTGGAGGATTTGACCGCGAGGGCAATCCTGAAGATTTATTTCGTGAGTAATTTTGAAATCTTTTTTGGCCCCTCATTGCAGGTACAGTATTAATAATGCTACAATTTTATGGTTTAAAGATTCTAATAAATATTTGATATTAGATAATAAAAACACTTTCTTAATAGATAGTTTTTTAAACAGTAAAAACCACAATCACTTTAACAAATTAATAAATCAGCATGGAGCATATTCAAATAATATGTCACATGCTTTTTTTTTAGAAATAGAAAAACTATTGACAGATGTCAATAGCCCCGAAACGAACCCTATTATTTCTATTGAGAATTTAAGCCCTTCTCCTGACGTTGAAACAAATCTTATTACTTCATTCTACAAATTTAATGGGACCGTATTTAAAATTTGTTATGGATCAAGTTTTGAACAAAGCCTTATCCATCCACAATTTTCTCATTTAGAAGTTGAAAAAACCAAAGCCACTAATGTTGTTCACATTCATTCTAAAAACAATGTAATTCATTTTTTTAAAAACAATGTTCATTTAGGAAGTTATCAAAAAAGTGACTATCATTTATTACAAGGCAAATTTTCAATCGAATTGTTGTGCGCGATTACCCAAACTAAAGAATCGGATTGGCTGGCTACTTTCCACGCCTCAACGGTTTCAAATAATTCAGAAGCAATTATGTTGATTGGTAAGTCTGGGAAAGGAAAAAGCACTTTGTCAGCTATTTTAATGGATTATGGTTATCATTTAGTGGCTGATGATTTTACACCCATGCATTCTAAATCGCTAAAAATATTTCCATTCCCCTCAGCCATCTCAATCAAGAAAACCGCTTTTGAGCTTATTGATTCATTATCAGACCGTATTAAATATAATACATTTCAATCCCCTTACAGCAAAAAAGGGGTTTTGAAATATGTAGCACCCATTAATTTGCCAAACAAAGCCCTACCATGCAATAAAATTATCTTAATAAATTATAAAGAAGATTCGAAAGCCTCATTACAATCAATTGATATAAGTGATGCATTAAATGTATTGATACCAGACTCTTGGATTTCACCAATTCCTAAACATGTACGTTTGTTTATGAATTGGCTAGAACAATGTGATTTTTTCAAATTGACTTATGGTACGAATGACGAAGCTATAACCAAATTCAAATCCCTCTTAAGTCCACCAAATATTAACAGCTAATTACTTTATTAAGCCAAATTAAATTTGATTATGTTTTAATTAATATTATTTTTACTCTTAAATCCATTATTCATGAATAAATATATTTTTATAGGATTATTTTTTATATCATCTTTGGTTTCTTCCCAAAACTTCAATTTAGACACCGATGTTCCTTGGACAATTGGTGTTGGTATAAACATCATTGATAACGATGGTTTTAGATTTGAAAAACCTTTTAATACCGATAACTGGAATATTAAAAATCCACTATCTCTCAATATTGAAAGGAAATGGCGTGACTTTTTATCAACAAATTTAGCTATCACCATTAATCAGTTAACCAAGGACAAAAAACAGAATAATTTTGATGTAAAAGAGTCTAGTAATCTTTTTGCCATTGATTTAACCGGTCGATTTATTTTTGATCAATATATTTTTGAACAAAACCCAAGAGTTGATCCTTTTGAACTTTATGTATTAGCAGGTTTTGGATACACCTATGTTTTTAGGACAGACACAGTAATGTTTGATGTTGGTTTGGGATTTAACTTTTGGTTGTTTCAAGATGTTGGTTTAAGACTGCAAACTATGGGTAAATTTGGATTTAATGATTATATATATCTGAAAAATTATATTCAACACACAGCTGAATTTATTATTAGATTTTAAATTTTAATTGTTTCATAAAAAAAAAGCTCTTGAAAATTCAAGAGCTTTTTTTTTATGATAAATATACTTTCTTAAACAGCATTTTGTTTTTTGATTAAATTCAATGCTGATCCTTCATTATACCAATCAATTTGAGCTTGATTATAACTATGGTTCACTTTAATGACATCTTTGGTCCCATCATTATGAACAAATTCAATATGTAACGGCTTGTCTGGAGCAAAGCTATCCAAATCCAAGAAGTTAATAGTATCGTCTTCCTGAATTAAGTCATAATCATTTTCATTGGCAAAAGTCAATCCTAGCATACCTTGTTTTTTAAGGTTCGTTTCATGAATTCTAGCAAACGATTTAACAATCACAGCAGCAACACCAAGATGCCTTGGCTCCATAGCTGCATGCTCACGCGAAGATCCTTCTCCATAATTATGATCACCAACAACAATGGAATATATACCTTTAGCCTTGTATTGTCTGGCAACATCTGGAACACCTTCGTAATCACCTGTCAATTGATTTTTAACGAAATTTGTTTTCTTATTATAGGCATTTACAGCACCAATTAACATATTGTTAGATATATTGTCCAAATGACCCCGGAAACGTAACCAAGGTCCAGCCATAGAAATATGATCGGTGGTACATTTCCCAAAGGCCTTTATTAATAATTTAGCGTCTTTTATTGAATTACCAATTGGCTTAAAAGGTGTAAGCAGCTGTAAACGCTCTGAAGAGGGATCAACAGTAACTTCAACACCACTACCATCAGCAACTGGAGCTAAATACCCATTATCATCAACTTCAAATCCTTTAGGAGGTAATTCCCATCCTGTTGGCTCGTCCAACATAACCTCTTCGCCATTTTCATTGATTAGCTTATCAGTTAATGGATTAAAGTCTAATCGTCCAGCAATAGCAATAGCTGCTGTCAATTCAGGTGAAGCCACAAATGCATGAGTATTAGGATTTCCATCAGCGCGTTTAGCAAAGTTTCTATTGAAAGAATGTACAATGCTATTTTTAGGTGCATTTTTAGGGTCTTCATAACGAGCCCATTGACCTATGCAAGGGCCACAGGCATTTGTAAAAATCTTGGCATCCAATTTTTCAAAAACCTGAAGGATACCATCACGCTCTGCAGTAAACCTAACTTGCTCTGAACCCGGATTAATACCAAATTCAGCTTTGGTTTTTAGATTTTTGTCCAACGCTTGTTGTGCAATTGAAGAGGCTCGTGATAAATCTTCGTAAGATGAATTGGTACAAGAGCCAATTAATCCCCATTCAACTTTCAAAGGCCAATCGTTAGTTTTCGCTTTTTCATTCATTTCTTCACCCACAGGAGTCGATAAATCTGGCGTAAACGGTCCATTTAATAAAGGACCTAGTTCAGATAGATTAATCTCTATAACCTGATCAAAATATTGCTCCGGATTAGCATAAACCTCTGCATCGCCTGTTAAATATTCTTTCACATTATTTGCTGCATCGGCAACATCAGCTCTATCGGTAGCACGTAAATAACGCTCCATAGAATCATCATAACCAAAAGTTGATGTTGTTGCACCTATTTCGGCTCCCATGTTACATATTGTCCCTTTTCCGGTACATGACATCGCAGTGGCACCAGGTCCAAAATATTCAACAATGGCTCCGGTTCCACCCTTAACGGTCAATATTTCAGCAACTTTTAAAATAACATCTTTTGGTGCCGTCCAACCCGACAGCTTACCAGTTAACTTTACACCTATTAATTTGGGAAATTTCAACTCCCAAGCCATTCCGGCCATCACATCTACAGCATCTGCCCCTCCAACTCCAATAGCTACCATTCCAAGACCGCCAGCATTAACTGTATGCGAGTCTGTCCCAATCATCATACCTCCAGGAAAGGCATAGTTTTCCAAAACTACTTGGTGAATAATTCCAGCACCAGGTTTCCAAAAACCAATACCATATTTATTTGATACAGACTCTAAAAAATTAAAAACTTCATTACTGGTGTTTAGAGCATGTTGCAAGTCTTGATTGGCACCAACTTTTGCCTGTATCAAATGATCACAATGTACTGTTGTAGGAACAGCAACTTTATCTTTGCCGGCTTGCATAAACTGCAGTAAGGCCATTTGAGCAGTTGCATCTTGACACGCTATACGGTCAGGTGCAAAATCTACATAATCCTTACCTCTAACAAAAGCTTTTGTAGGATTTCCGTCCCATAAATGTGAGTATAAAATCTTTTCTGAAAGTGTTAATGGCTTACCTACAACATCTCGTGCTTTATCTACACGTTCTGCCATATTAGCGTAAACCTCCTTTATCATGTCAATATCAAATGCCATATATAAAATTTAATAAGTTTACAATTAATCAATAGTCCTTTTTACAGGAATTGCAAAAGTACAAATTATAAAGAAGATTTAAAAATATGTAATAAAATAGAATTAATTGTAAAATGTTTTCAAAAAAACGACTCAAAAAAGCAATTATTTTATATAATCGTCAATTTTATTGTTCAAATAATAATAAATTAACAAATAAATAAGCTTAAAAAGAATAGAAAATAATTTAGAACGAATTAAAATAAACTCTTGATAATTTGTTCATCGGAAATTCCCTCTGCTTCAGCTTTATAATTTTTAATGACTCTATGCTTGAAAATAGAATTTGCCACAGCTTGAACATTTTCAATATCAGGAGAAAATTTACCATTTATGGCTGCATGAGTCTTAGCGGCTAAAATCAAGTTTTGTGAAGCTCTTGGACCTGCTCCCCAATCTATATAGTTTTTGACTAAATCTGTTGCTTCAGGGCTATTTGGTCTTGTTTTACCAGTCATTCTTACGGCATATTCAATAACATTATCAGCTACTGGAATGCGTCTTATTAAATGTTGAATATCAATAATTTCTTGTGCTGTAAACAGGGGATTCACTTTACTCTCAACATCAGTTGTAGTTGATTTTACAACCTGAACCTCCTCTTCAAAGGATGGATAGTCCAAATTAACTGCAAACATAAAACGATCCAACTGTGCTTCTGGTAAGGGGTACGTTCCTTCTTGTTCTATAGGGTTTTGAGTAGCTAACACAAAATAAGGCAGACTTAACTTGTAATGATGACCCGCAACAGTAACAGCTCTCTCTTGCATAGCTTCCAATAAGGCTGCTTGTGTTTTAGGAGGTGTTCTATTGATCTCATCAGCTAAAATGATGTTAGAAAAAACCGGTCCTTTAATAAACTTAAAATTTCTGTTTTCATCTAATATTTCACTTCCTAAAATATCACTCGGCATTAAATCCGGTGTAAACTGGATTCGTTTAAAATCTAAACCTAAAGCTTGAGAAATGGTATTGACCATTAAGGTTTTTGCCAAACCCGGAACACCAATAAGTAATGCGTGTCCTCCTGAAAATATGGCAATAAGTATTTGATTGACCACCTCATCCTGACCAATGATAACTTTAGCAATTTCCTTTTTTAATGTTTGATATTTTTTTACAAATGCCTCAATAGCAGCTACGTCCGACATACTTATTTTTTTAACCAGTTACCTGTGAATTCACAATCTCTATATTCGCCATTAACCTTTATGTAAGTATCCATAATTTTTTCATTCTGCCATTTATCAATAGCTCGAAAACGTTTTTCACTTAAGGCCAACTCTTTTATTTTCAAATAATCTCTAGCATAGTCAGCTACATGCTCATCTATTCGGTCACTAACCTTCAATACTTGAAATTTAATATTCCCCGTCTGCCCACGATCTGTTTGAACCAAACTAACTTCTTCTTCTTTTAAATCTTGAATTAATCCATAAAGTTCTGGATCCATTTTAGTTAGCTCAAAATTATATCCTTCATTCAAAGGATTGATTAAATAACCTCCCTCACTTCTGGTTTCTTTTTCATCACTAGATTCTCTTGCCGCATCTTCAAAGCTAATATCACCATCAACTATACGCTGTCTGATTTTTACCAGTTTTTCTCGAGCCTCTTGGATAGCCTGTTCAGATACTTTGGGAATCAAGAGAATATGGCGAACGTCATATTCTTGACCTCTAATTTTTTCCAAATAAACTATATGATATCCAAAATCCGTTTCGAACGGGTCTGAAATCTCACCTTCTTGCAACGAAAATGCTACTTCACGGAATTCCTTAACCATTCGCGGTTGCTTTCTGTTTAAAGTATAGAGACCGCCTTGAGGAATTGAGGCTTTATCGTCAGAATACAAAACCACTTTTGACCTAAAACTGGCACCATTTTCCAAAACATCAGCCTTAAACTGTTTTAGTTGGTCAATGACACGTTGTTTTTCTTCATCAGAAACTTGAGGTTCAATAACAATTCGGGATACTTTTAATTCGGTTCCAAAGGTTGGGCGTTCATCTTCAGGAATGTTATTGAAAAATTGTCTCACTTCTTCTGGAGTCACCTCTACTTCATCAATAATCTTGTTTTGCATTTCAAGAGCCAACTTATTGCTTTTATTGATTTCGTACATTTCATCTCTGAAACTTTTTTCGTCTGGCTTATTATAAAAAGCAATTAGCTCTTCCATTGATTTCCCTGATTGGGCAAGAAACTGCTGAATTTGATAATCGACATTAGAGCGAATTTCAGCATCAGAAACCTCAATACTATCCTGAACAGCATGATGAGCATACAGTTTGTCTTCCAAAAGTTTACCAAATAATTGACATCTGGTAACGCCTTCCAAAGAAGCCCCTTGAGCCTTTAATTGAATAATAGTTCTATCGATATCTGAATCCAAAACCACATAATCACCCACAACTGCAGCCACACCATCTAATTTCTGGGCTCCAGATGTCAGAACACTATCTACTTTTTTAGGTGCTGCTTTTGTTTCCTCTTCAATTATCTCTTGAGCACTTATGACTTCAGGCAACAAAAAGATTGCTGCCATTAAAAAAGTTCTAGTTATAAATTTCAAATTGTTTGTTTTTGATAGCATCCTTAGTTATATCTTTTTCTAATTCTTTTATAAGTTCTAATTTTCGCTTGTTTATGACTATCTGGTCAATGGTGGGTTTGACATACTCCAATGGCGCCAAACTATTCCGCTCAAGCACATCTTTTATTTGCATCAAATATAATCCTAATGAATCTTTGAGTTGTATAAAATTAGATTTTTTTAACAATTCATTTTTGTTTTCAGTTGTGATTACAGGAATTTTATCAATGGCTTGAGTAACCTTTATCCAAATGGAGTCATTAAGTGAATAAGACTTGAATTGAATAGCAATGGAATCCAGCTCTTTCTTATCATCTTCATTGAACCGAGTGAATTTAGTTTTCAAATCGGGTAATTCAAATCTATTCTCGTCAATGTTGATATATCGAAATTTAATAAGATCCTCATTGAGCTTAAAAATGTCCTTGTTATCGTTATAATAAGATTCTGCTTCCAACAGAGAAACCGAAGTATCTATATTTCTGGTCACTAAAGCCTCAAGATAAGCTGTTGAATAAAGTTCATTTCTATACTGATTGGCCAAATCATCAAAACGCTTGAGTTTTTGATCACTTAAATTTCGTCTAGCCCCATCAACCAACAACTGTTCAGCCGCCCATTTATTGATAAAGTTGGTGAGTCTGATTATACTATCTTCTTCAGATATATTTTCGGTAAATAAATGAGTGACATCATCTTGATAAAGATAATTCTCATTAACACGAGCCAATGGTTTTCTGTCATCTTCCTGCTTATAAAAATAATTACATGAAGTTGTCAAAACAGTTAACAATATGACCAAAAAACCAGACTGTTTCAATTAGTTGTTAATTTGTTTTTTTACTTTATTCAGAATTTCTTCGTTTATGACAACCGGGTATTGAGACCTTAAATCCTGCAACCAAAGTTCTTCTTTATGAACTTGAAAATCACTTATTATTTGCCCTTTGGCTTCTTCATAAGCTTTCGGTTCTTTCGGCAAAACCTTGTTTACCAATGCCACAATATAGGCATCATTATAAGGATATATTTTTGAAACACCGGTTTTATAACCAAAATCTTGAGGCAAGGCCTGGTGCTCTTTATCCATGATACCTGAAGTAAAGATCACATGTATTTTCCCATCTGAATTTAATGCACTTTTGATTGCTTCCTCAGATTTTCCATCTTCCAACATTTGTTTCACCTGTTTTATTGTTCCCTTGTTTGACGAAGAAGCCACAAGAGCCTCAACCCGCTCATTCCAGAGGTATTTATTTTTGTTCGCTTGATAAAAATTATCCAAACCAACAGAATCCGATTTAGAAGCATTCCATATCTCGGTTTCCATTAAATCAAACAACAACAATCCATCTCGATATTCTGCAACTATATGAGCAAAATCATCATTTTCATTTTCTAAATTTTCTTCCTGATACTGTACCAAATTAGCATCTAGAAATTCCTTGTACTTTTCTTCAACCAACTTATCGAAAGACTTCTTAGCAGTAGCCCTTCTTTGGCTTTTAAGTAAAAACTGTCCGAAATCATTGTAGCTTAATTTCTTATTTTCGATGGCTACAAGATCTTTTTCTCCTTGAAAATCGTTTGGCAAAACCCATCTACCAACAAAATACTCATCACTCAACAAAGATTGAAAATACGATAGCGCAGGTTGCTCATAACTTACCTGATAACGTGCCATAAGATTGTTTACAAGTGAAGTATTTATTAATTGGGACCTAGAATCTTTTTTTACTTTAGCTTCTAATTCGGGCTTCATGGCTTCAAAAGTCTCAATACTTTTTTTGTCGTTTAGTTTAATGATGTGCCATCCAAATTCGGTTTTGAAAGGCTTGGAAATGTCTCCAACGTTCTCTAAACCAAATGCCTGCTCTTCAAACTCACTAGAACTCAACTGTCCGCCACTAAATGGTGATAGTTTTCCACCATTTTGGGCAGAACTTTTATCGTCTGAAAATTGTTTAGCCAATGACTCAAACGATTCGCCTTGTTGTAACTTATTATAAATATCGTTAATTCGGGTTTCAGCTATTGAGGAATCGTCCTTATTTTCACTTACCATAATATGGGAAACAGACCGCTCGCCTCTCGACTGACGAACATCGTTAACGATAACGATATGGTATCCAAATCGGGTTTTAAATGGCATAGAAATTTCTCCAACAGGTGTATTATAGGCAGCTGTTTCAAATGGATAAACCATTTTAAAACCAGAAAAATAACCTAAATTCTCGGCATAGATTGTTTTACCGTTATGAACGTCTTTCTGAACATCTTCAAAACCCTCTTTGGCAACGCGATCTCGAAATTTCAAAAGTTGATTGTAAGCAGCCAGTGTATCTTCTGGTGAGGCATTCTCATCAAGCCTAATTAAGATATGATCTGCATTAACCTCTTTTGATATGCGCTCATAAGCTTCAGCGACAAGTTCATCAGTTACTTTAGAATCGGTAAGATAATTTTTAGCTAATTGTTTTTTATAATTACTTAATTCCCTGATATAGGAAGGCTTTTCATCAAGGCCTTGCTCCTTAGCTTCCTTAAGCTTCAATTTATAATTAACAAAGAGCTTTAAATATTCATCTACGTTTTTTTGAGATTCATCTTGGACTAAATCCAAATTCTTATTAAAGATCCTAATAAATTCGGACGCATAAACGGGTTCGCCCGCAACTGTAAACAACACATCTGAATCAGTTGTCTGTGCCTTTACTACAGACAAGCCAAACACCATTAGGATAGCATAAATATATTTAGTCATAAGTATATATTGATTTTTTCAATTCATGCAAAAATAGGAATAATAGCCTATAATACAAGATGTAAAAACAAACGACTCATAAAGTTTTTTAGTATTGGATTATCAGAGTAAAATTAAAATTCAAAAATAACGTATATTTAAATTTCATTAATAGTATCCGTTATGATTTACACCACAGAAATAATAGTGAACGTTCCTCTGAAAGAATTCATTAAAAAATTGGACAACCCTGATAATATGAAGCATTGGCAACGCGGTTTAATTGACTACGACCATATATCCGGTGTTCCAGGTGAAATAGGTTCCAAAATGAAACTTGTGTATAAAATGGGAAAGCGGGAAATGGAATTAATTGAAACCATTACCTTTCAAGATTTACCACACGCTTTTCATGTTACATACGATACAAAAGGTATGCACAACCTTCAGGAAAATTTCTTTGAAGAACTGGATGAGAATAGAACCAAATGGACATCAAAAAGCGAATTCCTACCCACAAGCTTTATGCTTCGAATGATGACTCTTTTAATGCCAGGAGCCTTTAAAAAACAATCAAAAAAATATCTAGAGGACTTCAAAAATTTTGCTGAAAAAGGCATCTCGGTTGCTCCAAAAAAATAAACCAAAAAAAATCGAAAATTTATAGTTTTAACTTAACAAAAAGCGTTGTTAGTTCATTATGTTTTAGTAATTTTAGTATATGACAGAAATAGATATTGAAAAGGAAAATGCTGCAATTGCCCAAGCTTACAAAGAACTGCTTCGCGTAAGTTATAGAACGCTTTCTGCACAAGACAAAAAGCAAATCCGCAAGGCATTTGATGTAGCTGTCGATGCTCATAAAGATCAGCGTAGAAAATCTGGTGAAGCCTATATATTTCACCCTATTGCCGTTGCCAAAATAGTAGCGCAGGAAATCGGTTTGGATGCTACTTCCATTACCGCAGCCTTACTTCATGATGTTGTAGAGGACAATGACAATTATACTCTCAAAGATATCGAGAAGATGTTCGGTGAGACTGTTGCTCGAATTGTCGATGGATTAACAAAAATTTCTTCCCTTAAAAAAGACATGGACGTATCCATGCAGGCAGAGAATTTTAGAAAAATGCTTCTAACGCTTAATGATGATGTCCGGGTTATCATCATCAAGATAGCCGACAGATTACACAACATGCAAACCATGGATTCCATGCGCGCAGACAAGCAAGTCAAAATTGCATCGGAAACTCTTTATATTTATGCGCCACTGGCTCATAGAATTGGACTCTATAATATTAAAACCGAACTTGAAGATTTAGGCTTAAAATATACCGAGCCGGATGTTTATAATGATATCTTAAACAAGATTAAGGAGAGTAAGGAAGAACAAGATAATTACATCAAGGAATTTAGCAAAGTTATTTCCACGTCTCTGGACAAAGAACATTTGGATTACGAAATCAAAGGCCGTCCAAAATCCATTTTCTCCATTCGCCGAAAAATGCTCAATCAAGGTGTCTCGTTTGATGAAGTTTACGACAAATTTGCCGTACGAATCATTTACAAAAGTGACCCTGAAAACGAAAAGTTTCTGGCGTGGAAAATTTATTCCATCGTAACTGACCATTTTAGGCCCAATCCCACTCGATTACGTGATTGGATTTCATCGCCTAAGTCTACGGGCTATGAAGCTTTGCATATAACTGTGGTTGGCCCAAAAGGCAGATGGGTTGAAGTGCAAATTCGAAGCGAACGGATGAATGAAATTGCCGAAAAAGGTTATGCCGCACATTATAAATACAAAGAAGGTGGTGAAGACGACGATAGTATCGATATGTGGATAGCCAAACTTCAGGAGACATTGGAAAACCCAGAGATAGACGCCGTAGACTTTGTAGAGCAATTTAAGCTCAATCTCTATTCCAAAGAAATTTTTGTGTTTACCCCAAAAGGCGATTTGAAATCCTTGCCTAAAGGTGCTACCCCATTGGATTTTGCCTTTAGTATTCATACAGAAGTCGGTATGAGAACCCGTGGCGCCAAGGTAAATGGCAAATTGGTGCCCTTGAGTCATGTCTTGAAAAGTGGCGACCGCGTTGATATTTTAACTGCTGAAAACGCCAAGCCCAATTCAAACTGGTTAGATTATGCCACAACAGCAAGAGCCAGAAGTAAAATCAAATCAGCTTTAAAAGAAGATAAAAAGGAAATTGCTGAAGAAGGCAAGGAAGTCTTACGCAGAAAATTAAAACAGCTCAAAATCAATTTAGACGAAAGATCGGTTAATGAAATGGTCAACCATTTCAAATTAAAAACCAGTCTAGATTTGTTTTATCGTGTTGGTGTTGGTTCAATTGACAACACCATGCTCAAGGAATATGCCTCATCCAGAAGCAATGCTTTGATGAGCTATATCAAGAATAAAATCTCAAGAAAACCTTCTATTCCAAAAGAAGAAATAGACAAAGATGAAATCACCTCCAAATATGATATGCTCGTTTTTGGCAAGGAAGAAGAGAAACTTGATTATAAATTTGCCCATTGTTGCAATCCCATTCCTGGCGATCCTGTTTTCGGCTTTTTAACCATTAATGATGGTATTAAAGTCCACAAGAAAAATTGCCCGAATGCCGTCAGTTTGCAATCTAATTATGCCTATCGCATTATGCAGGCCAAGTGGATAGATTCGTCACAACAGGAATTTGCCGCGCAAATACGACTATCGGGTATCGACAATCTGGGATTGGTAAACAACATCACCAAGGTCATTTCATCCAACATGCATGTCAACATGAAAAGTATCAGTTTTGAAAGTGATGACGGTATTTTCTCTGGAAAAATTAATGTGATTGTCAAGAACAACAATATGCTTAAAAAGCTCATGGACAACTTAAAAAAAATTAATGGTATCGATAAAGTGTCCAGAGTTTAAAAATAAGTGTAAATTTGCAGCGAAATTATGAGTGTTAAAACCGATACAAAAAACCAGGAGATAGTAAAGAACGTGTTCACGGCCTTTTTAACTGAAAAAGGACATCGCAAAACACCTGAACGCTACGCCATTCTTCAAGAAATTTACAACAGCAGTGAGCATTTCGATATTGAATCGTTATACCTCAACATGAAGAACAAAAAATACAGGGTGAGTCGTGCTACGTTGTACAACACTATTGAATTGCTTTTGGAATGTGGCTTGGTACGCAAGCATCAGTTTGGACAAAATCAGGCACATTATGAAAAGTCGTATTTTGATAAACAGCACGACCATGTTATTTTAACCGATACTGGTGAAGTTATTGAATTTTGCGACCCACGGATTCAATCTATCAAAAAAACCATTGAAGAGGTCTTTGATATCGAAATTAAAAATCACTCACTCTACTTTTACGGCAACCGAAAATCAACTAAATAACCAATTTCACAGATGGCAGTAGACTTACTACTAGGATTACAATGGGGCGATGAAGGCAAAGGAAAAATTGTCGATGTACTCACCTCCAAATACAACATTATTGCACGTTTTCAAGGCGGACCCAATGCGGGACACACACTTGTTTTTAATGGTATGAAACACGTGCTTCACACTATTCCTTCAGGTATTTTTCATGAGGATGCTATCAATTTAGTGGGTAATGGTGTCGTAATAGACCCTGTGATTTTTAAAAAGGAATTGGATAAGTTGACTGAACAACAGGTTGATTATAAAAAATCACTTTACATTTCCAGAAAGGCTCATATCATTTTACCAACCCATCGTTTATTGGATGCTGCCAGCGAAACTGCTAAAGGTAAAGCCAAAATAGGCTCAACGCTTAAAGGTATTGGCCCGACGTATATGGATAAAACCGGTAGAAATGGCCTTCGTGTTGGCGATTTGGAATTAGCTGACTGGAAAGATAAATATCGTGCTCTAGCGAATAAGCACGAGGCTATGATCAACTTCTACAATGTTGAAATTCAATATGACTTGAAGGAATTGGAAAACGAATTCTTTGAAGCTGTAAAAGTTTTAAAATCCTTAAAATTAATTGATTCTGAAGAATATATTTTCCAAGCACAAAAAGATGGAAAAACCATTTTAGCCGAAGGTGCCCAAGGGTCTTTGTTAGATATCGATTTTGGAACCTATCCATTTGTTACTTCCAGTAATACAACAGCTGCTGGCGCTTGCACGGGATTAGGGATTGCTCCAAACAAAATTGGTGATGTTTTTGGGATTTTTAAGGCCTACACCACACGCGTAGGTTCTGGCCCATTTCCAACAGAACTGTTTGACGATAATGGCAAAACCATGGCGAAAGTAGGTCATGAATTTGGTGCCACAACCGGAAGACCTCGTCGCTGTGGCTGGCTGGATTTGGTTGCTTTAAAATACGCTTGTCAAGTCAATGGTGTTACCCAGCTCATGATGATGAAAGCCGATGTGTTATCTGGATTTAAAACCTTAAAAGTATGCACGGCTTACAAATACAAAGGTGAGACCATCACGCATTTACCTTACAATATAGAACCGGAAAACGTAGAGCCTATCTACACCGAATTTAAAGGCTGGGCAGCAGATTTAACGGAGATGTCTGAAGCATCGCAATTACCAGATGCGTTAAACGCTTACATTGACTTTTTGGAAAAAGAATTGGAAACACCTATAACTATTGTTTCGGTGGGGCCAGACAGAAAGCAGACTATTTTTAGGTAATATTTATTTTTTAATTGCTGTCACTATTGTATGCACATCAAATGTGGTGTTCTGATGTTTTATAATTCACCTTAAAAACTGTTATTTCCGAAAAACCTGTTTCTGTCAGTGTCTTTTTAAGTTCATCTAATTGATGATAATAAAAGTAAACACGACCACCACTTCCTGCTTTAAAATCAGATTGTTGTGGATTGCCTTCAACAAAACTGATATAAATCAAGCCTGTTTCATTCAATAAATCATAAGCATTTGAAATAAAATTTTGACTTTCGGTTTGTGATAAGTATGGTAAACAGAACCCAGCAATAACTCCATCAAAGGTCATTGTTAAACTACCAATGTTTCTGCTATCCATAACAGCAAAACTTGCCATAGAATTATTCTTCTCTGCCAGCTTAATCATATTGGGCGCAGTATCAATACCCAAAATTCTATAATCAGGCTTTTTGGCAAGTAAATACTTTACAATATATCCAGGACCACAACCCACGTCCAATATTTTGGCATTTGGTTTTGCTATGGTATTACAAAAGTAATCGTATGTATCATTATACACATCCAAGTCCATAAACTTATCCTCATACACAGATGCTATGTTGTTCCAGGTTTCAAAAGTTTCTTTGTCTTTATCAGCACTCATGAATACAGCTTAATTTGTGTTTTTAGCTTCGCTCTTTTTGTAAAACCATTCCACTATAAAGCAAAAGAGTATGATTCCTACCGAAACCAAAATTCCGGTTAAATTCGATTGCAATTGTTGATTGACAAGAATGACCAAGGCTATAGCACAAAGTACAAAACCCAAAAATGGTATGATTTTATTAGTCTGCATTGGTGTTGCCAATTTATAACCTACAAAATTAACGATACCAAAAATGAGTATAAATCCAATACTCCCAGCCGTAGAAATACTTTCAAGCTGTAAAACGTTTACCAAAACAAGCGTCGTTACAGCCGTTATCATAAGTCCTATGGGTTGGTTCCAGAATTTAGCCAGAAAATGGTGCGGTAGTTCATCATCTTCTGCAATTTCATAATTAACCTTGCTTCCACCGTAAAGGGACGCATTGATAGCTGAAAAAGTTGAAATCAGCGCCGCAATAGTTATAATAGTAAAACCTGTTTGACCCAACATAGGCTTTGCGGCCTCCGCCAAGACGTAATCCTGTGCTTTGGCAATCTGATCAAAAGGTAGTGATCCTACCGTTACAAGCGCAATGATAATATACAAGAGAATGACAAAAACGACCGAGAAATAGTAAGCCTTTGGAATATTCTTTTCCGAATTGGTAATATCGGGAGCAGCATTGGCTATAAGCTCAAACCCTTCATAAGCAACAAAAATGACCATGCCACCCGCAAATAATTTAATAGGGTTTTCCCAGTTTGCAATAGATAATTGAGAAAGATTAGAGTTACCCATCAAACCATAGGCACCTACTCCAATAAAACCAATGAGAATAATGAGTTTAATGATTACAGCATAAGATTCTATTTTACCCACTACCGCAATACTGTAATAGTTAATAGCAGTTGCTATTACAATTATGGCACTGGCATAAATATGAAAGTCAATAGTCTTGTTTTGCGTAATCTCCCAAAGGTTAGGTGCATATGACCCAAATGCCGATGCATAAAGCGACAACATGACAATATAACTTATCCATAACAAATTGTTTACGGCACCACTAAAAACAGTTTTTCCAAAACCCTGATTTATAAACTTAACCGTTCCGCCTCTATCTGGATATTTTTTTGAGAGGTTTACATAGCTATATGATGTAATTAGTGCCAGAATACCCGCAAATAAAAAAGCAACTGGTGTACCTCCTTTAGCCAAGGATACTGCTAATCCAAGCACAGCAAATATACCACCTCCAACCATACCACCTATACCAATCGAAATAGCATCCTTAAGGCCTATTTTTTTAGATTGAGCCATTTGTCTTTCAATTTAAGTTAAGGGTTGGTTATAGCCCATTAGCTACTACACGAATATATTAAATTAATATTTGTGAAAACTGAAAGTCAAAAGCTAAAAGTCATCAGGGTAAGGTCATTCTGAATATGTTACTGATACAATACATACCTTGGTGGTTTCAAACCATTGAGCCGCATGTAAACCAACATTTGTGCTCTGTGATGGGTAATATGGTCTGTGAGTAATAACAAAAATTTAAATTGAAAGTTAAAAGCAATCAATTACGCATAATACCAATCGGTGCCTTATCATTTTAATTGAAAATGTATATGATCATCATGACGAACTGCCTGACATCCGTGAAACCTCACTTTTTCGTCAGTTAAATTCAGTCGTGTTTTTAAATGTGGTTCGATAAACATTTTCCCAATTTGACTTTGTTTCAAAATTATTTTAGCTAAATCCCGAGTTCCTATTTTTGAAAATACTATGTCCTTGTTAATTGTCCCTAAAGTCAAATATTGGGGGAAGTCATATTGCCAATGTCCATTTTTTTTACAAATTTCAGTTTGATTGTATTCATTAGGAGTTGGATTTTCATAGACACCATATCCACTAATTGAAGGTTTTCTGTTTGTCAAATGTCCATTTGGGTCTTTATAGATTAACGAAACATCAATTTTCTTTCCATCATTGTGACTTAAATGTGGTAAAAGTGGAAATTTATCAATAAACGGAAAGTTCGCATCAAGGTAGACCATTTTAATTCCCTTATTCTGATGTTCAAATTCAGTTGCAACTTGATGGAGGGTTTCGTTTAGTTCAGGTCTAACATAATTTCTATTTGCAAGCTTATAAAAAATGGAATGTGCCTTTAAAAATTCTGTTTCTTTTATTTTTTCACGTCCAAAAATCGGTGCAACATTTGGAACTATCAAAAATGTAGCAATCAAATAAAGCGCAACAAAAGCTCCAATCCGTTTTATTCTCTGTTTCTTTAAACTTCTCTTAATGAGCAAAATTGAAACTATATACACAACCCCGCCAATTTGTGTTATAATTGTTAAAAAGGTAAAAATTATAATGTGAAGCAGGATTCTCATATTTGCTACAATGTTTGACAAACACAATTACGTTCATTACTCACCATGTTTATTTCTCTAAAATAAGTTAAAAATAGCAATTTAAGAACACCTGATTATACTTGGCAACTGGTCATTTCTATTAAAAAATTCCTAATGCATCACGCTACACCAATATTATCATTATTTTTGAGCCAAAATCTAGCGTTTGAAATTAAACAGCAACATACTTACCACCTTCTTGGTCATCTTACTATGGCAACTGGGCTTACAAGCTCAAGACCAAAAGCGTATTGAAATTGTCTATGGTGGGTTTCTGGAGTTTAAAGAAGCCGAAGCCCCAGGCCTTAAGGTCATGACACGTGACGACTCGGGTCAGGTACATGTGATTCACGAAGGCGTCGATATGTGGTGCGACCAAGCCAACCTCTACAGTAATGAGAACTTTGTGGAAGCTTACGGAAACGTCCGCATGAAACAAGGCGACACCATTAATATGAACGCCAAATACGTGGAGTACAGCGGCAAGACCAAACTGGCCTTTGCCAGTGGTGACGTGGTGCTTACCGAACCTAACTCCACCCTAACCACAGATACCTTGTTTTTTGACCGGGTTAAACAGCAATCGTTTTATAAAAGTGGTGGTCGTGTGGTTCGGGATTCTTCGGGCACCATTACCAGTAATATTGGGCGTTATTATATGAACAGCAAGAAATACCAGTTTGTTAATAAGGTGGTATTGGTCAATCCCGATTACACCATCAATACCGATCAATTGGATTTCTATTCGGAAACAGGACATGCCTATCTTTTCGGGCCATCAACTATTGTGACTTCTGAAAGCAAGACCTATTGCGAACGCGGCTTTTATGACACCGAACGTAAAACAGGTTATGGTATGAAAAATACCAAAATTGAATACGATTACAGGGTGTTTGAAGGCGATAGCATGTATTTTGACAACAACCGGAATTTTGCTTCGGCTACCAACAACATCAAAGTAACCGACACCACCAATAAGAGTGTCATTAAAGGACATTACGCCGAAATATATAAGGCGAAAGATTCCGTATTCATTACCAAGCGTGCTTTAGCTATAACGGTCCAGGAAAACGATTCTATATACATGCATGCCGACACCTTGATGGTCACAGGCAAACCTGAAAAGCGTATTACCCGAGCCTTTAGAAATGCCAAGTTCTATAAATCTGACATGAGTGGTAAAGCCGATTCTGTGCACGTTAACCATGCTACTGGACTCACAGAGCTAATCAACCTGTCTCGATTATCCTCTAAAGACGCTTTTGCCAAACGCCGTGATCCCATATTATGGAATTTAGAGAATCAAATGACTGGTGATACCATTCACATTAAATCCAATCCCGAAACCGAAAAACTTGATTCTTTACTGGTATTTGAAAATGCTTTTATTGTTAGTAAAGATACCTTGAGTGACAATGGGTTCAATCAAATAAAAGGTAAAACACTAGTTGGTCTTTTTGATGAGCAGAACAATTTGAAACAAGTAGATATCAATAAAAATGCGGAGTCCATATTTTATGCGCGAAATGAAAACAATGAACTCTTTGGTATAGACAAAGCCCGATCGGGAAGTATTTCAGTGTTTTTTGAAGATGGTGCTATTTCGCAGTTTATTCGTTATAAACAACCCGATGCGGTCACCACACCAGAATCTCAGTTTCCTGAAAATTCTAGATTATTGCGTGGTTTTGTGTGGCGTGACAATGAACGTCCAAAAAGCGTGAAAGATCTGTTTAATGATGATCCACCTTTGGAATTACCAAAAATTAAAGGATTAGAAGAATATGTTCCACAGGAAGAGTTTTTTGATGACGCCATGATGGAACGTATTAAAAAAGCTGAAGAGGACAAAAATTCTAAAGACAAACCAAAAACAGAAAAAAAGCCTTCCAAGGTTTCCAGAAACATTCCTAAAGAGGTTATAGATAAACGAGCCTTACAAACAATAGACGGTAGCAAAACCACGCTTGAAAAGGATAATAATTAAAAGTGAAGGACGATTTCTTTAAATATCAGGCGCAAACCTCAACCCACCCGTTGGCTATGGAAATCTCCCACGCCGAAGGTTCCTATATTTATGATACAAAAGGTAAAGCTTATTTAGATTTTGTCGCAGGTGTTTCGGCCTGTACACTTGGACATAAACATCCCAAAGTGGTTATGGCCATAAAAGAACAACTGGATAAATACTTACACGTTATGGTCTATGGGGAGTATGTGCAGCAACCTGCAGTAGCACTTTCCAAATTATTGGCCAAACATTTACCGGACAACCTCGAGCAAACCTATTTAACCAATTCTGGCACTGAAGCCATTGAAGGTGCTATTAAATTGGCGAAACGTGCCACTGGTCGTAGTGAAATCATTTCTGCCAAACACGCCTATCACGGCAATACTATGGGTGCCATGAGTGTTATGGGTTATGAAGAACGCAAGCAAGCTTTTAGACCCCTGATTCCTGATGTCCGGTTTATTGAGTTCAATAATATTCAAGATATTAGTAACATCACCAATAAAACGGCCTGTGTCATACTAGAAACCATTCAAGGAGGTGCTGGTTTTATTGAGCCTAAAAACAACTATTTGGAATTGATAAGAAACCGCTGTGATGCTGTTGGTGCTTTATTAATTTTAGATGAAATACAACCGGGTATTGGACGTACAGGAACCTTATTTGCATTTGAGCACTATAAGTGTGTGCCCGATATTTTGGTAACAGGCAAAGGATTAGGTGGTGGTATGCCCATTGGTGCTTTTACCACTTCTGGTGAGTTAATGAGTTTATTGGCCAACAATCCAAAACTGGGTCACATCACAACCTTTGGTGGTCATCCGGTGATTGCTGCCGCTGCATTGGCAACACTATCCGAAGTAGTTGAAAGTGATTTAATGATTCAAACCCTAGAAAAGGAAAAACTCATTAGAGAACACTTAAGACATCCTTTAATTACTGAAATTCGTGGTAAGGGTTTGATGCTGGCTGCTATGACGCCTTCAGCTGAAATGACAAACAAAGTTATTTTAAAAGCACAAGACGAGGGACTCATTCTATTTTGGTTGTTGTTTGAGCCCAAAGCCATCCGCATAACACCACCTTTGACAATTTCAAATGACGAATTGATTGCAGGCTGCAAAATCATCACCTCTATTTTAGATAGTCTACAAAACTAAATTCAAGCAGCTGAAAATCAGCAGCAAACCATTAATCCAATGTTTACTGTTGATTACTTTGTTAAAAACATTTGGATTTTTAACTGCAATTAGCCATATAGAACATTACATTTATTCAAGGAAAATCATATAAATGTGCCTATGGAGTTACGTCCCAACGACAACAACAATTTGCCACTTACCCGATTCGAATCCATGTTAAAAACAAACCATGTTTTGTTTTTTGATTCAGAAGAATTTGAAAATATCATTCACCACTACCTCAACCAAGGAAAAATAGCACTCGCTAAAAAAGCCATTAAATTAGGGCTTTCACAACATCCAACATCCGTCAATTTAAAATTGTTTAAGGTAGAAATCTATGTGTTTGAAAATGATTTGGATAAGGCAGACATGCTAATCAATGAATTGCATGTTATCGACCCGCATAATGAAGAGATTTACATTCAAAAAGCCAACATCCTGTCTAAAAGGGATGACCACGAAAAGGCCATAGAGGTATTGAAACAATCCCTTGATCTAACCGATGATGTTATAGACATCTACTCCTTAATCGGTATGGAATATTTGTTTTTGGATAAGTTTGAAGATGCCAAAACCTATTTTATGAAGTGCCTTGAAGCTGATTTACATGATTATGCTGCATTACACAATATGATTTATTGTTTTGACTTTTTGGGACAGCATGAAGATGCCATTTCGTACTTAAATACGTTTTTGGATAGCAATCCGTATTGTGAAGTTGCCTGGCATCAGTTAGGCAAGCAGTATTACGAACTCAAGGACTATAAAAAAGCGTTGGCAGCCTATGATTTTGCTATTATTTCCGAAGATACCTTTATTGGGGCTTATTTAGAAAAAGGCAAAGTGTTGGAAAAATTAAAGCGCTATGAAGATGCCATTGAAAATTACAGTATCACGTTAAAACTGGATGACCCAACCTCATTTGCCCTGCTACGAATTGGTTCTTGCCATGAAAAACTCAAAAACATGGAATTGGCAGTCCAATATTACAAGAAAACCGTTCAGGAAGATCCACTTTTGGATAAAGGTTGGATAGCCATTACCAAGTTTTACATGAAGAAAAGGAATTATAAAAAATCCTTGTACTACATAAACAAAGCCTTGAATATTGATACCGAAAATGTTGTTTATTGGAAACTCTATGCTCAAATAAATGAGCGTCTATCCTATTGGGAAGAAGCTGAAAACGGCTATAAAAAAGCTTTGGAATTGGGCAACTATGAATTGAGTACCTGGCTAACAAGGGGTGACATTCTGTTGAAAATTGGAGAACACGAAGCCGCTGTTTATAATTTTTTACAAGCAGCTGAATTTTACCCGGAAAATGCTGAAATAGAATTTAGGTTGGCTGGTTTATATTATACCTTGCACGAAACAGAAAAGGGTTCCTACCACTTAAAAAACGGAATGCGCTTTAATGCAGAATTTGCCCTGATTATTGAGGAATTGTTTCCTCAAGTATACGAAAAGAGCCAAGTTAAAACGCTCTTAAAAGCAAAGTTGTAAGTATTCTTGTAACTTAAATTGACTACCTTTGGATTTTATTAAAAATCCAAAATGCAAAGACGTTTTTCAGATTATTTTTTGATTTCGCTGAAGGGATTGGCTATGGGTGCAGCTGATGCTGTTCCTGGTGTTTCTGGCGGAACTATTGCCTTTATTTCTGGTATTTATGAGGAGCTAATTTCTACCATAAGCGGTATAAATCTAAACTTGTTAAAAAAACTCCGAAAAGAAGGTTTTAAATCGTTCTGGCAAGCTTTAAATGGTAATTTTCTAATCGCTTTACTCCTAGGTATCATTGTAAGCTTCGTATCCTTTATGAGGCTGGCAAAGTACCTCATTGAATACCATCCTGTTTTAATATGGTCATTTTTCTTTGGACTCATCATAGCCAGTATCTATTTTGTTGGAAAGCAGATCACCAAGTGGTCACCAGCTACCCTAACAGCTTTAGTTATTGGTACCATTGTAGCCTATTATATTACTCTTATACCTTCATCGGCGAGTAACGAAACGCCATTGTTTTTGTTCATAGCTGGAGCTATTGCTATTTGTGCCATGATTCTGCCTGGTATATCCGGTTCATTTATTCTGGTCATATTAGGTGCCTACAAAACCTTAAGCGATGCCCTTCATGATTTTGATTTTAAGCGTATCGCCATTTTTGCTACTGGTGCCTTGGTAGGTTTGTTAAGTTTTAGCCATTTACTAAAATGGTTGTTCAAACATTACCACAACCTAACCTTGGCTTTACTGACAGGCTTTATTTTTGGGTCATTGAACAAGGTCTGGCCATGGAAACTGACTGAAACCGTTATGGAAAAGTCCAGTGGTAAAATCATGCCTTTTTCTGACATATCCGAACTGGGCAACTTAACGTTATACCAACAGCAAATAGCCGATTTTGAGTCGTACAAAGTTGTTAGTGAAAAAAGCATTTTAGCTGTTCGCTATTCAGAGCTGAACAATCAAATCGATTCGCAATGGCTCCTAGCAATAGCGCTTATGATAGTAGGGTTTTTAACGATTTTCATCTTGGAGCGACTTGGTAAAAAATCACAGTAAATGCAAAGTACACGCACATTCACCGATAAAGTCTTTCTAGTCCTAAAAGGATTGGGAATGGGAGCTGCCAATAAAGTGCCCGGAGTTTCTGGTGGTGTCGTTGCTTTTGTTGCTGGTTTTTATGAAGAATTTATTTATTCCCTTCAAAAGGTCAATCGTAAAGCATTTAAACTACTTATTAATGGTCGATTCAAGAGCTTTTTCCAATACATCAATGGCCGTTTTTTAAGTCTGCTTTTTTTGGGGATGATAATTAGCTACTTCAGTGTCTCCAAACTATTGGACTATCTTATTATTCACTATGAATTGTATGTTTGGAGCGTGTTTTTTGGAATGATTATAGGCTCCATTTATTACATCAGCAAAGATTTTAAAGACTGGAACTACAAAACATATCTATCCTTGGCAATAGGCATTATACTTGGTGTGAGTATTAGTTTTTTAGATCCAGCCAAGGAAAATGACAATTTATGGTTTGTTTTTTTCTGTGGAATGATTAGTGTCTCTGGTATGACCTTACCAGGGTTTTCGGGATCATTTATTTTAATTTTATTGGGTAATTATGTATTGCTTTTAGTTGATTCCGTAAACGCCCTTTATGATACTTTTATTGAAATCATTAAAGGAGATTTTGGGTTTTTGGACAATTCTGAACGCTTACGTATGCTGAAAGTTCTCGCCGTATTTACGTTAGGCTCGATCGCCGGATTGGTAACATTTTCGCATGTTTTAAACTATATTTTGAAACACTATAAAAGCATTACAATTGCGTCCATTATCGGCTTTATTGTTGGGTCTCTGGGTGTTGTATGGCCATGGAAAAAAACTATTTTTAAGCTCAACCAAAATGGCACATTTGCTTTGGACTCTTCTGGAGAAAAAATTATAGAAAACTACCAACGCTATAGGCCCGAATGGAATTCTGAAACAGGATTCGCCATAGGGTTTGTTATTTTGGGAATATTAATTGTTCTGGCACTTGAAATTTACGGACAAAAAACCAGAAAACGTTATGCGTAAATTCGGTTTGATTGGTAAGAATATCGCCTACTCTTTTTCTAAAAACTTTTTTGAAAGAAAATTTGAAAAAGAAGGTATTGTAGATGCTTCTTACAGCAATTTTGATATTGAAGATTTAGACACATTCCGCAGTATTATTGCCAACAATCCTGAATTGATTGGTTTAAACGTAACCATACCCTATAAGGAACAAATCATCCCCTATTTGGATACCTTGAACAAAAAAGCCAAAAAAATTGGCGCCATCAATACCATAAAAATTACTAAAAATGGTAAGCTTAAAGGTTATAATACCGATTATTACGGTTTTAAAAAAGCCTTAAAACCTCTTTTGAAGTTTAAGCACAAACGCGCATTAATTTTAGGCACAGGTGGTGCCAGTAAAGCCATTGCCTTTGCTTTAAAGTCATTGGATATTGACTATCAGTTTGTTTCCAGAAAACCATCAAAAAAAGGACAATTAACTTACAAAGCACTCACAGAAGATATTATCAGTACCCACCAAATAATTATAAACTGTACCCCATTGGGTACCTATCCAAATGTTGATCAATTTCCAAATATTCCCTACAATGGTATCGGGAAAAATCATATAGCGTTCGATCTCATTTACAATCCTGAACAAACCCTTTTTTTAAAAAAAGCACTAGCCCAAAAAGCTACTATCATTAACGGTTCTAATATGCTAAAGTACCAAGCTAAAAAAGCTTGGAATATTTGGAACAATTAGACAATATCATTAAAAATCGTTCAAGCCTTTGTAAATATTGCAGTTGTTGTTATCTTTAACACTTCAGTAGTATAACGAACCTAAACATTTAGTAAAATGTCAGAGCATGATAACCTGCAACAAGCAGACGGAAAAGAAGAAAAAAAAGCAATTAGCGAACCTGTAAAAGACATAGAGCAAGAAACAACTGATGCTCCAGAAGAAGTTCAAGAAGAACCGGTCCTTGAAAACACTCCAAGTATTGATTCTGACAAACCTTCAGAAAAGTCAGAAGACCCTGATGTTGATGACGATGAATCTGTTCTAAATGAAATAGACGAATCCAACGCCGAAGATGCTGAAGATGAAGGTAACAAAGACAGGCACGATATAGAGCACAAGGATTACGATAAAATGTCTCTTGATGAATTGGTCAGCGAGCTTGAAAAACTTGTGAAGAGTGAGAAAGTTCAAGCTATTAGGTCTCATGTAGAAAATTTACGATCCGAATTCAAATCAAAATTCAATTCATTACTTGATGAGAAAAAAGAAGAGTTCTTGAACGATGGTGGGAATGAAATAGATTTTTACTATTCTAGTCCAGTTCAAAAGCAATTCAAGGAAACTTACGCTGAATATCGTGACAAACTAAATGCACATTATAAGAACATAGAGAAAAACCTCAAAGAAAATTTAGCCAATAGGCTGGAAATAATTGAAGAAATTAAAGGTCTTTTTAATGTTGAAGAAAATATAAACACAACCTACAAGCATTTTAAAGAGTTACAAGAACGTTGGAAAAATGCAGGACCTATACCAAGGGATAAATATAACAATGCCTGGAATAGTTACCACCATCATGTTGAAATGTTCTACGACTTTTTACACTTGAATAGAGATCTTCGTGATTTAGATTTCAAGCATAATTTAGAACAGAAGTTAAAAATTATCGAGCGCGCCGAAGAACTGGCAGAAGATGACAATCATAATAGAGCTTTCAGAGAGTTACAAGCCCTTCACAAAATGTGGAAAGAAGAGCTTGGCCCAGTAGGAAAAGAACATCGCGAAGACATTTGGGATCGCTTTAAAGCAGCCACCAAAAAAATTAACGATAAGCGTCAGGCATACTTTGCTGAATTAGATAAAATTTACGAAAAAAACCTAGAGATTAAACACGACATAATCTCAAAAATTCAAGCAATTGCTGATAAAGGTGCCACTTCACACAATGCTTGGCAAAATGCTATCAAGGAAGTGGAGGCACTTCGCAATGATTTTTTTGGGGCCGGAAAAGTTCCCATCAAAGTAAACGAAGCTACCTGGGCCAGTTTTAAGGATTCAGTCAGAACCTTCAACAGAAACAAGAATGCGTTTTACAAGAATCTCAAAAAATCGCAATACGATAACCTTCAAAAGAAATTGGATTTAATCAAAATTGCTGAAGATAATAAGGATAGTGAAGATTTTCAGACCACAACAACATTGATGAAAAAAATCCAAAGTGATTGGAAAAAAATTGGACACGTTCCGAGAAAGAATAGCGATAAAATATGGAAGCAATTTAAAACTGCCTGCAACCATTACTTTGACAGACTTCATGCCCTAAAAGATGCTGAAAATGCAGAAGGTAATGAAGCATATGTTCAAAAAGTTAAACTCTTGGATGATTTAAAAAATATAGAACTTTCCGGAAAAAAAGAGACTGATTTAGAGCAGGTAAAAGGGTATGTTGAAAAATGGAAAGACATTGGTAATGTACCTCCTAATAAGCGATATGTTGAAGGAAAATTAAACAAAGTTTTGGATACAATCTTCAAAAAGTTAGATATCAACCATGAAGAGGCTGAACTTATTAAATTTGAAACCAAATTAGACTCCCTAAACAATGCCAAAGACCCAAGACATTTGGACAACGAGCGATCGTTTATCAGAAAAAAAATCAATGATGTCAAAGCAGAAATAAACCAACTGGAAAACAATCTACAATTTTTTAGTAATGTAGATGACGACAATCCTTTGGTACAGGAAGTCCACCAAAATATTGAAAAGCAAAAGCAATCATTGGACCTTTGGAAAACCAAATTGAGAAAAATTAAGGATTTATATTAGATAATATAATGACTCAAAAAACCAAATCCCGCTTAAGGTTTAACTTAAGCGGGATTTTAGTTCTAACTAAACTAACTAAAGGGTTGCTTTTCCCAACTATTACAACCACCTTTACCAAAATGACATTCGAGATTACTCTCTTGTGATTATGCTATTAACCTACTTATGAAGTTGTCATTTGGTAGTATATACGTTCAGATTTTGTATTTGGATGTTTTCACTTAAAAATTATATTTTTTTAATCACCTATTTTGGTAATTGCTTGGCTTCTTCCCAAAATACGTCCATTTCCTGAAGCGTCATATCCTTTAAATTTTTGTTCAAGGCTTTAGCTTTTGATTCTAAATATTGAAAACGTTTTGAGAATTTTTTATTGGTTCGCTCCAATGCGTTCTCTGGGTTAATTTTTAAAAATCTGGCGTAATTGACCATTGAAAACATAACATCTCCAAACTCATTCTCAATAGCATTACTATCTCCAATTTTAATCTCTTCCTGCAATTCTTTTAATTCTTCCTCTACTTTTTCCCAAACTTGATTAGGCTCTTCCCAATCAAACCCTACTCCAGCTACTTTATCCTGGATTCTATTAGCCTTAACTAGTGCTGGCAAACTTTTAGGAACTCCTTCAAGCACGCTGCTCTTACCCTCTTTTAGTTTTAAATTCTCCCAGTTACGCTTAACATCTTCTTCATTCTCCACAGTAACGTCACCGTAAATATGTGGGTGTCTATTAATTAATTTATCACAAATCGTATTACAGACATCGGCTATATCAAAATCATTGGTTTCACTACCTATTTTGGAATAAAAAACGATATGCAATAATACATCGCCCAGTTCTTTTTTAATCTCATCGAGATCATTATCTAAAATAGCATCCCCAAGTTCATAAGTTTCTTCAATGGTAAGATGACGCAGGGTTTCCATAGTTTGCTTTTTATCCCATGGACATTGTTCCCGGAGTTCATCCATAATGGTCAACAATCTATCAAAAGCTTTCAATTGGTCTGCTCTGGAATTCATATTTTGAAGTTTTGTTAAAAATACAATTAATATTTTCAGTAAGGTGTATAAAAAAATCCAGTTTAAAACTGGATTTTATGAATTATAATGGGTGTTATTCTTCTTCCTCGGCTGCTACCACATCTTCATCTAAATGCAAAAGGTCGTGTTTTTGGAGCAAATTGTACCATTGAATAATTTTTTTGATGTCACTGGCATAGACTCGATCTTCATCATAATCTGGCAGAACTTCAAAGAAATATTCTTCTAATTTATCCTTGCTGTCTTTATGACTGATTGGCGTTTCCTGCCCATTTTCTTTATCTTTAATAAGTGCAAAAACCTCTCTTAACGGTTTCTCTTCAGTCAAGGTATAAATAGCAATTTCACTCAATATACTCACATTGTGATGTATCCCAACGGATACCCGTTTTTTATCAATCAATGATTCTGCTATGAAACCAGTACGTGTTTGTGCAATCATTTGGAACAAACCAGGCTTACCCGCTATTGATAAAACTTTATCTAAACTCATATTATTTTTTTAAGTGCGCAAATATCTTTTGTTTGCTATTGTAAAACAAATATTATCGTTTCTTTTTTAAGTTAGGAAAACGCATTTTGTAATCCACATTAATTTTCCCTTTCGAGATATTGGACAACTTCCCTTTGATTAACCGTTTTTTCAAACTAGATAGTTTATCGGTAAACAAAATACCTTCAATATGATCATATTCATGTTGGATGACTCGCGCTACCAATCCATCAAAGGTTTCTACATGTTTTTCAAAATTCTCATCAAAATATTCAACAGTAATGGTTGGTTTTCTAAAAACATCTTCTCTGACATCTGGAATACTCAAACAACCTTCATTAAAGGCCCATTCATCCCCAGTTTCTTCAACAATTTTAGCATTGATGAATGTTCGCTTAAAATTTTTTAAATACTCCTGTTCTTCTGTATTCAAATCAGCATCTTCAGCAAAAGCAGCTGTGTCAACCAAAAACAAGCGAATATCCAACCCTATTTGAGGCGCAGCCAAACCAACACCATACGCATGATACATGGTTTCATACATATTGTCTAAAAGCTCATGTAGTTTTGGATAATCTTTGGCTATTTCTTTTCCTTTTTTCTTTAGAACAGGATCGCCATAAGCGACTATTGGTAATACCATTATTATAACTTTCTTTTATTGGTCGCAAAAATACAATTCTTATAACTTAAATGCATAAAAAAACTCCTTTAAATAAAGGAGCTTCTTCTAATTATGGATATAAAAATTTGTTGAATATTAACAAACTATGCGTCTATCGTTTACTAAGAATAAACCTTCTTGTCCATTAAGCTTCAAGTTTATTTTAGCGTTCAAAATATCTTTCTTTTTAGCAGCCACTTTATCATCGGCCTTTTTAGAAACGTTTTCTTTAGTGATATGTTCAGTCTTTTTCTCTAAAGTAACTACTTGATAATCAGATTGGGCTTGTAGTCCTGAAAAACTTAAAGCGGCAAAAACACATATAAATAAAAATTGTTTCATTGTCTTGATCTTTGTTATTAGATACAGGACAAATATATGTTCGACAACAAGCTAAACCCCAAAAAATTTGATGAAACAAAACGAAAACTCGATGATATGATGAAACTGTGCATTTCATCGATAAACGTACTGTTTTTCGACCTTCACAGCGTGCATTTCGTCGATGGTCTAAATATTAAGACCAAAAATTCACCTGGAATTCAGATAATTTTGAAGAATTAAAGTGGCACTAATTTCATCAATGAGCGCTTTGTTTTGACGCTTCTTTTTTGATAATCCACTATCAATCATTGTTTGAAAAGCCATTTTAGATGTAAATCGCTCATCAACACGCTCAACAGGAATGTTAGGAATTGCCTTTTGGAGCTTTTCCAAAAACTTAATAATTAGTGTTTCGCTTTCAGAAGGCTGATTGTTCATCTGTTTAGGCTCTCCAACCAAAAAAAGATCAACATTTTCCTGATCAATGTAATCTTTCAAAAAACTAATAAGGTCTTTAGTCAGTACGGTTGTTAAACCCGAAGCTATTATTTGTAATTCATCGGTTATGGCAATGCCTGTTCTAACCTTACCATAATCTATTGCCAACAATCTTCCCATAGACTGCAAAATTACAACTTATAACAGTCAAAAAAAACTCCCCTGCAAAATTGCAAAGGAGTCTACATGTGATAGTCGGATATTTTTTTCATTAATTGACTTAGCCCAAATCAATGTTTTTATCCAAACTATCAACCAACCAAATCGTATGTAACTGAAATATTATCATTACCTACTATTAATATAGACACCTTAATAGCAATTAAGTCACATGTTTTTAACATCACAACTCATTAATGTCAAATAGTAGAAGTATATTTGCATTTTGATTAAAATTTCAAACTATTTCTATGAAACAACTACAGCAAATTATTGAAAAGGCTTGGGAAGACCGTTCCTTACTTACCGACAAGATAACTATCGACAGTATTAGAAATGTTATAGACTTATTGGATGCTGGTACCCTAAGAGTTGCTGAACCAACGGAATCCGGTTGGCAAGTAAACGAATGGGTAAAAAAGGCAGTTGTTTTATATTTCCCCATCCAAAAAATGGAAACATTTGAGGTTGGTATTTTTGAGTATCATGATAAAATCCCCTTAAAAACCGGTTATCAAGAAAAAGGAATACGTGTTGTACCCCACGCTGTAGCTCGTCATGGCGCTTATATCTCAAAAGGTGTCATCATGATGCCCAGCTATGTCAATATAGGTGCTTATGTTGATGAAGGCACTATGGTAGATACTTGGGCTACAGTTGGAAGTTGTGCACAAATAGGCAAAAATGTGCATTTATCAGGAGGTGTTGGCATTGGTGGTGTTTTAGAACCACTACAAGCTGCCCCAGTTATTATTGAGGATAACGCATTCATTGGCTCTAGATGTATAGTTGTTGAAGGTGTTCGCGTTGAAAAGGAAGCCGTTTTAGGCGCCAACGTTGTTTTAACAGCCTCAACTAAAATAATTGATGTTACTGGAGATGAACCAAAAGAAATGAAAGGAGTTGTTCCTGCCAGATCAGTTGTTATTCCAGGTAGCTATACCAAAACTTTTACTGCTGGTAATTACAATGTCCCTTGCGCTCTAATTATTGGCAAACGAAAAGAAAGCACCAATAAAAAGACATCACTTAATGACGCTTTACGTAAATATGATGTAGCTGTTTAATCTAGGGTTTGGATAAACGTTCTTTTCGTTGAAGCTTGAGTAATTTGGCATACTTTGTATATGAAAAAAAAGCTTGTACCATGGCCAGAGTTATTCCATCTAACCCATTAAATACACCTCTTTTAAAAAAGTAGCATCTGATAAATGCCACTGTTCCATTCAACAATGGCTTAAAACTATTTATACGCTTACCACGATCAAAGAGCTGTTGTGAATGCCATGTTGAGTATTGATTTTTTTTGGCTATGAGTTGCTCTAAAGAATCCCAACCATAATGTAGAATATGAACAGCTACCTTTTTTTCATTGGTAGTCAATATTTTTTGATGAACTGCAGCATCTGAAGGCTTGGCCGTTTTCTTATTAAAAAAACGCACCTTGCTGTCTGGATACCAACCTGAAAAATCAATCAGTTCATCACCTAGATAATTTTTAACTCGGAATGCAAACGCATCATAATTACCTTCCAGATATTTTTTTTCTTTTATGAACCTAATGGCATCTGTGTCCAGAAATTCATCAGCATCTAAATTTAGAATCCAATCATTCTGGCAATAGGGCAATCCAAAAGTTCTTTGTGGTCCATCTCCTAAAAATTCCTGTTGGATAACTTTAGCACCTTCGTTTTCGGCTATTTCAACCGTCCGGTTTTTACTAAAGGAATCAATTATTATAACCTCGTCACAAACCTCAAAAAGTGCACGAACACATTTTCCAATGTTCTTTTCTTCATTATAGGCTATGACCAGTCCGCTTATTGCCATGAATTATTCAGAATTTTTACAAAAGTAGTTAAATTATCTTCTTAACATCTTTATATTATTTTGTAGTTGTATATTTTAGCAACTAAATTCCCGAAATGAAATTTTTAGTCATTCAACAAAAACGCATAGGTGATGTTTTAACATCTACTATTATATCGAATAACATAAAAAAGGAGTATCCTAATGCTATTGTTGATTTTATGTGTTATGAAAATTGTGTTGATGTTCTAAAAAACAACCCTAACATTGACAATATTATTGTTTTAAAGGAAAAGACTCGAAAAAACTATGGCGCGTTATTTAAGTTTATTTTTAAAATTAGATCCAAACATTACCATGCCGTTATTGATGTTTACAGCAAACTGGAAACCAACTTAATAACCCTGTTTTCTGGGGCCAAGAACAAAATTTCATATAAAAAAGGGTATTCAAGAATTTTCTACAATTATAATATTGAACGATTAAACAATGGAACAAATTCCAAAATAGGGTTGGCAATTATAAACCGAATTAAACTGTTATCTCCACTAATCGACAAAGAAATAACAGATTACAAGCCAAAAATTTTCCTAACCAATAATGAAGTTCTTGAGGCAAAAAATTTATTGGGTAAATTTCCATTAAAACCCAATAATCCTACGTTTATGATTGGTGTTTTGGGAAGTGAGTGGTATAAAACCTACCCACTTGAAAAAATGGCTGAACTATTGGATTACACTGTTCAGCAAACGCAAGCCAATTTACTTTTCAACTATATCCCCAAACAAACCGAAGAAGCCAAAAAGCTTTACGATTTATGTAAACCCGAAACACAATCACATATTTATTATGATTTATATGCCAAAAGTTTGCGATCATTTTTGGGGTTACTTTCACAATGTCAGGCACTCATTGGTAATGAAGGCGGGGCTGTAAATATGGCAAAGGCTCTAAACGTCCCAACTTTCTCCCTTTTTTCTCCTAGTGTTGATAAGGAAACATGGCAAATTTTTGAGGATGATAGAAATGTCTCCATTCATTTGAAAGATCTCAAGCCCGAAATTTACCAACAGTACGATGAGCAATACATTAAAGAACACACCTTTAAATATTTTGAAGAATATCCTATAGACGGTATTAAAGAAAAATTGTATACTTTTTTTAAAACTATTACTACTTAATAATTGGCGATGTCTAAATTAACAGCATTAGTTATCACATATAATGAATGCATTCATATTGATGATTTGATCAATAACATTGATTTTGCGGATGAGATTGTTTTTGTAGATAGTTTTAGTAACGATGGTACATTTGAAAAACTTCAGAGTCATCACAACGTAAGGACTTACCAACGTCAATTCAAAAATTTTCCGGATCAAAAAAACTTCGCCCTCCAAAAGGCTTCTCACGATTGGGTACTTTTTATTGACGCAGATGAACGAATTCCACCGAGATTAAATCAGGAAATACTGGACGTTTTAAAAAAACCTTCCGAAGACCTATCGGCTTACTACTGTAAATTTCAGTATTTTTTTGGGAAGAAACCTATAAAATTTAGCGGATTTCAAACAGCTAAATCCTTTAGACTTTTCAAAACTTCCAAATGTCGTTATGACGATTCCAGGCCTGTGCATGAGCGCTTAATAGTTGATGGAAATACCGCAACATTACAACATAAAATTCTGCATTATAGTTTCAGGGATTATGATCATTACAAAAGTAAGATGGCTCAATATGCTACCTTAAAAGCCAAGGAGCTTCATAAAAAAGGCGAAACAGTTTCCTTTTTCAAATCAAAAGTCAAACCATTATATCGGTTTTTTAATCATTATATCATGAGACTAGGAATTCTTGATGGTAAAATTGGCTATGACATTTCCAAACTTAATGCCTTCGAAGTAAGCCATAGGTATAAGGAGTTACAGAGATTAAACAGCCTGTCAGCTACGCCAGAAAAGTAGTCTGTTTTTCCAACGCTTTTTTCGATAGTATTTCTCTTGAAAGTCGTTTGTGTATTGCCACATTAAATCAAACACTTTCTCATAGGGTTGATTCATACATTTGGCATACTCATCACTCATTACTTCCACCATTTGCTTATGAGTGGTTAAACGTGCAAAGTTTTTGATGCGTTCATTAAGGTTTAGGTGCTTGAATTCCATTCTATTTAAATCAACTAAAAAGAAATCAAATCCATCATCTTTGATTCTAATCAAGGTATTACCTGGTGAATGGTCCAAAAACAAAACATGGTTTTCATGCAATGTAAACGTGAATCGCGTAAATGCCCGTAAAATAGCTTCGTAATCTGGAATGTTGAAATCAAAAGTCAAATCTCTATACGTATACTCGCAATTCAATTGCTCACTCATGTAATAGCTCTTTTTAAACAACAAAGGTGTTTTTGATTCAAAGTATGCAATGGGTTGCGGTGTACCTATACCCAATTCCTGTAATCTATTAGCATACTCAAAGGAGCGTTGAGCTTTGCTTTTTCTAAAAAACCTATACACAACTTGATTAATTGCATTGGGTATTTTGAAGGATTTAACATTTACTATAATTCCTTCAAAATCAAATAGTTTTAGCGAATTCCGTTCCTGATTTCCAAAATTTTGTCCTGAAATATCAAATTCATTAATGATTTTCAAGAGTGCTGACTCCTTGTCCTGAAACTGTTTGTTAATTTTCCAATTCATAGCAACGGATTACTTTTTAAAAAAGTAATTAATATACTGACCTAAATTCTTCTTTAAAATGTAACTGCTCGATTTGTAAAGTTCTTCTTCTTTTTGCTCTTTAAAATTCTCAAAGAGTTCCTGAAAATCATTCCCTTCAATATAGTCTAGATGTTTCCACTTCATAGGTTCTATATAATAAAACCCTTCAAAGTCTTGGTAATTATCCTTATTAACGCTATCCCATTTTTTCATGAAACCCTCAAAATCGACATCAACATTATGTCCCCAGTTCTCCAGTTTCGTAACCAATTCTTCACGATCACGAGATAAGCATTCGTGTAAAATTAATGCATTGACATAGTGAACACGGCCTGTTGTTTTTCTGCCATCCACATAATCTGGAAAATTGGTTGCAACCACTGTTTTGGTTGTATTTGTGATATACAAATAGCCGCTATCCAGTTTTTTGTAAAGTGTTACATGAAATGGTTTTATTTGGATCTTATGCTTTTCTGGATTATCAAGATAATGATTCTTACTCCTTAAAAAACGAACAAATTTTTCAAAATTTATAAAATACTCATCAGCATCCAATTGAATGATCCAGTTTCCTTCTCCCATTTGCCCTGCCAACATTTTACGTTCGCGAACTTCGCAAGCCATGGTTCTTAATTCGGGCACAAAGAAATCATCTTCGTAGATTTTAATCTTATGGTCAACATCATAGGTTTTTATCCATTCAAAAAAAGAGTCGTCAATCGTAATATCGGCACCGTTCCAAGTTTTTCTATTAATATCGATTGCCAAAAAAACCGTATCAGCTTCAGAATATATTAAAGGAATTGCATTTTTTAGCAGTTCATAGTCGTAGGAAACTAAAAAACCAACCTGTATTTTTTTCAAGGTAATTAGGATTTTGCGTTAAATAACCGAGTTCAAATATACGACATCTTTAATAAGAAAGGTTTAGATATAAAATTACTACTTTTGACACGCATTATTTATTATTTACTATCCACTTTGTATGAAAATTTGCTTAATAAGTTTTGATTATTGGGATTATGACAAACACATTGTTGAAGCATTAAAACAAAAAGGAATTGATGCTAGCCATATCGACATTAGCAACTTCAGGTATGAATACAAAGGTATAATTGATCGGGTTTCAAATTTTTTTAGAAAAACATTTACCAAATCAAATATCAAGCGTATTAAATCACAGGAATATGTAATGAAACATCTTAAAAAATTAGGGAAGCAAGATCATATATTATGCATCAGACCAGATTCTTTAGATTTGAGTACCCACCAGTTTGTAAACGAGCAGACTGACCATTACATTGCCTACATTTACGATAGCTGTAAACGATTTCCCATTGACCATTTACTCAACGGTATTTTTGACGACATCTACTCTTTTGATTTAGATGATGTTGAACAATTTCATTTTAAACATCTTTCAAACTACATTTATCAAGAAAAACAAGACTTAAAAAAGTCTTTCAAACAAGATGTTTTTATAGTCATGACTGCTGATGACAGGTCGCCTGTTTTAAATAATATTGCCTCAAAGCTTGAGGCTCTAAATATCTCGTTCAACTTTATTTTGGTCGGTAAACATGAACCAAAAAATCTGCATTCAGGAATCACATATCAACGAGAAGAAATTAGACCAGACACCTTAAAAGCTTATTTAGATGACTCTAGGATATTCTTGGATTTAATAAGACCTGGTCACAATGGATTGAGTTTTAGAGTTTTTGAGTCATTGGCTTATCAAAGAAAGCTAATTACAACCAACAAAACTGTGGCGCAATATGACTTTTATAATCCAAATAATATTCTAGTAATAGATGAAAATAATATAAACTTGGATTCAGATTTTTTTAATACACCTTATGCTCCTTTACCTGAAAACATCTACTACAAATACACGATAGATAATTGGGTAAATACGGTTTTCGAATTAAAAAACTAAACCTTATTTAGATAATATTTTAAGTAAATTCTCTTCAGTTTTTTGCAAAGAAAAAGGTTCCAAAATAGTTTTGGAATGATTACTTAAATCGTAAAACAACGTTTCATTGGATACAATTTGAAGAACATTGTTTGCAAAATTTTCAGCGTTGTCTGCAATCATAATGTCTTGAAAAGGCGAAAAATTAAAACCTTCTGCTCCAACATCTGTTGTAACAACAGGCAGACTATACTCTAAACTTTGACCTATCTTCCCCTTGATTCCAGCACCATAACGAAGTGGCGCTACAAAAACCTTGGCTGTTTTAAAAAATGGTGCTACATCATCAACAAAACCATGAATTTTAAACAATGGTGAATCTAGTTTTAAAACGGGTTCTGTTGGATAACTACCGATAATGTTAACTACCAAGTCTGGATGAACTTTCCAAATTTTGGGCATGATTTCCTGATGTAGAAATAAAACAGCATCTTCGTTGGGTGTATGCTTAAATCCACCAATAAATAAAAGTTCATGTCGTTTTTCAAAGGGCACAAAATTTTCTTGATCTATATACTGGTGTACATTGCTTAAAATTTCAGCTATAGATAAATCGACATCATATTGCTTTAAAGCGGTTTTATCTCCCGTTGAAATGAGTACAATTTTATCGGCTTTTTGGCAATTGTCCAACTCCATCCTTAAGTACTCATTCGCAAGATTTAAAGTTTCCTTTTTAGGTTCCAACTCATATTCCCGTTTTAAACGCAAATAATGAAAATCAACCATGTCAAAAATTACCGTAGCATCTGGAAGAGCAGATTTTATATAGCGATAATAACCTTTAAAGATATCCGGTCGATGTAACCATACAAAATCTATCTTATGAGCTAATCTTTTGATAAAACCAGCCTTTGAAACAAACTTACCTTTTTCATCAAGATAAGGTTCATAGACAAATACACCCTTTTCACGAAATTTATCAATATAATCACTGTGATATTTGTATTCTTTTAAATCTGCAACCAACACCACCGAATAATTGTTCTTCAGCATCAACTGAATAAGTTTAAAAAGGCGTCTGGAACCAGAATCCTTATCAAATTCAGGAATTAAATTATCTACGATTAGAACAACCGGTCTTTGAGTATCTATAGAATTTACATCCAAATACTTCTTTTTCTTTTTAAGCTTATTGGCAAAAAAAATATTCTTGATTTGTATTTTTAAATTGGTTTTCATTCGGGAAAATTAAGAATTCAAATAGGCAACCAATTTCGATTTGGCTTTTTCCATTTCTGAAATCATTCTGGATACCACCAGTTTCGAAGACAAGCTAAAATCTACATTTTCATGATTTATAAATGCTTCCAAAATATGCTTTTCATTTTTTAAACGACTTCTGCGTTTATAAAATTTATAAAGCCCTTTGTCTTTTTTAAGTCTAGCCTCAATAAATTCATTTTTAAAATGTTCTATAGAAAACAACCAATCGTTCCATTTAAATTCAGATACCTGTTCTCCTTCGTAGTGATGTGCATAAAAGCGAAAACGTTTCCATGGCACTCGCAATATATCAGCAAAAATAGCTCCATGCATGGCTTCTGAAACAACCTGTTCGCTTGCTGCTATCTCCTTGATAAACGTATCAACATCCAGCGTTGGCAATATTAAATGCCAACCCATTTTATCACATATTTTTTTCCAATCTATTTTTTCTATGGATTGAAAATAAGGCACAAAGCTAATGGGGTATTTTTTTGGCTCTTTCAAATAACTTTGATATTCCGGCAACAACATTATAAAGTAAGCCCCATCAGAAATAAAATGTGATGGATCATTTGTTAATTTTAAAGAACCGAATGGCCCTCGTAAAAAATAAAGCTCCCAAGATTCATCCAATTCGATATATTCATTGATGGATCTCAAACCCGTACCAAAAATAATTTTTTTAGGAAATTGATGAGCTCTTTCAATAAAATGAGAGTCCTTTATCAAAATGGAACCTATTCCAAAAAAAGCCGTGTCCTGACGAGCCATTAGAAACTTTTCTCCAAAAACTTTAGGCCAAAGCCAATCGTTTAAATCATCACCAACGTTACCGCTTTTTGAAATGTAGGATATTAATTGCATTTATAGTTATCTTGCGCCCAAATATATTAAATTAAGTGGACAGTTCGATTACCCAAGAAATCATTAATGCGCTAAAGGTTTTAAATTCCAATGACACCTTACTCTACCCTAGTGATACTATTTGGGGCATTGGATGTGATGCCACAAATCCGAAAGCTGTCTCCAAAATCTATACTTTAAAAAAACGCATTGAAAGTAAAGCGCTCATTTGTTTGGTAAGTGATTTCAAAATGCTTGAAAACTATGTTGAATACATTTCTGAAGAGGTTGTAGAAATTATTCGAGAAGCAAAAAAACCTACAACTATTATCTATAACAAACCTCGTAACTTTGCTCAAAATTTATTAGCTGAAGATGGCTCAATAGCTATCAGAATAGCTCATTCTGGGTTTGCTCATGATTTGATTAGTAAATTCAACAAACCTTTGGTATCTACTTCGGCCAATATCAGTGGTGAACCATCTCCAAAAAGCTTCAAAGAAATATCTGAAGGAATTTTAAAAGGTGTAGACTATATCGTAAATTTGCCCGATATAAAAACAGACACACGACCATCTTCCATTATTAAGTTGAATGGAGATGGTACTGTTCAAGTCATTAGAGAATAATTTAGAAATTTCAAGCATCGAAATCCATATATAGCTGGATTTTTGTTTCAAATGAATTACAAAGAAGCTTTACAACATCCCATATTTCAAATCGTATCGCAATCTGCTAAAGAATTACAAGTTGAAAGCTACGCTATAGGCGGATTTGTAAGAGATTATATATTAAACAGAGGCACTGCAAAAGATATAGATATTGTAGCCATTGGCAGTGGTATCGCATTGGCAAAACAAGTAGCTAAAAATCTTCCGACAAATCCCAAAGTACAGGTGTTTAAAACATACGGAACAGCCATGTTGCGATTTGATGATATCGAGATTGAATTTGTGGGTGCCAGAAAAGAAAGTTATCACGAACATAGTCGCAATCCAATTGTTGAGGATGGCTCTTTACATGATGACCAAAATAGACGGGATTTCACGATTAATGCTATGGCTTTAAATCTGGCAGAATCAAAATTTGGTGATTTATTGGATCCTTTCAATGGCATGAAGGACCTAGAAAATAAGATTATCCGAACACCTCTAAACCCGGACATCACTTATAGCGATGATCCATTAAGAATGATGCGAGCCATTCGTTTTGCAACCCAGTTAGGGTTTCTAATTGAAGACGAATCGCTTAAAGCGATTACCAGAAATTGTGAGCGCATAAAAATCATCAGCAATGAGCGTATTGTCGTAGAACTTAACAAAATTCTTGAAAGCGAGAAACCTTCTATTGGCTTTATCCTATTGGAAAAGACGGGTTTATTACAAATAATAATGCCTGAATTAACAGCATTAAAGGGCATTGACGAAATTGAAGGGCAACGTCATAAGGACAATTTTTATCATACACTGGAAGTGGTGGATAACATATGTGAAAATACTGACAATCTATGGCTTCGTTGGGCAGCACTTTTGCATGATATTGGCAAGGCACCAACGAAACGGTTTCATAAAAAAATTGGCTGGACCTTTCATGCACATGAGTTTGAAGGCTCAAAAATGGTTTACCGTTTATTCAAACGTTTAAAAATGCCACTAAACGACAAGATGAAGTTTGTTCAGAAGATGGTACTTATGAGCTCGCGCCCCATAGCTTTGGTTAATGACGAGGTAACAGATTCTGCTGTACGTCGCTTGGTCTTCGACGCTGGTGACTACGTTGATGATTTAATGACTCTTTGTGAAGCCGATATCACAACTAAAAACCCTAAAAAATTCAAAAAATATCACAATAATTTTCAGATTGTTCGTCAGAAAATTGTTGAAGTCGAAGAACGGGACCATGTCCGCAATTTTCAGCCACCTATTACGGGTGAAGAAATTATGAAGACCTTTAACTTAAACCCATCACGGGAAATTGGTATTATAAAAGAAGCTATAAAAGAAGCTATTTTAGAAGGTGATATTCCCAATGATTATGATGCCGCTTATGACCTCATGATTGCTGAAGGCGAAAAATTAGGTTTAAAAAAAGTTGGTTAGATGGTAAATGTTGTTCGAACAAATTCGGAAAATCAAGACTTCAAACAATTGGTTAAAGAGTTGGATGCCTATTTAAAAGTAACTGACGGTGATGAGCATGACTTTTACAATCAATTCAATAATATTGATGTGTTGAAACATACTATTGTTGCGTATAAAAACAATATTCCTGTCGGATGTGGTGCTTTCAAAAAGTATGATGACTCAACAGTCGAAGTTAAACGTATGTACACCAATCCTGATTACAGGAATTTGGGTATTGCTGCTCAAATTCTATCAGAATTGGAAAACTGGGCGAAAGAATTAAACTTCAACGCAACAATTCTGGAAACAGGCAAACGCCAAATTGAAGCGGTTCAATTTTACAAAAAGAATAATTATCAGGTCATTCCTAATTTTGGTCAATATGCCAATATGGATAATAGTATGTGTTTTAAAAAGACATTAAGTAATGAAAAAAGATAACAAACATGTAATATACTGGTTGCTAACTGGTTGTGCACTCATCTTTATAATGGTGGTAGTTGGTGGCATTACGCGTTTAACACATTCAGGCCTATCCATTTCCAATTACAAACTTATTTCCGGCACTATTCCACCAATGAATGAGGTTGAATGGCAAGAAGCATTTGATTTATATAAACAATATCCAGAATATCAAAAACTAAATAATCATTTTGATTTAGAAGACTTTAAGGATATCTATTTTTGGGAATGGCTACACCGTGTGATTGGTAGATTTATTGGATTGGTATTCTTCATTCCGTTCATGTATTTCCTCATTAAAAAGCAATTGACCAAACCGACCATAAAAAAGTCCTTGATTTTAATGGTTCTGGGCAGCTTTCAAGGGTTTTTAGGGTGGTATATGGTAAAAAGTGGTCTGGTTGACAGGCCTGACGTAAGCCACTTTAGACTTGCGGCACATTTAACTACTGCTTTTATCACTTTTGCATATACCTTTTGGGTAGCACTGGACCTGATGTTTCCATCAAAAAAAGAGGTTAATATTAAATTGCGAAATCTCATACGAATAGGAATGGTAGTCCTATTGATTCAAATTATTTACGGTGCTTTTGTCGCAGGGCTTGATGCTGGATTTATTCATAATTTTTGGCCATTTATGAGTGAAGGCAAACTCATACATGAAACAGTTTACATTGAACAATCACCCGTAATTAAAAACTTTTTTGAAGGTAAAAGTGGTGTGCAATTTGTACACAGAACCCTGGCTTATGTCGTCGTTATTTTTATTCTTGTTATTTGGTTTAAGGCAAAAAAAACAACCCTTACAGCTTATCAATTAAAAGGCATCAATGCCTTATTTCTTTTAGTGGGACTTCAATTTCTATTGGGTGTATTGACATTAATTTATGCCGTGCCAGTTTGGTTAGGAATAGCGCATCAGGTAGGTGCATTTTTTCTGTTAAGTGCCATGACATTTACCTTGCACCGATTCAGTAAATAACTTAAATTTAGTTACATTTGCAACATAATTTAGCATATGATTTACCGCTTTAGAATTATACTTGACAATGACACTGAAGATGACGTTTTCAGGGATCTAGAAATCCGTGAAACAGACACTTTGGAAGATCTACATAATGCCATTACACAATCGTTTGGTTTTGATGGCAATGAAATGGCTTCATTTTATGTTTCTGATGATGAATGGAATCAAGGTGAAGAAATTTCCTTGTTTGATATGAGCGATGGACTGAATCCTGTAAAACTCATGAGTAAAACCATTTTGAGTGATACGGTGCATGAAGCTCAAACCAAATTAATCTATGTCTATGATTTTTTGAGTATGTGGACATTCTATGTGGAGTTGGCTGAAATTGTTGAAGAAGCAGAGGGAACCGACTACCCAAACCTGATGTTTGTACATGGCCAAATACCTGACCAAGCGCCAGAAAAATCCTTTGAGGCAGACGATTTTGATGATTATAATGAATTTGAAGATGACCTCGACATTGACGATTATGATAGTTTGGATTTTGATGAAAATTGGAATTAGATAAACAAACAAAAAAGCATTCAAATTGAATGCTTTTTTTATTTATTCATGTAACAATTTCTGCAATAACTCGTCATACTTACAATACCAACCCATACTGATCGTTTCAGTATACAAACATATATATATTGGATACTATTCTAACCATTAATAATCTGACTAAAAAATTTGGCTATTTAACGGCTGTCAAAGATTTATCGTTTACTATCAATAAAGGCAATGTCTATGGTATTTTAGGCCCTAATGGCAGTGGAAAGTCTACAACATTAGGCATAGTCCTCAATGTAGTCAATAAGACCAGTGGCGACTTTCATTGGTTTGATGGGAACACAACCACACACGATGCGCTTAAGAAAGTTGGTGCAATCATAGAGCGGCCTAATTTCTATCCCTATATGTCTGCCTACCAAAATTTAAAATTGGTTTGTAAAATCAAAGGTGTTGATTATTCAAAAATTGATGAGAAATTAGAGATTGTTGGATTGCTGGAACGTAAAGATAGTAAGTTTCAAACATTCTCGCTGGGGATGAAACAACGATTAGCCATAGCATCTGCCCTATTGAATGATCCAGAAATATTAATTTTAGATGAACCAACAAATGGATTAGACCCGCAAGGTATTCACCAAATTAGATCTCTAATCAAAGAGATTGCTAGTAAAGGCACTACGATTTTATTGGCTTCCCACTTATTAGATGAAGTAGAGAAAGTATGTACACACGTTGTTGTTTTGCGCAAGGGCGAAAAATTATATTCTGGTCGAGTTGACGAAATGATTTCAAGTCATGGTTATTTAGAATTGAAGGCAGAAAATACAGATGGTTTAGTTCAATTTTTGGAAGCCAAAAAGATGTTCGGGAAGATTAAAATTGAGGACGAACTCATTACGGCTTTTTTAGAACGAGCCTATGGATGCCAAGGACGTCAACAAGCTGATGTTTGAAAATGGCATTGTATTGACACACCTCGTCAAACGCAAAGAAAGTTTGGAAGAACAGTTCTTACAACTTACCGACAACAACTAATCAATCAAAAAACTCATTTATGTTACGACTTCTAAACCTAGAGTTACAAAAGTTATTATTAAACCGAACCAGTAAAATACTCATTTTTGTATCGTTTATTTTACCATTTACAGTATTGGTTTTATCGTCTATAAAAATCAATTTCTTTGGTTTTTTCACGTTGGAATTGGGCGAACTTGGTATTTTCAATTTTCCGATTATTTGGCATATTACGACATTCTTTGCCTCCTATTTTAAATTTTTCTTCGCCATAGTTGTTGTGAGTATGATTGGCAATGAATACAGCAATAAAACCATAAAACAAAATCTCATTGATGGTTTGAGCAAAAAGGAATTCATTTTATCAAAATTCTATACCATAGTCTTTTTCTCTCTTTTAGCGACGATTTTAATTGCCGTAGCATCATTCTTTATTGGTCTTTACTACTCCAGTTACACTGAAGTAAATATTATTTTTAGAGAAACCAGTTTTTTATTAGCTTATTTTGTCAAATTAGTTGGGTTCTTTAGTTTGTGTTTATTCTTTGGCATGCTATTAAGACGATCAGCATTTGCACTGGCATTTTTATTTGTACTTTACATAGTTGAATGGTTAATATTCTGGGGAGCCTATGAGACCTTTGGCGATACCGAAACGGCCTTTAAAATCAAGAATTATTTACCGCTTGAATCCATGTATAAACTTATTGATCAGCCCTTTCAAAGAATCATGATCACCAAGTTCCCTGAAAAAACAGACTTAATTTATGATTATGCGGTTCATTGGTATGAAATTGTTATCGTTTTAGGTTGGACAGCTTTATTCATCTTTTTATCGTATAGATTATTAAAAAAGCGAGATTTGTAATATATTTGGTAGCTATTGCTATCAGGAATGAAAAGACTACTTTTTTATACGTTTTTCTTATGCTTTTTCACCACTTTTGGACAGAGACAAGCTGCCAATTGGTACTTTGGTGAAAATGCAGGCATTCAATTTGACAATAATAACAATATTACGGCATTAGATGATGGCAGATTAAATACCAAAGAAGGCTGTTCCTCGATTTCTGATAATGATGGAAATTTATTGTTTTATACGGATGGCACAACCGTTTATAATAAAGAGCATAATATCATGCTCAATGGAAATGGGCTATTGGGTCATGATTCTAGTACGCAATCGGCCATTGTTATTCCAAAGCCTCAAGACCCTGATATTTATTACATTTTTACAGTAGGTTCTAACCAACTTTCCAATGGATTAAAGTATTCGGTGGTAGACATGACTCGCGATAATGGACGCGGCGAAGTTATTTTAAAAAACATCAATCTTTTGAACCAATGTGCCGAAAAAATTGCAGCTGTTCTTAAAGATTGTGATACCGGTTCTATTTGGGTAGTAGCACTATCTGATCTTAATGGAGTTTCAACTTCAGGTATGAACACCTTTCATGCTTTCGAGGTAACTGACCAAGGCGTTAATACTACTGCCGTAATTTCCAATTTTATCAGCTTAAGCTTTTTTGACATGCGAGGCTATTTAAAATTGTCTCCCGATGGAACAAAATTAGCCTGTGCCGTGGTTGACCGAGGATTGTATTTGTTTGATTTTGATACACAAACTGGAGGCGTAAGCAATGCGCGTCAATTAACAATACCCAGTAGCAATAATCAACCATATGGTGTTGAATTTTCACCAAATAGTCAAGTTCTGTATGCTACTGCTTCCAATGATTTATTTGGTGCTGGAGATGATATTCCAAGCAATCATCATTCAGTATTGGTACAGTATGACCTGACAGCTGCGAATGTTAGTGGTACAGGTCAAATTATTGATAACAGAGACCTTTACAGAAGCGCTCTCCAGCTTGGCCCTGATGGCAAGATTTATAGATCAATGGCTCAAACTTATGACATTGGCTTGCCTCTTTTAAGTGTTATAGACAACCCAAATGAATTGGGGTTAAATTGTGATTATTTAGACAGTAGTGTTTCTTTAGGACCCAATAACTCGACACAAGGCCTTCCTCCATTTATAGCATCCTTTTTTACTGAAAAAATAGATATTATCAGAAACGGACAAGAATCTACTTATCTTCCGCTTTGCACAGGTGATGAATACACACTAATAGCTGACGATATTCCTGGAGCGACTTATACCTGGTCTTTGAATGGGCGTATCTTAACTGAAACAGATTTTGATCTCATAATAAATGTACCGGGAACCTACGAGCTTGTTATTGACTTAAACACAACAGATTGTGAACGTTTGGAAGGCGAAGCAATCGTTGAATATTTTGAAATACCTATGGCTAATCAAGTAGACGGTTTCTTTGTTTGTGATGACAATAATGATGGGTCATGGGAATTTGATTTAACTAGTAAAACTAATGAAATTATAAACTTACAGGATCCTACGGTTTACAGTGTGCATTATTATGAATCATTATTAGATGCCGAGAACAACGAGAATGAAATTTTGGGTTTATACTCGAATACCAATAACCCATCGACTATTTTTGCACGAATTCATAATGATGGTAATATTAATTGCTATGATATCATAAGCTTTGATATTGAGGTTTTTAATACACCTACAGCTAATACAGTACCAATACAGGAAGTTTGTGATAACACTAATGACGGTGATAATACGAACGGTCAAGTTTTCACCAACTTACAAGATTTCGATAATTTAGTCCTTGACGGGCAAAATCCAGCAGAATTTAATATTACCTATCACAGTTCTCAAATTGATGCCGAAAATGGTGATAATGCATTACCTTTCATGTACTATAATCAAACACCGTTTCAGGAAGAAGTTTTTATAAGGATAGAAAACAATGACATGGAGGACTGTTTTGACACAACATCTTTTACCATCGTTGTTAACCCCATACCACCTTCCTTTGATTCAGAATTGATTCAATGTGACGTGGATGGTACTATTGATGGATTTACATCATTCAACCTCAATGAAGCTTTTGGTGATATCACAGGAAATTCCAGCTCCGTATTTATTGAGTTTTATTCTTCGGTATCGGACGCTGAAGGTGGATCTGGTATGTTGACCGCCTTGGGCTATAATAATATTGCTAATCCAGAAACAGTTTATGCTAAAGTTATTGATAATAATACAAACTGCTATAGCATTTCGGAATTAACTCTGGAAGTCAGTACTACACAAATTGATGATTATACAGTGCCTTCAGTTTGCGACGAATTGGATTCTGAAGACGGCATTAATACATTTGACTTAGATGCGATTACTTTAGACATTCAAGCCGCAAGTAGCCTTACATTCCCTATCTCTTATTATGCATCCTATAATGATGCACTATTGGAACAAAATGAATTGGTTTCTCCATTTACCAATACAGTAGCCTACAGTCAAACTATCTTTTCAAGAGTTGAAAATGACAATGCTTGCTATGGTATTGGAGAGGTTCTATTAACAATTAATCCACTACCAGAATTGGAAGAAGATGACTCTTTATTGTATTGTTTAAATGAATTTCCAATTACAACACAAATTAATGCCGGTGTGTTAAATGATAACCCAAACAACTATACATACAATTGGTCTTCTGGTCAGAACACTTATGAAATTGGAATTAATCAAACAGGAGTTTATACAGTAACCGTTACAAATAGTTTTGGTTGTTCAAAAACCAGAAATATTACTGTTGAACCTTCAAATGTGGCTACTTTTGAATCGTTTGATATCGTCGATGCTTCCCCCAATAACTCCATAACTGTTTTTGTTTCTGGAGAGGGTGAATATGATTATGCCCTTTATGATGAAAATGGGTTATTTGTTTACTGGCAAACCGACAATGTTTTTACGAACATTCCTCCAGGTATTTACACCGTTCATGTCAGAGATTTAAAAAATGATTGTGGCATTGTTCAGGAATTAGTTTCAGTAATTGGTTTTCCTAAATTCTTTACACCCAATGGTGATGGAAATAATGACAGATGGAATGTCAAAGGTGTTTCAAGTATGTTTCAACCAAATTCCAAAATATTGATTTTTGACCGTTACGGTAAATTACTGAAAGAATTAAGCCCAACTGGCGAAGGTTGGGATGGTACATTTAACGGTCAACAACTACCTGTTAGTGATTACTGGTTTACAGTTCAATTGCAAGATGGCCGCCTGTTTAAAAGTCATTTTACTCTAAAGCGCTAACATCTTGAAAAAAAAAATTAAAACACCCATTTCTTCACTACTAATAGCTGCTTTTTGTTTCTCAAATGTCGTGCTTTACGCCCAACAACCAACAGACTGTGTTAATGCTATAACAGTTTGTGGTGATTCCGAAATCAATTTAGATGTTAACGGCATTGGCACACAAGAACTTTGGGGCTTAAACAATTGTAGTAGTCAAGAGAATAATAGCTTATGGTTAAAAGTTACTTTGGTCACAGACGGTACTTTGGGCTTTATTCTAACACCTGATAGCACCAACATTAGTGAAGATTATGATTTTTTTGTGTTTGGTCCAAATCAGGACTGTGGTAATCTTCAGCAAGCTATACGCTGTTCCACAACAAACCCGCTTGCCGCTAATCAAGGAAATAATCTGACTGGTATGGATGGTAATCAAACAGATACTTCCGAAGGACCAGGTGCCAATGGCAATAGTTTTGTGAGATGGCTCGATGTTTTAGCAGGTGAGACTTACTATATAGTCATTGATAGACCCATTGGCAATAGCCCCTTTAATCTTGAATGGATTGGCTCGGCTCAATTTGCTAGCCCACCAGTAAATGAGTCTGGCAACGCAACTGCATTGAATTTGGAAAATTGTGATACAACTGCTCCATTTGATGATGGAATTGACCTTTTTGATCTAACAGTTAATACACCTGGTATTATTGGATCTCAATCAAATGTTACTGTTACTTATTTTGAAACAGAGTCGGATGCCAATATTGACGACAACCCCATAATAGGTCTATACTCCAATACTTCAAACCCTCAAGAAGTTTTTGCAAAAATTACGGACAATATAACAGGATGTTTTCAAGTTATTCCTTTTGAACTATCGGTTTCTTCAGGGCCTGCTTTTAATCAACCATCAGATTATAGTCTTTGTGACAACCGTAGTGATGGAAATGACCATAATGGTCAAACCACATTTGATTTAACTGTATCAACCAATGAGATTCTAAATGGCCAAAATGCGGCAGATCTGAATGTGTCCTATCATATTTCTCAAAATGATGCGAATTTAGGTATCAATGATGTCAACAATTCATTTTACAATACCATTTCTAACCAACAAACCCTTTTCGTTAGAATTGAAAATACTTCCAATCCTGATTGTTATAGCACAACAACGCTAAACCTTATTGTCATACCTGTACCCGATGCTTTTAATGATGAGCAATTACAATGTAGCGATTCCAATTCGGCCAATTTTAATTTATCGGATTCAAATCCAATTTTAACTGGCAACCTAGCAAATAGAAGCACTAAATTTTTCTTAACGCTTGCAGATGCATTGAATGACTCAAATGCTATTGATAATGAAACTAATTTTGCAAACACGACAAATCCCCAAACAATATACGTTCAGGTAATTGATAATGATACCCAATGTTTTGGTATATCAGAACTCATTTTGCGAATTAGCAGCACCACTGCCAATAATACACAAATTATAGTTTGCGACGATGATGGGAATGAAAATGGTTTCTACAGTTTTAATTTAACCAATGCTGAAGCCGATATACTTTCAGGAGTTCCAGGCACACCAACCATTGAATATTATCAAAGTTTGGAGGATGCGCTAACTGAAATAAACCCAATTGGTTCTAATTATACCAATACTACTGCCTATAACCAAATAGTCTATGCAAGAGTTGAAAATGACAATGACTGTTACGGCATTTCTGAAGTTGAATTGATTATCAACGAGCTACCAAATATCATAATTGAAGATTTAAAGTATTACTGTCTTAATACGTTTCCAGAAACTATTACTATAGATGCAGACATTTCGGATAACCTAAATTATAGTTTTCAATGGTCATCAGGTGAGAATACCCCGTCTATTGATGTGAATCAACCAGGTATTTTTTCTGTTGAAGTCACAAACAACCAAACTGGATGCAGCAAAACAAGAACAGTAACAGTGGAAGCCTCTAATCTTGCGACCATTGAATCCATTGAAGTAGATGATGCTTCAGACAACAATACAGTAACTATCATAACATCTGGTGAAGGAGAATATGAATACGCCCTGTTTGATGAACACGGAAGTTTCACCCCGTTTCAAACAAATAATATTTTTCACAATGTTCTGGGAGGTATTTATACTGTTCACGTAAGAGACATTAAAAATGGTTGTGGCTATACCTATGCTGATGTATTTGTTATTGGTTTTCCTAAATTTTTCACACCAAATGGTGACGGTATTAATGATACCTGGAATATTAAAGGTGTAACATCTGTGTTTCAGGCTAATTCCAAAATTTTGATTTTTGACCGTTATGGTAAGCTTGTAAAAGAGTTATCGCCACTTGGCGAAGGTTGGGATGGTACATTTAATGGACAAACCTTACCGGTAAGTGACTATTGGTTTGAAATAACTTTAGAGGATGGGCGTTCATATAAAGACCATTTCACATTAAAACGTTAATAGCATCAAATTGAAAATAAAATTAAAATATAGCATATTATTGGCTTTTGTAATTTTCATTGCAAAAATTCAAGCTCAAAATGAAGCATCCAATTGGTACTTTGGCCAAAATGCTGGATTAAACTTTAATTTTGGTTACCCAATACCCGAAACAGATGGTCAATTAATAACTACGGAAGGATGCTCAACCATTTCAGATAGATTAGGCAATCTCCTCTTTTATTCTGATGGCATTACCGTTTGGAACAAAAACCACCAAGTTATGCAAAACGGAACGGGTTTACTTGGTGATGAATCCAGTACACAATCCGCACTCATAGTACCTAAACCTAACGACGTGGACATCTATTATATTTTTACGGTCGATGATCGAGGTGGTTCTGGTGGCCTCCATTATTCAGAAGTCAATATGTCTTTTGACAGTGGATTGGGTGCAATTACGGGTAATAAGAATATTTTACTGGAAACGCCCACCACCGAAAAGATTACTGCTATTGAAAGCTCTAACGGCGAAAATATTTGGGTAATTAGCCATAAATGGGAAAGCAATGAATTTATAGCCTATCTGGTATCCGATACAGGTGTTAACAGAACTCCCGTAGTGAGTGCCGTGGGTGAGTTCCATGGTGGAGACCTAAACAATTCCATTGGTTATATCAAAGCTTCTCCCAACAGAGAGAAAATTGCTTGTGTCAAATCGTATATAAACAATTCTACACAAGTTTTTGATTTTGATGCCTCAACAGGAATGCTCTCAAATCCAATTACCATTGACAACTACTCTACAGAAACTTTAGGGCCTTATGGTTGCGAATTTTCTCCTGACAGTAATTTATTGTATGTCACTGAAATTAATTTTGAGAATGACACCTCCAAAATCCATCAATATGATTTAACCCAACCAACGGAAACTGCTGTGATCAATTCTGACTACATTGTTGCTGAAGAAGTTGGTGAAACTTTTGGTGCCCTGCAACAGGCCTTGGATGGTAAGGTTTACCTTGCCATTCAAAATAGTGAATATCTCAGCGTTATTTCAAACCCAAATGAAATAGGTGCCGACTGCAATTATGAGCTTGAAGGAGTTTATTTGGGAGGTAGAATCAGCAGATTGGGTTTACCCCCTTTTATTCAATCATATTTCTTTGCCACTAACATTTTCAGAAATACCTGCTTTGGAGATGCCACAGAATTTGAAATCAACACCTCAACAATCATAAATGCTATTAGCTGGGATTTTGGGGATCCTGCTTCTGGCGTCAACAACACCTCAACCGATTTAAATCCAACACATGTCTTTTCTGGGACTGGTGAATTTGTAGTCACTATTTCAATTGATACCGAAGGTGAAATACAAACGGTTTACAGAACGATTACCATTTCAAATCGACCGGAAGCTCTTAATCTTGAGCCTTTGATTGCTTGTGAAATAGATACAGAGTCTGCAATGTTTGATTTATTATCTGCAATTCCATCAGAAATTATTGATGATGCTACTATTGCCATTTCCTTTTATGACAATCTAGATGATGCGGAAAACTATCAAAACCAAATTACCAATGTAACCACTTATAATAATTCGACAAATCCACAAACTATTTTTGTTCGTCTACAAAACAGTTTTAGAGGTGATTGTTACAGCATAAGTGAATTGGAATTACAGACTATTCCTATTCCAAACATTGAAGAATCAGATACAGCTTTTTTCTGCGAGAACAATCCAGGTGATTCGGTAACAATAGATGTTGGTCCTTTGGAGGGAACCCTTTCCGATTATAATTTTTTATGGTTGGAAACACAAGAAACGACTGCTGAAATCATGGTACAAACACAAGGCAACTACACGGTTCAAATTACTCCAATAGCCTCAATATCTGATCAAAACCCTGAAGGTTGCTATGCTGAACGTGTTGTTACTGTTAGTTCTTCGAGTATTGCCACAATATCCGATGTATCAGTAAACCATGGAAACTCGATAATGGTTTTTGCAAATGGTATGGGTGATTATGAATATGCAGTTGATAATGTTTCCGGTCCTTATCAAGACAGTCCTCAATTTACCGATTTAGAACCTGGTGTCCATACGGTTTATGTTCGGGATAAAAACGACTGCGGAATTGCTGAAAGTCTGTTTTCGATTATTGGATTCCCCAAAGTTTTTACCCCAAATGGCGACGGCAATAATGATATCTGGCAAGTAAAAGGTTTAACGGCTCAATTTCAACCCAATGCCAAAATATATATTTTCAATCGTTACGGAAAACTCATGAAGGAGCTTTTACCAACAAGTGAGGGTTGGGACGGCACATTTAACGGAAACCTGTTACCTACAGGAGGTTATTGGTTTTCTGTAACGCTTCAAGATGGCACGATATATAAAGATCACTTTACTTTAAAGCGTTAATTGCTAAATTGTTGTAAATTTAAACTGTTACAACATGTGATATGTATCGGTTTATATTATTTCTACTCTTAATTTTCCTTTATTCTGATCCAATGTTCTGTCAGGAAATAGAGCTTTTCCAGCAATTCAATGGTCGTTTTGACTATACGGCAATTGGAAACACCTTAAATCAGTTTGAAAATAATATTGACCAATCGTTTTGTGAACTACTTTCTGAATCTGAAGCCGAACTAACCTTAAATTCCGATGACAATGTGGTTGCCGCTTACCTTTATTGGGCTGGATCAGGTAGTGGTGACCCTCAAGTAAAACTCAATGAGGAATTTATTGCAGCTGATGACACCTATACCGTAGACTATGATGACCCAAATTATGGGTGGCTTACCTATTTTGCCTGCTATACCGATATAACTCAATATATACAGACAACTGGAAATGGCATCTATACTTTTTCTGATTTGGACATTTCTGAACCTTTGAGCACATTCCCCGGATATTGTGGAAATAGAACCAATTTTGGCGGTTGGGCCATTTACATTATTTATGAAAATGCTAACCTGCCACTAAATCAAATCAATCTATTTCAAGGATTGGAAATTATTAACAGAAACGTCCAGGAAAAAATAATCACTTTAGAAAACATTAATGTACTTGATAACGATGGAGCTAAAATTGGGTTTTTAGCATGGGAAGGTGATTCGTTGCTCAATTTTGGCGAATCGCTTTCAATTAATAATAATATTATCTCCAATCCTCCATTAAATCCTGCCAACAATGCCTTCAATGGTACTAATTCCTTTACCAACAGTACCGAATTCTATAATTGCGATTTGGATTTTTATAATATTGAGAATAATATTAACATTGGCGATACGTCGGTTGAAATAAAACTGACAACGGGGCAGACCATTGGCGGGACTATTTATGCTGACCTTATCATATTAAATAATGTCATAACCGTATTAAATAGCCAACTTCCTGATGCGACTGTTCAAATTGATAACATAGAAAAATTTTGTGCGTCCAGAGATCTGGAAATTGATTACACAGTCTACAATATCAATGCAACAGATATTTTACCGGCTAACACGCCTATCGCCTTTTATGCAGATTCTCAACTTATTGCTCAAAGCCAAACCATGAATGACATCCCTATAGGAGGAAGTGAAAGTAATAGCATATTAATAACCATTCCTGATGGTTTACCACTGAATTTTATTTTAAACATTATGGTCGATGACGATGGTAGCGGTAATGGAATTGTATTGGAACTTAATGAAACAAACAATACCACCAACACTGCCATTGAACTCATCCCATTTCCTGAAATACAGCCGCTTGAACCAATTATAGGCTGTGATATTGGTTTCAATACAGCAATTTTTGACCTAACTATTAAAGAAGAGAATCTATCAGTAGAATCGCCAGAAGATGTTAATTATTTCACCTCATTGGAGGACTTACAAGCTAATTCTAATGCCATTTTAATACCTGACAATTATCAAAATAATGCATTACCCGAATTTATTTATATAAGAGTTGAGACAGCTTTATGTTATGAAATATATGTATTTGAACTTTTAGTTGAAAATTGTCCTCCTTACGTACCACAGGTTTTTACACCCAATAATGATGGTTATAACGACTGGTTTAATATACAAGGGCTGTATAACATTTTTGAAAGACACCGATTGCTTATCTACAACCGTTGGGGAACACTCATATTTGAAGGAAACAATGATACCAAATGGGATGGGAGAGCCAATAGAGGATTGACTAATCAAGGAAATTTATTACCTGTTGGCACGTATTATTACGTCCTCTATCTGAATGACGGCAATTACAAACCATTGACTGGTTTTGTATATATGACCTATTAAAATTTAAAAATATTGCATTTCATCGATATTTTTTGCTTTTTATCGTTTTTTTGTTTAGGTTTACCTCCGTAAAAGCCAACAAATCGAAACGTGAAAAATCACATTAATCCCTACTCCCTCAACAAACTACTGTTTTGTTCTATTTTATTGAGCCAGTTTTTAGGGTTTAATCACCACGTTTTTGGACAACAAATCTCTATTGATAATACCGTTTCTGTTCAAAACCTTATTCAAAACAGGTTGATTCAAGGCTGTGTAGAAGTGTCCAATATTACTTCTAACAGCAATGGTTCTGTAAACGGCATTGGTAGTTTCGGGTATTTTGAACGCGCCAGTTCCAATTTTCCATTTGAAAATGGTATTCTATTATCCTCTGGGAATGCTAATTCTGCTGGCAACACCAACAATGCCAACACACTAAACGATGGTGAGACGAACTGGGGAACTGATGCTGATTTAGAAAATGCTTTGGGAATTTCCAACACATTAAACGCCACCTCTATCGAGTTTGATTTTGTATCTGTAACCAATCAGGTACAATTCAATTATATTTTAGCATCAGAAGAGTATTTTGCCAATTATCCCTGTGAATACTCCGATGGATTTGCATTTTTAATCAAAGAAGCTGGTACGACTAATCCTTATGAAAATGTGGCATTAATTCCAGGAACCTCAACACCTGTTAACACCAATACGATTCATGAGGAAATAGTTGGTTTTTGTGAAGCCTCTAATGAATCCTACTTTGAAGGCTATAATTTAGGCGATACCAATTTTAATGGTAGAACAACAGTTTTAACAGCTACAGCCTCCATTCAACCCAATGTACAATATCATATTAAGTTAGTCATTGCCGATCAAACAGATGAAAATTTTGACTCTGCTGTTTTTATTGAAGGTAATAGTTTTAATGCAACAGTCGATTTAGGTCCAGACATTACAACATGTGCAGAAGATATTACCTTATCGGCCGACACAGAAAATAATTTGGCAACTTACAACTGGTTTCTAAATGGCAATCTAATTTCTGGTGAAACGAGTCCAAATCTGCTAGTTACTTCCAGTGGATCATACACGGTTCAAATCTCGATCCCAATTAACAATACAACCTGTGAAATTGAAGACACTATTGAAGTGACGTTAAACTCCAAACAATCTGCCGAAAATATCAGTAATTATGAAGTATGTGACGACCCAAGTAATGATGGTATTGAAACCTTTGACTTGACAATTAAAAATGATGAAGTACTTAGTGCCGTGCCCAGTTCCAATTACAACATCAGTTATCATTACTCACAAAATGACGCAGAGAACAATAACAATCCGATTACAACCAATATACAGAATACAACCAATCCGCAAACCATTTTTGTAAGGATTGAAGATATTGATAACGGTTGTTTAGCATTTACATCTTTTAATCTTATCGTAAATCCTATACCAACTATAACCGAACCCACACAATTAGATGTTTGCGACGATGCTACTTCCGATGGTTTTACATCCATAGATTTAACTATAAAAAACGATGAAATAACCAATAGTAATCCAGACTTATTGGTATCCTATCATTATTCTCAAGAAGATGCCGATGCAGGAATAAATGCAGTACCCATTCCTTATGTTAACACCAACCAAAATGAACAATTGTTTATTAGAGTCGTTAATGCTGTAACAGGGTGTATGACTACGACCTCTTTGGTTGTCAATGTACTGGATACACCGTTCATTAACAATGAAACCCAAGTAATTGACGCTTGCGAACAAGACGGTGATGGGTTTGAAACTTTTGACTTATCAACTATTATTGATGATGTATTGCAAGGAACAACAGGTGTTTCTACCTCATTTCACACGAGTTATGAGGATGCACAGACTGGTGACAACCCGATAAGCGATATTGAAAATTATGAAAATACTGTTCCCAACGTTCAAACTATTTACATAAGAGTCATTGATGACAATACAGGATGTGTTTCCATTTCTACTATTGAATTACACACTAATATTCTAGAATCAGGCACAAATTTCCAAAATTTTTATCGCTGTGACGACGCATCCAATGATGGTATTGAAACTTTCAACCTTGAAAATATTGCTGAAAATATTATCAATGGTCTAGAAAATGTCCAGATTAATTTCTTTGAAACAGAAACAGATAGAGACAATAACACAAACCCAATTGATCAATCAATTCCATACGAAGTTACGGATAGTCCACATCAATTATTTGTGACCGTTTTCAGTAACGATTGTACGTATTTTTCTGATGTCAGTTTAATTATTCACCCAGCAGTTATTATACCAACACTAGACCCTGTTACTTATTGTGATAATGATGATGATGGCTTTACCGCTATTGAATTAGCAACTTTTGATTCTTATGTGAGTACTGGAATAACAAATCCAAACATATCTTATTTCTTAACACAAGAAGATGCCGACAATAACGAAAACCTATTACCACCATTTTACAACAATATCAGCAACCCTCAAACAATATTCGTTCGTGTTGTAAGCAACGATACCAATTGTAGTGATGTGGCTCCTTTAGAAATTGAAGTCTTAATGGCACCTAGCATTTCAGAAGCAAGCGATATTATTGTTTGTGACGATAACCAAGATGGTTTTTCGGTGGTTAATCTAGAAGCCAAAATCCCTGAAATTATCACAGATACCAATGGCATTAACGTCAGTTTTCACACCTCTCAAGGAGATGCTGAAAGTAATATTAATGCCGTTAGTAGTCCTTCTGCATATAATACGCAAACACAAACTATATATACACGTGTTGAAAACCAAGATACTGGTTGTTTCTCTCTAGAAATATTTGAAGTATACATCAACACCCTGCCCAGCTTTCTTGAGATAACCAATTTTAGAAATTGTGAAAGCGATGGAAATCAAATAGCTGATTTTTATTTTGTTGAAAAAGACACTGAAATATTAAACGGCCAAACAGGCAAGCAGGTCTTGTATTTTGAAACGGAAACGGATGCCATAAACCGTACCAATGAAATTGACAAAAATAACGTATATCAAAACACTTCTAATCCTCAAATCATATATGTTCGAGTTGAAAATTTAACCGACGAAACCTGTTTTGGTGTTTCTAATTTCAATATTGAAGTCGGTTCGCTACCAGTTTACAATCCACCTTTGGATGTTTATTTATGTGATAATATCTCGAATGATGGTCAGGAGGAATTTGACCTTCAGCAAGTCGTTTTTGATATGTCTCAAGGCAGTACAGATAATTTAATAATCACTTTTTATGACAGCCTGGAAAATGCTGAAAATGAAACAAATGAACTACCGACAAACTATAGCAATCAAACCAATCCACAACAAATTTATGCCCGTATTGAAAATGGCACCTATTGTCATGGTATTGCTGAATTTGGATTAAATGTCATACAAGTACCATTGGTGAATTTAGCATCAGCAATGGAGCAATGTGACACAGATTATGATGGCTCTGTAACCTTCGATTTAACAGTTTCCGAGATTGAAGTTTTGGATATCAGACAGGACGATATTGTGGTTACTTATCATGAATCTTTGGACGATGTTGAATCTGGTAGTAACCCAATTTCAAATCCAAGCAATTATAGCAACATTGCCAATCCGCAAACCGTTTATATTAAAATAACCAATACGGTTTCCAATTGTTATGTGACCATTCCGTTGAATTTAATTGTAAACCTACCACCTACAATCAATGATATTGGTAACTATCCTATTTGTGATAACGATACCAACAGTTTTGATTTAAACGAAACATTGGATGCGCTTATTGGAAATCAAGAACATGTAGCAGTGTCGTTTTATAGTAATCAAACCGATGCGAATAATAATCAAAATGCCCTTTCAGAAAATTATACATACAGCAGTAATAACGATACCCTTTTCATTAGAGCGGTCAACACGCAAACAGGTTGTATTGCCGTTGACAGTTTCAATTTAAGAGTCAATCCAACACCCAATGTGGTTACACCTCCCAATTTAGAAGCCTGTGATGACGATTACGATGGCATGTTGGTTTTTGATTTATCGGTTCAAAATTCCATTGTTTTGGGCAGTCAAAATCCAGACTTGTTTACCGTTTCCTATTTTGAACTAGAAGAAGAAGCCATGGATAATGTAAATGCCATAGCTGACTTAAACTATTTCGCTTTTAATGAGCAAACTTTATATGTGCGTGTTGAAAATAATCAAACGGGTTGTTTCAATATTACCCAATTTGAAACTATTATTTTTAGAAAACCCGATGTTAATATTCCAGACCAAACGGTTTGTTTGGATAATTTACCATTAGTCGTTTCTGCCGAAACAGGTTTTAACACCGACACCTATCAGTGGTCAACAAATGATACAACTTCAGAAATTGAAATAACCGAAATAGGCACTTACTCTGTTACCGTAACTTCCGTTGATGGCTGTACAACAACTAGTACTTTCAATGTCATCGAATCAGAACAAGCTACTATCGAATTTACAGAGACTGTTGACTTTTCCAACCCAAACAATATTACCGTAACCATAAGTGGTATTGGTAATTATATGTACATTTTGGATCATGGTGTGCCACAGGAATCCAATGTTTTTTATAATGTCACACTGGGTCCTCACACCATTGAAGTTTACGATTTAAATGGCTGCGCCTCGGCTATTAAGGAAATTGTCATTATTGATACCCCATTATTCTTCACACCAAACCAAGATGGTCAAAATGACTATTGGCATATTACTGGCGTCAATCAGTTAGCCGGAACCATCGTGCATATTTATGACCGTTATGGCAAACTGCTTAAAACCCTACCACATACTTCCGTTGGTTGGGATGGCACTTATAATGGCAGCCCAATGCCATCAAACGATTATTGGTTTGTAGCTAAAGTAGTTAAAGGAGATATCAAATTTGAAGTCAAGGGGCATTTTGCACTTAAGCGTTAATGCATTAACAAGTAATTAAGGTTTAAACATAGGATATTACTTATCTTTGTATTCCAATCAAATAGAATGAAAAACTACTTGTTTTTTATAGCTTTATGCTCCTTTCTTTTTACTTGGTCCCAAAATGTTCAAGTAGATGCTAACACCTATTCCCCACAACAACTTATTGAGGATATTTTGGTTGACAGTAACTGTATTACCAATGTTAATGTGACTAATGTGGTTGGCGGTGATTTCGGAGGTTCAGATTTAAGTTATGGTTATTTTGACGCTACAGGCAGTAGCTTCCCGTTTCAAAGTGGTGTGGTATTATCTACTGGAAGATTAAATAATGTTCAAGGCCCAAACACCTCCTTAAGTGATGATGATGCACCCAATTGGAATGGTGACAACGACTTGGAAACCGTTCTTGAAGAAAGTAGCACATTAAATGCCACGATTATTGAGTTCAATTTTGAAGCTGTTGCCAATCAAATCAGCTTTCGATATATTTTTGCTTCCGAAGAATATCAGGAAGGCAATAATAATACTTGTCAATATTCAGACCTTTTCGGTTTTCTCATTCGCCCTGATGGAACTACACAATACGAAAATATTGCCGTTGTTCCTGGAACAGAAACACCAATAAAAGTAACAACTGTGCATTCAGGGATTCCTGGAGGTGGTGGATGCGATCCTATTAATGAAGGTTATTTTGGTGGATGGAACGATGCGTCAGCACCAATAAATTTTAATGGCCAAACAGCTATTTTAACAGCAGTTGCCGATGTGATTCCTAATACAACCTATCATGTTAAACTGGTGATCGCAGACCATATTAATTACCGTTATGATTCGGCTGTCTTTTTGGAAGCAGGTAGTTTTCAATTGAGTGCAGATTTAGGCTCAGATAGGCTTATTGCCAACTACAATGCCTTATGTACGAATGAGACCTTAATCCTTGACGCATTCCAGACCAATGCTGCTAGTTATACCTGGTTTCAAGACGGTGTCGAACTGTCTTCAGAAACCAACGCAACTTATGAAGTAACACAATCTGGAACCTATGACGTGGAAGTAACCATCAACGGAACCTGTATAGCTTACGGCGATATCGAAATTGAATATGCTTCAGACCCTGTTGTTTTTGACACCACATTGATTGCCTGTGATATCGATTTGGATGGCCTTACAACTTATAATTTATGGGATGCCAGCATCGATATCATTGGTGGTGATCAAAATTTAACCGTAGTTGACTTTTACGAAACCCTAATAGGTGCCGAAGGTTCAGATAATGGACTTATTGCAAATCCTTCCAGTTACCAAAATACTAGTATTGGCCAAACAGTTTATGCGAGAGTTGTTAATCGTAATGGCTGTATTTCTGTAGCTGAAGTCATACTCGATATTGCAAATAATCCAGTTTCATTAGATACATTTCCTATATGCGATGACAATAATGATGGTATTACAATCTTTAGTATTTCTGATTTGGAAAGCCATGTTTTAAACAATCCTGATGTGCCCAATACAGCTAACATCACATTTTATAGTTCAGAAGCTGATTTAATCAATCAAGACAACCCTATTACTTCAGAATATGAAAATATAGGCAATCCCTATGTCGATGAATTGTTTGTTCAAATACGAGACAGTGGTAATTGTTTTGCACACACAACGTTGCCTTTATTCGTGTTTGATAGTCCCGAAATTCGTGATAAAGAAACACTAATTTATTGCTTAAATGAATATCCACAGACCATTACTTTAGAATCTGGTGCAACGAATCAAAGTAACCTGACCTACCAATGGTTTTTAGATGGAAATGATTTGTTTCTGAATTCTGAAAGTATCCAAATTAATGAAATTGGCTCTTACGTAGTAATTGCTACCAATACTAATGGCTGTTCAATAAGTCGGGAAATAACCGTAAATCCCTCTAACACCGCCACTATAGAAAGCATTGTAGTCAATGATGGGGTTGAGAACAATACCATCGCGATTACGGTTTCTGGTGAAGGTGATTATGAATATGCTTTAGACTATGGTGTGTATCAAGATGAACCTTTTTTCTCGAATGTTTTGGCTGACACACATATACTGTTGATTCGTGATAAAAACGGTTGTGGTGTCATTACCGAAGAAGTAGCCGTTTTTGGCTTTCCAAAATTCTTCACACCAAATGGTGACGGTATAAATGATACATGGAACCCAAAAGGAATCAGTGACAAAACTAGGCCTATCAGAATCAAAATTTTTGATAGGTACGGTAAACTCATTAAAGAGATTGGCACATCAGAAAATAGCTGGGATGGTACCTTTAACGGAAAACTGTTAAAGACTGATGATTATTGGTATCTGGCCACTTTACCAAACGGCAGGACATTCACAGGGCATTTTACACTTAAAAGGTAAAAAGCCAGAAGGTTTTTAAACTCATAAAGAATAATTAATTTAGGGCTTTAGAACAAGCTGAAATTTTGCTATGAAATTCAAAATAGAATCCGAATTCCAACCCACAGGTGACCAACCAGAGGCTATTAGTCAGTTAGTTGAAGGCATCAATCAAAACGAGAAATACCAAACGCTATTAGGTGTTACGGGTTCTGGTAAAACGTTTACCGTTGCCAATGTTGTTCAGGAAGTTCAAAAACCAACTTTGGTGCTGGCTCACAACAAAACGTTAGCAGCCCAGTTGTATTCAGAATTCAAACAGTTTTTTCCAAACAACGCCGTCGAGTATTTTGTTTCCTATTACGACTACTATCAACCAGAAGCCTATATTCCAGTTTCGGGCGTTTATATTGAAAAGGATCTCTCCATTAATGAAGAAATAGAAAAAATGCGTTTGAGCACGACCTCATCACTCTTATCTGGTCGTCGGGATGTTTTGGTGGTTGCTTCAGTTTCTTGTCTGTATGGCATTGGTAATCCTGTTGAATTTCAGAAAAATGTGATCACATTAAAACGAGACCAAGTTATTTCTCGCACCAAACTGCTGCATCAATTAGTTCAAAGTTTGTATTCTAGAACGGAAGCAGATTTTAATCATGGTAACTTCAGAATCAAGGGCGATACCGTTGATATTTTCCCGAGTTATGATGATCATGCTTTTCGCATTCACTTTTTTGGTGATGAAATTGAAGATATTGAAGCATTCAACATTCAAACGAATGAAGTCATTGAAAAATACGACCGTTTGAATATTTATCCAGCAAATATGTTTGTAACCTCACCAGAAGTTTTGCAAAATGCCATTCGGGATATCCAAGACGACTTGGTTAAACAATATGATTTTTTCAAGGATATTGGCAAGCATTTGGAAGCTAAACGCCTTAAAGAACGGACAGAATTTGATTTGGAAATGATTCGAGAATTGGGCTATTGTTCTGGAATTGAGAATTACTCGCGTTATTTAGATGGTAGACAACCAGGAACGAGACCGTTCTGCTTGTTGGATTATTTCCCTGACGATTATTTAATGGTGGTTGACGAAAGCCACGTAACTATTTCCCAGGTACATGCCATGTATGGTGGTGATAGAAGCCGTAAGGAAAATTTAGTCGAATACGGTTTTAGACTACCTGCTGCCATGGATAATCGACCGTTGAAGTTTGAAGAGTTTGAAGCACTACAAAACCAAGTCATATATGTAAGTGCCACACCAGCCGACTATGAACTTCAAAAAACAGGTGGTGTTTACGTGGAACAAGTTATTCGTCCTACAGGACTTCTTGATCCAGAAATAGAAGTAAGACCTAGTTTGAATCAAATTGATGATCTCATTGAGGAAATTCAGCAGCGTGTTGAAAAGGATGAACGTACTTTAGTTACTACGCTGACTAAGCGTATGGCAGAAGAATTAACCAAGTATCTATCACGAATTCAAATTAGGGTACGCTACATCCATAGTGATGTAGACACTTTAGAACGTGTGGAGATTATGCAAGATTTGCGTAAAGGTCTTTTTGATGTATTGGTTGGTGTTAATTTATTGAGAGAAGGATTAGATTTACCCGAAGTGTCATTGGTAGCTATTTTGGATGCCGATAAAGAAGGTTTTTTACGTTCTGCAAGATCATTGACCCAAACAGTTGGAAGAGCAGCCAGAAATCTGAATGGTAAAGCCATTATGTATGCTGATAAAATAACCAACAGTATGCAAAAGACAATCAATGAAACCAACTATAGACGGGAAAAGCAAATTCAATATAACACTGAAAACAATATCAAACCGAGAGCCTTAAATAAAAGTCTGGACAACGCTTTGGCTAAAAATTCAGTGAGCACTTACAGTTATGAACTAGAAGCCGCCAGGGCTGCAGAACCAGAAAGTGACTATTTAACCAAAAGCCAGTTAGAGAAAAAAATTCGTGAAAAGCGTAAATTGATGGAAACAGCTGCCAAAGCATTAGATTTCCTGGAAGCAGCAAAATTTAGGGATGAGATAAAAGTCTATCAAGATAAATTGGAAAAACTTAAAATCTAATTGTATTGGACCCTAAAAATGTCAATTAACACATCTGGTGGCACAATTTTATTAGGAAAACTCTCCATTAAGTAAAGAACCTTATTAATGGATTCATGACTTAATCCCATGCGTAAGCCAAAATTATGCAACTTGATTTTGTCCTTTGGACTATTCTCCTGGTCGATATTCATTAATAATACCAACCGATGGAACTGAACAATTCGTTCGCTATGCGATTCTAAATGAATATAATTAATAGGATGTTCAATTAAATAATCAAAATCCTCTCTTGAAATATCCAATTGCTTTGCTATAGCCAAAAGAAAGTTATATTCAATAGGTTTTAGGTGACTTTCATTTTTTGCAAACGAAATCATTTCAGATAGGAGGCTCAATTTTTCAACCCTGTTTATCATTGTGAGGAATGGATTATTAATTAGTGTTATAAAGATACTGATAAAGACTCTTTAATAATCCGCTATAAATTGTAACTTATCGAAAAATCGGGTGCTTTTAATCGATATTTTCCTACATTTACTCAAAGATAGAAATGTATTTGTCTGAAATTAAGCTATTTATGTGATTTTTGCATTTCGTCGATAAATTCAGGTTTCAGGTTTTAGACACGGATTTTAAACACCCAATCAAACCAAACACATAATAATGACAAACAACGATATTTTTAAAAAACTGCGTGTAGCTCTAAAACTCCGCGATGATGAAATCGTGAAAATTTTAGAATTGGTAGATTTTAGAATTTCCAAAAGTGAATTAGGGGCTTTTTTCAGGAATGAAGATCACCCAAAATATAAAGAATGTGGCGATCAGATTTTACGTAATTTCCTTAACGGATTGGTTATACATTTAAGAGGACCCATGCCTCCTAAAAAGAAACCTGCAAAAAGCCACCATAAGCCTGAACAAAAAAAGAGCAACAATTAAGCTACTCTTTTAATATATATAATATTATTTCCTGTTTTAGGAAAGGACTTGCTGTACTTTATCAGCTGCTTCCTGAAATTCAGTGGCACTCATAACATCCAATCCAGAGTTATCAATCAACTCCTTCGCTATATCAGCATTGGTGCCTTGCAAACGTACAATAATCGGCACATTGATCGTTCCCATATTCTTATAAGCATCAATAACACCCTGTGCTACGCGATCACAACGCACAATACCTCCAAAGATATTAATCAAAATAGCCTTGACATTAGGATCTTTTAAAATGATTTTAAACGCAGCTTCTACTCTGGCAGCATCAGCAGTTCCTCCAACATCTAAAAAGTTGGCTGGTTCACCACCTGCTTGCTTGATTAAATCCATAGTAGCCATAGCCAATCCAGCTCCGTTAACCATACAACCAACATTACCATCTAAATCCACATAGTTTAAGCCAACTTCTTTTGCTTCAACCTCAATAGGGTTCTCCTCGCGTAAGTCTCTTAAATCGGTGTAATCTTTATGTCTGTAAAGCGCATTATCGTCAATCGTTACTTTAGCATCAACAGCCATAATTTTATTATCGCTAGTTTTTAAAACCGGGTTGATTTCAAATAGTGATGAATCTGATTTCACATAAGCTGTATAAAGAGCCGCAACAAACTTGGTCATTTCCTTAAATGCGGTTCCACTCAGACCAAGATTAAAAGCTATACGTCTCGCTTGGAATGGCATTAATCCAACAGCAGGATCAATTTCTTCAGTAAATATTAAATGAGGTGTTTCTTCTGCAACGGTTTCAATATCCATACCGCCTTCTGTAGAATACATAATCATGTTACGACCTGTACCTCTATTCAGCAACACTGACATATAAAACTCACTCGTTTCACTTTCACCTGGATAGTAAACATCTTCAGCAATCAAAACCTGATGAACACGTTTACCTTCAGCAGAAGTCTGTGGTGTCACTAAATTCATTCCAATGATTTGCCCAGCAATTTCTTCTACTTCTTTTAAGTTTTTGGCCAGTTTCACACCGCCTCCTTTACCACGGCCACCTGCATGCACCTGTGCTTTTATAACATGCCAACTTGTACCTGTTTCATCAGTTAATTGTTTGGCTGCAGCAACAGCTTGTTGCGGGTTCTGTGCAACAATACCACGTTGTATACGCACTCCAAAACTATTTAATATTTCTTTTCCTTGATATTCGTGTAAGTTCATCTTGTAATCAATATTTAAAGTGGCACAAAAGTAATCATACTAATACTTTTTACCAATAAATTTTAACGGAAGTATTTATTGTACTTTTTAATTGGTTGAAATTTGATATAAATACCTATATTCTATGGACTGAACCAAAATACTTATTAGTTTTGCAAAATCTAATAATTAATAAAATGCATTCAAAAACCTTATTACAAATTGCAGCGGAATATGGAAGTCCAATTTATGTTTATGACTCTGAAAAAATGGTGTCTCAATATAAACGTTTAACAAGTGCTTTTAATAAGGTGAAACAGGTGAAGATTAACTATGCCGTGAAGGCATTATCCAATATTTCTGTTCTTAAACTTATGAACTCATTAGGTTCAGGATTGGATACGGTTTCCATCCAAGAGGTAAAACTAGGTTTGGTTGCTGGTTTTTCACCTGAAAACATTATTTACACCCCTAATGGTGTATCGCTTGAAGAAATTGAACTTGCCGCTAATTTAGGTGTTCAAATTAATATTGATAACCTATCTATATTAGAACAGTTCGGTACAAAATATCCAAAAATACCTGTTTGCATTCGCATTAACCCACACGTTATGGCTGGTGGAAACACGAATATTTCCGTTGGGCATATTGATAGTAAATTTGGTATTTCCATCCACCAAATACCTCATATTTTAAGGATAGTTGAAAATACCAATATGACCATAAATGGGATTCATATGCATACGGGAAGTGATATATTGGATATTGATGTGTTTTTATATGCCAGTGAAATCCTTTTTGAAACAGCCAAAAACTTTTCAGATTTAGAATTTATAGATTTCGGTTCAGGATTTAAAGTCCCTTATAAAGAAGGTGATATTGAGACCAATATTGAAGAATTTGGAAAAAAATTAAGCAAACGTTTTAATGAGTTTTGTGAAGAATATGGTAAAGAACTCACCTTGGCTTTTGAACCAGGGAAATTCCTGGTAAGTGAGGCTGGTTATTTTTTAACCAAAGTTAACGTGGTCAAACAAACAACCTCAACAGTTTTCGCTCAAGTGGATTCGGGTTTTAACCACTTAATCCGACCTATGCTATACGGTTCGCAACATGAAATTATTAATATTTCAAATCCCGATGGACGCGAGCGCTTTTATTCGGTTGTAGGATATATATGTGAAACCGATACTTTCGCTAACAATCGTCGAATTAGTGAAATTACCGAAGGTGATATCTTGGCATTTAAAAATGCTGGAGCCTATTGTTATTCTATGGCGTCCAACTATAATTCCCGATATAGACCTGCTGAGGTTTTATGGCATGAGGGCAAAGCACATTTGATACGCAAGCGTGAAACTTTTGATGATATCATTAAAAACCAAATAGAAATATCCATATAACGTAGTTTGTCCTTTTGACGAATTAAAGAACATAGATTTGCTCATGTTCTGAAATTACTGTAATTTTTGTGACCATAAATTTCGGTATCCATGAGCAAAAAATTCTATGTCGATCCTGATATAAAAGTTGCAGAGACCTTACCTGCGGATTTTTATAGAAGTCAAACCGTTTTTGAGGATATTAAAGAACAGGTTTTTGTCAAAACCTGGCAATTCATTGGTGACGAAAATTTAGTGCCCTTTAATCAAACTGTACACCCTTTTATTCTTTTGGATAATTACATTACCGAACCCTTGGTTTTATCTCGAGACGAGGAAGATAGCATCAAATGCTTCAGCAATGTCTGTACCCACCGAGGCAACATTGTTGTTAACAATCCCGGGAAAATGAAACAATTGCGATGTATGTATCATGGACGCCGTTTTGGATTGGATGGAACCTTTAAATCCATGCCAGAGTTTGAAGAAGCCGAGAACTTCCCTAGACCATGTGATAGTTTGCGTGAGTTTTTGGTCAGAACATTGGGGCCTTTTGTTTTTGTTGGTTTAAATCCTGCTTTTGATTTAGATGATGTCTTGAGTGTTATGATAGAACGTATTGGTTTTTTACCATTGCATCAGTTTAAATTAGACACTGGTTCCAGTAAAGACTACTTGGTAAATTGTCATTGGGCATTATATTGTGATAATTATTTGGAAGGATTTCACATTCCCTTTGTTCACGATGATCTAAATAGTGTTTTGGACTATGGTAACTATACCACTGAAATCTACACCCATTGCAATTTACAAATAGGCTATGCTAATGAAGGTGAAGAGGTTTTTGACTTACCACAATACCATAAAGATTATGGCGAAAATATTGCCGCTTATTATTATTGGATTTTCCCGAATATGATGTTTAATTTTTATCCTTGGGGCTTATCTATTAATGTGGTTAAACCTATTAGCCTGAACAAAACCAAAGTATCCTTTATTACTTACGTTTATGACGAAACCAAACTGAATAAAGGTGCTGGTGCGCTTTTGGATAAAGTAGAACGCGAAGACGAGTTTGTTGTTGAAGGCGTCCACAAAGGTGTTCAATCGCGCTATTATAACACAGGTCGTTTTTCGCCAACTCGTGAAAAAGGGGTTCATCATTTTCATGGTTTGCTTGCAAAATATTTAAAATAGTATGGAAGAACTTCAATGGCATTCGTTTGAAAAAAAGATTTACATAAAATCTACCGTTGAAAAGCTTTATGAATTATGGGCTACCGGAAAGGGCATTACATCTTGGTTCTTAAGTCAAGCAAGGTTTAAGGATAAAAACGGAAACTTAAAAGATGAAACTGAATTCGTTCAAATTGGAGATACTTACACTTGGCATTGGCATAATTGGGATGGCGAAGCCAACGGAACCATTTTAAAAGCTAATGACAAAGATTATTTAGAGTTTTCTTTTGAAGGCTCTAAAGTATCTATTAAGCTAGAAGATAAAAATGGTGTTGTTATTGTTATTTTAAAACAGTTTGAAATTCCAGAAGATGACGAAAGCAAGTTGCGTATTCATTTTGGCTGCAGCAACGGATGGACTTTTTGGCTCACAAACTTAAAGGCATTCGTTGAACATGGCATTTTACTCAATGAAACTGAAATTAATTTAAAGGAAAATGAACTTTCAGGCTATGTGTTTGTGAACATGTAATTTACACTCTTTTTTTTACTATCTTTAAAACCTCCTCAAGTCTTTTTAATAGCATTTAAAAGACTCGTATATATGAAATCAGCCAAAATTTTTGCGCCAAAGACTGCAATAAATTTGACTTCAAATCTCTACTCTAAACCTACAACTTGTTTCCTATCCATTAGATTTGCCATCTGCACAACAGATAATGCATACATCTCCTATTTTTCTAATTTATTGCAAAACACTTTTAACCAACCAAAAACCATATGAACCTTAAACTTTCATTCTTCGTCACGATAATCTTGAGTCTCGTAGCTATAATATCTTGGGAATGGTATTGGCGTTATCAAGGCCTTGAACCTAATATTGACGACAATAAAAACCTTTGGGCCAATCAGCGAGCTAAACTGGAGGATTTTCAAGAAAACACAGCCGTCTTTATAGGCTCATCTAGAATTCTATATGACATTCAATTAGATGTTTGGGAAACTGAAACAAATACTAAACCTATTATGCTGGCCGTTCAAGGCGCTTCACCACTACCTGTTTTTAAAGACATAGTTGAAAAAACCAATTACAATGGCTTGTTAGTGGTTGGTGTCACACCAGGCTTGTTTTTTTCAACCCTTTTTCCTGAAGCCTCACCCATAAAACGACCACAATCACTCGTCGATTACTATTACAATAGAACATACGCCCAAAGGCTTAATCATAAACTATCCGTGCCACTTCAAAAACATTTAGCTTTCTACAGGGATGGTGATGAAAGTTGGGATAGTGATGTTGACCTTAAAACATTATTGAACAAAATTCAATTAAAGGAACGATCCGAACCCTTTTATCCACCATTCAATAATTTTGAAGAAATCACTTTAGAGCGACATATGAAAATGCCAGAACGTATGATAACAGATACGGCCTATGCCAACACAGTCAAGGAAGTCTGGAAAACACTTTTAGGTGGTGATTTCCCACCTCCTGAACGGGAGGCAACAACAAATGCTTTTGTGGATCTGGCAAAAAAATTCAAGGATAAAGGTGGTCAATTGGTTTTAGTCAGATGTCCTTCATCCGGCCTTTTTAAAGAGGCGGAAAGCAAAGGTTTTTCAAGAGATTTATTTTGGGATGAATTGGTCAAAAAAGCAGAAGTTAAAAGTTATCATTATATGGATTACGAACAATTTGGCAACCTACATCTGCCAGAATGGTCTCATCTCTCAACTGAAGATGCCAGATTTTTCACAGCCGAACTTATCAAAATCATGAAGGAAGATGGCATTTCGTTTAACTCTAAAACTAACTAATTATGCTGTTTAATTCATTAAGTTTTATAGTGTTTTTGGTAATCGTTTTAGCACTCTATTACTCAAAACTATTTAGTTGGAACAATAAAAAGCGAATGCTTTTATTGGCTAGTTATATATTTTATGGACTTTGGAATCCACCATTGGTCATTTTGCTTTGGATTTCAACTGTGGTTGATTGGACAGCTGGTAAAAAATTGGCAATAGAGAAAAATCAGCGAAAGCGAAAAATGTGGTTACTGTTAAGCATGATTGTAAACCTTGGTTTTCTAGCTTTCTTTAAATACGGGAATTTCCTTTTGGAAAACTTTACAAATTGTTTGAATGCAATCGGTGTTGAATTTCAAGCACAACCTATGGATATTATTTTACCTATGGGAATCTCATTTTACACATTCCAAACAATGTCATATACTATAGACATGTATAATCGAAAGACTGAGCCCGCCAGAACGTTTTTGGATTTCGCTCTTTATGTCACCTTCTTCCCGCAACTGGTAGCAGGTCCAATTGTTAGAGCCAAAGACTTGATTACCCAATTTTATGAGGAGAAAAAAGCCACTGCCAATCAATTTTTTTGGGGAACGTTCCTATTAACAATAGGATTGTTTCAAAAAATAGTTTTGGCCGACACACTCCTTGCTGAAACTTCCGATACCGTATTTGGCTCAAAAGATGTTTTACACAGTTTGGATGCCTGGACAGGAACTTTGGCTTTTTCTGGACAGATATTCTTTGATTTTGCAGGGTATTCAACTTGCGCTATTGGTATAGCACTTATGCTAGGTATTATTTTACCTGATAACTTTAAGTATCCTTATGCTGCTATTGGTTTTTCTGATTTATGGAAGCGATGGCACATTTCACTATCTACTTGGTTAAGGGATTACCTTTATATTCCATTGGGTGGAAATCGTCATGGCATAACCAGAATGTATGTGGCTTTGATGCTAACCATGCTTTTGGGAGGATTATGGCACGGTGCCGCGTGGACTTTCGTCATTTGGGGAGCCCTTCATGGCATATATTTGGTAGTTGAAAGATTATTAAAAAGTAAGCTTAAAATCAAAATAACAGCCTACAACGGAATCTTCTTGGCTCTCTTGACCTATATGCTGGTAAATGTGACTTGGGTATTTTTTAGAGCCAGAGAATTTGTGACTGCCAAAAATATGATTGCATCTATGTTCTTTATGAATACCGAGGGCACTAAAGTTTTGCAATCATTTGATATCATTAAAGTATTAGTTGTTATCCTAATGCTTTTTACATGCCACTGGATTATGAGAAACACCTCTATGAAAGCTATTTCTGAAAAAACAAATCCAATTTTGTTTGGAGTATTTTGGGCCGTATTGGTTTTCCTAATTGTTATTGCCCAGGGCAGTGGCGAACAATTTATTTATTTTCAATTTTAAAAATCCACTTCATGAAAAAATCACTTTTACGTTTATGTTTATTACTTATATCAACAACTGTTTTTTCACAAACCTATATCACAAATGTAACCATTATTGATGTTGAGAATCAAAAATTAATACCTAATCAAACTGTAGAAATTACAGGCGATAAAATTTCAAATATCCAATCCAGCAAAAAGGCAAAAATCCAAGAATCGGCCAAAATTATTGATGGCACCAATAAATTTTTAGCGCCTGGTTTGGTAGATGCTCATGTTCATTTTTTTCAAAATGGCGGCCTCTATGCAAGGCCTGATGTTATTGATTTACGCAGTGAAATGCCTTACGATCAAGAGATTGAACTTACAAAGAGTAATATGGAAGATTTTCTAAAACGCTATCTAAAAAATGGCATAACCTCTGTAATTGATGTTGGGAGTTCTTATAATATGCTAAAAAAAAGAAATGAATTTACTGATAAAGCCTTTGCCCCAAATATTTATATGACAGGTCCGTTGCTTACCACTTATGAACCTGAAGTTTATAAAACCCTCGATAATGATAAACCCTTCACATTAGTAAAAACAGTTGACGATGGCATTAAAATGGTTCAAAATCAATTACAATACCATCCCGACTTTATTAAGATATGGTATATTGTTGGTGTAGATGGTTTGGATACGGAAAGTAGTGCTAGAAAAAATCTACCTATTATTAAAGCTATAATAGAAGAAGCTCATAAAAACAACTTAAAAGTGGCTGTACATGCAACACAACGCATTACAGCACAATTAGCTGTTGAAAATGGCGCCGATTTTCTAGTCCACAGTGTGGATGATGAATTAGTTACAACTGAATTTGCCAATCTATTAAAAAAGAACAACACCATTCTTTGTCCTACACTGATTGTGCATGACAGATATATGAAAACATTTGCTCAAGATTATAGCTTTAACAATCATGAATTAAAGGAATCCAACCCTTATCAATTGGGTTCTTTAATGGATTTATCACATGTAGACAATAAGGAATTGGTTGACGGATATAAAACCATGGCCAGTTCGCAACAATCGAAATCACGTTCTGAAAACATGGAATCCAACATGATGACCAATCTAAAAACATTAGTTGATGCCGGTGTTACAATTGCTACAGGAACTGATGCTGGAAACATAGGGACTATGCATGCTTCATCATACCAAGCAGAAGTTTTGGCCATGAAAGAAAGCGGTATGACCAATTGGCAAATTATAGAAGCTTCTACCTTAAATGGCGCAAAGGTATTAGGTCACGAAAACAATCTTGGTTCTGTAAGTGTTGGTAAACAAGCAAACCTGATACTTTTAGATAAAAACCCCATTGAAAACATAAATAATTTAACAACCATTAACCAAGTTATCAATAAAGGTCAGGCATTTAACGTAGATTCAATTGTTGAAGACACACCAGAAGTATTGGCTCAAAGACAATTAAATGCCTACAACTCAAGAAATATCGAAGCCTTTCTAGAACCTTATGCCAACGATGTTGAAGTTTATAATTTCCCTGATAAATTATTATTTAAAGGAAAAGATGCCATGCGTTCTGGTTATGCTTCTATGTTTGAAAACACACCAAACTTACATTGTGAGTTAGAAAACAGAATTGTTCAAGGTAATGTTGTTATTGATGAAGAACGTGTTCGGTTTGGAGACAGATTCATGGAAGCTACAGCCATTTATCACATTGAAGATGGAAAAATAAAAAAAGTTTACTTCATCAATTAATACTATTTCTTTCTTGTCATAATTATTAGTTAAAGCGCTCCTTAGATGCTTTCAGTTATGCTAAAGCCCGTATCTTTGCATTAAAGATATGTTATGGATGGTTTTAGTATAGTTATGGCATTTGCGATTATCCTGTTTGCTAGATTGGGAATGCGGCTTATAACTAAATATTTTGAAATGAAGCGAGAGGAAAAGAACGAAAAACAGTCTTAAATAGTTACTCTCTTAATTTCCCTGTAAAAACGCTGGCCTTTGAATTAAAGGGGTTCCCAGAAGATCTTCTTAAAAGCACAACCTGCCCACAATGCCAAACAGCATCCTCAATAGGTCCATTAATTTGATTCCAAAATGGAAATTCCCGATTGCCGAAAATAAGTTTGTATTGACTAATATCATCGCTATTTCTTAAAATATCGGCTGCAGTTTTAAAATTCATCAACGTGGCTTTTCGCATGTTTTCAAAACTCATAACGACTTCATCTACATCATTTTGACTATTGTCTTTCTTTAGCGTCGCATTCACAATAACTTTGGACAGTCCATAAATATGCTCGATGGTTTCCATACTGGAGCGCGCATCATCATTAGGTTTAAAATTTAAATCATCTGTTCTTAAACCCTCTGTTGCCCAGTAATACCGAAAGCCTAAACCATCAATCGCTCTTGCCGCTACAGTTCCAGCCGTAAAGGCTTCCGGGTATTCAGGAATTTCGTAATAAGATAATTGTTCTTGTGAATGAAGCGAAAGCGCTATACATGAGATTATCACTAGAAATAATTTATTCATTCTTAATCTTTTATTTTTTCATTATTAGAAATTGGCGATATTCCGTATTTATCAATTAAGTATACCAAACTTGTCATAGTAGCAGCTCCTAATTCCAGCTCACGTTTGTTCACATGCTCAAAGGTGTCATTGGCAGCATGATGATGATCAAAATAACGTTGGGAATCGGGACGTAAACCAGCGCAAACATTGGTTTCGGTCTTTAATGGCCCAACATCGGCTCCACTGCCACCTTGCTCAAAATAGTGTATTAAATACGGCTTAAATAATGACTTCCAGCTTTCAATTTTATTAAAGACAGCATCAGAACAATCAAAACTAAAACCACGAGGTGTAAAACCTCCAGCATCGCTCTCCAGTGAAAAAATATGATTCTCCCCTTTTTGCTTGGCTACTTCAGCATATTTTGTAGCACCTCTTAAGCCATTTTCTTCGTTCATAAACAAAACGACTCGGATACTTCGCTTTGGCTTTATGCCGCTTTCCTTTAACAAGCGTAACACATCCATGGACTGCACACAACCAGCACCATCATCATGAGAACCATCACCCAAATCCCAAGAATCCAAATGCCCACCTACAATGATATATTCATTTGGATATTCGCTTCCCGTTATTTCGCCGATGACATTATACGATTGTACTTCTTTAAGCTGTTGACAGGTTTGGTTGAAAAAGAATTTCAAGTTTTTATCCAAAGCCAGCATGCTACTTAATTTTTCAGCATCATTGGTACTTATTGCAGCAGATGGAATACGTTGTGAATTTGGCAAGTCACCATAACTCATGCTTCCTGTGTGAGGTAAATCGTCTAAACGTAAATTCATAGATCGCACAATAACACCAACAGCACCCAATTTTCCGGCCTCCATAGCACCAGCATAACGCTGATTGACACAACCTCCATATGCTTCAAAAGTTTGGATTAAATCAGCCTGCATAGGTCTATTAAAAAAAACAATTTTACCTGTAACTTTCTCTTTACCCATGGCTTTTAATTCATCAAAATCCTGAACCTCAATCACTGGAGCCTTTATTCCTCCAAACGGTGTTGCAATAGAACCTCCTAGCGCACAAATGTTAACGGTAGTAGTCACACCAGTATTCGATTCAATAAAAGCATATTCTTTCGTTCCACGAACCCACTTGGGGACCATTACTGGCTGTAACCAAACTTTATCAAGTCCTAATTTTTCAAGTTCTTCTTTAGTGTATTGAACTGCTTTTTCAGCATTGAGTGAACCCGAAAGCCTACCTCCTATTTGATTGGATAAATAATCAAGCCATTCATAGCTTTTACCATTGGTCAATGACGTAGTATAAATAGTTCTTAAAGTCTCTGTATCTGATTGTGCTTGAATATTGGCTGCCAGTAACAAAAGCATCAGCCTAAGAAATTGCTTCATGAATTTTAATTTATAATTATGAAATAAAGATAGGCTTTCTAGTAGACATCAATTCTAAAAGAAACCTTAATTTATTCGTTTTGCAGTTGCGTTCTGTAAATTTCAATATTAGCTTTCACTTCATCATCCAATTCAGGCTCTTTGATATCCTTATAGGTTTTTAAGGTGTCCAATAGAACTCTGGCAACTATGTATCGAGCTGTCGCTTTATCATCTGCTGGTATGGTATACCAAGGCGCATGCGGTTTGGATGTTCTGTTTATGGCATCTTCATAACATTCTTGATAGGCAGCCCAAAGCTCACGTTCTTTTAAATCTGATGGTGAAAACTTCCAATTTTTATTCGGTTTATCCAATCTTCTCAATAACCTATTTTTTTGTTCATCTTTGGATAGATGTAGGAAGAACTTAAAAATAATGGTGCCGTTTTCAGCAATGTGCTTTTCAAAATCATTAATCTGCCGAAATCGTTTTTCCCAGAATTCGTCATTTATATCATCCAATGAGTTTACGTGAGGCAAGTGTTCTCCTAAAATATATTCCGGATGCACCCGTGTTACCAACACATTTTCGTAATGGGTTCTGTTAAAGACACCGAACTTCCCTCGAGCAGGAAGGGCTATATAATGTCTCCAAAGGTAATCATGTTTCAACTCCAATTCGGTAGGAACCTTAAAACTATGCACGACCACACCTCTAGCATTGAGATCTTTAAAAACTTCACGAATCAAACTATCCTTGCCAGCAGTATCAGTCCCTTGAATACAAATTAATACGGCATATTTGCCATGAGCATACATGGCGTTTTGAATTTTGGCCAATTTTTTACAGACATCCTCCAACCCATCTTCTATTTTATTTTCAGAAGCATCCAAATCAAAATATGTTGGCAGGTCTTTTATTTTAACAGGGGTCTTGATTTTAAACTCTTGAATATCGATATCTTTCATAAATGCATTTTAATGGTTCATAAATATAATAATTCTGAATTCTATAATTAAATACCCTTGTTAGGGAATCAATCGAATGATATTTTAAAAATAAAAAGCACCTATTTTAGGTGCTTAATGACTGAATTATCATGACTTATTTAGAAGCAAACATCTTAACATCTGCTTCACTGACTTCTTTGCCTCCAAGGATAATTAAACGCTCTACGACATTTCGCAACTCTCTAATATTACCCGTCCAATCATATTCCTGCAACAACTTGATTGCTTTATCGGAAAAAGATTTTTTGACTGTTCCTTGCTCTTGAGCAATTTTATCGGAAAAATGCTCAACCAACAACGGAATATCCTCTCGCCTGTCATTTAATGCTGGGACTTTAATCAAAATAACAGCTAAACGGTGATATAAATCCTCTCGGAAATTTCCGTCTTCAATTTCTTTCTTTAGGTTTTTATTTGTGGCAGCAACGACCCGAACGTCAACTTTTATGTCCTTATCATTACCTACACGCTGTATTTTATTTTCTTGTAAAGCCCTCAAAACCTTGGCTTGTGCAGATAAGCTCATGTCCCCAATTTCATCTAAAAAAATGGTGCCGCCATTTGCCGCTTCAAACTTTCCTGCGCGATCTTTAACAGCACTTGTGAAAGCACCTTTAACATGGCCAAACAACTCACTCTCGATCAATTCAGCTGGAATTGCAGCACAGTTTACTTCAATGAGTGGTCCCTTTGAACGTTCACTTTTTTGATGTAACCAATGAGCAACCAACTCCTTACCTGTACCATTGGGCCCTGTTATTAAAACACGTGCATCTGTTAAGGCGACCTTATCTATCATTTCCTTGATTTGATTGATGGCATCGCTCGCTCCAATCATCTCATAGTTTTTACTCACCTTTTTCTTGAGCATCTTGTTCTCTACAACAAGTTCCTTTCTATCTAAAGCAATGCGGACAGTATTCAGCAAGCGATTTAAATCGGGTGGTTTTGAGATATAGTCAAAAGCTCCTAGACGCATGGTATTGACAGCCGTATCCAAATCTCCGTGACCAGAAATCATCACAATTGGTATTTCGGGTTTAATCTTTTTAACTGCTTCCAGAACTTCAACACCGTCCATTTTGGGCATCTTAATATCACACAACACCAAATCATAATCCTCTTTTTTTATAGCCTCAACTCCTTGAAGGCCATCTTCAGCTTCCTCAACTTGATAGGTATCGCTTTCTTCTGATAATATTTTAACTAATACACGGCGAATAGCCGCTTCATCTTCTATTACTAATATTTTAGGCATTGTTTTTTATTTCTTATTTTCAATAATATGAATGTCCCTTTGTGGAAATGGTATGGTAACATTGTTTTCCCTGAACAATCTATCTATTTCAAAACGAATATCACTTCTAGGAAATTGTGCTTTAAAACTGTCATTAATTGTAAAAATAACTTTAAAATTTAAGGAGCTGTCTCCAAAATCCGTAAACAAAACGGTTGGCTCAGGATAGTCAATAACATCTTGATGGGAACTTGCCGCCTGCAATAACAATTTCTTTACCAACTGCACATCGCTACCGTAAGCAACGCCTACAGAAACACTTTCTCGCGTTGACACACCATTTTGAGTCCAGTTGTACAGGCTATTTGTTAAATATAAATGGTTTGGTATAATAAGTACTTTATTGTCAATGGTTACAGCCCTGGTTGTTCGTAATTTAATTTCTTCAACACGACCCACCTTATCTTCAATCTCAATAATATCGCCAACATGAACGGATTGATCAATCAAAATAAAGACACCTGAAATAATATCTTGGAACAAGGTTTGCAATGCCAAACCAATCCCGATCAATAATGCCGCCGAAGCTGCAAATATGGCTGTAACATTAACACCTACAGAATCAAATACAATCAACAAAACAACTAAATAAACCACCCATCTTGCAAAAGAAAAAACAGTATTAAACTTGGCTTTATCGTCTTTAGGCAAACTCCTTGTAAACAACCGTTTAACAATATTCAATACAACCGTTGTCACCAAATAGATGACAACAACCAACAAGATAAGACCGATTGTTATTTTAATGGTTTTATCCTCATTGACATAAAGTACCGTTCCTAAAAAGTCAACAAAAGTTTCCCAAATGGAACTTTCCTTAACAATATCTTCTATATCGTTTAGTTGATTTTGCATAGCCTATCAATATTTAATCCACTTTATAAGTTCTTTGTAGCTTGGTTTTTTTCCATACATTAAAATTCCAACTCTGTAAATTTTTGCCGCAAACCAAACAGTAAACATGAATGTTCCCAACAATAGTAACAAAGACAACAATTGTTGCCAAATAGGAACTCCAAATGGTATACGCATGAGCATGACCACAGGTGAGGTAAACGGAATAAAGGAAAATACCGTTGAAACCGTTCCATGTGGATCTTCGATTACTGTAAAAATACCAATATAAACAGCCAAAATCAAAGGCATCAGAATAGGTAACAAAAACTGTTGCGTATCAGTTTCATTATCAACAGCTGCCCCAATAGCAGCATATAATGAACTGTAAAGCAAATACCCGCCTATAAAAAATAGAATGAATGCAAAAATTAAGTTGGTAATCGGTAAATTATTAAAAGCCACAATTATATTTTGCATTTCCATAGTCATGTTATTGTTATTCATGGCTTGACTCATCAATTCTTCGCTAGGTAATTGAGATTGCATGAGATCCAAACCAAAAATAGCTGACACAATGGAGAGCAATACACCACCCAGCAGAATCCAAATAACAAATTGAGTAATTCCTGCCAATGACGTACCTATAATCTTTCCCAACATGAGTTGAACGGGTTTTACCGAAGAAATAATAACTTCAATAATCCTGCTCGTTTTTTCCTCAATGATACTTCTCATAATCATGTTACCATAAATTATGATAAACATAAAGAGTAAGTAACCAGCAGCACCACCGAATGCCAATTTCATAATGCTGTCAATCTTTGACGTTTTCTCACCATCAAAACTCTCCTGCTCAATATCAACTCTCACTTTCGCTGACTGTATCTTCTTAATATCAACGCCAACAGCTTCCAATTTTAAATCGGTTAAACGTTTTTCCAATTTACCCTCTAAATCAGAAATTAGGGTTATTGAAGGTGATTCTTCAGAATAGAACTTAATGTGTTTTGCTATGTCACTAATATCAAGTTGTTTTTCAACATATAAAAGTCCATAGTTTTCTTGTTCCTTCACTATTTCCTTGGCATCATTGAGGGACACGTTTTCTAAAACAGTATACGTGATATTATCGGAATCTTCGAATATGGAACTGATTTTACCTGATTCATCCAAAATAGAAATATGTCGCTTTGAATTATTGTTTAATTGCGACAAATAAGCAACTACTGCTATTAAAGCAATCATGATAACTGGGCTCAAAATAGTCATAATCAAAAAAGACTTATTCTTAACCTTGGTTAAATACTCGCGCTTTATTATAAGTGGTAAATGATTCATGCTTAATGATTCTTGACTGCTTGAATAAATATATCATTGGCTGATGGCACCAATTCAACGAAATGAGAAACTTCACCTTTAGAAGTTAAGTAACTTAATAAATCGTTAGGCGATAAATTATCAGTTAACTTTACATTTAGTTTTAACTCATCACCTATAGTTCTAAAATCTGCAGGTGAAACCAGAAACTTATCAGCAATTTCCTTTTGAAGACTGATCTCATCATTGGTTCTAATCCCTATTTCGAACGTATTGGTTTTAAACTGCTTTTTTATGTCGATTAGTTTTCCATCAAGAATTTTATTGGATTGATGAATTAATGCAATATGATCACACAATTCTTCAACAGACTCCATGCGATGCGTTGAAAAAATAACCGTGGCACCTTCATTTTTCAATCTCAATATTTCGTCCTTGATTAAATTGGCATTAATAGGGTCAAATCCAGAGAACGGCTCATCAAAAATCAAGAGTTTTGGATTGTGCAACACTGTAACCACAAACTGGATCTTTTGGGCCATACCTTTGGATAGCTCCTGAATTTTCTTATTCCACCAATCACCTATCTCCAATCTGTCAAACCAATACTTCAGTCGTGCTTTGGCCTCACTTTTACTCAAACCCTTGAGTTGGGCCAAATACAATGCTTGCTCACCTACTTTCATGGATTTATACAAGCCTCTCTCTTCTGGTAAATAGCCTATATCTCTGACATGGTGGGGTTGCAGTGGCTCATTATCCAAAATCACATTACCAGTATCTGGCATGGTGATTTGATTAATGACTCGAATAAGGGTTGTTTTGCCAGCACCATTTGGCCCTAAGAGACCAAAAATACTTCCTTTTGGAACAGCTATAGAAACATTATTTAAGGCTGTAAAGTGTCCAAATTTTTTGGAAACAGTATGCGTTTCCAATAAGTTTCCCATACTAGTTTTAATATGATTTAGTTGGATGTAAATATATTAAATGTAAGCCGCAAACTAAATTAATTTATCTTTTAATTGGGCTTTATAAAAACAAAACCCATCCTAAAAAATTAATTAAAGGATGGGAAAAAATTGCTATGAAAAAGAAAAATTACCACTATTATTAAATAGTGATAAATCAAATATAGTATTATTTTCTGATATAGAGGCAAAAAGCTAAAAAATATCTTTAGAAAAAATCTTACAAAGACTTTTTAGATATTTGATTTACAGAGGCTTTAGATGCAACAATTATTTTATGAAAACATATCTTTCACCTTTTCAAAGAATGATTTATCACCACTTTCAGGTTTTGGTTCAAAATGATCATCCTCGCGCATAGCCTCAAAAAATTCCTTTTGCTGTTTATTCAATGTTTTTGGCGTCCAAACGTTCACATGGACCAATAAATCCCCTTTACCATAACCATTAATGGATGGTATTCCTTTTCCTCTTAACCTCAATATTTTTCCTGACTGCACACCTGCTTCAATTTTAATACGCACTTTTCCAGTAACGGTATCTATTTCCTTTGAAGTACCTAAAACGGCATCAGGTAAGCTGACATATAGATCATAGTGCAAGTTGTCACCTTCTCTTTGAAGTGTTTCATGAGTTTCTTCTTCAATAGCCACCAATAAATCTCCAGAAATACCATTTCCGGGAGCCTCATTACCTTTTCCGGTAACTTTTAATTGCATACCATCAACCACACCTGCCGGAATTTTTATGGAAACCGTTTCTTCCTTTACTATCATTCCTTGAGCATCGGCATCATGAGGTTTTTTATCGATAGTTTGACCAGCACCACCACAAACATTACAGGTTGTAGCTGTTTGCATGCGACCTAATATGGTGTTTGTAACACGCGTAACCTGACCAGAACCATTACAGGTTGAACAGGTTTTATAGGTTGTTCCTGAAGCTTGAACTTTACGTCTTACTTTCACCTTCTTCTCAACACCATGGGCTATTTCTTCCAATGACAGCTTCACACGAATTCGTAAGTTACTACCTTTTACACGACGTTGACCGCCGCCAAAGCCACCGCCAAAACCAGAGAATCCGCCGCCTCCAAAAGCACCACCAAAAATATCACCGAACTGACTAAAAATATCATCCATATTCATGCCGCCGCCACCAAAACCACCTGCACCTTCAAAAGCTTGGTGACCAAATTGGTCGTAACGCGATTTTTTATCAGCATTACTCAACACTTCATAAGCTTCCGCAGCTTCCTTAAATTTAGCTTCAGCTTCTTTATCATCTGGATTTTTATCCGGATGATATTTTAAAGCCAGTTTTCGGTAAGCTTTTTTAATATCGGCTGGGCTAGCACTTTTATCAACACCTAATACTTCGTAAAAATCTCTTTTTGCCATGTCCTTATTGTCCTATAACTACTTTTGGGAATCTGATTATTTTGTCTCCTAATTGATAACCTTTTTCAACAACATCAATAATTTTACCTTTTAAATCATCTGTTGGTGCAGGAATTTGTGTAATAGCTTCATGCACATCAGCATTAAAATCATCTCCGCTTGCTACCTGCAAAGGTTTTAAACCTTTTTGCTCTAACGTTTTCATTAATTTTTGGTAAATTAATAACACACCTTTACGAAGTTCTTCAGCCTCTTTGTCCTCTTCAATGTGGGTTAAGGCGCGCTCAAAATCATCTAAAACAGGCAACATGGCCAACATAACATCCTCACTGGCTGTTTTAAACAAGTCTACACGCTCTTTTGCTGTACGTCTTTTATAATTTTCAAATTCCGCAAACAATCGCAGAAATTTATCCTTTTCTTGTTCTAATGATTTCGTAAGCTTTTCTTCAACGGTTGATTCATCCTTCTGCAATACTTGCTCTTCAACCTGCTCTGAAGATTCTACTTCTTTTTTATCTTTTTTGCTCATTGCTTTACAATCAATTATTTTAACATAAAAACGATGGCAAAAGTACTGCCATTATGATTAAAATGTCAAAATGTCACCAATTATTTTTTAAGTTTTTTTTAAACAAATCTTACTAACAAATGATTATTTTTGTTGCTTAACACTAAAAGAAATTATTATGACAAAAAGATTTTTGACCTTTGCAGGTATCGCTGTATTCGCACTTGCATTAACCAATTGTAAAGATAAAGCCAAAGAAGCTGAAACAACAGCTGCTGAAGAAACGGCTGAAATGACTGCTGTTTCAACAAAATATTTAGCTGATGCTGCCAATTCTACTATTATGTGGAAAGGGTTTAAGCCAACTGGTACGCACACAGGTACTATTTCTATCGAAAATGGTGTTTTGACCATGAAAGGTGATGCCATAGAAAGCGGTACATTCTTAATAGACATGAACTCTATTACAGTAACTGATATTCCAGCAGAAAAAGAAGGTAACGCTAAATTAACTGGTCACTTAAAAAGTGATGACTTTTTTCATGTAGAACAATATCCTTCTTCAGCATTTACAGTTACCGGTTTTGAAATGAAAGATGGAAAAGGGATGCTTTCAGGAAACTTAAAAATGAAGGATGCCGAAAATAACATTACGATTCCTGTTACCATTACTGAAAATGGTGACACAGTTACTTTAACCAGTGAAACGTTTACAATTGACCGTTCTAAATGGAATGTAAAATATGGTTCTAAATCCTTCTTCGATGATTTAGGTGACAAGTTTATCAATGATGAATTTGAATTACAAATCACATTGGTTGCTAACAAAGAATCTTAAAAAATAAACAGCTTGAATTTAAAAGCCGCTTCATGTGAAGCGGCTTTTTTTTATAATAGAAAACCTTTTGCATTTTAACACAAAAGGTCTTCAGTTTAGTGTTGTTACGCCCTAACGTAACGATTTCAATTAATAGCCCACTAAAAATCTGTTGTAAGAGCACTTGCTCCCGGAAAGTCATAACTATGGGTTGGCTCACAATTACAATTATCCATCGGTATATCAAATACCAAGAATTTTTGTTGTGCGCGTTCTGCTACATAAATAGCTCCCTCTTGAGCACGCACAACAACATCAACTGGGTTTCCCAATTGCGTTAAATCACCTGCAATGCGAATCTGGTCAGACAAACTAATCGTTCCTCCGTCTCCAGCTTGCATAAATTTATTTTTAAAATCGGTTATCACCACCAATGCGCCATCATCTGGTGAACCCGCTGATCCAATATCGGTCAATACCATAATATCTGATGATTCATCATAATTTAATCCGTGCGTACGCACCAATCCTTCTATAGCCACTTCACTTGTTGCCGGTAAATCACCGCTTGGTGCATTGTGGAAGTTTTCAAAATAAGCCAATACGTTTGAGACATCTTCTATAGCCCAAAGATCTTTACCTGTAGACTGGATTCCCCAAACTTCAAAACCAACATCATAATTTCTAAAATCACTGATTTGTCTCGTGTTAACGTGGTAACTTGATAATCTTCCTGGTGTTACATCATCTACAACAACTACTTTGTTATTATAAAATGTAGCTTCACGGCCGTTTGTAAATGAAGTTGACCCCATAGCTGTTGGCATGACCATATCACCTGTCATCGCATGACTAATATTGGGTATAGCTACCAATCTTGAATCACTTCTATTAACATGATAAATAGCGTCACGACTACCATCATACACAACACCGTCGGCATCAGCATAAGGGAGTCCAATCATTTTAGATGACCCATTTTCAATGTTGAATATTCCCAAGATTCCTGACGTGTTTGAAGAGACATACACGGATGAACCCGTTTTTGAAGCTTTTTTGAGATTTGATATGTTGGAAGGTTGATTTGTGGCGTCAATCGATTCCGTTTCGCAACCAGTTGTAAAACATAGCAATATGGCACAGGCCAATAGAGATACTTTTTTCATAATGTTTGGTTTTAGGATTAATAATTAATCTGGTAACAAGTACCATTGCCAACACTTACGAAAAAACTTTTGGGAGGGTTTTAAAAAATGTGTTAATTTTTAAAAAAGAGCTCAACACCCTTATTTTTAAAGGGATTCAAAGCTTTATAAAACTAAATTTAAACTTCAAAACGCTTATCAAAGTGATTCTTTAATAACGGAATTTGGACAAAAAGCATCAATCCAAAGAACAAGATTGAATACAAAACCGTTTTTGAAACATTCATAGAAAACAAACTATCCATAAATTTAAAGTTTAATAGCTTATTGAAATTTATTGTCTGTAACCAACTTGACTCTGACGATGATGAATTAGTAAAAATCACATACATGATTAAGATAAAGGCAATACCAATGCCAATCCAGCCTTGTTTGGATATTAAAGGTTTATATTCCGTTATATGGCTCGCTTTCATGTTGTGAACACTTTGCATCACGGAATCCGTAAAGTTGAAAGACGGCTTTTCAACTTTGCTTTCTTTCATTAACTTGTCCGTTACTTGCTCTATTTTTTTATCTAAATGCTTTTCCATACGATTCAATGATTTCTGGTTCTAATTGCTGACTGAAAATTACCGCCAGCTTTTTGCGACTTCTGAATAATTTCACTTTAACATTATTGGCTGTCAGACCCGTAATTTTTGATATTTCTTCCAACGACTGCTCCTCAAAATAATACAATGTCAATAAAAAACTATCTTCACTAGGCAATAATTGCAAACAGTTCTGAATGGCCTGCGTTCTTTCTTCCTGTTCCATCCTATCCAGCGCATTATCAATTGTTTTGACATGACGCTCGGTAAAGGCATCAATAGGAATATGTGTCTGACTCCGTTTATGCTTTTTAATTCTATCTAAACAGGTATTATAAGCAACCCGATAAACCCAGGTCGAAAATTTAGAATCCCCTTTAAACTTATTTAAGGATTTGTAAATTTTAATAAACGAGTCTTGAGACACCTCTTCGGCTTCCTCTCGATTCTTCAACATTCTTAATGCCAAGGTGAACACCATATCCTTATAATTATCAACCAATACAGCAAAGGCATTGGTATTACCTGCTATAATGTCATTGATTACAGTCTGTTCGTTGTTGGTGGTCATCTGTTTTTTAGACGACACCTTATGCGTAGTGGTTACATCAAAAAATGAAAAATAATTTAAAAAAGTTGTAACCATAAATTACAAGTTGTCGTCATAAGCTATGAACACATTAAAAGTAATCAATTAAAAACAAACACTTATGGGATCAGAATTAATAATTATACCGGTTATTTTCGGGGCAGTATTTGGAGTATTTTACTTATACTTCTCTACTAGAAACAAAGAACGCTTGGCTCTAATAGAAAAAGGTGCCGATGCCAGTATCTTCATGAAAGGTAAGCAACATACAGCGCCAATCTGGAAAGTCATTATCTTAAACTTAGCTTTACTGTTAATGGGCATTGGATTGGGAACCTTTATTGCCTCCTTACTGGATAATTACACAACTTTGGATAGCGATGCTATTTATCCTGCTACCATTTTCTTTACAGCTGGAGTGGGATTATTTATCGGTTTCAACATGACCAAAAATTTGGACAAAGACTAACCAATTACAATTAAACACGCCTTGAAGCTACAGTCATTTAGATTGTAGCTTTTTTTTTGGCATGGATTGAATAATAGAATGTGTATCTTTAGCTTTCAAATTTTGATTTTTTAAACGTTATGAGAACCCTTTTAACCTTTTGTTGCCTCCTTTTTGTTTTATCATCTTGCAAGGAAGAAAAAACTACAGAAAACACCGAAACAACCATGACCATGCCAAATGAAGCTTTTGATACCTTATTGGACAAATATTACGAAGACGGCCTGAAATTAAACCCTGTGAGTGCCACCTATGCTGGAGATAATCGTTATAATGATCAATATCCCAATACCTTATCTGAAGAACATATTTTAAAGCGCAAAAACTATTACAGTCAATACTTGAATGACCTTATGGCATTTCCTGACAGCGCCTTGACCGATAGTCAAAAAATGTCGAAAGCTATTTTAAAATGGGAAGTTGAAATTGCCCTGGAAGATTTTAAATTCAAACAGCGTGAACTGGTCCCTATTGATCAAATGTGGTCCCCTCATCTTTCTGTTGGTCAATTAGCAAGTGGCGCAGGTGCACAACCGTTTGAAACGGTTGATGATTACAACAATTGGTTAAAGCGTTTGGATGGCTACACCGAGTGGCTGCAATCTGTTAAAAGTAATATGCAAAAAGGAATAACAGAAGGATATGTATTGCCAAAATCATTAATTGTTAAAGTATTACCGCAAATAGAATCTGGTGCTTCAGAAGATATTGAAAACCACCTATTCTACTCGCCTATCAAAAATATGCCAGATAGTTTTAGCGACGAAGACAAAACAACCCTAAAAGAAGCTTATACAGCCAAACTGAATGACAAAATTATACCAGCTTACAAAAGCCTTTATGATTTCTTAAAAACCGATTATCTATCTGCTGGTCGGGAATCCTCTGGAATTGATGACACGCCTTATGGAACGGCCTATTACAACCACATGATTAAGTTATTTACGACCACCAATATGACAGCCGATGAAATCCACAAGCTTGGTTTAAGTGAGGTAGCGCGTATTTCAGCGGAAATGGAAAAAGTGAAGGAACAAGTTGGTTTTGAAGGCGATTTAAAAGCGTTTTTTGATTTTGTAAGAAACAATAAAGAATTGATGCCATTTACCGAGCCACAGCAGGTTATTGACAATTTCAATGCGATTCATGAAACTATGAAACCACAGATAGAAAAGTTATTTGATGTCAAACCGAAAACACCTTTTGAAGTGCGTCGTACCGAGGCGTTCCGTGAAGCTTCCGCTAGTGCAGAATACAATCAAGGGTCATTGGATGGCACCAGACCAGGTATTTTTTATGTGCCGATTCCAGATGTAACAGCTTACAACACCTTTAGTGATGAAGCCTTATTCTTGCACGAAGCTATTCCTGGGCATCATTATCAAATTTCGTTGCAACAAGAAGATACCGATTTACCCGAATTTAGAAAAACGCTTTGGTACAGTGCCTATGGCGAAGGTTGGGCTTTATACTCGGAATCATTAGGAAAGGAATTAGGTTTATATACCGATCCGTATCAATATTTTGGTATGTTGGGCATGGAAATGCATCGTGCCATTCGTTTGGTGGTTGACACAGGTATGCACACCAAAGGCTGGACACGTGAAGAAGCCATTCAATATTCGTTGGATCACGAAGCCGAAGGCGAAGCCAGCATCATTTCTGAAATTGAACGCTATATGGCTATGCCAGGTCAGGCACTATCCTATAAAATCGGTCAATTAAAAATTAGAGAACTACGCGCCAAAGCCGAAAAAGAATTAGGCACTAAATTTGATATTAGTCAGTTTCATAACGAAGTCCTGGAGCCTGGTTGTGTACCTTTAGCACTGCTAGAGGACAAAATCAATGCGTGGATTTCGGCAAACAAATAATATGATTTTAAAAAGAATTGCCCTATTAAATTTTGTTCTGTTAACATGGGTTTCCCATGCGCAAAAAACAACTATTCTAGACCAAGCGTCTCAAACACCCATTGCCTATGCCACCATTTCGTTTGGTGACGGACAAGGTATTTTTGCCGATGACGAAGGTGCTTTTGTATTCACCAAAAAACTCTATCCCGATGTAGATACCTTGTACATTTCGGCATTGAGTTATAAGAATGTGATAATTCCCACAGCACAACTACCCAGTACTATTTTACTGGAAGAGGAAATCAGTCATTTAGATGAAGTGGTTCTGATTGCCAACAACCGAAAGTTCAAGGAAGAAACTATGGAGCCCTATCTGGATGATGACTATTACCATTGCTGGTTGCCAACCATAGAATCGGAGATTGCAGTTTATTTTTCAAACCCAAATGACAAGCTTAAAAAATTAAGCACCATCCACTTCCCCATTACACTAGAGTCTCGGGACTGGGAACAACGCAAAAAGAAAAACGCCGATAAAAAACCATTTTCAACCCTGTTTAAGGTTAAGTTTTATAAAAACGATAACGGCAAACCAGGCGACGTGCTGGTGTATGATAATATTGTATTCAGAGCGACTGAAAAAGATGGCGATTCCTATAATTTAGATGTCACGGACTACAACATCATCTACCCCAAAAATGGATTCTTTGTATCCCTGCAGGTATTGGGTTACACGGATGAAGCTGGCAAACTGTTACCCAACAAAAAATATAAGGAACTAAAAGGTCGCGATGGTGGCATTGTAAAAATACCCACCAATTTCAGACCACTATTACCATTTACCAACGAGATTGAAACCTACAACACCTTTATAAAACGCGTGTTTATAAGTGGCAACGACTGGGTACAGTTCAAACCCGGTAGTATGGACTCCAGTTTGCTTAAAACCGGACTCACCAATTACGGTATTGGTATTACCTACAAGGTTTATAAAGATGAATAACCCCTGGCATCTATATGCCATGGCAGCACTGTATATAGTGGCAGGCATCATGCATTTTGTCAAACCCAAAATGTATATGCGCATTATGCCACGGTATTTACCAAACCACAAAACTTTGGTACTATTAAGCGGCTTGGCCGAAATCATGCTGGGTACTGCACTACTGTTTAAAGAAACAAGAGCTTGGGCTATTTACGGCATTATGTTAATGCTCACGGTATTTTTGTTGGTCCACTTCTATATGCTATCAGGCAAAAAAGCCAGTGCAGGCATTCCCAAATGGATTTTAATACTCCGAATACCATTACAGTTTGTTTTGATGTATTGGGCTTATGGGTATTTGTAATTTGAATTTATAAAAAAAAACATAATAAACTTGCATTGAGCTTGTCGAAATGTCATACTGAACGGACGTTGTACTTGTCATGCTGAACTTGTTTCAGCATCTAAAATCAATTACACAAACAATCAACCCGCACCCAATTAATCATAAAACCAGCTCGGGTTGTAAGATTTTTAGCTATTTTTAGGGGAATAAACATAATATGATTAAACACAATGGTGTTTATCCCATTGTTGTACTGCATTTGAATGAAACACGCAATTATCATATTAATACTGACTTTTACTCTGACTTCCTGCAAACGGACAGAGGAAAAAGAAACACTTCTTTTAGCTGACCGAGAAGCTCCTTTAGGTTGGGTTTATTTAAGAATTTATAAGGACAAAACATTCGAATTTGAATCTCGCGGACTAGAACGCAAAGGAGATATTTATAGTGGGACAGTGGAATTAAAAAATGACACGCTATATTTTAAATATTCGGACTCAATTCCCAAAGCAGGAAATAAAGCAGTTCTGACTAAAAAGTCTGTTTCCTATTTTGGCGGACATTATAGGGAAAGCTTGGAGTTAAAAAAGAATGAATTCAATACGGAATAAAAAAAAAGCAGTACAACAACGGCTATAATCCATTGCTCACTAAATGCTAAACCAAAAAACTGTATATTTAACTTGGCTCGATTCCTACTCCGAAAATCCTACGGATTTTCCTCGCAACGGAATCATAGCCAAACCGTTGGCAGCCATTATAATTACTCTAAAACATGAATAAGGTAAAACTTTCTTTTCTAATTTTTCTAATGTTTGTATATGGTTGTGAAAGAAAAAATAACTGGTCTATATTAGAAGATGAGTCTATTGAATTAAGATTAAATTACGAAAGGGATAAGGGTAAATTAGAAATAATTGAAAGTACTTCTGAAAAATACAAGAAGCTACAGAACTACTTAAAAAATTTAAATGGATTTATAGAAGTTGAAACTATAACCAACTATCCAATTGTACTATTGAAATCTAAAAATTTATTGATTTATATTGAAGAAGAAAAAATTGATTTGGAATTTCGAAATCAAAAGAACAACGTAATTAAACTTTCCAAAACGTTTAACTCTTATGAGGAATTTCTCGAGCTTGAATATCTATGGAAAAACAATAATTGGATAATTGACTTTGGTAATATTTATGGAATTGGAAGTCTCAAAAATAGCAAATATGCGAGTTGCGGTATAAAAATGGATTCTATCGATTATTTTTATAAAGTTGGACTATGGAAATTTTGGGATTCTAATAGGAACTTAATTGCTGAAGGCGTTTTCGACATTGATAGTATCAATACCTCTGTAGTTGGTATTAATTGTTACAATACGATAAAAGTATCCAAAGTCTCAGAGAAAAAATGGAAATTTTATGATGCTTTAGGAAATATTGTAAAACCGAGTTTAGAACTTAAATATGACATTGAAAATGCCTCATATAATCTCAGATAAAAAACGGCTGCCAACACCGTCTATAATTCCTTTTGATTAACCATGTTCCACCTTTGATTGACCATGTTCTACTTTAGATTGAGTATGTTCCACTTTTGATTGACCATGTTCCACTTTTGATTAAGCATTCCAGAGTTTTGATTAGCTACCGCAAAGTTTTGATGGGCCATGTTCCACTTTTGATTGACTAGTACAAAGTTTTGATTAAGTGGTACAAACTTGTGATTGAACGGTACAGACTTTTGATTAGGCGTTCCAGAGTTGTGATTGAGCGTTCCAGACTTTTGATTAAGCATTCTAGAGTTTTGATTAAGCATTCCAGACTTTTGATTGACTATTCCCGTAAAAGTATGCAACATGCAAACCCACTTGAATATAAACCCATAGAAGTAAGGGTTGAAAAACTACAGCAAATCTTCCAAAGCAGGTTTTAAATTCACAAATTGAAATTCAAAGCCCGTATTTTCAATTTTTTTATAACTCACCCGTTGGCTTTCAAATAAGAGTATATGCATCTCGCCCAATAGCAGTTTCATCATCGCTTTTGGGATGTTGGGCAATATTAAAGGGCGTTTTAAGGTACTGGCAACCGCTTTTGTCAATTCAGTATTACTCACCGGATTTGGTGCAACCCCATTAAAGACACCAGCCAATTGGTGCTGGGCTACATACATAAAGATACCTGCCAAATCATCAACATGTATCCAGGATTGCCATTGCTTACCACTGCCAAAAGCCGCTCCCATTCCAAACTTGGTGGGTTTGACAATCTGTGGCAAGGCGCCTTCTTGGGCATCTAACACCAAACCAATACGCACTTTGGAAACTGTGATATCCAACGCATTAAAAGCATCAACTTCAGTCTCCCACTTTTCAACAACGGCTCCTAAAAAACTATTGGAATAGCTTGGAAAAGTTTCTTCGTAATAATTGGTCAAAGAATCTGGATAAGCACCAATGGCACTGGCAGAAATCAATTGTTTAATGGTATGTTTTGTAGCAGAAAGTTTGCTGTAAAGCAATCTTAAGGTGTTAATCCGACTATCCAAAATCGTTTGTTTATAAGATTCCGTCCAGCGTTTGGCAATACTTGCACCTGCCAGATTGATGATGGTGTCCACACCATCAAAACAAGCCTCATCAATTACGTGATCTTTGGGGTTCCAATAAAAGCCTTTGTAAGTATTTGAGTTTTCGATTTTAGATTTTGACGTCGTTAAATAATGGACTGCCCAACCCTTTTCCAAGCATTGTTTTACAATAGCTTGACCAATTAAACCCGTTGCTCCTGTAATGAGAACCTTCATAAACAATTTTTTGTAAAGATACGGAATAGTTTACCCAAAGGTCTTTGGTTTAATTAAGGTTTAACAGATTTAACGGTTGTTAACAGTAAAGTAAATACGCTGCTTAAATTTCGCTAATTCTTAATTGCTCGAAGCATTTGGCTCGCAAGCTTATCGAATGCTTCATTGAAGAGAACATTTGGCTCACATGTTCGCCGAATGCTTCGTTGCTCGAAGCATTTCACGTTTTCCAGGAGGCCCAGGCAGGCGTTCCACCTCAAAACCTACGGCTTGCATGGCACGTCTCACACTACCTTTAGCCGAATAGGTTACCAAAACACCTTGAGGTTTTAAAGCCTGATACATTTTTGAAAAAATGGCTTCGGTCCACAAATCAGGTTGCACGCGTGCGCCAAAAGCATCAAAATAAATCAGATTAAAAGTATTGGTATCAGTGATATCCTGAAAAAATTGCTGACACTTGGTCAAGGTAAAATTGGGTGATATAGATTTAGGAACTTCCCATTTCTGCGCATGCATATTTAAAAATGATTGACTATCACTTCCAAACAGTGCTTCGTATTGCAATTGATTAATCTCTTCCTGCGAGACAGGATAAGCTTCGATTCCCACATAGTTAACAGAGGTATTCAGTTTTTGAGCTTCCTGAAGCGTTAGCATCGCATTGAGTCCAGTTCCAAAACCCATCTCAAGAATAGATATAGGTTCAGAAATATTCCCATGATCAATCACATGTCGCAAACCATGCTTAATGAAGACATGCACAGCTTCTTGGAATGCGCCATGTATGGAATGGTACTGCTCGTTCCAATCTTCAATTTGTATGGTCTTGGAACCGTCTGCAGTCGTAATGATTTTACGTTTCAACCCTATTTAATTAGTAGCTTTTGAATACGTGGGATTGGACCTGTACATTCGGTTTGATGACAGGAAATACAAACATTTACAGCATTATTGAAACGCTCTTCTACAGGAACTTCAGAATCCTCGTTGAAAATTTCACGTTCGGCATTTAAAAACACATTGGAAAAACTCTCAAAAACCTCATTACGGTCTTTGAAATCAGACAACTCGGCTGTATGGATTTTCATGAAATCCATCGGGAATTCGGTTGGTGTTTTGCCGTCTAGAATATCTTGCTTAACCTGGAGGTTGTGCGCATACATCTGGTTCATGAGATTGGCCATTTCTGACGGCTCATACATATCATAAACAATCTTGTCACTTTCAGAAGTCTTTACAGGCTCTTCAGCCTTATTTTGACAACTAAAAACAAGAACCGGAAGGGATAATATTACTATAAATTGTTTCATTTATTCTTCAATCAATAGCACACCATCGGCCATAAATGAATAGGTACGCTTTGGTTCGGTAATAGCCGCTATTTCTTCTTCAGATTTTCCAGCATCTTCAGCATAGTGACGTTGCTCTTCAACAGAAACTTCAGAAACATAAGCCTGCCCTTGCATAATGACATCTTTACCTGCTATGTTTTTTGGCATAAAGAAACCATAATCCTTAAACTTCACCATCACTTCTTCGTCATTACCTAAATCAACACGCATCCAACAGCCTTTTGCTTGACAAACTTCATTCACCTTACCAACCAATTTAGCAGCTGTACTATCACCTACTTGCATAGCCTTAAATTTTTCTAACATTTCAGCCACTCTCACAGCATCATCAGCTTCAATTTTTTCACCAAAAGATGCGTAAGCAACCTCTTGAGTTTCCGTTTCGGTAACTTCAGTCGTTTCAACTTCAGTAGCTTTAGGTTCATTCTTACAAGAAACCACTATAAATACAAGCAATAAAAGGGACAATATGTTTTTCATAATTCTAAATTTATTTTTTAAAAATTTGCCCAAATATACAATTTATTTAAGGAAATATTATGTTTTTTATAAGGGCGAAATTAAGTACTTTTGCATCACCAAAAAACCTAATTAAAATGATAGAAGCAGACATTAACGAAATCGATATAGTAAAAGCAGAAAAAACGAAAATTCATGATGTAGATTTTGACAACATCAATTTTGGTCGGATTTTCACGGACCACATGTTTTTGTGCGACTTTATTGATGGAAAATGGCAACAGCCACAAATAATGCCGTATCAACCCATGACCATTGATCCTTCGGCACGTGTGTTTCATTATGGGCAAGCCGTATTTGAAGGCATGAAGGCTTATAAAGATGACAATGGTGAGGTTTTTCTATTCAGACCAGAAGATAATCATAGCCGTATTAATAAATCGTCAGCAAGAATGGCCATTCCTGAATTCCCAAAAGAATATTTTATGAATGGACTCTTGACGCTTCTTAATCTCGACAAAGCATGGGTTAAGCCAGGTGTTGGAAATTCACTATACATCAGACCATTTGCCATAGCTACTGATTCGGCTATTGCAGCGGCACCTTCAAGCAATTACAGATTCATGATTATTTGCTCGCCAGCCAAAGCTTACTATACTGGAAAGGTACGTGTATTGATTGCTGAAAAGTATAGCCGTTCTGCCGATGGTGGTGTTGGTTTTGCCAAAGCAGCAGGAAATTATGGTGCGCAATTTTATCCAACCAGCTTGGCTCAAGCCAAAGGATTCCAACAAATTATTTGGACGGATGCTAATTCACATGAATATTTGGAAGAAGCTGGTACCATGAATATTTTCTTCAGAATAAATGATAAGCTAATAACGGCTCCTACCAGTGACAGAATATTGGATGGTATCACCAGAAAAAGTGTTATTCAATTAGCCGAAGACAATAATATTGATATGGAAGTAAGGCGTATCAAAGTTGAGGAAATAAAAGAAGCCGCTAGGAATGGTTCCTTAAAGGAAATTTTTGGAACGGGAACTGCTGCAGTTATTAGTCCAGTATCGGCTTTTGAGCATGCTGGAACAACTTATGAAATACCGGATTTAGATGATTCATATGCAGCTATGTTTAAAAAACAATTGCTTAATATTCAACATAATCTATCGGAAGATAAACACGGATGGCGATATCCAGTAAAATAGAAAAAAGCAGCCCAATGGCTGCTTTTTTATTTATTGAGTATTTCTTCAATATGAGGTTTAAAGTAATTGGGGCCTTTTAGAACCTTACCATCCTCCCTGTAAATAGGCTCGCCATTTTCACCCAACTTGCTCATATTACTGCGTTGAATTTCGTCAAAAACTTCTTCAATTTTATGCTGCAATCCATGTTCAATAATGGTTCCACATAAAATGTAAAGCATATCACCCAAAGCATCGGCAACCTCAACCAAATCATTGTTATTGGCCGCTTCTAAATATTCTTCATTTTCCTCGCGCATTAACTTATAACGTAACATGTTCTTTTCCAGACCCAAATCGGCTTTCGGAGTCTCTCTATGCCCAATTTTAAAGGCTTTATGGAACATTTTAACAGCTTCAATTTTATCCTTCATCAATATATTTTATTTAAATTTGCATAAAATTAAGGATATGTTTACAAAAGGTCAATTAGTTTTTGGGATTTTATTTGCCATTGTTTTTATAGTGGTGCTCATTTACGCCTACAGAAAGGATATCCAACTTCACAAAAAACATTACAAAGGTAGTATTTGGGTGTTGATTGCCTTTATTTCCTTTATATTGTTTATTACAGCTATCAAGCTTGTTTTCCAGTAGGAAAATACCTAACTTGATAAACGCTTCAGAACCGACCATATTCGTATAATCTATTTTTACCCATTAATGGGTATGTTGCGGTCTATTATTTATTTTAATATTTGAGAAAACTAAACAGCCCTATTATGAAAATTTCTTTTACCTTTTTGTTCATCTCTTTAATTTTAAGCCTAAACAGTTGTAAAGATAAATCTCAAAATCCTGACGTAGCTGTTTTTGATTTTTGTTCATCCGATTGCGCTATAGATTCTGACAAATATTATGGTTATGATACTGTATCAGGAAAAGTAGAATATACTATTCCCTACCCAGAAAAAGCAACTCTTGTTGAAGTATCTGCCAAAGACAATATTATAACTTATGAATGTTCAGGAGGTGATTATACGAGCAAAAATTTAGAATATTTGCCTGTCAAGAAAACAGGTATGTCCAAAGATCCTAATTCTACAGTAACAGTTATAGTTATATTTCTAGGTTACGGTTGTAACAATGAAGTGGTAATTAAAAAGAAAAAAGAATCTGAAATTCAAGGCTCTCCTATTACCCTAAAATGTAAATCAAGTTAGTTTGTGAAACAACTGCTCTATACTATATGGTTTTGGATCAGTTATTGCCCTATAGTTTTTGGGCAAAATGATTCGGCATATGTTTTTTTTGATGCCGCTACTCCCATCAAATTGCTTGAAAGCAAAATAAATAACTCTAAAACCCATAAAAGCTTTTTTAGACTTGTTTATCATAGCAGATTGCGAAACCCTGATTCCATGGGTTTTTATATTATGCAATTAAGTCAAAAAAAACTACCGCAAAGAGAATACTGTAGGCTTTTATACTTTGATGGCTTTTACAACAAAATCACTAATAACGACTCTCTATTTTTCCAAAAAAGTTATGAGGCATTTAAAGAAGCTGAAAAAGTTAATGATTCCATTACAATACTTCATAGTCTAGCTGCTTTAGGGCAAACTTATGATTACAACAACGACAATTTCTACAATCTTGAGTACCTCAATTTATTAGAAAGATATGCCAATGAGTATAATAACTCCCATTTTAAGATTATCCATAGATTCCTTTTAGGAAACTATTATTATTATAGAGATAAAAACAATGAAGCGCTATCCCATTTTAGACAAATTCTTAAGTATGACTTTTCTATATCAGACAGTCTTTACTTACTTTACACATATAATAATTTGGGAGCTTTATTCGAGGACAACTTTCTAAAATCCGATTCTGCCATTTTCTATTACCAAAAAAGTTTAGATTTTTTAAAAAAACACCCCCATTTCAGCTCTAAAAAATCTTATTTCAATGTCTTTCTTAATCTAGGTGTTTCTTACAAAAATCAGGAATCTTACGATGAAGCCGAAATATATTATCTTAAAGCCGATAGTGTTTCCGCTGAAGAAAATGGTATTCACAACAATAAAAAAATAAGGGAAAATCTATCAAGAATGTATGCCCTCAAAGGCACCTATAAACAAGCTTATGAAAATTTATTACTAGCTAACCAATTTACCGACAGCCTAAACATCCAAGAACAAAGGCAAGCAATTGCTAATATCAAAGAGCAGTATGACAACGAAAAACTTCGTGCTGACAATCTTGAAAGCGAAACAAAGCGCAAACAAAATAGGAACCTTCTTTTTGCAGCTGTTTTTATTTTATTCAGTGGAAGCCTATTTGCAATTCAGCAACACAAAATCACCAAACGCAAACAAAAACTGGCTGAACAGGAAAAAGAACTCCAGACACAAAAATTAGCAACGGTATTAAAAGAACAGGAATTACTGTCTATAGACGCCATGATAGCTGGTCAGGAAAAAGAACGTCAGCGTATAGCCAATGATCTGCATGATGATCTAGGCAGTTTGATGACCACTGTAAAATGGCATTTTAATAGTCTTAAGGAAAAACAAACAACAGACCTATTTGAAAAAACCAATGACCTACTCGATCAAGCTTATCAAAAAATACGAAGTATTGCCCACGCCAAAAATTCAGGCGTCATTGCCAAGCAAGGTCTTCTAAAAGCGGTCAAGGATATGGCTCAAAACCTATCGGTATCCAATAAGATTAATATTGAAGTCATTGACCACGGTTTAGAGAACAGATTGGAAAACAGTTTAGAATTGACCATCTTCAGAGTTATTCAGGAATTAATCACCAATGTAATTAAGCACGCCTATGCAACCGAAGTCAATATTCATTTAACCAATCATGATGACTCGCTTAACATTATGGTAGAAGATAATGGTATTGGTTTCAATCCAAATCAAATAACCAAAACAAAAAAAGGTATGGGGATCAGTAGTATAAACAAACGGGTGGAACATCTAAATGGCTCTATGACCATTGAATCTGAAATAAACAAAGGAACAACCATAATTATTGACATTCCAATATGATACGACTAGCCATTGCTGAAGACCACCAATCGTTGATTGATGGAATAAAACTGCTGTTAGAATACGAGGAAGACATATCCATAGTTGGAACCGCCAATGATGGCGAGACTCTTCTAAAACTCGTACGGCTTAAACAACCATCAGTAATCCTAACTGACATACGTATGCCGAAAATGGATGGTATCACAGCTACAAAACACATTAAAAAAGAATTTCCAAAAACTAAAGTCATCGCATTTACCATGTTCGACCAAAGCGAAGCCGTAAACCAAATGCTTGAAGCCGGAGCCGATGGGTATATTTTAAAGAATTCTGCATTAGAAGTAGTTCGTGAAGCCATTCATACGGTTGCAAATGACTATAACTACTATGATGCCAAAATCAACATTAAAAACCTTGACAATAAAAGCAATAATAAAAAACTACTCACAAAGAGGCAAAATCAAATTTTAGAACTCATTGCTCAAGGGAAAACGTCTCGAGAAATAGCGGATGAACTTTTTATTGGCGTACAAACTGTTGATACACACAGAAAGAATATGATTCGAATTCTAGGTCTTCAAGGCAAAGGTGAGCTCATGCGATATGCTTTGGAAAAAAAGTACGATTTTTAAAAATACCTATTAATGGGTATGGTTTGCCGTATTCACATCTTCTAAATTTGAAATAAAAATACTCAAATTGAGTATTTCATAACAGTATTCATCATTTTAACTTTATGAACGCTAATCAATATTTCAAAATTATGAAAAAAACACTACTATTCTTTACAACACTTATTACTTTGGTTTCCTTTGGTCAGGTTCCAGGTAAACGACCTACTGGAAAATGCCACATTGATAAATACCTTCCCCTATACCGATAGCAATATTAGAATGGATTTAGCCACAGCAAGTGGTATATCGCCTGCTGGATGTCCCGTAGGCAACTATAATCTTGTTTATTATAAATTTACTGCCACAAACTCTTATCCCGTTGAAATCAATCTTGAAGATTCAAGTGCAGGGGCATTAGGGCAAACTTTTGCAATTGTGTTTAGCGCTCCTAGTTTAAGTATAACAGATGAAACGGAGTTAACTACTGTATCAGCTTGTGCCTTTACTCCGGGTACTACATTCACTCCTGTTTCGGGAAACAACTACTACGTTCTGATACATAGGCCTATATCTGATGCGTTAACAAACATAATATTCACTAATGAAACACCATTAGCTGTACCTGGTAGTGAAAGAGATGCCTTAATTGCACTTTACAATAGTACCAACGGTGGTTCCTGGACCAATAATACCAACTGGAATAGTGCAGAACCTGTTTATAACTGGTATGGTGTTACAACTGAAAATATTGGTGGTGTTGGTCATGTCACTGAAATTACATTAGGAAGCAACAATTTAACTGGGACATTGCCTACTGAAATTGGTGATTTTCCAGAACTAACCAGCTTAGGTCTATGGGCTAATCAAATTACTGGAAATATTCCTCCAGAAATAGGCAATCTTACTAATTTAGTTATGTTGGATATGTCTCCAAATACATTTTCTGGTACCATACCTCCAGAAATAGGGAATCTTACCAATTTAGAGATTTTATGGCTCAATCAAAATGGATTATCTGGTACTATTCCAGCATCATTTCAAAATTTGGTTAATTTGAGGGAACTATACCTTATTGGAGGTGTTGGAGACAGTTCTGAATGGGCTTCCAGTGTTTACAGTGGAGACTTTCCTGATTTGACTGCATTACCATTAGAGACATTACGTATTGAAAAAAACTTTTTTCATTTTGACGATATTGCAGATGAATTCGCAACATATCAAGCCAATATTCCAAATTTCATATTTGAGCCACAGTACACTATAGACCCTCCAGAAGAGGTTACACCTGATGTAGGAGAAGATATTACATTAACACTTACCGATGTACCAGGAACTACTCGAGTGGGCTCAAATTTAAGAACGGATAATATTTACCAATGGTTTAAGGATGATGTTTCTATTGATGGCGCCGATCAATCAACCTATACTATTGTAAACGCCCAACCTTCGGATTCCGGAGTATATTCTTGCCAGATAACCAATCCTGATGTACCTGGATTTATTGTCACACGATCTGGCATTACTGTTGATGTTGGCGGAACTTTAAGTATTGATAATTTCACATCAAAAGACATTAGCATTTATCCTAACCCCACGACAAATTATATAAACATTAAAATGGAAAATGCCATCAATTCCACAGTGACGATTTATGATTTAAGGGGCCGTAAAATAACAAATCAAAATATTTATTCAGAAACTTCCAGAATTGACACAAACAACCTGCAACCAGGTATATATGTGTTGAAATTGGAGAATGAGCAGTTTTCAACCACCCAAAAAATTCTTAAAAAATAACCACGTTATTAAATTGTTGAAAAGGTCTAAGTTTAAGAACTTAGACCTTTTTAATGGCATAAAATACCCACTATCGGGTATTTTATAGTGTCATTATATTAAATAAGTTTATATAGTTTTAAAATAAAATAGGGAGTATTTTTTATTAAAGCTATTTATTCGGAACCTCCAACCCATTTGGAGGTTCTTTTATTTATCACCTTTTCCCTTTACGAAAAATACCTGCAAATTTTACTATATTTGGTAAACTAACTTAACAACAATGAAAGCAATCAAATACCTTCTCTTTGCCATATTGATTTTAGTGATAGGCATATCTATCTATATTGCCGTTCAGCCAAATTTCTTTGAGGTTAAAAGAACACGAACCATTAACGCTCCTTCAGCTGTTATATACAATAATGTTATTGATTTTAAAAATTGGGAAGCTTGGTCAAGCTGGGTAGAAAAAGATCCTAAAACGGTTATTACCTTGGGTGATACTACTGCTGGTGTTGGAGGGTCTTACAGTTGGGTTGATTCTCATGGGTCAGGAAAAATGACCACATTGACAACCAATCCGAACCAATCCATAGAACAGGAATTACAGTTTGGAGATTTTGAACCCTCAAATATCACTTGGAATTTTGAGCCTTCAGAGGACGGGAAAACCAATGTTACATGGAAAATGCATTGTGACAAAGTGCCTTTTATGTTTAAAGCAACAGCTCTAGTGTCTGGAGGTTTTGACAATATGATAGGTCCCGATTTTGAACGTGGGTTAGAAAAATTAGATAGCCTCATTGTAGAATCTATGATGAAATATTCTGTTAAAGTAGATGGTTTAGCCAATCATGGTGGCGGATATTATATTTACAATACGACATCCTGTAAAATGGATGACCTTGAAACAAAAATGACCGAAATGTTGTCAAAAATTGGCAGCTACGCTATGAAAAATAGGATTGCTATGGCAGGAGCGCCATACGTAAATTACCACAAATGGGATGAAGCCAACAATGCAGTCATATTTTCATGTTGCATTCCTACTACCAATCAAGTAATTACTACCGAAAGCGATATTTTAAGTGGTCAACTGGAGCCGTTTAAAGCAGTCAAGACAACCTTAAAAGGGAATTACACCAACTTAAAAGAGGCCTGGGATGAAACTTTTAGATATATTGAAAACTATCAATTGATTCCTAAAGAAACCGGACCTATGCTAGAGGTTTATCTAACCGATCCAGAATCCAAACCTAATCCAGCCGATTGGATTACGGAAATTTATATCGCAATTGAGGAATAAATGAAAAACCTGCTTCTCGTTTTTCTTGGTGGTGGCGTTGGAAGTGTTCTCCGATACATCATTGGTAAGTTCCTAAATAGTCATGAATCTGGCATTCCTTATGGTACATTCACTGCTAATATTTTAGGTAGTTTACTCATAGGAATTATTCTAGGTTTGGCAGCTAAAAACGACACCCTTAACTCCAACCAAACGCTGCTATTGGCAACAGGTTTTTGTGGTGGATTTACCACATTCTCAACATTTGCTTATGAAAACCATGTTTTACTGAAGTCTGGTGATTTTACCAGTTTTGCAATCTATACCATTGCAAGTTTTATTATCGGTTTTCTAGCCGTATTTTTTGGAATGTATGTCGTAAAGTTCGTTTAATGTTTTTTAAAGGCCTTAACCCCTGCTTCAATTTTAGTATCTAAATAATTCTCTCTGGGAACAATAGGACAGGAATATTTTTCATTGTAGGCACAATACGGATTATAAGCCGTGTTAAAATCAATGGTTAGACTATTGCCCTCTGGAATACGACATTCCACATAACGACCTCCAGCATAGCTTTCCTCACCATTGGTATTATCCAAAAAAGGCAAAAACAAATAATCCTCGTAACCAGGTTTTGACAATAATCCTATATTCTGATAGATATTCAATTGATGATTTTCACCGTGAAGTTCAAAGGAAACAACGCCATACTTGACATATTCAGGTAGCCGTTCTGTTGTGGTTTTCATTTTAAAGGGTTTTTCATTTGGGGTCCTTGTTAATGTCGCATGAACCACATAAATGGAATCAAACTTAAAAAAATCGAGTCCCATAAATGTTTTTCGGTCCTTATCTTTTAATGGTGATTTTGAAGCATCTTTAAAATTGGCATTCATTTCACGTTGCCAATCGGTTTCTCCAGTAATGGGCTCTTTTTTTTGAGCACAAGCACTTACGGAAACTATCAAAAAAAGGACAAAAAGTTTTTTCATTTTCTATTTTTTTCGTTTTCAAAAATACAACTTAAAGTTTTTTTACCTAGTTTTGGTTAACAAATAGAAAAATTATGCAAAACTGCATCGTAACATATACTAAAAGACAGACCTCTTTGAAAAGGAGTTGGGCTAGCTATATATTATGATGATATAAACATACAAATTAACAATATAGAAAAGTCCGACGATATCGTCGGACTTTTTATTTTTATAACAATCAATCAAAATGAAAACTTTATTCAACAATTACTTAAATACGTTCAAAGGACTCTCTCGGGAAGTTTGGTGGTTAGCCTTGATAACGCTTATAAACAGGGCTGGTACTATGGTCATCCCCTTTTTATCACTTTATCTTACAGAGGATTTGCATTTTGAACCTTCAGATGTTGGTTGGATTATGTCAGCATTTGGTTTAGGTTCTTTTGTAGGTTCGTGGCTAGGTGGTAAATTAACCGACACCATTGGTTACTACAAAGTGATGGTTAGAAGCTTGTTGACTACAGGTATCCTATTTATAGGACTTCAGTTTTTAAATACATTCGTTAGTATTTGTTTGGGTATTTTCTTGGTAATGTTGGTTGCTGATATGTTTCGTCCAGCTATGTACGTGGCATTAAGTGCCTATAGTAAACCTGAAAACAAAACACGAAGCGTAACCTTAATACGATTGGCAATAAACCTCGGTTTTTCAGCTGGACCTGCTTTAGGAGGCTTAATCATTACAACTATGAGCTATGGTGGTTTGTTTTGGGTAGATGGCATTACCTGTATTTTGGCAACTTTGCTACTTATAAATGTTTTAAACCCTAAAAAAGCTAGGATTGTTGACAATGTCATTAATGATAATCCGCAGTCGGCTTATAAGGATAAAGTCTTTTGGATGTTTCTGGCATCCATGACCATATTTGGAATCATCTTTTTACAATATTTTTCAACCATGCCCATTTATTACAAAAATGCACATACTTTAAACGAATTGGAAATAGGGCTATTATTGGGGTTAAATGGTGCTTTTATTTTCTTATTGGAAATGCCACTCATTAAGTGGTTGGAAAACACAAAATATTCCAAGCCATTTCTAATGTTGGTTGGAGCATTTTTGACGGCAGCAAGCTTTTTGGTACTAAATCTCACTTCGTGGGTTGGTATCTTGTTGGCAGGTATGTTATTTATGACAGTGGGCGAAATGATAGCCTTTCCATTTTCCAATGCATTTGCTATGGAACGTGCCAAGAAAGGAAATCAAGGAGAATATATGGCTTTATACACCATTTCATTCTCGATAGCCCATATTTTTGGACATAATGCCGGCATGCAATTGGTGGATCACCTCGGATTTGACAACACCTGGTACATAATGACAGGACTTGGTATGATTTGTGCTTTTTTATTATGGATATTAAAGCGATATTTAAAAGCTAAAAATGAATTGAGTCATGAATAGATTTTGGGAAAACTCACCGATATTTCAAAAAGCAGAAAGTATCAGAAAACTTGTTGATTCTATTGTTGAAATAACCATGGAGTCCGAAATGTTTTTTGAAACGGAAGAAGATGGCAAAATGATCGATGATAGCATAAACTATCTCGTTGATAATTCGCTCATACTTCCTGCTAAAATTGCAGGAGCTAGTGATGAAAATGTTCTATATGATATAAAAATGGAGAATGCGACCCTAATTAGAAAGGCAGCCAGAGAAATACTTACAGATTTATCGACTCTAGAGCATTTCGGATTTAAAGAAACTGAATATTTGGATGTTCTGCGTGAAGAAATGGAAGATTTTCGAATTTTGTTTGCCGAATGGGTAAAAACTTTCGACCCTTGGAACTATATTATTGATCGTTGGGGATTATTCAACCCACCTGGAATAGCATATGATGAACATGATCCAGACGATGACATTCCATTTAATGATGATGAAGATGATAATGATGAGGATTAACCTTATTTTAATGGCTTAACCGGATTGTGCTTCACAACATGTGATAGCACAATCTGTGTTTTAGCTTCACCATAAACAATTAGTTGATCTATAAACGTTTCCAGATGCTTTTGGTTTTTTAAAACCACTTCCATGACAATGTTCTCGTTCCCGGTAATCCGGTAACAATTGATAACCTCGTCATAAGTCTTAACCTTTTCCAAAAAGGGTTTTAACATACCCATAAAAGCACGAATGGTTATAAGGGCTTTTAATTGATACCCCACATCAAAAGGAGAAACAGTTGTATGATAATCCTGAATAATCCCCAAATCTTCCATTTTCTTGATACGTTCTGAAACAGCCGGCGAACTTATCCCAACCCGCCGTCCTATTTCTGCATTACTCATGCGGGCATTTTGTTGCAAACAACCAAGAATCTTCCAGTTTAACGAATCAATACTCATTTTAAATAAAAATACCTTAAAATAATTAATAATTAAATCAAATATACAATTTCACATTAAATATTAAATAATAAATTCAGCGTTAGTAAGTAATTTTGATAAAATTGCTATTATAATCATGTTATCAAACGCGCCATCAAATTTGTTCCATTCGCCTATATATCAGAAGGCTATGGAAATTATCATCCTATCCAGAAGTATTTCTACTTATTTGAATCAAGATTTAAATGGATTACTACCCAATGGTGCAGAAGATGACCATATTTACTTTTCAGGAGATATTGTGCAGCAATCCGTGTCATTGGCTCCTGAAATTGAAAAAGCGGAACAGGAACGCTACACAGAAAAAAAACACAAGCATATCGCCTCTATTAAACGTCTAACTTCGCTCTTAAACAAAAATGTAAAACGTTTGGAAGACTGCAATAGTAATGGCAAGGATTACCTGCCTTTGTTGCGTTCTGAACTACAAAAATTCAAAAAATTACAACACACCTGGATGTTGACTCTTTAGTGCTCTTTTTCTATATTTAACATGAATCTTTAATAGATATCCATGAAATATATCTTATGGGTTGTTTTAACAACAATTAGCCTTTCTGCATTTTCCCAACATATTAAAATTGACAAGAAAAAACTGGAATTTCTAAAAAACGAAACCCATGTTCAGGTTAAATTCAAGTATGATAATCTATCATTTAATGCTGACAACCTTTCGGAAATAGCCTTTATTGATTATTTCAAGGAAAAAATGGCCTCTAGACAAAAGGATAGCACAGGTTGGACCAATGCCTATTTTAAACATAAAGACTTTTTATGGCAAGAGGCTTACGTTTCCAAACTCAATGAAACATTAGAACGCTATCAAGCTCCCATTTTTTCTTTAGATGAATCCTTGAGCACCAATTATTATATGCTGGTTGAAGTGTCATGGATTTATGCAGGATATGATATAGGCATTGCAAAATCACCTTCAAAAGTTAAATTAAAACTTCACATCTTTGAACAAAATACCAAAAAGAAAATTACGACCATTCCAGTCGGGATAACCACAGCCGATAATGACAAGGAGGACAACGACAGTGAATGGACCTATTTGAGGCGCATTCAAAATGCCTTTACTATTTCTGGGTTTAAATTGGGTATTGCTCTAAAAAGAGTATTTGATAAAAAATAACATTACATATTTCTACGATACTGTCCACCAACTTCAAATAACGCATCTGTAATTTGTCCTAAAGAGCATACTTTACAGACATCCATTAGTGCTTCAAATATGTTTTGATTGTTAATAGCTGTTTGTTGTAATTCTTTTAATAAGGCCGTCGTGTCATTACCTTTATGTAAGTTCTCTAGCGTTTTAATTTGATATTGCTTTTCAGCTTCAGTCGCACGAATGACTTCAGCAGGCTGAACCGTTGGAGACCCTTTTGAACTTAAAAATGTATTAACTCCAATGATTGGGAACTGTCCATTATGTTTCAAGGTTTCGTAGTATAAGCTTTCCTCCTGAATCTTGCTACGCTGGTACATAGTTTCCATAGCTCCCAACACGCCACCGCGTTCTGTGATTCTATCAAATTCCATTAATACAGCCTCCTCAACCAAATCGGTTAATTCTTCAATAATAAACGAACCTTGTATTGGGTTTTCATTTTTAGCAAGTCCTAACTCCTTGTTTATAATCAACTGAATAGCCATAGCACGACGCACAGATTCTTCTGTAGGCGTTGTAATGGCCTCATCGTAAGCGTTTGTATGTAATGAATTACAGTTATCATAAATAGCATATAGTGCCTGAAGTGTTGTACGAATATCATTAAAGTCAATTTCCTGCGCGTGCAAACTACGTCCAGAAGTTTGAATATGATATTTGAGCATTTGAGCTCTTGGATTGGCATCATATTTATACTTCATGGCTTTCGACCAAATTTTTCGTGCTACACGACCAATAACGGCATATTCAGGATCAATACCATTCGAAAAGAAGAACGATAGGTTTGGTCCAAACTTGTTAATATCCATTCCTCTTGATAAGTAATACTCCACATAGGTAAAACCATTTGATAAGGTTAAAGCCAATTGCGTAATAGGATTGGCTCCCGCTTCTGCTATATGATATCCTGAAATGGAAACCGAGTAAAAATTACGGACGTTATTGTCAATAAAATATTCTTGAACATCACCCATTAATCGCAAAGCAAATTCCGTTGAAAAAATACAGGTATTTTGAGCCTGGTCTTCCTTTAAAATGTCTGCTTGAACCGTTCCCCTAACCTGCGCAATCGTTCGGGTTTTAATCTCTTGATAAGCATCTGCTGGCAACACTTGATCTCCGGTAACACCCAATAACATTAAGCCCAATCCATCATTGCCTTCAGGTAAATCTCCATTATATTTTGGGCGCTCCACGCCTTTTTCCTTGTATATTTTGGCAATCTTGGCTTCTACTTCTTTTTCAAGTCCATTGTCTTTAATATAAATCTCACATTGTTGATCAATGGCCGCATTCATAAAGAATCCTAATAACATTGGAGCTGGACCATTAATGGTCATACTCACAGAAGTCATAACATCTGCTAGATTAAAACCAGAGTACAATTTCTTGGCGTCATCTAAACAACAAATACTCACACCAGCATTACCTATTTTACCATAAATATCCGGGCGTAAATCAGGATCATTACCATACAAAGTCACACTATCAAATGCTGTCGATAAACGCTTGGCTGGCATACCTTGGCTCACATAATGAAAGCGCTTGTTTGTACGTTCGGGTCCACCTTCACCAGCAAACATACGTGCCGGATCTTCTCCTGTACGCTTAAAAGGATATAATCCTGAAGTAAATGGAAATTCGCCAGGAACATTTTCTTGTAATGTCCATCTTAAAATATCACCCCAGGCCTGATACTTTGGTAGTGCCACTTTAGGTATTTGCAAATGTGACAGTGACTCCGTATGGGTTTCTATTTTAATTTCCTTATCACGAACTTTAAAGGAATAGACTGGGTTTTTGTATTTATTGACTTTGTCATCCCAACCTAAAATAACTTCCCAGTTGTAAGGGTCTAAATTTAATTTAACACGATCAAACTCGCCAACCAATAACTTTACAAAATCTGGCTGCTTATTAGATTCAACAGATTTTGAATCAACCCCTGCTTTATCTAATTTAGGTGTCTTTCCTAAAACAGACTCTATAGTTTTATAAATGCCATATAATTTTTGAGCAACATCAACCTGTTCATTAGCTGTTTTGTCATAGGCCCGATTGTTTTCTGCAATTTCAGATAAATAACGCGTTCTAGAAGGTGGAATAACAAAAATCTTTTCGCTCATTTCGTTTGAAATATGAAAAGTGGATTTTAAATCGGTTTCTGTTTTTTCCACCAATTTATCCATCACAGCTTTATATAGGGTATTCATCCCTGGATCATTAAATTGAGAGGCTATTGTTCCATAAACTGGTAATTCCTCTTGTGGGATGTCCCAAAGATTATTATTACGCATGTATTGTTTCTTGACATCGCGTAAGGCATCTAATGACCCACGTTTGTCAAATTTGTTAATGGCTACCAAATCCGCAAAATCAAGCATATCGATTTTCTCCAATTGGGTTGCCGCACCAAATTCAGGTGTCATAACATATAGCGACACATCAGAATGTTCAATAATTTCCGTATCCGATTGACCGATACCCGATGTTTCCAAAATGATTAAATCGTATTCAGCAGCCTTAAGTACCTCAACCGCTTCATGTACATATTTAGATAATGCCAGATTGGATTGTCTGGTTGCCAAACTTCGCATATAAACTCGTGGTGAATTAATGGCATTCATGCGAATTCTATCGCCTAATAAAGCACCTCCTGTTTTCCTTTTTGAGGGGTCTACTGAAATTAACCCAACGGTTTTTTCTGGAAAATCTATTAAAAATCGGCGTACTAATTCATCAACCAAGGACGACTTACCTGCACCACCAGTTCCCGTTATTCCTAATACTGGTGTTTTAGAAGTTTTATTTTTGTTATGTATTTTCTCTAATGAATCTTTAGCGACTTCAGGAAAATTTTCCGCTGAAGAAATCACTCTTGCAATAGCTTTTGGGTTTTTCTTTTCTAAACTATCTACTTCCCCATTTAATGAGTCACCAATGGCAAAATCAGATTTTTCAACCAAATCATTAATCATACCCTGTAAACCCATTTCACGACCATCATCTGGAGAATAAATACGGTCAATACCATAATCCATGAGTTCCTTAATTTCAGAAGGTAGGATCACACCGCCGCCGCCGCCAAAAATTTTAATATGCCCTGCACCACGTTCTGCCAACAAATCATGCATATACTTAAAGTATTCGTTATGACCTCCTTGGTAAGACGTTAAACAAATAGCATTGGCATCTTCTTGAATAGCTGTATTGACCACTTCCTCAACACTGCGATCATGTCCTAAATGAATGACCTCAACACCAGTTGCCTGAATGATACGTCTCATGATATTAATTGAGGCATCATGCCCATCAAATAATGAGGCTGCGGTGACTATTCTAACTTTATGCTTTGGTTTATAGGGTGCTACTTGTTTCATGAATTATGAATCTGATTTTTTAGTGCGGCAAAATTACGAAATATTCAAAAAAATATTCCTGTTTTTAATAATTATCTAACAGTCTAAAGCTCAAAAAGACTGCCTTCTTTTGGAAAGCGAAAACCTAGATTCTGAAGACTATCCTTCAACGGATGAGTCTCTTTTATAGCTGGATTGGTATGATTGAAATGTATAAAATGAATCTTGTTTTTAGTTTCTAGCGATTCGCTTTCAAACAAAGATGTTGTTTCAGTGGTAAACGGATGCGGAATTTTACTCATATCACGCTCCAATTCGCCATCAGCAAAGAAAGAGGCATCTAAAAAAGCATAGTCCACTTTTTTGACCTCATCGATGATATTACGGCTCCATACTTTCCACTTATCAATATCTGGTATGAATAAAGCCGATTTATTTTTCCCTTCAATTTTATAACCTACTGTTTCAGAATATTCATCGCGATGTGGCACCAATAAGGGCGTGACTTTTAAGTTGGCATTTAAAACGATTGTAGAATCACTTTGCAAGGCTTTTATATCAATATTATCCAATGTTATTAGTTGGCTCCACGGACCATTATTTTCAAGATACAATTTCATTCTTGGCATAGCATAAACAGGAATTCTATTCGCACCAATGGCTTCTCTTCCAAAATACATCAAACCCGTGTAATGCCCAATGTGTGCATGCGTCAAAAAAACACCATCAATTAATTTATCATTATTTAAATGCTTTTCTTTTAAAGTTTGAACTTGTTCGGTTATATCTGGAGTGGCATCAAATAGCCACTTACCTTTCTTATCTAAATCTACTAAACCTAAACAAGAAACTAGCTTCCTATCCTCCAAACCTCTATAAAAAGGCGCACAACATTTTTTTTCACATCCTATTTGCGGATAACCAGCATCTTGAGCAATACCTAATACGGTAATATACTGCTTTGAAGTTTCATAAGGTTCTTCAACATTTTGTATTGTTTTTTTATCACAGCCAACTAATAACATAAAAATAATTAGGCATAATAATTGAATAGGTTTCATAAGATTACTTTTATCTTTGTTAAAGATAATAAACCCAATACTATGATACGTAAATTGTTAGCCTTTGTACTTATTTTAAATCTAACCGCTTGTGCTGAACTGCAGGAAGTTGTCAATCAGTTACCAGAGAACACGACTGGAATAAGCAATGCCGAAATTGCTTCTGGTCTACGTGAAGCTTTGGACCAAGGAATTGACAAACAAGTCAGCAAGCTCTCTTTAAAAGATGGCTATTTTAAAAATGAATTGGTCAAAATTTTACTTCCTGAAGAACTTCAGAAAGTGGACAAAGTGCTTCGTGATATAGGTTTAGGCAATTTGGCTGATGAAGGCCTTAAGGTATTAAACAGAGCGGCTGAAGATGCTGTTGGAGAGGCCACCCCTATTTTTGTAGATGCTGTAAAAGGCATTACATTCAATGATGCTAAAAATATTTTATTAGGTGATAATAGAGCTGCCACTTCTTATTTAGAGAATCGGACACAAACGAGTCTCTACAACAAATTTCACCCTGTAATTAATGAATCATTCAGTAAGGTTGGCGCTGATGCTATTTGGGAAAATTTGATCAGCAAATACAACGCTATCCCTTTCACGGCAGATGTCAATCCTGATCTAACTGATTACGTTACAGGTGAAGCCTTAAAAGGTGTTTACAAAATGATTGCCGTTGAAGAACAAGAAATTCGCACTAAAATATCATCAAGAACAACTGATTTATTGCGTAAAGTATTTGCGTTACAGGATTAATACTAATTAACTTTCTTTCGGTATAAACCGTCAAAAGCTACGGTAATATCTTTGTTATTGGTTATGGTCTCCCAAAACTGATGCACCGAACCGTCTTTATTCAAGGTCCAAGTAACTCTATGGTAAATGGTATCTCCTTTTTTGTTGATTTCATCATCTGTTCTCATAATCATCTTATCACCTTCACGGTTCCCTTTGAGATGTAAACTACCACCTAAATTATCAACCCAGATTTGTTCCCACTGGCCTGTTTTATAATTATAAAAGTTATTACTTGTTCCTGTAACTTTTCCATTGGCACTTTTCCAATTTTCCTGTAACAAACAATTATTTTGACTTTTCGTAATGGTATTGGTTCCTGCCTGGGAACCATCCGGATTGATAACAGTCCACTCACCGATCCAAAAATCAAATTCAGAATATTTTTCACTACAGCAGTTACAAGTATTTCCTTGTGCTTGTATCGATAAGGTAACTAAACAAATTAAAAAAGACACAAATAATCTCATGATTTTCAAAAATTTAAAAATTCAATTTATTAAATGAATCTTAATATATTACTAATATTAACATAACATTAGATTTCAAATAAATCATCAAATTTGCAGTGTTCTCATTAAAGTATTTACTTCCACATAATCAGGACGAGTAAGAGTTAGTTAGTTAAAAAAATCGGTGCTTTTTCAAGGCCGATTTTTTTTGTTATTTTTTTGATTTTTAATTTGCTGAATTACAATATTTTAAATATATTTATTCTTCTATAAGAACTTCGATGAAAAGTTTGTCTGAAATATCCAACCATCGTAAAAGACTTTTACAACGTTATAAGCAATTAATTGAGAATGCTTATAATTTAAGGCAAACAGATTCTGCTGAAAGTGATATTTCGGAATACCAAGCTTTAAAATTATTGGACGAATTAAATCGTTTAAGTTACTTTGATAGAGATTCCATTCAACCTACCCACTAGAGTTTTTATTTTAAAACATCCAAATGAAGTTTTTTGAAGTAATCAAAAGATTGCAATAATCTACTTCCATACCAGGAAAACATCTCGCCATCAACTATTATGATTTTCGCATTGGGAAAATAGGGTTGAATTTGTGAATAATGTGCTTCCTTAAATGGATATGGTTCACTGGAAAGAAAGACAAAACCAATATCTGGATATTTCTTGTCTAAAGATACTTCAGGATATCGTGATTGATTTTGAAAATAATTTTCAAAACCATTCAATTCCAACATGTGATTTATAAACGTATCCTTTCCAACTACCATCCATGGGTCTTTCCATATAAAATATGAAACAATAGGCTTGGGTTGTGACTTTGTAGATAATTCAAAATTGGATTGCGCATTCTTAATACTATCAATTAGGCTACTCGCCTTCTCTTCAACGGCAAATATTTGGCCATAGATAGTAATTAATTCCAGACAATCTTCAATAGCATTGATATCGCTAATATGGACAGGTGCAATCGCTTCCAATGCATTGACAATTTGTATTGTGTTTTCCTCTTTATTACATAATATGATGTCTGGCTGTAAGTCTTGAATTTTATCAACATGAACTTGCTTGGTACCCCCTACTATGGTTTTATCCTTCAAAAGATTTTTTGGGTGTACACAGAATTTTGTAACACCAACTATTAAATCTTCCAAACCTAAATAACAGAGCAACTCTGTTTGACTGGGTACCAAAGACACAATACGTTTTGGCGTTTTATCTAAACGGACAGTTCTCTGAAGTTGGTCTTTGACTTGCATTTTGAAACTATTTTAAAATAGTTTCCATATCTCGTTGCAGTTCTAGGGCCTTTGCTGCAGCTGCTTGAGCAAAGTCTTCTTGATTTGACGCGTAAATAATCCCTCTGGATGAATTGATCAACAAACCAACCTGCTCATTCATTCCATACTTGCAAACGTCTTGTAAGCTTCCTCCTTGAGCTCCAACACCTGGAACCAATAAGAAACTATCTGGAATTATTTGTCTGATTTCTTGTAAAAATTCAGCTTTTGTAGCACCAACTACGTACATTAAATTATTGGCGTTCTTCCAGGTTTTTGAAGTTTCTAAAACCTGCTTATACAATTCTTTACCTTCCAATGATTTAGTTTGAAAATCAAAGGCTCCCTGATTGGAAGTTAATGCCAGTAAAATGGTATGCTTATTTTCAAATGTCAAAAAAGGTTCAACGGAATCTTTACCCATATAAGGGGCCACTGTCACACTATCAAAACCTAAATCCTCAAAAAATGCTTGAGCATACATACTACTGGTATTACCTATGTCTCCTCGCTTGGCATCAGCAATTGTAAAAATTTCAGGATAATTGGTATTTAAGTAATTTATGGTTTTCTCTAAAGCCTTCCAACCTTTAATGCCATAAGCTTCATAAAAAGCGGTGTTTGGCTTATAAGCCACACATAAATGATGAGTAGCGTCTATTATAGCTTTGTTGAAGGCAAAAATAGGATCTTCTTCCTTTAGAAGATGCTGCGGAATTTTAGTCAAATCGACATCAAGGCCAATACAAAGAAATGATTTCTTTTTTTTGATTTGATCAGTTAGTTGTTGTGTTGTCATGTTATAAAAAAAGCCTCAAAAAGAGGCCTTAAATTAAATATGTTCGTCGCTCGCCTTTAACTTTTCAGTGTTTTCAGCAAGCATTAATTCATCAATTATTTTTTGAAGGTCACCATTCACAATATTTTGCAAATCATATAGTGTCAATCCGATTCTATGATCAGTCACACGACCTTGTGGGTAATTATAAGTTCTAATTTTGGCACTTCTATCACCCGAAGAAACCATACTACCGCGCTTGGCAGCATCCTCTTCTTGTTTTTTAGCCAACTCCAAATCGTACAACCTGGAACGCAATACCTTAAATGCCTTTTCCTTGTTTTTGTGTTGCGATTTTTGATCCTGACATTGTGCTACCAATCCTGTTGGAATATGCGTTAAACGCACAGCAGAATAAGTGGTATTAACAGATTGACCTCCAGGTCCTGATGAACAGAAATAATCAATACGCACATCTTTTGGGTCTATTTCAATATCAAATTCCTCCGCTTCAGGAAATACCATACAAGTCGCTGCACTGGTATGAACACGGCCTTGAGTTTCCGTTTGAGGTACCCGTTGTACACGATGTACACCGGCTTCAAATTTTAAAGTTCCATATACGTCTTCCCCAGTTACTTCGAATTGAATTTCTTTAAACCCGCCATTAGTCCCTTCACTAAAATCAACAGTATCAACCTTCCAGCCTTTACTCTCACAGTACTTTGAGTACATTCTAAATAGGTCACCTGCAAAAATACTGGCTTCATCACCACCTGTACCTGCACGTAATTCTACTACGGCATTTTTAGAATCTTCTGGATCCTTTGGAATTAATAAAAATCGAATCTCCTCTTCTAACTTTGGTATACCCTCTTTGGCTTCTTCATATTGCATTTTGGCCATTTCCACCATTTCTGCATCGCTACCATCAGCTAAAATTTCTTCCGCCTCCTTTAAATTATCTGTCAATTCAATATAGGCATCACGCTTATCCATAAGAACACGCAAATCCTTGTATTCCTTATTCAATTCAACATAACGCTTCTGATCGGAAATGATATCTGGTTGAATAATCAAATCGCTGACTTCATCAAAACGCTGCTTTATTATTTGAAGTTTTTCTAACATCTACTTTCTTAAATTGTGTGGCAAAAATACGATAATTTATGAATTGATTGTTTTTTTATCTCAGATCAAAAAATCAAAAAAATAAACCCTGATTTTTTTCGTTTTCATTGAACATGCAACGCTTTGAGGCTATACTACTTTTTTACAGACCATATTTTCTATGGTCTTTAGCAATCAATATTGTTTTATTGATTTTCAGCCCGTTTATACCGCCTATCATTATTTCAAAATTACTACTAACAATTTTTCTATGGTATCTTGTGACTGAAACCAAGGCAAAACAGAAACTCATTTTTTATAAAAATTTAGGAATTTCAACTTTTAAACTTTTCGCCAGTATTTTTTTAATCGATATCTTTATAACACTGGTTTTCACTTTACTAATTAGTGAGTTTATATGATATTGGAAATTGACAATGTTGAACTAAATTACAAAAAGAAATCCGTCCTAAACGGCATATATCTAAAGGCTGAAACAGGAAGTATAACGGGTATTCTGGGACATAATGGATGTGGAAAAAGTTGCTTGCTCAATATTATTTTTGGGTCACTTGAACCAAAGTATAAACTCATTCGAATTGACAATAAACCCATCCTTGAGCCTTTATATCTCAATAATAGAATTGCCTTTTTATCACAACACGATTTTATACCCAATAGAATGAAGATAGCTACTGCTTTTAAGCTTTTTAAGGTGAATTGGGATACTTTTATCGAAGAATTTCCACTGTTTGAAAAATATAAGCTTCAGCGTTTCAACAAACTATCCGGTGGCGAAAGACGAATTGTAGAAATCTATTTGATTTTGAACAAAACTGCTGACATTATTTTATTGGACGAGCCCTTCAATGGAGTTGCTCCACTATATATTGAAAAGATAAAAGCTTTTATTAATCATCAAAAGCATGATAAAATCGTGATTTTAACTGACCACCGTTATAAAGATGTCACAGACGTTTCAGACGCCATTTATCTCATTAAAAACGGCTGTACTAAACTGATTAACAAAATGAGCGAATTGGAAGATTACAGATATGTCAATCAATTTTAGGGTTTTAATTAAAAATCAACAACCACACCCACACCAAGCATTTGCTTCCATTGAACACTGGCACCTTCTTCAACGAATTCGGTTTCAGCTGTTTCAGGATTTTGCACCTCCACCAGCATTTTAACGTCATTGTCATATTTTAAATGCGATCCCAGAGTTGCCTTGACATAACTATTAACTTTAAAATCAAAAATAACCTCCCAATCGACATCAACATTCCCAAAATCATTAATATAATCCGTATAGAAACTTACAAAGTTTTTAATTGAAATATTCTCAAATAAGGTTGTCTCATAAGCGCTAGTCAGAAGCATCCCTAATTCCTTGCGTACACGCTCGCCTTGTTTGATTATATTACCCTCACTATCATATTCAGCTGGCATGACCCCAAAAGAGCCAGCGTTCGACAGATCTTCATCAAGAACAAAAGTTGCCTTTAATGTCAATGGTGAAAAATAAGTGGATAGTTTTTCTATATTTTTCCCATATTCAGCTCCTCCTCCTAAAAAAAGATATCCAGGTGCCATAAATCTTGAAATTGGATTTGAAGTATTAGGATAAGCATAGCCATTTGAAAATTGCGATTTAAAACTAAAGCGTGCTGAATAATACCAATTTGTTAACTTGTTTTTGCGGTAACCCAAACTCGATCGCATCTCAAAGACATCATCTGTTTTTCTTAATTCTTGATCTTGCTGACCGTTAACACCATATCGTGCTGAAAAATTATTATCCCAAAGAAAATGTCTAAACTCATATTTAAGAATACTTGTAAAAGCAAATAAGGCCGAAATTGAATTGGTTCCACCGGAATTCCAATTTACAAACGCGACTTCGTTTATATCAACACCTGCGCGATTTGTTTGTGTCCAAATAGGTTCATCAATTTTTGTCTCTTTTTTAAAGAACAATGTATTTGGTTGGGCAAATACACCTTGAGAATAAATCAATACCAATACGACAAATACTTTTTTCATGCTAATAATCAATAATATAAAACAGGAGACTTAAACTAGTAGATAAATTCACCAAATTCGCTGCGTATGGTTAACTTCTTTTTAGAAGATTTTTCAACGCGACCAATAATTTTTGCAGCCACATTAAAAGATTGAGATATTTCAACAATATCATCAGCTATTTCTTGAGCAACATACAATTCCATTCGATGACCACAGTTAAATACTTGATACATTTCTTTCCAAGATGTTTTAGACTGTTCTTGAATAAGTTTAAATAACGGAGGCACCTGAAACATATTGTCCTTTATGATATGTAAATCCTCAATAAAATGGAGGATTTTAGTTTGTGCACCACCACTACAGTGAACCATACCATGAACCGTATCACTATGATATTTACCCAAAATTGCTTTAATTATTGGCGCATAGGTTCTAGTGGGAGACAATACCAACTTACCCGCATCAATGGGTGCGTTTTCAACCTTGTCTGTTAATTGCATATTTCCAGAATACACCAATTCATTTGGAACAGAGGCATCATAACTTTCAGGGTATCTTTCAGCCAAATATTTATGGAATACATCATGTCTAGCAGATGTTAAACCATTGCTTCCCATGCCGCCGTTATACTCTTTTTCGTATGTTGCTTGTCCAAAAGATTCCAAACCAACAATCACATCACCATCTTTGATATTAGCATTGTCAATAACATTTGAACGCTTCATTCTTGCTGTTACAGTAGAATCTACAATGATCGTTCTTACCAAATCACCAACATCTGCTGTTTCTCCTCCAGTAGAATGAATAGTAACACCAAAATTTTTAAGCTCTTGAATCAACTCTTCGGTCCCATTAATAATTGCAGAAATGACTTCTCCTGGAATTAAGTTCTTGTTTCTGCCAATGGTAGAAGACAGCATGATGTTATCAGTCGCTCCAACGCATAGTAAGTCATCAATATTCATTATAAGGGCATCTTGAGCAATACCTTTCCAAACTGACAAATCTCCGGTTTCTTTCCAATACATATAAGCCAGGGATGATTTAGTACCAGCACCATCGGCATGCATAATCAAACAATAGTTATCATCATTAGTTAAATAATCAGGAACTATTTTACAGAAAGCTTTTGGGAATAAACCTTTGTCAATGTTTTTTATGGCATTATGCACATCTTCTTTAGATGCCGAAACACCTCTTTGGGCATAACGTTTACTTACTTCTTGGCTCATGGAAACTAATTGAGTTGCAAAAATAAGAATTGTAATCTATTTAATTGGTCGTAATTGGATTTGATTTAATAACTGTTGGAATGTTTTTAAGAATTTTTTCTTTCTTTTTCTGACCACCAAAATAAAAGTTTATGCCAAAGGCAATTCGCCAATAGACATCATCAGCCTTTCCATACACCTTTCCTTCCAATTCATCACTGGATACCATATTGTAATCAGTGTATAATTTTAAACCAACTCCTTCATAAGCAATATACTCTATTCCAACTCCACCTTGGATTTTGGAATCTACCTGTGTGAAATAATTAGCAGCATTGATACCGCCTCCAACATAGGCAAACGGAGATATGCGCTCGTGTGGAAAGGGAAGTAATTCTAAATTTAAATCGAAAGACATGAAGCCTTCATTAAAAACATCCTTGTAGGCCAAATTAAATTTATGGTACCCAATGTTGACATTCACATAAGGTATGATATACCGTTTATAACCAAAGTGAGTATAAATCTCAAATAACGGATCTACTAAATCACCATTCATAACCGATGTCCCGATGCCTATATCAATAGTATTGGTTCCTCTATAATCATAGAAATCTGTTTTTGGAAGTGTTGCAGATTGATTTTCTTGAGCTAGTATTTTGTTAATCCCCAGCACACTCATAAAACCGATTAATAGAACAAGATAAGTAGCACGAAACGGCGAACGATTCATTTGGTTGTTAATCAATAGTTTAGTTATAATGTTGCAATATAACAAAACCAAACATATCAATTAATATTCTAAAAAAGATTTTAAACAAAAAAATCACAGCATGATGCCGTGATTGTTATGGAGAGAATTAAGTTTCCTTTTTAAAGTATGCTCTATCCTAAAACAGAATTATCACCTTCTTGCTTTACGATTTCTTGAGAAGAAGTATCATCTTCATGAGTATCGTTTGCTTGTGAAAAGATGAGGGTTGCAGCCATAAGCATAAGCACACTTATTATGAGCCTTTTCATGTTAACTTAAATAATGATTAATAGCAATACAAAAATACTAATAATTCAAAATCATCACTTAATAGGTAGTCCTTTTTCGTTGACATACTAAAATTATCAGATTAACGACAATTAAAAACAAGAAAGCCCTGAAAAACAGGGCTTTTTATATCAATTCTCTTGTTATTGTTTATTTGGTAAACAATAGCTCTCTGTATTTAGTTAATGGCCATAATTCATCGTCAACCAAGAGTTCCAATTTGTCACAATGGTATCTTATGTCATCAAAGAGAGGCTTGACCTTGAAGCAATAAGCATCTGCTTTCTTGTCAATATTTTCAATTCCATTAGCTTTCTTACGCTCATTAGTCATTTTAGTAACATTTGAATTTATGGAAGCTATATGACCTGAAATCTCTTCAATCAAATTCAATTGCTCTTGAGCCAACTTTTTAAAGCCAGTACCATATATTTCTTTTAAGCCCTTGACATTTTTAATTAAAATGTTTTGGTAACGCACTGCGGTTGGTACAATGTGATTTCTCGCAATATCACCCAACACACGTCCTTCAATTTGAATACGCATAACATATTCTTCCATTTCAATTTCATAACGCGCTTCAGACTCCACCTTATTCATAACCCCTAACTCCTCAAATAACTGGATAGCTTTTTTTGAAACTTTAGCCTTAAGTGCTTCAGGAGTTGTCTTGTTGTTACTTAAACCACGTTTTTCAGCCTCTTTTTCCCATTCTTCGCCATATCCATTACCCTCAAATAAAATATTGCTTGACTTTTTGATATATTCTCTTAACACATTAAATATAGCCTCATCCTTTTTAAGGCCTTTTTTGTCTACGAGTGCATCCACTTCATCTTTAAATTCCATAAGTTGCTTGGCCATAATGGTATTCAAAACTGTCATCGCATTAGCACAATTGGCCTTGGAGCCAACAGCTCTAAATTCAAATTTATTTCCTGTGAAAGCAAACGGTGATGTTCTATTTCTATCAGTATTATCCAAAAGTATTTCAGGGATTTTGCCTACTACATTTAGCTTTAAATCGGTTTTCTCCTCTGGAGATAATTTACCATTTGTAACATTTTGCAATTCATTAAGCACGTTGGTCAATTGTTCACCAATAAACACTGAAATGATTGCCGGTGGCGCTTCATTGGCTCCCAAACGATGGTCGTTACTTGCCGATGCAATGGCAGCACGTAATAATTCCTCATTATCGTGAACAGCTTTAATGGTATTAATGAAAAATGTCAAAAATTGCAAGTTACTCATTGGTGTCTTACCAGGCCCCAATAAATTAACTCCTGTATCCGTTCCTAAACTCCAGTTATTGTGCTTTCCTGAGCCATTGACTCCAGCAAATGGTTTTTCATGAAACAACACTTTAAAATCATGTCTTTCGGCAACTTTATCCATAACATCCATCAGTAATGAGTTATGGTCCACAGCTAAATTTGCTTCGTCATACACGGGTGCTAGCTCAAACTGATTTGGCGCTACTTCATTGTGTCTTGTTTTTACGGGAATACCTAAAAGCATGCATTCATTTTCCAAATCTCTCATATAAGCCATTGCTCGGTTTGGAATCGTTCCGAAGTAATGGTCATCCAACTGCTGTCCTTTGGCTGGAGAGTGCCCAAGAAGCGTTCGTCCCGTAAGTACAATATCAGGTCTTGAAGCAACTAACGAACTATCAATTAAGAAATATTCTTGCTCCCAACCTAAAGATGCATTAACCTTTTTTACATTTTTGTCAAAATATTTACAAACATTTACTGCGGCCGTATCAACTGCCTGTAATGCTCTTAATAATGGCGTTTTAAAATCCAAGGCTTCACCTGTATAGGCCACAAAAACTGTAGGAATACAAAGTGTTGTACCAAAAATAAACGCAGGCGATGTTGGATCCCATGCTGTATAGCCACGTGCTTCAAAGGTATTTCTAATACCTCCATTTGGGAAACTTGAAGCGTCGGGCTCTTGTTGTACTAACTGACCGCCACCAAACTTTTCGATAGCTCGCCCATGACCAATAGGCTCAAAAAATGCATCATGTTTTTCAGCAGTTGCTCCGGTTAAAGGTTGAAACCAATGCGTGTAGTGAGTGGCACCTTTTGAGATGGCCCATTCCTTCATTCCTGTCGATATGTGATCGGCGACAACACGATCGATTTTTGATCCATTTTGAACAGCGTCCATAACGCTATTGAATGCTTCTTTAGTCAAATATTGACGCATAGTGTCTTCGTTGAAGACGTTAGATCCGAAAATAGTTGAACGACGTTCGTTTTCTTCAATATGAACCGGTTTTCTAGTATACGATTCTTTGATAGCATGAAATCTTAAAGTTGACATAAAATTATATTTAGGTTTCGTTTGAAAGGGCAAAAATATAATTTTTTGATGATATAATGAATTACACCCCTGTTATTTTAGGGTTAAATATCAACAAATGTCAATAACTGAATTTACAACCCTATAATTTATCGCCAGCAAAAGCCAAATAGATAAAAACAATATAAGCAGTCAATATTAACATACCCTTCCACCTTCCTAGAGAAAAGCGTTTGGGCAAAAAAGCCAGAGGCAATAGTATAACTGCGAAGCCCAACATCCAAAAAATGTCCTGACTCAATATGTTGGGATTTTTAACAGCAATAGGATGTATCATAGCCGTTAGACCTAAAACCGAAGCTATATTAAATATATTGGAACCAATTAAATTCCCCAAGGAGATTGCCTTCTCCTTCTTCAATGCAGCAATGACCGATGCCGCCAATTCTGGAACGCTTGTACCAATGGCGACCATTGTCACTGATATAACACGCTCACTCACACCAAATGAAAGTGCTACTTCCTTAGCACCATCAACCAACCATTCACTACCATAATATAAAGCCAGTCCACCAATAATTAACCAAGCGATAATTTTAAAATTGGAAGTAGTCTGTAAAGCTTCATCTATTTCCTCGGAAGCTTCAACACCTTCCTTCATGGATCTTCTTATCAAGATATACAAGAAAATGATTAGTGAGAAAATTAACGCCAAACCCTCTCCAAAGTTTATGACCAAACCACTTTTCAAAATAAAATATAAAGCAATGGACAATAGCATCATCATAGGCCAATTCAACTTATAGAAATCCTTACTAATGGCCAATGGTGAAATAAACGCAGTAACACCCAACACTAAACCAATATTGGCAATATTGGATCCGATGACGTTACCTAATGCAATATCAGGCGAACCATCTAATGCGGCTTGTAAACTCACTAAAAGTTCTGGAACAGAGGTAGCAAATGATACAACGGTCATACCGATTACAAGTTTTGAAATATTAAATTTAAAGGACAATGCCACAGACGAACGTACCAAAAACTCACCACCCACAACCAATAAGACAAGGCCTAAAAACACCCAAACAAAACTCATAAAAACTATTTTTTGCGAAGATACTATTTCATTTCATTTTACAATAAAAACTAAAAATTTCGTTAAATAACTATATAGTTAGTTGTATAACTATAAAAATAGTTATATGTTTGAAAACAAATTTACATACCATGCAAAAACTCACAAATAAGGAAGAAGAAATCATGCACATATTATGGAAGCTTGAAAAAGCTTTTGTAAAAGATGTATTGGCCGAGATAAAAACAGATAAACCCCATTATAATACCCTTTCAACAATAATTAGAAACCTGGAGGAAAAAGGATATGTTAGTTATAACGCTTATGGTAAGACGCACCAATATTACCCGATCATAAGTAAGGAGGTTTATAAAGAGAAGTATATGAATACGGCTATTGAAAACTATTTTAACAATTCCTATAAAAACGTGGTATCGTTTTTTGCCAAGGAAGAAAAGATTAGCTTGGATGAACTTAAGGAAATTATTGCCATCATAGAAAAAAACAACTAATATGGATTACTTACTAAAATCATCAGCCATAATTGCATTGTTTTACATTAGTTACCGTTTGTTTTTAGAACGAGAAACATTTTTTGAATCCAGCAGATGGTACTTATTAATAGGTTTACTAACGGCAGCCTTTCTACCTAGTGCTGTGATACCCATATATATTGAATATACTCCAGTAGTCAGTAGCACGCCAGTATATTTTACTGAAGTGATTTCAAATCCGCAAAGTCAAAAGGTATCTGTTGATTGGTTAGAAATAGCAAGTATAATATATGCATCGGGTATTATCTTTTTTGCAGGAAAATTAACTATTGAACTATTGTCATTACATAAACTAATTAAATCTAATTCTAAAGTCCGTATCGGTCGATATTCACTTATTGAAGTCTTAGAAAAAATTGCACCATTTTCATTTTTTAATTGGATTGTTTACAATCCTAAACAGTTTAAAAAACAAGAAATCAATTACATAATTAACCATGAAAAAATCCATGCCAAAGAACATCATACCATAGACAATTTACTGGCACAAATTTGCTGTGTCATATTTTGGTTCAATCCGTTAATATGGCTTTACAAAAAGGAACTTCAGCAAAACCTGGAATTCATTGCCGATCAGAAAGCCCAAACTATTTCAGACTGCAAAGAAAGTTATCAAAAGCTCCTATTAAAAGCCAGCGTGCCTCATCAACATCTGGCTATAACCAATAATTTTTACAATTCATTAATCAAAAAACGAATAATTATGTTACACAAATCAAAATCAAACAAACTGAATGCTTGGAAATATGCATTAATAATTCCGGTACTGGCTATCTTCCTGATGAGCTTCAACACCAAGGAAGTTTACATTGCCAAAGAAAATGAAGTGCTTCCCATAATTCAAAAGGATTTCATGATCACTTCAACAAGTTCAGATGCTGACTTGGAAATGATAACAAACTATTTTAAGAATAAAACGGTTCAAGTAAAATTTTCAGATATTGAACGCAATTCAGATAATAGCTTGAAAGCATTAACATTAAATACCAAATACAAAGATGGTAGCGATTTCACCAAACGTATGCGTGTTTCAAATTCTGACTCCAACGTTATTGCTCCGTTTAAAATTTCTTTTGACCCTAAACAAGAAGATATTACTCTGAACATTTTAGAAGAAGATTCCAATACTCACATAGCCAAACAAGAAATCACTTTAGCACAAGACAAAACGCTTGCCAAGTTTGACAATGAAGAACCTAAAGACAAAGCAGAACAAAAAGACCAAAACCTTGGTAAAAATCCGCTATATGTGATTGGAGGCAAAACCTACAAAAAAGAAGACCTTCCTGGTAACAAATTCACAACCAAGGGTAGTATTGAGGTTTTAAACAAACCTGAAGCTACCAGACGTTTTGGCAAGACTGGTAAAGATGGTGCTATCATTTTAAACGGTAAAACAACCTTTTCAGAACCCAGTCTAGTAAGTTTTCCCAATAAAATTACCGTTACCATTACAAAAGACTTTACTGAAGCTGATTTAAATTTAGCTAAAGCCCAATTAGAAAAAGAAGGTTTAAAAGTTAAATTTAAAGGTGTTAAACGAAATGATTCAGGTGAAATAACTGCTATTAAAATTGATGCCAGTTCGGATGATTCCGAAGCTAATTACAACTTAAACGGTGACGATCCCATTAACCCCATAAACATTTCATTTGATGCTGATAGTGATAATATTTCCATTGGAAATGCAAACATACATCGATCAAGTGCCTATACATTAAGAAGTCACGAAATTAGAGACAGATCTGCTAGAGCCAGAGAACGATCTTTTATGGCTCGGGATAGAGCCAGAGCAAGATTTGAAGCCAGAAACAATGGGGTCACCTATTCCTTACGAGCACATGATTGTGATGAAGATTGTGAAAACAATCATCATGTTGAGTATGAATTCCGCAGTAATGATGATCACGATGATGATAGCGAAGTCATTATTAGAAGCGGAAAAGCCTATGTCATTAAAAACAGTAACTCAAACAATGGTAAGCGCGTAGTCACTATTACCAATGAAGATGGTGAAGATGAAATTATTGAGTTGAAATCTGATAACAATGTTTATGCATTGAAAAAATTCCCTCATTCAACGCAACGCGTTAGATCTTCTGGATCAAATAACGGGTTCTTTGAAGCAAAGCCAGGAACATCAACGTGGGTAAGTGATGATGATGGAAAAGTAGAATACAAATTCTTAAAAAAAGATAATGGCAACCATTTTTTCTTTTCAACTGATGACAACGAAAAACCATATATTCTATTGGATGGCAAAGAAATTACACAAAAAGATTTGGATAAATTAGATTCAGACACGATTAAAAGTGTGAATGTTCTTAAAGGCGATAGTGCCACAAAGAAATATGGTGATAAAGCTAAAGACGGAGCCATTATTATTAAGACTAAATGATAGTATTGTTCTATAAATTTAATAAGAGCCTTTCCACTGGAAAGGCTTTTTTTGTGAGAATTTGCGTAATTTTATAAAACACTAACCAATTCCTATGGGTTCATCACTTAACAAGTATCTATTTATTTCCTTACTGGCCTTCTGGGCTTCATTCTCAACTTTGGGCCAAAATACGGAGGACCATTCAAAAGTCTACGACATTGTCATTATTGGGGGAACACCTGCAGGCATTATGGCTGCAATTGCAGGAGACCGTGAAGGTAAAAGCAGTATCATCATTGAACGATCTAAACATTTAGGTGGACTTCCAGCCAATGGATTAGGCGCTACTGATTTAGACACCAGAGGTGCTGTAGGTGGTCTTTTTAAAACATTCATTGATCAAGTAAAAGAATATTATAAAAAAAACTATGGTGAAAATTCATCCCAGTATCAAGATTGTGATGATGGTTACCATTTTGAGCCATCAGTTGCCGAGCAAGTATTAATGAATATGATAGCTAATCATCCAAAAATAACAGCCCTAACTTATCATCAATTTGATGCTTTGCCTAAAAATGTTTCAAAAACCCGTTCCAAGATTAGCAGTATTTGGATTACGGACAGACATACCAATACCAAAAAAAGAATTAAAGGGCGTGTTTTTATTGACGCCACATACGAAGGTGATTTAATTGCTGCAGCTGGCGTGCCTTATGCTATTGGAAGAGAATCCAAATCTGAATTCAATGAACCATTTGGGGGTAAAGTCTACAAATACTGGAATGGTCCAGCAGGAGAAGGATCAACTTACAAAGGAGACAAAGCCATACAAGCTTATAATTACAGATTGTGCCTTACTACAAACCAGGGTGCTTTTGTTAAAATTGAAAAACCAAAAAATTATGATCGAAACGAATACACGTCTTTAATCAATGATGTGGAAACGGGTCGAAATGCCTCCTATGAATATCACAACTATATAGAATCAGGCAATCACAAACTTGAAGAATTCAAAGAAGAACTGCATTTTAAACCACATGTTCCTGGAAATAAAGAAGGCATCCACAAATTGGTGAACATGATCACGCTTCCCAATGATAAGTCGGATGCCAATAATCAGCATCTAGCTTTTCTGTCAACGGACCTACCAGAAGAAAACTGGAAATGGCCTAGTTCCGATTGGATTTGGCGTGATGCCTTTGCCGAGCGTTTAAAAGAGTACACTTTAGGGCTCTTGTATTTTGCGCAAAACGATGATGAACTGCCTCATTGGTTTAAGAAAAAAACGGCACAATGGGGATTGGACAAGTTTGAATACCAAGATAATGGTTTTTTTCCAAGACAAGTTTATGTTCGAGAAGGCAGACGCATGAAAGGTCTTTATTTTTACACAGCACATGACGCTTTGCCAATAAATGAAAGTAGCAGGCCTCCCATTCATAAAACCAGCATAAGCTCTGGCCATTACAGCATAGATTCACATGGTATCCGAAAACGGGAAGAAGACAGAGCGCATTTAGAAGGGTTTTTAAGTTATGAAACCAAGCCTTTTACAATTCCTTTTGGTGTCATAGTCCCTAAAAATATCACTAATCTCATATCTCCCGTTCCGATATCGGGAACACATTTAGGATTCTCTGCATTGCGCATGGAACCCACATGGATGGCATTTGGTGAAACCGCTGGTTTGGCGGCACATTTGTGCTTGAAATACCAAAAACCCATTCAAGAAATCCCAATTGGGGCATTACAAATACACTTATTGGATTATGGCGCCGTTTTAATCTATTTTAAGGACATCAATGTCAATCAAGTTGGATTTAAAGGCTTTCAAATATTGGCTTTGAACAGTATTATCACTTCTTGGAATGCCGACCCTGATGAATTAGTGACAGAAGACTTAATCAGCAAAATAAATGAGGTTTTGGGCTTAAAATTAGACTTCAACACTTTTAAAAATAGCCCACGTGCTGAATTAGCTGAAACCGTCTTTAAGCTTTACAAAGAGCAGCTCAAATAGCTAAATTTATTGAATAATAATCTTTTTGATCACAGAATTTCTGTTGTCGGATAATTTTAGGATATAGATTCCTGTTTCAACATCAAAGGATACCAGATTACTATCCGCAATCTGATTGCCAATTAACTTTCCATCTAAAGTAAAGAGTTGAGCTCTAAATCCACTTTGCAATCCATTCGCCTTAAACGTCCCAGAACTTGGGTTGGGGAATATTTGAATATTATTCAATTGGTTTTCGTCAACACTTAAAGGTTGCTCCCAGGTCTCTCCTACCATATTGCCCCAGATGTACTCTATTAAATCAGGCTGATCAATAAAGGGGTTTCGGTTAAATTGCCAATTATAGATTATGTTATTTCGGTTCATTTCAAAATCATCTGGCGGATCGTTTCTATGCCAATCCAATAAGGTAGCTAAATCACCAAATTGGCCAACCATGCCATCAGGAAAACCGTTGACAATTTCCAAACTATTGTATCGCACAGCCAAATAGAATACCCCACGAGCCACATCACCCTTAAAGCCGCCCAAAGTTCCAACAGGACCATTATATTCTCCATAGAACTGATTACCACGACTACTATTTTCTGGACCATCGACAGCTCTTATAGCATGAGCATCTGAATTGCCATGACGCAATGAATCCGCCTTTGTTTCCCAGTACACATCAATACCATCAGCGATTTCATCTCCCTCAATACTATCATATCCAGCGCGCGAACGTGGAAAGGTATGTTCCCTATTCCAGGTTCCTACATTATTTGATGTTGTTTGAAAATCTAATTTAGCACGACCTTGTTCTAAATATACCAACCATACTTGATTACTATTTTCAGGATTCTGGTCGGCTTGTTTTAAAATGTCCACACAATCAGCATAGGTTTGCGCTCTCACAACAGCAGGATTGGCAATAATTTCTTGCAATGCTTGCCTCAAATCTATATCAGCCAAACCATCCAAACTGTCATAATAACCAACTGGTTGCATGCTTTCCACTACTCCATAAGTTGGATTAATAGGTGTCCCAAAATTAGCAATGATATAATCATCGTCTACCGCTCTCACCACCACATCGTTATTCATGGCTATGTAAGGCAATTCCAAATCAAAAAAGCTTATGACAATTTCTTCATCACCTTCATCCACATCATCATTAATTATGGTAATAGTTGTAGAAACCGAATTTTGACCATTTAAAATAGTTAATGTTGTTTCTCCTGAAAAATCAGTCATATCGAATCCGTCATTAACTAAACTAATAGTGAATTCATAATCGGCAGTCACATTATCTTGGGCTGTAAAAACAATATCAAATATATCGCCTTCATTATATTGTGATTGTGATGTGGAAATGGTTATTGGATTAAACTGCACGCCACTACCGTCATTTAAAGCTCTGGGCGTTGGCGAGGCAACGGTGTATGAACCATCATTATTTCGTTGAATGGAATTGGTATTGTTGCTTGAACCTTCATTTATCTGTTCGGCAACACCCAACAAGGCCATCAATTCAATATCATCTGCATCAGTGGTATCATAAACCAAAGCATCAATCAGGTTCGTTTGTGTTGCCAAAGTACCTTCAGGAAAATCAATATCGCTTCCCTGATAAATGGCTACGGCATCCGCTCCATTCTGAATCACATTCTCACCGATAAGCAATTGTGGAAATGGTTCTACCGTATTACTTCCAATAAGTAATAAACCGTTGACATCTGTTTGATAACCATCCAAATCAATAGTCATATAACTAGAATCGGCTCCAGAATCTGACCCGTTAAAAAAGACAACGACATAGCCGTCCAATGCAAAATTGGGCGTATCCGATTTCAATTCTAAAAATTCCTTGTCATCAACACCTGGCGTATCACAATCCAATTCGTTAATGACTATTTGACCAAACGATAGCTGTAATGAAAAAAATAGCATAACAGCACTAAAAACATATTTCATTTAAGGAGAATTTAGGCAAATGTAATCAACTGTATGCCAATATTTTGTTCTGGACTTTAATAAATCATTATTTTTAACATTCTAGCATTTATGTAATTGCTCTTATATTTGCATTGAAGTTCAAACTATGAAAAAACAATTTTTCAAATTTCTAGCCAAGGTCAACAAAGCTGTATTACCAAGTTATACCAAACAACGTTTAGATTTGAGTAAAGCCACGAAATTACAAATGGCTATTTTTGCTTGGAAATTGTATGTCACCAAAAATGCTCTGGATTAATTTAAATTTTATTTGGCAGTTTATCTAAAAAAGGAATATATTTGCACCCACAAAATCGGCCACGTGGCGCAACTGAATAGCGCACTTGATTACGGCTCAAGAGGTTGCAGGTTTGAATCCTGCCGTGGTCACGAATAAATAATTCGATTAAAAAAAACGCCAAGTTTACTTGAGCGTTTTTTTGTTTGAATTGTTTTCAAAGCGGAGCTTTGTCAGACTTTAGCTTCTTGTGAAACAATCCTGCCGTGGTCACGAAAACAAACGCAATTAATAAATATTAGTTGCGTTTTTTATTTTAGACTTTCTTCATTTTCCATTCATATACATTTAATAGAATTATTTTCAATATCAGTTATGTAACATAAGTAACTGAAAATCATTTTTTCATGTAGTAAGTTTATCCAAACGAAAAACTAATATAACATGAAAATAGAACAGATTTATACAGGATGCATCGCACATGCAGCATATTATATTGAAAATAATGGTGAAGCAGCCATTTTTGATCCTTTAAGAGAAGTACAACCTTACATCGACAGAGCCACAAATGACAACGCCAAAATTAAGTACGTCTTTGAAACCCATTTTCATGCCGATTTTGTTAGTGGTCATTTAGATTTGAAAAAGAAGACTGGTGCACAAATCGTTTTTGGTCCAACGGCAAAACCTAACTATAATGCTATCGTAGCTGAAGACGGTCAAATATTCCATGTTGGCAATTATAAAGTGAAGGTCATTCATACACCTGGCCACACCATGGAAAGCACTACGTATCTCCTAATTGATGAAAATAATAAGGAATATGGCATCATTACAGGTGACACCTTATTTATTGGCGATGTTGGTAGACCAGATTTAGCACAACATGTCATTGCCGATCTAACAGAAGAAAAATTAGCAGCCCATTTGTATGATTCACTTCGTAATAAAATAATGCCGTTAAGTGATGATTTAATTGTTTACCCGAATCATGGCGCTGGTTCTGCCTGTGGAAAAATGATGAGTAAGGAAACTACCGATACTTTGGGTAACCAAAAGAAGACCAATTACGCTTTAAGACCTGATATGAGTAAGGATGAGTTTATTAAAGAATTACTGACAGGCTTAACAACACCTCCTGGTTATTTTCCGCAAAATGTACTTATGAATATTCAAGGGTATGAAAGTTTAAACACGATCATGGATCGCGCCACAAAGGCATTGAGCCCAGAAGAATTTGAATTACTTGCCAATGAAACCGAAGCTCTCATGCTGGATACTCGAAATGCCGATGATTTTGCAAAAGGCTTCATACCAAATAGTATTAATATTGGTTTAGAAGGCAATTTTGCTCAATGGGTTGGCGAAATGATTCCAGATGTCAAACAACAAATACTCCTCATAACCTATCCAGATAAAGAAGAAGAAGCTATTACCAGATTAAGCCGTGTTGGGTATGACAATACGATTGGTTATTTAAAAAATGGATTTGAATCTTGGCCAGAAAGCCATAAGGAAGTTGATACTGTATCTAGAATTTCTCCGAAGGAATTCGAGGAAATGTATTCTGAAAACCCACTTGTTATTGATGTCAGAAAGAAAAGCGAATTTGATTCAGAACATGTTATAGATGCCATAAATGTGCCGCTAAATGAAATAAATCAACATTTATCTACATTCCCGAAAGACAAGTTTTTTGTAATACACTGTGCTGGTGGTTATAGAAGTATGATAGCTGCCTCCATTTTAAAACAACGCGGTTGGGATGATTTTGTAGATGTTTCTGGTGGTTTTAATGAGATGAAAAATACTAACATTGAAAAATCGGACTATGTCTGTCCTACAACTATGTTATGATGGTTAGTGTTTTAAAGCGATCAAATTCTATTTGGTCGCTTTTTAATTTTAAGCACCTATAAATCAAGAGCTAACGTCTACTTGAAGAAAGCAATAATAATCATGGGTTTTGGGTCTTTGTAACATTTGTTACTGAATTACAAACGCAAGTCTTTTATTTTTAGAAAGTTAATCAAAACATTACATTATGAGCAAACATCATAAAATATTAATAATTGGTGGCGGAACAGCAGGCATTATGGTTGCGGCCAAGCTACTAAAAACTAACAGTCAGTTAGACGTTGCCATCATAGAGCCTGCAGACACCCATTATTATCAACCAGCATGGACATTGGTTGGCGCGGGAACTTTTGATTTCAAGAAAACCGCCAAACCCATGCGAGATGTTATGCCTAATGGTGTCACATGGATTAAAGATTTTGCAACTGGTTTCAATCCCGAAGGTAATATTGTTCAAACCGAATCGAATGGAGACATTAGCTACGATTATCTAGTCGTTGCTCCAGGACTCGTTATGGCACCAGAATTAATTGAAGGGCTACCCGAAGCGCTAGAAAAAGGAGTTGTTTGCAGCAACTATACCGACCCAGAACACACATGGGAAGTCATAAAAAACTTCAAGGGAGGAAATGCTATATTCACTCAACCTACCACACCTATAAAATGTGGTGGAGCACCTCAAAAAATAGCCTATTTAGCGGCTGACTATTTTAAAAAGAATGGTCTTCAGAATAAAAGTAATGTCATATTTGCTACACCTGGTAGTGTTATTTTTGGTGTCAAGCCTATCAGGGAAACATTGATGAATGTCATTCATAATTATGGCATACATTTTAAACCGTTCTATGCGCCTTTTAAAATAGATTCTGATAAGAAGATAGTCTATTTTAGAAATGCAGCTCCAGAAGAAAACAAATGTGTGATCATTGAAGATAATGAATTAGGTGAAAAAATGAGCGGTGATACCATTATTGAAATGCCATTTGATATGTTACATTTAGCGCCACCACAAACAGCGCCTAAATTTGTTAAGAATTCTGTTTTAGTCAATGATGCTGGTTGGTTGGATGTCGATCATCATTCGCTTCAACATAATAAATACACTAATATTTTTGGAATTGGAGATGTTGCCGCATTACCTACAGCCAAAACGGGAGCAGCCATTAGAAAGCAAGCCCCTGTAGTGGTTGAAAATCTATTACATTTAATGGCCAATGAAGCTGCCAGCAATCATAATTACAACGGCTATTCTTCATGTCCATTGGTTACAGGTTATGGCAAAATGGTTTTAGCTGAATTTGATTATGATAGTAATTTCACGCCAGATCCAAAATTAAAGCAAATGTTGATTTTTGACAGTTCAAAAGAACATTGGCGCTTATGGATGTTGAAAAAATATGGCTTACCATATCTATATTGGAACAAAATGTTAAAAGGTAAAGACGTTTAGTTTTTGGTTAAACTAGTTAATAGTGATGGAAGAAACGCTCAAGTAAATTTGGGCGTTTTTTTGTGTCAGATAATTTCCGCACTTAAACCAGCTTCCAGTAACATAGAGCAACGCGGCTTTAGATCATCATACACGCCTGTTTTTACAGTGCATTTTCCTTTATAATGTACAATAATGGAACACTGTTCTGCTTGTTCTGGAGTATGGTCGCAGGCATACATCAACGTTTCAATAACATGATCAAATGTATTGACATCATCATTATATAGAATAATTTCATTTTGCTTTAGAACATCTTCTTTCAAAGAAACATCCTCTAAAGTTTTTTCTTGCGTACTCATGGTAATTTTTAAACTAATTTATGAATTTTAGGGCAACCCAATGATTTTTCTCAATAGTTTCAACGTGAGTTAAACCTAAATTATTACATGTATCTACAATTATTGGAATATCATCTTTGTAAAATCCACTCAAAAATAACATGCCTGATGTGTTAAGACAAGGTACATAAGCACTCAAATCGTTCAATAAAATATTACGGTTAATATTTGCAATAATGACATCATAATGTTTACCATCCAACATACTGGCATCGCCTTCAAATACTGAAATATGCTTGCAATTATTCCGCTCAACATTTTCTAGACTATTGAGGTAACACCAATTATCAATATCAATGGCATGAATGTTTGCAGCACCTTTCATTTCAGTCAAAATAGCCAACACACCAGTCCCACAACCCATGTCCAATACGGACTTATTTTCAAAATCATTTTTTAAAATATGCTGAATCATCATATGAGTCGTTTCGTGATGTCCCGTTCCGAAACTCATTTTGGGCTCAATGACTATGTCATATTGGGTATCTGGTTTTACATGAAAAGGCGCACGAACGGTTACTTGATTATCAACTTCAATAGGCGTAAAATTACGTTCCCACTCCTCATTCCAATTGACCTGTTCTATCTCTTGAAACTCATAGGTAATTTCAAATTCACCTGAATGCAGTATCTGTATCGAATCCAGAATGTGTTCATGCCATTCCGGTTTCTGAATATATGCTGTAACGCCTGTTTCTGTTTCCACGAAACTTTCAAAACCAGCAAAGCCCAACTCTGCGATTAGGATTTCGACTCCTGGTTGTAAAGGAACTACTTGAAAATCGTATCCGATGTAAGTTGTATTAGACATTCAATAACGAACTAAAAAGCGTTTACAATGGCAAAAAAGTCTTCGGTGTTTAAAGATGCACCGCCTATTAAGCCACCGTCCACATCCGGCTTTGAAAAAATTTCTTTAGCATTGTTGGGTTTCACACTACCTCCATAAAGTATAGAGACAGATTCTGCCAAATCTTGACCGTATTTATCTGCTAAAGTTTTTCTTATAAACGCATGCATACTCTGTGCTTGTTCTGGTGTTGCAGTCTCGCCTGTTCCTATAGCCCACACTGGCTCATACGCTAAAATGATTTTCTCAAAATCAGTAGCTTTTAAATGAAATAATGCATTATTAATTTGTTTTGCTACAATATGTTCATGATTGTCAGATTTTCTATCGGAAAGTTCCTCACCAAAACAAAAAATAATCTGCATTTTATGCTGTAATGCCGTATCCACTTTTTTCGCAAGGGCTTCGTCGGTTTCATTAAAATAAGCACGTCGTTCACTATGTCCTAAAATAACCGTTTTTATACCAATACTGTTCAACATACCAGCGCTTACCTCTCCGGTATAAGCACCATTTTCAGAAAAATGCATGTTTTGTGCAGCAACCTCTATAGGAAATTGTCTGGTGGCCTCAAAAGCATGCCATAAATTTGTAAATGCAGGTGCAATCATAACCTCGGCATGTGATGTTTTTTTCTGCTGTTTTAATTCTGAAATTAGTGTCTCCGTTTGAATTAATCCATAATTCATTTTCCAATTACCGGCTACTATTTGTCTTCTCATTGTAATACTTTTAATAAATTATCGTCGGTTGTTTTTATTGCCTTAAAAACCTTAATATTTTCATTTTTGTCAATCACCATATATCTTGGAATCCAATCCAAATCCAAAAACTCTCCAAACACACCATCCCAACCAGATTGCATAAAATAATGCTCACCATTTATTTTATGCTTCTCAATGCCTTTTTTCCATCTGGAAACATCTTTATCTAAAGATAAGAAAAGAAACGTAACGTTTTTATGTCTTTTTTGCAAAGCTTTCAAGTGCGGCAATCCTTCTATACAGTCACGACACCAAGATGCCCAAACATCCACAAAAATGGTTTGCCCGCTATGTGTTTCTAAAATTTCTTTGAATTTTAAGCTTTGGCCATCTATGTTAATAAATTGGTCGTTTAGGGCCTCTTCCGAAAAAACAGTAGGCAGTTCTTGTGCCTGACAGCTTATAAATAAAAATGAAATAACAATGAAAGTCAGTTTTTTAATCATCTGTAAATTTTGATTGTTAAACCAATTTAACCTTTGGATCCAGCCAAGTATAAATAATATCAACAAAAATATTGATAATTATAAATATAATGGCAATGATGAGAACTGCACCCATTATAACGGGTAGATCTAGCATATTGAGTGCATTAACAATTTCTTTACCAAGGCCATTCCACCCAAAAATATATTCAACAAATACAGCGCCTGCCAACATGGATGCAAACCAACCGGAAATAGCCGTAACAACAGGATTCATAGCGTTTTTTATTGCATGCGATTTGATTATTTGGAATTCACTTAAGCCCTTGGCTCTGGCCGTTCGGATATAATCTTGATTCATAACTTCCAACAAGGAATTTCGCATTAATTGTATCACAACAGCTAACGGTCTTATTCCTAGAACTATGGCTGGTAAAATCAAATTCTTCCATTTAATGTGCATCGATTCCCCATAATCGTCCAATTCATAGAGACTTCCAGTCATTTCCAGATTGGTGAATTCATGCAGTAAAAACCCAAACACCCAAGCAAATAAAATAGCACTAAAAAATGACGGCACACTCATACCAACCGTACTAACTATTTGAATGCATTTATCTAACCAGGTGTCCTTGTAAATGGCCGATATTATACCAAAAATAATTCCGAGCGTAATCGCAATGAGGATTGCAGATACAGCAAGTACAAACGTATTGGGTAGTGTTTCCCCAATGACTTCAGATACTTTTTTTCCTTGCTTAGTAAACGACTCGCGCAAATAAGGGAATTTTAATGCAATGTCCGTTTGACCAATCGTCACTAATTTTGAACCCGTGTACTTACTTTTTCTCAAATAGGTATAAGATTCCGAATCTCTATTATGAAATGATACAGGTGATAGGTCATTCAAATAATAAAAATATTGCGTGATTTTTGGCTTATCAAAACCGTATTTTTTACGCACAGCTTCAACTTGTTCCGCAGATTGGTTTTGACCCAACATCATTTTTGCTGGATCACCTGGCAATACATTAAATAACAAAAAAATAACCGTGATTACTCCAAATAATGTGAGTAAAGAATAAAATAGTTTATTTAGGAAATAGCTTATCAAATAACTACAAATCTATATCATCAATATCATTCCAATGTGCTTTTTGCATAACCGTCCCTTTATTGAGTTTCACAATTCCAGGACTAGCTCGAACGACTGTTTTCAAAGCTTTTTCATCGCATAAATAAAAATCGAATGCTAATTTATGATCGGCTTTAAATTGTAATTTCTCATCTGTTCCAGATGCGCTCAAACCAATAACTGTATAACCTTTTTTCATTGCTTTTTCAGAAAATGACTTAAGCTTGGCAACACCATCGGGTTCAGCTGTTGCCAAATTATACATGATAATCATAATCAATTTGTCTTCATTCAAAAACTTATCCGTTAAATCTTCAGTATCCGTTTCTATCGAAAAGTCCTTAACAGGCGGATCATAACCCTCATCAATTATTTTAGTATCCACACCAATAAATTCACCATCAACTGTTGGATAGGTTCCATCGGTTGTAATCACTTTCTCTTCACCATTTACATTGAATTTCCAATAATACTCAATAACTGGTTTAGGAGCATCTTCGGGAATAATCATACCTTCCTGAATGTTTGCTCCAACTTTATAAGCTCTAAAATCCTTGGCTGGCAAATGCATCAATACATGATACCCGAACCATAAACTTCCAATAAAACTTATCAATGCAATAACGGTAACACCCAATGAGCTGAAAATTGGTTTGATATATTTAATTCCAAAGAATATGACTAAAATTAGGACGAGCAGAATAACATCTTTGGTAAAACTTTCCCAAGGCGTCAATTTAAGCGCATCGCCAAAGCAACCGCAATCTTTAACCTTATCAAAATATGCCGAATAGAATGTTAAGAATGTAAAAAACACAATCATCCCCAACAAACTCCAAATAGTAAATTTTGGTTTATATCCTATTAACAGAAAAACGCCCAAAACCACTTCAAAAACCACTACAAAAATGGAAATCATTAATGCGTAGGGTTCTAAAAATGGCATATTTAAAACATCGGCACTAAAGTATTCCTGAAGTTTATAAGAAAACCCCAGCGGATCATTTAGTTTGATAAGCCCAGAAATAATGAATAAAACACCAACAAGAATTCTACATATTTGTACGATATACTTCATAATATTATTTTTCATTTAAATGAATCATAGCAAAAACTGCATAATTAATCATATCTTGATAATTGGCATCAATGCCTTCACTTACTAGAGTTTTGCCTTTATTGTCTTCTATTTGTTTCACACGCAATAACTTTTGCAAAATTAAGTCAGTCAGTGAACTCACGCGCATATCACGCCAAGCTTCACCGTAATCATGATTCTTGTCCATCATTAATTGTTTGGTAAGTGATATTTTCTCATCGTAATACTTGATAGCTTCATCTGTAGATAAATCTGGTTGCTCAACGACACCTAACTCCAACTGAACCAATGCCATGATACAATAGTTAATAATACCAATGAATTCACTCACTTCATCTTCGTCAACTTTTCTCACATCATTTTGTTGTAAGCCTCTAATACGTTGTGCTTTAATAAAGATTTGATCGGTTAAAGATGGTAATCGTAAAATGCGCCATGCACTTCCGTAATCTGACATTTTCTTGATAAATAAATTTCTACAGGTTTCAATTACGGCATCGTATTGTTTTGAGGTTTCTTGCATGAATTACGTTGAATTTTGTGTAAATTTCGCATAAATAAATTTAAAGTTCAAAGTTTCAGGTTTAAAGTTTTCAATAGATAAACAAACAACCATAAATACGGTATTAATGACCATAAATTGCAAAGGCAAACTCATAGACCTATCAGCACCCAAAGTCATGGGTATACTCAATATCACACCTGATTCATTTTATGATGGTGGCAAATACAAAAATGATAGCGAATTTTTATCACAAGTCTATGTGATGCTAAAAGAAGGTGCCACGTTTATTGACATTGGTGCATACAGTTCCAGACCCAATGCTGCTGAAGTGACGGAATCAGAAGAATTAAAAAGAGCGTTGCCCATAGTTGAACTTTTGGTTAAGGAATTTCCTGACATCATCATATCCATAGACACTTTCAGAAGTGCCGTTGCTAAAGAAGCTGTTGAATCTGGCGCTGCCATGGTTAATGATATTTCATCTGGAATATTGGATGATAAAATGATTGCGACAGTTGCACAACTACGAGTTCCTTATATCATGATGCACATGCGCGGAAACCCTCAAAACATGATGCAGCAAACCCAGTACAATAATTTAATCGAGGATATCACTTTTTACTTTTCAGAAAGACTTTCTGAAACGCGAAAAGCTGGAATTATTGATACTATTATTGATCCAGGTTTCGGTTTTGCGAAAACAATGGAACAAAATTATGAACTACTCAATCATCTCGAACTCTTCACCCATCTTGACAGACCCATTCTAGTTGGTCTGTCCAGAAAATCTATGATTTATAAGCTTTTGGATTCATCAGCCGACCAAGCGCTAAATGGCACGAGCATTCTAAATACGATTGCTTTACAAAAACAGGCTAATATCCTTCGAGTTCATGATGTTAAGGAAGCTTTTGAATGTATCACTTTACTTAATCAATTAAGTCATTAAAACTATGAAGTACTTATTCTATGTACTGATATTGTTATCCTTACTCTCATGTGGATCAGACAAAATTGTGCAGTTGCCAGAGATTGAGAATGCCACAATTACGGAAATCCATGATGTTTCACCCATTTATATGTTTTTTGATAAAGAAACAGATAGCATTGAGTTTAACAGAAAAAATATGATAGGAACAACCAATTGGTTGGTAAATATTGACAAGCGTTTAACTTTAAAACAAATTCTCCCCCATTTGCAGTATTTGCAAGAAAAACGTCATGGCGATGGCATGCATAAAAATGAAAATGCTAAAAACTATTTTACCTGCCATGATTTGAGTATTAACAATCTAGGTTTTATTGAGTTTACTGATGTGGTTTATCATATAGACTCAAGCGCTGAAGGCTTTTCCGAAAAATCACCCAAAGATCATGTAATTATTAATTTCTCTTCTGATATGCAATCAGATTATTTTGATAATATTATTGAAGACTTAATTGATTATACGAATGACACACCAAGTTTTCACTCGCAACAAATTGATGTCATATTAAACTTTGAAAAATCATTATCATTTCAACAATATATTACAGTCAAATTAAAATCAAATGCATTGAAAGGCTCGAACATTCTTATAAACAATAATGAATTCATTTATTAAGCTTATTTTGTTAAATTTACCAAAACCGATAGCCTTTGGAAATTTTTGATGACCTTTTAAAATTTACCGTAGTCGATATCATTGATGTCATTTTGGTGGCTCTTCTTCTATACTATGTTTACAAATTGGTAAAAGGCACGGTAGCAATCAACATATTTATAGGAATAGTTATTATCTATTTTATCTATCTCATTACGGAAACACTCCAAATGAAAATGTTAAGTAAAATTTTGGGAGGTTTTATGAGTGTTGGCCTGATTGCTTTAATTGTGGTCTTTCAGCAAGAAATCAGAAAGTTTTTATTGATGGTTGGTTCTACTAATTTTAGCAAACGTGGCAAACTCTTCAAGCAATTAAAATTTCTTAAAACAGAAGCAGAAACTGAAACAGACATTGCTGCCATTGTAAATGCCTGTACCAAAATGGGAACGTCTAAAACTGGGGCATTGATTGTGTTTGAACACAATAATAACCTTGATTTCTTGACAACAACCGGTGACGAAATGAATATAAAAGTCACGCAACCTATCATCGAAAGTATTTTTTTCAAGAATAGTCCCTTACATGACGGAGCCATCATAATTGAAAATAATATTGTCAAGGCAACCCGTGTTATTTTACCAGTAAATAATGAAAAAACACTGCCACAACGGTTTGGATTACGGCATCGCGCAGCGGTTGGTATTACTGAAAAAACAGATGCTTTGGCTTTAGTGGTCAGTGAAGAAACAGGACAGATTTCCTATTTTAAGGATGGAGAATTTATCATGTTTAAGGATACTGCTGATCTCATTAATATGATTCAAAAAGACTTGACCTAGTATGCAATGCAAGAATTGTCAAACTGAAATTCAAGAATCAGATGATTTTTGTAGTGCCTGTGGAGGCCGAATAATCCGTAATAGATTAACCTTAAGAAATCTATTTGAACACTTCAGCGAGCAGTTTTTGAATTACGATAATAAATTTCTTCAAACATTTATTGGGCTTTTTACCAAACCAGACGATGTAATCGGTGGCTATATTTCTGGAGTAAGAAAACGCTACGTCAATGTTATCAGTTATTTTGCAATTTCGGTAACACTGGCCGGACTACAAGTATTTATTTTTAAAAAGTTCTATCCAGAACTGTTCAACTTTGGGTCATATGGCACTCCAGGTGGAGAAGAGATGATGCAATATATCTTAGATTTAACCCAGGAATATCAGGCTATTGCCATGATGGTCAACATACCTATATATGCCATTATATGTAAATTAACATTCTTCAGAAATAAAACCTATAACTATACCGAGCTGCTGACGATTTTTATGTATATCTATTCACAGACGACTATTGTTAGTGTGATTATTTCTATTACAGGTGCCGTTTTGGGTTTAACCTTTGGCTCCATTTCTATGCTCTTATTACCTTTTATGTTTATCTACACAACTTACTGTTTAAAAAAACTCTATAAGCTGTCTATGAAAGGTATTTTAATCAAAACACTCATATTTTTGATTATTGTTTCAATACTTTACGTATTAAGTATTATAGCAGCTGTAGCCATATTATATCTTACAGGAAACATGGATATTTTAAAGCGAATGGCAGAATCTCAAAATATGGTAAATTAAGCAACCTCTTCTTTTAGAAACTGAACTTCGTATAAATTTTTGTAATACCCTTCAGGTTTTTTGAGAAGCTCATCATGGGAGCCTTCTTCAACAATTTGTCCCGCATCCATGACAACAATTTTATCTGCTTTTTTGATGGTTGCCAATCTATGTGCTATGATGATGGATGTTCTATCTTTGGTTATTTTATCAGTAGCGTTTTGAATAAGTTGTTCAGAATGGGAATCAACCGATGATGTTGCTTCATCCAATACCAATATACTTGGGTTAGTGACATAGGCTCTTAAAAATGAAATCAACTGCCTTTGTCCAGAAGATAACATCACTCCGCGTTCTTTAACGTTATAATGATAACCATTTGGCAAACTCATGATGAAGTCATGGATACCAATGGCTTTCGCAGCCTGAATAACTTCAGATTCGCTGATTGATTTATCATTAAGCGTAATATTATTTAAAATGGTATCGGCAAATAAAAACACATCCTGCAATACAACGGCTATCTGACTGCGTAATGATTTTAAGGTCATATCTTTGATATTGGTATTATCAATCAAAATTGAACCACTTTGAATATCATAAAATCGATTCAACAAATTGATTATAGTCGATTTGCCAGCTCCCGTTGCTCCAACAATGGCTATCGTTTTGCCTGGTTCTATTTCCAAATTGATTCCCTTAAGAACCTCCTCATCTGGAACATAGCTAAAATGAACATTCTGAAAGGCAATATGACCCTTAAAATGTGATGCTACCATCGTTCCCGTATCATCAATTTGAGAAGTAGTTTCCAATACTTTAAATACTCTATTGGCAGCCACCATACCCATCTGCAGCGTATTAAACTTATCTGCTATTTGTCTCAATGGTCGAAACAACATCGGAATCATCATGATAAAAGCCGTCAAATCACCTAAAGAGGCCGTTTCACCGATAACCGTATTCAACCCACCATACCAAGCAACAAGACCAATAGTTATAGACGATGATAATTCTGCTATTGGAAAGAAAATAGAGTTGTACCAAACTGTTTTGAGCCAGCCTTGTTTATGACGCTCATTAATTTCTTTAAACTTTCTGTATTCCGTATTTTCCCGTGTAAAAAGCTGAAGGATTTTCATTCCAGTCACACGTTCTTGTACAAACGAGTTCAAATTGGAAACTTCGGTTCTTACTTCCTCAAAAGCCTTTTTCATATACTTTTGAAATAATCTTGTAGCATATAAAACAAGTGGCAGCATGAGAAAAACAATTATACTCAATTCCCAATTCATCCACATCATCACACTTGAGACTACCAACATAGTCAACAAATCTCGGAATATCATAAAAAGGCCCTCTCCAAAAATATCAGCAATACGTTCCATATCGGTCACAGCCCTTGTTATTAATACACCTACCGATGAATTATTGAAATATTTCATTTTAAAACTGAGCATGTGATCAAAGAGTTTTACACGAATATCCTTAACAACTGTTTGCCCCAACCATCCGGCATAATAAATAAAAAGCAACTGAAAAATTACCTCTGCAAGCAGCATAGCTCCCATGAGTAAAATATAGGTCAAAAAGCCATCTAGTTCTTTTTTAGCTATGTTATTATCTATAGCTTGTTGCAAAATATAAGGTCTTGCAGCCCCCAAAAGAGCTAGCAAAATAACCGCTACTAAAACCCACACAAAAACCAATTTATACGGTTTGACAAACTGTAATAACTTTTTGAACAGTTTAGTGTCCAATAATTGATTTTGTTTTTTATCTGTCATGCTTAATACTTTCTGGGTAATCAATATTTATCAAATATAAGCCATGTGCCGGAACAGAATATCCTGCTTCACTTCTATCTTTAGATTGAATGATAGTTTGTAAATCATCAATAGTTATCTTTCCAAGTCCCACATTAATTAAAGTTCCAACAATAGCACGAACCATATTTCTTAAAAACCGGTCAGCCTTTATGGTAAAATGCAACTCATCATCAATTTGTTTCCATTCAGCATGCATAATATCACAAAAATAAGTTTTCACGTCCGTATGAGTCTTTGAAAAGCATTGAAAATCTTGATGACCCAATAAAACTTTAGCAGCTTCATTCATTAAATGCAACTGAAGTGGTTTTTTCATTAAGTAGGCATAGTCAAAATTAAAAGCATTTTTCTTTAGAGCTAATCGGTACAAATAAGTTCTGCTCATAGCGTCAAATCGCGCATGAGCCTCTGGTTTGACTTCAAAAATATCATGAACTGCAATATCTTGTGGTAAAAACGCATTTAGCTTATAAGTTAAATCTTCAGTATTGAAACTTAAATCTATATCAAAATGAACAAACATCTGCAACGCATGAACACCTGCGTCCGTCCTACCAGCTGCTACAATATCTGTTTTTTCACCAAGTAACGTACTCAATGCTTTTTCCACTACTTCTTGAACAGAAATAGCATTAGGCTGATTTTGCCAGCCATGATATACTTTACCATGATATGAAAGTTCAATAAAATATCTCAAGAATGTACTACTTTTGTTTTTGAATCTACAAAGATAATTAGAAATACCTGCTTTTAAACCACAATGTTTTCTTAATGAAAAAAATCCTGCTACTTTCAGACACGCATAGTTATATTGATGAAGCTGTTTTAAAATATGTTAAGCAAGCTGATGAAGTATGGCATGCTGGAGACATTGGTGACTTAGAAGTAACTGATTCAATTAAAGCTTTAAAACCCTTACGTGCTGTTTACGGCAACATTGATGATAAAGAAGCACGATTGGAATTTCCATTAGATAATCGGTTTTTTTGTGAGGAAGTTGATGTTTGGATTACTCATATTGGCGGATATCCAAGCAGGTATAATCCTAGAATTAGAGAGCAAATTAAAGAGAATCCGCCACAATTGTTCATAACAGGTCATTCACACATCCTAAAAGCCATGCCTGATAAAAAACTAAATTTACTACATATGAATCCGGGAGCTATTGGCAAACACGGTTTTCATAAAGTCAGAACAATGCTACGCTTTACCATTGATGGTAGAAAAATTGAAAACCTTGAAGTTATTGAATTCAAGAGATAAAAAAAGCCCAAGATCTTCACCCTGGGCTCACGCACTAATATACTAAGATGATAGGTTTATCGTAATCTATCTACAGATTTTACGAGATCTTCGTCCTTTTTAATGGCTTTATTGGCTAATGCCAAAAACACGATAGAAACAATAGGAAGAAAAATCCCAATACCTTTCTCAGAAACAACCGTTTCTCCAGATAAATTTAGAGATTGATACACAAAAAATCCTAGTAAAATAAAGTTTAATATGATATTCAGTCGTCCCAACATAAATTGTGACTTTCTGTTTTTAAATCTAAAAATGGTTATTAACGATAATACTGCTGACAATAAGAATCCCGCAAAAACACAACTAGCATCTTGTGCAAAGACTTTAACACCATCCTGATTCGTCCATAATTCAAAAACAAAAATCAGTCCAGCTGAAACAACTGTAGCCAATAACAAATAAAGTGTTTGAATTCTTTGAATCATTAATTTTCGTTAATAACGGGCACAAAAATAATGGTTTCTTTTTTAAAATTAACTTAAAAAATTAAAATAAAGTTGTATAATTGCAGTAATAATTCGCAACTCTCACAGTTGTAAGTTATTAATTCTTCAAAAAACATAAGATCAATTTTTCTTCGGAATTATTCAACTTAAATTATTTAACAAAACATTTTATTGTATCAATGTTTGAAATAGCTCAATTAAAAGAAATGAAACTTCCTGAACTACAGGAAATAGCTCAAAAATTAAAGGTATCTAAATACCGTTCATTAAAAAAATTAGATTTAGTTTATCAAATTCTAGACCATCAAGCTGCTAATCCAAAAGCCGTGAAAGAGGTTGTTAGCACTGATGATTCTTCTGATAAGACTAATGAAAAAACAAATACAAAACCTGCTCAAAAACGCCCTAGACAACGCATTCAAAACCAACAAAATAATCCCAATAAAAAAACGGATTCCAATGAGAAATCTTCTGATAATGCAAACAATCAGAAGCCAGACTCCAATCATAAAAAAGAATCAGAAAAAAATAACCCTCAAGACGATAAGAAAAAAGATAGTAATCGTCAAAAGAGAGATAATAATAAAGGGAATTCGAACAATAATAACAATGGCAACAAGGATAACAGAAACCGTTATCGCGAACCCGATTTTGAGTTTGACGCCATAATAGAAAGTGAAGGCGTCTTGGATATCATGCAAGATGGCTATGGTTTTTTAAGATCATCAGATTACAATTACTTATCATCACCAGATGATATTTATGTATCGCAATCGCAAATTCGTTTGTTCGGACTGAAAAAGGGTGATACTGTTTTAGGAAATGTAAGACCGCCTAAAGAAGGTGAAAAGTATTTCCCGCTTATTAAGGTTAACAAAATAAATGGCCAAAAGCCTGAAGTCGTTAGAGACCGTGTGGCTTTTGAACACCTAACACCCCTATTCCCAAAAGAGAAATTTAATATCGCTGAAAAGCAAAGTACCATATCTACTCGAATTATGGATTTGTTTTCTCCTATTGGAAAAGGGCAACGTGGTATGATTGTGTCGCAACCAAAAACTGGTAAAACCATGTTACTTAAGGACGTAGCTAACGCTATTGCCGCCAATCATCCAGAAGTCTATTTAATGATTTTACTCATTGATGAAAGACCTGAAGAAGTTACTGACATGCAACGTAACGTAAGAGGGGAAGTTATTTCTTCAACCTTTGATAAAGAAGCACATGAGCATGTTAAAATTGCGGATATTGTTTTAGAAAAAGCAAAACGATTGGTTGAGTGCGGTCATGATGTGGTTATTCTTTTGGATTCCATAACACGTTTGGCCAGAGCCTACAACACGGTTCAACCCGCTTCAGGAAAAATATTAAGTGGTGGTGTTGACGCTAATGCCCTACACAAACCAAAACGTTTCTTTGGTGCTGCACGTAATATAGAAAATGGTGGTTCTTTAACCATAATTGCTACAGCACTTACTGAAACTGGCTCAAAAATGGATGAAGTTATTTTTGAAGAATTTAAAGGAACTGGAAATATGGAACTTCAATTGGACAGAAAGATATCCAATCGTCGTATTTTCCCTGCTATCGATTTGACATCTTCAAGTACGCGTCGTGATGATTTATTACTTGATGAGAATACGATTCAGCGTATGTGGGTTATGAGAAAATATCTGGCCGACATGAATCCTGTGGAGGCCATGGAATTTATAAATGATCGTGTGAAACAAACAAGAAATAACGAAGAGTTCTTAATTTCCATGAATGGTTAAATAAATTTCATTTATCATATAAATATAAATGCCTTGAAAATTTTCAAGGCATTTTTTATTAAAAACTATTTAAAATTATTTCATAAAAAAAGCCCTTCGTTATGGAAGAGCTTTAAACTTTATCTAATTTCACTTTTTACAAAGACGCCACGTGCTTGGCTAAACCAGACTTCAGGTTAGCAGCTTTGTTATTGTGAATAATGTTCTTTTTTGCTAATTTATCAATCATAGAAGATACAGAAACCAATAATTCTTCAGCCTCTTTCTTATCACTCATGTCACGCAATTTTTTGATTGCATTACGAGTTGTTTTGTGCTTATATCTGTTTCTTAAGCGTTTCGCTTCGTTACTTCTAATTCTCTTTAACGCTGACTTATGATTTGCCATTTGTTCTTTTATTATTAAAATTGTAGCCCGTAGGGGAATCGAACCCCTCTTACCAGGATGAAAACCTGGCGTCCTAGCCGATAGACGAACGGGCCATTTGGTTTTAAGTGCGCAAATATAAATTTAAAAACTTACACTTGCAATACTTTTCAAATAACTCTCAATGTTTCCATTGCGGATGCAAAAATACAACTATTTTTAAATGTTGCAATAACTTAATAATCTTTTTTTGAAAAAAAATAATTTAGTACGCTTTTGCAAATAAAACACGCTGTTTTGAAGGGTTACCCGAATAAACGCAAGCACCCTTCTCTTCTTTTGAATCCATTGGAATACATCGAATAGTCGCTTTAGTCAACTCTTTTATCTTCAATTCTGTCTCTTCTGAACCATCCCAATGAGCTGAAATAAAACCTCCTTTTGACTCCAGGACTTGCTTGAAAGTATCAAAATCATCAACTTCAGTGATATGATTATCTCTAAATTGAAGTGCTTTTGAGTATAAGGAGTTTTGAATTTCGTCCATCAACGCAACTACTTTTGATGGTAAATTGTCGACAGCTATAACCTCTTTGGTCAATGTATCTCTCCTGGCCAATTCAACGGTGCCATTTTCCAAATCTTTTGGACCAATAGCTATCCTTAATGGTACCCCTTGCAATTCATGTTGCGCAAATTTAGCACCAGGACGTAACGTATCACGATCATCATACTTAACAGAAATACCATTAGAGCGTAATTCATCCACGATGATATTTACCAATTTAGAAATGGCTTCTAACTGCTCTTCAGATTTATAAATAGGCACAATAACAACTTGGTTAGGTGCTAAACTTGGAGGTAAAACCAAACCGTTATCATCACTATGAGTCATAATCAAAGCACCCATTAATCTTGTAGACACACCCCAGGAAGTTGCCCAAACATAATCCTGCTTACCTTCTTTATTGGCAAACTTTACATCAAAAGCTTTTGCAAAATTCTGTCCTAAAAAATGTGAGGTACCAGCCTGAAGGGCCTTTCCATCTTGCATTAAAGCTTCAATACAATAGGTTTCTACAGCTCCTGCAAAACGTTCGCTTTCTGTTTTAATTCCTTTAATAACAGGTATTGCCATAAAGTTCTCTACAAAAGTAGCATAAACATTATTCATCAATTCAGCCTCTTTAATCGCTTCAGTTTCTGTAGCATGTGCCGTATGCCCTTCTTGCCATAAAAATTCTGCCGTTCTCAAAAACAACCTTGTTCGCATTTCCCATCGCACAACATTTGCCCATTGATTCACCAGTATTGGTAAGTCTCGGTACGATTGAATCCACCCTTTATAAGTATTCCAAATTATAGCTTCACTGGTTGGCCTGACCACAAGTTCCTCCTCTAATTTTGCTTCGGGATCAACACGCAATTTCCCTTTATTATCAGGGTCATTTTGAAGTCGATAATGCGTTACAATAGCACATTCTTTAGCAAAACCTTCAGCATTTTTCTCTTCAGCCTCAAACAAACTTTTAGGAACAAACAGTGGAAAATAAGCATTTTGATGCCCAGTTTCTTTAAACATCCTATCTAATTCTGCTTGAATTTTCTCCCAAATCGCAAATCCATAAGGCTTGATGACCATACAGCCACGAACAGCAGAATTCTCCGCCATGTCAGCCTTAACAACTAACTCGTTGTACCATTTTGAATAATCATCTGCTCTACTAGTAAGTTTTTTGCTCATATACAAGGTTTTGGCATAAATATTGTGACTATGTTAAATATAAAAATAGTTCAGCAAAACTAACTATTTTTGAAATGTCCAACAATTAAAATTGCTAGTTATGCCTATTAAAAATTACTTTTTTTCGAAAACTTCAATACTGATAATAAGTGCGCTACTTGCATTAACATCATGTGGTACTTATCAGAATGTACCTGACAATGATGGAATATATGGATCAACCCAGATCCCTGTTGATAATCAAGACGCTGTGGTTGTTTATGACAACCCAAATGCGAGCAATACCTACTACAAGAATTATTTCAAAGAAAAAGCAGACGAATATGATATTTACACGCAAGATGAGGTGTTTACAGATGTAGATGACTATACAAGTGACTACAGAGAAGAGTCAGATTCTACCCAAGTAGAATACAATCAATATGCAGGCTGGGGGCAAGAAAACACTGATGTTTCAATAAATGTCTATTCAGGAGGTTTTAATTACGGCTGGGGATGGAATGCTGGCTGGGGTTGGAACACTGGCTGGGGATGGGGATATCCGTATTATGGCTGGGGTTGGAATGCTGGATGGGGATGGGGATACCCTTATTATGGCTGGGGCTGGAATGCTGGTTGGGGCTATCCTGGTTATGGATGGGCCTATTACCCACCTTATTATGGCGCCGGTTATTACAGTCCTTATTACTACAGAAACAGTATATCATATACTAGTGGCAGACGAGGTAGTGTTTACATGGGCAGAGCTAGCAGTCGATATGGCTTGAACTCCAATAATTACTTAGGACGCTATAACACTGGTAGACGCAGCTCCACTGATTACAGTTCTGGGAGACCAAGAAGTGATTATAATTCATCTGGGAGACCAAGAGTCCGGACTTCAACAAGACCAAACTCGAATTCTACTATTAATTCAACAGGAAGACCAAGAACCCAAACAACAAAACCAACTAGAAGCCGTTCTAACAGTACGCCAAGAGTAAGAACAAATCAACAACCGACTAGAAGCTATAATAATTCTTCGAGCCCTAGTAGAAGTTATTCCTCTCCTTCAAGAGGCAGTTCATCAATGGGTGGTGGAAGAAGTTCTGGCGGCGGCGGAAGAAGAGGTGGTTTCTAAATCTTAAAAAAAATTATATGAAAAAAACACTTTTGCTGGCTATAATCGCATTCACTGCGACTATTGCCAACGCTCAAGATATTACTGATGCGTTACGATATTCGGAAGACAACATTCAAGGCACAGCCAGATTTAGGGGATTAAGTGGTGCATTTGGTGCTTTGGGAGGCGATATGAGTGCTGTTAGTATTAATCCTGCAGGATCGGCTGTCTTCAACTCTAGTCATATTTCGCTTTCGTTGTCAAATTTACAGACTAAAAATGAAACCCAATACTATAACGGTTTAGCTAGTTCAAAAAATTCAACTATTGACTTAAATCAAACAGGGGCTGCATTTATTTTTAATAACAGAAATGCAAATTCTCCATGGAAAAAATTTGCAATAAGTGTGGCTTACGATAAAATTCAAGATTATGACAACAATTGGTATGCTATTGGAACCAATCCGAATAATTCTATTGATAGTTATTTTTTAAATTATGCCAACGGTTTGAGATTGGATGAAATTTCTGCATTACCGAATGAAAGTTATTTTCAAGCCTATTCCGAAATAGGTAGTCTTTATGGTTATGGAAATCAACAAGCCTTTCTAGGTTATGAATCCTATATCCTAGAACCCGTTAATAACACAGATGACAATACGACTTATACTTCAAATATTGCACCAGGCAGCTATTTTCAAGATTACAGCTACGCTTCAACTGGTTATAATGGAAAATTTACAGTGAATGCTGCTACACAGTTTGGTGAGCGGGTATATTTGGGGTTGAACCTTAATTCACATTTTATCAATTTTGAACGATCAACTTATTTATTTGAAAGTAATGACAATGAAAATTCTCTTGTCAGCCAAGTAAGATTTGGAAATAACTTATTCACCGTTGGTTCTGGATTCTCATTTCAATTAGGCACTATAATTAAAATAACCGAACAATTTAGAGCTGGATTTGCTTTTAATTCACCAACTTGGTATAATATTTCTGAAGAAACCTCACAAAGCCTCAGAACATTGGTTGATGATAACGGAACAAACACTTCGGTTAACATTGATCCCAGAGTTATAAATGTATATCCTACCTATAGGCTACAAACACCTGGAAGAATAACAGGCAGTTTAGCTTATGTATTCGGAAAATATGGATTGATCAGTTTTGATTACTCTTTAAAAGATTATAGCAATAGTAAATTCAGACCCACTTCAGACAGGTACTTTAATCAGCAAAATAACATTATAAGTAATAGTTTGACAACTGCTTCAACATATAGATTAGGAGGTGAGGCTAAAATCAACCGATTAAGTTTAAGAGGCGGTTATCGTTTTGAAGAAAGTCCTTATAAAAATGGAATGACCGTGGGAGATTTGTCTGGTTATTCTGTAGGTCTTGGTTATAATTTTGGAAATGTAATCAAGCTGGATGTAACATTCGATCAAACCAGCCAGTCAAATCAACCTTCTTTATATAATGTCGGATTAACAGATGCTCCAAATATAGATGCTAAAAATTCTAATCTTACTTTCACATTAAGTTTTAGTATGTAAAAAATTAATAGTTTTTATATATAAAAAAAAGAGCGGAACAATATTGTTCCGCTCTTTTTCTATTTTAAAACACATTTACCTTTTTAAAGTAAAATGTGCCTGGAATTGCTTCATCGCATCATCAGCTGGTTCTCTATAATCGACGGTAAACCAGTAATCAGTAGATGGTAATGGATAACCATTTAAAGTACCATCCCAACCTGGACTAGACGGGCTTAATTGTTTTAATAATTTACCATATCTATCAAAGATATAAATCTTGGCATCCATTTGAGAACTAATCCCTGAAATTTGCCAAGTATCATTGTCTCCATCATTATTAGGTGTGAAGAAAAGCGGATAATCCATCACTAAAACAATATCACTTCCAATACCACAACCGTAAATATCCCTTACTTGAATAACATGTTCTCCAGGAGAAACATTCGTAAAGATATAGGTATTGTTATTAGAATCATTGCTTACCCATGGTCCATTATCAATACTGAACTCAAAGGAAGCTGCCCCATTACCTGAAGCAACAACTTGGATAGCATTATCATCTGCAAAAGCTTCCGAGATAACTGTTGCATCAACAACTGGTGGCGAACTTTCTTCCACAACAACAGGTATCACATTAAAACATTGTGTATCAACATCAGTAATGGTTACAATATGAGTCCCTGCCTCGACAGCAGTATAACTTGGATCTAAACTAACTATTACCCCATTTGGATTTTCCCATTCAAAAGTATAGTCAGTTGCACTTAATCCTGTGTCAATTGTAGGAGCACCAACAACTTCAGTACCATTCGTGTTCACACAAATAGTATATAAATCATCTGGCGTAAACATCGGAATTGGATTTACAATCAAATCAAATGTTATAATTGTATAACATCCCGTGCCATTATCAGATGCATTATTGGGATCACCTGTATTCGTAACTCGCACGTAAATAGTTTGAGGTGTTGCAATATTAGTGTAAGCCATTTCATTTGTAATAGAGTTCTCACCCGATTCAGCATCTGCCATAGATTCGTGGTAAGTAACCGTTTCATCAAAATCATTCAACATCAATCCTTCATTTTCAGTCAAATCAAACTCTTCCTGTAAATCACCTGGGGTAATGTCATCACAAGTAATCATATCAGGTAAAACATCATTAGGAGTTGGTAACGTATTGACAACTAATGTCAAGGTAGTCATAGACGAACAATTTCCACCACTTGTTGTTTCTGTAACAGTTACAAAAATTGTTTGAGGGTTATGAGGCAATCCACCTATAGATGTATTTTGATAAGACTCATAATTAGAAATTGGATTACTAGGAATATCAGCCATTGTTTCAAAATAATCAACATTCAAAGTAACATCCCCTCCAGTATATGCATCATTTTGAGATGTTAGATCAAAAATGGCATAGCCATCATTATCGTTAGAATCATCACATATGGCGAAAATGCCATCTTCTGCTTCAGCAGGTATAACTGGCAATGGATTCACAATCAGATCAAATTGCCCAACCTTTATACAACCATTTAATCCTTCTAGCCTGACATAAATAGTCGTATTTCCAGATACATAATCTGATAATTGTGGCTCCATAATAGGATTCAACCCTGGAGTTGCTTCAGCATCAGCTAATGTTTCGTGATACGTTAGTGTGAAATCTGCCTGATTTTGAGAACCATAAATAATATCATCCATAGTTGTCAAATCAAAAGAGGCTGTTCCATCAAAGTCATCATCACATATCACATAAGGATCTATAGAAGAAGGCATTTCCGGAGTAGGCTCAACGATCAATTGTAATTCTACTATTGTTGGACAATCGTCATTATCTCCATAATCGACCCGCACATAAATTATTTGTCCAGCCACATTGGACAGGGTATCTCCCTGCGGATTCACATCATCTTGTGCATTTTGAAGCGTTAAATGGAAAGACACATCTAACGTAGCATCGTTAGCAAGAATTTCATCTCTCGCAATAGATAAATCAAAATCACCTAAATTATCATTATCAGGATCACAGTAAGTCAGTGGAGTCAAAGGATCTACATCTGGTCCATTGGTTACATTTAAAACCATAGTTGTTGTAGTGAAACATCCTGTATTTGAATCTTCAACTCTAATATATACTATTTCCCCATCAGTTCCAATGTAGGCATCATCAGAAGGAGATACTTCAGGAGAACCATTTTGAGCCGCAACCATACTATTGTGATAGGTCACAATATAGTCTGCATTATTAGCCGTTATTTCATCATTTTTAATGGTTAAATCCATTTCGGTCATCCCATCCGTAACATCATCGTCACAGACCACCAAAGGTGTCGGATCAACAATTGTAGGAAGTGGTAATACTGTAACGTCTTGTGTCGAACTACCACTGCAAGCTCCAGTAATTTCGTATTGAACTGTGTAAGTCACTCCTGGTGTACCACCAGTTAGTTCACCTGTGGTCGGGTTTATCGATACTGGTGCACCTGGGTCTGGGTTCAATGTAAATGTTCCACCTAAATCACCTGTTATAGTTGCAATACCACCATCACAGGTCGCGGTCATTGTAAAACTTGTATTTGCTTCTGTTAGAACAGTCACATCTTGAGTTGTGCTCTCCGGGCAACTACCGGCAGTTGTATACTGTACCGTATAAGTCACTCCGCCCGTACCACCAGTTACTATACCAGTATCTGAAGTAATAGTAGTACCATCGCCTGGATTAGGATTTAACGTAAACGTACCACCTAAATCCCCTGTTATAGTTGCGATACCACCATCACAGGTCGCTGTCATTGTAAAGCTTGGATCATCAGCCGGTAATACCGTTACTGTTTGTGTACTGCTGTCTGGACAGGTACCGTTGGTCGTGTATTCTACTGTATAGGTTACCCCTGGTGTTCCTCCTGTTACCGTTCCCGAAGCATCAACCATTGTGCCGTCTCCTGGGTCTGGGTTCAATGTAAACGTTCCACCTGCTGTTCCCGTAACCGTAGCTGTTCCGCCATCACAGGTCGCTGTCATCGTAAAACTCGGATCGTCTGCCGGTAATACCGTTACTGTTTGTGTACTGCTGTCTGGACAGGTACCGTTGGTCGTGTATTCTACTGTATAGGTTACCCCTGGTGTTCCTCCTGTTACCGTTCCCGAAGCATCAACCATTGTGCCGTCTCCTGGGTCTGGGTTCAATGTAAACGTTCCACCTGCTGTTCCCGTAACCGTAGCTGTTCCGCCATCACAGGTCGCTATCATCGTAAAACTCGGATCGTCTGCCGGTAATACCGTTACTGTTTGTGTACTGCTGTCTGGACAGGTACCGTTGGTCGTGTATTCTACTGTATAGGTTACCCCTGGTGTTCCTCCTGTTACCGTTCCCGTACCATTAACGGTTGTGCCGTCTCCTGGGTCTGGGTTCAATGTAAACGTTCCACCTGCTGTTCCCGTAACCGTAGCTGTTCCGCCATCACAGGTCGCTGTCATCGTAAAGCTTGGATCGTCTGCCGGTAATACCGTTACTGTTTGTGTACTGCTGTCTGGACAGGTACCGTTGGTCGTGTATTCTACTGTATAGGTTACCCCTGGTGTTCCTCCTGTTACCGTTCCCGAAGCATCAACCATTGTGCCGTCTCCTGGGTCTGGGTTCAATGTAAACGTTCCACCTGCTGTTCCCGTAACCGTAGCTGTTCCGCCATCACAGGTCGCTGTCATCGTAAAACTCGGATCGTCTGCCGGCAATACCGTTACTGTTTCCGTGGTCAAATCACCACAGCTACCTCCTATTTCATATTGAACTGTATAGGTAGTACCTGGTGTTCCTCCTGTTACCGTTCCCGAAGCATCAACCATTGTGCCATCGCCCGGATCTGGATTCAACGTAAAGGTTCCGCCTGCATCTCCGTCTATGGTTGCCGTACCACCATCACAGGTCGCTGTCATGGTAAAACTGGCGTCCGCTGCAGTAAGAACCTCAAAAGTTTGGGTTTCAACTGCAGGGCAAGAGCCTCCTATTTCATATTGAACTGTGTAAGAATTCCCAGGTGTTCCTCCTGTTACCGTTCCCGAAGCATCAACCATTGTGCCATCACCCGGATCTGGATTCAACGTAAAGGTTCCGCCAGAGTCCCCAGTAATGGTCGCTGTTGCTCCATCACAAGTTGGGGTCATCGTGAAACTGGCATTACCTTCTGTTAATACCGTTACTGTTTGTGTACTGCTGTCTGGGCAGGTACCGTTGGTCGTGTATTCTACTGTATAAGTTACCCCTGGTGTTCCTCCTGTTACCGTTCCCGAAGCATCAACCATTGTGCCGTCTCCTGGGTCTGGGTTCAATGTAAACGTTCCACCTGCTGTTCCCGTAACCGTAGCTGTTCCGCCATCACAGGTCGCTGTCATCGTAAAACTCGGATCGTCTGCCGGTAATACCGTTACTGTTTGTGTACTGCTGTCTGGACAGGTACCGTTGGTCGTGTATTCTACTGTATAGGTTACCCCTGGTGTTCCTCCTGTTACCGTTCCCGTACCATTAACGGTTGTGCCGTCTCCTGGGTCTGGGTTCAATGTAAACGTTCCACCTGCTGTTCCCGTAACCGTAGCTGTTCCGCCATCACAGGTCGCTGTCATCGTAAAACTCGGATCGTCTGCCGGTAATACCGTTACTGTTTGTGTACTGCTGTCTGGACAGGTACCGTTGGTTGTGTATTCTACTGTATAGGTTACCCCTGATGTTCCTCCTGTTACCGTTCCCGTACCATTAACGGTTGTGCCGTCTCCTGGGTCTGGGTTCAATGTAAACGTTCCACCTGCTGTTCCCGTAACCGTAGCTGTTCCGCCATCACAGGTCGCTGTCATCGTAAAACTTGGGTCATCTGCCGGCAATACCGTTACTGTTTGTGTACTGCTGTCTGGACAGGTACCGTTGGTCGTGTATTCTACTGTATAAGTTACCCCTGGTGTTCCTCCTGTTACCGTTCCCGTACCATTAACGGTTGTGCCGTCTCCTGGGTCTGGGTTCAATGTAAACGTTCCACCTGCTGTTCCCGTAACCGTAGCTGTTCCGCCATCACAGGTCGCTGTCATCGTAAAACTCGGATCGTCTGCCGGTAATACCGTTACTGTTTCCGTGGTCAAATCACCACAGCTACCTCCTATTTCATATTGAACTGTATAGGTAGTACCTGGTGTTCCTCCTGTTACCGTTCCCGAAGCATCAACCATTGTGCCATCGCCCGGATCTGGATTCAACGTAAAGGTTCCGCCTGCATCTCCGTCTATGGTTGCCGTACCACCATCACAGGTCGCTGTCATGGTAAAACTGGCGTCCGCTGCAGTAAGAACCTCAAAAGTTTGGGTTTCAACTGCAGGGCAAGAGCCTCCTATTTCATATTGAACTGTGTAAGAATTCCCAGGTGTTCCTCCTGTTACCGTTCCCGAAGCATCAACCATTGTGCCATCACCCGGATCTGGATTCAACGTAAAGGTTCCGCCAGAGTCCCCAGTAATGGTCGCTGTTGCTCCATCACAAGTTGGGGTCATCGTGAAACTGGCATCGCCTCCTCCACTGCTAACCGTTACGGATACCGTATCTGAATCGGTAAAAGTAGTACCATCACAGTTTGTATATTCTACCTCAACTGTATAGGTTTCATCAGCATCAGGGCATACTGTGATAGTGTCTGTATTGTCTACAAAATTACCACTACCATCATACCATGATACTTCATAATTCGGTGTGCCATTTGGTGTAAAGCGCCAAGCTTCAATACTCGCAGTCCAGTTTCCTGTATTTCGTCCTGGTGGCGTATAGGCTACCGTTCCTGCTGGATTTTGAATACCGATAACCGCATTACCATTATTCCATGAAAAACAAGTTGGCTTATCAAGAATATATACTTCAATCGTGTTGGTCCCTTCATACAACACTATCTGTTGAAATGTTTTTAAATTATTACATGAAAAATGCGCTACATTAAAATAACTGACCACAAAGGTTCTACAAGGTGCTGTACCTTTTACTTCCCACCCAATTTCATGAGTTCCATTACTGGCAGCTGGATCTATATCGTGAACAGCACCAAAGATATTCACATCTGCCAATGTCGCGTTTGTATTATTTGGTATAGTCTGACTGAAAGCCCATCCATTAAAAGTATTGGCATTGCTTACATCAAAACTTATGCCCCCATTAGCTCCAACAATTAATTGGTTGTAATTATTATTGAAAAAGCAAAATTCGAAAGGTAAATTAACAACACCACTCCAAATATCATCTATATTAACAAAAAGTGGATTTGCTAATCCATTAAAATTTGATGGTGGGTTGAAAGGAATTGAAGAAACAGCATAGCTAGTGGTCTCACCAGTTTCCAGGTAAGTAGCTGTTAAATCAACACAGGCAGCATCATCACAGTCTATGACCTGATTTGGTCCAGCTTGCACATTTGGACAGCCCGGCCCTTGAGCATAGACAGAATGGGCAATAACAATTAAAATTAACGTAATTAACTTTTTCATTGAAAGAGGGTATTTTAATTTTTTTAATAGATAGACAGGGTGCGAAAACTATAATTTTAGCAATATAACTATAAGTGGGGAAAAATAAGAAAAAAATAGAAAAAAGCCCTTAAAAATTCGGTGAAATTAATTGTTTGTTAATAACCCATTTTGAAAAAATGGAAATGCTTATCTTTGCAGATTAAAACCCTTATATTTCTATTACATGAAATTTAATACTGATTTAGAAGATTTTGATGCTTTGGGCAATGACCATATAGGCACATCTGCCAACACACCATTACGCAAAGATGCCTTTAAACTGAATCAAGATGAGAAAATTGAAATTATCAAAGATGATGTTAGGCGCATTATGGAAACTTTAGGCCTTGATTTGACAGATGACAGTCTAAAAGGGACTCCAAACAGAGTAGCCAAGATGTTTGTGAAGGAGCTTTTTGGCGGACTGGATCCAGCCAAAAAACCAAGCGCTTCAACCTTTGAAAACAAATATAAGTATGGTGAAATGTTGGTGGAAAAAAATATCACGGTCTATTCAACCTGCGAGCACCACTTATTACCTATTGTTGGAAAAGCACATGTAGCTTATATTTCCAACGGTACCGTTGTTGGTTTATCCAAAATGAATCGTATTGTTGATTATTATGCCAAGCGACCTCAAGTACAGGAACGATTGACCATTCAAATAGTTAAAGAACTGCAAGAAGTTCTGGGAACAGAAGATGTTGCCTGTGTTATTGACGCCAAGCATTTGTGCGTGAATTCCAGGGGTATTAGAGATACTGAAAGCAGTACAGTCACATCTGAATTTGGTGGTAAATTCAAAGAAAAGGCCACCCGCAGAGAATTTCTTGACTATATAAAACTTGACACTTCGTTCTAATTAAACCTAACCAAATTCCATGCAATTATTTGACCAACAGCAAATAAAAGTTTACAATACTTTAAGCGGCGAAAAAGAAATATTCAATCCCATTAATGATGGGCACATTGGCATGTATGTCTGTGGGCCTACTGTATATAGCAATGTCCATTTGGGCAACGTTAGAACCTTCATGTCTTTTGATATGATATTTCGCTATTTTAAGCATCTGGGTTATAAAGTTCGCTATGTCAGAAATATTACAGATGCTGGTCATTTGGAGAATGATGCCGATGTTGGAGAAGATCGTATTGCTAAAAAAGCGCGCTTGGAGGAAATCGAACCCATGGAGGTTGTTCAGCGTTACACTGTGGACTTTCACAATATCTTAAACAAATTCAATTTTTTACCACCTAGTATAGAACCAACTGCTACTGGTCATATTATTGAACAAATAGAAATTATCAGGGAAATTATTGATAATGGATTGGCATACGTTGTAAATGGGTCCGTGTATTTTGACGTTTTAAAATATAATGAAACCAAACCTTATGGTATCTTAAGCAAGCGTAATGTTGAAGATCTCATCCATAATACTAGGGTTTTAGATGGTCAAAGTGACAAAAAAAATCCCCAGGATTTTGCACTATGGAAAAAAGCCGAACCACAACATATCATGCGTTGGCCGTCTCCATGGAGCGATGGTTTTCCGGGATGGCACTTGGAATGTACCGCTATGAGCACTAAATATTTAGGCGAGCATTTTGATATTCACGGTGGTGGTATGGATTTAAAATTTCCGCATCATGAGTGTGAAATTGCTCAAGCAGAAGCAACCAATAATATCGCTCCTGTCAACTATTGGATGCATGCCAATATGCTGATTATGAACGGTAAAAAAATGGCGAAGTCAACCGGGAATTACATTTTACCTAATGAAATTTTCACAGGAGACAACCCACATATTACCAAAGCTTATTCTCCTAGTGTGGCTCGTTTTTTCATGTTGCAAGCACACTACAGAAGTGTATTAGATTTCACCAATGATGGTTTATTGGCTAGTGAAAAAGGATTTTTCAGACTAATGGATGCCATCAATTTACTGGACGTTTTGAAGACTAGCGAAAAATCTAGTTTTAATATATCCGAATGGAAACAAAAATGTTATGACGCCATGAATGATGATTTCAATACGCCTATTGTCATAGCAAACTTGTTTGAAGCGGTAAAATATATAAATCAGATTAATGATGGATCGGCAAGCGTATCACAGAGTGATCTGGTTGTTTTAAAAGATGCTATGCATGCATTTGTGTTTGATATTTTAGGTTTGGAAAATGCTACAAAATCCAATACGGATTCGGACAAGCTTTCCGGAGCTGTTGAAATTCTAATTCAAATGAGGCAAGAAGCCCGCGCCAATAAAGATTTTGCTTTATCAGATAAAATCCGGGACGAATTGGCTGAAGCTGGCATTCAATTAAACGACAGTAGGGATGGTACCACTTTTTCGACTAATTAGTCATGAAAAAAATACTCATTGCACCTCTACTATTTCTAATAAAAGTCTATCAAATTTTTATATCTCCTCTGACACCTGCTACTTGTAGATATCAGCCTACTTGTTCCCACTATTCAAAGGAAGCCTTGGAGAAATATGGTTTATGGAAAGGTGGCAAATTAGCCATAAAAAGGATTTTTAGTTGTCATCCTTGGGGTGGTTCAGGATATGACCCAGTTCCTTAAAATATCATGTCTTTCATTTCATTGCTTTCGTATCCGTTTTCAATTATTTATATTTACTACATCAATTAAAAACCTATGTATTTACTGAAATTTGATTGGAATCCTATAACAGGTATAGATATTGTTGGAAATTTTAAATTACATTTCTACAGCATGATGTGGATTGTTGCCTTTCTTCTAGGATGGTATATCATGAAGCGCATTTTTACTAAAGAAAAGGTGAATTTAGAATATTTGGATCCGCTTTTCATCTATACTGTTTTAGCAACCATGCTTGGGGCACGTTTGGGACACGTGTTATTTTATCAATCTGAATTGATATCAGAAGACTTCTTCAGTATTTTTCTCCCATTTAAATTTAAGGGCGGCTTTGAATTCACTGGATTTCAAGGACTTGCCAGTCATGGTGCTGCAATTGGCATCATAATCGGTATGTACTTATACAGACGTAAATACAAGTATAAATCCTTGATGTGGATACTAGACCGTGTTGTCATTTCGGTGGCTTCAGGTGCTGTTTTTATAAGAATAGGAAACTTTATTAACTCTGAAATCATTGGTAAGGTTACTGATTCATCTTTAGGAGTGCGTTTTATTCAAGAAGAATACACGAAGAACGAGGCCATGCAGCTAACAGGGATTCAAAGTCCACAAGAGGCTTATAATGCCATCGCAAACAACCCGCAATTTCAAAATTATTTAGAGGCCGTACCCTACAGGCATCCTGCCCAATTATATGAATCATTTTGCTACATTTTTGTTTTTCTAATTTTATGGTACGTTTACGATAAAACTAAAAAATCAGAACAAGCTGGATTTTTGTTTGGTCTGTTCTTAGTAATGCTTTGGACCATTCGGTTTTTTGTGGAGTTTGTCAAAGAACCTCAAGGCGACGAATATATTACTATGTTAGGTTTAAACACAGGCCAGATGTTAAGTATTCCGTTTATTTTAATTGGGCTTTATTTTATGTTTCTTTTTAAACCAAAATCTGCTCAATAATTGTTATGATCAGGCAATATTTTAGAATAACCATACTCTCTTTAAGTATTATCCTTTTAACATCTTTTACTTCATGCAAGGATGAACCGAAAGCAGTATCCCAAAAGAAAGTTACTTTTAAAAAAGAAGGTGAGTTACAAATATTTAAAGCTTCTAATGATTCCTTAATTCAAACTCTGGATATCGAGATTGCTGATAATGAGTTTGAAACACAAACAGGCTTAATGTATCGGGATTCAATGAACCAAAATCATGGGATGCTATTTATATTTGAAGATTCCAGGTCACGTTCATTTTATATGAAAAACACACGTTTCCCGTTGGATATTATCTATATAGATGATAAAAAAACCATGGTTAGTTTTCAGGAAAATGCCCAACCCCTAAACGAAAATTCCCTGCCTTCAAATGCCCCAGCGAAATACGTGTTGGAAGTCAATGCTGGATTGGTAAAACAATGGAATCTACAAGTTGGCGATAAAATAACTTATACCAAACAATAATCTAAAACTGAATTTAACAAAAAAGCCTTTTTGAAGATTCAAAAAGGCTTTTTTTGTTTTATCAGAATTAGGAGTTACGCTTTAGCCTCATCCAAATCCTCTTCTTTTACTTTATTTTTAAGAGCTTCTTTTGCATCTCCTTTTTTAACTGAATCATACATTAAAGGTGTTGCTATGAATAATGATGAGTAGGTACCTACTACCACACCAACAATCAATGCAAACATGAACCCTCTTATGGAATCACCTCCAAAAATGAAGATTGCCAACAATACCACTAACGTAGTTAAAGACGTATTCAATGTTCTACTTAACGTACTACTCAAAGACACATTAATAACTTTGTTAAACGGCCAACTTGAATGCTCATTGAAGAATTCACGAATTCTATCAAATACAACAACCGTATCGTTTAACGAGTAACCAATGACCGTTAATATAGCTGCAATAAATGCTTGATCAATTTCCATACTAAAAGGCATGTACTTGTAAGTCAATGAGAATACACCTAAAACAATCAAAACATCATGGAAAACAGCGGCAACCGCACCCAGTGAGAATTGCCATCTTTTAAATCTGAATAAGATATATAAGAACACAACAATCAATGACCCTAAAATAGCCCAGAATGATGCCTGTTTGATATCATCAGCAATCGTAGGACTCACCTTATAATACTTCATCAGACCAACTGTTTTATGAGCGTCATCTTTTATAAAGTCGTCATACGAAATACCATTTAAGTATGGTTGCAAACCGTTATATAATGCATTTCTAATTTCTTCATCTACAGCATTATCCGTTTCATTCACTTTGTATTTGGTTGTAATCTTCAATTGATTAGCATTACCAAATGTTTTGGCTTCAGCACTTCCAAATGCATCAGTTAATACAGATGATATTTCATTGGCACTTACGTCTTGATCAAAACGCACTTGATACGTACGACCTCCAACAAAGTCGACACCCTGATCTAAACCATTAGTAAATAATGACCCTAAACTAACTAAAATTAAAGCACCAGAAATAATATAAGCCGCTTTGCGCTTCTTCAAGAAATTAATGTTAATATTTCTAAATAGGTTTTTAGTTATTGCTGTACTGAAGTCAAGGCTTCCACCTCTTTCGGTATACCAATCAACCAATAAACGCGTAATGAAAATTGCCGTAAATAAAGATGTACCAATACCTATTAATAACGTTGTAGCAAAACCTTTGATTGGTCCTGTACCGAAGATAAATAATATCAATGCCGTTAAACCTGTCGTGATATTGGCATCTAAAATTGAAGAAAGTGCATTACTGAAACCATCGGCAATAGATTCCTTCATACCTTTTCCTTTTGCTAATTCCTCTCGAATACGCTCAAAGATTAGTACGTTAGCATCCACCGACATACCAATGGTTAGAACAATACCCGCAATACCTGGCAATGTCAATACTGCTCCAAGGCCTGACAACACGCCAAAAATCAATAAGATATTAAACAACATGGCAATATCTGCAAATAAACCAGCCTTACCGTAGTAAAGGAACATCCAAACCAATACCAAGCCTAATGCAATTAAAAACGACATTTTACCACTATCAATAGCTTCCTGTCCCAATGATGGGCCAACTACTTCACCTTGAATAATATCAGCAGAAGCTGGTAATTTACCGGCACGTAATACGTTGGCTAAATCGGTTGCTTCATTTAAAGTGAAATTTCCAGAAATAGATGAGTTTCCGCCTGAAATAGGTCCGGTGGTTACACCAGGTGCTGAATACACCACATTATCTAAAGCAATGGCAATTTGAGTTCCCTGATTATAGGCACGACCTGTCATTTCCTCCCAAATCTTCGCACCTTTAGCATTCATTTGCATAGAAACCGTTGGTTTTCCAACTGCATCATAATCTTGACGTGCATCAGTTACCACTGCACCACTTAAAGGTGGCACATTGTCTCGGTTTCCAATTAAAGCATATAAATCAACTACTTCACTATCCTTTGCTGGTTTCCCAAACACAAATTTTACATTACGTTGTTCAGCAGGCAGCAAAGCTCTTACTTGCGGCATGTTCAAATACTCCGTGACTTTGTCTTTGTCCTTAATATTAACAACCGCTAAAACTGCAGGGTTAGGTGACTGAAATAACAAATCTCTTAACGGATTTACTTCAACTGCTGTTGAATCTGGATCTGACCCTAATAAGTCAGCAATAGCATCATCTTCAGTAGCCTCTTCAGCTTCTTGATCTGTAGCCTCGGTTTCTAAATCAACCTTTGGAGCTTCCATATCTTTTAGCAAGTTGTTGGCTTCAACTAAAAACGGACCAAACAAATCACGTTTGTAAACATCCCAAAACTCCAATTGAGCGGTGCTTTGTAATAACTTAATAGCACGTTCTTTGTCTTTAACACCTGGCAATTCAACCAAAATACGTCCTGAACTACCTAAACGTTGGATACTTGGTGATGTAACACCAAACTCATCAATACGCTTACGCAATACTTCGAAAGCTGAAACGATTGATTCATCAATTTTACGTCTGATAATAGGCTTCACATCATCATCAGTCATAGAGCCTTCTATTTCACCGTTTAAAGCACGAGTGTAGAAAATATTTGGAGATGCTAATTTCGTGTCACCTTTAATAGCATCAAACGCTATGAAAAAGTCTTCCACAAAATCATTCTGGCTGTTCTTCTGAAGTTCTGAAGCATCGTCTAGTGCTTTATTAAAAACTGGATCCTTACTATAGTTAGCAAGACCTTTTAAGATGTCCTTTACAGATACTTGAAGAATAACACTAACACCTCCTTTTAGGTCAAGACCTAAATTCATGGCATTTTCCTTAACTTCATTATAGGTATAGTTAGCAATACCTAAATTAAATACATCTTCATTTGATAAAGAGTCTAGATACTTGCGCTCTTTAACTTCATCACCGTTAGAAACTGCCACAGCAGTATCTTCAATGCTATTTGCTTTAAATGTGAATGACAATTGGTAGATACTCACCAAACCAAACAACACCGCAAATAGTTTTACTAATCCTTTATTTTGCATTGTATAAATATTTTAGGGTCAAATTTTTTTAAACCGAGCAAATATAGAATTTACTACAAAATCTGACAATTAATTTTCTTAAATAAAATAGTTGTAAAAAGTCTTCATGGTATCTAACGAAGACTACTTAAAATAAGCATTTTCACGTCATGATCATTTTAAGATTATTTGAAAAGGGAAGATAGATTATGAATTCCCAAAGTGAGCAGGTCCAGCTCTAACTTCTGGAAAAACATAAGATGGGTTACTAATTGTATTTTCTACATAACACCATATCCTAAAAGCAACTTTTTGGTTATCACAATCATTATTAAGTTGTAGTCCGAAAAAAGTAAACCAAGAATTTGGATCATAATATCGGTCTATTTCAGATTTTTTGACCAAAACACAGTTGTCAAAGCCAGAATTGGATTGATGCGTGTTTTGTATTTCATAGATATCTAAATCGAAATCAACCTCGTTGGAATTTGATGAATGATCACCATTTGTCTTATTGGGCTTAAATGCAAAATCAAGATTTAATTTCATTTCATTAAAAAGCACCTCTTTTACGCTAGCAATATCAGCCCTGCTGTAATACGTGATTTTTAACTTGTCCTCATCTTGATTACTGATATTAATATTTTCAACACCTAACTCCTGTAATTTTATTTTTACAATTTGAATAGTGCTTTGAGCCTCATTCGATGAAGGCTGGACATCATTGAAATGAAAAACGATTTCCTGATTGGCCTTGTGAGTTTGCTGTTGGCTAACAACACCCAAACAAGTCAAAATCAGGATTAAAATACCGATATGTATTTTTGTTCTCATGCGCCAAATATAAAAAAATAAAGACTGTATTGCTACAGTCTTTATATATAATGCATAATTTACAGGATTAGCTGTAAATATGAGTTACTTCATCTTAAAAACCCATTAACTTATCGGTTTTTTCATAACCTTCTTCAGGAGTCATTTCAAATTTTTCATCAGAAACGGTTTCCTTTTTAATTTCTGTCACTTCGTGGGTAACTTTAATATTCATGCCCATTTGTGACATAGTCATTTCCATATAAAGCGGAAAACCTTCCACTTTAGTACCCATTTGAACTGCTTGATTGGAAATGGCTGAAATTTTATCAGTCACAAACATATCCATTTTAACCTCCGCTCCATCTTTTGACACAGTCAAGTTGTATTCTTGACATTCATAACCTAAAACAGTTTTAGTTTCATCTCCCTTTTCAATAGTGACATCTTTCATGTCTTCCTCTCCTGGCTCCATACTTTTTGTCATGTATTTCTTGCCAACCATTTGATTATCCATCATTATCAACATTTCTTTAGTGTCGGCATTCATAATAGTAATGGAGTTTCCGGACATTAAATTAAAAGTTTCAGAACGTGTCTTATTGTTTTTAAAGTAAGTTGTTGTCAACACGTCACCTATCATCGCTAACTGTGCTTGCATTTGTTCATTGTCACTAGACATGGTTTGCTTTGACTTTGCTATACCCTCGGATATTGCTTCTTGAGCAAATGATGACAAGCTTAATACACATACTAAAACAAAAAGTATTTTTTTCATTTGATTTGTTTTTAAAATTTATTGAATAATTGAAGTTGTTTTAGCGTTAGTATCACAACTTGCATTTTTGTTACTAAATTACAGTTCTAAAAGTCCGTTAGTTTTTCTAACACCTTCTGCACTTGTTTGTAAATGCTCTTTTTCAGCATCACTTAAATCAATTTCAACAACCTTTTCGATACCATTCTTACCTAAAATCACAGGAGCTCCGATGCAAATATCATCTAAACCATATTCGCCTTCCAACAATGTAGAGCAAGGGAACAATTTCTTTTGGTCACAAGCTATAGCCTGTACCAAGCCACTAACAGCAGCACCTGGCGCATACCACGCTGATGTTCCTAATAATTTTGTTAATGTAGCACCACCAACTTTGGTATCCTCTTTAACTTGATTCAATCTATCTTCAGATAAAAATTCAGAAACCAATACACTATTTCTGGTTGCCAAACGTGTTAAAGGTACCATCCCAACATCACTGTGACCACCAATTACCATGCCATCCACATCACTGATAGGTGCTCCCAAAGCTTCGGCTAAACGATATTTAAAACGTGCAGAATCTAAAGCACCACCCATTCCGATAATCTTATGTTTTGGTAAATTGGTTGTTTTATGAACCAAATAAGTCATAGTATCCATAGGGTTACTCACTACAATAATGATTGTATTTGGAGAGTGCTCAATTAAACTAGATGATACTGATTTTACAATACCAGCATTAATACCAATCAACTCCTCACGAGTCATACCTGGTTTTCTAGGAATACCAGAAGTAATGACGCAGATATCACTACCAGCGGTTGCTGAATAATCATTTGTAATTCCTGTAATTTTGGTATCAAATCCGTTTAAGGAAGCGGTTTGCATTAAATCCATCGCTTTACCTTCGGCAAAGCCTTCTTTGATGTCCAGTAAAACAACTTCACTGGCAAAATTTTTAATGGCAATATATTCTGCACAACTAGCACCAACTGCTCCTGCTCCAACTACTGTAACTTTCATGATAATTTATATGTTTTTTGTTATTGATATTTTTTTGCAAATGTATGAATTTGAATACGATTAAGGGATCGAAACTCTAATTAATATTGTAACTAACTCCCATGTTTAAATTAGCGTATTGACCTAAAGTCAACATCGTATTTAGAGAGAAATCCTTTATTCTGTAATTGACATTTAAATCAAACTTAATATTAGTCTGGGTTTCCTCTAAAGATTTCAAAGAATCATTCAAATAACCTAAAACATCAATAAAATCCTGTTTATTGGAACCACCAACTTCGTAATTAAACTTTGTCGAAGCCAATCCAATGGCTGTTGAAAAATCAAATTGTTTCACCGATTTGGAAGCCACTAAATTGAAACCAAAAGAATTCCCCTTAACCTTTATGGCATTGATGGTTCCCAAAATCAAATCGGCTTCATTAAATTCATCTTCAACATAATAGTTTGTATAGGTTGACAAAACACCAAAGTAAAAACGTTTCTCTCTTAATGATTTAAACCAGGCGCCAATATTATGAGACAATCCAACCCCGAATGAACTATATTTAGTTTCATTAATATTTATATTAGGTGCAAAACGAGCTATTAAATTTGTGTTCTTTAAAACACCAACTGCAACTTGTATTTGACCATGTTTAACTGTTTCTTGCCCAATTCCTTCAGGCGAATCAAACTCAAAAGTTTCTTCACCAATATGACCCTCTAGAACCACAAAATTATCGCCTCCCAATGCTGTTGGAATTTCTGCAGATGTTGAGGCTCCCTGAATCCCTAAATTTTGTAATTCAGACTCATTCACTAAAAGGTTCTTTTCTTTGTTAGGAATGAACAGCAAATTATATTGCAAAGAAATTTCTACATCAAATCTATTTTTAGGAGTAAAATTAGTATACCAACCACCTGACGATTGATAAACCGACGCATCAGCTGCTGGTGAAATATATTTTTCAGTTAGAAAAATTAAATCTTGAGTGACTGCCTCTAGGTCATTCTGAAAACCTTCAAACTGCGAATACCCAAAAAATGGACAAAAGCAACATAGCAAAACGATCTTACGCATCGATATTGGCGTAAATGGCATTCTTTTCAATAAATTCTCTTCGAGGTGGCACTTCGTCACCCATAAGCATTGAGAAAATTCTATCGGCTTCACTACCGTTATCAATATTCACTTGCCGTAAAGTTCTGAATTCCGGATTCATAGTTGTATCCCATAATTGTTCAGCATTCATTTCCCCAAGACCTTTGTATCGTTGCACACTGACACTTCCTCCAAATTCTTCAGCAACGGTATCTCGTTCTTTATCATTCCAAGCATATTGTTTTTTATTTCCTTTTTTAACCAAGTATAGTGGTGGTGTTGCAATGTAAACATGACCATTTTCAATCAATTCACGCATGTATCTAAAAAAGAAAGTCAAAATTAAGGTCGCAATATGACTTCCATCAATATCCGCATCACACATGATAACAATCTTATGGTAACGAAGTTTTGAAAGGTTCAAAGCTTTACTATCTTCTTCAGTCCCGATAGTCACGCCAAGTGCGGTAAAAATGTTTTTAATCTCTTCGTTCTCAAACACCTTATGGGTCATGGCTTTTTCAACATTTAAAATTTTACCACGTAATGGTAAGATAGCTTGAAAAGCACGATCACGTCCTTGTTTGGCTGTACCACCTGCCGAGTCACCCTCAACCAAGAACACCTCGCATTTTGCTGGATCCTGTTCTGAACAATCACTTAATTTACCTGGCAAACCACCAATGCTCATAACCGTTTTACGTTGCACCATCTCACGTGCCTTTTGAGCAGCATGACGGGCTTGAGCAGCTAAAATTACTTTTTGAACTATGGTTTTAGCATCATCCGGATGTTCTTCCAAATAATCGGTAAGCATTTCTGAAACCGCCTGACTCACTGAAGCTGACACTTCTCTGTTACCCAATTTGGTCTTCGTTTGCCCTTCAAATTGTGGCTCTGCCACTTTAACAGAAACAATAGCCGTTAAACCTTCACGGAAGTCATCACCAGCAATATCGAACTTCAGTTTATCCAACATTCCCGATTCATCGGCATACTTTTTAAGAGTATGAGTCAATCCACGACGGAATCCAGAAAGATGCGTTCCGCCTTCATGCGTGTTGATGTTATTTACGTAAGAATGTAAATTCTCGGCATAAGATGTATTATAAACCATGGCGACCTCAACTGGGACACCATTTTTTTCACCTTCAAATGCAATAACATCTTGCATTAAGGGTTCACGGTTACCATCAAGAAATTTTACGAACTCTGGCAGACCATTTTCGGAATGGAATGTTTCGCCTTCAAAAGATCCATCATCCTTTTTATGTCGTCTATCAACCAAATGTATGGTTATGCCCTTATTAAGGTAAGCCAATTCACGCATTCTACTAGCCAAGGTGTCATAGCTATACTCTAAAGTCTGTGTAAAAATGGTTGGATCTGGCTTAAAGGTTACCGTGGTACCTCTTTTATCAGTATCGCCGATTTGCTTTACAGGATAAAGTGTTTTTCCGCGCTCATATTCCTGCTCCCATACCTTACCATCTCTGTAAACTGTTGCTTTTAAATGTTCAGATAGTGCATTAACACAACTTACCCCAACACCATGCAAACCACCAGATACTTTATAGGAGTCCTTATCAAACTTACCACCTGCACCAATTTTGGTCATAACAACTTCTAATGCTGAGACACCTTCTTTTTTATGAAGGTCCACAGGAATACCACGACCATCATCTTCAGTAGTTATGGAGTTATCTTCATTTATGGTTACAGTGATATTATCACAATGTCCAGCCAAAGCTTCATCAATGGAATTATCTACAACTTCATATACTAAATGGTGTAATCCTCTTACACCAACATCTCCAATATACATAGATGGACGCATGCGTACATGCTCCATACCCTCTAGCGCCTGAATACTGTCGGCTGAATACTGTTTTTTATTTTCTTCACTCATGAATTATATCTTTAAATCTTAATTTTTTACAATAAAAAAATGACGCCTGCGCATCATTTTTGGATACTTACAAATATACGAATAAATAAAGCTTATTGAAAGCGTTTCAGTAAGTTTGATTGTTTTTTATTAACATTTGTTGATTACCAGAAAGTGTCTTAAATGGTCTAAAAAATACCTTAAATTGAATTTCGATTGATTTTTGTGAGAGTTTCAAAGGTCAAAAATTCCAAAATGTCTTAAATCGTTTATTTTACATTTCATTAATTTAATAATAGACACAAAAACTACATCAAAATTCCATTTTTAGATTCAATGCTTGGCGGCAAATCAGTTTCCCCCAGCATCTGTCGCAAATCTATTTCTATCACTCGACATAAAGATAACATAGGAATATCATTTGCCATACTTGAAAATGGATTCTCGGAATAATCCCCTACTAGCTCCATAGCTACATATACCCAACCTATTAATACAACTACGGGAACAGCCAGCCACAATCCTAAATTACCAACATCCATCATTTCTGGAATCAAACTAAAAGGCAAAAGAACAATAAAAATACCTATAAAATACCGACTCATATTAGCATACTGCCTTGGCAAAGGAAACTTTTTAATACGTTCATTCTTACCTTGAAGCTCATAAAAAGTTCGAAGCACATTTTCCAATTCCATATGACGAAAATCATCTATCAGGCCTTCTGCCCTTAATTCCTTCAAATCCCTTGATTGTTCATTGATAATTTGGGTGGCAGTGTTTACGGCACTTACCAAGCGATCGTGCTCTTCTGACTGCAAAAATGTACTTAAATTACTTCTAGTTTCATCATCATCTATTAGGCCGACTCCAAATTTTTGCTGAAATTTTTCAGCTACTTTTTTGTAATGCCCCGATTGATTAATATGCTCCCAAGAGGTTGATACCAACAATTGACTCCTGTGCGCATACAGCCAAGCTATATGACGATAAATCAAGCGTTTTTTGATTGTATGAATTTCGTCATCCGATTTTTTATTTTCGGCAAACAAATTAGTGACAAAACCATCTACCATCATTCCCCAAGTACGACTATCGTTAACTATACCACCCCAAATTTTTCGAGCCTCCCAAAGTCTATCATAGGACTGATTATTTTTAAAACCAACATAAAAAGCCACCGCAGTACCAATAACAGAAATAGGTACCCAAGGAATTTTAAAATCTAAAACATTGAAATGGTATAGCAGTGCTATGGATCCCATTAGCGGAATTAACCATAGAAAATGACGCCCAGTAAAACCTAGCATCCTAGAGAAACTAATATTTTTAGTAACAATCATAATTCAGTTTTTAACTTTAGTTTTTTTAACCTAAAGCACAACTCTAATTTAGGATATTTTTTACAAACGTTTTGGAAGATTTTTAATGTGGGCTTGATTTAATTATAAGTGTTGATTTAATTAAATAATTCACAAAGATTAATGTAACAATTGATGGCAGGAGCCCTTTGCCCAGATTAAACAAAACCCAGCTCCAATCCTCAAGAGACGTTTTTGACAACTCAACAAAAATCAACTCACCATAAGGATACGACTCATAAAAGAAGGTCATTAAAAAGTTATAACCCAAATGAAAGCCTAAACCCAACATTATTGACTTGGTTTTATGAAATGTATAGGCCCAAACATACCCAGTAAATCCCGTTACCAAAATAACATATGCGATTGGGATTACTCCTTCAGCCATCATACCGTACGAGAACACATGATAAACACCGAAACAAAACGCAGACAACAAAATAGCTTTTTTTGGACCAACTCTTTGAATCAACACATACAAAATTGCTCCTCTAAAAACTAAATCTTCGGTTAAAGCCGATCTTATATGATAAATGAAAGATTGGAAGATTAAACTGTAATCAATAGTCTCCTTTTGTTTCCACTCAACATTTAAAATATATGTTTCAGCAGCAACCATCAAAAGACACAGAAGCATCATAAAAACAAGCCCAATAAAGAATTGAAACAGTCTATTTGGGTAAGGAATAATTCCTAAAACATCGATGTTTTTTTTCTCAATAAAGCGTAAGAGGGCCCATGAGATTACTATTATTATTAATAATCCTAACATTTTAAATACGTTTTAAATTAAGGTTAGACCTCTTTTGGTTTCAAAAAAGGAATTGATAATGGATACTTACAAGTACCTGTTTGTAGTGATCTTGATATATTATATATCGTGGTGATAATACCAAAAAGCACAATCGCTCCAGAAATAAAAAAATTATAACCTGGAATAATAAAAAATGACAGTAATGACAAAATGAACAGCAAGGTAATTGTCCCATGAAAATTTACAACAGCTCTACCATGCCCATCATATACCTTACTATCTTCAGCTTTATGAATCCAAAGAAAAAGTGGAAACAAAATACTTCCAAAGGGGATAATTAATCCTAAAAAAGGAGAACCGTGAAGTAACAACATCCATTTACGTTGTATAACTTCCTGATTTGGATCTTCTAGAATGAGTAACTCATCAATCTCGATTTCAAGACCAGCAGCCAATAGTTTTACCGTTTGAAGATGTGGCTGTACGTCACCTTTTTCTATACGCTGAATGGTTCGAACTGTAACAGTAGTTTTGTCAGAAAGTTGTTCTTGCGTATAACCTTTTAATTTTCTTTGATAGGTTAAATTTTCGCTTAAAGAATTTTTATTCATTTCGATTATTTTTCTGATACAAATCTACTGTAAGCAGTTGGTTTTTAACACGACATTTAAATGTCATCTATATGTCATATCCAGTAAATATAAGGGTTTTGAATGATTGTGATTCCATTTTATATCCAGTACCATTAAAAAAAGAGGCTGATATAAATACCAACCTCAATTTATTTAGACTATTAATTATAAATCAATCTAATAGGCGTCTGTATGCACTTTTGCAACCGCTCTTCCACTAGGGTCGTTCATGTTTTTAAATGCTTCATCCCATTCCAATGCTATTTTGGTACTGCAGGCCACACTTGGTTCTTGCGGCACCGATTTTGCTGCAGTATCACTAGGGAAATGCTCCTCAAAAATAGAACGATAATAAAACTCTTCTTTGTTTTGCGGTGTTTGAATTGGAAATCGAAAATGAGCATTTGCCATTTGCTCATCAGATATTTCCTTATTAACCATATCTTTTAAGGTATCAATCCAGCTATAGCCAACACCATCACTAAACTGTTCTTTCTGTCGCCAAGCCACGCTTTCTGGAAGATAGCTTTCAAACGCTTTACGAACCACCCATTTTTCCATACGATCTCCATTAATCATTTTATCTTGAGGATTAATAGACATGGCCACATCCATAAATTCCTTGTCTAAAAAAGGCACCCGACCTTCAATACCCCAAGCAGCCAAGCTCTTATTAGCACGCAAACAATCGTACATATGCAGCTTACTCAACTTCCTCACAGTTTCTTCATGAAATTCTTTGGCATTAGGTGCTTTATGAAAATACAGATAGCCACCAAACAATTCATCAGCACCTTCGCCAGATAATACCATTTTTATACCCATAGACTTTATTACGCGCGCCATTAAATACATTGGTGTACTAGCGCGTATTGTTGTAATATCATAAGTTTCCAGGTTGTAAATCACATCACGAATGGCATCTAGTCCTTCTTGGATCGTAAATTTAATCTCATGATGCACCGTCCCTATGTGGTCAGCCACTTTTCGTGCTGCTGCCAAATCAGGAGAACCTTCCAAACCAACAGAAAACGAGTGTAATTGAGGCCACCACGCAGCTTGTGTATCGTCAGATTCGATTCGTTTTTCAGCGTACTTTTTGGCAATTGCGGAAGTGACAGAAGAATCCAAACCACCAGACAATAAAACGCCATAAGGTACGTCGCTCATTAACTGGCGATGCACTGCATCTTCCAATGCTTTTTGTATTTTTTCTATACTGGTTTCATTCTCTTTAACAGCTTCATAATCCGTCCATTCACGATTGTACCACTTAACAAACTTCCCATCTTTACTAGACATGTAATGACCTGGAGGAAACAATTCTATTTTTGTACAAACCCCTTCTAAAGCTTTTAACTCGGAAGCCACATAAAACGTTCCGTTTTGATCCCAACCTATATATAACGGGATAATTCCCATGTGATCTCTAGCCACAAAATACTCGTCTTTCTCAACGTCATAGATTGCAAAGCCAAATATACCGTTCATCTCATCAACAAAGTCAACACCTTTTTCTTGATAAAGAGCTAAAATAACTTCGCAATCACTTTCAGTTTGAAAGTTGTAATTTGGAAACTGCTTGCGTAACTCCCTGTGATTATAAATTTCGCCATTAGCTGCTAAAATCATTTTTTTATCATCACTAAAAAGTGGTTGCTTACCTGAAGCCGGATCCACTATAGCCAATCGTTCATGAGCCATTATTGCTTTCTCATCACTATAAATCCCACTCCAATCCGGACCCCTATGACGAATTCGTTTTGCCATTTCCAGAATTTGAGGTCTTAAATCATCTGACTTTTGCTTTAAATCAAAAGCACATACTATTCCACACATAATATCTATATTTTAAATATAAATCAAAAATGACACTATATATTATATAATTAAATCATAAAATTAAATTTAATTACACATTATAATTAATTAATGAGTTTAGATTAAAATTATAAAATTAATTAATAGTATATTATCCTAGACAATTAAAAAAAGTAAGATTATCAAAAAAAAATAAGAAGCGAAGGCTTCTTTTAAGGTATATTTAAATATTTATGCGTTTGTAAAGATACTTTCCATTTAGGATTAGCCATAACATAATCCACTATTTCAGGAACAACCTTATCACGTTTACTCCATTCGGGCTGCAAAAATAATTTGCAATGACTATTCACTTTATCAGCTTGTTCTTCAGCAAACTTAAAATCACTTTTATTGTAAACAATCATTTTAAGTTCATGGGCTTTAGCATAGATTTCTTCTGTAGGTAATTTTAATTTTTTCGGAGACAAACAAATCCAGTCCCAAGTACCCGTTAATTTGTAAGCTCCAGAAGTTTCAATATGAGTTTTGACATTTTTCGCTTTTAATTGAGCAGTCAACTCGGTCATATCCCAAGTTAAGGGCTCTCCACCAGTCACCACTATCGTGTCACTGTATTTTACAGCATTCTCGACTATTTTATGTGTTTCAGTTGGTGGGTGTAATTCAGCCAACCAACTTTCTTTCACATCACACCAGTGACAACCCACATCACAACCACCAATTCTCACAAAATAAGCAGCCGTACCTTTGTGATAACCTTCTCCTTGAATGGTATAAAATTCTTCCATCAAAGGCAATAATAACCCCTTGCCTATCAGCTCTTGTCTTTCGCTTCTTGTCATAGCCCACAAAGATAACTCTCTGATTTTAGTTTCCTGTAAAATTGTTGAAAAGATTTTCAAGGGTATTGCACCAAGATTAGTATTTTTATGAAAATTTTTGAAAATGAGCAGACAGGAAGAATTCTTTAAGCATATAACTGAAGGTAATACCAATAAAGGCGAATATATAACATTAGGCTCTGCCATGTTAGATGGCAAAACCGTTAAAAATGCTTATGTGAATGTTCCTTTAAAAACTATGAACAGACATGGTTTAATTGCTGGCGCAACTGGGACTGGAAAGACCAAAACATTACAGGTATTGGCAGAAAATTTAAGTGAGAAAGGTGTTCCAGTTCTGTTAATGGATATTAAAGGTGACTTAAGCGGGTTGGCTAAACCGAGTCCAGGACATCCAAAAATAGATGAACGTCATGAAGCCATTGGCTTGCCTTTTGAGCCCAAATCTTTTCCTGTTGAAATATTAACATTGTCGGAACAAGACGGAGTCAGGCTTCGAGCTACAATAAGCGAGTTTGGTCCCGTATTAATATCCAGAATTTTAGATGTAACCGAAACGCAAGCAGGTGTTATTTCGGTGATTTTTAAATATTGCGACGATAACAAATTGCCACTTTTAGATCTAAAGGACTTCAAGAAAATTTTGCAATATGCAACTAATGAAGGAAAAGAAGAGTTTGAAGAAGCCTACGGTCGAATTTCGACAGCCTCAACGGGTGCCATCTTGAGAAAAATAGTTGAAATTGAACAACAAGGTGGTGAATTGTTTTTTGGTGAAAAATCATTTGAGGTTGATGATTTATTACGAGTTGATGACGATGGTAGAGGCTACATCAATATTATTCGTTTAACGGATATTCAAGATAAGCCTAAATTGTTTTCGACATTTATGTTGAGTTTATTGGCCGAAATTTATTCTACTTTTCCAGAACAAGGAGATACTGGCAGACCTGAACTCATCATGTTCATAGATGAAGCCCATTTAATTTTCAATGAAGCTTCAAAAGCACTTTTGAGCCAAATTGAAAGCATCGTCAAATTAATACGAAGTAAAGGTGTTGGGTTATATTTTGTGACACAAAACCCTACTGATGTGCCTGAAGCCGTTTTGAGTCAACTGGGTCTTAAAGTACAACACGCATTAAGAGCATTTACAGCCAAAGACCGAAAAACCATCAAACTAACAGCTCAAAATTATCCAGACACCGAATACTATGATACGGCCGATGTTCTAACATCATTGGGCACTGGAGAAGCTTTGGTTTCTGCCCTAAACGAAAAAGGTAGACCTACGCCTCTGGCAGCAACCATGATGCGTGCACCCAAGAGCCGTATGGATATTCTAACTGATACCGAGTTAAGCAATTTGCTGTCTGATTCGAAACTCGTAAAAAAATACAATGAACAAATTGATAGGGAAAGTGCTTATGAACTGTTGAACCAAAAAATAGAACTAGCTGAAGCTGAAGAAGCAAAAGAAAAAGCCAGACAAGAACAAGAAGCTCTCAAAAAAGCGGAATCAAAAAGTAAGGCCAGAACAACAAAAAAAAGCACGCGAATGAACCCAATAGTCAAAGTACTGACGAGCGCTACCTTTATACGAAGTGTATTTGGTATTTTGACGAAAGTGATGAAAAAATAATAATATTTAAAACAGAAAAAATTAATGAACAAGTATATAGTCATCTTAATAATTGCCATAGCCTTATCTAGCTGTGCAAAAAAACAAGACCCATTTTTAATCAGTAAAAAAAGCATTGGTTTATTGACCGATTCAACCCAGGTAAAAGAACTAAAAACCATTTATGAAAAAGACTCATTGGTTTTTGTAAAGGAAACAAATAAATTTATTGATGACGGACGTGATATTGAATTATTTGATACTTCGGGTAAGCCATTATTGGTTTTAACACCCAATAAAGCTAATGACTCCACAGCGACCATAGAGACTATCAAAATTATGGATTCTCGTTTCAAAACTGCTAAAGGCTTATCAATATCAAGCACATTTGGAGATATTGAAAAAAACCATAAAATTTCAAGTATTCAAAATACTTTTAAAAATGTCGTTGTTTTTGTTAATGAAATCAACGCTTTCTTTACCATTGATAAAAAAGAACTTCCTGCTGAATTACAATTTAATTTAGATGCCAAAATTGAGGCCGTTCAAATTCCCGACAAAGCCAAAATCAAGTATTTTATGATAGGCTGGTAACAGTGGCTTCCCTATGAAATCATCAATAGTGTCTAAATTACTTGGCTTTATTGCCAAAAAGAAGCTTGAGGCCAAAACAACTTCAAAAGAAATCTCTCATAAGCAGATTGTTCCGCTTGTTAGGAATTTACGTGTCGAGCTGGATCACGCTATAAAAGAATATGTATTTATAATTATAGGGGTTTTCGCAGCTGGTTTTGGTTTGAAAGGATTTTTGCTTCCCAATAGGTTTATTGATGGTGGTGCCACTGGTATTTCACTATTGCTAGAAAATATAACCAACATTGAATTGGGCTTTCTGTTGATTTTAGTGAATATTCCATTTCTAATTCTGGGAGCCAGAACCTTTAATCTGAAATTTGCCGTTAAAAGTATTATTGCCATTACTTTTTTGGCAGTAGTCGTTCATTTTGTGGAATATCCGACAATAACGGAAGACAAACTACTCATTGCTGTATTTGGAGGTTTCTTTCTCGGTTTGGGAATAGGCATGGCTATGCGAGGAGGCAGTGTTATTGATGGCACCGAAGTTTTGGCAATTTATTTAAGCAGAAAGTTATCCATAACTATTGGCGATGTTTTACTACTTATCAATATCCTTATATTTTCATTTGGCGCCTATATCCTATCCATTGAAACCGCCTTATATGCTATTTTAACGTATCTTGCAGCTGCCAAAACAGTTGACTTTGTTGTAGATGGTGTTGAAGAGTATGTTGGGGTTACCATTATATCCAATAAACATGAAGAATTGCGCGTTATGATTATTGACAAATTAAGACGTGCTTGTACAATTTATGCTGGAAAAGGGGGTTATGGTACTAGCGGAAAAAGTTATGATAAAGACATTATATATACCGTTGTAACACGATTGGAATTGGCTAAATTACATACAGAGATTGATAAAATCGACAAAAAAGCATTTATCATAATGGGGTTAGTAAAAGACCTTCGCGGTGGGATGATTAAAAGAAAACCATTAAAATAAACTAATGAAAAAGTATATCGTTCAAGATAATCCTTTTGCGGTTCCAACTAGCGACGGCAAAATAATTAAAGAGCATTTTGGTTTAGCTTCTGCAGGTAATTCAGATATTAGTATTGCTCATATGATAGCTCCTGCCCGCTGGAGCGAACCTTTCCAAACTCCAGAGTTTGATGAATTCACTTTCATTATCAAAGGCAAAAAACAATTTAATATTGATGGTGATATTGTTGTTTTAAAGGCAGGACAATCCATTAAAATAGCAAAAAATGTTCGCGTACAATACTCAAACCCTTTTAAGGAAGCTTGTGAATATATAGCCATCTGCAAACCTGCATTTTCAATGGATTTAGTAAATAGAGAAAATCCATGATTATTATTCAGAAATTTATTGGCCTTTTCATTAATCTTATCAGTTTGATCTCTCGCAAACTTGCTGCCCGAATAGCCTTATTTCTATTCTCCAAACCTTTCAAAGGTCGCATTAATGAAAAACAATCTGATTTTCTGGGCACATCATTTCGTGAGGAAATAAAAGTTAATGATATTTCGGTAATGACCTATCGCTGGTTAGGTCATGGGAAAACGGTTCTATTAGCTCATGGATGGGAAAGCAATTCGGCGAGATGGCAATATTTAATTGAGCCATTAAAAAAATTAAAATATAATATCGTTGCTTTGGATGCGCCTGCGCATGGCCGATCGGGAAGCAAGCGGTTTAATGCCTTGCTATACGCTCAATTCATTCAACATGTAGCAAAAAAATTCAATCCTGATATTATTATTGGTCACTCTGTTGGCGGTATGGCTACGGCCTTTTCAAATATCAATCATGACAATTCAAAACTAAAAAAACTGATTTTAATTGGAGCGCCTTCAGAATTCACCGATGTTTTAAATCGCTATTTTAAAATGATGGGTTACACCAAACGCACTCAAAATGCCATTATCGACCTTATAAAAAAGCGTTTTAAAATAGATTCCATTTCATTTTCAACAGCCAAGCAATTGGCACAATTAAATGTTGAGGGTCTTATAATTCATGATGAGAAAGATGCCATTATCCCTTATTCAGATGCCGTATTGATTAATCAAAACTTCAAAAACAGTAGATTAATAACCACATCCGGTATGGGACATTCTATGGCACACGAAAGTATCTCACATCATATTTATGAGTTTTTGGAAGGTTAAGCTATCTTTGTCGTATGGATCAAAATTTAACGCGACTCAACAAATATTTAAGCGAAGCTGGCTATTGTTCTCGCCGCGAAGCCGATAAACTCATAGATGCTGGTCGGGTAACCATTAATGGCATCGTACCTGAAATGGGAACTAAAGTAGCGTCAGGCGACATTGTTCAGGTTGACGGAAAAAACATTAAGAATTCCAAAGAAGACTTTGTATATCTGGCCTTCAACAAACCTGTTGGTATTGTATGTACTACTGACACTCGGGTTGAAAAAGATAACATCATTGACTTTATTAATTATCCCAAACGTATTTTCCCAATTGGTCGATTAGACAAACCCAGTGAGGGATTAATATTCCTAACCGATGACGGCGACATTGTCAATAAAATATTGAGAGCCAGTAACAACCATGAAAAGGAATATATAGTCACCGTAAATAAACCTATCTCACAGACTTTCATACAACGCATGTCAAACGGCGTTCCCATTTTGGATACAGTTACTAAAAAATGCTACGTTGAAAAATTAGATACCCATACGTTTAAGATTATTTTAACCCAGGGCCTGAACAGACAAATCAGACGTATGTGTGAATATCTCGATTATGCCGTCGTAACCCTAAAACGGGTTAGAATTATGAATATTACTTTGGATGTTCCCGTCGGGGAATACCGAGAATTTACTCAAAAAGAAATCACAGAACTAAACAAATTGTTGGAAGATTCTTCTAAAACGTTTATTCCAAAAACACAAAGCAGACGTAAAAATTCAAATTGAGCAATTGTTAATTTAATACTAATTGGCAATTTTCTTCAAATTAAGAGTGGTAACTTCAGAAAAAGCAACCACTATGAAAACCATTCTTCTTATACTTTTAATTGTTCCTTTTTATTCTTTTTCGCAATATGAATATGCGCCAAATGAAGAATTCCCTTATGGCAGATCAAATCCAAACGCACCACAGCAAATAACAGACTTTACTGACCTAATAGGAAGTTGTAATTGTACTTCTACAACGAGAAATCAGGATAATACCTGGACGAAGCCTGAAGATATGATTTGGACCTGGAAATACATTATGAATGGTATGGCTGTTCAGGATGAAACTTTAAAGTCTGATGGGTCGCATTCAGGAAGTATCCGTCAATTTATAGCAGACAGTAGTCGCTGGTATGTGCATTACTACTCCTCCAAAACCCCTTCTACTAAATTGCCTACCTGGGAAGGCAACAAAAAGGAGAATGGTAATATTGTATTATATCGTGATCAAACTGCGCCTAATGGAACCGAAGGATTTTTCCGTTTAACCTTTTATGATATCAGCAAAACCGGTTATAAATGGGTTGGCGAATGGGTTGACAAAACAGAAACTGTTGTATTTCCCACTTGGAAAATAGACTGCAAGCGAGAAGAATAATCTTCTGGTGACTATTGATTATGAATTTCCCGAGCCAACAAGGTATTTTTCAATAACATGGCTATCGTCATAGGTCCTACACCTCCTGGAACAGGTGTGATGTAACTGGCTTTTTTACTAACATTTTCAAAATCCACATCACCCGTAATCACATATCCTTTTGGAGATGAATCATCCTGAACACGTGTAATTCCCACGTCAATAATCACGACATCATCTTTAACCATTTCAGCTTTCAGGAATCCTGGAACTCCTAACGCCGTTATAATAATATCTGCTTGAGAGGTGATTTGTGTAATGTTTTTTGTGTGACTGTGAGTTAACGTCACCGTTGAATTACCCGGAAATCCCTTTCTCCCCATTAAAATACTCATAGGTCTCCCTACAATATGGCTTCTACCAATCACAACCGTATGCTTTCCTTTGGTTTCAACATTGTAACGATCCAATAGTTCCAAAATTCCAAAAGGAGTTGCAGGAATAAATGTGGACATATCCAATGCCATTTTACCAAAGTTTTCTGGATGAAATCCATCCACATCTTTGGTTGGGTCTACCGCCATCAACACTTTTTGTGTATTAATTTGAGGCGGTAAAGGCAACTGAATTATGAAGCCATCAATATCAGGGTTTTCATTTAATTCTTCAATTTTATCCAACAATTCAATCTCACTTGTGGTGTTGGACATGCGAATCATTGTAGACTCAAAACCCACACGTTCACAAGCTCTTACCTTACTGCCAACATAGGTTAAACTAGCACCATCATTTCCCACAATTACCGCAGCCAAATGAGGAACTTTCTCCCCTTTTGCCTTCATTTTTTTTACCTCTTCGGTAATTTCATCCTTGATATCATTGCTGATTTTTTTTCCGTCTAAAATGGTCATCTGTTAAATTGAATTATTGGATTATTATAAATAAAAAAACATGAGTTACCTCATGTTTTTCATAGCTTGCATCATACGTTTTCCGCCACCACCTTGCATCATTTTCATCATTTTGCTCATTTGGTCAAATTGTTTCAAAAGCTGATTGACCTCTTGTACAGAAGTACCAGAACCTTTCCCGATACGCTTCTTTCTACTGGAATTGATAATTGATGGATTAGCTCGTTCTTTCGGTGTCATCGAGTGAATGATTGCCTCAATACCCTTGAAAGCATCATCATCAATATCAATATCTTTCATCATTTTTCCAGCCCCAGGTATCATGCCTATTAAATCTTTCATGTTACCCATTTTCTTAATTTGCTGAATCTGTTTTAAGAAATCATCAAATCCAAACTGGTTTTTAGCAATTTTCTTTTGAAGTTTTCTAGCTTCCTCTTCATCGTACTGTTCTTGTGCTCTTTCAACCAAAGACACCACATCACCCATTCCAAGAATACGATCCGCCATACGCGATGGATAGAATACATCTATAGCTTCCATCTTCTCACCTGTACCAATGAATTTAATTGGTTTGTTAACCACAGACTTAATGGAAATAGCCGCACCACCACGAGTATCGCCATCTAACTTGGTTAAAATAACCCCATCAAAATTTAAAACATCATTAAAAGCTTTTGCAGTATTAACAGCATCTTGACCCGTCATGGAATCCACAACAAACAAGGTTTCTTGAGGCTGAATAGCCTTATGAATGTTGGAAATTTCGGTCATCATTGCTTCATCAACCGCCAAACGTCCAGCTGTATCTATTATAACCACATTATGACCATTGGCTTTTGCATGAGCAATACCCGCTCGTGCGATTGCAACAGGATCCTGGTTTCCTTTATCGCTAAAAACCTCAACATTAATTTGCTCTCCAACAACATGCAGCTGATCAATCGCTGCTGGACGATATACGTCACAGGCAACCAATAATGGCTTTTTTGTTTTTTTGTTCTTTAAGTAATTAGCCAGTTTACCAGAAAAAGTTGTTTTACCAGACCCTTGCAAACCTGACATTAAAATAATGCTTGGGTTTCCGGAAAGGTTTATCCCTTCGGCATCACCACCCATTAATTCAGTTAATTCATCTTTTACGATTTTAACCATTAACTGACCTGGTTGTAGGGTTGTCAATACATTTTGACCAAGTGCTTTTTCCTTAACCGTATTGGTAAACTCTTTAGCAATTTTAAAGTTAACATCGGCATCTAAAAGCGCTCTTCTAACCTCCTTAAGTGTCTCGGCTACGTTTACCTCGGTAATACTACCATGACCTTTTAAGACGTGTAACGCTTTATCTAACTTTTCACTTAAATTATTAAACATAGAATTCTTGAAATTTTAAGAAATGCAAATTTAAGTATTTGTCCTGTATTTATAAAGTTAATTACCAATAAAAAAGCCATTGTTTCCAATGGCTTTCTCAAACATAAATTAACTAGAAATTATAATCAAAAGCATGTATAGCATTCTGCTTCTAAATTGTATAAGTCACCTACTTCATTATCACTTAAGGCACGTTTATAAACTCTTAAATCATCTAAATGACCTTGATAACCTTCTCCAATGAGATATTCAGAAGTTGGATCAGAACCAATGGTCAGATTTGAATTTTCCACAACATTTCTCAACGCACCATCTCTATAAAGTCTCACGGTGTTATTAGAATCGACAGTTACCGTTAGGTGATGCCAATCTGTATTATCCCAAGTAACATCCACTTCTTGATTCCAGTCATTATCCCATAATGTTGTACCTAAATTATCCCCAAATAATGGTGTATTTAAGTCATAGACGCCTAGATTAAAACCAACTGTTGCATTACCCGGTTTTCTAAAAAATATTTCTAAATCACCAGCCACTGAATTTTGCATTTTAAACCATACACTTATTGAAAAACTATCGCCTTGTACAATTTGATTTTCGGCTGTGACTGGAATAGAAATATTATCATTTCCTGTGAATCCAATCGCACAAGTAGTGTTTCCGGCTCTGTCAGTTACAAAATCATTGGTGATATTTTGTACAACATCGCCAGTAATTAAATCTTGAGCCTCACCCCCAAATGGCATGTAAATAACCAAATCATTGGTCAATACACCCGGATTGTCACAATTAGAACAATCCTGTTCCATAACCATAGTACTAGTGCTGTTTATAGCTTGCATAACCAATCTGTCATCCCGACAGTCCACTATCACCCAGCTTCCAGTTATAGCTTGTATATCAGGTCCAGCTACATTGCTAAATTCAACTATAGTACCTGCACCAGTTTGTGACGTAGACCACATGGATACTATGGTCAATCCATTACCGGTTATAACAACGGTACCATCAGCGTTGAAGTCTAAATCATAGACCATTAAATCAGTGCTGCCATCAAAGTTTATGACATTCCAAATACACTCAACTAAATAAGCATCAACTTCTTGTTCAGGACACGAACCACTACAATCTTCAACAATAAGTTCAATGGTGAACACTTCAAAATCACCATTAAGTGCTTCAATTCTTAAGTAAACAGTTTGCGGATTCGTCGTATTTACAAAAGCATTTGGTTCATCTATGGGATTTACATCAGCTTCGGCATTGGTCTGAGATATATGGAAAGACGGTGTAAAGTCAACATCACAAACAACATTACCAAGCACTAGTGTTTCTAACTCAAAAGTTGCAAATCCGTCATTGTCAAAATCACATGCTGTTACTGTGGTATTTCCAAAACAATCGAATGGTGTTTCATTACCTGAACAATCTTGTTCCAATTCTAGTGTAATAGTATTATCTCCTTCTCCTTGGGTAAATACTATTCTATCTCTTTCACAGCCTAATAAAGACCATTCACCATTTAATAGATTAAACGTTTCTAACCCAGCAATGGTTAACATATATCCTGAATTTGATTCTGTTAGAACCCATGAAGCTACTTCTGTTACGGCTGGCGTACCATTTACTATAACTTCGCCATTTGAATTGAAGTTCAAATAATTTTCATCGATGGCTTCTCCCGCAACATTAAATGTATATCCCACCATATCACACTCTACTAAATGCGCTTCCAATTCAGCCAGATTCATTCCACAATCCACTATAATATCATCCTCACAATTCTCATTGGCTGCATTAATGGCTTCTTCCAACTCTTGATTACCATTCACTTCAACGGTATCCCCATTTGCATAAACAAGCGTCACTGGAAAATTTAAACTAGCCAATACAGCACCTTGATTATCGGTTTCCAAACCTTCCAAAAAGACATACAATTCATAGTCATTATTAATTTCAACGGTATCAATGATTTGGAAATTCGTGTTGTAAATTGAGAACACTATTGGATAAACAAAATCCACACATTCTATCACCTCTTCATTTGCTACGCAGCTTTCAACAAAAGCATCCAGTTCTTCAAGAGTTTCAATAGTTATTTCGGTGTAATCATTTAAAATAATCGTAATGGGAAACAAAAACTCAATAGTATCCTCATTAGTATTATTTTCATCAAAAATGGCTTCAATCAAACTAAAATCATCTATAGACTCAATAGTCAAAGTGATACCATTGGCAATAATGGTGACTGGTAAATTAACTGTAAAACAGTCGCTACCATCCATGATATTATCAACGGTTCCATCATTGGCAGCCGTATGTCGCATTAAATTGGCCAAGGTAGAATTTGGCGCAATTGTTTCTTCTTGATTTGGAGGTGTTTCTTCGTTGGCTTCTTCCTGACATGATACGCCAACAAATAAAAGCATAAGCAGTAAGAAAAGTGATAATCTAAATTTCATAACGTGAATTTTATTGGTTATTTACAATATAACAGCTCAATTTAAAAATGTCCTACCCTGTATTTCTTTTTTTATACATTTACGAGCATAAAATTTAAAAATGCCTAAAGATTTAAATGACCATATATGCGACGAAGCCCTATTTTCAAAGGCATTTAACCGCTATGCTAAAGATTTACATGATTTTTTGTACTACAAATTTGGCAGCCATATAAATCCACAAGATAAAGTACAAGAAGCTTTTGTGAAACTCTGGCAAAAATGTCAAGATGTGGCACCATCTAAAGCCAAATCATTTTTATTTACGGTAGCCAATAATTTAACACTGAATGATATTGCCCATCAAAAAGTTGTTTTAAAATTTCAGCAAACGAAACCCAAATCATCAACCAATGAGAACCCGGAATTCCTCATGGAGGAACACGAGTATAAAATAAAATTACAAAACGCTATTGCTAATTTGTCCGAAACGCAACGCGTGGCTTTTTTGATGAATCGGATTGAAGGTAAAAAGCTCAAGGAAATCGCAGACATTTTAAACATCTCTCAAAAAGCTGTAGAAAAGCGAATTTATGGTGCATTAAAACAATTACGTCAAGAAATTGATGGCATTTAAAATTATGAGGTAGGAAAAATGAGGATGAACCTGTTATATAATTAAGTGACCCATTTATGGATAGAGAATATTTAATAAAAAAATGGTTAGACCACGACTTAAACGCCGAGGAACTACAGGCTTTTCAGGCTTTGGATGACTATCGTGAACTAACAAAACTATCAAATTCCCTGGAAGATTTTAAGGCTCCGGATTTTGACGGTAAATCTGCATATTTAAATATTCAGAATAAAATTTCATTAGAAAAATCTAAAATATCTTGGTTTAAACCATTTTTGCGCATAGCCTCAATTATCGCTGTATTGTTGGCTGTTTATATCTACACAACCACATTAGACACAACAACCACTACATATTTTGCCGAAAAAACAGAGGTTTACCTACCTGACCAAACCAAGGTTAGTTTGAATGCACAATCGCAATTGACCTATAATAAACATGATTGGCAATCAAAACGTGATGTCAATTTGAACGGCGAAGCCTACTTTGATGTGGAAAAGGGTTCGGAATTCAATGTGATTACTGATAATGGTACCGTAACCGTGTTGGGAACAGAATTCAATGTTAAAAATAGACCAGGCTTTTTCGAAACCGTTTGCTATGAAGGTTCCGTCAAAGTCATTTCCAATAACCAAACTAAAATATTAAAACCCGGAGATCAGTTTTTAATTATTGATGGGAATTATATTGCTCAAGAAAAAGAAAAAAACAATCAACCTAGTTGGTTACAAAATGAAAGTTGTTTTAAGAGTATTCCTTACAAGTATGTGCTACGCGAGTTTGAAAGACAGTATCATGTGACTTTCAATACAGAATCTATTGATACGGATAAGCTGTATACTGGTAGTTTTGTACATAACAATCAGGAATTGGCATTGAAAGCCATTACATTACCTCTAAATATTAACTTTACAATTAAAAATAGTGTGATTGTACTAAACCGTGAGTAGCATAAAAATCAAAATTTTTAGCTGTTTGTTACTGCTATTTACTACCTCTGTTGGTGCCCAAAACTTAAGTAACGGCAAACAACCCTTATCCGATGCTCTTGAATTACTATCTGAAGAGTATCAGATACGCTTTTCATATGCTGATGAGCATATTGCCTACAAGATGATTGCTTTACCCAAAGGCGAAGAATCACTCAATACGATATTGACTTTCATACAACGGGAAACGAATCTTGTATTTCAAGAAATCAGTCCCAATAATTATGTGATCATAAACGGTAATTCGCCTACCCAGTTTTTAGACGAAGTCCTCATCACCAAATACCTTACTGAAGGTATCTCATTACAAACAGATGGTACTTCAAAAATTAATTTAGATGAATTTGGCATCTTGCCTGGGCTAATCGAACCTGATGTTTTGCAAACCATACAGGCCTTACCAGGCATCATAAGTGTTGATGAACGTGTATCCAACCTCAATATTCGTGGTGGTACCAATGACCAAAATTTAATTCTCTGGGATGGTATCAAAATGTATCAATCAGGTCATTTTTTTGGATTGATTTCACCATTTAACCCAACTTTGATTCATGATATTTCAATATCCAAAAATGGCAGTAGTGCAGAATATGGTGATGGTGTTTCAGGGATAATCAATATGCACACATCAGACAGTATTCCTAACAAAATAAATGGTGGATTGGGAACTAACTTGATTGCTTATGATGGTTTCGCCAAAATACCTGTTACTGATAAAATTGGCATTCAGGTATCTGCTAGACGATCTCTCACCGATGTATTTAACACACCTACCTACGACCAATATTTTGATCGTATTTTTCAAGACTCGGACCTAACTCAACAAAATAATAATCAGGTCACTCAAGATGAGCGCTTTTATTTTTATGATGTGTCGTCAAAACTCACTTTTAAACTTTCAAAAAAAGACCTCATCACCATTAGTGGATTAAAGATTTTTAATTCCTTGGACTATAGAGAAACAGCTACCGGAATAGCGAACACACAATCCTCAACAAGCAAGCTTATTCAGGAAAGCACAGCTTTGGGAATAGACTACAAGCGGCAATGGCATGCGAAGTTGCAAACCAGTTTTAAGGTTTCACTTTCTAATTACGATTTAAACTCAAGAAACAATGATGTTGACAATAACCAACGACTTATTCAGGAAAATGATGTTCGTGATAATCGATTAGAATTGCAAGCCAATTATCAGATTAATCAAAACTTGAATTATTTGGGTGGTTACCAATATGCAGAAATTGGCATGAGTAATCTGGAAGATGTTAACAATCCGGAATACAGACGCTATATTAAGGATGTTTTGCGGTCTCATGGTCTTTTTAATGAAGTAAGTTTTAAATCCAATTCAGGAAAAACACATGCCAGATTAGGTATCAGAGCCAATTATTTCGAGCAGTTTTCCGATTTCTTTTTAGAACCACGCTTAGTGATCAATCAAAAAATAGCCAATGACTTCCGATTAGAATTATTGGCTGAATTAAAAAGCCAATCGGCTTCTCAAATCATTGATTTACAAGATGACTTTTTAGGTGTCGAAAAAAGACGCTGGATATTGGCAAACAATGATGATATACCCATCATTCAAAGTCAGCAGGTATCATTAGGAACCCATTACCAAAAGAAGAAACTCCTGATTAGTTTAGAAGGCTACATCAAACACGTGGATGGCATTACAACCCGAAGCCAAGGTTTTCAAAATCAGTACCAATATACCAATGCCATTGGTTCTTACACTGTAACGGGTTTAGATTTTTTAATCAATCAGCAATTTGACAATTGGAGTACCTGGTTAAGCTACTCATTGAGTAAAAACAATTACACCTTTGATGATTTAAACAATGGAAACCAATTTCCAAACAATATAGACATTAGACATCAGGTGACCTTTGCTGGAACATACAGTGTCAACAATTTAAAACTGGCATTGGGTTTCAATTGGCATTCGGGCAGACCCACAACTTATTATAATGTTTCCAATCCTGTTTCGGGAAATGACATCAATTATTTAGAACCTAACAGCAACAATCTATCGTCTTACTTTAGAGCAGATTGCTCGGCAACCTATAAGTTTAATATTGCCAAAAACTGGCATGCCCACATTGGCGCTTCCCTTTGGAATATTTTCAACACCAAAAACACCATTAACCGCTACTACCGATTAACCGATACAAACACCCTTTCTGAAATCAATACAACATCTTTGGGCATAACGCCCAATCTGACGTTCAGGGTAAGTTTTTAAATATCTCCTTTAAAATTACGTACCTATACGTATTGAATTTATTGGCTTAAAAAGCTAAATTGAGCATTAATAAAAAGCATATTGAGGCTTATGAAGAATATATCAACAATTTTAATATTAGGGATTTTAATGTTATCATGCTCATCTTCAAAAAACAAACGGGTAAAGACAAGATATTTTAATGAATACAATAATGAAATAAGTAAATCAAAGTTTATAGAAATTCGTTCAACTAATAGGCTATTGGATATTCCGGGTGATTCAGCTAATCATAGAAAATTGACCTTGAGAGAAAAAAGTGGGAAAATAACCAACAGACATACAATAGATTCACTCCTTGAAAAGGAAACTAATTATGAATTAGATTCAAACAAACCCCTAGTAATTATTTACTATCCAGGGAAAGACCGGTGTAATTCGAGTGGTTCTGCGACAAAGGAAACAAGAAAGGCTTGGTTTAATCAATTAGAAGATGGAATCAATCAAATCGCTCAAACAAAACCAATTTATCTTTATAAAAATAGCGATGGTTTGGAAAAATATGATGGTATTTTAACTTGGAACAAAGATCCTGATGGAATTATTGAAAGATTATTTTTTGAACACCCTTATCCTTGCAACAGTTTTGTTGTAATTTCGAAAGATGGTGAATACTTCAGTTATTTTGGTGAGTTCAGCAAAGAAAAAGTCTGGGTAGCTACACATAGCATGAACAAATAAAGCTATTTATAAAGGCTACATACCTAACAACCGATATTCTTAATCCTGCAAATGAATATCGTTAATTCATTCTACATCCTATCTGGAACCTGAATACCTAATAGCGCAAAAGCTTGCTTAATGGTTCTGCCCACTACTTGAGACAATTGAACTCTAAATACTTTATCCGTGTCATTGTCTGCTCCTAAAATCGATACGTTTTGGTAAAACGAATTAAATTCTTTAACCAGGTCATAGGTATAATTAGCAATCAAAGCCGGACTGTAATTAGCTGCTGCTTGTTGCACAATTTCTGGGAATAACTGCACCTGTTTAATGAGTTCACGTTCTTTATCATGCAAATTTTCAGGAGTTACTTGGCTGCTGAAATCAAAATTGGCTTTTCGTAAAATAGCTTGAATTCGGGCATAGGTATATTGAATAAATGGTCCTGTATTTCCTTGAAAATCCACCGATTCTTTAGGATCAAACAAAATACGCTTTCGCGGATCAACCTTTAAAATATAGTATTTCAATGCTCCTAAACCAATGGTGTGATATAAGTCCTGTTTATCAGCATCAGAATACCCATCCAGTTTACCCAATTCCTTGGAAATATCTTCGGCTGTTTGTTCCATTTCTACCATTAAGTCATCGGCATCCACAACCGTTCCTTCACGGCTTTTCATTTTTCCGCTGGGCAAATCGACCATACCATAACTCAAATGATACAGGTTTTCAGCCCATTCAAAGCCTAATTTTTTGATAATTAAAAACAAGACTTTAAAATGATATTCTTGCTCATTACCCACAGTATAAACCATGCCGCCAACATCTGGATAATCCTTAACCCGTTGAATAGCTGTACCAATATCTTGAGTTATGTAAACCGCCGTGCCATCAGCACGTTGCACGATTTTCTCATCCAGTCCGTCTTCAGTTAAATCACACCAAACCGAACCATCATCTTTTTTATAAAAAACTCCCGATTTCAGTCCTTCGGCTACAAACTCCTTACCTAATAAATAGGTTTCACTCTCGTAGTATAGTTTATCAAAGTCAACACCCAGATTTTTATACGTGATATCAAACCCGTCATACACCCAACCATTCATGGTTTCCCAAAGCTTTACGACTTCGTTTTCACCAGCTTCCCATTGACGGAGCATATCTTGGGCTTCCAACAAAATCGGGGCTTCTTTTTTTGCTTCTTCTTCAGATTTACCTTGAGCAATTAAATCAGTTATCTCCTTTTTATATTCTTGGTCAAACTTCACATAGTAGTTTCCAACCAATTTATCGCCTTTTAAACCTGTGCTTTTGGGTGTTTCACCACTACCAAATCGCTGCCACGCCAGCATACTTTTACAAATATGGATGCCACGGTCATTGATAATTTGGGTTTTGTAAACCTTTTTACCTGAAGCCTTCAGAATTTCAGAAACACTATATCCTAATAAGTTATTACGAATATGACCTAAATGCAGCGGTTTGTTGGTATTTGGTGAGGAATATTCCACCATAACAGCTTTATCATGAGGATTTGGCTTCACAATACCAAATTCTGAATCTTTTAATATATCATGGAAACTATCCAAGAAATAACCATCCTGAATCTCAATATTCAAAAATCCTTTGACTACGTTAAATCCTTTAACCAAATCAACATGTTCGGTTAGGTATTCACCTATTTTTTCACCTATTTGAACAGGATTACCTTTAATACTTCGAAGCATTGAAAATATCACAACTGTAATATCACCTGGGAATTCCCTGCGAGTTGCCTGAAATTCAACCGTTGGCAATGTCACATTATAGGTGTCTTTTACTGCTTGCTTTACAGCGTCTAAAAGTATTTCCTGAAGATTCATGTTTGATTTTTTAAGACTGCAAAGATAAGACTTTTCCTAAAGAGAAACCTGTAATTAAGGAACATAAAAAAGCCTGTCGAAACTACCGACAGACTTGTCAATTATATTTAAATGAATTTACTATTTTTTTCTTCCCAAAAAGCTCAATGCTATGGATGCCAACCCCAAAGCTATAGTCACATAGGAGTTATCATTGTCTTGAGCTTCGATACTTAAGTCGCCAATACCCACAGAGGCCTCTGGTGCTATTAAGGTATAAATTCCGTATCCAACCAATATGATTCCAACTATCAGCAAGATTTTTTTAATTGTATTGTTCATATTTTATAAGTTTAATTTTATGGAAGATACACAAAATCTGTCATAAAATTATAGCACTCAAAATCAATGACTTATAAATTTGAAATTTAGAATTTTCAAATCGTGCATTTCATCGACAAAAGTGTAGTTTTTCCGAGTTTTTTGCCGTTAATCGAGTAGTCCTTTTTTTACAAAAATTTGGCACGCCATTTCAACTAATTTTTTGGTATTAAAACCCAAAAATTAGCTTTTTGTAAGGGTTTTGTTAATTTTTGTTATGTAATGCTATTAATCCCCAAATTAATGGACTTTCTTAAACTAACTAACATATCACAAGCTTGTACGATATGCATGTTTTCACTTCGATGGAAGACAGGTGTTGATGACTGCTGTGTTTTTACTGTATGAAGAAATTAATTACTATAATTATTTTCCTATCTGTTTTTACTGGTTTTTCCCAAACCATGGAACAGGACAGTCTTACTATTCAGTTAGCTTTTCAAAAATCAGATACTTCCAAAGTCAAAACATCCCTACGCCTTGTCAAGGTACTTTATAATCAAGGTGATTATAGCAAAGCATTACAATATATTGCACAAAGCGAGAAGTTATCCAATGATTTAAATTATGAAAAAGGCATAGCCGAAATAACTTATTACAAGGCTTTGATTTACGCCAAAAAGAATGACTACATCAATGCCATTGCCAATTATGCCAAATCCAAAGAATTATTCTTGGCACAACAGGACACCCTGAATGTTGCTAAAGTCAATAACAGTATTGGTTTAATAGAAATTGAACGTGGTAACTATACAAAAGGTTTAGAGTATTCCCTTTCTGCTATTGAAGAATTAGAAAAGCGCAATCTCAAACGCGAATTGTGTTCAGCATACAAGAATTTAGCTACGGCATACAACAAAACAAATGATCGTATCAAGTCTATTGAGTTCAATTTAAAAAGGCTTGAAGTTGAAAAAGATTTAAACAACCAAGCTGGAATTATCAATACCCATAAAACGCTTGCCGAGTTATACTCTCTTGAAAAAGAAAATCGTAAAGCCATAGATTACTATGAAAAAGTATTGGATGCCATTGGTACTGAAAATGATTCCTTGAGAGGTGAAATTCTTCCGCGTTTGGGTGGCGAGTATTTATATTTTAAAGACTATGAACAAGCTTCAGCCTACCTTATAGAAGGCTTACAACTAAATAGAAAAACTAATAATCAATTGGGTCTTTTAATTTCGCTTAATAATTTAGGGAAACTCAATATTCAAGAAAGACGCGTAAAACTGGCTGATATCCGATTGAATGAAGCAGGAAATATTGCTGAAGCTATCGATAACAAACCTGAATTACTTAAAAACCTGGTATTAAGAAGACAATTGGATTCCACCAATAGAAACTTTGAACGGGCTTTTAAATGGCAACGTGATTATTATGAATTGAAAAGGGAACTCGATAATGAAAAAATTATAAAACCCTCCTATACTTCTATTGATGAAGATGCCTTAAAAAGTTTAACCCAATCTAACGCCAACACGAATCTAGCACTTGTTGAAGAGCATACCAAAGAGAATTTAGTCAATGAGAAAAAACTTAAAGATCTAAAATTATTGGTTTATGCCTTGGTAGCATTGACAGCAATAGTCATTGTATTTTTTATTTTAACCTATGTTAAACGAAACAGCAATCTGCAGTACACTCGCGAACTGGAAGATAAAAACAAAAAAACAGAACTGCAGAACGAGGCTATTTTAGAACAAACCAAGCATTTGGAAGATATTAATAAGGTTAAAGACAAACTATTTTCCATTGTATCCCATGACTTAAAAGATTCCTTGTCTTCTATTAAAGGGTTTATTGATTTATTAAAAGATGATCAATTATCACAAAGTGAATTCAACAGCTTGATACCAGAATTAAGTGAAAATGCCAACAATGCATCTATGTTGTTATTCAACTTATTAAACTGGTCAAAATCGCAAATGCAATCTTTAGAGTCTAATCCATCATTATTTGATATTCAAGAAGTTTTTGAAGAAAAAGTTCAGTTGTTGGAGCAAAAAATGGACAAGAAAGGTATTCTATTGAGAAATAAAACGCTCCGTGATTTTGTTTATGCGGACAGAAGCATGATTGAAATTGTTGTCCAAAACCTATTGACCAACGCTATTAAATTCAGTAAAGAAGGTGACACCATTACTATTTCAAATCACATTAGTAGTGGCAAATCAATCATTAGTATTTCAGATACAGGAGTAGGTATTTCACCAGAAAATCAGAAAAAATTATTCAAAAGCAGTACGTTTACTACAGTGGGTACTGGCAATGAAAAAGGTACAGGTCTTGGTTTGAGTATCTGTAAAGAGCTTGTGGATTTAAATCACGGTAAAATTTGGGTAGAAAGTGACCTAAACAAGGGTAGTACGTTCTATGTTGAGCTTCCTAAATCCAATCCGCAAAATACCTAATCAGGCTTTAGGCAAAAACACTTCTGCCATCATACAGCGGGCACTACCACCACCACAGGTTTCAATGGTTTCTAGAGAGCTGTAAACAATCGGGCAGAATTTTTCTATTTCAGCTATTTGAGATTTTGTTAAACTATTATATGCCGATTCACTCATTACCAAATAACGCTGATTCAAATGCCCTTGCACCTGTAACATATTACCTGCAAATTGATGCATTTGAGATTCAGTAATGGCAATAACGGCTTTCCCGTCTTCCTTAAGGCTTTTAATAACTTGTTTTCGCTCTTTTTTATCATCAATACTATCCAAACAAATGACCGCAAACTTTTCGGCTAAACACATCATAACATTGGTGTGATAAATAGGTAGTCGCTTACCATCTACTGTTTGATTGGCAGTAAACACAATGGGCGAATATTCAAAATCCTCACAAAATTCAATGAATAAATCTTCATCTGCTCTTGGGGACAACGCACAATAAGCCTTATGGTTTATTCTGTCCAACAGCAAACTTCCAGTTCCTTCCAAAAAAATCCCCTCGTCTTCAGCACTGGTATAATCAATGATATTTTCAATTTTAAATCCTTCTTGCTCCAGTCTGATAAACACCTCATCCCGTCGCTCTTTTCGCCTATTTTCAGCAAACATAGGGTATAGCGCTACATCACCATTTTCATGAAAACTCACCCAATTATTAGGGAAAATGGAATCGGGTGTATCCATTAATTTATCATCATTTTCAACAATCACATGAACTCCCACAGCACGCAATTTATCAACAAAGGCATCAAATTCTTTTTGGGCCTTTTCATTAATTTCAGCATTTTTAATATTTAAATCTTCCTGAAAATAATTATTGACGGCAGTTTGTTCATTCATCCTGAAGTTAACTGGACGAATCATTAAAATGGTATTTGTTGTTTGATGCATGGTTATCTAAAATTATGCAAAATTACTTTTTTTTAAAATGAAAATCACTGGTACAAAACAATAAAATTGCTAAATTGAGATAAATTACTTTTGATGAAACATCTATTCATTATCATACTAATTCCTATATGTTTCTGGTCTTGTGAAAAAGACAAGGAAATTAGCTCCATAAACCCTGTCAACTGGGAGAAGCGACGTGTTACAACCCCTATTAATGATAGTTTAAAAAACGGACAAAGCTATTTGCCTGTTTATTCAGAAATCTATAGTGAATCCGAGCATCTAACTGTTAATCTTACTGCTACTGTGAGTTTAAGAAACATCAATCCAAACGAATCCATTTATCTTAATAAGGCTTCATATTACGATACCAAAGGAAACCTCATTCGCACATATTTTGACTTCCCTATTGACATCAAACCGCTAGAGACCATAGAAATTGTTATTGACGAAAGAGATACAACAGGTGGACCTGGTGCTAATTTTGTGTTTGACTGGGCCACTAAAGCAGACTTACATGAACCGTTTTTTGAAGCTGTCATGATTTCGACCATTGGCCAATTGGGTATTTCATTCACTACTCAAGGAATTACCATAAACTAATCTTTTATCCAATAATGAAAAAAGAACAAATTAATGATATTATTGGCTGGGATATTGTGAACTGGTCCAAAAGCTTTCATTTTTGGAATAAACATTTAGATGTTAAGGACAAAAATTACAAGTGTCTAGAATTAGGTGCCAGACAAGGAGGTTTATCGCTTTGGTTGGCTTTAAATAATAATCAAGTCATTTGTTCTGATGTGAGTTACACCGACCAGCAGCATGAGTTGGATAAAACAATTGCGTTACATCAAAAACACGGATGTGACCAACATATTCGCTACGAAGCTATTGACGCCTCTAACATACCCTATGAAAATCATTTTGATTTAGTCGTTTTTAAATCGGTTTTAGGCGGTGTTAGCATCGACACTGGCAAACGTTTGGAACAACAAACAGTGGATTCAATCTATAAAAGCTTAAAACCAGGCGGGCGTGTTGTTTTTATTGAAAATCTTGAAGGTTCATTTTTACATATGTATGCTCGCAAAAAATTTGTGGGCTGGGGAAGCAAATGGTATTATATGAAGTTAAAGGACTTGGTCAACTTATTTGATTCATATAAAAGTCTAAAATACCATACGGTCGGGTTCTTTGGGGCTTTTGGAAAATCTGAAAAACAACGTCAAATTCTAGGTCATTTGGACACCCTCCTAGAAAGGATGATACCCAAGCATAATCGCTACATCATGATTGGCATAGCAAAAAAATGAATTAAGGCGTCGAATTGGAAACCTGAAGTGTTTTGCCATTGAAGAATTTATGCCCATTCAAAACAAAATCTGATATATAGTTCGCCATTTCTAAAGCAGTTGTCGGTGCTTGATAACCAGGAAAAGCTTCTTCCAGCATTTCCGTTTGAACGGCACCCAAAGCTAAGGCATTAAATGATATACCTGAATCTTTATACTCCTCGGCCAATAATTCGGTTAAAGTAATGACAGCGCCTTTACTGGAACTGTAAGCCGCTAATCCGGGAAACTTGACACTGCCCTGAATGCCACCCATAGAACTTATGGTTACCACATGACCACTATCCTTCATAAATGGTAAAACCGTCCGAATCATTTCTGAAACACCAAAAACATTGGTACGATATACCTTTTCAAAATCTGATATAGAGGTTTCTGAAAAAGGTTTGTTGAGTAATAATCCCGCATTGTTGACCAATGCATCCACGTGTCCCCATTCATCACTTATAAATTCCGAAACCTTTTGATAATCATTTTGATTACATAAATCAAAAGCCATGGATGTAATGTTCTCAAAATGCATGTTGTTGACTGGTTGTGCGTTTCTTGAAAGTGCTAAAACATGGTATCCCTGCTTGGCAAATAAGTGTACCAACTCAAATCCAATACCTCTACTGGTACCAGTTACAATTATATTTTTACTCATCTTTTAAAATAACTTCTTTAGTTTCTGCATTCATCATGCCTTCCAATGCTGCTAACATTTTAGTTACAAATGCTGCCATGTGATCATAATTCATTTTATCAGGTTCGTCATCAACATGATGATAATAGTCAAAATTAGTAAAATCGAAGGTAGAAATGGCATGTGCTGGAATATGTAAGGATTGATAAAATGGAAAATTATCAGACCTCATGAATAAATTGAATTCTTTAGCTTGCGGAAAAAAACCAACAACTTCCTCTCCCGCATAACGGTTTAATGTTTCAGCAAAATTGGACCGTTCGTAACCGCTCATATAGGACATAGAAATATCTGGAGATCTAGGCACACCTATCATTTCAAAATTAATCATGGTATAAGCATTAAAACCCTCATTTTTGAGGCGTTCAGCGAGGTGCGCTGAACCTTTTAATCCCATTTCTTCGGCGGCATACAAGGTCACCAAAATACTACGTTTGTTTGTTTTACTTTTAGCAAAATATTTGGCAAATTCCATTGCAGCAATAGTGCCAGAAGCGTCATCATTGGCACCGTTAGCTATGTTATCGCCATTGACTTCTTTACCCTGTCCAATATGATCGTAATGTCCACCCAAAATGACAAACTCGTTTTTTAGTTTTGGGTCATTCCCTTCAACCACACCAACAATATTGTAACCAATAATATCTTTTAATTTAAAGGTGTCGCGATAGCTTTCAAAGTAGGGTTGGATGTGATTCTCTCTTAAATAATTTTCAATATAAACAGCGGCCAGCTCAATTCCTTCAGAGCCAGTTGCCCTTCCTCCCAATTCATCTGAAGCCAAATACTCCATGCTTTCTTGAATTGATTGTTTAATTTCCGATTTGTTGGGTTCTACTACTTGAGTGCTGGTAACTTCTTGAACAATTTCTGTTTGTTGATTCTCTTGACTCGTTGACTTGGTGGATTTACAACCAAATGCTAAAACTATGGCAAGGACAATGACTAATTTTTTCATCTGTATTTGTTAAAGTGTTTAAAGATAAAAAATCCCACTTGAAATAATTCGAGTGGGATTCGTATAATTTTCGAATAACTTCACTTAAACCAACATGGTAATAGGGTTCTCGATATAACCTTTTAAGGTCAATAAGAATTCAGCACCAGTAGCACCATCAACTGTTCTATGATCACATGCCATTGTAAGTTTCATGGTATGACCTACAACAATCTCACCATTCTTAACAACTGGTTTTTCTACAATAGCTCCTACAGACAAAATCGCCGAATTTGGCTGGTTAATAATAGATGTAAAACTCTCAATACCAAACATACCTAAATTGGAAATAGTAAAGGTACTTCCTTCCATTTCTTGAGGTGTCAGTTTTTTATTTCTGGCTTTACCAGCATAATCCTTGACTGCAGCTCCAATTTGTGGTAAACTCTGCTCATTTGCAAAACGCACAACAGGTACCACTAACCCATCTGGTACAGCTACAGCAACACCAATGTGAACATGGTTATTTAATTGCATACGATCATCAAACCATTGCGAATTAACCTGCGGATGTTTTTTAAGTGCCAAGGCACAAGCTTTTATAACAATATCATTGAACGATATTTTGGTATCTGGAATAGAATTATATTGTTGACGGAATGCCATAGCATTTTCCATATCAAACTCTACATTCAAATAATAATGTGGGGCTGTGAATTTTGATTCGGCCAAACGTTTCGCAATGACCTTACGCATTTGTGAATGTTTCACTTCATCAAAATCCTCTTGACCCGTTGGTACAAATTTACCAACTGAAGCTACAGATGAGGCAGCTGGGTTAAAGTTCTCTATATCTCGCTTGACTATACGACCGTTTTCACCAGATCCCGCAACTTGTGATAAATTAATCCCGCGTTCTTCAGCCATTTTTTTAGCCAAAGGCGAAACAAACACTCTTCCATTAGTTACTGTTGGTTGCTTTTGTTCAGGCTCATTAACTTTAGCTGGTGTTGATGTCGTTTCTTGTTTAGGCTCAACCTTTTTTGGAGCCTCCTCTTTTTTCGATTCAGAAGATGTTCCTCCAGCTTTAAAGTTTTTTGCTACATCAGAGACATCTGTTCCAGCAGGACCAATTATAGCTAAAAGGGCGTCAACTTTAGCCGATTCGCCTTCCTGTAACCCAACATGTAAAAGCGTACCAGATTGAAATGACTCAAACTCCATGGTTGCTTTGTCCGTTTCTATTTCAGCCAATATATCACCTTCTTCAACAGTATCACCCACTTTTTTCAACCAAGTAGCAACAGTGCCTTCTTCCATGGTATCACTCAAACGCGGCATAGTTACAACCGTAACGCCTTCTGGTAAATCAACTGATTCACTACTTTGTGACTCTTTTGAAGACTCCTCATTATTGCTTGGAGTGTCTTCTTTATTTTCTTCTTTTTTCGATTCCTTGTCTTCAGTTTTTTTCTCGGAAGTTTGTCCGTTTAGCAAATCGGATATATCCTCTCCTTCATCACCAATAATGGCCAATAATTCATCGACTTTAGTCGTTTCCCCTTCCTGAACACCAATATGTAATAACGTCCCTTCATGAAAAGATTCAAACTCCATGGTAGCCTTATCGGTTTCAATTTCTGCCAAAATATCGCCTTCTTCAACCTTGTCACCCACTTTTTTCAACCAAGTAGCAACTGTTCCCTCTTCCATGGTATCACTCAAACGAGGCATGTTTATAATCTCTGCCATAGCTTATAATTTATGTTGTAAAAATGGATAATCCTCCTGTTCGTAAACAGTATCGTACATAACATTCTTTTCTGGCCATGGAGACTCTTCCGCAAACTTTTCACATTCACTTACCAAATCTTTCACACGTTTATCAATTTTCTTAATATCGGCTTCAGTGGCATATTTCTTTTCAAGGATGATATCTTTAACTTGCTCGATAGGATCTATTTTTTTGTACTCCTCTACTTCATCTTTAGTTCGGTAGTGCTGTGCATCACTCATGGAGTGACCACGATAACGATATGTTTTCATTTCCAAGAATGTTGGACCATCACCACGACGCGCCCTATCAATCGCTTCATGCATGGCTTCCGCAACCTTAACCGGATTCATACCATCTACTGGTCCACATGGCATTTCGTAACCTAAACCTAGCTTCCAAATATCTGTATGATTGGCCGTTCTTTCCACAGAAGTACCCATGGCATAACCATTATTTTCACAGACAAATACAACAGGCAATTTCCAGTTCATGGCCATATTGAAAGTTTCATGTAAAGATCCTTGTCTTACAGCACCATCACCCATATAACACAAAGTTACGGCTCCTGTTTCGTTGTATTTATCTCCAAATGCCATACCTGCACCCAAAGGAATTTGTCCACCAACAATACCGTGACCTCCATAGAAACCATGCTCCTTTGAGAATATGTGCATAGAACCACCTAATCCTTGCGACGTACCAGTAGCTTTACCATAAAGTTCTGCCATAACACGTTTTGGATCAACTCCCATACCAATGGGTTGTACGTGATTTCTATAAGCTGTGATCATTTTGTCCTTGGACAGGTCCATAGCGTGTAGCGCACCAGCCAAAACAGCTTCCTGACCGTTATACAAGTGAAGAAAACCTCTCACTTTTTGTTGAATGTATACTGCAGCTAGTTTATCTTCAAACTTTCTCCAGAATAGCATGTCCTCATACCATTTCAGGTAAACTTCTTTCGTTATTTTTTGCATTGATTACGTTAATTAAGTAAACGATTAACAAAAGTAACACTTTAGTTAGTAATGAAAAAACTGAAATTTGTAAAATTTGTTTCGAAAACGTTATAGAAAAGATTTATCAAAAACTAAAGGTAATAAATTGGCTAAAGAATCAGACTTTACGACTTTTCCTGTTTCCCCCATAAAGTAAATTTCAATAGGCGTTTCTTGTTTAACCTCGTATTCTGCAATAGCCTGTCTACAGGCTCCACATGGTGGAATTGGTGCAACAGTCTGCTTTTTTCTAGAGCCAGCAGTTAAAGCCATACGAATGATTTTGACTTCTGGAAATTGAGATCCCGCATAATATATAGCTGTACGTTCGGCACAGAGACCTGATGGGTAAGAGGCGTTTTCTTGATTGTTACCAGTGACAACCTCATCATTTTCCAGTAGCACTGCCGCACCCACACTAAAATTAGAATAAGGCGCATAAGCTCTTTCCCTGGCCTTCATGGCTTGTTGCATCAAGGATTTAACAGGCTCTGGAAGTTCATCAAAACTCTCATAGACCTGTAAAAGCGACTCTATTTTGACTTCTTTCATAGAAAAGTATAATGACTAATTTAAGAAACTATTTTAGACAAAAAAACTATTGCGAGTGCAATAGTTTTTAAGTTTTGTGTTTGTTTCATTTCTAATACTCCTGATAAGCGCCTCTATCAATATTAAATGACAGTGAGAAACGCAAGGTATTTTCCAGCGGACTTCTAACCTTTGAAGCAGAGAACAGGTATGATAAATCTATACCAATAATATTGTAATTAAACCCAGCTCCCAATGCAAAGAACTTTCTCGCACCTTTTTCTTCAGCTTCATTAAAATATCCTGCTCTAATTGCAAATGAATCTTGGTAAGTATATTCAGCTCCTAGCGCCCAAGTCCATTCCTTCATTTCTTCACTGAAACCACCTGGTGCATCACCAAATGATTGAAACATACCTTGAAAAAAACCAACGTCAGGATCCTTACCATCAATAATGACGGTTGGGTTCACTACAGGCCCCAACTCATCCTCATCTGGATCATATTGACCATTACCATTGGTATCAGTATATTCATACTCCGTTCCATAAACTGGAGGTGTAGGCACCAATAATTTAGTCACCTCGGCAGTGACGGCTATTTTATTAAAGTCGTCTAAAATAAAATCAAACCCACCACCTAAACGTAAGGTAGTTGGCTGGAAGTTTTCCTGACCACCTTCATCATATTTAAATTTAGGTCCAATATTTTGAATAGCAAAAGCCAAACGCGTTCTACCATTAAAACTATTATATGCCTGCTCCTCACTTTGATAGTATCCAGAGATATCCACACCAAATGTACTGGCCGGTATGGCTTCAGGGTCAACTGCATCAATTTTCAAATCAGAACGTAAATAACGCATCGTAACGGCCATAGAAAACTGCTCACTCAACTTAAGCGCATAAGAGGCATCAAATGTCAATTCGTTAGGCTTTGTAATAAGCGCTTCTGAAAATTCATCCTGAACCAACTCAATTTCACCTAAAGAGAAATACCTGAAACTGGCTGCAAAAGCACTTCGCTCATTAATTCTGTTAAAATAGGTAATGTTACCTAAAAATATATCTTTAACAAGACTGCTTAGATAAGGTGTATAACTCACACCAACACCTTGCTTGGTTCTAGAAAATGCATATTTTGAAGGGTTCCATTGCTGTGAAAACACATCAACAGAAGTAGCAACCCCAATGTCACCCATTGAAGCAGCCCGAGCATCTGCAGCAATCAAAACAAAAGGCAATCCTGTTGTTATTACTCGTGAATCAAAATTATCTGGAATTACAACTGTCTGGGCTTTAGCATACGTTGCAGTGAATAAGACAATTAGTATTAAAATTCGGTTTTTCATGTATTCAATTTATTTAACAAATATAATTTTTTATTAGAGTATTACAAGTTTCTCAATTTTTTCGACGGTTTTATTCAATAAAGGGGATCTGACTTTTAACTTATAGACATAAACACCTTTACCTATTTTATCTCCAAAATCATCACGACCATCCCAAACAATATCTCGGGACAAAGCCGAAGTACCATTTCCACAGCATTCCGTGGTATTTGTCTGCCCATTAAGCGTTCTGACCAGTTTACCCGAAACCGTAAATATCTGTACAGAAACGTCCAAAGGTTCTGAACTATTGTGATTGAACCAAAATTCGGTATAATTAACAAATGGATTTGGATAATTCAAAACATTATTTATAACCAAACTTTGATTTTCATCGTGTACAACAAATTGTATTTCGGAGGTGGAGGAATTATTATAAACATCCCAAGCTTTCAATGTTAATGTGTGCAAACCAGGCTCTAAATCACGTAAAGGATAATTGGCCGAGCCACGTTGATAATTATCTGTCTCTGCTTGATAGTAATCATTTAACACATATTGATTGGTTTCATCCCCATCAATAATAGCTACTATGTCATGTCCTATGCCATTTGCCGTGTTAATACCGTTTTCATCTTCAAGTTTCACCAACAAACTAGGTGATTCATTGGTAATACCGCCAGACACAAAACTTTCATCATTCATATACAAATTAATGACTGGACCTGTATTGTCTTCAGGCGCGTTGGTGTTTAATCCACCTATAATAACATCTGTGACATTAGCTCCTGCTTGGTCTTCTAAAGCATCGTTTCTTTTAGCATAAAAACTCACCTTACCATTCCCTTCTGGTATTTCAATATCTCGTGGCACAATAAATTCAAATTCAAACTCACCATTGGTGATAGTAGCCTGTCCTCTAAAAATAGCAGCTCCTAAAGTTTCAAAGTCCATAATAATCAGTCTATTTCCGTCTCGAGTACCATCATTTGCCAAAGTTTGACGTTCTATATTTTTATCAAACACCACGGTTGATAATATCCCGTTATAATCGCTAATTATATTACCCTGTAAATCGGTAACCTCACCCGTTAATTTAGCACGACTTAAAGCCTGTAAAACCTCGTTTGATTGATTTATGGGTACATCATTAATTTTAGTTAACCTAATATTAGGGCTACCAAATGCTAATTTCATGGCAGGATCACCTATAAAAAACACTAATCGTTTTTGACCTGCACTAGAAACCAAAGCATCTATTTTGGTTAATCTCAATGCTTCAGCCATGGACGGGTATTCAAAATCTTCATAGTCATCATTGTCACTAAACGAAAATAAATACTCGCTCAATGTCTCATTAAAATTTCTACCAATGTTGACAAAAATTTGTCTGGTGGTCGTTATCAACCCAATGGCTCCTCCATCCTTATTCCAATAGGTATATTCTCCAGCTGTTGGTCGTAATGGATTATCAAATCGCGTGTACTCGCAGGTAACTGTTACGAACAAATTTAATTTACAAACATTATTAAGCTCTTGAGCGTCTATCTTTTCAAATATCCTCTCCTTAGCCAGTCCATCCTCTCCTCCATGCCCAAAGTAGTTTACAACCAATGCACCATTTTCAATAGCGTTAACCATTGCAGTATTTACGCTTGGGTATCTATCGCCACCTGCTGAAGATTCTTGTAAATAAGCGTCCGAATGAATTTTAATGGGATTAATAAACGGTTTCTCTTGGTTAACAACATTGGCAATCCGATCAGTTGTTGCCTGTAAATCCTGTTCCCAAGCTTCATCGACATCATCAGATACAACCACAAAATTATTACGCCAATTGCCATAAGAAGCACCAATATAATAGGATTCAATTTTATCGACCATTTGTTTAGCCCGTTGTGGCGATTCGGCCAATATTCGACCGACAGCAATATCCAGTTTATTAAATGTTTGCATGCCTCCTTCATTTTCATCCATCATACCGTAAAAATCATCAGACACAAAGGAGCCTGTTAAATTAAAACTATCATAAGCGTGCCAAAGTGGGACTATATTCGTATTGTAGGACAATCTGTTCTTGTAATCGTAGGAGCCATCACCAAAAAGACACAAATATTTTAGTCGGTTTTCTGGACTGCTAGCATTATCATACACATATTTAACCAGATTTCTAATAGCACCAATATCTTGATTTCCCGTGCTGAACTCTTTATATATTTCATTCAGTGTAACAACTTTTACATTTAAGCCGTTTTGTGTTCTATTAATTTGAGCCAAACGTTCAGCTTGGCTATATAAGCTGTTGGGTGTTACGATTAGATAGTCAATATCTTCAAAAACGCCTTGGGCATTATTAAAAATTGTTCCTTTTAAATTTTGATTTGCCACATAAGGATTAGAAACCATGATGGGCTGATAATAGTTCCCGCCAACAATGGCATATTTTTTCAATGTTCCCAAAGGTGATGTAAAACTTATAGTAGCTTCCGAGTCATTGTTTACATAATTACCAACATTGTAAATATCCGTAACATCCCATATTTCTTTTACTTGAGATGCGTTGGTAACTTGATATTCACCTATTCCTGATTCTGTTGATACATCATAGTTGTAAAAGGTAAACTGTGATCCGGAAAAGGTCAATGCCCTGGTAGCCTCCAACGAAATATAGTCTATGTATGCTTGAGCTGAAGGATTACCATTATTGTTATATGTCAAACTAACCGTTATATTTTCACCATTTAGATTAATATTCTGATCATAGTAGGCCTCACTGGCAAGAGCAGAATCATTTGTTGCCGGAATAGTCAAACTAGTAATGGCATTACCATTGACATCTACCTGCATCGTTGTGGGAATTTCAGAGGTTGAAGCAACATAGACCTTCAATTTAACAGGATCTGTTGCTATTAAATTAGGAAAGTTGAATTCAAATGACTTGTTTGTTTCTATCCCAAACCTATCACCAAACCATCTTCTCCCGACACTCACTAAATTATACTCATCAAGTTCATGGAACTGATAGTTTTGAAATGTATCAATCACCATATCTATATTTCCTGTAGGCTGAATAAAAGGCTGAATGCGCTTTCCATTTCCTGGGCTAATGTTAATGTAATAATAGGTATTGTCTGCGTAACAGTTAATATTGGTGTTTCTTTCTTCATCATAACCTTTAGGGCCTTCGGCATAAAACAAAATATAGTCCTGGTCATGAAAATACCCATCCGATTCCCCAATAATACGAATGGCATTTTCCTCAACATCAAATGGGTAGGGTACGGAATTTTCATAGGGTATCATTCTACCGCCATTACCATATAACTTGATACTTCTAGGGTCTACATTGTCTATATTTAAACCCAACTGCTCCAAAAAACTTCGAGATAATTTGTAGACACCTGTTTTATCGACTTGAAACCGGTACCAAGATCCTGAACTTAAAACAGAATTTGTAATGGTCTGTCGGTTAGTGTTTCTGTAATTAAAATTAGAATTGCGGTATGAAACCGCGAATGAGGTTACTTTTTTATAAACGCCATTCTCTTTAACAATGGGAGATACTGTTAAAAAGGCCGATTTTTTGTCACGCGCTATCGAACTCTTTAGTTCAAAATGGAGAGCGTTAGGTATGGTTCGCAAGTTTAAACTTGCCAATTCAGTTCTGGAAATTGGTGCATAGACCACATTATTTAGTTGAACAGAACTCTCATCAACCAGTTGCTGAATATCCCATTGTGCTGCAAACCGTAATCCCTGCGAAGGTTCATAAGAAAAATTTTCAGAGTTAAAACTTGGTAGTGACACCTTGTAAGATTCTGTTCCAAAAGTTTTAGTATTTCCCCATGCTATATTAAACGTTTTTTGCTGCGAAAAAACCGCAATACTGGCGAATATGGTTAGCAGAACTAGTTTCTTTTTCATTACACAAATAACGTGATTAAAGCAGTCTTATTATGAAAAAATTATATTTTTTGAAAAACGAACCAAATTTACAATAATAAAATAGAAAATCAGACGTTATATGACACTAAAACACCGTTGAAATGCACAAAAATCATCGTTGTAATGCATTATAAATAGGACGAAATGCACTTTTTTTTGCTTAAAAATCAAAAAATTGCTTGTATTCTTAGGTTTAATTCTTATATTGCGACACCAAAAATATTAATGGCTTACTTAAAAGTATGGATATGAAAAAAGTAATAACAGTCAAGATACTTCTAGTTTTAGCAGTATCGGTCACAATGGTTGGTTGTAAAAGATCATCCAGCTCTAACAGCTCCAGAGCTACAGGTTGGGACATAAATTCCAAAGATGGCGGTTTTCAATACAATACAAGTTACAAAGGACAGGAAGCTGGACCGGGACTTGTAATGGTTGAAGGCGGTACATTTACCATGGGTAAAGTTCAAGATGATGTTATGCATGATTGGAACAATACACCTAACCAGCAACACGTTCAATCATTCTACATGGATGAGACAGAAGTTACCAATTTAATGTATATGGAATACTTAGATTGGATAAAGCGCGTTTATCCGCCTACTGAAGACAATTTCAGAAAAATATACAATGGTGCATTACCTGACACATTGGTTTGGAGAAACCGTTTAGGTTATAACGAAGTTATGACTGAAAACTATTTACGTCATCCAGGTTATGCGGAATACCCAGTAGTAGGTGTTAGTTGGATTCAGGCGGTTGAATTTGCCAATTGGCGTTCTGACCGTGTTAACGAAGCTGCTTTAGAAGATGCTGGGTATATTGCCAGAGATGCTAAATTAAATTCTGTTTCAGCTGATGCAACATTCAGCACAGACACTTACATCAATGCGCCTTCTATGGTGTATGGCGGTAATGACAGTATCACGAATCCGGCCAACACAAGAAGACGTGTTCAAACAACAGCTTCTGGCGACACCATTAATGTTCATGCTACCAGAGAAACAGGTATCATTTCTCCAAAATACAGACTTCCAACGGAAGCTGAATGGGAATACGCCGCTTTAGGTTTAACATCTATTAGAAATTACAACATCTATAGAGGTCGAAAAAAATATCCTTGGGATGGTCAATATACACGTTCTGGAAAACGTAAAGTGCGTGGTGACCAATTGGCTAACTTCAAGCAAGGTAAAGGTGATTATGGCGGAATTGCTGGATGGTCAGACGATGGTGCCGACATTACCAATGCCGTAAAATCTTACGAGCCTAATGATTATGGTTTGTATGATATGGCTGGTAACGTAGCAGAATGGGTTGCCGATGTGTACAGACCTATCGTTGATGACGAATTCAATGACTTCAACTATTATCGTGGTAACGTTTACACTAAAAACGAATTGAATGAAGATGGCACCGTAAAAGTAGTTATGCCAGGCGAGATTGTCTTCGACACACTTTCTAATGGTAAAATAGTTGCTAGAGACTTACCTGGTGAAATTGCTACAGTACCCGTTGATGAAGATGAAACTTATTTAAGAACCCAATTCGACAGAAGTGACAACAGAAACTTTAGAGATGGTGATCAAAGTTCATCGAGATATTATCGTGAAAGCTTCGGTGATGAAGAAGGTGCTGAAGGTGGCGATATGACTTCTACAAGAAAAATGTACAACTCACCTAAACATCACATTGAAACCGATTCTTCTGGTCAAATGATTAAAGAATATGACAAGTCAGATAAACGTACCTCTTTGATTAATGATGAAGTACGTGTCTATAAAGGAGGTTCTTGGAGAGATCGTGAATATTGGTTAGATCCTGCCCAAAGACGTTACTTCCCACAAGATATGGCAACTGACTATATTGGATTTAGATGTGCTATGTCTCGCGTAGGTTCTAAATCAGAAAGTAAGAATAAAACTAAAAACTAATTAGTTTTTCAAATAAATTAAAAGTCCTGACACTTGTCAGGACTTTTTTTATACATTTATTTTATGAACATAGACCAAATTCACAACTGCTTTTTAGAATGTGATTCCGTAACGACTGACTCAAGGAAAATTTCACAAAACACCATGTTTTTCGCCTTAAAAGGTGATAATTTTAATGGAAACAAATTTGCTCAAGAGGCATTAGAAAAAGGGGCTAAATATGCCGTTATAGACGAACCTGAATTCCATGACCGATCAAACACAATTTTAGTTCAAAACGTGTTGGAAACATTACAAAGCCTGGCTACATTTCATCGCGATTATTTAGGTTTAAAAATTATAGCATTAACTGGTAGTAATGGAAAGACTACATCTAAAGAACTCATTAATGCCGTTCTTTCAAAAAAATATAACACGACAGCAACAATAGGGAATTTAAATAACCATATTGGTGTGCCACTTACGTTGTTATCAATGACCAAAAATACTGAAATAGGGATTGTTGAAATGGGTGCCAATCATCAAAAGGAAATTGAATTTCTTTGTAGTATAGCGAAACCCGATTTTGGTTATATTACAAATTTTGGTAAGGCGCATTTAGAGGGATTTGGCGGTGTTGAAGGTGTTATAAAAGGAAAAACTGAAATGTATCGCTATTTAATTGGTCATGACAATTATATTTTTATTAACGCCGATGATCCCATACAGCTGGAGAAGAGCATTAACGCAAAAACAATATCTTTTGGTACTCAAAAAAATTCCTCCGAAACAACCATAGATTTCCTAGATGCCGACCCTTTCGTTTCTATTGAATTTAAAAATACTATCATACATAGTAATTTGATAGGCAACTATAATTTTGGAAATATTTCAGCTGCTATTGCTATAGGTAATTACTTCAGTGTACCCGTTAATGATATTAAATCTGCTATTGAAGAATACATTCCAGCAAATAATCGCTCACAAATAATTACCAAAGGAAATGTAAAAATTATACTTGATGCTTACAATGCCAATCCATCCAGTATGTCAGCAGCATTGCATAATTTTAATAATCAAAATCATCAAAATAAAGTAGTTATTCTTGGTGATATGTTTGAATTGGGACATGAAGCTCCTGCTGAACATGAAGCCATAAAAAATCTTGTAGAATCCATGCCTTTTCATAAAAAGATTCTAATTGGAGAAAATTTTTATAAAACAAATAACAACACCAACTCAATTGATTATTATAAATCCTTTTCCGATTACAAAGAGGCCGCAGAAACATATGATTTTAAAAATTCCTTAATATTAATAAAAGGGTCCCGAGGCATGGCACTTGAGCGTGTACTGGATTTTTGGGACTAGTTGGTATTTACCTAAAACAAAAAATCCTAATGCTCAAAACATTAGGATTTTTTTGTGGGTCATACTGGATTCGAACCAGTGACTTCTACCCTGTCAAGGTAACACTCTGAACCAACTGAGTTAATGACCCGAAAATAAAAAAGTCCGCTTTATGACGGACTTTTTGTGGGCGATGAGGGATTCGAACCCCCGACCCCCTCGGTGTAAACGAGGTGCTCTGAACCAACTGAGCTAATCGCCCTCTGTAATTGGATTGCAAATATAAATTAGTTTTTCTTACCGCAAAAACTTTTTTACTAAAAAAATCAAATAATTTCAGCAACTACAAAGGTACTCCCGCCTACGTAAATTAAATCTTCAGGTGCGGCTTTTAATTTTGCTTTCTCCAAGGCATCTGAAACACTAGAACAGGCTTCTCCTTGAAAATTGAAATCATCAAATTTATTTTTTAATGTATCAACTTCCATACCTCTTGGCACATTCGGTTTACAATAAAAATAGTAGGCTTCTTTTGGCAACAAATGAATAATAGCATCGATGTCCTTATCATTGACCACTCCAAAAACCATGAACAAATTATGATAATTTTCAGCTTTTAATTGCTCCATAACCAACGTTAAACCTTCCTTGTTATGGGCTGTATCACAAATGATTTTTGGATTGGTTCCCAAAATCTGCCATCTCCCTTGCAATCCAGTGTTTTTCACAACAAGCGACAATCCTTTTTTAATGGCCTCGTCGTTTATTTTATACCCTATCCTTTTTAAAGCCTTTATAGTTTTAAGTACGGTCTTTATATTATGTTGCTGGTAGTGTCCTTTTAAGTCTGTTTGATAGTTGTCAAGTTTCTCTTTATCAGCAAAAGAAATAGGCGCATTTTTTTCTTTAGCGATGTGCCTAAAAACATCTTCCGTTTTATTATGACTCTCACCAACTACAATTGGTATATTTTCTTTTATGATGCCAGCCTTTTCGAAAGCAATTTTTTCCAAAGTATCACCCAAAAACTGGGTATGGTCAAAACCAATATTGGTTATTACAGAAACTTGAGGTGTAATGATATTTGTAGAATCCAATCTGCCTCCCAATCCTACTTCTATAACAGCAATATCAACTTGTTGTTTTTCAAAATAATCAAATGCCATACCCGAAGTCATCTCAAAAAAAGACAAGTGATTCTCATTTAAAAACGTTTTATTACGTTTGATAAAACCGATTACAAACTGCTTACTGACCATCTGCCCATTGATCTTGATACGCTCTCTAAAATCCTTTAAATGAGGCGAAGTAAACAAGCCTACTTTTAAACCTGATTCCTGTAGTATGGAAGCTAACATATGGCTCGTTGAGCCTTTACCGTTTGTTCCAGCTACATGAATACATTTTAATTTGCTGTGAGGGTTATTGAGATGGGCAGCAAGATTAATGGAATTTTTTAAATCTGCTTTATAAGCTGACTTTCCTTGCCTCTGATACATTGGAAGCTTCGAAAACATCCAATTTAAAGTATCTTGATATGTCATAAATTACTGACCTAAACTAAAGTTAACTTCAACCCAGCCTATTTGGGTTTGAGGCGCTTTGGAATCTGGTGGCCACTTGTGGGATAGCGCAGTCTTTTTAGCCGCTTCAAACAAACAAGAGTCTCCTGTAGTTCCTCTCTTTCCAGGAATAGCTTTAATAACTTTTCCATCCCTATTCACATGAATTTCAACAACCACACGACCTTCCTCTTGACAATCGGGGACAACTTTAATAAAAGTTGCTGTTCCTCTACCTCCTAAACCATAACCTTTACCCCCAGAACCACTACCTGGATCCCCAAAATAACTGGGCGCATAAGGGTCACCATCTAATTGTCCTTTATCTCCAGGTGAATTATCATTGCCTTCACCACCTGTTTCTGTGCCCTCTGATTTACTAACACCGCCTATCAAGGCATCCAATTTTTTCTTTTTAGCTTCCTGTTCAGCCTTTTCTTTAGCAATACGTTCTGCTTCAGCCTCTGCTTTGGCTTTTCTCTCTGCTTCTATTTTAGCATTACGTTCAGCCTCCCTTTGTTTTTTTATAGCAATAGCTTCTTGATTCTCTTGATTTAAAACATCTTCGGTTTTAACTTTTTCAGATGAAGCTGGTGCTGAAGTTTCTTGTTTGGATTCAGATAATTCCTCCACCGGTTTTTGCACCTCTTGAGGTTCGGACTTAACAGGCTTTTTAGGCTGAACATTACCCTGCCCAACAGGACTATTACCAAAATTGACAGCAACACCATATTCGATTGGTGGGTCCATATATGGCGGACCAACAACAAACAGTAACAACAATAAAATAACCACAATCAATGTTGTTATTTTTGCTGAATTTCGTTCATGTTTGGTCTCTAAATACTTCACGTTAATTTGGTTTTACAGCCAATATCACTTTAATTTTATTTCTGTTGGCAATATCCATAACCTTGACAACATTATCTACAGGAACTGTTTTTTCTGCTCGTAGTACCAATGTTGGTTGCTCCTGGTTGGACAGCGCGTTTAAAACTTCTGTTTCTAAAACACTTTCACCAACCAATTTTTCGTCTACATAATACCGTAAATCCTTTGTGATACTAACAGCAACCGATTTTTTATTTTCAGTTTTGCCACTGGCATTTGGCAATATAATATCAATTGCACTAGTTGTTACTAACGTAGATGCGATCATAAAAAATATCAGTAACAGAAATACAATATCTGTCATGGATGACATATTGAATTCCGGCGTTACCTTATTTCTACCTCTGATATCCATATTAAATAGGCTCGTTTAAGTGATCTAGAAACTCCAGAGAATTTGCCTCCATTTGATAAACCACCTTATTGGTTTTGACAACCAAATGGTTGTAAGCTATATAGGCTACAATCCCAACAATCAACCCTGCAACCGTAGTGGTCATAGCTGTGTATAATCCACTTGCAAGCACATCCATCTGAATGGTTCCTCCAGCATTGGCCAACTCAAATATTGCTAAAATCATTCCAATTACTGTGCCAAGAAATCCAATCATTGGTGCTGCTCCTGAAATAGTCGCCAACATACTCACATTTTTCTCCAAACCATAAATTTCCAAACGTCCAGCATTTTCAATGGCCGTATTGATATCTTCCAGAGGTTTCCCTATTCTAGTAATCCCTTTACTAATCAATCGCGATACTGGTGTATTAACCTGCGCACAAAGCATTTGAGCCGAATCTATTTTTCCATTGCTTACATGATCCTTTATCTGATTCATAAAGTTGTTGTCTATTTTAGAAGCAGCCTTTATGGCAAAAAGCCTTTCAAAGTAGATATATGAAGCTACTACCAACAAAACAAATAATAATATTATTATTAGTCCACCAGCAGTTCCGCCACTGGTTATCAACTCAATTATGGATAAGGTTTTTTCTACTGATTCTCCATCAGTTAAAACTTCTGAACCTTCCTGAACTTCTTGAATAATAGAATTTATCATATTTTAATTAGTCTATTTTAAACTTATAACGTGCGATTTGTTACTAAATTATATCAAAAAATGGTTCTTGTAAACATAAATGCCACCGCCCCAACTAAAAATCCAATTAACGCCAGCCATGAAATCTTTTTCAAATACCAGAAAAAATCAATTTTTTCCATACCCATAGCGACAACACCAGCAGCAGATCCTATTATAAGCATACTCCCACCTGTTCCTGCTGAATAGGCTATAAAATGCCATAATTCATTATCCATAGGTACTGAAAACATTCCTAAACTTGCAGCTACTAATGGTACATTATCAATTACCGCAGAACCAACACCTAATAATAGCACCACTAAATCCGAAACACCTTCATGGTGTAGTTCGGTACCAAGCATAGGCATATTTTCTTGTAAGGATGTTGCAAAACCAAACAAAATTCCCAAAGACTCTAGTGCAGCAACCGCCATTAATATTCCTAGAAAGAACAAAATACTTGGCATTTCAATTTTTGAAAGCGAATGGTGCACAGGACTATGGGCTCCATGGGCATCGTCATGTTCTGAATCTAGACCAGATAAACTAAATTTTGATGAGCTATAAATTTCAGCAAAAACTGCCACAACACCCAAGGCCAACATCATACCAACATAAGGAGGCAGATGTGTAATGGTTTTAAAGATTGGCACCGATACGATACCACCTAACCCCAAATACAACATCGTTGAACTAAAACGACTTTTAGGTTTATCATCTTCGTCTGTGTACTCCAAATTACCTTTGAAAGGAGATAAAAAACTGGCAATAAAAAAGGGAACTAACATACACAGTAACGAGGGCACAAACAAATACACAAATAAATGACCAGTAGAAACCTTCTTGCCAATCCAAAGCATGGTTGTGGTGACATCTCCAATTGGCGACCATGCTCCACCAGCATTTGCAGCAATGATAATTAAACCTGCATACCAAATTCTAATATTTCTATCAGGAACTATTTTTTGAAGGATGGATATCAAAACTATGGTTGCGGTTAAATTATCTATTATAGCCGATAAGAAAAACGCCAAAAACCCAAATATCCACAAGATACGTTTCTTACTTTTGGTTTTTATGAACGTTTTAATAGTAGAAAATCCATCAAAATAGTCAATAATTTCAACAATGGTCATAGCGCCTAGTAAAAACACTAAAATCTCTGCCGTCTTACCAAGATGATGCAGTAGTGTTTCTTCCATAAGATGCATTTTCTCCTCATGATCTAGCAACCCAAAGTTTTCTAGCAAATTATGCTTTGCTGAATCAAACCATTGTGGAAAATGTTCTAGCCCTAATGCTATGAGTGCCCAGCACAGGGACATCATGACTAAAGCCGGAATGAGCTTATCTATTTTTAAATTGTGTTCAAGTGTAATAGCTAAATAACCTACTACAAAAACTATAATAATTAATGACTCCATAAATTTTCTTTATCTTTTTAAATTAATTGCCCTAATGCAATTTCAAATGCTGTTTTACTTAATTCCGTTTTTGATTGGCTTTGGTCATAAACATTTTGCAACGCTTTTTTTATGGTATTGGATGTATCGTTAAAAATAGCTTCATCCGTCATTTGAACACGTCGTTCCATAAAATAGGCAAATACTCTGGCCATTCCACAGTTTGATATAAAATCAGGAATTAAACTCACCTTACCATCAGTATACTCCATTATAGGTCCAAAGAAAATTTCCTTATCTGCAAAAGGCACATTAGCACCACATGAAATGACCTCTAATCCACTCTTGATCATTTCATCTATTTGATTTTTGGTTATCAATCTTGATGCTGCGCATGGCATAAAAACTTCTGTTTCCAAAGACCAAATCCTCCGATTCATTTCTTCAAATGGAATCAGATTATCAGCAGCAAGTGTATTGCCGTTTTTATTTAAAAACAAATCGGTAATTTCCTCAAATGAAAATCCATTTTCGTTAATTAAGCCGCCAGCTATATCAATAATGCCAACAACTTTAGCTCCCATTTTCGATATATAAAATGCTGCTGCGGACCCCACATTACCAAACCCTTGAACAACCACTCGTTTCCCTTTAATACTCCCTCCATAAATATCGTAATAATGTTTTACGGCTTCGGCTACTCCAAAACCAGTAATCATATCGGCTACTGTATATTTTCGGGATACACTAGGAGAATAGTTTGGATTTTCAATTACCTTAATAACACCTTGACGTAATTGTCCAATTCTGTTAATTTTATCAGCTTGAGAGGGTTTAAAGTGTCCTTCAAAAACCCCTTCTTGTGGATGCCAAACACCACTTTCTTCTGTAATGGGAATAACCTCATGAATCTCATCAACATTTAGGTCTCCTCCAGTACCATAATAGCTTTTCAACAATGGCGAAACCGCTTTATACCAACGCTCTAAAACCCCTTTTTTTCTTGGATCTTTCGGATCAAAATTGATTCCAGATTTTGCACCTCCAATAGCGGGTCCAGATACTGTAAATTTCACTTCCATAGTCTTTGCAAGCGACAATACTTCGTTCATATCCAGTCCTTTACGCATTCTTGTACCGCCTCCTGCAGCACCACCTCTCAAAGAGTTAATAACGGTCCAGCCTTCGGCTTCTGTTTCGGGATCTTTCCAATTAAAAATAATTTCGGGAGCTTTGTCTTCGTACTTTTGAAGTAAATTTTTCATGTAGTTAGTTATTGTCAACAAATATAAAAAACAAAAAATCGGTATATATTAATTTTATAATAATTTTAGGGCTCGAATATTTTTCCGGAGCTGTGGTCTTTTGATGCTCCCGTTACACTTGCTAAACAGTTTATTTCATTGCGTATCTTTAAAACACCCAATAAGCCAAATATCAACGCTTCTTTGTATTCAATCAATAACTTTTCGGGTAGCACAAGCGTGTTTTTCGTCATTGTTTTTATTTCGGAAATCAAAAAGTCATTGTAGGCTCCTCCACCAGTAATAAGTACCTTCGAATGATTTTTTTTGTTTATCCCTTTTGAAATTTGATAAGCGCAATGAGCTATAAATGTTCTCAAAATGTCATTTAGCTCTAACTTATATGAAGCTATCAAAGGAAAAATATGCTCCTTTACCCACTCATAACCCAATGATTTTGGATAATCGGAATGATAGAAATCTAATATATTCAATTTTTCTAGAAGAGGCTCATAAATTTCTCCAGTTGAAGCTAATTGACCTTTATCATCAAAATCTTTTCCTATTTGACTCATATAGTAGTTCAGCACAATATTCACTGGGCAAATATCATAAGCTATACGTTCATTATTTATATCAGTTGAAATATTTGCAAAACCACCTAAATTCAAACAGTAGTCAAAGTCTGAAAACAATAACTGATCACCTATGGGCACTAATGGTGCTCCTTGACCACCAAATTCAACATCTTGAACTCTAAAATCACAAACAACTTTTCTGTTTAAAATATCTGCCAAATCTGAAATATTGCCAATTTGGTACGTTAGTTTATTTTCAGGTTGATGTAACGCTGTATGCCCATGGGAAGCAACAAAATCAATATCTTCAATTCCGCTAACATCAATAAAAACCTCAATTTTTTCTGCTAACAAAGCCGTAAAATCTTTATCAATCTCATGTAGTAAAGGCATCGATTCATTTGGCAAATCGCTTAATATTTTTTTCCAACGTTTTGAATAGGGAAAAGTCACAGCTTTATGAATCTCAAATTTCCATCTTTCGTCAAGATTATAAGTTGCATAAACAATGTCTATACCATCTAGTGAAGTTCCAGACATGACACCAATTACATTATACCTGTCTTTTATCATATTCGTAAAAATAACTATAACGATTGAAATACTTCTAATAATGCCTTATCTTTGCAATCAATTTTTCAAATAAACAATCAAACTAGATTATGGATTTCAGCTTAACAGAAGAGCATATAATGATTCGCGATGCCGCTCGTGATTTTGCACAAACCGAATTACTTCCGGGTGTTATTGAACGTGACAACACACAAACATTTCCCAACGAATTGGTTCGTAAAATGGGTGAACTTGGTTTCCTAGGTATTATGGTCGACCCAAAGTATGGAGGAAGTGGCATGGATGCTATTTCATATGTTTTGATTATGGAAGAACTATCTAAAATTGATGCATCAGCCTCGGTTATGGTTTCCGTGAATAATTCTTTAGTTTGTTATGGGCTAGAATCCTATGGCAGTGAAGAGCAAAAACAAAAATATCTTACAAAATTAGCTACTGGGGAATATCTAGGAGCTTTTTGTTTAAGTGAGCCCGAAGCTGGTAGTGATGCAACATCGCAAGCTACTACAGCTATAGATATGGGTGATCATTATGTTATTAATGGAACAAAAAACTGGATAACCAATGGTGGTCGTTCCGACGTATATTTAGTAATAGCCCAAACCGATCGAGATAAAGGACATCGTGGTATCAACGCCTTTATTGTTGAAAAAGGGATGGAAGGTTTTGATATTGGTCCTAAAGAAGATAAGCTAGGAATTCGTGGGAGCGATACACATACACTCCAATTTAACGATGTAAAAGTTCCGAAGGAAAATAGAATTGGTGAAGATGGTTTTGGGTTTAAGTTTGCAATGAAAACGCTTTCAGGCGGACGCATCGGAATTGCTGCTCAAGCTTTAGGAATAGCTTCAGGCGCATATGAATTGGCATTAAAATATTCGAAAGAGCGTAAGGCTTTTGGAACCGAGATTTGTAATCACCAGGCAATTGCATTCAAGTTAGCTGATATGCATACAGAAATAGAAGCTGCACGCATGTTAGTCATGAAGGCTGCTTGGGATAAAGACCAAGGCAATAATTACGATATGTCTAGTGCAATGGCTAAACTATATGCCAGTAAAGTTGCTATGGAACAAACAGTTGAAGCCGTTCAAATTCATGGTGGCAATGGTTTTGTTAAGGAATATCATGTAGAACGATTAATGCGCGATGCAAAAATCACTCAAATATATGAAGGTACTTCAGAGATTCAGAAAATCGTAATTTCGAGAGGTATTACTAGATAATCGAATAAAGATATAATACTTTTTTAAGTAGTAAAAGCTTGGTATATACCAAGCTTTTTTATTTTATCCTAACTCAATTTAAAAAATCTTACAAAACAAAACACCCTTCCATTGTATAATGGAAGGGTGTTTAAAAAAGGCGGCGACCTACTCTCCCACGAGTGCAGTACCATCGGCGCTAACGGGCTTAACTACTCTGTTCGGAATGGTAAGAGGTGAGCCCCGTCGCTATAACCACCTTAAGTCTTTCGGACACTTGGTCCGTATATTGTTGACATATTGAAAAGTCTACATGAACATTTGTTGTACCTATAAAAAGAACGGCGTACAATAAGCCTACGGGTTATTAGTACTACTCGGCTATGACATTACTGCCTTTACACCTGTAGCCTATCAACGTGGTCATCTCCCACGACCCTTTAAAGAAATCTCATCTTGTGGTGGGTTTCGCGCTTATATGCTTTCAGCGCTTATCCCTTCCGAACGTAGCTACCCAGCAGTGCCCTTGGCAGGACAACTGGTACACCAGAGGTTCGTCCAACTCGGTCCTCTCGTACTAGAGTCAGATCCACTCAAATTTCTAACGCCCACAGTAGATAGAGACCGAACTGTCTCACGACGTTCTGAACCCAGCTCGCGTGCCACTTTAATGGGCGAACAGCCCAACCCTTGGGACCTTCTCCAGCCCCAGGATGTGACGAGCCGACATCGAGGTGCCAAACCCCCCCGTCGATGTGAGCTCTTGGGGGAGATCAGCCTGTTATCCCCGGAGTACCTTTTATCCTTTGAGCGATGGCCCTTCCACACGGAACCACCGGATCACTATGCTCTACTTTCGTACCTGATCAACCTGTATGTCTCTCAGTCAAGCTCCCTTATGCCATTGCACTCTACGCACGGTTACCAAGCGTGCTGAGGGAACCTTTAGAAGCCTCCGTTACTCTTTTGGAGGCGACCACCCCAGTCAAACTACCCACCAAGCACTGTCCCCCGTTGTGCGGGGTTAGACTCCAGACAAGCAAAGGGTGGTATTTCAACAATGACTCCACAACGCCTGGCGACGCCGCTTCAAAGTCTCCCACCTATCCTACACATTACTTGTCCAAAGCCAATACTAAGCTATAGTAAAGGTTCACGGGGTCTTTTCGTCCCACTGCGGGTAATCGGCATCTTCACCGATACTACAATTTCACCGAGCTCATGGCTGAGACAGTGTCCAGATCGTTGCACCATTCGTGCAGGTCGGAACTTACCCGACAAGGAATTTCGCTACCTTAGGACCGTTATAGTTACGGCCGCCGTTTACTGGGGCTTCATTTCAGATCTTCGCCGAAGCTAAACCCTCCACTTAACCTTCCAGCACCGGGCAGGTGTCAGGCCATATACGTCATCTTTCGATTTAGCATAGCCCTGTGTTTTTGATAAACAGTCGCCTGGACCTTTTCACTGCGGCCCCGCCGAAGCGGGGCGACCTTTCTCCCGAAGTTACAGGTCTATTTTGCCTAGTTCCTTAGCCATGAATCTCTCGAGCTCCTTAGAATTCTCATCCCAACTACCTGTGTCGGTTTAGGGTACGGGCTGCTTCACTCGCTTTTCTTGGAAGTCGATATGCTGGATTATCACCGCGGCCGTAGCCTTAGTGTACTATCGGAGTGTTACCACTTCCTTCAACGTACTATTCCGTCAGTACGCACCAACTTCTCGCCTCCGTCACTTTTAGTGTGAGCAGGTACAGGAATATTAACCTGTTGTCCATCCACTACCCCTTTCGGGTTCGCGTTAGGTCCCGACTAACCCTCAGCTGATTAGCATAGCTGAGGAAACCTTAGTCTTTCGGAGTGCGGGTTTCTCGCCCGCATTATCGTTACTTATGCCTACATTTTCTTTTGTAGCTTCTCCAGCAAGCCTCACGACTCACCTTCGACGACACTACAATGCTCCCCTACCACTTTTTCAAGTCCATAGCTTCGGTAGTATGTTTATGCCCGATTATTATCCATGCCGAACCGCTCGACTAGTGAGCTGTTACGCACTCTTTAAATGAATGGCTGCTTCCAAGCCAACATCCTAGCTGTCTAAGCAGTTCAACCTCGTTTATTCAACTTAACATACATTTGGGGACCTTAGCTGATGGTCTGGGTTCTTTCCCTCTCGGACATGGACCTTAGCACCCATGCCCTCACTGCTGATCAACATTTTATAGCATTCGGAGTTTGTCAGGAATTGGTAGGCGGTGAAGCCCCCGCATCCAATCAGTAGCTCTACCTCTATAAAACTATAAATCAACGCTGCACCTAAATGCATTTCGGGGAGTACGAGCTATTTCCGAGTTTGATTGGCCTTTCACCCCTACCCACAGGTCATCCGAAGACTTTTCAACGTCAACCGGTTCGGGCCTCCACTATGTGTTACCACAGCTTCACCCTGCCCATGGGTAGATCACACGGTTTCGCGTC
>NZ_CP200078.1:0-2607500 GCF_055227665.1 Hanstruepera sp. CR43 | reverse complement strand
CTCATCTTTTACCGATAAATCTTTAATATAAAACCGATGCCGATCCTATATACTATGCGGTATTAATCTTCATTTCTAAAGGCTATCCCACTGTAAAAGGTAGATTGTATACGCGTTACGCACCCGTGCGCCACTCGCCGGCGGAAAAGCAAGCTTTTCCCCGCTGCCGTTCGACTTGCATGTGTTAGGCCTGCCGCTAGCGTTCATCCTGAGCCAGGATCAAACTCTTCATCGTTAATTCTTAAATATTATTTAACAACTAACAGAATTGTTCTTCCTTCTCCTTGGTACTCAAAATGGCCTATTCTCTTTTGTTGAAAATGTCCGTTTCCAAACATTTTCCTACGCTGTCAATTCAATATGTCTATGAACTTTTCTTTTATCCCTTAAGGCGTTTATCTCTTAAGCGGGTGCAAATATAAATACTCTTTTTTTTACCCACAATGTTTTTTGAAAAAAAATTGAAATATTTTTTCAACCCCTTCTAAAAACCCCAATAAATCCCCTAGAACTTCCCCGCCCTTCAGCACATCAGTGCCCCGAACGAGGGCGCAAATATAAAACCCTTTTCCTTTCCTAAACAAACTTTTTTATATATTTTTTTTAATCCAAAACCACAAACGCTTAATATCAGATATTTGCGGTGGAAATTAATTTCAAAAAACTACAAAAAGAAGTTCCATACAACACCAAATCGGACTATAAAATCTCTATACGGGTAATTTGGAGCGGAATAAAAATCATAACCTGTCCAAGCGGAATTAAAATGTTCGGCTTTTAAGTAAATGCGAATTTGTTGAATTTTTGCATTTACAAAGAAATCAAATCTTGGAAAACCTCCATACTCTCGGTTATTCTGAACATAAAATTCAGCCATGAGCGGATCGTAAGCATTCATATGGTATTTTGTGAAATAGCTAAATATCACACCTGTTTGCAAAAACAAAGCGCGTTTAAAGAAGTGATTGGAATAATATAAGGTATTTCTGGTTGTGAGCTCTGGAAGGTTTAACAGCATCCTATCATCTTGCACATTTTGGTACATAACCGTATTATACAAGGTAAACTTCTTTAAAAAATCAAATCCCTTTTCCCACTTAAGTTTAAGATAGTTAATCGTTTGATTGGTTTGAAACGGTTTAACAAAACCGTCATCAGCATCTTTTTTAAAATAGGCATAATCATTTATGGTAGTGTAACTCAATGACATATTACCAAACCATTTTGTATCTAAACCAAAAAACAACTGTTGTGTTTCAGTGTTATTGAAGTTGTTTTGCCAATTATAATTCTTGTAGACACTTTGATACAATAAATAATTGTAATTGGGAGCCGTTGAATTGTGATTAATTTGCGCGCTCACTTTGGTGTTTTCATTGAAACTGTAAGATGCTCTTCCAGTGATAAAATTACCATCAAAATCTCCAGAGACATTTAATCCAAACTCCCCATACAAACTAAACTTATTAATACTCTTTAAATATTTCCCTCCAATCGATACAATATCACCTTTTAATCGATTGGTGATATATTGATTGTTAATGACTACAACTTTATCATAACCATAATTATAATTCTCGTGCCCAACATTAAATTGCAAATCACCTATAACACTGTTACTATAATTCAGTGCAAGTTGGTTATAAAAATTCTCCAAGGTTACACGGTCTCTTAAATTACTCGTTTGAAATGCCTCACCAAAATATTCATTTTCTCTAGTCTGGTTAAATTCAAAATATTTGTCTTCAAATGACATCTTATGACTGACAAATAGTTTATTATTTGCCAATGAATCATTTGGTTTTAAAATATAATATGAATGATCTAAATGAAAACGCTTTCCTTTCAAAATGTTTTCTGCATCTTCAAAGTTAACAGCCAAAACCGCTCGGTCCCTAAATTCTGGATTACCGGATTCAAAGAATTGTATATTGTCATCCTGTAAACCGCCATTCTCCTCATTGAGCAAATCTTGCATAACTATATGGGCATTGGCAAAGTATCTCTTATTTTTAGTGTTATAACTAGTTGTAAATCTGAAGTTCCCAGTACTGGTTAAAATATGTTGATACTTCCCTAAAGATCTCAAACCTTTGTAGGCAATTGAAAAATTAAACTGTTTAGAAATGTTGGTAGTAAAAAAAGCATCCAGTTGCTGACCTTGTTCAAAAGCCGTTTTGTAATAGAGTTCTGTAAGTGGCGTAGGCACATGATAATAATTAATATCTTCAATTTCCATATAATTAAAATGTCTAGCCCTGGCACCAAATAAAGGCATGGTACTATTGTTGACATAATTATAACTCAATGAATTATAGGTTTGTCCAACATTAGAAAAAGGAAGTAACTCAAAATTATCCCGACGTAGGTAATTGAATTTATATTCTTTCTGGATAGTTAGTGTGGTATCAACATAGGTCGTGTCCTTAAGATGCGAAATGATTGCATACATTTCAATTTTAGCATCTAAATTTTTGATGTTTTTGTTACTGGTGCTTTTAGATGAGCCTCTAAATGTTGAGTCATTTTGTCTAACATTTAAATCGTTTTGGTATCCGGTCGACAATTCTCCTTTTTTAGATGGGGTAACTTGCGCAAAAGCAATACAAGAAAAGCAAAATAAAAAAAATACTATAACTGATTTCTTCATAATTTTTTTTCGACCTTGCAAAGGTATACACAATTTACAATAACGCTATGATATTAAGAATTATTTAAATGCTAAAGTTAAATTATTCAGGGTTTGAGTTTGAATGTGGCACGGACGAGGCAGGAAGGGGTTGCCTTGCTGGCCCGGTTACCGCTGCCGCTGTTATTCTTCCCAAAAACTTTAACAACAAAATATTAAATGATTCCAAACAGCTTTCTGAAACCAAACGCAGCCTGCTAAAACCTGTAATTGAGGATGAAGCCCTTTCTTATCATTTCACCCATATATTTCCTGATGAAATTGATAAAATTAACATCCTGAATGCTTCCATTTTAGCCATGCATCGCTCCATTGAAAAATTAGAAACCCATCCAGAATATATTATTGTTGATGGAAATAAGTTCAAACCATTCGAACAAATTCCTTTTGAAACCATTGTAAAGGGAGATAGTAAGTACCTTTAGTATTGCTGCCGCATCTATTTTAGCCAAAACCAATAGAGATGCTTATATGGAAGTTATTCATGAGGAATTCCCTATGTATAACTGGAAACAAAACAAAGGCTATCCTACTAAAGAACATCGTGAAGCGATTAAAAAATATGGTATCACTAAATATCATCGCAAATCATTTAGATTACTACCGGAACAATTGAAATTGGATTTGTAATATTTTCGACAGACACATTTTAAAGCCATTAATTATTTATGTAGGTTTGTAAAAATTCCCTCTTAATGAAAAAAAGTTGTCTTTTTGCCCTGCTAATTGCGGTAATTTTTGGATGTGAAACTTCAGAAAAAAAATCAAATGTCATTGATTATTTGAGCCATGAAGCAGCTATAATCTTAAAGACCAAAAATATTGCCAGCTTACATAGCAATCTTAACAATAACGATTTATTAAACAAACTAGAAGCATCCAAAAGTGTAGCTGATTTTTCAAACCAGTTAGCACTCATTAAACACTTTAATACAGAAGATGATTTATATATCTCTATTTTCAAGAATACCGAAAATCGTTTAGAGTATTCCTTAATTACTAAATTAAAAAAAGGGCTATTTGATATTGATTCACTTCCCAATCATAGCGTTGAAACATTAAAATATCAATCTAAAACCATTACAAAAAGCACCATTGACTCCCTTCAATTATTTCATACAGTTATAGACAGTATTTTTATTGGTGCTACTACCAAAGAGCTATTAGACAAAACCATTCAAGGCAAGAAACTAGAGAATACATTGGAATCTTTAATGGAGTCATCAGGATCGGAAAATCAATTAGCTATCCTAATTAACAAAAAGTATGATAATTCCATTAATTCTTTTTTTGTTAATGAACAATTAGCAACCCGTGAATTAACCGATTATTTATTTGTGGATGTTGATGTCAATCAGAATGAACTCACTCTAAACGGTGTCACGCGTTCAGCTGATTCAACCCAAAAACTCATTGACGCCTTCAAAAATACTATCCCTCAAGAAAACAGATTGGCCCACATTACACCAGCAAGCAGTGATGGTTTTTTAAGTATCACCTTTAATGATTTTAATGTTTTCCATAAAAATTTAGTGGCTATTCAAAAGCTAGATTCGGTTTTGGACTATCCGCTTCTTTTTGATAATATTATTGAAGTGGGTACTGTTTATGAAGGTCATCAACAAGCTGTTATATTAAACTCACTAGATGTATACATAACCAAAGATGCCTTGTTAAATGATCAAGATATTATTGAAACATTTCGTGATGTTGATATTTTTGGTTTTGGCAAGCCTACTTTATTTTATGATACCTTTAAACCTTTTATTGATTTTCAAACGGCTGATAAGTATTGTATTCTTGACAATTTTATCGTTTTTTCCAATAGTGTTGAATGTCTTCACAACATTATTGCGAGTTATAAAAATCAAACAACCTATGATTCAAGAAATCATTACGCGCTATTGAAAGAAAAATTTAGCGACGAATCTTCGTTGTTAAGCGTTGTTGGTTCAAATGCTCTGGAACCCATTGTCAATAGAAATTTAGGTGACAGTATTAATCTCAAGTTAAACGATTATCAATCGTCTGGAATTCAGTTTATTTATGATTCGCATTTTGCACATGTGAATGCGAGTGTTCAAAAAGCCAAATCACCTGTTTATGAAAATTCTATTTCAGAATCAAACAGTATTGCTTTAGACGCTGATTTGTTGAACAGTCCGCAATTGGTAACCAATCATCTAACCCATGAAAAGGACATAGTAGTTCAAGATATTCAAAATAACTTATACCTTATCTCTAATAGTGGCAAGATTCTTTGGAAGAAACAGCTACAAGGACCCATTTTAGGGCGAATTGAGCAAATAGACATGTATAAAAACGGTCGATTGCAATTAACATTTGCCACACCAAACCGTGTTTATGTTTTAGATAGAAATGGTAAAGACGTAGCGCCTTTCCCGCTCAAATTCAATGACAAGATTACGCAACCATTGTCTGTATTTGATTACGACAACAATAAAAAATATCGTTTAATAGTTACCCAAGGCCAGGACGTTCTGATGCTTGATGCCAAAGGCAAAACCGTAAAAGGATTTACTTTTTCAAAAGCTGATAACGACGTTATCCATCAACCTCAACATATAAGAATTGGAAGAAAAGATTACCTATTATTCCAAACGACAACCAAATTATACATTTTGGATAGAACCGGAAAAACCCGTGTAACACCTAAAAGCAATTTTAATTTTTCAGGGGAAGGAGTTTATCTATACAATGATAATTTTGCCACAACAACTTCCAGTGGCGAGTTGATAACAATAGACCAAAATGGGAACACAGCTTCCCAAAATTTGGGTTTATTTGAAAAACATGATTTTGTAACAACGTCTAAAACACTGGTAGCCCTCTCAGAAAACAAATTACGAATAAAGCAAAATACCTACGAACTAGATTATGGTGATTACAGCGAACCCAACATATTTTATTTAAACGATAAAATTTATGTGACCGTCACCGATAAGCAAACTCAAAAAGTATTTCTGTTTGACAGCAATGCCAAGTTACTTTCCAATTTCCCTGTTTATGGTACTTCAGAAATTGATATGGACAACATAGACAAGGACCGAAATTTAGAATTTGTTACCAAAGGAGAAAGTAACACCATTCTTATTTATCAAATTAACTAATCACAATTTTAATCGATATACTTTAAATCAACTATGATTAAGCGCACCAATGCCTCCATTTCAAAATGTATTATTCACAAAGTTGGCAATAAGTTCAACAATACTAAAAATGCGTTTTCTGAAAAAGAAGTCCATTTTGATGAGGCCAGTTACGAACTCATGTTGCCGTTTTTATTAAGGCCATTTGGAAGTGTGGTTCAAAGCTATCGATTTAATCATCATGCAGACATAACACTCAACGAAATCAACACCTACTGTTCCCAAATATTTGCGAACGAGGACGATTTCATTGAAACTTCCAAACATATTGTTAAACATTTATTTGAGCAGTCCAATTCAGCACAAATTAAAACGGGTGATGTGTTGGTAGTTCTTTTTGAAGGCATCGAATTCAATGAAATAACCACTAACGCGCTTGGAATCTTCAAAATTGAGAACAAAGTAAATTTCTTTCAAACCTATTTAGAAAATAATAGTTATGATGTATTGGTTCAAAAAGGTATCAATAGTAAGAAAGTAGATAAAGGTTGTTTAATTTTAAACCAAAGTGATACGGAAGGACGTATTGTTTTGAGTGCTGATAACAACAATTATGACGCACAATATTGGACCAATCATTTCTTAAATATCAAGTTTGCAGATGATGCTAATAGTCACACCCAGCAATATCTGGAATTGTGCAAAGATTTTTCTGAAGACATTTTAAAAATCTCTTATGGCAATCAGGAGCAAAATACCTTTTTAGCCAAAACCATTGATTTTTTCAAAGAACATGAGATTGTCAAAGTTGAGGAGTTTAAGGATGATATTTTTGTGGAGGATAAACACAAAACTCTGTTTGACGATTACAAAAAAACCTTTGAAAGTGAAAAGGATTTAGTTATCAGGAATCAATTTGATGTATCTGATTTGGTTGTTAATAAGGAAAAGAAAAAAATAAAAACCGAAATCAAACTAGACACTAATATTCAGATAAAACTAGATATCGATGCACCTGAAGCCTCAAGTGAGTATTTGGAACGTGGTTACGATGAAACTAAAAAAATGCATTACTACAAAGTATTTTTTAATGCAGAAGGCTGATTTGATTTTCTAAACTAAAATATCTAAATTGGATTCGATCAGATTATAACCTATAAACAACATGAGTAAAAAAACGCTTCTTTTTCTGGCTACAGTAGTCATTTTTGCGTGCGATATGTATGCACAAAAATTATATCAAATTTCGAAGACCGAAAGAAAATGTCTAGTTATAACATCTGAAATAGATTTTGAAAAAGAATTTGAATGGGAAGAAGTGGATTGCTCAGAACTAGAAGGCGACTCAAAAAAGAAAATTACACCCGAGCAATTAGCTATAAGACAACAAAACAGAACAAAGCTTTTGGAGCATCAAGAAACATTAAAATCCCTTGGTTACAATGTTGATGTCACTGGCTTAATAGACGAAAAGACCATTGAAGCTCACAAAAAATACTTAAAACGAAAAAGAAAAGACGAAAAACGTGCTTTGAAAAAAAATAATTAAAGAGTTTTTAATAGGCAAAGACCTACTTCACAACAAACTTCTTAGCCTTTAAGAAATTATCACTTTTAACCACTAAAAGATAATAACCACTTGTTAAACCCGACACATCTATCTGGGCTTTGTTATCAAATAGACTCTCTGACAATTGCATAACCTGTCGTCCTTGAATATCGTAAACTTTAAACTCCATTGAATGGGATTGAAATTGAAGTTGCGAATCAAATTCAACCGTTAGGTTAGTATCTACTGGATTAGGATAGACAGAAAACAAATTGGTGTTTACACTAATGTCATCAATGCTTAATTGAGCAGCATCTAAATAGTCTGGCACACCATTTCCGTTAACATCATCATCTGTTGGATCACCATTTCCATTATAATCTTCATCCATTGTAATCACGCCATCGCCATCATCATCCATATCCAAATGATCTGGAATACCATCATTATCGGTATCCAAAAATGTTGGTGGATTAACTCTGTTGTCTGAACTTCTACCGCCAAAAACAATTTCATATTCTGAAATGACTGTATCACCATCATCGTCATCGTCCTGATAATTTGGAATACCATCTCCATCCGTATCATCATCAGCTAAATCACCATTACCATTAACATCTTCCATGTCATTTGGAATACCATCATTTTCATCGTCATTATCACAGTTGGTAAAACTGACTGTTAAATCAAATTGTGCATTATCTGTACTTGGATTTATAACTATGGTGAAATTATTGTTGCCAGAACTTATGGTAACATCACCTGAAACCGATGCATTGGAAGCATCTAAAATATTAACGATATTTTCTGAAACATCTAAATTAAATAATCCTAAAATGCGAGTTTTATAATCATCTATATTGAAGATTTCACTATTGTCATTATCTACATCACAAATGACCACATTGAAATTACTAGTTGGTTTAAAACGCCAACCTTCGTTATAGGCTTCCCAAGTTCCTGTATTTCTATTTGGTGGTGTCAAACCCTGTGTTCCTGTTTGGTTCTGAATTCCCAAAACTGCTTTGCCTTCCTGCCAATCTAAACAAGCAGGTTTATTTTTAATTAGCACGTCAATAATACCTGTCGTTTCATGAATAACTATTTGGGATGTAGTAAAAAACCCATCACAAAAGCTTAAAAAATGAGGGATATCTTCGTAAAAAATATAAAAACGTCTGTTAGGGGAATCTCCTGATATCCCATAATAAACAGCTCCAATATCATCATTTGAATTTCCACTGTTATCTATATCATGATATGGACCAAATATAGCTAGTTTTGGTAAATCTACAGAAGGAACAGAAGCAGAAAAGCTCCATGGATCATATGTATTTGCCAATGAACTATCAAATACAATATCTGCATTAGAACCAACTACCAATTCTGTTTGATTTATAAGTCCAAAAAAATCAAATGAGAATGGTAAATTTATAACATCAGAATAAAGATCATCACCATTAAATTGTATAATATTTTGTTCCTGAAACTCTTGATAGGGTATAGATTCAACCGTATATTGGTAAGTATTCTGGGAATAAAAATTGAACGAGAATAGTAGTAGAATAATTGAAATGTAGCAATTTTTCATAAGTGCAATTGATTAGCTTTATATCTTAAAGATACAATTATAGCCAAAAGGTTGCGTGAAAAATCAAACTTTTTCTTCCTGAAGTTGTAATTCAGCCTCAAACAAATGGGCAAAATGTTTCAACAATTTGGCTTTCACCTCATCCATGGGTACTTCTTTAACACCTAACTCTACATTCAATGAGGTAACAGCTTTTCCACGAATACCACAAGGAATCATGTTATCAAAATAGCCTAGATCGGCATTCACATTCAATGCAAAACCATGCATAGTCACCCAACGACTGGCACGTACACCCATGGCGCATATCTTTCTGGCAAAGGGTGTTCCCACATCCAACCAAACACCTGTCTCACCAGGACTGCGTTCTGCTTTTAAACCGTATTCAGCCAAGGTCAGAATAATCATTTCTTCCAAAAGACGTAAGTATTTATGAATATCGGTGAAAAAGTTATCTAGATCCAAAATAGGATAACCCACAATTTGCCCAGGACCATGATAGGTAATGTCGCCACCTCTATTGACTTTGTAGAAAGAAGCCCCTTTTTCGGCTAATTGTTTTTCATCAACCAACAGATTGGACATATCACCACTTTTTCCCAAAGTATAGACATGAGGATGCTCAACAAATAGGAAATAGTTGGGTGTTTTCAAATCAGTATCCTCCCGTCTGTTCTTAATCTTGGTATCAACAATACCTTGAAACAAGGATTCCTGATATTCCCACGTTTTCTTGTAATCCTTTAAACCTAATTCTTGTATGTCAATCGTTTTGTTCACCTACATTAATCTTCTAAAACAACTTCCACATTTAAAAGTTCTGGGTTCTTTAAAGTTTCCATAAAATCAAACTCCAAAGCAAAACTTTTTCTGTCATCACTAAACATAGCTTGATCATTGGATACCGATTTTATCGGTCTAGGAAAATGGTAGTTCAATTTATAGCGTGAGCTTCCAAACATCATAGCCATTTCGGAAAGACTATCCATAGCCTGATTATGAAGTTCCTGGTTAACAATTTTTGCAGTTCTCTTAAATACACCTCCTTTATAGCTATAGTTCAATTCCGAAGATTTCGTGTTTCCTATAGAGGAAAGCGGATTTGTAGGATCATTTTCGTTGGCTCCGCCTTTACCCTGCAAATTACTGAAGCTGTTCATGGCCTTAAACATATCTTGTAATTCATCAGCATTTTTAAAATCAGTAGATAGATCAAAATTCATTTTCTTGGTTTCAGAATTCATGACCATGTGCATTTTAAAATTCTCCAAGGCTTTTAATTTATCTTGTTCTTCAGCTGATAAGGTTGCGATACTATCCTTTTTTTCTTCTAAAAAATCTTTAAAAACAATAGTAGAATCCATAACCGTTTCCTCTTCACCTTCAGATAACTTATCGCCAGCCATTGCCATCAATTCAGAGGCATCAACTGAAAATGTCATACTACCACTCCCATCCTCATTGATATAAATGTTTTCTGAAAATTGACAACTAGTAAGCAAGGCAGTTATCAAACAAATAACCGGTAAAAATAATTTTTTCATGTGTATTCTATTAAAGTTTTAGAACACAAAGATACTACTTTAAGAGTTAGGATTATTCAAAATTACCAATGCGGCAATAACTCCAGGAACCCAGCCACAAAGCCATAATAAGAAAACGATAAGAATAGAGCCACAGCCTTTATCTATAACAGCCAAAGGTGGGCAAATAATGGACAATAATACTCTCCAAAAACTCATGTGATTGATTTTAATTGATGATTATACTCATTAGACAACATATTGAGGTATTTGTTACACGTTAATTTCAATATAATAAATTGAAATCCTAATGAATAGTAATTATCTTTGTGCCTTCAAATTACACAATAGATTTTCAATGTCACAATTATCAGAACAAGAATTGGTTCGTAGAGATAAACTCTCTAAACTTCGTGAATTAGGTATTAACCCGTATCCTGCAGATTTGTTTCCTGTGGAAGAAACTTCCAAACAGGTGAAACAGAATTTTAAAGAAGGAAAAAAAGTGGTTATTGCTGGAAGATTGATGTCACGTCGTATCCAAGGAAATGCCAGTTTTGCTGAATTGCAGGATAGTGAAGGTCGGATTCAAGTGTACTTTAATCGTGATGAAATTTGTCCTGGTGAAGACAAAACCCAATATAATACGATATACAAAAAGTTGTTGGACATTGGTGACTTCATTGGTGTTGAAGGTGAACTGTTTACAACACAAGTTGGTGAAAAAACAGTCATGGTAAAAAGCTTTACCATTTTAAGCAAAGCCTTAAGACCGTTACCGCAACCACGGGTTGATGCCGATGGCAATATACATGATGCCTTTACAGATCCGGAACAGCGTTACAGACAACGCTATGCCGATTTAGTGGTCAATCCACATGTGAAAGAGGTATTTGTTAAGCGCACCAAACTGTTCAATGCCATGCGGGAGTTCTTTAACAAAGCTGGGTATTTTGAAGTCGAAACACCTATTTTACAACCAATTCCGGGTGGTGCCGCAGCAAGACCGTTTATAACCCATCACAATTCGTTAGATATTCCTTTATATATGCGAATTGCCAACGAATTATACCTAAAACGATTAATTGTTGGTGGTTTTGACGGCGTTTATGAGTTTTCTAAAAACTTCCGAAATGAAGGTATGGACAGAACCCATAATCCCGAGTTTACGGCTATGGAAATCTATGTATCTTATAAAGATTATAATTGGATGATGGATTTCTGTGAACAATTGTTGGAATATTGTGCAGTAGCTGTGAATGGAACAACTAAAGCCACCTTTGGTAAGCATGAAATTGATTTCAAGGCACCTTATGCGCGTGTAACCATGGCTGATTCCATCAAACATTTTACGGGATTTGATATCACAGGTAAAACAGAGGCCGAAATACGCCAGGCCGCTAAAGATATGGGTATTGAAGTTGATGATACCATGGGCAAAGGCAAACTGATTGATGAAATTTTTGGAGAGAAATGTGAGGGCAATTACATCCAACCAACCTTTATCACAGATTATCCAAAAGAAATGAGCCCACTGTGCAAGGAGCATCGGGACAATCCAGAGCTGACAGAGCGTTTTGAGTTGATGGTTTGTGGTAAGGAAATTGCCAATGCCTATTCGGAATTAAACGACCCTATTGATCAACGTGAGCGTTTTGAACACCAGCTTAAATTGGCTGCTAAAGGTGATGATGAAGCGACCGAGTTTATCGATTATGATTTCTTACGTGCATTAGAATATGGTATGCCACCGACTTCTGGAATGGGCATAGGTATGGATCGATTAGTCATGTTTTTGACCAACAACCAATCGATACAGGAAGTTTTATTCTTCCCACAAATGAAACCGGAGAAAAAACCATTGGCTATTAGTGAAGATGCTAAAGCGGTTTTGGAGATTTTAAACAAGGTTGAAAAAATAGATTTAAATGACTTAAAAGGTCAATCGGGCTTGAGCAACAAAAAATGGGATAAAGCCATTAAAGACTTAACCAAAAACAAGGTAGCTAAAGTTGAAAAAACGGACGATGGCTTAATGGTTGAAGTACTATAATTCAGATTTTAACGTAATTATATGATAAGGAACTGCAAGTTGTAGTTCCTTTTTTTTATTTTTAGAGAAGTGGAATCGTTTTTGCAACGGTTTCATCAACACTAAAAACTTGACGTTATGAAAATTTTAAAAAATGCTTTATTGGTTTGCTTTTTATTGGCTGCAACTTATGTTAGCCAAGCACAAACCATCGATTCAGATAAATCGGTTGTGGACTTTAAAATATCTGGAGGTGGTATTTTTACCGTGAAAGGGACATTTACAGGTATGCAAGGGGCATTCAATTTTAATGAATCGGATGTTGCCAGTTCTAATTTTGACATTTGTATTGAATCCAAAACCTTAAATACCAAAAACGAAAAGCGTGATACCCATTTACATTCTGCAGATTTTTTTGAAGTTGACAAGTACCCAACCATTTGTTTCAAATCAGCTTCAGTTTCCAAAACCAGTGATGGTTATCAAACAACGGGCGACATGACTATTCATGGTGTGACCAAAACTGTGACCATTCCGTTTACGTTTAAAAACAATACGTTTAAAGGTGCATTGGAAATCAATCGGTTTGATTATAACATAGGAGAAGACTTTGGCACATTTCGCGTTGGAGAAACGGCTGATGTAACTATTACTTGTAAAGTCAAGTAATCTTATTCTCGATACATAACAACAGGAAATGTTGTCATACTCGAATTGACGTTTTTAATTAATCCCGAATCAAAGGTAAGGTTGAACAACGCAAGAGCCCTTCCTGCTTGGCAATTTCGGCGTAAGGCACTTCTTCGACTGTAAAGCCGTTGTCTCGTAACCACGTATTCAATCGAGTAAAGTTTCGTTCAGAAATTACGACATCTTCAGAAATCGAGAAGATGTTACTGTTCATGTTGTACATTTCTTCTTTGTCAATTTCAAAAACATTCTCCTTGCCAAAGAAATTTAGTAACCAATTATATTCTTCTTCAACCAAAAAACCGTTTTTATGAAGTATGGCTTTCCCTTTACCAACAGGTTGGAAGCAACAATCTAAATGGAGTGCATTTTCCCTTGGGTTGGTATTGGACTTTCGTAAATCAAAAGACTTAATTTTTTTATTGGGGAATAACTCTTTCATAGCTTCAACAGCATCCATATTGGTTCTAGCTATAATATAATCTGAATAATCTTTACCTCTATAGGTACCAATGAATATATGATCATTGTACAACATAACATCGCCACCTTCAATATGGCAATGGTCAGGCAATTTTATTCTTTGTTCTTTGGGAACTTGTGACCATACATGCTCAATAGCAGTAAACTCCTCTTCCCTATCTGGAAGAATATTGGCTTTAACAAACTTATCATCAATCACAAAAGCAATATCCCGAGTGAAAATTTGATTACAATCCTCAATTATATTTGGACGAAAAACCTGAACATCATATTTCTTAAAAACAGCGGCAACAGCTTCCATTTCTTTGACCATATCGGCCTCAACAGGATAGGTTCCCGCTTTGATGTGTTCCAGAGACTTCGGATCATAAGCTTCCTCAATTGTTGGTGTTGGCCCATTACTTTTTGCAGTACCCAAAACGACAGCCCGTAATCTGGACGTTTCGTTTTTAACGTTTAGTTTTAGCATGTTGTAAATATAAAAAAAGCTCCATAGAATCTATGAAGCTTAAATATGATATTATGAATACTATCGCTGATTGATAGTCTTAAAAGGCCTTAAGGTTTCACCAATATAAATTTGTCTTGGTCTACCAATTGGCTCGTTGTTTAAACGCATTTCACGCCATTGTGCAATCCATCCTGGTAAGCGTCCAAGAGCAAACATCACGGTAAACATATCGGTTGGGATTCCCATAGCACGGTAAATGATTCCCGAGTAGAAATCGACATTTGGATACAATTTTCTATCCACGAAATAAGAATCTTCAAGTGCTTCTTTTTCCAAACCTTTGGCGATATCTAAAATAGGATCTTCAATACCTAGGTTTCCTAAAACATCATCAGCTGATTTTTTGATAATTCTGGCACGTGGATCAAAGTTTTTATAAACACGGTGTCCGAATCCCATTAAGCGGAACGGATCATCCTTATCCTTGGCTTTCGCCATATATTTTTTAGTGTCCCCACCATCTTCCTTAATAGCTTCCAACATTTCCAAAACCGCCTGGTTAGCACCACCATGTAACGGTCCCCAAAGTGCAGAAATACCAGATGACAAGGATGCAAACAATCCAGCATGTGAAGACCCAACTATTCTAACAGTTGATGTTGAACAGTTTTGCTCATGATCTGCATGAAGGATTAACAACTTGTCTAAAGCATCAACCACAACAGGATCTAAAACATAATCTTCATTTGGCTGCTTAAACATCATCTTTAAGCAGTTCTCAACATATCCTAAATTTTTATCTCCATAATCTAATGGTAAACCATGCTTTTTACGTAGAGTCCATGCAACCAATACTGGGAATTTACCCATTATACGTACAATAGCCTTATACATATCCTCTTCTGAATTCACATTGACTGAAGACGGATTAAAAGCAGTTAACGCACTGGTTAACGATGCCAAAACACCCATTGGATGGGCAGATTTAGGAAACGCATCAACAATCTTACGAACATCATCATCAACAACTGAATAACTTTTGATGTCAGCATGGAATTTATCCAATTGCTCTTTTGTTGGCAATTCACCGAAAATCAACAAGTAAGCCACTTCCAAAAAGTCGGCTTTTTCAGCTAATTCTTCAATAGCATAACCACGGTACCTCAAAATTCCTTTCTCACCATCTAAAAATGTAATGGCACTGGTACAAGATCCCGTATTTTTATAACCTGGATCAATAGTGACCACTCCATTGGTGGCACCACGTAATGATTTAATATCAATGGCAACTTCATTTTCTGTCCCTTTTACAAGCGGAAAATCATATTTTTGGCCGTTAACTTCTATTGTAGCTTTATCTGACATAGTTGATCTAAAAATTTTTGATGTTAAGATGTCGAATTTGACAGCACGAAAATACGAAATATCTCACGATATATAAAGGATATCACAGAGGATTTATCAATTTTACTATTGCTAAAATTGATATTAAGAATTATTTAACTTAATCCTTAATAATTTTCGCAATTTGTCGTCCTTGATCGGTCTTCAGTTGTAAAAAATAAACACCTTTTGTTAAACTCGAAGTATCTAAAGTCAGTTCTTGCTGATTGCTATTTTGACTTAATACCAATCTCCCTCGAACGTCATATAGTTCAATTTTCTGAATAACCGATTGAGCATTAATGTGCAATAATCCAGATGTCGGATTTGGATAGACTGTGACAGCATTATCTAACTCATATTCATCAACCGATAGTGTTTGGAACGTGGTATTGGTTTCGTTGGTAACAATGGGGAAGTTATAATCAAAAAAGATTTCGGCATCATTGGTAACCGAGTCACCAACATTCAAGGTATCCAATGTTTTAATTTTAAAGACCACATTGCCCTTTTCTTCTGGACCTAAATTAATATTATCAAAAATAAATTCAATTTTATTGCCTGCTACCTGTGTCATCATATCGTGACTAGCATACATAACCTGTAAGGTGCTCATGTCAAACATGGTTTCATCAATAACGTCTTTGACTACTACAAATGTTGCTGCTGCTGTTCCCGTGTTTTCAAAATTGATGTTGAAGTGCAGGTACTCACATATTTGAATAGGTTCTACAGTATCACCTTCCAGACAAGTCTTGTCATTTGGGTCATAGGAACCTACAACAATTTGCCTTAACTCAAATTCATTATCAGTAGGCGTTTCGTCGTCTACTGTTGGATTAATGGTGGCTATAAAATCCAATTCATCGCCAATATTAACAGCCGGAGTTTCGGTAGGTGCATTGACATTGAGGGTTACTAAAATAGATCTACTTGCAAACGGTGACAAATCAGTATAATTCCAAGATAAAAGACCAGACCCTTGGCTATCTGGAGCTATGGAAGCGGATATATAATCCAATAAGACTTCGTCGTATTCAAAATTAATTTCGCCTGATAAAGTCTGATTACCCTTATTTCTGTAAACCAATTGATAAATGGCATCAAAACCTGGTTGAGCTTCACGATAAGGACTAATTATGATTTCCAAATCATTATGGACTCCATTAGCCGTTATACAAAAGTCTTGAGTAGCTGTATTGTCGTTATTGTCAGTAAATTCAATGGTAGCTGATTCTGGCGAAATATCAAACCATGTTAGGTTTTCAAAACTCGGTTCTAATGTAAAATTACCACTATCTGTATAAAAGGTGTATTCTCCAGATGCGTTCAAAACACCAAAGTCATTATTTGTCCCATCGCTAATATTGACCCTTATATAAGGGTTTGGAATATCTGATTCGTCACAACCGTTTCCATTACCATCAAAAACAACTTCACCTGTGATCACATTATAATTACTTGCTGGATTAAAAAAACAATAAGAATTAACCTCCACATCTGTAATACCGTAAAGAAGCAAGTCATTTCTTATACCTTCTACTTCATCTTCATCCGTACATATATATCTTAAACTTGGTAAATCTGACCATGAATCTACTGTAGTATTTCTAGATCCATTTTTAATAAATACTTCTGAAAGATTTGGATTACCACTAAAGTCACAGCTAAAAAGTGTAGTATTAAAATTAAGGTTTAACGTTGTTAATTGATTATTCTCACAATAAAGGTTTCCTAATCTAGTATTTTGACTAACATCTAAGTCGATTAGTTCATTGTAACCACAATAAAAATAAGATAAATTTATATTTTGAGATATATCTAAATTTGTTAATAGATTATTTCCGCAGATTAATTCAGATAGGCTTGAACACTCCGAAATGTCTAAATTTGTTAATTGATTATTATTACAATAAAAATAATTAATGGAGTTAGAGTGAATTTCTAAACTTGTAAGCAGGTTAGAATCACAATTTAATTCATTTAAACTATGATTATTACTTGTTATTAAACTTGATAATTGATTATTTGCACAATCTAAATAGACAAGTGAAGGTAGATTTGTTAGGTCTAAACTTGTTAATTGATTATTCTTACAATTTAAATCGATAAGTGAAGGCAGATTTGTTAGGTTTAAACTTGTTAATTGATTATTCTCACAATCTAAATATAATAGATTATTGTGTTCACCAAAGTCAATTGAGGTTAATTGATTTCTATCACAATACAAAAATTCTAGTTCGGTTAATCCATTGAGATCTAAAGTGACAATTTGGTTTAGTGAACAACTCAAATTAATTAAATTAACAAAGCTTTCTATACCTGTCAAATCTGATATATTGGAATTAAAAAGATTAAGGGAAGAAATTGCCAATGCCTCACTTTCTTGTATATCTCCATCTGCATTGGTATCAACACCCACGTTTATAAGTTTGGCTTTAAAATTAGCATCAGGAATATTAACTATTTGGGCATTGACAAGGGTTGTAAGAATAAAAAATAAAGGAAGTAATAGTTTTTTCATGGTTAGCGTTTACTCTATAGATGCAAAAAGCGTAAAAAGGTTGCGTCAAATTACCATAAAAAAAGCCTGCAACGATATTTGCAGGCTTTTATTTAATATTAGCAAATGCTATTATTTCACTTTAAACGCTCTTTCTTGCGGATAATAGGCCACATGAGCCAGTTCCTCTTCAATGCGTAATAACTGATTGTATTTTGCCATACGGTCACTACGAGACGCCGAGCCTGTTTTTATTTGGCCTGTGTTCAATGCCACAGCTAAATCGGCAATGGTATTGTCTTCTGTTTCCCCAGAGCGATGCGACATCACAGAGGTATAACCAGCATTGTGTGCCATATTTACAGCAGCAATGGTTTCTGTTAGGGTTCCAATCTGGTTTACTTTTATTAAAATAGAGTTGGCAATGCCATTTTCAATTCCACGAGAGAGTCTTTCTACATTGGTTACAAATAAATCGTCACCAACCAATTGCACCTTATCACCAACTTTATCGGTTAGGTATTTCCAACCTTCCCAATCGTTTTCATCCATACCATCTTCAATGGAGATTATCGGGTATTTTTCACACAACTGTGCTAAATAATCAGCCTGTTGCTGACTGGTTCTTACTTGACCTTTATCACCTTCAAACTTGGTGTAATCATATTTGCCATCAATATAGAATTCTGCTGAAGCACAATCTAAGGCAATCATAACATCATCACCTAATTTATAACCTGCTTTAGCAACTGCTTTTTCTATGGTATCTAAAGCATCTTCTGTTCCGCCTTCCAAATTTGGCGCGAAACCACCTTCATCACCTACAGCCGTACTTAAACCTCTATCATGCAATACTTTTTTCAGATTGTGGAAAATCTCGGTTCCCATTTGCATGGCATGGGTAAAGTTTTTAGCCTTTACGGGCATAATCATAAATTCCTGAAAGGCAATAGGCGCATCGGAATGTGAGCCTCCATTGATGATGTTCATCATTGGAACTGGTAAGGTATTGGCAGATACACCACCAACATAGCGGTAAAGCGGTAAACCCAATTCGTTAGCAGCTGCTTTGGCTGCTGCCAAAGACACTCCTAAAATAGCATTAGCTCCCAATTTAGATTTATTAGCTGTACCATCCAATTCAATCATCGTTTGGTCAATCATATTCTGTTCAAAAACAGATACACCCAATAATTCCTGTGCAATAATCGTATTGACATTTTTAACGGCTTTAGTGACTCCTTTTCCCATAAAGGACGAACCACCATCTCGTAATTCTACAGCTTCATGTTCTCCTGTTGATGCTCCTGAAGGTACCGCTGCACGGCCCATAATTCCATTTTCGGTTATTACGTCCACTTCAACAGTTGGGTTACCACGTGAATCTAAAATTTGTCTGGCATGAATGTCAATTATAATGCTCATTGGAAAGTTTTTTGATTATTTAGTTATTATTACAAATTTACAAAATACTCCTACGAAACCGTATTTTCAATTGGAGTATTACATTAATTTTTTACGATAATGTTTTCGTATTAAAAAAACCTCAAGGAATTTTCGGATTCTTTGAGGTTTTTAAATTAGGCTTTTTGAATATTCTCTATAAACTGGTCAAACAGATACGAGGAATCATGTGGTCCTGGACTGGCTTCCGGATGGTATTGCACCGAGAAGCAGTTTTTGGATTTCATTCGAATACCCGCTACTGTATGGTCATTTAAGTGTACATGCGTAATCTCAACATCAGGATGCTTTTCAGTTTCCTCGCGATTGATAGCAAAACCATGGTTTTGCGAGGTAATTTCACCTTTACCTGTTAGCATATTTTTGACTGGATGGTTTATTCCTCTGTGTCCATGATGCATTTTGTATGTTGAAATACCATTGGCCAAAGCAATTACCTGATGTCCTAAACAAATACCAAACAATGGTAAATTTCTACTAATAATTTCTTTGGCAACCGATTGGGCTTCCATCAAAGGTTCTGGATCACCAGGACCATTTGACAAAAAGTAGCCGTCTGGTTTAAATGCTTCCAAATCTTCAAACTTGGCATTGTATGGAAAAACCTTAATGTAGGCATCACGTTTCGCTAGGTTGCGTAAAATGTTTTTCTTCACACCAATGTCCAAAGCTGCAATCTTATACTTGGCGTTTTCATTACCATAGAAGTAAGGTTCTTTGGTTGAAACTTTAGAAGCCAATTCCAGGCCTTCCATATTAGGTACTTCTGCTAATTGCTTTTTAAGCTCTTCTATTTTATCTACTTCAGTAGTAATAACCGCATTCATGGCGCCATTGTCTCTGATGTATGCAACCAAAGCTCTGGTATCGATATCAGATATGGCTAACACATTATATTTTTCAAAAAAATCTTCCAGATTTCCCTCTCCAGATGGTCTGGAATAATTGAAACTAAAATTTTTACAAATCAGACCTGAAATTTTTATGGAATCGGATTCCATTTCGTCTTCATGGGTTCCATAATTTCCAATGTGTGCATTGGTGGTTACCATGAGTTGTCCGAAGTAAGAAGGATCTGTGAAAATTTCTTGATAACCTGTGGTTCCGGTATTGAAACATACTTCGCCGAAAGCAGTTCCTTTTTTACCAATTGATTTACCGTGAAATATTGTTCCGTCTGCTAGCAGAACAATGGCTTTGTCTCGTTTGTTGTATTTCATTTCTAAAAAAAGGTTTTGCAAAATTGCATAAAAAAAAGGATAACCTAAAATAGATTATCCTTTTTATTTTCAATGCTTATTAACATTTATTCTTCTTCGTTGGTTGCTTGAGTTTCAACAGGAGCTGCAGCAGCTGGTTTAGAACCACCTCTTCTACTTCTACGTGTTGTTTTCTTCTTCGCTTTACCTGCATTGTATAGTTCGTTGTAGTCAACTAACTCTATCATTGCCATATCCGCGTTATCACCCAAACGGTTTCCTAACTTGATAATTCTTGTATAACCTCCTGGTCTGTCACCAACTTTAGGAGCCACTTCTCTGAATAATTCAGCAACAGCATCTTTTTGTCTTAAACGCGACATAACAATACGTCTGTTGTGAGTTGTGTCTTCTTTAGATTTAGTTACTAAAGGCTCAACAAATTGCTTTAAAGCTTTTGCTTTAGCTACAGTAGTGTTAATACGTTTGTGCTCAATTAATGAACAAGCCATATTAGCCAACATGGACTTTCTGTGAGCTGTTTTTCTACCTAAATGGTTAACTTTTTTTCCGTGTCTCATGACCTTTGTTTTATCATCTTGCTACCAGACCACGCTATAACGTGGGAGCAAAATATGATTAATTAATCTTTATCTAATTTGTATTTTGATAAGTCCATTCCGAAATTCAATCCTTTCACATTTACTAGTTCTTCTAGCTCTGTTAAAGATTTCTTACCGAAGTTACGGAACTTCATTAAATCGTTTTTGTTGAATGATACTAAATCACCTAACGTATCAACTTCAGCTGCTTTTAAACAGTTCAATGCACGTACTGACAAATCCATGTCAACCAATTTGGTTTTCAATAACTGTCTCATGTGAAGTGATTCTTCATCATAAGTTTCAGTTTGTGCAATTTCATCAGCTTCTAATGTAATACGCTCATCAGAGAATAACATGAAGTGGTGAATTAATGTTTTAGCGGCTTCAGTCAACGCATCTTGTGGGTTGATAGAACCATCTGTAATGATTTCGAAAACTAATTTTTCGTAATCTGTCTTTTGCTCTACACGGTAATTCTCAATGCTATATTTCACATTTTTGATTGGTGTGTAGATTGAATCAGTAAAAATTGTTCCAATTGGTGCAGAAGCTTTTTTGTTTTCTTCTGCAGGAACATATCCTCTACCTTTTTCAATAGTGATTTCCATGTTGATGTTCACTTTAGGATCTAAATTACAGATTACTAATTCTGAATTTAATACTTGGAATCCTGAAATGAATTTTTGGAAATCGCCCGCTGTAATTTGTTCTTGTCCTGAAATAGAAATTGAAACGGATTCGTTATCAACATCATCAATTTGTCTTTTAAAACGGATTTGTTTTAAATTCAAAATGATTTCAGTAACATCTTCCACAACACCTGCTATTGTAGAGAATTCGTGATCAACACCTTCAATTCTAACGGATGTGATTGCAAATCCTTCAAGAGATGATAATAAAACTCTTCGTAATGCATTTCCAACTGTTAAACCATAACCTGGTTCTAAAGGTCTGAACTCGAATTTCCCTTCAAAGTCAGTTGAATCAATCATGATTACTTTGTCGGGTTTTTGAAAACTAAATACTGCCATATTATTTCTTCGTTTTAATTGTTATTTAGTTGCGCGGTCTATAAGTTTGAAGAAGTACGAATAAACCCTTTGGCTAAATACCAATGTTTTTAAATTATTATTTAGAATACAATTCGACGATGAATTGCTCGTTGATATTTTCTGGAATTTGAATTCTAGCTGGAACCGATACATAGGTTCCTTCTTTTTTATCATTATTCCAAGTAATCCACTCATATATGTGGCTTGAGTTCGCTAATGAATTATTAATTGACTCAAGAGATTTTGATTTTTCTCTAACAGCAACAACATCACCAGCTTTCAATTGGTATGATGGAATGTTTACCAACTCACCATTTACGGTAACGTGTCTATGAGATACTAATTGTCTAGCGCCGCTTCTTGAAGGTGCCATACCCATTCTGAAAACCACGTTATCTAAACGTGACTCGCACAATTGTAATAAAACCTCACCTGTAATTCCAGGAGCTGCAGTTGCTTTTTTGAACATATTTCTGAACTGACGCTCTAAAATACCATAGGTATATTTAGCTTTTTGCTTCTCCATTAATTGGATTGCATATTCAGATTTTTTACCACGACGCTTGTTTGCACCATGTTGACCTGGAGGATAATTTCTTTTCTCAAAAGATTTGTCTTCTCCATAGATAGCTTCGCCAAATTTACGAGCTATTTTAGTTTTAGGACCAGTATATCTTGCCATTTTAAAAAATTAAATTATGAGAGTGATTATGAATTAAGGTCTTAATCTTATCCTTCGATAATCGTTGATCTCTCGTTGATACTTGTTATTTATTAATAATTAAACTCTTCTACGTTTTGGAGGTCTACATCCATTGTGTGGTAATGGAGTAACATCAATAATTTCAGTTACTTCAATACCAGCATTGTGAATAGAACGGATAGCAGATTCTCTACCATTACCAGGACCTTTAACATAGACCTTTACTTTTTTCAATCCAGCTTCTTGAGCTACTCCAGCAGCATCTTCAGCAGCTAATTGAGCAGCATAAGGTGTGTTCTTTTTAGATCCACGGAATCCCATTTTACCAGCAGATGACCATGAAATTACATCCCCTTTTTTGTTAGTAAGTGAAATGATAATATTGTTGAATGAAGCTGTTACGTGTGCTTCACCAATAGCATCTACTACTACTTTACGTTTTTTTGTACTTGACTTTGCCATATTTTTTAATGTTCTAGTTGTTAGTTTTTAGTTGTTAGAATCCTAAACATTGCTATTTCAAACAGATTCATCTAACTTCTAAACGCTAATGACTATCGTCTGTTTATTATTTAGTTGCCATTTTCTTGTTAGCAACTGTTTTTCTTCTACCTTTTCTAGTTCTAGAGTTGTTTTTAGTACGCTGTCCTCTTAATGGAAGACCAGCTCTGTGACGAATACCTCTGTAACATCCAATATCCATTAATCGTTTAATGTTCAATTGTGTTTCAGAACGTAATTCACCTTCAATAGTAAAAGATCCAACAGCCTCACGAATGTTTCCAATTTCGTCGTCTGTCCAGTCTTGAACTTTTGTACTTTCATCAACTTTAGCAGTGGCTAAAATTTCTTTTGCTCTACTTTTACCTATTCCATAGATATAAGTTAGCGAGATAACTCCTCTTTTGTTTTTTGGTATGTCTACACCTGCAATTCTTGCCATAATTATCCTTGTCTTTGTTTGAATCTAGGATTCTTTTTGTTAATGACGTAAAGTCTACCTTTTCTGCGAACTATTTTACAGTCTGCGCTTCTTTTTTTTACTGATGCTCTTACTTTCATCGTATTAGTATCTATAAGTTATTCGAGCCTTCGTTAAATCGTAAGGACTCATTTCCAATTTTACTTTATCCCCTGGTAACAACTTAATGTAGTGCATACGCATTTTACCAGAAATGTGTGCTGTCACAATGTGACCGTTTTCTAATTCAACACGAAACATAGCATTTGACAATGCTTCTATAATTGTTCCGTCTTGCTCTATTGCTGCTTGTTTTGCCATAGTATGATATTAAGCTACTGCTTTTCTATTTTTACCTGTTTTCATCAAGCCGTCATAGTGTCTATTCAACAAGTAAGAGTTTACCTGCTGCATAGTGTCAATTGCAACTCCGACCATAATTAATAGTGACGTTCCACCAAAAAATAAGGCCCATCCTGATTGTACATTCATTAACTTTACAATAAAGGCTGGGAACACAGCTATTAAAGCCAAGAATATAGAACCTGGTAATGTTATTTGAGACATGATCTTGTCAAGATATTCTGATGTTTCAGTTCCAGGACGAATACCTGGAATAAATCCACCGCTTCTCTTTAAATCATCTGCCATTTTGTTAGTAGGTACTGTAATTGCCGTATAGAAATATGTAAATACGATAATCAATAAAGCAAACACTAAGTTGTACCAAAATCCGAATATATCAGCAAAATTAGTTTGCATCCACTGTCCAACAGCTGTTTCTTTTAAGAATGACGAACCACCTATCAACGTTGGCACAAACATAATGGCTTGAGCAAAAATGATTGGCATTACACCAGAAGCATTTAACTTCAATGGGATATATTGTCTTGATCCAAAAACATTTTTTTCAAAACCTCCCGAAGCTGTACGTCTTGCATATTGAACAGCAATCTTTCTTACAGCCATTACTAACATAATTGAAGCTAGAATGATTAACAACCAGATAACCAATTCAAATAGAATCAACATCACACTGTTGCTTTCTAATCTAGAAGAAGCATTTAACAAGAAGTTTTTAGGTAATGTTGCAATGATACCAACCATAATCAATAATGAGATACCATTTCCAATTCCCTTATCTGTAATTTTCTCCCCTAACCACATAGCAAAAATACATCCTGTTACTAAGATAATTACAGAAGAGAAATAGAACAAGGTTCCCTGACCTAACAAGAATGCTGACGCAGGAATACCTAACGTTGGCAAACTCGCTAAATAACCAGGAGCCTGAACCAAACAAATAGCAATGGTTAACCATCGTGTAATTTGTGTGATTTTCTTTTGACCACTAGCACCTTCTTTTTGTAATTTTTGCAAATATGGAATAGCAATTCCCATTAACTGTACAACAATTGAAGCCGAGATATAAGGCATAATACCCAATGCAAAAACAGAAGCGTTAGCAAAAGCACCTCCTGTAAAAGCATTTAATAAACCTAATAAACCATCTTCTGTGTTACCTTGTAATCCTTCTAATTGCGCAGCATCAATACCAGGTAAAACTACTTGTGCACCAAAACGGTAAACCAATAACAGACCTAATGTTACAATGATTCTGTTTCTCAGTTCTTCTATTTTCCAAACATTTTTTAATGTCTCTATAAATTTCATGCGCTTATATCGGGATTATAAAGTTACAGCCTCACCACCAGCAGCTTCAATAGCAGCTTTAGCCGAAGCAGTAAACTTATGAGCTGTTACTGTTAATTTTGATTTTAATTCACCTCTACCTAAAATCTTAACAAGATCGTTCTTGCCAATTACGTTAAAGGCCATTAATGTATCTAAATCTACAGTATCTTTAATTTTCTTATCATCTACCAATTGTTGAAGGGTATCAAGATTAACTCCTTGATATTCCACACGATTGATATTTGTAAAGCCAAATTTAGGAACACGTCTTTGAAGCGGCATTTGTCCACCTTCAAATCCAATCTTTTTAGAATAACCAGAACGTGACTTGGCACCTTTGTGACCACGTGTTGCGGTACCACCTTTACCAGAACCTTGTCCTCTACCTACTCGTTTTCCTTGACTTTTAACTGAACCTTCTGCAGGTTTTAAATTACTTAAATCCATTTTTCAGTATATATTATTTTGTTTCTTCAACAGAAACTAAATGTGAAACTTTAGCAACCATACCAAGGATATTTGGTGTGGCATCGTGCTCTACTACTTGACCAATCTTCTTAAGACCTAAAGCTTCCAATGTTAGCTTTTGTCTTTTCGTACGATTGATTGCACTCTTTACTTTTTTTACTTTAATCTTTGCCATCGTTTTCCTTATTATCCTTTAAACACTTTTTCAAGAGAAATTCCTCTGTCACGAGCAATAGTTCTTGCGTCTCTTAATTGTAATAAAGCATCAAACGTTGCCTTAACTACGTTGTGTGGGTTAGATGAACCTTGAGATTTTGATAATACATCGTGTACACCTACTGCTTCCAATACTGTTCTCACAGCACCACCAGCAATAACCCCTGTACCAGGAGCTGCAGGAATGATGTTTACTCGTGCTCCACCATACTTACCTTTTTGTTCGTGTGGTAACGTTCCTTTTACGATTGGAATACGTACTAAATTTTTCTTAGCATCCTCAACTGCTTTAGCAATTGCACTCGCTACATCTTTAGACTTTCCTAAACCGTGACCAACGACGCCAGCTTCATCACCAACAACAACTATTGCTGAAAATCCGAATGCTCTACCTCCTTTGGTTACTTTTGTTACTCTTTGTACGCCAACTAAACGATCTTTAAGATCTAATCCACTTGGCTTTACTAGTTCTGCGCTTTTGTATTTCTGATACATAATTTCTTAGAATTTAAGTCCTGCTTCTCTAGCACCTTCTGCTAATGATTTTACTCTACCGTGATATAAATAACCTCCTCTATCAAAAGAGATTGTTTCCACACCTGCTTTAAGGGCTTTTTCAGCAACAGATTTTCCTACTAATGCAGCAATTTCCATTTTTGTACCTTTTGCAGAACTAATGTCTTTGTCTCTAGAAGATGCAGCACTGATAGTTTTACCAGTAACGTCATCAACTATTTGAGCATATATTTCTTTATTACTTCTAAAAACAGATAACCTTGGTCTAGCTTCAGTACCTGAAACTATCTGGCGAACTCTGTTCTTAATTCTTAATCGTCTTTCGTTCTTTGTTAATGCCATAACTTACTTATTAAGCTGATTTACCTGCTTTTCTTCTTATTTGTTCACCAACAAACTTCACACCTTTACCTTTGTAAGGCTCTGGTTTTCTAAACGCGCGAATTTTAGCCGCTACCTGTCCAACCAATTGCTTATCGTGAGAGGTTAGTTTTACTATTGGATTTTTCCCTTTTTCAGTTACAGTTTCCACTTTAACTTCTGGAGCTAAATCCATAATGATGTTATGAGAGAAACCTAAAGCCAAATCTAATTTTTGACCTTGATTGGTAGCTCTATATCCAACACCTACTAACTCTAATTCTTTTGTCCATCCTTTAGAAACACCTTCAATCATATTAGATAAAAGTGCTCTATAAAGACCATGCTTTGCTTTGTCTTCTTTTTTATCTGAAGAACGCTCCACTAAAACATTTCCATCTTCAACTTTGATAGATACATTTGAAAATTCTTGAGTTAATTCTCCTAATTTTCCTTTTACAGTAACTATGTTATCGTTGACTTCAACTGTAACTCCTTCCGGAATTCCTACTGGGTTATTACCTATTCTTGACATGTCTTATAGTCTTTTTAATTAGTAAACGTAACAAAGTACTTCTCCTCCAACATTTTCTTGTTGAGCTTGTTTTCCAGTCATTACACCATGAGAGGTAGAAACGATTGCAATACCAAGACCGTTAAGAATTCTTGGAAGATCTTTTGAACTTGCGTACTTACGTAAACCAGGTTTACTTATTCTTTGAATCTTCTTAATTACAGGTTCTTTAGTTTCCTTGTTGTACTTAAGAGCTATCTTAATAGTCCCTTGTACAGCTGAATCTTCGAATTTGTAACTTAAAATATATCCTTGATCGAATAATATTTTAGTGATTTCTTTTTTAAGATTAGATGCAGGAATCTCAACCACTCTGTGATTAGCACGCACTGCGTTTCTAATTCTTGTTAAATAATCCGCTATTGGATCTGTATACATAGTTATAAATTTGCGGTAACGGTTTTTAATTACGACTATCGGAATTAAACCTGAAACCAATTAATAATTTTTACCAACTTGCTTTTTTAACACCTGGAATTAACCCTTGGTTAGCCATTTCTCTAAATAATACACGAGAAATACCAAATGTTCTCATATACCCTTTTGGTCTTCCAGTAAGTTTGCAACGGTTGTGCATACGAACTGGAGAAGCATTTTTTGGTAATTTTTGTAATGCTTCATAATCGCCAGCTTCTTTTAAAGCTTTACGTTTTTCAGCATACTTTGCTACCATTTTTGCTCTTTTTACCTCACGGGCTTTCATTGATTCTTTAGCCATATCTTAATTCTTTTGAAACGGTAATCCTAATTCGGTTAATAATGATTTTGCTTCTTTATCTGTAGCTGCAGAAGTTACAAATGTAATATCCATACCAGAGATTTTATTGACTTTATCAATATCAATTTCTGGGAAGATAATTTGCTCGGTAATACCTAAATTGTAATTACCTCTTCCGTCAAATCCAGTAGCTTTAATTCCGTTAAAATCTCTTACACGTGGTAAGGCCGATGTAATTAAACGATCTAAAAATTCGTACATTCTTTCACCTCTTAACGTAACCTTTGCCCCAATTGGCATTCCTTTACGTAGTTTGAAAGATGCCACGTCTTTTTTAGACATGGTTGCTATAGCTTTTTGTCCTGTTATAGTGGTTAATTCTTCAACAGCATGATCAATTAACTTTTTATCAGCAACGGCTGCACCAACTCCTTTAGATAACACTATCTTTTGAAGTTTAGGCACCTGCATTACATTACTATAACCAAATTCGTCTGTAAGAGCTGCAATTACTCTGCTTTTATACTCTTCTTTAAGTCTCGGTAAATACGCCATAACTATATTACTTCATTTGATTTTTTGGAAAATCTCACTTTTTTATCGCCTTCCATTCTATATCCAACTCGTGTTGCTTCACCTTTAGAGGTCAACAATGATAAGTTAGAAATATGAATAGCTGCTTCCTTTTCAACGATTCCTCCTTGAGGATTTTGTGCACTTGGTTTCATGTGCTTCTTCACCAAGTTTACGCCCTCAACGATCGCCTTGTTCTTATCTATTAATACTTGAAGTACTTTACCTTCAGATCCTTTATGGTCTCCAGCTATTACTTTTACAGTATCTCCTGATTTAATTTTAAGCTTTGTCATTTTATTTTTCATTAAAGCACTTCAGGTGCCAATGATACAATTTTCATGAATTGTTTATCACGAAGTTCTCTAGCTACAGGACCAAATACACGTGTACCTCTCATTTCACCTGTTGGGTTCAATAATACACATGCATTGTCGTCAAAACGAATGTAAGAACCATCTGGTCTTCTTACTTCTTTTCTAGTACGTACAACAACTGCGGTAGAAACAGCTCCTTTTTTAATGTTTCCATTAGGAGTTGCATCTTTGACAGATACAACAATTTTGTCTCCTACAGAAGCGTATCTTCTTTTGGTTCCACCTAATACGCGAATGGTTAAAACCTCTTTCGCTCCGGTGTTATCAGCTACTTTTAATCTTGATTCAGTCTGTACCATAATTACTTCGCTCTTTCAATTATTTCAACTAATCTCCAACATTTGGATTTACTCATAGGTCTTGTTTCCATGATCTTTACAGTATCTCCAATGTTACAATCGTTTGTCTCGTCGTGCGCAACATATTTTTTAGTCTTTAACACGAACTTTCCATACATAGGATGTTTTACTTTCTTAACTTCAGAAACTACAATAGATTTCTGCATCTTATTACTAGTAACAATTCCTATACGTTCTTTTCTTAAATTTCTTGTTTCCATCTTTCTGCAGAATTATTGTAATTCTCTTTTTGTTAATTCTGTTGCAATTCTAGCTATTGTTCTTCTTACTGAACGCAATTGAATTGGATTCTCTAGAGGAGAAATTGCATGAGCCAACTTCATTTCTGAATAACTCTTTTTTGTCTCACCAAGTTTCTCTTGTAACTCAGCTACTGATAATTCTTTAATTTCTGATTGTTTCATAGTATCAAATAAATTATGCTTCGTAATCTCTAGCAATTATAAATTTAGTTTTAACTGGCAACTTCTGTGCAGCTAAACGCAACGCTTCTTTAGCAACTTCTAATGGCACACCACCTACTTCGAAAAGTATACGACCTGGTTTAACAACTGCTGCCCAATATTCAACGGCACCTTTACCTTTACCCATACGTACCTCAAGAGGCTTTTTAGTGATAGGCTTGTCTGGAAATATCTTAATCCAGATTGATCCTTCCCTTTTCATGTAACGGGTTGCAGCAATACGCGCAGCTTCAATTTGACGAGCTGTGATAAAATTTGAGTCTAGCGACTTTATACCAAAGGTTCCACTTGATAGACGATGCCCTCTTTCGGCATTGCCCTTCATGCGACCTTTCATTTGCTTACGAAATTTTGTTCTTTTAGGCTGTAACATGCTTTCTTTTCTTTAAAAAATTACTTTCTACGACGTGATTTGTTTTCTCTTGCACCACCACGTCCACCTTTTCCTTGCTTTTTAGATAAACCAACAAGCGGAGAAAGTTCTCTTTTACCATATACTTCACCTTTCATGATCCATACTTTAACACCTAATCTACCGTAAGTAGTATGGGCTTCAACTAAAGCATAGTCAATATCGGCTCTAAATGTTGATAAAGGAATACGTCCTTCTTTGTAGTGTTCACTACGTGCCATTTCAGCACCATTTAAACGACCACTGATTTGAACTTTAATTCCTTCAGCATTCATACGCATTGTAGCAGCAATAGCCATCTTAATTGCTCGACGGTAAGAAATTCTATTTTCTATTTGACGTGCAATACTTGATGCTACTAAAAATGCATCTAGTTCAGGTCTTTTGATTTCAAAAATGTTGATCTGAACTTCTTTTCCGGTAATTTTCTTAAGCTCTTCTTTTAACTTGTCTACCTCTTGACCGCCTTTACCAATAATGATACCTGGACGAGCCGTAGTGATAGTAACGGTTACAAGTTTCAAAGTTCTTTCAATAATTACTCTGGAAACACTAGCTTTAGATAGACGTGCGTGAACGTACTTTCTGATCTTATCGTCTTCGGCAAGTTTATCGCCATAATCATTTCCTCCGTACCAGTTAGATTCCCATCCTCTGATAATTCCTAAACGATTTCCGATTGGATTTGTTTTTTGTCCCATATCTCTACTTAAGCTTGTGTGTTATTGTTAGCTCCAACCACTAATGTAACATGGTTTGAACGTTTTCTAATTCTGTGTGCACGACCTTGAGGTGCTGGACGCAATCTTTTTAGCATTGTTCCACCATCTACTCTAATCTCCTTAACAAACAATTCAGCCTCTTCAATACTTGCATCTTCGTTTTTAGCTTGCCAGTTTGCAATTGCAGACAATAACAATTTCTCTAAACGATTAGACGCTTCCTTTTGGCTAAATTTCAAAATATTAAGCGCTTTCTCTACGCGTTCACCTCTTACTAAATCGGCTACTAAACGCATTTTTCTCGGTGACGTAGGACAGTTATTAAGTTTAGCAAAAGCTATTTGCTTCTTTTCTTCCTTAATAGCGTCTGCCATTTGTTTTTTACGACTTCCCATAGCTTACTACTTTTTACCTTTATTTTTAGCACCTGCATGACCTCTAAAAGATCGTGTTGGTGAAAATTCTCCTAACTTGTGTCCTACCATGTTTTCAGTTACATAAACTGGAACAAACTGGCGTCCGTTATGCACTGCGATCGTTTGACCAACAAAATCAGGTGTTATCATTGAGGCTCTTGACCACGTTTTGATAACCGTTTTTTTGTTAGCTTCTACGTTTGCAGCAACTTTCTTCTCTAATTTATAATGAACGTAAGGTCCTTTTTTTAATGATCTTGACATGACTTATTATTTCTTTCTACGTTCTACAATATATTTATTACTCGCTTTTGTTTTAGAACGGGTTCTGTAACCTTTAGCAGGTATACCATTTCTAGAACGTGGGTGTCCACCTGAAGACTTACCTTCACCACCACCCATTGGGTGATCGACAGGGTTCATAACAACTGGTCTTGTACGTGGTCTTCTACCTAACCATCTTGTTCTACCAGCTTTACCTGATACTAACAACTGATGATCTGAATTAGAAATAACACCTATAGTAGCCATACAATCAGCTAATATTAAACGTGTTTCACCAGATGGTAATTTAATAGTAGCAAACTTCCCATCACGCGCCATTAATTGTGCAAACGTTCCAGCACTACGAGCCATAACAGCTCCTTGACCTGGACGTAATTCAACACAAGAAATAATCGTTCCTAGAGGAATTTGCGATAACGGCATGGTATTTCCAATCTCTGGAGCAATATTCTCTTTACCAGAAACTACAGTTTGTCCAACTTGTAAACCATTTTGAGCAACGATATAGCGTTTCTCACCATCTTGATAGTTCAACAACGCAATAAACGCTGTTCTGTTTGGATCGTATTCGATAGACTTAACTTCTGCTGGAATTCCAGTTTTGTTACGTTTAAAATCGATAATACGATACCTTTTCTTGTGACCACCACCAATGTAGCGCATGGTCATTTTTCCGCGACTGTTTCTACCACCAGACCTTTTTTTCGGAGCTAATAAACTTTTCTCCGGCTTATCAGTAGTAATGGCGTCATACCCATTTACTACTCTAAAACGCTGCCCTGGTGTGATTGGTTTTAATTTTCTTACTGACATTTGTCTTTAATTACATGTTACTGTATAAATCAATCATTTCACCTTCCGCCAGTTGTACAATTGCTTTTTTAACAGCATTTGTTTTACCATGTTGAATACCAGTTTTTGTATACTTGGTACTTCTTTCTGGACGGACATTTATAGTACGAACTTTTTCAACAGAAACGCCATAAGCAGCCTCAACCGCTTTCTTGATTTCAACCTTGTTCGCCTTCGTATTCACAGCGAATGTATAGCAGTTTCTTAACTCGCTATCTGCAGTCGCTTTTTCCGTGATTATGGGTTTAATTAAGATGTTCATCTGTTTCTTATTTACTTAAATTCGTTTCAATTTCTTCTAAAGAACTCTCTAAAAGCACAACTTGATTTGCGTTAAGTATTTTGTAAGTACTTAATTCTGAATTAGTTATGACTTCAGAGCCTTTCAAATTGCGTGACGACAAATATACATTATTATTTGACGCACCCAACACAAAGAGAGATTTTTTGTTTTCAAGGTCTAAAGCCTTTAAAACCGCTGTAAAGTTTTTAGTCTTTGGTGTATCAAAATTAAAGTCTTCCAACACCACAATTGACTTCTCATTAGCTTTCATTGATAAAGCCGATTTACGAGCCAAACGCTTTAAACTTTTGTTCAATTTAAAGCTGTAGTTTCTTGGTCTTGGACCGAACATACGACCACCACCTTTAAAAACTCCAGACTTAATGCTACCAGCTCTTGCTGTACCAGTTCCCTTTTGTTTCTTAATCTTGCGAGTACTTCCTGCTATTTCAGCACGTTCTTTAGCCTTGTGTGTACCTTGTCTTTGGTTAGCTAAATACTGCTTAACATCTAAATATACTGCGTGATTATTAGGCTCAATAGCAAACACATCATTAGAAAGGTCTACCTTTCTACCTGTGTCTTTTCCGTTTATATCTAAAACTGCTACCTTCATTACTTTCTAATAATTACATAAGCGTTTTTGTGACCAGGAACACATCCCTTTACAACAAGTAAGTTCTTTTCAGGAACTACTTTTAAAACTCTTAAATTTTCAACTTTCACTTTTTCTCCACCCATTCTTCCGGCCATACGCATTCCTTTGAATACTCTAGCAGGGTAAGAAGCGGCTCCAATAGAACCAGGTGCTCTTAAACGGTTGTGCTGACCATGCGTAGCTTGACCGACACCACCAAAACCATGACGCTTGACAACACCTTGGAATCCTTTACCTTTTGAAGTTCCTGAGATATCAACAAACTCTCCTTCAATAAAGTGCTCTACAGTGATAGCATCACCTAATTTGTACTCCTCCTCAAAACCTTGGAATTCAACAACTTTGCGTTTTACAGAAGTACCTGCTTTTTTAGCATGACCTAGATCAGCTTTTGTAGCACTTTTTTCTGTCGCGTCATCGAAACCAAGTTGCACGGCATTATAACCATCAACTTCTTCGGTTCTGACTTGGGTAACGATACATGGACCTGCTTCGATAACTGTACATGGAATATTCTTTCCATTCTCATCGAAGATGCTGGTCATACCGATTTTTTTTCCTATTAACCCAGACATATTTATTAATTATTAATTGTTATTATTCTATTTATTAAAATTCAAGGCTGAAAAATACGTTTCAGCCTTGAATTGTATTTTTTCCGTTTTTCCCTGACCATCGTCAAGGACATGTTCGCTTGTCTTACTTACACTTTGATCTCTACTTCAACACCACTTGGTAATTCAAGTTTCATTAAAGCATCGATAGTCTTTGAAGAAGAAGAATAAATATCCAATAAGCGCTTGTAAGAACTTAATTGGAATTGCTCTCTTGACTTCTTGTTTACGTGAGGTGAACGTAATACAGTAAAAATTTTCTTGTGAGTTGGTAACGGAATTGGACCCGTAACCACAGCACCCGTACTTTTAACTGTTTTTACAATCTTGTCAGCAGACTTATCTACTAAATTGTGATCGTAAGACTTTAATTTTATTCTAATTTTTTGACTCATTTTCTTAAGATTTAAGCTTCAACTCCTTTAGCTGCCTTAATCACTTCTTCAGATATGTTTGAAGGTGTTTCAGCATAATGTGAAAATTCCATTGTTGATGTTGCTCTACCAGAAGAAAGAGTACGCAACGCTGTTACATAACCAAACATTTCTGATAACGGCACATTTGCCTTAACAACTTTTGAACCTGCTCTGTCGCTCATGTCGTTAACTTGACCACGACGACGGTTAAGGTCACCTACAATATCTCCCATATTTTCTTCAGGAGTAAGTACTTCTAATTTCATGATAGGCTCCATGATTACGGCTTTTGCAGCTCTTGCAGCAGCTTTAAATCCTAATTTTGCAGCCAATTCGAATGACAATTGATCTGAATCCACATCGTGGTAAGAACCATCCGTTAATGTTACTTTCATAGCATCAACTTCGTATCCTGCCAATGGACCATTGACCATAGCCATAGTAAATCCTTTTTCTATAGAAGGGATAAATTCTTTTGGAACGTTACCACCTTTAATTTCTGAAACGAATTCAAGACCTTGTTTTCCTTCTTCAGCAGGCTCCAATGTAAATACAATATCAGCAAATTTACCGCGTCCACCAGATTGTTTCTTATAAACTTCTCTGTGTTCAGCACGTTGTGTAATAGCTTCTTTGTACTCTACTTGAGGTTGTCCTTGGTTTACTTCAACCTTAAACTCACGCTTCAAACGGTCAACAATAATATCTAAATGAAGCTCACCCATTCCAGAAATGATGGTCTGTCCTGAAGCTTCGTCTGTTCTTACAGTAAATGTTGGATCTTCTTCAGCTAATTTAGCCAAAGCCATACCCAATTTATCAACATCAGCTTTTGTTTTAGGCTCAACTGCAATACCAATTACTGGATCAGGGAAATCCATACTTTCCAATACGATTGGGTGTTTCTCATCTGACATGGTATCACCAGTCTTGATATCCTTAAATCCAACTGCCGCTCCAATATCACCAGCTTCGATATATTCGATAGCATTTTGCTTGTTTGAGTGCATTTGGTAGATACGAGAAATACGCTCTTTCTTACCTGAACGGTTATTTAATATATAAGAACCGGCATCTAAACGTCCTGAATAGGCACGGAAGAAAGCCAAACGACCTACGAATGGGTCAGTAGCAATCTTAAATGCCAATGCAGAGAAAGGCGCAGTAACATCCGGCTTACGCACTTCATCAGCACCAGTATCTGGGTTAGTACCCACAATATTATCTCTATCTACAGGCGATGGTAAATAACGGCAAACAGCATCCAATAAAAACTGCACACCTTTATTCTTGAATGACGAACCACAAATCATTGGAATGATTGCCATATCCATAACCGCTGCACGTAATGCCGCGTGGATTTCGTCTTCAGTGATTGAGTCTTCATCTTCCATGAACTTCTCTAAAAGGTTTTCATCATAAGTGGCAACCTCTTCGATAAGTAACGCTCTGTATTTTTTAGCCTCAGCTTTTAAATCATCTGGAATTTCGATAACATCAAAAGTTGCCCCTTGCGTATCTTCATGCCATACAATAGCTCTGTTTTTTACTAAATCAACAATACCTTTAAAGTCAGCTTCGTCACCAATGTTCAATACAATTGGAACAGCGTTTGACTTCAACATATCTTTAACCTGTTGGCAAACAGCCATAAAGTTTGATCCCTGACGGTCCATTTTATTAACGAAACCTATTCTTGGAACTTTATAGTTATCAGCCAATCTCCAGTTAGTTTCAGATTGTGGTTCAACACCATCAACCGCACTAAATAAAAATACCAATCCATCCAATACACGTAAAGAACGGTTTACTTCCACCGTAAAATCAACGTGACCTGGAGTATCGATAATGTTAAAGTGATATCCTTTTGTTTCAGGAGTTGGTTGCGCGTTCTCTAATGGAAACTGCCATGTACAAGTTGTAGCAGCAGAAGTAATGGTAATCCCTCTTTCTTGCTCTTGTTCCATCCAGTCCATTGTAGCCGCTCCATCATGTACTTCACCAATTTTGTGAGATACACCTGTATAGAAAAGGATACGCTCTGTAGTTGTTGTTTTTCCTGCATCAATATGTGCAGCAATACCTATGTTTCTTGTATATTTTAAATCTCTTTGTGCCATCCTAAATTAAAATCTAAAGTGTGAGAATGCTTTGTTTGCTTCTGCCATCTTGTGAGTATCAACTCTTTTCTTAACAGCAGCTCCTTCTTCTTTAGCAGCAGCTAAAATTTCTGCAGCTAATTTTTGAGCCATAGATTTTTCGTTTCTTTTGCGTGAATAGCCAATTAACCATTTCATTGCTGTTGAAACTTTACGGTCTGGACGAATTTGCATTGGAATTTGGAATGTAGCACCACCAACACGACGACTACGTACTTCTACGTGAGGCATCACATTTGATAACGCATCTTTCCAAAGCTCTAAAGCTGTTTTTTCGTCATCTGTTTTCTTTTGATCTACGATATCAATAGCATCGTAAAACACTTTAAAAGCTACAGACTTTTTACCATCCCACATCATCATATTAACAAAACGCGTTACTAACTGGTCGTTAAAACGTGGATCTGGCAAAAGCGGTCTTTTTTTCGCTTGTCTTTTTCTCATGTCTTCTTCTTAAAGTTTTTTAATTACTTCTTAGGGCGTTTTGCACCATATTTAGATCTACGTTGTGTTCTACCTGCAACACCTGCTGTGTCTAAGGCACCACGAACAATGTGATATCTAACTCCTGGCAAATCTTTTACCCTTCCACCTCTAACCAATACTATCGAGTGTTCTTGTAGATTATGACCTTCACCTGGGATGTAAGCGTTCACCTCTTTACCATTAGTTAACCTTACCCTTGCAACTTTACGCATTGCCGAGTTTGGTTTCTTTGGTGTTGTAGTGTAAACACGCGTACAAACCCCACGTCTTTGTGGACACGAATCTAAAGCAGCCGATTTACTCTTCTTGGTTATTTTGGCTCTTCCTTTTCGTACTAATTGTGAAATTGTTGGCATATATTTCTATATAATTTTTGTTTAACCTCACTTTTGAGGGCTGCAAAGGTAGAAATTAATTTTAATTTTTCAAATGTTAATAGATTAATTTTCAAGGGAAACTAAAAATCGATTCCTTTAGCATACAAACACATAACTTTTTACGTTAATTTTACACAGCAAACCTAAAATGATAACGTGCGAAAATCACTTCTTTTACTCCTTATTATATATATAGGTTTTTCTTTGGGACTCATTGGTCAAAATTTACAGTTAAAAATCATTGGTAGTAGCGAAGCTGAAACATTTATCATAGACTCTTTAAATTACCGAAAATCACACCAAGACTTTCAGTCGATAGAAAATGAGATAAATGACTTAAAAAAAAGAATCGAAACATTAGGGTATATTGAAAGTAATCAAGTTCCAATTGCAAGAGCTAATGACTCCCTCTTTAAAACAACCATAATGCTTGGGCCAAAATACAAGTCAATCGAAATTCACTACAATTCCGAATTAGTATCCAAGAATATCATTGAAGCGATTACAAAAACCGTAACGGATAGTACTTTTATCATTCCTTTTCACTCTATAGAACAGTCGTTGGAATTTATTAATCTGAAATTATCAGAAAAGGGATTCCCCTTCAACGAAATAACCCTGTCAGAAATTAAAAAGGTTGGTGAAGATCAATTAGTGGCCAAACTGATTTCAGGAAAAATCGATTATCAAAGAACCATTGACAAAATAATCGTCAAAGGCTATGAGAAATTTCCAAAATCCTATTTAAAACATTATCTGAAATTACGAACAGGAAATACGCTTAACCTAACCGAAATAAAAACCAAGGCAAAAAACCTGCAGGATTTACAGTTTGCCAATCAAATCAAAGAACCAGAAATTCTATTTAGTAAAGACTCTACCATATTATATATATATGTAGAAAAAAATCGCAGTAATAGCTTTGATGGTTTTTTGGGGTTTGGTACCAATGAGGAAAGTGGCAACCTTGAATTTAATGGCTACTTGAATTTGGATCTTGTAAACAATCTGAACTTTGGCGAAACACTATCCCTTATTTACAAAAGTGATGAGAACGACCAAAAAACATTTAATGCTCGCTTGACATTACCTTACTTATTTAACACACCTATTGGAACGGAGTTTGAATTACGGATTTTCAAAAAAGATTCTTCCTTTACAACGGCCAACCAAAATCTTCGGATATTCTACCAAATGAATTCAAAGCATCGATTTTCAGTTGGGTTGAAATCGGCGAAATCCAATAATCTTTTAAAAAACGAAACCTTTGACCCGAATATAAAAGATTACACAGTCAATTTATATAATGTAAGGTATGAGTTTTTATTACGACAAAATGAGAGTAGACTTTTTCGTAAAAATGCATTCATAGACTTTGAAGTTGGATTTGGCAATCGAAAATTGCCCGACACAAAAACCAACCAGGTCCAATTTGTTTTGGATGCCTTTAAAATTTTCAATTTAAACAACAGGAACAGTATCTTTTTGCGCTCGCAAGGGTTTAGTTTAATTTCAGATAATTATCTTGAAAATGAACTGGTTCGTTTTGGCGGCATAAATTCGATTCGTGGTTTTAATGAAAACAGCTTAAGCGCTTCATTTTACACACTTCTAAATACAGAATATCGTTATCAGTTAAGCGAAAGTATCTATGCCCATTCCATAATTGATATTGCATACCTTGAGAATGATTTAATAAACCAAAAAGAAAAGCTTTACAGTTTTGGTATTGGGTTTGGTCTTTTAACAAAAGCAGGGCTTTTGCGTTTCAACTATGCCAATGGAAAAACAGAAAACCAAAGTTTCAAGTTTTCCAACTCACAAATCCATTTGAGCTTGACTGCAATTTTTTAGGTATAATAACCTCTTAAAAGCTTTTTTTTTGAAAAAAAAATGAAAATTTTAACCAATAATTATTGTTTAATTAACTTTTTATTATGATTTTTGGCGTAGACTAATTCAAATAAAATATAAAATGAAAACAAAGTTTAGTGGAATTTTAACGCTATTCCTAGCGTTTGTTGTGCAACTTACGTTCGCACAAGAAAAAACAATTTCAGGAACTATTTCCGATGAAAACGGATTGCCGCTCCCTGGAGTTAATATTATTGTAAAAGGTACAACAACTGGTACTCAGACAGATTTTGATGGTAACTACTCCATCACTGCCAATACCGGAGATGTTCTATCTTATTCCTTTTTAGGTTACACCACAAAAGAAATGACTATTGGTGCAGCCAGCAACATTAGCTTTGCAATGGAAGTTGATAGCGAGGCTTTAGAGGAAGTTGTTGTAACAGCTCTTGGTATCAAAAGAAAGAAAGACGAGATAACAACAGCTTACCAAGAAGTTAACACTGAAGCACTTGTTAAAGCTAACAACCCAGATGTTGTAAACAGTTTATCTGGTAAGGTAACTGGTCTTCAAATTACACAAAACAGTAATGGTGTAAACGGTGGAACACGTATCGTATTGCGTGGTAACCGTTCTATTTCTGGAAACAACCAAGCTTTAGTTGTTATTGATGGTGCAATTTCTAGTACAACGTTTCTTAACGCTTTAGATCCAAATACTATTGAGTCTATCAACGTTATTAAAGGTGCAGCTGGTTCGGCCTTATATGGTTCTCAAGGTTCCAACGGTGCGATTGTAGTTACTACTAAAAAAGCTACTGGAAATGAAAAGATGACTTTGCAGATTTTCAGTTCATTGGATTTTGAATCAGTTCACTATGTACCTGAAAAGCAAACGCGTTATGGACAAGGCTGGGATTTAGGTAACGGCTTTGAAAACGTAGTTTATGAAAATGGTGGTTGGGGACCTGAATTTGATGGTCAAATGGTTCCTGTAGGTTTACCACAAGCTGATGGAACTTTCATCATGGCGCCATACTCTTCAAGAGGTAGTGACCATATGAAAGAATTTTTCCAAACTGGTTTAACAAGACAAAACTCATTTTCACTTTCTGCAGGTGATGCTGATGGCTACTTTAACTTAAGCGGTAGAAATGTAAATACTGAGTTCGTTATCGCCAATGATACTCGTAAAAGAAATACTTTCACTTTAAATGCAGGTAAGACTTTAGGAAAATGGTCTGCAAGTGCTAATGTTTTATACACTAACACATCTGCATCTGCTCACAATGGTGATTTATATACGCAGTTAATTCAAACACCTACAAACGTGCCAATTAGACAATTTGAGTATTCAGGTAACGAAGGTCACTGGAATGCTTATTTTACAAACCCTTATTGGAACCGTGATAACCAAAGAGCTGATACAGAATCAAACAATATCAGTATGACTGGTGACTTACAGTACGCTGTTAATGATAACATTTCTGTAAAGTTATTAAGTAACGCGCGTATTAATGACGCATCTGGTCTTGCTTACCAGAATGAGTATGTTGAGCCACAAGAGATTATTAGTAACACTGGTGCAAATAGATCTTTGGCATCTAATTTCTCTTATTCTAACTCAAGAAGTAGTCAATACTATACGGATTTATTCGTGAACTTTGATTATATGTTAACTGATGATATTTCGTTTGGTGCTGTAATAGGTGCTAACAACCAATACTTCAAAAGTAGTTTTGCTAGAGTTGGTGGTGTTGGTCTAACTATTCCAGGTATCTACAATTCAGGATTCTTAAATAATGGTTTTTCTGATGGAACAACTACTGACGACAGACGTTCTAGTTCTAGAATTGGTGTTTTTGCCAATGTGGATTTAGGTTATAAGGATTTCTTATTCTTAAACTTAACAGGAAGAAATGACTGGTCTTCTACATTAGCTAAATCAAATCAATCATTCTTCTATCCTTCTGCTAGTTTATCTTTCATCCCAACCAAGGCATTTGATAATTTTGGTGGTGATGTGTTAAACTACATGAAATTAACAGCATCTTACGTAAAAGTAGGTAACGATGGTGGTATTGGTGCATATGCAATCCAACAAGTATATAATGGAGCCGGTGGTTTCCCACTAGGTGGTCAAAACTCTTTTGTGGCTGACCAAACACAAACTGACCCATTATTAACGCCTGAGTTTACAACTACTTTTGAAGCAGGTCTTAATTTAGGATTCTTTAGAGACAGACTTACTTTAGATGCCAGTTACCAAGCTTTTAATACAACCGATCAAATTACCAATATTGGTACATCGGCTGCATCTGGTTTGAGCAGAGCAACTATCAACGTTGGTGAAACAAAAGGTGTTGCTTACGAAATTGATTTAGGTGTTAAAGTTATCAAAACTGATGACATCAAATGGGATGTAAATATTGGTTATTATGCTTCAGACAACGAAGTTGTTAAAGTATCTGATCAGGCATCTCAAGTATCTCTTGGTGGTTTCTTAGGTTATGCTGAAGTTTTCGCTATTGAAGGTGAAGCTTTCCCAGTAATCCAAACTAACTATTATGAGAGAGATGATCAAGGTCGTGTTATAATAGACGCAGCCAGTGGTAACCCAATTGAGGCATCTGGTCTTAAAATTGCTGGAAGAACAACTCCTAAGTATACGGTGAACTTAAATACATCATTTACTTATAAAAGCTTTACGCTTCAAGCAACTATGGATTACAGAACAGGTCACGTATTCTATTCTGATACGAAATCAAACATGACATGGTCTGGCCACGCAGTTGAAACCGCTCAAGGTGGTCGAGGGGCATTTATTTTCCCTAATTCAGCTATCGAAGATCCTAACAACCCAGGAAGTTACATTGCTAACACAACGGTTCCTTCTGGTGGTACTAATGCAGGATCATTCATTAACTTCTTCAACCAATATAGAGGTATTGGAGAAAACCATGTTATAGATGCTACAGCGTTTAAGGTTCGTGAATTATCATTACGTTATGATATGAACAAAGATTTATTAAGAAATACTTTTATTACAGGTGTTAGTGTGAGTGCTACTGCTAGAAACCCAATCGTCATCTTACCATCTGAAAACAGAGGTTACAACGATCCAGAATCTGGTTTCTCAACTGGTAACGCTCAGGGTATTACAACACAAGCTGGTAACTATCCTCCAACAAGAACATTTGGTTTAGGTGTTAACTTAACTTTTTAAAAAAAATAATTATGAAAAAATATATTAATAAAACAATTTTATTACTAGCATTAGCGGTTGCGGTATTTTCATGTGAAAGCACATTGGATATTAACGAATCTCAAGTTGATGCTACTGTAGATGTTGTTACACCTGATTTATTATTGGCTGGTGCTATTACAGCGCCAAGAGCACAATTTTCAGTAACAACGAGCGAATTAGGAAGTATTTGGATGAACCAATGGGGACCAGATGTTAACAATGTAACAGGTGGTATGCTAGATGAGTTCAGATTGAATGTCACTCAAAACTTCTACACGTCTATCTGGCAAAACCTTTACAGAGGAATGGGTACTTATCAATCTATAATTACTTATGATGGTGAAGGTTATGATAACCACAAGGCGGTTGCCAGAATCCTGAAGTCTTACTACTTTCAGTATTTAGTAGATATTTATGGAGACTGTCCATATTCTGAAGCTTTACAATTTGGTGAAAATTTTACACCAGCTTATGATGATGACATGGCTATTTACCGTGCATTGATTGAGGATATTGACGGTGCCCTTGCAACTTTAACTGCTGCTGAAAACAACAATAACCCTTTAGGAACTGAAGATATTGTTTTTGGAGGTGACTTATCAAGTTGGGTGAAATTTGCCAATACATTGAAATTACGTATTTTAATGCGTGAGTCTGAATTATCTTCTAGTTCAACTTATTTGGCTGAACAATTTGCAGCTTTAGATCAAAACTTCTTGACTTCAGATGCATTAATTGATCCTCCTTACGAAAATGCACCAGGAAAACAAGAGCCTTTCTTCGCTAATTACGGTCAAGATACTGAAGGTGTTGATACATTCGATAATGATTATATCGTACCTTCTGATTACATGGCTAAGTTTTTACAAGGTGATGTAACTGAAAATGGTATCTCTACAGGTGTTGAAGATCCACGTATTTTACGCTTGTTTAGACCAATTCCAGGAGCAAGTGGTGCTAGTGGCGTTGTTGGAGTACAACAAGGTGCAACTAATACTACGGCTCCTCCAGAATTATCTGAATTAGGACCTGGATTATTAGTAGGTTCTTCACAACCTAACGCACTATTCACAGCTGCAGAAAGCTATTTCTTACAAGCTGAAGCGGCTCACCGTGGTTGGATTTCAGGAGATGCTCAATCATTTTTCCACAATGGTATAACAGCATCTTTCAACAGATTAGGTGCTTCAGGTGCTGCTGCTTATATTACAGCTAGTGAAAATGTTAATTTAATTGGATGGACTGGTTCTTCTAATAAAATTGAAGCTATTATGACTCAAAAATGGATTGCGTTATGTGGTTACAATGCTATTGAATCTTGGATTGATTTTACAAGAACAGGATACCCTAATGTACCATTATCTATTATAGCTGAACAGCCTGCTAGACCTGTTAGATTATTATATCCTGCATCTGAATATTCAACGAATTCGGCAAACGTTCCAAGTCAATCAGCATCTGATGCTTTTACAGATAACATTTTCTGGGACGCTAACTAAAATAAAAAAATTGATAATTATGAAAAATTTAAGAAAACTATTTGTTCTACTAATTTTGCCACTTTTGTCTGTGTCATGTATAGTAGACGATGAAAACGACAACGGGTTCCAATCGAGCCCTTACACACTAGGTTTTGCTAGATCTTCTACTCTTGAGAGTTATTTTGAGGACGTAGGAGCAGTGAACATTGATATTACAGTTAATATTCTTGGTGGTAATTCAGGTATTGCACTTCCTAACAACGTGGATGTGAATTATGCTGTTGATCCTTCAAGTACAGCAACAGAAGGTAACGAATTTACGCTTTTAGGAAATTCATTTACTATTGAGTCTGGTAGCTCATTTGGATTTTTACCATTACAAATTAATACGGGAGGTTTAGATCCAGACCAACCAACGACTTTAGTTTTAAAATTAACTTCTGCTAGTGGTGCGTCCGTATCATCGATCAATGATACCTATACTATTACGTTTGTAGGATGTCAATCAGATCATGCTGGACCATACACTTGTGCTCAAACTATTGACGGTGGACGTCCTAATACAAATATCTTTGAATTAGCGCCTAACACTTACAGAATTGAATCAATGCCTTATATTGCATTTGGTGGTCTTGATGGGTCTCCAGCTTGGATTGATTTCACAAATGTTTGTGGTGATGTTAATTTTTCAGGTGATTGGGTAGCTGGTACTCTTGCAGAGGGAACTGGTTCAGTAGACGATGCTACGGGTATTATTAGTTTTGATTACTTAACAATCTATAACGGTAGTGCTCCAAGTTCAGGTATCTGGTTTGATTTAGGACCATCTGAATATGTACCTCAATAATTTTAACTCAAAACTTGATAGAAGATGAAAATAAATAAATTAAATATAAAATTACTTACAGTTGCATTAGGCTTAATTGCTTTCTCAAGCTGTACAGATGATGATTTAGATGGAATGGATACGCAACCAAAACCAGTTGCAACCACTACAACAACAAGTTTAACACTTTTGGAAGGTGAATCAGGTGTCATTCCATTTACTATTAGTCGTGCGATTAATAAAGTTTCTCAATTCAAAATAGTTGTACTTTCCGGTAATGCTGAACAAAATGTAGATTACACAGCAGGTGACGGAGATATGGATGCTGATACAGGTGTACCTCATGAAGGTTTCGAAATTACTGTTCCAGCTTATGCAACATCATTTGATATTCCTGTTGAAACAATTCGTGATTTAGATCAAACAGAAGGATCTGAAACAGTTCAATTACAAATTTCAGCTGCAGGTGTAAGAACTATCTTAACACCAGAGCCTTATTATGTTGTGAATTTGACTATTTTGGATTATGAATACTGTCCTTGGACTTTTGAAATGACTGACCTTTACGGCGATGGCTGGAATGGTGGTTATTTAGAAGTTATTTCTGAAGGTGTCACTAGAGAGTTCTATGCAATGGACGAAGATGGTGCAGTTAATGTTCCTGAAACAACTACTGTTGTAGTACAAATCTCTAAAGATGCTGATTTCACTATCAACTATGTTTCTGGTGGTGGAACTGGTGCTGGCCCAGGATGGGAAAGTGAGAATGTGTATACTATTACAGCTCCTGATGGAACTGAATACACTGATGGACCAATCCCTACAGAAGGGGAAGTGGTTTCTGGTACTTGTAATTAATAAATTCTTTACCATATTTAAAAAAACCGTCTCAATAGAGACGGTTTTTTTATTTTAAACCTTAAACTTTTAATGCTTATTAGTAATTTTGCATGTGCTAAAAATCATGAAATGAAATATACTTTTTTCCTTTTACTGTTCTATTATTCATTGAACAGCTTTACACAAAATACAGTCGGGGTTTTAACAAATAATGCTGAATCATATAATGGGTTAAGTTTGTTTGCACCCTTACACTCTACTGAAACCTATCTAATTAATAATTGCGGGGAAGTTGTTCATCAATGGTCAAGCAACTATAACCCTTCAGCTTCAGTTTACTTGTTAGAAAATGGCAATTTATTGCGAACAGGTCAAATTTCAAATAGCGACATTACATTTGGTGGTGTAGGTGGTAGAATTGAACTATTTGATTGGGATAATAACCTATTATGGTCTTTTAATTACTCTTCATCTACATTTTCTCAACATCACGACATCTATCCTCTTCCAAATGGCAATATTTTAATGTTAGCGGTGACAACTATGACTCAAGCAGAAGCGATTCAAGCAGGAAGAGACCCAGGTATGCTAACACAAAATAAATTATATAATGAGCAAATTTTAGAACTCGAACCTGTAGGAACCAATCAAGCAAATATTGTATGGGAGTGGAATATTAATGATCATTTAGTTCAAGATTTTGATGCTACCAAAGATAATTTTGGCGTAGTTGCTGATAACCCGGAATTGTTGGATATAAATTTTTTAAACAACAATAATGGGGAAGCTAATTGGCTACATATAAATTCCATTCAATATAATTCCACATTAGACCAAATTGTCATGAGTTCCAGAAGATTGAGTGAAATTTATATAATTGACCATTCTACAACAACTGAAGAGGCAGCCTCTCATGCAGGTGGTACTTATGCTAAAGGTGGCGATTTTTTATTCCGTTGGGGAAACCCGATAGCCTATGATAAAGGCACCATAAGTGATCAGACTCTTGATTCACAACATTATCCACATTGGATTGATGAAGGTTTAACGGATAGTGGCAAGTTATTAATATTCAATAATGGCAACGGCAGAGGATATTCTTCAATTGATTTAATTGATCCAGAAGAAAGTTCACCAGGTGTCTATAGTTATAATAATACCACTGGTTTTGAGCCAGCAACTGCTGAATGGACCTATACCAGTCCAAATCCTCCTGATTTCTTTTCAGCCATTCTATCCAGTGGTGAGAGACTACCCAACGGCAATACATTAATTTGTGATGGTGACTCAGGTTACTTCTTTGAAATAACACCATCAAATGAAATTGTATGGGAATACATCAATCCAAATACCGTAGGTGGTATTTTAACGCAAGGTCAAACAGCTAGCCAAAACAATGTCTTTCGAGTAAAAAAATTCTCCTATGACTACCCGGCTTTTACTGGCAGGGATTTAACACCTGGTGACCCAATTGAAATTAATCCTGATTTAAGTAATTGCACATTGTTGAGCATCGCTGATAACACTTTCAATGATGATTTAAAATTATACCCGAACCCTACTTCTGGTTTAATAAAGGTAGACTCCAAATCTAAAGTCGCTAAAATTGAAATTTATAATGCACTGGGGCAATTGATCAATACTGAAATTAGTAACAATCAAATTAATCTACAAAACTGTAGCAAGGGTATTTATCTGGCATTGATATATAATGAATCTGGTATGGTTTCCAGAAAAGTCATTAAAGAATAAAGCCAATATATTATATTAAACCACCTCAAAAAGAGGTGGTTTTTTTATACTTTTACACCATGCAAAACAACACACAGATATTTGGTTTAAGAGCTGTTATGGAAGCTATTAATTCTGGAGAAACCATAGAAAAAGTTTTTCTTCAAAAAGGGTTGCAAGGTGCCCTTGCTCAAGAATTGGAAGCCCTTTTAAAAACAGCAAATGTTAGTCACTCTTTTGTGCCAGTTGAAAAACTCAACCGATTGACAAATAAAAACCATCAAGGTGCTGTTGCTCAAATATCACCAATAGCATTCCATGATATTGACGAGCTTATTTTAAACGTCTTTGAATCTGGCCAAACCCCTTTGTTTTTATTACTTGACCAGATTAATGATGTCCGCAATTTTGGTGCTATAATCAGAACTGCTGAATGCACAGGTGTCCATGGCATTATCATACAGAAAAAAGGTAGTGCTCCCATAAATGGAGACACTATTAAAACAAGTGCCGGTGCCGTTTTTAAAATACCTATCTGTAAGGTTGATCATATTAAGGATGCCCTGTTTCATATGCAGGCTTCGGGTATTACAGTTATTGCCGCAACTGAAAAAACAGACCATACACTTTATCAAATAGATTTTACAGAACCCTGTGCCATTATTATGGGTTCTGAAGGACGTGGTATAAATCCTTCGGTATTAAAACTTGCTGATCACAAAGCTAAACTCCCTATTTTGGGTGAGATAGAATCGCTAAATGTTTCTGTGGCCTGTGGCGCTTTTCTCTATGAAGCCGTTAGACAACGCAATTAATCATTATCTTTTTTGTAGATATAATTGATCTTTGTGATTGTTTTATTCTCTTCCAGATCCTCCAATGTAGTTGTTTCTATAAAATTGCCGTTCTCATCAAAATGCTTCAGGAATTCATCTTCTTCTTCATTGTAATCTGCTTCTTCCCAACGATATTTTTTGGGTTTAGGCACATCTTTTTTAAATAATAACGCAAACAGGATACCAACCATCAATCCAGATAGATGTCCTTCCCAGGACATTCCCTGCTTAATTGGTAATACATACCAAACCATACTACCATAAAGAAATACCACCAACAATGATAATGCGATGAGACGATAATGTTTAGCGATTATTCCTTTAAAAAATAAAAAGCTCACTAAAACATAAATCAATCCACTTGCGCCTATATGATAGGATGGCCTTCCAATTATCCATGTCAATAATCCAGACAATAAAATACCAAAAAACAATATTTTCCAGGCTATAGACCTATAGAAATAAAAAAGCCCTGCAGATAAAACAAATAAAGGAATAGTGTTGTGATATAAATGCTCTATTCCTGAATGAATAAACGGACTAAACAGAATACCTCTTAATCCACTTATTCGATGAGGATAAATTCCAAATTCTGTAAAATCATAGCCAAATCGTATTTCAAACCAAAATACCAGCCATAATACTAAAACAAATAGCAATGGATAAACTATTACGCCATTTGTGAATTTGAACTGTTCTTGTGTCTTGCTCATATAACAATGTACTTACAAAATACAAACCAAACTAAATATAGCTGATAAATTGTCATTCTCTTCAATTAAAACTCCTTAAAGTCATTGCAGGAATTCTCAATTTATTGACCATAAATGGTTAATTTTACATCATGAACGAACCTTTGGCAGAACGCTTAAGACCCAAGACATTGGATGACTACATTAGTCAAAGCCACATTGTTGGGCCTAACGGGAGTTTGACTAAACAAATTCAATCGGGTATTATTCCCTCCATGATTTTTTGGGGTCCGCCAGGTGTTGGCAAAACAACCCTTGCCAATATTATAGCCCATGAATCTGAAAGACCATTTTACACATTAAGTGCCATAAACTCCGGTGTTAAAGATGTCAGGGATGTCATTGACAAGGCAAAAAAATCTGGGGGCCTGTTTACAACCAAAAACCCTATCCTGTTCATTGATGAAATTCACAGGTTTAGTAAATCACAACAGGATTCCCTTTTGCAAGCTGTTGAAAAAGGATGGGTTACTCTAATTGGTGCCACAACAGAAAACCCAAGTTTCGAGGTTATTTCTGCTCTTTTATCACGATGCCAAGTGTATATTTTGAATTCATTTGACAAAAACGATTTAGAGGCACTTTTAAAGCGTGCCATCAAAAAAGATGACATCTTATCCAAAAAAAATATAAAACTCAAAGAAACCGATGCCATATTACGTCTTTCTGGAGGAGATGCCAGAAAATTGTTGAATATTTTTGAGCTTTTGGTGAATTCAGAGTCAAAAGATACCATCACTATCACGAATGACCTCGTTTCCAAACATGTTCAAAATAATATGGTTCGTTATGACAAAACTGGCGAGCAACATTACGATATTATTTCGGCATTGATAAAATCTATTCGCGGTAGTGATCCCAATGCGGCCGTTTATTATTTGGCTCGAATGATTGAAGGCGGTGAGGACGTCAAGTTTATAGCAAGACGTTTACTCATTTTGGCCAGTGAAGATATTGGCAATGCGAACCCTACTGCTTTGGTAATTGCGAATAATACGTTTCAAGCTGTTTCGACAATTGGATACCCGGAATCACGAATTATTTTAAGTCAGTGTGTTACTTATCTGGCCTGTTCGCCTAAGAGTAATGCCTCATATCAAGCTATCAATAACGCGCAAAAATTGGTTAGACAGACAGGTGATTTGAGTGTGCCTCTGGAAATACGAAATGCACCAACCAAATTGATGAAAGAATTGGGTTATGGCGATAATTATCAATATGCCCATAACTATGATGACAATTTTGCCAATCAGGAATTTATGCCAGAACCTATCAAAGGGACTACGCTCTACGAACCAGGCAACAACAGTCGGGAAATAGCGCAACGGGAATTTCTAAAAAAGCGATGGAAAGACAAGTATGGATATTAAAATTTAATATTTAAAGTCTTAACCTGTAAGTCGTCTCCAATTGTTTCAGCAATGACCCAGGTGCCATCCAATTTATATACGGTTGCATCTCTGCCTTTTACCATAAAAAAATCCTTTTTCCCTGAAAAAATTAATGTGTAAATAATCTTCGGCGTGCTATCTACCAATTGGTATCCATTATTTACGGGTTGGGCGTATAGTACTTGAGATTCCATATCATCAGCGGAGTTTCCTTGAGACAAATCAACCGGTTGATTAATATTCGAATTAGTTGCTATATGCACAGTTTCAGCTACAGTTTCATTCGGGCTGGCGGGTTTGTAATGATAGTTCAAAGACTTCAACGATTCGAAAGCTTCCCGTAAGGCCAGATTATAGGCAACTTTTAGTTTTTTTTCCCGAGATTCTCCTATACCAGATGTATAGATAACTTGTTTTCTGCAATCTATAAGTTCAAATGAGATTTTAGTTTTAAAAATTCCTGGATCTTTGATGAAATTTGCGTTGAGTGCCAAACAGCCATTTTTTATAAGTTCATTAGGTAAAGGCTCATTATCAAGAATAGCAACAAAACCATATTTACCAAACAAATATTTTGACAATGAACTTAATTGATACTCATCGGGTTCCTTCATAAAGTCAAACGTTTCAGGGACTATGACATATTTATAATGATTGATGTTTTCTTGAGCATCAATTGAAAAACTCAACAACATCATTGAAATAACTAAAGATATTTTTCTTAACATAATGCTTGTTATTACAAAGTGTAAAGATACGCTTTGGATTACAAAATCGATTTTAATTCTAACAAATTTGATACCTGCTTGACATTTTCAGCAACCTTTGTTCCATGAATATTGAAGCAAATGGCGTCCAATCCAACATTCAAAGAACCCATAACGTCGGCTTCCAGGTTATCACCAATCATCAGACTGTTTTTTGCCTCGACACCTGCCAAACCCAAAGCATGATGGAAAATGGTGGGATTAGGCTTTTTGACACCAACCATTTCTGAAGTAGTGACCGTTTTAAAGTAAGATGCAATTTTGGATTTATCCAATTTACCGTGTTGTACTTCATGGAATCCATTGGTGATAATATGTAAACTATATTTCGGTTTTAAATAATTTAAAATTTCAAATGCCCCCTCAAGTAAAAAATTGTTTTCAGGTAAATAGTTAATATAATCTTCAGACAATAAATTAATAACCTCATCGGAAACAGACGTGGAAATTCTATCAAAACTATTTTTTAAACGACCATAGCGCAATGAAGGCTTGTCAATCTTATCTTCACGATACAGTTTCCAATATTCCAGATTAATAGGTTCATAAACCTCCAAAAATTCAGGAAGGTCAACACGAATATTATGAATTCGAAAAATTTTCTCAAAAGTCAAAGCCGAATTCCTATCAAAATCCCAAAGTGTATGATCCAAATCAAAAAATATATCGGTAATACTATTAATTCCCATCAGCAGATTCCAAAATAACATTAAACAATTCCTTAAACCCTTTCCACCGTTCTATTTCACTAAATGTATAATTATGAAAAACAGGAACAAACTCCCCTTCAACGGCCTGAACTTGCTTGATAATTTTTAGTAATGTTTCCTTTTTGTCCAATAATGAATTATGTTTCAACAAAGTATAATCCAAAGCATGATAGGAATTAATTTTCAATGGTGTTTGAATTTCAAAATCCAAGTCATAAAAGAAAAATGGTGTACAGGTTCCCGCGCGAAACCCAACATGGTTTACATAACCCATGGTATAATCTTCAGAGATTTCCAAATCGACCAGGTTTCTATAGGAAGTTGGCAAATTAAGTTTCGAAAACGACTGTCTTGAAGCCACTAATGTGGTATTTAAAATACCTTCCATCCTATTCTTTTCTTTTTTGAGCACTTGAATATCATCTAATGCAAAAAACGAGGCCTTTAATCCCACAGAACAATAATCTGCTATATGTTTTATAAGCGACACATATTGTTTTTTTTGCGCATTAATTCCTTTGTCATATGTTGAATAATCCCCTATTAAAAAGAAAAACAAAAATTTAAAGGGTGATTGTTTCTGTCTATTTAAAATATATTTAAACGTATCATCTGGATCATGCTTTAAGCCAAATAAAACCAAGTATCTATTATAAAGTCGTTTAAACTTTAAGCCTGATATATCTTTAACCGTTCCACCAAAATTCCGCATAAATCCCTTTAATTTAAAACTATAGGGAGATGGGACATCTATTATGGGTTTAACCGAATACTGACGCACCGGAAAAACAAAATCTGGAAACCGATCTGAAAGAATCTGTTTAAACTTATAAGCCCATATGTCAACGATGGGTTCTTGTAAAAAATTATTTTTAAATGCCAAGCTTTCTTCAGCCGTGTAGCGTCCATATTCATCTTTAACATGCGGCAAATACTCTTCATACCTGCTCAACAGATAAAATGTTGCTGAAAATAAATCGTAGGGTATTTCTCCTCGATCATTGGTCATAAAAAAGCATTTCACACCCTCCCAATCATGAACCTGAATATCCAAATCCGAAAGGCCTTGCTCATAAATCAGTTCATGACTTCTAACAAATATTTCATTCCCCAAAGGTTGTTTGGTATACGACATTTTCAAACTATCATGGGCAATAAATTCTTCAATAACCGTAGTAAATGAAACCGGTATTCCTAAAATTCTGGTGAAAATATGTTTAAAAGCATATTTTAAACGTGGCGAGATTTTATGCGTATAAACTAGAATCATTTAAAGTAAATTTTCATCGGCAAAACTATAGTAAGCCTCTTCTGTTATTATTAAATGATCGAGTGTTTTGATATCAAGGCTATTGCTAGCATTTTTTAATTTTTGGGTAATCTGTTTATCAGCTTCACTAGGTTTTAAAGTACCTGATGGATGGTTGTGCACCAAAATGATACCCGTAGCACCCAATTCCAGAGCCATCTTTAAAACCAATCTAACATCAACCAGTGTTCCAGTAATGCCGCCTTTACTTAATTGCTGTTTTTGAATGACTTTATTGGAATTGTTCAGATAAATAATCCAGAATTCTTCGTGCGGTAATTCGCCTATAATAGGCTGCATCAATTCAAACACTGAAATGCTGGAAGAAATTTTCTTCTTTTCCAAAGCTTCTTCGCCTCTACGTCTTCTACCCAATTCCATAGCCGCAGCAATGGTTATCGCTTTGGCCTCACCAATGCCCTTAAACGCCATCAATTGTTTTAAAGACAGCTTGCCTAGCTCATTCAAGTTGTTATCAACAGAAGCCAAAATGCGTTTGCACAAGTCCACAGCACTTTCATTTTTAGTACCAGAACCAATTAAAATAGCAACCAGCTCGGCATCACTCAAGGCCGCTTTGCCTTTGTCGCGGAGTTTCTCCCTAGGCTGATCATCTTGTGACCAATTTTTTATGGAAAATGAAGCAGGTTTTTCAGTCATTTAGTAAATATAAATATTGTAACTTTCAGAAGCAATTTTTAATATACATCCTTATACTAAACATATGAAATCTCTGTTTTCCGAAGACGCTGTAGCTGAAATTAATTCCAGAATAGACAAACTCTCCCAAGAACAAACTCCCAAATGGGGCGAAATGAACGTCTCTCAAATGTTGAAACACTGCCAATTTCCATTGGAAGTTGCTTTAGGGAAATTACAATTAAAAAAAACAAATTTTATAAAGCGTTCCATATTTTCATTATTTAAATCGTCGCTTTACAACGATAAGCCTTGGCAAAAAAGTCTGCCAACTTCGAAGGAGTTTGTAGTGTCCAATGATTTTGATTTCAGTACTGAAAAAACGAAACTCCTTAACGATATTCAGGACTTTTACGCCAAAAAAGATCAAACCGAATGGCCACCACATCCTATGTTTGGATATTTTTCACATGATCATTGGGGACAAATGCAATATAAACACCTAGATCATCATTTAACGCAATTTGGTGTGTAATGACCTATCCACCACCACACCATCAAGACAACCACAGGGAACACCTGGTTGAAGTAATCAAAACCTATCCATTGGCAACGGTTATTTCAGTAAAGGACCAAGAACCACTCATAACACACTTACCATTAATATTGAATAATGATGGTAAACTTATTGGACATATTGATATTTACAATCCGCAAACACCACTTCTAAAAAACAACAATAATGTAACACTCATTTTCTCTGGACCACAGTGTTATATTTCGCCAACGGTATACACAACCACCCAGCTACCAACCTGGAACTACATTAAAGTACATTTAAAAGGGACCGTAAAAGCCATTGAAAGCAAGGAGGCTCTTAAGCAGTCTTTGATTACCATGACAGCATTTTTGGAAGCCCCAGACCATAAGTACGTATTGGAACCCAATAACCCCAGATTGGAAGCTAATTTGGACTATATCAAGATGTTTGAAATAACCATTACGGATTGGGAAGGTAAATTTAAACTCTCTCAAGACAAGAAAACGGCTGACACCCAAAACGCTAAAACCGAATTGATTCAAAAAAACCAAGAAAGTATTAAAGCATTTTTGGACAAGGTGTTTTGATTTGGCTTTATCAAATAAATACCCGTACTTCGTTATCGATGGATATAAAACACTTAAACGACTTCATATCCAAAACGTTGTTAGAAATTACTATTTATGATAATATTATTAGTCATTCTTCTGTTCTTTGTTTCCATAATTGTTCTTTGGGCATATTGGATATGGAAAAATAGAGATTCCAAATCGAAAGGAACTATTATCATTAATATAATCCTTTTCTTTGCGACTTTTCTATTTATTGGATATAAAACTCAAATTATACCGGGATCAAAAAAGGTTAGTGATCTGTTTTATGTAAAAGACATTACAGGTAAAACATTTTGGGTCAAAGAAGTTTATAATATGGATTCACCAAGAGCATTTAATGGTGATGGTCACTCAATACATTTCTTGTCGTTTAGCGAAAGTATAGCAAACGAATTTATCAAACCAGATTCTTTATTTTTTCAACAATATCCTAAATCATCAAGAGATCAATGGGAAAAAGTAAAATGGAAAAAAACACCTTATGATAGTCTAGAAAATAATTTTGTGAATTTTGCTGTACGGGTGAATAGTAGATTTGACGAATCAAATCAGGACGAAAGAGTGCAATTGATTCGAAGTATATTAAAAGAACATGGGAATTATTATGCATATAGTTATAATATGCATTCTGAAGAATTGGTTGGTGATATCGATTTTTACATTTTATCTCCCAAAAGGAGGCTCCTAGTTTGTATTAATCATAACACTTAATAACTACTCATGACAAAGTACCGTAGTAAAACACCAACCTTTCTCTCATTCCGTTCTGCCTAAAGATAGCTAAGTTTGATGCTGAATCCATTTTGAGACCCTGAATCAAGTTCTGGGTGGCAAAACTATTCTAAATAAAATACTTTCACTTATTGCACAGCTTAAGAATCCAAGCGTCTTTCTATAGCTGGAATTGGGTTGTTGATTACTTTTAATATACGTCAAAACACACTGTTCATTATAAGCATACTCTTTCTGCATAATTTGATTTTATTAAAAAAATACCCGAACTTCGTTTACAAATGGTATGATTGTGATACATCATAACATTTTAACCAACCAAAACTTTAGCATTATGAAATCATATGTATTTACCCGTAGATTGGTTTTATTAATAGTTCTGTTTTCATTAGCTGTTTTTTCTACAAATGCGCAGAATGTCAAACCATCAAAAGCTGCCACAGATTCCATAACGACCAAATTCAATCTAACCTTGCAACACACCACCTTGGTTGTCAGCGATTTTAAGGTGAGTAAAAAGTTCTATACCGAAATACTGGGCTTGCGAAACCTCAATGCCGACTGGCTACCAAAAAACCAGATGTTCCTATCCTTGGGCAACAATTTGGAATTGCATGTTGGTGAAGTTGCGGGTGTGGCAATCAATCCCAGCAGTTTTAACCATTTTGCCCTATCAACCAATGATCTAGATGGTTATTTGGCTTATTTAAAATCCCAAGGCGTGGAATATTCCAGTTTGGGTGGTGCCAAAAAATATGACGTTCAAAAAAGGCCTGATGGTGTCAGGCAAACCTTTATCCAAGATCCGGATGGATATTGGATAGAAATCAATGATGCCAACTGACCACTATTTATGTTTCACCATTAACGTTACGTAAACATGATAACACAATTAAGGCCAATATTGAAAACTACCATAACCGTTTGTTGTTTTCTTTTGAGTTCGAGCCTGTTCTCACAAAACCCGTCAACCGAGAGTACCACGGACTCCACACAGGTAGTCATGCCAACGGCCATTCCTACTATAAATGTCATTCAAAAAATTAGCGAGGCCATTGACGAACTTAAAATCATTGAAAAGAAAACAGCTATTTCAGGCGATATTAAACGAATAGATTCCCTGTTTTCAATATTCCAAAGCAGTTTTGAAGAACAAAAAACCTATACCGAAAATTTTATTAAAGCCAACCCTAACAAACAAAAAATAAACAACCTACATTCCAAATGGTTCAACAACAAAACCAAATTACAAAATTGGCTTTCTATCATAAACATTCAGGAAGAACGTAACTCTAGATTGTATGAGCAGGTTGCTTTCAATGAAAAAACATGGGAACTTACCTATGAAAACACCACCAATGAGGAAGCCCCCGAAGAACTGTTGACTAGTATCAAGGATATTTGGGACAGAACCAAAGCGGTACAGACCAATATCATTAATGAAAACAATGAATTCCTGAAGCTCGAGTCAAAAATCAATTCGCAAGTAGGCGAAATAGATAATGTCATGGGCTCTTTGTTGGAATTGAAAAACTCTGAAGTTTATGATTTGTTCAATTTACGGCACGAACCCCTATGGCAAACGCCCTTTAAAAACGTTCCAAAAAACAACATCGATAAAGCCGAGTCGATTACCGCCAATATTACTGATTCTGTCAATTACCTTAAAAACAGCATAAACCATATAGTTACTTTTATTATTTTCTCCCTGGTTTTGGTATGGCTCGTGCTTTACTTAAAGAAAGGGTTCCTAAAATACGAAATAGACAACGCCAACATCAATATTCAGACTGCCAAAAGCGTCATTGTAGAACATACGTTAGCCTGCATCTTATTTTTAGCCCTACTTTTTGGTGAGTTCTTTTTTACCGATTCACCCGAGTTGTTAGGCAATATTATTACTCTATCCATTTTGTTTTTTGGAGGTGAAATTATCAAACCGAGTATTCATCCAAAATTCAAGAAGATTGTTTATGTCATTATGGTCTTCTATATCATTGATGCCGCCAAAACATTTATATGGTTCAACTCGTCTTTGTACAGAATTTATCTGCTATTGGAGGCGGCCTTGGTCGTTGCTGCTTTATTTTACTTTACCCACCCTTATTTACAAACACGTAAACTCCCTCTAAATAAGTTAAGTATCGTTATCGTGAGGCTTACACCCCTATTGTATTTCTTGAGTATTGTCTCAATTGTTTCAAATATTTTAGGCTACACAAATTTAACCGATATTACCTTGGATATATGCACGCAAAGTGGTGTGATATCTGTGATTTTCTTCTGTATTTTACTTATAACAGAAGGCATCGCCATGGGATTAATCCATAGGCACTATGGCGTTAAATCTACAGTCGATTTATCAAAAAAAATAGCTGTAGAGGACAAGTTATTACATGCCATCAAAGTCACGGTTTTCATACTTTGGTTTATTTTCTTTTTGGGAATGATAGACCAGTTGCGTCCTTTGGTAGAATATTTAAGGGATGTTTTAACCGAACCTTATAAGGTAGGTGATCTAAACTTTACACTAGGAGCCATTGTTTCATTTATACTCATATTATCGTGTTCCTATATCATAACGCGTTTTGTAGCCTTTATCATTAACGATGGCGAAGGTGTTTTAAGGTTTTTAAAACTCCCAAAAGGTGTTCCGGCCGCTATTTCATTGGTTATCAGATATTTTGTAATTGCATTTGGTTTTGTATTGGCATTGTCATCCTTGGGAATCGAATTGAGCAAATTCAACCTGATGGCAGGAGCGCTGGGTGTTGGTATTGGTTTTGGATTGCAAACCGTGGTATCCAATTTTATATCCGGATTGATATTGGTTTTTGAAAGGCCCATACTACCTGGCGACACTGTTGAAGTGAATAACCTCCTGGGCATTGTGAGCCGAATTGGTATACGTTCATCCAGTATCAGAACCTTTGATGGTGCCGAAGTTATTGTACCCAATAATAACCTCATAGCCAATGACCTTATTAACTGGACACTTTCTGATAGTATCAAGCGGGTTGAGATTCCCATAGGGACCACTTATGATGCCGACCCCAACAGGATTATAGAAATCCTTAATGACATTGCCAATAATTATCCAAGTGTGTTAAAAACACCGCCGCCACAAGCACTGTTTACCGAATTTGGTGACAGCTCCCTAAACTTCACGTTGCGTTTTTGGGTATCTTATGAAATTGGCTTGCAAGCCAAAAGCGATGTTTCCATTTCCATCTATAATAAATTCAAGGAACTGGGTATTGAGATACCTTTCCCACAACGGGATGTGCACATTAAAGAACTACCAAAGTCTGAAAAGGGAACGGATAATTTGATTAACTAAAAAATGTTACCTGTTTCTCATGCCCATTCATAATAATCGTCAAACTTTTTTGTGAGAACGAAAAGGTATTAAGACCACTTTGAATAGCATTTTCTAATAGCTTAAAATTTACACAAATTTTGTACATTACTCATCTTATATATCCTAACCAACACCTTAAAAAATGTTTGCAGTAAAGAGATTTTTCCTGGTAGTAATTCTTATATGCACTAGCTCTGTAATTCAATCCCAAAACATTATTGTCGAGCCATATTTACAGAATGGAAGCTCAACCAGTATGCTTATTATGTGGGAAACCGATGGTACTAATGACGGTTTTGTAGATTGGGGAACAGATGCTTTTTCTTTAGACAATACAGTTACCAGCACCTCCATTGCAAATGACGGCAGCAATAGAATTCATACGGCTATATTATCCGGGTTAACTGAAAACACTAAATATTACTATAAGGTTAGAACTGGTACTGGTGTCATTTCTTCGCTTTACACCTTCAACACACATCCAACCAAAATTTCAGAGAGTAATATCAATCTTGTCGCCATGTCGGATATGCAACGAGATGGTTCCAACCCTAATGTCTTTGAAACTATAGTTGATAGTGGCATTATACCTATTGCTGTATCCAATTATACCAACGGTATAGATGATTTAGAAGCTATATTGATTCCTGGTGATTTGGTTGCAACCGGTAGTTATAATTCGTGGCGAAACGACTTTTTTAGACCTGCAGATAATATTTCTCCCTTTGTACCCATATATCCAGTACCGGGGAACCACGAATACTACGGTTCTGGCGTATCATTATTTTTAAATTACTTTAATTTACCTCTAAATGGTTCAGCATCCAATCCTGAAGAATGGTGGTATAAAGATATTTCCAATACGCGAATTATTGGTTTGAATTCCAACAGCCCAGCGGTCGATTTAACAACACAGCAAACATGGTTACAACAGGTTTTAGATGAAGCAGGAACCGATGATACCATAGATTTTGTTTTTGTACAATTGCACCATCCCTTTAAATCAGAACTTTGGACACCAGGTGAATTAGATTTTACCGGAGAAATCATTACGCTTTTGGAAACCTTTTCAACAACTTATGGGAAACCGTCCATTCATTTTTTTGGCCATACCCATGCCTATTCCAGAGGTCAGTTCTCGAGACCACAATCATCTTTGGGTTAATGTGGCCACTGCTGGTGGTGCCATAGATAATTGGGGAGAATTTCCAAATGCCGATTATGAAGAGTTTACTTTAAGTGAAGATGAATATGGTTTTGTAATGCTCGAAGTTGAAGCAGGATCAGACCCTAAATTTGTATTAAAGCGATATTCGCAAGGCGATCAAAACACGTTTGAAAACAATACCTTGAGCGACGAAATAACCATAAAACGGTTTGATACAGCACCTGATACGCCAATTGGCATATCACCCAGTGGAAGCACCTCTATAAGCTGTGTGAATTTGAAAGCTTCAGATTTTGTAAACAGCTCCAATTCCCACCAAGCTACCCATTGGCAAATAGTTGAAGGCTGTGATTTTAATGATTCTTCCGTAATTGATATATGGAAACAATCAGAAAACTGGTACAATGAAGTCAACACGCAACTAAATGACGATCTCACCGATGAAGAAATATTTTCTCTATCGGCTAATGCTAACTATTGTTGGCGTGTTCGCTATAGAAACGAAAATCTTACTTGGAGTGATTGGTCTACTCCCTTGAGTTTTTCTACTACCGAGCCCAATTACATTACAGCCAATCTGTTATTAAATAGTGATGCCGAATCCGGAACTTCCAATTGGATAGGCGATATTGAGTCACTTACCAGCAACGAATGTAACTCTGTTCCAACCTATGAGGGTTCGCGCTTTTTTGCTGTAGGTGGTGTTTGTGCCAATGAGCAAGATACAGGAATCGCATTTCAAAACATTGATGTTAGTAGTTTTGCATCACAAATAGATGCACAAAACTACCTTGTTGAATATTCCGGCTATTTAAGATCGTATGCCAACAACAATGATTTACCTGAATTATTTGTGGAGTTTTTAAACGAAAACGACATAAGTATCAGTACAACAACCTCTGTATCAAATGCCACACCAAATTGGACTTTAAAGAGCAGTAATGCCATTATACCTGTAGGAACCCGTACCCTAAAAGTTACCTTACGGGGCAATAGATTGGCTGGTAGTGATAATGATAGTTATTATGATGCTTTAAGTTTAAGATTATTGGAACCCAACTGCCCTACTTTGGGAATGAGTCATTATGAAAGTCTGCAAAAGCCTATTAAAATATATCCCAACCCTGTTGAAAATCAACTTTTCTACATCTCAAATACGCAATTTGATACTATTCAAATTATGGATATGCAAGGAAAAACTGTTGTGAAAACAAAATTCGCTGCTAACCGAAATTATATTGACACATCAAAGCTGTCCAAAGGATTTTATATTATTAATTTTTCTAAAAATGGCGATAACAGAAGCTTAAAGTTCTTTAAAAATTAACCCATAAAGCCCCATATTAAAAAGCATTCATGCTTTTTTGGACAAGGTATTTGATTCTAGATAATCACCCACCAGAAATAACGGCATCCGGAATTTCATAGCGTTCGTCACCAATGTGAATGATGTAAAGATCGTAACCCTGCTTGGATGATTTAAACTCCAGGTTTTCAGAATCTGCTTTATCGTATCCCGTGGCTTTACCCATTTCAAAATAAATAGTTCGTGTATTTCCGTCAGGTTTGGTAACTGTTACTTGAGCTGTCCCATTACCCACTCGCACCACACCAAAATCACAATTACCGGCTGATTGTCCACTGCCTATCTGACATGTAATCTTACCGGTTGCATGGTAATTGGTTCCAGCTACTTTAGCATCATGAGCTACCTGATTCAAGGCACTCACTATCATTTCCAATCTAAAATTGGCCTTTTCATTTCTTCGGGCAGCACTTCGCATGAGGTAAACGCGAATAGTATAATTGCCGCTTTTTTGCAACACACCTTCGTACATGTTGTCATTTATGGAACCATTAAAAATAGCTACTGCATCTTCATTTGGTTCCATAACGTTAAAGTAATTGGCCGTATTATCGGTTGCCATACTCACATTAATGGATTGCCCTTTACTAACGTTCAACACATAATCTATAATTTCATAGCCCGTAATACTGGCTTCTATGGTAGCACTGGTGCTACCTTTTTTAAAATGCACCTGCTCCTTTTTAATATCCTGAGCCCATACTCCGTTAAATGACCATAAACCCAACCCCATGGTTAAGAAGAAGACTTTAACGATTTTGGAAAATCTTCCTGATGTATTTAATTGTTTCATTGGTTTATAGATAAAAGTTACGTATTTAAATTTACAAAAAAAGTAAGTGTATTTATCCACAACAAGAAACTAACTTTACAACACTTTTAGGGACGATTCTCGAAGGAAAGTAGGATAAGCTATATAATTACAAGTAAAAACCCACATAAATTGTAAGAATTTTAACTATTTTTAGTGGGATAAACATCATGGATAATAAACACAATTGTGTTTATTCCATTGTTGGCAACCTTATGAGAAATCTACAAATTATAGGATTTATAATACTAACTTCAATATTAGGGTCTTGCAAATCTGAACCAATTAAACCATTTGAATTGTCAGTGGCCGATTATAATTACTCTCTTGCCTATTCAGTACTCTACAAATTAACAGACAAAAAGCTGACAATAACTTTTCGTGGAGAATTAGAAAATGAAAAAGACATTATACTTTACACATCGACAGACTTACCAAAAAAGGAAATGAGGAAATTGTCAAAAATAAATTTAGATAGTTTAGGAGTTTTTTATTCCAATCCCTGTATATCTGATGGAGATATAAAAGTTTACCGATTTACCAAAAATGGAAAAACAAAACAAATTCAGATTCAAAATTACTACCAAAAAGATTTAAGCCCATCGATAGAATTGATAAACAAAATAGTCCCTGAAAAATTTAAAATGTATTATGACAAAGATGGCCTAATTAAATCGCTTGAAAAGTGCGGAGAAAGTCAAATCAAAATGACTTGGGATGAAATATAAATACGTTTACCAACAACATGTAAGTGTAATAGCTGCAATGCTTTATTATAACCAACAACCAAACCATGATAAAGTTTTTTAGAAAGATTAGATTCAATCTTATGGAACAAAACAAGACTGGAAAATATTTAAAATATGCCATTGGCGAAATTATTCTTGTTGTACTAGGAATACTCATTGCTCTACAAATTAATAATGCGAATGAAAATTGGAAACGAGAAAAATTAAAACAAGGGCTTTTGATAGAACTAAAGGCAAAAATCATGGCTGATACTGTTGCCCTAACCCGTGAAAAAGCAAGATTAAAATCTGCTTATTTAAATGCCGAACTATTACAGCGGGTCGTAAAAGAAGATTTACCATATACAGAAGCATTAGACTCATCTTTAGCGTTAATTTCAAGGGTACAAAGCACAAGAGCTGACTATTTGGTATATGATAGACTTTTGAACATAGGTATAGAAATATTGGATGATAAAGACTTTATCAATGAAGTTATCCATTATTATGAAGACTCAAAAACTTTAGAAGACCGAGGAGATCTTGCTGAAAAGCTGTTAGAAGAGAAAATTTATCCCAATTACTTCACGAGCTATAGAGGAAGACAAGCTGTACCGGATGATTTTGAAAAGCTAAAAAAATCTAACGAATTTAAAATAGCACTTGATTATTCAAGAAGCACTTCAAACCACTTAATAAAAAGATCTATACATCGAAAAAATCTAGCAACCGAAATTCTTAAAATTTTAGACACTAAAATTACATCTGATAAGAATTTACTGGATAAAGAACCCTATTTAAGAAACCTTCAAAAGGATTCCATTGATATTACTAATGAAATGGAAAAATTGGATATTGAATTGGAAAAATGGAAAAATGATAATTAACGAAGTACAACACCAACTATAAGTAATTGCCAGTTCGTTTGTTTGGAGACCATATCAAGTTCACTAATCTTAACACACGGATTACTTTGGTCGCACTTCCATATATTGACCAAACGACTTGTCATGATGACACGACTAGTCAATCAACCTTTTCACAGTATCAAAATCCAATCCTCCATAATTACCAGAACTCATGAGCAATAAGGCTTTATTGTTAAAATCTTGGGAAAACAGGTAGTTTTTAAAATCGCCTGGGTTGGTATAAATAATGAGGTCATCACGTTCAAAGGCATCAGCTATTTGTTGGTGGGTAACTTCTTCCAGCTTTTTAATTTCAACTGCGTGAGGTGAATAAAATACTACAGCTACATCGGCAGCATCTAAAGCACCTTTATATTCCTTTAAAAATTCGGCATTTAAGCTACTGTAAGTGTGTAATTCCAAAGAGGCTACCAAGGTTCTATCAGGAAATTGTTCTTTTAAGGCTTTGGTGGTTGCCGCCACTTTACTGGGCGAATGGGCAAAATCTTTATAAGCCACACTGGTTTTACTTTCGGCAATTTTTTCCAGACGTTTACTGGCACCTCTAAAAGTCGCAATGGCTTCATAAAAATCGTCTTCATCTATGCCCATGTGTTGACAAATCCATTTGGCACCTGCCAGATTGTTCAGATTGTGTTTACCAAATACTTCAATGGGCAGAGGCCCTTCGGGAGTTTCCAATAAGGTTTCGCCGTTATCAACCGTGTATTCGGGTGTGTAATATGGTAACTTCCGAATGGTGTTTTCAGAAGCTTCTACCACTCTAGCCACTTCAGGATCTTCGGCATTGTAAGTGATACTACCTCCACGTACAATACTATCTACAAAAATGCTAAACTGCTCCACATAATTCTCATAAGTTGGAAACACATTAATATGATCCCAGGCAATACCGCTTAACAAAGCAATATTAGGTTTATACAAATGAAATTTTGGTCGTCTGTCAATAGGTGAACTCAAATACTCATCGCCTTCCAGAACCATAAAATCATTGTCTTCGGTGAGTTTTACCATCACATCAAAACCTTCTAATTGGGCGCCAACCATATAATCCACATCGCGATTATGATAATGCATCACGTGCAAAATCATGGATGTAATAGTGGTCTTTCCATGGCTGCCACCAATAACGACTCGGGTTTTATCTTTGGACTGCTCGTATAAAAACTCGGGATAGCTGTAAATTTTTAGTCCTAACTCCTGGGCTTTCAACAACTCCGGATTATCCGCTTTGGCATGCATACCCAAAACAATGGCGTCTAAACAATCATTGATTTTTTCAGGAAACCACCCAAACTGTTCGGGCAACAAGCCTTTGGATTCCAAACGAGATTTGGAAGGATCAAAAATAGTATCGTCACTGCCAGTTACGTGATATCCTTTATTATGCAATGCAATGGCCAAATTATGCATAGCAGCGCCTCCAATAGCTATAAAATGTACGTTCATAGAATGATTTTGTAGAATTCAAATATAAGGATTGCGATTGGAAGTGTGAAGTGGCTAGCCCGAAGTTTTTTAGGCAATTACAGTTTTAAAATATGGCTTCTTTCTTCCCTGAATACTTTAATTTTTGGAAGCTGTGTAATGGCTTGGTCAATATGAGTGAGCGCCAAGTCTTTGTTGTTTTGATGCTTATAGATCTGCGCCAATCGGTAATGTGCCCATGCTTTGGGAACACCATCTTCAGCAGAGTGATTCTTGAGGTAGATTTGCAAACAGGCTTCGCCTTTATCCAATTGCACGTTATATTCTGCGGCTACCTTTCCTATTTGGTAGTGCAATGCATTTCGGTGGTGTTTTTTCTGGGATGCCTCCATATTTTGAATGGCATGTTCAGGCTGCTGTTGCTTTTCATAAAAAGCCGTTAGCTTTTCATAACAGGTTAAAGAACCTCCCGTTTCTATCGCCATCTTATAGTATTTTTCGGCTAATTCGGGTTCGTCATCATATTCATAAATATAGCCTTTAGCCAAATAGCCATCTACTTTTGAAATAGCTTCAAGCTCATTGGCGTATTGCAACGATTTACTGACACTACCACCAATAATTCCCGGTAATTGCACATAATACTCCACCAAAGCCCAACGCGCATTAATATGGTTTTTATCTAAAGTAATGGCCTTTAAAAAGGCTTCTTCCACATCATCAATCATAAATAAGGCGGTCACTTTATTAACTTCCAGAGCCTTCATACCCATGGCTCCACCATATTTATAGTGGAATTCCGCATTATCGGGACTTAATCTCACTAGTTTTTCATACTGTTCAATGGCGTCATCCCACTTTTCCTGATAGGCATAAACATCTCCTAGTAATTCTATACTTTTTGGGTCATTTGGGTTTTCCAGCAGGTGGTCTTCTATAATGACTTCGGCTTGCTCGTATTTTTTCTTGTCGAGTAAGAATTCTGTTTCCTGAACCACATTCTGTGAATTTAGGGTGAAAGGAATTAATAATAGGAAACAAAGCTTTTGCATAACATTGAAAACGTCGGTTTTACAAAGATAACCTTTCTATCTCACTCAAAAAATAGCCAACTTCCCTAAACCAAAATATAAAATATCTTGCTGGTGTTTACATGTTTGAATATGGCTTATGCGTTAATAATGCTGGCAAAATGAGCGATGGCATTACAACGATTCAAAGTATGTATGCACCAGAATTCAGCAGTCATAGTGAAGGTGTTAGAATATCGGTTATCAATTAAACAAAAAAGGCTTCAAAATTTGAAGCTTTATTTTAATTACTTGGTGGTGTCGTTGGACGCACCTCAATTTTACTTGGTAGTGTTCTTGGATGCATTTTTAATAAATCAACAACCAGTTCACCAATATCTTCACTCTGTATTTTCCAGGCATCACTGTCACTAGGTTCATGACCATTAAAATATGTAGACACAGAACCTGGCATTATAGTACTCACTTTAATACCGTATTTCCTTAAATCTAGCATGACTGCTTGCGTAAATCCGGTAACTCCAAACTTACTCGCATTGTAAGCTGACCCATTTGCAAAGAAATTTGTGCCTGCCAAACTTGAAATAGTGATATAATAACCTTTAGAAGCTTTTAGAGCATCTACACTCGCTTTTATAGTATAAAAAGCCCCTGTTAAATTGGTATCTATGGTTTCTTGCCATTGATCACTAGTTAAGTCTTCAATGCTCGCAAAATGTCCTATGCCAGCATTGGCAACCACAACATCTAAAGACCCGAAACTTTGTAAAACTTGGTTCACTGCATTTTTTTGGCTTTCTAAATTGCGAACATCTGCTTGTAAACCAATCGCTTTTGCTTCGGTATTGTTTTTGGCGTTTAATAAGTCTGCAGCTTCACTTGCAGCCGCACTACTCCGACTTGTAATGGCCACATGAATACCCTGTTGAAGTAAACTTTGTGCGACACCAAATCCAATGCCTTTACTTCCTCCTGTTACTAATGCTACTTTATTTTTTAAATTCATTATCTAATTATTTGGCAACCGTTTTTTCAATAATAAAATCTGACCTAAATGACTGGATTGATGCTCCATAACATGGTACCAGCCCCAATGGTTATTCATGTTACCACTCGCATTTAGCTTTGCTAACCAAGCATCATCCTTTTCTTTCATAAGCTGCATGGTCTTATTTCTAACTTCAGTATAGGCATCCAAATAATATTGCACATCATGCCCTTGGTATTTCTCACGAGCCTCGTCACCAAGACTCAAAGCCGTTCCCCATTGCTCTTCCTCTTCTTTATTAAATTCTCTCCCTTCAAAGGTATAGACTTGATAAAAAGCTTCAGTAGCTGCCAAATGCATAATTAAGGAACCTATTCTGTTTGCTTTATCATCCATTAAATAATCCAATTCTTCTACTGATAAATCTTTTACTGTACGTTCAACACGATTTTTCATATCGTTAAGCATGGACACCAAGGTGCCAACTTGAGGTGAGTAATCGTCCATGGGACCAATCGTGTTTTGAGCTTTTACGGACACAGTCATAATAAGTATGACCAATAATTTGGCGAGTGTTTTCATAGTTTATGGTTTTTAAGATGTCATCAAGTTAACAAACAAAATTTTACATATAAAACTAATTAACAACGTCTTAACGAAAGCTAATCCTTAACAATCTTATAAGTCGCTGTCTGTTCTCCAATCACAATCTTAACTAAATATATACCTGATTTAAAATTGGCAAGGTCAACAACCGTTGATAAGGTATTAGTCTTAAAACCAGATATCTGTTGACCCAAAAGATTGAAAATGTTTAAAGAAGATATCTCATTATTTGCTTCAACATGCAATGTATTGGTTGTTGGGTTTGGGTAAAGAGATATATTATTTGTCAATTCAAATTCTTCAGTACTTAAAGCAGCTACAGTTGTTATTTCGTCATTAGTTACAATAGGAAAGTTATAGTCAAAATAAATTTCTGCATCATTTGATAAAGAGTCTCCAATAACCAAAGAATTCAATGTCTTTAATTTAAACAATACGTAACCATCGTTATTAGCATCATCAAAAGGTAAGTCGATACCTTCAAAAATAAACTCAATAACATTATCATTTATTACTCTTGTCAAAAAGTCATGGCTACCAGATAAAGGGATTAATGTAGACACATCATACTTGGTTAAATCTAATTCGTCTTTTACAACAATATTTACAGCATTAGCTGTTCCTGTATTTTCAAAACGAATTAAATAATGTAAATAATCACCCACTTTTTCGGGTGTAATAGTTGCCCCTTCTAAACAAGTTTTATCATTAGGGTCATAAGAATTGACGACTGTTTCTTTTAATTGAAAATTGTTATCATTACTCGTTTCATCAATATCTTTAGGATAAATATCTGCTACAAAACCAACTTCATCTCCCGCATTCAAAGGTGGTATATCCATTGGCGTATTCATACTTAAGGTGATTAAAATTTCTCTGTTTTCAAAAGGATGAAGGTCGGTATAATTCCAACTTAATATATTGTTCTCTAAAGTATCATGCCCTGGTGTTGATGTAACAAAAGACATTGTTTCTTCAGGCTCATTGAAATCAAAATATACAGTTCCTGAAAGTGTTGTATTGCCTTTGTTTTTATAAATAACCTTATAATCTGTATCAAACCCTGGCCGTGGAGATTGCATTGGAATGATAAAAATTTCTAAATCATTATGAATCCCGTTTGGAGTCACACAAAAATCTTGATTAAATAAACTTGAATCATTTGGAAATTCGACAATAACACTAGGAGGTGTAATTATAAAATAATCTAAATTTTCTGATTGAGGCACTATAGTATGCGAGCCTTCTTGAACAGGGAAAAAATATTCACCTGATGTATTTGAAATAATTGTTCCTGCAGATGTTCCATTTGTAATACTAAAATTAATATTATACGCATTAATATCATTATTGTCGCACCCATTAGAATTATAATCATACAAACTCTGACCCTGTATCGCATAGAACTCTCCACCAGGAACAAAAGAACAGTATGAATTTACTACAACAGTCTCATCATAACCATGATAATCCAATAAAAATAAAATATCTTCTAATTCAAATAAATCTATACATAAGAACTGTAAATTTGGATTATCAGAAAACTCAAAACCACTTAAATCACTACCATTCTTTAATAATATGTATATAAGTTGATTATTATTACAACTTAAGTTGTTTAAATTATATAATGAGCTTACATCTAAACTAGTAAGTTGATTATTGTCGCACGTTATATATCTGAGATTATTTGATGAACTGAAATCTAAATCAGTTAATTGATTATCATCACACATAAAAAATTCAAGATTAATTAGTGAACTTAAATCTATTGAAGTTAAATTATTATTCTTGCAATATAAACTCTGAAGGCTAGTTAATGAACTTACATCTAAAGTGGTTAAATTATTATTGTTACAATATAATCTTTCTAGATTGGTTAACGAGCTAATATCTAAATTGATTAGATTATTATCATGGCAATATAATGTTTCAAGGTTGGTTAACGAACTAACATCCAAATCGGTTATATTATTTGAGGTACAACCTAATTCAATCAAATTTGTTAATGAATTAACATCTAATGAGGTTAATTCATTTTCATGACAATGTAATTCTAATAGATTTGATAGTGTGCTGAGGCTTAATTCAGTAATATTGTTACGCCCACAATTTAAATACTCAAGATTAACAAACGATTCAATGCCTTGTAAAGAAACAATGTTCTTATCAAAAAGTGATAAATATAAAACTGAACTAGCTTCTGTAAACTGAATTTCTCCATCCATATTTATATCAACCCCTACTTCAATTAGAGCGTTTTTAAAATTAGCATCAGGAATATTAACTATTTGTGCATTTATGGAGAAAGCTGTAAAAAATATTACAAATAAAAGGTAATAATGTTTCATAATATAAACGTTTAATATTATGTAGGTGAGTCTAAGATAGCATATTTCATGCACTAATTAAATTAAACTATAAACGTAAAGATTTATCAGCTAGCTATTAAACTACAGATATCTTTAAGCTTAACACTTTACTGCTAAAGAACAAAGGTTATTTACTTTGGAGGAAACCCTGCAAGCACTTTATCGATAACCTCTTTAAATTGGGCTTCTCGAGCTTCTGGGGTGTTTTCTGGCATATAAGGTTCATTACTAACTGCTTGCCAAATTAATTGCTGGGTTTTGCCATCAACAAAATCAAAAATGATTTGTCGAGACATATTTCCTTGACCAACTGGAATACCGACAGAGACACCACCTCCACCTGAACCTACACCCACTCCTACAGAAGAACTTTGAGCTGATTGGTAAGAAGTACTTTTAATATCGATTATAAAATCTGGTTCTTCAGAAAGTGTATAACCTTTGGCTTGCAATGCTTGATCCAATGAACTGAAAAATCGTTTAGAATCCAGTTCACTTAAACCTGTTTGCATATCGTCAAAATAGTGATAGGTTTTATATTGATTGAAATTGGTTTCTTTTTGGTAATCGTAATTAACGGTCACACCACATGACAACATTAAAAGTACTGCAAATAGGACAAAAAGCTTTTTCATTTTTATTTTAAAGATACTAAAATTAAGCGTCTTTTTTATCAACCGATTTGGTTAAAGCTGAAGAAATAATACCGGTTGGAATGGCCACAATACCTAAACCAATCAATAGAATAAAAAATGTAAACACTTTACCGCCAACAGTAATGGGATACACATCACCATACCCTACCGTTGTCAGTGTTACTATAGCCCACCACAAACTATCAAAAACTGAAGAAAAATTTTCGGGTTGGGCTTCATTCTCGAAATAGTAAATCCCGACAGAAGAGAAATAAATGAGAATTAATGTTATGAACAAAAACAACAAAATCTCCTCTTTTGCCGATTTAATAGCCGTAGTAAAATGAATCATAGCTCGGTTATATCTCACAAGCTTCAATATTCTAAATAACCTTAAAAAGCGTAAAGCCCTTAACGAGCGCAAATCAATTCCAAACGACAGATAGAACGGCAGAATGGCTAGAAAATCGATGATGCCAAAAAAACTGAATATAAACTTGGGTTTACTATCCGCTACATAAATTCGTAGTAGATACTCGATAGTAAAAATGGTCACACAAAACACCTCAACGCCATATAAAACCGATTTTACTTGAGGATTCAGGTTAGGTACTGTCTCAATTGAAAATGTGATAATTGACAATAGAATTAAGCACTGAATGAATATTGCAAAGATTTTGCTGGCTCTATTATCATTAAACTCAACAATATTTTTAATATACTGTCTCATAACAAAACTAGTTTAGTCTTGAAGCATAGCCCAAAGCTTGTCCTTAAGCTCCTGCAGGCCTTTTTGTGCTACGGAAGATATAAATAAATAATCTATTGGTAAACTCTTATCCAGTTCTTCTTTGAGTTCGGCTTTTAACTCGTCGTCAAGCATATCACCTTTGGAAATAGCAATAAGCCGTTCCTTATCCAACATTTCAGGATTATAGCGTTTTAATTCATCTAAAAGAATATCATATTGCTTCTTGATATCGTCAGCATCTGCTGGTATTAGGAATAACAAGACTGAATTACGTTCAATATGACGTAAAAAATAATGCCCTAGACCACGTCCTTCTGCCGCACCTTCAATAATCCCAGGTATATCGGCCATGACAAAAGTTTGATGGTCGCGATATTCCACGATACCCAAATTAGGTTTGAGTGTGGTGAATTCGTAATCAGCTATTTTAGGTTTAGCTGCTGTGATAACTGATAAAAGCGTTGATTTCCCTGCATTAGGAAATCCGACCAAGCCTACATCGGCCAGAACTTTTAATTCTAAAATGATATCTCGTTCCTGACCCGGAATTCCTGGTTGCGCATAACGCGGTGTTTGATTAGTAGCCGTTTTAAAATGCCAGCTTGCCACGTCCACCCATACCACCTTCCACGATTATTTTTTCTTCACCATGCTCGGTGATTTCAAAAATGATTTCATTGGTTTCTTTATCGCGAATGACCGTTCCTAATGGCACATCCATATAAACATCTTCGCCATCAGCACCTGTACTGCGCTGTTTGCTACCATGCTCACCATGACCAGCCCTAAAATGACGTTTGAATTTATAGGTAAAAAGCGTCCAAAGGTTTTGGTTGCCACGAATGATTACATGACCACCACGACCACCATCACCACCATCTGGCCCGCCCTTTTCAATGTACTTTTCTCGATGTAAATGCGCAGAACCTTTGCCGCCATTTCCAGAGGACACATACAGTTTTACATAATCAACAAAATTCCCTTCGGTCATCGTATGAGTTTAAAAGTTGAAGTTTAAAAGTTAATAATTTTAAACTCAAGAAAATTATAATGAATCTATAACGCTACTTAATCGATCGGTAATTTCAGAAATACTACCAACACCATCAACACCAAAATATTTGTTTTGAGCCGAATAATAATCTTTTAAAATAGCTGTTTTATTGTAGTATTCGGTAATGCGGTTTCGTATTATGGATTCGTCGGCATCATCAGCACGACCACTGCTCTTTCCACGCTCAAGCAGTCTTTCTACCAAAATCTCATCTTCAACCTCTAAAGCTATCATGGCATTAATTTGTGAATCTTTGCTATCCATCAAATTATCCAGTGCTTCGGCTTGTGCATGGGTTCTTGGAAAACCATCAAAGATAAAACCATTAGCATCAGCATTTTTTTCAACTTCAGCATTGAGCATATCAATAGTAACTTGGTCAGGAACCAATTCTCCCTTATCCATATAGGATTTGGCCAACATTCCTAAAGCTGTTTCATTTTTAATATTAAATCGGAACACATCACCCGTGGAAATGTGAACCAAATTATATTTTTCTTTTAAAAAATTAGCTTGTGTGCCCTTTCCTGCTCCAGGAGGTCCAAATAGGACTAAATTAGTCATGTGCTGTGTGGTTTTTAATTGATAAATAGCTGGCAAATCGCGTCCTAAACCATTGTAGTCCAATCCGTAGCCTACAATAAATTTGTCCGGAATTTCAATACCAACATAATGAAGTTTAAAATCTTTTTTATAGGCCTCAGGTTTGTAAAATAAGGTTGCTATTTTGAGCTCTTTGACATTTTCATTCTTAAAAATACGATGCACTTCAGCAAGTGTTTTACCTGAATCTATAATATCTTCTAATATAACAACCGTTCTACCCGTTAAGTCTTGCGTGATACCAATAAGTCGTTGTATATCATCTGAAGACTTTAAGCCTTCGTAAGAAGCCAACTTGATGAATGTTACCTCACAAGGTTTGGGATATAACTTGACAAAATCACTAACAAGCATAAACGATCCGTTCAAAATCCCAATGAAAACAGGTACTTCATCTTGAAGATCGTTTGCTATGTCATCTACCATGCGTTGCACAGCTACTTGAATTTCCTCTTCTGAAATAAACGGTTTGAAATATAAATCGTGAAGCTTTATCACCCGATTGTTAATTTTAGAAACGCAAAGATAATCATTTGATTAACGTTTTACGAATTCTCTTTTAGATTGTTTGTTTTTTAGTTTTTTCAGAGGGTTTTGATTTGTACTTTTGTGCAAAATCAACACAATGAATTTTTTCTCTTCAGAATTCAAACTCGGTATTCTTGGTGGTGGGCAATTGGGAAAAATGCTCTTGTATACGACTCGAAAATTCGATATTTACACCAAGGTAATGGATGCCAGCGAGGAAGCTCCCTGTAAAATAGCTTGTAATGAGTTTCAGCTTGGTGATTTAATGGATTATGATGCCGTTTATAATTTTGGAAAACAAGTTGATGTTTTAACCTTTGAAATAGAAAACGTCAACACCCATGCACTTGAAGATTTGGAAAAAGAAGGTGTCAAAGTGTATCCGTCTTCCAGAACCTTGCGAACCATTCAAAACAAAGCCACGCAAAAACTGTTTTACAAGGATCATAATATCCCAACAGCCGATTTTACCAGATTTGCTTACACATCCGAAATTAAAGAAGCCATTAATAATGGTGGGTTACAGTTACCGTTTGTTTGGAAAAGCGCCCAATTCGGGTACGATGGTAATGGTGTAAAAGTGGTCAGAAAAATCGAGGATTTGACTGGACTACCTAATGTTGAATGTATAGCGGAAGCCATGATACCCTTTAAGAATGAATTGGCCGTTATTGTTGCTAGAAATGTAGACGGTGACGTAAAAACCTATCCAGTTGTTGAAATGGAATTTCATCCAGAAGCCAATCAGGTGGAATACGTTATTTGTCCTGCACGAATTGACGAACATGTTGCTAAAAAAGCACAGCAAGTAGCTTTAGATGTTTCAAAAGCTTTTAATCACGTAGGTCTGTTAGCTGTTGAAATGTTTCAAACTCAAACCAATGACATTCTGGTTAATGAAGTGGCACCAAGACCTCACAATTCGGGTCATCAAACCATTGAGGCCAGTTATACCTCACAATTCGAACAACATCTGCGTGCTATACTGAATTTACCTTTGGGACAAACCGATAGTAAAGTTGGTGGAATTATGGTAAATTTGGTAGGTGCCGAAGGTCATACAGGCCATGTTGTTTATGAAAATATTGCTGATATCATGAAATTAGAAGGTGTTACACCTCATATTTATGGTAAAAAACAAACGAGACCATTTAGAAAAATGGGACATGTTACTATCGTTCATAAAGATATTAGTGAAGCCAGACGCATTGCAGAAGAGGTCAAGAAAACCATTAAAGTAATTAGTAAATAATAGACATGAGTAAAGTAGGAATTATCATGGGTAGTAAAAGCGATTTGCCTGTCATGCAAGACGCTATCGATATTTTAAGAGGATTTGATATTGACATAGAAGTCGATATTGTATCCGCACACAGAACACCAGAAAAATTGTTTGACTATGGAAAACATGCACACACTCGTGGCATTTCGGTGATTATTGCAGGTGCTGGTGGCGCTGCTCATTTACCAGGAATGGTCGCTTCATTATCCCCTTTACCAGTTATCGGTGTTCCCGTAAAAAGTAGTAATTCTATTGATGGCTGGGATTCAGTACTTTCTATTTTGCAAATGCCAGGAGGTGTTCCAGTAGCTACAGTAGCGCTTAACGGCGCCAAAAATGCTGGTATTTTAGCGGCTCAAATTATTGGAAGCTCAGACCAATGTGTCCTCGACAAAATATTGGTTTACAAGGAAGGTTTAAAAGCAAAAGTTATTGATTCTGCGAAAGAATTATAATAAAAAAAACCTCGACATAAGCCGAGGTTTTTAACGCTATTAATCAATAAATTTTTAAGAGTTTTAAACTCTCATGAAAAATCTGCCACAAAAGTAATATTAAATCTCAAACCTACAAGTCCAAAAGGTCTTAAAATTAAGTTAATAAACAGAAAATCAATTATTTAGTAAGAAAAATAACACATAGATTTTCTAACTAACTAAAAATCACAAATGAACATTCTAAATAAACCCTTTGATACCCAGTTTAATACAGCACCTTTCTCAAAAATTACCGATGCCGATTTTCTTCCAGCATTTAAAAAAGGAATTGCAGAGGCCAAGGAAGAAATTGATGTAATTGTAAAGAATAGCGATTCTCCTACCTTCCAAAATACCATCGAAGCATTAGATTTTTCAGGAGAGCAACTTGATAGAATTTCTAGTATTTTTTTCAATTTAAATTCGGCTGAAACTAATGATACTATTCAAAAAATAGCGCAAGAGGTGTCTCCGCTTCTTTCTGAATTCAGCAATGATGTCACCCTCAATGAGGAATTATTTAAAAGAGTGAAATCGGTTTACGAAAATAGAGAGTCTTTAAATCTTTCGGCGGAACAAATGACACTTTTAGAAAAAAAATATAAAAGCTTTTCTCGAAATGGTGCCAATTTACCTGAAGACAAAAAACAACAGCTTCGTGAAATTGACAAGGAATTAAGTAAACTAAAACTAAAATTTGGCGAGAACGTATTAGCAGAAACCAATAAGTTTGAATTACTGATAACCAATGAAACGGATCTTGCTGGTCTTCCAGAAGGTGCCATTGAAGCTGCGGCACAATTGGCCGAAAGCAAAAACAAAGAAGGATGGCTTTTCACATTGGATTACCCCAGTTACATCCCCTTTATGACCTATGCCTCTAATCGAGAACTCCGAAAAGAATTAGCCATAGCATTTGGATCCAAAGGTTTTAATAATGATGCATTGGACAATCAGGAAAACGTCCTTAAAATAGCCAAATTACGACACAAGCGTGCCAATTTACTGGGCTATAAAACCCATGCTCATTTTGTATTGGAGGAACGCATGGCAAAAAACCCTGAAACCGTTGAAACCTTTTTAAATGATCTCCTTGAGAAAGCCAAACCAGCTGCCGAACGCGAGTTTAAAAACCTAGAAGATTTTGCAAAAGAATTAGATGGTATTGACCAACTTCAAAAATGGGATGGTGCTTATTATTCGGAAAAGTTGAAGCAAAAACTTTTTAATTTAGATGACGAAAAACTTAAACCTTATTTTAAATTAGAAAATGTCATCAATGGCGTTTTCAAAATTGCCAGTAAGTTATATGGATTACAATTTGAAGAAATCAACAACATTGACAAGTATCATGAAGATGTTTTAACCTATAAAGTTACTGATGAATCTGGTGAATACGTTTCGATTTTTTATGCGGATTTCTTCCCGAGACCTGGCAAGCGTAATGGTGCGTGGATGACTGTTTACAAACCACAATATGTAAAAAATGGCGAGAATAGTAGACCACACATTTCAATCGTTTGTAATTTCACAAAACCGACTAAAAGCAAACCTTCCTTATTAACCTTCAATGAAGTAACCACGCTTTTTCATGAATTTGGTCATGCATTACATGGTATGCTAGCAAATACAACCTATCCCAGTTTATCTGGCACCAGTGTCTTTTGGGATTTTGTAGAGTTGCCTAGTCAGGTTTTGGAAAACTGGTGTTACGAAAAAGAAGCTCTTGAGCTTTTTGCCAAACATTATGAAACCCATGAACTCATACCAATGGATTTTGTTGAAAAAATAAAAGAATCTGCAACATTTCATGAAGGTATGCAAACTCTACGCCAATTAAGCTTTGGGCTATTGGATATGAGTTGGCATGGTTCAGATCCGACCGCTATTACCAATGTAAAAGCACACGAAGCAGAAGCTTTTGAAAACACCAGATTATATCCTGATGTGGCCGAAAATTGCATGAGTACATCGTTTTCTCATATTTTTCAAGGTGGTTATAGTTCGGGTTACTACAGCTACAAATGGGCTGAAGTACTGGATGCTGATGCTTTTGAGTTTTTTAAGGAGGAAGGTATTTTTAGTAGAGACACTGCTACTAAATTTAAAGATAATGTACTTTCACAAGGTGGCACTGAAGATCCCTTGACACTCTATAAACGTTTTAGAGGCAAGGAACCACAACCAGAAGCCCTATTGAAACGTGCTGGTTTGATTGAAAAATAGAAATTTTAGCTTATTTTTGATAAAATTGCTAGAGAAACAGAAATGCCAAAACACACTATTGAACCAGAAAAATGGATTGATCGGTACTCAGATTACCTGTTCAATTATACCATTTCCCGCGTCAATGACCGAGAAATGGCCAAAGATTTGGTTCAGGATACCTTTGTAGCCAGTTTAAAATCCATGAAAAACTTCAAAGGGGAAGCTAGTGAACGTACTTGGTTGATTTCAATTCTCAAAAGAAAAATTATTGACCATTATCGGAAAATCAATTCCAAAAAGGGGAAAGCAGAAGTCCGTATGGACTTTAATAATGACGAGGAAGATGGTAGCTGGCTGGAGGAACGTGTTGCTGATCCTTTTGACAAAACAGCTGAAGATACTATGGTGAATGATGAGTTAGGAGAAGCCATCTATGCCTGTTTAGATAAGTTACCAACCAAACAGGCAGCAGTTTTTAAAATGAAAACCATAGAGGGATTGGATACAGAAACAATATGTAATGAATTAAACATTACTGCGTCTAACCTTTGGGTTATCATTCATAGGGCACGAACAGCCATGGCAGAGTGTATGGAAAAAAACTGGTTTTAATACAATGAAAGAAAAGCAATCGTTTTTGTTTATTTCATGTGATGAAGCACAACATATTTGTGATAAATCACAATATAATGAGGCTACACTTTGGGAAAAAATCAAGCTCAATTTACGCTACACGTGGTGTAAGATTACGAGAGCCTACGTTAGACAAAACAAAAAACTGACTTCAGCTGTTAAAAAATCCAACGTTGAATGTCTTAAAAATGGCGAACGTGAAGTACTAAAAAAAGAGTTTGAAAAAGAATTAACCAAACAACTTTAGAAGAACCAACCAAAAAACAGGTATGCCTTCTACCCAAAACGCACTGTAATACTTCCCTTGATTCGCTCGAGAAAACACTAGAAATAACATTGTAATTAGTGTGATAATTAGAATGGCCAATAAGTTATTGCTATCAATATCATCCTTGAAATACTCTAACAAGAAAAATACCATTAAAATTAAAACACCAATAATTTTAGTTTTTTTGACACCAATCTGTTGCGGTATAGTTGCTAGTTTAAGACTATCATACTTCATATCACGAATCTCAAATGGCAACATTAATACGACCACAAACAAGGCTATTTGAATCGAGGTAATCACTACGTTAAAGTCTATATTATAATCATTGTTCAACAAAGGCAAAAAAACGGTCACACCAGACCATACAATAGCTATCACATAGACTTTCAAGCCACTGACACTTCTTAAATTATGTTGTTTATCCAAAAAATAGTGTTTCGGCAAAAATGGAATGGCATATAAAAATGTTATCGCTCCAAAAGCAAGAATCCAAAATAACGTTTTAAGCTCCAGTTTTAATGCATAATAGCAGAGCGCCAAAAAACAAATCAAAGAAAAAATTTGGATAATTTTCAACCAATTGGCGAGACTTCGGTGGTGGAATTTGGCAAGTCCGAAGAACTTTACAAAATTATAACCTGTAATGGTGGCAAAAAAGTTGAAATACAAGATGTTTTCATCATAATCAATCTGATATTCCATTAGGGTAATCCATGAAAGCGCGTACACCGACAAAGCCACATGAATACTGCTATTCAAATAAAAATCAAATACATTTTTAAATAACCGCATAACACAAAAATACGCAAAGTGTTAATAAACCGATTAATTGGTTAAAAACTTTCATTTTCATTAACACTTTAACGTGAATTATTCCGTAATTTTGCGCATCAAATTCAACACAACTTGTAATGAATACAACGGCTTTCGCACAACGCCATATTGGTCCAAGAGAAGAAGATCAAATTCAAATGCTTAAAACCATTGGTGTGGACTCCATAGATCAACTGATTTACGAAACTATTCCTGATGATATTAAGCTTAAAAAACCACTTGATTTGGAAGCTCCAATGAGCGAACAAGAATACTTGGTTCACATTCACAATCTATCTAAAAAGAATAAAGTTTATAAAACGTATATTGGTTTAGGTTATCATCCGACAATTTTACCAGCAGTTATTCAAAGAAATATTTTGGAAAACCCAGGTTGGTATACAGCTTATACACCATATCAGGCTGAAATTGCGCAAGGTAGACTGGAAGCTTTGCTGAATTTCCAAACCATGATTACCGATTTGACTGGTATGGAATTGGCTAATGCTTCGCTACTTGATGAAAGTACCGCTGCAGCCGAAGCCATGAGTTTATTATTTGCTGTTCGTGATCGTGATCAGAAGAAAGCTAACGTTAATAAGTTTTTTGTTTCGGAAGATATTTTACCGCAAACCTTATCCATTTTAAAAACTCGTGCAATTCCAATTGGCATTGAACTAGTTGTTGGTCCGGAAAGTGATTTTGATTTTTCTTCGGATTTCTTCGGAGCCATTTTGCAATATCCAGGAAAATTAGGTCAAGTAACCGATATTAAATCATTTATAGCGCGCGCCAATAATGCCAACATTAAAGTGGCAGTGGCTGCAGATATTTTAAGTTTAGTGAAATTAGAGGCTCCAGGTAAATTTGGTGCCGATGTTGTAGTTGGAACGACACAGCGTTTTGGAATCCCTATGGGCTACGGTGGACCGCACGCAGCATTTTTCGCAACAAAGGAAGCTTACAAAAGAGATATTCCAGGTCGTATTATTGGTGTTACCAAAGACGCCAATGGAAACCGTGCTTTACGCATGGCGCTTCAGACCCGCGAGCAACATATTAAGCGTGATAAGGCAACATCAAACATTTGTACAGCACAAGTACTTCTGGCTGTTATGGCAGGCATGTATGCCGTATATCATGGTCCTAAAGGGCTTCAGTTTATCGCGAACAACGTTCATAGTACGGCTGTTTTGCTTTCTGAATCTCTTAAGAAATTAGGATTTGATCAGGTTAATTCTGAATTTTTTGATACGCTTCAACTTAAAACGGACGCTAAAAAAGTTAAAAAGATAGCTAAAGAGAAAAAGGTAAATTTCTATTATCCGGATGAAGAAACGGTATCTATTTCGATCAATGAAACTACAACGGTTCGTGATTTAAACTATCTTATTTTAGTGTTTTCCGAAATCGCCAATAAAGAAGCCTTTACAATTGATGAAATCCCTTTAGCTAATGCCATTTCTGAAAATTTACAGAGACAATCTGATTTCTTAACAGAAGCTGTTTTTAATTCCTACCATTCGGAAACGGAGTTAATGCGCTACATTAAGAAGTTAGAACGAAAGGACCTCTCCTTAAACCACTCCATGATTTCTCTTGGTTCTTGTACCATGAAATTAAATGCAGCGGCAGAAATGTTACCATTGAGTATATTTAAATGGGCCAATGTTCATCCATTTGTTCCTGCCAAGCAAGCCAAAGGATATTTAACAGTTTTAAAGGAACTTGAAGACCAATTAACTGAAATAACTGGTTTTGCTGCCACATCCCTGCAACCAAATTCAGGTGCACAAGGGGAGTTTGCCGGATTAATGGTGATTAAAGCCTATCATGAATCTCGTGGTGATCACCATAGAAATATATGCTTAATTCCGTCGTCTGCTCATGGCACCAACCCAGCCAGTGCTGTTATGGCTGGTATGCAAGTAGTAGTTACAAAATCTACTGAAAAAGGGAATATTGACGTGGATGATCTGCGTGAAAAAGCCGAATTGCACAAAGACAATTTATCGTGTTTGATGGTAACCTATCCGTCTACTCATGGTGTTTACGAGTCTGCCATCAAAGAAGTCACAAAAATCATTCATGACAACGGTGGACAAGTATACATGGATGGCGCTAATATGAATGCTCAAGTTGGTTTGACCAATCCTGGAAATATTGGAGCCGATGTTTGTCACTTAAACTTACATAAAACCTTTGCCATTCCTCATGGAGGTGGTGGTCCTGGTGTTGGACCAATTTGTGTTGCTAAACAATTAGCACCGTTTTTACCTGGAAATCCTGTTGTAAAAACAGGTGGTGACCAGGCCATAACAGCTATTTCTGCAGCACCATTTGGATCTTCATTAGTATGTTTGATATCCTATGGATATATAAAAATGTTAGGCTCCCAAGGAGTTACGGATGCAACAAAAATTGCCATTTTAAATGCCAACTACATTAAGACGCGACTGCAAGGGCATTTCGATACCTTATATTCGGGTGAAATGGGTAGAGCAGCGCACGAGATGATCGTAGATTGCCGTCCATTTAAAGCCAATGGCATTGAAGTAACGGATATTGCGAAGCGTCTAATGGATTATGGATTCCACGCGCCTACGGTATCTTTCCCAGTTGCTGGTACGCTGATGATAGAACCTACTGAAAGTGAAAGCAAAGTAGAAATGGACCGCTTTTGTGATGCCATGATTTCTATCAAGAAAGAGATTGATGAAGCCTCAAAAGACGATGTCAATAATGTACTTAAGAATGCGCCACATACCTTGGACATGATTACATCAGACGAATGGCTCATGCCTTATTCCAGAGAAAAAGCAGCGTTCCCATTGGATTATGTACGAGACAATAAATTTTGGCCTTCTGTACGTCGTGTGGATGATGCTTATGGTGATAGAAACCTTATTTGTACCTGTGCACCAATTGAGGAATATATGGAAGCGTAATTTTACGCCTATAAATCATTAACATTAAAGCCTTCTTATTTGAAGGCTTTTTTTATGCTAATACAAAAAAATTATACTGCCTTTTTTATGAATATGATAAAAATTAAAGGATATGTACCATAAGTGAAACAACTTCGTTTAATATTGATTAGATTCGTATTAAGGCAATTGATTAATAGCAGATAATATGGCCATAAAAATAACAGGAACAGGGAGTTATATCCCTAGTAGCATCGAAAAAAACGAAGACTTTCATCAACATGAATTTTTGAATACTGATGGAAGTAATTTTAAACATGATAACAATGTTATCATTGAAAAATTTAAGGCGATAACTGGCATAGGTGAACGCCGCTACGCCGATAATCATATTAACACTTCAGATTTAGGTTTCTTCGCAGCTGAAAAGGCTATTGCAGATGCCAAAATTGATCCTGAGACCTTGGATTATATTATTGTGGCACACAATTTTGGTGATGTCGTTCATGGTACCATTCAAAGTGATATTCTCCCTTGCTTGGCGTCACGAATTAAACATAATTTACGGATCAAAAACCCGAGATGTGTTGCTTATGATATTCTTTTTGGTTGTCCAGGCTGGATTGAAGGTGTCATTCAAGCGCAAGCGTTTATAAAAGCTGGCATTGCCAAACGTTGTTTGGTAATTGGTGCTGAAGCACTATCGCGTGTTGTTGACAAACATGACCGGGATAGTATGATTTATAGTGATGGCGCAGGAGCAACCATTATTGAGGAAACTGAGGGTAATGATGGTATTTTAGCTCACGAAACAGCCAGTTTCACCTATGAAGAAGCTTATTACCTGTATTTTGGTAATTCAAATAACCAAAAACTTTGTCGGGACACGCGTTACATTAAAATGGATGGTCGTAAAATCTATGAGTTTGCCTTGAGCCAAGTTCCGCTTGCCATGAAAAATTGCTTGGATAAAAGTGGCATAGATATCAAAGACGTCAAAAAAATATTGATTCATCAGGCTAATGAAAAAATGGATGAAGCCATTTTGAAGCGTTTCTACAAACTCTATAATACGGATATTCCAGAAGGTATTATGCCTATGAGTATCCAAAAATATGGAAATAGTTCTGTAGCAACAGTTCCAACACTTTTAGACTTAATCAAACACGGAAAAATGTCCAATCAAAGCTTTTCAAAAGGAGATGTTATTATATTTGCTAGTGTAGGTGCAGGAATGCACATTAACGCAATGGTTTATAAATATTAGTAAGTTAAATAAATCCATCCTGCAATTTCAGAATCTAATGAAATTGCACTAAAAGTGTAAAAATATGTTCCAACTGGAAGAACTTTTGATGTGTTAAACATTCCTTTATTTGATTTTCCGTCCCAATTATTTAAATAATCATAACTTTCGTAAACAATAACTCCATATCTATTGAATACTCTAAAAGTATTTTTTGGATGACCTTCAACACAAGGGACTTCCAGATAGTCGTTAAATCCATCATTATTTGGAGTAAAAACTAATTTTGTTTTAAAACATTCCAAATTAGTATCTGAACATATTAATTCTAAACTCCCTAAATCATCTGTACATCCGGTCGTGGTTTCAATTATAGTAATATCTGAATAAACACCAGGATCCAAACCTATTATTACTAATTCTCCTGTCGAATCTGACATTTGTATTATAGATTCTACTGAATCATTTTCAAAAGTAATAGCATATTGAGTGTTTGCAGCTAATCCAGTTATGGTAATATCACCATTATTTAAACCGCAATCTGTTGGGTTTGTTACGGTTATTTCAGCATTGAACTCTTGCGTTGTTAATCGAACTTGACCCAAATCATCTATACATCCTGTGGATACTTCCTCTATTAAAATATTCTCATAAAGACCTATTGATAAACCAGTCAACATTATTTCTCCTATGGAATTTGAAAACAATGTCACTGTTTGGCTTGAACCATCAAAGTAGCTGACAGTATATTCCGTGTTCTCTATTAGTCCAGAAATGGTTATACTGCCATCATTTGTATCACAACCCAAAGGGTCCGTAGAAGACAGACTCGCAACTAGTTCGGGCGCAACCAAAACAACATCCCCTAAACTATTTGAACAATGGGTAACATCATCGGTTATGAAAATAGTTTCATAGGTCCCTTCAGAAAGACCTGATATGATAACTTCACCCAAATCATTAGATTGCATACCAAGAGTGATTCCAGACCCCAGATAATCATAAGTTACGGTATAAGCGGTGTTGAAATTTAAATTGGAGATAGTTATTGACCCATCCAAAGCACCACAAACCGTTGGGTTCGAATACGAGATGGAGCTCAACAATGTTGATGACAATAGTTCAGCTATATTTTCATCGGTAAGTGCTCTATCCCAATATCTAAAATCGTCCATAGCACCTTTAAAATAATTTGCAGGACTACCTAATACCCTATCATGCCTTCCTATACAACCTGGCAAATCTGAATACTGCAATGATCCACCAGATCCCGAGTATGTACCACCGCTTTCAATACAATCAAAATAGATTTCCATATCATTGGCTGAATTGACAACTATCACAATTTGATGCCAATTACCAACATCAATTACCGAATTTGACACATAGGTTCTCCGAGTTGAAGATACATAAGCATAAGAGCCATCTCCATAATTTATGGCATATTTTCCTGTTGATGCTTGCGAATTAAAAAAAACACCTGTATTTCTATCCTCTTCAAAAGATGTGTTAAATACTTCTCGATCATTTAAATTATAGCTTTCATACTTGATCCAGAATGAAAAAGAAACCGGTAAATCAGGCTTTAATTCAGAGATATTTGGGAAATTAATATAGTCATTAACTCCGTCAAAATAAATTGCTGAATTTGGATTACCAAATCTATCCTCTATAAAAGTAGCCCCAAAATTCACAGCATCATTACCATTAACACTTAAATCGTCTGTATCCCCATCAAAACCATAATGAAGCAGCAAACCATCTGTAAGGCTTTGAGCAAATAAATTAGAGCACAATAAAAATAAGATTACGTTTAAATTTCTCATTTACATTTGATAATTCGATTAATATCTAATCTCTTAAGAATGTCCCTATATTTGTCCAAGGTAAAAAACATTATTGAATTTAGTTTATATATTATAATCAAAAAATACTAATTATTAATAAATATGAAAATTGGAGTAGTCGTAGATAATGAGTTTGATCATGATCACAGGGTTCAAAATGAAATACGGTTGCTTCAAGAAGCAGGACATTCAATTTTTGTGTTATGTTTTGACTTTAACAAAACATACAAAACCTATAACAATTTGGCTGTTACTAGAATTAAAATCAATAAAAAACTTAAGGACCTATATGTCTTGTTGAGTACAAACTTTAAATTTTATGAAACACTCTGGCGGAAAAATATTACTGAATTCATAAACTTCAATCAGTTAGATGCTTTACATGTACACGATTTATATCTTTCAAAAGCCGCAAAAAAAGGAATTGAGAAATCAAATATAGACCTACCATTGATTCTTGATTTACATGAAAATTATCCTGATGCTATAAATTCTTACCAATGGGCCATAAAAGGATGGAGAAAATTCATTGTTCAACCTAAAAAGTGGTATAAAAAAGAATATGAGTATCTAAAATATGCTGATTATCTTATTGTGTTAAGTGGATATTATAAACAGAACTTAATTGAACGCTTTTCTTTTTTAAACCCCTCAAATATATATGTTCATCCAAATTTACCAGATTTCAAAACTTTTGAAAAAAATGAATTTTCTGTAGAATTCAATTCTAATTTACCAACTTTGTTCTATTTTGGTGTTGTTGCAAAACGCAGAGGAATAATTGACATTCTGCCATGGCTAATAAAATTGCTAGAAAATGGTGAGCAATTTCATACATTAATTATCGGACCTATCGACAAAGCAGATAAGAAATTATTTTATAACTATATAGATCATCCTGTTCTCAAAAAGAATCTAACCTATCAGTCTTGGGCTGATGTAAAATACCTACCTGCTTACTTAAAAAAAATAACAATTGGTCTAGCTCCCTTTCAAGTTAATCCGCAGCATGACTCCGGGGTTGCCAACAAGCTGTTTCAATACATGTATGGTGAAATTCCTATACTAGCAACTAAATGTAGATCTCAACAGGATTTAATTGAAGAATCGCAATGTGGACTATTATATGAAAACTATGAAGATTTCAAAATACAACTTACCCGATTACTTAAAGATAAAGAACTACGACATAAATTGGGTTCCAATGGCAGAAAAAAACTACTTGAGCTTTATAAGAATAAAGCCAATCGCCAATTTTTAAAAATATATGAATAATATATTTTAGGGTTTCATATTGAGTCCAATATTTTAATTTAAACCTATAAACTATTATAAAAGTTCCATACTTTTATCTTTCGTTATATTTGTACTATACCATTTCGTTTAAAATAAAATTATCTTGAGTACCGAAAACACTTATTTTGCTCATCCAACGGCAATCATTGATGATGATTCAAGCATTGGTGCAAATACCAAAATTTGGCATTTTTCCCATATAATGAAAGATTCTAAAATTGGGCAATCTTGTAATATTGGACAAAATGTTGTGATTTCTCCCAAAGTTCATATTGGCAACGGTGTTAAAATACAGAACAATGTTTCTGTGTATACTGGGGTCATTTGTGAAGATGATGTATTTTTAGGCCCTTCAATGGTGTTTACAAATGTAATTAATCCGCGAAGCTTCATTGTTCGTAAAAATGAATTCCAGGAAACCTATTTAGAAAAAGGAGCCACTATTGGAGCTAATGCAACTGTTATTTGCGGTAATCGGATTGGTTCTTATGCCATGATAGGCGCAGGAGCGGTAATTACCAAACCAGTACCACCATACGCTTTAATTGTTGGAAACCCAGGTAAACAAATTGGGTGGGTAAGCAAAAATGGATTTAGATTAGATTTTAATGAAAAAAACGAAGCTGTTTGCCCTGAAAGCGGTGATAGATATCAATTAAATAATAATTCTATAATTCCTTTGAATCCTTGAAAAAGTTTGCACTCATGGGAGCTGCTGGTTTTGTTGCCCCAAGACATTTTAAAGCCATAAAAGACACCAATAATGAACTTCTAACGGCCTACGACCCTAATGACAGTGTAGGGATTATAGATTCTTTTTTTCCAAAAGCACATTTTTTCACAGAATTTGAAAGATTTGATAGGCATTTAGAAAAATTACGTTTAGAAAAGCATCAAGCAATTGATTATATATCAATTTGTTCACCAAATTATTTACACGACGCGCACATCCGTTTTGCATTAAGAAATAATGCTGATGCCATTTGTGAAAAACCACTAGTTTTAAATCCATGGAACGCAGAAAAGCTAATTTCTCTTGAGTCACAAAGTGAAAATAAAATAAATACAATTCTTCAATTACGCTTACACCCGTCTATTATTAATCTTAAAGAAAAAGTCAAGAATCAGTCTAACAAAAAGATTTTTGATATTGATCTTACTTACATTACTTCAAGAGGCAATTGGTATTATGCCTCTTGGAAAGGTTCAATAGAAAAATCAGGTGGAATTTGCTCGAATATTGGTATTCATTTTTTTGATATGCTTATTTGGATTTTTGGTGATGTTATTGGCAACACTGTTCATATAATGGAGCATGACAGAGCTTCTGGTATACTATCTTTAAAAAATGCCAATGTGAGATGGTTTTTATCTATTAATGAAGATACTTTACCAAAAACAGTTAAAGAAAATGGACAGCGTACATTTCGAGAAATAATTATAAATGATGAAAAGTTTGAGTTTAGCGAAGGGTTTACAAATTTGCACACCTCTTCATATGAGCAAATTCTTTCAGGAAATGGCTTTAGGATTTCAGATACTTATAAATCTTTGGTACTAGCTCATCAATTAAGGAATGCCGAGACTAATCCAATTAAAGGCGATTTCCATCCTTTTGCCAAATTACCTATTTCCAAACATCCATTCCATAAGTAAATTCTTGAATTAAAAAATATCAAGTAGAATTTAGATTTGTATATACAGCTTTTGATCCCTAAAAAGCCCAGTTATTATAATTACTTGAAGCTTCCAACTTGTCTTCTGTAACATCATCCAATTCAGAGAAAAAATCAATTCCAGTTAATTGTTCAATAGCATCTACAGATACCACAAAATCATAAAGAGACTTTTTGGAATCAAGATGAGGCATCAAGAAAGCCAAAACTTTTGGATTTCCATTATTATAATCCATTATGACTTTGTAAAACTGATTTGGAACCGCTACATTTTCCAAACCTATAGTTTTCATTTCTCCTTTAAGAACACCTCCTGTTACCACAAAAACACCATCGTAACGACTAGCCCAATAGCGTACCTTTTGTTCTAAAGTATTCCAAATCCCCGAGTTGAATTCATGTTCTTGCGGACTAATGTTACTGGTTAAAAAAGTTTCATCATGAGCCTGTTGACTATAACGCCTGTCTCCTGCGGGACATAAATGCCCGCGATCATAACCGGAATTTTTGTAATTCCGCCAACTGGCCGCTCCTGTGCTTACTGCTTTATCAATTTCAAAATAGGGTCTATCAAAATGGGTATTGGACAGGTGTTCTTTTTTTAGTTCATAAGCGACCCATTCAGCTTGTTCATGTGGCTCACTGTAACTTAAAGAATAACCCTTATGATGAATTATTTGCCCTGTAGTGCTTGTAGGCATAAAAAAAGCTATTGTTGGATTTTTAGGCCTTTTGCCCTGTTCAACAACAGCTTCAAGTTCTTTATTATCGAGATAATATTCATAACCATATATACCAAATACCAAAACTATGGCAATAATTATATATATGATTCTTTTGGTCATTATTGCAGGCTGGCCAAGCTCGCTTTTAACGTTTCAATTTTCGCTAAAGCATCAGCCTCCTTTTTCTTTTCACTAGCCACAACTTGCTCCGGTGCACCAGAAACAAAACGTTCGTTTGACAATTTTTTCTGAACGGATTTCAAGAAACCTTCCGTATAATTTAACTCTTCGGTAAGTTTATTAATTTCATCCTCAACATTAATTGCTCCAGATGCTGGAATGAAGTATTCATTTGATTTCACACGAAAAGTCAAGGCGCCATCAACCGCTTCAGAAACATAAGTCAATTTATCAATATTACCTAATTTCTGGATGACACCATCAAAAACAGAGGTTACATTTTCATTATTAATAATTGAAAAATCGATACTATCCTTAAAAGAAATATTTTTCTCTTTTCTAATATTCCTGATTCCAGAAACCACTTCTTGCGTGAAATCAAAATTTGATATCAAATCATTATCAACAGTCTTTTTTTCTGGCCATTTGGCAACTATCAAGGCTTCTTCTGGTTGTCTGTCTTCCATATATTGCCAAATTTCTTCTGTCAAGAATGGCATAAATGGATGTAATATTTTTAAGATATTCTCAAAACTTGCAATAACACCATTCAAAGTTTTAGAATCAATAGGTTGTTGGTAAGCCGGCTTGACAATTTCCAACAACCAAGATGCAAAATCATCCCAAATTAACTTGTAAGTTGCCATTAGCGCATCAGACAAGCGGTATTTACTGTAATGATCTTCAATTTCAAGTAAGGTTTCCTGAAATTTGGCTTCAAACCATTCCAGAGCAACCTTGCTAGATTCTGGTTGTTCTATAGAATCACTCACTTCCCAACCTTTTACTAATCGAAAAGCATTCCATATTTTATTAGCAAAACCTTTACCTTGATTACAAAGAGCCTCATCAAACATCAAATCGTTACCAGCTGCGGAACTCAATAATAACCCAACACGAACACCATCAGCTCCGTATTCTTCAATCAATTTTAAAGCATCTGGCGAATTACCCAGCTGCTTGCTCATTTTCCTACGTTGCTTATCGCGTACCAAGCCTGTTAAATAAACATTTTCAAAAGGCTTTTTACCTTTATATTCATAACCAGCAATTATCATACGTGCTACCCAAAAGAACAAAATATCTGGTCCCGTAACCAGGTCGTTTGTTGGGTAATAGTAATTTATTTCTTCGTTTTCAGGATTTCGGATACCATCAAATACACTCATGGGCCATAACCAAGAGGAAAACCACGTATCTAAAGCATCTGTATCTTGGCGTAAGTCGTTAGATGTCAATTGCGTGTTTTTCGTTCGTTCTTTAGCTAAATCTAATGCATCTTCAAGAGATTCGGCAACTACAAAGCCTTCTTTACCATCACCGTAATAGTATGCAGGAATTTGTTGCCCCCAAAGTAACTGACGGGAAATATTCCAATCGCGAATATTTTCCATCCAATGTCTATAAGTATTCTCAAACTTTTTTGGAAATAATTTAATTTCAGGGTTTTCACCTAAAACAGCCTCTATAGCAGGCTTTACCAATTCTTCCATCTTTAAAAACCACTGATCGGATAATCTGGGTTCGATGATGGCTTTGGTGCGTTCTGAAATACCCACCCTATTGGTGTAATCTTCAATTTTAAGAATATGCCCTTTTTCCTCTAACTCTTGGACAATTTCTTTTCTAACTACAAAACGATCTTTGCCTTCATAATGTAAACCATAGCTGTTTAAAGTAGCATCTTCATTGAATATATCGATAACTTCCAGGTTATGCTTATCACCCAAAACCTTGTCGTTTTCATCATGTGCTGGTGTTACTTTTAGACATCCAGTACCAAATTCAACATCCACATACGCATCTTCAATAATAGGTATCACACGACCATTAATGGGCACAATGGCATTCTTTCCTTTTAAATTGGCATGACGCTCATCATTAGGATTAATACAAATGGCTGTATCACCCAAAATAGTTTCTGGTCTGGTCGTGGCAATGGTCAAAGTAGCATCTGTTCCTTCAACCTGATATTTTATATAATATAGCTTTCCTTGTTTTTCAACATATTCAACCTCCTCATCAGAAAGTGTTGTTTTTGCTTCAGGATCCCAGTTAACCATTCGGTAACCACGATAAATCAGGCCTTTGTTGTATAAGTCAACAAAAACTTTGATTACAGCTTCTGACATATCGTCATCCATGGTAAATTTTGTGCGGTTCCAATCACAAGAACAGCCTAGCTTTTTCAACTGCTCTAGTATGACACCACCATATTGATGCGTCCAATCCCAGGCATGTTTCAAAAACTCTTCTCTTGTTAGGTCATTTTTATCAATACCTTCCTCCTTTAATTTAGCAACCACTTTGGCTTCGGTTGCAATGGAAGCATGGTCTGTACCAGGCACCCAACAGGCATTCTTACCCTGTAAACGCGCACGTCTAATCAAGACATCTTGAATGGTATTGTTCAACATATGACCCATATGCAAAACTCCGGTAACATTTGGCGGTGGAATGACTATGGTATAAGGCTCTCTATCATCTGGAACTGAATGGAAATAATTATGTTTCATCCAGTAATCATACCACTTGCTTTCTACTTGATTGGCATCATATTTTGATGGAATTTGCATACTTTGGAATAGTTTTTGAAATACAACAAGCAAAAGTACTTATATTTCTTTTTTCTGTAAAATTATATGAATGTAATATGTACATTTGTTATAGTAAAATGTAATTACAGGTGTGCATTACGTCTAATAATTTTGTAGAATGAATAAAAAGTGACTATGTTTACCAACGAATTAAAGTAAAATATTATGAAACATTTAATTACAGTATTGTTTATCGGACTGATTAGTTTTTCAGTTAATGCGCAAGACAAAGTAGCCAAAATCGAATTCAAAGACACAACTATTGATTATGGAACTATAGAAAAGGGTGCTGATGGTGTAAGAGTTTTTGAATTTACCAATACAGGTGATGCTCCACTTATCATTTCTAATGTTAAGTTTAGTTGTGGCTGTACAGTTCCAAAAAAACCTGATGGGCCAATTGCTCCTGGTGAAACTGGTGAAATTCAAGTAAAATATGATACAAATCGTGTGATGCCAATTAGAAAGACCATTACGGTAACTTCTAACGCTGAAACACCAACTGTAGCACTAAAAATTAAAGGTGAAGTTATTGACCCGAACAAAACTAGTGTACTTGAGAAAAAAGATAAAAGTGTCATGAACAAATAATAGTGTTCAAAATACAGATAAAAAAAAGCCTTGAATTATCAAGGCTTTTTTTTTATTTCAGCATATCCTTTAGCTTAAAATTATATTCAAAAATATTATTCTGCCTTTCAACCATTAGTTTGATTTTTTTACCGTCTTTATCGCTAAAAATATCAACAATTTCCTGAAGTGAGTAATCTTTTACATCTTTTCCATTAATTTTCAAAATTATATCACCTAACTCCACACCTGCGTTTTTAGCCGGACTATTTTCCCTTAATTTAACCACTTGAAAAGCTGGTTTGACATCAAGCCTGTAGTTCTCTGAAGCAGGTCTATTGGTTACATGTTCTGTAACGTCAGTATTAAAATGCAACCTACCATTATCCAAGGTATAATAATAGTCTTTAACAACTCTAAAGCCATGGTGTTCAATATCTATGCCGCTTTTGTTATAATTAAAGTCTTTATTGAATGATGCATTCTTCCTTAAAATCACATGGGAGTTCTTGTAATCAAAGGTCAGATTAAATCGTCTCAATATTTCAGCGCCTATCGTGCCATTCCTATCTTTGATACGCTTAAGGGTTTCAATAGAAGAACCTTCAGGAAAAGCCACTAATGACTCATTAAATTCAAATGAACCAATGGTTAAATTTTCAACTTTTGAACGCTTACCATATAAACTACCACTTAAACCATAACCCAAAAAATCTTCAAAATAGTTATTGGTTGATACGATATCTTTCGATTCGTCTTCAAACAACCACATAGCATCACTAGCTCCTGTATCCATCAGAACATTTATTGGAATACTTTTTTGTTTAATAGTAACTTCAGCATTTAAATAGGGCTTGTTATTAAAAAATTGAAGTGGATGTTTTTCACATTTTTTGCACAACCGCTTATTATAACTGTCGTGTTCCGTAATTTTTATGTGCTTTTTGGAATAATTGATTTCAACAACAAAATCCTTAAACAAATCATAGCCTATAATACCATGTATCGGGATACCAAGCTTCGGGGAATAGTCCAATCCCGTGTTATAGACAGCAAAAATAGTTTGGTTAAATTTAACGGCCTGCCCTATTTTTAAGATGTTATTTTTGGACTTGACTGCTTCAACCACTTCGCCATCGCCTAATCCTTTCAGATAAATGGTTTCTTTGGACTCACCATTCAAAACCTCAAATCCGTCCAGAATATTAAACAATATTGGTTTTGTCACTCCACTATCCAAAATGAATGACAACTCAACATCATTAACTACAACTGGAATTACAATAAGATTATTGATTAATTGAAACTCAATTTTATCAGACCCTGCTTCATCTTGTAAATAAAATCTACTCTCTTGTGAATAGAAACACTGACTTATAAAGAGAGATAAAATTATTAATATGTGTTTGGAACGGCACATCTTATTACGAGGTTATATTTAATTAAATTACAAAAAAAACTTCAAATTCAGGTCAAATTGGACTGTTTTAACAATTAGATTAAGATTATTTTTAAGAACTTTACGGCCAAATTTAACATCATGCCTAGAATATCAAAAAAGGGGGACGCTATGCCCCAGTCGCCTATACGGAAATTGGTTCCATATGCCGAATTGGCTTATAAAAAAGGAAAAACGGTTTATCATTTAAATATTGGACAACCAGATATTAAAACTCCAGAAGTAGCACTGGATGCTGTTAAGATAAACTCTCTTGATATTTTAGCCTATACACGGTCTGAAGGTTCCGATGAGTATCGCCAAAAAATTGCCGATTACTATGGCAAACATGACATACATGTAGCAAAAGAAGACATCATAGTTACAACTGGCGGTAGTGAGGCACTTCTCTTTGCTTTCGGCAGCATTATGGATACAGATGACGAGATTATCATTCCTGAACCATTTTATGCCAATTACAACGGTTTCTCGACGGCTTCAGGTGTTAACATTGTTCCTGTGATATCAAAGATTGAAGATAACTTCGCACTACCACCAATTGAAGAATTTGAGAAACTGATTACTCCGAAAACCAAAGCGATATTAATTTGCAACCCTGGTAATCCGACAGGCTATTTGTATTCCAAAGATGAAATTAAAAAATTGGCACAAATTGTAAAAAAACATGATTTGTTTCTAATTGCTGATGAAGTTTACAGAGAATTCACTTATGACGGTGTTACTCATTATTCCATCATGCAGGAAGAGGACTTAAAAGATCATGCCATTATGATTGATTCTGTTTCCAAGCGTTATAGTATGTGCGGCGCCAGAATTGGCTGTTTGGTTTCCAAAAATAAGCAGGTTATTGCTACAGCATTGAAATTTGCCCAAGCAAGGTTAAGCCCACCTACTTTGGCACAAATTGCCAGTGAAGCTGCACTGCAAACACCACAAAGTTATTTTGATGAAGTGATTACAGAATATGTTGAAAGAAGAAATCTACTAATTTCCGAATTAGAAAAAATTGATGGTGTCAAAGTAGCTAAACCCAAAGGCGCCTTTTATTGTATTGTAGAACTTCCTGTTAAAAATGCCGATGATTTTGCACAGTGGTTATTAGAAAGTTTTGATGTAAACGGCGAGACCATTATGGTCGCACCTGCTGCTGGATTTTATTCAACTCCGAATGTTGGCTTAAATCAAATACGCATTGCTTATGTGCTCCAAAAAGAAAGTTTGATAAAAGCCGTTAACATTTTAAAAGAAGCTCTCAAAATCTACAAAGATTAGTGCAAATTCAACAGAACATATCCTTAAAATCCTACAATACGTTTGGCATAGATGCTAAAGCCAAATACTTTGTTTCAGTCACATCTATTGATGAGTTATCTGAAGTGTTGAGCCTTCAAAAATATTCTGAAAAATTCATTTTGGGTGGAGGTAGTAACATGTTGCTTACTCAAGATATTAGTGCTTTAGTTATTCATGTAAATATAAAAGGGATTTCTATTTCATCGGAAGACAACAACAGTGTTTTGGTTACTGCTAATTCTGGTGAAAACTGGCATGAATTTGTTTGTTGGTGCTTGGATAATGGTTATGGTGGACTGGAAAATCTATCCTTGATCCCAGGAAATGTTGGCTCAGCGCCCATACAAAATATTGGTGCTTATGGCGTTGAACTCAAAGATAGTTTTATTTCATGTGAAGCTTTAGACATTAAAACACTTGAATTAAAAACGTTTACAAACGCTGAATGCCACTTTGATTATAGAAACTCTGTTTTTAAGCAAGAAGCCAAAGGCCAATATGTTATTTGCAGCGTGACATTTAAACTAACAAAAAATCGTCATACATTACACACTGCTTATGGAGCCATACAAAGCGAATTGGATAATATGCAAATTACCAATCCAACAATTCTGGATGTTTCAAATGCTGTTATTGCCATTCGCCAAAGCAAGCTACCTGATCCAAAAATAATTGGAAATAGTGGTAGTTTTTTCAAAAACCCTGTAATTACTAATGAAGTTTACCAAAAACTTAAAGTGCTATTTGAAGACATCCCAGGATACCCTGTTTCCGATAATGAAACGAAAGTACCAGCTGGATGGTTAATTGAAAAAGCAGGTTTTAAAGGAAAAACAATTGGAGACTATGGCGTTCACAAAAACCAAGCTTTAGTTTTGGTTAATTATGGCAATGCTTCAGGAAATGATATCTTAAACTTGGCAAAACTCATTCAAAATACAATTATGCGTATCTTTGGCATTCAAATTGAGGCCGAAGTCAACATTATATAATTATACGAATTTATAGAATTTAGCGTTATTAACGGTTACACTAACTAAACACCCTACTTAACACTTGAGCACTCCAATTGAAAAACAAATCGTTAGCTTACTAGCAAAAAGTGATAAAAGGGCTATTTCGCTGTTGTATGAGAATTATGCCGATTCACTTTATGGTGTGATATCAAAAGTTTTGACAGATCAGGACCTCGCCCAAGATGCCCTGCAGGAAACTTTTATTAAAGTTTGGAAAAAAGCCAAATCTTATGACGCTTCGAAAGCAAAGCTATTTACATGGCTATATCGAATCGCATACAATACTGCTATCGATAAGGTCCGATCTTACAACAATAAAAGCAGTAAGGAAATCCAAATTGAAACTTCAACCGTATATAGATTAACTGCTGATAGTATTAACCAAGATGTTCTGGATATTAAAAAACACCTGGGAACTCTTGACGAAAAGTATCAGATAGTTATTAATGCTCTCTTTTTTGAGGGCATGACACAACAAGAAGCCAGTGATGAATTGGATATTCCACTTGGCACTATAAAATCGAGGTTAAAAATTGGGCTTCGTGAATTGAAAAAAATATACGACCCAGAATTAAAACAGTCATGAATGGTAAAATAACTACAATATTGAATTCTGGCCTATTAGAAAAATATCTTTTGGGCGAAACTACTTCAGCTGAAACTGAAATGGTAGAATCTTATATTTCGGAATATCCGGAAGTTAGAAAAGCCTACAATGAATTGCAGGACAATTTGGAAATTGTTGCCAAGAGCAATGCTATTGAGGCCCCTAAAGGCATTTTGGATGCTATTTTAGATGAATTGGATGAAAAACCTGTTATTACCTTGCCAGTTACTTCCCAAAGAAGAAAATGGTTTAAATATAGTATTGCGGCCAGTATCGCGGCATTAATATTTGCAGGTACAGCCTATAAGTTTTATGATTTGAACCAAAAACTATCGCATGAAAATCAAGTAGTTGTTGACGAAATTTTTGATTTACGTGATGATATAGCTAAAAATAATCAGCGTTTGGATGAAATTATGAAACAATTTAAGCAGTTAAACAATCCAGAAACTGAGAAATATATTATCAACGGTAATTACAGGGCCAAAAATCTAAAAACCGTTGCATATATTAACCCTAAAGAAAAAACATCGATGATTGATGTGGTATCATTGCCGCAATTACCGGAAGAACAATGTTATCAAATTTGGGCAGAAGTTGAGGACAAAATGGTTAGTTTAGGGATTTTAAGTGAAACCGATAGGCAATTACGCGAAATACCTTATACCGAAGATGCTTTGGCATTAAGTATAACCATAGAGCCTAAAGGTGGTAACGCCAATGCAACCCTTGAAAACGCGGTTGCTGAAATATCTTTGAACAAAATCAAATAAATTTAAAATACTTAAGTTTTTAAGCCTTGCTTTTCAGTTGAAAAGCAAGGCTTTTTTTTCAAAAACCCTTATCTTTGCAAAAAATTTCTCATGAAACTTCTTTTTATAACATTAGTATTACTAGGTTTGGCAATAGCAGGAATTGCCATCAAAATTTGGGCTAAAAAAGATGGTGAATTTGCCGGAACCTGTGCTAGCCAAAATCCTATGCTCAATAAAGAAGGAGAGGCATGTGGCTTTTGTGGTAAAACACCCGACCAATTTGACAGTTGTAATGAACCTCAACACTCCTAAACAATAACTTTTGGTGTTAAGCATTCTTTTTTACACGTTTGTAGTTACTGTTTGCTTTCAATTATTCTACTTCATTTTTGTTTTTGGCAAAATAGCCTTCTTTAAGAAAGAATCACTATCAAAAGAAAACGTCAAGGTTTCTGTTATTATTTGTGCCAAAAATGAAGAAGAAAACCTTAAGAGATTTTTACCTTCAATAATCAATCAAGACTATCCAGAATTCGAAATTGTGTTGATTAATGACGCTTCATATGATGATACCTTATCAGTCATGCAGGAGTTTGCCAACAAACACGACAACATAAAAATTGTAGATGTCAAAAACAATGAAGCCTTTTGGGCCAACAAAAAATATGCTCTGACTTTAGGCATTAAAGCGGCCAAACATCAGCATCTTCTATTTACCGATGCTGATTGCGAACCTAAATCGCAGAATTGGATTAAGGAAATGTGTTCGCATTTTGACAAAAGCAAAACCATAGTATTAGGTTATGGGGCATACAAAAAAATCAAAAACTCCTTTCTTAACAAGCTAATTAGATTTGAAACTGTTTTAACAGCCATGCAGTATATTTCAATTGCCAAAATGGGATTACCCTATATGGGCGTTGGAAGAAATTTAGCCTACACCAAAGAGGCCTTTTTTAACGCTAATGGTTTTATGGACCACATGCACATCAAATCGGGTGACGACGATTTATTTATCAATCAGGTAGCCAATTCCCGAAATACCACTATTAGCCTTACACCAGATAGTTTTACGCTGTCAATTCCAAAAATGACTTTTAGTAGTTGGATTCGACAGAAAAAAAGACATATCACTACAGCCAATCATTACAAAATAGCCCACAAACTGATACTTTCTGCTTATTATTTTTCCCAAATTTGTTTTTGGCTGCTGGCAATAGTATTATCTATATTTTTATTTCAATGGAAAATAGTTGTAGCGTTGATTGTCTTTAGGTTTCTTGCTCAATACGTTATCTTCTATAAAACAACCCAAAAACTTCAGGAGAATGATCTCATCATTTTCCTTCCAATCTTGGATTTCTTTCTAGTTGCTATGCAATTAACTATATTTATATCCAATCTTTTCGTAAAACCTAAACATTGGAAATAGAAGAAGCTATCAATAAAGCCAAACAAAACAACCAAAAAGCATTTAACTTTTTGTTGGATACGTTTTGGGACGATGTTTACGGATTTCAATTAAAGCGGACACAAAATGAAAATGATGCTGAAGACATCACCATTCAAGCATTTTCAAAAGCCTTTGACAAGATTCATACTTATAATAGCGATTATAAGTTTAAGACTTGGCTTATAACCATTTCCAAGAATATCCATATAGATCTTGTTAGAAAAGAAAAAAACTCTATCTCTCAAAGCATTACCGATAACCACGACGATGAATATTATGAGGTTTTAGACGAATCACCATCACCAGAGGACAAACTCATCACTGACCAAAACTTGGCCAAATTACTTCGCGACATCAAAAAGTTGAAACCCCATTATCAAGAAGTCATCAACTTAAGATACTTTCAGGAATTGAGTTATAAAGAAATCTCTCAACAACTGGATGAGCCTATAAATAATGTAAAGGTAAAACTCCTTCGTGCCAAAAAACTTCTAGCTGAAATTATTCAAAGGAAAAGCTAATAAGCTCTATACTATTATCAGAAGACCTTATATTGCCAATGACTGTTTTAAGATATTACTTTTGTATCTTTGCCAAGCAATTTATAGCGCATGAAAACGGAAACAAAATCAAATATATTACCAGGTCGCGAACCTAAACCTAAATGGTTACGTGTTAAGCTTCCTACAGGAAAAAAATACACCGAGTTACGCGGGTTGGTTGACAAATATAAGCTAAACACTATTTGTACATCAGGTAGCTGCCCAAATATGGGAGAATGTTGGGGAGAAGGAACAGCTACTTTTATGATACTGGGTAATATTTGTACCAGATCATGTGGTTTTTGTGGTGTTAAAACTGGTAGACCTGAATCTGTTGATTGGGATGAGCCTGAAAAAGTGGCTCAATCCATTAAAATTATGAAAATTAAACATGCTGTTTTAACCAGTGTGGATCGTGATGATTTAAAAGATATGGGTAGTATTATGTGGGCTGAAACTGTGAAAGCAGTGAGACGTATGAATCCTGAAACTACCCTAGAAACGCTAATTCCAGATTTTCAGGGCATTGAACAGCATATAGACAGAATCATTGAAGTAGCACCTGAAGTTGTTTCCCATAACATTGAAACAGTCCGCAGACTGACAAGAGAGGTTCGTATTCAAGCAAAATATGACCGTAGTTTGGGTGTTTTAAAATACTTAAAGCAACAAGGACAAAGACGCACAAAATCGGGCATTATGTTAGGACTTGGTGAAACCAGAGAAGAAGTCATCGAAACGCTCCACGATTTGAAAGAACATGATGTGGATGTCGTGACCATTGGCCAATATTTACAGCCAAGTAAAAAACACTTGCCTGTCAAACGATTTATTATGCCTGATCAGTTTGAAGAATACAAACAGATTGGTTTGGATTTAGGTTTCAGACATGTTGAAAGCAGTGCATTGGTTCGTTCTTCATATAAAGCTCAAAAGCACATCAACTAACAATGGTACGTGTTGGCATAAACGGTTTTGGCAGAATTGGCCGTAGACTTTTTAGATTATTACATAATAACGATAATATTGAAATTGTCATTATAAATGATTTAGCTGATCCCAAAACCTTGAGCCATTTGTTGAAGTATGATAGTATTCATGGTATTTTTGATCATGATATCTCATTTGACGCAAACCATATTATTGTCGAAGGTAAAAAGATAGTACTTTCGAACCATAATCATCCTAAAGATATTGATTGGTCCGCTTTAAACGTAGATTTTGTAGTAGAATCAACTGGAAAATTTAAAACATCCGAAATATTGGATTTTCATATTCAAAATGGCGCCAAACGCGTTATTTTGAGTGTTCCTCCTTTAGAAGATGACATTAAAACCATTGTAATGGGTGTTAATGACCAGATTATTAATGGAACGGAACAAATTTTATCCAATGCATCTTGTACTACCAACAATGCAGCTCCCATGATTGATGTCATCAATAAACTTTGTGGTGTAAAACAAGCTTATATAACAACCGTGCATTCCTATACTACCGACCAAAGTTTACACGATCAACCGCATAAAGATTTAAGACGGGCTCGTGCAGCTGGTCAATCCATAGTTCCAACAACTACTGGAGCTGCCAAAGCACTTACAAAGATATTCCCTGACCTTTCTGACGTAATTGGAGGTTGTGGCATTAGAGTACCTGTGGCCAACGGATCTTTAACCGATATCACGTTTAATGTTAAAAAAGAAGTTTCAATAGACACTATAAACCAAGCGTTTAAGGATGCCTCAAGTACTTATTTAAAAAATATATTAGCGTACACCGAAGACCCTATAGTATCCATAGATATTATTGGAAACACCCATTCTTGCATTTTCGATTCGCAAATGACTTCAGTAATCGGAAATATGGTGAAAATCATAGGTTGGTACGATAATGAAACTGGTTATTCACAAAGAATTATTGATTTAATTTGCAATTTATCGATAAAAATGTCACTTTTATCGAATAAATAATTATATTTGTCGATAATAGTAATAGAAACAATGTCCCAGATTACTAAGTATATAAGTGCTATTATAATGATGTTTAGTATCAGTGTGTTATCACAAACCAGTATTAGTGATGACCCTGAAATCATTCAAAACACCATTGATTACAAGGTTAATCAGGCACAAAACGACATAGAAAACAGTGATTATTTTGAGGCTGAAAAGAAGCTCGAAGATGCTTTGGCATTGGCTGAACAAATAGACAACAAAAAAAGCACTGGAATCATTTACTCCAAAATGGGGAAACTTCAATATATCATTGAAGAGCCTAAAAAAGCTTTAGTTAGCCTAATTAAAGCTACTGAAATACAACGATTAGCCAAAGACGATGTTAATTTAGCCGAGACTTATAAAATTCTTGGTAATGTTTATACTAGTAAAGGAGATTTTCAAAAGGCTCTCGATTTTTACATTTCCTCACAGTCACTTTTCGAACAAGAAGGCTTAAATGAATTTGTTGCAGAAGTTTTATTACTAGAAGGACAAACGCATTTAGAACTTGGCAATAATCAGAAAGCCAAGAGCTTGTTGGAAAAATCGGTTTCATTGGCAAATCGCTACGATTTAAATAAAATTAAAAGTAGTGCCTTGATTTACAATGGTTATACCCTTGTTAAATTAGGTCAAAACGATTTAGGTCTCAAAATGGCCAATGACGGACTCAAAATAGCCCAAGATTATGATTTTAATGCTGTTTTATCTAATGGCTATTTAGTCTTATCTGACATTTATCAGATATCTGGAAACTACAAGGATTCCAATGACTACTTAAAAAAACACATGAAACTATCAGACTCATTGTTGGAAATCAAGCGTGAAAATTTATCTCCTGACAAGCGCATGCAAGTCATGATGGAAAATCAAACCGAGTTTCAAAAGCAGCAAGCAGCCGATTTGGAAGAACAAAAAGAAGCCAATAGCTTAAGTCAGTTAACAACGATATTAAGTATCGCTTTAATTACTATTTTGTCGCTTTTGACTCTTTCTTTATATAAAAACAACAATATTAGGTTGAAAACCAACAATATGTTGCATAAGAAAAATGGCGAATTAATTATTGCTAAAGAAAAAGCTGAATTAGCATCTAAAACCAAAGCCAATTTCTTATCAACAGTAACGCATGAATTACGGACTCCGCTTTATGCTGTTACGGGTTTAACCAATATGTTACTGGATGAAGACCCAAAACCCAATCAAATTCAACATTTAAAGTCTTTAAAATTCTCCGGCGAATATCTCCTGACTTTTATTAATGATATTCTTCAAATTAATAAAATTGAAGCCAATAAAGTCGATATTGAACCTGAAAACTTCAATCTGAAAAAGAAAATCACTAACGTCATTGCTGCTTTGAACAATTCGGCATTGGACAACAATATTCAAATGCATTTTGAATATGAAAATGGCTTACCCGAGACATTTAATGCGGACCAGCTTAAAATTTCTCAAATTTTAATCAACCTTATCGGTAATTCCATTAAATTTACTAAAGATGGTGATATTTGGGTTAGAGTAAATAAATTACAACAGGAAGGCGATAATTATGTGCTCCGCTTTGAGATTGAAGATAATGGTATAGGAATAAGCAAGGAGAAACAAGAAATGCTATTTGAAAGCTTTGCTCAAGGATCCATTCAAATAAACAGAAAATATGGCGGTACTGGTTTAGGTTTATCGATTGTAAAAGGATTAATTGAGATTCTTAAAGGAAAGATATATCTTGACAGTGAATTGGGTAAAGGTTCCAAATTCACTTTTGAAGTACCACTTAAGTATGCTGAAGCCGTTGCCAAACCACAAAAAACCGAGTATTTCGATAAAATTGACGAATTGGAATTAAGCAATATCAAAATATTAGTAGTTGAAGACAACAAAATCAATCAAATGATTACTAAAAAGATTTTGAATAAAATGAAGCTTAATTGCGAAATCGTTGACAATGGTGAAGAAGCAGTAAGCAAAGCCAAAGAAACAACATACGATGTCATTTTAATGGATATTCATATGCCCGGAATAAGCGGTCTTGAAGCCACAAAACTTATCCGTGGATTCGATAAAACCATTACCATTTTTGCCTTAACTGCTGTGACTCTTGAAGACAAAATGCATGAATTTGAAGAGGCCGGATTTACCGATATCATCTCTAAACCGTTTAAGCAAGAAGATTTCGAGAAAAAACTCTACGAGGCTCTTATTGGAGGCAAAACCGAATCCGCTTAAGACATTTCTATCAATTCCTTAATTCGCTTGTTAAAGCTTTCAGAATTATGTACTTTGGTCTCTATGGGTAAGTAATATAACTTATTGATCAATGATTTATGGTTCATCAAACGCATGTAATCTTTTTCAGTTGTTAATATCTGTTCTTTTTCCTGAAGTTTTTTGATATCCTCCGAAGTAAAACTATGATGATCCTTAAAACCAATATGCTCATAGGTTTTGCCTTGTTTATCTAAAAACTCCAATAATGGTTTCGGATTCGCAATACCTGTTACCAAAGCAAAATTATCCACTCGAGAAAGCGGTTTTGATTCAGTTGCACTATAAACCGTGTCTGAATACATTATAGAACTAAAACTAACGGTTTGATGACTTTTTGGATTAATCCTTGAAATTATCTGTTGCCTTTCAGCTTCAGTAATTGAATCAGGGCATTTAGTAACGACAATCATTTGCGCACGTTTTGATCCTGATCTCGGTTCCCTTAAATTACCTGTTGGTAAAACAATATCATTAGTATAAAGGTCGTTGAAGGCTGTCAGCAAGATATTGACACTTGCTTTTACTTTTCGATGCTGAAAAGCATCATCCAGAATAATCAAATTAGGTTTATTTTCAAGTTGACTCAATATCGTAATACCCTCTTGTCTATTCTCATCAACAGCCACATGAACCTCATCATGATACTTATAATAAAACTGAAAGGGTTCATCACCTATTGTTTTAGCTGTTTCGGTTTCAGAAGCCAAAACAAATCCCGCAGTTTCCCGTTTATAACCTCTACTCAACGTAGCCAAAATGAAATCATCTTTTAACAATCGAATTAAATACTCGACCATAGGCGTCTTTCCTGTGCCTCCTGTACTTAAATTGCCCACACAAACTACAGGAAAACCATAAGATTTCGATTGCTTCAAACCCCAATCATAAAATTTATTCCGTAACCAAGTCACAACAAAGTAAAATGGAACAACAGGAAATAATATGATTCTTAAAAATTTCATTTATTAAATATGCACTCTATTTAAAACAAAGTAAAGATTATTTTTTGTAATTGGGTTTATATGAACAGTGAGAACTTTTAAATCTTGTGGTTGAAAAAATTTTATCTTTGTTTCAAATCAATTCAAGATATATGATAATCCAAGACGTTATCAATCATTTAGAACAACTAGCACCACAAGCCTATTCCGAAGATTTTGACAATACTGGTTTACTGGTTGGAAATCCAAAACAGCCTTTAACTGGTGTTTTGGTGACATTGGATACGCTCGAAGCTGTAGTGGATGAAGCCATTGACAATAATTGCAATCTGATTGTGAGTTTTCATCCCATTATTTTCAAAGGTTTAAAAAAACTGACTGGTAGTAACTACGTAGAACGCACCGTTCTTAAAGCCATTAAAAACAATATTAACATTTTTGCTATACATACCGCATTGGACAATGCTAAATTAGGTGTCAATGACATTATTTGTGAGCAATTGGGTTTAATAAATCGCAACATATTGATCCCACAACAGCAAACCATCAAGAAATTAACTACTTACGCTCCCATTAAGGAAGCAGCGCTATTGCGTCAAGCCCTTTTTGACGCAGGAGCTGGTGGAATAGGAAATTATGATGAGTGCAGTTTTAATATTGATGGCACAGGAACCTACAAAGGAAATGACGAGTCAAATCCTACAAAAGGAAAAAAACTACAACAGCATCAAGAGCCCGAAACACAAATATCTGTGACTTTTGCCAAGCACCTGGAATCTAAAGTTTTGAAAGCCTTATTCAAAAATCATTCTTACGAAGAAGTCGCTTATGAAGTGATTACATTAGAAAACACCAATCAGAATATTGGAATGGGTATGGTTGGCGAGTTAAAAAATCCCATGCCGGCTAAAGACTTTTTGACATCGTTAAAAAGCACTATGAAAACAGATGCTATTAGACACTCTGCCCTACTTGACCAACCTATTAAAAAGATTGCTGTTTTAGGAGGTTCTGGGAGTTTTGCTATTTCGGCAGCCAAACGTGCTGGCGCTCAAATATATATTACGGCCGATTTAAAATATCACGACTTTTTCCAAGCCGAAAACAAGATAATCTTGGCTGATATTGGTCATTACGAAAGTGAGCAGTTCACAAAAAACTTTTTAGTAGCTTATCTTACAAAAAAAATTACTAATTTTGCAGTCGTTTTATCAAGGACTAATACCAATCCTGTTAAGTATTTTTAAAGTATGGCAAAAAAGAAAGAAGTAACTGTAGAAGAGCGCTTAAGAGCATTATACGATTTACAGCTTATCGATTCTCGTATCGATGAAATTAGAAACGTTCGCGGAGAACTTCCTTTAGAAGTTCGTGATTTAGAAGATGAAGTTGCTGGATTAAATACCAGATTTGAAAAACTGGAAGCAAGTTTAGAAGTTATCAATAATGATATCAATTCTAAAAAGAATCTTATTGAAGAAGCCAAAGCATTAATTAAAAAATACAACGAACAACAAAAAAATGTTCGTAACAATAGAGAATTCAACTCTATTTCTAAAGAAATTGAATACCAAGAATTGGAAATTCAATTAGCTGAAAAAAACATCAAAGAATATAAAGCTCAAATTGAGCAAAAGAAAGAAGTTATTGCTGAAACTAAAGATCGTTTAAAAGAGCGTCAAAACCACTTAAAGCACAAAAAAGGTGAATTAGATGCCATTTTAGCCGAAACTGAAAAGGAGGAAGAAGCATTACTTAAAAAGTCTGACGATTATAAAGATTCTATTGAAGAGCGTTTAGTTGCTGCTTACACTAGAATCCGCACAAATGTAAAAAATGGCTTAGCAGTTGTTCCAATTGAAAGAGGAGCTTCTGGAGGTTCGTTCTTCACGATTCCACCGCAAGTTCAAATGGAAATTGCGTCTCGCAAAAAAATCATTACAGATGAGCACAGTGGTCGTATTTTGGTTGATGCCGCTTTAGCCGAAGAAGAAAAAGAGAAAATGGATAAATTGTTTGCTAAATTATAATCCATCCCAAAAATCATAACAAAACCCAGACCAACCGTCTGGGTTTTTTATTATGAAAACTTTCACAAAATTAGGTTTAAGGTTTTGTAAATTCATACGTCTATTAAAAAGAAAAAACAAAACCATGAAACCATTATTTCCACTTTTACTTTTTGCCCTCTCATTGAGTTGCAATAATTCAGCGCAAACAAATCCCAAGCAGCAAGCCTTAATTAATGCCAAACCTATTGAGGTTCCTTTACAAAATGGCAAGGCCAGAGCTTATTTTGCCAGTGGCTGTTTTTGGTGTGTAGAAGCCGTTTATGAGAGTGTTAAAGGTGTGGATGAAGCTATTTCTGGTTATGCAGGTGGCCATACAAAAAACCCAACGTATGAAGATAGTAATACAGGTCGCACAGGTCACGCTGAAGCCGTTGAGGTTATTTATAACCCAAAGGCTGTGAGTTTTGAAACCTTGATTGACGTGTATTTTGCCTCACAAGATCCCACACAGGTTAATGGTCAGGGACCCGATATTGGCTCACAATACCGTTCTATTATTTTCTATCAAAATGAAGCGCAAAAAAAGAGCATTCTTAAAAAGAAAGCAGCTTTAGAAAAGAAATTAGGCAAACCAGTTGCTGCAGAAATCTATCCATTTCAAAAATTCTGGAAAGCTGAAGAATACCATCAAAACTATGAACGCTTGCACCCTGAAAACCCTTATGTGCAAAATGTGTCCATACCAAGATTAAATAAGTTTAAACGTAAAATGCCAGAGGTACTCAAGGAAAATCATTAACAAATATCAAATTTGAATGTTTTTTTTTAAAATACCCAAATCCAAATCCCACTTTCTAACCGTATATCTAATAAATATCCCGCAGTAAGCGTCTATATATATTCAAGAACAGGCTTCCATTACTAATCGAAGCCTGTTTTTTTTAGCCTCTAAAATCATTTTTAACGTGTGTCCCGTCGCAATAAGGTTTGTTGTGTGAAGCACCACAGCGACAAAAAGCCGTGGTTTTGTTTTTGGTTTCCTGCTTACCATCTTTATGGGTTACCTGCAAAGTACCATAAACCAATAAGGGGCCATTTTCCATAACTTCCACCTTCGTTTCCAATACTTCAGAAGAGGCATCGGCAGCATCATTCATATAATAACTTAAGGCTCCAGAAGGACATTGCTTAACTTGATTCACCAATGCTTCAGTAGATGCCGCATCAATTTTTATCCAAGGTCGATCCTTCGGTTGAAAAACATTTGGTAATCCTTTTACACAAATAGCCGAGTGTATACACTTTTCAGCTTCCCAAACAATAGTGGTTTCGCCATTACTATATTCTTTTGTTTTTCCCATAGTCGTTACTTTTTCTAAAGATACAAAAAGCCTGTAGAAATTATCTCCTCAAGGCATCTTCATTTCTAAACTTATAATTCTTATTTTTGTTGGAAACTGAAAATTCACACACATTGTCCATTTATAAAACCGGTCTTGATTTCGCAAAAGAACTGGACCAAAATGACGAATTAGCTAGTTACAGAAGCCAATTTCATATTCCTAAAGACACCCATGGAAATGATATTATTTACCTCTGTGGTAATTCGCTTGGTTTACAGCCTAAATCAACTAAATCCTATATCAATCAAGAATTGGAAGATTGGGCTCATTTAGGCGTAGAAGGTCACACAGAAGCTAAAAATCCATGGTTACCATACCACGAATTCTTAACGGACAGTATGGCTAAAGTGGTTGGTGCTAAACCCATTGAAGTGGTTACCATGAATACGCTGACTGCTAATTTGCATTTTATGATGGTGAGTTTTTATAAACCTACAGCCCAGCGTTATAAAATTGTGATTGAGGCGGATGCGTTTCCAAGCGACAAATATGCGGTGGAGTCGCAATTACGTCATCATGGGTTTGATGACAAAGCGGGTTTAATTTTATGGAAACCCAGAAAAGGAGAAGAACTCTATCATTATGAAGATCTTGAAAATATCCTCGAACAACATGGTGATGAAATTGCCCTCATTATGATTGGCAATACCAATTATTACACTGGACAGTTTTTTGACATGAAACGCATTACAGCACTTGGCCATAAACATGGTTGCATGGTTGGTTTCGATTGTGCTCATGGAGCAGGAAATGTCCAACTGAATCTTCACGACTCTGGAGCCGATTTTGCCGTTTGGTGTACCTATAAGTATTTGAATTCGGGTCCAGGAAGTTTGGCAGGTGCCTTTGTACATGAACGTCATGCCCATGATAAAACTTTAAACCGATTTACAGGCTGGTGGAGTCACAATAAACAAACCCGATTTAACATGCGCCACGAGTTTGACCAGTTACCTGGTGCTGAAGGCTGGCAATTAAGCAATCCGCCCATTCTGTCTTTGGCTGCAATTCGTGCGTCTTTAGACATATTTAATGAAGTTGGTATGGAAAAACTCCAAGCCAAATCAAGGAAGCTTACAGGTTATTTTGAGTTTCTATTAAAGCAATTAGGTGAAGACACCATTAGAATAATAACACCAGAAAACCCTGAAGAGCGTGGTTGTCAACTCTCTATTCAAGTAAAGAATGCTGATAAGGCTCTGTTTGATAAATTGACGGCGTCAAGTGTCATATCAGACTGGCGTGAACCAGATGTTATTCGCTGTGCGCCAGTGCCGTTATACAATTCCTATCAGGATGTTTATCATATGGTAGAGAGGTTAAAAACGATATTAAATTAAACTTGTCATTCCGCACCTGATGCGGAATCCAAAAAAAATGAAAGATAAACAACAAAACATACTCATCATTGGCGCTGGGCTTTGCGGCTCTCTCCTAGCCTTACGATTAGGTCAACGCGGTTATAATGTAAGCGTTTACGAAATGCGTCCGGATTTACGGAAAGTCGATATTTCAGCAGGGCGTTCTATCAATTTGGCTTTCTCCGATCGTGGCATTAAAGCCATGAAATTGGTCGGCATTCAAGATAAAGTAGAACCACTTTGTATTCCTATGAACGGACGTATGTTACACGATTTAGAAGGCAATACAACCTTGGCACCTTACAGCGGCCGTGAACACGAATACATAAATTCCATATCACGCGGTGGCTTAAATGCCTTGCTTTTGGATGAAGCTGAAAAACACGAAAACGTGACTATTCACTTCAATAAGAAATGTAAATCGGTTGATTTTAAGAAAACCACTGCCACTTTTAAGGATTACGATACCAATAAAGATTTCATTGAGGACGCTGATATCATTATCGGCACAGATGGTGCTGGTTCGGCACTTCGTAAAAGCTATTATTTAGAAAAGAAGTTCTTATTCAGTTTTTCACAGGATTGGTTAAGTCATGGCTATAAGGAATTAAGCATTCTGCCAGATGAGAATGGTAGTTTTAAAACATATAAAAACGCGCTTCATATTTGGGGTCGCGAAGCCTTTATGCTCATTGCTTTACCAAATTTAGATGGTAGTTTTACGGTTACGCTGTTTTTGAGCTTTGACGAAGGTGAATACAATTTCAATAACTTAACAACGAAAGAGCGTGTATTGGAATTCTTTGAAAAATATTTCAAGGACGCTTTAGAGCTTATGCCAAATCTAGTTGACGACTTCTTCGAGAATCCAACAGCACCTTTGGGTACTGTAAAATGCTCGCCTTGGCACTACAAAGGCAATACCTTATTAATGGGCGACGCTGCTCATGCTATCGTGCCATTTTATGGCCAAGGGATGAATGCCTCATTTGAGGATGTTGTGGAATTTGATAATGTTTTAGATGCCATGCCTGTCGGCAGACAGGAAGGACATACAGACTGGGAAACTATTTTTAAGGCCTATGAAAAGAATCGTAAAAAAGATACAGATGCCATTGCCGATTTGGCTATAGACAACTTCTTTGAGATGAAAGGCCACGTCAATCACGCGAATTTCAGAGAAAAACGCAACTTGGAAATGGCCTTCGAAAAAACATTCCCTAACGAATATTCTTCCAAATACTCTTTAGTAACATTTAATGAAGATATCGGTTATAGAGATGCCATGGTAAGGGGACGTGCCCAAGATAAAGCCATATTGAATATGTTGGCAGATGGCACATTGAAAATTGATGACGATTTAAGATCGAATTTAGAAAAAGTAAAAATAGAAACCGATAACATCCTTGAAGACGACAGGATTGCCGGTTTGAAATCATAATTTATGAGTGAAGGAACAAAAGTAACCCCACGAGGTGCCTACCCACATGTAAAGGTGGTAGGCGATTTTATATTTGTATCAGGCACGAGCTCTCGGAGATCAGATAACACCATAGCTGGTGTAGATATTATCGATGAGATGGGAACCAAACGTTTAAATGCCGAGGTACAAACTCGTGAGGTACTGCAGAATATTGACAAAAATTTACAAACTGTTGGTGCATCATTAAAAGACGTGGTTGATGTCACATCCTTTTTAGTGAACATGAATGACTTTGCTGGATACAACAAAGCTTACGCTGAATTCTTTGATAAAGAAAACGGACCAACTAGAACCACGGTAGCAGTACATCAATTACCTCATCCTGACTTGGTGGTGGAAATTAAAGTTATGGCATACAAAAAGCAGTCATGAACATTCAAAACTATATAAACGGCAACTTCCATAATCCAATACAGAGACAATTGGATTGACAATTACGATCCTTCTAATGGTGACGTTTACGGGCAAATTCCTAACTCAAGCAAAGAAGACGTTGAAAATGCTTATATAGCTGCTAAATCAGCTTTCCCCAGTTGGTCTCAAACCACCTTGGAGGAACGTAGCCGAATCTTGCTTAAAATTTCAGAATTAATTGAAACCAAATTAGATAAACTAGCTACTGCTGAAAGTCAAGATAATGGAAAACCCATTAGTTTGGCAAAAACTATAGATATCCCAAGAGCATCCAGTAATTTTCGTTTTTTCGGAAATGCCATTACCCAATTTGCCAGTGAAAGCCATGAGAGCATCGGACTGAATGCCATCAATTACACCTTACGTCAACCCATAGGTGTTGTTGGTTGTATTTCACCCTGGAATCTACCTCTTTATTTATTTACATGGAAAATTGCTCCAGCGCTTGCAGCTGGAAACTGCGTTGTAGCCAAACCTAGTGAAGTAACACCAATGACAGCTTATCTTTTAGGTGACATTTGTAATGAAGCTGGCTTGCCAAAGGGTGTCTTAAATATTGTTCATGGGTTAGGAACTACAACGGGTCAAGCCATTATTGAACATCCAGACATCAAAGCCATTTCATTTACAGGTGGTACTGCAACTGGCGCACACATTGCCAAAACAGCTGCTCCTATGTTCAAAAAATTATCTTTAGAGTTAGGTGGCAAAAACCCCAATATCATCTTTGCCGATTGTGATTATCAAGACATGTTAACCACAACGGTACGTTCTTCTTTTGCCAATCAAGGTCAAATTTGTTTATGCGGCAGTCGCATTTTTGTAGAGCAATCCATTTATGAAACCTTTAAAAAAGATTTTGTAGAAAAGGTCAAACAACTGAAAGTTGGGCATCCTTCAGAAAATACAACCAATATTGGTGCTTTGGTTTCAAAACCACATTTAGAAAAAGTAAAAAGTTATGTTGACATTGCTAAAGCAGAAGGTGGAACCGTTTTGTGTGGTGGTAATGAAGTTACTATCGAAGGTTATGAAAACGGTTACTATTTAGAACCAACTGTTATTGAAGTTACTACTGATGAATGTCGGGTGAATCAAGAAGAAATTTTTGGACCTGTTGTTACTATTATGCCTTTTAATACAGAAGATGAAGCCCTCCAATTTGCCAACAAGGTGAAATATGGTTTGTCTGCTACACTATGGACAAACGACTTAAAACGTACTATGCGCATGAGTAACCAATTACAAGCTGGAATCGTTTGGGTAAACACTTGGCTAATGCGCGATTTACGCACACCTTTTGGTGGCATGAAGGCTTCAGGTGTTGGTCGTGAAGGTGGCTTTGAAGCCCTTCGTTTTTTTACAGAACCTAAAAATGTATGTATAAAATATTAATACAGAATGAACTTAAACTTATATAATAAAAACGCCCTAGTTTGCGGAAGTACGGCTGGCATTGGAAAAGCTACTGCCATTGCACTGGCAGAAGAAGGAGCTATTGTAACTCTTTTAGCCAGAAATGAAGAAAAACTTCAGAACGTTCTATCTGAAATGCCTTACGCTGAAAAACACAATTACATAATTGCTGATTTTTCTAACCCTATAGAGCTTCAGCAAAAAGTTTCCAATTACATATCAAAAAATCACGGCTTTCATATTCTTGTTAATAATACTGGTGGTCCTGCTGGTGGCCCAGTGTTTGATGCGAAGCTTGAGGAATTTGAAAAAGCCTTCACACAACATTTAAAATGCAATCACGTCTTAGCACAAACCGTTGTTCCTTTTATGAAAGAGCAAGGGTACGGTAGAATTATCAATGTGATATCTACTTCTGTAAAACAACCTTTAGACGGCCTAGGTGTGAGTAATACTATTCGAGGAGCTGTTGCCAACTGGAGTAAAACTTTAGCAAACGAGTTAGGACAATTTGGAATTACGGTAAATAATGTTCTACCAGGAGCTACTGGAACAGAACGACTTACAGAAATAATCAAAAACAAATCAGCCAAGACTGGAAAAACTGAAGATGAAGCTGCCAATGCTATGAAGCAGGCTGTTCCTGCCAAACGATTTGCCAGGCCAGAAGAACTAGCTTATGCCATTACATTTTTAGCCAGTGAATGTGCCAGCTATATTAACGGAATTAATTTACCTGTTGATGGTGGAAGAACAAAATCTTTGTAACTTTATAAAATTCCTTTAAAATAAAAACACAATATTATGAGTTCATTAGTCTCCCCTATAAATTTTAAAGCTTGGATTGAAGAAAATCGTCATTTACTAAAGCCTCCTGTTGGTAACAAAGTCGTATGGAAAGATGGTGATTTTATTGTCATGGTTGTTGGCGGTCCAAACAGTAGAAAAGATTATCATTACAATGAAACCCCAGAATTTTTCTATCAAGTGGAAGGGGATATTGTTTTAAAAGTCATTGATAAAGGAACGCCTAAAGATATTCATATCAAAGAAGGTGAGATATTTTTGTTACCGCCAAAAGTACCGCATTCTCCGCAACGTGGTGCTAATACTGTTGGCTTGGTTATTGAATATCCACGCGAAAAAGGTGTTCAAGACGCTTTGTTATGGTTTTGTGAAAACTGTACCACAAAGTTATACGAAGAGGATTTCACGCTTGACAATATTGAAACAGACATGCCTAAAATCTTTGACAAGTATTATGGTGATGCTGAAAAACGCACGTGTCCAAATTGTGGTGAAGTGATGCAGCCACCCAAAAAGGTTCAACTAGAGGATTAATACACCCTAATTTAATTAGGAAACACTATGAAAGAGAGACGTAAGCTACGCATAAACGGTCATTCCCATTTACTGCCTTATCCAGAGGAGATTCCACAGTTCATGAAAGACAAGGGGATTTTTTGGGTAGATAAGGATAGAAAGTTCATGCTACAAAAAGATTGGAACAGACCGATTACAGATTCCAGTTTCTTTCTAAATGAAAAACTGGCGTGGATGGAACGCTTTAAAATTGACCATGCAGTTGTATTAAATTTATCGCAATTGTATGGTAACGGTTTGCGTTTGGAAGAAATGAAACAAGCCTTGCGTTTCCAAAATGATTTTAATGCCAGAATACAAGACGAAAACCCCAGCAAGTTTACCTGTGGTTTTGTGGTTCATCCAGGTTTTGTTCGAGGTGCTTGTTGGGAGATTGAACGCTGTGTAGAAGAATTAGGTATGCGATTGTTATGCCTCCCGACCCATTATATGGATACTATTGGTACCTGGCGTTGTATTTTTGATGAGGAGAATGAACCCATTTTTGAGTTAGCTAACAAATATAATTTAGCTGTAGAAATTCACCCATACGATGGCGAAAAATTTATAAAACTTGAAAACACAGCTTGGCGTTTTCATTTAATCTGGATGTTGGCCCAATGTGCCGACGCTTACCATTTCTTGACGCTTAATGGTTATTACCAAAAGTATCCCAATATGCGTATTTGTTTTGCCCATGGTGGACAATTAGCTCAAATAAATTTAGGAAGACGTATTCAAGGATTTGATGGGCGTCATGACTTATTTGAAGGCAAAGTTCACCCAAGAAAAGCCGTAGGTCATCGCAATATATTCTTTGACACCTTGGTTCATGATACCGGCTCTTTAGGACTCCTAATTAAAAACCAGACATCCAAGCAAGTCCTCATTGGTTTAGATGACCCTTATCCACTAGGTGAAATGGAAAGTTTACCACAATCATCATATCCAGGAAAAATATTGGATTTAGCTATTGAGCGTGAAATTATCACAGAATCTGAAAAGGATGCTATGTGGGAAGATAATGTATTGCAATGGTTGTTCGGTGATGATGAAAAAAGCAAACAACAATTAGTTGATAAAATTATAGGGTAATGCATTTCCTTTCGGAAGATTTAGACGACTACATAGTAAGGCATTCTGAAGATGAACCGCAATTATTACAGGAATTAAGTAGGGAAACCTATCAAAAAATTTTACAGCCAAGAATGTTAAGCGGCCATTATCAAGGGCGTGTATTGAGCTTAATTTCTAAACTTGTAAATCCTAAACATATTTTGGAAATTGGCACCTATACTGGTTATTCAGCGTTATGTTTAGCTGAAGGTCTACAAAATGATGGCAGTATTGATACCATAGACATCAATGAAGAATTGTTAGATTTTCAACGAAAATATTTCAACAAATCAGGTTTTGGCAAACAAATACAGCAGCATCTAGGAAATGCACTGGATATTATCCCGACGCTTGATAAAACCTTTGATTTAGTTTTCATTGATGCCGACAAAGAAAATTACCTGAATTATTTTAACATCATAATTGATAAATTAAATCCAGATGGTATTATTTTATCGGATAACGTATTATGGAGTGGAAAGATCCTGGATACTGTCTTTAAGAAAGAGGATACCTCTACGCCTGCACTTATTGAATACAATAAAGTGTTAAAAGATGATCCAAGAATAGAAACTGTCATTTTACCTATACGTGATGGGCTAACTATTAGTAGGAAAAAATAGGGTTTATGAATCAAATCATCACTTCAATTCCTGTTAAGGACCTTTGTTACAATGACTTTGACCTATTACAAATGTTTAGAAACAAATCACTACTTTTATTACTCTACAATAACAGCTGTTTAGGATGTACTGGCCGTGCTATACCTCTAGCCTACAAGTTTCAACAATTGTATCCAGATATTCAAGTGGTAGGTATTCATAGTAATTTCAGCAAAGAGAAAACCACTGAAGATTACATTAAAAGTATTTTTACTACTAAAGACTTACCGTTTCCTATATTTTTAGATGAAACCCATAGCGTATATGATTTTTTTAATAGCGAAGGAACGCCACAATGGGTTATATTAACAAAAGACCACAGACTCTATAGAACATTTTTTGGATCACAGGCCAATGCTGAAAACAGGCTTTATTATGCACTAGAAAGTTTAAGGTAAGTTACAGCTTTCGTCTTACAGAACCAGTAAAATCCTCAAGATCATCCTTAACTTTATTCAATTCATCTTGAACATCTTTAGTAACTCCTGTATCTAATCCGTTTGCTTCGGCACTCTTAGTAATTTCGGTTTTGATATCATTGGATGCATCTCGTAACATACGCATACCTTTTCCCATACCTCGAGCGATATCTGGTATTTTATCCGCACCAAATAGCATAACTACTATAAATAGTATGAAAACCACTTCTGTCGTCCCAATGAATAATAATGTCACTTGCTGTATCACTTTGCAAATATAGTGAGTTGTATGATACGAATAAAAAAAGCCGACTTATAAAAGTCGGCTTAAAAGAAATTATTTTTTTATTAATTCTTTACTTCATTCTTAAACTGGTCAAATTGACTTTGTTTAACCTCTTTAGGCCAAGAATTGTTGGACGTATCAATATCAGCTGTTTCTAAATTAGGGTCCAATGTAATTTTCACAATTTCCTTATCAGAAGCAACCGCCTTACTCACTTCTTTATCATTTAATCGCCAAATCTGGGCAGGATACTTTTCAGTTTTAGAAGTACCATCGGCATAAGTATACTCTACTATGATTGGCATTACCAGACCTCCTGGTTTTTCAAAGGTTACATTGTAAAAATATTTAGGTTGTTTAATATTCTTACGCTCTTCTTCCGAAAAATTATCCATAATGTATTCATTCAATGTTGGTGAATTTTCCAAAAGTGTCCCATTCTTCATACTTTCCTTGTATTCTTCACTACCTTCCTCTACCATATAAACCAACGGAGGTAAGTCGCTCAATTTCATACCACGTTGCTTCACAATGTTTTTAACATATTCGTTAGGTTCACCTGACACATAGTATTTCTTAACCTCTTTAACACCCATATCAACATAATCCGTTGTGTAGAACCAACCTCTCCAAAACCAATCTAAATCGAATGCTGATGCATCTTCCATGGTTCTGAAGAAATCTTCTGGTGTTGGGTGTTTAAACATCCAGCGTTGTGCATACTCTCTAAAGGCATAGTCAAATAATTCGCGACCCATAACCGTTTCACGTAATATATTCAAAGCAGTTCCAGGTTTTCCGTAAGCATTATTCCCAAACTGATGGGTATTTAATCCTTTTGTCATAATAGGTGCAATAAAATCTTGATCACCTCCCATATAAGGAACAATGTTAGCAGCCGGACCTCTTCTTGATGGGTATGTATCGTCTCCTTCAGACAATGCCGCTGGATACCACTCACCAAAATCTTGTTCAGCAACGTATTGTACAAATGTGTTTAATCCTTCGTCCATCCATGTCCATTGGCGCTCATCACTATTCACAATCATTGGAAAGAAGTTGTGACCAACTTCATGTATTATAACACTGATCATTCCATATTTTGTTCTATCACTGTACTTACCATCTTTATCAGGACGTCCATAGTTAAAACATATCATTGGATATTCCATTCCTTGGTTTTTGGCATGAACCGAAATAGCTTTATGATACGGGTAATCAAAAGTCATTCTGGAATATGATTTTAAAGTACTGGCAACAGCATAAGTTGACCATTCTTCCCATAAAGGATTTCCTTCTTTTGGATACATGGAGACTGCCATAACGTCTTTTCCACCAATTTTAACAGCCATCATATCCCAAATGTATTTTCTTGAAGTTGCAAACCCAAAGTCACGCACATTTTCAGCATAAAATTTCCACGTTTTTGTTCCTGTAGCACGACCTTTTTCAGCTTTTTCAGCTTCAGCTTGTGTTACAATCATTACGGGTTTATCGTATGACTTTTTGGCTTGCTCATAACGATTCATCATGTCTTTAGAAAAAACTTCTTTTCGATTCATAAGTTTTCCTGTGGCATCCATAATGTGGTCTGAAGGCACTGTAATATTGACTTCAAAGTTCCCAAACGGCAATGCAAACTCATCACGTCCCCAGAATTGAGAATTTTGCCAGCCTTCAACATCACTATATACTGCCATTCTAGGATAGAACTGGGCAATAATGTAATTTCTATTCCCATCTTCAGGAAAGTATTCATATCCTGAACGACCACCCATATTCACATAATCATTGATGTTATACCACCACTTAATTGAGAAAGAAAATTTTTCTCCTGTATTTAATGGCTTTGGCAATTCAACTCGCATCATGGTTCGGTTTATCATGTGAGGTAAATCTTTTCCATTAAGATCTTTCACAGCTTCTATCTTAAAACCACCATCAAAACCTTCGGTCATGTAAGACGAAGCAAAGGTACCCACTTGCTGTGCAGGTGCTACGCCACTACCTTGAATTAGTGGTGACTGTGAATCTTTAGCACGCATGTTTTGATCCAGTTGCACCCAAAGATATTTCAATTGATCAGGAGAATTATTAGTGTAGGTAATTGTTTCAAAACCCGAAATTTTCGCTTTATCATCATCTAAAACCAAATCCATTTTATAATCGGCTTGTTGCTGATAATAAGCTGGTCCAGGTGCGCCTGAAGCTGTCCGATACATGTTAGGCGTTGAGAACTCATCATACAATTGTTTAAACTTATTGTTGTTTGTATGACCCGGCTTACGCTCTGGTTTTTGTTCGTCTTCTTGAGAGAATGCTCCAACCGAAATGAACAGTGCAGATAAGAAAAGATATTTTAATTTTTTCATCGTTAATATTGGTTACAAAATTGAAGCGAAAATTAACGATTTTTTAAAGGTATTTTGGCGTTTCCTAAAAGTTTAACAAACCTTTATCATTTTCCTTAATGAGTATAAAGCTCTTGTTTCTATCATTGATATTGGTACGTACAATATTTTGTTGTTCACTGTACAAATCAAAAAGGACTTGGTTAGTTACCTCGAATGAAGAAATACTTGCCACATTTTCTATTTCCAGATAGCAATAAACAATGTCCGCCTCATACTCTTTTCCAATGAAATTAACAGTAGCCCTGCTACCATTGATTTTCACCTGAAATTTTTCGCCTAAATATTTTTCAATGTAGAAGTCCACTTTGGCAGGTTCATTTTCACTGGACAAAGTTACATTTGGATCATAGCGTTCCCGTAAAAGTTTTTCAAAATCGTCAATAAAGATTCTGGATATTATTTGCACCGATTTCTTTTCTTTTACATACTCAATTTGAGTAACGCTTACATAATATTTGTGAGCAGTAGTAAATGCCAAAACAGGCAAAATAAACACCAATAATAATTTCTTAAAATGAACCATATCAATTAGTTTTTATGCAAAAGTAATAGTAATTGTATGTCAAAAAGTATTCCACAAAATAAACTAATCCTTATTGTCATACTTATTATGTTTATATTCCTTCAACTTAACCAACAAATATTCAAGAATTAAAATGTCGGTTTTATTTTTACATCGCTCCAAAAAATCTTCTGACTCTGACACGAAATAGAAATATTCCATAGCATAGTTATCATGTAGTGGTTCCAAACTAAATAAATCTTTTGAAAGTCTTGTTTTTATATCGCGCACTAGTATTTCTTTTTCTTCCAAGACTACATTTTTCCTTAAAACTTTACTTCGTCCACTCATGGCATTTAAAATGGGGATTAATCGAACAGAAAAACCCAACCCACCCAAAGACCCTCCCAACTTGGGAGCCAAATCCGTACCATCTTGCAATCGTCTTTCCGCTTGGGTTTTAGGTTTTCCTTGATAGCTGTGGATTCCTGCCTTTAAAGATGTCATAGGTTCTCCATTAACGTTTCCTACATCTGAAAACATATTGCCTGTCAGTATTTTCCCTACTACCACTTCATTTAACATATTAACCTGTTCTTCTAAAGAAACAACAACAAATCCCTTTTTTAAAATATCATTATTTACAATAATTGTATCTGACTTGTGTTGTATAGATGAAAAAACCAAGACGTCGTTTAATCTTACCTCTATTGAAAATTCACCTTCTTCATCAGTTATGGTATATTTCTTAAACGTTTCATTAATTACGTGAATATTTTCAGCATCAGAAACTGTTACGACCCTACCTTTGAGTTCTTTGACTTGAGCACCAGCAGATTGGCTACCTAAAAAAACACCTAAACCAATTATACCTAATACAGCAAACCTACAACTCATTCCTTTTGGTTAGCCTTATACCCCTTCAACTTAACCAACAAATATTCAAGAATTAAAATGTCGGTTTTATTTTTACATCGCTCCAAAAAATCTTCTGACTCTGACACGAAATAGAAATATTCCATAACATAGTTATCATGTAGTGGTTCCAAACTAAATAAATCTTCAGATAGTCTGGCCTTTATACTATACATCAATGTTTCTTTTTCTTCAAGCAATATCTGCTTCTTCAGCTGTTTGGTTCTACCTGAAATAGCGTTTAAGATAGGATTTAAAGGCACAATGCCGCCACCAGTAGTAGCTTCATTTAATCGCCTTTCACTTTGAGTTTTGGGCTTTCCCTGATAACTAGGGATTCCCGCTTTTTTTGATGTCATAGGCTCTCCTTCAACATTTCCAACATCAGATAGAATATCTCCTGTTAACACCTTTCCAACAACGACTTGGTCCAATACATTGACCAGCTCTTCCAGATAAACAACCAATGTTTTATCATCAATAATTTCACGATCAATTAAAACAGACAATAACTTATGCTGAATAGAACTAAAAACGAGTGTGTCATTTAAAGAAACCGATATCTTAAATTCACCATATTTGTTAGTTGTGGTGAAACGTTGTGCCGATTTGTTGATAACATGTATATTTTCAACATCCGATTCACTTTGAACCTTACCTAATAAATCAATGGTTTGGGCAAATCCAATACTTGTAAAAAATAAAAAAATCCTTAAAAAAAGTAAGTTATTCTTTCCCATTGTTAGTCTTTAGGAATAGCTCACTTTGGCCATTCAAATACTCAATGAGCTTCATTTCGTTACCCTCTTGAAGCAAGGTTTCATCAAAATTTTTAGCATTGACATAGGCTATGAATTCTGGAACCCGTTCTTGCGGAATATTAAAATTACCACTGATAAAAGCCTGTGAATATTTGGCTGCCAATACATCCGTATATTTAGAATCCAATTCAGTAGCAGTTGGTGTTTTGTCCTTTCTTTTGAACAATTTGTTAAGCCCAAAAATACGTGCAAAGTCAACACCATTATAATATCGCCCCTCACTGGTAATAACATTTCTAACTTCAGAATAAGGGTCTTGAGCAAATTCCATATCGCTCAAATCACCAAAATGCATCTCTATATAGCGTTGCGGTTGGGTCTTGTCAATGTCAACATGGATTTCTCCAGTCAGTAATGACGGTAGTAAAATAACTTCACTTAATTTATTAAGCTCTTCAACCAAAAACAATCTTAAAACCCTCGAATCAACAACATCCTGGGTAATAGTAACTTCAACTGAAACATACTGTAGCGCTGAAACCTCAACAACATCATTTAAGGCCACCTCCATTTTGAAATCTCCATTTTCATCCGCAACTGTTCCTTTATTAGATGAAGAATTATAGACCGTTACACCCTCTACATCGTTTTGGGCAATAATCTTACCGTTTACTTCCACACGTTTAACATCTTGTGCAAGCAGTGAAATTGTTGAAATAAAAAAAGCAGTTATAAGTAAAATTTGTTTCAAGTTGATCGGTTTTAAAGGTTAAAGAAAATATTTCTAATCTTAATTTTACTCCAAAAGGAGTATAAACTTTTGTTAAAAACAATGTTTACTTAAATTTACGAAAAAGATTTTGATGAAAAAATTAATTCTAGCCAGTACCTCAACGATTTATGGTTCAGGATATTTAGAGTATCTCATGGAAGATTTAGCCATCTTCTTTAAAGATTGCAATGTCATTACTTTTGTTCCCTATGCCAGACCAGGTGGTATTTCACATGATGATTATACCGAAAAGGCGCGATTGGCATTTAAAAAAATAGATAAAAAAACCATTGGTCTGCACGAATTTGGGTCACCTGTGGAAGCTCTGAAAAATGCTGAAGCTATTTTTATTGGAGGAGGAAACACTTTTGTATTGCTCAATAAACTTTATAAAAATGATTTGATGCAGCCACTTAAAGAGGTTATTGAAAAAGGCATTCCATATCTTGGCACCAGTGCTGGTATTAACATTTGCGGTTTGACCATAAACACAACAAATGATATGCCCATTGTCTATCCACCAAGTTTTAAAGCGCTTTCTATAGTTCCGTTTAACATCAACCCACATTATTTAGACCCTATTCCCAATAATAAACACATGGGAGAAACTCGAGAAACAAGAATTAATGAATTCCATCACTTTAATACTCAACCTGTTGTTGGTTTACGCGAAGGCAATTGGATTGAAGTCCATAATGGAAACATCACGCTTAAGGGGCAAAATCAAACCCGAATTTTTGAGTACAACAAACAACCCTATGAAGTTGAATCTGGAACATCTATCAATAATCTAAAGTAATATACCTTGAAAAAGTCAGTATTTGAAACCAATAGACTAATTCTGCGCGAGTTTATTATTGAAGATGCGAAGTATTTCTATGACCTGAATGCGGATTCTGAAGTCATTAAATACACTGGTGATTCTGCCTTTCAGTCGGTTGGAGATGCCAAGTCATTTCTTTCAAATTATAACCAATATCAACTCTATGGTATGGGACGCTGGGCCGTATGCTTAAAATCAACCCATGAATTTATTGGCTGGTGTGGATTAAAATTTCATCCAGATGATAAACTAGTTGAAGTCGGTTACAGATTCTTTAGAAAACACTGGAATCAAGGTTTTGCAACTGAAAGTGCCCAAGCATCCATTAACTATGGTTTTGAAACACTCAAATTAAAAGAGATTTATGCGCATGCACATGTTGATAATACAGCCTCCCATAAAGTTATTGAAAAATGCGGTATGGAGTTTATTAATGAAGCCGTATGTGATAATATGCCAGCAAAACTCTACAAAACCATAAGTCCCTTTTATTATCTAAAAAAAATAACCGCTGAAGAAACTTATGCCGTTAGGCATCCAGTATTGAGAGCAGGTAGACCACTATCTGATTGTGCTTTTTCTGGTGATCTAGATGACAATACATTTCATATTGGACTATTTTTCAAAAACACTTTAGTGGGCGTCGCATCCTATTTAAGAAATTCGAATCCCCTTTTTTCAGAAAAAGAACAATACCAATTACGTGGTATGGCTGTTTTAAAAGATTATCAAAGAAAGGGGCTTGGCGAACTCATACTTTCTGAAGGTGAAAAGCTGTTAAAAAACACATGTGACCGTATTTGGTGTAATGCCCGACAAATAGCCAAGAATTTTTATACTGAAAATGGCTTTTCAATTTTTGGAGAACCTTTTGAAATAGAAAGAATCGGGCCACATTATGTTATGAGCAAAAAGTTAATTTAGATTTATTTATAAACTTTCGTAAATTGGATACTTAAATCCATCGCCCATGAGAAGTAGAAATTTTAAAATCAGATTGTTCCTTGGAATAGCTATTGTGGCCTTTGCTTATTTACGAAAATGTAGTCAACAAGAAGAAAATCCATATACTGGAAGAACCCAAACAATTACGCTTTCACCTGAACAAGAAATAGCAATAGGCTTGCAAAGTGCTCCTCAAATGGAGCAACAATATGGCGGGCTATATCCCAACAATAACTATCAGGCCTTCGTTGATCAAGTTGGCAATAAATTAGTTGATAATAGTATTGCTAAGCAAACTCCATACAAATATGATTTCCATTTATTGGCCGATGACCAGACCATTAACGCATTTGCATTGCCAGGAGGACAGGTATTTATTACATACGCTCTATTTTCCAAATTGGAAAACGAGGATCAATTGGCAGGTGTTTTAGGTCATGAAATTGGGCATGTATTAGGCAAACACTCAAATGAACGGATCAGCGAAGCCAATTTTTGGAAAACCGTAACCATGGGAGCTTCAGTAGGTGCTGACATGGGTGAATTTGTCAATGGTATAGGACAAACCACGCTGTTATCCAATGGCAGGGACGATGAATTAGAAAGTGATGATTTAGGAATTAGGTTCATGATTAAAGCTGGTTACGATCCTGAAGAAATGATTGGCGTCATGGAGATTCTAAAACAAGCCGCTGGTCCCAATCGGGTTCCTGAATTTCAAAGTACCCATCCAGATCCAGAAAACCGAATTGAAAAAATAAGGGAATCGATAAAAAAATATAAAAACCAATAAAAAAAGCTCTGCAAATGCAGAGCTTTTTCTTACTAACCAACCATAAAAAAGTAATTCACATTACTTCTTTTTTTTCAATTCGTTTTTGATAACGGCTTCTGCATCCGTTGCATTGGACATTTGAGCATATTCAGCTGCAGTATGTCCTTTATCGCATTTCGATTTTAAATTGGCGCCATTAGCAATTAACACTTCCAAAATATCAGCTCTATTGAATTTTGCTGCATACATTGAAGGTGTTAAGCCGTTCCATTTTTTATTGACATCGGCACCTAATTCAATAAGCTTTTGAACCGTTTCAAGGTCTCCTTTTACAATGGACATGTGAAAGGGACTTGTCTCAACAATGGTTATATTGTCATAACCTGTTTCTGTTTCTAAATTTGTTGTTGCATTACTAGTAGCAAAAGTTAAACTTAATGCAATTGCCGATAAGACGATTGTTTTTTTCATGATGAATGATTTTTGATTAATGAAATAATTTTTTGATATACTAAAGAGACGACATAAAATTGAAACTGTTACACATAAAAAATACAAATAACATTTATTTAACTATTTGTATACAAATTTGTTAATTTCATATTAAATCTAACTGCCCAATACAATATCTCGTCACATCCTTAATTATTTCTAGTTTTTACCAATTGGTTATGTCCAACAAACTATAAACTTTTATCTTTGGGACTTAAAGCCAAAAAACATGAACAAAAAAGTTATTTTGATGATTTTAGATGGCTGGGGAAAATCACCCGATCCTAAAGTTTCTGCAATTGACAATGCTCAAACACCATTTATTGATTCCCTTTATGAAAAATATCCGAATGCTTCTTTAAGAACTGACGGACTGCATGTTGGACTACCTGAAGGGCAAATGGGAAATAGTGAAGTCGGTCATATGAATTTGGGTGCTGGACGCATTGTTTATCAAGACCTGGTGAAAATAAATTTAGCTGTAAAGAATAAAACACTTCAAAATGAAACTGTGCTTGTTGATGCCATTGAATATGCTAAAAGCAACAACAAACCTATTCATTTTTTAGGGCTTGTAAGTGATGGTGGTGTTCATTCACATATTAATCATTTATTAGGCTTAATAGAAGTTGCCAATGAGCAAGGTGTTCAAGAATCCTATGTTCATGCATTTACTGATGGGCGTGATGTAGATCCTAAATCTGGATATGGTTTCATGACAGAATTATTAGAGCACATAGAAAAAACTCCAACTAAATTGGCCACCATTACGGGTAGATACTACGCTATGGATCGCGATAATAGATGGGAACGTATCAAACTGGCTTATAATGCTATGGTGAATGGTGTGGGTACAAAAACTTCAAATCCCTTAAAATCTATTCAAGATAGTTATGATGAGAGTATAACCGATGAATTTATTAAGCCTATTATTTGTTCTGATCAAAATTCTGAACCAGTTACAACTATTAAAAATGGTGATGTTGTTATATTTTTCAATTTTAGAACGGATCGTGGAAGAGAGTTGACCGAAGCCCTCACACAAAAAGATTTCCATGAACAGAATATGCACAAATTGAACTTGTACTATGTTACCATGACCAATTATGATGAATCTTTTCAGAATATGCATGTGGTTTTCAAAAAAGATAATTTGTCAGACACACTTGGTGAAGTTTTGGCCAAAAACCATAAAAAACAGATTCGAATCGCTGAAACTGAAAAATACCCGCATGTTACCTTTTTCTTTTCTGGAGGTCGAGAAGAACCTTTTGAAGGTGAAACCAGAATATTACGAAACTCACCAAAAGTAGCGACTTATGATTTAAAGCCTGAAATGAGTGCCTACGAATTACGAGATGCGTTAATTCCTGAATTAAACAAAAAAGTGGTAGACTTTGTTTGTTTGAACTTTGCCAATGGCGATATGGTTGGGCACACAGGCGTTATGGAAGCCGCCATTAAAGCTTGTGAAGCTGTTGATAGTTGTGTGAAGGATGTGGTAACCACAGCTTTAGAAAACAACTACACCACTATTCTAATAGCTGACCACGGCAATTGCGAAACCATGATAAATCCTGATGGCTCGCCCCATACAGCACACACAACCAATCCTGTTCCAATAATTTTAATTGACAACGAATTGAAGCACATTAATAATGGTATTTTAGGTGATATAGCACCTACTATTTTGAAATTAATGGGCATTGACAAACCCAGCACTATGACTCAAAACAGTTTAGTTTAAGTTTTATTCGTATTTTGTATAGTATTGATTATGGATTTTAATAAAAAACTCATTATAGCAGTTGATTTTGACGGCACAATCGTAGAGGATGCCTACCCCAAAATAGGTAGACCCATGATGTTTGCATTTGAAACTTTAGAACGTCTTCAAAAGGATGGGCATCGATTAATTTTATGGACATACCGAAATGGTGTTAGATTGGATGAAGCCGTAGAGTTTTGCAAGAAAAATGGTATTGAGTTTTATGCTGTTAATAAAAGTTTTCCTGAAGAACAATTTGATTACAGCAAAAGCCGTAAAATTCATGCCGATTTATTCATAGACGACCGGAATATTGGAGGTTTTATTGGTTGGGGAGAAGTCTATCAAATGCTAACGAATCCGAAATACCAACCCTTAAAAATGCCTAAAAAGAAAGGATTCTTTTCATTTTTCAAATAACTGACCTAACCATTAATTAAATTGTAGTATTCTCTGTCAAGCATTTCCTGATGATCAGGGTGTGCAATATTAACCAATTGATTTACGCGCTGTTTTATAGTCTTTCCATACAGATTGGCAATACCATATTCTGTAATAACATAATGAACATGAGACCGAGTAGTAACAACTCCAGCTCCCATTTTTAAAGCCGGGACTATACGACTGATACCTGATTTGGTTGTTGAAGGCAGTGCAATAATAGCCTTTCCGCCTTCACTTAAGGAAGCTCCCCTAATAAAATCCATTTGACCTCCTACACCAGAGTACATTCTGGCACCAATTGAATCAGCACACACCTGACCCGTCAAATCAACTTCAATAGCCGAGTTTATGGCAACCATTCTAGGATTTTGTTTGATGATAGAAACGTCATTGGTATAGTTTGAAGCACGCATCTCAATAAATGGGTTATCATCCACGTAATCATATAAACGTTTGGATCCCATTAGAAATGTGGTTAATGCACGCCCTCGATTAATTTCCTTATAATTACCATTTATGACATCTTTTAATATCAGATCTATCACGCCATCAGAAAACATTTCGGTGTGTAAACCTAAACCCTTATGGTTGGATAGTTTTGAGAGTACGGCATTGGGAATATTACCGATGCCCATTTGCAAAGTGCTTTTGTCCTCTATCAGTCCAGCCACGTAAGCTCCAATCTTATCTTCAATTTCTGATGGTTCAGACATATTGTGTTCTGGTAATGCCTCATTACAATCTACAAAAGCATCAATTTCGGAAATATGAATAATTCCAGCACCGTGAGTTCTAGGCATTTGTTCATTCACTTGTGCAATCACATAATCTGCATTATCAATGGCAGCCAAAGTGGCCTCAACAGATACTCCTAACGAACAGTAGCCATGATGGTCTGGAACAGACACATGAATAAATGCTGCTTGCAAATCAATAATGTTTCGTTTAAATAATAATGGTAATTCACTTAAAAAAACAGGTGTATAAGAACCATTACCCGCTTTTAAGGTGTGTCTAACATTTTTACCAATAAAAAACGAATTCACATGAAAACTGTCTTTATAATCTGGGTTAGCATAAGGTGCTTCACCTTCAGTATGCAGCTGGCAAATTTCAACATTTTGCAGTTCTTCATGTCTGGCAGTCAAGGCACGAATTAATACTTGTGGAGCGGCTGCCGCAGCCTGTAAATATATTTTATCATTCGACTTGATAATTTTAACCGCCTCTTCGGCACTAACAGATTTGTACATAACATTGATATTATTGCACAAAGGTCATAAAAAAGAATCAACTAAAAACTGTTATATGTCATGTTTTAGGAACTTAAAATAGCTTGTTAATTTTAAGTATCTTTGCACATATTTTTTAATTATGATTATTGTAAAGACCAAAGAAGAAATTGAATTAATGCGCGAAAGTGCTCTCGTGGTATCAAAAACACTTGGTATGCTCGCAAAAGAGGTTAAACCGGGAATTACAACCTTGCAACTTGATAAAATGGCAGAAGAATATATTAGAGAGCAAGATGCCATTCCAGGTTTTTTAGGGCTATACAATTTTCCGAATACCTTGTGCATGAGTCCAAACTCGCAAGTAGTTCATGGATTTCCAACGAATGAACCCTTGAAGGAAGGTGATATTATCTCCATTGATTGCGGTGCCATTAAAAATGGATTTTATGGAGACCACGCCTATACTTTTCCTGTTGGTGAAATCGATTCTGAAACACAGAAGCTTTTGGATATCACCAAAGAATCCCTATACGTTGGTATTAGAGAATTTAAAATTGGTAATCGTGTTGGTGATGTGGGCTATGCCATTCAAAATTATTGTGAAGCTCATGGTTATGGCGTGGTTCGCGAACTGGTAGGTCACGGAATTGGTCGTAAAATGCATGAAGACCCTGAAATGCCAAACTATGGTAAACGTGGTCGTGGTAAAAAATTCATTGAAGGAATGGTAGTAGCCATTGAACCGATGATAAACATGGGTACCCATAGAATAAAACAACATCGTGACGGTTGGACCATTACCACTTTAGATAACAAACCTTCTGCTCATTTTGAGCATGATGTTGCCATCGTGGATGGCAAACCCGAATTACTATCAACATTTGCCTACATATACGAAGCCTTGGGTATTGAAAGTAATGAAGAAGATGAATTCAGACAAAAGGCTTTAGTGTTATAGTATGGGAAATATTGAACGCATTGAAAATGAGATAGCGCCATTACGCCAGAAACTCAACGGGCACAAACTTTACAAATCCCTTAAAACCATAGAAGACATTAAGATATTTATGGAGCAGCATGTTTTTGCTGTGTGGGATTTTATGTCATTACTCAAGGCCCTCCAAAATCATTTAACAACGACCCATTTACCGTGGACACCAGCCAAAAACCCAGCAACAGCGCGTTTTATTAATGAAATTGTATTAGGGGAAGAAAGTGACATAAATGAATTGGGAGAACCAAAAAGTCATTACGAAATGTATTTGGATGCCATGGAGCAAATCCATGCTAAAACAGATACAATCAAGTTTTTTATTGAATGTATTGAAAGAAAGCTGTCAATAAATGAGGCTGCTAAAAAAGCAGGAATTAATGAAGAGGCCATGAAGTTTATGCAATTCACCTTTGATGTTATTGACACCCATGAGCCTCACAAAATCGCTTCGGCTTTTACATTTGGTCGTGAAGACGTCATTCCAGATATGTTTTTTCAGATTATCAATCAATCGAAAATGGGAAGCGCCTCATTCAGTAAACTCACTTATTATTTAAATCGTCATATTGAACTGGATGGTGATGAACATGGCCCTTTATCGTTACAGATGATTCAGGAGTTATGTGGAACCGATTCTCAAAAATGGGAGGATGTATTGGAGGTCGCCAAGCAATCTCTTGAACAACGACTGGCACTTTGGGATGGTATAAGTATGAAAATTGAGCACAATAAACTAACCGAAATGGTTTGAGAGTAAATGAAAAAACTCTTTAAAATAATTTTAAATACCATTCCCAGACCTATTCTAATTCGGTTAAGTTACGTAGCACGTCCTGTTTTGGCTTTTATATTACGAGGTAATCGATATACTGACCCTATTGACAATAAAAGTTTTAAAACCTTTTTACCCTATGGTTATGGAAAGCAACGTAACAATGTGTTATCCCCTTCTACACTCTCTCTAGAGCGTCATCGATTACTTTGGTTGTATTTACAAAATGAAACCAACTTTATTACTGACAATCTGAAGGTGCTTCATTTTGCCCCTGAACAAGCCTTTTACAAACGGTTTCGGAAACTCAAAAATTTAGACTACACCACTACGGATTTAAACTCACCATTAGCTGATGTCAAAGCTGATATCTGTAACCTCCCTTTTGAAAGCAATAGTTTTGATGTGATTTTATGCAATCATGTTTTGGAACACATTCCAGATGACACAAAAGCCATGCAAGAATTATATCGTGTTTTAAAACCAGGGGGCTGGGGCATTTTCCAAATTCCACAAGATTTAACACGCGATAAAACATTTGAAGACAATAGCATAACCGATAAAAAAGAACGGGCTAAAATTTTTGGTCAGTATGACCATGTTCGTGTATACGGTAGAGATTACTTTGATCGGTTACGCGAAAATGGCTTTGACGTTGAAGAAGTGGACTACACCACCAAACTAACGACTGAAGAAATAGACCGCTATTGTTTAGCCAAAGGCGAAATTATTCCTTTGGTTAGAAAGTAATTACTCCTTGATTATTTTATAGGTCTTTTGCTGTCCTTCAATAGTAATTTGAACGATATAGATGCCCGAATTTAGGCTCTCTAAATTTAGTTGTGTGTTTGATGAGTTTGGAAATGAATGCATTACTTCTTGTCCCAATAAATTGTGAATGGTTATAGCATCTATGGGCTTATCTGCCTCGATATTTAATGAAGTAACAGGATTGGGATATATACTTAATTCATTAAAAGCATACTCTGTATTTGACAACAAGCCATCTTGAACGGTTAAATCAAACCAGCCTGCTGGACGTTTGTTGTTATCACTCCAAACTTGAATAAAATAGTTCGTGTCTTGGGTTACAGGAATATCCAACAATTGTTCACTACCGCAAGCTCCTGCAACTTGAGTTTGATACCCACAACCACTATTAGCGTTCCATAGTTGCAAATTAAAACCTGATTGCAACAGGATATCAACTGTTGAACTATCTCCGGAATTAAAAATAAACCAAACATCTTGTCTATCTACCACTTCGTTACAGCTTGGCACTTGTTCCGATGTTGTTGCCAATTGATTAGTTGCTGTTATGGTTTCTCCCAATGTAAGATTATTATCGACATCAGGGTATTGATAAATCGTGCAATCATCATTGCTAACAAATCCACAATTATATTCTACTTCATAATCATTTTCACATCCAGAAGCGTTGTTATGAAAATTTCCTGGTAACCATTTATCAAATTGATTGTATTCAATAAAACTACAAATCCAATCATTGTCACAAATAGCTAAATTGGGATTATTCAATATACTTATATGGTGATCAATCGAATAATTAGCCAAAATAGCATTTAATGCACTCACATTGGTTAAACTTTGATTATTTTCTATCGCTATTTGAGTTATGTATGTTGGATAAATTAAACCATCTAAACTTTGTAAAGACAAATTATTATTGATAATTAAATTTACAGCATGAAAACCTTCTTCTAAACCTATAAGATTTAAAAGACTATCATTGTTTTGAATAAACAAACTTTGAATACCAGAAATACCGCCAAGTCCTTCCAGATTTGTTAATGAATCATTGTTATCAATAATTAATTGATTGATAGCATCAAGATTTAATGGTAAACCATATAGATCATTTAGCATGGGATTATCAGAAATATCAACTTCAACTTCGACAATATCCTCTCCATCTGTAACAAATTCTAAAGCATTAATATTAGTTAAAACTGGATTGTTTTGTATGGTTAACTCTCCAAAAGAAGAATTTATTATTAAGTTTTGATTTAAACCATCAAGATTCAATAATAACGGATTGTCTTGAATAATCAAACGGCTAACCTGACTTATTTGCTCTAATCCATTCAAATTAGTAATATCATCTCCTGAAATAACCAAACTACTTTCTAGAACAGCACAATCTGGATACTCGGTTGCAAAGGCATCAATTTCAGTCTGTGAAGTAAATGTACCATCAGGAGGGCATTGAGAAAATACAAAATAAGGTAATAAAAAAAATAGAAGTAATAACTGTTTCATTTAGAAGCGTTTGCTTAAAGGTAAAAAAAAAGCTGAACTAAACTTTCGCCCAGTCCAACTTTTAGTTTTGATTAATAGCATCCTATTTATGACACTATCATTTTAAAAAGTCACATTTAGGATTCTGGAAATCCGTTAAAGGCTTGAGTCATCAAGTCTCCATTGTCACTTTCATAAATAATGAATACCTTTAATTCGGGATGTGTTTCCAGAAATTCTTCAATTTTTTCAATACCCATGGCTTGAAAGGCCGTTGCAAAACCATCAGCCGTCATACAATTTGGCGCCAACACCGATACACTTAAGATATTCGTTTTGCTTGGGTAACCCGTTTTTGCATCAATAATGTGCGCATACCGATTGCCGTTTTCATCAACTTTAAATTTTCGATAGGTACCAGAAGTAGCCATGGCATCATCGGTTAAGGTTATAGCTTTGAGTACCGATTGAGAACCATCAAAATTTGGATTATCAATACCGACTTTCCATGGTGCATCCTTTTCCAGATTCTTACCTTTTGAGCGAATTTCACCACCTATTTCAACCAAATAATTGTCACTGTTTTTAGATTCTAAAAAATTGGCAATGACATCAACACCATAACCTTTGGCAATAGCGTTAAAATCCATATAAGTGCTTTTATGTTTTTTGATTAAAAAACGATCTGCCAGAAACAACTTATCAAATCCCACAAATTGCATCAGACTATCAACTTTTAAACTATCTAATTCATTCATTTTCTCTTCAGGTCCAAAACCCAAAGCATTCACAATAGTTCCAATGGTAGGATCAAAAACACCATTGGTTTGCTCATAAATTCGCTTGGACGTGTTGTAAACTTCAATAAAGTGGGCATCAATTTCATTACTTTCGTTTCGATTCCATTTTGAGATATCAGAGTCTTTCTGATACGTTGACATAGAATTATTGATCACTTTAAAAATGCTATCAAATTGTTCAGAAAAATCAGTTTCTACATCATAAATCACAGAATAGGATGTACCAAAAACTGATCCCGATAATTTTGAATTCTGAAAGTCTCCGTCGTTTTTGCACGATATCAAGAGAACAATTGCCGTAATTAGAACGTCAAGTTTATTAAGAAAAGTGTGTTTCATTAAGTTTATGGTTTACTTGGTTGTAAAATTACTATAAAATTCAACAATCTCTTATAATTCAAATTGTTAATAAAATGTTGACAACAACCTGTAAATCCCAATATTGTGAGTGTTTTTTTACTAATTTTATCTATTAATCAATCACAGCGTAAAAGAATGGGACATCTATGAAAATTCTTTTTTCTTTTTTATTGGCTTCATTTTTTTGTTTTCAATATGGAAACGCTCAACAACTGACTAAAAAACATCGGGTAAAAAAAGGAGAAACGGTTTATCAAATATCAAGAATCTATAATGTGTCTCCCCAAGACATTATTAAACTAAACCCAAGTTCTGAAAAAGTTATTTATGTCGATGATATTTTAGTCATTCCTTCGGATAGCAATACCGATTCCGGAGAAGTTTCAAACAATGGTGAGAATCAATACCAGTCTCTTACCCATCATGTTTTAAGGGGTGAAACAAAATATGGTTTGTCTAAAAAATATGGGCTAACCATTGCCGAACTAGAACAACAAAATCCTCATATTAAGAATGGTTTACAGGCTGGACATTACTTGTCAATCCGTTCTTCAAATGTTCAATCTCCTTCAATAATCGAGAGTCAAAATACCACCTACAAATCACATTATGTTCAAAAAGGAGAAACTCTATATAGTTTATCAAAAAAATATCAAGTTACTATTCAAGAAATAAAATCGGCCAATCCGCAATTAGGTATTTTAAAATATGGCACAACCATAACAATCCCTTCATCAGAAATAATTGCTGATAGTGATCAAGGTCCCATTGAAACAGACAATAGCATCGTTGAAGAAACATCCGAGAACACTACTGAAAAAGAACTATCAAAACCAGAAAACACAGAAGAGTTTAAAACGGAATCCTTAACAGAACAAGCTGTTGTTTACGAAAACTATACCATAAAACCCAAAGAGACACTCTACAGTTTATCCAAGCAGGCTAATATGAGTATGGAAGACTTTGTAGATTTAAATCCTCAATTAGAGAAATCTGTGCTGGCTGGAACTGTTATAAAAATGCCTGTATTAAAAGAAACCAGTCAAGAAAATCCTGTTGAAGAAGAATTTGAGCAACAAACTTCAAAAAATGAATTCGTCAACCTCACTTCAACATTAAATAAAAACGCACAAAAGAAAATTCTTTTTGTTATGCCATTCAATGAAAACGAATTTAACAATGTTAACTCTTCAGAAGAGATTACCAATGCTGATTTCAATCGCAATCTGGAGTTCTACAAAGGTGCTAAAATAGCTATGGATTCCCTTCAAAAATTGGGAGTTGCCATCAAATACGACATTGTGGAAATAGATATTGAAACCAGCGTAACACCTTCAAATATTAGATCAAAAAACAGTTCTCTAGATGGTTACGATGTGATTTTTGCGCCATCCTACAATGAAAACATCGATTGGTTGATTTCTGCCGCAAACGATAAAAAAATTCCCGTTATTACCGCGTACAACGCTTCTGAAAACAAAACGTTAAATAATCTCTTTGAGGCCTACCCGTCAATTTACCAGCAACAGCTGAAGGTACTAGATTATATTAAAATGCAACAAGGAAATATCATTCTAATTAGCGATTATGACCGAGAGGCTAATAGAAATTTCATTATTTCAAATGCTCAAGAAGCTAAAATAATCGAAACCAGAAAAAGCGGAAACTACTCAAGCAAAGACTTAAGCAATCTATTAGACAGTTCTAAAACCAATTATGTTATTATTGATAGTGATAAAAATGGGGTGTTTTTGAATACCACTAATACGTTATTGCGTGAATTGTCAAACTATAAAATTCAATTAGCTGTATTAGAAAAAAATCTCATCCCTAGAGAAGAAGATATCTCCCCAAAGAGGTTTAGCATTTTAAAAATGTTGTATCCCGATGTAAAGCGAACAGCGAATCTACTTTCAGCTAAAAGTTTCTCAAAAAACTATAAAACTATATATAACATTGAATCTAACTTAACGGCTCAAGAAGGTTTTGATATTACTTATGATACTTTGTTGCGTATGTGCCAGAGCTATAATAATGATATCAATAATTTCAATGATCTTAAAACAGCATACAGCACTTTAGAATTTTACTATAAAACAATTGAATCAGGAAGACATATTAATGATATAATACTTGTCAAAGAATTTGAGAGTTCTGATTCTAACAACTAACTAAAACTTATCTGAAAGAAATAAAATGCCAAAAAAATTACTTTTTTCAATAAAAAGCCTTAACACCCTAAAACAAACTATAATTCTATCATTATTGTTAATTGCTTTTTCCAGTGAAAGTTTTTCTCAATGTCCTACAGTATCTAACCCTGCGCAATCGTTTTGTGATATAGACGATCCTACTGTTGCTGATCTAGTAGCTACCGATAATGGAAATGGAGTACGGTGGTTTGATACAGCTACCAGTACAACACCACTACCCGATACTACTAGTCTGGTTGATGGTGAGGATTATTATGCCGATCGCCCTTCTGGAAATTGTGGGATTAGGAATCGTGTTGATGTTACTATATACGGTCCTCCTTTTGGCTTAAACTTTCAAGGGGTTTGTGTAGATGATCCCAATGATGCTACTATTTCTGATTTAACTGCTTTTGGGAACAATGTTCAATGGTACAATGTGCCTTCTGGAGGCAGCCCTTTAGCTCCAACGACGATTTTAATTGATAATACTATTTATTATGCCGATCAAGAAAATCCGGATACGGGTTGTCGCACCTCAAGGCTCTCTGTTTTAGCAAATATTGGAATTGTACCCGTACCGACAGGAAATCCTGTTCAAACATTTTGTTCAGAAAACCCACCAACAGTTGCCAATTTAAACGCTGCAGGAGCTGATATTTGGTATAATACTGAAAGTTCAGTTATTCCATTAGATCCTTCAACATTACTCATTGATGGTGAAAATTATTTTGCCACTTCAATTGACCCTCCTTGTGAAAGTAATGACAGATTTGAAGTTATTGTTATAATAGATGATCCTGCTAATTCAGGTTCTGACAGTTCCGTTCAAATTTGTGAATCAGAAATCAATACTATCATATCCATTGATTTAATTGACGAACTTTCAGGAAGCCCCGAAACAACTGGTACTTGGACCGGTCCATTACCAATAACTAATGGTAGCACAGGAACAGTTAATATAACGTCCATGACGTCCTCTGGAAGTCCATATGTTTTCACCTATACTGTAGATTCTGGAAATAGCTGTTCAATATCAAGTTCTACAGTTTCTATTACAATATCCCCTGATCCCAATGCAGGAATCAGCAGTTCGATTGATATCTGTAGTAATGATACGTCTATTTATGATCTTTTTACAATATTAGGAGGGACACCTGATCCTGGTGGAACATGGAGTCCTGCACTGGCCTCTGGAACTGGTCTGTTTGATCCAGCTGTTGATGCACCTGGTGTTTATACTTATACGGTGGCTGGGACTCCTCCTTGTCCCGATGCTTCTGCTACTGTGACTGTGACCATTGTACCAGAACCGAATGCGGGTACCAATGGATCTATTGATATCTGTAATAACGATAATACACAGGACCTCTTTGGTGCTCTTGGTGGTTCTCCTGATCCTGGTGGAACATGGAGCCCGGCATTGGCCTCTGGAACTGGTCTGTTTGATCCAGCTGTTGATGCACCTGGTGTTTATACTTATACGGTGACTGGTACCGCACCTTGTCCCGATGCTTCTGCTACTGTGACTGTGACCATTGTACCAGAACCGAATGCGGGTACCAACGGATCTATTGATATTTGTGCTAATGATACGACCGTTCAAGATCTTTTCACATTACTGGGCGGATCACCTGATTCTGGCGGAACCTGGAGTCCTGCACTGGCCTCTGGAACTGGTCTGTTTGATCCAGCTGTTGATGCACCTGGTGTCTATACCTATACTGTGGCTGGTACTCCTCCTTGTCCAGATGCTTCCGCTACGGTGACTGTGGCCATTGTACCAGAACCGAACGCGGGAACCAATGGATCTATTGATATCTGTAATAACGATAGTACACAGGACCTCTTTGGTGCTCTTGGTGGTTCTCCTGATCCTGGTGGAACATGGAGTCCTGCACTGGCCTCTGGAACTGGTCTGTTTGATCCAGCTGTTGATGCACCTGGTGTCTATACCTATACTGTGGCTGGGACTCCTCCTTGTCCCGATGCTTCTGCTACTGTGACTGTGACCATTGTACCAGAACCGAATGCGGGTACCAATGGATCTATTGATATCTGTAATAACGATAATACACAGGACCTCTTTGGTGCTCTTGGTGGTTCTCCTGATCCTGGTGGAACATGGAGCCCGGCATTGGCCTCTGGAACTGGTCTGTTTGATCCAGCTGTTGATGCACCTGGTGTTTATACTTATACGGTGGCTGGGACTCCTCCTTGTCCCGATGCTTCTGCTACTGTGACTGTGACCATTGTACCAGAACCGAATGCGGGTACTAACGGATCTATTGATATTTGTGCTAATGATACGACCGTTCAAGATCTTTTCACATTACTGGGCGGATCACCTGATTCTGGCGGAACCTGGAGTCCTGCACTGGCCTCTGGAACTGGTCTGTTTGATCCAGCTGTTGATGCACCTGGTGTCTATACCTATACTGTGGCTGGTACTCCTCCTTGTCCAGATGCTTCCGCTACGGTGACTGTGGCCATTGTACCAGAACCGAACGCGGGAACCAATGGATCTATTGATATCTGTAATAACGATAGTACACAGGACCTCTTTGGTGCTCTTGGTGGTTCTCCTGATCCTGGTGGAACATGGAGTCCTGCACTGGCCTCTGGAACTGGTCTGTTTGATCCAGCTGTTGATGCACCTGGTGTTTATACTTATACGGTGGCTGGGACTCCTCCTTGTCCCGATGCTTCTGCTACTGTGACTGTTACCATTGTACCAGAACCGAATGCGGGTACCAATGGATCTATTGATATCTGTAATAACGATAATACACAGGACCTCTTTGGTGCTCTTGGTGGTTCTCCTGATCCTGGTGGAACATGGAGTCCTGCACTGGCCTCTGGAACTGGTCTGTTTGATCCAGCTGTTGATGCACCTGGTGTTTATACTTATACGGTGGCTGGGACTCCTCCTTGTCCCGATGCTTCTGCTACTGTGACTGTGACCATTGTACCAGAACCGAATGCGGGTACCAATGGATCTATTGATATCTGTAATAACGATAATACACAGGACCTCTTTGGTGCTCTTGGTGGTTCTCCTGATCCTGGTGGAACATGGAGCCCGGCATTGGCCTCTGGAACTGGTCTGTTTGATCCAGCTGTTGATGCACCTGGTGTTTATACTTATACGGTGACTGGTACCGCACCTTGTCCCGATGCTTCTGCTACTGTGACTGTGACCATTGTACCAGAACCGAATGCGGGTACCAACGGATCTATTGATATTTGTGCTAATGATACGACCGTTCAAGATCTTTTCACATTACTGGGCGGATCACCTGATTCTGGCGGAACCTGGAGTCCTGCACTGGCCTCTGGAACTGGTCTGTTTGATCCAGCTGTTGATGCACCTGGTGTCTATACCTATACTGTGGCTGGTACTCCTCCTTGTCCAGATGCTTCCGCTACGGTGACTGTGGCCATTGTACCAGAACCGAACGCGGGAACCAATGGATCTATTGATATCTGTAATAACGATAGTACACAGGACCTCTTTGGTGCTCTTGGTGGTTCTCCTGATCCTGGTGGAACATGGAGTCCTGCACTGGCCTCTGGAACTGGTCTGTTTGATCCAGCTGTTGATGCACCTGGTGTTTATACTTATACGGTGGCTGGGACTCCTCCTTGTCCCGATGCTTCTGCTACTGTGACTGTGACCATTGTACCAGAACCGAATGCGGGTACCAATGGATCTATTGATATCTGTAATAACGATAATACACAGGACCTCTTTGGTGCTCTTGGTGGTTCTCCTGATCCTGGTGGAACATGGAGCCCGGCATTGGCCTCTGGAACTGGTCTGTTTGATCCAGCTGTTGATGCACCTGGTGTTTATACCTATACGGTGACTGGTACCGCACCTTGTCCCGATGCTTCTGCTACTGTGACTGTGACCATTGTACCAGAACCGAATGCGGGTACTAACGGATCTATTGATATTTGTGCTAATGATACGACCGTTCAAGATCTTTTCACATTACTGGGCGGATCACCTGATTCTGGCGGAACCTGGAGTCCTGCACTGGCCTCTGGAACTGGTCTGTTTGATCCAGCTGTTGATGCACCTGGTGTCTATACCTATACTGTGGCTGGTACTCCTCCTTGTCCAGATGCTTCCGCTACGGTGACTGTGGCCATTGTACCAGAACCGAACGCGGGAACCAATGGATCTATTGATATCTGTAATAACGATAGTACACAGGACCTCTTTGGTGCTCTTGGTGGTTCTCCTGATCCTGGTGGAACATGGAGTCCTGCACTGGCCTCTGGAACTGGTCTGTTTGATCCAGCTGTTGATGCACCTGGTGTTTATACTTATACGGTGGCTGGGACTCCTCCTTGTCCCGATGCTTCTGCTACTGTGACTGTGACCATTGTACCAGAACCGAATGCGGGTACCAATGGATCTATTGATATCTGTAATAACGATAATACACAGGACCTCTTTGGTGCTCTTGGTGGTTCTCCTGATCCTGGTGGAACCTGGAGTCCTGCACTGGCCTCTGGAACCGGTCTGTTCGATCCGGCTATTGATGCGCCTGGTGTCTATACCTATACTGTGGCTGGGGCTTCTCCTTGTCCGGATGCTTCCGCTACGGTGACTGTGGCCATTGTGCCTGAACCGAATGCGGGAACCAATGGATCTATTGATATCTGTAATAATGATAATACACAGGACCTCTTTGCTGCTCTTGGTGGTTCTCCTGATTCGGGTGGAACCTGGAGTCCTGCACTGGCCTCTGGAACTGGTCTGTTTGATCCAGCTGTTGATGCACCTGGTGTCTATACCTATACTGTAACTGGTACCGCACCTTGTCCCGATGCTTTTGCTACGGTGACTGTCACCATCGTACCGGAACCGAATGCGGGAGATGATGGTTTTGCCGTTATTTGTTCTGATGATGGACCACAAAATCTATTTGATTTTATAAATAGTAATCCTGATGCAGGAGGTGTATGGAGCCCTGCACTAACTTCAGGAACGGGCATATTTGACCCTACTGTAGATATTCCTGGCATTTACACCTACAGTGTTGGTCCAAATCAATGTGGACAAATAGATTCATCTGAAATAACAGTGAGTATTGAAAACAATGCAGATGCCTCTGGATTGATAATAGAAATAGGAGACATTTGCCTTGGTTTACCAAATTTGGTCCAATTGACTGGAGCAAATTTTTTACCAGATGGAAACTATACCGTTGTCTATAGTCTGTCTAATGCAAATAATTCGCAAAATACAGCTGATATAGCTTTTACTGCAGGGAATTCTGATTTTATTATTCCTGAAAGTTTATTGACAAATGTTGGAACCACATCCATTTCAATTATTTCACTGATTCCAATGAATTCTATGTGTAGTGCTGACATAACAGTTATTTCTACTGAAGATTTTATAGTATTTGATAATGTAACACCTGAAATCATAGATGGCGGAAATGTCTTTTGTGAACAAGATATACCAACAGTTTCAGATTTATCATCCAACATTTTAGGAAATATACCTATAACCTGGTATGATGCTCCAGATAATGATAATGCTTATAATGACTCAACAATATTAATCAATGGTGAAACTTACTACGCATCGACTTTGACGGCCGAAGGCTGCGAAAGTATTCCCAGGTTGGAAGTAACTGTAGTTTTAAATAACTGTCCAAATGATATTATTATTCCTGATGGATTTTCACCCAATGGGGATGGTATTAATGATGATTTCCATATCGTTAATTTAAGAGATCGTTATCCAAATTTTACATTGGAAATTTATAATCGTTATGGAAATATATTATATAAAGGCAATACAGATACACCCAATTGGAATGGTTATTCCGAAAAAGGAATAACTTTTGGTAATTCTGAAATACCTGTTGGTGTATATTTCTATATTTTAAAGTTTAATGATGGTAACCGTGATCCTATGCAAGGACGAGTTTATTTAAGTAGATAGCTGATTCCAAATTATGAAGAAACATATTTTTAAATATATCATTATAATATTCGTAATTTTTTCAGAATTACAAATGTATTCTCAACAAGATGCTCAATATACGCAATACATGTATAATATGAGTGTTATAAATCCAGGATACGCAACAGACAATCCTGACTTAATTAATTTAGGTGTTCTCTATCGTGCACAGTGGGTAGGTTCCGTTGGTGGACCAACTACAGGATCCTTCTTCGCTCACGGTGTTTTGGGTAGACGAATGGAAGGTGGCATTTCGATAGTTCATGATCAAATTGGGGATGTTGTAAAAGAAACCAATGTATTTGCAGATTTTGCCTATGCTATTCCAGTTAATGAACATTCAAAAATATCTTTTGGTGTAAAGGCTGGTGCAACATTTTTTAGTACAGATTTTAACGGATTTGTTTATTCCGACCCATTGCCTGACAGGGCTTTCGAAAATAATTTAAATAAGACTTTTCCAAATATTGGCATCGGTGCTTTTTATTTTAGCGAACGGTTTTATCTCGGACTATCTGTCCCAAACTTATTAAAGTCTGAACATTTAGATAATGATAGTGGTATAGTGACATCGGGAACCGAAGAAATGCACTTTTTCCTAACAGGTGGTTATGTTTTTAATTTAAATGATAATCTAAAACTAAAACCAGCCTTTATGACAAAAGCTGTTTCGGGAGCTCCCATTTCATTTGACCTTACAACCAACGTTTTAATAAATAATAAATTAGAACTTGGCGTAGGCTACAGGTTTGATGATTCTGTTAGTGCTTTAGCTAATTTCAGGATTATAGATCCTTTGCGGGTAGGATATGCTTACGATTACACACTTTCGAATTTGGGACGATTCAATTCAGGTTCCCATGAAATTATCATATTATTTGATATTGGAAAACTAGGAAACGGTTATGATAAATCACCAAGATTCTTTTAGGACTATGAAAAAAAACCATATCATATTTTGCCTATTAATTATAACCTTTAACAGTTTTGGGCAATCAAAAAAACTAAAACAGGCTAAAAGGCTTTTTGACAATAAGGCTTATATTGAAGCTGCTTCTATTTACAAAGAATTGGATCCAACCCAAGAAGTTCTTTCCAATCTAGGTGATTCATATTATTATAATTCTCAAATTCAGGAAGCAAAAAATGCATACAATCAGCTTTTCAGTAAGTTTAAGGACAGCCTTGACAAAGAATATTATTTTAGATATGCGCACGTACTCAAAGGCCTTAATGATTATACCAATGCTGATAAAATATTGGGAGAATACCTATCAAAGGAAATCAACACTCAAAGTTTCATAGATAAACTTACACGAACAGTTCCCTATTACTATACTATAAAATCAGTCAATACGGGATCATCCATCGGTGATTTTGGTGTTTCATTTTTAGGTAATGATGTTGTTTTTGCCTCTTTGAGGAATTCAGAAAGCCCAAGTTATAAATGGAATGAAAAACCTTATTTAGATTTATTTAAGGCAACTGTGTCAAATGATATCAATTTTGAATCAGTAGAGTCCTTTTCAGAAAAAATTAATAGTGATACTCATGAAAGTAACGCCACATTTACAAATGACGGTAAGACCATGTATTTCTCAAGAACCTACAATAAACAAGTTAAAATAGGTGAGTCAAAATATGCTGTTGTTAAAATCTATCGTGCAGAATTAGTGGATGATGAATGGACCAATATTGAGGCCCTGCCCTTTACTAGTGACACCTACTCTACCCAACACCCCTATTTAGATGAAGAAAATAACAGACTTTACTTTTCAAGCGACATGCCAGGTTCGCTTGGCTCTTTTGATATTTTTTATGTAGATATTACTGGTGATTCTTTTGGAGCACCAGTAAACATGGGAGAATCAATCAATACCAAGCATCGTGAACAGTTTCCATTTGTTTCAAAAGATCATGTATTATATTTTGCATCTGATGGACATGAAGGTTTAGGTGGACTGGACGTCTTCATGACGCATTTAAAAGACGACAGCAATTCTACGCCACAAAATTTAGGGAATACCTTAAATTCTGGATTTGACGATTTTGGATTGGTCCTTAAAGGTTCGTTTGAAAAAGGTTACTTTTCCTCAAATAGAGATGGTTCAGATAGAATTTATGCTTTTCAACGTGAAGAAAACATAAGAACCTATTTAGTTGAAGGAGAAGTACGGGATAAAAATACGAAAGCCATTTTACCAGGAACGAAAATCACACTTTACAATGAAGATGGTAGTATAGCAGGTGAAACCTATGTGGATGAAAATGGAAAATACGTATTTGAAACAGAGCCCAATAAAAAATATAAAATTGAAGGTTATCGCGATTTTTATATTCCAACAAGTGAAGAATTCAACACAACCGATGAAGGTAAAATTGAACTAAATATTGAATTGGAAATTGAATCCTATGATGATGCTGAAGAAATAGTGGTCACTAAAGATGATGGATATATATATATTGAATTGGAGAATATTTACTTCGACCTTGACAAATGGGACATTAAGCCTGATGCTGCCAAGACTTTGGATGTTCTAGTTGAATTATTAAAAAAATACCCACGTATGGAAGTTCAGTTAGGTGCTCATACGGATTCTAGGAGTAGTGAAGAATATAATTTAAAGCTATCAAACAACAGAGCCCGTGCTACGCTGGAGTATTTAGTTTCTAATGGTATCGATAGAAAAAGACTCTTATCGAAAGGGTTCGGTGAAAGTCAACCTTTAGTAAATTGCGGTGAAAATTGTACTGAAGATGAGCACGCCATTAACCGACGTTGTGAGTTTATTATCTTAAAATAACAACTAATTTAAATGAGTTTCTATTACCTGAATACCATTGTATTCAATTAAATATTCCTCATTGAAATAAATAGGTAGATGTTCGCCGTTGGGATTTCCAAGACCGACACCAGCGTACAATACTTTAGCATCTTTTTCGCGAGCATGCTTCTTAAATGTTTCCATCCAAACCACATCATAATTATTAGGGTTATCAGGTAATATGACCGCTCTAACCAATACAAAATAATACTGGCTATTTTTATCGATACAAACAAACTGGGGGTGCTTTTTTAGTTTGCTGTTAATGGCAATAAACTCAAATCCTCGCTTTTCCAAATCCTTACCAACATGGTTCATGGCCAAATTGTGTAGTTCTTGTTCCGTGAGTGCTTTTTTCATCCTATTATGTTAATATTGATCTAATTGGTATTCTTTTAGTAATAATTGCCAGTCATGTGTTTCAATTAATTCCAATAACGAAGAAGTTATTGAATTTCTTAAATCAGGAGGAAGGTTTTTTCTCATTGGCATGGCATATAATTGAACATCAAATCGTAAGGGAATTAATTCTAGATCACTAAATTCGGCTGTGTTTTGCAACTGATGATCCAACCAAGGTTCATCATAAATAAATACTTCAACACTATCCTGTTTAAGAGCCTCCAATCCCTTTATGAATTCAGGATAAGTTTTTACATTTTTAAAAAAGTTTCTTTTGAGAAATGCTTCCGTCGCCGATGATCCAACTGTTCCAACCTCGGTCTGTTTAAAATCTTCTATAGACATTTCTGATAATGCCAATTTGTGTACTGTTAGATTAGACGTTATACTCGCTGTAAAAATTGAAATAATAATCAATGAGCACAACATCCACACAAAAGCTATAAACCTTCCTGTGTTGGAAATTGGCACTTTATCACCATATCCAACTGTAGTCATGGTAACAGCTGACCACCAAAAACTAGTTAACAATCCTTGAAATCCCCTTTCAAAATGTTTGTTTCGTTTTTCAATGAGCCAAATAAAAGTACCAAAAAAGCCCACCATCAACACCAATATTAAAACCAAATATAACAATCGATAATTGAATATTGAGTGAAGTAAACCCATAAGAGGGCTAATTTTAGTGCCTGCCTTTTTTACAATTGTTAAATTTCCAATGTAAAAAGGATAAGTGAAATCAATCTTTTGACTTCTTTGGTTAGTAATTGTCAAAGGATTAATAGAAAAATCAATTTTATTATCTTCAATATCTTTTAAAATATTCTTTAATGGCTCATTTGATGTGTATCTAATTAGCTTATAGGGTTTATTTATCTTCATATGTTCCCATAACCAAACGCTTACACCTTCCAACTTATCAACGTCCTTATAAATCACAAATGGAGGCGACTCATAAATACCTATTTGCAAAGTATCTTGTTGAATTGTAGCACTTACGTTATAAAAAACAAAAGCAAGGAGAATACACAAAATTAAGTTTTTCATGAAAGTCAATATTTACCAGCCTTTTCTTGGCATAATCAATTTTAATCTACTCTAATGTAAAAAATTGTGATGATTAAAACTAAATAAAACAATTTAAGTAAAATAGACTATCTTGTTTTAAAATCTTAATTTTTTGATCCTAAAAATAGGTGTTGCGATTATCCCATTAAAAATGAAAGATTGGATTAATAACGAAAATTATGATTAAACTATTTAAAAATATTAGAAAAACACTTCTTAACGAAGGGAAAACCACTAAATACTTTAAATACGCTATTGGCGAAATCGTTTTGGTAGTGATTGGGATTTTAATAGCACTTCAAATAAATAACTGGAACAATAACAGACTCGCTAAACAAGCAGAGATTAGTCAAATTAAACAACTTCTAGAAGATGCTCGTGCAGATTCTATTTTCTTTGAGTCTAGAGCTAATTTTCTAAAACAAACTTACTCCCTTCAAGAAGTGGTTTTAAAAATGTATGATTCTTCTTTGGTCGATTCCATTTCTAAATTAAAGCGTAAAGAAAATTCCACCTTATTCGGATCAAGATTAGCTTATCAATCTCATATTATAGTTAACAACTCTGATGCTGTTGATATTATCAAAAACGACTCCATTGAAAAATATTTAAAACGCTACTATGCTAAATATGAATATGTGGCCGCTGCTATAGAACTTTCTAACAGGATGGGAGAACAATATGCCATACCCCTTTACCTTACATATTCTGAAGAATTTATATCGATTGCCATTGACACTACCATGCGTAGCTATCTAGATCTAATAAAAAATGATGATATTAAACCAAATATTGAATTATCCCAAAGATTTATACTAAACGCGTTAAATCAAGTAACTAAATTTAATACCCAAATTTCAGAATTTATACAAAAACTGGAGGCTTACTTGCAGGAAGTAGAAAACTAATATTATGCTAAAACTCTTCCGCAATATTCGTAAATCATTAGTCATGGAAAATAAATCCACTAAATATTTTAAATACGCTATTGGTGAAATCGTTTTGGTAGTGATTGGGATTTTAATAGCACTTCAAATTAATAATTTGAAGCAAAAGCAAAACAACAGAATCTTAACCATTAGCTATTTAGAAGATTTTAAAAAAGATTTAATTAATGACACCATTATATTCAACAAAGCCATAAAGCGTGCTAGTAATACCATAAAAAAAGATCAAGCTATTCTAAAAATCAATGCATTTAAATCCATTAATTCCGATTCACTCTATAATATATTGAGAGTGCACCACTCCATGCGTATTTATCAAATCAATAATTCAACCTACTCCAAATTACTAAATACTGGTTTCACAGAAGCTAAAGAATATCGAGAACTATTTAATACGATTAATTTGTATTATACCGTTGAATATAAAATTTATGGCGAATACATTGAATGGGATAAAGAACAGACCATTGACATGAATGACAGTGCATTTTTAACTATAAATAGCATTGACCTCTCTGTTCTAGATGAAAACACTGAATTAAATCATATCAATCATCTGGATGAAGAAACTAGAGCTGAGATTATCGAATTTATTCTTTCAAATACATATCGCAATAGATTATTTGCAGATTATACCCGAAAAAGTCGAGTTGTTGAACGAATTCTAATTCAAAAAGAGTTAGCCGCAGATCTTTTAAAACAGATTGACAAAAAACTCAAAATCAAAAATTGAAGTCTGGGTCAAATCGCAAAAAAATATTTTTTGTAACTTTTATTGAAATTTAAAAGCCATGACAACTTCAGTTAGATTTGAATCTGCCATTAATAAACTATACACAGCATTTCACAATAATACCTTGCATCCTGAAGATTGTAAGCAATGTGCGGTTGGAAATATTCTAAACAATCAGGATTTCTGGAAGCATCTCTCGGATGACCATGGCTCTTTAAAACTAAATTATGTTGGCATGGTTAATCAAAAATTAGGCAAACGATTCCATGGATACTCTCCTTTAGAACTATTAAGAATTGAGCAAGCCTTTTTAAAAGGCTGTGGGTATGCTTTACCACTTCATCACAGTAATTCAAAGCCTAACAATCCAACTGCGGCTGACAACCTATTTAACGGCCTCTCTAACGTCGTTAAATTACTGTGTGAGTTAGACCAAATATCCAATATTATGGATTGCTCAAAATTATTTGCGTATCAACCCGAAGAGAAAGACTTCGTTTTAAACTAAAATAAAAACCCAACACTTTCGTATTGGGTTTCATTATTATGTAAGATTATAGAGTTTATCCTCCAAAATCGTCAAATCGAATGTTCTCATCAGGGATTCCAAAATCTTCACCCATTTTTTGAACAGCTTGGTTCATTAATGGCGGTCCACAGAAATACAATTCTATATCTTCTGGTGACTCATGATGATTTAAATAATTATCAATAACACAATTATGAATAAACCCTACAAATCCGTCTCCAGGTGCATCAATATTTTCTTTGACTTTCCAATTGTCTTCTTCCAATGGTTCTGATAATGCCAAATAGAACTTGAAGTTAGGAAAATCCCTTTCTAACGCACGGAAATGCTCTAAATAAAATAACTCTCGTTTAGAACGTCCTCCGTACCAATAGGTAACTTTACGACCAGTTTTTAAGGTTTTGAACAAATGGTATAAGTGCGAACGCATTGGTGCCATACCTGCACCACCACCAACATAAAGCATTTCAGCATCAGACTCGTTGATAAAGAATTCACCATAAGGACCTGAAATAATAACCTTATCTCCTGGTTTTTGGTTAAAAATATAAGACGAAGCCACACCTGGATTTACATCCATCCATCCATTTTTATTTCGATCCCAAGGTGGTGTAGCAATACGAACGTTTAACATAATATCACGACCTTCAGCTGGGTAAGAAGCCATCGAGTAAGCTCTTTCAACTGTTTCATCATTTTTCATGACTAATGGCCACAAGCCAAATTTATCCCATTCTGCCTGAAACTTATCGGGTGTTTCATGCTCTTCAGGATGCGCCGTAATATCTATATCTTCATACTTAACCGTACATGGTGGAATTTCAATTTGAATATATCCACCAGCCTTGTAGTTCATGTCTTCTGGAATCCTTACAACAAATTCCTTGATAAAGGAGGCTACATTATAGTTACGCACCACTTCAGCTTCCCATTTCTTGATACCAAACACTTCTTCCGGAATGGTAATTTCCATGTCCTGCTTTACTTTTACTTGACAAGCCAAACGCGCACCATGTTGCAATTCTTTACGAGTAAAATGAGGCGTTTCAGTAGGAAGTGCTTCACCACCACCTTCTAATACATGACACTCACATTGAATACAGGTTCCACCACCTCCACAAGCCGATGGTAAAAATATTTTTTGGTTTCCTAGTGTTGACAATAACGTACCACCCGAAGCCACTTCAATTTCTTTTTCACCATTTATTTTAATTTTAACTGGTCCAGAAGGTGATAATTTTTGTTTTACAAATAATAATAATGCAACCAACAACAACGTAACTATTAAAAATGCTACAACGGTTGTGGTAATTATTCCAAAGTCTATTGCTAATATCATGTTACTCGATTACTTTAGTGTTGTTAGCCAATTCTTTTTCAGTATCCTTCAGCTCATCCATTTGAGCAGATTTATTTTCTTTTTCTCCTTCATCATCTCCACCAGTTAACATACCACCGAAACTCATAAAACCGATAGCCATTAAACCCGTAATGATAAATGTAATTCCCAATCCTCTCAAGGCTGGTGGTACATTAGAATAACGGATTTTTTCGCGGATAGCGGCAATGGCTAAAATGGCTAAAAACCATCCTATACCTGAACCTATACCATAGGTTGTTGCCAATCCTAAAGTCGGTATTTCACGAGATTGCATAAACAAAGAACCTCCTAAAATAGCACAGTTTACTGCAATTAATGGCAAGAAAATACCAAGTGAATTATATAGTGAAGGTGAAAACTTTTCAACAACAATTTCTACTAATTGTACCATAGTTGCTATAGTAGCAATAAACATGATAAACGATAAGAAACTTAAGTCATATGTAGCATACTCCTCACCCAACCAAGACAATGCTCCTGGTTGTAATAAATATTGGTCCAATAGCCAGTTTAAAGGAACTGTAATAGCTAGTACAAATATAACCGCAGCACCCAAGCCTACAGCTGTTGAAACCTTTTTAGATACGGCCAAGTAAGAACACATTCCAAGGAACGTGGCAAATACCATGTTATCTATAAATATCGATTTTAAAAATAATTCTAAATGTTCCATATATTTTTTAGTATTCAGTATTCAGTTTTCAGTTTTTAGTAAATGCTTACTGCCACTGTCCGCTGCATACTAATTTTTAATGATCTTCTACTAATGCTTTGTTTCTTGTACGTTGTACCCAGATAATAATTCCTACAACAATCAAGGCCATAGGCGATAACAACATAAAACCATTGTTCTCATAACCTATTGAATACAACCCTGTTTTCTCAATGGGGTCTCCCAATACTGGGATTCCTAGAAGGGTTCCAGAACCTAATAATTCTCTAAAAAATCCAACAATAATCAATATTGCCCCATAACCAGCAGCATTACCAATACCATCAAGAAATGAACGCCAAGGACCATTACCTAAAGCAAATGCCTCAAAGCGCCCCATGATGATACAGTTTGTGATGATTAATCCAACGAATACTGATAATGTTTTACTCAATTCATAAGCAAATGCTTTTAACACTAAATCAACTATGATTACAAGAGTTGCAACTACAATTAGTTGCGCAATAATTCTAATCTTACTTGGGATGATATTTCTCATTAATGAGATAACAACGTTACCCACACCCAATACAAACATTACAGAAACAAACATCACTATTGACGCTTCAAGTTCAGCAGTAATAGCCAACGCGGAACAAATACCCAAAACCTGAATGGTAATCGGGTTATTATCAGCTAACGGATCTGTAATTAATTTGGCATCTTTTTTTGATAAAAGTCCCATAAATTAGTTGTTTTTTAAGTTTTTAAAATAAGGTACATAAAGCTTCAAATCACTCTTTACCATAGCAGAAACACCATCACCTGTAATGGTTGCACCAGCAATAGCATCTACTTCGTTATCTTCCTTGTCTTTGTTGGTTGGATCAGCATTACTTTTAGACACGGTAACACCGGCAAAATTACCATTGGCATCCAAAAGGTGTTCACCAATAAAATCGTCCATAAAGAAACGCTGCTTGATATTAGCCCCTAAACCTGGCGTCTCACCTTTATGATCAAAATAAGCCCCTTGGATAACCATATTTTCATCCATAGAAACATATCCCCAAATGGCATCCCAAAGCCCTTTACCAAAAATTGGTGCTATATAATACGTTTGTCCGTCTTTCTCTCCAATAAACAATGGCAAGCGTCTTGAATAATCACCTTTTTTAGCAGCTGATTTTTCTTTCTTAACATCTATTAAATAAGCCTGGTCATCTTCAGTTACTTGTCCATCTTGAATAACCAATTGTTTTTTAATAAATTCTGAAAACGCTTGAGGCGCTTTATCAGTAGAGATAAACGTCGCACTGCTCTCATCATTTTCATTTACACCCATGGCGTATAGGATATTCTGTTGTTTCTCCAAACGCTTGTTTTCAGAAATGGTAGGCTCTAATGATGATGCTGCGAAAGCCAATAAAGAACCCACAATAACAACCATAGCAATTGCAAAGATGATTGTATATATATTTGAATCTGTTTTATTACTCATAATTACGCCGTTTTAACTTTTAAACGCTTCATACGTCGTTTGACATTTCCTTGAACTACATAGTGGTCAATGGTAGGTGCAAATACATTCATTAGTAAAATTGCCAACATCACACCTTCTGGATAAGCTGGGTTAAATACTCTAATAAGTATAGATATAAAACCAATTAAAAATCCATATATCCATTTACCTTTATTGGTTTGAGAGGCTGTAACAGGATCTGTGGCCATAAACACAGTACCAAAGGCAAAACCACCAATAATCAAGTGATGCCACCACGTCGTACTCATTAAACCATAAAACTTGCTGGATTCTGTAATCCATTCTGCATTAACGACACCATTGAAAATCAATCCCATAGCCAATGCTCCCATAACAGATGAAAGCATGATTCTCCAACTTCCAATTTTAGTAAATATCAAGAATAATCCTCCTAGTAAAATTAAAAGCGTTGATGTTTCACCAACCGATCCAGGTATAAATCCATAAAACATATCGGCTACTGAATAACCTAAATCTTTTCCTTGGGCTAAACCTCCTAAAATAGTTTCACCAGAAATGGCATCCAAATCAGCACCCGCAGCTATTTCATTGGCTCTTTCAACAGCGCCATGAACCCAAACCTTATCACCCGACATCCATGTTGGATATGCAAAGAACAAGAATGCACGAATAGTTAAAGCCGGATTCAGAATATTCATTCCAGTTCCACCAAATACTTCTTTTCCAATAACAACACCAAAAGCCACGGCAACAGCCAACATCCAAAGTGGCGTATCAACTGGCACAATTAACGGCACAAGCATTCCTGTTACCAAGTAACCTTCTTCCACTTCATGCTTTTTGATAACTGCGAATAAAAACTCAATAGCCAGACCAACCCCATAAGAGACAATTACCAATGGTAATACTTTGATTAAACCAATGTAAAAGGCATCCCATGATAAAAATTCAACTGGAGTTCCGAATGCAGCATAATGCTGATATCCAGCGTTGAACATACCAAAAATCAAACATGGCACCATAGCCATGATCACCGTGTTCATCGTACGTTTTAAGTCATCTGCTGCCTTAATATGAGTACCGTTATGTGTCGTCTCATTAGGCAAATATAAAAAGGTATGGATTGCATTAAATGCAGGAGCCATTTTGGTACCTTTATACTTCTCTTTTAAATTATGTAATGTACTTTTTAAACCCATAGCTACTATCCTATTTCTTTAATCATAACGTCCAACCCTTTTCTAATGATATCTTGATGTGGTTGTTTAGAAACGCAAATAAATTCAGTTAAAGCAAAATCTTCTGGAGCAACCTCATACATACCCAATGCCTCCATTTCATCTAGATCGTTATACATACAAGCTTTGAGAATTTGTAATGGATAAATATCTAGCGGAAAAACTTCCTCATAGTTACCAGTTAGCACAAACGCTCGGTGCTCACCATTGGTATTGGTATCTAAATCATATTTCTTGTTTGGCGTTAACCATGAGAAAGTCATGGCTCTTGACGTAGAAATCTTGTTGAAAACAGGTTTATTCCATCCAAAAAACTCATAATCATCGCCTTCAGGAATAACTGTAATCGTATTGCTATAATAGTCTAAAGCGCCATCTGGCTTCACTTGCTTCCCTGTCAATACATTACCTGAAATAATGCGGTCATTTCCATCTTTATCCACGCCATTATCATAAACCATAGTAGCAACTTCACTACCTATTTTGGTTTTGAAATATCTTGGTTTTTTGACCGACGAACCCACCAAAGCCACAATCCGTTCAGCATTGAATTGACCAGTTAATAACAGTTCACCGATAATTACCAAATCTTGAGCGTTCACAGTCCAAACAACTTCGCCTTTATTTACAGGATCAATTTTATTGATTAAGGTTCCCACATTACCTGATGGGTGAGGCCCAGAAACTCGGTGCAATGTAATGCCATGCAATCCAGCTAGAGGTGATTGCGAACTTTTACCAACAGAAACATGAACTTGGCCTTCTGTCATTTTACCTAAAGCAGTAATCGCAGCTTGTAATTCAGCTTCTTTACCCTGAAGCACATAGTCCAAATCAGCAGCCAAAGGCGCGCTGGCGTAACCAGAAATAAAAATGGATTTTGGCGACTTGTTAGGATTGGCAATAACATCGTAAGGACGTTGTTTTATAAATGGCCAACAACCTGTAGCCAGCAAATGCGCTTTAACGGCATTTCCATCTGCAACATCCAAATCAAACTTACCATTATCTTGATAAGACTGTGGTTTGTCAGCTTGTATTTTAATAGCCATTATACGTCTTCTTTCACCACGATTGACCTCAATAACTTCACCAGAAACAGGTGAAACAAATTTCATAGCCTCATTATCCTTGTTATAGAATACTGTTTCTCCGGCTTTTAATCTGGTCCCTTCTTTGGCAACTAATTTTGGAATGATTCCGTGAAAGTCTTCAGGTCTAATGGTGCAAGTATTGCTAATTATCGCATTTTCAGTCGCTTTTTCAGCCGCACCTTTAAGTTTGATGTCTAGACCTTTTTTAATCTTAATGTCGTTTGACATACTTATAAATCTATTTGTTAATAGTAAAATATAAATGTGATTTTCAATCAACTCGAAAAATCCGTGCAAATTTACGAATTTCTATACGAAAACATACTAGAGATTCATTTGATTTGCTATTTATATTTGTTCTAAATAGCAAATCTGCTTTAGGCACAAATTTTGATTATCTTTATGCTTTAAAACACGTTTAAATGGCATATCGCTCACTTTGTCTATTAGGTTTACTTTTCATTCCATATCTACTCATATCACAAGTTGAACAGGAATTAAATCCTCCAGACTTCATCAAGACTATCACATTTCAAGGGCAAACCAACGAAAGCCAACTCCCCATTTTGAGATTAGGGGAAAATCTGTTATTGGAATTTGATGCCCTTAATGGCAATGAAGATGATTTTTATTACAAAATTGAGCATTTTAATTACGACTGGACACCCTCACAACTGATGAAGACCGAATTTTTGAGCGGTTACGACAACCAACGTATTCGTCATTATGAGAATTCGTTCAATACCTATCAAATATACTCGCATTATATGTTACGTTTACCTAATGAACGCACAAGAGGCCTGAAAGTATCGGGGAATTATATGGTTAAGGTGTTTAACGATCTAGACGAATTGGTTTTCTCAAGAAAATTCATGGTTAATGAAAATAATGCTGGAGTTGGTGTAGCTATAAAACGTTCACGTGATGTTAGGTTTATTGAGCAAAAGCAAAGTGTGGATATTGTGATTAATTCCAATAGTATGCAATTGAGTAATCCGACCCAAACCGTCAACACGGTGATTATCCAAAATAACAATTTAAACACAGCTATTTACAACGTAAAACCTCAATACAGCATTGGCAATGAACTGATTTACAAGTATAACACCGAAACGAGTTTCTTCGCTGGAAACGAATATTTTTTCTTTGAAAATAAAGATATACGTGGTGCCAATTCAAACATTCAATTTATTGAATTGGGAGATTTGTACAATAATTATTTATTTACAAATGTGGTTAGAAGGAATAATCCCTACACATATAACCCAGATATAAACGGTAACTTTCTAATTACCGCTATTGATGTTGAGAAACCCTACATTGAAGCAGATTACGCCTGGATCCATTTTTCACTACTTTGCAATAAGCTACCTAATAACCAATCCCTTCATGTCTACGGAAACTTTAATAACTACGCTATTGATGACAGTACAAAAATGACCTACAATGATAAGCATAGTATTTACGAAGTACCTATATTGCTAAAACAAGGATTTTACAATTATAAATATGTCGTTGTGAACAACACTACTAGCAAGCTGGACGAAGGAGCCATTGGTGGGAACTATTGGCAGACTGAAAACGACTATAAAGTCGTTGTTTATTATCGTGATTTGGGCGGTCGCTATGACCGTATTATCGGTGTTGGACAAGGCAATTCGGTTGATATATCTAATTAAAAAGGTATTTAATCGACTAATTGCTCATTTTTTTTATTATCCCTTTATTTTTCTTACTTTAGCTACTCTCAAAACCCTTTGAACACTTATAATAGCATGGTTCAGCAAATAACAAAAGGCATTAAAATTTCGGTTGAAACGAATTTTGAAGGCACGTTTTATAAAAACTATAAAATACAGTTTGCTTATGGCTACAAAGTAACCATTGAAAACCAAAGCAAAGATTCCGTGCAACTCTATGCTAGAGAATGGATCATTCTAGATGCTTTAAACAACAAAGAATTGGTTTCTGGCGAGGGTGTTATTGGTAAAAAGCCTGTTTTGAAACCAGGTGAATCACACACTTATACTTCAGGAAGCTTGTTAACCTCTCCTTTTGGTGCTATGTATGGTTTTTACAGTATGATTAATTTAGCTACGACTCAAAAATTTAAAGTAGCTATTCCCAGTTTTAAATTAAGCGCCCCTTTTGCACTCAATTAGTCCTTTTTATTAAACCGATATACTTTACCTCGTTGCTCAATGTGAAAAAATTGACAGTTTGAGTAATGAATAAATTGGTAAGGATCATGATACTTGAAAGATCGGTCTTCAACTTTAAAAACATCTTCCACATCAATATTCCCATAAGGTGAAATACGCCTAAACAAATACTCATGTTCCAACTCATCATTACGGAGTTCAAACCATGCACCAGCAGCAATACCCGATAACCATTGCGCATGCGCTTCCAAAAAACCAACTGGCTTTGGTAGTCTCGTACCAATTTCATTGGGAACATGATCTGTTAATCTATCAAGGAATAACTGCTGGTTTAATTTTCCCACTGTCGAATTAAATTTTTCAATATTCCCGGAATCATCAACCTGATATACATGGTTTTCAGTATCGGCAAACACCACATTTCCAACAGTACTAGGTGTAAACCATTTGGACCTAATCAATTTTCGTTTTATTGATTCATTTGTAACCGAAGCGATTAGTGAATCTGTCACAAATCGCGCACAATTACAAGCATCTTTAACGAAAGCCGCATATTGTATAAAATGTTTATTCTGCATTTTAGTAATATGCTGTCTGGCCAAATCATAGTTGATTGATTGGCAAACGCTAGCATATAACGTTCCGTCACCATGTGTTAATTTCGGATTGGTTGCTAAAAATTGTAATATATCCTTTAAGTTGACAATTTCATTGTTCTCCATTTTTGCCTTAATAGGAAAGTCCAACTCATTATCGGTTGTTTTCCCGCGAACACGGCCATTGGGTTCTGGCGTGATATATCTTCCAAAATCGTGATACTCCAGTTCTCCTGTCTCTTTGTTTATCAAAACCAAAGCCGCATGACCAGCACGAACATGCGTCTTGTTCCCAATGCCAACATACTTTAAATAAGGTGAATACCATTCGTCCGCATGCATGACTATGGTCTCTGGATAGGCTAATGTCAAAATTATTCCTGTATTGTTCATTTCTTAACAGAAAATAGGTTTAGGGATTTTGATGTATGTTGATTGGTTTTTAGATCTCTATAATCCATGGTCACCCAATCCTCATCTTTGTGCACGCGCGTTATACTGGTAGTTTTCACAAATTGACGGTCCATAATAACACCGTAATTTATATTTCCCTTCCCAGCTGTTTGATGGAAATCATATAATGATTCTGGATTTAAAATGTTGGATTGCTGAAATTCTTGAAACCAATTCCGGCGTTCTTGACGCATACGTTCATTATACAATGTCGATGATGACCAAATATGTGGTAGCTTCTCCAATGACTTAAAATGCTTTTGGCTACCATCCCAAACCAATTCATAAAAATCTAAACTCTCATTCCAATCTACAATGACCATAGTAAATGGCTCAATATCCATAAATTCGTAATCCGCTACAGCATTTTGAATAGTATCACAACACAACAAATCCTTAACCGCTATTCCTCTACTTTGTCTATATTCTGCTTTTCGCTCATGAATTTCAAATCCGCCATTAAGCAAACAAATCAATCGATTTTGTTCACTTAAACCAATCCATGTTCCATTGGATAGTATATCTTTCGGAAATAGCAACTGCTTATCTTTATAAGTAAAAAATTCAGGAATCGTCGAAACTCTTGAAGGTGCTTCATCTCTGTTGGAAATAAGCACAAAATCATCATTTTCTAATGGAACCAATGTTACTGTACACATAAACCCTATAGTCAACTATAATACTAGCAACTTACAAAAAAATACAAACTTTTAACGTGCTTTTAAGAGGCTTTCTACTCAAAAAATAGCTAAAAAAATCGTACCTTTGCACCTCGAATTTTAAATAACTTAAAAATCAAAATACCCATGGGAAAAGGATTCTTTAATGTACCAATTGCAGTAAACGAACCTGTAAAAACATATGCTCCAGGATCACCTGAAAGAGATGCCGTATTGCAAGAATATAAAAAGATGTTCAATAGCCAGATAGATGTACCAATGTATATCAATGGACAGGATGTTACAACTGGAAACACAAGAACCATGTCACCACCTCATGATCACAAACATGTTGTTGGAACTTATAATGTAGCTGAAAAGCATCATATTGATGAAGCCATAGCAACTGCATTAGAAGCTAGAAAAACCTGGTCTCAATTACCATGGGAGCAACGTGCAGGTATTTTCTTGAAAGCTGCCGAATTAATTGCTGGACCATATAGAGCCAAGATTAATGCCGCAACTATGATTGCCCAATCCAAGACTATTCACCAAGCTGAAATCGATTCGGCTTGCGAATTAATAGATTTTTTACGTTTTAATGTTCAGTTTATGACGGATATCTATGCTGAACAACCTGAAAGCACTAGTGATGCTTGGAACAGAATTGAATATCGTCCGCTAGAAGGTTTTACCTATGCCGTCACACCTTTCAATTTTACAGCCATTGCAGGAAACTTACCGTCTTGTATGGCGCTTATGGGTAATGTGGTTGTTTGGAAGCCAAGCGATAGCCAGATATATTCAGCTAAAGTCATTATGGATGTATTTAAGGAAGCTGGAGTACCCGATGGTGTTATTAATGTGGTTTTTGGTGACCCTGTTATGATTACCGATACCGTTATGGCAAGTCCTGATTTTTCTGGGTTACACTTTACAGGATCAACATTCATATTCAAAGAGCTTTGGAAAAAAATAGGTAATAACATTCACAACTATAAAACGTATCCTAGAATTGTTGGTGAAACAGGAGGCAAAGATTTTATAGTTGCTCACAAATCGGCTAATCCAAAGCAAGTTGCAACAGCCATATCACGAGGTGCCTTTGAATTCCAAGGTCAAAAATGCAGTGCTGCATCTCGTGCCTACGTTCCAAATAACATTTGGGAGGATGTTAAAAATTATGTTATCGAAGATGTCAATTCATTCAAAATGGGCTCACCAGAAGACATGAGCAATTTTATCACTGCTGTTATCCATGAAGGTTCATTCGATAAATTGGCGAAGTATATTGATGCAGCCAAAGCTGATGCTGATGCCGAAATCATTGCTGGTGGAAATTACGATAAATCCAAAGGATATTTTATTGAGCCAACAGTAATAGTAACTACTAATCCAAAATACACAACCATGTGTACAGAGTTGTTTGGTCCTGTGATTACAATATACGTTTATGATGCCGAGAAATATTCTGAAACATTAAAATTGGTTGATGAAACCAGTGAATATGCTTTAACCGGAGCTATTATGGCTACTGAACGTTATGCTATTGACGAAGCCACAAAAGTACTGCAAAACAGTGCCGGTAATTTCTATATCAATGACAAACCAACTGGTGCTGTTGTTGGCCAACAACCTTTTGGTGGTGCTAGAGCATCTGGAACAAACGATAAAGCAGGTAGTGCACAAAACTTATTACGTTGGGTATCACCTAGAATGATTAAAGAAACCTTTGTGACTCCAACAGATTACAGATATCCATTTTTAGGATAACTCTTGAATAATCAAATACTTAAAACCCTCAAGAAATTTCTTGAGGGTTTTTTATTGGTAAAATACCACAATTCTTTTTTGTATATTAATATGCTTTTCAACTAATCAATTTTGATGCTATGAAAAAAATTACTTTCCTATTTCTTGTAATGATATCCTCAACCTTTTTTGCTCAAACACCTGGTGAAGTTAGTGCGCTTACTTCAATAGATGCCACTATTCCTTACCAAGGATATGACGAATCAGAACCCTTGCTGGGTTCTGGAGAATATAAAATTTTCTACGACAATATTGATGGCGTACTTGATAAGCCTATTTTCTTTGTTGACGGCTTTGATCCAAACGATACGAGAGATATTGACTCCATGTATAGTCTTTTAAACTATGGCGGTTCTGGAGAAAATTTAGGTGATATTGTTAGAGATGAAGGTTATGATTTAGTAGTATTAAATTTCCCTGAAGAATATTTCAGCCCTACTGATGGTACTTCAATAATTAAAGGAGGTGCTGATTATATTCAACGAAATGCGTTTATTTTGGTTGAACTAATCAACACCATTAATGCTAATAAAGTTATGGGCGCAGAAGCTAATGTGGTTATTGGACCAAGCATGGGTGGACTAATTTCTCGCTATGCTTTAGCCTATATGGAAGATCAAAGCATGGATCATGATACGCGTTTATATATTTCATTCGACTCGCCTCATTTAGGCGCCAATGTCCCAATTGGTCTACAATATATGTTTAACTATATGGTTAATGGAGATCCCGGAATTTCAGATGCCGAACCATTAGTTTCTGGATTGCTGAATAGTCCAGCTGCCAAACAAATGCTCATTGACCACTATTTAGGACATGTAGATTCTGGAGGTATTAATCAAGATGGGACAACACCAACTCCAAAAGGAGCACCTAATTTTAGAGATAATTTTCAAACCGAATTGGATGCTTTAGGCTTCCCGCAGAATGTTCGCAATGTCTCCATAACCAATGGTAGCGGAACAGGTGAGTTAACAGGAACTCCAGGAATGGAACTCATTAGTCATACATTTAATACAGGAGTAGTAAGTGGATTTAACACTAGAGCGATTATTGATGTTCACTTTACGCCTGAAGCAGGTCAAAACATTGAGGTTACTAATTTTATTGGTCAAGCCTTTGTTATCATTGTTTGGGTTACTGGTTTTGAATACATAGCAACATCTGAATCAACCAGTGATTCTGATGGTTTGGACAGTGCTCCTGGTGGACAATTTGACCTTTATGCTTTTGATGATGGTACCAATCCATTGATTACGGAGTTTGTCAATAATTTGAACTCTCAATATTTTGACTTCATACCCACATTAAGTGGTTTGGCAATTGATACTAATACAGATTGGTACTCTATTCCAAACGTGAATGATTCCCCATTTGCCAATACTTTCATACCCACAAGCAATGAGCCACATGTCACTTTAACAGAAGGCAATGTAGCGTTTGCTCTAGAGGAAATCAGAGGAGAGACACTAGGTAATAATGAAATCTTAATAGCAATTAACAGTATTAAACTGCAACAAAACCCAATTTCAAATGAGCTGATTCTGTTAAGTGATAAAAACTATCCCAATGCCTCATTATCGATAACCGACATGACTGGCAAACTTGTTTTTAACAACAGAATAGATTTGTCCAGTCGTAATAACATCAATGTTAATCTGGCATCGGGATTGTATGTTTTAAACGTCCAAACACAAGAAAACTATTCGCTTAAAACAAGAATTATTGTAAACAATTGAGGTATTTTAGACCTTAAATTTTATCGGTAGATGCACCACTTTTTTGGTTTCAAAAAAATCTTCTGAATAAAAATCGGAAATGTTATAGATTTTGGCAGTTTTATAATCTTGTAATTCTTCGACCAAATCACCACCTTTTAAATACAAGATACCATTTTTGAGCTCGTGGTTTTGTTTTTTTGCTACTTTCCCTTTTATCCAATGCACAAATGTAGGCATGGCTGCAACTGCCCTACTGACAATAAAATCGTAGGTATCATTAATATCTTCAACACGAGTATGGGTTGTTTTGACATTTTCCAGACCCAATCCCTCTACAACCTCCTCAACAACCTTAAGTTTTTTGGCTATACTATCAACTAAATGAAATGAGCATTCGGGAAATAATATCGCCAAAGGAATCCCTGGAAATCCACCACCTGTCCCAACATCCATAATTTTAGTGCCATCCTTAAATTCAATAACCTTTGCGATAGCCAATGAATGTAATACATGTCGGAGATACAATTCATCAATATCCTTACGAGAAACTACGTTGATTTTTAGGTTCCAATCTTGATATAATGATTCTAATTTTCGGAATTTAATGACCTGATCATCAGTTAAATTTGGAAAATATTTAAGAATTAGCTCCATTTCATTGAATTTTCAACAAAAGTAACCATTTTTTGTGCATATTTTTATGAAAACTTTATGTCGGAGCAGACCTATATTAGTTATCTTTGGCAGCATAAGTTAACTTGGTTTAGTACCAAATTTGATTTAATAGCAACAGCATGACAAAACAAACACTATCTTTTTCAAGAACGGATTCTGCAAAATTCTTCAGAACATTGAACAAACGTGTTAATGCCTACTTTAAAGACAATAACATCAAACGCACCGGAAACTGGAAACTATGGTTAAAGACCATAGTCATGTTTTCCTTGTTTTTAGCTCCTTACTTTTTAATTCTAACCCTTAATATTCCTGGTTGGGCTCAATTACTATTAACAATTGTTATGGGAATTGGTATGGCTGGAGTTGGTATGAATGTGATGCATGATGGAAATCATGGATCCTACTCCAACAAAGAATGGATTAACCGACTCATGGGAAGTAGTATTTATATTCTGGCTGGTAACGTCTACAATTGGAAAGTACAGCATAATGTACTTCATCACACCTATACCAATATCCATGGGCATGATGAGGATTTGGAGGCAGGTAGAATTTTACGTTTTACAGAACATTCTGAATGGAAATGGCATCATAAATTTCAGCACTATTATTCAGTTTTACTTTATGGATTGTTAACAATTAATTGGGCCATAACCACAGACTGGCAGCAAATGAAGCGTTACATGCAACGCAAACTTTCTTATGGTAAATTCCCTAATCCTGTTTGGAACTGGAGTAAACTAGTAATCTCAAAACTAATTTATGTGGGTATATGGATTGTGATTCCAATGCTGTTTTTAGATATTGCCTGGTGGAAAATACTTATCGGTTTCTTCGTGATGCATTACACGGCCGGACTCATTTTAAGCGTGGTATTTCAATTGGCCCATGTTATGGAAGATGCCGAAATGCCATTACCTGAAGAATGTGGCACCATGAAAAATTCTTGGGCAGTGCACCAACTGAAAACAACAGTTAATTTTTCAACTAAAAATCGTATTGTGAATTGGTTTACAGGTGGTTTGAATCATCAGGTGGAGCACCATATATTCCCGCATATTAGTCATATTCACTATACCAAAATATCTAAAATAGTTAAAGAAACGGCTAAAGAGTTTAATTTACCTTACAACGAATATAAAACAACCCGTAAGGCTGTAATAGCTCATTTCAAACATCTGAAAGAAATGGGAATGAGACCAGTTACACTGCAGGCCTAATCAATCATATCAATATTAATGGGGATACTTTCAGAAAGAGTTTTGAATATGTCTACTTCTGCCACATTAGCTATGGCAGCAAAGGCTCGAGAATTAAGAGCTGAAGGCAAAGACATTATTGGTTTAAGTTTGGGTGAACCCGATTTTAATACACCTGATTACATAAAAGAAGCTGCTATAAAAGCCATTAATGAAGACTATAATGCCTACTCGCCAGTAGATGGATATGTAGAGCTTAAAGAAGCTATTATTACCAAATTTAAGCGTGATAACAATCTTGATTACTCATTACCACAAATAGTCGTTTCAACAGGCGCCAAGCAAGCTTTATACAATATAGCTCAAGTGATGCTTAATCCGGGAGACGAAGTGATACTCCCATGCCCTTATTGGGTTAGTTACTCGGATATTGTGAAACTTGCCGAAGGTGTTCCCGTTGAAGTCCAGACCAGTATTGCCAGTGATTTTAAAATGACCGCCGAACAGTTGGAAGCAGCCATTACACCCAAAACAAAAATGATCTGGTATAGTTCGCCTTGCAATCCAAGTGGCTCATTATACAGTCAGGAGGAATTACGTGCTTTGGCCGATGTTCTTCAAAAACATCCTCATATTTATGTTGTTTCTGATGAAATTTATGAGCATATAAACTTCACAGAAAATGGACATGCGAGCATGGCTCAATTTGAAGACATGTACGATAGAACCATAACCGTAAATGGTGTATCAAAAGCTTTTGCCATGACTGGATGGCGCATTGGTTACATTGGTGCTCCAGAAGTGATTGCCAGAGCTTGCAATAAAATGCAAGGACAAGTTACCAGTGGCGCTAACTGTATTGCGCAACGTGCTGTAATAACCGCACTAAACGAATCCCCTTCACGAGTGGATTATATGATTAGCGAATTTAAAACACGACGTGATTTGGTTCTAAAACTTTTAGAAGATGTACCTGGTTTTATAAACAATACACCTGAAGGTGCTTTTTATGTATTTCCTAATATTTCAGCTTTCTTTGGAAAAACCTTAAGGGGAAAAACTATTAACAATGCTAACGATTTCTCACTTTACTTATTGGAAGAGGCTTTGGTAGCTACAGTAACAGGTGATGCCTTTGGGAATCCAGATTGTATCCGAATTTCTTATGCGGCCAGCCAAGAGCAAATCGTTGAAGCTATAAAACGCATTAAAGAGGCCGTCAGTTAATATGTCCCTGTTTTAGGAGAACAAAGCCAAAAGGACAATCAAGAACAATGATACCTTTAAGGTGACTTCCGCAACACAATTAGAATTATAAAAGCAGCTTTTAATAGCTTGACGCTTTCCAAAAATTGATTGCTTGTCTAAATCTCTGTAGTTTGAGTTTACCACAGACTTATAATTTGAAGTTAATAAACCCATTGGCTTATTGTGAACGGATAAACTTTGTTTAGGAAACGGGTCCAAATCTTGGGTAGTAACTAATAATTCCATTTTTAATATTTTTAATTGGTTATATAAGATAGACGAGCAACCAATTAAAATGTTACAAAAAGAGATTACAAATTTCTGGTTTTCTATCGGTTACGCCAGAAAAACGGGGTTAGTAGTATTAAGACCGTGAATAATTCCAATCGGCCAATAAGCATTAAAAAAGCACTCCACCATTTCCCAGTAGCAGGTAATGCCGCATAATTATTCACTGGCCCAAAATCTCCGAGAGCAGGTCCAACATTACCCAAACTGGAAGCTGCCAAACCAACTGAAGATTCGAAATTAATTCCAAACATGGAGAAAACCAAAGCTCCCACAATAAAGGAAAGCATATATAGAATAAAGAATGCTAGAACATTAAAAACAATATCTCCTGTTACCGCTTTAGTGTTGTAGCGAACTGGTATGACCGCATTGGGATGTAACGATCTTTTAAACTCCATGAATCCATTTTTAATCATAATGAGATGACGGACAACTTTAACACCTCCAGAAGTACTTCCTGCTGAACCACCCAAAAACATCAAACCAAAAAAGAATACTACCAAAAATGGAGACCATAACGTATAATCTGCACTGACAAAACCTGTGGTAGTAATTATAGCCAGTACTTGAAAAAGGGCATGTCTAAAAGCACTCTCACCTTCTCCCCAAACCATTGGATGTGCTACAGAAGAAATTGAAGGATCTGCTTTGAAATAAATAATCAAAGCTGCAATCACCGTGAATATGGATACAAAAATGAAATAGAGCTTAAACTCTTCATCCTTTATAACCTTTTGAATTTTACCTTTGAATGCGAAATAACTTAAAACAAAATTGGTTCCTGCTAAGAACATGAAAACAATAATAATGTACTGAATGATAGGTTGGTGATTCCAATAAGCAATACTAGCATTTTTCGTAGAAAAACCTCCTGTTGACAAGGTACACATAGCATGATTAATCGCATCAAAAAATGTCATCCCTGCCAATTTTAACAATAAGGTTTCAGCAACGGTATAGCCAAAATAAATCAACCATAATCGCTTCGCTGTATCTGTTATTCTGGGATGCAATTTGTCGGCATTAGGACCTGGTGCTTCAGCAGCAAATAACTGCATACCACCTATGCCCAATAATGGTAAAATGGCAATAGCCAAAACAATTATCCCCATACCACCTATCCAATGAGTGGTACTTCTCCAAAAAAGAACACCCTTTGGAACTGCTTCAATGTCATTGAGTATGGAGGCACCAGTAGTCGTATAACCCGACATGGTTTCAAAAAAGGCATTCGTAAATTCGGGAATCGAGTTGGTAAAGATATAGGGCAGCGTTCCTGATAAGGTCATGATTATCCAACCAAAGGTAACCACAATATAACCTTCCCGCTTGTTCATCTCTTTTTTGTGATCTTTGGTTCTAAACATCACAATGGCTCCTGCAATGATGGTGACGATTCCAGCGAGAAGAATTTTAAGCGTGACACCGTCTTGATAAATAAGGCTAATCAGTGCCGATAACAGCATAAATCCTCCATTGAACAACAATAGTAGTCCTAAAAAATGAAAAATAATTTTGTTGTTGAGTTTCATATTTTACAAGAACAGTCTTTCAACCTCTTCAATAGAACGCGGGAGACCACAAATAACCACTTTATCGCCTTCCTGAATCATAAAATCGCCCAAGGCTATATAGCCAATATTATCTCGTATAACGCCTCCTATAATAGCTGATCTTGGAAAACCAGCATCCTTGATGAGTTTATTGCAAATTTTTGAAGTTGATTTCACTTTGAATTCCAAAAGTTCGGCATTCATGTTGTTAAGCTTGGTCATGGCAACCACATCACCTCGTCTAACATATCTAAAAATATTATTGGCAGCCAACAGCTTTTTATTGATAAGCGTATCTATTCCGATGGATTGTGATAACTCAAAATAGTCCATGTTCTCTACCAATGAAATGGTTTTGTTGACATTTTTAGATTTTGCGACTAAACTCGACATGATATTAATTTCACTATTGCCAGTAACAGCAATAAAGGCATCCATATCTGCTATATTTTCCTCTTCCAGTAAATCAACATTTCTTCCATCTCCATTGATAACCAATACATTGGGTAATTCATCGGCTATGTCAAATGCACGTGTCTTATCTTTTTCAATTAACTTGACATTGAATTTACTATTAGCTAAATCGCGAGCCGTTTTATAACCGATTTTGCTTCCACCTAGAATCATGACATTTTTGATATCGGTATTGGCTTTCCCTGTAATTCTGCAGAGTTCCTCTGCACCACCCTCCGAAGTAATAAAAACAACATGGTCACCTTCTTTTAATTGTGTATCGCCTCTTGGAATAATCGTAAACTGCGTTCCAAAACGTTGAATGGCAATAGGCACAAAATGTATCTCGGGAAATATTTGAGCCGCTTCCTTAACAGTTTTACCAGCAAAAGCCATTGTTCTGGACAAATCAAATCCCACCATAGTTAACGCACCACCTTCAAAAGCGTAGGTATCACTAAAAGCAGATTGATCTAGTAATAATCTAATTTCAGATGCTGCCAATGCTTCAGGAGAAATCAACTCATCAATTCCAAATTTGGTAAAACCGACCTCATCTTTATGATTAATGAATTCGGTATTGGAAATTCTAGCAATGGTCCGTTTTGCTCCCAATTGTTTTGCCAAAACGCAAACCGTAATATTGGTGGTTTCTGATGACGTAACGGCTATAACCAAGTCGCTAGATTCTACCCGCGCATCCTTTAAAATGGATATAGAGGTAGCGTCTCCTTTTATAACTTTGATATCCAAATGATTATCTGCATAAAGCAAACTATCTTTGTTAGTATCTATAAGGGTTATTTCTTGTGATTCGTAAGACAATAATTTTGCTAAATGAAATCCCACTTCACCAGCACCAGCAATAATTATTTTCATCTACTAACTTTTATTGTTTATATTAAGGTTAGATGTAACCTCAAATAACTAAATACGCCATAATCTCGCATGGCATTACAATAATTTAATTAGTTTCGGTTTCATGTGTAGTTTTACTAAAAAGCTATACAAATATAAAGTAAAAATTACTATTGCCATATTATTTAGGGCTTTATAATAAATTACTAACTAGTTGCTTAATCCTTTGCTAATAGTTTATATTTGCCTAAAAAAATTCAGAATTTGTCAAAAGTAAAACCATATAAAGACAGTGACCTGGGTAAAAAGGAACAGGTAACCCAAATGTTCGATAACATTTCTGAAAATTACGACGGTCTAAATCGTGTCATTTCATTTGGTATTGATGTATCTTGGAGAAAAAAGGTCGTTGCGATTGTAAAAGCTTCTAACCCGCAAACTGTTCTGGATATTGCTACTGGAACAGGCGATTTGGCTATTAATTTAGCAGAAACCCAGGCTGAAAGAATAGTGGGATTGGACATCAGTAGTGGAATGCTGGAGATTGGCAAACAGAAAGTCTTGAAAAAAGGTTTAGAAAAAACCATAGAAATGGTGTTGGGAGATTCAGAAAATATGCCGTTTGAAGACAATTATTTTGATGCCATAACAGTTGCCTTTGGCGTTCGCAACTTTGAAACTCTTGAAAAGGGCCTTGCTGAGATATATCGCGTTTTAAAGCCTGGAGGTATATTCGTTATTTTAGAGACTTCAATGCCCACAAAAACACCTTATAAACAAGGCTATAACTTTTACACAAAAAATGTTTTGCCGGTCATAGGTAAAATATTCTCCAAAGACAAAAGTGCTTACAAATATTTGTGTGAATCTGCATCCGTTTTTCCTTTTGGTGAGGCTTTAAACAATATTTTACGTAAAATTGGGTTTATAAATGTTAATGATTTGCCCCAAACGTTTGGTGTGGCAACCATTTACACGTCATCTAAATAAAACTATGAAGAATATATTTGTTCTACTTATATTTATATTAACCTTTCAAACGGTTTCGGCTCAACTTTTTACCAAAGAAAAATTACGAAATTTGGATAATGAAGATAAGAAGTTTTTGAGCTATGGCTATTTTCTTGGTTTCAATAGTTATGATTTCAATTTTGATTACGAACAAGATAGAGCTGATATTCTTGTTAAAAAGAGTACCGGTTTTAATGTTGGTTTAATTGGAAACATGAGAATTCATGAATATATTGACTTAAGGCTGGAACCTGGACTTTATATCTCGACACGAAATTTAGAATACGACGAAAGTTATTTTGAAGATTATGAAGATTTCACCGAGTCGGATTTAGAACGTGAAGTAAAATCCACCTACATACATGTACCTTTGTTACTGAAATTTTCTACAAAACGGTTGAACAACTTCAAACCTTTTATAGTTGGCGGTATCTCTACAGCATTGAACCTATCCAGTAATGAAAAAAACCCAGATGACAATAGTGCCGGGCAATTTAGAACCAAAAGAAGCATGTTTTTTTATGAAGTAGGCTTTGGCATTGATTTTTACTTACACTATTTCAAGTTTACACCTTCCATTAGAGGCGTTTTTGCCATCAATGATGAATTGGTTCGCGATGTAGACCCTAATAGCCCTTGGACAAGTAATATTACCACTATGAAAACCAGAGGTGTTTTTATAAATTTTACGTTTCAGTAAAATAGTTATTGTCTCTTAAACTCACTTAACAAAATTGCCGTAGCAGTAGCAACATTTAAGCTTTCGGTTTTTTGTAGGTTTCCAAATCGTGGAATACTAATCTTGTGGGTGATTTTTTCCTCTAAATTTTCAGAAATTCCGTTAGCTTCATTACCCAAGATTAAGACCCCCTTTTTAGGCAGTTTAGTCTGATAGATGTTTTCTCCTTCCATAAAGGCTCCATACGTTGGCAAGTTCAAATCACTCAAAAAACTAACCAAGCCTGTATAGGTAATATTGACTCTTGTTAATGATCCCATGGTTGCCTGAACCACTTTTGGATTGTAACAATCGACAGTTGTTTCACTACAAACCAAATCGGTAACCCCAAACCAATCACACAACCTGATAATGGTCCCTAAATTACCCGGATCCCTAACCGAATCCAACACAACCAATAACTGGTTTTTGTCTATCTGCCGACTAACAGGTATTTTAAAAATAGCCAAGGCTTGGTTGGGTGACTTGAGAAAGCTAATTCGTTTTAAATCAGATTCTGAAATGATGGTTTCCAGTTTGGCATTAATATTGAATGATCTGGTTGTGAACAGTTGCTCCAACTCATATTTAGAGTTCAAAAACTCCTGGATAGTTTTGATACCCTCAACTACAAAAAGTTGTTGTTCCTGTCTAAACTTTTTATGCTTTAGGCTGGTTATTAATTTTATCTGATTTTTTGAAAGCATCGTTCTTTATAGTATTTTAAGGGCTGGACGGCAGCCATTCCTAAATTTTAATCTTGCTGTACCCATTGAATTATTAGATACTATTTGTCACATAAAAAATGTACTTTTGAATCTTATATTCAGCATGCATAGCAATAAAAACGGAATAATACATAATATTTATTAATAGACCATATTTATAATTTAATTGCACTTGAAAAAAGGCGCTCCAAAAATAGTACTAAATATTATCATGTTATTGCTTCTTGCATCATGTAGTTCGGTTAAGCGAGTTGCCGATGAAGACTATTTGTTGACTAATAATACTATTTATGTCAATGACAAAGTTAACAAAACCGAAACCATTAATAATCTACTTTATCAAAAAGTAAACAGGAAGCTTTTAGGTGTTCCCATTAGATTACATATCTATAACTTGGCCAGACCCAATATTGATTCTATTGTTGAATCGAATATTGATAAAAAACCAAAAAAAAGAGCACGTCTTGAACGGTTCCTGTCTAGAAAACAATTGGACAAATATGTAGAGGCGCGTATTGGTTTTAATAATTGGCTTAAAAAAACTGGAGAAGCTCCAGCCATTGTCGATAAGAAAAAAATAGAACGCTCTCTAAATAGATTAGAAGCTTACTATTTTCACAACGGTTGGTTCAACGCCACTGCAAGCTCCAACATAACAACAGGAGAGAACAAAAAAGCATCGGTTGATTATTTTGTCAAAACAGGAGATCCCTACATCGTTGACTCATTATCAACCAAAATCAGTTCACCGGTGATTGATTCACTATACGCAGATTCAAAAGACAAATCACATATAAAACTCAACGAACAGTACAAAACAGTCACTTTCGAACAGGAAAAAGACCGACTAACAACCTATTTCAGAAATCATGGTGTCTATCATTTTAGGGAAGACTACGTGTATTTTGAAATGGACACCATTGATACTGATAAAAAAGTAAAAGTTGACCTCCAAATTCAAGATCGCTTAATTAAAACTGAAGATTCCTCAAAGCGTGTGCCCTTTAATATTTACAAAATTAAAAACGTTAATATTTTTACAGACTATTCCTATCGAAATAGAAATAAATCCATAAAAGATTCCGTTAGTTATGAAGGCTATGATTTATATAGCAATGACAAACTTCGCTTTAAACCTAAAACCCTCACAAATGCTGTTTTTATGAAGCCTGGAGAGGTTTTTAGAGATAGGGACAGAACTTTGACTTACAGGTATATTACTGAACTACGAACATTCAAATATCCCAATATTGAATATGTTGAAAATCCAGATACTACTCTCACTGCCAATGTGTATTTAACACCGCTTAAAAAGTTTAATCTAAACTTTGGAACTGAAGTATCGCAAAGTAATATCCAGCAAATTGGTCTTTCCTTTAACCCGTCTGTTCTAATGCGAAATGTATTTAGAGGTGCCGAAACTTTAGAACTTACGGCATTTGGAAGTATTGGTGCATCAAAAGACGCCGCTAATGATGAAGACCGATTTTTTGACATACAAGAATGGGGTGGCGATTTGAAATTGACTATTCCACGAATATTTTTTCCTATAAAAACCGAAAGGATTATTCCAAAAAGTATGTCGCCTTCCACAAGGATTATTTTATCAACTTCAAACCAAACCAATATTGGATTAGACAAACGTACGTTTACAGGGACCATTAATTATAAATGGCAACCAAACGAAAAGGTTACAAATAGGTTCGATCTCTTGAGTTTACAATATGTCAGAAACCTGAATCCAGACAACTATTTCAATGTTTACAGTACTTCATTTAACACCCTTAACGATATTGCTCAAGATATTGGCTATATTGATCAAGATGCCGAATTGGGAATCCCGGATCAGGCCAATGAATTTATAGGAGACGTTTTAAGTGATAATCCACCACCTGGATTGAGCCAAGATGATATTCAAACCATTAATTATATCGATGAGAGACAAATCAGACTGACTGAAAACAACCTGATAATATCATCCAGTTTCAATTATGTTCGCGATAATAGAACAAGTCTGTTTGATGAAAACTTTTCAATTTTCAGGGTGAAACTCGAAACTGCTGGAAACATTTTGTCTTTAGCTTCCAATGTTTTTGCATTAGAAAAAAACGCAAATGGCAACCATGAAATTTTTAATGTGGCTTACTCCCAATATATAAAACCTGAATTAGATTTTATTAAACACTGGGATTTTGGTAAGAAAAAGGTATTGGCCCTCAGAACATTCTTTGGCATAGCAATTCCTTATGGAAACTCAAACAGTATTCCATTTTCTAAAAGTTTCTTTGCAGGAGGAACAAATGATAACAGAGCTTGGACAGCTTATAGTTTAGGGCCAGGTAGTTCAGACAGTAATGATGAGTTCAATGAGGCTAATTTAAAAATTGCATTAAACCTGGAATATCGTTTCAATATTTTTGAGGATTTCTATGGCGCTTTATTTGCTGATGCTGGAAACATCTGGAATGTTTTGGACAATGTTGAAGATGAGAATGCGACCTTTGATAACTTTAGCTCATTAGAAGATATTGCTCTTGGAACCGGCTTTGGTTTAAGGTACGATTTTGGCTTTGTTGTCTTTAGATTTGACACAGGTTTCAAAACCTATGATCCTTCTTATCAAAATTCAAACAGATGGCTTAATGATTATAATTTCAAGAGTGCTGTTTATAACATTGGTATCAATTACCCTTTTTAAGCTGTTTAATTTTATTATTTTTGTTAATCTAAATTTTTAAAAATATGTCTCATAATATAAAACCAGGAGTAGCTACTGGGAAAGAAGTTCAAGCTATCTTTAAACTGGCCAAAGAAAAGGGTTTTGCTCTGCCTGCCGTTAACGTAGTTGGATCAAACAGTATCAATGGAGTATTAGAAACAGCTAGAGATCTTAATGCTCCTGTAATTATTCAGTTTTCGAATGGCGGTGGCGTTTTTAATGCTGGAAAGGGATTAAGCAATGACAATCAAAAAGCGGCCATTGCGGGTTCCATTGCAGGTGCCAAACACGTGCATCTTTTAGCAGAAGCTTATGGTGTCCCAGTAATTTTACACACGGACCATTGCGCCAAAAAACTGTTGCCTTGGATTGATGGCCTTTTGGATGCCAGTGAAAAACATTATGCGGAAACTGGAAAACCACTATACAGTTCGCACATGATTGATTTGAGTGAGGAACCTCTTGAAGAAAATATTGAAATCTGTAAGCAATACCTATCAAGAATGAGCAAGATGGGAATGACTTTAGAGATTGAGTTAGGAATAACTGGTGGCGAAGAAGATGGTGTTGACAATACAGATGTAGATGATTCCAAACTCTACACTCAACCTGAAGAAGTTGCCTATGCTTATGAAGAATTAAGTAAAATTAGTGACCAGTTTACCATTGCCGCAGCATTTGGTAATGTACATGGGGTTTATAAACCAGGTAATGTAAAGCTCACCCCAAAAATCCTTAAAAACTCTCAAGAATACGTCAGTAAAAAATTTAATGTTGGTCATAATCACATAGATTTTGTATTTCATGGAGGTTCAGGTTCTTCTGTTGAGGAAATTCGTGAAGCCATTGGTTATGGTGTTATTAAAATGAATATTGATACGGATATGCAATATGCTTTTATGAGTGGTGTACGTGATTATATGAAAGAACATGAAGCTTATTTACAATCGCAGATTGGAAATCCAGAAGGTGATGATGTTCCCAATAAAAAGTATTATGACCCGCGTGTTTGGCTTCGTAAAGGTGAAAACACGTTTGTTGAAAGGTTAAAAAAGGCTTTTGAAGACCTTAATAATGTAAATACTTTATAACTTTGCACGCTAACTAACTTTAAAATAAGCATTGTATGTCTTGGTTTAAAAGAAAAGAAAAGGGGATTCAAACGTCCACAGAAGAAAAGAAAGACACACCCAAAGGACTGTGGTACAAATCACCGACTGGCAAAATAGTTGACGCCAAAGAATTGGAGCAAAACTACTTTGTAAGCCCAGAAGATGGATACCATGTCCGCATAGGCAGTAATGAATACTTCAGCATCCTATTTGATGATAATAAATTTAAGGAATTAGATATCAAATTAGAATCTAAAGACCCTCTAAAGTTTGAGGATACTAAAAAATATCCTGATCGACTAAAATCTGCTCAAGAAAAGACCAAACTTAAAGATGCAGTAAGAACGGCTGTTGGAAAATCTAAAGGAAAAGATTTGGTTGTGGCATGTATGGATTTCAGTTTTATTGGCGGATCCATGGGAAGTGTGGTAGGTGAAAAAATTGCCCGAGCTGCTGATTACGCGTTGAAGAAAAAAATACCTTTCATGATTATCTCCAAGTCTGGAGGAGCTCGTATGATGGAAGCCGCTTTATCATTAATGCAATTGGCTAAAACATCGGTTAAATTAGCGCAATTGGCAGACGCAGGCATTCCATATATTTCGCTGTGTACTGACCCAACTACAGGAGGTACTACGGCATCATTTGCCATGTTAGGAGACATCAATATTGCTGAACCTGGTGCCTTAATTGGTTTTGCAGGCCCAAGAGTCGTTAGAGATACAACGGGACAAGAACTACCTGAAGGTTTCCAAACATCTGAATTCCTATTGGAGCATGGATTTTTAGATTTCATATCTCATAGAAAAGACCTGAAAAAGAAAGTAAACCTTTATATTGATTTAATAACGAATCAACCCTTAAGAGAATAAAAAAAAGCGACCAAATGGTCGCTTTTTTTTATGATAAATTTTTATCCTGTTATCTCAAAATAATATCGATCGTTTCGCCATTATTAAAGGTAAAAGTGGCTTGATTATCACAAGCACCATCTCCATAATCTAATACACCGCCAAAAAAGGTTCTTTCAACATCTAGTGAACCACCCACAAAATGATAGCAAGTAACCTCTCTGCGTAATGGCAGAATCACTTCATAAGCATGACTGTTACCATTTCTAAAAGTAGCATTCCAGTAACCGGTAACCTCAAAAACATTATCTGAAAATACGCCGCTACCAAATCCTTCAATCCATTCCCTTACTATTTGCCCATCGCGAGATGCCTCTGCTCCATTTGGCCAAATAACTGTGATATCAACAGTATGTGTGAACTGTGGGTTTCCATTTGAGTTTGATAATTCTCGTAATATTGAATTACTTCCCAAAACATTTTTTGCATCAAAATAAAAGTCATTCAAGACGTAATCTAAACTTACTTGATGGGCTTGAGGGTCACGTTCCCAAGTAATCACAATCTGACCTCTGTATAAATGCCCACGAATCATACAGCCAGTTTCGGCAAAGTCAATAGTCAGTTCTCTGAAATTTTGTTGCATTACTAACGTTCGAGTTACACAATCGGGCATTCTGCTGGATGCAAGTGCCATCTCACGAGATTCATCAGCTTCCTGATTTTCGTAAGTTTCAATAATAAAATCTTCAAGTGCTGCTGAAGCTTCATCCATTTCAGCGGCTTGCATCACTTCAGACACATCCTGTTCCTGCGGCACTGGGTCCGTAGAATCATTCTCGGTGCACGCGGTAAATGTCAGCCCTAAAACCACAAGAGCTAAAACCACCTTTGTTACTTTTAATGTTTTCATCATTACTTTTTTATAGTTAATATAATGTTAAGACGCTATAATAACGCAAAGGTTTAATGAAAATTATTTTTTTGGGGAAATAATTATTTTTTAGGAAAACTTGTAAATGGTTAAAAATTACTATATTTGCCGCTTGAAAGAAAACCTTTCATATACATAACAATCATTTACAAAAATATTAGCATGTATTTAACTAAAGAAGTAAAAGAAGAGATTTTCTCAAAGTACGGTAACGGAAAAAACGATACAGGTTCTGCAGAAGGTCAAATTGCGTTATTTACGCACAGAATTAATCACTTAACAGAACACTTAAAAAACAATCGTAAAGATTTCAATACCGAGCGTTCTTTGGTAAAGTTAGTAGGTAAGCGTCGTGCTTTACTAGATTACTTAACTAAAAAGGATATCATGAGATATCGTGCCATTGTTAAAGAATTAGGATTAAGAAAATAATCACAAATAAGAGGCTTCGCGCCTCTTTTTTGTTTATATAACACTCATACGAAAGAGTCTAACAATCGTAAATAAGAAGCTAGTTTTCAAGTAGTAATCTTGAAACAAATGGGTTTTTCATTGGTCAAACAACAACTACACAACAACACAACGACCATTGTTTAACAAAATCTATATGCTTCAGTGTATAGATATTAGAATTAAAATTTATGATTCCAAAAGTATTTAGAGAGGTCATTGACCTTGGTGACGGTAGAGAGATTTCTATTGAAACCGGAAAATTAGCAAAGCAGGCACATGGTTCTGTTGTTGTGCAATCTGGAAACTGTATGCTGTTATGTACAGTCGTTTCCAATTACAAGTCGGCAGACGTTGACTTTTTACCTTTAACAGTAGATTATAGAGAAAAATTTGCTGCTGCAGGACGTTACCCTGGTGGGTTCTTTAAAAGAGAAGCAAGACCAAGTGATGGTGAAGTTTTGACTATGCGACTTGTAGATCGTGTTTTACGTCCATTATTCCCAAAAGATTATCACAGTGAAACACAAGTCATGATTCAATTGATGTCTCATGATGAAAATGTGATGCCAGATGCTATGGCTGGTTTAGCTGCTTCGGCTGCAATCCAATTATCTGATTTTCCTTTTGAATGTCCAATTTCAGAAGTTCGTGTTGGTCGTATTAATGGTGAGTTTATCATTAATCCATCATTGGCACAATTAGCAGAAAGTGATATTGATATGGTTATTGGTGCTTCTGCCGATTCTGTTATGATGGTGGAAGGTGAAATGGATGAAATTTCTGAAGAGGAAATGACTGAAGCGATTAAAGCTGCCCATGAAGCCATTAAAGTACAATGCGCTGCTCAAGTGAGACTTGCTGAAGCTTTTGGCAAGAAAGAAACCCGAGAATATGAGCCAGAACGCGAAGATGAAGATTTGGCAAAGAAAATTCATGATATGGCATATAACAAAGTATATGCTGTTGCTAAAGCAGGATCATCTAAACATGAAAGAGGTGCTGCATTTGCGGAAATAAAAGATGAAATCATGGCTTCTTTTTCTGAAGAAGAATTAGAAGATATCGGTGGATTAGTTTCCAAATACTACGGAAAAGCTGAAAAAGCTGCTGTACGTGATTTAACGTTGAATGAAGGTTTACGATTAGATGGTCGTAAAACTACCGATATCAGACCAATTTGGTGTGAGGTTGATTATTTACCTTCTACTCATGGTTCAGCTATCTTTACTCGTGGTGAAACACAAGCATTGGCGACTGTAACGTTAGGTACAAGTAGAGAAGCCAATCAAATTGATATGCCTTCTTTTGAAGGTGAAGAACGTTTTTATCTTCATTATAATTTCCCACCATTTTCAACTGGTGAAGCAAGACCGATTAGAGGAACATCGCGTCGTGAAGTAGGGCATGGAAACTTGGCACAACGTGCCTTAAAAGGTATGGTTCCTGAAGATTGTCCATATACTGTGCGTGTCGTTTCAGAAGTATTGGAATCTAATGGTTCATCGTCTATGGCAACTGTTTGTTCAGGTACTATGGCATTGATGGATGCTGGTGTCCAACTGAAAAAACCTGTTTCAGGTATTGCTATGGGATTAATTTCTGAAGGTGATAAATATGCTGTTTTATCAGATATTTTAGGTGATGAAGATCATTTAGGTGATATGGACTTTAAGGTAACAGGAACTGCCGATGGTATTACAGCTTGTCAAATGGATATCAAAGTTAAAGGATTATCTTATGAGATATTGGTTAAAGCCCTAAAGCAAGCAAGAGATGGTCGTTTACATATTCTTGAAAAATTAACCGATACCATCGCCACACCAAATGCAGATGTTAAGCCACATGCACCAAAAATGGTTACCGCCATTTTACCAAACGAGCTTATTGGAGCCTTCATCGGTCCTGGTGGAAAAGTCATTCAAGAATTACAAAAGGAAACCAAAACAACCATTGTTATTAATGAAGACCCAGTAACAGAAGAAGGTATTGTAGAAATTCTTGGTACTGATCAAGAAGGTATTGATATGGTATTGGCCAAAATTGATTCCTTGAAATTCAAACCTGAAGTTGGCAGCATATATGAGGTAAAAGTTATCAAAATGCTTGATTTTGGTGCTGTTGTTGAATATACAGAAGCACCTGGAAACGAAGTGCTTTTACATGTTAGCGAACTAGCTTGGGAACGCACAGAGAATGTATCAGATGTGGTGAATATGGGAGATGTATTTGATGTAAAATATTTTGGTGTTGACCCAAGAACCAAAAAGGAAAAGGTATCCCGTAAAGCCATTTTACCAAAACCAGAAGGATGGCAAGATAGACCTAAACGTGACAATAACCGTGGAGGCAACAACAATCGTGGACGCGATAATCGTGGACGTGACAACCGTCGTGATGACCGCAAGCCAAGAGAGAACAGAAATGATGATTAACATCAGTTTTCATCATAAAAAAATCCCGTCTAATTGACGGGATTTTTTATTTGTATATAATGGTATTAGCTTGGAATATATCTATTCATGGTTTTAAGCTGCTCTTCATCAAGGATGTTGGCCATGCCTTTTTGGAAGTTTTTGTCCAATAACAACACGTTTTGAACTTTTTCAGACTGTGTGCCATGAGCATCGGCATTGGACAAGGACCCATTCCCTTTTATACCCAATAGTTTTTGATATTTCTCACTTTTTAACTGGCTTAATACCAAAGTAGAAACCTGCTCTTGTTGCTTTTCGCTTAAATTTAGTCTAGATGTTAAAATCTGAACTTGATCATCAGCCAAAACCTCAATCAAGGACTTACCTGAGGACTGGCTTAAAGGTGTTACATTTTGCCCCATAACTGGCATCACACCCAATGCAAAAAATAGAATAAGTAGTTTTTTCATGATAAATCATTTAAAATTGATTTATAAAGATACAATATTCCTGATTAGCAATCTAAAACTAATTTAGAATCAAAACCCCTTGACAACAGCAAAAGATTGAATATTCCCCAAGTTGCTTTCGTAAGCTGTTGGGTCTCCGTTAATTTCAATGGTTTTTTTAGCAGTTCCTATTACCATTCCAAATCCTGTTCCAACTACTCCAAAAATAAACGCGTTTGCCGTTGCTTTTTCTTCTTTAGTATAAGTAAAAGGATGCCGCGTGATCCACTATCATCACCACGAGAGTAACCGAAAACAGCCCCAGCTAATGCTCCAGACACAAAACCAGTTAATACACTTCTGCCCATACAGTTCTTCTTATTTAATTTAATTTTTTTAATATCAGAAGCATTTATAACAACCATCTCAACTTCATTAAAACGTTTGTTTTTGACCAAAGTAATTTGCTTCAAATCGGCTGTATAAAGTAGACCTTTTAATTTTTTGCCATTATCTAAAAAAACCCAAGTAGTATTTTACAATTGATGACCTAATTAGATTATTATTCCCCATCAACTATTTTGTTTAAATTGAGTCAATATTAACTACTGAAATATCGATTATACCCTTTCTTTTTTTTAAAACTATTGTATTTCATAAGTGTACAATGTTTTTATATTTATAAATTTATTTGCCCTGCGAATTACATGTACTTTTAATATCTGTAGATTTTAATTCTTTACGTTGAGAATGAACACTAGTGCTCCTTACTCATTTTGCTAAATTACTAAAACCAATAGATGCCCAAATTAGTACAACTCCAATAGTGAGGCCAATAGGAAATAAAATTGAGACAATCACGGACCCCGGTTTATTCTTCAACTGAATCTTCTCAATATATTCGGAATCTAAACGTGTTTTCTTCATGTCTCCTTTAACTTGTTTTATTCCAAAATATTGATCATTTTCAAAGGCTATGTATTTAAAATACACATTTCCATTTACTGTTTTTACTTTTGCATTAACCTGTTGCTGAGCAGCTTCCTGTAAGGATACGTTTTGTTTTTTATAAATAGTACAACCTTGAAGTAAAATAATAACTGCTAAAACGATTGGCAAAGTCTTCCATTTTTTTCTAATTTCTTTCATATTAAATTATTTTAATTGGTTATTATAACTTAAGATTTAGGGCTCTTTGTTTTTATTGTTTCTGCTATTAATTAAAATACTCCTTAAATATTTTCCACTTTTCTAAATCGCCTTCTATTAAATACTTTTTAGACTTTTTAAACAATGATATTCCTAATCCAGTTAAAGCTCCACCTGTAATTCCAACAGCACCGCCAATTAAGGCTCCGGTTCCACGGGAAGTTCCTGTAGTATACTCGTATTCACCAAATAGCCACCCGCCATCTCTTGTCTTAGTCTCTTCACCGCTTGCGGTGGCTGCTCCTATTAAAGTACCTAGCAAACCACCGGTAATACTTCCAACAAGAACACTCTTGCCTGTGGATCTTTTAGTTGCGATATAACTAATATCCTCGATGGGTATAACTGTTAATCGTTTACCTTTTTTTAATTCTAAAATTGAATCTGTTGCAAAGTTAAAATGACCTTTAGCAATTTTTTTTCCTTCGAAGTCATATACTCTAACAAATATGATTTTCTTATTTGTTAGATTTTGAGAATGTACATTTATACTCATGCCTACTATAAATAGCAGGAGTAGAATACTTATTTTTTTAAATTGAGCTAGTGCTTTCATGACTTTATAGTTTTCATTAATAATTAATATTTTTTTGCTATAAGATTCTTATTGGGAGTTTTTATTTGGTTACTTATAAATTTTAGATGTGAGGCTCACTTTTTTATTTTCCTTTATTAATAATAGCGGATAGCCATCATAGGTTATTAAAATGAATAGGTTAAAGAGATTCCTGAATAATTTACGCGTTGTGTGAGCCCTACTGCACCATTATGTAATTGAATTTTTGCCTTTCGTTTATGCTTCCCTGCAGAAATAAACAAAGGAATACTCGCTAAAGTGGTCGCGCCACCTAAATAGGATAACCATAATCCTTTTCCAGTATTTTTTTCTCCAGTACATGAACTTTCACCACTAACTATATTAAATCCACATTCTCTTTCGTTTCCTTCAAACAAATTCCACAATATACCTCCTCCAACCATTGCTAGACCTCCTCCAAGAGTTATCCATCCGAAGGTGATATTTGTTCTCTTCTTCTTTATATGAAAATCATAAAGTTCTTGAGGGGACTGATTTTGTTCTTCAGTTAAAACTTGACCTAAAGCTTGACTTGAAAATCCTAATGTCAAAGCCAAGACGAAAATAATTGTTTTTGTAGTTTTCATGATATATTTACTTTTAGTCATCAATATTTAGCTCTAATTATTTGCGTTTGTTTAGAACGATACACAAACATTTTGCCCAAACTTATGACCAATCGATTGATAATCAATTGACCAAATTGAGGTAAATGACATATTTTTTTAGTATTTTTCACAAAGCCAGCCCTCTTCCTACTTGTAATTTTGTGAAAAATGCAAGAGCAATTCATTAAACACTTAAAGGAACAAGTCAAAAACAACGTCTCTTTTGTTGAAGAGGTTTCAAATGTTTTGGATATTGGCTATGATGCCGCTTACAGACGCGTAACCCTTAAAACTAACTTAAGTCTAGAGGAAGGCATTCTTTTGGCGAAGCATTACAATATTTCGATAAATAACTTATTTAAAATAGGCAATCAGAACACGCTGTTAGTTGAAAAATCTCCACCTATTAACAATTTAAAAAACCTGGAGCTTTACTTTGAAAGATCAATTACCAATCTTTTCCCTTTAATAAATCTAAAAGATGCCTCAATAATCTATTCAGCAAAAGATGTTCCGCTGTTTCACACATTGAAACATTTGCATTTGACCTATTTTAAACTCTTCATTTGGGTTAAGTTCAACAACAAGGAAATGATTAAAAATAAAATGACCCTTGACGAGTTTGTTGTTAGCATACCCAAATCGCTTCTTGAGAAAGCCCAAAAATTAAGTTATGCCTACAACAACATAAACATTACGGAATTTTGGAATGACAATACTATAAATTGCCATCTAGAGCAAATCAATTATCTATATGAATCGCAGCTATTGTCAAAAGAAATGTCACTAAAAATATGTGACGATTTATTACAAATTGTTGAGGACACTGAAAAGCAAACTATCAAACAAAGCATCATTGATTCCAAAACCAATGCATCCTATAATCTATATAAAAGTGATCTGCTGACTATGAGTAATATTGTTATGGTCAAGGCTGGCAGCGTAAAAACCTTTTTCATACCATTCACAGTTTTGGAGTATTTTAAAGTCCAGGACCAAAACACATGTGATGAAATGTATAATTTCTTTGAAAGGCAAAAAACAAGTTCCAAGCATCTGGCGCACACAGGTGAAAAAGACCGAAATTTATTTTTTAACAAAATGCGTCATAAAATAAGTAAGCTTCAAATTCATATAAATTCCATGAGTTCCTCAATAAATTTTGACTGATTAACCTCATTTTTTCAAAAAATATTTAAAAAAGTCAACCTTTTTGTAACAAAATCCTCTCTTTGTACGTACAACTATATGGAACCCTTATGTTCCAAACTATTTAAACACTAAATTCTTTACATGAGACAACTTAAAATTACCAAGCAGGTTACCAATAGGGAAACTGCTTCGTTAGACAAATATCTTCAAGAAATTGGAAAAGTTGACTTAATTACCGCAGACGAAGAAGTAGAATTAGCACAGCGTATCAAAGCTGGAGATCAAATAGCTTTAGAAAAGCTCACGAAGGCTAACTTACGTTTCGTTGTATCGGTAGCAAAGCAATACCAAAACCAAGGTTTAACCTTACCTGACTTAATTAATGAGGGTAATTTAGGCTTAATTAAAGCCGCGCAACGCTTTGATGAAACACGTGGTTTCAAATTCATTTCGTATGCTGTATGGTGGATTCGTCAGTCTATCCTGCAGGCTTTGGCAGAACAATCGCGAATTGTACGTTTACCATTGAACAAAATTGGTTCTATCAACAAAATCAATAAGACTTTTGCCTTTTTAGAGCAGGCTCATGAGCGTCCACCAAGTGCTGAAGAAATCGCCAAGGAATTGGATATGACCATTAATGATGTTAAGGAATCCATGAAAAATTCCGGTCGTCATGTGAGTATGGATGCGCCTTTGGTTGAAGGTGAAGATTCCAATTTATACGATGTATTGAATTCAGGTGAATCACCTAATCCAGACAAGGAATTATTGCACGAGTCATTACGCACAGAAATTGAACGCGCCCTGGAAACATTAACGCCTCGTGAGGCTGATGTTATTCGCCTATATTTTGGTTTAGGAAACCAACACCCAATGACTTTGGAAGAAATTGGTGAAACATTCGATTTAACACGTGAGCGTGTCAGACAAATTAAAGAAAAAGCTATTCGTAGATTAAAACATACGTCTAGAAGTAAAATATTGAAAACATATTTAGGTTAGTAAGCTAATTACGACTAAATAACCGTAACAAACAGTTACAAAACATAACTGTTCGTTTTTTGATTGATGAAAGAACCCTCGGCTGATTACCGAGGGTTCACTTTTTTGCACTATTTTTGCGCAAACAAACAACACACTAAAAATGAGTTCTAAATTAATAGCACCCTCCATGCTTGCCGCAGATTTTGGCAACCTGCAACGTGATACTGAAATGGTCAATAACAGTGAAGCTGACTGGTTCCATATTGATGTTATGGATGGGCATTTTGTACCCAATATATCCTATGGCATGCCAGTTATTCAAGCCATTAAAAAACATGCAACTAAACCATTGGATGTGCATTTAATGATTGAAAAACCTGAACGTTATATTGAGGAATTTGCGAAAGTAGGGGCTGATATCATCACCGTGCATTATGAATCAACGGTTCATTTACATAGAACCTTAACCCAAATAGAAAATGCTGGATGTAAAGCTGGTGTCGTTTTAAATCTGACTACGCCTGTTTCGGTTTTGGAAGATATTTTACCAAAGTGTTATATGGTATTATTAATGTCTATAAACCCAGGCTTTGGCGGTCAAAAATTTGAGGACATAACCTATAACAGGATTACCAAACTCCGTAAAATGATTGATGAGCGAGGTTTAGAAACACGTATTGAAGTTGATGGTGGTGTTACTGATAAAAACATTAAGCAATTGGTTGATGCCGGAGCTGATGTATTTGTGGCTGGAAGTCATGTTTTCAAAAACCCTGATCCAACAGAAACCATCAAGCAACTAAAAACACTTGCCAATTCATAAAAAAAGCTCCTTTAAAAGGAGCTTTTTAATTATTATCTCTAGCAATTAATATTGGTCAATCAAGTAATTGATTAAATCTGTGGTAGTAACAATACCAACTAATTCACCATTATCCTCTACTGGCAGCGCATGAAATTCTCTTTTTGATAATATTTCTGCAACGTCTTTAATTGTAGTGCTTGAAGAAACGCTGATTAAATTTTTGGCCATAACCTGTTCAATAGTAAACATATTGTAAACTATGGTGTCTACTGTATCTTCATCTTCATCAATAGCATCAGCAAAGCTTATGCGCAACAAATCAGTATAGCTTAACATACCTTTAATGTGGTTTCCACTAACCACAGGTATATGTCGGATATGGTATTTTTTAAATAGACGCTCTGCAGTTTCTAAATCATCAGTAGTATTAAGGGTAATGACTTTTTTTGTCATTATTTCTGAAATTGGTGTTCTTTTTTTCATGACTTGTAGTTTTAAATTCACTTCTAAAATTATGAATCTTCATTACTAAAAAGTATGATAAAAGTCATGTAGACCATTTAATATCCAGCAAAATCGAAATTGAGCATTTGCTTGGTTTTATTATAAATGTGTGGAAATTGATTTCTGAATTCAATAGGTGTTTCAATAAAAGTCTCAATTATAACAGCAATAAATTCATATTGATTAGTATATGCATAATCCCTGAAATATTCTGAAGCAATTAAACGTTCACGTAATGACTTTTCATTAGATAGTAGGTCAGTGAGCTCTCTAAACGAATCAGAAAAAATAGTCGAGCTTACATCGCGTTCTTTCATGCTATTAATGTGAATGGCATGAGCAAACTCATGAATTCCTAAATTTAAATTATCATTTTCAATATCATATCCTTCTAAAAAATGCTTCCAAGAAAGCACTAAAGCACCCAATTTGGGATTTAATTCACCTTTATGATATGCACCATTGACATTAGAAAAAAATTCGTCAGGATATATAAATATTTTACCAACCAGTCCAATATAAAAATCCCTAAACCCAAAAGTAAGCATAACTGCTGTAGCTGATATAAGCACTTTCATTTGATCTGTAATAGCCAAACCTTCTCTACCTATAAATGTTTTATCCTTAATAAAAGAGGCTACACGATGCTCAAAATAGCGCTGTTCTTTATCCTGTAATTTGTTGAAAAATGAAAATTCATTTTGCAGTAATGACTTTTGATCATTAGACAAGGTTCTCATTATTCCCAAACCATGTCTATACAATGGTTTTTTTTTCTTCATGACATAGGTCATTTCATACATTTTAAATGCATAATGGAACATCATGTAAAAAAGTATGGCAAATAAACACCCGAGAATCACCTTGCTGATCAAAGTATTATCTTGAAGTATTAAAAGGTATTGGTATGGCATAACCTAGTAACGTTTTAAAGTCCATAAAATTATGAGGGAAATAACGAGTGGATCAATATAAAAAAATATACTCTATTATCAAGTGGAAACTAACGTTTGACTTGCAGGATATTTAAATCTCTTTGATAGACATCATAAGTTCCACCAATAATGCCAACTCCATTAGGGTAAATCACTAACCTATAGTAATAAGTTCCAACTGCTAAAGCATCATCAATATAGCTTACATGACCTCCACCACCGTATCCTATTGCAGCACTCACAGCTCCATTGGGTGTTTCTATATAACAAGTCCCACTTGTATAAGTTAAGTTAACAGCCGATGTAAAAGCCGGTGTAGTATCCCTTTGAAGAATCAGAAAATAACCTCCCAAGGAACTATTATTTCCTATTAAATTACCTCCAAAAACCCTGGCAAAACCGCTAATAAAAACAGCTGAATTATTAACGCCGCTGCCATCAGTAATCGTTACACTAGTATCAGTACCTGTCAATGGATTAAAAACACCATTATTGAACGGAACATTTTGTATTGTTCCCGAATGCGAACCAATAACTTCTTGATTAATAAAATTACCATCAAACAATACATCACCAACAACATGTAGTACTGTACTTGGATCTGGATTGGTTGTTCCAATACCAACTTGAGAAAACAAGGACTGGCATAAAAACACTAGGACATATATAACTGTATACTTTTTGATAGTTTTATTTTTAAAGTCAAAACTTATATCTAAAAGTACAAAAAATCTGATTATCAATTACATATGCCAAAATCAAATCAAAAAAAAAAATGCTCAAGTAAACTGGGCATTTTTTTATCTTGACAATTATTAGTGACCGCGGAGGGATTCGAACCCCCAACCCTCAGAGCCGAAATCTGATATTCTATCCAATTGAACTACGCAGCCTTCACTTTATTTTTAATTTTTGTTTTAGGAATTGCCGACCAACACCTGTTTTAAAATATTTCTCTCTTTCTATAGATTCTTCTCTAGTTTCAAACGTTTCGAAATAAACCAGCTCCCATGGCAAGTAACCTTTAGTGGATTTAGTTTTTCCTACATTATGTTCTATTATTCGGTTATCCAAATTATCTGTATGCCCTTTGTACAATCTACCATCAACTTCACTTCTCAATACGTATGTAAAATACTTGTCCATAAACCGAAATCTGATATTCCCTGCCGGCAGGCAGGCAGGTATCCAGTTGAACTACGCAGCCTATTTTATTATTGTGAAAGTTTGGCTTTTACAATATTTGATATGGTTTTACCATCGGCTTGACCTGCCAACTCTTTGCTGACAATACCCATCACTCTACCCATATCTTTCATTCCCTCAGCACCTATACTATCAATTGTGGCCACCACAACACCTTCTATCTCCTCTTCAGACAGTGCTTCCGGTAAAAACTGACTTATTACTTCAGCTTCAGCCATTTCTGGTGCAGCTAAATCTTCTCTACCTTGCTCCATAAAAATGGCAGCACTATCCTTACGCTGTTTAACCTGCTTTTGTAATATTTTAAGCTCTTGTTCTTCGGTTAAATCTGTTTGTGCTCCTGTTTCTGTTTTTGCTAACAAAATTGCAGATTTAATAGCTCGTAATGCTGTTAAAGCTGTTTGATTTTTAGTTTTCATTGCCTCTTTCATGGCAGTCATAACATCATCCTGTAAACTCATACTACTTGAAATTTGTTGCGAAGATAAAAAGAAAACCCGAAAATCACTTAAGAAGTTTCTCGGGCTTTCAATGAAGTTTAAACACTAAACTTAATTTGCTATTAATCTACGTTGTCGTGCAAAAACGAATTATTGTTTCTCAATTGGATATCATCATTATCATCTAAACTCAAACTGGTGTTAGACCTGTTTGATTCTGATGATGGTTTTGAATCATCTAAATCAACCCCTTGTCTTTTATAAGCAGGCACCTTCTCGATATCATCAATCTTGGCGTTGTTAAACTTATAATTAAAATCCTTCATCTTACGACGTCTTTCTTCAGCTCGTTCCTTAAGCATTTCTGAAATAGGACTATTCATAGGATCAAACTCTTCTTCCTGCTTTTCTTCTTCTTTGACTTTTGATTCAACCACCTTTTTTTCAAATACCACTTCAGAATCTTCTATTTCAATTTTTTCTTTTACCTGTGGTTCTGCTTGTGCATGGTTCATATTTGACTCCAATTCAACATAATCATCAAGAGCATAGCGCACTTCTCCTTCTTCATTAGACTCTGTAACAGTGATAAGCTCTATATAATCTTTAACTGGAAGTTTTTTGATATTTTCTTCCAACTCATGAACCACCATATCATCACCTTTATTTTCAATTGAAGTAGATTCACTAATGGGTAAATCAAATGTCAATGTGATTTGTTGTTCTTCTTCCAATTCATCAGCAACATCTTCAACCTCAATCTTGGTATTCATTTCGGTGATTACGAAGTCATCCTCATGGACTTCAGCTAAAAACTCATCATAAACGACATCAATATTTTTGATTTCTTCGGTTGTGGCAATCAAGTCATTTTCTAGAATATTTACTTTGGATATAGTCTCGTTAACTTCATCCAATTCATCTAAATCCAAAGTATGCTTAACTACTGGATCCTCCTGCTTTTCTTCTAACTCAATATTAGGTGTAATAATGGCAGGCTCTCGCATTTTTCTAGATAGGTCCTGTTCCATTGATTGATCATCCTCTAGAGCATGAATTACCTTTTTAGTTTCAGTATTGGATATCTCATCTTGTTGATCCATATCAAATCCTGTTGCAATAATAGTTACTGCAATAGAGTCCTCTAAAGCCTCATCTTCACCTACACCCATAATAATATTGGCTCCATGACCTGCTTCATCTTGAATGTGATCATTTATTTCACCAATTTCATCAATAGTAATTTCTTGTGATCCAGATACTATTAGCAGCAATACGTTTTTAGCACCTGTAATTTTATTATCATTCAATAATGGAGAATCCAAAGCCTTTCTGATAGCTTCTTTAGCACGGTCTTGACCAGAAGCTGTTGAAGAACCCATAATGGCAGTTCCACTATTGCTTAAAACCGTTTTGGCATCACGTAAATCGATATTTTGAGTGTAGTGATGTGTAATAACTTCAGCTATACCTCTGGCAGCAGTTGACAGTACCTCATCCGCTTTTGAGAATCCTGCTTTAAAGCCCAGGTTTCCATAGACTTCACGAAGTTTGTTATTGTTTATTACAACCAAAGAATCCACAACATCACGAAGTTTTTCTATACCAATTTGAGCTTGCTGATTACGCATTTTTCCCTCAAATTGAAATGGCATGGTGACAATACCCACCGTAAGGATATCTAAATCTTTAGCCATTTTTGCAATGATAGGTGCAGCACCTGTACCAGTACCACCACCCATTCCAGCAGTTATAAATACCATTTTTGTGTTGGTATCTAACATTCCTTGAATGTCTTCAAAGCTTTCCACAGCGGATTTTTCACCAACATCAGGATTAGCTCCTGCTCCTAATCCTTCAGTTAGATTAACTCCTAATTGAATTTTATTAGGCACACCACTGTTTTGAAGCGCTTGTGCATCTGTATTACAGATAACAAAATCAACCCCTTTGATGCCTTGCTGAAACATGTGATTGATGGCATTACTACCACCGCCACCAACTCCAATAACTTTGATAACATTTGATTGATTCTTTGGTAAATCAAATGAAATACTTGGTTCGAATTCTTTGTTGCTGCTCATGAATTACGTTTATTTAATTTTTATTTTTTTAATTGTCTATTGACTTATTCTGCGTTATCTAAAAAATCTTTTACGCGATCAGTTAATTTATCTAAAAATGATCGTCTTTCTGGTTTTGGCGCTTCAATGACGTCTTCGCTTTCAACATTTTCGTTGGACTCGTGTTCATTTACAGCCTCTACATAGGCTGCCTCAACTTTCTTACGTTCCTGTCTTTTCAATCCGTCCATTACCAACCCTACAGCCGTGGCATATAACGGACTGGTAACTTCATCATCACTATCACCAGCCAAATGCTCATTTGGAAATCCAATTCTGGTATCCATTCCGGTAATATATTCAACCAACTGTTTTAAATGTTTAAGTTGGCTTCCACCTCCTGTTAAAACAATACCAGCGATTAATTTTTTCTTTTGTTCTTCATGTCCGTAATTTTTTATTTCAACATACACCTGTTCAATAATTTCAACTACCCGAGCATGAATAATTTTAGAAAGGTTCTTTAAAGTTATTTCCTTGGGCTCTCGACCTCTCAATCCAGGTATGGACACAATTTCATTTTCTTTGTTTTCTCCTGGCCAAGCTGATCCAAACTTAATTTTTAATAGTTCAGCTTGCTTTTCTATAATAGAACAACCCTCTTTGATGTCTTCTGTTATAACATTACCTCCAAAAGGAATAACAGCCGTATGACGAATGATACCATCTCTAAATATGGCCAAATCCGTTGTTCCGCCTCCAATATCGATTAACGCAACACCAGCTTCTTTTTCTTCTTGACTTAACACTGCATTTGAAGAGGCCAAAGGCTCTAATGTGATTCCTTCCAAATTCAATCCTGCACTTTGAACACAACGGCCAATATTTCTAATAGACGATACCTGTCCAACCACAACATGAAAGTTAGCCTCCAATCGGCCGCCATACATTCCAATAGGCTCTTTTATCTCGGCTTGACCGTCAACTTTATATTCTTGCGGAAGCACATGAATGATTTCCTCGCCTGGTAGCATCACCAACTTGTGAACCTGATTGATGAGTCTATCAATATCATCTTCATCAATAACCAAATCAGAATTTGGGCGTGTGATATAATCACTGTGTTGTAAACTTCTTATATGCTGACCTGCAATACCAACCGTTACATCTTCTATTTTCATCTCGGATGCTAACTCGGCTTCCTGAACCGCTAATTGAATAGATTGGATAGTCTGTGTTATGTTATTCACAACGCCTCTATGGACACCAAGACTTTTTGATTTTCCAATACCTAAAATCTCAACTTTACCATACTCATTCTTTCGACCTATCATGGCCACTATTTTAGTGGTTCCAATATCTAATCCTATTGCAATATTTCCTTCCATAGTTTAAGATTTAGTGCCTATCACTTGACTATCAAATTGTAGATTAATCCTACTATATTTATTCATTAAATTTTCTTTGGTTGCTTTTTTGTAAAACACTTTTAGATTATTTATTTTTTTATCTAATCGTTTTAAACTACCAACAAACACCTCAAAATTGCATTGTCTCAATCGTAACGAGATATTTCCATCAGAATCTTGATTAATTATTGTAACATGTTTCTTTAAAAAAATATCCTCTTCAACTTTTCTTGCCATTTTATAGACATTCTGCAAGTTGTTTTTATCAACATGTCCCGCAACAATTGGTACTCTAGCAGTATAATTTGTTGACAAAGGCATAAAACTTCCTTGGTCGTCTATATAAAAGGGCGACGAGTTTTGCACTCGCGCGATAGGTTTTTTTTGTTCTATTTCAGCTGTCAATTTGCCGTTAACCCCAACAAACACTTCAGCTGAACGAATCATTGGATTTAAATTTAGGGCAGTCTCCAATTGATTCAAATCTAAAATTTCTTTAGGGACATTCTTAACACCTGCTTGATTTTGTATTAACAATTTACTAACAGCCTCATGCGTGATAAAAAGATTTTCCTCGCCTTTAAAAATTATCTCGGTTTCCGATACTTTCCGTTTACTATTTTTAGCACTTGAAAACGCATATAACACTACCACCAAGAGTAGTATAACAATCATTTTTATGTGATTCCAATTAACTCGCATGCAATAGTGCTTGTTTTATATGTTTTACTTCATCCCCAATATCTCCAGCTCCAATTGTAAGTATGACATTTGCATTACTTTCTTTGATTTTAGAGATTAAATTTGCTTTTTTAACTAATTGCTTATTTGAATTTTTAATTTTATCCAACAACCATTGTGAAGTCACTCCCGGAATAGGTAGTTCTCTAGCTGGATAAATATCCAGTAAAATGATCTCATCAAACTTTGAAAGACTTTCTGCAAATTCATCAACAAAATCCCGAGTTCTACTATACAAATGCGGTTGGAAAATTGCCAAAACTTTTTTGCTTGGATACATTTCCCTCACAGCTTGGTGTACCGCATTAATTTCTTCGGGATGATGGGCATAATCATCAATGTACACCACATCATCATTTTTAATGTGATATGAGAACCTTCTTTTAACCCCTTTGTAAGATGCTAAAGCTTTGGCGAGCTGCTGGTGAGGGCAACCAAACTCTGCAGCCATCGCCAAGGCTATTAATGCATTCGACAGATTATGTCTACCAGGTAGGTTAAATTTGAAATTTTCAAGAGTTGTTTTTGGCGTTTTGACGTCAAAAACATAAGCTCCATTTTCTATTTTTAAATTGATAATGGCATAATCGGAACCATCTTCAATTCCATAGGTTATTCCATTTATTGGCAATCCACTCTTAACAAATAGTTTACCATTTTGTTTTATTTTGTTTGCGAAGTCCTTAAAAGACTTTTCTAACTCATGGGCATCACCATAAATATCCAAATGATCGGCATCCATTGATGTGATACAAGCAAAATCAGGTGATAGGGTCAAAAATGACCGATCAAATTCATCGGCCTCAACAACAGTCACTTCTGTGCCATTCATAATTAAATTGGATTGGTAATTTTCACTGATACCTCCTAAAAATGCCGTAACTGGAACATCACATGCATTTAGCAGATGTCCCAAAATACTGGTTGTTGTAGTTTTTCCGTGGGTTCCGGCTACTGCCAAACATTGTGTATTTTCAGTAATGAGACCTAAAACTGCTGCACGTTTCATAACCTTAAATCCATTTTCATTGAAATACGCCAATTCCGTGTGGTTCTTTGGAATGGCAGGCGTATAGACAACCAACGTATTAACTGGGTTTAAAAATGTTGCATCAATATTGTTAACAGCATCCTCAAAATGTACGGACATACCCAAACCTATCAATGAATCTGTTATATCTGATTTGGTTTTATCGTATCCAGAAACCTGTTTTTTATTAGCATGAAAATACCTAGCAAGAGCACTCATGCCAATACCTCCAATCCCAATAAAGTACACATTATCAATAGTTTCTAGATTCATTTTTTTACTTTCAATAATTTATCAACTTCATCAGCTATTTGACTCGTTGCGTTAACCAAAGCTAATTTTCTTATGTTTTGCCCTAATTGCTTTTGTCTTTCAGGCGATACCATTAATTGGGTAAACTTGTTTTGAAAATCAACTTCCAAATCTGCTTCTCTTATCAATACAGCAGCATCTTCATCAACAATCGCTTGAGCATTCTTGGCTTGATGATCTTCCGCTACATTTGGAGACGGAATAAAAATAACTGGCTTACCAACGATACATAATTCAGATACTGAACTAGCACCAGCTCTTGATATAATGATATCAGCAGAAGCATAGGCACATGCCATGTCATTTATAAAAGCGTGCACCTGAATATGCTTGGTATGACCATAAATTTTATACTGTTCGTAGTATAGCTTACCACACTGCCAAATAATCTGAATATTATGTGTCAACAAATAGTCCAGTTCCTTTTCAATCAATTCATTAATCCGTCTAGACCCTAAACTTCCTCCTAACACCAACAATGTTCTCTTCTCTTTTTCTAAACCGAATAAGGCAAATGCATCCTGCCTTTTATTCTCAATATCCAACAGATCTTGCCTTACAGGATTCCCTGTTTTTATGATTTTATCTTTAGGAAAAAAGCGTTCCAGACCATCATAAGCCACACAAATGGTGTTGGCTTTTTTAGACAGCAACTTGTTGGTTATACCTGGATAAGAATTTTGTTCTTGAATTAATGACGGAATCCCTTTTGAAGTCGCCACTTGTAATAAAGGCCCGCTCGCAAACCCTCCAGTTCCAATAACAACATCTGGTTTAAATCGTTTTACTACTTTTCTAGCCTTATATAAACTACTCAATAGCTTGAAAGGGAAGCCCAAGTTTTTAAGGGTTAGTTTTCTTTGTATACCTGAAATCCATAATCCAACAATATCATAACCTGCTTGAGGAACTTTATCCATTTCCATACGATCTTTGGCACCAACAAATAAAAATTCAGCATTTTGATGACGGGATTTTAATTCATTGGCAATAGCAATAGCCGGATAGATGTGACCTCCTGTTCCACCCCCTGATAATATGATTTTGTAGTTACTCATTAAATCGTTTCGGATAAAATTTCTAACGGATTTTCATTGTCCAATTCCTGTTCTTTTAACTCTTCTCTTTTAGCACTAACACTCAATATGATTCCAATGGCCAAACACGTCATCCAAATAGATGTTCCACCACTACTAATTAAGGGTAACGTTTGACCTGTAACAGGAAACAGTTCCACAGCAACTGCCATGTTTATCAATGCTTGAAAGACTATAGGAAGTCCAACACCCAATACTAATAACTTGCCAAATATGGTATCTGATTTTTGAGAGGCAATAACTATTCTAAACAAAAGCCACAAATAGAAAATCATTAATGTAAAACCTCCTAACAACCCGTATTCTTCGACTATGATTGCAAATATGAAATCTGAAGATGATTGCGGCAAAAAGTTTTTCTGCTTACTCTTACCTGGACCCACTCCTCTGACACCTCCAGAAGCAATGGCAATTTTAGCTTTTTCGATTTGATAGTCAGCTTCAGTTACTTCATCCGATGAAAAATTTTCAATTCGACTCATCCATGTATCAATTCTATTGGGCATAACATCCGGAAATGCTTTTGCTATAAGTACAAAAAACACCAATCCAATAATTCCTGAACCAATAATGATTCCTAAATACTTAATCGGATATCCTCCCAAGAAGACTAATACAATCACCATTAAAAACATGATTGCAGCAGTTGAAAAATTAGCAGGTAAAATCAAAACCAAAACCAAGAAAACAGGAATCCAAAGTGGCAATATGGACTCTTTAAATGTGATATCCCTATCCTTTACTTTAGACATATATCTTGCCACATAAACCATTAACACTACAAATGCAAAAGTTGATGTTTGAAAAGACATGTTCACAATGGGTATTTGAATCCATCTACTAGCATTTGCGCCTTCTATAGTTGTTCCTTGCAGCATGGTTATAACCAATAAGACAATTACCACAGGCATCATAATCATAGACAACCCTTTAAAATACCTGTAGGGTATTTTATGGACCCCATACATAATGGCAAAACCTAAAAACAAGTGCATCAAGTGCTTAATGAAGTAGGTAAATGTATTTCCGTTACCTCCAATGTAAGCTAGATTACTGGCAGCACTATAAACAGGCAAAAACGAGAAAATAGCCAATAATGCCGCTATTGCCCAAATTAACCGATCACCTTTAATGTTATTAAATACTGCTTGCATATAAATCTTATAGGTTTCTTACAGCATCTTTAAACTGTCTTCCTCGATCTTCATAATTTTCAAACAAATCGAAACTTGCACAGGCTGGAGACAGCAAAACATTGTCACCTGATTTTGCAATTTTATAGGCTATTTTAACAGCCTCACTCATATATTGTGTTTCCACAATAATATCAACCATTGATGAAAAATTCTCAAGTAATTTTTGATTATCGACTCCCAAACAGATAATAGCCTTTACTTTTTCATTGACAAAGGGAAACAATTCAGTGTAGTCATTACCTTTATCTTGGCCACCCACGATCCACACAGTTGGCGCTTCCATGCTTTCCAAAGCATAATAGGTTGCATTGACGTTAGTAGCTTTTGAATCATTGATATATTGAACTTTGTTGATTTTCAACACATGTTCTAACCGATGCTCCACACCTTGAAAATTTTCCAAGCTCTCTCTAATAGTCTGTTTTCTAATTTTTAATAGGTGGGCAACTGTAGAAGCTGCCATGGCATTTTTAATATTGTGTTTTCCTTCTAATGCTAAATCCTTTGTTGGCATAATTATCTGGTTGTTATCTATTGTTATTTTTATGTTTTCATTTTCTAAAAAAGCACCATTTTCAAAAGTTTGAACCAATGAAAAAGGCAATAAAGTTGATTGAATTGGGTGTAGCTCTAACCAATTTGATATAACAGGATCATCCCCGTCGTAAATTAGATAGTCATTTGAATCTTGATTCATGGCAATCCTAAATTTGGAGGCTATGTAGTTTTCAAATTTATAATCGTATCTATCTAAATGATCCGGCGTGATGTTTGTAATTACCGCTATATGCGGTTTAAAATCCTTACAATCATCCAATTGAAAACTGCTGATTTCCAATACGTAATTCTCAAAATCATCTTCTAAAACTTGTTTTGCAAAGCTGGCGCCTATATTACCTCCTAAACCTACTGACAGCTGCTGCTTAAGAATATGATAGGTCAATGATGCCGTGGTAGTCTTGCCGTTACTCCCAGTGATTCCCACAATAGTAGCATCGGTATATTTTGATGCAAATTCTATTTCGGAAATCACGGGAATGTTGGCTGCTATTAATCTCTGGACCAAATCCACCTTTGGTGGAATACCAGGGCTTTTCATTACTAAATCTGCATTCAAAATTTTGGATTCCGTATGCTTTTCGTGTTCCCAATCAATCTCATTATTTTCAAGAACGTCTTGATATTTTGGTTTGATTTTCCCTTTATCGGAAACAAAAACCTCATATCCTTTGGCCTTACCTAATAAAGCAGTTCCAACACCGCTTTCTCCTCCACCTAAAACCACAAGCCTTTTCATACTATCTAATTTTCAATGTCACAATAGAAATAATGGCTAACAGTATTCCGACAATCCAGAATCTGGTAACGATTTTACTTTCATGATATCCTGATTTTTGATAGTGATGATGTAGTGGCGACATTTTAAAAATGCGCCTTCCTTCACCATATTTTTTTCTGGTATATTTAAACCAACTGACTTGCATGACCACCGATAAGTTTTCGGCCAGAAAAATGCCGCACAATACAGGTATCAACCATTCCTTCCTTACTGCAATAGCTATCACTGCGATAATGCCGCCAATGGTCAAACTTCCTGTATCTCCCATGAAAACTTGGGCTGGATATGTGTTATACCATAAAAACCCAATTAATGCTCCTACAAATGCAGCTATGTAAATAGTTATTTCCTCAACTCTAGGTATATACATAATATTCAAATATTGAGAGAAAATGATATTACCTGAAACCCAAGCAAATATTCCTAAAGTCAATACAATAATGGCCGATGTACCAGCAGCAAGTCCATCTATACCGTCAGTCAAGTTTGCGCCGTTCGAAACAGCGGTTATAATAAAAATGCTCACCAAAATGAAAATAACCCAAGCGTATTGCTTTAAATTTGGGTTAATCCATGTGATTAAGTCGGAGTAATCAAACTCATTGTTTTTAACAAAAGGGATAGTGGTTTTTGTAGATTTTTCTTCTACATCAAACAATTTAGCAGTCGGTAAATCTGGATTTTCAGCAAGCAAAACTCTTTGTTCTTCAATAGGCAGTTCTTCTTTGATAGTGACATCATTGCTAAAAAATAGCGTTGCCCCAACAATGATTCCCAGTCCAACCTGACCTAATACCTTAAACCTCCCTTTTAAACCTTCCTTATCATTTTTAAACTTTTTAATGTAATCGTCAATAAATCCAATGGTTCCCATCCAAACAGTTGTGACAATTAATAGGATGACATAAATATTTTCAAGCTTTGCCAATAACAAAACAGGAATAAGCGTTGCTAGAATGATAATGATACCTCCCATTGTTGGGGTTCCTGCTTTTTCAACTTGCCCTTCTAGACCTAAATCCCGTATGGTTTCACCAACTTGTTGTCTTCTTAGAAATTTGATGATGCGTTTCCCAAAAATGGTCGATATCAGCAACGACAGTATGATAGCCATAGCAGCTCTAAAGGTTATAAACCCAAATAATGATGCTCCAGGAAATTGGTACTGTTTTTCTAGATATTCAAATAGGTAATACAACATATGGTCTTTATTTCTGCAATTGCTTTAAGAATTCTTTCACTATTTTAAAATCATCAAAATCAAATCGCTCACCCTTTATTTCCTGATAGGTTTCATGACCTTTTCCTGCTATTAGTATAATATCATTACTATTGGCCATTTGGCAAGCTGTTTTAATAGCCTGTTTTCGATCGGTTATTGAAATGGTTTTTTTGAAATTTTGAGGTTCCACACCGGCTTCTATCTCACTAATAATTGTTTCAGGATTTTCACTTCTTGGATTATCGCTGGTGAAAATAACCTTGGTACTCAAGGCAGAAGCGATATGTCCCATTTTAGGTCGTTTAGTTTTATCACGATCTCCACCACAACCAACAACCGTTATAAGTTCTTCATTCTTTGTACGGATACTGTTAATAGTTTCAAGTACATTTTTTAAGGCATCTGGCGTATGGGCATAGTCGACAATAGCTGTAATTTTATCATCAGAAATCAGATACTGAAAACGTCCAGAGACACTTTCTAACTCACTAATAAGCCTTAAAATCTCAACTTTTTCCAGACCAAGTAATTCAGCTGTTGCGTAAATAGCCAGAACATTATAGGCGTTAAAGTTTCCAATCAATCTTGTCCAGACTTCACTATCATTTATTTTAAGTAGTAGTCCGCCAAATTGATTTTCAAGAATTTGAGCTTTATAATCTCCATAACTTTTAAGAGCATAGGTAAATTTTCTAGCTTTGGTATTTTGAAGCATGACAAGTCCATTCTTGTCATCAATGTTGACCAAAGCAAAAGCTTTTTCAGACAGTCCATCAAAAAATGACTTTTTAACATCTCGGTATTCGGCAAAACTTTTATGATAATCTAAATGATCATGAGAAAGGTTGGTGAAAATACCCCCTTCAAACTTCAGCCCTTCGGTTCGTTTTTGATGTATTCCATGAGAACTAACTTCCATGAAACAATATTCAACACCAACTTCGCTCATCTCCATTAAATACTTATTAATTGTCAATGAATCAGGTGTTGTATGGGTTGCTTTATATTCAATATCATCAACCATAATTCTTACAGTTGATAATAAACCTACTTTGTAGCCTGCTTTTTTGAATAACTGATACAGGAGCGTAGCAATTGTTGTTTTGCCATTAGTTCCCGTGACACCTACTAAACGTAAATTATCAGAAGGCGTACCGTAATAATTTGACGCCATAATTGCCAAAGCACTTGAAGAATTTTCGACCTCCACATAAGTTACTTCTGGTTCTAATTTTACAGGTAGTTTTTCACAGATGACTGCGGTACAACCATTAGACAAAGCCTTTTCAATAAAATCGTGTCCGTTTGACTGCGTCCCTACAATAGCCACAAAGACATCGTTTTTTGATACTTTTCTGGAATCAAACTCAATTTTATTGACTGGAACATTTGTTGAACCAGCAACAGCATTCAAAGTAACTTTGTATAAAATATCCTTTAAAGTCATCATGATGCGTTTATTATTACTGTTTGATTCCGTTTAATTTTATCGCCTTTAGTGATAGACTGTGATTTTACTTCACCAACACCTTGAGTTCTGACTTTAAGACCCATATTTTCAAGTATGGCAACGGCATCCATGGTTGGCAATCCAACAACATTAGGCATGATCGTTTTATGCTTTTCAGAAATATCATAATAGCGTTCATACTCCTTATCAATAGCAGCATGTTGGATTTCCAAGGATTCCACCTCATCAATCAAAGGCGTATCCGTAAATATTTTTTGAGCAATTCTTTTGAATACAGGTCCTGTTACATCAGCTCCGTAATAACCTTTTACAACACTAGGCTTATGAATGACAACTATACAGGAATATTTTGGGTTCTCGGCTGGAAAATAACCCGCAAAAGATGACACATATCGTCTATTCTTTTCCCAATCAGGCATCCAATATTCGGTTTTCGCCGTTCCTGTTTTACCTGCGATTGAAAAATAAGGGGAATACAAAGACTTACCTGTACCTCTCACCACAACATTTTTAAGAATAGCTTGAATTTCTTTGAGTGTTTTATCTGAACAAATTTTATTGTTGATAATCTCCCTCTCAAAACTTTCAATCTGTTTATCCAACTCCTTGACCTCTCTTATAAATCGTGGTTTTACCATGACGCCATTATTGGCAATAGCATTGTAAAAAGTTAAGGTTTGTAATGGCGTCAAGGACAAGTTATAACCATAAGCCATTGAAGGCAATGCATTTTTACTCCATTTAGTATGACCTGGCTCATAAATAGCCGGTTTTCCCTCCCCTAAAATTGGCAATCCCAGAGGCTGATCCAGCTTCCAACTTTTTATTCTATTCAGAAATTTTTCAGGTGAATTGGCATAATTATCATCAATAATTGTAGCTAAACCAATGTTTGAAGATACCTCTAATGCTCTTGCGGCTGATATTTCACCATAACCTCCATGGTGGGAATCATTTATGTATCGACCATAAAACATTTTGCGCCCTCTTTTCGTATCCACAATTGTTGATGTATCAATCACTTTATCTTCCAATGCTGCCATCAAAGCCATCACCTTGAAAGTAGATCCGGGCTCATGAGATTCACCAACTGCATAATTTAACTTTTCATAATAGGTTCCCTTGTCCGTTCTTCCCAGATTAGAAATAGCTCTAATCTCGCCAGTTGCAACTTCCATAACTACAACACAACCATGCTCCGCTTCATAATATTCCAATTGTTGCAATAAGGCATGATGGGCAATATCCTGAATGTTGACACTAATTGTTGTATAAATATCATAGCCATCTTTTGGTTCAACTTGGTTGTAATCAGCTATGGGTTTCCATTGGCCTTTTCCGATTCTTTGTTTTAATCGGTGGCCATCTTTACCTCTTAAATATTTAGTGCCAAAAGCACCATCCAATCCTGCTCTGGTGATATTACCATCCTCATCTGATCGTTCATACCCAATGGAACGTTGCGCAATTCCACCCATTGGGTGCTCACGTTTGGTGTTTTGTTCTACAATTAATCCGCCTTTAAAGGCTCCTTGATTTAATAATGGAAAGTTTCTAACTCGGATATATTCTGAATAACCAATGTTTCGACTTAATAACAGGTATCTGTTCTTATTGGCTCTTGCCTTTCGAATCGATCGTTCATAATAAGACGAAGGTTTACCTGAAAAGGCTGATAGCGAATCACAAAGTGGTTTTAAATATTTTTCAAAAGTTGTCGAAGAAGGCGTCATGGCATCAATCCGGATATCATATTTTGGAATTGAAGTTGCCAAAAGATTACCGTTAGCAGAATATACATTACCACGATTGGCCGGAATAACCACATTTTTTATGGTTCGCTCTTCGGCTAAACTGCGATATTTATCACCCTGTAAAAATTGAATACTTAACAGTTTAAAGATTACAGCTAAGGCGAAGATGAACATACATCCTGCTATAAAATACAATCGGTTCAATATGTTCTTCTCGTTTACTGCCAAGTTGAACTCAATTTTGTGATTTAACTTTAATTTTTGTGGGCGGTATTTCTGATATAGCTAATCCCATTTCCTTCATCTTCCTTTCCACAACTGTCTCCTTTTTTAATTCCATGAGCTTTTTACGACCATCAACAAAAGCTGATCGCATTTCTTTAGCCTCATTATTTAAACGTGCAATTTCATGTACTTTTTTATCTGCGCTATGCGAACTTGCAATCATGATTATAGCAAGCGCCGACAAAAACAAGATCATTCTCCAATTTTTAAAAGCGTCATCACTGACTAAAAATGTTCCTTTTAAAATGCTGTACAATCCCTTTTTCATTATAACTTTTCAGCTATTCTTAATTTGGCACTTCGTGCACGGTTGTTATTTTTAATTTCTTCAGATGTTGGAACAATTAACCCACCTACTTTTTTGAATGGCACCTCATAATTTCCATACACATCCCTTTCTGGCTCTCCTTCAAATAGTCCATTTCTAATAAATCGTTTTACTAGTCGGTCTTCTAGCGAGTGATATGAAATCACACTTAATCGCCCACCTTTTTTAAGAACCTCTGGTGTTTGTATCAAGAATTCTTTTAAAACATCAATTTCTTGATTCACCTCTATTCGTATGGCCTGAAAAATTTGAGCTAACACTTTATTTTCTTTTTTATGATTCAAAAATGGCTTCAAAACCTCTTTTAGCTGATCACTGGTTTTTATGAAACCAGCATTCCTATTTTCAACAATCACCCTTGCCATAGCTGGCGCTTGACGCAATTCACCATATTGCCACAACAACTGCCTCAATTGATCTTCATCATATTCATTAACAACATGAAAAGCTGAAAGCGCATCATTTTGATTCATTCGCATGTCTAAATCGGCTTCAAATCGGGTTGAAAAACCGCGTTCTGCTACATCAAACTGATGTGAGGACACACCAAAATCAGCCAAAATACCATGCACTTCTTTGACACCATAAAACCTTAAAAACCGTTTCAGGTATCTGAAGTTTTCATGAATAAGCGTAAAACGATCATCATCAATTGTATTTAAAAGAGCGTCTGGGTCTTGGTCAAATGCATATAGTCTGCCATTTTTTCCCAATCTTTTTAAGATCTCCCGACTATGTCCGCCGCCACCAAAAGTGACATCAACATAAACCCCATCTTCAACTATATTTAAGCCATCAACTGTTTCTTTAAGTAAAACGGGATTATGATATTCCATGGTCATCGTCATCTTGTCCCATTACTTCTTCAGCTAAATCAGCAAAATCGCCTGTAGCATCATCGATAGCTTGTTCATATTTTGTTTTATCCCAAATCTCAACGATGTTAATGGCCGAGGACACCACTATTTCCTTCGAAATATTAGCAAACACCACCAAATCTTTTGGAATCAATAATCTCCCTGTAGAGTCTACCTCAATCATTCTCAATCCGGCAGTAAATCGGCGGATGAAATCATTGTTCTTTTTCTTGAATCGATTAAGCTTATTAACTTTTTGCATGAGTGATTCCCATTCCGTCATAGGATACAACTCTAAACATGGTTGAAATACGGCTCGTTTGAGAACAAACCCATTTTGAAGCACAGGTGACAACTGCTTTTTTAAAGCAGCAGGCAACATCAATCTACCTTTTGAGTCCACCTTACATTCGTATGTTCCTATTAATGAGTTCAAACCGCTATTTCCTGATTCTAGGGATTAAGTTTCAAATATATTGAAAAATATACCACATTTTACCACATTTTACCACTTTGTTGATAATTTTTCGATTAACAGTCTGTTTTTTGCGATTTGAAATTTTGCTAAAAATATCTTAACAGCTTAATTTCAGAGAGTTAATACAATCAATACATATTCCTAATATCAATGTTAATATCTTGAAGAATTGGCTTTTGCAAGGCGCCAATATTTATCCATATATTGTGAATGAATTGACTATATTTGCCTTTAAGAACAGCTAAATCAAATAATGGCGCACAGATTAAAAAAAGAAAAAAGTTACAGATATATTGAAGTTGGTGAAGGAACTCCAATTATTGTTCTTCACGGCCTGATGGGAGGGTTAAGTAATTTTGATTCTGTCACCAATTATTTCAGCAAGAAAGGGTATCGTGTCATTATACCTGAACTACCCATTTACACCATGTCCCTTTTAAAGACCAATGTAAAAAGTTTCGCAAAATACCTTCATGATTTTATTGAATTCAAAGGGTTTAATGAAGTTATCTTGTTAGGGAATTCACTCGGTGGACATATTGGTCTATATCATACTAAGTTATACCCAGAAAAAGTCAAAGCCTTGATAATAACAGGTAGTTCTGGCCTTTATGAAAGTGCGATGGGTGGTGGTTATACCAAACGCAGTGATTATGAGGTGATTAAAAAGAAGGCTCAAGATGTGTTTTATGACCCAGCAGTTGCCACAAAAGAGATAGTTGACGAAGTTTTTGAAACGGTCAATGACAGAAATAAACTGATTAAAACCTTGGCCATTGCTAAAAGCGCCATCAGACATAATATGGCTAAAGACCTACCCAATATGCAAACACCTGCATGTATCATTTGGGGCAAGAATGATACCGTAACACCACCGGAAGTTGCTGAAGAATTCGATGAACTTTTGCCAGATTCTGAATTGTTCTGGATAGACAAGTGTGGGCATGCGGCCATGATGGAACATCCTGATGAATTCAATGAGATTCTTGATTCCTGGTTAACCAAAAGAAATTTCTAAACCCAATTTATTAGTCATGGAAATTAAATCGGCAGAATTTATAATGAGTAATTCTGATGTGATGAAATGCCCAAAAAATTTACTGCCTGAATATGCTTTTATTGGCAGGAGTAATGTTGGCAAATCATCATTGATAAATATGCTGACCAATAGAAAAAGTTTAGCCAAAACATCTGGAAGACCTGGAAAGACGCAACTAATTAATCATTTTTTAATTAATAAAAACTGGTATTTAGTTGACTTACCTGGCTATGGCTATGCTCGCGTATCCAAAAGTGCAAAAAAAACCTTTCAAAAATTTATAACGCAATATTTTAGCTTAAGAGAGCAATTGGTATCTGCTTTTGTTTTGGTAGATATTAGACATGATGCACAACCTATCGATTTAGAATTTATGCAATGGTTAGGTGAACACGGCATTCCATTCTCCATAATTTTCACAAAAGCGGATAAATTAAAACCAAATGCCATAACCCGTCATGTAGAAAATTACAAAACCAAACTACTGGAAACTTGGGAAGACATGCCAAACTATTTTGTGACATCATCTTCAAAATCGATTGGTAAAGATGAGGTTTTGGATTATATAGATTCCATAAATAATGATTTCAACCCATGAAAATTATACTCTCATTTTTTTTCATCATTCTAGTTTCTCATTACAGTTTAGGACAAGCAAAAATCTACATTGACGAAGATGGCAATAGGATTAGTCAAATTAAGTTCAGAAAAAAATGGAGTAATAAGGAGTTGCTCTTGAGCCGTTGGGACTCTATTGGAAAAAACAAAAAGCGCTATGCAACTTTGAAAAAAGATCTTTATCAATATGGCAATTTCACTCATAGTTCTTTAATTACAGAACTTGAAAAAATCACAGGTAAGAAAATTCAAGACAGTCTGATTATTATTTTGGAATTCTATTATAAAGATGATTTATGCAATTCTGTTTGGGACAACAAATGGACTAAAAGTGATATAAAAGAACGGAAGGAATTTATCACGCCTATCAGAGATTATTTATACTCAAATGATATGATATTGTTTTGTTTATTCGAAAACACTATTCAGTTAAAAAATAACCCAAATAGTGAAACTGAATTTTTCTTTTCAGACTTAAACAGCTTTTTCAGAAACAAAATATTTCTTAATCCAACTCTTTGTGGCTCACACGCTATCATTAAGCCGAATGGAGAAGTACTGGTCAGAAATGGAGAGAATAGAGCAGATTATATGACAGGGCATTTAAAACCAGAGATTTGGAATGGATTTTTTAATGATAAAGAGAGGGATTAATTGTCAACTCCTCACATCCAATGCATCACGTAAAGCATTACCCATAAGCATAAATGCCATAACCAAACTCATAATACAAAATCCTGGTATTAATGCCAGATAAGGCTTACCGAGAATAATATAATTATAGTGATCTTTTATCATTGCGCCCCAACTTGACATAGGTGGTTGCGCCCCAATACCCAGGAAACTCAAACCGCTTTCAATTAAAATAGCAGCTGCAAAATTAGTTGCTGAAATAACAATGACAGGAGCCATAATATTTGGGAGAATGTGTTTGGTTATTATTCTATAGTCATTAAAGCCTAAAGCTCTGGCAGCTGTTACATATTGCATTTCCTTTACGCTAATAACCTGACCTCTAACCACTCTAGCCACTTCAACCCACATAGTCAATCCAACAGCAATAAATACTTGCCAAAAGCCTTTACCCAAAGCCAGTGTAATAGCAATTACTAAAAGTAAGGTTGGAATAGACCATGATACATTAATAATCCACATTATAACAGCATCAACCTTACCGCCGAAGTAACCAGCCAAGCTCCCCATTAGGATACCGACAACCAGTGATATAAATACCGCAATAAAGCCTATAAAAAATGAAATTCTAGCACCAACCAGCACCCTACTCAACAAGTCTCTTCCGTATTTATCCGTTCCAAAAATAAATGTTCGTTCGTCAACAAATGGTTTTATAGAATTTTCATTATAAACACTCAAATCAATGGTTTTAGTCAACCCCTCCAAATTATCAGCGGCATACTCCGTGTAAGTTAATTGGTTGTTTTCCAGCACATGTTCTGTAATGGGGATTTCAGTATCAGAATTTTGATAACCAAAAAAAAGCTTGTTCAATAAAGCTTGTTCACTTTTTTTTGATTCAGGAATCACAAGCATATCAACTGTGAATCCTGGCTTTTGAGAATGTATTGCCAAATGCATCTGATTGGCGTGCTGTGAATTATCAGGTGCTAAAATATAGGCAAATATGGAAATCAAGCCAATGATTATAATAAACACCAAACTAAAAACGCCCCAGAAATTTCTTTTGAATTTCTGGAGCGCTAGTTTACTTAATGAGCTTGTTGGCTGACTCATAAAAAAATTAGTCCTTGATGGTTGCCACTTTCTTTATGGTATAAGATGCTTTCAAATCCTCAAGAACATGTAAGGCTTCTTCAACATATACGTCCTTACTCAAACTTTCGTGCCAGCGAATACGCTTATCTTTTAGAACGGTATCCTGTTCAAATAATCGTAACTCATATGGCAATGATTCAAATGTCAAATTGGTCTCATAATTAGAAATTTCATCAAACTGTTTAGCCTCTTCTTCATTCAAATCTAATTTAGCCTTGTATTTTTCATAATTTAATGAGTATTGCTTCTCATCCATACGTTCCTTGACCCATTTTGCGTTTTCTTCAATTAGTTTCAATTGCGGATTATTACGCATTCTTTCATTACTTTTTTTAATGGTTGTGTCATAATCAAAATACCCATCCCAAAACGAAAATTCTGCAGCGTCAATTTCATCCCAACTCAATGGATTTTCTTGGTCCTTTTCTCCAATATCAATAAAACTGTATCGGTCTGGAACAACCACATCACTTTTAACGCCTTCTAACTGCACCGATCCACCGTTAATTCTGTAGTATTTTTGGCGTGTCACTTTTAATGCTCCTAAATCGCCATCTTTATTGTTTCTAATCATACGATTTAAATCAAAAAACGACTGCACGGTCCCTTTTCCATAAGTTTGTTTACTTCCAATTATTATGGCACGTTTGTAATCCTGCATGGCAGCTGCCAAAATTTCTGAAGCTGATGCTGAAAACTCATTAACCAATATAACTAAAGGCCCATCCCAAGTAATGGACTTGTCTGTATCTTTTAATACTTCTTTGGGTTCATCTGTAGAACGTACCTGAACAACTGGTCCTTGTTCGATAAACAAACCAGCCATTTCAACAACTGTTGTCAAGGATCCACCACCATTGCCTCGTAAATCAAGTACCAATCCTTCCATGCCTTGATCTTTAAGCCGTTCAATCTCTAATTTGACATCTGCTGCGGCATTTAACTTATCATAATGTTCAAAATCGGCATAGAATTTAGGCAAATTAATGACACCATACTTCTTTTCGTTTTTAGTAACAATAGATGACTTGGCATGCGTTTCCTCTAATTCGACTATATCTCTGGTAATTTTAATTTCTTCAATTGTACCATCAACTTTTTTAACAGTTAAATACACGTTGGTTCCTTTAGGACCCTTGATGAGCTTAATAGCATCGTCAATTCGCATACCAACAATACTTACTGGAGCTTCTTCATCTTCTTGCTTTACTTTTAAAATAATGTCACCAACCTCTAATTCTTTACCTCTCCAGGCAGGACCTCCGGATATGAGTTCAACAATTTTAATATTATCCATTCGTTTTTGGAGTCTGGCACCAATTCCTTCCAATTGACCAGAAATACCTTGATTAAAAACCTCTTTATCTTCCGGTGCAAAATAGGTAGTATGTGGGTCAAACTCTTGGGTAATGGCATTGATATAAACAACAAACCAATCTTTGCGTTCCATATCATCAATGTAATCGTTATAATAGATATCTATTGTTTTTAAGGTTTCCTTTCTGGACTCTGCTTCAATTTCATCTATCGATTTTGGCTCTACTGGCTCCGCATTTTCAGTATTCTTTTCAGCATTTTCTTGAGCATAAATCAAGTCATCATAATTGGCCAAATTGGTGTACTTTAGACGTTGTCTCCAACGTTCTTTCATTTCTTTTTTATTGCTTACAAAATCTAAAGATTCATAATCTGAATTGAACGTTTCATCAATGGTGTAATCAAAGGGCTGTGCCAACACTTCTCGATAAATCACTTTAGCCTCCTCAATACGTTGCATGAGTCTTTCATGAGTTAAATTGAAAAATGAAATATCCAAAGCCTTTAATTGGTCATCAATTTCAGTTTTGTACTTTTCAAACTCTTTAATATCAGACTGATAAAAATATTGTTTTAAAGGGTCTATCTGGTCTAAATAGTCAGAATATACTTCCGCTGAAAAGGCGTCGTCCATATCCTTGGGATCAAAGTGACCTCTTTCCAAAACGTAGGTTATAACCTGTATTAAAAGTTTATCTTTATTAGGGTCACTAAATGTTTTCGTGGTAAAGCTGCATGATGCAAATGCCAAAAGAAGCATTAGTATCAAAATATTATAATTCCTTTTCATAATTCTTAAAATAAACATCATATATTTTTCACTAAATTAAAGAAAAAACTATGCCAATATAATCAAATGGTACTAATTTTTTGTTAAACACTAAATAATATCTGAAAGCACTCGAATTTGTGTATTTTAGCATAACAACAATTCAGAAACAATTATGGCTAAAAAGCCTTTAATACTAATTACTAACGACGATGGCATTACAGCCCCAGGAATTAGAACATTGATTAAGGTCATGAAAGAATTAGGTGATGTTGTTGTGGTAGCGCCAGATAGCCCTCAAAGTGCCATGGGTCATGCCATCACCATCAATTCCACATTGCATTTGGAACGTGTTCACATTGATTCTGGTGATCAACCGGAATATAGTTGCTCTGGTACGCCAGCTGATTGCGTTAAATTAGCAGTCAATGAAATACTGGACAAAAGACCTGATTTGTGTGTTTCTGGAATCAATCATGGGTCAAACTCTTCAATTAATGTGATTTATTCAGGTACTATGAGTGCTGCTCTGGAAGCTGGAATTGAAGGTATTCCTGCTATTGGCTTTTCGTTATTGGACTATAATTACAATGCTAATTTTGAAGGTTCGGAATCATTTGTAAGACAAATAGCTAAAAAAGTATTAAAAAATGGCATACCTAAGGATGTGGTCTTAAACGTCAACATACCTAACTTGAAAAAATCAATGATAAAAGGTATTAAAATTTGTCGTCAGGCACGTGCAAACTGGGAAGAGGAATTTGATAAACGAAAAACCCCACAAGGAAAAGATTATTATTGGTTAACAGGGAAATTTGTTAATTTAGATCATGGTGAAGACACTGATGAATGGGCTTTAACAAATGGTTATGTTTCTGTTGTACCTGTTCAATTTGATTTAACAGCACATCACTGTATTCAACAATTAAACACATGGAATTTCGATGATGAAACAAGAAGTATTTAAAGGGTTGCTTATAGGTCTCATTGCCAATATTATCGGTCTTTATTTGGCCACGTTAATATTGGGTAATGGCGATGGTTTTATTTCTGTGTTGAAATCGGCTTCATCAGAAGGTTTTCTCGGTAAATTAATAAGTTTAGGTGCTATTTTAAACTTATTAGCCTTTTTTGTTTTTATTAAAAAGAAGCAAGATTATCGTGCTAGGGGTGTTTTGTTGGCAACTGTTATTGTTGCTATTTTTACCTTTGTTACTAAATTCATGTAATTATAGATGAAATACTACATTATTGCTGGAGAAGCGTCAGGTGATTTACACGGTTCCAATTTAATGAAGGCATTGCTCAAAGAAGATGTTAACGCTGAATTTAGATTTTGGGGTGGAGATTTAATGCAGCATGTTTCTAACAATCTAATCAAGCATTACAAGGATTTAGCGTTTATGGGTTTTGCAGAAGTAATCATGAACCTTCGAACCATTACCCGAAACTTATCGTTTTGCAAAAAGGATATTGAGGAGTACAATCCTGATGTCATTATTTTTATTGATTATCCAGGTTTCAATCTTCGGATTGCCAAATGGGCAAAACAAAAAGGGTTTAAAACCCATTATTATATCTCGCCACAAATTTGGGCTTGGAAGGAAAACCGGATTAAGGACATAAAACGAGATGTTGACAACATGTACGTTATTCTACCATTCGAAAAGGATTTTTACGAAAACAAGCACAACTATCCTGTTGAATTTGTAGGTCACCCACTAATTGATGCTATAGCCAATAGAACCCAAGTAGATGAATATACATTTAGAGCCGATTATGAATTAAACGAAAAACCTATAATAGCCTTACTTCCAGGAAGCCGAAAGCAGGAAATTAAAAAAATGCTTTCTGTTATGTTGAGTGTGGTCAATAATTACCCTAATTACCAATTTGTGATTGCTGGTGCACCAAGTCAGGATTACAGTTTTTACCTGCAGTTCATCAAGAATGCCAATGTTCATTTTGTTTCCAACAGAACTTATGATTTATTAAGTGTGTCTTCGGCAGCATTGGTAACATCAGGTACAGCAACATTAGAAACTGCACTTTTCAAAGTGCCTGAAGTAGTATGCTATAAAGGTAGTTGGTTGTCCTATCAAATTGGCAAACGTCTCGTAAAGCACATAAAATATATTTCTTTGGTCAATTTGATTATGGATCAGGAAGTCGTTACGGAATTGATTCAAGATGACTTCAATACAAAGCGTTTAAAAACAGAATTAGATCGCATATTAGACAGTTATGAGCGTACCAAGTTCTTTATGTCTTATTATGAATTGGAGAAAAAACTAGGTGGCAAGGGAGCCAGTGCCAAAACAGCCAAACTCATCTATGAGTCCATCAGCCAATAGCTTCAGCCTGCTTAAAAAGTTGGTGATTTTCTAAATTAGTTTCCGAGCCATTCAAAAGATCCATTATTTTACTCGCAATGGCATAACCCAAAAGTGGTGGAACGGCATTTCCTATTTGTTGATATTGACTCAAACCCTTTTCCCAACTCATTTTGGTTCGCATGCCCTGAAAAACAAAATCATCTGGAAATGATTGCATTCGCGCACCTTCCCTAGCCGTAAAATTTCGATTTAGATACGGATGAATAAAATTGCTTTGAAACGACGCCGCTATGGTTGGAGCTGGCTTATCAGCATGCAACCGTTGATTGTTTTGAGAGAAGACAATTTTTGATTTTTCCGTTGGCTTGCCCCGTTTCACGGCCGCATGTTGTTGCGGAACATGTGCTAAAGATTGACCAGCTTTAATGACTTTAAAGCGTTCTATCAAACGTTTAGTATGACGCATGGCAACGTGATTGAAAACGGATGCCGATGATTTCCTCATGAGCTCTTGATAGGTGTTTTGAGGCTCGCTTTCATAGTTCATCTTTTCCTCACCTTGAGAAGCTTCTATTTGAGGCAAGTCTGAAATAGCTTCCCATACGGTAATAGGTTTTGCGTAGGTTTTTATTGGAAACTCAGGTTTTATATCCAAATCTTTTCTAATACCAATCATTATGACTCGTTGTCTGTTCTGGGGAACACCATAATCAGAAGCCAGCAATACCTTGAAATCAACCTGGTAACCCAAGCCGGCATTTTCAAATTCTTCCTTCATTAACTGAATGACTTTCCCTTTTTGCATGGATAACAATCCACGTACATTTTCCATCACAAAGGCTTTGGGCTGCAAATCGGTAACAACTCGCACAAACTCGTAGAACAATTCATTTCTTGGGTCATCCTTGACTTTGTTTCTGTTTTTATTGGCCAACGAAAAACCTTGACATGGTGGCCCCCCAATAACCACATCAACAGAATCACTCATTTGACTTTTTATCTGTTTGGTAGTAATAGTTCGTAAATCACCTTTTAAAAACGGTACATTGGGAAAATTATGTGTGTACGTTTCTTCACAATTTTCATCCACGTCACTGGCCAATAGCGTGTTACAACCAGCCCATTTAAAGCCTAATGCCAATCCACCACATCCAGAAAACAAATCAACTACATTCATAGATTATTCTAAATTGAGTGCTAAAAATAAGAGAATTTGTATGGAAGACAAATCAAGTTTTTCAAAGGTTATTATTTTTTTAATAACAAAATTGTTTATTTTCGATGCATGCGAAAATTGGCCCTAATAATTTGCTGCTTTTTAATTCTCTCGTCTTGTAAATCAAAAAAGACAGCTCAATCTTCTACTCGTAAATCACACCAAACGGTTGCCACCTATGAAGGCAGGAGTTCAGATTCAGATTACAGCAATAAAGTAAATGCTATTGTAGACTATGCCGAAACTTTTGAAGGTGTTAAATACAAATATGGTGGCACAACTAAAAAAGGTATGGATTGTTCAGGATTGGTAACCACCGCATATAAAAAAGAGGCCATTGCATTACCAAGAACCACTTCTCAATTAGCTCTAACGGGTGACTGGGTGGATGTCAAAGAAGTTCAAAAAGGCGACTTATTGTTTTTTGCAACCAAAAAAAATAGTCGCAATGTCAATCATGTTGGCATTGTTACAGAAGCCAGACCTGGCTATGTGACTTTTATACATTCTACAACCAGTAAAGGCGTCATAACATCTCTTTTGTCAGAAAAGTATTGGTACTTTGCATTTGTGCAAGCTAGACGTATTTTGTAAGAATTTTTTGTAACTTCCTGTAATGAAGTTACTTGATTTCCCCATTATTAAACTAACCATCTGTCTTATAATTGGTATCATTATTGGTAAAGACACCGATTTTACTCTTGTAGAATCATTGTCAACAACTTTGGTACTTCTCACTGCTACTTTAGTAAACTACCAATATTCTAAAGATAAGTTCAAAAAAACCATTTGGTTTGGTGTTTTGACTTTATTAACCACTATCTCCCTTGGTATATTCATTGTATTTATTCACAATCAACAAAATCATCAAAAACATTACAGTCATTTCTATGATTATGACAACCCTCGTGATTCTCAAATTATTTTAAGCATCAGTGAACAGCTAAAACCAACAACCTATCACGAACGCTACATAGCAAATGTCATTCAAATTGATTCCGTTTTAGTCAATGGTAAAGTACAACTTAATATTTCAAAAGATTCATTGAATCAGCATTTGTCAGTTGATTATCAGATAGCAATGAATTCAAAATTGCAAGTATTAAAACCTCCTTTGAATCCATTTCAATTTAACTACAAGGCTTATTTAGAAAACAGAAATGTTTATGCACAGATTTATAGTGATTACAATACTATGACGTTATTGGATAAGCATAACCCAACTATTCTTGGCTTTGCAAGTAATTTGAGACAATCAATTATTAACAAATTAGAAAACTACAACTTTGAACCTGATGAATTGGCCGTTATTAACGCGTTATTGTTAGGCTACCGACAAGACATTAGCAAAAACCTTTATGAAGATTACGCCAATGCTGGCGCCATTCATATTTTGGCTATATCCGGATTACATATTGGAATCATCTTAATGATGTTAAACTTTTTATTAGGATTCTTAAAAAGGTATAAATATGGTTTATATATTAAAACTGGTATAATCCTGATTTTATTATGGAGTTTTGCTCTAATAGCCGGTTTATCGCCTTCTGTTTTACGTGCTGTGACCATGTTTACAGCACTTGCTATTGGCATGAACCTAAAACGGCCTCATAATACGATGAACACACTAGCCATTTCAGCTTTTTTGATACTACTTATTAATCCATTTTTCTTGTTTGAGGTTGGTTTTCAATTGAGTTATTTAGCAGTTATAGGTATTGTGATGATTTACCCGATGCTGAAGCCATTGTTACGATTTAACTATAAAGTGCCCAACAGAATATGGGAGTTACTCGCTGTATCATTTGCAGCGCAGGCTGGCATTTTACCTCTGAGTTTATTTTACTTTCATCAATTTCCAGGCTTGTTCTTTATCTCTAATATTTTAATCATTCCTATTTTAGGACTTATTCTAGGTTTTGGTTTCTTTATCATCCTTTTGGCCGTATTGAACACACCCCAAAACATCCTATTCGATATTTACGGTTATATCATTCATGCCATGAATTCTCTTTTTAACTGGGTTGCCCACCAAGAAGCTTTTTTGTTTAAAGATATTCCCATGAATTGGTTTTTGACCATAGCATTTTATGTCATCATTATATGTGGCATTAACTATTTTAAATCGAAAAGCTACAAGCACTTATCTGTAGCACTAATTTCGATTCTAATATTTCAAGTGCTATTAACGTATAACAAATGGCAAGTAGAGTTACATGATGAAATGGTTGTCTTCCATAAAAGTAGGTTTAGCCTTGTGGGCATCAAAAATGGAAACCATTTGAATATTTGCCATAATTTAGATAGCACTATTTTAAAGAATAATCAGATTATCACAAACTACGAAGTTGGCAACTTCATCAAAAAAATTGAATATGATACCTTAAAAAACGTCTATCGATTTAAAAGTAAAAAGTTGTTGATTATTGATAGCTTGGGTATTTATCAAAACTTACGTTTTAATCCTGACTATATCCTATTGAGAAACTCGCCCAAAATTAATCTAACGCGATTAATTGATAGTCTAAATCCGATTTGTATAATCGCCGATGGCAGTAATTATAAATCCTACATAAAAAGATGGGAACAAACCTGTAGAAAAAGAAAACTCCCTTTTCACTATACCGGTGAAAAGGGAGCTTATATTATTAAGTGATATTTTTCTATTCAGAAAATTCAGGTTTGAAGGCGTTGTAGTAGGCTGTAAAATCATCTTGAGATTTAAAGTCCTTATGGTCGTCATTTTTAAACAGCTTTAAATATAACTCTAATTGTCTTGGTGTCTTGTAACCAATTACTGGAGTTAAAAACTCTGCTGACTCCCCTAAAAACACAATGGTAGGATAGGATCTAATACTAAAATGTCTAGCCAGTTCATGAACGCCGTTTCGTCTGTTAGCTTTCGCTGGATCGTATTGTGGATTGTCAAACGTTTGTCCATTGAACGTGATGGTTTCATTACCTTCAGCATTAAACTTGACGGCATAATAGTTTTTGTTGACATAGTCTACCACATCTTTATTATGAAAGGTGTTTTTATCTAACATTTTACAGGGACCACACCAATTGGTATAAACATCCATCATTATTTTTTTAGGGTTCTTTTTTTGAAGGGCGACGGCCTCCTCTAAAGACACCCAGTTTATTTCCTGTGCATGAACCTGTACTGCGAAAAACAATATGGTTACTAGTACTAATACTCTTTTCATGTTTCTGTTTTTTTAATTGTCGGATTTAGAAAGGAAACTTTCAAAAACCGTTCCTAAAATATAAAAAACACGCCAAGAATGACGTGTTTTGAGGATATTTTAACGATTTTTTCGATTAACGAACACCGTGCATTAAGCGTTTTAATAATGGATTTAATACAATGGCGACTAATCCAGCTCCAATTGGCACCAATGTAAATATCAAAAAGAAGGTACTCATAGAATACTCCTCAGAAATCTTATCAATCATTCCTCCCATCTTTCCAGCAGCTTTTTGACCAACCGCAATGGCCAAATACCATATACCAAACATAAACCCTATCATTCGGGCAGGAACTAATTTACTTAAATACGATAATCCAACGGGCGAAATACATAATTCCCCCATAGTATGAAATAAATAAGCCATAATTAAAAACACCATACTTACAGAAGCCGTTTTAGCACCTGATGGTATTTCTCCGGCCCCATAAGATAAAAAGGCAAAACCTAATCCCAATAGAATTAAACCTATACCATATTTCATGGCAGCACTCGGATTAAATTTACTTTCCCACCATTTGGAAAATAATGGTGCTAATGTGATAATAAAAAACGAGTTCAATATAGCAAACCAGGATGCCTCTACTTCAGTAACATCTGCTGATAATTTCACATATAAACGATAAATAACTAAAATCCAGAGCCCAATAAATGCTATTGCCAAGATTATATTTGATAAACCAATTCTTGAAAATGTCTTTTTAGCCAATAAAATAAGTACCCAAGTAATGATAATCAATGGAATTGTGGTTAGAAGCGTATCTATTACACTAAAAATCATTCCCGCATTCCCTTCAAGTGTTCTATTTGTATAATCACCAGCAAATAATGCCATCGAACCTAAAGATTGCTCGAAAAATGCAAAGAAAAACACCGTAAACACACCAAAAATAGAAACCGCAATAATACGATCCCTGACGACTGGAATATACCTTATGATTCTTATTACTAATAACAATAAGAATAACAAAAGAGCTATTAAAACAATTACATTCGTTCCACTCAAGCCACCTACTTCAAATGGCAACATATTGATATTGCCTATTTTTTCCATAGGGTCGTTGAACAAGTATAACAATCCTCCTATTGAAGAAAGTACAATAAGAACTTTATCGAACATGGTAAAAGGATTTAACTTTTCATCAGCTTCAGCTTCTTCCTGTTCAGCAGGACTAACCTCGTTGATGTTTTGAGGCAATTCTACTTCATGAACTTTGGTTGGTTTAGCTCCAATACTTCCAAACAGACTACCTGCTAACCAGAATTGTAGCATACCTAGTAACATAAAAATCCCTGCTAGACCGAATCCCCATGACCAACCTTTGGTTTCACCCAAATAACCACAAAGTAGCATTCCAAAAAATGCTCCGGCATTCACACCCATATAAAAAATAGTATAGGCACCATCTTTTTTAGATTCTTTACCCTTGTACATGGTTGAAATGATAGAAGTGATATTGGGTTTAAAGAAACCTGTACCAATAATTAAAAATGCTAAACCTAAATAAAAAGACATGGTTGTTTCTAAAGCCATAGCAGCATGTCCTAAAGTCATAATTAGACACCCAATAACAACTGCTATGCGGTACCCAGTTATTTTATCGGCTATCCATCCACCTACAATCGGAGTTAAGTATAACAACGAAGCATAGGTTCCGATTAAAGACAAAGCATGTTCACTCGACCAATCTAATCCTGGATTATCACCGATTAACGGTGCAGTTAAAAAATAAACCAATAAAATCCGCATCCCATAGAACGAAAAACGTTCCCACATTTCTGTAAAAAATAACACAAACAATCCAGCAGGATGCCCTATAACCTTATCCTTAAATAAATTTTCAATATCAGTATTCATATATAGTTAGTTTAGTTAATTTCTATTAGTGTACGTTACCCATTAAACGCTTTAAAATTGGAGCCAGAATTAAGGTAATGATGGCTGCACCTCCAGCATACATAGCAATGAGATGGAATCCATCAGTATAAATTCCTAAAGAATCAAAGCCACCTACATTCTTATCGGTACTTTCAACAGCAAGCTCTTTTCCAATAAATCCAACAATTTGGAATGCAAATGCGGATGACAAAAACCAAACACCCATAACAAATGCTATTAATCTTGCTGGTGCTAAATCTGTCATTTTAGACAGCCCAACAGGTGACATAAACAATTCACCAACAGACAGGATAAAATACATAATCATTAAAAACGAAAATGGTACTTTACCATTCGTATCGGCACTTTCTGCACTTATAGCCAATACATAAAAACTAATGGCCGCAAATGCTAATCCCAAAGCAAATTTATAAGGTGTTCTTGGATTTATCTTTTTCTTGGAAAGGTATTGCCACAGCAACGAAACAGGTATCGCCAATATTATAATATACATGGCATTAATTGCATTTGTTTGGGGAGCATTAATAAACATTAAGTTTACATTTCTTTCAGCAAATAATGTAATCACACTACCTGAAAGCTCATGAAAGCCCCAAAAAATAGTCATAAAAACAGTTAAGAAGATAGCCACAATCAATTTATTCCTTTCATCTGCGGTAGCTTTAGCCATCACATAAATCATATATCCTAATACGGTAAAACCAATTACTTTAAAAATAACGTTTACAATATTTTGATCCCCCCAAATGGGTTGATAAGAAGACAATAAAAAAGCAATTAACGGTACAAACAGAAATGCCAAAACAGAAACAAATTGGTTATTTTTCAAACCAAGAATAGACTTATTATAAATGGTATTATTATTTGGAAGTCCTCTACTTCCAAATATATTTTTTTTGATGCCGCTCCAAAAGAAAGCTAGTCCCAATAACATCCCAAATCCTGCCAAGGCAAAACCATAATGCCAGCCATATTCACGTCCTAACCAACCACATAATAGTGGTGAAGCAAAAGCACCAATATTAATCCCCATGTAAAATATGGTAAACCCAGAGTCTTTACGTGGATCTCCTTCTTTGTAAAGTGACCCAACAAACGTTGATATATTAGGTTTAAAAAACCCATTTCCAACAACAATAAAGGCCAAAGCCAAATAAAACGCAATGTCATTCTCAATAGCCAATACAAAGTGACCGATAGCCATCAATATACCTCCCAAAAATATGGAATGTCGCATCCCTAAAATACTATCGGATATTTTACCGCCAATAACGGTGGACGCATAAACCAAGGAACCATAAGATGCATAAACAGCTGCTGCTGCATAATCTCTATTTGATAGTGCCTCAAAGACAACATCAACCATATAAAGGGTCAATAGTGCCCGCATACCATAGAAACTAAAACGCTCCCATAGTTCCGCAAAAAACAAATAGAATAATCCCTTTGGATGCCCTAGTAATTGAGGTTCTTCTTTAAAATGGTCTAATTGATCTGACATAGTATTTGAGTTAGTTAGTTTTTATTATTGAATTACCAAGTGAAGTGGCCACGAAACTTAAAAGGAAGAAAAATGTGGATAATTTCATTTAAGATATGGTATTAATAAAATAATGCCAAGTTTACTAAAAATTAAGCAAAAAACCGTATTTATTAACAGTTAAATAGCCCTTGGCATTAGAACTCACACAATAATAGTATCTTTACATTTTCAATTTTATTGTAATGGGCAAACCTATTTCTGGCTTTTCAAAACTATCAAAATCCAAGAAAATTGATTGGATAGTCGACACGTATTTTGCACAAAACGCGAATGCCAAAAACATCATCAAACAATACTGGAATTCCAACGACAAGCTGCAACAACTTCATGACGAGTTTATTGAAAATACGATTACAAATTACTATTTACCGCTTGGAGTTGCCCCTAATTTTTTAATTAATGGCACCTTGCATACAATTCCCATGGCCATTGAGGAGAGTTCTGTTGTGGCAGCAGCCAGTAAAGCAGCTAAATTTTGGCTCGATCGTGGCGGCTTCAAAACCACCATCATCTCAACAACCAAAATTGGTCAGGTACATTTTATATATCTAGGTGATTTTGAAAAATTACAACATTTTTTCAACTCTGTAAAACCAAAACTCATTAGTGATAGCAAACCCATTACCAAGAATATGGAAAAACGTGGTGGTGGTATTTTGGATATTGAACTCATTGACAAAACTGCTGATATTCCCAATTACTACCAGCTTCATGCAACCTTCGAAACACAGGATGCCATGGGTGCCAACTTCATTAACTCCTGTTTGGAACAATTTGCCAAAACCTTTAAAACGGAAGCCAAAGCCTATGATGATTTTTCTGATGAAGAAAAAAACATAGACATTGTCATGAGTATTCTCTCCAATTATGTCCCGAATTGTTTGGTGAGAGCTGAAGTTTCTTGTCCGGTTGATGACTTAAGTGATGACGATAAAATAAACCCCAGAACTTTTGCCAAAAGGTTTATTCAAGCTGTCAGGATTGCTGAAGTGGAACCTTACCGAGCTGTCACCCACAATAAAGGCATTATGAATGGTATCGATGCGGTTGTTTTAGCTACAGGTAATGACTTTAGAGCTGTTGAAGCAGGCGTCCATGCTTATGCCTCCAGAAATGGTCAATATAGTAGTTTGACACATGCTTCCATTGAGAACGACATTTTTAAATTCTGGATTGAAATTCCATTGGCATTAGGTACGGTTGGAGGACTGACTGGTTTACATCCTCTGGTTAAATTATCCTTGGAGTTACTTCATAAACCTTCAGCAAAAGAGCTCATGGGTATTGTAGCGGTAGCTGGTCTGGCCCAAAATTTTGGCGCGTTGCGTTCCTTGATTACCACAGGGATTCAAGAAGGCCATATGAAAATGCATTTAATGAATATTCTCAATCAGTTCGAAGCGACTAACTCTGAAAAAGAACCAACTTATTGAACATTTTAAAACCCAAACGGTTTCCCATAGTGCTGTTGTTGATGCTTTAAATAATTTACGAGGTGTCGAAAAGTAACTTTTACAGCAACGGCAAATTATTATTAACCGGTGAATATCTGGTTTTAGATGGTGCTAAAGGATTGGCCCTACCAACCAAATACGGACAACACTTAACCGTTGAACCTAATGATTCTGACACCATACATTGGAAAAGCATTGATCATAACGAGCATATCTGGTTTGAAACAAATATTAAACTGAATAATCTTTATTCAAATGATTCTAACACAGATTTTGTAAAAAGGCTTATTCAAATCTTAAATGTTGCCAAACAATTAAATCCTGATTTTTTAAATGCAGGCTGCTCGGTTGAAACCAAACTAACCTTTCCTAAAGATTGGGGTTTGGGATCCTCTTCAACCTTAATTAATAATCTGGCCAATTGGGCACAAATAGACCCTTACCAGTTATTAGAATTAACCTTTGGTGGCAGTGGCTACGATATTGCTTGCGCTTCAAATAACAACCCTATTGTCTATAGTTTGAAAAAAGATAGTCAAGACATTCAAAACGTAGAATTTAACCCAAACTTTAAAGACAATCTCTATTTTGTGTATTTGAACAAAAAGCAAAATAGCCGAGATGCCATAGATGCCTATCGGAAAAACAAGTTTGACAAGTTAGGAGCAATTACTTCTTTAAACAAAATTACCGAAAGTATTATTACCTGCAATAATTTATCGGAATTCAATAATTTGATAAACCAACATGAAACAATCATAGATGCTATTCTCAAACAAGAACCTATAAAGAACAGGTTGTTTAATGATTTTAAAGGCGCCATTAAAAGTCTGGGTGCCTGGGGCGGTGACTTTATTTTAGCAACCGCAACCGAAAACCCTTCAACCTATTTTAAAACTAAAGGTTACGATACAATTATTCCATTTAAAACAATGGCATTATAAAAAAAGCCTTTCTTTTCAGAAAGGCTTTTAATTAACAAATATTATTATAAACTATTGAACTGTTTTAGCTCTGTTATCTTCAATGTCTGCTGCATCTTTTAACGCATTGTATAATCTCGTGTTCACAGCATTTACTTTGGCTGTTTGCACTTGGTTGGCAAATCCTTGGTAATTATCCATTTCAGTAGCCAATTCTTTTTTAACCACATTAATCATAAAAATACCATTCTCACCTTCTATTAACCCAGAAGTCTCTCCTTGCTCCATGCCAAACGCCATTCCAATAACCAATGGTTCTTTACCAACACCTGAAAGCGTTGGGTTTTTCATGGTTAACGCCAATGATGTTCTAGGGGATAAATTTTCGGCTTTTGCCAAGTCTTCAACCGTAGTCGCTGTAATTCGAGACTTAATCTGTTCTGCTTTCTTTTCCTTTCTAATGGCTGGTAAAGCGGTAATAGAAGCTTCTTCCGTATTCATTAAACCAGCTTTATTTTTAGCCACTAATTGTACAATGGCATATCCACCTGGTACATTGAATCGCTTGTATTCACCTACTTCGGTTTCATCTTCAAAAGCCCATCTTACCATAGCACGCTGACTACCTAAACCAGGAATATTCTCATCCAATTCCTTAATCGTGTTTACAGGTCTAACAACATATTCATTCTCTTCAGCCAAAGTTTGGAAATCTCCTTTTTCTAAAGCAATCTCAAAGTTTGATGCATCTCTAAAAACAGCATTCACTGTTTCTTCAGATGGCTCAATCTTTCTTGCAATAGTGCCCACTTTAACTGAACGTTGCTTGTTCTTTTGTCCTAATATCTCTATGACATGGAATCCGAAAGCCGATTTAACAACACCTATATCACCTACTTCATTTTCAAAGGTGTAATCTCTGAATTCCGGAACCATGGCATTGTAAGTATACCAATCTAAAACACCATCATTCTCGTTACTAACCTTATCAGCTGAAAAGTCTAAAAGTCCTTTGAACTTGGTTGTATCAGCCTTAACAATACGCATCAAACTATCAGCAGTTGCTTTAGCTTGAGGTTCCGATTGTGTTGTAGAATCTGTTGCAGAACGCGAACCTACAAATGGAATTAATATATGTCTGGCCTTAACTGAATCTGGCATTTGGATATCAGCCACAACTTTTGATAATTTGAAATAGCCATTGTCTTTGTATGGACCAAATACTTCACCAACATTCAAGTTGTAGATACTATCAGCAAAAGCCGTTGGTAATTGATTTTTCTTAATGAAACGGTTATCAAACTTGATGTCTGAACCTGCAACAAAGTTGATGTAGTTAGCATGATCCTTAACTTGAGCAAATGGTTTAATGGTATCTGTTCTGCCATCATTATATTCCACTTTTCCTTCTTTGAAAGCAGCTACAGCTTTTTCGATTTCAGCTTCATCTTCTACAGAGGCTACTTCCTTGAATTCAACAAACTGGATATCTCTTGATGCCTCTACTTCATAACGTTCTTTGTGCTCTTCTACATACTTGGCAATTTCCGATTTAGTAACGGTAATGGTACTATCTGGAATTGAAGAAAACGGAATATGAACAAATCTCAAATCAACCTTGTCTCCCTCTAAATGATATGCCAGTTTTCCTTCAGCTAAAGTACCAATCATACCCGCTTTAACCATATTCATATAGTTAGTTTGTAAGGCATTATTAGCCAATGATTGCTCATAGTCAACCCATTGTTGGTAAGCTGCTTCCGAACTGGTTTTTAAAGTTTGAATGTATTCTGAAAGTTTGGCTTCATCAAAAATTCCAGCCTCATTTTGAAAGTCAGGATTATTTGCCAAGGTTGTTTTTAAAAGGTCGCGCATTTGATCTTGCTCTACGGTAATACCCAAAGCTTCATATTGCGTTTCCATAACAGCTTGTCTAACTTCCTGGTCCCAAACACGGTTCATGGCCTGGGTACTTGTTCCATTAGGACCTAACTGCCTTTGAACTGCCTCAACCTTGCTTAAAAAATCTTCACGGGTTATTTCTTTCCCGTTAATGGTTGCAACAACATTTTGCGATTTTGCAGAAAGCGCATCGCTGTTTCTGAACAAATCAGATAATACAAATGAAAATAATGCTAATGCGATTATTAATATTAAAAAAAGTGAACGTTGTCTAATTTTATTTAAAACTGCCATCTGTCATTTAAATTTTTTACGATATAGTGCGCGAAAATACCATTTTCTATTTAATAATAAAAGTAGATTATACCATTAATTGATATAATATTCAGGAAATTAGTCCTCTTGCAGAATTTTTAGTTTAACGAGGTCTATTTTAGTGTTCGAGACTTCCAAGATTGTGAATTGAAAATCATCCAGAGTCACCACTTCGTTATGTTCTGGAATTCCTTCAGTTTGGTCTACAATAAGCCCTCCCAAAGTTTCATAATTTTCACTTTCAGGTAAGTTTAGCTTGTAGGTTTCATTAAGATAATCCACTTCCAATCTAGCTGAAAACACATAATTATGTTCATCCATTTGCTCCTCTTTAAGAACCACAGTATCGTGTTCATCTTCAATTTCTCCAAATAATTCCTCAACAATATCTTCAACCGTCATAATACCAGAAGTGCCACCATATTCATCCAAAACCACAGCTATACTCTTGCGTTTTTTTATTAGTACGTTCAAGATATCCTTGATCAACATGGTTTCTGGAACAAATTCCACAGGCATGATAACCGACTTGATATTTTTAGGTTTTTTAAATAATTCAAAAGAATGCACGTAACCCAAAATATCATCAATGTTTTCTTTGTAAACGACCATTTTAGAAATACCGGTTTCAGTAAATAAAGCATTCATAGCTTTTATAGATTCTTTTACCTCAACAGCTATAATTTCAGTTCTTGGCACCATAACTTCACGGGCTTTCACTTCGGAAAATTCTAAAGCATTTTGAAAAATCTGAATTTCGGTATCCATATCATCATGAGCCTCAACACTCTCCATTTGCTCACTGATATAGTTACCCAATTCTACCTTTGTAAAAGCCAATTGTACCTGATCGCCATCTGTTTTAAAGAACTTTTTCAATACCAAATCTGAAATCCAAATAACAAAATTTGAAATCCAGGTAAAGATTATATAAAAAATATAGGCTGGTAAGGCTAGTATTTTTAAAAGCGAATTGGCATAAATCTGAAAAAATACCTTCGGTAAAAATTCTGCCGTAATTAAGATAATCAATGTGGAAATAATCGTTTGTGTCAAAAGACTCAAATCAATCAATAAATAATTAACCACGCTGTAAGATGAGGGCAGCATGGATTGAAACCAATTGACCAAAACATCTCCCATAAAAAACCCATAAACAACCAGCGCAATGTTATTTCCAATGAGCATGGTTGCAATAAATTTCGACGGGCTTTCCGTTAATCTAGATAGGATTTTAGCCAAAAGTCCTTTTTGCTTTTTTTCTATTTCTATGTGAATCTTGTTCGAAGACACATAGGCTATTTCCATTCCTGAAAAAAAGGCCGAAAGAATTAATGAAGAAATAATAATGAGAACTTCCGCTGACATGAGCTCCAATTACTTTTTATTTTCGTAACGTTTCATAAACTTTCTTCTGAAGAAAAACACAAAAATTGCCAAAGCAGCCAAGCCCAATGAAATATATGTTCTTGAGCCTCTATCCCAATTTTGAATCGCATCAATAATAAATAGTACCGCAAAAATTAAATAGGCATAATGGAAAAACTTATAGATTTTCATTAATAGGAGGTTTAAAATTTAATGTAAAGATACTAAAAAAGGAGGCTGAAAAATAAGTTATTCATCAAGAGGTGTGATTACACCATCTATTTCCAAAACTTCGGCTTGGCTAAAATCGGCATTAGAATCAAAGCCCTTCCCGTTAATAACGTCTAGGCCACGTCTAAAGGTCACAGGTTTATTGGTAAACAACCATTCGCGTTCTTGGTCATAATACAGTTGTTCTGCAAATAAGGTATCCTTTTGAGCAGAAGCCAAAATCACATTGCCTTGCATATCAATAATACCTGTTTTATCATAAACTATGGCATAATCTGCAGTAACGGTACTTTGCTCATTGTTTTCATCAAACAATATCAGGTGTGCACCATCAGGAAATTCATTGTAAGCAAAAGTCCTATTGGAAAAGTCAAGCATTTTAGGACTCAATAAGTTAGCCGTTACACGACCAGAATCGGTATATTTTAAATTGATATTTTCAGCAACGCCAATGGGTTCATTTTCTGAAATACCAATTTTGTTGACCTCATCTAAATTGCTTTTGCATGAAAAAAACATAGTCATGGCTATTACCATGACTATGCTTAAATATATTTGATATTGTGTTCTAAACATTAGATTTTAGGAACAGTAATGGTTCTGCCAATCCAGCATCCAATGCTGATAGACTTTCCAGACATATCTTCGCTAAAAATCTCACTTTTCTGTGGTGCTTTGGCTCTATAGCTTGTTGCAGACTGTGCTGCTGAACTTTTTAAAGTTGGGTCTACACGACCGGCTTTTTCGGCTTCGGCAGCAGCTAACCAAAACACGGCACGCTTGTTAAAATTCGTATCACCACAATCGTTAGCACTTCTGTTGTACATGTCAGCAATTTTCAAGTGTGGACGACCATTTGACGGGTTAAGTTGTAATGCTTTATCATAATAACTTCTGGCACTACCATAGCTTCCACGCATTCTTAATTTATCACCAATTTTCTCATTCAATTTAGCTTTCTTGAAATTATCAGTTTCTAAACTAATAGCTTGCTCATAAAACTTAACTGCTTCGTTGGATTGACCAGCTTTGTCCTTTAAAATCCCAATATAGAATGCGGTGTTAGCATCTGGTTGAACAGCGTTTTTCTGCTCTACAATCTTTACGAATAAAGGGTCATCAGTACATTCTTTTTCATACATCTTATTCATTGCACGCTGTAACCAAACGGCATTGTCTTTGTTGGCTTCAAAATCTTTAGTATATAATGGAATTAAGTTTTCGCAATTGGCACGATCTCCTAATTTTTTATCCATATTACTTGAAATTAAATCATAATTAGTTAAGTAACTTTCATAGTATCTTTTGTATCTACCTTCTTTACTGGTTAAAGCTGTTCCAGCATCTTCTTTGGCAACCAATTTATTTAAATCTTCAGAGAAGTTACTGACCTCTATTTCTACTTTTTCAGTTACGTCATCATATTTGTTGAACAAATCAGCAGCCGATTTTTTTCCAGCATCATATAAGTCCACCATTAAAGAAAAATAGGTATATAATGATTTTGGGTTTGTAAAAGTTTCTGGGTCAGCCTTATAAGCAGCATCAAAACACTCATACAACTCTTCATCGGTCAACTTCAACAACTCTCTGTTATCATAAAGTAATTGACAAGATTTAGCACCATATTCTCCCTTTTTGGTTTTACTGGCATAATGCATGGCACGCTCTTCCCATAATTTTTTCAAATCATTGATAAAAGCTACTTTTTCAGCTCCATTGGATTTTTCAATTTTATGCTCCAAAATATCCTCACCAGCAATATAAATATTCAGGTTTAATTTTGGACACTTGTTTCTAACTTTCATCCAAGGCTCAAAAGCGGCGTCGTAATTTTTAGCTTTAGCATACTCAGAGAAAATAGACAAGTTCGTCATACACTCTTCATCTTGTTGTGCATTAACACTATTAAAGGCCAAAAAAACCAGCACCAGCGTTAACCATGTAATTTTCGTTTTCATAATATCAAATTTATAGTGTTTATTCATATTTTCTTTTTTGGAACCATCTATCATTTAACGACAAACTTAAATGAAAATTAAAAAAGTTCTCTTGTATTAAATTGTTTTTTGTGGTTCCCCGTTTTCCTAATTCAAAACCTAGATTAGCATTCGAGAAAAAGTCTCTGGCGCTACCTATTGGTAATCCTACTCCAAAAGATATGCCAAACTCATTAATACTGGTGTTGTTAATATTTAAACCAGTGTCTTCAAAGCGTAATCCAGCCCTGTAAACCATTCGTTTAAAGTAACTTGAAAAAGAATTATATTTAGGAACCATAAATCCTCCAATAGCAAAACTTGAACTATTTGAATAAACTGTACCGTTATTACTGTGAAGTTCATTTACAAATTTTTCCGTGTTTTGAAAGGTATATTCTGCACCAACAAACCAAATTCTTGGTTGGCCAATTCCAGCTCCCAATGAAAATTTAGAAGGCAGTAAAAAATTGGTTTCATCCAACCCTTGTGATTCCAGATCGGCTTCAATAGTATTCACTATAAATTCTTGACCGGAAGATGAATTGATAACAATGGTATTGAACGAACGCTCATTTCGAGATTGTAATTTTGCTTGTGGCGTATAGGTAACTCCCGATTTCAACTCCAGCTTATCAGTAATCATTCTTTGATAGGTCAGCCCTATATTGAAGCTCAAACCGCTTAAATCAGATCGATTGTTTTCCCTGGATTGATATTGCAATAATTCTCCGTCATCATTGTATCCAAATACAATCGTACTATTCTTGATATTACCAAAATTATATCTGGCATCTACCCCAATACTAAAATGATCATTAATTAAATAGCCAACTGACAAATAGGTTCTGTTAAGACCACCTTCCCCTCGAAATCTTTCACTCAACTGGTCACTACTGTTAAGAGTTTCCAATTTATACCCAACCGAGGTATATGGTATTAAGCCAACTCCAACACCAACTCTACCAATTGGGATTGACAAGGCCAAATAATCAAAAGTAGATGAAGACAATCTATCATCTCCCGAATCACTTTTTAATTTTAAACTTGAGTGGGATCCTGCAACGGCAAATTTAACGGGTCTACCCTCATTACCATACATGGCCAAACTTTTTCCGGCATAGGAGGCAGGGTTTCGCAAGTTGATATGAATACTGTCTGTATAGATACTTAAACCACCCATACTTCTATTTTCCACTGTCCCTTTAAATTTTAAGCTACCAATTCCGTAAAACGAGTAAGGTGACGACGTACCTTCCTGTGCATAAATTTGAATGGTAAACAGCGCGATGAAAACCAGTACAAGTTTTTTAATCATTCTTCTGAATTAAATTGTAAAATATAGTTTAAGCCCTCCAACAGGAAATTAGAGTTCGCAAATATGCTACTTTTTAATTGTTTAGACAAAAAATTAGCGTTTCCTCCTGTTAAAATAACTGTTAAATCTTCGAATTCCTGCCTATAATCATTAATTACACCGTCAATTTCATGGATTACGCCATTCATAACTCCGGAATGAATAGCTTCTTTAGTGGTCTTCCCTACCAGATATTTTGGAGCCGTTGGTTTTAATAACGGCAAGTTGGCTGTAAGATTGTTAAGCGACTTATAGCGCATGTCAACCCCAGGAGATATTCCACCGCCTAAATATTGGTTGTCAGCTGTTACGATATCATAGGTTATACAAGTTCCAGCATCTATGATTAACACATTAGATTTTGGGTAGTTTTTTACTGCAGCCGAGACTAATGCTATTCTATCCACTCCTAGTGTTTTAGGCGTTTGGTATTTGTTAATAAAAGGTAATGGGGTATTTGAATTAAGTTCTAAAACAGGCAACTTCTTTTTTAAATACCGACTATCATCTTCATTTAGTTTCCCAACTGAAGAAATAATACAATCATTGATGGAATGGTATTTCTGAAGTACGCTATTGAGTTCTTTTGCAAAAGATGCTAATTCAAAGCTTGTTTTAAAAACAAGGTCATCATTTTGAAAAACAGCGAACTTGGCAAACGTATTTCCTATATCAACAACTAAATTCATAGCGCTATTAAAAACGGCAAAATTACAAAACGATTTTTTATAATTTTTCTTTTGGAGGATAATAAAAACAACTTATATTTGCATCCGCATTAATGCAACTGGTGCCTTAGCTCAGTTGGTAGAGCAAAGGACTGAAAATCCTTGTGTCCCTGGTTCGATTCCTGGAGGCACCACCGCTAAAAACCCGAACAAATTGTTCGGGTTTTTTGGTTTAAAAAGTATGTTATTTTTCTAATTTTAAGCTTTTAAAGCTATCAAATTGGCTATCAATAGCTCTGAACTTAATCGTATTTTATAGTTTGGATTGATATATTCAAACAAGATTTCACCTGAAGTATTTAAAACAAAAACGCTTGGAACTGGTAATATCTCCGTAGCGTCCATTTTGGTTTTCTTGGTAATATACATTTTGGCCATACCAGGTGTTTTAAATCCAATACCCATTTCTTGAATAAGCTTTGCTTGGGGATCGACATATACCTGATAGTTCAAACCTTCGGTCTCAATCGTTGGTTTCAACGACGCAACATGGTCAGGGCTCACGGCTACAATTTGATAGCCTAAATCAATGATTTCCTGCTCCACTTCTCCCAAAGCCACTAATTGCTCATTACAATACGGACACCAACCACCTCTATAGAAAACGAGCACAGTGGGCTTTTCTTTAATGACTTTATGAATAGAAACATCGCGACCGTTTACATCCAACAATTTGGCATTGGGGATGCTTTCTCCAATCAACAAAGGGCTGATATCTTCTGCTTTTTCGGGAACTTGAGCATATAATGTAAGTGATAAGAATAAGGCAAACAAAAGTGGTAAAGACTTCATAAGATTATTTTCCTGATTCAGTCCATTGTTTGTTTAACTCCTTACAAAATTATTTAATGTGGTAATTTATCTTTCAACAAACCATAGACAAAGGTTCCGACAACAGCAGCCAAAACCACCAGAATCATAGGCATAAATCCCGCGCCCACCAGAGTATACATAGGCCCTGGACAAGCACCTGCCAAAGCCCAACCCAATCCAAACAGAATGCCGCCAATTATATAACGATAAAAACTTTTCTCTTTGGCTTCAAAATGAATAGCATTCTTATAAAATGATTTGATGTTAAATCGCTTTATAGAATAAGTCATTAAAACACCCAATACCAGTGCTGACCCAATAATGCCGTACATATGGAATGCCTGAAATTGAAACATTTCATAGATTCGAAACCAAGATGCCGCTTCCGACTTAAACATGGTAATACCAAATAGAACACCTATGACTAAATAAACAATTGTTTTCATCTCTTAAAATATTAGTGGGAATAACACATGAACCATCAATAATCCACCAATAAAAAAGCCAACAACAGCAAGCAATGATGGTAATTGCAAATTACTCAAACCTGAAATGGCATGACCGGAAGTACAGCCACCCGCATAGCGTGCACCAAAGCCAACCAAAAATCCGCCAATAATTAAAATTGCCAAGGCTTTGAAATCTGAAAAAACGGTATTATTAAATAACTCGGTGGGTAAGTAAGCCTCGCCTGCACTCTCAAAACCTAATGCCTTCAAATTGGTAATGGTATCTGGATTAATAGCTACAGCGTCAGAAGGTGTCATAAAATTAGAAGCTATAAAACCACCAATGACAGCACCCAAAACAACGACTAAATTCCAGCGTTGAGACTTCCAATCAAAATCAAAAAAAGTGGCTTTCTTCCCAGCTCCCGCCATACTACACATAGTTCTTAAGTTTGAAGACATTCCAAACCGTTTATCAACCATAATCAACAAAAACATGATAAAAGCAATCATGGGACCGGACACATACCAAGGCCAAGGCTCATTTATTAAATCCATTTCAAAAAAAATTTTTACAAAGAAAACGAAAATTGATGCTACCAAGCACATTTCGTAACATTAGTTACTGACTTTAACAGTTACTTAGTGCAATTTTGTATAAAATCATTTTATCAATTGTCCGTAACTTTGTAAAATAACATCTATTCTATGTGGGAATATATTGAAGTTTTTATGAATGCCTTCACAGGAACGCTGAATTGGACTTGGAATTCCATAACGTTTCAAGTGCCTTGGTATACGAATTACTTTTGGGGGTTAATTGTCATCTCTTTAGTGGTGTGGCTACTGGAAATTGCCTTTCCATGGCGCCAAGAACAAGCTATTTTTAGAAAAGACTTTTGGCTGGATACCTTTTACATGTTCTTTAATTTTTTCATTTTCGCCATTATCATTACCGGTGTCTATAGTGTTTTAGAGCTTGCCTTCAGCAATATGGGGATTTCTATGAAAAGTCTTGCTATCGTTGATATTTCAATTTGGCCAATGTGGCTCCAGTTGTTGGTGTTTTTTATAGTATTGGATTTTGTGCAATGGTTTACCCACGTTATGCTGCATCGTTTTGAGGTGTTATGGCGTTTTCACCAAGTTCACCATAGCGTAAAAGAAATGGGATTTGCAGCCCATTTGCGTTATCACTGGATGGAAAACATACTTTATAAGCCATTGAAAGTTTTTGGCGTCATGATTTTAGGTGGTTTTGAACCCGAACAGGCTTACATTGTTCATTTTATGGCTATTACTATTGGTCATTTTAACCACTCCAATATCAAGATTACTTGGGGACCTCTTAAATATATATTTAATAATCCGGTCATGCATTTGTACCATCATGCCTACAGCTTACCAGGTAATAGGCAATATGGAGTAAACTTTGGGATTAGCTTAAGCCTATGGGATTATATTTTTAAAACTAACTATGTGCCTGAAGACAGTGGAACCATTGAATTGGGATATAAAGGTGATGAAAACATGCCTCAAAATTTCTGGGGACAATTAACCCATGGTTTTTTTAAGAACAAGAAGTAAATCTTATTTCTTCAGCAACTTGATAAATAACTCGCGACCGGCTCTACTTTCGATGGAATTGTAGCATTCCTGAAAAATATCAATATAAAAATAGGGTTCAAAATAATGTAGATATTCTTTTTTTGAGCCTCCAAAAGGCGGTCTATCCGTATTCAAAGTATCATTGAACAACAAACCCACCAGTTTACCATTTGTTTCTAAAAGCTCAACCATTTTTTCAGCATAAGCCATTCTCAAATCTGGATTTATAGCACAAAAAAAGGTTTGCTCCAATATTAAATCAAAAGTCTCATTCAAATCAAAAAAGTTAGCATGATGTAGTTGTTCTTCAGGAAATTCAGGGACACGAGCCTTTAAATTACTCAAAGCCGTATTTGATAAGTCAACGACATGAACATTTTGAAAACCATTTTTAATAAGGTATTCGGCTTCATAGGCATTACCAGCGCCTGGAATCAGAATTTTGTTATTTTTATTCTGTATTTGATCAATATAGGCTTTTAACGGTGTAGAAACATGACCAATATCCCAACCCGTATCATGGTTTTTATAGCGATTGTCCCAAAATTCTTCAGATAAATTCAAATCAGGCATGTGATTTTATCAGGGAAATTAAGTCGTTCTTTTGAACGACTCCAGATTGCCTCCATAGTTGTTTGCCCTTTTTATATAATACCAAAGTGGGGACACCTCTTACCTGCATTTGTGCAGCCAGAGCTTGGTTTTTATCCACATCTACTTTTAAAATTGACACCGATTCACCTAGTGCATCCTTGACTTCTTTTAGAATAGGCGCCATCATTTTACAAGGGCCACACCATTCTGCAAAAAAATCCACGAGAACCGGTTTGTCTTGATTTATTAAACTAGAAAAGCTACTCATAACAAAATTTACTTATTAAATGATATGCTCCACATGCCTCGCACTTCATTTTCACCATAACCCGTTGCCAAATCCTGTGGGTACAAGCTTTTTATAGTTTTATAAACTTCGGATTCAATATGCTTCCCATGACATTGCAAGCATATGCTGTTTGTCGTAATGGGATAGTAAAAGTTTACAGATTCAGCACCTACTTCAACAATGGCTTGTGGCTCTTCACTTTTAGCAATAACTTTCTTGAACTTATTAATGAGGTTTACTTCGTGCGAACTCGCTGCATTGTATGGATTTCTAGGTTTATCAGATACACGTTTGATGGTCGCATTATAAACTACGGCCATACTATCCGTCAACGGATAGGCCGCTTCGTTGCAAAAGGCAATGGCTTCCAGAGTGCCTTTTTTCTGAATGGTTCCCATTAAGTTCTTTCCCAATTCAGCCTTCGTCCCCAAAGCGTATTTCAATCCGCGTTCTTCAAAGCTTAAATCTGAATCGTCAACTTTGGCTTGTTGTTTGTCCATCATCTGACCATGATGGCCATTTCCCTTGCCTAGGCCTTTACCCTGACCGTGCCCTTGTTTAAAATGTTCTTCAAACCACTCGGGTTGCTCAATCTCATTGTCATAAATGTAATCAGCAATTTGGGTAATGGTTGCCTCTGGATAATTGGCTTTAGGCATAACACCAAATCTTTTCACAGCACCAATCATCTTGGCATCGTCAGCATTTGGATTTTTCATAAAATCCTGAATACTTTTTATAAAGTCTTTTTTTGAAATACCATCTGTTAAATAGTGCTTCTTGACAGCAATCATGGGAGGTGCTATTCGGTTCTGCTCACTAGCAGTTGGATTATGGCACACATAACAGTTGGTTTCCATGAGTTTTTTGCCAGGATGCTCTTCAGAACTCTTAATGGATTCGATTTCAGCATATTCGCTGTTGTGGTTGTTGTTTTTACAACCTGCCATCAAAAGTAGAAATACCAAAACAAAGGAAGTTCTCAAAATCATGATTTTGCCATTTTTCCGGTTGCACAACTGATGTATGATTTAGCTTTTGTAATCATGGAATTTGCCGCATCTAGTTCTGGATAGCCAATGGCTTTCAATCGGTCTTTAGCTTCAATCAACTGATCCTCTTGACTATATTGGAACGCTACCACACTGTTTTCAACATCAACATGAATGTGTTGAAGCCCCTCAATTTCAGATAGCTTGTTCTTGACGGTGTTGGCACAACCGCCACATTTTAAGTTTTGGATTACAATAGCTGCATTCATCTTATTTCCAATTTAAATAACCACCTTTAAGGTCGTAAATTTCCTTGAAACCCATGGCTACCAATTTTTTAGAAGCTTGAGCACTACGCATACCGCTTCGGCAATAAACATAAACAGGCTTTTCCTTATCTAATTTTTCAAATTGACTAGCGAAAGACGGCGCGTTAAAATCAATATTTTGGGCATTTTTAATATGACCCGATTGGTATTCGCTTGGTGTTCTGACATCCACCAATTGTACTTTTCCTTTTTCAATTTGCGTTTTATATTCTGTTGGAGCCAAAACCTTAATGGCAGAATCTTGACTGGTTGTTCCGAATAACATAGATATTATTGACATAATGATTACTATTTGTTTCATGTTTAACATTAATTTCAAGTGTAAAATTACAACTTTGCTGTAAGCCTGTCCGTAACATTTGTTACTAAAAAAAGAGCGGCAGTACCGCTCTTTCAAATATCTAATTCAGTTTTCAAACTATTTTAATGTCGAAGGGCAAACGTAATCCGTTACTGGGATTCCTGCTTTTTTAATAGCACCAAAACCACCGGCAACATCTACTAAATTATGAATACCGCGACTTTTCAAAATGGATGCTGCTATCACACTACGATAACCACCAGCGCAATGCACATAGAAAGTCTCATTTTCTGGAAACTCACTCAAATGATCATTCAAGAAGTCCAAAGGCGTTAAATGCGCATCCTTTACATGCTCGCTAGCATATTCACCTTCTTTTCGAACATCAAAAACTGGTATATTCGAATCCGCTAATTTTTCTTTAAAGACATCTGCCGAAATGGATGAAATGGTATCGTATTCTTTAGAAGCTGCTTTCCAGGCTTCAAAACCACCCTTTAAATATCCCAACGTGTTGTCAAAACCTACACGCGATAGTCTAGTAATGGTTTCTTCCTCTCTTCCTTCAGGGGTCACCAATAAAATCGGTTGCTTTACATCGGCTATCAATGCGCCAACCCATGGCGCAAAACCGCCATCAATACCTATAAAAATAGATCGTGGTATATGTCCTTTCACAAACTCACTTTGATGACGCACATCCAATACCACGGCTTCTGTCTCATTGGCAGCAGCTTCAAAGGCATCTGGCGTTAAAGCTTGTGTGCCACGTTTTAATACCTCGTCTATGTCATCATACCCTTCCTTGTTCATTTTAACATTCAACGGGAAATATTTTGGCGGAGCCTCTAAACCTTCCGTTACCTCATTAATGAATTCCTGTTTAGTCATATTAGCTCGTAAGGCATAATTCATATTTTTTTGATTACCGAGCGTGTCTACTGTTTCCTTCATCATATTTTTACCACAGGCCGATCCTGCACCATGAGCTGGATAAACAATAACGTCGTCCGCTAATGGCATAATTTTGCTCCGCAAACTATCATATAACATACCAGCCAATTCTTCTTGAGTCATATCAGCTGCTTTTTGAGCTAAATCTGGTCGTCCAACATCTCCTAAAAACAGCGTGTCGCCACTAAAAATAGCATGGTCTTTACCATTTTCATCGCGTAACAAATAGGTTGTGCTCTCCATGGTATGCCCTGGTGTGTGCAAGGCTACAATGGTGATGTTTCCAAGTTTAAATTCCTCATGATCTTTAGCTATATGGGCATCAAATGAGGGATTAGCTGTTGGCCCATAAACGATTGGAGCGCCTGTCTCTTTTGATAGGGTAACATGCCCACTCACAAAATCAGCATGAAAATGGGTTTCAAAAATATATTTAATCTTGGCGTTTGCTTTCTTGGCTCTTTCAATGTAAGGCTTTACTTCTCGCAACGGATCAATAATAGCCACTTCACCTTCACTCTCTATGTAGTATGCACCTTGAGCTAAACATCCAGTATATATTTGTTCTATCTTCATCTTTCTAAATTTTAATTTTACAAATTTACGATTTGATTATCAATCAAGCAGTAACTTAAGTTACAATCCTATTTTACAAAAAACTCCATGTAAAAAATAAATATGGCCATAACAAAAATAAAGTATCCAAATCCTTTTTTCAACTTATTACCATCAATAAAATTCCCTAAATAACTACCAATAAAGATACCAATTAAGGATATACCGGTAAATGTGATAAGAAATGTCCAATCAATTTCCATAGTCACGGCATCTCCCAAAAAGAATCCTAACAAGGACTTAAAGGCTATAATGATCAATGAGGTTCCAACAGCAACCTTCATTTTGACATTAGCGAGAATCACTAACGCTGGAATAATTAAAAACCCACCACCTGCACCAATCAATCCTGTTATAGCTCCAACAACCAATCCTTCCACTAAAATCAACGGGTAATTATACTTAACCGCTTTATCAACTACTTTATCCTCCCGTTTTTTCAGCATGGAAAACGCTGCTGGAAACATAAGCAGTGCGAAAAGCCCAAACATACCCATACGCCTAGTGAACTCAAAATCGCTTATTTCAAACAACACATCTGGTAATGCAGGCACCAAATAATGTCTTACCAAAGTAACTCCGACAATGGCAGGTAAACCAAAAACAACTGCTGTACGCCAATCCACATAGCCTTTAAAATGCTGTTTAACGCCACCAATTAATGAACTAAAACCTACAATAAACAAAGAATAGGCTGTAGCTACTTTTTCATTAACCACAAATAAATAGGCCAATACTGGTACTGCCAAAATGGACCCACCACCTCCTATCAAGCCAAGTGAAATGCCAATGATCAAAGCGCTGATATATCCAAAAATTTCTAGTAGTTCCATATTTAGTATTGATAACATTTGAGGCAAAAGTACTCATGCTTTCAAAAGTTATCAGTAACAACTGTTACAATGACTAGTTGATGTTCTTTATCACAATATGATTTCTGTGTAACTCCACCTTTCCTAAATTCTCTAACTTTTTAAGAAGTCGTGAAATAACCACCCGCGATGTATGTAACTCGTAAGCTATTTCTTGATGCGTACTGTTGATGATATTATCGTTTGAAATCCGGGCTTTTTCATTAAGATATTTCAACAAGCGCTCATCCATTTTTAAAAAGGCAATACTATCAATGGTTTCCAACAACTCATTGAGTCGATTATGATAGCTTTCAAACACAAAATTCCGCCAACTTTTATATTTGGCTGACCATTCTTCCATCTTTTCTATGGGAATCATAATGAGTTTAGCATCCGTTTCTGCAATGGCACGAATCTCACTTTTGGTCTGACCCAAGCAACAAGTTAAGGTCATGGCACAGGTATCGCCTTTTTCCAAAAAATAGAGTAACAGCTCATCACCATCATGATCTTCCCGTAAAATTTTTATAGCTCCAGAAATCAATAAAGGCATCGAACGGACGTACTCGCCAATCTCAATCATTTTATGTCCTTCAGGAATATCCTTGTAAGTTCCAACCTGATTAATCTCGTTTAAAAGCTCTTTTTCAAAAAGATGCGCATAGTTCTGGGTAAGTTCTTGAATCATAATTTTTAATTAATGGTTGGTGTAAATCGCTTGACCAAATTACCCAAAGATAATCCTTGAACTAAAATGGAAAATATAACAATGATATAGGTAATTACTAAAAATAAGTCTCGGTGCATATCCAATGTCAATCCCAGTGCCAAAGCAATCGAAATACCGCCACGCAATCCACCCCAGGTCATGATAAGATTGGTTTTTGGAGCAAAGTCCAAACGCTTTTCAAAAAACTTAACAGGCAGCAATAAGGACAAATAGCGACAAATTAACACTACTGGAATAGCCACAAGTCCCGCAAACATATAATTGGTTTCAAAGGTTAAAACCAAAATCTCCATACCTATCAACACAAATAAAATGGTATTCAATAAAATATCGACCAATTCCCAAAATTTATCCACATAGCTTTCGGTTATTTCTGACATGGCTGAATTTCTCACTGTATCGTTTCCAATAACCAATCCGGCTGTTACCATGGCCAATGGTGCTGACAAGTGATATATTTGCGCGACGACAGTTCCTCCCATAACAGCAGCTAATGTTATAATAACTTCAATATCATAATCATCAATAGACCTCATTAATCGATAGGTAACCCATCCAACAGCCAGTCCTAATGTTATGCCGCCAATAACCTCAACTACAAAGAGCTCAAAAATTTCAGACACTTGAATTTCGCCACTGCCCAATTGAGCTATTTTTAAAATGGTTAGAAATACCACAACGCCCACACCATCATTAAATAAGGACTCCCCAACAATTTTAGTCTCCAATTTTTTAGGAGCACCTACATTTTTAAGAATACCCAAAACAGCAATAGGGTCAGTAGGCGAGATTAAAGCACCAAACAAGAGACAATAAACCAATTCTACTGGCAATCCAAAAATCGGTAATAAGAAATACATGGCATAGCCAACCAAAAAAGTAGAAGTCAAAACTCCTATTGTGGCAAAAACCAAGACTGGCCATCGTTGCACGCGCAACTGCTCAAAATTGGTATGCAAGGCTCCCGCAAACAGCATAAAACTCAACATAACATCCAGTAGGATTTCCTTAAAATCAATTTGTGTAATAATGTAGCGTTCTGCATTTAGTAAGGTTGAATCTACCGCACTCAAAGCAAAAACTGCCAAGGTAAAAACAATAGTTATCAGCATAAGCCCTATCGTATTTGGGAGCTTTAAAAACCGCACATTAACATAACCAAAAATAGCCGATATGACCACCAGAACAGTGGCTATATGAAAGTAATCCATAACAATAGTTTATATTATTTGCAATATACCATTTTTCGTTTTTTCAAGAATTGAAACTTCATATTTTCTGTAATCTTTAATTCATAGCTTCGACTTAAAACCGTATATTCCATTTTCAAAAAATTAAACCATGCAAAAAACCTATTACGACCCAGCCGATCTCAAAAAATTTGGAAAAATATCGGATTGGAATGAGGAATTGGGCTCTAAATTCTTCGATTATTACAATGCTGTTTTTAAGGAAGGCCATTTAACCGAACGGGAAAAGTCCCTGATTGCGCTGGCAGTTGCCCATACTATTCAATGTCCTTATTGTATTGACGCCTATACGGGTGATGGATTACAACGTGGCATTACTAAAGCCGAAATGATGGAAGCACTGCATGTAGCTGGTGCCATTCGTGGAGGCGCTTCCTTGGTTCATGGTGTCCAAATGATGAATAAAGTCAATAAACTGGATTTATAGATGCTACAATCGCTCCATAAGAGACATAGTGAATTAGCCGAAAGCAACCGACAACTGGAAATACTGTCTAATGGTATCTTTGAATCTGATGAATTGCCTAAATTTAAAAACAAGCTGGCCGAAAGCCAACAATTTCCATTGAAAGCCAGGAAGCTGGAAATCCTTCAAATTAATGTAGGTTACATGTGCAATCAAGTTTGTGCGCATTGCCATGTAGATGCTGGACCTGATCGTAAGGAAATTATGACCAAAGAAACCATGCTACAATGCTTGGATGTGATAAAACAAACCGAAGCTCATACATTAGATTTAACAGGTGGTGCTCCAGAAATGAATCCCAATTTTCGATGGTTTGTGAAAGAAGCAGCCAAGGCAGGCATTAAGGATTTTATTGTGCGCTCCAATTTGACCATCATTAGAGCTAATAAAAAATATCATGATTTACCAGAGTTTTTCAAAAAACACAACATCCATGTCGTGAGTTCCATGCCACATTGGACTAAAGGCAAGACCGATAAGCAACGTGGTGATGGTGTTTTCGACAAATCTATCCAGGCACTTCAAGATTTGAATGCCATAGGTTATGGTATGCCTGAAAGTGACTTGCGTTTGGATTTGGTTTACAATCCCTCTGGCGCCTTTTTACCAGGAAATCAAGCAGCATTGGAAAAAGATTTTAAAAAATCGCTATTAGATGATTTCGGGATTCATTTTCATAATTTGTTTGCACTAACCAATTTACCCATCAGTCGATTTTTGGATTACTTAATTGCATCCGAAAATTATGAAGATTATATGTACGCACTGGTTGAAGCATATAACCCTGAAGCTGTCAAAAACGTCATGTGTACCAATACCTTATCAGTAAGCTGGGACGGATTCTTATATGATTGTGACTTTAACCAAATGCTACAATTGCCCGTAAACAGTCAGGCCAAACACATTTCTGAATTCAACGAATCCCTTCTTGAAGGTAGAAATATTGTCATTTCGCAGCACTGTTATGGCTGTACCGCTGGTGCTGGTAGTAGCTGTCAAGGAAGTGTTACCTGATGAAACGATATATCCTAAATATGGCCCTGATCGTGTTTGGTATAGTTTCTGGCTATTCCCAAGAGTCGTTGTCTGAATTACTAAAAAAATATAACACCAATTCGGTGCCATATATAAGTGTTCAGGAATTAGCCATGCCGAAAACACAAGCAGTGATATTGGACGCTCGAGAACGCCCAGAATTTGAAGTGAGCCACATAAACAAAGCTATGTACGTGGGTTATAATAATTTCCATTTGGATGAAGTTCAGACCAAAGTACCTGATAAAAACCAAACCATTGTGGTGTATTGCTCGTTGGGTATTCGTTCGGAAGATATTGCGGAAAAACTTCAAAAAGCAGGATATAAACAGGTCTATAATCTATATGGTGGCATCTTTGAGTGGAAAAATGCTGATTACACAGTTTTTGATGACAAGGGTGAAACCACCAAAGTGCATGGATTCTCAAAAGACTGGAGCAAGTGGCTAAAAAAAGGAGACTGTGTCTATGAGTAAGGATTTGCTGATTGTATTTGTGAAAAACAGCGAGTTGGGCAAAGTAAAAACACGCCTGGCAAAAGACATAGGTGACGAAGCTGCTTTTGAAGTTTACAAAATACTCGTATCTAAAACCGAGCAAGCCACTAAACAGGTAACTATTGACAAGCACATTTATTTTTCAGATTCCATTGAAGAAACAGGATGGCATAATGATTTCAAAACCATTCAACAAGGAAATGATTTGGGCGAACGCATGAAAAACGCCTTCAATGACGGTTTTAAAAAAGGCTATCAAAACATTGTACTCATAGGCTCGGATTTGCCAGATATTTCAGAAGAACTCATAAACAAATCCTTTGGCGCACTGAAAACGTCCGATACCGTTTTTGGTCCAGCTGAAGATGGCGGTTATTATTTAGTTGGCATGAAACAGCTTCATAAAAACCTTTTTAAAAACATGCCTTGGAGTAATTCCAAAGTGTTTGAAGAAACTATGAACGTGTTACAATCTCAATCTATTTCAGTAGGTTTGTTAGAAACACTGAACGATATAGACACCCTTGAAGATTTAAAAAATTCATCCATTTATAAGATATATTTACATGATAAAATTCATCACGGAGACAACCGAATATTTACAAAGTAAAGGCTTTGAAAACCCTGAAATTGGCATCATCCTAGGAACAGGATTGGGAAAACTATTGGAAGAAGTCGAAATCCTCCATGAAGTGAGCTACAACCATATCCCAAACTTTCCAACCGCTACGGTCGAATTCCATAAAGGCAAACTCATTTACGGAATTATTGAAGGCAAAAAAGCCGTCATCATGCAAGGACGCTTCCATGTATATGAAGGTTATACACTACAAGATGTCACCTATCCGGTTCGGATTATGGAAAAACTGGGTATCAAAACACTTTTGGTTTCCAACGCCTCTGGTGCCATCAACCTAAACTTTAAAAAGGGAGAACTCATGCTTATTGAAGACCATATCAATCTGCAAGGTAGTTCGCCACTGGCTTTTAAAGGTGTAGAATTTTTAGGTGAACGTTTTACCGATATGAGCGAACCTTATGACCCAACAATCAATGCCAAGTTTGAATCCATCGCCAAGGAACAAGGCATCGCACTTCATAAAGGCGTTTATGCATCGGTTGTTGGACCTCAATTGGAAACCAAGGCGGAATACCGCATGTTAAAAATCATTGGTGCCGATGCTGTGGGTATGAGTACCGTTCCTGAAATTATTGTGGCCAACCATTTAGGTTTAAAGGCTGCTGCGGTTTCGGTGTTGACTGACGAATGCGACCCAGACAACTTGCAACCGGTAGACATTACCGAAATCATAGAAATGGCTGGCAAGGCGGAACCACAAATGATAACGCTTTTCAAGGAATTGATTAAACAACTTTAAGGGCTTATTCCATTTGGAATAATTATTGAACTCAATGGATAAATGAATATGATGATTCGAAATTTATTTTTAATTACTTGCTTTCTTTTGGTTTCTGTAGTATCCACCAGAGCACAATCGATGGATCATAATCTATGGACAAGCTTCCTACAAAAACACGTATCCATAACTGGTCAAGTTGATTATAAAAACATATTGGCGGATGATGCTGAATTGAAGGCTTATATTCGGCAACTAAACAATAATACTCCAAATAAAAACTGGTCCAAAAACGAAACTTTAGCTTACTGGATAAACGCCTACAACGCCTTGACCGTTGATTTAATCCTTCGGAACTACCCAATAAAAAGCATCAAGGACATCAAAGACCCATGGGATCAAAAGTTTTATTCATTCAATGGCGAGATGCTTTCCTTAAACCAAATAGAACATGACATCCTACGTAAAATGGACGAACCTCGTATACATTTTGCCATTGTTTGTGCTTCGGAATCCTGTCCAAAGTTGCTTAATGAAGCTTATGTTACCGATAAATTGGAAGAGCAACTAACCAATGCTACAAAGACCTTTTTAAATGATAATTCCAAGAACATCATAACAAGTAATCAATTAGAATTATCTAAAATTTTTAAATGGTTTACCAAAGATTTTAAACAAAAGGGTTCGCTGATTGATTTTCTAAACCAATATTCAGAGGTGCTCATTTCTGATAACGCTAAAATCAGTTATCTGGAATACAATTGGGATTTAAATGACTAACCAACTCTCCATAATCATTCCCATACTAAATGAAGCTGACAACATCATCCCACTATTAAATCACCTAAACACCAATGCCTCTCTAGAAAACATATCAGAAATCATCATGGTTGATGGTGGTAGCACCGACGGAACTTTAGAAAAAGTAAACGTCTATCTCACTTCGAGTGATTTAAATGCTTTCAAAAGCAAAATTAAACTCTTAAATGCCCTAAAAGGTCGCGCCAAACAAATGAATGTGGGCGCCAATCACGCTACCGGAAACATTCTCTATTTCCTGCACGCCGATTCCTTTCCACCCAAAAACTTTGACCAACTCATCATCAATCAGGTTACTAATGGCAATCATGCAGGTTGCTTCCGATTACAGTTTGATAGCAACCATTGGTGGTTACGTTTGGCAAGCTGGCTCACGCAATTCTCATGGCGAGCCTGTAGAGGTGGTGACCAAAGTCAGTTTATTACCAAATCTTTGTTTGAAGAAATTGGCGGTTATGATGAATCTTATATTATATATGAAGACAATATCCTGATTAACGAACTCTACGCCCGAAAAGAATTTGTGGTCATCAACAAAAAACTAGTAACATCGGCACGGCTTTATGAAAAACACGGCGTTTGGAAATTGCAATACCTTTTTTGGACTATCTATGCAAAAAAATGGTTCGGTGCATCCGCAGAGGAACTCTACAGCTATTACAAAAAGCACATTGCCCAGTAACAAAACCCATGGTGCTCTCGTCTGTTAAATATTAGATAAAATTGACTTAAGAAACTTTTAAAAGTGATTATCAATCCTTTTTAAAAGAATACTTTCGAATCAAAACAAACAACAGATGAAACTAACCAGCATTGCTTTAATAGTTACGGCACTTGTAACAACAACCACATTTTCACAACACAGTGTTTCTGCTAAATTGATAGATTCCACCACCCAAAAACCCATTCCATTTGCAACCATTGCCATAGACGACCGAACAGGTGTCATCACCAATGATAATGGTGATTTCAATATTACCATTGACAAAAAAATCACGGAATCCGATTCGCTGTTCATCAACTGTTTGGGTTATGAAGAAAAACGCATCGCCATCAATACCTTTACCGATAGCATTATTCAGTTACAAACAAAGGCCATTGATTTAAGCGAAGTCTTTCTGACCAATAAAAACTACACCATCGATGAGATTTTGGAACGCGTCAAGGAAGGGCTAGAAATCAACTACGATTTTGGCTATACCAAACGCAAACTATTCTACCGGGAATCGTATTACACCGAAATGCTCAAAACGGATGTCAATATCAAAAAATCAACCATCCCAGAATTCAACCAGGCCTTTATGGATAGTGTTGTGTCGGCCATTCCAAGAAACACGGATAACCACACCGAAATATTAGGCGAATTATATGGCAAAATAGAAAGCGGGCAACCACAAAAAATGGATATCCTAAAGGCTTCCCGTTTATACGACAAGAAAAACGAGGTCACCTTTGAAAATTATGAAGACCGTTTTAACCAGATTATCAAAAAGCATGTGAAACGTGACTCCTATTTTAAAATCAAATCGGGTTGGTTCGGCACCAAAGAGGAGATTGACTCTACATTTTTTGAAGAGGAAAAAGTGGATGAAGAAACTGCCGAATTCATAGCTCAGAAACAAGAACAGGAAGCAAAACGTAAGGAAAACTTCCTAAAATGGTGCAAACACACCATTCACAATTTTGAAAACGACGGCTTCATGGCCGAAGATACCGATCTCAACTTTCTGGAAAAGTCCCGAAAATATGACTTCGAACTGCATGATTTCGCCTACCTCAACAACGAGTTTGTGTACACCATCAGTTTCAAGCCAAAGCGTGGAGCCGATTTTGAAGGCACTATGTATGTCAACACACAAGATTTTGCCGTGGTTCGTGTCGATTATAAAAACGTCAAGCCATTACGTAAGTTCGGTTTATTGGGTATTTCCTTAAACGAATATCTAAAGGAAGGCACCATCATTTACCAAAAAAATGATAACGACAAATACACTTTGAAATATGCAGATGCTTCCTTCGGAAAGCGCGTGGGTATTAAGAGACCCATCAAGATTATCGAAAAAAACAAACACGTTAAAGGTCGACGCAAACAAAACGAAGTGGCTGGCGATATTCACTTTATCGTCAAGAATATTGACAAACGTGAACTCATTGTTTTTGAATCGGACCCCATTACGGATACCGATTTCAATGCCTTTACCGAAGTACCCGATGTCACGCCAACCTACCTGCCAAAATACGACCCTGAATTCTGGAAAGGCTATAACATCATTGAACCCAATCAGGCTATCAAGGACTTTAAAATCATGGACAGCGCCAATTAAGTCTTAAAATTATTATAAATTAACCCCGAATCCATAAGGTTTTAGAAAATGCACGACTAAAACCCAAAACGGAATATGAGCAACAGTATCAATCAAACCCAAGAAAAAGAACCCAATATATTCAAATGGGCATTGAAGTTTGCCGCATCGGCTGGAATCGCAGGTATTATTTGTTGCGTAGCCCCAGCAGTGCTGTTTATGTTTGGCCTTATGGGTGGCATTTATGCCATTTCCTTTGCCGATTTCTTTTATGCTGAAGACGGTTCCGTGGGCTTGGGCTCTTGGATACTTCGTGGTGCTGCCGTACTTATTGGCATCTATGGTATTTACCTCTATCGCAAAAAGCAAAATCAATGCTCTATTGACCCAAAACGTAAGCGCAAAAACATCATTTTGGTAACCATCATTACCGCTGTTTTGGGTGTGGGTATTTTCCTGACCTTGGAAAAATGGTCGTCCTGGTATTTCGATAAGCACATTGTGCCGGCTCAACAGGAAGAATATCGTCAAATGGAATTACAAAATCAGGCTGGCGAATAGCACGAACGCCTAAACAATCGTATTTTTGCATCAGCAAAAAATTACCATGCCCAGTATTTCTGTCATCATTCCAGCATTCAATGAAGCCGATGCCATCACACAGGTCATTCAGGATATTCCTGATACTGTCCATGAAGTGATTGTAGTCAGCAACGGCTCTACTGATAATACAGAAATCAACGCCAAACAAGCAGGTGCAACGGTTTTAACAGAATCACAAAAAGGTTATGGCTATGCCTGTTTAAAAGGCATGGATTATCTAGCCAAGCTATCCACCAAACCAAATATTGTGGTGTTTTTGGATGGCGATTACTCCGATTATCCCCAAGAACTCACCAAACTCATCCAACCCATCACCGAAAACAACCTCGATTTTGTAATAGGTGCGCGCAACAAACGACTACGAGAAAAGGGTTCTATGACAGGGCCGCAGATTTTTGGAAATTGGTTGGCAACAACCCTCATGCGAATTTTGTTTGGGGCAACATATACCGACTTGGGTCCTTTCAGGGCCATTAAGTACGACAAACTGTTGACTTTAAACATGGAAGACAAAACTTATGGCTGGACGGTAGAAATGCAATTAAAAGCCCTAAAACACAAGCTAACCTATACCGAAATTCCGGTGCGATACCGCAACCGCATTGGCGTGTCTAAAGTATCAGGTACGGTGAATGGCGCTGTTATGGCAGGTATTAAAATATTGGGTTGGATTTTTAAATACGGATTCACAAAATGATTTGGGAAGGCATCATCATAAGCATCTACACCTTGGCCATTTTGGTCATTTTTGCCTATGCCTTGGCACAGCTAAACCTGCTCACCAATTATTTACGCGCCTCCAAAAAAACAGACCAAGCACCACAATTCGATTTAGCCAATCCTAACGAAGTACCATTAGTCACTATCCAGTTACCAGTTTACAACGAACTCTATGTCATGGAGCGACTGCTCAACAATATCGCTCAAATAGCGTATCCCAAAGACAAACTGGAAATACAAGTGCTGGATGACTCCACCGATGAATCTTTGGAAACCACCAGACAACTGGTTCAAAAATTGCAGGCAACTGGTTTGGATATCAAACACATCACACGAACCAACCGCAACGGATTCAAAGCTGGGGCACTCAAGGAAGGGCTGAAAACCGCTAAAGGCGAATTCATCGCCATTTTTGATGCCGACTTCCTACCCAAACCCAACTGGCTACAACAGACCATTCCCTATTTTAAAGACAGTCACATTGGTGTGGTACAAACCCGTTGGGGACATCTCAATCGCGATTACTCCCTGCTCACCAAAGTACAGGCCTTTGCATTGGATGCGCATTTCACCTTGGAACAAACCGGCCGAAACAGCCAAGGGCACTTTATAAACTTTAACGGAACCGCAGGCGTCTGGCGAAAGACCTGCATTCTGGATGCGGGCAATTGGCGAGCCGATACCCTCACCGAAGATCTGGACTTAAGCTACCGCGCCCAATTAAAGAACTGGAAATTCAAATACTTGGAGCACGTAGAAACACCTGCCGAACTTCCCGTCGCCATTAGTGCAGCTAAATCGCAACAGTTCCGTTGGAACAAAGGCGGTGCCGAAAACTTCCAAAAAATGCTGCTTCGGGTATTAAAAAACAAAGAGCTATCAGTCAAAACCAAAGCACATGGCCTGCTCCATTTACTCAACAGCACACTGTTTTTAAATGTACTCCTCGTGGCCATATTGAGCATTCCCATGCTATACATCAAAAACCAGCACCCAAGTCTTAAACCCTATTTCAGTGTTATGAGTGTTTTCGTGTTAAGTACCATGATATTCTTTGCCTGCTATTGGGTAGTCTACCGGCGTATCTATGGTAATACGCTCAAGGATTTCATAAAATACATCGGGATGTTCTTCACCTTTTTCTCGGTAGCTATGGGCTTTTCCTTGCATAATACCGTAGCAGTTCTGGAAGGCCATTTAGGTAAGCGAAGCGAGTTTATTCGTACTCCAAAATTCAATGTCAATACCATGCAGGATACTTATAAAGACAACAAATACCTTAAAAACACGGTCTCATTTCAAGTTGTTTTAGAAGGGCTGCTTATGGGCTACTTTGCCTTTGGTATGTACTCGGCATTTGTAGTAGGTACTGGCGATTTTGGACTCTTCCCCTTCCACCTGATGTTGTTTTTAGGCTTTGGGTATGTGTTTTTTAAATCTGTTTTCGCAAGGGTTTGATAATCATTATGCGCCTTAAAAGCTATATTTGATCTATGTATAACAGTGAGGTTACCAAACAAAACACGTGGCTTGGGCTTTATATACTGGCGTCCATAATACTGTATGGTCTGTTTGCCTATGCCTTGGAGCGTACTCAAAGCCTTAAATTAGTACTGTTGTACGCTGGGCTATTTTGGTGTTTTTATAAGCTGGTATCACTGTTAAAACACCACCCAAAATGGCTCACAGCCTTGGCTTTTGGCTTTCGGGCACTGTTTATTTTGGCAATCCCCAACCTCTCACAAGACTTTTACCGCTTTATCTGGGATGGCCGTATGCTATTGGAGTGTTTCAATCCCTACCTCTACACACCTCAAAGTCTGTTGGACCAAGGGTTACTGCCAGTAGGACAAACCCAAGAGCTCATTAGTGGCATGAGCAGTTTAAGTGCTGGCCATTTTACCAATTATCCACCTTTAAACCAACTATGTTTTGTAATTGCGGGTTTGTTGGCAGGTAAAAGTATAATCGGTTCAGCCATCGTATTACGCAGCATCATCATTGCAGCAGATTTGGGCACTTTGATTTATGGTAAAAAGCTACTAAAGGCATGTAACCTACCTACACACCACATCTATTGGTATTTCCTCAATCCGTTTATCATCATAGAACTCACAGGCAACTTACATTTTGAAGGGGTCATGGTCTTTTTTCTGGTATGGAGTCTCTATCTGTTACACAAAAACCAATGGCAATGGGCAGCAGTCCTATTCGCTTGCTCGGTATCAGTAAAATTAATCCCTTTGCTGTTCCTGCCGCTTATTTGGAAATACCTCAAACTTAAAAGCGGTTTTTGGTTCTGTATGATTGTTGGTGGTTTAAGCCTTTTGTCATTTTTACCATTCTACAACCCACAATTCCTTACCAACTACACCGAGACCGTTACCTTATGGTTTCAAAACTTCGAGTTTAATGCCAGTGTGTATTACCTCCTCCGTGAAATTGGCTATTGGGTATCGGGCTACAACCAAATCGCCCTCATCGGAAAGATGCTTGCCATAGCGGTTTTTGGCTGGGTGCTTTACCTAACCTTTGCTAGAAAAAACAACAGCACGCCACAACTTATTACAAGTATGCTTTGGGTCTTAGCAGGCTATCTGGCTTTGGCAACCACGGTGCATCCGTGGTATCTCACAACGCTACTCATGTTATCGGTTTTCACAAAATACAAGTTCCCTTTGGTTTGGAGCTTGATGATTGTGTTAAGCTATCTGGCGTACAGCCAAAATGACTACCAAGAAAACCTCTGGATTATCGCATTTGAATATGTGGTAGTTTTTATAGTATTTTTGTGGGACTTAAAAACAACAAAGGCACTTGACAATTAATTTTCCAAAGCTCTTTAGAAGACTCCTGCGTATCATCGTCACCTTGGTGCTGTTGTATCTTCTGTCTTTGGTATTTATGTATTTTAAACAGGAACGCTTCTTTTTCAATCCCAAACATTTGGACAAAAACTATGTCTACACCTTTGAACAAGATTTTGAAGAACTGAATATTCCTGTGGCTGAAGGTGTCAATCTTAACGCCCTATTGTTTAAAACAGAACAGCCTTCTAAAGGTGTGATTGTATATTACCATGGTAACGCAGGTGCCATCCATGAATGGGGCACACGCGCACCACTGTATTTGGATAACGGTTATGATATCCTCTTTTTTGACTACCGCAATTATGGAAAAAGTGATGGTGAGTATTGCAACACCCAAGACCTACTAAACGACTCTGAAAAAGTCTACGAGTTTGTAAAACAACGTTATAATGAAGACCAGATTATTGTATTAGGCTATTCATTAGGTTCGGGTTTGGCGGCTTATGTGGCCTCCAGAAACAAACCCAAGATGCTCATTCTAAATGCGCCTTATTACTCTTGGAAAATACTCATCACAGAAGAAATTGCACCACCTATTCCAGAGTTTTTAATTAAGTATGATATTCCAACCTACGAGTTTATAAAAACAGTCATCTGCCCCATAAATATCTATTACGGAACACGTGATTTTTTAATCCATCCAGATACCAACGCTAAAAAGTTGCAACAAATTCAGCCTAACAACATTAGCTTACATCCTATTCGTGAAGGTGGTCACAACGGTTTGCACATTACGAAACAATACTACGACGAGCTAAAGAAAATTCTGTAGTTAAAAGAACAGTTTAGCAATAAACAGGTCCACAACCTCAACCAAAATAAGGATGATGATAATCCACTCCAGCTTACTGCTTTCCTTGTGGTCCATAATATCCTTGAACAGTTCCAAGTTCTCTTTGATGATATCAATTCTATCGTGAATAAGGTGATAGCGATCCTTAAGGTCGAATGTTTGCTTAAGGTCCAGATTCAGTTTGTTTAGCTGTTCATCTTCCCAAGTAATATCGGGTGAATCAAAAATATAAAGGTTCTCGGAAATCTTGTTTTTGATGTTTAATATCTTACCAATAAAGCGCTTAAGTTTATTACCTGAAATATCCAGTTTCCCTTTTTTCTCCAAAAACAAGGTATGCTCATTGGTTTCAATCAATAAGTTTTCGGTAATCTCGGAATAGTTATTCAATGCCACCGATTGCGAAGCATTCAGCATCACCAATCGAACCATCTCGGAACTTAAAGTGGGTAGAATCACCTTTTCAAAGGTAACTTTTAGGGTATTTGGAACAATCTCCACTTGGATATCTTCAGCATGCTTTTCTGAAATGGCATTACGAAAGAATGGCATAATATCTTGCAGCACCAAATCAATCTCTTGAGACGACATGTTAAAAAAACTTACCATCCCATAATGGAAAATATACAGAAATTGATCGTCGGACTTTTTGAAGTACAACTCATCACTATCCTGAAAGAGCAATTGCCAAGGCAGTTGCTCCTTACACTGTTTAATATTAATGGTGTCTGCTACTTGATAAGCGACAACGTGATACATGTTTTTAGGTTTTGAACGCTTCGTTTGGTTTTTTAAAGCTTTTAAATTCTAGCATGTAACCATTCGGGTCCTGAATAAAAAATGATGAATGCTGACCCATTTTACCTTCCAAAAAGGTGGCTTTGGCAACCAATTCCAAACCTGCGTCCTTAAGATTATTATAAATTTTCTTCCAAGCGATACTGTCGACAATAACACCAAAATGAAAGGACGGCAAAATATGCCCTTCGAACACATAATTAGGGTTATTAAAATCAAACTTACCTGCTTTGGTGAACGTTATTTGGTGACCAAACAAATTAATATCTACCCAACTTTGTGTGTGCCTTCCTAAAGAAGCCCCTATGCTATCCACATAGAAACTTTTGGTGTCCTTAATGCTACGGCATGGTAGGGACATATGAAATGATGTATCCATAATGACTGAATTATACAGGTTTTAAACTTTCAACTCTATAAATCACCAAGTCTTCGTCATCATCCTCGTAAACTTCCACAAACGTAATACGGAATTCCTGGTCCCTTAAACTTTTATCATTTTTTAAATCGAATTGCTTTAAAACGCGAGGATGCACCTCCTCAAAAACCAATTCATCTCCATTTTCAAACCAAAACGTGTAATACCCGTTTTTGTAAGACTTAAAAACAGCTGTTCTCATGACTACACTAAATTAATCTTCGTCGTCTTCCTCGTCATTAGCCATGTCATCCTCAACATCCAACTCTGGATCTTGAACTGCTTCTGGATCATCATCATCAAAGTCTTCATAATCATCTTCATCATAATTTTCCATAGTTACAGCTAACTTGGTACTCACTTTTACCAAATATTTGGTGTCGCTGGTTGTTACCTCAACGGCATCAACAATTTCATTATTGGCATTCCTAAATGAAATAATTTGTTCGTCATCGTAGCCATCGGGATATTTTTCAACCAATAAGGCCAAGATTTCGGGAGTTAGTTTTTTAAAGTCAACAATGACACGTTTTAGATTGTCTCTTTTGTTCATAATTACATATCTAATAAGTAGGCAAAAATTAGTGGTGCTACAATAGTGGCATCACTTTCTATTATAAATTTTGGTGTGTTAATATCTAATTTACCCCAAGTTATTTTTTCGTTAGGGACAGCTCCGGAATAGGATCCATAACTAGTTGTTGAATCACTTATTTGACAGAAGTAACTCCAGAAAGGTGTATCAGTACGTTCCATATCCTGATACAACATCGGCACCACACAGATAGGGAAATCACCGGCAATACCACCTCCTATTTGAAAGAACCCAATACCTTTTTCAGAATTATCGGTGTACCAATCGGCTAAAAATGTCATATACTCAATACCAGATTTCATGGTGCTAGCCTTTAATTCGCCTTTCAATACATAGCTTGCAAAAATATTCCCCATGGTACTGTCTTCCCAACCTGGGCAAACAATGGGCAGATTTTTTTCGGCTGCCGCATACATCCAAGAATTTTTCAAATCTATTTCATAGTATTCTTCTAAAACTCCTGAAAGCAACATTTTATACATAAACTCATGCGGTAAATAGCGCTCGCCTTTATCTTCAGCCTCTTTCCAAATATTGAAAATATGCTTTTGTAATCTTCTAAAGGCCTCTTCTTCTGGAATACAGGTATCCGTTACACGATTTAAGCCTTTCTCTAACAAATCCCATTCTTCTTGAGGTGTTAAATCCCGGTAATTAGGCACACGCTTGTAATGTGAATGTGCTACCAGGTTCATGATATCTTCTTCAAGATTGGCACCTGTACAAGACACAATATGCACTTTATCTTGGCGAATCATTTCGGCAAAAATCTTACCCAATTCAGCTGTACTCATAGCGCCAGCCAAGGACACCAACATTTTGGCACCTGAATTCAATTGATCTTCATAAGCCTTGGCTGCATCAACCAAAGCCGCTGCATTAAAGTGCAAATAATACTTTTCAATAAACTGTGATATGTGTCCTTTAGTTGCCATCCTCGTCATTAAATTTAGAAAATTTATTAATACCTACTTTAGATTCACTAAAATTATTATCGAAATCGTCTCCTACCGCATCATGCATGAATTTATAGGACAGCATTTTATAGTATAATTTAGCTGCTAAAAAATCTGATGACCGTTCTTTTGAATTTGGACATAATTCCACAATATCAAATCCCACAACATTCTTTTCTTGAAAAACTTGTCTTAAAAAATCCAGTGTTTCATACCAAAATAGACCTCCTGGTTCTGGTGTCCCAGTACTCGGTATGATAGATGGATCGAACGCATCTAGGTCAATAGTAATAAATACATTATCGGTCATTAAATCGATAGCGGAATCCATCCAGTTATCATCAACGGCCATATCGTGAGCGAAGAAGGTTTTATCCTCATCCATAACCGTTGTTTCAATGATATCCATACTACGAATACCAACTTGAATCAGGTTGGTTGTCTGGCTAGCTTCGTAAACCGCACAGGCATGATTACATTTACTACCATGGTATTCTTTACGCAAATCGGCATGCGCATCCAATTGCAATACCGTTAGATTATCATAACATTCATTGAATGCTCTAATGGTTCCGATGGAAATCGAGTGTTCACCACCAAAAATGGTTACGAACTTATTTTTCTTGATATATTTTTTTGTGATATCATGAACGGCATCTACCATACTTTCTGGAGATTCGTTTTCTGTTACTGGATCAGCCAGATAAACGCCTTGTTTGTAAACCTCTGTTCGGGTCTCAATATCATAAAGTTCCATGTTTTCAGAAGCATTTAAAAAAGCTTCAGGACCTTTATCAGCTCCTTTTTGCCAAGTACTCGTACCATCGTAAGGTACTGGAATCAGTACAATTTTTGAATTGTCTAATTTGGAATATTGGTCTTCTATTCCGGCATACGTTTTATTACTCATTGTAACCTAAAATTTTAAGTAAGTCTTCACTTTTTTGTTGTTCACTAAATAGTTTTGTGCTAATGTTTCCATCAGCATCTTTATTAATTAAAATATGCTTTGGCGATGGAATCAAACAGTGCTGCAGGCCTCCAAATCCGCCAATAGTTTCCTGATAAGCTCCCGTGTTGAAGAAGCCTATATATAATGGTTTTTCTTTATTGTATTTTGGTAAATAGATAGCGTTCATGTGCTGTTCGCTATTGTAATAATCATCACTGTCACAGGTTAAACCACCTAAAAGCACACGCTCATAACTATCATACCAACGATTGATGGGCAGCATAATAAATCGCTTGTTAATAGCCCATGTATCAGGTAAGGTGGTAATGAATGATGAATTAATCATATTCCATTTCTCACGATCGTTTTGTTGTTTCTGATACAACACCTCATAAATGGCACCACCACTTTCCCCAACGGTAAAACTACCGAATTCGGTAAAGATGTTTGGTACAGCGACCTCTTCAATTTCGCAAGCTAATTTGATTTGATTGATAATTTCATCAACCATATACTCATAATCAAAATCGAAAGCCAATGAATTTTTAATAGGGAATCCACCACCTATATTCAAACTATCCAAGGTTGGACAAATCTTTTTTAAGCCGGTGTACACCTTTAAACATTTGGATAATTCGTTCCAGTAATAAGCATTATCCCGAATTCCAGTATTGATAAAGAAGTGCAACATTTTAAGCTCAACTTTTTTATTGTTCTGAATCTGGTTCTTATAAAAAGGCACAATGTTTTTGTACCCAATTCCCAAACGAGAGGTATAAAATTCGAATTTTGGCTCTTCTTCTGAAGCAATGCGAATACCTACGTTAAACTTGCCCTTAATCTCCTCGGAAAGCAAATCGATTTCTTCGTAATTATCAATAATAGGAATGGCATTTTTATGACCGTTGTTGATCAGTCTCGCAATATTGGTGACATATTGCGCACGCTTAAAGCCATTACTAATTACGTAGGTTTTATCGGTAATCTTACCTTCAGCTTTTAGGTTCTCAACAATATCAATATCAAAAGCCGATGACGTTTCAATATGAATATCATTCTTTAAGGCTTCATCCAAAACATGCTTAAAATGTGAACTTTTAGTGCAGTAACAATAGTTGTATTTGCCTTTATACTTATGTTTTTTTATAGCATCACCAAACCATTTTTTAGCGCGATTGATATTATTGGATATTTGTGGCAAATAGGTAAACTTCAGAGGCACACCATATTGCTCCACCAATTCCATTAAATCAATATCATGGAATTGCAGTGTTTTGTTTTCAAGTTTAAATTCATCTTGAGGAAAATCAAATGTTTGATTTACCAGATCTATGTATTTAGTATTCATTAATTTTCTATTTGAAATTTAAAGGTAAAACCGAAAATATTCTTCGGTATTAAGATATCATTAAATATCAATAAATCAAACTTGAATTTGAGGATGGGTCGTAGGTATAAAACCAAACAAATGTTGGCTCATTACGATGTAGAAAGCGGAAGTTAGCTCTAAAATTCGGTTGCTCAATCGATAAGCGGCTTTTGAATATGACTTCCTAATTTTCAAAGGCCCGAACGTATAAACAGGGTTCAATTTGTTCAGCTAAATATGCTGCAAATGTAATTTATTTTTTCACACAGCAAACATTTTCATATTTTTTTTAAAATTATTTTGAAGCCCTGAAATTCAGTATCTTTTTAGTCTTAAATCTTGAAATTCCGTTTTACTAACTGAAATGACCCATTCACTTTAAAAATAGATGAAATACCTAATCGCTATTTCTTTTATGCCATGAATAGCGATAGATTTGGGTAAAACTTAATAATTATGAAAACATCAGCAACTATGACTCCGAAACAAAATGGCCCTAAACAGCCTCAAACAGTTGACCAAACTGTTTCAAAAAAACAATACCATTGGCCATTTGACCTTCATGGACAGGTGTTCAAAAAATCCTTGCATTTTTTTGGTATTATTATGATTGCACTCGTTTTTTCAAACAGCATTCAGGCGCAGAACAATATGACTGTGAAGGGAACTATTACAGATGATAATGGTCCAGTAGATCAAGTTACCATTACATTAAAAGGCACCGAAACCAGAACCATTTCTGACAAAAAAGGGTTGTTTACCTTTCCTCAAGTATTAAAGAAAAATGACGTATTGGTGTTTAGTCATGTAGGTTATCAAACCCAAGAAATTAAAATAGACCGAGACACCCCTTTTATTGAGGTTGCTTTAGCATCGGAAAATATCCAGATATTAGGTGCTTTACAAAGTGACAAACCTTACAAAAGCAAGCGTCAAAAATAGAATAGCCTTTAAATGAAGCAATTCCTATACATAGGTCTTATTTTAATAGCGTGCCAAATCCAAGCCCAGCAATCCGATTTTAGTCATATTGACTTTCGGAAAGCCGACAGCTTGGCTTTGGCATATCAGGATGAAGACTTATATGATTTGCAGAAATTGACCAATAAGTTAACAATGGGTTTGACAACCGATGCCGAGCGATTTAGAGCGATTTATTATTGGGTATGCACGAATATAAAAAATGACTACAGTCAATATATAAAGAACAAGCGTAAGCGTCAACGGTTTCAGTCAGACAGCCTAAAAACTGAAAACTGGAATCGCGAATTAAAAAAGGATGTGTTCCGAAAACTCATAAAACACAAAAAAACCATTTGTACAGGTTACGCCTATATGGTTCAAGAAATGGCTTCTTTGGCAAACATCCCTTGTGAGATTGTACATGGTTATGGAAAAACTAGTACTAATCTTATTAGTGAAACTGACACTCCAAACCACACCTGGAATGCTGTAAAGCTAGACGACAAATGGTATTTGTGCGATCCAACCTGGGCCAGCGGCATACAGAATCCTGAAACTGGTACTTTTATCTTTCAGTATAATGATGGTTATTTTCTATCAAACCCAGCCTTGTTTGCCATTAACCATTATCCAGTTGATACCAGATATCTTTTATTAGATGACAAGACTCCGACTTTTAATGATTTTTTAGAAGCACCTATTGTTTATGGTAATGCCTATAAAAGTCTCGAAGCGCACAATGAACCCAAGATGTTTCATAACACCATTAAGAAGCACGAAAACATTGCGTTTTCTTACACGTTAAAAAAGCCTGTTTCCAATAAATCCATTCGATTACTAATTGACAACGGTAACAGCAATAAACAAATTACACCGAAAAACATCCAAATCACAGATCATAACCTCACCATGGAACACCAATTTAATAGTAATGGTTTTTATGATGTCCATCTGATGATTGGTGAAGAATATATTTCTACTTATACGTTTGAGGTGAAGGGATAAAAAAGGCATTTTAACTATGCATAAAAACAAATTAAATATTCAAAAAATTATGAAAAACTATATTTTAATCTTGCTGATGTTTGTTTCTCTAGTAAATTGTTCAAATGACAGTGAAACTTTTCCTATTCAAGGAAATTGCAACTATATTAATTTTAAATATTATAATGATGCTCAATATTCACTCGGAGAAATGTCTAATGAATATTTGATAATAGGAATAAATGAAACATATGAAAATGTTGAAATTGAAAATTTTATTTCATCTATAAATATTGTGGATCAAAATTACGATTATTCGATTTTTGAAAGTATTGGAATGTATGATTTCAAAGTAGTCCCCATAAAATTCAATTCGCCGAAAAATTGTAGGGAAATAACACAAATAATTTCTGAATTAAATCAAAATGGGATCGTTTCTTACTCACATTTTACCATGCAAACAGATGATTGTAATAACCAAATTGGGATATCAATGGGGGATTTATGTGTTAATACTTATTTAAGCAGTTTTTATGTAAAAGTATTTGATGAAAACGATTTGTCAGACTTAAACCACATGATTGAAGAAACAAATACCGAATTAGTGAGACAGAATCAATTTATGGAAAAATGGTTTGAGTTAAGAGCCACTAAAGATTCTGAAGGTGATGCTTTAGCTATGGCAAATTTATTTTATGAGTCTGGACTTTTTGAATATTCCGAACCCTCAATCATGAAATACGCAGTAGAATAAAAAATAAACTATAACATCTTTAGAGTATTCACCTCTTGCTCGGTCAAATGTTTCCAGTGACCACGCGGAATATCCTTTTTGGTTAAATGAGCAATAGCCACACAGTCAATTTTAATGATATCATACTTAAAATGATCAAAAATAGTCCGGATAATGGTATTTCCGGTGTTCTTTATTTTTAGGCCTATTTGGTTTTTGCTTTGACCCTCAATATAACTAATCTCCTCAACCGTGATTGATTTGCCATCAACAGTCAAGCCTTCCTGAATACTTTTAAGGTCTTCAAATTTTAGGTTTTTATCCAACTCCACCTGAAACAAACGCGACACACCATTTTTGGAATTAGTGAATTTTTTAACCACGGTTTCATCATTGGTAAACAACAACAATCCGGTTGAGTTTCGACCCAAACGCCCAATTGGTTTTATTCTGGCATTAGTGGCATTGGCTACCAAATCCATAACCGTTCTACCCTTACCTTCACTGGTAGTCGTCGCAAAACCTTTAGGTTTATTCAACAAGACATAGGCTTTTTTCTCCGGATTAATACGCCTGCCGTCATAACGCACATCATCATCCAGTTTGACTTTGTAACCCATTTCAGTGACTACTTGCCCATTAACCGTAACCAAACCAATGGCTATGTGCTCGTCGGCTTCACGACGTGAACAAATACCTGAATTAGCTATGTATTTATTTAATCGAATATTATCAGAATCTTGCGCTTTTTGAGGAGTACTTTTCTTTTTCATGGGCGCATTGCCACGAGCCAAGCTTTTACCACTTGCATTCCCACTATCTCTACCAGACCTGACGCCTTGATTGTGTCTTTGTCCTCTTCCTGAAGGTCGCTTGCTGCCACCTGTTCCTTGCTTTCTGCTCATATTAGTATCCCACAAACGTGGTATTCAATTAATTAATACTGTAAATTTTGTGCAAAGATATATGATAATTACTTGCTTAACTAATAATTGGAATTTTATTCAGAATTACGGACACATCAATTAATGGAATTGAGGCAACACCTGCAATAATGATAAACTTCAAAATGTTATGAAGGGCCAAATAATGCGTCTTGTTGTTTGACCTCCACAACAAAAACTGAAAAACCACTAATAAAATCACACTTAAATAGAAGAAATAAGACATTCTTCCAACCTGATATTTATAGATGAGCAAAAATGCAGGAATCAATGTTAAAACACCCAGAATCGTCAACATGGTTTTTGAAACCTTTTCGCCGTAAACCACCGGAATGGTGTGATAGTTTTGTGCCAAATCGCCCGTAATATTTTCAAGGTCCTTGGTTAACTCGCGCATAGAAATAATTAAAAACAAAAACATGGCATGCACGAAAATGACCGTTTCAAAATTTTTATAATAAATGAAGATGATAAAAAATGGCGTGATAGTTAAAATAGCCGATGTTAAATTACCTACGAAAGGCATTTTTTTAAGCTTGTGCGAATAAAACCAAATGGCAAAAATGTAAGCCGAAAAGAATATTACGGCGCGAAACGATACATAACTTGCCAGAATAACCGCTATAAAATTCAGTACAAAATAGAATGACAATTTAGTGTTTTGACTCACCAATCGATCTAGCATGGACTTTTGCGGCCTATTAATTAAATCCTTCTCGGAATCATAAAAATTGTTGATAATATATCCTGCTGCTACCGTAGCTGCAGATGCCAAAACCAACATAAACTGGTTTAAATCCAGTAATACGGATCGCAACGGCTTGTGATGTGCTAGAATAAACACAGCTGCCAGATATTGTGCTACAATAATGATGAGAATGTTATAGCCTCTCACGACAGAAAACATACTAAAAAACTTTAGTAGAATGTGTTTTTGTCTACGAGATAACATGTTGGGAAATTTTAGAAGTTATATACAACCTCTAATTTATAATCTTTCAGGGATTCTTTGGCCTTTTCTATGTTTTCAGTAAACCCTAAAATGTATCCGCCGCCGCCAGAGCCACAAAGTTTCAAGTAATACTCATTGGTCTCAATACCTTTCTTCCAAAGTTCATGAAACTGTTTAGGAATCATAGGCTTAAAATGATTGAGAACCACCTTAGACAATTGTTTTGTGTTTTTAAACAGGGATTTTACATCGCCTTTTAAAAAGTCGTCTACACAAGCATCGGTATGTTTGATAAATTGATCCTTCAGCATACTACGGAAACCTTCTTGTTTCATATTCTCCATGAAAATACTGACCATAGGAGCTGTTTCGCCAACCACACCGCTATCCAATAAAAAGACAGCCCCTTTTCCATCCAATTTCTGCGATGGGATACCCGTTGCCTCAATATTGTCTTTTGAATTTATTAAAATTGGGATACTTAAATAACTATTCAAAGGATCTAATCCTGAAGATTTTCCATGGAAAAAAGATTCCATTTCAGAAAAAATGGCTTTCAACTTTAGTAATTTTTCTCGTGTTAAATTTTCAAGAACCGTAATCTTATCTTGAGCATATTTATCATAGATAGCCGCAACCAAAGCACCACTACTACCCACACCATATCCTTGAGGAATAGATGAATCAAAATACATCCCTCTGGCCAGATCACTTCGTAAGGCTTTTAAGTCAAACTTAACCAAGTTACTGTCTTCAAGCGTTTCTAAATAATCAGCAAACCGGGTTAAATTATTATTGGATTTTTTTGCTTGTTCAGTATCCTTATTGGAAACCTTTAAAGCGCCATTATAAAAGTTATATGGAATCGATAATCCTTTGGAATCCTTGATGATTCCATACTCGCCAAAAAGTAGAATTTTTGAATAAAAGAGTGGTCCTTTCATAATTTAGAGCAATTACTTTATCAAATATACGACTTATTATTCAATTTGGTTTGCGCCAAATCCAATTTGGTCGCAAATATATTCCCCATTTTTACAATATGCAACTAACTCGTTCTTAATAAATTCCAATATTTTTTCAGACTCCTGTTTTGGATATAGTACATGCACATTAGCACCCGCATCGAGCGTAAAACCAATATGTAAACCTGTTGCTTTTCTAAATTCCCATATTCTGTTTATAATTTCCAAAGTATTGGGTTTCATCAAAATAAAATAAGGCATACTCGTCATCATCATAGCATGAAGTGTCAATGCCTCACTTTCAATCAAAGCTATAAACGCATTCAAATCGCCTGATTCTAGAATAGGCTTTAAATTAGCCAAATTATCACGGGCTTGCTGAAATCGGTTTTTGGCATAAGGATGCCCATGCATTAAATTATGCCCAACGGTACTACTGACTTGTTTTTCTCCTTTATCAACCAGCAAAATGGTGTCTTGGTACTGCTTAAAATTATTGTGAACCTCATACGAGTATTTCACTCCAAACAAATCGTTGCTATCTTTAATACTTGCTGTTTTTCCCCAAACAATCAAATCGCCTTCAATACTTCTACATGCCGAACCAGAGCCCAAACGTGCCAAAAACGATGCTTTTTTGTTGAAGAAGTCTTTAGAATCTTCACTTTCGCTCTGAATGACATTAAGCTTTTTCTCAATGCTCATTAGACATAAGGCCAAAGCACTCATACCAGAAGCTGAAGAAGCTATGCCAGAGCTATGCGGAAAGGTATTTTGGGTTTCTATTTTGAAATGAAATAACCTTAAAAAAGGCAAATACGACTCAACACGTTCAAAGAATGTCTGGATTTTAGGCTTGAAATCATCTTTTCTTGAGCCATCCAAATACACTTCAAAAGAAAAATCAGTATTGTCTTCTTTTGGAGTATAAGAGATTGTTGTAATCGTTTTACACCTGTTAAGTGTAAAACTAATAGATGGGTTTTCAGGAATTTGATGCTTCTTTTTTCCCCAGTATTTCACCAGTGCGATGTTACTTGGAGATTCCCAGATAACTTTACCATCTTGCTTTGAAACAGTATACGGTTTCGGGATAAAATCGTGTTCAGTCATGATATGGCTAATCTTCGGACAAAGATAACAACTTTATCATGGTATTGTAATTTCTTGCGGTTGCGATTGTTTGAAATTTACGTTCAAAAAAATTCACGTTAAATTTTGCCTGACCAAAACCCTTTTCATTAAAATAATAGATACAATTCTCTATGATCTGATAGTCCTCTCCTTCATACTCTTTTTGGGAAGCTTCGCGGACCATATCAGAATCTGGCATATCGTGTAACATCATAAAATAACTCGTTTTCTTTTTTTCTTCAGGAAACGGTGATTGATCAAAAATACGTTTCAGTTCGGTTCGCGTTTTGGCTAAAACCGACACCTCAAAGCCAAAATGTTTGAGAATCGCTTTTGAAATCGTTACTTCAACTTTTTGTTGATTTTTTTCAGAAGACTGTAAAATAATATTTCCACTTTGAATATAGGTTCTGACGTTTGTAAATCCAGAATTCGAGAGCAGTTGACGCAATTCGGTCATAGGTACTTTTTTGTGACCGCCAACATTAATGCCTTTTAATAAAACGATGTAAGTTGTCATGATGAAATTGCTTTAGATGCAATGTACGCTCCAGTCCATGCATTTTGAAAGTTGAAACCGCCAGTAACCGCATCAATATTTAAAACTTCACCAGCAAAATACAAATTAGGGTGCAATTTGCTTTCAAAGGTTTTGAAATCAATTTCCTTTAGGTCCACTCCACCAGCCGTAACAAATTCTTCTTTAAAGGTACTTTTTCCTTCAACATTGAAAATAGCTCGGGTAAGTTGATTCGCCAAATCTTCCAATTGCTGTTTATTCATATCTGCCCAACGTTCATTTAGATTAATTTTGGAAGCTAATACCAATTGCTGCCATAAGCGCTTTGGTACATTATATTGAGCTGATTTAAAAACGGTTTTCTTGGCGTATTCCTGCTTAAAACCCTTCAAGTTTTCTAAAGCCTCTTCAAACGTTCTTTTGATGAAGTTAACCTCAATTTGAAATGTATAATCCATTTTGGCAAGTTCTAAAGCACCAAAAGCTGACAGCTTTAAAATAGACGGCGCACTCATTCCCCAATGGGTAATTAATAACGGACCTTCTGACTCTAACTTTGTATTTAAAACTTTTACGTCAACATCAGCGACCACAACTCCTGGAATGTCCTTTATACGAGAATCGTTAATATTAAACGTAAAAAGTGAAGGTACAGGCTCAATAATAGTATGGCCTAAATTTTTTAAAAGCTTCCAGAATTTGACACTACTTCCTGTAGCTACAAGTAATTTTTCGCAATGAAACGTATCTGATTTTGTTTTAATTTGAAAACTAGAATTATCCTCATTGGGTTTTATTTCAACGACGTTTTGACTGTAATAAATATCCTCTTGATGTTTAATGGTTTCATTTATAAAACAATCGATTATGGTTTGTGAAGAATCCGTAGTTGGAAACATACGCCCATCATCTTCAATTTTAAGCTCCACACCACGTTTATCAAACCATTCAATAGTATCGCCTGTCATAAACTGATGAAAGGGACCCAATAACTCTTTTTCCCCTCTAGGATAATTCAATACCAATTCATGCGGAATAAATTCGGCATGGGTAACATTACAACGGCCTCCTCCAGAAATCTTTACCTTTTGTAAGCCTTCCTTGTTCTTTTCAAGAATGCAAATTTTCAAATTTGGATTGTGTTCAGCTATGTTGATAGCCGCAAAAAAACCTGCTGCTCCTCCACCAATTATAATAACATCGTACTCTTTCATACTCTATCGGGATAATCGGAAATAATGCCATTGACTCCGTAACGTTTCATTCTGGCAATGGTTTTTTTGTCATTTACGGTCCAAGTATTCACCAAAAACCCTTGTTGTTGAGCCAGTTTTACATTCTCTTGGGTAAGTAATGCCACATTAGGATGAATGATTTTTGCTTGAATGGTTTTCGCAAATTCGACAGCTTCCATGACACTAGCTTTTGTCAAAACAGCCAATGGTATGTTTTGATTGGTCTTAAAAACCGTTTCCAATTCGTGATGCTGAAAACTGGAAACTATAAAATCGCTGTAATCCCAATTGGAATTTTCAATACACTTTTTTATGATTTCACATGTTTTTATGGCCGTATCTTTTCCTTTTAATTCAATATTCAACAGGCATTTGGCATCAATAAAATTCAAGACGTTTTCTAAAGTTGGAATGGTGTATGCATCTTCAACTTTTAGTTGTTGTAATTCTGAAAGTGTATGTTTAGATACTTCTCCCGAACCATTGGTCATTCTATCTAATGTAAAATCATGAAAAACAACCAATTCGCCTGAAGCACATACATGCACATCTACCTCAATACCATCCACTTGAAATTCTAAAGCTTTTTCTATGGACTCTATTGTATTTTCAGCTATATGACCTTTGGCACCACGATGGCCTATATTTAAAATTTTATGCATCATTATGAATTCATGGGTCGCATGAGGCCTTCTTGAGCAACAGAAGCCACAAGTTTTCCATCTCTAGTAAATATGTTGCCTTTTGCAAAACCCCTCGCATTAGACGTGTTAGGTGACTCTATGGAATAAAGCATCCAATCTTCAAAATCAAAATCACGGAAATACCACATGGAGTGATCCAAGCTTGCTGTTTGTGTATTTCCCCAATGGGCCTTGCTTGCATGCCTATTCATAGCAGCTGCTAAAATATTATAATCAGAAACATAGGTTAAGATTTGCTGTTTGGTTCCCAAATCAAGATTTGCCGCATTACCCTTTAGCTTAAACCAAACATTGGTTGATGGCGGTAAATCTTCTTTATTGAAAGGATTTACAACTTCTACTGGCTTAAATTCAATAGGTCTTTCAATCTCAATAAAACCTTTGGTTTTTTTGGGTATCAAATCACCAAATTGCTCAAGCATGTCTGTCCAACTTAATAAATCTTCAGGTTGCTTCACATCCGATTTTATATCAATTTGATGGTTGTACCCTTCTTCATCTTTATGAAAGGAGGCAGACATAATAAAAATAACCTGTCCCTTTTGACTAGCCGTTACACGTCTGACTGAAAAACTGCCACCATCACGCATAATACTTACGTTGTATTCTATTGGAAATTCCAAATGCCCAGCCTCTAAAAAGTAAGCATGCATAGAATGGAGCACACGATTGTTATTAATAGATCTATGGGCGGCATTAAGTGCTTGGGCGAGCACCTGTCCACCAAAAACGTTAGGGCTTCCCACTGTTTTACTAATGCCGTGGAATTGGTTTTCCTTTATTTGCTCTAATTGAAGTACTTTTAATAAATCGTCAACTGAATTCATGTCTTTTTTTAAAATTTTAATCCGAATGCCAAAGCAAAACGCATACTATCATCACTATTAAAAACAGAAATGTTAGCTGAAAAAAGCTCGGCAGCAATTACTAAAATACCACCACCATAGGAATTGTGCCACACACTTGATGTATCATTGGACAACCAAACCCTCCCGTAATCAAACCCACCATAAACTCCAAGATTTATGGGCAACAAACCTGTTTTTAATTTTCTAAATGTATATCTTAAATCGGTTAATTGATAATAAGCATGTTTACCTGTAAATCGCTGGTTTCTATATCCTCTCAATCCATCGCTTGCACCAATTGAGGCGCCTTGATAAAATTCATAATTATTCCCGAAAGTTATATGTCCTTTCAATTTTGTAGCAAAAACCAACTTACCGTTAGGCGTTATTTTATTATCAAAACTTAAGCTCGGGATGAAATACCCAAAATCCGCAGAAGTATCAACATTAGTTCTGTACCCTAACTTAAAATCTGATTGAAAACCATTGGACGGATATGCTTCATTATCCCTATTTTTAAAATGATAACTCAATTCTGCTCCAAAGAAATTATTTCTGTTTTCAATTATATTGGCATTGTAATAGTCATTAATGAATCTGTCTTGGGTTTCTTCAACTTCAATAGACTCATAACTTACTTCTAGTTTTACTTCACTTCCTAATTCACCTTTCTTTATTAATGATGGCGCTATTCTAAACGTACTTAATTTAACACGATTGAAGTCCATATTTTCATTAGAGCCATCAACATTGGGATTTGACGTTTCATTACCAAATCCAAAGAAATTTATGCTGTAATTAGGGCTAGTAAAACCAGCTTTTAATCCTAAATTCAACCTCCCAATCACATTTGAAAATTCACCGGTGTACATTAAATCAAATCCGCTAGTGGCAAAATAATAGGATGCTGTTAACTTGTGCTGCGATGAAAAAGGATTTCTTTCAAAGCCATAAGCTGTATAAGTATTTGAAAAACCAAGTTTAACACCATCATCAGGGTTAAATCCAATAACAGGTAAAAATTGATTAGCATTATTTTTAAGCTTTTTATAATTATAAACATTGGTTTCGTAGTCATCAATCAATTTCAAGCTACCTTTATTGGTTTTGAATGTGTTGGGTTTAGACTTAAAATCGTAGGCTTTAACTTTTTTGCCATTTTCAATATCGTAAACATCATTGTTTTGACCTCCAATTAATCGGATTTTAATGAGATTCGAGCCTTCTCCAACCACGTGTAAAACATCATCATCATCCAAAGCGTAAATCCAAATTTCTTTTGTGATGTCTTTGTTATATATTCTCTCGTGGAACACATCTGCCTTTTCGCCTCCCTTAATCCTGTATGCCGTTACCCTAGTTTTACCCATTGGTTGCCGTTCAATTTCAAACCAATCATCCTTGTTGGTCCCTTTAATCACTGCATATTTATTGATATAAGAGTAATATTCATCAGAGATTTTTTGAAGGTTCTTTAATCTACCTTTTAATTGTTCTTTAATCAAGTTAATTACCTCGTCGTGTAATTCTTTAGGAACGTTTACGAAGGCTTCTTCAATAATTTCATCCGTTATATTAGAAGTAATTAATTTCACCTGTTTATCCCAAACGGATTTTTCAGAATTATTTATTAGAGCCATATCCAAAGGATAAGGTGAAAAGCTAAACCATTTAGAACTTTTTAATTCAACATCATATCCTTTAAACTTTCTTGCTGCTGGTATCAAACTTGATCCTATCCCCATTAAAAACCCATCGTTCATATTAGAAAAAACCTGATCGCGATCTCTTGGCATTGGCACATAAACCGTTTTTCCATCACGATTAGTCTCTGCCCATCGCCATTGATCCTGATGTCTATCCCAATCACCAATTAACATATCAAACAATCTTGCTCTAACGTAAGCTTCTTCATCTATTACAATATCTTCATCCGATTGAATTTCCAAAAGCATATCTGCTGTACTAATCAACTCATCAGAAAACCCGAAACTTGCTTTATCACCATGATCATCACCAGTATGCTCTTCTATCATATACAGTTCATCACCAAAAAAATCGTTGTAAGGCTCAATGGCTTTTTGATGAGGTATATAATATAATTTTGGATTGGTATGCAAAAGACCAATGGCATCAGATAATGTTCCTGTTATAAATGGCGCGTAAGGGTATGACCCTGTGAACACATGAAACAACAATGTTTCGGCTGCAGTGTCATCAAATTGCCCCTCAACGTATTGATCCTTAAATGCGGAAGCCTGAATAAAATTAACAGCATTTTTACGCAAACCTCTCATAACATACTCACGACCAATGGAATCCTTTAATCGTAAGGAATTGGATTGCGTACCACCACCTCTTCTCACTGGTGTAAGACCTCCCAATAGAGTGTCTAACATAACTGTTTGAACTTCAATTGGCGTGCTGTAATGTTTGGCATATCGTTTGCCCCACAAAAAATTATAAAAAGCACTTTTTTCTACTTCTTCTTGTGTATAAATAGATGCCTTTACTTTTGTTGGTACATTTTTATCATAGTCCTTGTTTTGCTCAATCTGTTTTGAAAAAACTTGTTTAGAAAATGCCACTTCATCTGCATCTACCGCTAAAAATTCAACCCGTGAGGAACCATCTTTGTAAACATCCAATCGTGCATATCCATTCTGGCCATAAGAAAAAATACCATTTCCAACATTTCTTGTTGCCGTTTTCTTGGATCCTGAACCACTAACTATTTGAACTAAATTATCGGACGACAGATACTGCAAACTATGTTCATGACCAGAAACAAAAACAACCCTGTCATTTTCTTGAGACAAAGTAACAATGCGTTTTCTAAACTCGTTATATCTTTTGTTTTGCAAATCTTCAGGACTAACACCTGTACCTTTTCTTAAAATGTTTTTTAGTGTTCCTAAAAAAGGGATGGGTTTCATGTGCTCAATAAAACTATATTGCCCACCATGAGGTCCGTTTGTAAACATAGGATGATGTATGGCCACAATAGTCGTTTTTCCTCTGGCTTTTTTAATCAAACTCTCATATTCGTCAAAAAAAGCTTCTCGAGTTTTAATATCGCAGTCGTCGTTTATAGTTGGATGGTTATCCCAATTGGTCAAATACCATTTTGAATCTACTATAATCAGCTCGATGTCATCCGTGATTGACTTATCTTCAATTGGGCAGCCATGCTCTGGTAAAAAAGTATTCTTCCCCAAAGCATCATCTACAAAATCTTCCTGGCGCTCCAATCCCTTTAACCCTTCAGAATACCAATCGTGATTACCTGGAATAAAAATAGTTTGTCCTTTAAAATCTTTGACTGCATCTATTTGAGACTGTAAATAAAATTCAGCATCCGACCTGTTTTTATGGTCTTTATCTGGCAATCCTTTAGGGTAAATATTATCACCTAGGAAAATGACTGTACTATTTTTTGGCGCTTTTTTTAAGTCTTCTTTAAGCAACTGTAAGGTTGTTGCTGGAGTATTGTTGGGCGAGTAACCAGCATCACCAATCAAATAAAAAGAATGTGCAACTTCTTGATTTGTAGAAAATCCTTCATTGTTAGTATCTACAATTTGTTTTTGGTATGTAGCGCATGAATACACTATACCCAGTAAAACCAATTGAAATAACTTATAGATTATTTTCTTCATTGAGTTGAATTGGTTTAGCAAAGATACATATTATAGTATTTTTTAGAACATATCACGAACTACATGACAACATGGAACAACCTACTTTATGTCTGGCCCATTCAGGGCGTTTTGCAAACCATTTCTCATTTTCTGGTTGCTCATCATAAGGTTTTTGAAGTAATTTAAACAATTCATCTATTAAGCCATAATTACCTTTATCAGCTTCGTCAATAGCTAATTGTGCCATATAATTTCGAAGCACATATTTCGGATTGAGCGAATTCATTTTCACTTTTCTTTCACCATCTGTAAGACTTTCTTTTTTAAGTCTGCTTTTATATGCATTAATCCACTTATTCCAAGTTTGTCTGACTGAATCAGATATTTCATTAGGCTTATAAAATGCTTTTTCAATAACCTGCAAACTGTTATCGGGATCATCCTTTTGCACATTGGCAAGATTTCTAAAAAAGATGGTCATATCTGTTTCAGAAATCTGCAAAACATTTTCTAAATCTTGAATCAATTTTATATCATGCTCCAATTGTAATTCCAAACCAAGTTTTGATCGCATCATTTCCAAAGACTTTACTTCAAAATTGGTTTTATAAGCATTCAAAATAGCTTCTAAAGGTTCAGCCTCTTCAATTAAAGGATACAATGCGTTGGCCAATTGGTATAAATTCCATAACCCAATATTTGGTTGATTACCATAACGATAGCGTTTATGTTGACTATCTGTTGTATTGGGTGTCCAACCAAAATCAAAACCCTCCAACCAACCATAAGGGCCATAATCAATGGTAAGTCCCAGTATTGACATATTATCAGTATTCATGACACCATGAACAAAACCCACGCGTTGCCAATGGACGATCATATCTAAAGTACGCGAGGATACTTCCTCAAAAAAATTGATATAAGTATCTTTTGAAGGTTTACCTAAATGTTGGAAATGCTGTTTAATAGTGAAATCAAGGAGTGTCTTTAAAGTTTCTAAATCTTGTCTTGCTGCAAAAATTTCGTAATTACCAAATCTTAAAAACGAAGGTGCCACTCGACACACAATAGCTCCTTTTTCATAAGCCGGATTACCATTGTACATAACATCACGTAAAACCTGATCGCCTGTTAATGCCAAAGAAAGCGCTCTAGTTGTAGGTATTCCCAAATGATACATAGCTTCACTGCACAAGTATTCCCTGATTGATGATCGCAACACAGCTAAACCATCTGCTGAACGTGAATATGGTGTTTCTCCTGCACCTTTTAGTTGCAATTCCCATGATTGATTATTATGATGAATGTCTCCTAAATTAATAGCTCTTCCATCTCCCAACTGTCCTGCCCATTGTCCAAACTGATGTCCACCATAGCACATAGCATAAGGTTTTGATTCTTTAGGAATTTGATTTCCAGTAAACACTTTTAAGAAATCACCTGTTTCAGAATCGGCTTTACTCAAACCCAAATCCTGAAGTACTTCAGGTGAAACATGAAGCAGCTGAGGACTTGAAGTTTGCTTCGGATTCACATAAGAAAAACAAGCATTTAAAACCTGTCTTCTTGAGTTTTCAGAATTAGAATCTGCTGGAAGATTATCAGTAAATGTGTGCTTGAATTTCAGGTTCATTATTATTTTAGTTTATTGGCATGCATCTGTTTCAACTTGGCCAATTTCGGATTTATTACAAAGGTACAATATCCATAGTCAGGATTATTTCTATAAAAATCCTGATGCTCCTGTTCAGCTTCATAAAAAGCTTCAAATGGACTTATAACCGTTACAATGGGATTGTTATAATATTCCTGAAGTGTTTCAATAACATCTTCAGCTACTTGCTTTTGCACCTCATTGTGATAAAAAATTGCAGAACGGTATTGAGTTCCAACATCAGCACCTTGACGATTTAAGGTTGTTGGATCATGAGTGGTCATAAAAATCACCAGAATATCTTTATACGATATAACACTAGGATTGAAAGTCACTTGAACAACTTCGGCATGACCAGTTAATCCTGAACAAATTTCACGATAAGTAGGATGACCAGGAACATTACCACCTGAATATCCTGAAACAACTTTTTCAACGCCTTTAACTTCTTGAAAAACGGCTTCTGTACACCAAAAACATCCGCCTCCAAATGTTGCTACTTGAACATTATTATTTTCCATTTGCAAGCTCCTTGTCTAAAATCATAGATTCAGAATTAATACAGTAACGCAATCCACTGGGTTCTGGACCATCAGGAAACACATGCCCTAAATGCGCATCACAAGTATTGCACATAACCTCAACACGAATCATCCCAAAGGATGAGTCTTTTTTGTACTTAATAGCATTCACTTTAATGGGTTGCGTGAAACTTGGCCAACCGGTCCCTGAACTAAATTTTATTGTTGAATCAAACAAAGGTGTATTACAACATACACAATTGTATTTACCTGCTTCGTGTGAATGACAATAAGCACCAGTCCCAGCCATTTCTGTACCTTTTTTTCTAGTGATTCTATATTGTTCATCGGTTAATATGGTTCGCCATTCAGTTTCGGTTTTTTCAACCCGCTCGTCTGGAACAGAGTTTCCATTAACTGTGAAATTGATAATATTATTCCATGTCAACATTTTATATGATCCTTTCTTTTAATTAATATATACTTTTTAACCTAATTATAGACGTAAAAAGTAATAAATTCTTACTTATTTTTATGGAGACAAGATGAAAGTACTGACTAAAAATACGACTGACATTGTTGTTGCATAAAGTTTAGTATTTTTACTAAAAATCAAATACGTTAATGGAAAATATTATTGAGAAAGCTGATGCGTTTGTTTTTGAATTATTTAAAAACGAACTACCTACTACTTTTATATACCATAACTACACCCATACCAAAAGAGTTCTGAAAAGCGTCAACGAACTCATTGAGCATGTTGACTTGAATGATACAGAAAAATTAATTTTAAGGCTAACAGCCCTTTTGCATGATACCGGATATATTAAGGGTTGTAACAATCATGAAGAAGAAAGTGTCAAAATTGCAAAAGACTTTTTATCCAAACAAAACTTAGATTCTGATTTGATTGACAAAGTATCCAATTGCATTCTAGCTACAAAATTTAATGTTCAACCTGATAATTTACTCGGGCAAATTATTAGAGATGCTGATTCATCACATTTTGGTAAAGATTATTTTGATGAAGCCAGTGAATTTTTGAGGAAAGAATTGGAGATAATGGGAATTAAATCGTTCTCCCAAAGAGAATGGTTAGCTGAAAATATTGAAGTGCTTACAAACAAACACCAGTTTTTTACGGAATATGCCCTGAAAAACTGGCAACCGATTAAAGAAAGAAACTTGGCTTCCTTGATGAAACAGAATAAAAAGCTGAAAACAAAAGTCAACAGTGAAAAACTCAAAGCTAAATATAAAGCTGCATATAAAAAGGATGATCCTGATAGAGGTATCCAAACCTTCTATAGGGTTGCTTTAAGAAACCACATTAAATTAAGTGACATTGCTGACACTAAAGCCAATATCCTACTATCAGTAAATGCCATTATTATTTCATTGGTCCTTTCAAACTTAATCAGTAAACTTGATAATCCATCCAATGCTTACTTAATAACACCAACCATTATATTTGTGTGTTTTAGCGTTATATCCATTGTGCTATCTATATTAGCTACCAGACCTAATATTACCAATGGTGAATTTACTAAAGAAGATGTTGCACAAAAAAAGGTAAACCTGACATTCTTTGGCAATTTTCACAAGATGGAATTAAATGAATTTGAATGGGCCGTGAGTGAATTATTAAAAGACAAGGATTATGTCTATAGTTCGCTCACCAAAGACCTTTATTTTTTAGGCAAGGTACTGGATAGGAAATATAGAATTTTACGAACAACCTATACGGTATTTATGATCGGCATTATTATTTCCGTCATTGCTTTTGGAATCTCGTTTCACTTTGCCGGCATTTAAGATTGAATTTCTTTCATCAAATCTTCATAGGTATAGAAGCTTTTGTCTTTCTTATTTTTATGGTATAATACGCTTACACGAATAGCCTTTAACCCTGTAACGGCTTGCAAATCTTGCAATTCAACTATTTCAATGTCTGTATCCAGCATGTGCTTGGATTGTAAAAACTTGATATATCGCAAATATTCTATTTCATCTTGTTTTTGGGAATAGACAATAGTCAACTTTCCTTTTTGTGTCACACGTTCTTTGGTGCCTTTAATGTAGGCTTTATCTACACGCTTTTTTACAATTTCATAACGCGCATTGTACGTGCCATCTACATCAAATTGTTTCTCGTCCATTCTGAAGCTAATTGACAACGGTTGATTAAAGACCAAAATCATGGATGCAACATCCAATGAAATTGGAAATTCAGAACGCATTTGATAATAATCATTTTCCATTTCACACATAACCTGTAATTGCCACAATCTTAAATTATACAAGTATATTATGTTAAAACTGTTCTCCTTGGTAATAGATTCACCAATGTACATATTGTGTTCTACGCCATCCGTTTTGTACCGTTCAAAATAATGTGGATACATACCTTGCGCATGCTTCTGTTTATAATCCAGTAAAGCAGCCATTCTTTTATTTATCGTGGCTATAGTATGATCGTAATCCTTGCGGTGTTTGTATATTTCATGTATTGCAGGATCCATAAATTCATGATACTTTTCAATCACAGATTTTAATGGCCTAAAAGTTTGCAGATGCTCCAAAAGGGGCACTATATCCTGCTTGAAAAAAGCTGATATCTTTTGTTCGCTATCAACTTGAAAGTTTGAATCCAAACCTCTTTCAAACTCTTCAATCTGATAAATAAACTGCTCATATATTGGCAAATTATCTAACTCTAAAGCTTGATTCATTATATTTTTAACAAGATTCAATTGGAGTTTTAAATCTTGTTTCGTGGCTTGGTTTCGCGCGTCCGAAGAACCTTGAATATCAATTTGTCCATACAACGGGTAAATATTATCAAAAGCTATTTTTTTAAAAATTGCTTCCTGACCGTTCCTTTCACTTTTAATATATTTTTTTGCTTCAGCTTCAAAACGCCAGAGCACACTTTCGTGAATAGAGGTACACTCTTTTTGGATAACAGCCTTAATTAAATTATTCTCTTCATCTTTTGAACGCTGAACAGCCGCAATTATATAAGGCATGACATCGGTCAACTTATTGGCATTAATACTATTTAAAACTTTTGGTTTGTTGGAAACCAATTCTAAAATTCCCATTAATCCGTCCTCATTGGCTATTGGTGCAAAAATGGCACTCTTGATGTTTTGACCATGGAGTGTTTTTATATGAGGTGCTTTACCTTTAGATTTTTCATATATTTCATCAACATCAGAAATAGAAAAGTATTGCTTGTCTTTAAGAAGCTTTTTATAGGACCACTTACACAAGGCATCAACGCAGTGTAAATTCTCCATCTTGTTCAAAAGATAACTGGTCATTCCAGTTGCGATAACTCGCTCAAACATATCCTCTCGCTCATTATAAACCGAAAACCCTACCTCAAGATCTTTTATACCCAAAAGCGATCTGAAAATCTCATGAAAATCAGTCATGAAATCTTCAGCATTGTCTTTATCTTGACCTATGAGTGTAAACTTGATATTTGAAATAGACTGATCATCGGTAACATCAAAAATATTTGAAATTACAAACCCTTTGAATGTATAGCTTGCTGAAGGAAACTTTTCTTTCCATAAATCAATATTCTCAAAATTGTCCAACAATTCATAATAATCGCTTTCGGTTATAATTGGCGCATTTTGCTCTCTGATGATATCGGTAAAATCAGCATTATATAAAATTTTAAAAAACCGTAACACACCATTTGCATCTGGAATTTCGTAGTAAAGCGGACGTTTGAAATTTATGGAGTACCCGTAATATAAATTCAAAATAGCCACGCATGATAGAATATACAAATCATTTTCAGGCATATTCTTCATTTTCAACTTAAATTCTGGTCCAGCGGTTTTAACAATGTCCTTAAAACGTTCAGAAGAGTTAAAAATAATATCTTGAAAGGGAATAGATGCCGTTTTAATTTCGTTTAAAGTGAGCATTGGACTAAATGCATCCTTTAAAATAATGGCAATTTCAGACTCATACTTTTTAAGTAGTGCAACATCAGAAAACCCATCGCGAAGTATTGGGTTTTCTTGAGCTAAACTTAAGACACGTTTGGCTTGAGCGACTAATACCGAATCCTCACTTTTTAAAACATCCTCATACTGTTTTATCAATTTATCAAAACTGATAAGTAGTTTGAAAGGGGCTTCCACATTAGTGTTAATATCACTCATAAGGCTACTATTATTTTTTACAAAATTACAAATAATTGCTTTGGTCGTAATACATGCCGTTTTCTGACATCTTAAAATCAAACCGAGACGTTTGAAAATTCGGTTAATTAAATTGTTTATAATATTTTAACCTTTTTAATAAACATTTATCATTCAAACATATATTTAATTTCATATTAACTAATAAAATTAACAATATGTTTTCAAAAACTAATTTAATGGCTTACCTATCCGCTGCCCTTTGGGCTTACTTTGGAGGTTATTTACTATGGGGAGTTTTAGGAGATCCCTTACTCGAAGATCATTTAGGGACAGCAACTGGTGTTATGAGAGAAATGCCTGATATGTTTCATTTAATCTTGGGATGCATCATTCTGGCGGTTTGCTTCACAATTATTTATTCTAAATGGGCCAGAGGGCATCATAGTTTATCTGAAGGTATGCAATTTGGAGTTTTAATGGGTATTTTAGCTGGATTTGGGGCTGGTTTAATAGATTACTCCACTTCAAATATCATTGCCTTTTCTGGATATATTATTAATGCTTTTATATATCTTGTTTATTATATTGTCATGGGATGTATCGTAAGCATGGTTTATAAAAAGTTTGCAAAATGACAATTTAAAAAGGCCTTAAAAATTTTTAAGGCCTTTTTAAAAACAATTTTTTATCTTATTGTTTTAGTAGAATCTTGTAATCCCAAGCGTCCAAGTTTATTGCACCGTTGACATTTAGTTGATTGTTTTTCATGAAATCCATAAAAGCTCCTTCAATTGGTAATGTAACCTTTTGATTATCTTTAGAAAAATTTCCAATATAGATAACGTCACTTCCATCTTTACTTCGTTTGAAGGCCAAAATACTTTCATTTCCAGTTTCAATTTTTTCGAAATCAGCTGGGTCTTTACCGCCGTTTAACGCTGGATTGCTATTTTTAAGTTCTCCTAATTTTTCAAGAACTGGCCATACTTTACCTTTTGTTTTTGGAATTAGATCCTTTTCAAAAAACTTTAACTGATGGCTTAAATCATATTCTTGTCCCGAATAAATCAATGGCATACCCGGAATCATATAACTCAAAGCCAAAACGGATTCCGAAGCTTCTCCATAACGATCAGTCACAATACCATTCCAAGAGTTTTCGTCATGATTTGTTACAAAGTTCATGATAATATCATCTTTCTCATAAGCTCTATCAATATAACTCATTAAGCTATCAAACTCTTTTATAGGTTTGTCCCCTTTTGTAATATCTTTCATCAGGTGGTGGAATTTCCAACCATATTCCATTTCAAATAAATCGGATCCTTTCATAAATTTAGGTTCATCATTTTCACCAAGCATAAACACATTACGCTCTGCTCTTAACTCTGCAATAGCGCGTTGCCAAAAATCTACAGGAGTTGGCTCGATGTGATCACATCTAAAACCATCTACTTTTTCTTCTTTTACCCAATACATCATATCCTTTATCATTTCATTTTGCATATCCAAATTGGTATAATCTAATTGAGCCACATCGCCCCAACCTTTTGACGTCCCATCCAGATTTAACGGATCTGTGATTTCACCTTTATCATTTTTTACATAATACTCTGGATGATCTTTTATCCAAACATGATCCCATCCTGTGTGATTAGGTACCCAATCTAAAATCACATAAATGCCATTATCATGAGCCGTTTTAACAAGTACTCTAAAATCTTCAATGGTTCCAAACTCTGGGTTCACTTTTGTATAATCACTTACGGCGTAATAGCTGCCGAGCATTTTGGCCCGTTCCGCTTCATCTTCGATTTTATAGGCAAAATCACCACCTGTTGCTTTTCTCTTGGTTTCAGAAATAGGATTGATAGGCATTAGCCATATAATCTTCACTCCTAAATCCCTTAATTGAGGAATGTCTTTAGTAAACTCATCAAAAGTTCCTGCTTCAGAATACTGACGAATATTAGCTTCATAAATAACCGCTGATTCTAAAACTTCATCACTTATCGGTTGAATTTCGGCCACTTCTTCAGTTTTATTTTCTTCTGCTACTTGCGTTTCTTTTTCTTTTTTACAAGAAGCTAAACCCAACATTGCCATTAAAAAAATTGCTGTTTTTTTCATAGTTAGTTTTTAAAATTAATTTTTATTTCTGTCTCTTTTGCTGTGTTCCAAGTTACTGGAATGGTTACTTGTTTAGTATTTATATTAAAATCGTAATGGCTTTTTTTGCCATTTATTTTTATGTTTTTTGGTTCACTCTGTATATTGTGAACAATAAGGTTAATGTCCTTGTTATTAGTTGAATAATTAGTTCCTGTTTCAATTTCAAATTCTATTTCTAAACAGTTGTTTTCTATTTCAGCTTCAAACCCTAATAGTTCATACATACCTTTTTCATAGGCATTTCTTGTCAAACCATCATCATTGTATACGTATCGTTTACTTTCTGATACTGATGCATCATGATAGTAGTGCAATGCAAAGCTATTTAGAGTATAATCATCTGTAGATTGAACCAAATTCGCCATCGGTATAAAGCTACCTGCTCTCACAAAAGTTGGAATTGAGGAAATAGTTGCAGAAACCGTTTTAGTTTGTCCACCTTCAACTTTTGAATCGGTATAAAAATCAAACCACACATTGTCTTTTGGGAAATACACTTCCTTTTCTGATACTTCCGGATTTACTATTGGTGTGATAAGAAAATCGTTTCCCCATAAATAGGTTTTGGCATTAACTAACTGACTTTCATTTTCTGGCTCTTCAAAAAACAATGGTCGCATGAAAGGTGTTCCATTTTGATTGTTTTCAAAAGCTAATGAATAGTTGTATGGTAATAACTTATATCGTAATTCAATAGCTTGTTTAGCCAATTGTTTTGTTTTCTCTTCCCTAAATATGGGTTCACTTGGCACTTCTTCTTGAGCATGAGGTCTGTAAATTGGTTGAAAAACACCATATTGCAACCAACGTGTATAGAGTTCATCGTCTAAATTGGCACCAGCAAAACCACCTAAATCAGAATGCATATAAGCAAGGCCTTGCATAGCCATTTGCATGGCAATTTCGGTTTGACTTTGTAAACCACCCCATGTTCTGTTTACATCACCAGACCATGGAATCAATCCAAAACGTTGTGAACCTGATGAACCTGAACGCATTAAAATAAATGGTCTTTGATTTGGGAAATCGTTTTTATAGCCTTCATAAACTAATTTAGCCCAATCGTGACCATAGGTATTATGAACCTCATCGGCAGTTCCTTTTGCATGTTGCACCCAAGTAGGATGTACTTCGGGTTCGCCTAAATCACCCCAAATACCCTTTACACCCATTTCTGCAAGTTCTTTATAAATGTTCCAAAACCACTCTTTACCTTCTGGTTTATACACATCTATTAAGCCTGTATTGCCAAAATAAAAATCATATCGAGCAGGATTGCCAATAGAATCTTTTGCTAAAACATTTTTCGCTACGGCATCGTCCCAACGTTTTGAAGTGGTTAGCACAAATGGTTCAGTTACTAATACAGTTTTTACACCTTTGTCCTCCAACCCTTTTATCATTTGTTTGGGATTTGGGAACGAATCTCTATAAAACTCTAAATTCCCCATATGACCCTGAATATCTTTTCCAAACCAGTAAATATCAATAATAACTGCATCAACTGGAATTTCAGATTCTTTAAACTTGGCTATGGTCTCTTCAACTTCTTTTTGGGAATGATAGCCAAAACGGCTTGAAAAATTACCAAAAGCCCAACGTGGGGGCATAGGCTGTTTTCCTGTCAAGTCAGTATAATTATCAATCAAATTCAACCAAGAATCTCCAGCGATAACTTGATAGGTTTTTCTGCCAGAAATGGTTTCATAAGTTAGTGTATTGTCTTGGCTACTATCCAAATCCAAATAGCCTATTGGCGCATTGTCAAAATGTATCATGTATTGGTTTGAAGAGATTACAATTGGCATGGTGTAATTCATCAATTCACTTTCGGTTTCGTAACCATAGTGTGCCTTATTATATAGTTGTAGTCTGTGTCCGCGTCTATTCATTCCCAAAGCTCTGGCTCCACCACCATATAGTATTTCATAATTTGTTATTTTGAAATCAATGCTTTCAAAATCATCCGTTTTATAGTAGCCATTTTTTTCTTCGGTTAACTTTTTGTCTTTGTACCAATAAGAAATTTTAAACGGTTTCTTATTAACTTTTACTGTAAAATCTTCTGTTTTAAAAATGACTTGATTGTCATCTTCAGAAAAATCTGCAACTTTAACCATCTTGTTTAAAACGACCGCATGAGAGTCAGGACTGTATTTCTCTCCACTAGGCAGAAAGGTCGTTTCCACAATTTTCGACGAATAAAATTTAGAGATATATTTCCCGTCTGAAACCACAATTTGCAACTCATTATTTTTAGTAAGTGTAGCGCTCACGAATTCTCTTTCTTTAAGCCTTTCCGAAAACAGCCATGAAATAGTTTCTTCAAAATTTTCGCGCCATAGGGTTTCGTTATGCTTCCCTTCTGGAACGACTTTAGGTTTTATGTTTTCTGATGGAAAGCCATTTTCTGTTAAAACTGAAACCATTTGGTTCATATCTTTAACCGTCTGGCTAATCTCATCGAAACGTACATTTTCGCCTTCTTTACCACCTGCCAAAAAATACATTTTAGTGTCTTTTAGACGTGCATTATCTTTAGAAAAATCGTTGACTTGTGGTGCAAACCAAAATGCCGGTGAGTATACCCCTATTTTGCCAAAAACTCCTGGATACTTTAATGCCGCATAATGGGAAATCAAGCCACCCATAGAGCTACCAACAATGGCTGTATTTTCCTTATCCTTTAAAGTATTGTAATTGCTGTCTATATAAGGCTTTAATGTATTAACTAAAAAATCCAGATACGCATCGCCTTCGCCACCACCATACTTTTCATTGACCCACGGTGAGTATTCATCTAAACGCTTGTTCTTTCCATTGTCAACACCCACAACAATCAATTTTAATTGTTTCTCCTTAAAGAGCTTATTTAGTGTTTCGTCCACTTCCCACTCGTTTGAGTAAGAGGATGTTTTTTTGTCAAACAAATTTTCGCCATCGTGCATATAAACCACAGGATAGGATTCCTTTGATGAGTGATAATCAGGTGGTAAATACACCCATACACGACGTGTTCTATTTAATTGAGGAATTTGAAAATCTTCAGATATTACTTTAACATTTTTAGAGGCTGTTGAGGGGTCTTCGACTTTAAAATTATTGGTCCAACCCGCTATTTTAACCTTGACAGTATCGTTGGGAATATTAAAATTGTGGGTGCGGTTTTCTATACTTGCCCCCTTGCTGCCCGATTCAACAGAATCCCATGAACCTTGTGTGAATTTGAATAAAATTAAATTTTCGGATTGTGGCAATGTAATAGTGTATACACCATCTTTTTCTTGGAGTTTATAACTTTCATTTCCACCTGACCAACTTTCAAAACTGCCAGAAATATAGATTCCCTTTTCAGAATCATGTATTTCTGGTAATTCATCAATCACAAAAGTGACTTGTGCATTGACTACTTGAATTAAAAAGAAAAATAGTATGTATAGAATTTGTTTCATGCTTTTAATAAGATTCCGAAACAAGTTCGGAATGACAAGTTATTTTATTTTGTGGTCAATAATGTTACTCCTTTATTGTTTAATGTGATTGCATCCTTCCAAAGGAATTTTTCGTCTGTTATGACATTCTTTAATTCTTTCCCATCAAGACCTATTTCTGTATAACGCTTTAGATCTATTGTTATGGGTTCTTCGTTTTTATTTAAAATAAGAACAACGGTTTCACCTTCAATTATCCTGAATAAAAAATACGTTCCCATAAATGGTGCAAAGTGAATAGTTTTACCTTCATGAATGGCTTGGCTATTTTTTCTATAATTAAGTACTTTACTCAAAAAGGAATGCATATCTTTTTGCTCATCTGTTAAACCATCGCCTGTAAATGCGTTAATGGTATCGTCTTGCCATCCACCGGGAAAATCAGTTCGGATTAAACCATGATCACCTGGTTTATCAAAATCGTTCATAAGAATTTCCGTTCCGTAATAAATTTGTGGCGTACGTGGTAAGGTCAATACAGTGGCTAAAGCTATTTTGGTATTTGGTATATCCCCTTTTAATTGGGTGTGAATGCGACTCATATCATGGTTGTCAGGAAACAACATGATGTCTTTAGGTGAAGCATAATGAAAATCATTGGCCAATCCTTCATAAATTTTAACCAAACCCTTGTCCCATCCTTCATTTTCGTTTAAGGCGTCTACAATATTTTTCTGCATAGCAAAATCCATTGTAGATTTTAAATTAGAATCATAACCATCTCGATTGTTTGCGCCTTCTTGCCAATAGCCAATTAGAATTGGGTTTAAACTCCATTCCTCACCAACTATAGAGAATTCGGGATATTCATTCATTATGGCTCCAGCCCAATCGCTCATAAAGTTTTTATCCGGATATGGATAAGTATCTTGACGTATCCCACTTAAATGAGCTGTTTCAACCCACCAGATACTATTTTGAATTATGTATTTGGCCATAAAAGGATTACGCTGATTTAAGTCTGGCATGGCTGCCACGAACCAACCTTCATTATTTCCTTTTCTATCTGATTCTGAAGCATAAATATCCTGATTAGTCGTACGTCTATGGTTGGAATTAATATTTGTTTCCCAATTCCAATTGTCGATATTTTCTTCGTAATTTTTTTGATTGTTTACCCAATCTTCAAAAGGCAAATCTTTCATCCACCAATGTTCCAAGCCACAGTGATTGGCAACTTGATCCATGATGAGTTTCATCCCTTTTTCCTTCGCTTTTGCTGATAATTCTAAATATTCTTCGAGCGTTCCAAAGCGTGGGTCGATTTGGTAAAAATCGGTCATAGCATAACCGTGATAGGACCATTGTGGCATGTCATTTGTCAATAATGGACAAGGCCATATAGCCGTAAAACCCATCTCTGAAATATAGTTCAAATGATTGGTGATTCCTTGAATATCGCCACCATGACGCGCATAGTTATTAGATCTATCTATTGTTTTTTCATTAAGGTTTTCAAACACATCATTATCAGGATTGGCATTGGCAAAGCGATCCGGTGTGATTAAATAAATGGCATCTGAACTGTCGAATCCAATGTAAGCTTCAGGGGCTAAATCCCTATCCTTTAATTCATAAGTATGTCTCTTTTCTTCGCCACTTTCTGATTTAAAAACAATATCAAATTTTCCTGGTTTTGTGGCTTTAGAAATTGTTAAATCCAAAAACAAATAGTTTGGACTTTTCGCTTTATGGACTTCTTCGATAGTTACTCCTGAATATGAAATTTCAGGTGTTGTTTTACCAATATTTTTATGATGAACCAACAGCTGAAGAGACTTGTTTTTCATATCAACCCACCAATTTGGTGGCTCAACACGATTCAGGTGGGTATTAGATACTTCTTGAATGACATTTTCCTTGGAGTTTTCTTTTTTGCCTCCACAAGAAACTAATATCGACAAGAGTAATATTAATACTATTTTTTTCATTCCACTTTAAAGTTTTGTGACATATATTAAGAGCATTTTTTCAAAATTAATCCCCATTTCGCTTTTACTTCAATCGGGTCATCATTATTAATGATTTTGGAATTGAGTATGTCTTCAAAACAACCGTCATTCAATTCAGGAGCCGATATTGTTTGCGATTTACTTGAATTATTAAGTACCACTATAATACTCTCATTTTGAAACTCCCTTTCAAATACTAAAACATCCTTTGTATCATTTGCTAACAAAGTTCTATAAGACCCAAATTGTAAAGTAGGATTATCATTTCGTATACTTATCAATGATTTGTAATGTTCAAACAATTCGTTGTTTATGGCGACTTTATCGGGCTCATGTTTTGTTTTGCCATCAGCATTATAGACTTCATCTTCATAAATAGTATCATCCCAAAGCATGGGTTTTCTGCAATCCGGATCATTTGCTCCCCACATACCAACTTCATCACCATAATAAACCATTGGTGCACCTACATAGGTCATTTGCATGATTACAAAGAGTTTCTGTAGAACAATATCATCCTTATGAGGTTTTCTAGGAGAATATTCTGCATTGTTAATAGCTTGTGAAACACCAAAATAGGCTCCCCAGTTTCTAAAGTTTTCTATACCTCTATTTACGATGTGTGATCCTATTCTATTGGAATCATGACTACCAAAAAGATTTTGGGATACATATGCCACGCCTTCAGGGTACAATACTCTTAACTCTTTCAGTTTACTATCATATTCGCTTGCAGAAATTCTTAACGAATCCGGATTGAAAAAGAACTCTGCCGATGCAAAAGCAAAATTATAGTTCATTTCTCCATCAAATTCATCGCCTTGCATGTAAGGTTTGACTTTCTCGGCTGTATCGACAATTTCAGCAGTTAGATAAGCTTCCGAATTAATCGACTTGACATAAGCTCTCCATTGTTTCCAAAAGGGGTGACCAATACAATACGCAACATCCAATCGCCAACCATCTATGCCATTTTCAATGCCTTTATTTTTAGGATTCATCCATCTTTTGGTTGCATTGAAAATATACTCTTTAGGACCTTTGACAATTCCTGTACTATCTTCTTTTAGTTCTGGAAGTGACTTTACCCCAAACCATCCTTCATAATCAAATCCTTCTCCTGTTTCAGGATTATCCCAAGATTTTATAATAAACCAGTCCTTATAAGGGGATTTTTCTTGATTTTTAATAACATCCTGAAAGGCAAAACTATTATAGCCCAGATGATTAAAGACACCATCAAAAATAATTCTCATCTTTCTTTCATGAGCTTCATCAATTAACTGCAATGCCAATTCATCAGCTGATGTCCATACCCAAGTTGATGGGTTTAGAGGATCTTCTTTAGCAATTAATTCTCTGTCTCCTTCGGGATCCGGTCCAAAATTTGGGTCTATATGATGATAACTTTCACCATCGTACTTGTGTAATGAAGGTGATTGAAAAACAGGGTTTAGATAAATTGCTGTGATACCAAGGTCTTGCAGATAATCCAACTTATCAATAACGCCTTGTAAATCTCCACCATATCGTCGGCGCAATAGATGTTTCCACATTTCAGGTTCCCCATTAATCCTTTCATATTCTTGTAGTTCATACCAATCGCTACCCCAAGGGTGAATCTTCCATGATTTGGGTAATTCTTTAGGGTCAGCTCCAATAATATCCTCTTTGGTAGGATTGTTTAAAGTATCACCATCTCTAAACCGTTCTGGAAATATTTGATACCAAACAACCGATTTTGCCCATTGTGGTACAAATTCATCATTCTTATTTAGGGGCAATGATTTTTCTTCGTGCCTGCAATTAAGCAAACTGCACAATGACACAAAAAGAAATGTTAGCTTAATTGCCCTAAACATAATTAAACAGTTACTAAATTATTGGGAGAAATTGTAATCAACTCATTGTTCACGAAAACTTGTAATTCTTCATTCCCTTCTATTTCAAAACTAGTATCGTTTTGAGTTACATTAACTTTCAATATCTGATTTCTGAAGTTGATTTTAAAAGAAAATGCCTCCCATTGTTTTGGTATTCGTGGTTCAAAACTCAATGTGTTGTTTTTTACACGCATACCTCCAAAGCCTTCTACAATACTCATCCATGTTCCAGCCATTGAGGTAATGTGCAAACCTTCGTGAACTTCCTTGTTGTAATCGTCCAGATCCAATCGTGAGGTTCTTAAATAAAAGGTATAGGCTTGTTCCATTCTACCCAATTTAGCCGCTTGAATACTGTGTACACAAGGGGATAGTGAACTTTCATGAACCGTATATGGTTCATAAAAATCAAAATGCCTTTCTAGTTCTTCAGTAGAAAAATGATCCTCAAAAAAGTAGAATCCTTGCAAGGTATCGGCTTGCTTAATATAAGGTGATCGTAAAATTCGGTCCCAAGACCAGAATTGGTTGATAGGACGTTGGGTGCTATCTAATTTATCTACCGTAATTAATTCCTTATCCAAAAAGCCATCTTGCTGCAAAAAAACCTGATGCTTTTCAGAATATGGGAAAAACATTTCATCTGCCACTTGTTGCCATTGAGAAATTTCGGTTTCAAAAAGATTGACCTTACTCATTATCCTCGTAAAATCAGAACTGTATTCAGATTTTACTTTGTTTATGTTTTCAATGGCGTAATCAATACACCATTTTGCAATATAGTTGGTGTAAAAGTTATTGTTAACATTATTTTCATATTCATTTGGTCCTGTAACACCCAATATCACATATTTGTTCTTATCAGTTGAAAAGGTTGCGCGTTGATGCCAAAATCGGGCGATTCCAATTAAAACTTCCAATCCTTTTTCAGGAATATAACTGTAATCTCCAGTAAAACGATAGTAATTAAAAATAGCAAAAGCTATAGCCCCATTACGATGAATTTCCTCAAAAGTGATTTCCCATTCGTTATGACATTCTTCACCATTCATAGTTACCATTGGATACAAGGCAGCACCATTTGTAAAACCTAATTTTTCAGCATTTTCTATGGCCTTATCCAAATGATGATAACGATATTCCAACAGACTCCGTGCTACATCTTGGTTTTTAGTTGCCATATAGAAAGGCAAACAATAGGCTTCTGTATCCCAATAGGTACTACCGCCATATTTCTCCCCTGTGAATCCTTTTGGACCAATGTTGAGTCTGGCATCTTTACCTAAATAGGTTTGATTTAATTGTAGAATATTAAAACGTATTCCCTGCTGTGCTTTGACATCACCTGAAATAGTTATATCGGCCATGTCCCAAATACGAGACCAAGCTTGTTTTTGAATATCCATCAAACCATCAAAACCTAAATCAGTTGCTTTTTTCAAAACCTCTTTAGCAGCTGATATTAAGGTGTCCTTACTATGGTTTCTGTCTACGGTGTATCCACCTATTTTATGAATACTAAATGTTTGATTTTGATTTATTGAAGCCGTATAAGTAAACGCTACCTTTTGTGCTGTCTGTTCTATTACAGGCTCTATTTCAGTATTAATATAATCTACAAAACACTGCGATTGCATGAACGTACAGGTATGAAAATTGGTTTTCATAGTGTGCGCTTCTATAAATGCTTGCTGTGAGGTATGTGTCAGCTTGGTGGTATTCCAAAATTGGTCATCCCAATTGGTGTCTTCATTTGTAATACCCGAATCCACATAAGGTGAAAAGCTGATTTTGGCATTACCATTTAATGGTGTCACTTCATAGTTAATAGCACCAACCTCATCAAATTCTAAACTTAAAAATCGGCGTGTTTCTACTTTAACCTGAATGTCATTAGGCAATGTAGCAACAAAACTTCTGGAGAGCCAACCTTCTTTCATATTAAGTTCTCGACGGAAGTTTTCAACTTTCTTACAGGTGTTTAAATCCAAAACCTCGCCATTGACACTCACATTGATACCGATCCAGTTTGGTGCATTCAATACTTTGGCAAAATACTCTGGATAACCGTTTTTCCACCAACCCACTCGCGTTTTATCTGGATAATATACTCCGGCTATGTAACTACCCTGAAATGTATCACCAGAATAGGTTTCTTCAAAATTGGCACGTTGTCCCATAGCTCCATTTCCAATACTGAATAAACTCTCGGAGGACTTCACACGAGCTGCGTCGAAACCCTCTTCTATAATGGACCAATTATCTGGTTTTATATAATCTTGATTCATTTTTCAATTAATTCTTTAATAAAATCTGTTGAGATCTCTGTGAAATCCTTAAAAATATAGTCTGCTTCATGAAGCACCTCTGTTTCTCCTATCCCGATAGAAATCATATTAGCGCTATTGGCCGCTTGAATACCAGCTACTGAATCTTCAAAAACAATACATTCTTCTGGTTTTTTTCCCAATAGTTTTGCCCCAATAAGAAACACTTCAGGATCTGGTTTTGCCTTACTGACATCATTCCCATCAACAATAGCATGAAAATTAGAAATAAGGTTTACTTTTTTTAATATTTTTTTGGCGTTTTTACTTGCCGAGCCCAAAGCAATTTTCTGATTGCTTTCCATTAAAAAGTCTAGAATTTTAGAAACATCAGGAAGAATCTCGTTTTCATCCATTTTGTTGATGTAAGTCAAATAATCATCATTTTTTAACGCCATAAGTTTCATGAATTCATCTTCTGAAATGGTTTTATTGTCCCACTCCAGAATTTTTTCTAACGATTTAACACGGCTCACACCTTTAAGCTGTTCGTTTTCCCTTTCAGTAAAACGAATTCCGAGACTTTCTGCAAGTCTTTTCCAAGCTAAATAATGGTACTTTGCTGTATCGACAATGACACCGTCTAAATCAAATATGAATCCTTTTTTTAACATCATTTAAATTTCTTCCGCTTGATAGGTTATGGCATTTTTGTTAGTGATCAACAGATTACACAAGCCAGCAATCATTAAACTTATTCCCGCGACAGTCATGGCATTAATGGCTTCTTCACCTAATAACCCTGAAACGTAGTTAATTCCTCCCAAAGCCGCTATAATTTGAGGGATTACAATAAACATATTGAAAATACCCATAATAACACCCATCTTTTTCGGATCAACTGCACTCGACAACATAGCGTATGGCATAGACAGAATACTTCCCCACGCAAAACCAATGAGAACAAAGCAATATTTTAAATTTTCAGGTGATGTATAATTCATCATTAAAAACCCTAAACCGCCCAACATTAATGAAACCATATGAACCAGCTTTCTGTTGATTCGTCTTTTGGAAGTATAAAAAGTCAATAACAGCGCAAATGCCATAGATGACAGCCCATAAACGCCCATTGCCGAACCTACGGCATTAGAAGACTCTTGAAAGGCGGTATTAGCTAAATTAAACGCTTCAACTTGATTAGGGAGATTCATATCATATGCAGATTCAACAGGGGCTGGTGTTTTAAAAACATGCTCCGTTAAAGCTGGATTAGCCAAGCTCCACATCGTAAAAAATGCAAACCACGAAAAAAACTGGATGACACCTAATTTCTTCATAGTTAAGGGCATATTGCCAATATTATTTAAAATGTCAGGTATGAATTGATTTTTTTTAGCTTTCTCACGTTCAAACTCCTCCATATCCTCTGGCGGATATTCTTGAGTTGTAAAAATGGTGTAAAGAATACTAGCTAAAAACACAAATGCGCCAATTGCAAAGGCTACTTTTACCGACATGGGTACGACTCCTGATTCTGCAGAATTACTGACGCCAAGTTGTGATACCATCCAAGGTAAATTACTGGCTACCCATGTCCCAATTCCAATAATTAAAGTCTGCACTACAAAACCATAGGATCGCTGTGAATTGGGCAATTTATCAGCTACAAGTGCTCGAAATGGCTCCATTGAAATGTTAATGGAAGCATCCAAAATCCATAAAAATCCTGCCGCTACCCATAATGCAGAAGAATGCGGCACAAAGAACAAAGCCAAAGAACTTAAAATGGCTCCTAAAAGAAAATAAGGTCTACGACGACCTAATTTGGGATGCCAAGTCCTATCACTTAAATATCCTATAATGGGCTGTACTAAAAGACCTGTTAAAGGTGCTGCAATCCACAACAGGGGTATAGCATCTTTTTCAGCTCCAAGTGTTTGAAAAATTCGAGACATAAAGCCTCCCTGCAAAGCAAATCCAAATTGAATTCCCAGAAAACCGAAACTCATGTTCCAAATTTCCCAAAAACCAAGCATGCGCTTTTTCATAATAGTATAATTAAATTAATACTATTTTGACAAGCTTAATTACTTATCAAAACTTATGGTGAGAAGTGAAAATATAAGTTTTGATTCGGGTGTAAATATATAAAAGTTTTTAAAAATGCTATGTTAAAATTCATTTTGTTGATTCCCGTTCTATCAATTCAGTTTCAATTACGACTGTTTGATAATGATCTTCCTCTTCTTCATGCTCCAACTTATATATTAGTAATTCAGCAGCCTTTTCCCCTATCTGTTGCCCGTGCTGACTAACAGTAGTTAAACTCGGTGTGGCGTGTTTTGATAGCACGCCATCTGTAAACCCAATAACCTGAATATCATCGGGAATTTGTTTTCCAAATTTGCGAGCTACCTTCATGGCCGTAATCGCATACAATTCATTAACTGCAAAAATACCATCAAGCTTTTTATTTTGCTTGAACAATTGTTCGATCTCATCTTCCAACACATCTAAATAGTCTTCAGAAACCAGTCTGTCATCAACTTTAAGAATCATACTTGCTTTAGGTTGTATTTTATTTTCCTCAAGAGCCTCCAGATAGCCTTGAGTACGTAGTTTACCTACACTCACATAATCTTTGGTTGTAATGATAGCAATATGTTTACAACCATTATTTACCAGCTTCACGACAGCCTTTTTAGCGCCTTTAACATCATCAACAATAACCTTATCACAATGAATTTCATTAACGATACGATCAAACATGACTATAGGCATTCCTTGGCTTATGGTCTCATTGAAATGGTGATAATCCTGTTGCAAAAGAGTTTCTTTTGAAATAGACAAAATAAAACCGTCAATACTACCATTCGCAAGCATTTCCATGTTGATAACCTCCTTATCAAATGATTCATTTGAAAGTCCTACGATTACATTATACCCTTGTTTGTTGGCAACCAACTCTATTCCCCTAATGACTTTTGAGAAAAAATGGTGTACAATTTCGGGTATAATAATACCTATTGTTTTGGTTTTTCTGTTCTTTAAACTTAAGGCTATATTATTAGGTCGGTAATTATATAATTTAGCAAATGCCTGGACTTTTTCTCGAGTATCTTCACTAATTTCCTTGCTGTCTCGCAAGGCCTTCGAAACCGTAGAAATTGACACTTCCAATTCACGTGCAATTTGCTTGAGTGTTATCTTTCTTTTCATTCGTTGAATTTGTTCAATAAATATAGGACAAATTAGTGTTTTCAGATGTTTTTCCTATTGAAATAATGGATTTCTTAAAAAGTTGTTAACACGAAAACGTTTTCGCTGCGGATATCGTAATCCTGCTCCTTTTTTTTACATAATATTTACATAGATTTAACATCGAGAAGTGGAAATATAGTGAATATAATTAAGACTAATTCAAAAGCTTTATATGAAAACAACAATTAATAGTATACTGTTTTTATTATTGGTTTTGCCAACCTTTATGTTTGGTCAAAACATGGTAACTGGTACAGTAACTGAACAAACCTCTTCATTGCCCTTACCTGGAGTGAATGTCATAATCAAAGGTACTACAACAGGTACATCCACAGATTTTGACGGTAATTATCAAATTCAAGCCAACAATGGAGATGTGCTAGTATTTTCCTATATAGGATATGTGACTAAAGAAATTATTTTCAATGGCGAAGCACGCCTTGATGCTGTTCTGGATGAAGATGCGGCTCAACTTGACGAAGTCGTTATTATAGGATATGGTAGCGTTAAAAAAGAAGATGCTACAGGATCTGTTTCCCTAGTAACTGACGAAGATTTTAATAAAGGTAATATTGTTTCTACTGATCAATTAATCAATGGTAAAGTTGCCGGTGTTAGAATTACAAATTCAGGTGGCCAACCAGATTCAGCTCCCAATATTAGGATAAGAGGAGGCTCATCTTTGAGTGGCAACAACAACCCTCTTATTGTAATTGATGGAGTGCCTATTTCAAATATTAATCCAGCTGGGGTTAGCAACCCTTTATCATTGGTAAACCCAAATGACGTAGAGAGTTTCTCTATTTTAAAAGATGCTTCGGCGACAGCTATCTATGGTGCCAGAGCTTCTAATGGTGTTATTATCATAACTACTAAAAAAGGGACATCTGGTGAGCCACAATTCACTTTCTCGACCGATATTTCGGTAAATAGTGCCGGTGAAGGATTGGACATGATGGATAGTGATACCTATGTCAGATTTATTCAGGAATACCATCCTGATTTAGTTGATAAATTGGGGGTTCCTCTAGGTTCCGTTCAAACAAATGAAAGCATTTCTCAAATAATCGATACCCCTGGTGGTCCTCGTGCTATCTATGATACGGATTGGAGAGACAATGTTTTAAGAACAGCTTTTACTTCCAATACAAACTTTAGTGCCAGAGCCAACTTGTTTAATGCATTACCTTTTAGAGGCTCCATAAGTTATACAAATGCCGAAGGTGTTGTTAAAACCGATGACTATGAGCGTGTAACAGCTTCTATTAATTTATCACCAAAATTTTTCGATGATAAATTAAAGGTTACTTTAAATGCGAAAGCTACTTATGCTGATAAAAATGCAGTGGATGCTGGTGGCGCTTTGGGAGGATCATTGGTTTTTGACCCAACAAAGCCAGTTTACAATTACGCCCCGGACAATCGCTTTGGCGGTTATTATTTCAATACCAATCAAGATGGAAACCGTTTAATTCTTGACGGACAATGGAATCCATTAGCTTTATTGGAACAACGGGAACGTCCTGAACGTGCTACGCGTTTTTTAGGTAACTTGGAATTAGATTATAACTTTGATTTCTTACCGGGCTTAAGAGCCGTTGTCAATTTAGGTTTAGACGCTTCAAAATCTAAAATTACTGAAACGTTTTACGATAATGCAGCTGCGACCTATCAATTTGATATTGATGACAATTACTTGTTTAATCCAGGCGAAAACTATGCTGAAAATCAAGACATCACCAACACAACCATGGATGCATTTTTACAGTATACTAAATTGTATGATGATAAATTTGTTAGCAAATTTGATCTTCAGGCTGGTTATTCATACCAAAATTTCAAGAATGATGGTACCAAAAGGGAATATCGCTATCATGTAGACGACAGTGAAACTGATGATGACAATGATTTAGTTGGGCAACGAGAATTGATATATGATCCTGCAAACCCGAATAATCGTTACTATAATGAGTATAATTTACAATCTTTCTTTGGAAGAGCGAATGTTGATCTTTTAAACCGCTATCTATTTACTTTTTCATTAAGAGCGGATGCATCATCATTATTTGTACTTGATGATGTTTGGGATTCAAATGCTTGGGGCTTTTTCCCTGCTGCCGCTTTTGCATGGAAGGTATCCAGTGAAGAATTTATGCAGAATGTTAATTTCGTTAATGATTTCAAAATTCGTCTTGGTTGGGGTAGAACAGGCCAAAATGACATTTCGCAAATTGTAGGCTATTACCCAACAACCCCATTATTTACTGCCGGAGGAGCCAATAGCCAATATCTTCCAGGATATGGTTTATACTCTGCCTTACCTTACAACCCAGATTTAACTTGGGAAAAGACCACGACTTATAACCTAGGAGTTGATTTTAGCTTCTTTGAACACAATTTTGTTACCGGTTCGTTTGATATCTATCAACGAAAAACGAAGGATCTATTGGCGCGTGTGAACGTACCACCAGGACAAGGGTTTTCTGACACCTTCGTGAAAAACGTTGGTGAAATTGAAGGCAAAGGGTTTGAATTAAATTTAGTGTTAAACCCTGTTCAAACTGATGATTTATCCGTATCTTTAAATGGTAACTTGAGTTACGTCTATAATGAAATAGTTGATATTGGTGGTCAAGCTGATATTAATAGAGGTGGTGCGTTAAGAGGCACGGGAGCCTTCTTATTAAGTGATGTTGTTGGTCAACAAGCGCAAAGTGCATCAGTATTTAAGCAGTTGTATGACAGCAATGGAAATCCAATTCCGGGTGCATTTGCTGATTTAAATGGTGATAATGTCATTAATGATGATGATAGATATCATGTTCAAATAGCGCCTAACTGGACTTATGGTTTTGGTTTAGATATATCTTACAAAAACTGGGATTTCAATTCTGGTTTTATCGGGCAAATTGGTGGTAATATTTATAACTTCAATAAAATGAACTTTGGATTTACTGAAGCCGTTGTGCCAGCTAACAATAACAGCATTACAAACGCACTAAATTTTTATAATGGTTCAGCAGATCCTGCATTTGAAAATGTGAATGGTAACATTCAGTTTTCAGATTACTATTTAGAAGATGCCACATTTTTAAGATGTAATAATATTGTTTTGGGCTACACCTTTGACAATATGATTAAAAATGGTAACGTAAGAATGTATGGAGCGGTAACTAATCCTTTTACCATTACAGATTATGATGGTATGGATCCTCAAAATTTTGGAGGTATCGATCGTGATTTCTATCCAAGACCAACAACCTTTACATTGGGTGTTAATTTTGACTTTTAAAAAACAAACTATGAAAAAAATATTTTTATTAACAGGAATTTTGGCCATGACGTTGCTATCGTCATGTACCAATGATTTAGACACCGAACCTAAAGTAGAATTATCTTTAGAGGAAATATTAGCTCAAGACCCTAATGCCGTAGAAGGTATTGTCTCTAGACTTTATGCTTCTTTTGCACTTTCAGGTCCAGATGGACCTGGTAGTTCGGATATTAGTGATGATCCAGGTGAGTCGCCCTTCTTAAGAGGTATTATCAATCTTCAGGATTTTACTGCAGATGGGATGAAAAACAGATGGGGCGATGACGGATTAGATCAATTGACCACTTGCTCGGATTGGGATGCGAACAATAAGTTTTTTAGATACTTATACAATCGAGCATATTATACTATTCCGCAATGTAACAATCTGATTAGTATTTTGAGTACAGCTAACATAGCTGATACAGAGGAAGCATTGTCTGAAGCTCGCTTTTTGAGATCTCTAGCCTATTTTTATATAATTGATGCTTTTGGAAAAGGCGTATTGGTAACCGAAGAAAACTTAAATCAAACCGATCCAATCAGAGAGTACAGCAGAAGAGAACTATTTGAATTTGTTGAAAGAGAACTCTTGGAAATACAACCAATTATGTCGCCAGACAATGGTTATGGTCGTGCGAATCGATTTACAGCTGCCATGTTATTGGCAAAATTGTATATCAATGCTGAAGTCTATATTGGGGTAAGTAAATATTCTGAAGCTTTATCTTATTTGAATATTGTCATTGATGAAGGCGGTTATCAATTGGCACCAAATTTTTTAGAAAACTTTTCTGCCGATAATGATACATCACCGGAAATTATTTTCCCTTTGATTGCTGATGCCGTTAACAGTCAAAGTTTTGGGAACACCACCTATATCGTTAATGGTAGTTTGAGTTCTGATACGATGACACTATCAGATTTTGGCGCAGCTGAAGGTTGGCAGGGGCATAGAGCTACAGAAGCTTGGTATGGTCTATTTGGTGATTTAGGCACTTCAAATGATGCTCGTGCAGCTTTATTTTGGACATCAGGCCATAATTATGTTATGACTGATTACAGAGAATGGACGGATGGATATCCATCTATTAAGTTCAGAAATACTGAATACAACTCTACATCAACCACAACAACATCTTTTTCAAGTACTGATTTTCCATTATACAGGCTCGCAGACGCCAACTTGATGTATGCTGAATGTGCTCTTCAAGGTGCTGCAGGTGCAGATATGAACAAAGCTTTGACATTAGTAAATAATGTTAGAACACGATCTTCAGCCGATCCAATTACTATGAATCAATTAACATTGGATTTTATCATCGATGAAAGAGGTCGCGAGTTGAATTTTGAAGGTCACAGAAGAACCGATTTAATTCGTTTTGGAATGTTTACAGGAAGTAGCTATTTGTGGCCTTGGAAAGGAAACGTTCAAAATGGTGCTTCAATCCCTGTGCACTATAATGTTTTTCCAATTCCGGAACAAGCCTTAAGTGCCAATCCAAATCTTCAACAAAATCCTGGATATTAATTTAAAAAATGAAGGAAATGAAAAATATACTTAAAATAACATGGCTTTTTGCATTTGCATTAATTCTAGGGTCATGTTCCGATGACGACGAAAAACTCCTCTTAACCACAGAGGGAGCCAGTGTGATAAATACGCCAACTAATGGTCAAGAGTTTATTTTAAACCCTTTAGAGGAGCAAACAAATATTGCCATTACTTTCAGTTGGGATCATTCAAGTTATGGTACACCAACTGGCGTAGACTATTCTGTTGAGATAGCAACTAATGGAAGTAGTTTTAGTGATGCCAGAACGTTGGCAACCATTAGCGATACTTATTTTACGATGAGCATTTCAGATTTTAATGCTGCTGTTAGTGCACTTGGACTACAGCCATTTACATCAAGTAATGTGGACGTTAGAATTAAATCAACAGTAGGTGACCCGAGTCAACTACCTCAATATTCTGATACTGTAACTATTTCTGTAACGCCTTTTACAACGGATTTACCAAAAATAGCAGTTCCAGGTAACCATCAAGGATGGGATCCTCCGACTGCACCTCGATTGGCATCTTCGGCTTTTGGAGAAACTGATTATGTTGGCTATCTCTGGTTAGATGGCGAATATAAATTTGTAGCTCCTAATGGAACAGGTGATTTCGAATGGGGTAACATCGACTGGGGAGATGATGGAAATTTCAATGGCACTTTAGTCGTTGATGACGAAGTTAATTGTAATGCAAGTACTGCTGGATATTACTATGTAACTGCTAATACAAACGAACTAACTTACTCAGCCACATCAGTAAGCTGGGGCATCATTGGTGCGGCTACGCCAACAGGTTGGGATTCAGATACAGATTTTGTTTACAACAGCGCTAACCAAACTTTAGAGATAGACATCGATTTATCTCCTGGCCCATTCAAATTCAGAGGGAATAATGAATGGGGGCAATTTGATTTGGGAACTGTTGATGATGACGGCTTTTTACAAGGTGGTGGCGATCTTACATTTGATGGGACAGCAGGAAATTACCATGTAGTATTAGACTTATCAAACCCTAGAGAATACACTTATTCCCTGACATTAAACTAATTAGCTATGAAAAATTTATTAAAAACAATTTACCTTTTAACACTACTTTTTGTAGTTGTTAGTTGTAATGACGAAAATGATTTCGGGTTTGTCACCCCAGATGATAATTTTACGATTGTATCTCCCAACAGCGGTTCTACTTTATTTTTAGATAATCAAAATGAGCAAAACATAGCCCTTACAATTGTTTGGGAAGATAATGTAACCAATGCAGAAAGTTATTCTATTGAAATGTCTTCGAATTGAAGAGTTTACCGAATCTGTAACAATTGGTTCTTCTTCTAATAATACATTTTCTTTATCTGTTGAAAGTTTAAATGCTCTATTACTGGATTATGAAGTTCCTGCTTTTGAGGAAACATCATTATACTTTAGAGTCAATGCTGGAGGTCAATTCACAGATGCTATTTCTTTAGCTTTAAGCACTTATCCTGAATCAAATCCTATAATAACAAGTCCAGACAGTACATTTGCTTTGGTTTTATCTGATGTTACAGAAGATGAAAATGCAATAACAGTGACTTGGGATGATCCAGATTTTTCAGATAACACAACTGTTCCTATTACATATTATTTAGAAGCTGCTACAGCAGGTACTGATTTTGCTGTAGTTGAAAACATTGGAACAACTTCCGAAAGAATGGATGAAACCATTCATGGTGAACTGAATGATGCCGCATTAAACCTTGGTCTTGCTGTTGATATGGCTGGAACATTGGACTTGAGAGTTCGATCAGTTATTGAAACGGCAAGTGGTGATTTAGAACGTATTTCTGATTTTATAACCATAACTGTTACACCTTACGAAACTGCCTTGTTACCTGTTATTTATGGCGTGGGAGCAGGATTACCAGATGCTGGTTGGGGCTGGGATTCTCCAGTGGAACTTTTACTTCAAGGATCAGTCTATTCAAGTAATGTTAATTTATCACCTGATAATGGTGGAAACTTCAGATTCTTTGCTCAAATGGATTGGGGCCCTGATAGTTTCAACTACCCATGGTATGAGTCCAGAGGATTTACTATTGATGCCAATTTAGTAAATGCTAATGATGGTGATAGTAATTTCCAATTTGTTGGTACAGCTGGCGAATATTTCCTTGAAATAGATATGGAAAACAAAACCATTACTTTAGGACCTCCAGTTGTAGGCCCTAACTGTGAGTTTGACCAACTTTGGTTAGTTGGAGCTGGCGTTCCTGATGCTGGTTGGGGTTGGGACTCTCCAGTTCAATTACCATGTACTGGAAACGGTGTATATTCTGGCAATGTAAACCTTCAAAATAATGGTGGTGCAGATAATAATTTTAGATTCTTTACTGACGCTACATTAGAATGGGCTTCTCCAAGTTTTAATTATCCTTATTATGTAAGTGAGGGTTACACTATTGATTCTGATTTTGTAGATGCTATGGATGGTGACAATAACTTTGCATTTGTTGGAACTACTGGTCAATATTTCTTAACAGTTGATACAATTAATCAAACTATTACTTTAGGTCCACCGCAAACAACTTGCGAGTTTGATCAACTTTGGTTAGTTGGTGCTGGTGTTCCTGATGCTGGTTGGGCTTGGGATACTCCAGTAGCTTTCCCTTGTACAGGTGCTGGAATCTATTCAGCAGAGGTTACTTTTGCCAATGATGCTTTTAGATTTTTCACTGATAGTTCATTAGAATGGGCATCTCCAAGTTTCAACTTTCCTTACTATGAAGGTGAAGGTTACACTATAGATGCCAATTTTGAAAACGCGAATGATGGCGACAGCAACTTTAGGTTCATAGGAACACCTGGAACTTATACCCTAACTATGGATACTGTTAATAAAACAATAACCTTACAATAATTTCTTAAAAGGCTATGGGTTTCCATAGCCTTTTTTTATTAAAAAGCTATGAAACATAAATTACTCACTATTCCTTTTTTATTCTTCGCATTAGTTTTATCTGCACAAACACAAGACGATGTTGTATTTGATATATCTCCCACAGCATTTGAAGAAAATGAGGAGATTACGATTACAGTATCGAATTTAGATGCTTCCATATGGGGAAGTACTGACGGCGAAGATATTTATTTATGGTCATGGTATTTTGACACCAATGGCAATCAAGTTGGTGATTCTCCTACAAACGGCGATTGGACAAACTCAAATGAAGTCCAAAAGTTCACTAATAACAATGATGGTACTTATACCTTTACATTGACACCTACATTATTTTTCAATGATACTGGCATTGGACAAATTGGTATGCTTGTTAAAAGTGATGATGGCGCGCAACAATCTCAAGATGAATTATTCTATGTTGGTATTGTAACATTAATACTCAACAATCCAACTTCAGATACCGTCATTATAGAATCTGGCGGCAGTATCCCAATTAGTGCCTACATGATTTCAGGTGGCAGCACCGAAGTTGGTAATTTTGAGGTCTTTTTAAATGACAATTCTTTAGCTACTGGAACAGGTTTTCCAAATTATGGCACGACTATTACCAACGTTACTGAATCTGGTACTATGAGGGTTGTTGGAACACCTTTTGGGTCTACTGAATCTGGTGAAGCCGCTTTTGAAGTGGTTATTGCCAGCTTAACACTTGAGGCACTTCCTGATGGTCTTGTTGATGGTATCAACTACAATGATTCTGACCCTACTAAAGCTACTTTGGTGGTAGATGCTCCCAATAAAGATTTTGTTTTTCTGGCCGGAAGTTTTAACAACTGGAATCCTTACAGTTCCCACTTAATGAAGAAAGACCCTTCTAGTTCTAAATTTTGGTTAGAAGTTACTGGTTTGACTCCTGGTGAGATTAATACTTATCAATATTGGATTTATGACAATAGTCCTGTAAGTAATTCACCTAATGAAGTTAAAACAGCGGATCCTTTCTCTACATTGGTGCTATCACCCTTTGATGACCCTTGGATTCCAACTTCGTCTTATCCTGATTTACCAGCCTATCCTGCTGGTCAAGAACGTGAAGTTACAGTGCTTCAAACAGGACAAACAGAATACAATTGGCAGGTTACAAACTTTAACAAGCCTAAAAAAGAAGATCTCGTAATTTATGAAGTATTAATTAGAGATTTTGATGGAGATAGAAATTATCAAGACTTAATTGACAAAATAGATTATTTCAAAAACTTAAACATTAATGCAATTGAATTAATGCCAGTCATGGAATATGAAGGCAATGAAAGCTGGGGCTATAATACGGCCTTCCACATGGCATTAGATAAGTTTTATGGTACTGAAGCCAAATTCAAAGAGTTGGTTGACACCTGTCACCAAAATGGTATTGCAGTCATTTTGGATATTGCGTTAAACCATGCTTTTGGCAGAAACCCTATGGTACGCATGTGGATGGATGATCCAGATGGTGATGGCTGGGGAGGCCCTAGTAGTGAAAACCCATACTTTAACCAAACAGCCAGACATAGTTATAATGTTGGAAATGATTTTAATCATCAACAACCTATGACACAAAATTATGTGCAGCGTGTTGTTCAGCATTGGATTGAAGAATTTAAAATTGATGGTTTTCGTTGGGATTTAACCAAAGGATTCACCCAAAATTGTTCTGGAAGTGATGAAGGCTGTACAAACTCCTATCAACAAGATCGTGTGGACATCCTGAAACAATATGCTGATTACTCCTGGAGTTTGGACCCTGATCATTATGTTATTTTTGAACATCTTGGTCAGGATGGTGAAGAGCAACAATGGGCTAATTATCGGATAGGCGAAGGAAAAGGTATCATGATGTGGGGTATTATGAACCATGATTACAATGAATTAACTATGGGTTATCCTGCCAACATAAATAGAATGGGGCATGAGTCAAGAGGCTTTTCGGCACCCAGACTAGTAGGATATGCAGAAAGTCATGATGAAGAACGCCTGATGTATAGAAATCTACAATTTGGAAACAATTCTGCTGGGCATGATGTAAGAGACCTGAACACTGCTCTAGAAAGAATGTCGGCGTTAGGTGCTGTTACTTTGACCATTCCAGGACCAAAAATGATCTGGCATTTTGGTGAATTGGGAATGGAAAACTCTATTTTCACTTGCAATGATGGAAGTGTCAATGAGCCTGGAGGAACTGATGGCGATTGCAAACTTGACACCAAACCACAACCACAATGGATTAACAACTGGCCAGAAGATGCTACCAGAAGTCAAATTTATAATGATTGGGCTCGATTGAATGCTCTAAAAATCCAAGAAGCTGTATTTGAAGGAAATTACTCTATAGATTCAGGAGATTTAACACCGCGTATTTTTATTTGGGATGATGCACTTCCAAGTACAGAACTCAAAAATGTGGTTATCCTAGCAAATTTTGATGTCGTTGCGCAAAATATAGTACCGGATTTCCCTTACACAGGTACGTGGTATGATTTGATGGATGACACTGGTAGTTCTTCTATCAATGTAAGCAATACCACAGCTCCCTTTAACATACCTCCAGGTGAATTCAGAATGTATGGAAATGCATCAGCAACCTTAAGTGTTGATAACATAGAATTAATTAACAGCTTGCAACTTTATCCAAATCCAACTCGTGATACTTTTAAAATCAATCAGTCTATTGATGCTTTAACTATTTATGATACAACCGGAAAACTAATTTATCAGGAAAAAGGACAATTTGATGCCAATCATGAATTTGATGTTTCAAAAATTTCAAATGGTCTTTACCTTGTTAAAATAGACGCCAATAATAGTTCTGTAACCAAACAACTGATTATTAACTAAAGAATTATATAGTAATGAATAATCTTTACGTACTGGCATTTTGCTTATTTGCTGTGGGTGTTTTTGCCCAAACGACCATTCAATATCCACAAAGGGTTGCGAATTATGATGCCATCTTTTTTGATAGTGGTGGTCATTTTGATAATGGAGCTGACGAACTTGGCATGTGGGCAAATGGTGGTGGTGCCAAACAGTCTGTAGCTTGGAAAACATTTACTGAGACCGGTTTAACTGGTGGCACACCAAGTATTATGGCTGTCGGCGATAGTTTTACCATAACTGTTGCAGCTACGCAAGCTTTTGGTCAAATTGGTATAGCCCTGTTGTCAAGCCCAACTTCAACATTGAGTTGGGACGATAGGCAAAACAACTATGCGGTTCAAGTTAATTTAAATGGTAATGGTGGTGCCTATGATCCTTGGGAAGTAGTTTCAAATGGAGGCACTGTAAATGCATCATCAATAAATGGATCAGCAGATTATGCCGATTTTAAGTTTGAGTTTACGCTTAATACCGAAACGACTCTATCTGTATCTATCAACGATGGTGCTGAAGTATTCAATGTAACTCTAAATAATACTGATATTACTGGTTATGCAATTTATTTTGCTGACGATTGGAACGGATTTAGCAATGCTGATATCTTTTGGAAGCCTACAACACAGTATACTTATGCTATGACATTGGGGCTTGAGGACAACTTAAATCTCAACACCACAAGATTATTCCCGAACCCAACAAAAAATCATTTTTACCTTAATTCAAATGTAAAATCTGTTGAGATATTTGATACCACTGGTAAGTTAATTAAAGCTTTCTACGGTGATTTTATAACGCGTCACACATTCAGTACAACAGGATTAAAAGAAGGTTTATACTTTATAAAAGCAACGAACAACTCAGGAAGTCATTTTACCACTAAACTTATGAAAATCTGAGTATTTAATTGATTAATAGCAATTGTCAATTACAGAAAAAGCTTCTTGTTTCCAAGAAGCTTTTTTTTCGTGCGGGCGGGGAGACTCGAACTCCCACACCTCGCGGCACTAGATCCTAAGTCTAGCGTGTCTACCAATTCCACCACGCCCGCATTAGATTTCCCAATAAATGGGATGCAAATATAAACAATAGTTTGAATAATCAAATGTATCTTTTGGGAAAAATTCCTTACCCATAGTTCTTTTGAAAAAATCGATTGAAAGCTAAAATCCTATATTTGAAAAGGGTTTACATAATGGCCATCCTATCCATTAATTTAAATAGGCTCACTTAAGTTTTAAAAAATAATGATATGATTTAGTTCCTATAGTCACAAAAAACAAACCACCACTTTTATATAAAAAGTGGTGGAACTTAAAAATTAAAAAACTAATTCTAAAAAAACACTTACTGTGCTGTCCATCCACCATCAAGGACAAACTCTGATCCAGTAATGGTTGATGAAGTTTCTTTTGCCAACAATAAAGCCATATCAGCCAGTGCCTCAACTGGCACAAAAGATTTTACTGCTTGCTTTTTTAACATGACTTTTGTTATAACATCTTCTTCTGACATATTATGGGATTTCGCTTGATCAGGTATTTGTTTTTCAACAAGTGGCGTACGCACATAACCTGGACAAATAGCATTACAGGTTATATTATAAGGCGCTCCTTCTAAACCAAGTACTTTGGTCATACCTATGACACCGTGCTTAGCAGTAACATAGGCCGTTTTATATTCTGAAGCACGTAATCCGTGTACTGATGAAATGTTTATTATCCGTCCAAAATTTTGCTCTTTCATATACTTCCAAGCGGCTTTTGAGGCATAAAATGCGGCATTCATATTGATAGCAATGATGGCTTCATATTTGTCGTTTGGAAATTCATCAATTGGCGAAACATATTGGATGCCAGCGTTGTTTACTAAAACATCCAAGCGACCAAAAATGTCATAGGTTTTTTTTACCAATTCTTCTACTTGGTCAGGTTGCCTTAAATTCACATTGGAAAAAGCTGTTTTAACATTGTTCTTATTTCCTATTTGCATTGCTATTTCTAAACCATTAGACTCAAGACCATGAAACATAATATGGTATTCATTTTGAGCAAATTGTTTTGCTATACCCAAACCAATACCACTGGTACTACCTGTTATTAATGCAACTCTATTCATTTTTTAAAAAGTCTAAAACAATTTTGTTAAAGGTTTCTGGTTGGTCCAGCACAACACCATGTCTTGAATTTTCAATTACCTTTAGTTGTGCATTTTGCATCCTTCCTGTATATTCCTCTTTAAAACTTACGGGCGAATAATCCATATCTGAAGCCACAACCAATGTTTCAGCTTCAATATCTCGAAGTTTATCACCAAGTCCCCAATTCATTAATGTAACAAAAGACTGATAATATGCTTCAAAATCATTGGCAGCACAACGAGACTCAAAATCATTTTTTAGCGATTCTTGTTGAGGCTCCGGAAACATATTGTAGGCTATTTCCTTTGCCAAAGCCTTTAACCCTTTAGTTTTCAAAAAAGTTGTTCTGGTATCCAATAGTTCTTCTCCAAGTTTTCCCATGGCATTAAAATCTGGCCCGCTGTTTACAATAACCATTTTATCAACGAGTTCTGGATACGAATATGCCAACTGAAAAGCCACTGCTCCTCCCATTGAAAACCCTATAGGTGTTACTTGGTTTAGACCTAGTTCACTTAAGAGCTTTACAACATCTTCAACCATGATAACTACGCCGTAGTCCAAGTTTTTGTGAAAAGATTTTCCGTGCCCTCGCAAATCTGGGACTATTACTCGATATTCTTTTGAAAATGCCGGAACTTGAAACTCCCAATCCAATTTTGTTGATCCCAAGCCATGTAATAACAATAGCACTTTACCATTGTTATTACCAGCATCAGAATAATCCAAAGAAATAGGCTCTCTGTTTACTTCTTTTGGCATTTACTAAAATTTATTGGTTCTTTTTAAAGAAATTGAATTTATACTTTAATTCAAAAGAAATTAATCTTCCAATGGCTGGAGAAGCCACAAACTCCCTGATTTCAGTATCAAATAAATTAGTTACATTCACACCCATCGATACATTTTCATTCAAGTTGTAGCCAAAATTAGCGTCAATAGTAAATCCTCCTAAAGGCCCGTAGTTCCATGTTCTTCCTACTCTAGCATTTTCAACAATTTCATTAACACCATCACCATCCAGGTCTTGTGTTTTGGCCGCAACATTTATTCCTGAAAAGAAATCATAATCTTGGACCCATCTGCCAAAAACAGCTCCATAAAACTTGTCTGAACTATAATGCAATCCAACATTAAATTTATGTTCTGGAGTATTGATAGGAAGTTCACTTTCTAAAACCACACCGTCCAAATTCCCATCATTATCCAAATCATTTGTATCTAAACTACGTCCAAAATAGGAATAGTTAAATGAGGTTCTAAAAGCATCAGAAATATAATAGTTCAACCCTATATCAACACCATAAGTATCAACACTACCAAAATTGCTGTAGGTTAACAACACAGGTGATTGACTAGCACCAGGTGACACCTCATCTATTGGTGTATCACCAATGTGAGTTACATAGTTGCCATTGGCGGCATCAGCTATATTTCGCAGAGGACTTATAAAATTCTCTGACATATTATAATACGCGCTAGCGTCAATAAAAAACTTGTCTGAAATCTTCCCTTTGAAACCTAACTCAAAAGAGTTAATAGTTTCAACTTCCAAAGGATCTATTACTGTTCCGTCTGTTAAGGTAAATCCTTCACCATTCCCTAAAACCAATCCACCAAATAAATTTCCTTTTAAGTTTAATATTGAAGGCACTGCCATACCTCTACCATAAGTCAATCTAAACGTACCCGCGTCAATTGACTTGGTGATTGCGGCTTTAGGCAATAAGTTTGTTCCATATAAATCATGATTGTCAGCTCTTAAACCAGCCAAGAAATTCCAACCAGAATCCAGTTTATATTCAAACTGCCCATAAAAGCCTATTTGTCCAATTTCAATTGGTCCATCAGCATCCAATAAATATGTTCCTTCAGAATCTGCCATATCCAACTGGTACTGCCCTCCTAATGTCAGATAAAAATTTCCCCAATTGTTATTGTATTGGGCTTCACCATTAAATCGTTCCGATGCATCTTTAAACAGGGCTCCTCTTGGTATAGCAATACCTAGTGAAGGCACCCATTGTTCATAAAGTGCACGACTCCATGCTTCTTCTTCAGAAAAACCATTTTCAATAAATGACACATAGTTTTGAGTACGTTGATTAATGGCATAAGTCTCATCTGTTCTACTCCAAGTGTAGTAAGCATTTGCAAAGATATTTTTAGACACAAATTTTACTTGTGCTATATCTAATGTCCAGTCTTTAATTTGGTTTCTACCTGCATTAGTTACTGCCAGATTTGTATTATTACTATGCCCATAATACCCAATTAATTCTGATTGTTTTCCTGTTTTATAATGAACTGCTCCACCATATTTAAGGGCGTCAAAATCACGGTCTAAATTATGCTCTTCATAAGCTGTTGTACCTACATATACAGAATCAACATACATAAACTCTTTACCTGCTGTTCTTTCCAGATGTATTTTATAGGATAACCTGTCATTAATGACTTGAGCATGTCTTAATCTACCTGTAATAACATTTTGATTCCCTGCTCCAAATGCTAATGTAGTTCCTTCAGATGTTCTTGGGTTTTTGGTAATTGTGCTTACCAATCCATTATGGGCATTAGGTCCGTATAGGGTTCCATTTGGCCCCAACAATATCTCTACGCGTTCAATATCATCTTTAGTTACTGTTGAGAACGAACCATAAGGTAAACCTGTTGCAATTAGCATGGAAACACGATCATCGGTCATTTGAAGATTTTTAGAATTAAACGCAGAGTTGAAACCACGGATGTTAATTCCTGTTCCTAAAACACCACTTCTAATAAAATCTACACCTTTTTGTCTGGCAGCCATCTCTCCTATGTTAAAACTAGGAAATTCTTCGATTTCCCTGGCGGTTATCACTTCAACAGTCGCAGGTACATCAGTTACCTTTTGAAGCTTTTTTCCGGCAGTAATAACAACTTCATCAAGCACGTTTTCGCCGTCTTCTAACGTACTATTTAATTCGGTATTTTGTCCACTTACGACAGTTATGCTATCTTCAACACTTTTATAACCCACATAGCTTATACTAACCGAATATGTACCTGCTGGAACATTATCTATAGTATAGTTACCATCAAAGTCTGTAATAGCCCCTACTTTTAAGTCTGTAATTTGTACTGTAGCACCCGTTAACGGTACACCATTGATATCTAAAACCGTCCCGCTAACAGTTCCAGTATCCTGTGCATAAGCAAAACCAGTAATCATTAAAATGGTCAGAAGTAATATTTTTTTCATGATCTTATTAGATTAATTAAGTTATTGACGCAATCTATTAGGAATTAATATGGATTATAAAATGAAATGTCAAGTTGTTGGATGCGACTTTTTAATAATTTGTATTAAAATAATCCCAAAAAGCTTCAATATAACTGATTTTACAACGAATTTTTACAGGTATGACTTTAGCTTTAAAAAAGCTTCGGGAAGGTTATTTGAAAGCGTATCTATGACTTGAACCAAGACCGTTTTTTGGCTTTTTGTAGGCTTAAGGCCTTCCATAGGTGCTTTGATATCTTCTAAAAGTTTTGAAGAATTTATCTGCCCTTCCATATATCTTGACAAGGAAATGGACCAAGAAATATTTGGTATATAGCTATGACCGGACTTATGTTCTTTCTCTTTGGAAGCAATGTCAAATTTTGAAGCCAGCTTGAGTAATTCGGAATATTTTTCTTGGGCAATCAGTACAATAAAATAGGATGTAAAGAAATGGTGCCAGCGATGCTTTAGCACTTCCTTTTTGTTCTGTTTTAAAAAGTTTGAAGCAACTTCTTCAGCCAAATTGTTTTGACCTAGTTGATTTAAAGCTCTTATTCTGTAGGAGCAAAACCCAATTTTTTGATGATAGTTATGAGATTCTTTATACAGTTGATGGTAAGTATCCAAAACTTTATTGGCTTCTTTTGGTTTTTTGTTTTTCAATAAAATTGCAACCAAATTGTTCACATACATCAAAGTATCATTATTATACTGTCTTATAGAAAGGTAGGCATAATATTCTGCTAAATCCAATTCATTTTCTTTGGAATGCATCAGCACTCGACTTGCATAATAGTTGGATAACAATCGTCTTGAATACATCTCACCTTTGCTGAAACACACATCAATCTCATCAAATAATAACTTTAACTTTGAGATCTCACTGTAATTGGTATACATAAACGCCAAAGTAATAAAGGCCATATACCTGTTTTTACCATCTACCTCTTCATCTTTAAAAACCTCCAAAAGCCAAGGTTCCCAATAGATAGTTTCGCTATCCTTTTGGGTATATTGGCTTGTTATTTCCGTTGTGGCATTATAAAGTTTTTGCTGAATTTCTTTTGACTTTTCGTAATCAACTAAATAGTTTTCCAAAAAATTGGCAACTATTTCATGGTCTTTGTAACGCAACCTGATGAGCAAATACGGTTTGTATTCCTGGGCCAGTTCATAAACGATTTGGAAATTGTATCCGACTTTTTTATAGTGTGATAAAAAATTGAGAAATTCTTTTTCTTCTGAAGAAACTATGGCATCCAAAAGGATTTTCTTGTTGAGATCCAAAATCCATTTTGCCGTTTCATCTACATCAACACTCTCCAGTTTTTTGGATATCCAATTTTTTACATAAGAATATTTTCGCTTATCAATACGGGTATCAAAATGATATTTAACATTGTTGGCTAATGCGCCATCCACCAATTGTTTTAAGATTTTGGTTTTTTCGTTATCAGTAAATTGATGCTGCGAAACTAAATATTTGGCTTCGTTTGGAAGAATTGTTTTACTAAACTCGGTGAATTTTTTGAGTTTAACTTTCAGCATTATTCTTTTTCTACAAATTCCTTGATTAGAGCGTTTACTTTGTCAGGCTGTTCAAATTGCAAGAAGTGTCCACTTTCATCAACAAAAACAAGAACGCTACTTTTTATATTTTCTTTAGCCTTATTTCCAACCTCGTCAACATTTAGCCCTGGATTAAAATATCGATTGGGAATTAGCATATCATTTTTGCCGTACAGTATCAATGTATTTTGAGATATGTTCTTTAAATCCTCAACAACAGTGTCATCCAACATTCCAGCTATACTCTTTGAAATCGCATGGCAATGTGCTTCAAAATCTGCCGCTTCCTTTATGGCTATTCTATCGGTTATCATGTCATTGACTTCTGCTGGCTGATTGTAAAAATTAAGTGCATAGCTGGTTTTAATCTGTTCGTTGGTCGTGTTCGCTACAAAATCTGGTGTGAACATCGTCTTCATAATATTGCCTTGTGCATCAGTAAATGTTTCGATTCCAGCAGGAGCAACCAAAATTAACTTTTCAATCTTTTCTGGCTTATTCACTGCTGTTTTTATAACAGCTTGCCCACCCATGGAATGCCCAATAAGTAAAACATTTTTTAATTGCAACTTATCAATAAAACCTGAAATAATATTTGAAAAATAGGTTGGGGTATAACTGGCTTCTTCAGGCTTCCCCGATTTTCCGTAACCTGGCAAATCCAATGCAACGCACTTAAAATCATTTTTTAAAATAGCCACATTTTTAGACCAAGCATCCAAATTACTGCTCAAACCGTGCACAAACAAAAGGGTTTTATCTCCTTTTCCTTCAGCAACATAAGCTATTTCTACACCATCTACTGTGGTATAGTGCGTTGGGAACTTGTATTTGGAAACTATGCTTTTCATTGTATTATCATTGGTTTGGGAGCATGCAACTATTGGCAATAAAACCAGTGTTAACAATAGGTGTTTCATTGCTGTAAATTTATGATTGAATTTTGGATTTGTATGCTTCATAATAGGCATTAAGTTTTTTTCTGGAAATTTTTCCGACACTGGTTAGTGGTATATCATCCAAAACAACAATATGTTTTGGTCTCTTAAACGATACTAAATTTTTATCCACAAAAACATTTATCTCATTAAGTGATTTTCCTTTTTTCAAAACCACAAAAGCTACGCCACATTGTCCCCAGACTGGATCATTAACACTTAATACAGCCGCCTTTACGACACTTTTGCACATTAAAAGTTTTGTAGTGATTTCCTGTGGATATACATTTTCCCCACCGGAAATATACATATCGTCTCGTCTACCTTTAAGAAACAAATAGCCTTCTTGATCCTTGAGAACCAAATCGCCCGTATGTAACCAACCATTTTTAATTTTGTTGTTGGTTTCGGTTGAATTGTTCCAATAGCCTGGAGTTACAATATCACCCTTTATACAGAACTCCCCTACCTCATTTACTCGAGCTTTACGCCCTTTAGATGTCACTATTTTTGTTTTTAAGTAAAAATTGGGTTTGCCAATGGATTCTGGTTTGGACATTGCTATGTTGTGATGCAAAGATGTGATGCTTGGCCCTGCTTCGGTCAAGCCATAACCTGGTCTAATGGCTATGCCCTTCTTTTCTTTCCAAAGTTTTAACAAACCAGGTGAAACCGTTTCACCTCCTGAAATAATGAAACGTAAGTTTTCTAAATTTACTTTTTTGAAAACTTCGGTTTTTTGCATCATCGCCAACATTGTGGGCAAAGCCATAAAGAGTGTTGTTCTGTTTAATTCCAAAAGGCACAATATACGTTCTGAATCAAATTTTTGAACCATACCAATATGTGCTCCCTTGTGTAACAATGGGGTTACAAATATATTCCAACCTGAAGTATGGTAAGGTGGCAACGTGTTTATTGTAGAGTCCCGAAATGTTATTCCTAATTGCATAGAGGTGTTTAGACTGTTCCAGAACATCATTTTATTGGTATAAATCACACCTTTGGGTCTTCCAGTAGTACCTGAAGTATAAAAAATAAAGATTGGATTTCGTTCTTTAATTTGAAATGTCCTGGGCTTAACACATATGTCATCCTGATAATAATACTTTATAAGGTCCAAATGGATGGTTTTTGGCAACGCAATTGAAAGTTCTTCCAACTTTTCCTTTTGGGTTTCGCTGTAAAGTAACAAGGCAGGATTACAATCCAAAAACAATGCTTCAAGGTCTTTTAAGGACAGTCTATAGTTCAATGGAACAATAATAATCCCACTGCGCTGGCAAGCAGAAAGCAGAACAATATAGTGCAGACTGTGTTCTGCTAAAACAGCAATTCTATCACCTTCTTGAAGACCAAAACTTTCAAGTTTTTCAACCAGTCTATTGGCATAAATATGGAGCTGGTTGTATGTATATTTTTCTTCTGTATCAAAAGATGTTACGGCTACTTTTTCAGGTGTGTAATCTGCCCATTTAGCTATCCAATCCAACGTGTCTGTGGTCATCTTTTTTCTTATTAAAATAGTACAACAAATAGCCTACTACCACCGAACTTACAATGGCTATGGCAGCTGGAATTCCAGGATTATTCACAGGTTCCTGCATGTAGGGTGTGAGCCTTCCGTAATAAATTCCAAAATGAACCACCAGAGCTACTATACTCGCCGTAAATACTGCTTTAAGTGGTACATTTTTTAGGAACATACCAAAAAGTACTGGCACGAAAGCTGCTGCAAAATAGGCATAAACCCCATTTTGGGCAAAAATAGCAACACTCACATCAGGGCTTACTATCTGATTCCAACTCAATATAAAACTTACTATTGCCAAAATAACAATTACACCTTTATTTACCAACACCGAATGTCGAGAAACACGTTCCTTAAAAATAGGTTGTAATATGTCTTGCGTAATTGTAATTGACAACGACTGAATTAAGCTTTCTAAGGTTGATAATCCTGCCGATATAAGCCCAACAACAATAAACATCCCAAGTCCAACAGAAAATTTCACCACGACATAGGTCGGAATTATTTCATCCATTTTTAAAGCTGTTCCATCTATAGCTAAATCAGGAAAAGTCAATCTTGCATACAAGCCAACAATTACCACTAAAAAGAAAACAATCATAAACATGATACCGCTAAACAGGTATTTATTTATTTTTTTGGAGTCCTTAAGAAGTAATGATTTGGTTATGATATGTGGTTGACAAACAATCGCAACACCTATGATGACCTGTGCGACGATAATTTCAAAATAATCCCTAAATAGGAAGCTGTTTTTGTTTGTGGGTTTGGTCAAGTTTTCATCAATAGCTCCCAACTTTTCAAAAAAACCAGTTACCCCATTTTCAAAAAACTCATAACCAGAACCAATCAATATCAACGCCACAAAGAACATAATTATGGCTTGAATGGTATTGGTATAAACCATAGAATTGGCTCCTCCAAACATCATATAGCCAAATACGAATGCTGTTATTCCCAAGATAACGTAAAACGGTTCCGCATTTAATGACTTTGAGATAACCTGCGTTAATCCCACATTAATAAGCACAATAAAAGTTATTAAAAGCAAGGCCAAAATCGCCATAAAAAAAGCATACGATCTACTATTATACCGCTGCCCCATCCATTGCGCCATAGTGGTCGCCTTTACACTATGTCCATATTTTGCAAAACCTTTAGTAAGAACAATTAAAGATACAAAGGCTGCAAGCGGCAAAACAATACCAAAGGATAATACACCTGTAACTCCATAAAGCGCAATAAAACCTGGGTTAATTATAAATGTTGCAGCACTGGTCATAGAAGCCGCTAGAGAAAGTCCAACGACCCAAGACGGAAACTTGATGTTCCCAACCGCAAAATCAGAAATATTCCTGGTCTTTAATGCTCCCCTTATTACAAAAAACAAAATTATAGCAGCATAAACCACCAATAAAATTGCCATAAAAGTCACCCATTTTTCTGATGCCTGCATTGTTTAAGTCTTATGTAAAAACAAATAAACTTTTTAAAAATCCAATATAATTACAGAAAACAAAAATAATCCATGTGACTTTTATATAAAAATGTTTATTTTAAATTTATTTAATTGTTATTCAGTTATTTAAATGTTAAGGACTTTTATGTAAATTTTATAATATTGGAAAATCCAATAAGGAAAATTGAACACTGATATCCAGCTTGTTTGATAAATTAATTTCAGCAATTCAAATATAGCTTGCATCATATCAAAAGTATCATTGATGTCAAGGTAAAAACGACTGAATTGATTTAAATATTCAAATGCATCTATTGGGAGAAAGTTATTACTCTTTTGTACTTTTGGAAAAATCGAAAAAACTTACCATGAATAATATAAAAGATTACGTTCAAGCAAACAAAGACCGCTTTTTAAACGAACTTATTGAACTACTTAAAATTCCTTCTGTTAGTGCCGATTCAGCTTTCAAACAGGATGTTTTAAAAACCGCTGATGCTGTGAAAGTAGGCCTTGAAAAAGCAGGTTGTGATAAAGTAGAAATTTGTGAAACAGATGGCTACCCCATTGTTTATGGTGAGAAAATAATAGACGAGAAACTTCCAACCGTTTTGGTTTATGGTCACTACGATGTACAACCGGCAGACCCAATCGAACTTTGGGATTCACCACCTTATGAACCTGTTATTAAAAAAACCGCACTGCACCCTGAAGGCGCTATTTATGCTCGTGGAGCATGTGACGATAAAGGGCAAATGTATATGCATGTTAAAGCTCTGGAATTTATGACCTCAACCAATCAATTACCGTGTAATGTGAAATTCATGATTGAAGGTGAAGAGGAAGTCGGCAGCGTTAACTTATCGACTTTTGTGAAAAATAATCACGAGAAACTAAAAAATGACGTCATTCTGATTTCAGATACGGGTATGATTGCCAAAGACGTGCCAAGCATCACAACAGGATTGCGCGGTCTAAGCTATGTGGAAGTTGAAGTTACCGGTCCTAATCGTGATTTACATTCTGGGTTGTATGGTGGTGCTGTAGCTAATCCAATTAATGTATTGACAAAAATGATTGCCTCACTTCATGACGAAAATAATCATATCACCATTCCAGGGTTTTATGATAAAGTAGAAGAACTGTCTCAAGAAGAACGCGCTGAAATGGCGAAGGCGCCATTTTCTCTGGAAGACTACCAAAAGGCTCTTGATATTGATGCCGTATATGGTGAAAAAGGCTATACAACCAACGAACGAAATTCCATAAGACCAACTTTAGACGTTAATGGAATTTGGGGAGGCTACATTGGCGAGGGTGCCAAAACGGTTATTGCCAGTAAAGCCTTTGCTAAAATTTCTATGCGATTAGTTCCTCATCAAGATTGGAAAGACATTACAGAACTATTTAAAACCCATTTTGAAAGTATCGCTCCAAAGGGTGTTACCGTTAAAGTAATGCCACATCACGGCGGACAAGGTTATGTCACTCCTATTGATAGTATTGGCTATCAAGCAGCCAGCAAAGCTTATGAAGAATCGTTTGGAAAGAAACCCATTCCGCAGCGTAGTGGTGGCAGTATTCCTATTGTCGCACTTTTTGAACAGGAATTAAAAAGTAAAACCATTTTAATGGGGTTCGGACTGGATAGTGATGCCATTCATTCACCCAACGAACACTATGGCATTTGGAATTACTTTAAAGGCATTGAAACGATTCCATTGTTCTACAAATATTTTACTGAACTTTCTAAATAGAATACGATCCGCTCAACAAGAGCGGATTTTTTTGTGTTTTTTTTAACCTCTACATTTGTAGAATACATTTTTTTATTCTATGTTTGTAGAACATATTCTAAATTTGTAGAAAAATGCAATTATCAAAATCAGAAGAAGAGTTAATGAATTACCTGTGGAAACTGGAAAAGGCCTTTATGAAAGATTTATTGGATGCCTACCCAGAACCCAAACCAGCTCCCACAACAGTTGCCACACTTTTAAAGCGCATGGCAGATAAAGGGTTTGTTGCTTACACAACCTTTGGAAAATCACGTGAATACTATCCATTGGTTAAAAAGAAAACCTATTTCTCAAAACATGTCAATGGACTGATCAAAGATTTTTTTAATGACAGTGCCTCGCAATTTGCATCATTTTTCACTAAAGAAACCCATTTGTCTAAAACCGAATTGGAAGAGTTAAAAAAACTGATTGATAACGAAATCAAAAACAGATAACTATGATACTTTATATTGTAAAATTCAGTGCCTGTCTGGCTGTTTTTATGCTGTTCTACAAGTTGTTTATGGAAAAGGAGAGCTTCCATAAATTCAAACGTGGTTATTTGTTGGGAACTTTAATTGTATCTGTCATTATTCCGCTGATAACATTCACAACTTATGTTGAAGTGGCTCCAATGGCATTACCTACATATGATTCTGAAATAGGAACACCGACTATTGTACCTGAACAAATGTTTGAAGAATCCACAAATTATTTACCTTTTATTTTATGGAGTTTATATGTCTTTGGTGTTGTCATTTTTTTGATTCGCTTTGGAAGAAATCTATTTAAAATCATTAATCGTATTAAGCACAACCCAAAATTCAAAAACCATTCAGTTATTTATGTATTATTAAACGACTTGGTGCATCCACACACCTTTTTAAACTATATTTTCTTTAATAAAACCAAATACGAAGCACAGGAAATTCCGAAGGAAGTCTTATTGCATGAGGAAATCCACGCTAGGCAAAAACATGCTTTAGATATTTTGTTTATTGAGGTTTTTCAAATTGTGTTTTGGTTTAATCCGCTACTCTATTTGATTAAAAAAGACATCAAACTCAACCATGAATTTTTAGCTGACCAAGCCGTTATAAACCATGGCTTTGAACTTAAAAATTATCAAAATACTTTATTGGCATTCTCATCAAATGCCCAAGAACCACAATTGGCAAATGCCATTAATTATTCATCTATCAAAAAACGTTTTACAGTTATGAAAACACACACATCAAAACACATTATTTGGGTTAGGAGTTTAATCTTACTGCCCTTACTCGCACTATTAATTTATAGTTTTAGCACCAACAAGATTGTTGAAAAACCCCTAGGTTCTAAATCTTTAGAATCAAGCCATACAGCCAGAAGTATTGATATTGATGTTCTTGAAAATGGAACATATAAAATAGATGGCAACAGTGCCACTAAAGCAACTTTTGTATCCGTCTTAAACCACATGCATCAAGATATTACACCTGAAATACGCAATCGCATAATAAATGTTCACGTTAACAATAGTAAACCCGTTTCAGATGAAGAAGTTTGGTTTATATACAACACCTTCATTAAATATGGCTTTCATCGAATTGTGACTTATAATCAGGAAATCATCCGCGAAAAAGGGAATACACCTTTTGCAATTGAAAAGAAAACTGAACAACAAAAAGGCGCCTCAAAAGAACAAATGGCGGAGTATAACAAATTAGCCAAATACTATAACTCTCAAAAAGGTGACAGCTATACCATAAAACTTTCTGACATGAAGCGTATTAAATATTTATATGATTTAATGACAGAAGAACAACAAAAATCCGCAGAACCATTTCCTAACTTCCCACCTCCACCTCCACCAGCACCTGCACCAGAAACAATTAGTAAGAAAGAAAAAGCGGAATATGATGCCATGGCAAAAAAAGCCAAAGCCGGTAAAGCTTATACTTACAAATACACTGATGAATATGGAAAAGCCGTAAAAGTTCAGGTTTCCGAAAGAGACACAAAAATACTTCCACCACCCCCTCCTCCTGTTCCAGCAAATGCAACACAAGAACAAAAAAAGCAATATAAAAAAGCGCATGAGGAATACTATAAAAAGTATAAAGTTGAAAATGGTAAAGTAAGTAAGCGAGAGCCATTACCGCCTGCTCCGCCAAAATCAGAAATCATTGAGGTGCCGCCGCCACCTCCTCCACCAAAATCACCATTGGATCATGTAATTGATATGGCAAAAAAAGGTGCCACGTTTTATTATGAAGGCAAACAAATAAGTTCCGATAAGGCTATTGAAATATTAAAAACCGATAAAAGCATGAATATTTCTTCCAAAAATTCGGACTCTAAAAATCCAAAAGTCTATTTATCAAAAGAGCCCATTAAAATCAAGAACAAATAATTTATCAAACACATTAAAATGTTAAAGCCTCGAAATATCGAGGCTTTTTTGTAACATTTATATAACTTTTACGTTCTAATATTTCATCAATCAAAACTTCATCAATCATGTTAAAGCAATTTTTTATCATTTGTTCAGGATCTGATACCGATATTTTGGACAATTGTTCCATTGGCGAACAAAACAAATATGCAGGTATTGGCGCTACCGTTTTCTTTACAGCCGTTATGGCTTTTATAGCTGCCAGTTATGCCCTTTTCACCGTTTTTGACAATTATATTACAGCTATTGCATTCGGGTTAGTTTGGGGCTTGCTCATTTTTAATTTAGACCGATTTATTGTTTCAACCATTAAAAAGCGAAATAATGTCCTTGATGAGCTAATTCAGGCTTCACCACGAATTATTTTAGCCATTATTATTGCCGTGGTTATTTCAAAACCTTTAGAACTCAAAATATTTGAAAAGGAAATCAATCAGGTGTTACTTACCGAAAAAAACCAATTGACACTGGACAACAAAACCGAATTGGCAAAACAATTCGATCCTGGAGTAGCTGCTTTAGAAAGTAATATTCAATCCTTACAACAACAAATTGACACGAAAGAAGCTGAAGTCAATGCCCTTTATGACACCTATATTTCGGAAGCTGAGGGTACAGCAGGAACAAAGTTGCTTGGAAAAGGACCTGTTTATAAAGAAAAGCGTGAAAAACATGATGCAGCTTTAGCTGAACTCAATCAGCTTAAAGAATTCAATAAAGCTAAAATTCAGCAGGCTGAAACCCAAATTGCTCAATTGCAAACAGATTACAATACACAAGTTACAAATACCCAGCCTATCATTGATGGTTTTGATGGTTTAATGGCTCGAGTCAATGCTTTGGGTAAACTACCGTGGTTACCATCGTTTTTTATTTTTCTGTTGTTTCTAGCTATTGAAACCTCTCCTATTTTTGCCAAATTGTTATCACCGAAAGGCGAATATGATTACAAATTGGAAGATGCCGAAACAGCTGTAAAAACTTGGGTTGAGCAAAAGGTTAATGAGCGTGAGATTCTTCTAAAAACGGACATGGCCATCAATAACAAAATCTATAATGATATTGCTGAAGAAGATGAGTTATACACTTACAAGCGAAAAAAAGCGCGGGAACTTATGCAGTTGCAGGCTGATGCCTTTTTTAAACACCAAAAGAATGCACTTTGATAATTAGTTAGTATTTTTAGGGAAAACAATTCAACTCGTTTTCTTATGAAATCACTACTAGTCATTTTATCATTATTTTTTTCAACTATTGTATTTTCACAATCTGCTGATGAAATTGCCATTAGGAAAGTCATGCAAGATCAGCAAGATGCATGGAACAATTATGATATTGAAGGCTTTATGCAAGGCTATTGGAAATCGGATTCCTTACAATTTTATAGTCGTGGATATATAACCAAAGGTTGGCAACAGACTTTGGACAATTATAAAAAAAACTACACATCCAAGGACCAAACTGGTGAATTAACCTTTAAGCTTAATGCGATATCTCCTATAGAAGCGGGATCATATTACATCATGGGTGAATATCACCTCAAACGAACAGTTGGAGACGCACAAGGCGAGTTTATCATCATCTTTAAGAAAATAGATGGTCAGTGGAAAATTATCGCCGACATGTCAACCTAATTAGGCTGCGTCATTCGTTTTAAAATGGTTATAAAGATCTTTACATCCAGAACCTATTATGGATAATTGCTTGTGTTTTGATAACGACTCATTATGCAATTTAGCCAAAGCCATCACGCCATACTTATCAATACTTTCTAGTCCTTCCAGACTAATTGTAATAGATTGTAATTTTTCAAAAGCCTCATTAATTTCATTTTGAAATTTTTGAACGGAATGCTTATCCAATATTCCCTTGACATCAAAAAAGTTATTGTAGTGTGTAATTTTCAGGTTCATAAACACATGGTTTAAACGTTAATCAATAAAAAATGTGCTAATAATCAGTGAGGGAATGGTATAAATATACCATTGAAAATGAATTTATTACCAACTAATCGGTGTATAGTAAAAGTATTAGATAATTGAAAAAAATGTGTTTAAAAAATCGACAAAAAACAATTTGAAAAAAATTAATTTTAAAATTTACGATCTGGATGAAAGTGTTCCAAATCCATAGATGTCTTTTTATCAGATATAATTTCTGAAACCAAAGCTCCTGTTGCCGTTGCCATACTCCAACCCATCATAGCATGACCTGTTGCAATAGTTAGGTTGTTACATTTTGAAGATTTCCCGATATAGGGTAAGCCATCAGGTGATACTGGTCGTAAACCTGAAGCTGCCTCGCTTTTTTCCTGATTAGAAATTTGAATATCTGGATAATATTTCGTCACTGCATTTGCTATGGCATCAACTCTAACTGGATTGATATTGTTATTAATTCCTGCTATTTCCATGGTCCCTGCAAATCGCGTAAAACCATTCATTGGGGTGACAGCTACTTTGGCCTCCGCTAAAATAGCCGGTCTTGTAATGTGTGTTGGTTTATACGTATTAATACGATAGCCTTTTCCTGCCTGCAATAATAGATTTAAATTGAACTTCTTGCTCAAAATAGGACTCCATGAACCAGCTGCCAAGACGAACTCATCTGCTTTTAATTCTTGCTTTTCAGTAACAACAGACTTGATGGTTTGATTATTCACAGTAAGGTCAATCACCTTTTCATTTTGCAGTATAGACACATCATGACTTCTTAACCAAGATTTCATGTTATCCATAAGCTCTTGAGGTGTGGAGTGGGAATCACAATTATACAATACCGCACCATAGGTACTAATATTGACATCAGGTTCCAGATTTCGTAATTCAGTTTGATTAATTTCAAAAGCATCTAAGCCTTCTGATTGAGCTATGTTAGCAGTTTTGATTTCCGCTTCCAACATCTTTTCTGTCTGGCACAACATCAATAACCCCTTTTTTTCAATATGAAAATTAAAACCCTCTTGTTGTTTAATTTCATCATAAAGTTCTTGAGACCATAAGGTTATTTTTTTTATGGTTGGAATGGACTTTTTTACATGGTTAAAATTACATGACTTATTGAATGCCCTAACCCATTGTAAAAAATCTTTGTCCAATCTAGGTTTTATATAAAGGGGGCTTGCGGGATTAAACATCCACTTCAATCCTTTTTTCATAACACCTGGTGCAGAAAGCGGAATGATGTGACTTGGTGACAAATATCCTGCATTGACATAGGAAGCTCCCGAATCCATATTGGATTGATCAATTACCGTAACATCATGACCTGCTTTTTTTAAATAATAAGCAGCACATAGCCCTATAACACCTCCGCCTATAACAATGACTTTCTTTCCCATATTAAATAACTTGAAACCCTAAAGCATAGGGATCATTTTCTGTATCAATGGTTATCGTATTATGTCCAAAAACCTTTGCCCAACCTTTTATACTCGGAATGATGGCCTTTTTTCCAGCAATTTGTGTTTCTGCTTCCACTCTTCCAATAAACTTACTACCAATGAAGCTTTCATGTATAAAATCCTCACCCAATTTTAATTTCCCTTTGGCATATAATTGAGCCATTCGTGCTGATGTGCCAGTTCCACAAGGACTTCTATCTATGGCTTTATCACCATAAAAAACCGCATTTCTACCTGATGACCTTGGATCAATCGGATTTCCTGTCCACAAAATATGCGAAACATCCTTAATGGTATCATTCTCTGGGTGAACAAATCTATTCGGAAACGTATTGTTGATTAATTGTCTCAATGTTTGTGAAAATCGAACAATCTCGGAAGCAGAATAATTATGAACGCCTGAAAAGTTTTCTTGAGGATCAATAATGGCATAAAAATTACCACCATAAGCCACATCAAAAACTAACTCTCCCAAATCTGGTGATTGAATGGAAAGGTTTTCGGCAGCCAAATAACTTTTAACATTAGTCAGTTTTACCCATTCCACTTTACCAAGGGTTTCTTGGTATTCAATTTCTACCAAACCAGCAGGAGCTTCCATTTTGATTTTCCCTGGCACTCTAGGTTTCACCAACCCTTCTTCAATAGCCACTGTAATGGTGCCAATGGTTCCATGACCACACATAGGTAAACAGCCAGATGTTTCAACGAATAAAATAGCAAAGTCATTTTCAGGATCATGTGGCGGAAATAGCATACTACCACTCATCATATCGTGTCCACGAGGCTCAAACATTAATCCCTTTCTTATCCAATCATATTCCTTGAGAAAGTGTTGGCGCTTTTCACTCATGTTATGTCCAATAAGGTTCGGAATCCCTTCTGTGATTACCCTTACTGGGTTTCCGCAGGTATGCGCATCTATACAGACAAAAGTCCCTTTCATTATGTAATACGATCTCTAGTTTGTGTATTGTTTACCAATCTCAAAATCCCCAAAGGATTTTCATTTTTTAGTTCTACAGGTAATAAATTATTTGGCCAATCCTGATAACTAAATGGTCTTACCCAGCGTTTAATGGAATGTATTCCAACTGCTGTAAACCGACTATCGGTTGATGCAGGGTATGGCCCACCATGGGTCATGGACGGACAAACCTCAACACCTGTTGGAACGCCATTATAAATCAATCTTCCTACACGATTTTGTAAAGCCGATACAATATCAGAATATTTTGTTGCCTCATCATTTTCAGCGATGATTGTCCCAGTTAACTGCCCTTCCAAGTTAGAAATAATTTGATATAATTGATCCGTGTCATCACATTGAACCACCATAGAATACGGCCCAAAAACCTCCTGATGTAATGTTGAGTTGTTTAAAAACGTTTCCCCTTCTACAGTCGTGACTGTTTGTCTAGCGTAATTTGTTTTGATGTCAGACCCATAATTTGCCGCGATCGATAAATTTTGCTGTGCAATGGCTTTTTCTTTCTTGCTCTCATAGGCACCAATGATATTAGGATGTAACATGCAAGTCGGTTCAATTTTGACGATTTCATCAGATAAATTCTGAACAAAATTGGATAGTTCCTTACTTTTAATCCCTAATATCAATCCGGGATTTGTACAAAACTGACCTGTTCCTAAAGTAATGGAATGAGCATATGTATTTGCTATGGATTGATTCCTCTTTTTTAAAGCTTCGGGCAAAATAACTACAGGATTGATACTGCCCATTTCAGCAAAAACGGGAATGGGTTCATCACGTTGAGCTGCTAAATTATACAAGGCTCTCCCTCCAGCAATGCTACCCGTAAAACCAACCGCTTTAACATCTGGATGCTTTACTAACTGCTCACCAACGGCAATACCGCTGCTGTTGAAATTAGAAAATACGCCGTTAGGCATGCTGGTTTGTTTTACTGCATCGATAACGGCTTTAGCTATTAATTCACCCGTTCCTGCATGCATATGATGCGACTTGACAAGAACTGGACAACCTGCAGCTAATGCTGCAGCTGTATCACCTCCTGCTGTAGAATACGCCAGAGGAAAATTGCTGGCACCAAAAACCACAACAGGACCCAATGGAATGGACATTTTTCGCAAATCGGGTTTTGGCGCTGGTTCACGATTAGGAATAGCCATGTCAATAGATGCTTCTACCCAGGAGCCTTCTTTCACCAAATCAGCAAACATGCGCAATTGACCTACAGTTCTACCACGCTCTCCTTTAGCGCGACCTTCAGGCAATCCAGATTCCGAACAATAGGTTTCTATTAACAAATCATCCAAATCCATAATATTATCAGCAATAGCATTTAAAAACACGGCCTTTTTTTCTCCCGAAACCTTACGATAAGATTTAAATGCTTCTGAAGCCAAACGCACACCTTCATCAATTTCCTTGGATGTCACTTCAGTAAAAACAAAATCATTTTCTGCATTGGCTTGTGGATTGAATGTTTTGAAAGTTTTGCTTCCCTTTGCAGATTGTTTATTACCTATGTAGTTTTTTCCAGTAATCATTATTTAGTTATCAATATTGTTATTATAGATTTTTGTAATCTGGTAAATTAGGCCTGTTTTTTAAACTTCCTTCAATAATACTTACAACGTGATTTCTTTCTTGTCCAGATAATGGCAACCGTGGCGCTCTAACATATTCGGTTCCAATACCTGTGTAAGATTCAGCCAGTTTGATATTTTGCACTAATTTAGGGTTTATATCCAATTCTAGCAATGGTAAAAACCAGCGATAAATTTCTAAAGCTTCTTGAATTCTTCCCGCTTTTTGAAGTTCATAAATTGCGACAGTTTCATTTGGAAACGCACAAACTAAACCTGCTATCCATCCGTCAGCTCCCATAAATAAGCTCTCAAGACCCAATGTATCTACACCCGTCATGATTTTTAATCGGTCTCCAAATCGATTTTTGATACGCGTCACATTTGAAATATCTCTTGTGGAGTCCTTAACAGCCTCAATATTTTCACATTTCAAGAGTCTTTCAAACATATCTAAAGTCACCTCAACTTTATAATCAATTGGATTATTATAAACCATAATTGGCAAGGACGTGCTATTGGCAACTGCTTCAAAATAGGCTATGGTTTCCAAATTTCCAGACTTATAGCGCATGGGTGGTAACATCATCAAACCATGGGCGCCGTCAACTTCGGCTTTTTCAGCTGCGTCAATGGCCTGTTTCGTTGATTGTTCTGCAATATTAACTAAAATAGGCACCCTATTTTTGACTAATGACACTGTAAATTGCGTCAATTCGCTTTTTTCCTCTTCTAATAAGGTACTGGCTTCACCAAGCGTTCCTCCTAAAACAATACCATGAACTCCTGCGTTGAGTTGTGCTTGGATATTCGTTTCAAACATGTTAAGATCCAGTTTGTCATCTTTAGTAAACTTTGTTGTAATAGCAGGCATAACGCCTTTCCATTGAAAATTCATAATCCTAATTTTTGATAAGCCTAAAATTAGTTCAGAAATCTGTTTTTTGATAGTGGGTAGTTATCCATTATTAATACTATATTATCCAGTAATTAAATATTTATTTTTATTTTAGATAGTATAGAATAATTATGAAAGTCCTTCCGTTTAAAATTCCAAAACCAGATACCCGTGCATTTGTATTTCAAATAGACCACGACATATCCTTTTATGACAAACTACATCAACATGAGGACATTCAGATTAGTTTTGTTGTTGCTGGTGAAGGGGCTTTGATTATTGGAGATACTATAAACCATTTTGAAAGCGGTGACATTATAATTATTGATGGGAATTTACCTCATGTATTTAACAGTGAGCCTTCAGAAAAACACTCGAAAATGTTGTCATTATTTTTCACTAAAGAGGCCTTTGGGAAAGCCTTTTTTGAGCTTCCTGAACTATCTGAAACAAAAGCATTTTTCGAGCGTTGCAAGTATGGTTTCAAGGTGATTAGCAACGTAAAACCCATTCAAGAACAATTCTTAAAACTGGAGCATGCATCCAAGATTGATCAATTTATTATACTTCTGGAAATACTAAAGCTGACCTCTTCAGCTTCCTACAAGACCCTATCTTCATTTATTAACGAAAAGACCTATACGGACAATGAGGGTAAACGCATGCGTGATGTTTTTGAGTATACTATGAATAACTATCAAAATAATGTTAGTTTGAGCCATATTTCAGAAATAGCCAACATGACCAAAAATGCCTTTTGCAAATATTTTAAAAAGCGCACGAATAAAACTTATTTTCAGTTTTTGAATGAATTACGCATTGAGCAAGCCACCAAACTTTTACGAACCCATTCAGATTTATCCATTACAGACATTGCCGAATTATGCGGCTTTAATAACATATCTCATTTTAATAGGCAATTTAAAGCCATTAAGAAAACAATTCCCTCAAAAATCAAAAAGATGCAATCATATGTCAACTAAAACTCAAACTATTCTGATGATACTGGCCGCAGCCATCACCATTTATGGATTAATAACTGGTAGGTTTTTATTTTTATTGATTATGATTCCTTTTGGGTTTTCGTTTTTAAAGCAGAAAAATGACAAAAACAAGTAATAGTTTTAGGTCTTCTTTACATATTTAGTGATAATGACTATTTGCTGACCATCAACTTTACCTTCAATATATTCTGCATTTTCATGATCCAAACGAATATTTCTCACAGCAGTGCCTTGCTTGGCCACCATACTGGAACCCTTAACTTTTAGGTCTTTAACGAGTACAACAGAATCGCCATTCTCCAATACCACACCATTAATGTCTCTATGAATAATTTTTTCAGATTCATCTTTGTCTTCACCTGTTGCACGAGCTAAAGCCAAAGCTTCATCATCTAAATACATCATATCTAACAAATCTTTTGGCCAGCCTTCATGACGAAGTCGTTGCAACATGCGCCAAGCCATAATTTGGACAGCCACGTGTTCGCTCCACATACTATCGTTAAGACAACGCCAATGATTTGGATCCATTTCAGTTACACCATTTATTTGATCTAAACAGGTTTTACAGACTAATAGATCGTTGGCTACATTTTCATTTAATGATGGCGGAATGGTATATTGCTGTAAGTCTTTTGTAGCTGAACACAGTTCGCAGGTATGATTGCTTCGCTCTTGAAGCATTTGTAAGACACTCATAAAATAATTTTGTGCAATATTACACTTAAAAATGAGTAACTGCAAAAACATTATTTGTTTAAAAACAAACCTTTAAGATAAATTTTACACAAAAAACTTGTAAGGAATAAATCGTCAAAATACTTTTGTACCCGAAAAATGAAAAAGGCATTTCTAACATATGTATTAACCCTCGTTGTCATTCTAGGCGGCTTAATGCATTTGCACGCGCATTCTAGTCAGCATCATGATCCCGTTTCTTACAATGAGTTGTTAAGTAGTAATGTTGCTTCATTATCGAGTAATACGCAATTTCTTCCGTCCTCAACTCATGCCTTTTTGAAGTTTAAAAAGGTATTTGCCGAACCCACGGAAAATGAAGAAATTGATGGATTTGAAAAAAGTCAATCATCAAAATTCAGTGATGACGTCTCAACTTTATTTTTATATAGTTTCTTCAAAAATAGTCTATTTGAATTTGAAGAGCTCACTTTAGGTTGCAATAAACCTTCAAAGGCATTTTCTTATAAACGCTACATCAAATTCGAAGTCTTTAGAATTTGATATCTGTTTACAGGTAGATAAACAATTTCTTATCTAATTCCTGAAATTATCTCTCATTTCAATTTTTATATGTCTGTGCTCATTAACACAGTCAAACCACTTATCATTTTAATCATCAAAATTCATTTTATTATGAAAAAAATCCCAATTATCATGGGCCTTTTAGCCATGGTTTTAACCATTGGCTGTAATTCTCACAAAGAGGAAAAACACGAAGAACGTACATTTCAGGTTACTAATCCCGTTTACAGAGACACTTCCATAACTAAAGAATATGTGGCTCAAGTACATTCTATTCGACACATAGAATTGCGCGCTATGGAAAAAGGCTACCTACAAAACATATCTGTAGATGAAGGACAGTCTGTTAAAAAAGGCCAGCCTTTATTTCAAATTATGCCCAACATTTATCAAGCTGAATTACTCAAGGCTAAAGCCGAAAGCAATGCCGCATCTATCGAATACGACAACACCAAATTATTGGCAGATAATGAGGTTGTCTCGCCTAATGAACTGGCTCTTGCAAAAGCCAATTTTGACAAAGCTAAAGCTGAAGTTGTTCTCGCTGAAACTCATTTAGGCTTTACTGATATAAAAGCCCCTTTTGATGGCATTATTGATCACTTTCATGTTAGAGAAGGTAGTATGTTGGATGAAGGTGAACTACTCACAACACTCTCAGATAACAGTAAAATGTGGGTTTATTTTAATGTGCCTGAAGCAGAATATCTGGATTATATTATGAATGCTGATCAGAATAAAAACCAAAAGGTCAATTTGCTTTTAGCAAACAATAAGGTATTCAATCAGCAAGGTATAGTAGAAACCATTGAAGGTGAATTCAACAACGAAACTGGGAACATTGCCTTCAGGGCTACTTTTCCAAACCCAGATAGTATTTTAAGACACGGTGAAACAGGAAATATTCTAATGACCATTCCACTAGAACATGCATTACTTATTCCTCAAAAATCAACATTTGAAGTTTTAGATAAGCGATACGTTTTTGTTATAGACCAAGATAACATTGTCAGACAACTAGAAATCAAAGTCGGCGCAGAACTTTCCCATTTATTTGTTGTTGAAAGTGGCTTAAATGAAAACGATAACATATTGCTGGAAGGTATCAGATTGGTCAAAGATGGACAAGAAATAAAATACGAGTTAGAAGATGCTAACGAAGTATTGAATAGCCTTGAAATGTACGCCGAATAACAATTAAAAAAAATTAGCAACATGTTTAAAAAGTTTATTCATAGACCTGTATTGGCCATTGTTATTTCCGTAATTATCGTCTTTACTGGTTTATTAGCAATCAAACAATTACCGATTTCGCAATTTCCGCAAATTGCACCTACAACGGTCAATATTTTTATAGCATATCCTGGCTCTAGTGCCGATGTTTTGGTTAAGTCTACCCTTATTCCATTGGAAACAGCCATAAATGGTGTTCAAGGCATGCGTTATATTGCTTCTGATGCCACTAGTGCGGGTGAAGGAACACTTCGTGTCATCTTTGAACCAGGGACAGACCCCAACGATGCCGTAGTCAGGGTAAAAACGAGGGTAGATCAAGTTATGCCATTATTACCTGAATTGGTACAACGTGAAGGTGTTATCATCACACCAGTACAACCAAGTATGTTGATGTATGTGAACCTTTACAGTAAAAATAAAAACGATGATGAAAAGTTTCTGTACAATTACGCCTATACGCGAATCGTTCCTGAAATACAGCGAATAAATGGTATAGCGAGTGCCCAAATTCTAGGTAGTCGTAAATTCGCCATGCGTGTTTGGTTGAAACCAGACCGTATGCGAGCCTATAATATATCTGCCGAAGAAGTCCTTGAAGCTATGGAGGACCAAAGTATCTTGGCGAGACCAGGAAGAATTGGTCGTAGTTCAGGTAAAAAATCTCAAGCATTGGAATATGTTTTGACTTACAGAGACCGCTATAGCACAGCCGCTGAATACAAGGATATTATAGTCAAGGCCAATTCAGAAGGTGAAATTATTTCATTAGGCGATATTGCCGATGTTGAATTGGGAAGTGAATTCTTTGATATTTATTCCAATTTAGACGGGAAACCTTCGGCATCCATTGTACTCAAGCAAACTTTTGGAAGTAACGGTAGTGATGTTATTAACGATGTTAAACAAAAACTCGACGAACTTAAAGAGGAACTCCCACCAGGTGTTGAATATAAAATCAGTTATGACGTTTCAAACTTTTTGGACGCTTCCATAGAACAAGTACTCCATACCTTGAGAGATGCTTTCATTCTTGTGGCCATAGTTGTGTTTCTATTTTTAGGTGATTGGCGTTCGACACTTATTCCAATAATCGCTGTACCTGTGTCCTTAATCGGAGCTTTCTTCATCATGCAGATTTTTGGTCTTTCCATAAACCTAATTACGCTCTTTGCCTTAGTATTAGCTATTGGTATTGTGGTTGATAATGCCATTGTTGTGGTAGAAGCGGTACACGTAAAAATGGAAGAAGAACATCTATCGCCTTATAAGGCATCGCAGGCTGTTTTAGGCGAAATTGGTGGTGCCATTATTGCCATAACATTAGTTATGGTATCGGTTTTTATTCCCATTTCATTTATGTCGGGTCCAGTTGGGGTTTTCTACAGACAGTTTTCAATAACCATGGCAGGTTCCATTATTATATCAGCGATTGTAGCATTGACATTGACTCCCGTATTGTGTGCCATGCTATTAAAAAATAATCATGGCTTGACACGAAAAAAATCACCTATAAACCGCTTCATTGATTGGTTTAATAACGGGTTTGAAAAACTTACTGGGCGTTATGTTGGTTTCTTGAAATATATTGTAGACAGACGAGTAGTTACTTTTGGTCTTTTAATTGCCTTTTGTGTGGGAATCTATACTACCAATAAAGTATTACCTGCTGGATTTATCCCAAGCGAAGACCAAGGCATGATTTATGCCATCATTCAAACACCTCCTGGTGCTACTTTGGAACGCACCAATGAAGTAGCCAGAAAACTTCAAGCCATTTGTGAAGAAATTGATGGTGTTGAATCGGTTTCGTCATTAGCAGGTTATGAGATTATGACGGAAGGTCGTGGATCCAATGCAGGAACTTGTTTAATAAACCTAAAACCATGGTCTAAACGAGAACACTCCGTTCATGAAATTATGGAAGAACTTGAGGAGGAATCCAAAGACCTTGGCGCCATTATTGAATATTTTGAACCACCTGCTGTTCCAGGCTTTGGTTCTTCAGGCGGATTTTCTTTGCGTTTATTGGATAAAACCAACTCCACTGACTATCATGAGTTTGAACGCATCAACAATTCTTTTTTAGAAGAATTGGGCAAACGTAAAGAGTTGAGCGGTTTATTTACATTTTTTGCCGCTAATTATCCACAATACGAATTGATAATCAATAATAAAGTGGCTATGCAAAAAGGAGTTTCTATCGGCAGAGCCATGGAAAACCTCAACATTTTGATAGGTAGTACCTATGAGCAGGGCTTTATTAAGTTTGGTCGCTTTTTTAAAGTTTACACCCAAGCTGCTCCAGAATATAGGAGTCAACCAACCGATTTGGAAAAACTATATGTTAAAAATGAAGAAGGCGAAATGGTTCCGTATTCTGCATTTATGAAAATGGAAAAGCGTTTGGGTCCCAATGAGATCACCCGTTACAACCTATATAATTCAGCTGCCATTCGTGGTTTACCGGCTAAAGGATTTACCAGCGCCGATGCCATTAAAGCCATTCAAGAAGTAGCCAAAGAAAAATTACCAAGAGGCTATGATATTGCTTGGGAAGGCTTATCATATGATGAGGCAAACAGAGGGAATGATGCCATCGTGATTTTCGGGATTGTTCTCATCTTTGTTTACTTTGTATTGGCAGCGCAATACGAAAGTTTCCTTTTACCATTTGCTGTGCTACTCTCGCTTCCGGTTGGTGTGTTTGGTTCCTTCCTGTTGTTAAAATTAATGGGGTTATCCAATGATGTTTATGCACAAATTGGTGTTATCATGCTCGTGGGATTACTTGGTAAAAACGCTGTATTGATAGTTGAATTTGCGGTTCAGAAACACAGGCAAGGCGCCTCGGTTTTAGATGCCGCCATAGAAGGTTCTAAAATGCGATTCAGACCCATACTCATGACCTCATTTGCCTTTATTGCCGGTTTAATACCATTGGTAGTTGCTACAGGCGCTGGCGCCATAGGAAATAGAACCATTGGTGGTTCGGCTCTTGGTGGTATGCTTTTAGGGACAATATTCGGGGTGATCGTCATTCCAGGATTATACTATGTATTTGCTAAAATGGCTGAAGGTCGAAGTCTCATTAAAGATCAAATTCATGAGCCTATTTCTGAAGAATTTATGCGAACTAGTGAAGGTGAGGGCAGTATTCGAGCAAGGTTGAAAGCCATGAACAAACAATTAAAGAAATTAATGAAACGTAAAGACAATGAATAACTATAAATTCAATAATAAAACTTTTAGATTAGGGTCTGCATGCATTCTTGTAGCCCTAATTCTAAACAGTTGCGCCCCTTCCAAAGACTTGAAAGAAGCCAATACCGTTTTACCAGAAGGGTATCAAGAAACGGTTATAACAGACTCCTTGAATACTGTGGATTTAAATTGGAAAGCCTTTTTTAATGATGCCAACTTGATTACACTTATTGATTCTGCATTGGTCAACAATCAAGAGCTGAATATCATCCTGCAAAAGGTGAATATGTCTGAAAATGAAATACAAGCACGAAAAGGTGAGTATTTACCTTTTGTAAATGTTGGTGCAGCTGCCGAGGTTGAAAAAGTTGGTCGATATACCAGTCAAGGCGCAAATGACGCCAATACAGATATTAGACCTGATGAGGAATTTCCGGAACCGTTACCCAATTATAATGTAGGTGTTTTTGCTTCCTGGGAATTGGATGTCTGGAAAAAACTTCGGAATTCAAAAAAGGCTGCTGTAATGGAATACCTGTCAACGGTTGAAGGTAAAAACTTTTTGGTGACCAATTTAATTTCTGAAATCGCCAGCTCCTATTATGAGCTTCAGGCATTGGATAACAAATTGGCTATAATTGAGCAAAACTTAAGCCTTCAAAATAATGGATTAAAAACCATTCAACTACAAAAACAGGCAGCCAGGGCTACAGAATTAGGCGTGCAACGTCTTCAAGCTGAAGTTTTCAAGAACCAAAGTGAACGTTATGCCGTTATGCAGGAGATTGTTGAAACTGAGAACAAAATCAATTTCCTTTTAGGGAGAACACCACAACATGTGAACCGTCGTTCGAAAGAATTTATTGAAAAGGAACTGGATACTATGTATACAGGAATTCCTTCCCAATTGCTGTCTAATCGTCCGGATATCAGGCAGGCTGAATACGAGCTGGAAGCAGCCAAGTTGGATATTAAGGTGGCCAAAGCTAATTTTTACCCTTCATTTACCATAAAGGCTGGTGTTGGTTTTGAAGCATTTAATCTCAAATATTTGACTTCGACTCCCCAATCATTAATCTATACACTTGTAGGAGACATGATAGCACCACTAATAAACAGAAATGCTATAAAAGCTGAATATAACAATGCAAATGCTAGGCAAGTTCAAGCCGTATTCGAGTATGAAAAAACTATATTAAATGCTTATATAGAGGTTGCCAATGAATTATCAAATATTGAAAACCTTCAGAAAAGTTATAATCTGAAAGATCAACAGGTAGAAGCCTTAACCAAATCTATTGATATTACCAATAAACTTTTTAAATCTGCCAGAGCGGACTATATGGAAGTTTTGTTGACCCAAAGAGATGCTTTGGAATCTAAAATGGATTTGGTTGAGACCAAAAAGAACCAGCTTTTAGCTAGAGTCTCCATGTACAGACATCTAGGAGGTGGATGGCAAAATTGATGAGTGGTTAGTTTTTTAGTGTTAAAAGCCGTTTCTACATAATTGAGAAACGGCTTTTTTTAATTACAAAAATTCGTTTTGAATTTTTTTTGGCAACGATTTTACGATTAAGTCATAAGAATCATCAATCATCTGTTTGACAAAAGGCATATCTAACTCACCTTTAAAAAGCCTAATGGTGTTCCAGTGCTTTTTACTCATGTGGTAACCAGGCTCAATGCTTTCATATTGCTCTCGCAACTCCAAAGCATACTCTGGATCACATTTTAAATTGATGGCCTGCTGATTTTCTTCCCACCTCTTTAACGAAGTCAATAAAAACATTTTACCAGCAACCTTAAAAACCAATACATCCTCATCAAAAGGAAAATGCTCAGTTACTTGTTGTTTTGATAGACAGTAGTTTCGTAATTGTTCAATGTTCATGATTATCTCATTTTATCCAATACACTATTCAAGTAATCGTTCCATTACTTTTTCAGGATGTTTTAATTCTGTGAAACCAAATTGTTTATACAAACCATGCGCATCCGATGTTTTCAGCATCCAAACTTTACAGGTCTTTAACAACGGGTCATTTATGATAGATTCCATGAGCTGTTTGGAATAGCCTTTGCCGCGAAATTCAGGTAAAATGAACACATCCATAAGATATACAAATACGACATAATCGGTTACGATTCTCGCAAATCCTATTTGTTTGTCATCTAAATAGACTCCAAAACACAAGCAACAATCAATTGTTTTTTGGACCTCACTAATAGTCCTTCCTTTAGCCCAATATGTGGTCTTTAAAAAATCATGAATAACCTCAACCTGAAGTTTTGATTTATCTTTAGAAATTTTAATTATGCTTTCCAACTTTTCCTAAATGTGTGTCTTGAAATGAGGAGTTATATTTTAATCCATAACCAAAAATCCGATCCAAGGAAGCATGAGAAAATATCATTATTCCAATTAATTGGATTAAGTCATTTCTGTAAGCAACTCCAATTATATAAATGATGATTGCCAATCCCTTATGATGGCATAAATTATAGGTAAACGCACCAACTTTGGAATTGATTAAATAGCCTAACATCCCAATATCAGGCGTTAACAGTAACACCAAAAACCACCACCAGACATAATGCAATTGATTAAAGGCAAGAATACCCAAACCAAACATGGCTAATTCTTCTAGTTTTAATAAATTTTTCATGTTATTCTAAAGGTTGGTATAGTACCGGTTTACTAGGTGATGCATCATTTTCAAAAGGTGCAATTTGTAAGTTTAAGAAATAAGTTCCATCTACTACTTTATTCGGCACAAAAATAAACTCGGTTATTGTACAATCCTTTCTAATTTTTCCATTTATATCCCAAAAAGCTTTGTGGGCTTTTAGGGCACCTTCATCTTTTTCCTTATCAACACTAGGCAAATCAATAAGTAGATGTTTAATCCCCATTTTAACTAAAAACTTTACGGCATCTTCTTGCAAATAAGGCCAATTGGTATTTGAATATTGTTTTGACTTTTTTTCAGTGGTATTGGGAATGGTTCTGATAATAATGGCATCGCGTTTTTTATTTCCAAAAGCAAATTGCAGCTGCTTTTTGGAAATCACAAAGTCATCCTCTATTAACTCTGGTGCTACCGTTACCAGTTCGGCTAAAAAGAAAAACTGTTTAAGACTCTTATTTACCGAATGCACTGTTTCGGTAATATGCCCTACACATTCCGTATGCGTACCATGAGCGTGTGGATTAAACTGAATATTATTAAAATTCACACTAGCTCCTTTGGAAACACTTGCAATCCATTCGCCTTCTTGAACGGGATCAATTTTGGGCTCATCAATATACCAAGCATTTACGTTTGATTTTGATGCTTTAAGTGGAATGGAAATATCTAATGGTTTTGACAAATCAACTTTATAATTCCTGGAATTGACATGTATGTTTGCTAGCATTATAAATTAAGTTTAAAAAGGTCAGACGCTATGCCGTCAGTTAAAAATTTACCCTTTGAAGTAACTAAAAGTACATCGTTTTGAATATACAACAATTGTTGGTCAATATAACGTTGGGCTTGTTGTAATAAATACTTTTTATAGGAAATTCCAAATTCTGTTTCAACTTTTGTTAATGATACACCCCAAATGGTTCGTAAACCAGTCATAACGTATTCGTTATAAGAATCGGTTGTGGTTAAACTTTCCCATTCTATGGCAAGTTTATTATCTTTTAAAGCCTTAATATATTTTGTATTGTTACGAACATTCCAACCACGCTGTTGTCCATTAAAAGAATGTGCCGATGGCCCAATGCCTAAATAGGTTTTCCCTTGCCAATAAGCTGTATTGTTTTTGCTAAAAAAATTGGGTTTACCAAAGTTTGAAAGTTCATAATGAACAAATCCTTCAGACTCTAATTTACCAACCAACAATTGAAATTGTTCTTGTGCTACGTCATCATCAACATCTGGCACGATGCCCTTTTTTATAAAACTTTCTAAAGCGGTTTTAGGTTCAACCGTTAAAGCATAGCATGAAATATGCGGAATATTATAAGACAATGCTATTTCAATATTTTCAAGCCATTGCTGGTTATCGGCATTAGGAATACCGTAAATTAAATCAATGGATATATTATCAAAATACCTGGTGGCTTCCTGTAAACAATTTTTAGCCTCTTGTGCATTATGTGCACGATTCATCAATTTTAAATCCTGTTCAAAAAACGATTGTATACCAATGCTCAAGCGGTTTACACCTATCTCTTTATAACTTTCAAAAAGACCTCTCGACTCCGCTCGAGGTGACAATTCACTTTGAATTAAATCATCAGGGTTAGTCTCTAAAGTAATTTCTGGAGAATTTGAAACATTGTAATGTTTGCAAATCTCATAAATCAAAAATCGTAATTCGTCAATCGTTAATAAAGACGGGGTTCCTCCTCCAAAGTAAATAGTCTCTACAACCTGATTTTGTAACTCTGCTTTTCTTAAAAACAATTCATTTTGCAAAGCTGAAACCATGTCAGCTTTCTTTTTTAGAGAAGTCGAAAAATGAAAATCACAGTAATGACAGGCTTGTTTACAAAAAGGAATGTGAATGTAGATGCCTGCCATGATTATAATTTTTTATAGAATTTAAATGAACAAAAAATCATAAACAAGAACAGAAGAATCAATGAAACTAAATTTTTATCTACGTTTTCATCTTTATAAAGAAAAATATCTTGTTCTGAATTAGTCGCAAGAAAAATTTTATCACCAGGATTGAGAGTATTGCAATACTTATCTTTTAACCTCTTGGAGTGCATTTTATTATTATGATAAAATCTAAAGTATGCATGTAATGATTTATTGCTTGTATTGCACGAGACAGGGACATCAATAATAATAACCTCAACAAAATTTTCCTCATTAAGAATTCTATACTTTTCAAAATCAAGTTTGATTAGATATGCAACTCCTAAAGAAGCTATAATCGCTATTATTAAAAAAATTCTATTTACCATCAGAAAAAACAGATTTCTGCCTTCGCAGGAATGACAGATAATTATTTTTTAACCCGATCTTCATTCTGCTTAACAAAACTGGCCCAACCTGAATAACTTTTACCAACACTAACACGCCCTTGGTTGTAGAAATGGCATACTGCAGCGGCCAGACCATCGGTGGCATCCAAGTTTTTTGGTAGTTCTTTTAATTGCAACAAACTTTGCAACATTTTAGCCACTTGCTCCTTACTGGCATTTCCATTTCCTGTAATGGCCATTTTTATTTTTTTAGGAGAGTATTCTGTTATGGGTACTTCACGTGATAAACCAGCTGCCATAGCCACCCCTTGCGCACGACCTAATTTCAACATACTCTGTACATTCTTCCCAAAAAAAGGCGCTTCAATAGCAATTTCGTCTGGATGATGGGTTTCTATGAGTTCAATGGTGCGTTCAAAAATAAGCTTCAACTTTAAATAATGATCATCATATTTTTTCAGGTCCAGTTCATTAAGCTGCATAAAGGACATCGTTTTGCCTACAACTTTTATGAGGCCAAAACCCATAATGGTTGTGCCAGGATCGATTCCTAAAATAATTTTTTCTTTGCTCATTATTCACAAAAATAGCAACCGCTTAAGGATATGGAAACACCCACAGTAACCGTTAACAAATTCCCATTAAAGGAACCGTAACCTTCATTTACCGGATCAAAATCTCCTCCAAAACCAAATATATAAGATGTGTCTAAATAAGCTGAAAATGTCCGCGTAATAGCATAATGAAACTCAATTCCTGCCATGACATTGAAAAATGTATTCTTATTGTCAGCGTAATCACTTAATGGCTTTATAAACGACATACCAGGACCAGCATGTCCTACAATCCCTATGTGCGTTGGCAAGAAGGTCATCAAAGTTGTAGCATCATAAACAAACTGGGCGTTGATTCTGCTATAGTTGATTTTAAAATAAGGAGAATCACCATTGTTTGCTATTCGATTAAAGCCATAATCCAGCTTTACACCATATTGTGGTCTAAACATACGCTGTACGCCAAGATTAATTGTTGGAAAATTCACTGGCTTGGCTTCAAATCCAGGTACAAATCCGCTTGAGCTAGGGCTATTGATTCCAATAGCAAATTGCCCTTTCCATCGACTGGCCTCACTCTGTCCGAAGCCATCGACAATCATGAATAAAAACCCGATAATTAAGCAGTAAAATCTATAATTAGCAAAAAATGACTTCATATAACTTTTATGTTTTATTTTGTAAAAATTTAACTGCGACCTCAAGTATATGTTTGGAGCCGTTCCTTACAAAACTAAACAATTCTTTTTTGTACTTATTAAATTAAGTATAGTTGTTGGTGCTTTTTATTTTATCTATCACAAGTTGACAACTAACCACGAGTTAGATTTTCAAGTTTTTACCCGGTTTTTATCAAAAAATGACGCTTTTATCACAAAAAACATCATTTTTTTAGTGATTTTAAGCATTTTTAATTGGTTTTTCGAAATTTTAAAATGGCAACATTTAGTGTCGTTTTTTAAAAAAATATCTTTTTTAAATTCACTGGAACAAAGTCTTGGGTCATTAACCGCCTCCTTATTTACTCCAAATCGGATTGGTGAATACGGAGCCAAAGCCATGTATTTTTCAAGGAGTGACACTAAAAAGATATTGGCATTAAATTTATTAGGAAACTTTATGCAAATGTCTACTACCGTATTATTTGGTGTAATAGGCTCCTGCTTGTATTTATTAAAATATTCTTTGGATATTGAGTATTACAAACTGTTTAGAATTGGTGTTGTCATTTTCATAATTGCCATATTTCCCATCATGGGTTTGATTAAAAGTAATTTTTCCATAAGAGGCATTTCCATATCAACGGCCAAAATATTTTACACCTCAATTCCATGGTATATTTATTTCAAAGGGTTTTCATTTTCAATCATTCGATATTTAATTTTTTCCTTTCAATTTTATGTTCTCCTTAAAATGTTTGGCTCAACCTTGAATTATGTTGATGCTATGACAATTATTACAACTATGTATCTTTTAGCATCCATTATTCCAACACTTGCTATTTTTGATGTTGTTCTCAAAGGCAGTGTGGCCGTTTACCTGTTTTCCGTAATCAAAATAAGTAACTTGAGTATTTTAAGTGTGGTGACCCTTATGTGGATACTAAATGTTGTTTTGCCAAGTCTGTTAGGTGCTATGTACATTTTAAAATTCAAACTCCCTAAACAAGCACTATGATTATTGGTACGTTTATCATATTAGGTTGTTATCTCATTCTTATTGGGAGCTTTATTTTTGGGTTTGATAAAGTCAAGCAATTTGAAACAATATCAACAGAACCCCAAACTAATTTCTCGATAGTTATTCCCTTTAGAAACGAAGCCGAAAACCTCAAAGAACTCATTGATTCCATTAAAGGGTTAGAATATCCTAAAACCCATTTTGAAATTATTTTTGTTGATGACAGCTCAACTGATGATTCCGTTTCGATTATTAAAAATCATCTTAGTGACTATCCTATAGACTGGACCGTTTTAAAAAATGTTGTGGACACAAAATCACCGAAAAAAGATGCCATAAAAACAGCCATTTCCTATTCCAAACACGACTGGATTTTGACCACTGATGCCGATTGCCTGCTACCCAAAACTTGGTTAAAAACTTTTGATAGTTTTATTCAAAATCAAGACCATTTTCTCATTGCGGGACCAGTTAAATTTCAGAAACCAAAATCCTTTTTAGAGCACTTTCAAAATTTGGATTTCATGAGTTTGATGGGAACTACCATAGGCAGTTTTGGAATAAAAAAACCTTTTATGGCCAATGGTGCCAATCTCGCTTATACAAAGTCTTTTTTTCAGGAACTTAACGGATTTGAAAATCATTTAAATATAGCAAGTGGTGATGATGTATTCCTGTTGCAAAAGGCCGTGAAACAAAACCCTAGTCGTGTAGCCTATCTTAAATCAAAGAATGCTATAGTAACCACAAAACCACCATCCAATTGGAACGGTCTAATTTCCCAACGCATTCGCTGGGCTTCAAAGGCTTCCAGTTACAAAAACCTGTTTTCGCTTGTTACAGGCTTAATTGTTTTGGTTGCAAATTATTTACTGATCATTCTGGCTTTACTAGTCCTGACCACTGAGTTAAATTTGAGAATCCTATGTTTCACAATCATTTTAAAAATGGCAGTAGACTATATACTTATTCATAAATCGAGTGATTTTTTTGATCAAAAAGTTCCTGTTTTGTCTTTTATTTTATCTAGTTTGTTATACCCGTTTTTCGTGTCGTTGGTAGCCTTTTTGGCAACATTTAAAGGTTATAAATGGAAAAATAGGTCATTTCACAAATAGCGAAATGATTTGTAAGATGTCGTTTAATTTTTATAGTTTTACAAGTATCCAAAAAATGAAAAAATGAAAAAGTTATTTCTAGTAATCGGTTTTATTGTTATGGGCATTTCAGGTTTTGCTCAAAACACCTATACCATCAACAATGAAAGTTTAGAACTAAAAACAGAAGTTGAAGGCAATCTAGATTTATTGTGGAATATTTTTGATGGCAAATACCGATATTTTGTAAGGACTAAAGATGGTAATATCCAGGAATTAGTCAATACTAAAAGTGAAGAAACAAACAAGTATCAAGAAGAATATAAAACCGTTTTAAATAACTTAACTCAAGATTATGGATTAAATGCCGACAAAGTAAATCTGACCTTATTTAGTCTTAAAGAGTATTTAAACACCTATAATGCTACTTCTGATTTAAGTTATAATTATAAGGGTCGTGCCAAAATCAAATCCCGATTAGGTGCTTTTGGAGGGTTGACCAATAAGCCGTTTGTTGATAATATTAACAATAAGTCGGTGCCATTTTTCGGACTGGAATTTGAAGTTTTTGAAGAGAGTAATTTACCACGACATGCTTTATTTTTTCATTTAAGACACTCCCTTAAGGACGATGACTTTGATTATTCATCAACGCAACTGGCCATTGGGTATAGATTTCGAGTGATTAACAAAGAAAGATTTAACTTTTATGGGAATTTGAAGATTGTTACCTACGGTCATTCTGACGGGAAGGTCTATTATGAGGATGCGGACAATCCTGGTTCTTTAATTGAAGAAGATGTTTCAACCACAGGCATTCAAGTACCGTTTATTTTAGGTGTTGGAGCAGATATTAAGATTACTAAAAATAGTTATATCACCTTGGCTTATCATGATATCTATGCTGTATTTATTGATAACAGTGACAATTTCCCAATAGATTTTGCTATAGGCTACAAGATTAATTTATAGTGCGTTTAAACCAAACTTCAAACCCTGCTTTTTCAGATTATTTTTGGGAAGACAACAGGGGCACTTCTCAAACCATGAGTGTTAAAGGCATTTTTATAAAATCAATGGTTTCAATACTCATGATTGCCTTTGTTACTGGTTGCATCTGGAAATTACATAGTGACGGTTATCCCGCGAAATGGTTTACTATGGGAGGCATGTTAGGAGCTATTGTTATTAGTATTATTATTTCAGTGAGACAACATTGGGCAAAATTTCTTGTCCCTCTCTACGCTATAGCTAAAGGCTGTTTTTTAGGTGGTTTCAGTAGTTATATTCAAGCTGAATTTCCTGATATGCCATATCAGGCTATTGGCGTTACCATTGTGACATTTTTGGTTATGTTGATTTTATATCAAACCCGTTTGATAGTGGTTACCAAAAAGTTACGAAGTATTATTGTAACAGCTTGCGCCAGTATTTTTGTAACCTATATTATTTCTTGGATTTTAGGCTTTTTTGGTATCAAGGTTTTTATTTGGGGAACCTCGTGGTGGGCCATAGCTTTTAATATTGTTGCCGCTATTTTTGCATCATTATCACTATTGTTGGATTTTGACTATATAGAACGCCATAAAAATAAAGCACCCAAAGAAAAAGAATGGCTTGCCACCTGGGGATTATTGGTTACTTTGGTTTGGCTATATGCTGAAATTCTACGACTGATGCGTAAATTGGCTATACGTTATTAATTTGCCTGAATGATAATAGGCAAGGTAAATGCCGTTTTGACTTGCTGTCCCCTTTTAAGAGCCGGATATACTTTAGGCAAAGACTCCAAACTAGTATTTATGAGCTGTCTGATATTTGGTATTTCAATTAAAGTTAAAGAGTCTACCTTAAAATCTTGAATGGACATTTTGCCTTTCTCTGAAATTTGAAATTTGATTATCAACGTATCATTTAAGTTTTGAGAAACGACTATGGTGTCCGATTGAATATTTTTAGTGATTGCTTGAGTCAACGTATTTTGAAAACACGTTTTCTTGCTTTTCTTGGTTGTCTCGTTCTCACAAATAGCAAACGAAGGGTATTCATCTACCTCACTCCAGTTAAATGTTTTAAGCTCTTCATTTAAAATAGCTTCAGAAGATGTCTTTTTGACATCAAAGTAATTGCAAGATGTTAAAACGATAAAAGCAACAATTAGATAGCCTTGTTTCATAGTTAGTTATGAAACCGAAAAGTACAATTTTTTGGGAAAATATGAAGATACTATTAAAAATATCAACCCTCAAGAAATATAAATCATGTAACATTCTTTAGTTATCTTCGTCATACAAACAAAAACATATGGATATTTTTCTTACCTGTTTGGGGTTTCTGTTTATGTTAGCGGGTATTTTGGGTAGTTTTTTACCTGTTTTGCCTGGTCCGCCTTTAAGCTGGATAGGCTTATTGCTGCTTTATTTAACAAATGCAGTTGCAGACAACTGGATATTTTTAGGAATAACATTAGTGATCGCATTATTGGTTTTTGCTTTGGATTATATTATTCCAGCCATGGGAACCAAAAAGTTTGGAGGCAGTAAATATGGTATGATTGGAACAACCATAGGTTTACTCGTAGCCATTTTTTTTCCTATCCTCGGGCCATTAGGAATTATAGTCTGGCCTTTTGTTGGTGCTTTGGTTGGCGAACTAATCAATAAATCTGACTCTAAAAAGGCTATGAGAGCGGCATTCGGCTCATTGCTGGGATTCCTTACCGGAACCTTCATTAAATTTCTAGTGGCCGTTATTTATCTTGGCTTTTTTATATCTACTGTTTGGGACTATAAAAGCAGTATTTTTTCCTTTTAAAAGAAGAAACCTCATGATTTTCGGTTAGTATGAAAACCACGAGGTCTGTGTAAATGCTATTATCAACAAATTTTTTGAGGGATTCATCAAATCTGTCGTTGATATTCAAATGTATGTATAATAAACTTATTTCTGTTGCGGAAAAACCGTAGACTTGTTACGGAAAAACCGTAAAAACCCCTATCGTAAAGGGCTTACAAATCATGGAATGTGTTTGAAAAACTACAATTTTAACATTTTTTGAAAGAATTTTTAGATAAATCCTTTCCTCCTGGCCTCGTCAAGGAGCGTTTCGTCATTACCATCCTGCACATCAAAAAGTAATTTTAGTTGTTTTTTACGTTTTTCAATGGCACTCATAGACATATCGATATGATCCTTTAAACTTTTGGTTCGGATACCTTGAGATAATAAATACAAAATTTTCCTGTCAATATCATCAATATCAATATCATTGGTAATAGATCTTCTGACAATACTATTGACAGTTCCACTATAAAATGGCGGATTATTTAGAACGGCCTGAAAGGCACTGGCCAATTCACTTGAAGTTAAATCACTTTTTATCAAGAAGCCTTCCGGATCGATATTTTTAATTAGATTATGAACGCGATAGTTTTCATTAAACATGGTAAGCATAACAATTTTAGCTTCAGGCATGATTTTTCTGGCATATTTTGCCAAATCTTCACCCGAATTAAATTTACCATCAGCCGATGGTGGCAAACTGATATCCATAAACAACACATCATAAGGCTTTTCAGCTTCGATAGCACGTTGCATAAACTTCACCGATTCATCACAATTATTCGCAATATCAATCAATAGCTTTTGATTATCTTTTTTAGTTGCCAACAGTGTGTTTTGATACCCCTCAATAATAATTGGGTGATCATCAGTCATGAGTATACGAATCGTTTGCTCCATCAGGTGTTATTTATTAGGTTAGATTGGGATTTTAATTAAAATGCTGGTTCCTACGTCTTTTTCTGAAGTAATATTCAATTCACCTTGAATTTCCTTTACTCTAGAATTCATGTTTTTAATACCAATACCTTTTTTGGCTTTATTGACATCAAAACCCGAACCATTATCTGTAATGAACAAGCAAATTACATTATTTTTTAGTTTAAAACTAATCTCTACATGAGTTGCATGAGCATGCTTATAAATATTTTGCAACGACTCCTGAATAATTCTATAGACGTGGATTTTCGTTTTATTTGGCACATCTTCCCAAACAATATCACCTTCAATACTGATGTCACTCTTGAAGCCATAGGCATCCGATTGGGTTTCAATTAAAGTAGCAATAATATCTTCATAACCCGAGCCTGAAACAAATTCTGTGTTCAATTCATGAGAGACCTTTCTAATTTCCTGCTCAATATTTTTTAATTCAACAATGTAGCCTTCTCTGGTTTTTATGGCTTCTTCACTCGTGCTTAAATTTAAACTGTCCAGACTCAATCGTGTCCCAAATAAACGTCCTAAAATACCATCATGTAATTCTTCAGATATTCGCTTCTTTTCAATGGATCTAGCTTCATCTATCTTGTCTTGTTGTGATAGCATGAGATTATAAATCTCTTCATTGGCTTCCTGTTGTTGTTGGACTAATTTCAACTCTTTATTTTTAGCACGTTGAGAAATAATGATATATAACAACACTAATGTTATCAACAATCCAGCGGATAGAATCAACAGCCACATACGTTCCCGTGTTATCTGCTGATTTTTTAACTCCAGTTGATCTGTTTCCAATTCTATTCGCGCGAACTTATTTCTAATGGCACGTTCCTTATTGACCAAACTATCACTTAATTTGACATATTCATTCAAATAGGAGGTATCAGTGGTATCAATTTTTGATTTCAGCTTTAGTGCATTTAACACGACATCATGAGTTGAAGTACTTCTTCCTAAACTATAGGCGACATTAGAAAAATATTTTGCGGAATCTAACACCTTTTTATCCAAATAATATTCTGAAGTATTTAAAGCAACCGACATGATACTAGCCTCGTCTTGAATACTATCACTAATTTTGTATGCCTCATATAACATACTTTTGATTTCTGAATCAGGATATTCATTCATTAAGTGTTTTAAATGTGCATAATCACCCAAAATCAATGCATAATTTTTAGGCTCTTCCATTAAAAGTGCTTTATTTTCAAATAAATCTTGATAGATTTTTAATGCTTTATTATATTGCTTAAGCTCTTTATAGATAAGTGCAATATTACTATTGGAATATAATGTATAGAGATAGTTATCTTCCATTTTATCACTAAAAGACAATGCTTTATAATGATACTCAATAGCTTGATCAAAGAGTTTTAACTCATCAGCTGAAATAGCGATCAAGTTATATAAGGCCCAAAGATTATCTAATGTGTCTTCATTTTGAGGCATCGTCTCATAAATCTTTATTGATTCTGCTGCTGTGTTTTCACAACCCACATAATCACGTTCCTCAAATTGAATATCGGCCATTGTAAATAATGTTCTGGCCTTATCATCCTGCATGTTTAATTCATCAAAATACTTGGTTGTGTTATAGTAATAGTGGTAGGCACTATCTGGCCTGAAATTAACTTTATGATACCATCCCAAAACATTGTTTATGTAAGCTAATGCCAAAGTATCTTTGAGCTTTTTAGCCAATTTAAGGTTCTGGTGATTGAGGCTATAAATTGAATCTGGCAGCATTTCTCCTCTACTAATCTTATTAAGATAGAGAGTAGCTAATAATCTTTTTGTTTTTAAAATACTCGTGTCTTGCTTTGAATTATTAGCCAGCCTAATGGCGTTTTTTACATTAATAATTCGGTAATCCAAATTTTTTGATTGGTCCTCGGCAATTGTTCTGTAATATAGAAGACTATCCGTAATAGGCAACTGATTAGACTCTTGGGCGTTAAGAGTCAAGTAAGGAGTAAGAAGTAGGAAAAAAACTAATATTCTCAAGAACATAAGAAATTTCTATGTCCTTAAAAATATCAAATTTTGATAGATAAAATCTACTAAAAGAAAAATAATAAATGAACCCCTAAATAATTTTAGAGGTTCATTTAGCAAATATGGCAGAAACTATTATCCGTTTGACGGTACAGAACCGTCTTTTTTAACATGCCTTTTAACTGCAAAGGCATAGGAAAAATCTTCTTGAGATGTTACTTTTTCTTGTTTTGGTTCAGTGGTAGGCACATCACTTTTAATGCTTAATCCAGTAAGCGTTGTACAAAAAATGGCTGCCATCAAAGTAATTTTTAAGGTTTTCATGTTAGTTGATTTAGGGTTAAACAACAGTTTGCTATTAATTTTTTACTATTAAATTGATTTTTAAATTAAAAATCGCTGTCGAGGGAAGAATGGATTATTAACCTTAAATATTTAAATGCCAAAAGGCTTTAAATGCGTATTTATAACATGAGGGAAACAGACAAAATATGTCTTAAATGGACAAATTAACCTTAAATAAGCTGAATAATTCGATTTAGGGACTTATTTGAAGGAATGTAAATATAGATTCAGGTATTGTGATTGTATCAAATAATCGTTAAAATACATTTTATATCGATAAAATACATATTATGTAGTATTTTCTTACAATATATTATTATTCAAACCCTTTCAAAACAAAAAAGCATCCCTATTTTCTAGAAGAAAAAAGGAAAGCTTTCCATCGGTAAGCCCCTAATTAAATAAGGAATCTCACTACATTCTGACAAAATTGTCAGAAACAACACAACTAAATTTTATTGCTAAAAAAAGCTCCAGATTTAGGAGCTTAAGCAATTTAGCGGTCTGGACGGGACTCGAACCCGCGACCTTCGCCGTGACAGGGCGACATTCTAACCAACTGAACTACCAGACCGTTGCTTAATTGCGGATGCAAATATACACGGCTTTTTTTATAAGTCAAACCTTTTTTAAAATTATTTTAAAGTTTCCTATAAAAACTTTTGCCGCTCAATCATGTAGGTAGTCAAAATATGATCAAAATTTTTATTAATGTCCGCTTCCACATATTTTATTCTGTACTGGGTACATTTTTGTTTGATATCATTAAAATATGCTGTAACGGCATTTTCATAATTTTCCTTAATATTCTCCGCATACAGGTTGATATGCTCGCCTGTTTCTACATCCACAAATCGTTTCGGGGCATTACTAAACTCAAATTGCTGTTCCTTTTTCTTATCAAACACATGAAACAAAACCACTTCATGTTTATTGAACTTTAAATGCCGTAAGGCCTCAAATAATTTGGTCTGACTTTCAGATGTCTGAAACATATCGGTAAAAAAGAAAATCAAGGAACGTCTTTTAATCTTTTCAGCTATTTGATGTAAATAGGTGTAAGTATCTGTATTTTTATTTATTGGTTGATTGACAACCATATCACTCAATTGATGCAACAGCATTTGATGGTGTCGCTCACTACCTTTCTCAGGCGCATAGTAATCGTAATTGTCGCTATAAATACTTAAGCCCACGGCATCACGCTGCTTTTTTAAAATGTGCATTAAAGAAGCCGACGCTAATGCTGAAAAGGCAATTTTGTTTAAACTATCCAAACTAAAACTCGATAATTTAGGATAGTGCATGGAACTACTATTGTCAATAATCAAGTGACAACGAAGGTTGGTTTCCTCATCATACCGTTTAGTAAACAACTTATCGGTTTTGGCAAATAGCTTCCAATCAATATGCTTGGTACTCTCTCCTTGATTATAGATTTTTATGCTCCGCAAATTCTGATGAAAACCCATGAAACGGACTTTTATGCATACCTGCAATAAAACCCTCAACTACCTGCTTTGCCAGTAGCTCTAAATTTTTGAATCCGCCTGCTTTATTGAGTTCCTGTTGTAAATCCATTGGTGTCTAAACTAAAAAAGGTTTGCCGTTTGGGCAAACCTTTTATCATTTCTTTTAGAAAGTATTTTATAAAAGCGAGTCAATGGCTTCTGTGTAAGCACTTTTTTGCGCTACACCTACCTGACGACCTACAACTTCTCCGTTTTGGAATACTAAAACTGTTGGAATGTTACGCACACCATATTTTGCGGCAAACTCTTGATTAGCATCTACATCAACTTTACCAACAACGGCTTTACCTTCATATTCGTTACTAATCTCATCAATGATTGGACCAACCATTCTACATGGACCACACCAAGCTGCCCAAAAATCTACCATTACTGGTTTATCACTTTTTAATACTGTTTCTTCAAACGTTGCATCTGTTATTTCTAATGCCATAATCTATATTTTAATCTGTTTTACTTCAATTTTATATGCAAAATTAGTCAAAAAAATCGCGAAAGCTTACACACTGACAATTTGTTTTAACTATAGTTTTATTGTTTGGTGTTATAATGAGCCTACTCAAAAACTTCAAAACATTAATTTAACTTATAATACACCTCATTATTTTCTAATTCATCCAATAACTCTTGAGATATTTTGACCTTTTGTTTACGGCTTGGCATGCTTAATTTAATTTGTTCATCATTATCATAAATCACAAAATTGAGCGCATGATCACCTTTATGCATGGTAAATAATTCCTTTAGGGTTTCTATTCTGGACTCTATCAAATCATTGATATTCAATTGAACTGAAAGCTTTTTAGCATAAGTATCCATAACGTCATGCAACAATTGAAAGTTATTAAACTGAAGCCTCGGATCACTCTTTTTGCCAGTTTCTCTATTGGTCCATCCTTCTCTTACAAACACTTTTATATACACGAATGAATTTTTTAACAGGAAGTGCCTGAACTTCAAATATTCTTCACCAAATATTCGAAATTCATAGCTATCGGTATAATCTTCCACGGTGAACAATGCCCAACCTTTACCCTGTTTACTCACACGATGCTGAACATCGGTTACCACACCACCAAATGTTAACTCCCTGTTCACATAAGGCTCCAAATTATTAAACAAGCCAATTGTAGCATTACAGAATGTTTTCATTTCAATTTTAAAATCATCCAATGGATGACCAGAGATATAAATACCAACAACCTCCTTTTCGCGAGCCAACTTCTCCATAGTTCCCCATTCTTCACATGGTGGTACTTGAGGTTCTGCTATTTGCACATCGCTGGACTCTCCAAACAGGCTGACTTGTGCAGAATTCTCATTTTCTTGATGTTTGGCACCATATTTAATGGCTTTTTCCAAAAAGGTAATCCCATCACCATCATCATGAAAATACTGTGCCCTGTGTGTCATCTTAAAACAATCGAATCCTCCTGCCAATGCTAGATTTTCAAAGGCTTTTTTATTAGCCGCCCGCAAATCAATGCGCTTGGCAAAATCGAAAATAGATTTATAATTCCCATCTTGTTTCCGATTTTCTACAATGGTTTTAACGGCTCCATGTCCAACACCCTTGATGGCACCCATACCAAAGCGTACTGCGTTATCCTGGTTTACTGAAAATTTATAATAACTTTCATTAATATCCGGCCCAAGAACGTTTAATTTCATACGCTTACACTCCTCCATAAAGAAAGTCACTTGCTTAATATCATTCATATTATTCGATAAAACAGCTGCCATATATTCCGCAGGATAATGCGCTTTGAGATAAGCTGTCTGATAAGCAATCCAAGCATAACAGGTTGAGTGCGACTTGTTAAAGGCATAACTCGCGAATGCCTCCCAGTCTTTCCAGATTTTCTCCAAAACATCACGAGGGTGACCATTTGCTTCACCACCATCTAAAAATTTGGGTTTGAGTTTTTCCAGTAAAGCAAATATCTTTTTACCCATGGCTTTACGTAAAACATCAGCTTCACCTTTGGTAAAACTTGCCAATTTTTGAGACAATAACATCACCTGCTCCTGATAGACTGTAATACCGTAGGTTTCCTTTAAGTATTCCTCCATGGCAGGCAAATCATAAACAATGTCTTCACGTCCATGTTTACGTGCAATAAAGCTTGGAATATACTCCATAGGTCCTGGACGATACAAGGCGTTCATAGCAATAAGGTCATCAAAAACCGTTGGTTTTAAATCCTTCATGTGTTTTTGCATTCCAGGAGATTCGTACTGGAACACACCTACTGTTTCACCACGCTGGAACAATTCATAAGTCTTCTCATCATCCAATGGAAAATTATCAGGATCCAGTTCGATACCATGTTTAGCTTTTACAATTTTCACGGTATCCTTAATCAGCGTCAAGGTTTTTAATCCCAAGAAATCCATTTTCAACAAACCAGCATCCTCAACAACCGAGTTGTCAAATTGCGTGACATATAGTTCAGAATCTTTGGCTGTTGAAACCGGAACAAAATTGGTTATATCATCCGGTGTAATAATCACACCACAGGCATGAATACCTGTATTACGAACCGAACCTTCCAAAACGCGCGCTTGATTTACGGTTTCCGCCTCTAAATCTTCTCCATCCGAAATATTAAGCAGTTGATTAACCTTTTCTAAATCTTCTGCTCTAAACTTTTTGCTCAATTCCTTTTCGTCCAATCCAAAAATCTTTCCTAATTTGGACATGGTTGGAATTAATTTGGCAATTCTATCGGCATCAAATAACGGTAAGTCTAATACCCTAGCGGTATCCCGAATGGAAGACTTGGCCGCCATAGTACCGTAGGTAATGATTTGTGCTACCTGACTACTACCGTATTTTTCAATTACGTATTCCATAACACGACCGCGACCTTCATCATCAAAATCAATATCAATATCAGGCATGCTCACACGATCCGGATTCAAGAAACGCTCAAAAAGTAAATCGTACTTTATCGGGTCAATATTGGTAATCCATAAACAATATGCTACCACAGATCCTGCTGCCGAACCACGCCCTGGACCAACCGAGACATCCATATTTCTGGCTTCTCGAATAAAATCTTCAACAATCAGGAAATAGCCTGGATACCCTGTTTTTTCTATGACTTCAAGCTCAAAATCAAGGCGCTCTTTAATGTCATCAGTTATTTCACCATAACGCTTTTTAGCGCCTTCATAAGTCAAATGTCTTAAAAAGGCATTTTCTCCACGTTTTCCACCATCAATTACATCTTCTGGGTGCTTGAATTCATCGGGAATATCAAACTTTGGAAGTAAAACGTCACGTGCCAGCTCATAGGGTTCTACCTTATCTACCAGCTCTTGAATATTTAAAATGGCTTCAGGAATATCCTTAAAGAGCGTTTTCATCTCTTCAGAAGACTTGAAATAATACTCCTGATTCGGCAATCCATAACGATAACCACGACCACGGCCTATTGGGGTAGCCTGTTTTTCCCCATCTTTTACGCACAATAAAATATCATGTGCGTTTGCTTCTTCTTTTTCAGCGTAATAGGTATTATTAGAAGCAACCAACTTAATGTTATGTTTTTTTGAAAACTCAATCAAGACTTGGTTTACCCGATTTTCATCTTCTTGATTGTGCCGCATAATCTCAATGTACAAATCATCCCCAAACTCTTGTTTCCACCACAAAAGAGCTTCTTCTGCTTGATTTTCTCCAACATTCAAGACCTTGCTTGGTACTTCGCCATAAAGGTTACCGGTTAGCACCAATATATCTTCCTTATATTGCTTGATTAGCTCCTTGTCAATTCGAGGCACATAATAAAATCCCTGCGTGTAAGCAATGGAGGACAACTTGGCCATATTGTGATAGCCTTTTTTTGTTTTGGCAATTAAAACCACTTGATAACCATTATCTTTTCGATTTTTATCCAAATGATTTTCACAAACAAAAAACTCACAGCCTATAATCGGTTTTATTTTTTTTGCAGTTGGTTGCTCACCCTTTTCAATAGCTGCCTTATTCTTCTCTTCAACCGATTTATTATGATTATTAGTTGCTTTTACAAAGTGGAAGGCACCCATCATATTCGCATGATCTGTTAATGCAACGGCAGACATGCCATGTTTAGCTGCAGATGACACCAGTTTTGGAATACTAATGGTAGATTGTAGTATTGAAAATTGAGAATGGTTGTGCAAATGCACAAAATCAACGTCAGCTAAATCAGATATATTTTGTTTTATTTCCTCTGTGGAAATCGTATCGGTTTGCTGCTTTTGAATGCGCTCACGAATTTTAGCACTTTCTCTTTGAAGATTGATATGTTTTAAACCGATGAGTTCAATTTCCTTCGGATTGGCTGCCGAAAATTTCTGAAAATAATCTGGCTGAACATCCAATTGTGCAAGAGTATATTCTTCTCGACGGATTAGCTCGAAAAAACAACGTGTTGTGGCCTCAACATCGGCAGTAGCGTTATGGGCTTCTGCAAAGGGCGTGTCAAACAAAAATTCATGAAGCTCGGTTAACGTTGGCAGTTTAAACTTACCGCCTCTACCGCCAGGGATTTGACAGAGTTCAGCAGTGTGTTCGGTACAGGTATCGAGTACAGGTAATTCCTGCAATGTATTTGCAACATCACCTCTGTAGAATTCAGCACCCATAATATTGATGTCAAACCCAACGTTTTGACCAACTATAAATTTGGTTTTGTTTAAGGCTTCATTAAATTTTTCAAGAACTTCAGATAACGGAATACCTTGTTGTTCTGCCAACTCGGTTGAAATACCATGAATTTTTTCGGCATCAAACGGGATATTAAAACCATCTGGCTTTATTAAATAATCCTGATGATCAATACAATGACCCATTTCGTCATGCAACTGCCAAGCAATTTGAATGGCTCTAGGCCAATTATCGGTATCCGAAATTGGCGCATCCCAACGTTTAGGTAATCCGGTTGTTTCTGTATCAAAAATTAAGTACATAAAGCTGATTTTTCTTGAAAAATAAGAAGGTTAAAATTAGGGATAATTATTAGTTTTTCGAATGAAAGTTATAAACAGTTGTAAACAAAAAAGCGCGGCTTAAAAGCCGCGCTTTATATTTATTTTATTTTAGATTTATGATACAAGTTCTTCATGAACTTTCTCCGTATTGATAGCTGCTTGAATGGCATTTTTTTGCTTAATCAATATAGAATCGATACTTGGCGGTAAAGTTCTATCCTTAAGAATGTCTTTATATTCCTCAAGATTTTTTTCTTCACCTCTAATGGCCTCTTCTAAAATGGCTTCTTCATCATTATTTGAAAATAACGTTTTAAGGCTCATCCAGTTTCTGTGTACAGTACCTTTGAAGCTTCCTGAATCTTCAGGAATTTCACCATAGCGTAGAATTTCTGTTCGTAATTCTTTAGCAAATTCGCTTCTTTCAGAAGCTCGACGCTTGAAGAACAGTTTTAAGGTTGGAGAATCTACGTTATCCATAGCATTTAGGTACCCCTTTTCTGCATCATAATTCTTGATTAATAATTCATTTAATTTGTTTGAAATTTCTTCTGAATACTTCATAATCTTTTACATTTAAATTTCAATAATTTCTTTAAAGATGCGTATTGTTTCACATCTGCATCTATAGTATAAGAGACAAACATGTTCTTGTCAAGTTTTTAGGGTAAAATCTTGGAATCTTTAAGATAATTTAACAAAAAACGCGGCTCAATTGCCGCGTTTGTTAATTTTTTTAATTCAATGAAGATTATTGGCAATCTCCCAATCCATTAATAATGATTTGAATGGGGCTGTTTGCTCCACCACCACCACAAGTGGCTATTTGCTGTTCTAGAGCTTCCTTATAGGCTAAACAGACTTCTGTATATTGTGCACTTCCAGGGTCCGTATTATTGTAAAGTTCTTCAGCTGCTTGGGCTTCAGCCACCACATCGTCACAGGAATTAAGTCCTCCCTCTAAATTGAAAAGTGGGATATCAAAAAAGACTCCCTGGCTAAAGTTTACAGTTTTAGCACCTGATTGTGAGTAAGCATTAAACCAAAAGCGACCAGAAACAGACGTAGGTGTTACTTGAGTAATTTCTATTTCACCGTCAGCTGGATACAAATAGAAATCTGGATCTGGCACAAAGTTGGTAGAATAACCTATGTCATCAACATCCCAGAATTCGGCTTTACTGGAACTACCTCTACCTAACCATTTAACGCCTGTTTCTAAATTAGGTACCGTAAACTTGAGTGTTTCATTACCACTGCCTCCTGTCAACTCAATCCTTCCACCACTATTGTAAGTGGCATCATAAAAAACAGCACGCCAAAAAACACCATCCTTTTTTCCTTGAACTGCTGGCGTATTGAATTTAACCTCATCACTACAACTCAAAACCGTCACTAGGACCAACAGTAAAACAGTTAGTTTCTTCATAATCTGACCTTTTTAGAATCTCAAAAATAATATAAAAAACGAAAAAAGATAGAATTTCTTGTAACTATTTAAAAATCAAAAAAAATATAGTATCTTTGCGCCCTTATTAATAATCGAGGTCGTGAACCTCACTAATTAATTTTTATGTCAGTTAAAATTAGATTACAAAGACACGGTAAAAAAGGAAAACCTTATTACTGGATCGTAGCAGCAGATGCACGAGCAAAGAGAGATGGTAAATACCTAGAGAAAATAGGTGCTTACAATCCAAACACGAACCCAGCTACCATTGAATTGGATGTTGATGGTGCCGTTAAATGGTTACAGGATGGTGCACAGCCAACCGACACAGCCAGAGCTATCCTATCTTACAAAGGTGCTTTATTGAAAAATCATTTAGCAGGTGGTGTCAGAAAAGGGGCTTTAACCGAAGAGCAAGCTGAAGAAAAATTCAACGCTTGGTTAGAAGAAAAAGCTGGTAAAGTTGAAGCTAAAACTGAAGGTTTAGCAAAAGCTGAAGCAGAAGCAAAAGCCAAAGCCATTGAAGCTGAAAAAGCTGCTAATGAAGCACGAATTGCTGCCAATGCTCCAGTAGAGGAAGTTGCTGAAGAAGCAACAGAAGAAGCTCCTGAAGTTGAAGCAGAAGCTTCAAACGAAGAAGAGTAGAAAATTTTATTTTATACCTTTGAACCCAGACTTTTCGGTCTGGGTTTTTTGTTTAAGCCATATGAAAAAAAAAGATTGTTTTTATCTCGGGAAGATTGTTAAAAAGTATAGTTTTAAAGGGGAGTTACTCATAAAGTTAGATACTGACGAACCTGAACTTTATGAAAATATTGACGCATTATTCGTTGATTTAAGGAATAATCTCGTGCCATTTTTTATTGAATCTTCACAACTACACAAATCAGATCTGTTACGTGTAAAATTTGAAGATGTCGATGCTGAAGCCGATGCTGACGCACTTATCAAATGTGATGTTTATTTGCCTTTGGAATTTTTACCGAAACTTGAAGGTGACAAATTTTATTTCCACGAAATTATTGGCTTCAAGGTAATTGATAAATCTCACGGAAATATTGGTATTATAAAATCTGTTAATGATTCAACAGCTCAAGCCTTGTTTGAAATTGACCATGGTGGTAAGGAAATTTTAATCCCAATGAATGATGAATTCATTGTTCAGGTTGACAAAGTCAAAAAGGAAATATTAGTAGACACGCCTGAAGGATTGATAGATTTATATTTAGAATAGTGATGTCTGAATTCAAGTTTAAACAATTTACTGTCAAACAAGACCAATGCGCCATGAAAATTGGAACGGACAGTGTTTTATTGGGTAGTTGGACCTCCTTAAAGCACCATCCTTTTTCAATTTTGGACATAGGTGCTGGCACAGGTGTTTTATCACTCATGATGGCGCAACGTAGCCAAGCCGAAATAATTGATGCTGTTGAAATTGACGACAAAGCTTACGAGCAATGTGTTGATAATTTTGAACAATCCACTTGGTCTGATAGGCTATTCTGTTATCATGCTTCACTTGATGAGTTTGCCGAAGAGATTGAAGACACGTATGACTTGATAATCTGCAACCCACCATTTTATTCAGAAGACTACAAAACACAAAATAACCAACGTGATATTGCCAGATTTCAACAAGCTATGCCTTTTGAGCATTTGATTGAATGTGTTTCAAAACTATTATCCGAAAGTGGCCAATTTTGTGTCATCATTCCTCACAAGGAAGAACATAATTTCATTGAATTGGCCTCAAAGCAAGGCTTATTTACTAATACTATTTTACGTGTCCAAGGCAATCCCAATTCTGAAATAAAAAGAAGCCTGATTGAATTATCATTTACCAAAAGCACAACCGAAACGGGCACTCTAATTATTGAGACAGATCGCCATCAATACACCCAGGCGTATGTCAATCTTACAAAAGATTTTTACATTAAAATGTAAACTCCGTTAATCAAAACGTTTATTCCATTTCATCAAAACGTAAAATGGAATACCCAGCATTAACAGGATGAAACCATAAAACACGGTTTCTTTGCCCGACCCAAAAATCGCCCATAACGAATATAAAAATCCTAAACTCCCGAGAACAAACGTTTTCACCCAACTATGGACATGAACTTTTTTCTCAATTAGAATTAAAATGTAGGCTGCAGCAGTGAATAAATATGGAACTAAAGCGACAAAGACCACAATATCAACAATAAACTTAAACTGATCAACCAACCCTTCTGATAAATTCATTAAAAGCACAGCTGTTGTCAGTAAACTACCTATAATAAGCCCTAAAGCTGGAGCTCCTTTCTTATTTTCTTTACTAAATACGCGCGGAAACAATCCATCTTTAGCAGTTGCCAATGGTACTTGTCCCGTTACCATAATCCAACCATTTAAGACACCTATACCCGAAATAATAACTCCAATAGCGACAAAATAACCACCGAAATCACCAGCAATAATTCTGGCTGCTTCAGCAAAAGGTGCTGCCGAGGTTTGCAGTCTATCTATTGGTAAAATCCCAAACAATACAACCGTTCCCAAAATATAAACGCTTGCCGCAATTAAGGTCCCAATCATCGTTGCTCTGGGAATTGTTTTTTCAGGATCTTTAATACTTTGCGAGGGAATGGTAGCACACTCAAGACCAAGAAAGGCATAAAGCGTTAGAGCTGCCACCATGGGAAAGGTTTCAAAATCACTTTCTGACGTTAAATTAAATTGAGGAAAATTTTCAAGTCTGAAAAAGAATACACCAACCAGAATCACAAATAATAATGGTGTTAACTTGAGTATGGTGGTAATTACCTGAACTTTACCCGACTCTTTAATTCCTCTCGTATTTATCCAAGTAAAAAACCAAATTAATCCCAGGCCAATGATTACTTTATACAAGGCGTTTGTTTCAAGTATGGGATAAAAGAAGCTTAAGGCTCCTATTATGGCAACAGTTAATGCCGCATTACCGATCCAACAAGACAACCAGTATCCCCAAGCAATCAAAAAGCCAATAAAGTCACCAAATGCTGATTTCGGATAGGCATAAGGGCCACCGCTTTTTTTGACGATTTTACTAAAATTACTGAAAATTTTAGCTAGAATCAACGCGCCAATAGTAGTAAAAACCCATCCCAGTAAACTTATACTTCCATATTTCGATAAAGCAGCTGGTAATATAAAAATCCCGACGCCAATCATATTTCCGATGACAATGGATGTTGCGGTTATTAAACCAATTTTAGGTGGAGATTTGCCCATTTTTGATAGCTGAATGACGTTATTTGAATAATTATTAAAAATGAGGCTCGTTAAATGTACGATTAAAATATTTCTGATAAAATGTTTCCCCTTTTTATATGTATTTGGTTAAATTTGGCGAGACTTAAAAATTGAACAAAACATGAAGCCAGACTTATTTGAAGCACCTGATTATTACAATCTTGACGAGTTGCTTTCTGAAGAACATAAATTAGTGCGCGATGCCACCAGAGAATGGGTAAAGCGTGACGTTTCACCAATTATTGAAGAATACGCACAAAAAGCAGAATTCCCAAATCAAATTATTGGTGGTCTTGCTGAAATTGGTGCTTTTGGCCCTTATATTCCTGTTGAATATGGTGGTGCTGGATTAGACCAAATTTCTTATGGCTTAATCATGCAGGAAATAGAACGTGGTGACTCTGGTGTTCGTAGTACAGCTTCTGTGCAGTCATCATTAGTCATGTATCCTATTTGGAAATATGGCAACGAAGAGCAACGCCAAAAATACTTGCCAAAATTAGCCAGCGGTGAATGGATGGGTTGTTTCGGGTTAACAGAACCTGATCACGGATCCAATCCTGGAGGCATGGTTACCAACTTTAAGGATATGGGTGATCATTACTTATTGAACGGTGCCAAAATGTGGATTAGTAATGCCCCGTTTGCACAAGTCGCTGTTGTATGGGCAAAGAATGAAGAAGGTCGCATACATGGTTTAATTGTAGAACGTGGGATGGAAGGTTTTTCTACACCTGAAACGCATAACAAATGGTCCCTTCGTGCCAGTGCTACAGGTGAGTTGATTTTTGACAATGTCAAAGTTCCAAAAGAAAACTTATTGCCTAATAAATCTGGATTAGGCGCACCTCTTGGTTGTTTGGATTCTGCTCGTTATGGGATTGCCTGGGGCGCCATTGGAGCCGCTATGGACTGTTATGATACGGCATTACGATACAGTAAAGAGCGTATTCAATTTGGCAAACCTATCGGCCAGTTCCAACTTCAGCAAAAGAAACTCGCTGAAATGATTACTGAAATTACCAAAGCACAATTACTGACTTGGCGTTTAGGTGTGTTGCGTAATGAGGGTAAAGCCACTTCAGCACAAATCTCTATGGCAAAACGCAATAATGTGGACATGGCCATTAACATAGCTCGTGAGGCTAGACAAATGCTTGGAGGCATGGGCATAACGGGAGAATACAGCATTATGCGTCACTCCATGAACCTGGAAAGTGTGATTACTTATGAGGGCACACATGATATACATTTACTAATTACTGGATTGGATGTTACAGGATTGAACGCCTTCAAATAAAATTAAAAGATTAATCAATATCATTCAAATGCTTCCACCTGGAAGCATTTTTTATTGAAATTATCTACATTTACAATATGTCATCAAGAAAACGGTTAGATAGGGCTTATAAACATGCTAAAATTGTTGAATTCAACAATGACAGCAAGATTATTTTATTCAGTGATTGTCACAGAGGTGACAACAGCTTTGCTGATGATTTTGCCAATAACCGAAATATTTACTTTCACGCTTTAAAACACTATTATGCTGAAGGGTTTACTTACTGCGAATTGGGTGATGGTGACGAATTGTGGGAAAACTTATCATTTGAACCTATTTTACAGGCACACAAAAATGTGTATCTGCTCTTGAAACTATTTCATGAACAAGAACGCTTACATATGATTTGGGGGAATCATGATATGGTGTATCGGGATCCAAAATATGTAGAAAAACATTTATCCACATATTTTGATCCAAAAACTGGAGAAGATGTTGAATTATTTTGCAATATTCAATATCATGAAGGTGTCATTTTAAAAAATTATGAAACCAATCAGGAACTGTTTTTGACTCATGGCCATCAAGCCGATTGGTGGAATTATCTCTTTTGGAAATGGAGTCGTTTTATGGTTCGCATTTTATGGAAACCATTGAATGTTATGGGAATTGCCGATCCAACCAGCCCTGCAAAAAATTATAAGGAGCTCATAAAAGTTGAACGTCGTATCAAAAAATGGATTATTGATAATAATAATTTAATTACCATTGTAGGCCATACTCATAGACCCCGTTTTCCAGAGCCTGGTGATATTGCCTTCTTTAACGATGGTAGTTGTGTGCACCCCAGAAGTATTACGGGAATAGAAATTGAAAATGGTGAAATCTCGCTAATTAAATGGCAAATTGCCACTACAGATGATGGCACACTTAAAATCGTGCGAGTGCTATTGGAGGGACCTCAAAAATTGATTGATTATAAAACGGATTAGCTTTCCGGTGCTAGCTCAACTTCCAAACCATCCAATTCAGGGGTAATCTGAATCTGGCAACCTAATCGGGAATTATCCTTTACGTAAAAGGCCTCACTCAGCATGGCTTCTTCGTCATCTTGCATTTCGGGGAGTTCATGGTCTGATAAAACATAGCACTGACACGAAGCACACATAGCCATGCCGCCACAAATACCAATGGTTCCCTCCGGAGCGAGCTCATAGCTTCTTACGACTTCCATAAGGTTCATAGCCATATCGGTTGGAGCCAGAACTTCATGGGTATTGCCATCTCTATCTGTGATTTTTAAGGTAACATCCTGATCCATTAGTCAATCGCTTTTACAACGGCTTTAGGAGCCTCTTTACGCGTACCATCAAAACCATCTACACCACTCACAGTGGTATATTTCAAGACATATTTTTTTCCCGGATTGATAATTTGATAAGCGGCCTGACACATCAAAGTTGCTTCGTGGAAACCACATAAAATCAATTTTAATTTACCAGGATAGGTGTTAACATCGCCTATGGCAAAAATACCAGGAATATTGGTTTGGTAGTCCAATGCGTTATTAACCTTAATAGCATTTTTTTCTATTTCCAATCCCCAATTGGCAATTGGTCCTAATTTAGGTGATAAACCAAATAAGGGTATAAAATGATCACATTCAATCTCAAACTCCTTTGGAATGTGTTCTGCTTGAGAAACCACTACGGCCTTAACATGATGATCGCCCACTATGCCGGTAACTTCAGCAGGTGTGATTAAATTGATTTTTCCTTGATTTTTGAGCTCTTGTACCTTTTCAACAGAATCTAAATGCCCACGGAATTCATTTCTTCTATGAATTAGGGTTACCTCACTAGCCACATCATTTAAAAAGATACTCCAATCCAATGCCGAGTCACCACCTCCTGCAATCACGACTTTCTTACCGCGATACATCTCCGGTTCTTTAATCATATACTCCACACCTTTATCCTCAAAGTCAGCAATATTGTGAATTAGGGGTTTACGTGGCTCAAAGCTGCCCAAACCACCTGCAATGGCAACCACTGGCGCATGGTGTTGTGTCCCTTTATTGGTCGTCACAATAAAAGTTCCATCGTCTTGCTTTTCTATGGTTTCAGCACGTTCACCTAACGTAAAACCAGGCTCAAACTGCTTACATTGTTCCAGTAACTTATCGGTTAGGTCACCGGCCAGAATTTCAGGATAGGCTGGAATATCGTAAATCGGTTTTTTGGGATATATTTCAGAACATTGACCACCTGGTTGCGGTAATGCATCAATTAAATGGCATTTTAACTTGAGTAGTCCAGCTTCAAAAACAGTAAAAAGTCCTGTTGGACCAGCTCCAATGATAAGAATATCAGTTTTAATCATGAATTGAATTTTTGGATAAACAAAGTTATTACTTCCTTTATTAATTAAATGTGACAAAAGTCACATTACATCTTAATTTTTAAGATTCTACGTTAATAACCTGTTCTATTTGTGGGGCGTACTTTTTGATGGTCATTTCTACCCCAGATTTGAGTGTCATTTGGTTCACACTGCAACCCACACAAGCTCCTTGAAGTTGTACTTTCACTAACTTATTGTCATCTTCAATGGACAATAAGGAAATATCACCACCATCACTTTGCAAAAACGGACGGATTTCATCCAGTGCCTTTTCTATATTTAGTTTTAACTCTTCTGTATTCATGGTTTATTTTTTAACTGCTGAACAACCAGCCATAGTCGTAATTTTTATAGCTTCAGTTGGTGGTAAGTTGTCATTGCGTCTAACCACTTCCTGAACCACATTCTGTGTTAAAGTTTCAAAAGCCTGCTCTAAAACAGTCGCTGTTTGTAAAGCCGCTGGTCTACCAACATCGCCCGCTTCGCGGATACTTTGCACCAAAGGTAACTGACCTAAAAACGGCACCTGTAAATCTTCAGCTAAATTTTTAGCCCCTTCTTGTCCAAAGATATAGTATTTATTGTCTGGTAATTCCTCTGGTGTAAAATAGGCCATATTTTCTATGATACCCAGAACTGGCACATTGATACTTTCCTGCTGAAACATAGCCACCCCTTTTTTGGCATCGGCTAATGCCACATTTTGAGGCGTACTCACTACCACAGCACCTGTAATTGGTAAGGACTGCATAATACTTAAATGAATATCACCTGTTCCAGGTGGTAAATCAATAAGCATAAAATCCAGCTCTCCCCAGTGTGCATCAAAAATCATTTGGTTTAAGGCTTTGGCAGCCATAGGCCCACGCCAAACAACCGCTTGATTGGGTTGGGTAAAAAACCCGATTGATAAGACCTTAACACCATAATTTTCTATGGGTTTCATTTTAGACTTACCCTCTACATTGATGGCCAGTGGTCGTTCATGTTCGACATCAAACATAATAGGAACCGAAGGCCCATAAATATCGGCATCCAAAATACCCACCTTAAAGCCCATTTTAGCCAAAGTAACAGCTAAATTGGCTGTAACCGTAGACTTACCTACACCTCCTTTACCCGAAGCTACAGCTATAATGTTTTGAATACCCGGAATAGCCTTCCCCTTAATAACATTAGGAGCCGACTTGGTAGGTGCATCAACCTTGACATTGACAGTGATTTTGGCTTTTTCATATACCAAATCATGAATGGTTTTCATGATATCCACCTCGGTTTTCTTTTTGGCTTGTAGGCTTGGGTTTGCTATGGTAATATCGATTACCACCTCCTCACCAAAAGTCACCACATTCTTTACAGCACCACTCTCCACCATATTCTGACCTTCACCAGGCACTGAAATGGTTTCAAGGGCTTTTAATATATCTTGTTTGTTTAATTTCACAGAATTCTAATTTAGATTTATTCTAAAGTGCAAATATACAGTGAATTGTTTAGATTTTGAAACGGTTTGATTGAAATGATTGATGCCTGAATTTATGTTAGCTATCAAACTCTAATTTTTAATGTGTATATTTAATAGCTTATTAATCAACGCTATGAAAAATTATTACTTATTAATTATTGCACTTCTATTTTCTTTTTCATTGGAAGCGCAGATAATTGACTTTCCAGATCCCAACTTTAAAAATGCTCTTGTGAATACCAATTGTGTCGATATAGATGGCGATAGTGCTGGCGACAGTGATGCTGATATAGATGACGATGGAGAAATTTCAATTGCTGAAGCTGAAGCAGTTGTTTATCTTCATACTATCGGACGATCTATTTCTTCCTTGGAGGGTATTAATGCATTTAGCAACATTCAAGTGTTAAATGTGACTAACAATAATTTAACTTCTCTGGATTTAAGTGGACTAACCAACCTTGTTGAGCTAATTTGTGAAAATAATGACTTCTCTTCATTAGACGTAAGCACCTTTTCAGGTATTGAGACATTACAATGTTATTCTAACCAATTAACTGCTCTAGATGTTAGTACTTTATCTAATCTTACAACTCTATATTGTTCGGATAACCAATTAACATCATTAAATGTCAATGGGTTACAAAATCTTAATCATTTATCATGTGGAGCCAATGAACTTACTTCACTAGATATTAGCAGTTTAACAAATCTTGAGGTTTTGGAAATTTCCTCTAATCAATTCACTGAAATAGATGTTAGCTCATTAACCAATCTTGAATCCTTGAATATTTCCAATAATCAATTTACTGAAATAGATGTCAGTTCACTACCAAATAATCTAACCCGTTTAATAATATCATCGAATCAAATTACCGAATTAAATGTTAGCACATTGACACAGCTTGAAAGGTTATCTTGCCCAAACAATCAAATTACAACGCTAGATGTTTCTGCTTTGACCAATCTTAACTATCTTAACTGTGGAGGTAACTATTTAACTGAATTGGACATTACTAATTTGACGAATCTTGAAGTGTTATATTGCTATGCCAACCAATTAACTGAATTAGATGTAACAGGCAATCCATTTTTGCGAACTCTTGAGTGTGAATACAATCAAATTACTTTTCTGGATTTATCAAACAAAATCGTAAACCCGCATAGGTACCTTTGTCAAAATAACCAAATTGAAACACTCATAATAAAAAATGGTGTGATAGATTACCCTAACGATCTAATATGGGGCGCTATTGATTTTTCAAACAATCCCATAACCTATGTGTGTGCGGATAATGATGAATTTGATATCATAAACGGCATATTTTCAACACAAAACTTAAATAATTATGAAATAAATAGTTACTGTTCTTTTGTCCCTGGAGGTACTTATTATACTGTTGAAGGCTCTACACATTTAGATTCAGATGGGAACGGTTGTACAGTTGATGATGCTATGTATTCTAATTTAAATTTTAGTATCACAGATGGAGCTGTTACTGGAGCTTTTATTGCAAATAGTTCAGGCGAATATTCTATCCCTGTTCAAGAAGGCTCACACACTATAACTCCAACTCTTGAAACCCCAGAATATTTTTCAGTTTCGCCAAGTAGTATAACCGTTAATTTCCCTGCAGATGCCAGTCCATATGTCCAGAATTTTTGTGTCACAGCCAATGGTGTCTATAACGATTTGGAAATTGCAGTGTTACCGTTAGAAGCCGCCAGACCCGGTTTTGACACAAATTATAAAATGATTTATAAAAACAAAGGAACAACTACCTTATCAGGTAGTGTGGGTTTGAGCTTTCAGGATGACCTCATGGATTTTGTTGTTGCCAATCCCGCTCCCGATAGTCAGGCCAGTGGTTCGCTGTCTTGGAACTTTAGTGATTTGACACCATTTGAAGTGCGCGAGATTCCCTTTACCATGAGCATCAATGCACCAACTGATACGCCGCCAGTGAATGGTGATGATGTGTTGGTCTTCGAAGGGTCAGTTAACCATTCTGAAACTGATGAAACTCCTGATGACAATACAACAGTCTTTAACCAAACAGTCATAAACTCTTATGATCCGAATGATAAAACTTGTTTGCAAGGCGATTATATTACACCTGAAGAAGTCGGTAAGTATGTGGACTATCTAATCCGTTTTGAAAATACAGGAACAGCCAGTGCCGTGAACATCGTGGTAAAAGATGATATCGATGTCTCTAAATATGACTTGTCAACCTTGGTGCCATTGCACGCCAGTCATGATTATTTTGCACGCGTTAAAGATCAAGGTGACGAGCATTATATTGAATTTATATTCGAGGATATCAACCTTCCTTTTGATGATGCCAACAACGATGGCTATGTAGCCTTTAAAATTAAGACCCTGGAAACTCTCGTGTTGGGAGATTCCTTTGACAACAATGCCGAAATATATTTTGATTATAACTTCCCTATTATTACTGATGAAGCCACCACAACCGTGGCTGCCTTGAGCATTGATGAGTTTGTATCATCCGATAATGATGTGGTACTATATCCGAATCCGACGACCAACATCCTGAATCTGGAATCAAAACAGCCTATCGAACATGTCACCATTTTTGATGTTTCAGGAAGAGTGATTCAGGAGATTGCTATTGTGGGATCTAAAAACAACATGACCCTATCCACTGAAAACCTCACAACCGGATCCTATTTTGTGAAGTTGCAGACAGCCCACGGTGACATCGTAAAAAAAATAATTAAGGAATAAACTCAAAACCAGATGCAAAAACAATATCTCTTTATCGCTGCCCTGTTATTTTCTTTTTGCCTACAAGCGCAGATAATTTATATACCTGACGCTAATTTTAAGAATGCTTTGACCAGTACAATTTGTTGTAATACTGGTGTTGGCGCATGGACTGATGCAGATTTTAACAATGACGGGGAAATTCAAACAAGTGAAGCCTTACAAATTGCTTCTATGAATGTTGATAATGAATCTATAACATCATTATTGGGCATTGAGTCATTTACGAATTTAGAAAGCTTACGTTGTAACGATAACCAAATAACTAGTTTAGACTTAAGTAATTTAATAAACTTAAGTTATTTGTATTGCGAAAATAATGTCCTGAATTCTTTGGATTTAAGCGGTTTGGAAAATATGATAAATTTGAATTGCCGTGATAATCAATTAACAAGTTTAGAATTAGGTGGATTGGTCAATATCGAAGAATTGAATTGTCGTAATAATCAACTATCGGTTTTAAATATTGCTGATTTTACTAATTTAAAACGATTATACTGCCAAGATAATTTACTGGAAAATTTAACTATTCCTAATTCAATTGAACTTTTGAACGTTGATTGTAATAATAATCAACTAACATCCTTACAAATAAATACTCCGGATTTTTCTAGTTTGGATTGCAGCAACAACTTATTAACATCTTTAAATCTTTCCACTATGGAAAGTTTAAATAGCTTAACCTGTAGGAACAATCAATTAACTTCTTTAGATGTTTCTACAATGACAACTTTAAATAGCTTAAACTGCCAAGACAATCAGTTAACTTCTTTAATTTTAGGAAATTTAAATATTAACCTGATAGCGTGTGGAAACAATCTGTTAACCGAATTAACTGTAAATTCTACAACACTTTATGATTTGAGTTGTAATAACAATCAATTAACTGTGTTAAACATCAACAATGCGCCTAATCTTCAATCCTTATATTGTGGTAATAATTTATTGACTTCTTTAGATTTTTCAAATCAATCTTCATTTTGGACATTAGATTGCAGCAATAATAATCTAGCTACTTTAGACCTTACAAATTTGGAATATATTTCTGATTTCATTGTTGATAATAATCAATTGACTTCTATTAACCTGTGTCCCATAACAGGTGAATATCTTAGTGTTGTAAATAATTATCTAACTGAAATAGACATCAGCAACAGCCCAAATCTTGAGGGTGTTTTTTGTGCAAATAATTTACTCACCTCTTTGGACATCAGCAATAACAATTCGCTAATAAACTTATATGCCAGTAATAATGAATTCACCTCCTTAAATCTTGGTAATGCGGAAAGTCTAGCTTGGGAATATGATGTTTTTTTTGATGGCAATCCAAATCTTTCGGTAGTGTGCACCATAGAAGAAAATTTTGATGAGGTACAAAATAAATTAACTGAGTTTGGGTATACGGATGTTGCTATTTCTTCTTATTGTTCCTTTGAGCCAAATGGAGAATACTATATTGTCCAAGGCGAAACTACTTTTGATTCTAATAATAATGGCTGTGATGTTAGTGATATTGGCATGCAAAATGTTGTTTATAACATTACCAGCAATTCCATAAATGATAGTTTTATAGCTAACACCAATGGAGCGTTTACATTGTATATTGATTCTGGTTCTCATACCATTTCACCAAACTTTGAAAACCCAGAATATTTTTCAGTTTCGCCAAGTAGTATAACCGTTAATTTTCCGTCTGACACCAGTCCTTATGTCCAGGATTTTTGTGTAACGGCTAATGGCACCTTCAACGATTTGGAAATTGCCGTATTACCAACGGAAGCTGCCAGACCCGGTTTTGATACGGACTATAAACTGGTTTATAAAAACAAGGGAACAACCACATTATCAGGTAGCGTGGGTTTGTCCTTTCAGGATGACCTCATGGATTTTGTTGTTGCCAATCCAGCTCCCGACAGTCAGGCCATTGGTTCGCTGTCTTGGAACTTTAGTGATTTGACCCCTTTTGAAGTGCGTGAAATTGCCTTTACCATGGGCATCAATGCACCAACTGATTCACCACCTGTGAATGGTGATGATGTGTTGGTCTTTGAAGGGTCTGTTAACCATTCTGAAACCGATGAAACTCCTGATGACAATACAGCTGTTTTTAATCAAACAGTCGTAAACTCTTATGATCCGAATGATAAAACTTGTTTACAAGGCGATTACATTACACCTGAAGAAGTTGGCAAGTATGTGGACTATCTAATCCGTTTTGAAAATACGGGAACAGCCAGTGCCGTAAACATTGTGGTAAAGGATGATATTGATATTACCAAGTATGACCTGTCAACCTTGGTGCCATTACACGCTAGTCATGATTATTTTGCACGCGTTAAAGATCAGGGAGGTCAGCATTATATTGAATTTATATTTGAGGATATCAACCTACCTTTTGATGATGCCAACAACGATGGCTATGTAGCCTTTAAAATCAAAACACTGGAAACTCTGGTGTTGGGAGATTCCTTTGACAACAATGCCGAAATATACTTTGATTACAACTTCCCTATCATTACAGACGAAGCCACCACAACTGTGGCTGCCTTAAGTGTTGATGAATTTGGATTCGCTAATGATGGTGTAGTTCTATATCCGAATCCGACGACCAACATCCTGAATCTGGAATCAAAACAGCCTATCGAACATGTCACCATTTTTGATGTTTCAGGAAGAGTGATTCAGGAGATTGCTGTTGTGGGAACTAAAAACAACATCTCCTTATCCACCGAAAACCTCACAACCGGAACCTATTTTGTGAAGTTGCAGGCAGCTCTTAATGAAACAGTTAGAAAAGTTATAAAAGATTAACGTAGTTCCTTTTGAGGGTCCCAAAAGACCTCATCAAAATCCTGTATTTGGCTATTAATAATGGTTATGCCTTCACTTTCTAATAGTTGTTGCATGAGGTTGGTGCCGTCAAAATGATGTTTTCCAGTTAATAATCCGTTTCGATTGACCACTCTATGTGCTGGAACATCCTTTCCTACAGAACCATTCATGGCATAACCCACCATTCTGGCACTTCTGGGAGCGGCTAAATATTTGGCAATAGCTCCATAGCTGGTAACACGACCGTACGGAATCAGTCGAGCTACTTCGTAAACTTTCTCAAAAAAATTCAACGTTTCCGGCTTCATTAAATTTCTTTTAAAATATTAATGAAGGTAACGATAGCAATAATCCCTGTAATAATTCCAATGAGATAATTCATACCCTTTTGAGACGTTATTTTTGTGCCTTTAATTTTATCAAAAAAGAACATGTAAATATACAAGGCTACAAAAGCCCCTGAAGTAGCACCAGCAACATAAGCCGTAATGCCCGTGTTGTCAAATTCCAACCATCCAAATGAAGCTATGGTAATGGCGACATAGGCCTGAAAAGGTATTGGGAATACATTAATACTAGACATAAATATGCCCTGAAAAAAACGACTGGATTTACTCTTGACATCCACATCCTTTTCCTTTTTTTCAGTGCTTTTAGCTATTAAAAGAAAATAAATACTGATTAAAACAAAGATCACAAAAGCTACCCGCTGTAAGATATCAATGACATCAGGATGCTTATTCAAATAACGCGCAAAAACTGTGGCAATAAGCGCTTGAAAGATGATAACAAGACATGCTCCCAAGGAGAACATAATCCCACGTGTATGACCATCTTTTAAACTAATTTTGGCTGCCGTCATATTTAATAAACCGGGAGGCAATGTTGCCAAAAACGTTGCAATAAATCCAGCTAAAAAAACAACGGTGATATTCAAGAATCTTTGATTTTAAACCTAATATACGTAATTGGTTTGTTTTGTTCTAAATATTGACTCTCATAAAACGTTTGAATACTCGTCACTTCTTCCGGGCTACCTTCCTGCTTATATACATTATGATTAGCATATAATACCTCATGACCTTCGCCATGTAATAGACCTAATGTATACCCGTGCATGAACTCACTATCTGTTTTAAGATTTACGATACCATCTGGTTTAAGAATGGTTTTGTAACGCTTTAAAAACTCGGAATTGGTCATGCGATGCTTTGTACGCTTGTACTTTATTTGTGGGTCAGGGAAGGTTATCCAAATTTCATCAACTTCATGTTTATTAAAAGCCCAATCAATGAGTTCAATTTGCGTTCTTAAAAATCCAACATTGGCAATACCTTCTTCAATAGCTGTTTTAGCACCACGCCAAAATCGAGCGCCTTTAATATCAACCCCAATAAAATTCTTTTCAGGATACTTTTTGGCTAATGCCACGGAATATTCTCCTTTACCACAACCCAACTCGAGGACAATTGGATTCTCATTTTTAAAAAAATCACGATTCCAATTACCTTTCAATTCAAACTTTTGATTTACCAACATATCTCGCGTTGGTTGGACCACGTTGTTAAAAGTCTCGTTTTCTTTGAATCGCTTTAGCTTATTTTTACTTCCCACTACTTATTTAATGTTTTGAAAAAGTTTCGGTAAAATTACGGAAATATGTTGAAGCGAATATATGCTTACCTTTGTTTTTAATGTCTGAAAAAAAGCGAATTTTAGTAGCCCCTTTGAACTGGGGATTAGGTCATGCCACGCGTTGCATTCCCATTATAAAAGCTCTCGAAGAATACCATTTTGAGCCTGTCATAGCGAGCGATGGCGTTGCTTTGGAATTACTAAAACGAGAATTTCCTGACCTACTGTGTTTGTCATTACCATCATACAATATCACCTACTCCAAGAAGGGTAGTAGATTTAAATACAAAATCCTGAAGGACTCCCCGAAGATTCTCAAGAATATTAAGGCAGAAAGACAGGCTACTGCCAATATCATAGTGAATCATAATATTGCAGGTATTATTTCTGATAATCGCTTTGGAGTGTTTAACAAAAATATTCCCTGTGTATTTATGACGCATCAATTGCAGGTTTTGAGTGGTAGTACAACATGGTTTAGCACCAAAATGCATCAAAAGATCATCAAGAAATTTGATGAGTGCTGGGTACCAGACAGCATGGATGAACTCAATTTAAGTGGCAAATTGGGCCATACAGACTCTTTGGATGTAACATTGAAATACATTGGCCCAATTAGTAGGTTCAACAAACTTGAAACTCCAATTGTTTATGATATTATGGTTTTATTGTCTGGTCCGGAACCTCAACGAACATTATTGGAGGAGAAACTTTCCAGTGAACTTTCTCATTATTCAGGAAAGGTATTGTTTGTAAAAGGCCTAGTTGATGGTGACATAAAAAAAGACATCCGAAACCACATTACTTATTATAACTATTTGACAAGCGATATATTGGAAACTGCTATAAATGAAAGCAAACTGGTTATTTCAAGATCTGGATATACCACCATTATGGATTTAGCTAAATTAGGTAAACAGGCGTTTTTCATACCAACACCTGGTCAGTTTGAACAGGAATATTTGGCTAAAACATTACACAAAAACAGAATCGTGCCATCGTGCCCTCAAGATGAATTTTCACTGAATAAATTAGAACTATTAAAGAATTTTAGAGGTTTGGATGCCTTTTATTTTGACGTTAATTATAAAAACTTATTCAGCCTTTTCCATACTGAATGAAAACTCACTTCCGACATCTACCTCACTTTCAATATAAATACGTTCATCATGAGCCTCAATGATATGCTTCACAATGGATAAACCTAAACCAGAACCTCCTTCTTTGCGAGAACCGCTTTTATCAACTCGATAGAATCTTTCAAAAATTCGTTTGATATGCTCACTGCCTATACCCTCACCATTATCCGTTACTCGAACTATAACTTTATTTTTTATTAAGTTCTCAATACTGACCTCTGTCGTTCCTTTCTCCCTTCCATATTTAATGGAGTTTACAATCAAATTGGTCAGAACCTGCTGAATGCGTTCTCTATCTGCATGCACCATAATGGGTTCGGGATAATCCATATCAAAGGTCAAGGTTATCTTCTTTTTGGCAGCTTTCATCTCCAATAAATCGAAAACACTTTGGATGAGTTCCACAATATCAAAAACCTCTTTATTTAAACTCAAATCCCCAACCTCCAACTTCGTAATCATGTCCAAATCCTTGACAATGTATATCAATCTTTCAACGCCCTTATTAGCACGATTAAGATATTTAGTTCGGATTTTCTTATCTTCAATAGCGCCATCCAATAAGGTAAGCAAATAGCCCTGAACGGTAAATAATGGGGTTTTCAATTCGTGTGATACATTCCCTAAAAATTCTTTTCTATACTCTTCCCTGACTTTTAATGTTTCAATTTCCAACTTTTTATCCTTGGCATATTTATCAATTTCTTTGGTAAGGGTTGCCATATCTGTTGTTATGGGCTGATTCCTTAAAGTAGTTGCTTCCAGGAGTGTCAGATCATCGTATATTTTTTTGACCCGTCTGTAAATAAATCGCTCAACACGATATTGAATGGTTATAAAAGACAGTGCATAAAAAATTGCTATAAATGGTAAAACCAACCACGAGAGTGCATTGGTATAGTATAAAAAAACACTCAAAAGGAGTGTTAATAGAATGGTCAGATAAAGCGATGTTTTAATCGCAAACTTATACGTTTTCTTTAGTTTCTGCATCAATCAATAAACTTATAGCCCACTCCTTTCACGGTTTTAAACGATTTGTCTCCAATTTTTTCCCGAAGTTTTCTAATGTGTACATCAATTGTACGACCACCTACGACAACTTCATTACCCCAGACTTTATCTAAAATATCTTCGCGTTTAAAAACTTTACCAGGCTTTGATGCCAATAAAGATAATAATTCAAATTCTTTTCTGGGCAAAATAATTTCTTGACCTTTCAAAGTAATCTTGTATTCGTCTCTATTAATCACTAAAGACCCAATTTTCATTACAGAATCTGAAGTCTCTTCTTCCTTAAGTCTTCTTAACAGAGCTTTTACTTTACTAACCAACACTTTTGGTTTTATTGGTTTAGTTATGTAATCGTCTGCCCCTGCATCAAATCCAGCAACTTGAGAATAGTCTTCACCTCTGGCGGTTAAAAACGTAATAATCGTATCACTTAATTCAGGTACTTTTCTGATTTGTTCGCAAGCTTCAATACCATCCATTTCGGGCATCATAACATCCATTACAATTAAGTGAGGCCGTTCTTTTTTTGCTTTTTTTACCGCTTCAACACCATCAGAAGCAGTAATAATCTGATATCCTTCAGCTGACAAATTGTAACCAACTATTTCAAGAATGTCTGGTTCATCATCTACTAGCAGTATTTTAATATCTTTTTTCTTCATTTTAAAGTGATATACAAAACGTAAAGATAAAATTAATAACAGACTTTAAACCCATCCTATGGGATAAATAACAATTAGGTAACTTTAATATTACAATTCCATTAATTTATAATGCACAAAATCTAATTTAACATTTATTTTGGCATACAAATTGAAGATAATTAGTAACTTGTAGTTGATTAGGTATTGTTTATGAGCAAAAAAATTACATTATTCATTTTTGTGTTTTTAATTAGTTTGTTTCTACATGAAACGAACGCTCAATCTGTTTTGGAAAAAAACACCACTTCCCCTACCTCAAACATTGATGGATTGTCTATTTATCCCAATCCTACTACCAATGGCAAGCTCTATATTGTTACCAAAAACAACTTTACCAAAGATGTTGTCATTTACAATGTTTTAGGAAAAGAAGTCATATCTGCTACACTCCAGAGTAAAGAATTAAATATCTCCAAACTAAAACCAGGTGTCTACATCATTAAAGTTACCGAAAATGCTGTTAGTGCCACGCGTAAACTAATAGTTAAGTAGCTTTAACCAATATTAACTTATTGTAAAAAAGCCTCTTACTCCTTATAAAATTAGAAAAAAACCTAAATTCTGCCTATATTTGTTTTCCTAATTTTATACAAAACAATTATGAAAAAAATTTACTTTTTACTTTTTACTTGTTTAATAACTGCCTTATCATTTTCGCAGACATCTGATTTATATTTCAGTATGTATGGAGAAGGATCAAGTAACAACAAATTTCTGGAAATCTACAATGGAACCGGATCTGACGTTAACCTTGACGATTATGCTTTTCCTAATGTATCCAATGACCCTACAGTCGTTGGCGAATACGAATTCTGGAATACCTTTCCATCAGGTTTTGTTTTAGCTGATGGGGATGTTTTTGTAATTGCTCATGGTAGTGCAGACCCAACAATTCTCGCTGCTGCCGATATGACTTTTAACTTTTTAAGTAATGGAGACGATGGTTATGCTTTAGTTGCAAACGACGGTACTTGGGATGATGCCAATACCAACGGTACTGTTGATGCGGGTGAAATGACCGGATTTACGGTATTAGATTGGTTAGGAGATTTCAATGGTGATCCAGGCACTGGTTGGGACGTTGCTGGAGTAACTGCTGCAACTGCCAATCACACTTTAACAAGAAAAACATCAGTTTGTGGACCAAACAATGATTGGGCTTCTTCTGCTGGAACCGATGCTAATGATTCTGAATGGATAGTAACTGATATAGACTCTGGCTGGGATAACCTAGGCTCGTATGTTGGTTGTTCATCTGACCCGGTACTAACCATTACATCTCCTGGAGATGGTACTGCTTTTGCTTCTGGAACAACGAATGTTGATGTAACCATAGATGTTCAAAACTTCATAGTAGACCAATTGCCAGGAAATGGTGGAACTGGTGACGGACATATTCATTGGACTATAAATGGTGTTTCACAGCCAATGAAATATGATACAGATCCAGAATCAATTGCTGTTGTTGATGGTGAGACCTATACGGTTTTTATGCAATTAGTTGATAATTCACATGTTCCTATTATGCCAGCCGTTGAGCAAACTGTCACGTTTTCTGTAGAATTTCCTTGTGATCTACAAGTTGGCACAATCACAACCACTTGTGACACGGAAACTGCAGGTATTGACACATACACAGTAACTATAGAGTATACAGGTGGGGGAACTTCCACATACAATATAGATACCGAAGGCTTTGGCACTGTTGGTGGTGATGATCCAACTAGTGTTACCGATGGAACAATAGTAATTTCTGGAGTTGATGAAGGTACAAACTTTACAGTCACTTTTACAGGTGATGTATCTGATAGTAGTTGTGATTTCACCAGAAGCATAACCAGTCCTGCTTGTGTGGGTGGTGTTGTTTGTGGTAATTATGGCGATATCATCATCACTGAAATTATGCAAAATCCTAATGCCGTTAATGATTCTGAAGGTGAATGGTTTGAAGTTTATAATACGACTGGAGCTCCAATTAATATGCAAGGTTGGATAATTAAAGATGATGCTTCAGTAGGGGAAGAATTCGTAATAAGTGCTTTGGTAGTTCCCGCAAATGGATATGCTGTATTTGGAATCAATGCAGATATAGGAACTAATGGTGGCGTCCCTGTTGATTATGAATATGCTGGTGTTTCTTTAGGAAATGGAGCTGATGGATTAATAATTGAATGTAGTGGAACCATGATTGATACAGTTATTTGGGATGGTGGCACTGAATTTCCAGATCCAACAGGAATTAGCATGGAATTATCTTTGACTGCTTTTAACGCTGATGACAATGATTTAGGTGCTAATTGGGGTGAAGGTTCATCACCTTTTGGAAGTGGAGATCTAGGAACTCCGGGAGCTGCGAATGATTTTACACTTTCGGCAGATACTTTTTCAGCAAATGAATTCAATGTTTATCCTAACCCGGTAACCAATGGCTATGTCAACATTACATCAACTAACAATAATGGTATTTCGGTTGCTATTTTTGATATATTAGGCAAACGTGTTATCAGCACTGCCGTTACAAATAACCGTGTTGATGTTTCCAGCTTAAACACTGGCATTTACATGTTACAAATTTCTCAAAACGGGAACACAATTACCAAAAAGTTAGTTGTTAAGTAAGCGACATCTTTTTTGAACATATAAGCGCTACCAAATAGGTGGCGCTTTTTATTTTTACATATTTTTATACCATGATTGACACACAGGCTATTTTCAATATTTCTTCAGAGCAAGCTTTTGAAACAATAGCCTTAAAAATCTTTGCGTATCAATTTGAAACCAATGTTGTTTACAGGTCTTTTTGTGATTTGCTTTACAAACATCCAAGCGAAGTGACCTCTGTCAATGATATCCCCTTTTTGCCAATCGAATTTTTTAAGACCAAGCAGATTATAAGTTCTCGCAAACCCATTGAAAAAATATTCACCAGTTCGGGGACTACAGGTGCTACAACAAGCAAGCATTACATTACGGACTTGGGTCTCTATGAAAACAGCTTTAATTACGGTTTTAAACAGTTTTATGGCCATATTGAGGATTATACCGTCCTAGCTTTATTGCCCTCTTATTTAGAACGTGAAGGCTCTTCATTGGTTTATATGGTTGACTATCTCATTAAAGCTTCAAATAATGCCCATAGCGGATTTTATTTAAATGACTATGACCAATTAAAAACGAAATTAATTGAATTGGATGCCAGTGAAAAAAAAACCTTGCTAATTGGTGTGTCGTATGCGCTTTTAGATTTAGTTGAAACCTATCAATTTGATTTAAAAAATACAATCATCATGGAAACTGGTGGGATGAAAGGAAGACGCAAGGAGCTTGTCCGAGATGAGTTACATACCATTTTAAAATCTGGTTTTGGGGTCGATTCAATCCATAGTGAATATGGTATGACAGAATTATTGAGTCAAGGCTATTCCAAAGGAAATGGCATTTTCGAATGTCCGCCTTGGATGAAAATTTTAATCCGAGATCCAGAAGATGCCCTTACTATTCAAAAAAACAATAAAACAGGTGGCATTAATGTTATCGATTTAGCCAATATCAACTCGTGTTCATTTATTGCGACACAGGATTTAGGTTCTTTAAATCAAAATGGCTCCTTTGAAATTATTGGTCGGTTTGATAATTCAGATATTAGAGGTTGTAACTTGATGGCCTTGTAAGTTACAAGAGCATATTTCGACCAAACGATAGCTAGAAAAAGAAAGATTTTTTTAGCTGATTGGTTAATGGAAAACGCCTGGATATCCAGGCGTTTTTGTATTTATATCACTTTGATTATGTACGTGTTTTTCTTTCCCTTGTTAATAATAATATAACGATTGTTAATCAAGTCTGAATCTCCTAATTGGTAATTTTCATTCACTTTCTCCTTATTAACAGAAATAGAATTTTCTTTGAGGGCTCTTCTAGCCTCACCATTAGATGCCAGAAAATTTGTTTGGGCCGAAAGTGCTCCAATCATATCCAACCCATTGTTATAATCAGAAAGAGAAATTTCAGCTAAAGGCACACCTTCAAAAACATCCAAAAAAGTTTTCTCATCCAGGGTTTTAATATCTTCTTTAAAAGTTTTGCTAAACAAAATGTTTGATGCTTTTTCAGCATTCTCAAAATCATCTTTTGAATGCACAAAGGTGGTTACTTCTTCAGCCAATCTTTTTTGAAGCAATCTCAAATGGGGTTGTTCTTGATGATCAGAGATTAAGCTGTCAATAGTTTCTTTGTCTAAAAATGTAAAAATCTTGATATATTTTTCAGCGTCTTCATCGGACGTGTTTAACCAAAATTGATAAAATTTGTAAACCGAAGTTTTGTCGGCATCCAACCAGATATTCCCACCTTCACTTTTACCAAATTTTGAGCCATCAGCCTTTGTTATCAACGGACATGTCATAGCATAAGCTTTAGCTTCTTCACCAACATTCATACGCCTTACCAACTCTGTTCCAGTCGTGATATTTCCCCATTGATCACTCCCACCCATTTGCAGCATACAATTATGGGTTTTATACAAATGGTAAAAATCATATCCTTGAATCAATTGGTATGTAAATTCAGTAAATGACATACCTGCGCTACCTTCTTCACCCGACAATCGCTTTTTGACAGAGTCTTTTGCCATCATATAATTAACGGTAATTCGTTTACCGACATCTCTGGCAAAATCTATAAAGGTGAAATCCTTCATCCAATCATAATTGTTGACCAAAACAGGCGCATTCGATTCTTTAGATTCAAAGTTTAAAAATCGTGATAACACATTTTTAATTCCGTTAACATTATGATTCAAAGTTTCTTCATCCAATAAATTTCGTTCATCACTCTTGCCAGATGGATCTCCAATCATTCCCGTTGCGCCACCAACTAATGCAATTGGTTTATGACCAGCCTTTTCCAAATGCACTAATAGGATAATAGGTACTAAGCTACCTATGTGTAATGAATCTGAAGTTGGGTCAAAACCAATATAGGCTGTGGTCATCTCTTTATTGAGTTGTTCTTCAGTTCCAGGCATAATATCATGTACCATGCCCCTCCAACGTAGCTCTTCTACAAATGCATTTGTCATAATTTGATAAATGAAGTTTAAATCTTGGCAAAGATAAAAATCAATGTATAATTACCGTGTCTTAATGAATAATTCTTTATTTTGCTTGTATGATATTAGTCACAGGAGGAACAGGTTTGGTCGGCTCACACTTATTGTACCAATTGGTTAATGCCAACGATTCCGTAAGGGCAATTTATAGACGGCCCAAAAAACTTTCCATTGTTAAAAAGGTTTTTTCCTATTATACTGATCATGTTGATGCACTGTATGATAAAATTGATTGGATTGAATGTGATTTATTGGATGTACCTAAATTAATGGACGTTTTTGATGGCATAACCTATGTCTATCATTGCGCTGCCTTTGTATCCTTTGAACCAGACAAGTATCATCTTTTGAGACGAACTAATATTGAAGGTACAGCCAACATCGTCAACTTATGCATTTCCAGTAAGGTGAAAAAATTGTGTTATGTTAGTTCCATTGCAGCTCTGGGGGAATCCAACAAGAATAATATCATTAACGAAAATACTACTTGGAATGCAGATGCCGATAACAGTGTTTATGCTATCACCAAGTATGGTGCTGAAATGGAAGTATGGCGTGGTACTCAAGAGGGGTTGCCTGCCGTGATAGTAAATCCAGGTGTCATCATTGGTGGCGGTATATGGTCTCATGGCAGCGGCAACATTATTAAAAAAGTCTATAACAAAATACCATATTATACCGAAGGAAGCATTGGTGTCATTGATGTACGGGATGTTGTGAATATTATGATAACCCTTTTAGACAGTAGCATCAAAAATGAACGGTTTGTTCTTGTAGCTGAAAATATCTCCTATCAAACGTTTTTAAATACCATTGCAAATCATCTGAATGTTGAACAGCCGAAAAAGGAAGCCAAACCCTGGTTACTGGCAATTGCTTGGCGATTGGACTGGCTCAAAAATAAAATTACAGGTAAACGTCGTGTTCTAGTAAAACAAATGGTTGCTTCCCTATTTAATAAAGCCTTTTATGAGAACACCAAAATTAAAGACGCTCTAGACTATAAATTTATTCCTAATGAAGTAAGCATTGAAGCTGTTTCCAAGCAGTTTTTAAAGGAGCAAAATTAGTCGTCGTAAACTGTTGGTGGTTGTAAAATGCTATCATTGCGTCTTTTTCGTAAAGAGTCGATATTCACCCTATTCTGTTTCTCTTTAGATGTTTTAGAGTTTTTCTTTTTGCTATTCTCCTTTTCCTCTAGTCTGACATATTTAATTTTAAGCTTTTCCAAACTATCCTGGACACGCGTGTAAATCTGGTTGTAATCATCTACAAAAAAGGCATAATAGGCATTACTGTCTGCAAATTGGAGACTGTCTATTCCATGTTTATGATATACATAAGCATCGGGTGTAATTCCGTTATTTTCAATAACTTTTTTATTGACGCCTTTGGCTGAAGATAATAAAGATAAATCTATGAGGACATCTACCATTTTATCTTCAGAAATTAAGTTTTTGGGCTTTTGTGGCGTGCTTTTGTCTTGACAAGAAAACACCAATAGGCAGATACCAAAGGAATATATCAATAATTGTCTCATCTGTTAAAAGTTAACCGTTTAGCCGCTTTAACACCACTAAAACCATTTTCATTGTATACCTCATGACCGTTTAATATGGTATGCTTTATTTTTGACTGAAATGTCGTGCCCTCAAATGGAGACCAACCACATTTATACAGAATGTTTTCTGTATTTACTGTCCAAGGACTGTTGGTATCAACAATAACCAAATCGGCGAAGTATCCTTCTTTTATGTATCCGCGTTTTTCAACCTCAAACAAAATAGCCGGATTATGGCACATTTTCTCAACCAGTTTTTCAATTGTAATCTTCCCTTGATGATGAGCCTCAAGCAGCGCAACTAATGCATGTTGTACCAATGGCCCACCTGAAGGCGCCTTGGTGTACGGGTTGTTTTTCTCATCAATGGTATGTGGTGCGTGGTCTGTAGCAATAACATCAATTCTATCGTCCAACAAAGCTTTCCAAAGTTCATCTCTATCTTGTGCTGTCTTTACTGCCGGGTTCCACTTAATTCGCGTACCTTTTTCTTCATAATCAGCATCCGAGAACCATAAGTGATGTACACAGACTTCGGCTGTAATTTTTTTATCTTTCAGAGGTGTCTTGTTAGTGAACAAATGGGTTTCCTTACCTGTTGACAAATGAAAAACATGTAATCTCGCTCCCGTTTTTTTTGCCAATTCAACGGCCTTTGAAGACGACAAATAACAGGCTTCCTCACTTCTTATAATTGGATGGTATTTAATCGGAATATCATCTCCATATAAATCGACATACTTTTGAGTGTTTTTGCGAATGGTTGCTTCATCTTCACAATGAACTGAAATGACCATATCGGTGCTTGAAAAGATTTTTTCGAGCGTTTCAGGGTTATCAACCAGCATATTACCAGTAGAGGAGCCCAGAAACAGCTTTAAACCAGCGACCTCTTTTGGATTGACTTTCAAAATTTCAGAGAGGTTATCATTGGTACCTCCAAACATGAAAGAATAATTGGCAAATGATTTATTTGCCGCTATTTCAAACTTTTCATGAAGTTTTTCAATAGTTGTTGTTTGGGGATTGGTATTGGGCATTTCAATAAAAGATGTTATGCCTCCAGCAATTGCCGCTCTTGACTCACTTTCAATATCTGCCTTGTGAGTAAGTCCTGGTTCCCTGAAATGAACTTGATCATCAATAATACCAGGAATAATATATTTTCCAGAAGCATCGATAACCCTAACACCTTCTTTTTTAAAATTAGGTCCTATTTCCTTTATGACCTCACCTTCAATATAAATATCCAGCTGTTGCGTACTACCTTCATTTACGACTAGACCATTTTTTATAATTAAACGATTTAAGTACATACTATCCCTTATTTATTAAACTGTTCAACTTCATACTTATCACGCCAAATATCGCTTCAGAAATTATACCACTGCTCATTTTAGATTTCCCTTTAGTTCGGTCAGTAAAAATAACTGGTATTTCAACTATTTTAAAGTTTTTCAGATACGCCTTGAACTTCATTTCAATCTGAAAGGCATATCCCACAAACTTAATCTTGTCCAAATCTATAGCTTCCAGAACCCTTTTTTTATAACAAACAAAGCCAGCGGTTGTGTCATGAATCTTCATTTGAGTTATGAGCCTGACGTATTTAGAAGCAAAAAAAGATAATAAAATTCTACTCATTGGCCAATTTACAACATTGATCCCTTTGACATAGCGCGAGCCAATGGACATATCAGCATTATCATTTTTACAGGCATTATAGAGCTTAATCAGATCATTTGGGTTATGCGAAAAGTCGGCATCCATCTCAAAAACATATTCATAATCACGTTCCAAACACCATTTAAAACCAGCAATATAAGCGGTTCCTAAACCTGTTTTATCTTTTCTTTGCAACAAATGCAAACGACCAACAAATTCCGTTTGTAATTCCTTAACTTTTAATGCTGTGAGATCAGGTGAATTGTCATCCACTACGAGTATATCAAAAGCTTTTTTTTGAGAAAACACAGCCCTAATAATGGCTTCAATATTTTCAATCTCATTGAAAGTTGGGATTATAACAATGGCATCCTGCATTAAAGGCTTTTAATTTTTAGCAAATGTAACCTTTTGACGCATACTTTTTTTTAAATATTCCTTAAAATATTTTCTGACCATGTCATAATTTATAATAATTTTACAATATGCTACGCCCTTTAATATCAAATGATTTATTCACAATTAGTATTGTCATTGGCCTAATCTTGATAGCCGTTTCAAAGGTATTGTTTGCCAAACGTTTTGATGACTTTGTATTTGTATTGGGGAATTCCAAATACCTAAAAATATACTCCAGAGATCAGAAGTTTTTTGACGTTTTTGATGCTTTATTATTTATCAACTTTGTTTTCACATTTACCATATTTGGTATTTTATCTTTTGAAACCCTTTTTGGTAGTGTCTCATTGTCATTGACGTTATTGTTAAAATTGTTTTTGGCCGTGGCTATTTTTATAACCATGAAAATTTTAATAGAACGGCTTATTGGTAGTGTGTTTGATATTGATTTTTTGATAGATAATTATTTGTTTCAGAAAATAAGCTATAAAAATTTTGTTGGTATTCTGCTATTGCCCCTAAATGCATTATTAATCTATAGTATTGACGGCAGTCCTGTAATTATTTATAGTATTTTAGCCATCATTCTTCTCGTTTTTGCCATAGGTCTTTTAACCACATTAAAGGTGTATCAAAATTTGATAAAACAAAACATGTTTTATTTTATTTTGTATCTTTGCGCACTTGAAATCGCACCTTACGTTATTATAGTTAGCGTTATAGTAGATGTTTAGGGCTTTAAAAACAGAATTTTATTTATGAAAGTGAAAACAATTTTAGTATCTCAACCAGAACCTAAAATAGAAAATTCGCCATATTTTGATCTTCAAGAAAAGCAAAAAGTTAAAATTGACTTTAGGCCATTTATTCATGTTGAGGGAGTTGATGCAAAGGAGATAAGACAGCAAAAAGTTGATTTAACAAAATACACTGCGATTATATTAACAAGTAGAAATGCCGTTGACCATTTTTTCAGAGTTGCCGAAGAAATGCGTTTTAAGGTGCCGGACACTATGAAATATTTCTGCCAGTCTGAAGCCGTTGCCTACTACTTACAAAAATACGTTGTTTACAGAAAACGTAAAATTTATGTCGGTAAACGTACTTTTGCCGATTTATCACCTTTAATCAAAAAGTATAAAGGAGAAAATTTTCTTTTACCCACAACTGATAAGTTGAAACCTGAAGTTCCAGAAACGATGAACTCTCTAAATGTCGATTGGAAAGAAGCTGTTTTTTACAGAACTGTAATCAGTGATTTATCAGATTTAGCAGATGTTTATTACGATATTTTGGTGTTTTTTAGCCCTTCAGGAATTGACTCATTATTTCACAACTTCCCTGATTTCAAACAAAACAACACTCGTATTGCCGTTTTTGGGAATACAACCATTAAGGCCGTTGAATCGCGTGGTTTAAGAGTTGATATTGCTGCACCAACACCTGAAACACCTTCAATGACGATGGCTCTTGAAAAATATATCATAGAAAACAACAAGAAAAAATAGCAACACTCTATAGATTTAAAAAGCCCAACTTTTGAGTTGGGCTTTTTTATGTCTTTATTTTTTAAAACTTAATTAACGAACAATCAGTTTTTTAGTTTCAACACTTGAATCAGATATCAATCTGGCTAAATATACACCTGATTTCAATTGAGCAATACTGACTCTATTGTCCCCTATTCCAAGCTTTCTAGATAACACTTGCTTACCTGTTATATTGTAAACTTCAATTGAAGCTTTTTGAGATTTAGAAGTAATATTGATGACATCCGTTGCAGGGTTTGGATACAAATCAAAGACCACTGCTGTAACCGAATCAACACTTAAGGTAGCACATTCGGCTTCATTTTCAACAAAAGTACTACCTGAATCAATTGACCAAGTCGCTAAATTAGGTTCAGCTGAATCATCAACAAAAATACAAGTAAGTCCACTATTGAAATCGGAATTAAAACTAGTTACATTCGCGTTATTTCCATTACGCATATCCAAACTTGATAAATTACAATTTCTCACATTAACTGCAACTATACTACTGTTAGCTGATAAATCTAAACTTGTTAGACTTCCATTTCTAGCTGTAATATCGGATAAAGCTGTATTTGTCGAAACATCAATCGTAGTTATAGCACTTCCATAAATATTGAGAACTTGGAGTGCTGTTAAATTCGTAATTGTCAAGCTAGGCAAGCTATTACATTCTTCAAAATTAACATTAGTTAATAGCGTGTTTAAGGTCAAATCAACCGCTACATTTATAGGGTTATAAGACATATTAAGACCGTCTATATTGACGAAAGCTTCAATACCTGTTATATCAGATATATTCTGTCCAGCAAAAGACAACGAACCAGATGCTCCATTGGCATCAGCAGTCAAAATTTGACCATCTAACGTACCCTCTGAATCATACCCAAAAGTAATCAGGGCCTGCTCAAAATTAACATCAGGTATAGCTGTGTACTGCCCAAAAGATAAGTTTTGAAATGCAATAAAGATTATTAGTGTAAAAAAATAAGTAGTTTTTTTCATAGTATTGAGGTTCTGTAATTTGACCTTTAAAAATACCAAATTTCTTTAACACTAACAAGTCAAAAACGTGCATTACGTCTAAAATAATGCAATAATCTGCTATTCTGGCTTCAAATTGGGTGCTCCCGCAAGGATTTCTTCGTTTGCGAACTCCTCAAACTTCTTAAAATTAGCTCTAAATGATTCTGATAATTTATAAGCTGCTTTGTAATAACCTTCATCATTATCCCAGGTCCTTCTGGAACTCAATACTTCAGATGGAACGCCAGGGCAATGTCTAGGTTGCAACAATCCAAAAACAGAGTGTGTATGGTATGTTTCATAAGTCACTTCATCTAAATCTCCATTCAGTGCCGCACTAATCATAGCTCTTGTATATTTCAATTTAATACGGCTTCCTACACCATAAGGACCTCCTGTCCAACCTGTATTTACAAGCCAAACGTTAACACCAGCCTCTTTCATTTTAGCACTCAACATTTCAGCATACTTTGTTGGGTGCAATGGCATAAAAGGTGCTCCAAAACAAGCGGAAAAACTTGGTAAAGGTTCATCAATTCCTGCTTCTGTACCAGCAACTTTGGCCGTGTATCCGGAAATGAAATGGTAAGCTGCCTGACCAGGGGTCAATTTAGAAATAGGAGGCAACACACCAAAAGCATCTGCAGTTAAAAAGAAAATATTTTTAGGGTTTTCACCTATAGAAGGCACTTGAATGTTGTCAATATGAAATATAGGATAACTAACACGTGTATTTTGCGTAATAGATGTGTCTGTGAAGTCCACAACACCATTTTCATCCATGATGACATTTTCCAGAATAGCCCCTTTTTTAATGGCTCTGTAAATATCTGGTTCGTTTTCTTCAGTCAAGTTAATGGCTTTTGCATAACAGCCACCTTCAAAATTAAACACGGTATTTTCATTAGTCCAACCATGTTCATCATCACCTATTAACTTTCTATTCGGATCAGCAGACAGGGTTGTTTTACCTGTTCCAGACAAACCAAAAAAGATAGCAGTATCTCCATCTTCCCCAACATTGGCACTACAGTGCATCGGTAATGTATTCTTAAATACTGGTAATATGAAGTTTAGTGCCGAAAAAATTCCTTTTTTAATTTCTCCTGTGTAACCTGTTCCACCAATTAAAGCTACTTTTCTGGTGAAATCCAAAATAGCAAAATTATGTTGACGTGTTCCATCCTCTTCAGGATTTGCCATAAAGCCAGGAGCATTGACAATTGTCCATTCAGGTGCAAAATTTTCCAATTCTGAATCTTCTGGTCTTAAAAACATGTTATATGCAAACATGTTGCTCCAAGGATATTCATTAATAACACGAATATTCAATCGGTAGTTTTCATCGGCACAAGCATAACAATCTCTAACAAATACTTCTTTTTCAGAAAGATAACTAACAACCTTGTCATAAAGTTTTCCGAATGCATCCGAATCAAAAGGGATATTGATATTCCCCCACCATACCCGATCTTTGGTGATGTCATCCTTTACAATAAACCTATCTTGTGGAGAACGCCCAGTAAACTCGCCTGTATTGACAGCCAATGCACCGGAGGACGCCTCAACGCCTTGTCCTTTTTCTATTGTAATATTCTGTAATTCTTCTGAAGATAACTGATATTGAACTTTGGCATTTTTTATTCCGTATTGTTCCAACGAAATCGTTTTCGATGCCTGAGTCTGATTTACCATAATATTTTGTGTTGTTTTATCCTGCAAAATTACACATTATTTTAAAGTAGACCGATTATTTCACAAAATATCAGCCTTGTTTTTCAAAAACTTTATTAACAATAAAACCCACGCTAAAATAAGTAACAAACCGCCTATAGGTGTTATAAAGCCTATACTTGTAAAGTCAAATGAGGTCAATGAATTGGTCGCTAAACCATAAATAGAACCTGAAAACAACAATACTCCTAAAAGCACAAGATAGAAAACGATTTTCTTGGTTTTCATATCAACTATTTGGGTGCTTCCAATGATTAAAAGTAACAAAGCATGGTACATTTGATAGCGCACACCAGTCTCAAATACTTGCAGAGATTCCGCCAATAAGGATTCTTTAAGTCCGTGAGCTCCAAAAGCCCCTAAAATGACACTTAATCCACCAAAAAATGCTCCGAGAATCAATACTTCTTTGTTCATAGAATTTTATAAATTGGGTTTTTATAACAGTTACTATTTACTACTTTCGTGTACACAAAAATACTGAACAAATTTCATTATGCGAAAGATATTAGTCATTGGTGCAGGCAAATCGGCATCTTACCTTATAAAATATTTACTAGACAAATCGGAGTCTGAAAACTTGATTGTCATTGTAGGCGATGTCAATTTTTCCCATGCCAAAAAATTGATAAACGACCATGACAATGCCCAAGCTATTATGCTAGATATTCATGATAAACATTCAAGACAAAGTGCCATTCAAAATTGTGATATTGTAGTATCCATGCTACCGGCTAGGTTTCACATTGAGGTTGCCAAAGACTGTATTGCTTTTAATAAGAATATGGTGACGGCATCCTACATCAGTGATGAGATGCATAAATTAGATAAAGCCGCTCGGGATAAAGGTCTTATTTTTATGAATGAAATTGGTGTGGATCCTGGAATTGACCATATGAGTGCCATGCAGGTAATTGACCGTATTCGAAACAAAGGCGGAAAAGTCATTCTTTTTGAGTCCTTTACAGGTGGGTTGGTCGCTCCGGAAAGCGACAATAACCTTTGGCATTATAAGTTTACTTGGAACCCAAGGAATGTTGTTGTAGCAGGCCAAGGTGGGGCTGCCAAGTTTTTACAGGAAGGTACTTATAAGTATATTCCTTACAACCGTTTGTTTAGACGCACCGAATTTTTAGATGTTGAAGGATATGGCCGTTTTGAGGCTTATGCCAATAGAGATTCTCTGAAGTACCAATCAGCTTATGGACTGGATGATGCCAGAACATTATATCGAGGCACCATGCGTCGTGTGGGCTTCAGTCGCGCCTGGAATATGTTTGTTCAACTAGGTATGACCGATGATGAATATACTATTGATGATAGCGAGAACATGTCATATAGAGATTTTGTAAATGCCTTTTTGCCTTACAGCCCGACAGATTCTGTTGAACTAAAGTTTAGGCATGCCTTAAAAATTGATCAAGATGATATTGTTTGGGATAAATTAATTGAATTGGATATTTTCAATAATAAAAAAATGGTTGGTCTTAAAAAAGCCACTCCAGCCCAAATCCTGCAAAAAATATTAATGGACAGCTGGACGCTTGCAGACGATGAAAAAGATATGATTGTTATGTATCATAAATTTGGTTATGAACTGGAAGGCAAAAAACATCAAATAGATTCTACCATGGTTACCCTGGGCGAAGATCAAACCTACACAGCCATGGCTAAAACAGTTGGTTTGCCCGTAGCCATAGCTACTTTAGCGATTTTAAATGAAAAGATAACAACGCCAGGTGTTCAGATGCCTATTATTAAAGAAGTCTATGAACCTATTCTAAAAGAATTGGAAACCTACGACATTACTTTCAAAGAAATCGAAGTCCCGTATCTTGGCTACAACCCCTTAAATATCTAGATGAAGGTCATTAATCAAAATATTGAAATTGATGGCATAGATAAAACCATTCTACGCGCATTAATGCGTGATGCCCGAACACCTATTCTGGCCATTGCAAAAGAAGTGGGGATATCTGGCGCAGCTATTCATCAACGGTTGCGAAAACTGGAAGCATCAGGAATTATTTCAGGTTCTAAATTTGTGATTAATCCAAAAGTTTTGGGTTATACCACCATGGCGTTCATTGGCATTTATTTAGATAAGGCCATGAGTAATCCAGATGCCGTGAAACAACTTAAAAAAATACCTGAAGTTTTAGAGTGCCATTATACCACTGGAAATTGGAGCATCTTTATCAAAATACTTTGCAAGGATAATGAGCATCTCATGCAGTTGCTCAATAAAAACATTCAATCTATTCCGGGTGTTTCAAGAACCGAAACCTTTATCTCTCTAGCCCAACAGATAGATCGGCAAATAGAACTATAAAAAAAGCTCCTGAATTCAGGAGCTTTTCTTTTTAATCTCTCGATAAAAATATGGATAGTACATACCAAAATAATAACATCAAGGATGCAAATAATCCCAATGAAGCTGGAATGTAATCCTCGGTTGAATATTTATTCACCAAGTTGGATGTTTGATATAGAATGGAGCCTCCAGCCAATAAACACATCCCAACAGAAAACCACAGGCCTAAATTAAACCCAAAAAGGGTGCCTGCTATAATTAGTCCGATGGCAATAAAAAACCCAATAGTCAACCCTGTTTTAATGAATGAAAAATCCTTTTTTGTTACAAATACCACAGCAGATAAGCCCGTAAATAAAGCCAAGGTGACAATAGCTGCCTGATTTAAAATTTCAGGCCCAGAATCCATGTAAAATGCAGCAATGTAAATAAGAGGCACAAAAATTAAGGCCTCGGCAAAAATGTATAAGCTATATGCTAAATATTGGGTATTCTTATTAGTGGTTTTCATAGTCATGCTTTCAGCATAATTAGTGACTAACATAAAACCGCCCAACATGATCAACCATCGGTATCCTTCTGTCATTGAGAACATGAATTCAACAATAGTTTCACTTTGTAATAATAAATATTCAAAAAGAACAAAAATTAATACACCTCCGGCTACATGCGCATAGGTTTTCTTGTAAAATGCCACGCGTTCAGCATCTGAAACTTCACTTAATAATAATGGTTCTTGAACTTGATTTTCCATAAATTTAATTGTGTTAGTTAGTATTCATTCTTGAAATTTAAGCAAAAAAAAGTCGGTTTGTATGAATCCGACTTAAATAATAACTTATTTTTTAATTTAGTCTCTTCCTCCAAAAATTTGAAGCGCCCAATATAACAACGATGCCAAAGCACCGACAGCAGCCACCAAATAGGTGCGAGCTGCCCACTTCAACGCATCTTCAGCTCCTGAATATTCTTCTTGGGACAGCATATTTTTATTTTTTAACCAAGCCAAGGCACGATTACTGGCATCGTATTCCACTGGCAATGTGATAAAGCTGAATAGGGTTGCAAAGCCCATAAAAACCAGACCAGCAACAGCAATCCAAAAGCCCATACCCATTCCTGCAGCAGCACCCAATATCAATCCACCAATCACCAACCATTGTGACATACCTGATGTTACTGAAACGACAGGAACCAAAGCCGAACGCATTTGTAAAGCACTATAGGCTTGTGCATGCTGTACCGCATGACCACACTCATGAGCAGCCACTGCCGCTGCAGCAGCATTACGCTGGCTGTAAACTGCTTCGCTTAAGTTTACTGTTTTGTTTTTTGGATTGTAATGATCTGTCAGTTGACCCGGAGTAGAAATGACTTCAACATCATAGATGCCATTATCTGACAGCATTTTTTCAGCAATCTCTTTACCGCTCATCCCATTACGCAAATGAACCTGTGAGTATTTTTTAAATTTTTGCTTTAATTGATTGCTAACCAACCAACTTACTAAAGCAATACCACCAATCAATATATAATATCCGATCATTGTTTTCTATTTTAAACTGTAAATTTAGTAGTAATATAGCAAATAATGAGCCAAATATTCGTTAAGAAACTTTGTCAGGTTATGTCATCTGACAATCCCAGCCAAAGGCTTCTGCTATGCCTTTGTAAACGATATGCCCTTCGACAACATTTAGTCCTTTTTTTAGAGATGCATCTGCATTACAAGCTGCTTCCCAACCCATATTAGCCAGTTTTAAAACATAGGGCAGTGTCACATTAGTTAATGCCAATGTGGATGTATAAGGAACAGCCCCAGGCATATTGGCCACACAATAATGAACAATATCATCAATGATATAGGTGGGATCTTCGTGGGTCGTTGCTTTTGTGGTTTCCATGCAACCGCCTTGATCTACAGCAACATCAACCAATACCGTTCCGGGTCGCATGTCCTTGAGCATTTCTCTGGTAATAAGTTTAGGAGCCTTCCCACCTTTGATTAAGACACCTCCTATTATTAAATCATGCGTTTTTATATGCCTTTTTATGTTGTACACGCTTGAAAATTCGGTAACCACGTGGCTGGGCATGACATCATTCACATAGCGTAAACGTTTCATATTTATGTCCATAATAGTAACATGAGCACCTAATCCTGCTGCCATTTTCGCGGCTTGAATACCCACAACACCAGCGCCCAACACCAATACTTTTCCGGGGGAAACACCTGGGACACCTCCCAATAATACACCACGACCCTTGATGGGTTTTTCAAGATATTTAGCGCCTTGTTGAATAGCCATTCTACCTGCAACTTCAGACATGGGAGTCAATAATGGCAAGGAACCATCTTCATCCTCAACGGTTTCATAAGCAATACAAATGGCCTGACTTTTAAGCATTGCTAGAGTTAGCGCTTCACTAGAAGCAAAATGAAAGTAAGTGAATACAATTTGGTTGGGTTTTATGTATGCATACTCCACCTCAATAGGTTCCTTGACTTTGACAATCATATCACTCTTTAAATAGACATCTTGGATATTATCGACAATTACGGCTCCAACTTCCTCATAATCTGAATCAAAAAATCCACTGCCTTCGCCTGCAGTGGATTGAATATAAACCGTATGGTTGTTGCTGGTTAATTCCATAACACCGGCAGGTGTCATACCCACACGACTTTCATTGTTTTTAATTTCCTTTGGGACTCCAATTTTCATCTTTGATTGGCTTTAAAAGATTTATAATTGGAATTAAAAATAAAAGGTTTTTATTTAAAATATAACCCTGAAAATCAGGTTTTTGAAATTTTTATGGAATCGTCAAAATCCCATTTAAAAATTATGGAATTAACAAATCTAGTTTTGTTTTTTGAGATTTGCTTTTTGCAAAACTGAAATGGGATATGAAATCACTTCGGTAGCATCTTCACCTACTGTTCCTGATTTGGTTTGCTGGGCTTTACTGGCAAAGGTGATTTCAAAATCCATACTGTCTTTATAAAAACGCTCGGTAGTTGTCAAGATGTTCCCTTGTACTTCAAACATGGAGAAAATAGTGTTATCTATTAGCTTGGCGTCGATAAGAATACCGTTATTTTCATCAACAATGTATTCACCTTTAGCCACATCTTTTTCCAATAAATTATAATGACGTTCCTGACGATTGCCATCCATAATATACACCAACATGTATTGAAATTTCCCGATAGAATCAGTCGGGTTTAAATGAAACTCCATTTGAATGGTTTGCTTCCCTCTGGCATTGGTTATATGCAAATCCCCTTTGTAAATACCATAAAAATCTTGAGGGAATTGTAGTAATTCGGTTTGAGCTGACAAGCTGAAACAAGCTAGAGTCAATAGAATTATGAGTATTTTTTTCATGCTTAATTCTAAATTTAATCCTTTTAGCCAAGAGATTCCTGCCTTCGCAGGAATGACAGTACTATCCGACAATGTTTACAATTTTACCAGGAACCACAATTACTTTTTTAGGTGTTCTACCTTGCAATTGCTCCTGTGTTTTATCGTGTGCCAATACGGTTTTTTCAATATCCTCTTTGCTCATATCCAAGGGTAACTCCAACGTAAAACGCATTTTACCGTTAAAGGAAATCGGGTAGTTCTTACTGCTTTCTACCAGATGCTTCTCCTCAAATTTAGGGAATGGCGCAGTTGAAATAGACTCATTATGCCCTAACTGACTCCATAATTCCTCAGCGATGTGAGGTGCATACGGTGAAATCAACACAATCAATGGCTCCAAAATATCACGACTGGTACATTTTTGAGCGGTTAACTCATTAACGGCAATCATAAAAGTAGATACCGACGTGTTAAACGAGAAATTCTCAATATCTTCTTCTACTTTTTTAATGGTTTTATGTAAGGTCTTTAAATTGTCCTTTGTTGGCTCAGCATCAGTTACATTTAAACCGTTTTCATCAACATATAATTTCCAAAGCTTTTTAAGGAATCCATGCACCCCTGTAATACCAGCAGTATTCCATGGTTTGTACTGCTCCAAAGGCCCTAAAAACATTTCATACAGACGCAAACTGTCGGCACCATAGTCTTCACAAATACTATCAGGGTTAACAACGTTAAACCAACGCTTCGACATTTTCTCAACTTCTCTACCAACAATATATTTATTGTCCTCAAGAATAAATTCAGCATCTTTAAATTGAGGCTGCCAATTTTTCAATTGATTAATGTTTATTTCGTCAGAAGAATTAACCAGGCTAACATCAACCCTTAACTCCTCGACTTCATAATCATCTTTCAACCCTTTAGAAACATATATATTTTCACCAGATATACGATAAACTATGGCACTCGTTCCCAAAATCATCCCTTGGTTAATGAGTTTTTTAGCAAACTCATCCACTGGCACCAAGCCTAAATCATACATGAATTTTTGCCAAAAACGCGCGTATAGCAGGTGTCCTGTAGCGTGCTCGCTACCACCAATATATAAGTCTACTTCCTGCCAATAATTCACCGCTTCCTGTGAAAAGATTTCGGTGTCATTATGCGGGTCCATGTAGCGGTTGAAGTATTGGCTACTGCCTGCCCAACCTGGCATGGTATTTAACTCTAGTGGGAAAACTGTATTGTGGTCTATCTTACTATTATCAACCACTTGATTAGCTACTATATCCCAAGCCCAAGTGGAGGCGTTACCCAAAGGTGGTTCGCCCGTTTCCGTAGGTAAGTACTTCTCTACTTCTGGCAAGTTAATGGGTAAATGCTTGGCATCAATCATTTGCGGCATGCCATTAACATAATACACTGGGAAAGGCTCTCCCCAATAACGTTGGCGCGAAAATACGGCATCACGCAAACGGTAATTGGTTTTTCCTTCACCTTGACCCAATTGCTCCAATTCAAAAATAGCCCGTTTAGTCGCTTTTTTGTAGTTCAAACCATTAAGGAAATCACTGTTAGCAATAACCGTGTTTTCCTTATCGGCAAAGGCTTCTTCAGAAATGTCAACACCGTCAAAAATATTAGGTATTGGAATATTGAAATGCTTGGCAAAATCGTAATCGCGTTGGTCACCACATGGCACAGCCATGACAGCTCCTGTTCCATAACTAGCCAAAACATAATCGCCAATCCATATTGGAATGTGTTCATTAGTAAAGGGATGCTCGGCATAAGCACCGGTAAACACCCCTGAAATGGTTTTAACATCGGCCATTCTATCGCGTTCGCTACGTTTAGCCGTTGCTTCAATGTAGGCATCTACTTCTGCCTTTTGTTCGTCCGTCGTGATTTTCGCGACTAATTCGTGCTCTGGTGCCAAAGTCATAAAACTGACTCCAAAAATAGTATCAGGTCGGGTGGTAAAAACGTCAATAACAGCATCATGATTATTAACCTTGAAAGTGACAGAGGCTCCAACGGATTTACCAATCCAATTGCGTTGACTCTCCTTTAGAGAATCTGTCCAATCAATAGTTTCCAGCCCTTGTAATAAGCGTTCAGCATAAGCCGAAATACGCATAGACCATTGGGTCATTTTCTTTCTAACCACAGGATGTCCGCCACGTTCTGAAACGCCATTAACGATCTCATCGTTTGCTAAAACAGTTCCTAAAGCAGGACACCAATTCACCTCGGTCTCTGCTAAATAGGTTAATCGGTATTGCAATAAAATTTCTTGTTGTTTTTCAGAAGACAAACCATTCCATTCTTCCGCAGTAAAATCAACTACACCATCATCACAAGCCGCATTCACTTTAAAATTTCCTTCTTTTTCGAAAACAGAAATTAGCGTGTCAATGTTTTCGGCTTTATCACTATCGTAATTATACCAGGAATTGAACAGTTGAATAAAAATCCACTGGGTCCACTTGTAATAACTCGGGTCACTGGTACGAATTTTCCGAGACCAATCGAATGAAAAGCCAATTTGATCTAACTGTCTGCGATAGGTTTTAATGTTTTCTTCGGTGGTAATCGCAGGATGCTGACCTGTTTGAATGGCATATTGTTCAGCGGGTAATCCAAAGCTATCATATCCTTGTGGATGCAAAACGTTAAACCCTTTGTGGCGTTTATAACGTGCATAAATATCGGAAGCAATATATCCTAACGGATGACCCACATGCAGTCCAGCACCACTGGGATATGGGAACATATCCAATACATAATATTTTGGTTTGTCTGAATGGTTGGCCGCTTTAAAGGTTTGGTTGTCTGCCCAATACTTTTGCCATTTGGCTTCGATCTCGTTGAAATTGTATTTCATCGTCCTGTTTTTCCGCTTATAAAAGCGCAAATTTACGGTTTATTATAAGATTGTAAAAGGGAAGTACAATCAAAAAACAGGGTCCAACAATTTTCCTGAATACAGGATCCAAATCATTGATAAAATGGCAGATACATTCATAGCTAATCCAAATAGTTTCATTTGATCAACCGAGTAAGGTTTTGACTTAAAGAAAAAAAAGTTATCCAAAATGAGCCATCCAGAAAAAGTCAATAAAAATCCTGCCAAGATGTAGTCTTGAAACCAAAATGATAAAATATAAACTTCAACCAATAGAATAAGCAGCATTAGGAATTTGGTATTCCTTCTTCCGATTATCGTGGCTGTTGTTTTCTTTCCCGAATTTAAATCGGGTTCTATATCCATAATTTCACCGGCAATATGCGCCTGAAATGCAAATAGCGATAAATACAAAATTGTTTGCCATGGTAATATATTCAAGTCATTTAACTGAATACTAAAAAATGCAGTAAACACATATCCTATTTGAATAGCAATTTCAAAAGGCGGACGCTCTTTAAATCTGAATGGTTTAAAATTATACAACCCATTAATAACAATCATAAACATGAGCAAACCAAACATTTTCCAACCGCCTATTATTGAAAAATAAATGATGAAAGGACTTATTATAATTGCAATTTTAAGCAAGATAGATTCCAGTTGTTCGGGTGAAGATTTTGCCCCAAATAGAAAGTTTCCTTTTCTGTCGTTAAGTTTATCAGCATAAACATCATTTAAGTCATTAAATCCATAAACTAAATAGTTAAGTGGAAATGTGACAAAAATGAATCCCAACCAAAAATTGAACTCTAACCAAAAGTAATCTTCAATTCGAAATGGCACTAAATAAATCCAAATAGTTGGAAACCAAAGTCCTGGTCTTGAAATTTTTAAATCGTGAAGCGTAAAGGTCAAATTCAGATTTCTTTTAACATCAAATTTACGCTTATTATAACAATGTTGAAAGTTTAAACGTTTAAAGATAAACCAATGGGTTCCTACTTTCGTGGGAATGACAATTTTTTAATGGTTTCAAAAGACTATGGTCTTTTGATATTAGTATGAAATAGTTTTATATTTTTACATCACTAACAAACATTTCTATGAGCTCATCATTTGACAGGTATCAAAAACGCCGCTTAATTTCATCCTATTTTTCAGTTGTTTTGAGTATTGGTCTCGTATTATTCCTATTGGGTTTATTGGGGATGCTGGTGATTAATGCCAAAAAGGTTTCAGATCATTTTAAAGAACAGGTTGTGGTAACCATTTACTTGAAAGATTCTGCCAAAGATGTTGAGATTAAACAATTGGAAAAGAGTTTGGCCCTTTCAGAATATGTTAAATCCACGGAATTTGTTTCTAAAGAACAAGCTGCGGAATCTATGAAAGCTGAAAACGGTGAGGATTTTATGGAGTTTTTGGGGTATAATCCATTACAAAATTCTATTGATGTGCATGTCAAAGCCGATTATGTGAATGAAACACAATTGCAGGCCATTTCTGAAGAAGCATTGACCAAAAGCTTTGTAGATGAAGTGCGGTATGATAATGATTTGGTCACTTTAATGAATAATAACGTTAAGAGAATCAGCTTTTGGATTTTGGTCATTAGTGCCTTATTTACGGTTATTGCGGTGTTGCTTATTAATAGTTCCATCAGGCTGTCTGTATATTCCAAACGTTTCACTATCAAAACCATGCAAATGGTTGGTGCTACCAAGCAATTTATACGTAGACCCTTTGTTTGGAAAAGTGTTCGCTTGGGAGTTATCGGCGCAATCTTAGCCATGATAGGCATGGCTATTGTGTTCTATTACGTCAACAAAACATTCCCTGAACTCAACTTATTGAACAATACGGTGCTAATTGCTGGATTGTTTGCGGGTATTTTTATGTTGGGTATTGTAATTACCTGGATTAGTACGTTTATTGCCACACAACGGTTTTTGAATTTAAAGACGGATCAGTTGTATTATTAGTGATTAGTGATTAGTGATTAGTGATTAGTGATTAGTGATTAGTGATTAGTGATTAGTGATTAGTGATTAGTGATTAGTGATTAGTGATTAGTGATTAGTGATTAGTGATTGAATATTATGAAAAAAATAATTGGCGAGCACAATTTAGATCTTATTCAAAAAATTCACTTATCTATTATTTTATTGGTGACACTTTTTCTTTTTTACCTAGCTGAAAGCGAAAGCTATTCTTTAATAGAAAAACCATTTCCTATAGTTTCAATTTATTTAGGAATTTTTACACTTTTAATGTCAGCAATTATCTTCTCAAGGTCAGGGTTATTAGTTAAAGAATATAAACTCTTTAAAGGGTACTTCGTTTTAGGGTTTTTAATTTATAAGCAAAGTATTGATTTAAAAAATAAAACTACAGTTTCATTGTTAAAATTGAAAAGAGCTCATGGCATGCCAGCACCTGGGATTGTATTTCCTCAAAACACTCATAGTTTCTATAAGTTTTACATATACCTTCTCAATAAATCTCATACTGAAAAAACTGAAGTGATCGGATTCAAAAAACAGGAAAATGCTAAAAAGATAGTCGCTTTTCTATCTGAAAACCTAAATTTGAAGTATGAAGTATATAGTCCTGACTTTAATTCTTAGTTAATAATAATTATTGGTACTCTTCGTTAAAAGATATATAACCAACGTTTTCTTCAAATGAAAAAATACGTTCTATTCATTTTTATTTCGATAATACTTTTGGGAGTCATTTTTTTTGGGATCAAATCTCTAATAATTCAAGATCCGCAACCTGAAAGCTGTGTAGTCGAAACAGAAACCATTATTAAGATTAGTGAAGGGACGTCCTACGATATTGTATTTAGTGACAGCCATGGTGACCGCTATTATATTAACCGTGGATTGGAGCGCGGATTAAATTTAGATTCTCTTAACGCAAAAGTTTTAAATAAAAGGGTTACTTTGCACTTACCTAAATTGTGGTTAGGGACATCCGAACACATTGCGCAATTGGCAATTGGTGACGATATTATTTCACAGAATTTAATTGATTATGGGCGAACAAAAACGAAAAGAAGCAGCAAAAGCAGAATTTATATTTGGGAAAAAGAATTATAAATTCATGCTGATTGGTTTGGCTTTCATAGCATTGGGCTTTATTTTAATGTCTGGTGGTGGTAGTGACGACCCTAATGTGTTTAATCCCGATATTTTTAGCTGGCGTCGCATTCGTTTGGCTCCTGCTTTAGTGCTCATTGGTTTCGGGATTGAGGTTTATGCCATTTTACTGAATCCTGATAAAAAATAACACTTATTTACTTCATTGGTCACTTTGATAAGTGCATTTTGATATTTTTGCCCTATGGATATTTCAGATTCAATTATTTTAGGTGTTATTCAAGGACTTACTGAATTTCTACCAGTGTCATCAAGTGGTCATTTAGAATTGGGAAAGTCTATTTTAGGTGATGCATCCATCCCTAAAGAAAGTCTCTTATTCACTGTGGTTCTTCATTTTGCTACGGCCTTAAGCACTATGGTTGTTTTTAGAAAGGATATCTGGTTGTTGTTAAAAGGCATCTTGAAATTTCAATGGAATGAAGACCTACAATTTGCCGCCAAAATTGCACTTTCCATGATACCTGCCGTCATTGTCGGATTATTTTTTGAAGAGCAATTGGAAAGCCTATTTGGAGGGAATATTTTGTTGGTTGGATTCATGTTGCTCGTAACGGCTATTTTATTGCTACTGGCGGACAAAGCCAAGGATACCTTTAAAAAAGTGAGTTTTGGCAATGCCTTTGTTATTGGGATTTCTCAAGCCATTGCTATGCTACCAGGTATTTCCCGTTCGGGTGCCACCATTTCAACGTCTGTATTGCTTGGTAATGATAAATCGCGGGCAGCACGTTTTTCATTTTTAATGGTTATTCCATTGATATTTGGCAAAATTGCGAAGGATATTTTAAGTGGCGAACTGACCTATGAAAGTTCCAATTTTACATCATTAAGTGTCGGTTTTATAGCCGCTTTTGTCGCTGGTTTATTTGCTTGTACATGGATGATAGCCCTTGTTAAGAAAAGTAAACTCTCCTATTTTGCCGCTTATTGTATCATTGTTGGTCTGGCAGCTATAATATATGCCTGGATAAATTAACGATATGAAAACTGCGGAAGATTTTCTTAATGGCGAAGTACTATTAATTGACAAACCCTTGAATTGGACATCGTTTCAGGTTGTCAATAAGTTGCGATGGGAAATACGACATGCGTTTAACATCAAAAAAATAAAGGTTGGTCACGCGGGTACTTTAGACCCTTTAGCTACCGGTCTTCTGGTTATTTGTACGGGAAAAATGACCAAACAAATCAATACCTTTCAAGGTCAGGACAAGGAATATACAGGAACCTTTGTCATTGGGAGCACCACGCCTTCCTATGATTTAGAAACGGAAATCGATCATACTTTTCCAACGGACCATATTACCGATGAACTGATTCATAAAACCACCCAACAATTTATTGGTGATATTGAACAATATCCACCCGTTTTTTCAGCTATAAAAAAGGATGGTAAACGCCTATATGAATTTGCACGTGCTGGTGAAGACGTTGAGATACAATCACGAACAGTTACCATTTCCGAATTTGAAATTACCAAGATTGATGGCAATAATCTTGATTTCAGAGTGGTTTGTAGTAAAGGCACGTATATTCGATCTTTAGCTCACGATTTTGGCAAAGCACTGAATTCAGGTGCTCATTTATCTGTTTTAAGACGCACCAAAATAGGATCCTTTGATGTTGCGAATGCCCTTTCTCCAGAGGCCTTTATAAAAAGCTTAACGACCAAATAAGGCTTTTTTCCGTATATTAGATTGAAACATGCTTGATTAGCCTAATTAAAATCTTTGAATTTAACCGATAAACATAAAGCTATGTTGATAACGGCCCTTATTTCGGGAACGATGGTTATGGGTATGTTTACGTTTCATCTAAAACAACAGGAAGACCTTATTACAGAAAGCTATTATTTAGTTGAACCAAAGACTGAAGAAGAACTTCAAGAAGAAGCATTAGCAAAAGAAGCCGCTGAAAAACAGGTAGCAGAAACCAATAAAGCCTATAACGAAACTGAAAATTATAAACGGTTTGCGCAAGCTTATCAACCTATTGCACCTCCAAAAGATTATGAATATACACCATCTGAAAATCAGGGAGAAGATCATAACGGTCCAAATGAAACCACTTCACAACCAGAAATTGATGATGACGTGCTCTCATCATTTGATAACGTAAATTCGGTTTTAAAAAAACAGCAAAGTAATTTAAGTCAGCAATCTGTAAACAAAAACAGCACATCACATTACTCACTGTTAAACAGAACCCTTACGTTTTTACCAACGCCTATTTACCTATGTGAAACAGGTGGAAAAGTGGTGGTCAACATTACCGTAAATGCTTTAGGGAAGGTCACCAATGCTTCAATTAACGAAGCTGCGTCTACAAATAATGTCTGCCTACACGATCATGCTATTGATTACGCCAAAGATGCCCGATTTAGTGCTGATGCTTCAAAAAAATCGCAATTAGGATCCATTACGTTTTACTTTGAAGGGAAAAATTAAACTCCCAACAGTTGCAATAAATCCTCAATGGCAGTCTGGCCTTTATCAGCATTGTACCATCGTTGTAAATCTTCTTTAAATTCTGGAGTTAGAGTGCCATGTTCAGCCTTGTAATCATTAACCATTTTTGTGGCTTCACTGGGTCTAGGCCCATAAGTTCCTAAAATATCTTTAGTCTCATTATCCATCATTATTAGCTTTGGGATAGCCCTGCCGCCATTGGTTAAAAACCGATTCATGAGCTCGTCATGGTCATCTCGTAAGACTAATTTTAAATCAATATTCTGATTGAGTTCTGCAATTTTGTTAAAAACCGGAATAACATGTGCCGCATCACCACACCAGCTTTCGGTAACAACCAACCAGGTGACTTGTTTATCAAATCCTTCTAAACGCGTTTTAGACTCTTCAGTAGCTTTTACCGTTTTATCCCAGCGTTTCATACGGCGATCATTCAGCATTGTATAATTAACCATAGCTTCTGATTTGTCATTCCCTGTTGTCGATTTATTGTCAACCATATTTTTGACTAATTCCTTATAGTCCTTATAGTTTATTGCTGTTTTTAAACTGCTGCCTATAATCGTTTGAATGTCGCTATCGTGGGTGATTTCCATATAATTATTTTAAACAAAAATACATTTATTGTACTGCCATTTGCGTGACAGTTGTTACATTAGTAGAAAGAATCTTTAAACCTTACAAAATATGACTTGGCTGAAAATTATTAAAAGTCTAAAGAACTTTTTCATCATTTTATTTTTCTTTTTATACATAGGAAAAAGATTTCACTTATATGAAAATTATTATTTAAGCGACTCATTGCCTTTATATGATTTTTCAAAGTTTTGTGTCTTGATTTTTATCTTATTATATACAATAGAATTACGTATTGAATTGAAACAGAAAAATGAAAGAATTATAGAACTAGAAGCACAATTAAATCATTAAAAAAATGGAAAAACACAGATGTGGCTGGTGTGTCGGGGATGCACTTTATGAAGCCTATCACGATCAGGAATGGGGCGTTCCAGTTTATAATGATGAGACCTTATTTGAGTTTTTGATTCTTGAAACTTTCCAGGCTGGATTGAGCTGGATTACGATTTTAAGAAAGCGCGAAAACTTTAGAAAGGCGTTTGATAATTTTGACTACCAAAAAATAGCCTCTTACCAACAACCTAAAATCGATAGCTTATTGCAAGATGCAGGAATCATTCGCAACAAATTAAAAATCAATGCCACTGTGACCAATGCTCAAGCTTTCATAAAAATTCAGGATGAGTTTGGTTCATTTTCGGAATATATCTGGGGGTTTGTTGACCATAAACCCATAAAAAACAACCTAAAAAACCACAAAAATGCACCTGCAACAACTGCTATTTCCGATGCTTTGAGCAAAGATTTAAAAAAACGTGGTTTTAATTTTGTTGGTAGTACGGTTGTTTATGCGCACATGCAGGCAACAGGCATGGTCAATGACCACGAAGTGGCATGTTTCAGGTATGATGAAGTATAACTACAGATGCTTTAAAAAATCTTCCCTAGAAATATCTTCAGCACCCAGACTCGCTAAATGGTTCGTATAAACTTGGCAGTCAATAAGGCCGTAGCTGGTATTCTGTATAAAAGTTATAAAGCCTACTTTACTGGCATTGGTAACCTTTGAAAACATACTTTCGCCACAAAAAACGCCATTGCCTAAATCAACACCATAAAGACCTCCAACCAATTTACCCTCCAACCATACCTCAACTGATTTAGCAAAACCCATTCGATGTAGTTCCGAATAGGCCTCTATCATGCTAAAAGTAATCCAAGTTCCACCTTGACCATTTCGCTTTATTTTAGAACATTCTGAAATGACTTTTTCAAATTCTTGATTAACTGTTACCTCAAAATCCGAATTTCGAAGTACCTGCTTCATACTTTTTGAAACTTTTAGTTTACTTGGAAACAACACAAAACGCGGGTCGGGAGACCACCACAAAATAGGTTCTTCATCATTAAACCAAGGAAAAATGCCCATTTTATAAGCAAGCAGCAACCGCTCAACCGATAGGTCGCCACCGATAGCCAATAGTCCATTTTCATCGGTTAAACGTGGGTTTGGGAAAGCTATTTCAGTTCCTAAAACATGCATAAGTCATTTAAAATGAATTTATTGAATCCCATGATTACAGTTCTTAAACCTCTATAGTTTTTGAAAATACAACTTTTTTCACCATCTTTACAGTGGCCTTTGTGCAATAAATTTTGTTCATCATTGCTTTTTTTGAGTTTGTTTATAAAGGTCAAATCTAAAACCACAAAACTAAAGCCTTGTTCATTCAAGGCTTTTTTATATAAAAAAATCCCAACTTCAAAAAGTTGGGATTGACATTTTATAAGGCCTTCTATTTTTAAAAAGGAAGATCGTCATGATCGTCTTCATTCAAATCATTTGCTGGCTCAAATGCTTCAACAGGTGGAACAGGAGGCATTTCAGGGTTAGCAGATTCTGATTGTAATGCTTCAATGCGCCATCCTTGAATGGAATTAAAATATTTGGTTTCACCTTGAGGATTCACCCATTCCCTACCACGTAAGTTGATACTGATTTTTATTTGTTGCCCTACTTGAAAATTGTTTAGCAAGTCTGTTTTATCCTGAACAAACTCAATCATGATATGTTGCGGATACTGTTCTTCAGTTGTTACGACCACTTCTCTTTTTCTAAATCCGTTTGCACCGAAAGTTTGTGTGTCTCCAATTAATTTAATTCTCCCTTGTACTTCCATTTTCTATTCTAATTTTCTGTGTTATGATAATAATATTTTCCAGGCACTTTCTACATCACCAAAACTTAAGTAGTTATGTGCCAATTTATGTTTTTCTCTATGTGTAGCTTCTGAAATATTCGGATAGCGTTCACTAACCGATGCCACGAATTCTTGAACTGATTCCTCATTGGGAAGTGATTCAACATTTCCTAACATGCCTAAATCATTTCCAGTTAAAATCATGCTATTTTTGATATACTCCGGAATGCTGTCAACACCAATACCCAATGTTGATAAGGGTTTTGGTATTTCAAAAAAGCCATTTTTAGCGCGGCTATAATAACTACCACCAGCACGTGCCACTAAATCTAAAGTCTCTTGAACAATATGACCATTCTCATCCAATACCTCATCATCAATATGCATTTTAACAACTTCGCATATAACTAAATTGCCTGCACCCCCTTCATGCCCTAAAGAGATGACTTCATTGACTTTACATTCAAACTGAATGGGTGATTCAGCTACACGAAATGGTTTTACCATATCAGATTTTAGCATTTGCAATCCAGCTTTTTCAAATTCATTGATGTTTTCTGGATATTCCGTACTACTCAATGACATTTGGTGTACCATATCAAAATTCACAACATTGATAACCACTTCCTTGGTTTCTAAAACATTTTCCAAAGTGTGTTTCGTGGTATTATCCCTCACGCGTCTTGCAGGTGAAAATATCATGACTGGTGGATTGGCACTGAACACATTAAAGAAACTAAAAGGAGATAAATTTGGGTTACCTTCCTTATCAACTGTACTGGCAAAAGCAATTGGTCTAGGTGCAACAGCACACAACAAATAACTGTGTAATTTGCCTGTTGAAAGCTCTTTGGGTTCGAATGAAGTCATGAATTATTTTTAATTTGCACAAATGTAATTAATCTGATAATGAACTAAAAATGATTTGGTTGCCTTATCACACAATATTATTAACAGATTTACATTATATTACCGTTTGTAAATGACTCTATGATTTTTTCGAAACATCGTAATATTACGCGCTGGATTATTGTTATTGCGTCCTTTGGAATTATATCCTTAATCCTTTGGAATACCTATGTGTTTTTTCAGCATTTTAAGGAAGAACAGCGAAAAAAAATGGATATATGGGCCGCAGCACAGAGTGATATTCAGCAAAACTTTTTAACGGATAATATAAATCCGGTGTCTTCAAAAGTGTTTTTTGATACAAAAAATGACAATCCCATGATTGTAGTCAGTGAACAAAATGAAGTTGGGTTTTGGCGAAACATTGATAGTACCATGCTTGATAATAAAGGTTATGTTACTAAACTGGTTAATAAATTCAAAGAAGAAAACAAGCCTATTGAACTATCCTATTTTGATTCTGAATTAAATACCAATGTGAATTTAGGAAAACTTTATTATGGCAATTCACCGTTGATAAATAAACTCAAATACTATCCACTAGCTCTTTTACTTATCATTTTTCTTTTTGGGGCTGTTGTTTACTTTTTTTACCGTAGTTCCAAAATTGCTACACAAAACAAACTTTGGTCTGGAATGGCTAAAGAAACAGCCCATCAAATTGGCACACCATTGTCGTCATTAATTGGGTGGACCGAAATTTTAAAAACAGAAAATATCAATCCTGATTACATCATCGAAATTGAGAAGGATATTAGCCGATTACAAACCATTACCGAACGTTTCAGTAAAATAGGGTCATTACCAACACTTGAGAAAGCTGACATTGTACAAGAAACCATAGATTCTTACGATTATTTAAAGGCGCGTTCTTCAGACCTTATAGATTTTGAATTACAAGCTCCAAGTGAAGCTATTTTTGTTCAACTGAATAAGCAATTATATAGTTGGACAATTGAGAATTTAGTCAAGAATGCCATTGACGCTATGAAGGGCAAGGGTAAGCTATCTATTTCCATTCAACAATTGGAAGAGACTGTAAAAATTCAAGTAAGTGATACTGGGAAAGGTCTCTCAAAAAAGCAGTTCAAAACTATTTTTGAGCCAGGTTTTACGACTAAAAAACGTGGTTGGGGATTGGGATTATCATTGGCCAAACGTATCATTGAAGAGTTTCATGGCGGTAAAATTAAAGTCCTTCATTCAGAACCCAACAAAGGTACGACTATGCAAATTGAATTAAAATCGGTTTCATCATGAAAGAGAGCTTAATCACCATCAAAGAAGTTGCCCTAAAAAATAACTGTCCAGAATGCTACAGTAATGACGGGCTACGTTTGACGTTCAAGCAAAAATTTATTGAAACCCATTTTTACAAATCGCTCACTACGGAAACAAGCCATGTGCTATCCTGTAAAACTTGCAATACAACCATTTATCCCATTAGTTGGACCGACGATATTGAGCGTGTATTTAAGTATCATCAACGCGCTTTCGAACCTAAAAAAGCATCCTTTAAACTAAAGAAAAAAGCTTGGATATTGATAGGCGTAGCCATAGCGCTAATTATTGCTGGAGTTGCTTTATTCTTTTTAAAAGATCAATTATAATTGGGCTCGTATTGCAGATGCAATTTCTTTGAAATCCTTATCAGTTAATTTTTGCTTACTAATAAAGCGCGCATCTTCCATAGAGTTTAGTGGAATTAAATGCACGTGTGCATGAGGTACTTCTAAACCTATGACAGTCATCCCAACCCGCTTACAAGGGACGGCTTTAGCAATAGCACTTGCAACCCTTTTAGAAAAAGCCATCAATTCCAAATAGGTATCATCATCTAAATCAAACAACTTATCAACTTCTTGTTTTGGAATACATAAAGTATGGCCTTTAGCATTGGGATTAATATCTAAAAACGCAAAAAACTTGTCGGTTTCCGCAATTTTATAACATGGGATTTCGCCGCTAATAATTTTTGTGAAGATAGATGCCATACTGTAAGGTTTTTGTAAATATAAAAAGATTCCTGCATGACAGGAATCTTTCTAAAATATTATTTAGTTTACAGCTTATCTGGAAATTTCCAAGATGTCAAATTTCATGACTCCGTTAGGCACTTTAACCTCGGCAACTTCTCCAACCGATTTCCCTAACAAGCCTTTTCCAATAGGTGAATTGACCGAAATCTTTCCAGAAGCTAAATCAGCTTCACCATCAGCAACCAAGGTGTAAGTCATTTCCATACCATTGGTCTGGTTTTTAATTTTCACTGTTGATAACACCAAAACTTTGGAAGTATCCAATTGCGATTCATCAATCAATCTAGCGCCAGCCAATGTTTCTTCAAGTTTAGAAATTTTCATTTCCAAAAGGCCTTGCGCTTCTTTAGCGGCATCATATTCGGCATTTTCACTTAAATCACCCTTATCTCGTGCTTCCGCAATGGCTTGGGATGCACGCGGACGTTCTATATCCTTTAATTGTTTTAACTCGTCTCGTAGTTTTTTTAACCCTTCTGCTGTGTAATAAGATACTTTACTCATAACTTCATCGTTTTATAATAAAAAAATCCCGCTTACACGAGATAACATGACAAATATACAAAATATTTAAAGCTGAACGCTTTTTGTTGTAAATTGCACCTAAAATCACATGGAAATGAAAAGAACAATTGTCCTATTAATAAGCTGTATTATACTATGGTCTTGTAAGAATAATGATGATGACGGTTTTGATAACAATAATCGGTATTTACCAAATTACACATTTGATACTGGTACGACCATTAATGTGTCATTCCCTAGGTATACTGACCTACAATTTCCAAATAATTATATAATAGAGCCAACTTATGGCATCAATGGTATTGTGGTATATTATGCTGGTGGTAACAACTATAGTGCTTTTGAATTGAGTGATCCGAATCACGAATTACGTAATTGCTCTACTTTAACAGTTGAGGGCATATTAGCTACTTGCGATTGTGACGATTCCAAAACCTATGATATTCTCACTGGGCAACCGCAAGAAGGCACCACCGGGAACTACGGTTTAAAACGTTATTTTGTAGAAAAAACTGGTGATATTATCAGGGTGTGGAATAATTAACAAAAAAGGCGACCAAATTAGGTCGCCTTTTTTGATGCTTAAAACTTCAATGTCATTCCTAATAAGAAATTGGTTGTGGCCTGTGGATAAAAACCAGCGCCTTCGATGGTGGTTACCTCTGGTGGATTAGACCACGTATCATCATAGGTATAATAATAACCATTGGATTCATACTTCTCGTTAAAGATATTATTCACCAGCCCTGAAAACACAATAGCATCTAAAAACGGTTTCTTTTCTTCATCGCGTTGAAACAGTAACTCGTAATTGATACTAAAATCATTTACAAAGTAACTATCCAATTTCGAGGCTTCAGCTTCCGTATTGCTCATGTATTGTTCACCAACATACTTACTCAATAAACTCATTTGTAAGCTTGGAATCGGTTGAAAAACCAGAGCATTTCCGGCTATTAGATTAGGTGAAAACGAAATATCCGTTTTGCCCAAATTCACCAATTCACCATCTATTGATGTGATCATTTCTTTGTTTTTATTAGTGCTAATCGTTAGATTAGGCTGAATAGCAAATTTCTTTCCGAGTTGAATAGCGGCATCTATTTCCAGTCCCAATCTATAACTTTCGCCACTATTAGTGCGGATAGGATTACCAACATTATCGATATTTCCAGTTAACACCAATTGCTCATTGTATAACATAAAATAAGTATTGGCATTTAATCTGAACTTATCCTTTTTTAAACGCCAACCCAACTCAAAATCATTTAACTGTTCTGGTTTTATGGTCGTATTGTTTTCAAAATCATCTCTATTGGGTTCTCTGTTCGCTCTGGCATAGGAAAAGTACAAGCTATTACTCGAGTTTATCGTATAAGTGATACCCGCTTTTGGATTAAAAAATGTATAATTTTCATCAACTAACAGAGGTAATATATCCGAGGTAAGTCCGGTGGTTTTGTAATCTACCAATCGTAATTGCAAATCAGCAAAAAGGCTTATTTTATCATTGAGTCTGTAATTGGCTTTACCAAAAAAATTGATATCCGTTTTCTTACCGTTAGCATTGTAGTATCTATCAGTATTCATACTGTTACTGGCAAATTGTGCCCAAATAATCTCACCGAAGTGATCACCATCATAAAAGCTATAGGATCCTCCAAAAATAGCGTCTATCTGATTCTTTTTAAAGTTCGCATTGGCGTTAATAACATAAAAGTCATTATCCAACCAACGTCTGCGTACCAAGTCGGTTTCAGAAACGGTTTCACTGCCAATTCCGACATCGTCCAAACCATAACTGGACAAGCTTTCATCTTCTCTAAACTGCTCAAAATAGCCTCGCCCATAGGTATAATTCAGCGCCAAGTTAGTAGACCAATAGTTGTTATAGCGCTCATTCCAGTGCAATTGATAATGGTCTTGCTGGTAGTTATCTACTTCATTTTCATAGAACTGAATATTACCGTTTGCATCAGTATATTCACCAGCAGTATTATACGTTCTATCGTTTTCCAGTTTTTCTAAATCTTCCAGGCCATTCCATGATTGATAGGTAATTTCTTTACCTGCGAAAGTGATGGCTTTTATAACACGGTTATCATCTACATAAGATCCCTGAAGGAAATAAGATTTTAAATCGGATTCAGCACGATCGATATAACCATCTGATTTAATTGCAGAAAGCCTTCCTGCTACTTCAAAATGGTCATTAAGTAAACCCGTACTAAATTTAAGGGTATGTTTTCTGGTATTAAAACTACCAAAGGAATTAGCAAATTCGGCATAGGAATTTTTAGAAATCGCATCAGTCAATACATTGATACTGGCACCAAAAGCTCCAGATCCATTTGATGATGTTCCAACGCCTCGTTGTAACTGTAAGCTTTCAACGGATGAAGCAAAATCCCCAAGATTAACCCAAAAAGTTCCTAATGATTCCGCATCATTGTAAGGAATTCCGTTAATGGTGACATTAGTTGATTGTGCATTAATACCGCGCACACGAATACTTGTATAACCAACTCCTGCTCCTGCATCAGAAGTAGTGACCACCGAAGGTAAATAATTTAACAGAATGGGTATATCCTGCCCTAAATTGCGTTCGGCAATCTCTTCTTTTGTGAGGTTGGAATGAGTAATGGGAGATGTTGCTTTGACACGCACAGCGCTTACCATAACTTCATTTAACACTTCCAGTTCAGTGGAGTCTTTAGGTTGAATAACTGGTTCTTCCTGTGAAAACGCACTTGTAGATACCACAATTAGTGCTAAAAATGTGAATAAATTTTTCATTCGATAAAATAATTTTTGCCGAATAAAAAGAGGTCATTATTCTTGTTTAATAATTGATTATAAAATGGAATATCTTCACTGTTCCGGATACAGTTTTAATATTCACAATCCCTAAACAGCATTACCTGTTCTAGGTTCATTGGGTATGATCTCAGCCGTTATTTGGCACCCCTTTTTTGAGAACGTCACAAAGGTAGCTAACAATTAATTATTTTCCATAAAATTAACTTCATAATTTATGGAAGCTCCGGTGGTTTTCTGTTGGCTTTTTTATCTGATTGTTGTCGCTTTTTGGATAAGCGTTTTAATTTCACGGCTTTAGGGACTGCTGTTTTTTTACGTTTTTTAGCAACTTTTAGTCCATCATTAATGATTTCTAAGAGTCTTTTGATGACCGCCTCTTTGTTTTTATGCTGGCTTCGGCTATCATCACTTTGCAAAATCAAAACGCCATTGCTGGTCAATCGGTTTTTCAAATTAGTTAATAGCCGTTCCTTTTGTTCTTCTGTAAAAACCTGGGAATTTATTAAATCAAAACTCAAAACCACTTTTGACGATACTTTATTCACATGCTGCCCACCAGCTCCAGAACTTCTGACGGCTTTGAATTCCAATTCAGATAAAAGCAGTGATTCATCAAACATGTTACTTTATTTGATGCGGTGCTTTTAGTAAATCGTTAACCGTCTTCACAGGATTAAAGGTAATTAGCGGCACTTCAACAAAAATGGTGTTCCAATTAGCCATACTCCCATTCCATAATCCTGGTAGCTCCAAAGCTTTTAAATCCTTACCCATAGTTGTTTTTTTGGTGATAAAAGCGGCTTTGTGATCGACATATTTGGTAAGATCAAACTTTTGCCCTTTATAGTTTCTAACACCACAGACTAAATCAACTGGATTAAAGTGGGTGGCATTATTAAGAATGTCCTTTTGATGTTTATTTTTTTTATTTATTTGGGCAGCTTCTACAATTTGCAAGGATATATTAGCGCTTTCATCTTTAACCCAAAAAGGACCTCCACCAGGTTCTCCCTCGTTTTTGACCATGCCACAAACGCGAATGGGTCGGTTTAGCTTTTCCTTTAAATATTCAATTTGATACCTTTCAGCATACTTCTCAAATTCAGGTGAAATTCTAACACTCATCTTGTTTGTTAAAAACTCGGCTATTTCAACAATTTCATGAAAACTTAAATCTCCCTCATCCAGCTTTTCTAAATACTTAAAAGTCTGATTCTGTATTTCAATTAATTTTCCAGCGAGTACCTTTTTGTATTTTGCCACTTCATCTTTGTACTTATAGACCACCACATTATCGATATTTTTAACAAAAATGATATCGGCATCTAAATCGTTTAAATTTTCAATAAGTGCGCCATGACCAGACGGCCTGAATAACAAACTTCCATCATCATTTCTGAAGGGCTTATCCTTGGGTGTTACAGCAATGGTATCAGTAGATTCTTTTTGATAAGAGAATGAAATATCGAACAATGAATTGGTTTTAGTTTCAACCTTTTTTTCAATCCGAGAAAATTCTTCACTAAACTTATCTTTATGCTGTTCGGAAATTGTAAAATGCAATTTCGTTTTTGCATTAGTGGATGAATATAAAGCCGATTCAAACAAGTGCTCTTCAAATGCCGTTGAAATAATCCGGTTTTTATACTCATGAAACGGCAACAACCCTTTAGGATAATTACCATAATCCAACATAGCAGGATCCAACATGGCCTTCACAAACAACTGGGATTGTTGACTAACACTTAATTCGTCATAATTGGGATATAAACTATCCAGTTTATCCTTTACTTCATAATAAAATGGGAATTTTTCCAATCCCACAAAAAAGATATACAAATCTTTGTTGTCATTATGATTGATATAAGCATTGATACTTTCGGTTTCTGCACTGTAAGATTCCAAAAAAGTAAAAAGAAACTTAAACATCCTAGTTGCTGCGCCAGAAGCTGGAACAAACTTTAGAATGGATTTATGGTCTTTTTCTTGCTCAAATAATTCAATGTAATGATTGATTTCATGATCTTTCAATCTAATGATCCCTTCATCAATTGTAGCTGCAGAAACTAAATTTGAAAAGGGTAATCCCGTTTTAAATATTTCAATTTGATTGTAGACTTGATTAATTGTCAGTCCTTTATTTTCAATTTGTTTTTTGTCTTTATCAGAAAAACTCATACGTCATTATTTCAATAATTTATCAATATGCTCGATAGCTGTTTTTAAACGATCTTGAAAGGTTCCCGAGAGCAACACATAAGGTCTATTATAGTCTATTAAAGTTCTATGAAACACATCAAACATTTCTAATCTGTCATTCGGTTTATCTCGAATACCATCAGCTTCCCAAGGCACATCAATATTAGTCAAAAAATACAGATTATATGAATTTTGAATAGCATATTTATTCAGTGCACTTGGACAATAGCCGTTGTAATAAGATTCACTGTACACCTTTGTCTCCAATAAATCGGTATCGCAAATCAATAGATTTTTGACTTGTTGCGTTAACTCATTTTCTAAATCCATTTGTCCTTTTGCAATGGTCATGACATCATCTTCCGTTAGAAACTCATTATTCATTTTCTTTTTTTCTGCCAAAATTCTAGAATATTCGGGCACCCAAAGTGTTTGATAATGTTCCGCCAACGCTTTGGCTAACACAGTCTTTCCTGTAGATTCCGGACCAAACAAGACAAATTTTATGCAGTCGCTATCTTTCTGTTTAAGTGCTTCTTCCATGCTAAATATCCAAATATGGCAATAATTGTAAAACCTAAATACTGAAGGCTTGTAAAGGTGAATCCTTTATAGAAGTATAAAGGTACTGAAATGATATCACCAATTATCCAGAATATCCAGTTTTCAATTTTACGTCTGGCCATAAGCCACATACCCACGAAGAAAATGGCCGTTGTTAATGTGTCGATATAGGCTACCCAACCGTTCCATTTATCAAAAGTTTGATAAACAAAGAAAACAAATAATAATGTTGCCAAAAAGATGCCAATACTTCCAATTTTTTCTTTTTTAGTGGTTGTAGAAATGGGCGTTACATGTGTTGCATCAACTTTTCGTGTCCAAACATACCAGCCATAAATACTCATGATAAAGTAATACCCATTAATCATCATATCTCCCAACAATTCCCACTTAAAGAGCAGATACACAAAAATAAGTGTGCTAATCATACCAGTAGGGAATACCCAAATTTTGTTTTGCTTGGAATACCACACCGACAAAAACCCAAAAACAACCGCAATAATTTCCAGAACAACATCTATTGTATTATACCCACGATACTGTCCGAAAAAAAAATCAAAAATGAGGTTCATAGTCATGTCGGTCAGATTTGACGATTTTCATATAAAGTAAGCCAAGTCCCATCAGTTCAAAAGCCTCTTTTATTTCAGTTGTTAAAGTTTGCATGACTTCATCATAATCGCCATAAACTTGAGTACTCAATGGGTTCTCCAATACTTTTAAATTTGAAGCTCGCAATTTTTTTATAAAATGAATAATGGCGGGTTCATAATCGTCATGTAATGGTGTCAATGTTAATTCTACAGAAATTTTCACGTTTTCTTTTTTAAGCTGTCAAAAAATGATTCATCTTCTTCAAATGCCGTTCCTATTACGACTAAATCTGCTCCAGCTTTATAAGCATTTTCAAGTTGAGGCTTCGTTCTAATTCCGCCACCAACAATTAATGGAACTCCCAATTTGCCTTTTACTTGGGTAATGATTTCGTTCGTTACAGGATGTATAGCACCACTTCCAGCCTCCAAATAAATAAGTTTCATTCCCAATAATTCGCCAGCTTTCGCCGTATCTGCAATAAATTCAATATGTTCTCTTGGTAATGGTTTTGTGTCAGTTACACGTTGAACAGCAGTTTCCTTTCCGTTTTCAATTAATATGTAACCTGTTGGAATGATTTCGAGATTAGTTGCTTCTAATTTCGAAACGGACTGTATATGCTTACCAATTAAATACTCTGGGTTTCTACCAGAGATTAAGGATAGAAACAACAATGCATCAGCCTTATCGGTTATTTGGGTAACATCCCCTGGGAATAATACAATAGGCAATTGCGTATACTTTTTTAAAGCGTTTACTAGAACTTCAGTGGCTTTATCATCAACCTCACTACCTCCGACAAAAATATGGGTAGCAATCGATTCATTGACCTTATTGATAAAGATTTCAGTATTACTTAATTGAAATTTATCAGGATCAATAAGAACTGCCAATGACTTTTTCCCAGCGGAAACAGACTGCAATATGTTAGCATAGACATCTATCATTTATGACGGTAAAGCAATGGCACAAGAGAATCCTTCAAATTCTATGAACGTTGTATTAAAACGATATTTTTTATTATCATAATCAATCCAGGCAATGGTTTCCTCATCGTGAATCATAAATGGAATGACCATGGTATGTTGTAAAAAACTCAAACCGGGAGTGGCAAACAGTTTGTAAAGCGACTCTTTCACACACCAGATAACCGTTAATTTTCTAACATATTCTTTATCATTCGAGTCCAAATATTGCGACTCGTAATCCATGAATTTATGTGCAATCCTTCCAATTTTTTCTCGCTGCTTTTCAATGTCAATGCCAACCTCAAAATCACTGACTACAACACCCGAAAAGATAAACGAATGCGTTATGGAAATGTGCTTACCATCCTTTAGATGAGGTTTGCCATTTTCATCGTAAAACAAATCCGAATCCTGATAACCAAATTCTGCCAATAAATGGCGCACACTCAAAAAACCACGTTGATGCAACTCGCTTTTCATGCCTAAAACACGTTCCATATTTTCTGGTTTCAGGGTAACGGGTTTTAGCAAATCATCATAAGATTCCGTAATCTTCCAGATTTTAACAGTGGTTTGCGGATTGGGAGTAATGGATTTATATAGAGGCATTTAATATTCTGAAAGTTATTAGTTATCTTTGCAGTCGCAAATAAATACAAAGACAAATATAACAATATGAACACAAAAACTGTTGCCTACGTACCTAATAAGGTAAAAGATATGTCGCTAGCGGCATGGGGACGAAAAGAGATTGAATTGGCTGAAGCTGAAATGCCAGGATTAATGAGTTTACGTGAAGAGTACAAAGACTCACAACCTCTTAAGGGCGCACGTATAGCAGGATGCTTGCACATGACCATTCAGACGGCGGTGTTAATCGAAACATTGCAAGCTCTTGGTGCCGAAGTAACTTGGAGTTCTTGTAACATATTTTCTACTCAAGATCAAGCTGCGGCTGCTATTGCTGATGCTGGAACAGCAGTTTACGCCTGGAAAAATATGACTGAAGAAGAATTTGATTGGTGTATTGAACAAACCCTTTTCTTTGGTGAAGACAGAAAACCACTTAACATGATTTTGGATGATGGGGGTGATTTAACCAATATGGTATTAGACAAATACCCTGAGTTAGTTCCTGGAATTAACGGATTAAGTGAAGAAACTACAACAGGTGTTCACCGTTTATACGAGCGTATGGAAAAAGGTACATTACCAATGCCTGCCATTAACGTAAACGATTCTGTTACGAAATCTAAATTTGATAACAAATATGGATGTCGTGAGAGTGCTGTAGATGCTATTCGTCGTGCAACTGATGTGATGCTTGCTGGAAAACGCGTAGTTGTTTGTGGTTATGGTGATGTTGGTAAAGGTACTGCAGCGTCTTTCAAAGGTGCTGGAAGTATTGTTACGGTTACTGAAATCGATCCAATTTGTGCGTTACAAGCTGCCATGGATGGCTTTGAAGTAAAGAAATTAGAAACTGTTGTTGGCAATGCTGATGTGGTTATCACAACTACCGGGAATAAAGATATTGTTCGTGGTGAGCATTTTGAAGCCATGAAAGACAAAACCATAGTTTGTAATATTGGACACTTTGATAATGAGATTGACATGGCTTGGTTAAACAAGAACCATGGTCATACTAAAGACGAGATTAAGCCACAAGTTGACAAGTATAACGTAAACGGAAAAGATGTCATTATTTTGGCTCAAGGTCGTTTAGTCAATTTAGGTTGTGCTACTGGCCACCCTAGTTTTGTAATGAGTAACTCGTTTACGAACCAAACGTTGGCTCAAATTGAACTTTGGAATAATAAAGATGCTTACGAAAACAAAGTTTACATGTTACCTAAGCATTTGGATGAAAAAGTTGCCAAATTACACCTAGAGAAAATTGGTGTTGAGTTAACCGAATTGAAACAAGACCAGGCCAAATATATTGGTGTAAAAGTTGAAGGACCTTACAAGCCAGAATACTACAGATACTAATTGTCATTCCTGCAGAGGCAGGAATCTATAAACAATAACAAGACCCTTGCAGCATTGTGAGGGTTTTTTATTAGTTTAGAGTATGCAAAATACAGAAGTTTTAATCCCACTTATTAATGAACTTGAAGGTTACATTCGGTATAAAGACAAAAGAAACAACAAAATTTCAAAATCTGATATCGCTTGGCAAATAGACCATTCTTTAAAAGTTATCAATCTTGTTATTGAAGCAACAGCTAACTCAAATCCCAAAGAATACAAATGGGCATTTAATAAATGGCGCCTGTTATTATTTACGATTAATTATATTCCTAGAGGCAAAGCAAAAGCGCCAAAAATGGTAAGACCACCTGATTTAATATCTCAAAATGATTTGACAGAACAAGTTGACTTAGCACTTCGCAATATTGAAATTCTAAAACATTTAGATAATAATGCCCATTTTACCCATTTTATTTTTGGACAACTTAATAAACGAAAGACAATTAAGTTTCTGAATATGCATACTTGCCATCATCTAAAAATAATAAAGGATATTTTAAAATAAAAACCCTTTCTGGAAACAGAAAGGGTTTTTATTTTATCAAGAAAATATTTCTTAAGCCTCAAAAGGAACTATAGAAACAAATGATTTTCCATTCTTTTTCTTTTCAAACTTTACAATACCGTCTACTTTAGCATGTAATGTATGATCTTTTCCAGCGTAAACATTTTCACCTGGATTGTGTGCAGTACCTCTTTGTCTTACAATGATGTTACCTGCAACGGCAGCTTGACCACCAAAAATCTTAACACCTAATCGTTTCGATTCTGATTCTCTACCGTTTTTCGAACTTCCGACTCCTTTTTTATGTGCCATTTTATTTCGATTTTATATTTTAAATTAACTTAAAGCTTCAATTAACTCGGCTTTCTTCATTGAAGAATATCCTGTAATTTCCTTTGCTTTAGCCATATCTCTTAATTCAGCAACAGTTAAACTACTTAAATCTTGAGTTGATTCTTCTTTTTTAGCTGGTTTTGCTTCAGCTTTTGGAGCTTCTTTTGCTGGAGCAGCTTTTTCGGCTTTAGCAGCTGGTTTAGCTCCTGAAGCCACAATACTTTCAATTTGAATTTCAGTTAAGGCTTGTCTGTGACCATTTTTTACACGGTAACCTTTACGTCTTTTCTTTTTGAAAACTATCACTTTATCACCTTTTAGGTGCTTTAAGACTTTTGCTCCTACTTGAGCTCCGCCTATAGCTGGGGCGCCTACAGTTACATTGTCACCATCGCCAATTAAAAGAACGTTGTCGAAAGAAACTTTCTTACCTTCTTCTGTTGCTAAACGGTTAACAAAAACTTTTTGGTCTTTCTCAACTTTGAATTGATGCCCTGCTATCTCTACAATTGCGTACATAGCGTAACGTTTTTATTAATTATTTATTTATTCAAAAAATGAGTGCAAATATACTCCTAAATAATTAAACTACAAACGTTTTCTTAAAATTAAGAAATATTCCAACTTTTTTTGAAATATTGCATCACCGTTAATGCAGAAATAACAGTGGTTGCCAAACCCATGACCGCAACCGTAAAGGTCATTATGCCAACACTTACACTCGAATTAAAATCAATGGTTTTCAATAAACTGGAAACAAAATCCGGATCAATTTCGGTTATGTAAAACAAGAAAAAAATAGAAAATACTGTTGTAGCAATAAACCCTGAAATTATTGCAGCAGTAATTCCGTTGGCATATGTAAATTCCTCACCTTGCTCCAATTTATAATAACGAACCGTTTCATAAACTCCAAAAACGGTGATAAACGCGTTCAAAAAGCTAAAGACGGGGTTAGTATGTTTGTGAAACATAGCCAAGATTAAAAAATAAGCGATAAGAATACCACCCATAATTAATCCAAAACGTACAGGAAGTGCTACTTTTTTCATAATTGTTTGTTTTGGTTTCATTTAAATTTCGTGAAAATTTGTTAGAAAAAATAATTTCAAATGAATTTTCTTGAATTAACATTTAAAACGCTAATCATTTATTATTTTTGATGTCCTGTAACTTTTTAATGTAAAATTATACTTACAGACATTCGTTAACCAGATAAATTACACTCACAATGAAAAAACATTTATTAACTCTTGCTGTGTTTTTACTAGCAATAGTAACTGCAAACGCACAAGAGGTTAAATTTGAAGAATTTGATCTTGAAAATGGCCTGCATGTCATTCTCCATCAGGATAACACTGCGCCTGTAGTGGCAACTTCAGTTATGTATAACGTAGGCGGCAAAGATGGTGACCGTAACCGTACAGGATTTGCTCACTTCTTTGAACATTTACTTTTTGAAGGTTCTGAGAATATTGGCCGTGGCGAATTCATGAAAATTATTCCTGCCAATGGTGGTACTTTTAATGCCAACACCTCTCAAGACAGAACTTATTATTATGAGATATTTCCATCCAACAAAATGGAACTAGGCTTGTGGCTAGAATCAGAACGTATGTTGCACCCAGTAATAGACCAAGTAGGTGTGGATACTCAAAATGAGGTAGTAAAAGAAGAAAAGCGTCAAAGCTATGACAATAGACCTTACGGGCAAATTCTTAAGGTTTTAGGAGAGAATTTGTTTAAAGTTCACCCTTACAAAGACACCAACATAGGTGAAATGGAGCATTTAGATGCGGCAACACTAGAAGAATTTATGGCTTTCTTTAAAACGTACTATGTCCCTAATAATGCGGTTTTAGTTGTTGCAGGTGATATTGATATTGAAAACACCAAAAAACTGGTTAGAGATTACTTTAGCGAGGTAAAAAGAGGCCCAGAAGTAGATAGAACCTTCCCTAAAGAAGAGCCTATTACTGAAACAATCAAAACCAAGGCATATGATAAGAATATTCAAGCTCCTGCAATAATTGCTGCTTATAGAACGCCAGGTTTTGCAACTCGTGATGCTCGAATATTGGATATGATCTCGACCTATTTAAGTGGTGGAAAAAGTTCGGTGCTTTACAAAAAAATGGTTGACGAACAAAAACAAGCTTTGACCGTTCAAGCAGTAAATTTGGGACAAGTTGATTATAATATTTTTGCACTTTTTGCCATTCCACTTGGCGATGTGCCATTAGCGACATTATTGGAAGAAATGGATGAGGAGATTGTTAAAATGCAAACCGAACTGATTTCGGAGCGCGATCACACAAAACTGCTTAATCAATTTGAAAACCAATTTGTGAACTCTAATTCAAGTATTGCAGGAATTGCAAGTTCATTAGCAACATATTATCTGCTTTATGGTGATGTGAACCTAATAAACACTGAAATTGACATTTACAGGTCCATTACAAGAGAAGAAATTCAGGCCGTGGCACAAAAATACTTAAACACCAATCAACGTGTGGAAATAGAATATTTACCAAAAAATGATGACCAATAAAATGAAAACATACAAAACCAATATAAAGTTAGTAGCATTTGTTGCATTGTTTTTTGTAGCAATGGGAATGAATGCACAAATAGACCGTTCTAAACAACCAAAAGCTGGCCCAGCTCCAAAAATTACATTAGAAGAGCCTGGTGAATTTGAGCTTAAAAATGGCTTGAAAGTTTTAGTTGTGGAAAATCACAAATTACCAAGAGTATCTTATTCATTGCGAATTGACAACAAACCTATTGTTGAAGGAAATATTGCTGGTGTTACCAGTGTTCTTGGATCTATGCTCGGCAATGGAACCACCAGTATCCCAAAAGATGCATTTAATGAAGAAATAGATTATTTAGGAGCAAATTTTAATTTAGGATTTAGCGGTGGTTTTGCCAGTTGTTTATCCAAATACTCCGAACGTATTTTAGAATTAATGGCTGATGCTGTCATTAATCCATTATTGACAGAAGAAGAATTTGAAAAAGAAAAAGTCAAGTTAATTGAAAGTTTAAAAAACAATGAAAAAAACCCAGATGCCATTGCAGGTCGTGTGGGCAGTGCATTGTCTTATGGAACTCAAAATGCCTATGGTGAGTTTACAACTGAAGAGACGATAAACAATATAAAGTTCAGTGATATCAAATCCTATCGCTCTACGTACATTAATCCCTCTAATGCCTATTTGGTGGTAGTAGGTGATGTCGACTTTAAAACCGTTGAAAAGCAAGTAAAAAAATATTTTAGTAAATGGACGCGTGATGTTTCCATTGATGCACCTATTACACCTCCAAATCCAAATGTTCCTTACACTCAAATCAATTTTGTTGATGTTCCTGGAGCTACGCAATCCAACATTTCAATTACGAATAATGTGGATTTAAAAATGAAGGATGAAGATTATCATGCGGCTTTAATTGCCAATGAAATACTTGGCGGTGGTGGTGAAGGTTATCTGTTTAGAAACCTTCGTGAAGAACATGGTTACACCTATGGCGCCTATTCAAGCTTAAGTGCTAACCGCTATGGAATCTCTCGTTTCAATGCAACAGCAAAAGTTAGAAACGCAGTTACAGATAGTGCTGTAGTTGAAGCTTTAAAAGAAATCAAACGTATTAATACCGAGCCTGTTTCAGCTGAAACATTACGTGATGTAAAAGCTAAATACACTGGTAACTTTGTTATGGCTTTAGAGCGACCACAGACCATCGCTAATTATGCTTTAAACATTAAATTAAACGATTTACCAGAGGATTTTTACACAACCTATCTTCAAAAAATCAACGATGTAACTACTGAAGATGTTACGCGTGTCGCTCAAAAGTATATGAAGCCAGATAATGCCAGAATCGTTATTATTGGCAATGGTAGTGACGTTCTTGAAAATCTTGAAAAAACAAAAATTCCAATCAAGTATTTTGACAAATATGCTAATGCTACTGAAAAACCGAACTATGACATAGAGATGCCTGCGGATATTACTCCTAACAAAGTATTACAAGCCTACATTGATGCCATTGGTGGTCGTGAAAAACTGGATAACGTAAACTCGGTGCTTATATTGGCCGAAGCAGAATTACAGCCAGGCATGATGATGAATTTAGAAATGAAAAAAACATCTAAAAACCAATTAATGCAAGAGATTACCGCCATGGGAACTTCAGTTCAAAAACAAGTTTTAGATGGTAATGCTGGTTATAAAGTTCAGCAAGGACAACGTTCTGAAATGACTGAAGATGAAATTACTAAAGCGCAAAGACAATCCTCTCCTTTCCCGGAAGTAAATTATTTAAGCCAAGGTGTGACATTGGATAAAATTGAAGATGTTGACGGTGAAAAAGCTTACAAAGTAAAAGTATCGGATGAATTAACAGCTTATTACAGCGTAGATACGGGATTAAAAGTTAAAGAAGATAGAAGCTCTGAAATGGGTTCAACTTCCATTTTCTATACCGATTACAAGGAAGTTGCTGGCATCAAATTCCCATTCAAAATTTCACAGACAGCAGGTCCACGTAAGTTTGATTTTATTGTCAAAGAAATAAAAGTAAATGAAGGTGTAGAAGATGCTGATTTTGACTAATTATAAACGTATTTATAAATTTAATAAAAGCTTGGAGGAAACTTCAAGCTTTTATTTTTTGGGTCTATGTGACAAATAAACTCCTATTAAAATAATAATAGTTGCCAGACCTTGCAAAAAACTGAATCCTTCACCATCCAATACTCCCCAAGTAAGTGCAACAATAGGCATGACATACGTTACAGACGATGCAAATACTGGTGATGAAATTTGCACTAATTTATTGAACAACACTTTGGCTAACGCCGTACCGAAGAAGGATAAAATAGTGACGTATAAAATAGACTGTTTTAACACAGGGCTCTGCAAAACTTCCTGATTAAAAAATCCACTAAAAAACAATACAACTATAGCAGGAATTCCAATAATGGCATAATTTCCAGCAGCAATAGCCAAAGGCTTCACATTTTGCAAATAGCGTTTAATTATATTTACGTTAGCGGCATACATGATAGTTGATACAATTACAAAACCAGCAAATAAATAATTTTGTTCTGGGTTTAATTCAGCACCTTTTAATATCAAGATGGTAGTTCCAATAAACCCAATGATAACGCCCAAAACTTGTCGCTTGGTTGAGGTTATTTTAAAAACAGCAAAGCCTAATAAAATGGTATTCAATGGTACAAGTGAATTTAATATGGAAGCGACAGCACTGTCAATTTCAGTTTCAGCTATGGCAAATAAAAAAGCGGGAAAAAATGAGCCTAAAAAGCCGGAAAGGGCAACCCATTTCCATTGACTTTTATCGATTGTCTTTAACGTTGAAAAACCAGCAACTAATAAAAACACCCCTGTAATAATTGTACGCAATGCACCCAATTGAAAGGGACTTAATCCCAACAAGGATTTTTTAATGAGAATAAAGGATGTGCCCCAAATGAGAGAAAGCACAATTAAATACAGCCACTTGACGTTTATTTGCTTCATCGATAAAAATCACAAAGTTTTGAATTTTAATGCAATAAAAAACAATATTTATTAAATTTGTTCAGAACTTAATACGTAATTCAAATGAATAGATTAAAAAATGTTATAGCTATATTGTCTATTGCTGCAATTTTTACAGCCTGTAAAAATGATACAACTCCTGAAGTAGTAACAGTAGAAAATGAAGCTATTGAAACAACTAATGATGCCGTTGCAGAATTAGACCCAAATGCTACCTACGCAAAAGCAGAATTTACAATTGAAGGTATGACTTGTGCCATGGGATGTGCCAAAACTATTGAAAAGAAAATGGCGAAGTTAGAAGGTGTGAAATCTGCCAAAGTAGATTTTGACAAAAAATTAGCCATGGTTGAGTATGATGAAGCCAAAGTAAGTACAGAAACTTTAGAAGAAGTTGTTAAAAAATCTGGTGACATGTATTCTGTAAAGGATATGAAAACCGTTGAAAGTTTTGATGGCAATAAGAAAGCTTGTGATAAAGATTGCAAGAAAGCTTGCTGTTCCAATAAAACTGAAGCAGAAAAAACAGCCTGTGCCAAAGACTGCAAAATGGCCTGTTGTGCTGATAAAGCAAAAGCTTAAATAGAGCATCAACATGAGATAAAAAAGGCTTTCAATTATGAAAGCCTTTTTTTATTTCCACCTCACGGTTTCCATAATTTTTTGAATATCCTTCTGCAAGTAATTGGCAGCTGGTAAAATAGAATCATAATTAGGTTTTGCGTAGAAATACAAAGATCCCGTTAAAAAATGATTGATGCTATCTGTTACATAAAATTGAGACTGCGATGCGGCATTACCACCTACTTCATAGAACATTCCATATACCTTGTGTTCATTATTTTGGTATATCTGCTCTGTTATTTCATCAGCCTTTTGAGTATGTTCTTGCGTGAAACCTTGGGCATCACGCAATAGACTTTTAAGTTTTTCTTCACTGCTATTTACTTTTTTATAGGTTAAATAAATAGTCCCTTTTAATGAAGGATAGATAAGATCAATTCCTAAACTAGCAGAATCAGCTGTTAGCATTCGCGCTCTAATTTCAGTTGCCAACTCATTTTTTTCAAAAGTAAAGGGAAAGCCAGGGTCAAAAGTTTTGTAATCTGCTTCAGGATAGTCTAAACGCAAATAAGCATTCGGTTTTGGCATGGTATCGTTACCGCAAGAAAAACATATTAAAAAAATTAAAGTTACAAACGCCAGTTGCTTCATTTAAATTATGGTAATGTGATTTTTAATCTTGTTATACGTTTATTGTCTAGAGCCTCCACTGTAAAAACGAAATCTTCAAAAATTATTTTACTGCCTTGTTTTGGAAAACTTTTTGAAATCTCTAGAACAAACCCAGCCAATGTTTCGGCTTCACCCTTATTTTCTTCAAAGATAGCACCCTCTTCCAATTTGACAATTTTATAAAAATCCTTCAGTGCCGTTTTCCCTTCGAAAACATAATTCCTATCATCAAGTTTGGAATAAATTAAATCTTCATCATCAAATTCATCACTAATATCACCTACAATTTCTTCAATGATGTCTTCCAACGAAATGAGTCCTGATGTTCCACCATATTCATCAACAACAACGGCTAGATGCACTTTCTTTTCTTGAAATTCAGCCATCAAGTCATCTAATTTTTTGTTTTCGGGAACAAAAAATGGTTCGCGCATTAATGTTGTCCAATCAAACTGTTTCCGATCTATGTAAGGCAGTAAGTCTTTAACGTAAAGAATTCCTTTAATAGTATCAATACTATCTTCATAAACAGGGATTCGTGAATATCCATTGGCTATAATTTCTGGAATAACTTCTAAATATTTCAGGTTTATGTTCAATGCAAAAATATCAATTCGAGGCCTCATAACCTGTTTGGTGTCCGTATTACCAAATGACACGATGCCCTGTAATATTTTCTGTTCTTCCATAGTGGTATCGTCTTCACTCGTTAATTCCAGTGCTTGAGATAATTGATCTACACTTAAATTAGATTTTTGTTTCCCCAGTTTACCGTGAATAAAAATTGTGACACTTCGCATTGGAAGGCTTAATGGGGAAAAAATGACATCAAGTACCCGTAATGGATAAGCCATAAAGATTGCAAACTTTAATTTATTTCTACTGGCATATATTTTAGGGAGTATTTCGCCAAACAATAAAATCAAGAAAGTTACAACAACTACTTCCAAAAGGAATTTAACAATATTATTTTCAATGCCTTCAAAAATAAAATTCCCCAAATATGCAAATAGGATAACAATACCTATGTTAATAAAGTTATTGGCAACAAGAATGGTAGCCAACAATTTCTTTGGTCTATCAAGTAACTTTGAGATAATTGAAAGCGCCGTGTTTTTTTCGTTTAGATTGTCCTCAATGTCTGATCGGGTAAGCGAGAACAAGGCAACTTCGGCACCAGAGATCAAGGCAGAACAAACAAGTAGTACAAAGAGCAGTACAAAACCAAATATTAAAGAATATTCTATTGTTATTAGAAGCGCTAAAAAACTCGGGGGTTCAGGATCCAATAGCTTGGGTTTTAATTAAACAATTTAGAACGGCAAATCGTCTTCTGGTAAATCAACTTCAGGTTTGTGATTGACAGACTCTACTTTATGACCAACAGGATTGGCTTGATTGCCTTGTTGGACATTAGAACCAGTAGCACTTTCGTTCTTGGTAGTTAAGAAGGTGAAATCAGTACATTGAATTTCTGTAGAGTATCTATCATTTCCATTTTCATCCTGCCATTTTCTCGTTTTTATTCTACCCTCAATATATACTTTATCGCCTTTACTTACGTACTTTTCAAAAATTTCGGCCGCTTTATTTCTGACCACAATGTTATGCCATTCCGTATTGGTAACACGCTCATTAGTTTGTTTATTGGTATAGGTTTCGTTTGTTGCTAACGGAAACCTCCCAATACATCCACCTCCTTCAAAATAGTGCATTTTAACTTCATCTCCCAGATGCCCAATAAGCATAACTTTATTTAGTGTTCCTGACATTCTATCTGATTTTTATTGTGCAAAATTACGCTTTTGCAATTCATAATCTTAAATTTAAGAAAAAAATATGACAGGAGTTCTTTTCACTTTAAAAATTGAAGTCATCAATAAAGTTTTTAATTAATATGGGAGTTGCAAAATCATTGATTTTATTAATTGGAATGGCGTTTTCAGATAAACTTGTCACTTTTACAATCCAAAACTTGGCATACAAATGTTGATGAGAGAGCTTATGCACAATCGGGTTCTCGTTAAACAATGCTATACTTTTATGATTAACATTAAGCTGTTTCTTGAATTCTTTGGGTTGTAGCTCCTTGTCAGATTCAACTAATGGAAACTGATATAGATTTTGCCATATGCCCTTACCAACTCTTTTTTCCAGAACAGTTGTATGGGAATCCGATATATAGACAATATAATTAAGGTGTCTTTTTATTGGCTTGGCTGATTTGATTTTTTGAGGCAAGTCTTTTATTTTTCCTGTATGGAATGCGTGACATTCTAGCTGCAACGGGCATATGGAACAATCAGGGCTATTGGGCTTGCATTGTATGGCGCCAAATTCCATAATAGCCTGGTTGAACTCAGCTGGATTTTTTTTGTCAATGATTTGTTGTGCCAGTTCTTTGAACTCTTTTTTTCCTGATGTACTATTAATAGGAGTTTGGATGCCGTAAAATCTAGATAGTACTCTAAAAACATTACCGTCCACAACAGCTGTTACCTCGCTATAGCATATTGATGCAATGGCACTTGCAGTATAGTCTCCAACGCCTTTTAATTTTATAAGACCATTATAATCTTTAGGAAACTCGCCATTCAGCTCATGGGCAATATACTTGGCAGTAGCGTGAAGATTTCTCGCTCGCGAATAATAACCTAAACCTTGCCACAATTTTAAAACAGACTCTTCAGAAGCTTTAGCCAAATGAAATACCGTTGGATAGTGCTTTATAAATGCTTCATAATATGGTAATCCTTGCTTAACTTGTGTTTGTTGCAAGATTATTTCCGATAACCAAATGAAATATGGGTTTTTAGTGTTACGCCAAGGCAATTCGCGCTTATTATCTGAATACCAAGATGTTAAAATTTTTGTAATATGCATTTATAGTATATACTAAATGCAAAAATAATCGTTTATATTCTTAAATTTTAATGAATTAGGTTTGAAATATTGAATATTAAATTCCTATATTTGCAACCCTTTAAAAGATTAATAGTAACACAAAAAATATTTAAAATGACGAAGGCTGATTTAGTAGCAAAAATTTCAGAAAAATTAGGAATTGAAAAAGGAGATGTACAGGCAACTGTTGAAACATTTATGGATGAAGTAAAAACTTCTTTAGAAAGCGGTGATAACGTTTATTTAAGAGGATTTGGAAGCTTTATCATTAAAACTAGAGCTGAAAAAACTGGTAGAAACATTTCAAAAAATACTACCATCAAGATTCCAGCTCACAATATTCCAGCATTTAAACCTGCAAAAGTTTTTGTTGAAGGTGTAAAAACTAATGTAGACGTTAAATAAAAACATTTATTAATTAACCTTAAAAGAAGACATTTATGCCAAGTGGTAAAAAGAGAAAAAGACACAAGGTAGCGACGCATAAGCGTAAAAAGAGAAGACGCGCTAATCGTCACAAAAAGAAAAAATAAACTGAAAAAGTAGTTGGCAAACTACTTTTTTGGTTTTAAAATCAAAACGTTCTTTGATAGTGAGTTTCTGTTTCGTATTACCTTGCGAAATGAGTGACTCTATGGATTAAAATCCTGTGAAGAATTAGTATTAATCCATCTGTCGCGCTTTGTCGTGATGGATAAAAATTAACTAAATGGATAAAGAATTGATTATTCGATCTGATTCTGATAACGTTGATTTTGCCTTATTAAAAGATGGAAGACTAATTGAATTACAAAAAGATGAAGGAGGAAACAATTTTTCTGTTGGTGATGTGTTTATAGCCAAAATAAGAAAAGCTGTTCCGGGCTTAAATGCTGCTTTTGTAAATGTAGGCTATGAAAAAGATGCCTTTTTACATTATCACGATCTAGGGCCTAAACTTCCTTCCCTTTTAAAATTCACAAAACGTGTAAGCACAGGTAGACTAAAAGATTATTCTTTAAAGAATTTCCCATTTGAAAAAGATATTGATAAAGACGGTAAGATAAATGATGTCTTAAAGTCCAATCAATCTATCTTGGTACAAATAGTAAAAGAGCCAATATCTACTAAAGGACCTAGAATTAGTTCCGAGCTTTCAATAGCTGGCCGATATATTGTTTTAGTGCCTTTTTCCGATAGAATTTCTATTTCACAGAAGATAGAAGATAAAGAGGAAAAAGATCGCTTAAAACGCCTTGTAAGGAGTATTACACCGCAAGGCTTTGGTGTTATTGTTCGTACCGTTGCAGAAGGCAAGAAAGTTGCAGAATTGGATAGAGATTTACAAAACTTGTTAGGTCGTTGGACCGCAATGTGTAAAAAACTAGACAGAGCACATCATCCCAGCAAAGTTTTAGGAGAATTGAATAAAGCCTCGTCAATATTACGAGATATATTCAATGATTCCTTCACTAATATTCATGTGGATGACGAAGCACTTTACATTCAAATTAAAGATTATGTGCAAGAAATTGCACCAAAAAAAGAATCTATAGTTAAGTTATATCAATCTAATGTTCCCATTTTTGAAAAATTTGGTGTTGAAAGACAGATTAAAACGTCATTCGGCAAAACCGTTTCAATGGCAAAAGGAGCTTATTTGGTTATCGAACACACGGAAGCACTTCATGTTGTAGATGTTAACAGTGGTAACCGTTCCAATAAAGCCAAAACTCAAAGAGGACACAGCATTGGAAGTCAATATGATAGCCGCCGCTGAAATCGCCAGGCAATTGCGCTTGAGGGATATGGGAGGCATCATTGTTATAGACTTTATTGATATGACCAGAGCTGAAAACAGAAAAACGCTTTATAATTTTCTTCGTGATGAAATGAAGGATGATAGAGCCAAACACAAAATACTACCACCAAGTAAATTTGGTTTAGTACAGATTACAAGAACAGCGTGTTCGACAAGAAATGAACATTAAAACGCGTGAGGAAAACCCTAATGACCTTAATGGTACAGAGGTAGAGGCACCAATAGGAATTGTGCCCAAAATAACTCATGATCTTGAACAATTAATTAAAAAAGACTATAAAAAGCTGACTTTAAACACACATCCTTTTATAGCAGCCTTTTTAACTAAAGGCTTTCCATCAATTCGTTCAAAATGGTTTTTTGAACATAAAAAATGGGTGAAAATTTTACCTAGAGATGCTTACACATATTTAGAATACCACTTTTTTGACAAAGATGGTAATCAGATTAAATAATAAAAAAGCCTTACGATATCGTAAGGCTTTTTTTATGTATTATTTTTAGCTTAAAAAGCTCTTTATTCTTGATTAGGACCACCGCTTACAATAATAAACTCTGAGCGTCTGTTCATTTGGTGCTCTTCTTCAGTGCATTTTGAACCGCAATTTACTTTTAGTTCGGTCTCTCCTTTACCAACACCAGAGATTCTACTAGCATCAATTCCTTTTGATATGACATATTGAACCGTAGATTTTGCTCTTCTATCAGATAGTTCCTCATTATACTTATTACTACCTCTCGAATCGGTATGCGATTCAGCTAAAATTATCATATCTGGGTACTTGTTCATGACAGCCACCAATTTATCCAATTCAAAAGCACCTTGTGAAGTAATATTGGATTTATCAAAATCAAACAGAATTGGATTTAACACCACACGATCTTCTACAATTATCTTATCAATTGGTTTTAATTCCAATTGCAAATTGACTTCTTCATCCTTGCTACCAGCAAAACTCAAGGTATTTCCTTCATAATCTGGTAATGTTCCTGAAATTTCCAATGCCTTATCGCAGGTAACTTGGTATGAAACCTGGCCCTTATCATTTGAAGTTTGGGATGATAAAATACGATCATTAGAATCTTTTATCACAACGCTTACATTAGACAATGGGTCTCCCGATTCGCTATCCATAACAGTCGTTATGACCATAACATCACATGGTTCTAATCTTTTGACACCATAAATATCATCGTTCCCTTTTCCTCCTGGTCTGTTAGAAGACACATAGCCTTCACCTGATTCTTCGTCTATAGTAAATGCAAAATCATCAGAATTACTATTAATAGGTGTCCCTGCATTTTCAACTTTACCAGATTCAGACACAAAAAAAACATCCAGTCCACCAAGACCTAAATGTCCATCTGAAGAAAAATACAACGTGCCATTACTCGTTTCAAATGGAAATCTGTCATTCCCTTCTGTATTAATAGTATTTCCTAAATTTTCTGGCTCTCCAACTGTTCCATCACTGTTAACAGAAACCTTGTATAAATCAAACAAACCATGTCCTCCTGGCATATCAGAATGGAAATATAGTGTTTTGCCATCGGCACTCATAGCAGGAGCACTTACATTATAATTGTGATTATTAATACTATTCAAAGGCTCAACATTACCCCACTTATCACCATCATTTGTCGCTTTGTAAAGGTAAAATACACTCAATTTATTTTTGTTGGTCTGATCCTTTTCATAATCACCTTCAAAAAAACTTTCACGAGAAAAGTACATCGTGTTTCCATCTGGACTAAAAGTCACGGTACCTTCATGGTGTCTGGTGTTAATGGCACCATTTACCAATTCCCCTTCTTGATCTGACTCGTCCAACGTTAAAGACACACTGTAAACATCTAAAAAAGGTTCTTCATTCCAACCATAGTTTCGTCTGGCTTTATTTCTAGCTGATGTAAAGTACACCATATCGTTAGCGACAGTCCCTCCAAAATCAGATTCTTCTGAATTAAAAGGCAACGCTTTAATATCATATTTTTTCTCTCCTTCTAAAATTCCTGTTACGAAATCAGGATTAGATTTGAATGCTATAGCCCTATCATCTTTTGGGTTAGCATCGGCAAACTTTTGCATCCATTTACTAGATTCATCATACTTTCCGTTTGCCTTAAGCATTTGGGAGTATTTATAAATGGTTTCAGAATCTTTAGAAGTTTCTAGTGTTTTTGCATACCATCTTTCAGCTTCGGTGGTATTAAAAATATTATAGTTCGCTTCAGCCAATTGAGCATACACATATTCATCAGCTTTCCCATCTTCAACCAATTTCATATAGCTTTCTATAGCTTGAATAAATTCAAATCTAGAAAAATGCTTATCCGCTGTTTGCGTGTGCTTGTTTTGAGCAGTTATACTTAAGCTACCCAATAATACTAATGTTATAAATATTTTAAAGTTTTTCATAATGTTTAAGCTTAAGTGGTTAGAAATAACGAGGTGAACGAGATACCTTTTTCGTAAAACTGAAATCAAAGTTTATAAATATCTCATGTGATGAACTAGTCGCTATATTTAAATCTGACCTAATACTGTCATAAGCATATCCTATTCTTAAATTAGGAGCAACCATAAAGTTAATCATACCGCTGAATGAATCTTCCAATCGATATCCAACACCCACTTCAACTAAATTGTACATAAATAAATTTGCATTCAGATCAAAACTGATTGGCGCATCAAAAGCAACTTTTAACAAACCATGAGGTTTTAAAGCAAAGTTATCAGAGAAATTAAACACATATCCAGCAGCAGCGAATAAATGTTGTGTTTCAGAACCAACTTTCGTTCCATTAGTTGCATCTAAATGAACCGAATTGAGCATGTTGGGCATAGACACTGATATGTAATACTTATCTGGACTATAGAAATACACACCGGCTCCTACATTTGGTGTCACACTGTCAACATTTTCCTGAAGGAAGGGGTCATTAGGGTCAATAACTGCTAATCCCGTTAATCCAATGTTGTGAAAAGTAGCTCCAGCCTTAACACCAAAAGCTAGTTTATTTTCATTCCCCATCGGTATTGTATATGAAAAGTCGGCGTAAGCATTATTCTCACGAACTGGACCAATCTCGTCATTAATAAACGAAAAACCAAGTCCAACTCTTCTACCTACTGGTGCATGAATGGCTAGTGTCCCTGTATTAGGGGCTCCTTCTAATCCAACCCATTGACTTCTATAGAGTGCTCCAACGGCAATACCATCAAACGAACCGGCATAAGCTGGATTCACAACATTCATGTTATACATATACTGAGTGTACTGTGGGTCTTGTTGCGCCTGCAAAAAAGAAACAGACATTACAAATACTAAAATTATATATAGTTTTTTCATCATTTAATCTTGGTTGTGTTGTTTTACTTGTTAATATATACCCATGAAGTTCGTTCTTTACCTCCTTGGTATTTCATCACATAGAAATAGGTCCCAACTGGCAACTTATCACCATTATCAGCAACACCATTAAATTCATTGGTATAACCATTGGTTTTACTGTAAACTTTCACTCCGTTTCTATTAAATACTTCTAAACTACTTACACTATAACCACTTAAATCAAATGAATCATTAAACCCATCATCATTAGGTGTTATTACTTGAGGTATGATACACTGTAATGTTATAAAAGTTTCTGTTGAACTTGTTGGACACGGCCCAGCAGTTGTATACTCAATTGTATACTCTGTATCACCTGAAGCTCCTTCTACCTGTCCGGTATTAGGATTAATTGTAGCACCATCGTCTGGCATTGGATTAAAAGCAAATGTTCCACCAGTGTTACCAATTATTTCTACTTCAGCACCGCCACAAACTGCAGTGGCAATGAATGAGGCATCTTCAGCTGATAATGGAGTTACTGTTTCAAAACTACTGGAAGGACATTGTCCTGACGTTGTATACTCAATAGTATATGTAACACCTATCGTTCCGCCAGTAACAGTTCCTGTAGTTGAGTCAACAACAGTGCCGTCAGATGGATCAGGATTTAATGCAAATGTTCCGCCAGGAAGACCAGTTATTGTTGCTATCCCACCATCACATGTAGCTGCCATAGTAAATGACGCATCGTCTTCTGGCAGTACTGTAAATGTTTGAGAGCTAGTTGCAGGACAATCTCCAGCAGTAGTATATTCTACTGTATAGGAAGTTCCTGGAATTCCATTTGTAACCTCTCCGGTCATATCATCAATTGCAGCTCCATCAGTTGGTACCGGATTGAATGCAAACGAACCCCCAATATCACCAGTTACAGTAGCAATCCCTCCATCACATGTTGCAGACATTGTAAATGAAGCATCTTCTCCAGGCAACAAGGTTGCATTAATAATATTTGAAGCACATCCGCCAGGAATTACATACTCAACAGAATAAGTAGCTCCAGGTGTTCCGCCAGTAATCTCACCAGTCATTTCATCAATAACTGCACTATCACCAGGTTCTGGATTAAATACAAATGTTCCACCTGAAGTTCCTGTTACTATTACAGTACCTCCTTCACAATCTGGATCGAATGAAAGTACTGGCTGAACAGCTGTTAAGCTAATATCATCAATTGCTAAATCATTTCCGCATCCACCAACACCTTGATTTAATAAGACCAATTGTATCTGGGAATTATTCAAAGTATTGAAATTTAATTGATATTCCTGCCAGTTAGGATCTGATTCATTTTGAATATCTCCTGTATTAACTTCAGTTATCAAGTTCCCTGATTCATCCTCAATTCTAAATGTTACATTGGAAGGAACTCCTGTTCCAGGACAAATACCTGTATCTATATCATATACAGTGGTAATCCAAGCACTGAAATTATACTCAGTATTTGAGCTAACAAAAATAGATCTTCTGTAAAATTCTCCAGCGGTATTGGATGCGTTAACAACAAACATCAAACCGTCAGTGTCGCCGGCAGTATGGTCTTCCATATCATGCCATCCAGTATTCAGGTCAGAAGCATTACTGTTTAAAGTATACTCCCCATCATTCACTTGAGTAAATTCATTGAATGTGTAATTTGTATATGGTGTCGGTTCCCTATCAGGACTTGTACCGAAATCTTCCATAAAACCTCCGCCTAATGTTAATGTAGTAAACATCAAAGTCGAAGAATTAGGACAATCACCATTAGTAGTATATTCAACAGTATAATCTGTATCTGGCATTCCTCCAGTAACAACCCCTGTATTCGGATCTATTACAGCGCCATCGCCTGGTTCTGGGTTAAAGGCAAATGTTCCTCCTGAAACACCTGTTACAACTGCCGAACCACCATCACAGGCAGGAGACATTGTAAATGAGGCATCATCAAGAGATAAAACCGTAACATCTTGCGTGCTTGACGCAGGACATGTTCCTGAAGTCATAACAACATATTGAACAGTATATGTTTCACCCGGTAAACCATTTGTTACTTCACCAGTAGCAGGATCTATTAAAGCGCCATCACCAGGGTCAGGGTTAAACTGGAAAGTTCCTCCTGCCGTACCCGTAATAGTGGCAATACCACCATCACAGGTCGCATCCATTGTAAATGAAGGATCGTCATTACCATCAGTAATAACTTCAACAGTAACATCATCCGTTAACGTAGCGGTTCCTCCAGTACACAATTCATAAGTCACTGTGGCTGTATAGGTAGTTGTGACTGTTGGAGATACTGATATAGTTTCGGAATTCCCTAAAGATGTTGTCCCATCAAACCATTCAAACGTATAATTTGGTGTTCCTTCTGATGGTGCGAAACGATAAGATTCATCAGTAGCGGTCCATACACCAGTATTTCTTCCTGCAGGTGTAAATGCCACTGTACCCGGTATATTTTGAACCCCAATAACAGCTCTACCACCATTCCAGCCACTACAAGTAGGCTTATCAAACACATTTACATCAATATTATTTGAAGACTCATATAAAATGATTTGACTGCTGGACTGTAGTTCGTTACAACTAAAGTGACACACATCTGTATAATTAACAACAAACATTCTGTAAGGTGCTGTTCCTATGACCAAATAATTGATATCTCCGCAAACACTTGGGTCAATATCATGGCCAACTCCAAAAATATTACCTTCTGCTAAAGTTGGATTCGTGTTATTAGGCAGTAAATCACCTGCCGCCATAGCCCAACCATTTCCGGTATCGGCATTTTCCAATTCAAAAGAAAGCACACCATTAGATCCAATTAATAATTGGTTATAAGTATCTCCAAAGAAACAAAACTCAAATCCGATATCAATTATACCTGACCAGCGATCATCAATATCAAGGCTAGTTGGTGTTCCTCCAACAGTGGTTGGTAAAGGACAGGAATCCAATGCATTAATGGTATAGGTATTAGTATCTTGTCCAAACAAATGATAACTGGCTGTTAAATCTGTTGACTCTTCACAACCAATAGTAACATCCTCACCAGCATATATAATTGAACATGGGTTTGGTGGTGGTGGACAAATAAACGTAATTGGGCTACTTATCACCTCACACGTATCATCATCCGATTTTAAAGTTGTTATGGTAACTACTGTATTTGCTGCATAAGGCCCCATAGTAACGACCCCTGTTGCATCAGCAGTTTGAACTGCACTACCTTGGTCATCTGACACCAGAATAGATGCTGAACCACTTAAATCGGTAATATTAACTTCAATAACAAAGTCAGGGTTATCAGGATCTGTTTCACAGTCGCCAACAGCATTAAACGTAACCACTTGAGGTATACACACTGTTTTAAAAGTAGATTCGACACAACCTGTATCCGCAGGACCATTATCGTTATAAGGTATAACGGTCACATAATAATCAGTCGCATTTATCAAAATACCAGGATCATAAGTCAAGACATTGCCTACATCAACATTATCAGCAATATCTGTTCCTCCTGGTGTCGTTCCAATTGAAATAGTATACCCAGTAACAAATATTGAAGCTGCAGTCCAAGTGATATCAGTATCTATTGGGACATCAATAGCTAAATCAGCAGGTGTCACAACAGTTGCATCACAATTAGGTAATGCGGTAGCATCAAAACATGTTACATCAAAATCCCATTGTGCATTGTTAGATCCAGCACAACTAATAATTCCATCAGAATCTACTCCAATGGTTATTGAATCTCCAGAAGAAATAAAAATCAATCCCGTTAAATCACCTCCATTATCACCATCAAAAATAACCGTTCCATCTGAATCCGTTACTATTAAACTGTCCCAACCTGCTTCAATCCAACCTGCATTGAAAAACACTACCAATTGTGAACCATCGCTACTAGCAAAATTGAATTCCATGGTATCATTACCAGCATAACAATAAGTGGTATTGATTACTTCATTGATAGAACAATCAACTATTTGATTAGGATCATCTCTAATGGTAAAACTTTCTTCTGTACATCCTACAGCACTACCATTATCATTATAAGGAATAATAGTAACATAATAGGTGGTTGAGAATTCTAATGTTCCTGGTTCATAAATCAATACGTTGCCTACATCAACACCATCCAAAATATCGGTTCCCCCAGGGGTTGTACCCATATTGATAACATATCCCGTTACCACAACAGAAGCGGCACTCCAAGTTAAATCTTCATTTTCATTGACATCAATTGTACCATCGGCCACTGCTCCGTTTAAAGAAGCATTACAGTTTGGAACCGCAGTAGCATCAAAACATGACACCGTAAAATCCCATTGCGCATTACCCGTGCTACCACAACTTACCGAACCATCCGAATCGACAGCAATAGCTATAGAACTTCCTGAAGACAAAAAGGATAGCCCTGTTAAATCACCACCATTGTCGCCATTGAAAAGTTCAGTACCATCTGAATCCGTTACAATTAAATTATCCCAACCTGCTTCAATCCAGCCTGAATTGAATACAACAGATAATTGTGATCCATCATTACTAGCATAATTAAAGACCATATTATCATTTTGACCATAGCAATAGGTTGTGTTGATAACCTCTCCATTGGTACAATCCAAAATTTGATTCGGATCGTCCCTTGTGGTAAAACTTTGCTCATTACAATTAATGGCAGGGCCATTATCATTGTAAGGAACTATAGTTACATAATATGTGGTTTCATAATCCAAAGTTCCTAGATCGTAAGTTGTTGCAGGACCATTGTCAAAATTGTCCAAAACATCCGTTCCACCTGGGGTAGTACCAATGGAAATGGTATATCCCGTTACAATAATAGAAGCTGCACTCCATGTGATATCCGTATTTTCATTGACATCAACAGCACCATTAGCTGGTGTTGTCAATACTGAATTACAGTTTGGAACTGCAGTGGTATCAATACACGACACATCAAAATTCAACGGCACATAACCGTTAGCTTGACAGCTAACTGAAAAATCACTATCAATCTCAATAAAAATAAAACCGGTGGTTGAGTTAACAGAAACACCTGTCATATTACCACCGTTGTTATCATCATATAGAACTGTTCCTGTATTGTCTGTACCATCATAAATGGTAATTTGGTCACAGCATTCTTCCATTTGTCCCGCATTGAAAAACACATTCATTGGGCCACCATCAGAACTCTGGAAGTTCCAAGTTTGTGTTTCATTATTACCATAACAGTAAACCGTGTTAATTGGGGTTCCAGCTGCACAATCAACCGGTGCATTTGGATCAGCACCTGTTGTGAATGAAAATTCTGTACAACCTTGAGCAGGACCATTGGCATTATATGGAGACACAGTTACATAATAAGTAGTTGCATATTCCAATGGCGCTCCAAAGGTATAGGAAGTTGACAATCCGACATCTTCATTATCAACAATGTCTGTTCCGCCCGGTGTTGTTCCAACAGAAAGCACATATCCTGTAGGTATTCCCGTTGCTGCACTCCACTCTAAATTGGTATTAATTCCAACGCCATTAGCTCCATTAGCAGGTGTTATCAAATTAACACAGGATGGCGGGTCAACAACTACTTGAGTTGCTGTTACATTATCAATATAAATATAAAAGGTTCCTGCCGTCCAATTCCCTTCAATACGTAATTTAAAATCCGAGCCTACAGGTAAATTAGCTGCAGGAACTGTAGTTGTTACGTTTGCACACTCATTGGAAGTGACATGATTACTATCATTAATGGTTTCGACCGTATTCCAAACACCGCCATTATTGGTAGAATACTGAACCAACATCTCTCCCCAACCAGGAGGCGTGGCATCCACAGCTTGTGACCAATCGACTATTTTATAGTCAAAAGTGATGGTTAAATCCGTGCCATTTGAAGACCCAACTATATTGGGTGACGTTAAATGAGCAGTCGTGTTACTGTCAAAAAGGTTTACTCGCTGAGAGAATCCTTGACAGACTTCTATAACTGTCCCAAAATAATCTCCGGCGTCAGAGGTCCAACCAGTTGGTAGTGTCAATCCGCCATCAAAATTTTCAGTTAATCCTATTTGAGAAAATCCAGACAGAGAAATTAACAAAAAAAGGAAAGAAAATGTAATTTTTTTCATTGCTAATAATCAAAAGTTAGTTAAATATTTAATTGAAAATCAGTTTTATAATGAGCATTATCAAAACAAAGTGAATCAAAAATGCCCCTGGCAACCTTAAATTTCAAAAAAATGAATCCCTAAAATTATGAAAATTTCTGTAAGGAATAATTAAACTTTCGGTTAATAGACTAACGGTAATTTTCCTCGTTAAAATGAATTGCGTGAAAATAAAAAAGGTCTGATTTCAATCAGACCTTTTTTTTAACAATTATCTTTTTTTTAATATTTAATCACTCTAAGAACTTTGGTGTTTTTAGCTTGTTTTACTTTCACAATATAAATTCCTGCTTCCAATTCAGAGCCAAATGTATGTTTTTGATCTGGTCTAAATGTAGCCTTATGAACTAACTTATTGCTCATATCATAAACAAGAACTACCGCATCACTATTTAGATCTAATGATCGTAATCTCATATCAAATGAGGTATTAGATGGGTTTGGCCAAGCAACAGCATCAAATTGAGCTTCTCTATTCAATGGATCGCTTTCATTATCGTAAACTGGACAAGGATCACAAATATCTGCAGCATTCCATATAACATTGTTTAATCCATGAACTTTTTCAGCAATAAACAATCCTGTCATATAGGTTGGCTCTGGGTTATTACTATTAACATTAGAACCTTTTGCCAATATTTGTCTTGTTGCATAAATAACAGCATTCACATCTGATCCTTTTTCTATATCAACATTATTGTTGACATAAAAGGTTACATTATTTCCATTTGAATTAAGTGTTCCATTTTCGGCAAGCATGAATCTATCATTAATATAGACATTTGCACAACCACTAAACTCAATACTCGCTCCTTCACTGGTTTTTATTCTGTTGACAAAAACATTAGATTGAGAGAATATTACAGTAGCACCACTTCTAACCCAAACTTCATCATAAACGTCGCCGTCTAGTGTTCGCGTACCTCCATTTGGAATTGTCACTGATTCACTGTTTCTTGACGATTGCGTATTATAAATGAAATCAGGAATTATAGGGTTAGCCGCTTCATTGATCTCTTCACCAATAGTACTACCTTGGTTCAAAGTAAATGTAGAAGCTTGTCCAAATTCTACGATATGACTGTCCTGATGTAATTGAATTTCACCGTCATTACTGCCAGCTCCAACACCACCTGATTGTACAGAATTGTTTCCATGAAGGAAAACTTCATTTGTTGCAAAAATAGTATAATCAGATAAAGGTGTTCCTTCAATAATACTTGTTACTTCAATCTCTTCATAAGTTGTACAACCTGTTTCAGAGGTAACCGTAACGCCATAAATGCCATTATCTACTACTGTGATACTTTGAGTATCTTCTCCTGTCGTCCACTCATAAGTAACGGTAACATCACTTTCAGCAGTCAGGATTACACCTCGACAGAAAACTGATAATGGTTCTTCAGTAATAGTGAGTGTTGGAATAACACCTTCAACAGTTACTGTTGCCTCACAAGAATTCTCATTACCATTAACATCAATTACGGTAAGCGTCACTGTGTTATCACCAATCTCATCACAAGTAAAGGCTTGAGGTGAAACCGTCATGGATTCTATGCCACATGCATCACTACTTCCAGCTCCGATGGCATCTATATCTTCAGACGACAGCATATAATTACCTGTAGAATCTAATGAAACTGTAATATTATTACACACCACATCTGGCATCACATTATCTTCTACTGTTACAGTTGCTGTAGCTGTTGAAACATTTCCTCCAACGTCAGTTACTGTTAATGTTACGGTATTATCTCCAACATTTTCACAAGTGAAAGATTCCATATCAATTGTCATAGTCTCAATACCACAATCATCAGATGACCCGTTATTGATATCTTCAACAGTAATTGACGCATTACCGGATTCGTCTAATTGAATAGTAATATCCTGTGCAATAGCTACTGGAGGAATGTTATCCTCAAGTGTGATTGTTTGAGTTGAACTAGCCGGACATGGTCCTGAAGTTGTGTACTCTACAGTATATGTGTTCCCTAAAGTACCGTTAGTGATAGCACCTGTTTCAGAATCTATTTGAGCTCCATCACCCGGTTCTGGGTTAAATGCAAATGTTCCTCCAGCATCTCCAGTTACTGTGGCGGTAGCTTCATTACAAGTTGAATCCAACGTAAATGATGCATCTTCTGCAGGTAATACCGTTACAGATTGTGTACTACTTGCTGGACAAGGTCCTGAAGTGGTATATTCCACAGTATAAGTTGCACCTGGTGTTCCATTGGTGATTGTTCCATCAGAACCAATTTCAGCACCATCGCCTGGTTCTGGATTGAATGCAAATGTTCCACCTGCATCGCCTGTTACTGTTGCCGTGGCTCCATCACAAGTTGCCTCTAAAGTAAATGACGCATCTTCTGCGGGTAAAACCGTTACAGATTGTGTACTACTTGCTGGACATGGCCCTGAAGTAGTGTATTCAACTGTATAAGTAGCTCCTGATGTTCCACCAGAAATATTACCATTAGAATCAATTACCGCTCCATCATTAGGTTCAGGATTGAATGCAAATGTTCCACCTGCATCTCCTGTTACCGTTGCCGTGGCTCCATCACATGTTGCCTCTAATGTAAATGACGCATCTTCTGCAGGTAGTACCGTTACAGATTGCATACTACTTGCTGGACATGGTCCTGATGTAGTATATTCCAAAGTATAGGTAGCTCCTGGTGTTCCGCCAATAATATTTCCGTTAGGATCAACTTCTGCGCCATCACCCGGTTCTGGATTGAATGCAAATGTTCCTCCAGCATCACCTGTAATAGTTGCCATAGCACCGTCACAAGTTGCCTCTAAAGTAAATGAAGCATCTTCAGCGTCTAATACAGTGACATCTTGAGTGCTACTTGTTGGGCAATCGCCCGCAGTAGTATACTCAACCGTGTAAGTCGCACCTGGTGTGCCATTGATTATTTCACCCGTAACAGGATCAATTTGAGCATCATCTCCTGGTTCAGGATTGAATGCAAATGTTCCACCTGCATCTCCTGTTATTGTTGCCGTAGCACCATCACAGGTTGCCTCTAATGTGAACGAGGCATCTTCAGAACCTAATACCGTAACATCTTGAGTGCTGCTTGAAGCACACTCTCCAGAAGTTGTATATTCAACAGTATAGGTAGTTCCTTCAACACCATTTGTTATCTCGCCTGTTTCAGCATTAATTTCAGCACCATCTTCTGGTTGTGGGTTGAATGTAAATGTTCCACCTGTATCTCCAGTTACAACAGCTGTTGCGCCGCCACAAGTTGCAGTTAACTCAAATGAAGCATCTTCAGCTGGTAATAAGGTCACAGATTCTGTAGCTGTAGAGCCACATTCACCTGAGATTGTATACACAACGGTATATGTTTCTCCCGGTGTACCATTAGTAATTTCACCTGTGTCTGCATTTATTTCAGCATCATCCGTTGGTTCAGGATCAAAACTAAACGTTCCACCTTCATCACCTGTGATTGTAGCTGTAGCGCCATTACATGATGGCTCCATAGTAAATGAAGCTTCACCACCTGACCCACTCACTGTAACGGTTACTTCGTCAACAACAGTAGCTGTTCCCCCAGTACATAAATCATAAGTCACCGTAGCTGTATATGTTGTTGTTTCAGTTGGTGATACAGTAATTGTTTCAGAATTACCTAATGAAGTATCTCCATCGAACCACTCGAATACAAAACTTGGGGTATCCTCATAAGGTGCAAATCTGTAAGATTCAGGAGCATCTGGAGTTACTTCCCAAACACCTGTATTTCTTCCAGCTGGTGTAAATGCTATAGTATCATCAATATTTTGAACCCCTATTACGGCATTTCCATCATTCCATGAAGCACAAATTGGTTTTTCAAACACATTGATATCAATGTTGTTTGAAGATTCATATAATATAATTTGCGAACTAGAATGTAAAGTTTGATTACAAGCACTTCCAAAATGAGCAACTTCAACATAATTCACTACAAACATTCTGTATGGTGCAGAACCAATTACCAAGTAATTAATGTCACCTGACACAGAAGGATCTATATCATGGGCTACTCCAAAGATATTGGCTTGTGTCAAACTTGTATTGTCATTATTAGGCAGTGTATCACCTGGATCAATATTCCAGTTATTGAAACCACCAGCATTTCCTAATTCAAAACTCAATACACCATTCGAACCTATTAGAATTTGATCGTAGATTTCACCAAAGAAACAGAATTCAAAACCTAAATCAATAACCTCTGACCATCTATCATCTATATCTAAACTTGTCGGTGTTCCTCCCACAGTTGTTGGCAAAGGACATGAATCCAATGCATTAATAGTGTAATTATTAGTGTCTTGGCCAAATAAATGATAAACAGCTGTCAAATCAGTAGACGTGTTTTCATCACAATCTACAGCAGCATCCTCACCTGCATACACAATAGAACATGGGTTTGGTGGTGGAGGACAAATAAATGTTATTGGACTACTGATTACATCACACGTATCATCATCAGACTTTATAGTCGTGATTGTAACTACTGTATTGGCAGCATAAGGTCCCATGGTTATTACACCTGGAGCAGTAGCTGTTTGTGAAGGACTTCCTTGATCATCAGAAATGATAATCGAAGCCGCTCCACTTAAGTCTTCAACATTAACCTCTAAAACAAACTCTGGATTATCTGGATCTGTATCACAGTCTCCAACAGCATTAAAGGTTACTTCCTGCGGTATACAAACTGTTCTAAAAGTAGATTCTATACAGCCTGTATCAGCAGGACCATTATCGTTATATGGTATTACAGTTACATAATACTCTGTTGCATTTTCTAAAGTACCAGGGTCATATGTTAAAACGTCTCCAACATCTACACCATCTAGAACATCTGTCCCTCCTGGCGTAGTACCCATATTAATAAGATATCCTGTTACTACTATAGAAGCTGGAGTCCATGTTAAATCAGCATTAATATCAACATCTATAGCTCCATCAGCTGGTGCTGTAACAGTTGCGTTACAATTTGGCACTGCTGTTGGATCAAAACAAGCTACGTCAAAATTCCATTCTGGTCTACTTCCTGAAGAACAACTTACTGAACCGTCTGATTCATACCATACGGTAAGTGAATCTCCTGTCGTAAAGAATGACAGACCTGAAAGTTCTCCTTGTCCTTCAAAAATTATACTACCATCTGAATCGGTAATACGGATAGTATCAAATCCGTTCTCCATATTTCCAGAGGTAAACGCAATTGCTAACGGTGAGCCATCTGAACTTTGGAAACTAAAAACATCTACCCAAACATTAGCTCCAGCTCCACCACTATTATTTTCATAACAGAAAGTTGTATTGACAACTTCTCCTGAAGCACAATCCACAATTTGATTTGGATCATTTTTAATTGTAAAACTCTCTTCTGTACAATTTTCAGCGTTACCATTATCATTATATGGCACAATGGTCACATAGTAAGTTGTTTCATACTCTAATGTTCCAGGATCATAAGTCAATACATTGCCTACATCAATACCGTCCAAAACATCAGTTCCTCCAGGAGTGGTACCCATATATAATGTATATCCAGTAACAAATACAGTGGCAGCACTCCATGTTAAATCTTCATTTTCATTAACATCTATACTACCATTTGCAACAGCTCCTGTTAAAGAAGCGTTACAGTTTGGAAGTGCAGATGTATCTACACAAGTTACATCAAAATCCCATTCTGGTCTGCTCCCTGAAGAACAACTTACTGAACCATCAGACTCGTACCACACTGTTAAAGAATCTCCAGTTGTAATGAAAGATAATCCAGAAAGTTCTCCTTGACCTTCAAAAATAATACTACCATCTGAATCGGTTATTCTAATTCTATCAAATCCTACCTCCATGTTACCAGAGTTAAAGGAAATGGATAACGGTGCCCCATTAGAACTTTGGAAACTAAAAACATCAATAAAATTATTATTGCCAGCCCCGCCACTATTATTCTCATAACAGAATGTGGTATTAATTATTTCTCCAGAATCACAATCAACTATTTGATTTGGGTCATCTTTAATTGTAAAACTTTGCTCATTACAATTAATGGCAGGACCATTATCATTGTAAGGAACTATAGTTACATAATATGTGGTTTCATAATCCAAAGTTCCTAGATCGTAAGTTGTTGCAGGACCATTGTCAAAATTGTCCAAAACATCCGTTCCACCTGGGGTAGTACCAATGGAAATGGTATATCCCGTTACAATAATAGAAGCTGCACTCCATGTGATATCCGTATTTTCATTGACATCAACAGCACCATTAGCTGGTGTTGTCAATACTGAATTACAGTTTGGAACTGCAGTGGTATCAATACACGACACATCAAAATTCAACGGCACATAACCGTTAGCTTGACAGCTAACTGAAAAATCACTATCAATCTCAATAAAAATAAAACCGGTGGTTGAGTTAACAGAAACACCTGTCATATTACCACCGTTGTTATCATCATATAGAACTGTTCCTGTATTGTCTGTACCATCATAAATGGTAATTTGGTCACAGCATTCTTCCATTTGTCCCGCATTGAAAAACACATTCATTGGGCCACCATCAGAACTCTGGAAGTTCCAGGTTTGTGTTTCATTATTACCATAACAGTAAACCGTGTTAATTGGGGTTCCAGCCGCACAATCAACTGGCGCATTAGGATCAGCACCTGTTGTGAATGAAAATTCCTGACAACCTTCAGCAGGACCATTGGCATTATATCCTAAAACAGATACATAATAAGTTGTTGAGTATTCCAAAGGCGCTCCAAAGGTATAGGACGTTGACAATCCAACATCTTCATTATCTACGATGTCTGTTCCGCCTGGTGTTGTACCCACTGTCAAAGTATATCCAGTTGGTATTCCCGTTGCCGCGCTCCACTCCAAATTGGTGTTAATCCCAACGCCATTAGCCCCATTGGCAGGTGTTATTAAATTAACACATGATGGTGGATCAACCACTACTTGTGTAGCTGTTACGTTATCTATATATATATAATAAGTTCCTTCTAACCATGTTGCATCGAAACGCAATTTGAAATCAGAGCCAACTGGTAAGTTCGCCGCTGGTACAACTGTACTAAAATTAAAACAATCACTGGATGTAATATGGTTAACATCATTTATTGTTTCAATGGTGTTCCAAACACCCCCATTGTTGGTTGAGTATTGAACTCGTAATTCTCCCCAACCAGGTGGTGTGGCATCCACAGCAGCTGACCAATCGACAATTTTATAATCGAAAGTAATGGTTAAATCACTACCATTCGATAAGCCTACTTGGTTTGGTGAAGTAAGGTGAGCAGTCGTGTTAGCGTCAAAAAGATTGACTCGTTGAGAGAATCCTTGACAGACTTGAACTACAGCTCCAAAATAATCTCCGGCATCAGACGTCCAACCAGTTGGTAGTGTCAATCCGCCATCGAAATTTTCTGTTAATCCTATTTGTGAAAATCCACTAAGTGAAATAAGCGCAAACAAGATGGAAAAAGTAAATTTTTTCATCGTTATTAATGTTAGGTTTAATGACTAATAATGCAGTAGGCTAACAATATTTCACTGGGACCATAAAATATAGGACCCTAAAATTAGTGAAAATGATTGTTTACGTAGCAACAATATGATAAACTACTTTTTTATTCGTTGAATTGGTAGGACCAAAAGTTGGTAATACTGTTTGTCGGATTTTATGGTGTTTTCCTCTGATTAAGGTGCTGGATTGGGAATTATTTTATGTATTTCATCAATAGATTCTAATATTTCCTCGGTAAGATTTACATGGATACTATCAATATTTTCCTTGAGTTGACTCATGTTTGTAGCGCCAATAATATTACTAGTTACAAAAGGTTGTTGGGTTACAAAAGCCAATGCCATTTGAGCAAGAGACATATTATTTTCAGCAGCTAATTCCATATATTTTTTGGTTGCATTTGTTGATTGTTCACTACTGTAACGCGAAAACCTTGGAAACAAATTTAATCGTGCATTATCAGCAGCAGTACCCGTGATATACTTTCCAGACAAAACTCCAAACGCCATTGGAGAATAGGCCAACAATCCAATGTGTTCTCTGAGGGATATTTCAGCCATATCGCCTTCAAAAACACGATTCAATAATGAGTAGGCATTCTGAATGGTTATCATGCGAGGTAGCTTATTAATTTTTGACTCCTCCAAATACCGCATGGTTCCCCAGGCTTTTTCGTTAGAAATACCTATATGCCTGATTTTACCTGCCTTTATGATTTCATCAAGGGTATATAAAATTTCATTAAAATTATCTTCCCATTTATCATTTGGGTTATGCTTGTAGTCTCTAATACCAAACGTATTTGTTTGTCGCTCTGGCCAATGCAATTGATATAGATCAATGTAATCCGTTTTAAGACGCTTTAAACTATTATTAACAGCATCTTCTAGTGCTGAAGGACTAAATCCTGTGGTTCGTATATGTGCCGTATAATCTCCAGGACCAGCAATTTTAGTTGCCAAAACCACCTTATCCCGATTGCCCGTTTTCTGGAACCAATTACCAATTATTTTTTCCGTTCTGGAATACGTCTCTGCAGTTGCTGGCACCGGATATAGTTCTGCAGTATCAAAAAAATTGATGCCTTGTGAAAATGCATAATCCATTTGTTCATGACCTTCTGACTCGGTATTTTGGTTACCCCATGTCATAGTTCCCAAACAAATTTTACTGACTTCTATATCGGTATGTGGTAAGTTGGTGTATTTCATAAAAAATTAATATTCTGCTTTTGGCAAGGGCTACATATCATTTAATAATTTGGTGATTTCATCTAATTTTGGTGTTAAAATGACCTCAATACGTCTATTTTTGGTCCTGCCTTCAGATGTTTCATTGGATGCTACCGGTGCATATTCGCCCCTTCCTGCAGCGGTTAAGTTTTCAGGATTTATGGCGGGATTTTCTCTTAAGATATTAACAATAGCAGTGGCTCTTTTCGTAGATAAATCCCAATTGCCACTTAATTGGCCATTACCTTTGTACGGGACATTATCCGTATGACCTTCAATCAAAATAGCAATTTCAGGATTGTCCGCTAATACAGACCCTAATTGTTTAACTGCCTGTTTACCATTAGACCCAACTGCCCAACTGCCCGATTCGAACAGCAACTTGTTTTCCATAGACACATAGACCTTACCTCCACGTTGTTCTACAGTCAAACCTTTGCCTTCAAAATCGGTTAAAGCACTAGAAATGGCATCTTTTAGCCGTTTCATATCTGCATCTTTAGCAGAAATAACGCTCTCCAGTTCTGCCACACGATTTGAGCGTTCTTCCAATTCTTTTTTCAATTTTTCCAAGCGAGCATTCTCGGCCGTAAGTGCTTGTTCTTTTGCTTCAAGTTGTGCTAATAATTCACGGTTTTTTTGAGCATTTTCAGCTATTGAAGCCGAACTGTTTTTCTCAAGAGCATCATAGGAAGCCTTTAAATTATCCAGATTAGTCTTTGTTGCCTGATAATCTCTCTGTAATCTATCACGCTGCGCGATGGCATCATCATAGTCTTTTTGTAAGTTTTCCAATTCATTTAAAGCTTTATTTTTCGCACTTAAAAGTGCATCATTTTCAGCAGAAAGTTCTCTGTTTTGATCTTTTAAAGTATTGTATTTACTCTCTAAATCTTTATAAACTTTTGGTGACACACATGATGTCATAAGAACTATTATCAAGGCGCCTAAAAAATATTTTTTCATCTATTTACTATTAATCAGTTAATTACTTATTTCCAATAACACCGGACAGTGGTCGCTATGTACTGCCTCCGAGAGTATAACTGCTCTTTCAATTTTTTCTTGTAAAGGTTTTGCTACCATGGTATAATCCAAACGCCAACCTTTGTTATTGGCTCGAGCGTTTGCACGATAACTCCACCAGCTGTATTCCTGCTTGCCAGGATGCAGGTATCTAAATCCATCAATAAAGCCGCTCCTAATGAAATTTCCAATCCATTCACGCTCGACTGGCAGGAATCCAGAAACACCTTTCATTTTAGGATTATGAATATCAATTTCTTCATGACAAATGTTATAATCACCACAAATAATCAAGTTTGGAATATCTTGTTTTAAGTCGTTAATGTAGTTCTGAAACATATCCATATATTCCAATTTGTGGTCCAATCTGGCATCATTGGTTCCTGATGGTAAATACAAGCTCATAACCGAGAACCCTTCAAAATCCAAACGCAAATTTCGTCCTTCAAAATCCATAGACTCAATACCAGTGCCATATTCAACATGCTTGGGTTCAACCTTACTTAAAATAGCCACACCACTATATCCTTTTTTTTGAGCGCTAAACCAATACTGATATGGATAACCGGCTTCTTCAAAAATACTTAAGTCTAATTGTTCTTTTAATGCCTTTATTTCCTGCAAACAAACTACATCGGGATTCGCATTCTTTAACCAATCAACAAATCCTTTGTTTAAAGCTGCACGAATGCCGTTAACATTATAAGAAATGATTTTCATCTTAAGTCATTTAGAATTTCAGCTAAAATAAATAATGCGTTACTTTTACACTATTAATTTAAAGTGCTTTTAACAAAAACTATTAACAAAATATTTTGGCTATAAAGTAGTTTAAGTATCAAATGAAATTAACTGCAACGCTTTTACTGTTTCTTATTGGTTTTTGTGCTTTAGCACAAGATCAAAACTCTAATTATAAAAGCAAAAAAGTTGCGGTTTCCGATACGATTGTTATTGACTCCGTGAGTATCAATTCAAGTTTTTTTTCAATTAAAACCAAAGACAGCTCTTTTGTTGATACATCGTTTTATGAAATTGATTTTGCTAAAGCCACTTTGACTCTAACAAAACCACTTCCAACGGACTCTATTATTATCAATTATTTAAGTTATCCTGATTTTTTAACCAAAACTTACAGACAATTGGACGATGACGTCATACTCGCTAATACAACGAATCAACAGAAATTATACAAACTATCCCAACCCAGCGAAAAATCCAATTTTACGCCTTTTGATGGCTTGACAACCACCGGAAGTATTTCGCGTGGTATTGTTATTGGCAACAACCAAAATTCTGTATTAAACAGCGAGCTTGATTTACAGGTCACTGGTAAGTTAAGCGACAAAGTATCGTTACGTGCCTCTATTCAGGATGCCAATATCCCACTACAAGAAAGTGGCTATTCACAGCGATTGGATGAATTTGATCAAGTGTTTATCGAACTCTTTAGTGATAATTGGAAAATTCGCGCTGGTGATGTAGACTTGGAAAATAACAATTCTTATTTTGGAAATTTTAGCAAGCGTGTCCAAGGCTTGTCAATCAATGCGCGATTAAATCATTCAGAATCTACAACCAATTTATTTGCTGCTGGCGCCTTGGTTCGTGGTCAATTTACCACCAGTCAATTTATTGCTCAAGAAGGCAACCAAGGACCTTATAAGTTACGAGGCCCTAATGAAGAATTATATGTTTTAATCGTGTCTGGAAGTGAAACCGTCTACGTCAATGGAATAGCATTGGAACGTGGAGAAAACAAAGATTACATCATTGACTACAATGCCGGTGAAATTATTTTCAATCCAACCTTTCCAATTACTTCCGAAATGCGTATCACGGTTGATTATCAATTCAGTGAGCGCAACTACTCTCGCCTAGTAGTTTTTGGAGGTGGTAATTACACGAGTGACAAGCTGAAATTGGGTGTAAGTATTTACAGTGAAAACGACTCTAAAAATAATCCGCTTCAGCAAAACTTATCGGAAGAGCAGGTTCAAATTCTAGCAAATGCTGGTGATGACAAAAGTCAAATGGTCGCGCCTTCCAGCACGCCTGAAGCTTACAATGAAAATCGTATTTTATATAAAAAAGAAATTATTAACGGTGTTGAAGCCTTTGTGTTTTCTAACAATCCAGATGACACCCTTTTTAGTGTGACGTTTTCATTAGTCGGTGACAATCAGGGAAATTATGTGGTAAGCTCTATTGACGCCATTTCAACCATTTATGAATATGTAGAGCCCATAGCGGGAATCCCGCAAGGAAATTATGAACCAATCATTCAACTCATAGCGCCAACCAAACTCCAATTGGCCATCGTAAACGGATCTTACACACCAACCAACAAAACGGATATTGGTTTTGAATTGGCAGGAAGCAAGAATGATTTGAACTTGTTTTCAAGCATCGATGATGACGACAACGATGGCTATGCAGCCAAGCTGAAAGTGAATCAGGCCATAGTAAAAAATGACAGTCTTTGGAATGTATCTGCTAATATCGATACCGATTATATCAATGAAAATTTCAGAACCATTCAGCGTATCTACAATGCCGAATTCAATCGAGATTGGAACTTAGGGTTGGAAACAGGCTCACAGAATATTACCAATTTTGGAAATCAACTGATTTTTAAATCTGGTTTAAGCTTATTTCATCTTAAAAAGGGCATGGCCAATTACCAATTTGAACACCTCAACTATACCGATAATTTTAATGGTAATCGGCATTTAATTGGTGTCAATTTCAACCTGAACAAGTGGCAAATTAATTCTAGCTCCAGCTTTTTATCAGCAACCGCAAGCACCTCTACGTCAACCTTTTTACGCTCGTATAATCAGATAACGTATAGCTTTAACAAAGCATGGGCTGGAACGCGAATTGGTTTGGAGGATAATGAACAAAAAGAAAGAGCGACCAATGCTTACACGCCTTTAAGTCAGCGTTTCCAATCTTATGAGGTATTTGCCGGCATTGGTGATAGCACCAAGATTTTTGCTGAAGTCGGTTACAAATATCGAACGAATGATAGTATAAGAAACAATACACTTCAAAAAGTAAACACATCCAACACCATTTATTTAGATTCCAGAATTATTCAAAACGCCAAAACCAATTTATCTATCTATGCTAATTATCGCGTTTTGAAAGATGTTGACCCGAATAAAGAGAATGAACAATCCTTAAACTCCCGTTTAATCTATGGACAACGCTTTTGGGAACAGCTTATTTATTGGAATACCATCTTTGAAACCAATTCAGGTACTTTACCACAACAGGATTTCACCTATGTTGAAGTGGAATCTGGTACAGGAATTTATACTTGGATTGACTATAATAACAATGGTATTCAGGAATTGGAGGAATTTGAAATAGCGCAATTTCAAGATGAAGCCGACTATATTCGTGTATTATTACCTAATCAAGTTTTTATCAAAACCCATCAAAACCGATTTAGTCAATTACTGACTTTAAACCCGCAACAATGGGCTAATTCTGATAATGGCTTTTTAAAAGTATTGGCGCATTTTCACAGCCAAACCTCATTTTTAATTGACCGAAAAGAAAAGCGTCAAGGCAACACCTTTAACCTGAATCCCTTTAATGGCGATGAAGCCAATCAATTGGCATTACAGCAAAACTTTAGAAGTGTGCTGTTCTTTAATCGTGGTAAACAACGGTACACAACCTCTTATACCTATTTAAACAATGCAACCAAAAACACCTTATCATTTGGGTTTATTGAAAGTAAGTTAAAAAGTCATAAGCTGTTATTTACACATAAATTTGCCACCAGTTGGTTACTGAATTTGGAATCCAATTTTAACAACAACATTAGTATTAGTGAAAACTACGCTAGTAAGAATTTTGATATTGACGAAACCAACTTTAACCCTAAATTATCATATCTGTTAAACGACAACACCCGTTTTGATGTGTTTTTTCAGTATGCTTCAAAAGAAAATACCATCAGTAATTTTGAAACCCTAAAACAGCAGAAATACGGTGCTTCATTCACCTTTGCCAATTTTCAAAAGTCGGCTATCAGTGGCGAGTTTAATTATTTTACAAATGATTTTTCGGGTAGTGCCAATACTGCTGTGGCTTACCAAATGATGGAAGGTTTACAACCTGGAAAAAACTATACTTGGAGTGTGTTGGCACAAAAAAAGATTACCCGCTATTTGGATTTAAACTTAACGTATTACGGTAGAAAATCTGAAACCAGTAAGGTGATTCATACGGGAAATGTACAGTTGAAGGCTTATTTTTAGTCTCTTGTAACCCAAGTTACACATTACCATATATTTTTTTGTAGCTTTGTATCAATGGGCAAATTGTTTAGCATAACATTTTCATTTCTAATACTTTTCCAAAGTTTTAATTTAAGCTTTGAGGATGTTTCCCGCTTTAATATACTTTTAGAACACGCCCAATATCACCAGGAACAGTATGGTGACTCCTTTTTTGAGTTTCTTGCTGAGCATTATGGTGATAGTACTTATCATCCAAAAGCCGATCATTCAGATCATGAAAAGCTTCCGTTTAAGGATCATCATAAAGCCTGTGTTCATGCTAATGTGGTTTTTACACTGAACACCATAGATTACCCATTGTTTTATGAACCCTTTTTAGAAATCCCTTTTAACTTCTTTTATAAAGAATCTGTTTCTTTATTTGAAAAACCATCAATTTTTCAACCACCCAAGTTCGCTTAATTCATTTACCATATTTTATTTTTTCGATTAAGGCAATCCTTGATTGGCAAACACCATATTTAAATGAATTATGTTAGAAAACATCATAAAATTTAGTTTAAAGAATAAGCTTATTATTCTCTTATTTATAGTCTTTATAATAGGTTTTGGATTTTTTTCCTTAACCAGAATTTCCATTGGTGCTGTACCAGACATTACCAATAACCAGGTACAGGTGATCACCACATCGCGCAACTTGGCAACACAAGATGTAGAACAATTTATTACCTATCCGGTAGAATTGGAAATGGCTAATTTACCTGGTGTACAGGAAATTCGATCGGTATCAAAATTTGGCCTTTCAGTAGTTACCATCGTCTTTGATGATGATTTGGGTACCTATTTACCACGACAGCTAATTGCCGAAAAAATAAAATCGGCTTCCGAAAAAATCCCTGAAGGATTTGGTTCACCCGAAATGGGACCAATTACTACTGGTTTGGGTGAAATTTATCAATACATTCTGGATGTTAAACCTGAATATAAAGATGACTACTCCATAACCGATTTGCGCACCATTCAAGATTGGATCGTGAAACGGCAACTATCTGGCATTCCAGGTGTGGTTGAAGTCAATACTTGGGGTGGCTATTTAAAGCAATATGAAGTCGCTATTAATCCGTTGAAGCTAACAGCCATGAATATCTCCATTGGCGATATCTATCTGGCTCTAGAAAAAAACAACAGTGTTGCTGGTGGCGGCTATATTGAAAAAACCAACAAAGCCTATTTTATACGTGGTGAAGGATTGGTTGCTTCTTTAAAAGATATTGAAAACATTGTTGTCAAAAATGATGGCGTTCCTATTTACATAAAAGATGTTGCCAAAGTAGGCTTTGGTCATGCCACACGTTTTGGTGCCATTACCGGAAATGGCGAAGGCGAAAAAGTATTAGGGCAAATCATGATGCTTAAAGGTGGTAACTCCAAAAAAATTATTGATGCCGTAAAAGACCGCGTTGCCGAAATACAACAAACATTACCAAAAGGGGTTTATATTAATGGCTTTTTGGAACGTAGTGAACTCATTAACAAGACTACCTTTACTGTTTCTGAAAATCTAATATTAGGATCCTTAATCGTCATTTTTGTAGTGGTTTTATTGCTGGGCAATTGGCGTTCGGGACTTATTGTAGCATCGGTTATTCCATTAAGCTTGTTGTTTGCCATTTCTTTAATGAATCTCTTTGGTGTTGATGCCAACCTGATGAGTTTAGGTGCTATAGACTTTGGGATTATTATTGATGGTGCCGTTATTATTGTGGAGTTTATAGCATTTCAAATCACCGCCCAAAGTGCCAAATTAAAGCACCTCTCAAAAGAAACGGTTGATGGCATTACCTTAAAAAGTGCCTCAAAAATGATGAATTCTGCCATTTTTGGCCAACTCATTATTCTCATTGTTTTTATACCAATTTTATCATTAAGTGGTATTGAAGGTAAAATGTTCAAACCCATGGCTATGACCTTCAGCTTTGCTTTAATTGGTGCCATGCTGTTTTGTTTAACCTATGTTCCAGTTGTCTCATCATTATTCTTAAAGCCCAGCAAGACTAGTAAAAGAAGTTTGTCTGCAAGGCTTATGAATACCATAAATAATTGGTATCAGCCGTCTTTACATTGGAGCTTAAACCATAAAAAAGTGGTCATAGGCTCTTCATTGGTATTACTGGTTTTAAGTATTGGCATTTTTAATCGAATGGGTGGTGAATTTGTGCCCACATTGGACGAAGGCGACTTTGTTATTCAGCCTGTTTTAAAAACAGGCACGTCATTGGGAAAGACCATTGAAATAACCACAAAAATTGAATCCATTTTGTTGGATAACTTTCCTGAAGTAGATCAAGTAGTGAGTAGAATTGGAGCCGCTGAAGTACCAACCGACCCAATGTCCATGGAACAAAGTGATGTCATTATTAAACTCAAACCCAAAGACGAATGGGTTTCTGCTGAAAGCAAAGATGAATTGGCTGAAAAATTCAAAGAAGCCCTTACGGTAATTCCTGGCATGGAGGTTGAATTTACCCAGCCCATTGAAATGCGCTTCAATGAGCTCATTACAGGTGTGCGTGCTGATGTGGCCATTAAAATTTTTGGGGAGGATTTATCAGTTTTGGCCAGTAAAGCCGAAGAAATAAAAACGGTTATTGCCAATGTTGATGGTGCTTCAGATATAATTGTAGAGAAAGTAGAAGGATTGCCTCAAATGAGTGTAACCTTCAACAGAAACAAAATTGCCCGTTACGGTCTTAACATAGCCGATTTAAACCAAATCATTTCTATGGGATTTGCAGGCGATGTGATAGGTAGCATTTTTGAAGGCGAAAAGCGTTTCGATTTAGCCATCAGATTAGATAGTGATCATCGTCAAAAATTAGCGGATTTACAAAACCTGTATGTTGATTTACCAAACGGTGGTAAAATACCCTTAAACGAATTGGCCGATATTTCCTATTCAACAGGACCAGCACAGATTTCCCGTGACGATACTAAACGTCGCATAGTTATTGGTATTAACGTAAGAAATCGAGATTTACAATCCGTTGTTAATGACGTCCAAATTTTAATCAATGATAAGATTCAACTACCTGTTGGTTATAGTATAACCTATGGTGGGCAATTTGAGAATTTACAGAGTGCCAAAAACCGACTTATGGTTGCCGTTCCTGTGGCATTGGTACTCATTTTTGTTTTATTATACTTTGCTTTTAACTCGGTAAAAGACGCGCTTATGGTTTATTCAGCGATTCCTTTAGCAGCAGTTGGCGGAGTCCTTTTACTTTGGATACGTGATTTACCCTTTAGCATTTCAGCAGGGGTTGGTTTTATTGCATTGTTTGGTATTGCCGTTTTAAATGGTATTGTACTCATTGAGCATTTCAAGGAACTTAAACATAACGGCTTTGAAAGCATTGAACAACTGATCAAACAAGGTGCCACGGAACGTTTAAGACCTGTTTTATTAACAGCCTCTGCTGCGGCTCTAGGGTTTTTACCTATGGCTGTTTCTACCAATGCTGGTGCTGAAGTACAGCGACCACTTGCGACTGTAGTGATAGGTGGTTTAGTTACCGCTACCATATTAACGTTGGTGGTATTACCCGTTTTATATGCTTGGTTGGAAGAGAAAAAATCCATTAAAATGAAGAAAAAAAATATACCCACAATAATTGCACTATTAATTTCATTCAGTGGATTTTCACAACAAAATCCACTTACTGTTGAAGAAACCATTGGCTTGGCAATAGAAAACAACAAAGGTATTGAAGCCTCATTACTGAAAGTTGATGAAGCCCAAGCACGGATTGGAAGTGCTTTTGATTTTGATAAAACCAATATTTTTTACAGCTATGACGAGAATAATTTAGCTGTCAATAATAAACCATTGAATGTATTTGGTATCTCGCAAGATTTCAAATTTCCAACTCTGTACTTTGCTGATAAGAAAGTGAATCAAGCGGCCTACAATGTGCAACAGTCACAGCATAATATGGCACTTCAAAAATTGAAGGAGCGTATTTATGCCAATTACTACCAATTGCAATACGTTAAAAACAAGGCTCAAACTTATAAATATCTAGACAGCTTGTACAGTACATTCTCAAAAAATGCTAAGCGGCGTTTTGAATTAGGTGAAACCAATTATCTGGAAATGATTACAGCTCAATCAAAGGCTAAACAAATTCAAACAAGGTACAAACAAGCTCTGCACGATGTTATCGCGGCCTCGGAAAATCTCAAACAAGTTGTTCAGGTAGATACGCTTCAAATAGTTGATGAACCTTTGGACAAAGTTGTATTGCAAAGCTTTTCCCTTGAAAACAATCCCAAAGTAGGTTTTTATGAGGAATCCAAAATATACTATCAAGCCCTGAACAGTAAAGAAAAACAACAATTGTTACCAGATATTTCAGCAGAATATTTTATTGGAACCAATAGTGGATTAAATAACAGCATTCAAGGTTATCAATTTGGATTAAAAATTCCATTGTTCTTTTCTGGCAACGCATCCCGAATAAAAGCTTCAAAAATTGCCGAGGAGATTATAACATCTCAAGAAGAAGATTTTAAAACAATTATTCAAAAAGAATATCAAACGCTGTTAGCCAAACTTAAAGAGCACGAAGAGTCCATTATTTATTATGAAACCCAAGGCAAAAGACTTTCAGAAGAAATCATAAAAACAGCCTCCAGAACTTTTAAGGAAGGTGAAATTGATTTCTTTCAATACATTCAAAGTATAGAAACCGCCCAGGATATAGAATTGGAATATCTGGACAACCTAAATAAATACAATCAAGTGGCAATCATTATCAACCATTTAACTTTATAACATTAAATCATGAAAGTACTATATATAACATTTATTGCTTTAGCACTTTGGAGCTGCGGAAATTCAGAAAAGGAAGAACCTGCTATAGTTGATAATCAGGAACACCATGACCAAATAATATTAACAAAGACGCAATTTGAAGGTGAGAACATGCAATTGGGATCTATTGCTGAACACGATTTCACCGAAACGGTTGTGGTTAACGGTATGATTGATGTGCCACCACATAACAAATCGCGAGTGACCACTTTCATGGCAGGTTATATTACCAAAACACCTTTATTAGTTGGTGACCAAGTTAAAAAAGGACAGCTTTTGGTGACTATGGAAAATACGGAATACGTGGCCTTACAGCAACAATTTTTGGAAGTTGCAGAACAACTAAATTATTTAAAAAATGAATTTATACGTCAAAAAACATTATTTGATGAACAAATAACCTCTGAAAAAAATTACCTCAAAGCTGAAAGCACCTATAAAAGCAGTTTAGCCCAATACAGTGGGCTAAAAAAGAAGCTACAAATGCTCAATATCAATCCAAATACCGTGTTAAAAGGTGACTTCACATCTTCCATCAATATTTATGCACCTATTACAGGTTCTGTAACATCAGTAAACGTGAGCAATGGCACCTATGTTGGTGCCAGTGATGTGATTATGGAAATCGTGGATATTGATCATATACATTTAGAATTGTCAGTTTTTGAAAAAGACATCATGAAAATAAAAAAAGGACAAAAAATAACCTTTAAAATACCTGAAGCATCAAATAAAACTTACACAGCTGACGTGCATTTGGTTGGCACTACCATTGATGAAACCTCCAGACGTGTTAAGGTTCATGGACATATTGATAACGAGGAAGAGAATTTTATTGTTGGCATGTTTGTAGAAGCAGCTATCCATGTTAATGATACAAAAAGTATGGGACTACCTAAAGGAGCTGTTGTCAAATCGGGTAATCATAACTACATATTTGTCCTGAACGACAAAACTTCAGAAAACTTAGTATTTAGTAAAACAGAAGTCGAAACTGGAATGGAATCTGAAGACTTTATTGAAATACTAAATCCAGACAAGTTCAAATCCGAAAAAATAATAATAACGGGAACTGGTATGCTTTCTAATGATAGTGAAGGCGGACATGGACATTAATAAAAAACTCCCAAGTAATACTTGGGAGTTTTTATTTCGTTTTTCGTTGCATAAAGAAGCTATCACATCTTCATCAACCATTCCTTGACGTCTACTTCTTTTTTAATGATGTCTCGAAGCTCTTCTATTTTAACTCTTTTTTGTTCCATAGTATCTCGGTGACGAATAGTTACCGTGTTGTCCTCTATACTTTCACCATCAACTGTAATACAAAATGGCGTTCCAGCCGCATCTTGACGACGGTAACGGCGCCCAACGGCATCTTTTTCATCATAAGCAACATTAAAGTCCCATTTTAAGTCATCAACAATATCTTTTGCCATTTTTGTTAATGCCTCATCTTTTCTAACTAATGGTAGAATGGCTGCTTTTGTAGGGGCCAAAACAGCCGGTAACTTTAGAACTGTTCTTTCACTTCCGTCTTCTAAAGTTTCGTCTTGTAAACTATTAGAGAATACTGCTAAAAACATACGATCTAACCCAATGGAAGTTTCCAACACATAAGGTGTATAGCTCGTATTATCTTCATGATCAAAATATTGTAGTTTCTTTCCTGAAAATTCTTCGTGTTGTTTTAAATCGAAATCGGTACGAGAGTGAATTCCCTCCAATTCCTTAAATCCAAATGGGAATTTAAATTCTATATCGGTAGCAGCATCGGCATAATGTGCTAATTTTTCATGGTCGTGGAAACGGTAATTTTCATCTCCCATTCCTAACGATTTATGCCATTTCAATCGAGTTTCTTTCCAGTAATCAAACCATTCTTTTTGCGTACCAGGTTTGATAAAGTATTGCATTTCCATTTGTTCAAATTCCCGCATTCTAAATATAAACTGTCTGGCAACAATTTCATTTCTAAATGCTTTTCCTGTTTGGGCAATACCAAACGGGATTTTCATACGGCCTGTTTTTTGAACATTTAAGAAATTAACAAAAATTCCTTGAGCAGTTTCTGGTCTCAGGTACAAATCCATGGCGTGTTCAGCGCTGGCTCCCAGTTTGGTTCCGAACATTAAATTAAATTGTTTGACATCAGTCCAGTTTCTGGAACCTGTTAAAGGATCTGCAATTTCCAATTCTTCTATCAAAGCCTTCACATCAGCTAAATCTTCTTTTTCCAAAGACTTCGCCATTCTGGAAAGGGTTGTGTCAATTTTTTCCTGGTAACCTAACACCCGTTGGTTGGTAGATATAAACTCTTCTTTATTAAAAGCATCTCCAAAACGTTTAGTAGCTTTTGCTACTTCCTTATCTATCTTAGCCTCAATTTTCGCACAGTAATCTTCTATAAGGACATCAGCACGATAGCGTTTTTTAGAATCTTTATTGTCAATCAACGGATCATTAAATGCATCAACATGCCCTGAAGCTTTCCAAGTTGTAGGGTGCATAAAGATAGCTGCATCAATACCCACAATGTTGTCATGCATTTGCACCATGGCTTTCCACCAATAGTCACGAATGTTCTTTTTTAACTCTGCACCATTTTGAGCATAATCGTAAACTGCACTTAAACCATCGTAGATTTCACTGCTTTGAAACACATAACCATACTCTTTTGCGTGAGAGATTACCTTCTTAAATTGATCGTCGTTGTTTGTCATAGTGCAAAAATAAAAAACCGCTCCAATTAATGGAACGGTTTCTTGAGAAATAAAATTGGTTAGCTAATTAAGTATTATTTCTGATGATCCTAACTTAAAATCATCGTGAAAAACGGAAATAAGATAATTTCCTTTCTTAAGTTTTTGTTTTTGATTGACATTTATTTTAGTACAAACGTCTAAATTTCGATTGCGGTAATTTACTGAAGTCTTACCACTGTACGTTAACTCGGCCTTACCAAAAGTTACAGTCCCTCTATCTGAAATTACATCATCATCAGGTCCTAAAATCTGAACATAGATGTCTTTGTTTCCTTCTGAAGAATACGCATTTTCAAGAACGGTGAAACACACTTCTAAATTATCAGCTTCATTAGCATTCAGCGTTTCAACATCATAATTACTATTGTTAGTAATAATAGCGGACACATTAATACTGTTAACCTTCAAAGCTGTAATTTCATTAACAATATCTGTCAGCTTCTTGTTTTCTTCTGCCAACATGGATAACTGATTGGTTTGCTTATCCAGCTTTTCAGTAGCATCCTGCGCTTTTTCAGCCAATGCGTCTTTTTGATTTTGAATGGTTTGAATTTGATTAAACAAATTCCTTCTTTCTTGCTTTAATACGGCAATCTCTCTTTTATACTTAGTAATTAAAGGGAAATTGGCTTTCGCTGTTTTCAAAGAATCTAAAATGAGGTGCATTCTAGATTTAGATTGTTGCAACTGTGAAGCTAATTCTTTATTATCAACACTAACTTCATCATAGAGCGTAATCATATCTGATAATTCATTTTGAACAAGATTGACTTCTTGCTTAATAAACTGCTCGTGTTTCTTAAGTGTGTTGTAACTAGAAAAGCTGTACGACCCTAATACAACAATGGCTATTACCAAAGTACCAATAATTAATCTGTAGTTAAATAATTGAGGGTTAACTATCATCTTAATTAATTTTATCCTACGAATCTAAATATTAAGATCGTGTTGACGGATTTTTATCGATAAAATGATAAAAAACTTGTTGAAGTTCTTTTTCGATTAAAAATAACTTGCTTTCTGTATTAGAACTTGTAAGATATTTATATTAAATTGGTTATATATGCTTCAATCATTGATTAATATTTTTTACCCTAAAGTCTGTTACACTTGTAATCTTCTTTTGCAGGATTATGAGCAGTATATCTGTACAAAATGTCGGCATGATCTGCCTGTAACCAACTGTCATTTAAATGATGACAACAGTGTTTTAAATATTTTTTATGGCCGTTGTAAACTGGAAAATGCGACAGCTTTGCTTTGGTTTGAAAAAAGAGGAATTACCCAAAAATTAATTCACAGTCTAAAATAGAAAGGTTTTGAAGAAATAGGGTTGTTTTTGGGTGACTGGTTAGGTGAAGAATTAAAGGAAGTTGGTGGCTATCAAAACATTGACTTGGTATTACCTGTCCCATTGCACAGGAAAAAATTATCAAAAAGAGGATACAATCAAGTTGCTAAATTTGGCGAACATATTGCCAAAGCCCTCAATGCGCAATATATTGATGATGTACTGATAAAAGCAACCAATACCAACTCACAAGTGCATAAAAATCGCATTGCCAGATGGCTAAATGCGTCTGAAATTTTTAAAGCTGAAAACCTACAAAAAATAGAAAACAAACACATTTTATTGGTTGATGATATTGTTACCACAGGAGCAACCGTTGAGTCATGTGTAAATGTTTTAAAAAAGGCACAAAATGTTAAAATTAGTTTAGCAACTATGGCAGTGACCGCTTAAGGTTTTTATAATAATAAATATGTTGTTTCTTTGCACAAATAATAGTTAGAAATGCGCAAAATAATTTCAAAAATAATTCTAGTAATTGCAATTATACTCACCATATCCAATTGCGCAAATCGTGGAAGACCAAGTGGAGGAATAAAGGACATTATCCCTCCAAAAATAACGAAATCGGAACCAGAAAACCAGTCTGTGAACTTTCAAGGGGATGAGATTAGAATTTATTTTGACGAATACATTAAAATCAAAAACCTACAACGTCAATTGATTATTTCACCACCAATGGATCCGATGCCTGAAATAACGCCATTGGGCAATGCCAATAAATACATAAAAATCAGAATAATTGATACACTGGCTGCAAACACCACATACGCTTTTAATTTTGGCAATAGTATTGTTGACAACAATGAGGAAAATCCATTCCCATACTACAAATATGTGTTTTCAACAGGCAGCTATATTGATTCTTTGTCTATTAAAGGTCAAATTACAAGTGCAACATTACGACAACCTGAAGATTTTATTTCGGTTATGCTCTACGAAGTTGACTCTACTTTAACCGATTCCATAGTTTACTTCAAGCAACCAAGATACATAACCAATACATTGGATAGCACAACTACTTTTACCCTTGAAAATTTAAAGGCAGGAAAATATCTTATGGTTGCCCTAAAAGACGAAAATCAAGATTATAAATTTCAACCTAAATCAGACAAGATTGCCTTTAACAGCTCCTATGTAACTGTCCCAACTGACAGCTCGTATACGTTAAAACTATTCAAAGAGGAATTAGACTCTAAAATCATCAGACCTCGGTTACTTTCTGGTGAAAAAATAGGCTTTGGTTTTGAAGGGCCTAACACCGATTTCACAATAGATATTACTTCTGAAGTTCCCAGTGAATTTGAATACCGAATAACCAAAGACCCAAAAACCGACACACTAAATTATTGGTACAAACCGAGATTAGAAGTGGACTCACTTATTTTCCAAGTAACCAATAAAGATTATAACGAAAACTTTACCATAAAAATAAGTGAGCAAGCGCGAGATACCCTCACCATATCATCCTCTCCATCGGGAACCCTCAACTTTAATGACAACTTTAAGATTACTGGATCCGTTCCTTTCGTTAATTTCGATACTGAAAAAGTGACTATCATAGATAAAGACTCACTACCTGTAAGCTTTTCAACCAAATTAGATTCACTTTCTAACACCTTTTCTTTTGAATTTGAAAAGAAAGAAAGTGATCGTTACAGAATTCAGATACTTCCAGAAGCCTTTACTGATTTTTTTGGTGACACGAATGATACACTCAGCTACAGTTTAAGTACCAAAACCTATTCTGATTATAGCAACGCAAGAATTATTTTAGAAAATGCTACCTATCCTGTTATTGTGCAGCTTACAGATGATAAAGGAGACGTGAAATATGAAATTTACAGTACTAAACCAGAACCTATTGATTTTAGGAATGTTGAATCTGGTAAATATTTTATCAGAACGGTTTTTGATTCCAATAAAAATGGCAAGTATGATACTGGTAAGTTTCTTGAAAATCGTCAGCCAGAACGAATAAGCTACATGGATTACACTTATGAGGCTAGACCCAATTTTGATGAGGAAATAACGTTTACATTAAACTAAAGTTGTCCTTATCGTCCAGAAACTTGAGTTTATCGCGATAGTAGACAATATGCTTCTTCTCAATTGTAGCAATTTCTATCTGTTCTTTATTAGGCCTTAATGGCGTGATGTTATTCCCCAAAACATCATAAATAGCGGAATGTCCTGAATATTCATTTTCTTTACCATCCAGGCCTATTCTATTCACCCCAATACAATAACTCATATTCTCGATAGCCCTTGCCTTTAAAAGCGCATCCCAGGCTGCAATACGCGGTTTGGGCCAATTGGCAACATATAATAACAGGTCATAATCCTCAACATTTCTTGCCCACACCGGGAATCTTAAATCATAGCAAATTAGTGGGCAAATTTTCCAGCCTTTATAATCAATAATTACTTTTTCCTTACCTGCTGTAAATATTTTGTCTTCACCTGCCAAAGAAAATGTATGGCGTTTATCGTAAGTGTTTAAAGTGCCATCTGGGAAAGCAAAAACTAACCGATTTAAATAATGACCATTTTCTTCAATAATCAAACTCCCTACAATAGCAAATTGATGCTTTTGGGCTTTTTCTATCATCCAAGCAACCGTCTTACCATCCATGCTTTCAGCGACTGCTTGCGCATTCATAGTAAAACCAGTTGAAAACATTTCAGGTAAAATGACTAGATCGACATCATCTGGCAACAAATCAAATTTCGATTTGAAATGCTTTCTATTAGCTTTGGGATCTTCCCAAACCAAATCGGTTTGGATGAAGGCTGTTTTTAGTTGGTCTTGCATAATTTTTAGGCTTTAAGCCTTTTTAAATTTCTTTTCAGCTTTTAAAATATTTTCATTCAGTTTATCTAGTTTTTTTAACCATTTCTCTTCAGCTTCTGGGCTTAATTTCCCTTTATCTTTAAGTTTGTTGTATTTGGCTTCGGCATCTTGGTATTTATCTTGTGCCTTTTCTAAATTATTGCGTGCCTTTTCCTTTTTTTGATGCTCTTTCTCGGCTTTTTTGTGCTTTTTTTCAGCACGTTTCATGTCCTTTTCTGCCCTATCATGCTCTTTATGAATGGCTTTAGCTTCTTTTTCGGTCATTTCCTGTGCTGACAGATTGAAACTAACTATTGAAAGGATTAAAAATAAAATTATGCGTTTCATATTCCAAAAATATTCTATGTTAATATAAAACTTTAGACACAACATTTTATGAATCGTAACACAAATTATATTTTATTTAATATTTCTGCTGCGCGTTCCAATGTTTCATTGGTTTTAGCAAAGCAAAAACGCAATACTTTGTCATCTTTTCCAGCCTCATTAAAAACCGACATGGGAATGGATGCCAAGCCATGTTCTATGGTTAAGCGCTTGGCAAATTCCACATCATGTTCATTGGTGATTTCTGAAAAACCCAACACCTGAAAATAAGTGCCTTGAGCGGGATTTATTTTAAACCGTGAATCTTTGATTAAACTCAAAAAATAATCGCGTTTTTCTTGATAAAAATCCGATAAGCCCATATAATGATCAGACTCTTTCAAATAATCCGCTAATCCTTTTTGCGCAGGATGATTTACAGAAAACACATTAAACTGATGCACCTTTTTAAATTCATCCATTAATTCTTTGGGTGCACAGCAATACCCTATTTTCCAACCTGTATTATGAAAGGTTTTTCCGAAGGATGCTACTACAAAACTGCGAGTTTTCAAATCTGGATATCTACAAGCGCTTTCGTGTCGTAATCCATCAAAAATAATATGTTCATAAACCTCATCACTTAACACCATAATATCTGTGTTTTGTGTCAATTCCTGAAGTCTGAACATATCAGTTTCTTTTAGTATGGTTCCACTAGGGTTATGCGGTGTGTTAATGATTATCAACTTCGTTTTATTTGAAATCGTTTTTTTAACCAAGTCCCAATCGACTTGATAGCCAGGTGCACTTAATTGAATAGGCTTTACAACACCGCCATAAAGCTCTACTGCAGGCTCATAACAGTCGTAAGCCGGTTTAAAAATAATGACCTCATCATCTTGTCTTACAAAAGTTGAGATGATTGTGAAAATAGCCTGCGTAGCTCCAGCTGTAACGGTAATCTCCGTTTCTGAATGATAACTGGAATTATATAAGTGCTCAAACTTTTTTGAAATAGCTTGGCGTAGCTCCAAACTGCCTGGCATGGGTGCATATTGATTATAGCCCGAATTCATGGCTTTGCTCACTAGGTCAATCAACTTCTGATCACTTTTAAAATTGGGAAATCCTTGTGATAGATTAATGGCATTATGTTTATTTGCCAGTGCACTCATCACGGTAAAAATAGTCGTCCCAACTTGTGGTAATTTTGAAATATGCCTCATAATTGTAAAGGTAATAACTTCTATAATACCAATTAATGACAAGAACTTTTTATCTTTGAAGGATTCAAAATTTTTATACCATGAAATTATTCAGATTACTATTACTTTTTATAACCCTTCAGGTTTCAGCTCAACAAGGTGGCATGTGGATTCCTTCACTTTTGGAAGGCATGAATGAAAATGAAATGCAAGCCTTAGGAAGCAAGCTAACCGCAAAAGATATTTATGATGTTAACAACTCTAGTTTAAAAGATGCTATTGGGCATTTTAATGGTGGTTGTACCAGTGAAGTGATTTCACCTAAAGGCCTGGTTTTAACAAATCATCACTGTGGTTTCAGTCAAATTCAATCACATTCTTCATTAGAAAATGATTACTTAAAAGATGGTTTTTGGGCTATGAGTTTGGAAGAAGAATTACCAAATGAAGGTTTATTCATAGAATTCATTGTACGTATTGAAGATGTTACCAATCAAGTATTGGCTGGTGTTACAGATACCATGACCGAAAAAGAAAAGCAATCAACCATTGATAAAAACAGTAACAGCTTGCAAGCTGAAGTTAAAAAAGAAGCATGGCAAGACACTAAAGTCAAGTCGTTTTACAAAGGCAATCAGTATTTCTTATTTGTAACTGAACGTTTTGAAGATGTTCGCTTGGTTGGCGCGCCACCAAGTAGTATTGGGAAGTTTGGTAGTGATACTGACAACTGGGTATTCCCTAGACATACAGGCGATTTTTCGATGTTTCGAATTTATGCTGATAAAGATAATAAACCTGCAAAGTACAGCGCAGATAATGTACCATACAAGCCCAAACACTATTTACCTGTTTCATTAGATGGTGTTGAAGAAGGCGATTTTACCATGGTATTTGGTTTTCCAGGTCGTACGGATGAGTACCTTCCTGCTGTAGCTATTGAACATATTACTAAAGACTATAACCCTAGTAACATTGCCATTCGAGAAGCGGCTTTAAAAGTGATTGATGCCCGAATGAAAGCCGATGATGAAGTACGTATTAAGTATGCATCCAAACAAGCACGTATTGCCAATGCCTGGAAAAAATGGATAGGTGAAAATTTAGGAATTGAAAAAAGTAATGCGGTTGCCGAACGTCAAGCATTTGAGGCTACGTTTACAAAAGCTTTAAAAGAAAAAGGACTGGAAAACAAGTATGGTCATATTTTACCAGAATTTGACAAACTTTATAAGGATTTTGCTGATGTCAATATTAAACGTCGAAATTTCATTGAGGTATTTTTAGTGACTAACGAATTGATGCAAATGACATTCAGAGCCTATCAAGTGGAGCAATCGTTGAAGCAGAGTTCAGATAATTTAGAAAAGAATCGTGATTACATAACCAACCTGTTGAAAGGCGTTCACAAGAATTATGATGTTAACGTGGATAAAGGTGTTTTTGAAGCCGTCATGCCATTATATAGTAAGAATAATGTGGATCCAACTATTTATGACAAAACAGCTTTTACAAATTTAGACAGCGCTTTAAAATTGTTTGATGGTTCGGCTGAAGACGTGATAAATAACTTAAATAATGATGCCGCCTATGTCTATGCTAAACCAATCATTGAGGAATTCTACACGAGTATTAATCCAGAATTCGAGCAAAAGAATGAGCCCATTACGGCTTTACAAACGGAATACATGACAGCACTTATGAAAGCGTTGCCAAATGCTCGTTATTTCCCAGATGCCAATAGCACCTTGCGTGTTACTTATGGCCAAGTGCGTGGATACCAACCAAGAGATGCGGTGTATTATCAACCAGTTAGTCATTTAGAAGGTGTCATTGAAAAATATGTGCCAGGTGATTATGAATTTGATGTGCCTCAAAAGCTGATTGATTTATATGAGGCTAAAGATTACGGACAATACGCTGATGCCAATGGCAAGGTGCCTGTTTGCTTTTTAGGAACCAATCATACCACAGGAGGAAATTCTGGTAGCCCTGCAATTGATGCGCATGGTAATTTGGTTGGATTGAATTTTGACCGTGTATGGGAAGGTACTATGAGTGATATGAATTACGATCCAGAAATTTGCCGAAACATTATGGTAGATTTACGTTATGTTCTATTCATTGTAGACAAGTATGCTGGTGCCAAACACCTGATTGAAGAAATGGATTTGGTCCATCCGAAAAAATAAATTAAATGAAAACAATTTAACTTGGAAGAACTGCATCGATATGCCAAAACCATTTTAAATTCGGTAAATTCAATCCCAAAAGGAGAATTTCAAATTAACAAGAGAGAAAATGTCTGGTCTATCGATGTAATTTCTAAATGGAATAAAAAATATATTTCAATAGAATTTAAATCAAGAAAATCGGATTTAGTTTTTGATTTTGATTCTTGCCATTTAAAGCCTGCATATTTTTTCACTTTTTTAACGAGATCTGATACTTTTAATTTTTATGGTAAGAAAAGTCAATATTCAGATGTTCTCTTATCAGGTCCAACCACTCAATATTTAATGGATAGTCGACACCCAAAGCTTGGCTTAAATGGAAAATATTTGATTTTTAGTGGTGGTGTAAGGAGGAATGATCATAGAAGCCTATCCAATTTATTTATATTATTGGATAAATTAATGTCAGAAATAGACTCCATTAAGCATTAAAAAAGTTATTCAACAATCTTAAATGATTCCATTATTTGAATAACCTCATTTAGATTGGCATTAAAGTCTTTTTCCAGCACCGAATAATGGATTATATAGTCTTGATTTTGGTAATTAAATAACAAATCCAAATTCATGAGTTTTTGTCCTTCTTGAATCGATTTGTGTTTAATGATATAATATTTCCCATAGAGTTCATGGACACTTTCATCATAAATCGGAGCAAACTCTGAACCATTATTTAATAAGACATAATGAGTATTTAAAGCCTCTTCAATACTCTTACTCCGATACGTGTTATCGTTATACGTAGAAACATATAGCCCATTTATATAATGCCCTTCTTTTAAGCTTGCTAATGACTTTGGTGAAAAAGTGAGAATATCATGAAATCCTTTATATCCACACCAACTATCTGGTGTTTTCAATTCAAAACCTTTTGAATTTAATATCGATTTAGTTTGGTTGTCACTTAAACAAACGTAATTTTTAATTTCTTTATAATTAACTTCTTGACTAAATCCGTAGCAAGTAAAAAGAACAAATAGGAGTTTAATTAATTGAGGCTTTTTAAAAATCATGTTTAGCTTTTTTCAAATTTAAAAATATCTAAACAATATGCAATTTCCTTAACAATTCCTGCTTATAGGTTCTGCCAATTGGTAAGCGGTTACTGTTCACATAAATTTCATTCCCAGCAATTTTATCGACAAACTTCCGGTTTATTATGTAGCTCTTGTGGGTTTGTATAAACTGATTGCTCGGTAATTTTTCGTTCCAGTTTTTCAGCGAATCAATATAGGACAGTTTTTGTTTGGTGGTAACAACAGTAATATAGTTTCTGTCAGATTCTATGTAGACCAATTCATCCAATACAATTTTATGAAGGGTTTTGTCAACATTTAAAAACAATACTTCAGATTCATCAGCAGTTGTTTTATTAGAAACCACTAATCTGTCTTTGGCTTTATTAATCCCTTTTATAAAACGGTCAAAGGAAAATGGTTTTACCAAATAATCTACAATAGTATCCAGTTCAAAACTGCTCACGGCATAATCTGGGTAAGCTGTTGTCATGATAATAGCTGGTGGATTTTTAACGGTTTTAATAAAATCAATCCCAGAAATATCCGGCAAGTTTATATCTAAAAAAATCACATCAACCGTTTCGCTTTTTAAAAAATTGTTGGCTTCAATAGCGGCTTTAAAAGTTGCTAATAATTCCATATCAGGCAACTTCTTCAAGAAATTCTTAAGAATGTTCTGTGCAGGTATTTCGTCTTCAATGATGATACAGGTCATACTAAATCCAGTTTTAAATACACTTTGTATTTACTATTCTGTGTAATGGTAAACTCAAAATGATCTTTATATAACAACTCCAAACGCTTTTCCAAGTTTTGAAGGCCTATTTTAAATTCAGCTAAATCATGATCTTTTTCTGTAAAATCATTTTCACAAACACACTCCAAAACACCCTTTTTTTCAACGATGGAGACCCTAATTTCACTGTTCAAGGAACTATGTTTAAAGGCATTTTCAATTATGGTAATTAGTAATAAAGGTGCTATTTGATGGTTTTCATTTTCAATGCTCTTGGCATAAACAATCGTATTCACACCTTCAGTTCGTAATTCTTGAAAGGTCATATAATTGTCAATAAACTGAATCTCCTTGTGCAATGGAATTTTTTTCGCATTACTCTCGTACAATACATGCTTTAAATTATCGGAAAGCCTTAAAATCAATTCTGGTGTTTCATTGGGTTTTTCCAAGGCATAGGAATAAATGGTATTCAGGTTATTGAACAACACATGCGGATTAATCTGCGATTTTAAAAACTTCAATTCCATTTCCAAATGTTCCTTTTTTATTTGCTCCACTTCTTCTTGCTTATCTATAAATCGGTATAACACCCAAACAAAAGAGAAGAAAATGAGTGGTACCAAGGTTTGCCATAAATAATCACTTAAGCATTTCATAATGGAGCAACCGCATTGGGCAAATTCATAACAATACAATTGCGTGGCCAGAAAGGAAATCAAGGCAATAACAAAAACATACCAGGCGTACATTTTCTTCTTGACAAAATAGGGTAGTAATATCAAATTGTTGACATAAACAATAACCACCAGTATGGATATGTATTGCAAAAAAGGGTTTTCTCGCCAGTAATAAGGTGAAAAAACAAATAATGATACCATGACAAACAAGATCCAAAACAGGATATGCACCAATATTTGAGAGCTATGCTTTTTTAAGGTATTCATATGGAAATGAAAAGTAAACAGAATTCTTTAGTTGGTCAAACATAATGTACAAAAGGCAGAAATAACGCAACAAACAACCATTGGTATTGTAAAATAAAACGTTTGTACACCTAAATGAGTTGAAAATACAAATTATTGGCAAGCAAGCCGTTAAGCTTCTATTTTTGATTAAAAATCATCAATCATGAAACGAATAGCACTAACTTTAGCCATCCTTTTTTGCTCCCAAATCACTTTTTCTCAAACTATTAATCAAACCGTTACTGACGACAAAGGCAAACCTAAATTATTAGGTAAAATTGACAAAAGCGGTCTGCAACAAGCGCCTTTTAACGCGTGGTTTGAAACTAATTATGATGACTACCTTGTCAACAAACAGGTGTTATCCAAACTTAAGGATTCGCTTAATCAATATACGATAAAAGTGTTTTTGGGTACCTGGTGTGGTGACAGCAAAAAAGAAGTCCCAAGGTTTTACCACATTCTGGATAAGGCTAAATTTACAGCCAGTCAATTAGAGGTCATTGCCGTAGACAACAAACCGGAAGCCTACAAACAAGCTCCGAACCATGAAGAAAAAGGTTTGAACATTCACAGGGTACCCACTTTTATTTTTTATAAAAATGGTCAGGAAGTAAACCGTATTGTAGAACACCCTATGGAAACTTTGGAACGCGATATGTTAACTATTGTTACTGACAATAAATACACACCAAACTATATGGCTGCCAATTATTTGAACTATTTACTATCCGAAAAGTCTATTGATAGTTTACAATTGGAACATGATATTTTAGTTCCCAGATTGGCCGAGTTTGTAAAAGGTAGTCGGGAGTTGAATACTTTGGGTTATGTGTATTTACGTGCCCAAGAATACGACAAAGCTTTGTATGTTTTTGATTTGAACACCCAAATTTTTCCTTATAAATACAATGTTTATGACAGCTTGGGTGAAGCCTATTTTGAAACCAAAAACTACGATATGGCACTAAAAAACTATTACAAGGTTTTAAGCCTAAAGCCAGATGATGACAATGCAAAAGAAATGATTGAGAAAATTAAGTCTCAAGTCGAATAGCTTCTCGATACAATTCAGACGACAAGCATCTGAACCACTCGAAGTGACAAAACCTAAAACTTGTCAGTTCGAGTGTTTGTTTGAAACGATAGTGAAAACAAATGTATCGAGAACATATTAAACAAAATAAAAAACGGTATTTTTAGTTATTAGATTAGCTAAACCATCCATTATGAAGGTCCTCTATTGCTCTTTATTTCTTCTTATAAATATTACTGGTTTTTCACAAGAGCCTCCAAAAGCTGTTGTTGAAGTCAACAAGATGAATGTGGTTTACCGAGGTGTGAGCAATCCATTAACATTAAGTATGCCTGGAACTGTTTCCTTTGAAGCATCAGCTCCAGGATTGGAAAAAATTGATGATTACGGAAATTATATCATGAGTCCAGGTTCTGGATTGACCGTTGATATTGAACTACGCGGCAAACTTCCAAATGGGGAGATTGTTACTTCTATAAAAACATTACGAATTAAAAATATTGGGAAGCCAATTGGAACTATTAATGGTCTTGGTCATGGTAGTCGTTATATAATTGAATTAACCAAAGAGCAGTTAAGAGATGGAAAAATTGGTGTAAAAATTGAAGATTTTACTTATGATTTGAATTTTGTTGTTTTAGGGTTTAAAATGAAATTTCCAGGTTTAGACATAGTCAAGGTCAATGGCTCCAATATGTCCGATGAAGCCAAAATATTAATTGATAAATTAAAAACTAACGATGAAGGATTCGTTTTTGATATAAAAACCGTTATTGAGGGAAATAGTCATTTTAGAATGAAAGCCCCTTCTCCTATTCAGATAAAAATTATGGAATAAATTAAAAGATTCCTGTCTTCACAGGAATTTTAAACAATCTCCATCTTCTTTAACAAGAAACTGGCATTCATATTCTGGCAAACGCCTTTTTTAAATTTATAGTCAAAAAAGAGTTCGTCATTAACAATTTGCGCATCAAAATAGTAGTTCTTGATAGGCTCTAATTGGTTTTCAATTTCGCATAGACTTAAATCATGCGTGGCAATAATACCCGTAGCATTTGAGGCCACCAGTTTCTCCACAAACTTTTTGGAGCCAATGGCTTTATCGGTTGAGTTGGTTCCTTTTAAAATTTCATCCAATACTATAAAGTAAGGCTCTTTGGCTATTTCGTCTACAATAAATTTCAAACGTGTTAATTCTGAAAAGAAATAGCTGCTATCATCAGTTAATGAATCGCTGGTGCGCATACTCGTTATTAATTTAATAGGATGGTACTGACTGGATTTGGCACAAACCGGTAAACCCACATTGGCCATAACAATGTGTAAGGAAACGGTTCGCAAAAACGTACTCTTACCAGCCATATTAGCGCCTGTTACAATAAAGAATTCTTGGTTGTCAATCTTTAGGTCACTATTAACCCGTTTGGTTTTATCCAATAATGGATGCCCCAATTCCGTTGCTGAAATCGTTTGTTTGGTATCAACTATTTCTGGAAACACATATTCTGGGTGATTAAATACATAATTACCCAAGGAGTTATAAGCATCGAAAAAGGAAACCACCTCAAACCATTTGGCAACAGTTTGCTGGTGCTTTGTAATCCATTGCTCTATTCTGTAACTATGCTTTAAATCGGTTAGAAAAAATCCATTCCCCAAAATAGCACCAATCATATTATTTCTATTATCCAACGCGTCCAAATGTCTTGAAAACTGTTTAAAAATAGTGGATGCCTTTTGGTGATGAGATTCTATTTGTTGTTGCTTTTCGAGCAGTAATTTTGAATTAAATGATTCCTGTTCAATACTATCCAACAACGTAGCGTATTGCTTGAACGTATCTTTAACCTTATCAGTATTGGAAGCGAGACTATTAATCATTTTCAGATATTTTCCAGTGATGGCAAAGCCCAACAAGAGCCAATAACCAACTAAATTAGGTGATATAACCTGGAACATCGAAAGTATAATTAAAATGATTGAAGCCAACCCAAAAGCCATAGGAAGCCAACGCATTATTTGTGGTAAAAATGGTTTATGGTTTTTTAACCAAGCAATAATATCACCTGCAGACGTTTCAACCTGAATCAAACTGGAAGCAGCCGAATAATGTTGTCGCCATGTTGGTTTTTGAGCCAGTTCTTTGATAGCCTCTTGTCTTTCCTCAATACCGTCAATAGTATTTGCTTTTAGGAGATTGGCTAACAGATGAGTCCCTTCAGGTATAGTTGTTCTATTGATGAATTGAAAAAAGGACCCTTTTCCAAATAAATCTATATCCAAGCTATAAAAATGCTTCGGATCTTGAAATGCATTCCCGTTGGGTCTGTGATGAAAGTCTCCAGAAGCTATAAGCAACTCCTCTTCATTGATAGTCACCAAAGCCTTATTTAAATCACGGTTGTATTTTACATTAGTGTATTTAGACAACAAAAACAAAAAAATACCAATCCCTAAAACAGCTACTATGGCCACTAAAACCCAATTAGGATAGGTGACGTAAATTCCAAGGATTGTCAACACAAAAACCAAAACACGCAACGTACTTAACCTAATAAGTTGTTTGTTTAAATCCTTGACAATTTTTTGGTAGTGGTTTAATTGTTCAGAATAAAAATCTTGCGGATTCTGCATAGAAGGTGTTCTTATATCTATAACTTCATAGCATCAATTTCCAAAAATAGTGAAAGTATGCTTTGAACCGCTAATTTATAAAATTCAGGATGGATATTCTCGTAATCGTCGGTTGGTCTGTGATAATCTTTATGGTCTTCAACTCCAAAATAAAGAAATGGAATACCTTTTCTAAAAAAAGATCCATGATCTGATGAAAAAGTCCAGTTTTGTTTCCCATCTTCTCCATCATGACCCATTAGAAACTCAAAATCATCTGAAGCATTCTGGTTTTGAATGACATTTTGAATAGCTTCATTATCTCGGGCACCAGTGATATATAATTCATTCTGGTCATTTCTACTCACCATGTCCAAATTCAGATTCAACTTAATGTTTCCAATTGGCACTATCGTATTATCCACATAGTAACGTGAACCCTGAAGCCCTAATTCTTCAGCGTCAAAAAAGGCTAAAATTACCGAGTGTTTTGGGGGATGTTTTTGAAAATATTCAGCAAAAGCGAGCAGCGCACTAACACCAGAGGCATCATCATCGGCACCATTATAAATCTGTCCATTCTTAATACCTTCATGATCATAGTGTGCACTGATGACAATATAGCTGTCTTTAGAATCGGTTCCTTCTATCTGACCTATAATATTAATGCCTTGATAATCTTTTTTACGTGATGAAAAGGAGAATGCCTGTTCATAATTAGCAACCAAGGGTTCAACCTTTCGTTTTTGAAGCTCCGAAACAATATAGTCTTTTGCTTTTAAGGCACCAGTAGTTCCCGTGCGTCTTCCTTCAAAAGTATCCGAAGACAATATTTTAACATGATGCAATAAAGAATCTGTATTAAATTGAAAGGTTATCGGAGTTGACGAAGGCGCTTCTTTTTTTTGGGCATTACATCCAGTCGCACTGCCTAAAATCAGTACCAGAAATAAGGTAATCCAGTTATTCATTTAAAGTATATTACTCAAGTAAAGAAACAAAAAATCCCAAGATAAAACTTGGGATTTTTATCTATTAATTTGTTAAAGTTTTACCCTTTTAAACTTGCCTTTAAATATTCACGATTCATACGCGCAATGTTCTCCAATGAAATACCTTTTGGACATTCCACCTCGCAAGCTCCAGTATTGGTACAGTTACCAAAACCTTCTTCGTCCATTTGTTTAACCATGTTCAATACACGATCTGTAGCCTCTACTTGACCTTGTGGTAACAAAGCAAATTGCGATACTTTAGCTCCCACAAATAACATAGCACTTGAGTTTTTACAACTTGCTACACAGGCTCCACAACCAATACAGGTTGCAGCAGCAAATGCATCATCAGCATCGTGTTTGTTGATTGGAATGGCGTTGGCATCGATCGTATTCCCAGACGTATTCACTGAAATAAATCCGCCGGCATGTTGAATACGGTCAAAAGCACTTCGGTCAACCACTAAATCCTTAATTACGGGAAAAGCCGCTGCTCTAAATGGTTCAATATAAATGGTATCGCCATCCTTGAACATACGCATGTGCAATTGACAGGTTGTAACACCTCTATCTGGACCATGGGCTTCACCGTTTATGTATAAAGAACACATTCCACAAATACCTTCACGGCAATCGTGATCAAATGCTACAGGCTCTTCACCTTTATTAATCAGTTGTTCGTTTAATACGTCTAACATTTCAAGGAAAGACATATCTGGTGATATATCACTAATAGGATAATCGACCATTTTACCTTTATCATTAGCGTTTTTTTGACGCCAAATTTTCAACGTTAAATTCATAGCTCTCCTTTTATTTATAACTTCTTTCTTTTACTTCAATGTTTTCGTAAACCAAATCTTCTTTGTGCAATACCGCATCTTTTGGCTCACCTTTATATTCCCAAGCAGCCACATATTGGAATTCTTTTCTTCGCTTGGCTTCACCTTCTTCAGTTTGGTATTCTTCTCTAAAATGACCTCCTGCCGATTCCTCTCTTAACAAGGCATCTTTAGCAAACAATTCGCCTAATTCCAAAAAGTCAGCAACTCGTAAGGCCTTGGCCAATTCCTCATTAAACTCATCATTGGTGCCTGGAACTTTTACATCTTTCCAGAATTCTGCACGCAATTCGGCTATTTCGGTAATCGCCTCTTTTAAGCCTTGTTCATTTCTAGCCATACCACATTTGTTCCACATAATTTTTCCTAATTTCTTGTGGAAATGATCTACAGAATGCGTTCCATTATTGTTGATGAGATGTTCGATGTTCTCACGGACACTTTTCTCGGCTTCATCAAATGCTGGAGAATCAGTAGAAATTGGTCCTGTACGGATATCATGTGCTAAATAATCACCAATAGTGTAAGGCAGCACAAAATAACCATCAGCTAAACCTTGCATCAATGCTGAAGCCCCTAATCGGTTTGCACCATGATCGGAGAAGTTGGCTTCACCAATACAATATAGTCCAGGTACTGTGGTTTGTAAGTTGTAATCTACCCAAATACCACCCATGGTATAATGAACGGCTGGATAAATCATCATAGGTGTTTCGTATGGATTTTGGTCAACAATTTTTTCATACATCTGGAATAAGTTTCCATACTTGGTACGAACAACGTCCTGACCTAACTGTTTTACTAAAGCTGCATCATTTTCATCAAGTCCCTTAATGTGTGCCTGCTCCTTTCCATAACGTTTAATAGCCGAAGCAAAATCTAAATACACAGCTTCACCTGTTGCATTCACACCATAACCAGCATCACAACGTTCTTTGGCTGCACGTGATGCCACGTCACGAGGCACCAAGTTACCAAAGGCTGGATAACGACGCTCTAAGTAATAATCTCTATCTTCTTCCGCTAAATCTGTTGGTTTTAATTTACCTGCACGAATAGCTTCAACATCTTTCATGTGTTTTGGCACCCAAATACGACCATCATTACGCAATGATTCAGACATCAAGGTCAATTTGGATTGATGGTCACCTGAAACCGGAATACAAGTTGGGTGAATTTGCGTGTAACAAGGATTAGCAAAATAAGCACCACGCTTATGAGCTTTCCAAGCAGCTGTTACGTTACTTCCCATAGCATTGGTTGACAAAAAGAATACGTTTCCATATCCTCCAGTTCCCAAAACCACAGCATGAGCCGAATGTCTTTCAATTTCACCTGTCACTAGATTTCTAGCTATAATACCACGAGCTTTACCATCTACAACAACTACATCTAACATTTCGTGACGATTATACATTTTTACCTTACCACGACCAATTTGACGATTCAAAGCAGAATAAGCTCCCAGCAATAGTTGCTGACCTGTTTGCCCAGCTGCATAAAACGTACGAGATACTAACACGCCACCAAACGAGCGATTATCTAATAATCCACCATACTCACGAGCAAAAGGAACACCTTGAGCCACACATTGATCGATGATGTTGGCTGAAACTTCTGCCAAGCGATACACGTTAGCCTCTCGTGAACGGTAGTCACCACCTTTTACAGTGTCATAAAATAAACGATATGTTGAATCGCCATCACCTTGATAATTCTTTGCGGCATTGATTCCACCTTGTGCTGCAATGGAGTGCGCACGTCGCGGTGAATCTTGGAAGCAAAAAGCTTTTACGTTATAGCCTAATTCAGCTAAAGTCGCAGCTGCAGAACCTCCTGCCAAACCTGTACCAACCACAATAACATCAATAAGACGCTTGTTGGCTGGGTTTACCAGATTAATATTGTTTTTATGATTAGTCCACTTATCAGCAAGTGGTCCTTTTGGTATTTTAGAATCTAAAGCCATATTTAGATGAATTTTTAGTGATTAAAATGATGGAACAACGCAATAAAGATGAACCCTAAAGGGATGATTATTGCATACGCTTTTCCAAAACCTTTTAAACCTTGAGTATATTTATTGTTAGCTCCAACCGATTGGAAAGCCGACATAAATCCATGTAACAGATGTAGTGCCAAAAACACAAAACCTAGACAGTATAATGCTACACGCCAAATAGGCACAAATTTATGAGTCAATTCTTCATAATATCTGTAGCCTTCTCCGTCAGCTAATAGCCCAGACATATCACCTTGAATATACTTGGTATTAATCTCTGGAATCCAAAAATCAATAAAGTGAATCACCAGAAAAATCAGAATGAATAATCCGCTGTAGATCATGTTTCGGCTCATCCAAGTTGAGTTAGCACCGCCATTATTTTTGGCATAACTGATATTTCTAGCTTTCTTGTTTCTGATTTCAAGTATGAATCCCATAATAAAATGAAAAATAACACCGAAAATCAATACTGGTTGCATGATATATTGTATCAACCAATTAGTCCCCATAAAATGGGAAACCTCATTGAAAGAATCAGGATTAATGACTGATAAAGAGTTGATAACAAAATGTTGCAATAAAAAAATCATTAGGAAGAATGCCGAAAGTGCCATGGCAAATTTTCTTCCAATCGAAGAATTCAAAATTCCGCTCATTGTTGAAGTTTATTTTTATCCCAACAAAGATACGCCACAAATCATATCTAGACAAAAGCCTTCAACTTAAATTACATATTTAGAATGATTTTAAACAGACATGGTGACGGTTTGAGAAATCTGCTCAATTATTTTACTTCCAGTGTTGCTTTTTCACCATTCAGTTCAATTGTGTAACTACCTTTTGGTAAATAATATTTATCATTTTGGGCCTTTGGAATATCCAGTTCTTTGTTTTCTTTCATCAAAGCTTTTCTTCCTTTGTCGGAAATCGTTAAATCATATTCCAAATAATTAAAGCCTTTATCCAAATTCGCTTGAATTTGATTTAACTCAATCCCGCTTTCTGATAGGATTTTAATCGTTTGACTCCCAGTTTTGTCAACAAATAATTTGATCTCCACCGATGGTTCAAAAGGATCAAAAAATTGACTCCAGGAACTACCCCAACGAGACGAATGTCTGATCTCATCAATCTTGAATATCTTTATGGATTCAGTGATCATTCCGTCTTGTAATGGTTCAATATTTGCTGTATAAATGCTCCTTCCGTGCGTTCCTAATAGCAAGTCGTTAGCTTCAGGGTGAATGACCATATCGTGAATAGCCACACTAGGCAATCCATTTGAGAAAGCTTCCCAAGATTCTCCTTTATTGAACGATACATAAGCTCCATTATCTCTACCCACATACAGAACATTTTCATTTTTCGGATCTTCTTTTATCACATTGACAGGTGATGCAGGGACATTAGAAGCGATACTTTTCCAAGTTTGACCGTAATCTTCAGAAACATAAATGTAGGTTTTGAAATCATCCCAACGGTAGCCATTCAAAGTTACATATACACGCTCCTTTTTATGTTGCGAAGCTATCACACGACTAACCCATAAATCTTTGGGAAAGGTGTCTGAAATTTTAGTCCAACTGCCACCACCATTTTTGGTTACATGAACATAGCCATCATCACTTCCAACATAAATTAATCCAAACTGAAAAGGAGATTCACTGATGCCTGTTAAGGTGCCATAGGCTACATTTCCTTTTTTTCCTCCTGTTGTCAAATCTGGACTTATGGCTTGCCAATCTTTTCCTTGATTCATAGAGCGCATTAATTTATTACCTCCCAAATACAATATATCCTGATTGTGAGGTGACAATAAAATGGGCGTTTGCCAATTGAATCGGTATGGACTTTCACCTAATTCATGCTTCGGTTGAATATAAGTTTGTTCATCTGTTTCACGGTTTATACGAAAGTAATTTCCAAATTGATAACCTGTGTAAACTATATTATGGTTTCTGCTATCGATTTGAATTTGCATGCCATCACCTCCCATAATGCTTTTCCAAGGATTTTCGCCGCTTTGTTGCCAACTTTTATCATTTGAAGCTCGGTGAGAGCCAACCCAAACACCGTTATCCTGTAAGCCTCCATAAATATGATACGGTTTTTGATTATCAACATTAATCGCGTAAAACTGCCCAACAGAATTAACATTGAGCTTTTCCCAATTCTCACCATCATCATAACTCATATTTAAACCACCATCATTACCATCAATTAAATGACCTGACCGATTGGGGTTGACCCAAAGGGCTTGATGATCCGCATGCACATTTTCAGCACTAATGGAGGTAAATGTTTTACCACCATCTTTGGATTTTATTATTGGGACTCCCAAAACGTAAATGGCATCGGCATCTTTAACATCTACCCTAATTTCTCCAAAATAATAGCCATAGCTAAAGTACACCCCATCCAAATAATTGTCATGTGTTTTATTCCATGTTTTACCACCATCAGTACTTTTATATACTTCCGCACCAATGACTGGTGTATCAAACAACATCGCATTGGCATCCTCTAAATAGGTTGCCAAATCCATGGGTTTGACATTACCACTTCGAACCATTTGTTTGACATTTTCGGCACGATACTTTTCTTGAAAGTTATTGGTCTTTAAAAAATTGTTGAGTTTTTTATCCTCCAATTTTAAAAAAGCATCAACGCTCATAGTTTTAAAATCCTCTTTTTTCAGTCCACGTGATTCCTCTTTGGAATCGTCTTTAGGTCTATTAAACTGGTTGTCGTGCAAGGCATAAACGATATTTTCGTCAAAAACTGCTAATCCTATTCTACCCACACCTTCACCAATAGGGAAACCGCTTTTTTTAGTTGATATTTTTTCCCAGGTATTTCCTGCATCGATGCTTTTATAAATTGCAGATCCATTCCCATTTCCTGTAAAATTCCAGGCTTTTCTATCTCGTGTCCAAGCTGCAGCAAATAGTGTATTAAAATTATTCGGTGCTTGTTGCACATCAATAATGCCTGTTTCTGAATTTATAAACAAGGTTCTATTCCAAGTTTTTCCTCCATCAACAGTTTTAAAAATGCCTCGTTCATCATTTGGGGAATACAAGTGACCGGTAACACCAACAACAACCTCATCTGAATTCTTGGGATTTATTAAAATGCGTCCAATATGATGCGAATCCTTCAAACCCATATTTTCCCAAGACTTACCATTGTCAACCGATTTTAAAATACCAATGCCTGCATAGCTGGAACGTGATGAATTGTTCTCTCCAGTTCCAACCCAAATGGTTCGATTGTTCCAATCAACAGCAATATCTCCAACATTTTGAGTGTTGGAAGAATCTAAAATTGGCTTAAATGATGAACCATTATTCGTAGTATGCCATACACCACCTGAAGCATAACCCACATAAAATTCTGTTGGGTCATTAGGATTGACATCAATATCAACCACACGACCACTCATGACCGTTGGACCGACATTTTTAAAAGGGATATTTTTAACCAAAGAATTGCCTTGGTTCTCTTGTTTTTTCAAAAGAGCATTTTCAACCATATCGGCTGAAGTTGCTGGTTGTTGGCTAATAACAGAAAAGGAAATTAAGGTGAATAGACTGAAAAGAAATCTAGATTTCATGGATTGTTGGTTAGAATTTATTTTGAAAAATAACTATTACAGCAACAGCATCAAAATTTGTTGTTAAAGTTTAACAAAAGTAGATTGATATCTTTCTAAACACTCTTGAAATACGTAGCTTTGAGAAATAAAATTCAGATAAAATGAAGTATCAAGCTATAGACAGTCAGTTATTCATAAAAAACCGAAAGAACTTTGCCTCCAAAATGAAATCCAACAGTTTGGCAGTGTTCAATTCCAATGATATTTATCCCATTAGTGCCGATAGTACGATGCCATTTCAGCAACATCGAGACATCTTTTATTTAAGTGGTGTTGATCAGGAAGAAAGTGTCTTGGTCATATTTCCAGATTGTCCCAAAGCTAATCATCGTGAAATTTTATTTTTAAAAGAAACTAACGATCATATAGCTGTTTGGGAAGGTGAAAAACTGACCAAAGAGGCTGCATTGAAGACTAGTGGCATTAAAACCGTGTATTGGCTTCAGGATATGGAAAAAATTCTATTTGAACTCATGACACAATGTGATACGGTTTATATTAATACCAATGAACATTATCGGGCGAATGTTGAAACAGAAACTCGTGAAGACCGCTTTACAAAATGGCTCAAAGAACGTTATCCTGCACATCAGGTTGCAAAAAGCAATCCTATTTTACAACGATTACGATCTGTTAAAGACCCAATTGAAATTGACTTGATGCAAAAAGCCTGCAACATTACTGAAAAAGGTATACGCAGATTACTAAACTTCATAAAACCTGGTGTCTGGGAATACGAAATTGAAGCCGAACTCATGCATAAGTTTTTAAGAAATCGTTCTAAAGGTTTTGCTTACACGCCAATTGTAGCTTCAGGGAACAATGCTAATGTGCTTCATTACATACAAAACAATCAACAATGTCAAGCTGGTGAATTAATATTATTAGATGTTGGAGCCGAATATGCTAATTACTCCAGCGATTTGACACGTACCATTCCTGTTTCAGGAAATTACACTGAAAGACAAAAAGCTGTTTACAATGCTGTAAATCGAGTCAAAAAGGAGGCGACTAAAATGTTGGTTCCTGGGACACTTTGGGCAGATTATCATGTTGAAGTTGGTAAATTAATGACCTCTGAATTATTAGGATTGGGCTTATTGGATAAAGCCGATGTTCAGAACGAAAATCCCGATTGGCCTGCCTATAAAAAATACTTTATGCATGGTACCAGCCATCACATTGGTTTGGATACTCACGATTACGGTATTTTAACGGAACCTATGCAAGCCAATATGGTCTTTACGGTTGAACCTGGTATTTATATTCCCGATGAAGGTTTTGGCATTCGATTAGAAGATGATGTCGTTATCCAGGAAAGTGGCGAACCATTCAATTTAATGGCTAATATTCCAATAGAAGCCGATGAAATTGAAGAGATTATGAATTCTTAAAAGAATATTGCAAATATATTAAGCCTCATTAATTTGAAATTAATGGGGCTTTATTTTTGCTAATTAAATTCACCAAAACAAACGTCAGTATTGCCGGTAAAACCCAACCTAGATTTTCATTAGCCAATGGGATTAGACTTTTTATTTTATCGAGCGTTGCTGACTCAATTAAAAATCCTAAAAAATCGGGAATACTAAATATGAACGTGACAAAGACTACAGCTTGAAATACAAGTTTAGAAGCCAATCGTTCGGGAATAACATTCAATACAATTAAAATAATTGAAATAGGGTAAATAAACATGAGTGCAGGTAAAGCAATATCAATAATGAATTTCACATTCATCTGGCCAACCAATATCCCTAAAGCGCATGATATGACTGTCGCTATTAGATAAACTGTTCGTGATTCATTAAACAACCCTTTGAAAAAGTCTGCTGTACCAACTACAATTGAAACAGCAGTCGTAAAACAAGCCAAAGACACTAAAACACTTAGTGAAATATTACCATAGTTACCCAAAGTTTTTATTGCTAAACCCGAAAGTAATTCTGACCGAGAAATTGACGAATCAAATGTTCCATTAAAATTTGCTCCAATAAATATCAAACCTATGTATATGATTAACAGACCTGTCATCGCAATGAGACCAGAACGAGCAATAACCCTTTTCTTTTCTTCAACCGAACTATACCCATGCATATTCAATGAAATAACAACTATTCCTCCAGTAAGTAGACCAGCAATGGCATCATAAGTTTGATATCCCTCAAAAAACCCGCTCAACATTGGAGTACTGTAGATTGTTGGCTTCATGTCTTCTGATAAAGAAAAAGTTCCGATGAAAATGATCCCCAAAAGTATTAACACAATTAATGGTGTCAAGTATTTTCCCAATAAGTCAAGTATTCTACCTCTATTAATTACAAAAACAAAAACTAAAAGAAAGTATATGGTACTTGTTAGAATTGATGACGTACCAAAAAAAGGCGCTATGGCCATTTCATGAGTTACAGCAGCAGTTCTCGGGCAGGGTAAGGCAACAGCAATTAAATAAACACATGAACAAAAAATCAAACTAAAAACAGTTGATACCTTATTCCCAAAATCCATCATAGTACCTTGCAATTTGGCATGTCCTAATAGTGCTAAAAAGGGTATGAGTGTCGCTGAAATTACAAACCCTGTAGCAACCAACCACCAGTCAGATCCTGAATTAAACCCTAATTGAGGTGGTAAAATCAGATTTCCTGCTCCAAAAAAACAGGCGAATATAGCAAACCCAATTATGAAAATGGTTTTCTTATTATTCATTTCATAAATTATCTTTGCACAAGATAGTTTATTTATGATTTTAGATTACAAAGGAATATCGGTTTTTTACACGGATGAAGGTACTGGAATACCTGTAGTTTTCTTACATGGTTTTTTAGAAAATACTGCTATGTGGAAAAACATAATACCACACCTATCCAAAAATAATCGCGTAGTCGCCATAGATCTTTTAGGTCATGGACAAACAGGTTGTTTGGGTTATATTCATACAATGGAAGATATGGCTGAAGTGGTTAATACCGTTTTAGTTAACTTGAAAATTGAAAAAGCCATTCTAATTGGTCATTCAATGGGAGGTTACGTTGCCTTGGCTATGGCAGAAAAATTCCCGGAAAAAGTTTTAGGATTATGCCTGGCAAATTCAACTTCGCAAGCTGATAGTAATGAACGGAAAATTAATAGAGATCGAGCTATTAAAGCAGTCAAACAAAATTATAAAGCATTTGTAAGCATGGCCGTTACCAATTTGTTTGCCGAAAACAACCGTGAAAAGCTTAAGAGTGCCATTGGGATAGTTAAGCAAGAAGCCTTAAAAACACCGCTCCAAGGTATTATTGCTGCTTTGGAGGGCATGAAAATCAGAAAAAACAGGGGACATGTTCTAAAAAATGCCCAACTCAAAAAATTATTTATCATCGGGCTCAAGGACACTGTAATTCAGCCAGATATTATTAGAAAGGAAGCAGAAAAAACCGATTCTCAATACATAGAATTTGATGGTGGACACATGAGTTATATTGAAAATGAAAAACTTTTCTTACAAAATATTATGCATTTCATCGAATTAATATAACTTTTGTCGATATTTTTATTTTTTTTGCTAGCTTTATGGCTCCAAATCAAATACTTATGAAAACAGCTACCAGAAAACCAGCCTTATTGCCGAGATTGTACTGTTCAGTTTTTGGTCATGACTTTGAAGTATCAAGAAAAGTCACTAGTCATGTTAAAGAGTACACCTGCTCTCATTGCAAAAAAGAACTGACTACGAACGGCAATGGAAATTTAACGGTCTTAACTCCTAAATATCGTGAGATCAATTCTATTTTAGAGCAAATGTACACCAGAAGATTAATGCGATTGCAAAACAGACAATTCTTAAATTCAGATTTAAGAATTCCCGCCTAATCTTCAAAACTTTTCCAGCCTTGAGCTTTCAAAGGAATTCGTGTATCAGCACGAGTAACTAAATGGATGCCTGCACTTGATTCTTTGATATGCCCAATAATGCTAAAATTAGGATTTGCCTTTATTTTAGGATAATCATATTGTGAAATTGTAAACAATAATTCATAATCTTCTCCACCATTCAGTGCTACCGTAGTACTATCAATATTAAATTCTTCACATGTGGAAATAACTTGTGGATCCAATGGAATTTTATTTTCGTATACATCACACCCAACACCACTTTGTTTACAGATATGTAAAATCTCGGAAGACAAACCATCACTTATATCAATCATAGATGTAGGTTTAACCTCTAAATCTTTCAACAACGTCACCATATCTTTTCTTGATTCTGGTTTTAACTGTCTTTCAACAATATAAGTATAAGGTTCTAAATCAGGTTGATTATTAGGGTTGACTTTAAAAACCTCTTTCTCTCGTTCCAAAACTTGAAGCCCCATGTAAGCAGCGCCTAAATCTCCAGTTATAACTAATAAATCGTTTGGTTTTGCCCCACTTCTTAATACCTCATCTCCCTTTTCAACCTCTCCAATAGCCGTAACCGAAATAATTAATCCCGATGTTGAAGAAGTCGTATCGCCCCCAACTACGTCAACATTATAAATTTGAGATGCGGTTTCAATTCCTGCGTATAATTCCTCTAGGGCTTCTAATGGGAACCTATTTGATACCGCAAAAGACACCGTTACTTGCGTGGCCATGGCATTCATGGCGTAGATATCAGATAAATTGACCATGATAGCTTTGTAACCTAAATGTTTTAAGGGCATATAGCTCAAATCGAAATGCACGCCTTCAACCAATAAATCTGTCGATACAACAACTTGCTTTTTATCAAAATTTAAAATGGCTGCATCATCTCCAATTCCTTTTACTGATGATTTTTGAGTAATCTTAAAATTTTTGGTTAAATGATCTATTAAGCCAAATTCTCCAATATCACTTAATGATGTTCGCTGTTGATTTTTATCTTCTATCATGCTGCAAAAATAAGAAGCTTAAAATTATATTTTGGATATTGTTAAACTTAAATGTTGGACATTAGCCATTTACAATGTCATTTTAACATAAAAAAATCAAAAAAAGGCCTATAATCTCTATTATTCTGTTAATTTTGTTGGGCTTATTTAATCACACTTAACCTGATGTTTAAAAAATTAAAAACAATAACCTCAATTATTGTTTGCATAAGTTACGGATTTGGTCAGACGCCATGTGAAAGTGGTTTTGCTTCAGTTTCTGGAGGGGATTCTTTTCCGTGTAGTGATTATGATTTAATGTCCCATATTCCAATTTCTGTGCTTGCCAATACTCAAGGGAATCCTGAAGGCAGTGATGCTTGGGGCTGGACTGACCCATTAAACGGCAAAGAATATGCCATAGTTGCAACCACAAACAGTACCGCATTTGTTGATATTAGCAATGCTGTTAATCCTATTTTTCTTGGAAGATTGGACACCAATACCTCAACAAGCTTTTGGAGAGATGTAAAGGTTTATAACAACTATGCTTTTATAATTGCCGATAATGTGGGTGCTCATGGTATGCAAATTTTTGATCTAACCATTTTAAGAGATGGCATTGACAGCGATTTAACTTTTGAAGAAACTGAATATCCTGATAGAATAAAGACTTATTCTGGGGATGGCGCAGGAATACAAATTGGAAGTTGCCACAATATTATTATCAATGAAAGCGAAGCTGTTGCCTACCTCGTAGGATGTAATTCAGCGAATGGAGGTGGACCGATCTTTATTGATATTTCGGACCCAATTTTCCCTACAACAATAGATAATTATACAGATAGCGGTTACACTCATGATGCCCAAGTTGTCACTTACAATGGTCCTGATTCTAACCCAGACCCTAACACCACAAGTATTCCCTCCTATATTGGAAGAGAAATACTGGTAGCCAGTAATGGTACTTTTACTGATAATGATAAATTGGTTTTTTTAGACGTAACCGACAAAAATAATGTGGTGAAAATTTCAGAAGTAACTTATCCGCAACCTGGTTATGCCCATCAAGGCTGGTTTACCGATGATCATCGCTATTTTATTATGGGTGATGAAACAGACGAACAGTCGTTTGGCATGAATACGCGCACCTTGGTTTTTGATGTTCAGGATTTGGATAACCCCGTTTTGTCTTCGACCTATTTTGGATCATCTACTGCTATTGACCATAACGGTTATGTTAAAGATAATAGGTTCTACTTGGCAAATTACAGAGGAGGATTACGGGTTTTGGACATTTCAAATATTGCTTCAGACTCGAATCCTATGACTGAAATAGGTTATTTTGACACTCACCCTGAAAATGACAATACTGGTTATGATGGCGCCTGGAGTGTTTACCCATATTTTGAAAGTGGAAATATTATCATAAGTGACATAGATCGTGGGCTGTTTGTTGTTAGGAAAAGTGGCACGTTGGGAATTGATAAATCTTATTTAGAAAACGCGTTTTCATTATCGCCAAATCCTGCCCAAGCATCGACTATTGTTTCAGCGCCAAGAGGCGAAGTTATCCATACACTAGAAATCCATAACATTCTAGGCAAAAAGGTGTTTGAAAAACATAATATCAATCTCAATAAATTCGTTATACCAACAACATCTTATGAAAAAGGTATTTATCTAATTAGAATAAATTCAACAATAACAAAAAAATTATTGCTCAAATAAATAGCTATGAAAAATGAACCAAGGATTTCATTAAAAATCCTATCCCTTTACTTATTTATTATTGGTTTAATTGTGTTTCAGAGTTGTAATGACGAACCGGTTGATCCAATAGTAATCGTAGACTCTGATAATGACGGTATCCCTGATGCTCAAGACAATTGCCCTTCAATTTCAAACCCTAACCAAAGTGATATTGATAATGATGGGATAGGCGACAGCTGTGACACTACAAATGATTTAGATACTGATAATGATGGAATTCCAGATGATGAAGATAATTGTCCTCTAATTCCAAATCCCGATCAACTTGATGATGATGGTGATGGTATTGGTAATGTCTGCCAGGACAATCCTGATTTAACCCCGATGTTCCCTTGTGTAGATGGAATGGCTGGACCATATCCTTGCGATGGTTATGACTTAATGGGACACATCCCTGTTTCGGTTCTTGCCAATGATATGGGAAATCCTGAAGGAAGTGATATTTGGGGATGGACTGACCCCACTAATGGAAAAGAGTATGCTTTGGTTGCTATGACAAACAGTACAGCTTTTGTAGATGTTTCAGATCCAACCAATCCTATCTTTTTAGGAAGATTGGATACTGCGACGGGCACCAGTTATTGGAGGGATGTTAAAGTTTACAACAATTATGCTTTTATCGTTGCTGATAATGTTGGCGCGCATGGTATGCAAGTTTTTGATTTAACACGATTACGAAATGTTACCAATCCTCCCGAAAACTTCACATCAGATGCTTTATATTCAGGCTTTGGAAGCGCCCACAATATTGTTATCAATGAAAATTCCGGATATGCCTATGCGGTTGGGACCAGCAGAGGCGGAACCTTTGGAGGCGGCCCATTGTTTATCAATATTCAAAATCCATTAAATCCTGTTGGAGAAGGCGGTTTCTTTGGTTATTCACATGATGCCCAAGTTGTAACCTACATTGGACCTGATTCTGACTATGCGGGAAGGGAAATTATTATTGGCAGTAATGAAAATGAAGTCGTCATTGCTGATATTACTGATAAAGCAAACCCTGTTGAAATTGCAACCATTAGTTATAACAACGTTGGCTATACACACCAAGGATGGTTTACGGAAGATATGCGCTATTTTATTTTAGGAGATGAAACAGATGAGTTGGGATTCGGAAATAACACACGAACCATCGTTTTTGATTTCACAGATTTAGATAACCCCATTTTTAAAATGGAATATATTGGTCCTTCAGGAGCCATAGACCATAATGGATATGTAAGAGGTAATTCATATTATCTAGCCAATTACACTGCTGGGCTACGTGTTATTGATATTTCTAGAGTAGACGGGAATTCTATGAATGAAGTTGCCTATTTTGACACCCATCCTGAAAATAACAACACTAGTTTCAATGGCGCCTGGAGTGTATATCCTTATTTCCAAAGTGGTAATATTATTATTAGTGATATTGAAAGGGGACTTTTTATTGTTCGACCAACTGATTAATTAAAAATTATGACGTTCCGTGTTTTCTATTTATTGTTGCCGCTGTTATTAATATCTTCTTGTTCTAAAGATGATGAAGGTCAAGTAATTATTCCTGAACCCAATCTTCAATTGGCAATAACGTATGGGGGATCAAAGAATGAAAGCGCTCAATCGATTGCCAAAACTAATGATGGAGGTTATGTTATTTTAGGTTATTCCCAAAGTGCTGATGGTGATATTACTGATAAAAACAATGAAAGTTTTGACTATTGGGTCTTAAAATTTGACAGTGAACATACTTTACAGTGGTCAAAGACCTATGGTGGTACTGATGATGACCGAGGCAACACTATCATCCAAACGCAAGATGGTGGCTATGCTGTTTTGGGTTATACATCGAGTAGTGATTTAGATGTAACTGAAAATGCGGGTGCACAGGATTACTGGATCGCGAAACTAAATTTCAATGGAGACCTAATATGGCAAAAATCCTATGGTTATGCAGGTTCTGATATTGGTTTCACCTTACTGCAATCCAATGAAGGAGGCTACTTAATTACAGGTGTTTTGGATGTAACTGCATCTGGAGGTGAAGGCAATACGAGAGTTTCAAGTGCTAGACATGCTGGTGGTGATTATTGGGCCATAAAATTAGACGCCAATGGAAATAAAGAATGGAGTAAATATTATGGTGGTAGTTTTACAGATACACCATATGATGCCATTCAAACTTCAGACAATGGATATATACTTGTAGGATCTTCAGATAGCGATGATGTTGATATTTCCGGCAACTTGGGAACATATGATTTTTGGATAATCAAAATATCAGATACTGGAACACTAATATGGGAACAATCCTTTGGCGGTTCTGAAATTGACGAGGCAAGAGCCATTGCGCATTCAGGTGATGGCAATTTTTTAATTGTTGGAGATACCAGGAGTAGTGATCAAAATGTATCCCATAATAATGGAGCTGCTGATTTGTGGGTCATAAAAATGTCCCCAGATGGTAATCTGATTTGGGAAAAGAACTTTGGAGGTTCCAGTTTTGATGTTGGTCGATCCATTCAAAAAATAAATTCTAATTTTATTATTTCAGGAAGCTCAAGAAGTGCAGATGGAGACGTTACAAACAATAACGGTCAAAATGATTCTTGGGTAATGAAAATTAATGGCAGTGGTGATTTACTATGGCAAAAAACGGTGGGTGGATCTGAAATTGACTTTTGCTATGATGCCACTGAAATAGATAATACGGTTATTGCTGTTGGAGAATCTAGTAGTTCTGATGGCGATATAGAAGAAAATAAAGGATTTACCGATTTATTAATAGTTAAGACAAAATAGAATCATGAAAAAGATATTTCCCTTGATTGTCATGTTTCTGCTTATTTTAAATTGCAGCGAAGACAAAGATGACAATTTATCACTAGTTAACATGTCCAATGTGAGTTTTAGTTTTACTCATGATTGGGATGGAACAGTAATTAACAGTTCCAATTTGCAGACTGAAATAGTTACCAATGAACATGGTGAGGAGATTAGCATGACAAGAATCCGGTATTTGATATCTCGATTTGAACTTGTAAATGAAAACGGTGATAGTTACTTATTTGACGGTTATAAATTCACTGATTTGGAAGACGAAACGACTTATAATTTCACACCCACAAACAATAGTATTCCAATTGGGAATTATACCTTAAGATTTATCTGGGGGTTTAATGAAACAGATAATATAGACGGTGCTTATTTAGATCTCAATAGTGCTTCTTGGAATTGGCCAGCTATGTTGGGAGGTGGATATCATTTTTTACAATTTGATGGCATGTATAATGTAGATACAACAGCACCTTCTCCATTTAATTATCATAATGGAACCGCACGTGTGAGTGATGGTGTTTTTGAACAAAATTTTGCGTTAATTCAACTTTCCACACCAATTACCATTGTAAACAATGCCAATATTGAGGTTAAAATGAATATTTCAGAATTTTTCAAAAATCCGAACACTTGGGATTTGAACGTGTTAGATACACCTTTGATGCCTAATTATGATGCACAAAAAATGATGCAGGAAAATGTACTTAGTGTGTTTTCAATTGGAAATATAACCCATTAATTTTGAAGTTACTTGATAAACATATAATTGTCGCGCTCGCATTTTTAGCCACTGCATGTGGAAAGGATGATGATACTGCAGGATATGTGAATCAACCAACCCCAGCTCCTCTTGATATTCCTCAAATTTTTTCAGATAACATTCTGAATCCTGTGATCCCATCAGACAACCCACAAACTATTGAGGGGATTGCATTAGGGAAAAAATTATTTTTTGACCCTATTCTTTCTGCTAACAATACCCAAGCATGTGCAGGTTGTCATAGACCGCAAAATGCTTTTACTGATATTCCCAGATTTAGCGTTGGTATAGATGGTATTCCTGGAGTTAGGAACTCTATGCCATTATTTAATTTGGCTTGGAATTATGATGAACTATTCTTTTGGGATGGTCGGGAATTTAGTTTAGAACACCAGGCATTGGAACCAGTAACCAATCCTATTGAAATGCATAATACTTGGGAAGTTGTTGTTCAGCGTTTACAAGAACATCCTGAATATCCTTCGATGTTCAACAGTGCTTTTGGAAATGGTTCAATAACTAAAGAAAAAGCAACGAAAGCCATAGCTCAATTTGAACGAACACTTATTTCGGCAAATTCTAAATTCGACAGATACCTCCTTGGTTTAACCGAGCTGACTCCTGCAGAAGAAAATGGGCTCAATGTATTCATGGATGAAAATCGAGGCGATTGTTTTCACTGCCATGGAAACCCAAATAATCCATTATGGACTGACAATCAATTTCATAACAATGGTTTGGATGCCACATTTGCTGATTTAGGTTTAGGAGAAGTGACTGGTGATCCTGCCGACAATGGTAAGTTCCGTTCCCCTTCACTTCGAAATTTAGCTTTTACAGCGCCTTACATGCATGATGGCCGTTTTAGCACACTGGATGAGGTTATTAATCATTACAGTGAAGGATTACAAGATTCCCCAACCATTGATCCTCTAATTAAAAAAGTAGATGAGGGTGGTGTCCATTTGACAGATCAGGACAAAGCTGACTTAAAAGCATTTTTGCTATCACTTTCTGACCCATCATTTATCAACAATCCAGACTTTCAAAATTAATAGCAAAAAGCTATCAAACCATTTGATAATATAATGTTAGGTTATATGGTAATCCATGACTTAAATCGTATATTTGCACTCTATTTAGATAAATTCTAATTAAAGAAAATGATAAAAGTATCTGAAACAGCTAAAAACAAGGTCATTCAGTTGATGACCGAGGATGGATTTAATGCTGCTACCGATTATATTCGAGTAGGCGTTAAAAGTGGCGGTTGTTCTGGTTTATCTTATGATCTCAAGTTTGATAAAGCACAACAAGAAGGCGATAAAGTTTTTGAAGATAACGGCGTTAAAATTATTGTTGACAAGAAAAGCTTTTTGTATCTAATTGGTACTACTCTGGAATATTCAGGAGGACTAAACGGAACTGGTTTTGTATTCAACAATCCAAACGCTAATCGTACTTGTGGTTGTGGCGAATCGTTTTCATTATAATATTTGAAAAGAAATTATGTCGAAGTATACCGAAGATGATTTAAGGGAAGAATTAAAAACCAAGGAATACGAATATGGTTTTTACACAGACATACAGTCTGAAACATTCCCAGTAGGGCTAAATGAGGATATTGTTCGCGCTATTTCCAAAAAGAAAGAAGAGCCGGAATGGATGACTGAATGGCGGCTTGAATCTTTTAAAATATGGAAAGAAATGGTTGAGCCTGAATGGGCTAATGTTCATTATCAAAAACCAGATTTTCAAGCTATTTCTTACTATTCTGCTCCAAACAGTAAACCAAAATATGATAGTTTAGATGAGGTAGATCCGGAGCTTTTGGCCACTTTTGACAAGTTGGGTATTTCATTGGATGAGCAAAAGAAATTAGCTGGAGTTGCTATGGATGTTGTGGTTGATTCGGTTTCAGTCGCTACGACATTTAAAAAGACACTTGCTGAAAAAGGCATCATTTTTATGAGTATCTCAGAAGCTATCAAGGAGCATCCTGAATTAGTGAAAAAATATATTGGTACGGTGGTTCCTCAAAAAGACAACTTTTACGCAGCTCTCAATTCTGCTGTATTTAGTGATGGTTCTTTTTGCTACATTCCAAAAGGGGTTAGATGCCCCATGGAATTATCTACTTACTTCAGAATTAACCAAGCTGGGACAGGTCAATTTGAAAGAACATTAGTTATCGCTGATGAGGGAAGTTATGTGAGCTATTTAGAAGGCTGTACAGCTCCTATGCGCGATGAGAATCAGTTGCACGCAGCTGTAGTTGAATTAATTGCGTTGGATGATGCTGAAATAAAATACTCTACGGTTCAAAATTGGTATCCAGGAAATGCGGAAGGTAAAGGTGGTGTTTACAACTTTGTAACTAAACGTGGATTGTGCGAAAAAAACGCCAAAATTTCTTGGACCCAAGTCGAAACGGGATCTGCTGTTACATGGAAATATCCAAGCTGTGTGTTGAAAGGCGACAATTCCGTAGGTGAATTTTATTCCATTGCCGTCACAAATAATTACCAACAAGCGGACACAGGTACTAAAATGATTCATTTGGGTAATAATACCAAATCAACCATCATTTCTAAAGGTATTTCAGCAGGAAAATCTCAAAACAGTTATCGTGGTTTGGTTCAAGTGAGTTCAAGAGCCGAAAACGCTCGTAACTTTTCACAATGTGATAGTTTATTGATGGGTAATGAATGTGGTGCACACACATTCCCTTATATTGAAGCGAAGAACAAATCAGCGAAAATAGAGCACGAGGCAACAACCAGTAAGATAGGTGAAGATCAAATATTTTACTGTAACCAACGTGGTATCGATACTGAAAAAGCCATTGCATTGATAGTAAACGGGTTTAGTAAGGAAGTGCTAAACAAGCTTCCTATGGAGTTCGCTGTTGAAGCACAAAAATTATTGGAAATAAGTTTAGAAGGATCTGTAGGATAAAAATTATAAACAATGAAAAAAGTACTCTTGTTATTATTAAGTGTTATCGTTTTAAGCAACTGTAAAAACGATTCTAAAGAAGAAAACACAACGCCAGCTACTGAAAAAATCGATACGGACAGCCCAGAAAGAACTGAAAAGCAAAGTGATGGTCTTACTATGCTAAAAGGAGATTTCGTTTATTATGCCGATGCTGCTGTATTGCAAACACATCGTGAAGTGTATGCAGTAGTCATTGATGAAAAAATGCATGAACTAGATAACATGGCCAAAAAGTACAAGAATCACCCTACGGATTATGTGACAGTTGTTGTTAGGGGCAAAATAACACCAAAACCAGAAGGCGAAGAGGGCTGGCCGTACCGCGTGGAAATAAAAGAAATTGTCGATATTGCTGCTGCAGACCCAGAAAGCAATAATGTTGTAAAATTGGAATCTAAATAAACTATGTTAAAGATAAATAACCTACACGCAAGTGTTGAAGATAAAGCGATATTAAGAGGTATTAATCTAGAGGTTAAACCCGGCGAGGTACATGCAATAATGGGACCTAATGGTTCTGGAAAGAGTACATTGGCATCTGTTATCGCAGGTAAAGAGGAATATGATGTTGAAGAGGGTGAAATCCTTTTAGAAGGGGAAAATATTGATGATTTAGCGGCGGAAGAACGTGCCCATAAAGGCATCTTTTTATCGTTTCAGTATCCTGTAGAGATTCCGGGAGTTTCTGTAACCAATTTCATAAAAACGGCTATCAATGAAACTCGTAAAGCAAAGGGACTAGATGACATGCCAGCTAACGAAATGTTAAAACTGATTCGTGAAAAATCTGAATTACTCGAAATTGATAGAAAATTTTTATCACGTTCTTTAAATGAAGGCTTTTCGGGTGGTGAGAAAAAACGAAATGAGATATTTCAAATGGCCATGTTGGAACCTAAATTAGCCATACTTGATGAAACGGATTCAGGATTGGATATTGATGCCTTAAGAATTGTGGCTAATGGTGTTAATAAGCTAAAAAGCAAGGACAATGCTGTAATCGTTATTACACACTATCAGCGATTATTGGATTATATAGTCCCTGATTATGTACATGTCCTTCACAATGGTCGTATCGTAAAATCAGGCCCAAAAGAACTGGCCCACGAGTTAGAAGAAAAAGGTTACGATTGGATAAAAGAAGAAGTGAACGCTTAAATTGAGCAAATGGATTTAAAAGACAAAATAGTTTCTTCATATTTAGCTTTCGAAGATCATCTGGACGACAATTCGCCCCTTCATGATATCAGAAATGAAGCTATTAAGATTTTTGAGCAGAAGGGTTTCCCTAGTAAAAAAGAAGAGGCTTGGAAATACACATCGCTTAACAGTTTATTGAAGCACAACTACAGTTTATTTCCTAAACGAGAACAATGCGATCGAATATAAGGATATCAAGCAATATCTCATTCATGACATTGATAGCTACAAAATTATATTCATAGACGGAAAGTATTCTTCACATCTATCTGAAACGACACATGACGGTATGGATGTTTGCCTCATGTCAGCGGCGCTTTCTAAACCAAAATATCGTTTGGTCATTGAGAATTATTTCAACAAAGTTGCCACTAAAGATAGTTTAACATCATTAAACACGGCTTTTTCCAGTGAAGGAGCCTATATCAACATTCCAAAAAATAAGCTTGTTGAAAAACCCATTCAAATTGTCCATTTTTCAACTGGTAATGAAGCCGCATTAATGTTGCAGCCTAGAAATTTAATTGTTGTTGGTGAAAACTCGCATGTTCAAATAATTGAGCGTCACCAGAGTTTGACAGAAAACCCCATTTTGACTAATTCGGTAACCGAAGTTTTTGCGGCAAAACGTGCTATTGTGGATTATTACAAGGTGCAAAATGACAAGGAATCAGCTTCATTAATTGACAATACCTTTATCAATCAGAAGCAAGAAAGCCATTGCTCGGTTCATACCTTTTCATTTGGCGGTAAACTTACCCGTAATAACCTAAACTTTTTCCAAAACGGTGAACGTATCGATTCGACCTTAAAAGGGGTCACTATCATTGGGAATAAACAACATGTTGACCACAACACATTGGTTCACCATATAGAACCGAATTGTGAAAGCCATCAGGATTACAAAGGTATTTTTGGTGATAGTGCCACAGGTGTTTTTAATGGACGGGTTATAGTCAATAAAGAAGCGCAAAAAACAAATGCTTTTCAATCCAATAATAATATTTTAGTTAGTGACAAGGCTTCTATTAATACCAAACCTCAACTAGAAATTTTTGCTGACGACGTCAAGTGTTCACATGGATGCACCATTGGTCAGTTGGATGAAAGTGCTATGTTTTATTTGCGTTCAAGAGGTATTCCAGAAAAAGAAGCTAAAGCCTTATTGATGTATGCATTTAGTAACAATGTCTTAAGCTCCGTTAAGATTCCTGAAATCAAGCAACGTATTACCAAAATTATTGCCAACAAATTGGGTGTCAATATTGGGTTTGATTTATAATGTATGTTTAATTTAGAGCGTATTCGTAAAGACTTTCCCATACTTTCAAGAAAAGTAAATGGTAAACCTTTGGTCTATTTAGACAATGCAGCCACTTCTCAAACACCACAACAAGTTATTGATTGTATTGTAGATTATTATTCAAACTACAATGCCAATATTCACCGAGGCGTTCATACCTTAAGTCAAGAGGCTACGGACAAATACGAAGCGGCAAGACAAACCATCCAAAAGCATTTCAATGCCAAAAAAACACATGAAATTATTTTCACTTCAGGGACAACTCACGGCATCAATTTAGTGGCTAATGGATTTTCTTCATTATTAAAATCTGGGGATGAAATTATTGTATCGGCTTTAGAACATCACAGTAATATTGTGCCATGGCAAATGCTTTGCGATAGAACTGGAGCTGTTCTAAAAGTGATTCCAATGAATGAAGAAGGTGAACTGGTAATGTCTGAATATAACAGCCTTCTTTCATCAAAGACAAAATTGGTTTTTGTAAACCATATTTCCAATGCTTTGGGAACCATAAATCCTATTGAAGAAATTCTTGAAAAAGCCCATCAAGTAGGCGCTGCTGTATTAGTTGATGGTGCCCAAGCATGTCCACATATAAAACCTGATCTTGACGCTTTGGATGTTGATTTTTATGTAGCTTCTGCCCATAAAATGTGCGGTCCAACTGGAGTAGGTATCTTGTATGGAAAAGAAGCATGGTTAAACAAATTACCACCTTATCAAGGTGGTGGTGAAATGATTGCTGAAGTCACCTTTGAGAAAACCACTTATGCCGATTTACCACATAAATTTGAGGCCGGAACACCCAATATTTGTGGTGGTATTGCCTTTGGTGCTGCTATAGACTATATGAACAGCATTGGTTTTAACAACATTGCTAACTATGAACAAGAGTTGTTAGAATATGCCACACAAAAACTTTTGCAAATCAATGGTTTAAAAATCTACGGAACTTCCAAGCATAAAACATCGGTTATTTCTTTTAATCTTGAAGGAATACACCCATATGATGTAGGAACCATTTTAGATAAAATGGGTATTGCTGTTCGTACAGGTCATCATTGTGCACAACCCATTATGGACTATTATAAAATTCCAGGGACTGTTAGAGCTTCTTTTGCATTTTACAATACCAAATCTGAAGTTGATAGTTTGGTTGAAGGTGTCAAAAAAGCTCAAATGATGCTTTCATAAATCTAACTTTTTGACAATCATTTTATTAACACCCATTGGGTGTTTTTTTATGTTAAAAAGCACGTGTGCAGTTTGTCGAAAACTTTAATAATTTTTTGTCACTTTAGTTTTTTTTCTCACAATTAATTATATATTCGGCAAGATTTTAAACCAAATTTTACATTATTATGAAAAAAACACTTTTGGGTATGGCTGCTCTAGCTCTACTATTTGCATCATGTAATGATGATCAAGAAACCATCCAAAACAATGACCAATCAAAAATTGATATGAGTGATTTCTACGTCTATACAAACGCTGACATTGACGAAGCCGCAAGGATAGCTGAAGGCAAATCAAAATCCTGTTATTCTATGGTAAATCTAAACAGATTATTAAATGAAAATCCAGATTTAGAACAAACCATGTTTGATATTGAGTATCAAACCAGAAAATCCATTGCAGCTAAAAAACCGGATGGTGCCGGTAATGGCAATGGAAATGGCGGTGGAAATGATGGTGGTGGAGATCCAGATCCAAACTTTACAGACCCGGTAACTATTCCAGTAGTGGTAAATATCATTGAACAGTTTTCAGGGCAAGTGAGCACCCAGCAAATCAATTCTCAAATTGCCATCCTGAATGAGGATTATAATGATAATAATCCAAATACTAATGGCGTACCTGCAGAATTTGCCGGTGATGTTGCCGATTGCGGCATATCGTTTACATTGGCTCAGGTTAACAGAGTAGTGAACACCCGTTCTTCATGGGGAACCAATGATGCCATGAAAGACAGTGGTCAAGGTGGTATTGATGTTACTGATCCTTCTACATACTTAAATATTTGGGTATGTGAAATAGGTGGTGGTATTTTAGGTTATGCTCAATTCCCTGGTGGACCAAGCGCTACTGATGGTGTTGTAATAGGAACTGATTATTTTGGTAATAATGCAGCCGGTGGTGTTTATGGAGACGGAAGAACTGGTACTCATGAAGTTGGTCACTGGTTAAACTTACGTCACATCTGGGGTGATGGTCGTTGTAGACAAGATGATTTTGTAGCCGATACACCATCTTCGGATGGTCCTAACTATGGTTGCCCATCATATCCAACCGTAAATTGTCAATCTGCTGATATGACGATGAATTATATGGATTATGTGTACGATGATTGTATGTATATGTTTACAAATGGTCAAAATGCGCGTATGAGAGCGTTGTTTGAAGCTGGTGGAGCTAGGGCTTCTTTAGCTGGAAACTAAAATTAATCCGACATAAAATTTAAGAGACGCCAACTTTGGCGTCTTTTTTGTATTATTATGTTAAGAGACAAATAACATATTATGAAATATTATTCTATACTTTTAACTCTAATTTCCATAACTGCCTGTGGTAATTCAAAAAATGTAACGACCATGGATAAGCAATCGCAAGAAACCCTTAATGGTGCATTTTCAATCAATCGAATGAATGGTTCTCTGATATCATTAACAGACTTAACTATTACTTTTAATGATAGCTTAAAAACCATATCAGGATATTCTGGTTGTAATCGTTTTTCAGGGAGCTATGATACCGAAGGGAACATGCTTAAAATAGGTCCACTGGCTTCAACAAAAATGGCTTGTTCAAACGATAGAAATAGGGTTGAAACAGAGTTTTTAAGACTTTTAGGTCTTGTTAATTCATTCGAAAATTCAAATGGTCAACTCCTCCTAAAAACTAATAACACGGAAGTTTTTATGGCATTACCTATAGAGCATAATATGTTGATTACTTATCAAGCGGCAACACGCGGATTTTTTGAAAAGATTTGGATAAACCAGAAAACCATAAACTATTCAAACGACTATAATCTTAACAACATAAATCAAGTCAATTGTCCATCAAAAGAATGGGATGATTTAATCAATTTAGTTCAAAAAATTAATGTTGCCATGTTACCTGACCTTGAAGCCCCAACGAAAACCAATCAATATGATGCTGCTCCTGGAGCTACTTTGGAAATTGAACTGCAAGGTAAAGTATATAAAACGGCTGTTTTTGATCATGGAAATCCACCAAAATCAATAGAAGATATCGTCAACAAAGTTTTATCTATGAAGAAGTTGGTAGAGAAAGGATAGTTATATGTATTTTTGCATAAAATAAAGCTCATGACAATCCAAGAAATACAAAATGATATCATTGATGAATTTTCAATGTTTGAAGACTGGGAAGAACGCTATCAATACATGATTGACTTGGGAAAAACATTGCCACTTATTGATGAGCAATACAAAACTGAAGATTACATTATCAAAGGATGCCAAAGTAAGGTTTGGGTTCATGCTGATTTGGATGGCGACAAAGTTATTTTTACAGCCGATAGTGATGCTATAATTACTAAAGGTATCATCGCTATTCTGATAAGAGTATTCTCTAATCAACATCCAAATGATATCATTGAAGCCAATATGGATTTCATTGATAAAATTGGGCTAAAAGAGCATTTATCACCAACGCGAGCCAATGGGTTAGTCAGCATGATAAAGCAATTAAAAATGTATGCCATAGCATATCAAACGCAATTAAATTAAAATGGAAACCACAATAGATACCAATGCATTAGGAGAAAAAATAGTTAAGGTTCTTAAAACTATTTATGACCCTGAAATACCTGTTGATATATACGAATTAGGACTTATTTATGATGTTTTTGTCAATGAGGATTACGATGTCAAAATACTAATGACCCTAACAACACCTAATTGTCCAGTTGCTGAAACCTTGCCAATGGAAGTTGAGGAAAAAGTAAAGTCCTTAAATGACGTAAAATCTGCTGAAGTAGAAATTACTTTTGATCCACCATGGAGTCAGGATTTAATGAGTGAAGAAGCCAAATTAGAACTCGGTATGCTTTAAGCTTATGTCAGACGAAATTATAAATCGTGTAGCCAACAGTCAATTAATCACGTTAGATTTAGAAGATTACTACCCAGAAGGTGAGCGCGTACTCTTTGATATTAAAGACTGGTTGTTTGAAGAAATTGTTCTTAAGGAAAACGATTTTCGTCTTCACGTTAGTCAACATAATTGGTCACAATATCAAGATAAATACGTTGCCATATCATGTTCGTCTGATGCCATTGTACCTGCATGGGCTTTCATGTTAGTTTCCATTGCACTGGAGCCTTATACTAAATATAATATTATCGGGAATTTGGAAGATTTGGAAACAGCACTTTATCATAGCATTATTGCCAACTTAGATATTTCGAACTTTTCTAACAAGCCCATTATAATCAAAGGTTGTTCTAAAAAACCAGTACCTCTCAAAGCTTACAGTATGATTACCAACAAACTAAAACCTGTTGCAAAATCAATTATGTTTGGTGAAGCTTGCTCAAATGTACCTTTATTTAAAAGAAAGTAGTATTTTTGTTCCGTTATTAATCTAATTATAGACACACTATAATTAATCCATTTTTATTCTTATGAAAAAACTTTTTACATTTTGTTTAATGCTGATTGCGACAGCCTCATTTTCGCAAACCATTGAAGAATTGAAAGAAGAAAAATCAATCAAGGAAGATTCTATTAAAGCCATTCAAGGTCGCGTTGATGACTTAAAAAAGCAAATAGATGAATTTCCTGGTTGGAAATTCGGTGCATTTGGTACTATTGGTGCTAGTTTTTCCGAATTTAACAATTGGTATGGCCAAGGTTCTCCAAATAACTCAGCGGGAAATATTACCATAACCGTTAACCCTTACGCCAAACTAGACCGCGAAAAATATTTTTGGTACAATGCTGGAAATATTAATTTAAGTTGGGTAAAATTTGATGACAAGGATGACCCAAATGACGACAAAGATTTTAGAGAATCTAGCGATGTCTTTAATGTAACATCTTTATTTGGTTATAAAATAGCCAAAAATTTAGCCGTGTCTACATTAGGTGAATACAGAACCACGCTTATAAACAACTTTAATGACCCTGGTTATTTAGATTTAGGTGTAGGTGTTACCTGGACACCTTTAGACGGATTGGTAGTAGTCGTTCATCCACTTAACTACAACTTTGTTTTTGCTAATAATGATGCCATTTTTGAATCTTCTTTAGGTGCTAAAATTGTGGCTAACTATGCCAAATCTTTTGGTGACTTAAAATTCAACTCCAACCTTTCAATGTTTCAAAGTTATGAGAGTTCCAACTTATCCAACTGGACTTGGATAAACTCATTGAGCTATACTATCTGGAAAGGTATTGGTCTTGGTTTCGAATTGGGCTTAAGAGACAACAAGCAAGAAGCTTTAAACTTTGCAACCAATAACTGGGATGCAACAGGAACTGAACCTGAACCAACTTTTGACAATGTTGAAAATGACCTACAGGTCTACACGACATTTGGTTTAAGTTACTCGTTTTAAAGAAGGTTAAAAAATTATATATCAAAAAAAGCACCCAATGGGTGCTTTTTTATTGTTCTTCTTCGTAATCTGGATAGAGGAAGTGATTGTATGGGAAACGAGTCACATGAATCTCTCTGACTTCGTCATACACACGTTTTTTAAAATCTTCTAAATTTTGTTTATTTAAAGCTGAAATAAACAAGGCATTATTCCCTATTTTATTCATCCATGTTTTTTTCCATTCCTGTAAACTATAGTTTGCCTTTGTGCGTTCCGACATCAAATCTGTATCATCATAGGGTTCAGCTTCATAAGCATCAATCTTATTGAAAACCATGATCGTTGGTTTATCACCACTGTCTATTTCTCCCAAAATTTTATTGACTGACTCTATGTGCTCTTCAAAATTAGGATGTGAAATATCGACTACATGCAATAGCAAATCAGCCTCACGAACTTCATCCAATGTACTTTTAAAACTTTCAACTAATTGGGTTGGTAGTTTTCTAATAAATCCAACGGTATCAGTCAATAAAAATGGTAAATTTTGAATCACAACTTTTCGTACAGTCGTATCTAACGTGGCGAATAGTTTGTTTTCAGCGAAAACTTCACTTTTACTAATGGTGTTCATTAAAGTAGATTTACCGACATTGGTATACCCAACAAGTGCCACACGGACCATTTTACCGCGATTACCTCGTTGAACAGCCATTTGCTTATCTATTGTTTTTATTTTCTCTTTAAGCAAGGCTATTTTATCACGTACTATACGTCTATCGGTTTCTATTTCGGTTTCCCCCGGACCACGCATACCGATACCTCCTTTTTGTCTTTCAAGGTGTGTCCACATACCTTTTAAACGTGGTAGTAAATACTCACATTGAGCCAACTCAACTTGGGTTCTAGCATAACTTGTTTGAGCACGTTGAGCAAAAATATCCAGAATCAAATTGGTTCTATCTAAAACTTTACAATTCAGAATCTTACTGATATTACGCTCTTGGGCAGGTGATAATTCATCATCGAAAATAGCGGTGCCGACATCATTTTCCTCAATAAACTGTTGGACATCTTGCATCTTCCCTTTTCCAATAAACGTTTTCGAATTGGGCATATCCATTTTTTGGGTAAATCTTTTAACCACTTCGCCACCAGCAGTATAGGTCAAAAATTCCAATTCATCTAAATATTCTCTAGACTTGTCTTCATCCTGTTCTCTGGTAATCACCCCTATTAAAACGGCTTTTTCTAACTCTATGTCTTTCTTTTCTATCATAAACCAAAATATAGTACAAAGTTACAATGATAATATCTAATCTATTATAAATAACTCAATTCTTATATTTAATTTATTAATTTAGTTATATATGGAAAAATCTGATATCATTTCAAGCAACCTTTTTGCCGTAGCCTTTTACAATCTCGAAAACTTATTTGACATTTATGATGATGATTTAACAAATGACAACGATTTTCTTCCTGATTCTGTAAAGCGATGGACTCCTAAAAGATACCAAAATAAATTACGTAAATTAGGATTGGCCATTTCAAATATTGGAAAAGAGGAAACAGGAACAAACCCGGCTATCATAGGACTTGCTGAAGTAGAAAACAACTTGGTATTAGACGATTTATTGACTTCAAAACATTTGAGGGATTTGAATTATGACTACGTTCATTTTGATTCTCCTGATGAACGCGGCATTGATGTAGCTTTCTTATATGATACCACTGTGTTTGAAGTAGAAGTCTCTGAAGTATTTCCAGTCAATATTTATGATACTGATGGTACTGTAGACTACACCCGAGATATTTTATTGGTAACTGGATTTTTATATGGTGAACGAACCCATATTATGGTTAATCACTGGCCTTCCAGACATGATGGCGAATTGGAAACGGAACCCAAACGTATGTTGGCTTCAGAAAAAGCAAGCGAGGTTATTCAAACAATCAAGTCCGAAAATCCTGAAGCTAAAATTATCGTCATGGGAGATTTTAATGATGATCCCAATAGCAATAGCATTAAGCACTTGGTCAATTCCAATGACTTACATAATCCAATGAACGCCTTGTTAACAAAAAAGCAAGGAACCACCGTCCATGAATTTGAATGGAATTTATTTGATCAAATACTATTCAGTACCAACTATTTTGAAACAAGCAAAGGCAATATATCATTTAATCGAGCCAAAATATTCAATGTTGATTTCTTAAAACAATTTCATGGCCGCTATAAAGGGTCACCTTTTAGAACATATGTTGGTAAAAAATACAAAGGTGGTTACAGTGACCATTTTCCTGTTTATATGTTATTACAGGTGAATTAAAAAACAAAAGCCTGCTGTGATTCAGCAGGCTTTTGTTTTACTATTTATGGGTCAAAATTAGTTACCCGTTACTTCTAAATTATCAATGTGATATCTTGTAGTAGCAGAAGGATCAGAACCTACATACTTGAATGCTACTCTTATGTCTCCATCTAAACAATCAATACTAATATCTCCAACATTATCAAATCCACCAAATCCAACTGCTGGTGTATTTGGGATATTGACATCTACTTCAGTCCATTCGGTTGTAGTAACATCACCTGTGTAATTATCGGTAATCAAAACACTTAAAATAACGCCATTTGCGTAGGCAACTTCTAAATCAAAAGTTAAAGCTTCATCCGTTGTTCCATCAAGATTAATATCTGGTGTAACCAACCAAGTCTCCATTAAGCTTTCTCCAGAGCTAAATCCAGAAATTTGAGCATAATTATTGCCACTGAAACTACCAATAATAAATTCTTCACTTCCTTCAACCAATATTTGTTCCCAACCTTGCGCTTCTAAATCAGATATATTGGAAACAGACTCCATGTTTTGGGAGAAAATTGTTTGGGCAGTACCAATAGCGCCACCACATTCCAATACGTTAGGATCACATCTGTCAGTACTATCAAAATTAATATCAGCTCTTGAATTGATAATTAAAACACTAAAATCATCTCCAAAATCACGGCTGTAAACACCTTGGATAGAACCACGCCCTTGATCTACTTGAAGTGATTTAAAATCAGCAAATGTACTGGTTTGCAACGGAAGTGTGTTGTTGTTTGCACAACTTTCCAATGTTCTAAAGCCATCAAACTCATCACTTGATTCACCTGCAAAGGTCATTCCTAATTGGCTTCTATGAAATTGTGTATCATTTAACTGTACTAATGTATTCTCATCAGCTTCCGTTAAATCATTAATTGTTGTAATCTTTGGGGTGATTTCAGCAACTTCAGAACCTCTTAAAATAAAATCTCTGTATTCAAAAGCTTGAATTTGATCAACCTGACTTCCTTGACCTTTTCCAACTACCAAAACGCCATTTGATTCACCAATAGTCAATCCTGTTAATTTAACATATACCTTGCGTCCAAACTGATAGGTGTTATATAAACTACTCACATTCACAGATACTCTTAACCCTAATCTAGGGTCTTCAGAAGGATTACTATCATCTGTCTTGTTTTGAATAATTAATTCTTCAAAAAAGTTACCAGATTGATCACTTGAAATAACATAACCCTCTATGTATAATTCTTCATCTTCTGGAATGATAGCTGTTGGGTCTCCATCGTTTTGAGCTTGTTCAAATCTTTGGTAAACAGCTAAAAAAGTCGTTATATTTTCTTGCGGGATATTAGGTTCCTGAACCGATACGTCTGGTAAGTTATAATCGTCATCACTAACACAAGATGACATAACTAATGCAAGTGTCAATACACTTAACACGAATAAATTTTTAATTGCTTTCATTGTTTTTGATATTATATTTTTCATATTTTTTTAGAATCTAAAGTTAAGGTTTACGAAATAGGTAGCGCCACGTGCATACCAGTATTTTGATCCAAATACAGGTGTATCCAGTGCTTGATCATCTCGCAATTGGCGATAGTTGGCATTTCTACCTTGTTCGAAACCTCCTGTTTTGTAAACTTCATCCAAAAGGTTATTGACACTTGCAAAAAGACCAATGTAGTAGTCCCCTATTTTCCAAGATTTTCCACCAGTAAGGTTAACTGTAAAATAATCGTCAAACTCTTCTTGTTTCAATAGTTCGCGAGCAAGGTCTTCATCGTAATCGTTAAATACATTTCCATCAGAATCAGTTGTAAAGTTTGTTGTTCTGGTCAATGGGTTCACGTCTACATAGGTATTGGTAAAGTAATTAACCGTTGCACCAAACCACCAGTAATTCGGGTCACGATATTCAAAACCAAACGAATAAGCTTGTTGCGGTCCTCCTGCTATTTTATAATCTTTTAAATTAGAAGTGCCATAATCTCTATAACCATTAGTAAATCCGGCTATTTGAGATTCATCATTAGGTTCGGTAGTTAAGTATAGGTTTGGATTATTATCGTATGTAAATTGCCCAACCGATGCAACCCCTTTAAGTTTTAAGGTTGGTAATACTTGAGCTTCTATACCCAATTCAGCACCAATGTGCTTTTTGTCGATTCCTTGTAATACCTCTTGTACAAAAACGGCATTGTCACCACCAACACCATCAGCATAATAAAATGAAATTTCATTGGCATCTTCTATTTTAGTATAGTATCCAGTTAATTTAGCTTTTACTATTGGTGAGCGGTAAATGTAACTGACATCTGTTGATAATATCTTCTCTTCGGTAATTCCAATACCATTTCTATCACCAACTACATCATGATTTTCTCTGGAATTAGCAAAGGTATTTCTTAAAGTAGGTGCCTTTGACAAATAACCTCCATTAACATCAATTAAGTGTTTTCCGGATACTTTATATGTAAAGCCTCCTTTTGCTCCAAGACCTGTAAACTTAACTTCTCTACCCTTACCTAAAGAGTTTTCTGGGAAGGCACCATTTTGATACAATCCTTCTCTTTGGTAAGTTGTATTGGTGTAGCTACCCGCCAAGTAAAAATCTACTTTATTGTACTTGAATTGTGCTTGTGCATATCCAGACAAGATATTGGCATAAAAGTTATAGTTATATTTAAATTTATCACCTTCACCAGCCAATCTGTTAGGGTTTAACATATCATTTTGAGCACTTTCTATATCCGTTGCAAACGCATCGACATCTAAATAAGAACTTGCTCCAAATAAATCGATGATTTCGGCAAAATTTTCTGATTTAAGATTCTTATAATTAATAGAAGCATTCAATAGAATGTTTTCATTAATTTCAGAACTCAAAATAGTATTTACAGTTAATTGAGAATCATCATTGCGGTCCTCATACAAGGCATAAATAGCATTTCCTCCTGTTGAAGCATTACTGATATTAGCAAAATAAAGGTCATTCCAATTAATTTGCCCATTGTTTAAAAATTCTTGTTGAGCCCCATAAGCAAATCCCAAATCCTCTGGATTGTTTCTCACAAAGTAACTTGGTAACTTTTGGTAGTAAGTTGGACTTGGGTTTGACCCGCCACCTTCAGGGAAACCATCAACTAAATCCGTTCCATTCCAGTCTAAACGGCTATTCCCAATCTTACCAAACTGATATGCTACATTGGTGTTTAATTTGGTCTTACTACTAATATCCCAGTAATGGTTTAACATTAAAATAGGCTCTTCAATCTCTTTGATTCTTGAGTTACGCTTATCACCATCGTACCAACCCCAATATTCGTTGTACTTAATACCTTTAAGATCATATACCTCTTGGGTGTTTGGTGATGATTTACCTCTACGGTTAGGTGTGTATATTGATGTAAAGTTTAAACTATGCTTCTCTCCAAATTGTTTCTCAACAGATGCAAAGAAAGAATTTGAATCATACAAGGTAGCTTCTTGGTAGCCTTCTTTACCCCAACGTCTTCCTGCCATAATTGCGTAAGACCAGCCACCATCCAACAATCCAGATGCATAACTAGCCATAACACGATTCGTATAGCTTCTGTTAGAAGAAGAATAGGTTATACGCCCTCCTTCTCTATATTTGGAAGCTCTGACGATCATATTGGTTGTCCCCAAAACACCACCAAAATTGTAATTGGAAGGCTGAAGACCAGTTGTCAGCTCTTGATTACGAAGTACATCATTTAATCCGCCCCAATCACTCCATTGTGGTCTGCCATCATAGGTTTTGTTCATTTCAATACCATTGATTAAAACTGAACCGTTTTCTGAATCCAGACCTCTTACTCTAAAAAACGACGAACTGAATTCAAATGCTGCAGTACGTTGAAAGACATCTTGAGATGATTGTAATAGTCCTGAAATATTATCCAGTCCGGTACCATCATCGTTTAATTCATCATCAGATAATGTGATAGTAAATAAATCGGCAGTGTCCACTACTTTTTCCAAGGTCATATCAGTAATGTCAACTGTTTGCCCTTGATTAACTACTATGGGATATCTTTTGGATATATAACCCGATTTTGACACCACCAATATTTGTTCGCCAAGAGGAACTGTTTCCAAAAATTGAAACTCACCAACCTCATTAGTCAGAACTTGTAATTCAGTACCTTCTACTGCAACTGTTACTTCGGGAATTGGTTCATAGGAAACTGCCTCTGTGACACTCCCCTTTACTATGGCTTGCTGTGCGTGCATAGTAAATGCTGAAAAAATTCCGAATAAAAAAATAAATAAGTGTTTTTTCATGCTTAAACTTATGATTAATAAATTGATTCTGCGTTAAATAATGATTAATTAAAGCCTGCAAATTTACATTATTTATAATAAATATCTACTTTTGGCGTGAGATTTGTAACATCATAACAAAAACATAACATTCTTAACTCAATGAAAAAAATAAAATTTTTGGCGACCACTTTTTTGCTAGTAGTATTAGTCAATACTTATGCTCAAGAGAAAAAAAAATATAAAATACATACTGTCGCATTTTATAATCTTGAAAACCTATTTGATACCATAAATGACCCCAACAAGTTAGATGAGGCTAGCCCTATTATGGAAATGAAAATAGAAACAGGTGATATTTACAAAAGAAAGGTTCACAATATGGCTCGTGTAATTGCCGATGTAGGACAAGAGACCGCACATAATTCGCCTGTTTTATTGGGTGTTTCAGAAATCGAGAATCGAGAGGTCCTTGAAGATGTCGTTAATGATCCCTTGCTACTGGATAAAGATTATGGTATTATTCATTACGATTCTCCAGATGTTCGCGGTATTGATGTTGCCCTATTGTACCAAAAACAATTTTTTACGCCACTACACACCAGTTCACATGAATTAAAAATTTATGACGACACTTCCAGAGAACGCATTTATACTCGTGACCAACTTTTGGTAAGTGGTAAGTTGGAAGGTGAAATGGTTCACATAATAGTAAACCACTGGCCATCTCGTCGTGGCGGTGAGGCTAAAAGCAGACCTAATCGGGTAGCTGCTGCTCATTTAAACAAACGTATTATAGATTCATTACAATCGATAGATCCTTATGCTAAAATTTTTACCATGGGCGATTTAAATGATGATCCAACAAATGCCAGTGTCAAAGATGTTTTAAAAGCTGAAAAAGACAAAGAGAACGTTAGGTTTAAAGGCATTTATAACCCATATATTACTATGTTTAAGAAAAATGGACTGGGAACAACTGCTTATAGAGATGCCTGGAGTCTCTTTGATCAAATTATGTTTACAAAACCTTTTCTTGATAAAGATTATACGTCTTGGCGGTTTTATCAGGCAGGTATCTATAACAAGAATTACCTTGTAAACAAAGAAGGCCGATACAAAGGTTATCCATTGAGAAGTTTTGCCGATGGCGGTTTTACCAATGGTTTTAGTGACCACTTCCCAGTATATGTTTATATTATAAAAGAGGTGACCGAATAGAGCTCTAACACAAGCTTAATAAAAAAGACCAATTAAAATTGGTCTTTTTTATTTTAGATATATAAGTAAATTAACTTTAGTTAAACCAAGTGTTCCACGGAATTTTAGCCAAAACTAAAATCAGTGCAAGTGTATAAAAAATGGCAATTGTTTTTAATTTAGCTTTTGATGTTAATTTCTTCTTGTGCTTTGAATAACCCATTGTAATCAAAACAATAGCTAAAATCATAGTAATGGGATGTTCTACTATGTTTGAACGTAACATACTGTTTTTCATTATCTCTCCCATTCCCATATCCTTTATTAAGGAAAGATAATCGGCTGCAAAGAACAACACAATACCCAAAAGCAGCTGAATATGGGATACTATTAACGTAAAAAGCGATATGCGAAAATCCTTTGCTTCATACTCTTTATCTCCAAAGGTCTTTATCAAAGCATTTAAGGTTGCTAGGACTAAAATTAAGAGCACTAAATAGGCCCAATAAGAATGTAATATTTGAACGGTTCTATACATAGTATTCGTTTTATTGTGTTTAACAAATGTAGTGATTAATACCTATAAAAAAACCTCTTCGGATTGAAGAGGTTTTTAAATATTGTTAAAAACTTATGTTAGAAATTGAAACGGATACTTGTGTTCCAAGTTCTACCGTAACCAAAACGACCTGTGTTGTCTTTGTTAATTCCTTTATAGTTTTCTTCTGGATTAAGCGAAGCAGGTGTATTTCCGTTTACAGACTCTAAATACACTTCATCAAAAACGTTGTTTACGTTTACACGGAATTGTATTGAATTGTTCCCTTCACCAACTGGCATTTTATAAGAGAATCCTGCATCAACCGTATCATAAGAAGGCATTGATAATGGTGCACTACTTAATGCTCCTGTTGAGAACATATCGTTGTACCAGTTCCATCCAGCATCGATACTGGTGTTTCTACAAAATTCAAAACTACCATTAATACCAGCTGTTACTTGAGCAGCGCCTCCAACACTAAAGCCATCTACAACAATCTCTTCATCTGCCTCTACCTGGTTTCCATCTTGATCAAAAACTCTTAAAGTAGCATTATCCTTATATTGCCATTCACCCATTGATAAGAATCCATTCAATCTTAAGTTATCTAAAGGACGGGTCATAACTTCCAGTTCTACACCGTAATGTACTTGCTTTAATCCAAAAGTTTGATTTGATCTAAACTCATCATCTTGCAATCCGTTATTACCTACTAAAGTTCTATTGGCCCAAGTTGTATGGTATAGGTTTAAGTTTGCCGAGATAGCTCTACCACCATTAAATTGATAACCAACTTCAAATCCAGTAATTTCTTGGTTTTCAATTTCAGGGTTATATAATTCATTGCTGGCTCTATCATTCACATATAAGTTATCATGAAACGGTTGGCGTGAGTAGTAACCTGCATTTGCAAAAACCTTATGCATGTCGTTAATTGTATAAGCTGCACCAGCTTTAAGGTTATACCCAATGTTGTTTACTTTACCACCATCTTCTCCTTGACCAGGAGTAGACGTATTTAAAAACTCCGTTCTTACGTGAGATTGGTTAGAAAGAGCTCCTTGGAAAAATGCAGAGAAATTGTCTTTAGCATATTCTAACTGACCAAATACACCTTGATAGTTAATTTGCTCTTCGTAGTCATAACCGAAACGCTGTAAATGGTCTGTATTTGGATTAAAGAACACTTCCCAAGGATTGATACCTCCTGCTTCAGTTAAATAATACGTTTCACCACCACTATAACCCGAACTATTTGACGCAGAGTCAATTGTTATAAATTCTCTGATATCTCTAAAATGAATACCGTTATAAAAACGAATGTCTGCACCAATGTTAAAGTTTAAAGTTTCTGTAAGTTGATTGTTATAGTTTGTAACCAATCCATACCAGTTGTGGTTATTGTTAGACCCTCTAGCATAATCTACTGAACCAATAGACTGCGCAAAGCTACCACGACCCATAGAACCGTATAAAACAGTAGATAAAGATGATTTATCATTTATAGTCCAATCCCAGTTTAAGTTAGCCACTGGCTTATGGTAAATATTTCTACCACCAGGATAAACACCTTTACCACCATTCAAAGTATTTGGGCTATTTATGCCTTCAAAGCTCCAACCATTATATCTTCTTCCTCTACCATCGTTTTCTTCTGGATCTAAATAATCACCAATTGAATTTCCTCCAGCAACAGCATGCCATTGTGGCGCGCCTGTTAATAAGAAGTTTATAGCATGGTTTTCATTAGGTTGGTAACCCACAGAAAAGAAATACGTTTGTCCTTGTCCTTGTGTGTAATCTACGTAACCATCACCTTGCCAGTGTCCTAATAATCCTGAAAAAGACCATCCTTTTTCTCCTACACCTGTAGAAAAGTAAACTGTAGATTTGATATAGTTATCATTACCTACCATTTGTTGCACAAAACCACCAGGTTTGTTATCAATGGTTTTTGTTACAATGTTTACTGTACCACCAACAGAAGAAATCGCCAATTTAGAAGCACCTAAACCTCTCTGAACTTGAACTGCATTGGCTACATCCAACACGCCAGACCAGTTAGACCAGTACATCTTACCGTCTTCCATACCATTGATTGGTTGACCATTCAATAAAAAAGCCGTGTTAGTTTGATCAAAACCTCTCAAAAACATTTGACCATCGCCAAAACCACCAGCCTTAATATTTTGAACAGAAGGCGTTGATTTTAATATTTCAGGTAAATCCCAGTTTCCAGCTTTTTCTCTAATTTCATTGGCTTTAATTGTTGATACTGCGATTGGTGTTTTTCTGTCTTCAGCTAAATCAATAACTCCAGATCCAATGATAACCACTTCGTCCAGTGTGTTGTCGCTAGTTAAAGTAATCGCTCCTAAATTAGTATTCCCATCAAAAGTTAATGTTACTTTACCATATCCTACATAAGAAATGACTAACTCTCCAGAAGTTGCTTCTGTAGTAATTGAAAAATTACCATCAAAATCAGAAGAGACACCATTGGAAGTTCCCTTTTCAATAATGTTAGCCGCTGGTAGCGGTGCGTTCATTTCACCGTCCATAACGGTACCTGTCACAGTACTCTGTGCCATTGTAAAACCAGTAAACAAAATTGCTACTGAAAATAATAATCTTGTAATTTTTTTCATTGTATTAATAAGATTTGTTTTAAATTTTCGGCAAAATTAATCTAATAAACCATTCAAATATTACGATATAGTTAGTATTTTTTGATTTTACTGAAGATATTCAAAAAATTGATTTGATAATTTGTTAACAAATAAAGCTGTCAACAAGTTTTTCAACAAAAAATCAGGCCTTATTTTTGTAAAAATTCAAAAGATTGGCAGTAGAAGCATCGTGATTGACAATTGTGTTATTTTTTATATCGTGAAGGATACTTTTGGCCAGTTGTTTCCCTAATTCAACACCAAATTGATCAAAACTGAAAATATTCCAAATAATTCCTTGAACAAATATCTTATGTTCATACATCGCTATTAACTTACCAAGGCTTTCAGGAGTCAGTTTTTCTATAAAAATAGTATTGGTTGGTTTATTACCATCAAAAACCTTAAAAGAAGCTATTTTAGAAATCTCTTCTTGAGAAAGACCACTATCAGTAAGTTCTTTTAAAACCTCATCATAGGTTTTACCGTTCATAAGGGCTTCTGTCTGGGCAATAAAATTAGATATCAGCTTATCTTGATGGTCTTGATTACCGTGTAGTGATTTTGCAAATCCAATAAAATCTGCTGGAATCAATTTGGTTCCTTGATGGATTAATTGAAAAAAGGCATGCTGTGAATTGGTGCCTGGCTCTCCCCAAATAATGGTTCCCGTTTGATAGGTGATTTTATCTCCATTTCTGTCAACACTCTTGCCATTGCTTTCCATAATTCCCTGCTGCAAGTAGGTAGCAAATTGGTTTAGGTATTGTGAATAGGGAATAATGGCTTCGCTTTCGGCTTTGAAAAAATTGTTATACCACACACTCAACAATGCTAGCTGAACTGGAATGTTATTTTCAAAAGATTCTTCTTTGAAATGCTCATCCATTTTGTGGGCGCCAAGCAATAATTGTTCATAATTATCAAAGCCTAATGACAAGCTTATAGTCAGACCAACAGCAGACCAAAGGGAGAACCTTCCGCCAACCCAGTCCCACATAGGAAAAATATTATTCTCATCTATCCCAAATTCTTTTACTTTATCAATATTAGTTGAAACTGCCACAAAATGTTTTGCGATAGCATCATCAGGTAAGCTGTCTAAAAACCATTTTCTAATGGTAGTGGCATTGGATAGTGTTTCTTGGGTTGTAAATGTTTTAGAAACGATTACAAAAAGTGTTGTTTCAGGATTCAGTTTTTTTATTACCTCATTCACATGATCGCCATCCACATTACTTACAAAATGGGTGTTTAAATGATTCTTATAAAACTGAAGGGAATCAACAACCATCGCAGGACCTAAATCTGAACCCCCTATACCTATATTGACAATATCAGTAAATGTTTTTCCCGAATGACCCTTTAATCGACCACTAACCACCTCATTCGTAAAAACTTTAATTTGTTGCTTTACCCTAAAAACTTCGGGGACCACATTGTCCCCTTCAACATAAATCTTATCACTTATTGAAGCTCTTAAAGCAGAATGCAAAACAGCTCGTTGTTCTGTTTCATTGATAACCTCTCCTGAAAAACAACTTTTAATCGCCTCTTCCAAATGAACTTCAGAAGCTAGTTCCAAAAGTAATTCCTTGGTCTCATTGGTAATTCGGTTCTTGGAATAATCAATATAAAAGTCTTGCCAGCTGATTGATAAATTATCTGCGCGTTTACTATCGGAAGCAAATAACTCTTTCATGTGGACATCTTCAATTTTATGAAAATGTTCTTGAAGTTTTTTCCAAGCTTTTGTTGTGGTCGGGTTTATTTTGGGTAAAGCCATAAACTATTGTAAATCGGTAATTTCAGTACTTGAAGGCAGGTCTATTTCTAAATTATCATCAAACTCAATGGCGTCTAGTTGAAGCTTTAATGGTTTTATAAAATCTAAATAACGTGTTTTTAAACTATCAGAAATAGGTTCGGCTTCAGGTAGTTTTTCCCTGAAAGGGTCTACCTGTTTTCCGTTTTTCCAAAAACGATAGCAAACATGAGGACCAGATGTATTCCCAGTCATACCAACCCAACCTATAACATCGCCTTGTTTTACATACTGTCCAACTTTTACATTCTGCTTTTTCATATGTAAATATTGGGTTTCATAGGTGTTATTGTGACGTATTTTTACATAATTACCATTGCCTCGAGTATAGGCAGATTTGGTAACAGTGCCATTGGCTGTTGCTCGAATGGGTGTTCCAACATTGGCCGAAAAATCGGTGCCTTTATGCGGTCGGATTTTATTTCCATATAAAGCGATTCGTCGTCTTAAATTATATCTTGAAGAAATACGCTTATACTCAACTGGCGCTTTAAGAAACGCGCGTCTTAAGTTTTTGGCTTCCTCATTAAAATAATCTTTTAAGCCTTTAATACTATCCGTTTCAAATTCAAAGGCATAGAAAGGTTCACCTTTGTGTTCAAAATAAGCCGCCTTAATATTATCTATTCCAGCATAAATACTATCATCTATATACTTATCTGTATAGATAACCTTAAAGTTATCCCCTTTTTGAAGTCTGGTAAAATCAATAGTCCAGGCGTAAATATCGGACATTTTGTAGGCTAAAATGAAGCTAATCCCTTTCTCATCCAATGTTTCAGAAATGTTACTGTATATCGTTCCTGAAATTTCCTTTTCTACATACTTGATAGGTTTCCTACTGGTGTAAGCATGAATAGAGTCGTGAAAATTGATGACAACATATTCTTCCCTGTTGGGTTGATATATAAAACATTTAGGTTCTTGAAGTGTGTCTTTTGAACAAAGTAAGGTGTATGGTTTTCCTATTTGTAGTCTTCTTATATCAAAACTATCTTTGGCTCTTTCTGCAATTTGAAAAATTTTAGGATAACCTATTTTGTTGCGTTCCATAATGATACCAAAACTATCCCCTTTTCTAATGGTATCCCTTTTAACAATGTAGTCGTTTAAATTGAACCCAAATTCATAAATTTCTTGAGGCTCAATAACAGCTACCTCTTCTACCTTTTCTTGTTTTACTTTGTCACTTTTACAGTTAAACAGCGATAAGGCAATAACAAAAAGTATTATACATTCTTTCCCCAATCTGCTAATTCTTGTTTGGTCCATAAATCTGGAAAAAATATTCGTCTTTGATATTTTGGATGCATGTATTTTACCCATTCACTTCCTCCTGTTGCTTCGGCTGTTTTACCACCAATGTTTAAATAATGATTTGCTGTATTGTAGTGTGCCATTACCCATTTAATATTAACCGTGTGGTCATAATGTCTCATGGCATCAATCAACATCTTATCTTCTTTAACATCCTCTGGAAGTTGTTTAAACTTTGTCCAAAGATTATTTGTGTTATAGAATTTCGCAAATCTAATAAATTCATCTTTGTATCGCTCTTCGAAAACTGTTAATAAATAACTTTTCTTTCCTGTTTTATAATCTTTACCGGCTGCCTGCCAATATAAATGTTCGAAGGCGTGATCAAAAGATGTATTTCTATCAATTGTTTCCCGAAAACGGTTATCGATTAAATTAATGAGTTCTGTTGAGGAGAATTCAATTTTACGGTATTGAGCACTTTGAAAACCACTTGCGGGTGTGAGGGTATTTCTAAACTTATTGTATTGTTCCACTTCCATACCTTCCCTCATAATGTTAAAGGAGGAAGTCAACATATCAAAATAGCGACTAATACGCATCAATTTTGAAGAGAAGAAATCTGCAGTTAGCTGTTTGTTTTTGGCAACCTGCTCTATTTCCCAAAGAATCATTTTAAACAACAATTCATTGATTTGATGATACATGATAAATACCATTTCATCTGGAAGCGTAGAACGTTGTGTTTGAAGATCCAGAAGGGCATCTGTTTGAATATAATCCCAGTAATTAATGGGTTTACTGTAAAGCAACCCTTCTAGGTGGGTATCTAAATCTTGCCCTATTTTATCAAATTTTTCTTTTAATTGGTCGGTTAAATGGTTTGCCATTATTTTACTAATTATCTACAACTATTTTGAAAGGATGTTTAAGTCCTTTAAAAGCATCCAAATCGGCCCTGAGGGACCCAACAGCTAAATCGGCCTTTACGCGTAAAGGTATTTTATTTTTGTCATTTGATACCCAAAGTGTCAAACTTTCTTCTTCCTTGAATACACGACCAGCCATTACATAGGGTCTGAATTTAAGGGAATTAATTTTTCCGAATTCTGTTTTAATAATTTCTTCACCAAGATATTTTAGTTTGAATCCATAGTTTTCCTCATCAAAAAACATATTGACAAAAACTTCATCATTCACTTTAAGGTTATCTACATCTAAATTATTTCGCAAATAGTAAAAAGTCGATACCATATCCTGAATATTGGGCTTGGTATCATAAACCGACTTTTTATTGTGCTTTATATTATGAACATAAGCCTTACTTCTGTCCTGGTCAAACTCGATTTCTATGTTTTTAGTGTGTCCGCCCTCGTCAATATCCCTTATAAATCGGTAGGGTTTATTATTATGTTTGTCAATAAAACTTTCATAACGGTCTTCAACTTTGAAAAACCAACTAACAGCACCGGTAGTCCAGCCTTTACCTACAATATGATAAACTGGTTTGGATTTATAATACCCTTCATTGACGGTTAGCGTTGCTTCGCCAGCTTTCATCCAACCGCTGTAACTCATCTCAAATCGAAACCATTCACCAACACCATAAGAACCTTCAACTTGGGCTATCATGAAGCTCAAGCTGAAAAATGCAGTAATAAACAGTAGACTTTTCTTATTCATTTGCTTTTATATTAGTAATTGTAACTTTTTAAATATTACAATTACTATTCCAAAAGTATAAAACAAAAAAACTCTACCAACATGATTGATAGAGTTTTTGATAATAATTTCGTTAAACTTTTGTTATAGCGTCCCACGTTTTTCCTGTTCTCTCTCAATGGATTCAAACAGGGCTTTAAAGTTTCCTGCGCCAAATCCTCTGGCTCCCATTCGTTGAATAATTTCAAAGAACAATGTAGGCCTGTCTTCTACTGGTTTTGTGAAAATTTGCAATAAATAGCCTTCTTCGTCCGCATCAATCATGATTCCCAACCCTTTTAAAGTTTCAATATCTTCACGAAGTTCATGGCTAAACTCTTCTAACCTACCTGGTACGGCCCTGTAATATTCTTCTGGTGGCGTCGATAGAAACTCAACACCACGTGAACGTAAATCGGATACTGTAGAAATAATATCGTCGGTTGCAACAGCAATGTGCTGCACACCTGAACCTTCATAGAAATCCAAATATTCTTCAATTTGTGATTTTTTCTTTCCTTCAGCTGGTTCATTAATTGGAAATTTAATTCTGCCATTCCCATTACTCATAACTTTACTCATTAACGCTGAATATTCGGTATGGATTTGCTTATCATCAAAAGACAAGAAATTTACAAAGCCCATAACATCTTCATACCATTTAACCCAAGTATTCATTTCACCCCAACCAACATTACCAACCATGTGATCTATATATTTTAAACCAACTGGTGTTGGATTATAATCTGATTCCCATTTTACGAATCCTGGCATAAACTGCCCATTATAGTTTTTACGCTCGACAAACATGTGAACGGTTTCACCATAGGTGTAAATTCCAGCTCGGACTACTTCACCATACTCGTCTTTTTCAACCGTTGGTTCCATAAATGATTTTGCCCCACGGGAAGTCGTTTCCTCCCAAGCGTTTCTGGCGTCTTCTACCCAAAGGGCGACAACTTTAACGCCATCTCCATGTTTTACAATATGCTCATTGATCGGGTGTTTTGAGTTTAGTGGCGTGGTCAATACCAAGCGTATCTTGTCTTGCTTTAACACATAAGACACCGTTTCTCGACTTCCTGTCTCCAAACCTTTATAAGCATAGGACTGAAAGCCAAAAGCCGTTTTGTAAAAATGTGCTGCTTGTTTAGCGTTTCCTACATAAAATTCGACGTAGTCAGTTCCCAATAATGGTAAGAAATCTTCTGCGCCTTCAAATATTTTCTCTAATCCGTAGTTTACTGATTCTATATTTTTTCCCATTTTTTTAATGTTTTTTGTTATTCCAACCAAGATTTAAAATAATCTTCGTCAGCTATTTTTAATGCGTCTTCGGTAATTTGTAACGGTTTAAATGTATCAACCATAACAGCCAATTCATCAGTCTTTACTTTTCCAATGCTCCTTTCAGTCGCTCCTGGGTGAGGGCCATGTGGGATTCCTGCTGGATGCAAGGAAATATGACCTGCATCAATATCATTGCGGCTCATAAAATCCCCATCTACATAATATAAAACCTCATCACTATCAATGTTGCTATGATTGTAAGGTGCAGGAATAGCTTCTGGATGATAGTCATATAGTCTGGGCACAAAACTACACACCACAAAGGCATCAGTCTCAAAAGTTTGATGAACTGGAGGTGGTTGATGTACACGACCCGTTATGGGTTCAAAATCATGGATTGAAAAGGCATAAGGATAGTTATACCCATCATAACCAACTACATCAAATGGATGCGTGGCATAAACCATTTCAAAAATATCATCTTGCTTTTTAACTTTCATCAAGAAATCTCCTTTTTCATTGTGAGTTTCCAATTCCTGTGGCTGCCTCAAATCGCGTTCACAGAAAGGTGAATGCTCCAGCAACTGTCCAAACCAATTTCTATAGCGTTTGGGTGTGTAAATTGGTCTTCTTGACTCCACAATAAACAAACGATTATCTTCAGTATCAAAATCTATTTTATAAATGATGCCTCGAGGAATTAATAAATAATCGCCATACTTGAAATCGAGATTTCCTAAATGCGTGCGAAGCTTTCCGTTACCACGATGTACAAAAATAAGTTCATCGGCATCTGTGTTTTTGTAAAAATAATCTTTAGTCGATTGTTTGGGTGCAGCTAAGATAATGCTACAATCGCTATTGGTCAATACTGTTTTTCTACTTTCCAGAATAATCGTCTGTTTGGGGAACTTTAAACCCGTGAAATCTATAGGATTGTATGTGGTTTGCTTTAGCTATTTTAGGCGCAACATGATATTGTTTTCTTATTTCTTTAACCTGCGTAGGTCTGTGTTCATGATACATATTGGTCGACATACCATCAAAACCAATAGTGCCAAATAATTGCTCATAGTACAAGGTGCCATCAGGCTTTTTGAACTGTGTGTGTCTTTTGTTTGGGATTTTACCCAATTTATGATAAAAAGGCATTGTTTAAAATTTAAATAAATGATGGAAATTATCTTTTTATAAAAACTTAACTATTAAAGTCTTAAAGATACGAAATTAATAGGATTTCTGCTTCAGCAGAAACGACAATCATCCCAATTATTCCGGGTTTCTCTTGATGAGAAAATGAAGATATTCTAGTAAGCCTATCCAAAAATGTTTCATGGTTAACAAATATCGTAAAAATTGCCGAAAATATTTAAAACCAAAACCCTAAATTAAAAAACCATATCCCAGTTTTCACTTCAGGGGACCAGGTATATTTTGCTTCTATTGGGCCTAAAAATGTTTCAAAGGAATATCCCAATGCATACCCAGAAAAATCTGGAGTGGTTATCCACTCGCCTGTATCAAAAATGTTATCTGCAACATTCGCATAATTAGCAGCAAAGTTAATGTGATGCTTTTTGAACAATTCATAATCCAAAGTAATAACCCCTTTCACAAAACTATCTCCTGGAATGGACAAATAATCATACCCGTAAAATGAAGTGAAATTATTTATTAAGTTCTGTCCATAACCTCCTAAAACAAAATTTAAATATGGTGATGTATCCTCTCCAATAGTAAAGCCTCCTTGCGTGGTTAAGTTTGCAGAAAAATTCCCGAAACTTTTTGTATAACCAATTGTTGCCTTGGCAATAGAATATTCCGTAAAGTTGTTGTTAAAATCTGAAGAATACAGATATAGATGAAAATCCCCGTCAAAAAATATTCCTTCATTGGGGAAATATTTATTATCGTAAGTATCGAATTTTAATTGTCCAAACAAACTCAAATAATCACTATTCTCAAAAATGGTTTCTTCATTGTTGTCGTTTTGGGTTATAATGGTTTCCGATAGAATTTTAAGGCGTTTATGTTCTGCCCCAAGGGTAAGTGCAAAATCTTTTCTGAATAAAGTCTGAAGATAAAATTGATTTGTAAAATCATTGAGCTCGACATCCAATTTATTAACGTTCAAATTAGCTAAATCCTCTTCTGTCAATAATGCTGAAGCTGGAATGTTTTTTTGAAACTGGTTAAATCTTGATACTAATCCAATACTCCAATAAAACCCTTTATCAATGTAATATTCAAAATCATAACGAATGTTGTCCCCTAGAACAAAATCCAGTGAGGCCACATCATTATTGAATAACAACCGTTTTCTTGTTAGATTAATTAGTGCGGCACTTTTATACAAATCATCATAGTGAACTCCAAACTTTAAAAATGTTCGTTTAGGGTTTTCCTTCAATTCAAAATATAAATCATATCCATTTTTATCTGGAGAAGATCTTAATTGATGTACAACACTTTCAAAATTATTGGTTGCGGCTAAATTGTTAACGCCTTCAACGAGTCTGGAGTACTGTATTTTTTCACCTTGCTTAAATTTTAACTTACCAACTACATAAGCCCGAGTATACTTTTCATTTCCATTAATTAATATTGCATTGATTTTAACACTGTCTATTGGTTTAATAGGATCAAATGTTTTCTTCTTCTGCGTTTGCATAGATGCTATTTTCTCTAACGCATCTCTTTTCTTGATGGCCGCTAAAGTGCCGTTTTCAATTATTTTCTCTCCATCGCTAAAGGAAATGACCGTATAATCCGTTATATCGGGTTTGATATAAACATCTGTCTTTTTAGACTTTTCCTTCATATCGTTTATGGTTCTATAATTATTGATTTGCAGTAAGATATTAGGAGCTGATTTCAATTCTTCTCTAGTGGCCAAGTCGTCCTGTACATCAACACCTATAATAATATCCATGCCTTTAGCTCTTAATTCGTCTATTGGATAATTGTTTACAACGCCACCATCTATCAAAATTTGATCATCAATAATTACGGGTTGGAATAACGAAGGAAAGGCACCACTAGCTGTGATTGACTGTGACAGACTCCCTTTATCCAAGATTACTGCTTTGCCTGTTTCCACATTAGTTGCGATACAAAAAAATGGAATGGGTAATTTGCTAAAATCATCTACATCACAAACATGAAGTGTTAATTTAGACAATAAACTCAAGGTGTTTTGTCCTCTTGACAAAGCAGAAGGCAGTTTTAACTTAAACTTGTCAAAAGGCAGCGTTACGGCATATCTTTCTGAATTATCCCGCTCATAGAAAGTTTTAGCTTCTCTTGGAAGGTCATCATTTATAATTTTATCAAAATCGACTCCTTCAAAAATAGAGTCTATGTCTTTTCCTGAATATCCTGATGCATAAAGCGACCCGATTATAGCTCCCATACTGGTTCCTGCAATATAGTCTATTTGGATTCCCAGGCTATCAATTACCTTTAAAACACCAATATGAGCCAGCCCTTTAGCGCCTCCACCACTTAAAACCAAACCAATTTTCAAATCCTTTTGGCTGTTTGATTGGATGGTGTCCTGTGAGTTAACGTTCCAGGGTAATAATAACAATATGGTTATTAAAAAATATTTCATTAGTTATGATAGTACTTGTAAATTTTCTCTGCTCTTGACTTTCCTACAACATCTTCTAGTTCATCTAGTTTTACGTTGGCAATGCGTTTGGCAGATTTGAAAACCTTCAATAATTCAACAATCGTTTTCTCACCAATTCCTGGAATTGTTTCCAATTCTGTGTTTAAAGCACTTTTGCTTCGTCTGTTTCGGTGATGCTCGATTCCAAAACGATGGGCTTCATTCCGTAATTGCTGAATAATTTTAAGGGTTTCGCTTTTCTTATCTAAATATAAGGGAATTGAGTCATCTGGATAAAATAATTCTTCCAAACGCTTGGCAATTCCGATGATGGCAATTTTTCCTCTCAAATCCAATGCCTCCAAACTTTTTAAAGCTGAAGACAATTGGCCTTTACCTCCATCAATAATAATTAGTTGCGGCAAAGATTGTTTTTCATCCAACATACGTTTGTAACGCCTAAAAACAACTTCTTCCATTGATGCAAAATCATCCGGACCTTGAACAGTTTTTATATTAAAATGCCTATAATCCTTTTTACTCGGTTTCCCGTTTTTAAAAACAACACACGCCGCAACAGGATTGGTCCCTTGAATATTGGAATTATCAAAACATTCAATGTGACGTGGCTCGTCAGTTAATCGTAAGTCGGCTTTCATTTGAGCCATTATTCTATTTGTATGACGGTCTGGATCAACAATTTTAACTTGTTTCAATTGTTCCAGCCTAAAGTATTTGGCATTACGTAAAGACAAGTCCAGAATATGTTTTTTATCACCTAGCTTTGGAATAGTAACTTTGATATCATCACCCAGTTCTACTTTAAATGGTACATAAATCTCTTTGGATTTAGAATGAAATCGTTGTCTTATTTCTGTAATGGCCAATTCCAACAACTCTCTATCAGATTCCTGGAGTTTTTTCTTAATCTCTAGAGTATGTGATCGAATAATTGAACCGTATGATAACTGTAAAAAATTTACATACCCATAACTTTCATCGCTTACAATGGTAAAAACATCAACATTGCTTATTTTAGGGTTAACTACAGTCGACTTGGCCTGATAATTTTCCAGAACATCTATTTTTTCTTTTATTTTTTGTGCTTCCTCAAATTGCATGTCATCGGCGAGTGTCTTCATTTGGGTTTTAAAATGCGAAAGCGATGATTTGAAATTTCCTTTTAATATCTCTCTAATAGATTCAATGTTACCATGATAACTTTCTTCCGTTTCATAGCCTTCGCAGGGTCCTTTACAGTTCCCTAAATGATATTCCAAGCACACCTTATATTTTCCTGCTTCAATTTTATCTTGAGACAAATCGTAATTACAGGTTCGAAGCATAAACAGACCTCTAATCAAATCGAGTAGCGTTGATACTGTTTTCATGCTCGTGTAAGGCCCAAAATATTCCGAACCATCCTTTATAACTCTTCTTGTTGAAAATACTCGAGGGAATCGCTCCTTTTTTATACAGATCCAAGGGTAGGACTTGTCATCCTTAAGCATGACATTATACCGTGGTTGATGCTTTTTAATTAAGTTATTTTCAAGCAAAAGGGCGTCCGTTTCAGTTTCAACAACAATATGTTTAATATCAGCTATTTTTTTGACAAGAACTTTGGTTTTTCCGTAATCGTGATTTTTTGTGAAATATGAAGTGACCCGTTTTTTTAAATTCTTGGCCTTTCCAACATAAAGAATCTTCCCGTTAACATCAAAATATTGGTATACCCCTGGAAGATTAGGCAAGGTTTTTAGTTGGATTTCTAAAGCTGTGTGGCTCATTCCCTCAAAGGTAATTATTTTTAATGTTCGTGGCTCAAAATAAGCTGACTAATTAAGTCCAAAAATTATCATAAAAAGTAAATTTTGAAACGACTATTTCACTACCTTGCGCCACTTTTTTTAAAACATAAAATGCAAAAACAAACCCTTGGAAGAACTGATAAAGTAGACTTCCCAAAATTGGATTTATTTGGTATAGATGTCAAGATTGACACTGGTGCTTACACGTCAGCAATCCACTGTTCCCATATTGTGGAGAAAGACAATATGTTGTTTTGTACCTTTCACAGTGAAGGCCACTCAAACTTTAATAGTATTGAAATTATTTTTGACACCTATTCAAAAACAGATGTGAAAAGTAGTAATGGTTATAAAGAAAATAGATTTAAAATAAAATCTGAAGTCGTATTTTTTGGTAAAACGTACAAGATTAACTTAACTTTAAGCACTAGAGATGATATGAAGTTTCCTGTTCTTATTGGCAGACAATTTTTAAGTAAAAAGTTTATAGTTGATGTCGATAAGCACGATGTATCATTTAACTCAATCAAGCATGAACATAGTTATTCTTTCTAGAAACTCCCATTTATATTCCACTCAACGACTTATTGAGGAAGGTGTAAACAGAGGCCATAAAGTTGAAGTCATTGATCCTTTGAAGTGTGATATTATCATTGAAAAAGAAAAACCAACCATTTACTATAAAGACCGTTATTTTGGACTATGTTGATGCTATTATCCCGCGCATAGGTGCATCTGTAACCTTCTATGGTTGTGCTGTTGTTAGACAGTTTGAAATGATGAATGTATTCACTATCGTCACATCAGATGCCATTCAGCGTTCTCGTGACAAACTGCGAAGTTTACAGCGATTGAGTAAAGCTGGTATTGGTATGCCCAAAACGGTTTTTACGAATTATTCGCGTGATGTTGAAGAAGTTATCGAACATGTTGGTGGCACGCCAGTAATTATTAAATTACTTGAAGGTACGCAAGGGTTAGGAGTCGTTTTAGCTGAGACAAAAAATGCCGCTGAATCCGTACTCGAAGCATTTAACGGGCTTCAGGCTCGAGTCATTGTTCAAGAGTTTATTAAAGAAGCCAAAGGTGCTGATATCCGGGCTTTGGTGGTAGACGGTCATGTGGTTGGCGCCATGAAACGACAAGGAAAAGAAGGTGAATTTAGATCTAATTTGCATCGTGGAGGTAAAGCAGAAATTATAAAATTAAACGATGCCGAATTAAAACTAGCTATGAAAGCTTCGAGAGCTCTTAAATTACCTGTGTGTGGTGTTGATATGTTACAGTCCGCAAGAGGTCCATTGCTTCTAGAAGTGAACTCGACACCTGGTTTGGAAGGTATAGAAGGTGCCACCGGTAAAAATATTGCTAAAGCCATAATTACGTTTATTGAACGAAATAAATAATGACTTTTAAACACAAAAAAATAATAACGATTCTTGGCAAGGAAATTAAAGCTGGTGAAAGCCGGGAATTAACTTTTGGAGTTGCCAATTTACACACCTCTTCCAGTGTGGATGTACCCGTTATTATTGAACGGTCGAAAAAACCAGGCCCTGTTGTGTTGTTTACTGCCGGAATTCATGGAGATGAAGTAAACGGTGTTGAAATTGTAAGGCAAATTATTGCCAAAGGTATCAACAAACCCAAAACAGGGACCATAATCTGTATTCCAATCATTAACGTATTTGGATTTATTAATTTAAATCGAGAGTTTCCTGATGGCCGCGATTTAAATCGCGTATTCCCAGGTATTAAAAGAGGTTCTTTGGCAAGTCGGGTTGCATATAAACTAGTTAATGAAGTCATTCCAGATGTCGATTTTATTATGGATTTCCATACAGGAGGCTCTGGTCGTTTCAATGCCCCTCAAATAAGAATCGTCAAAAATAGTTTAACACTTGATGCCATTGCAGAAACATTTGGCGCACCATTTGTTTTGTATTCGAAAAACATCAAAAAGTCATTCAGAAATACGTGTTATAAATTGGGGAAACCCATTTTATTATTTGAAGGAGGCAAATCATTTCATATTGATGAAAAAGTTACCAATACTGGAGTTAACGGTGCCAAACGTGTATTGAATCATTTGGGCATGCTTTCATCAAAATTCAAGGCTTCAAAACCCAAAAAACCACCGGTTTATATTTTAGATAGCCGCTGGCAACGTGCTAATTTTTCTGGTATGTTTAAAGCTTCCATCACCATAAATTCCAAAGTAACCAAAGGGGATGTCATTGGAAATATTACAGATCCTTATGGCAAGTTCAATCATTTTGTTAAGGCTACTAATTCAGGTTATATCATCAATGTTAACGAATCGCCCATTGTTTATCAGGGAGATGCCTTATTCCACATTACTACCAAATTAAAATGACCAAATCTGAACTTCGAAAAATCTACAAATCAAAGCGACAGGCTTTAAGTTCAGAAACTATTGACAATTTAAGCCTACAAATAGCTAATAAACTTTTGGAATTGGACATTTGGGATAAATCATTCTACCACATTTTTCTGACCATTGAAGAACAACAAGAAGTGAATACTGATTTTATCTTAAATATACTTTCTGGTAAGGATAAAAATATCATTGTTTCTAAAAGTGATTTCGAATCGAGAAACATGATCCATTTTTTACTGACCGATGCTACCGTAATTAAAAAAAGTACTCTGAACATTCCAGAACCCGTTGACGGTATTCAAATCACAAATAACCAAATAGACGTTGTTTTTGTACCGCTTTTAGCTTTTGATAAAAAAGGTCATAGAGTTGGTTATGGGAAAGGATTTTATGATAAATTTCTGTCAGAATGCAACCCAGAAATCATTAAAATCGGGCTTTCATTTTTTGATGCCGAAGAACAAATTGATGATATTTTTGAAAATGATATGGCTTTGGATTTCTGTGTGACGCCAGAAAAAATTTATTCTTTCTAAATTACTTTTTAAAAGCCCTTTTATTAAAAACAATAAGCAATCCAAAACCCGTACTTATAGCAACATCAGCAATATTAAAAACGGGGTCAAAAAACGTAAAATACTGTCCGCCATAAAATGGAACCCATTGAGGTAAATAACCTTTCCAAAGTGGAAAATATAGCATGTCAACTACCTTACCATGTAGAAAGCCATCGTATCCTCCACTTTCTGGCAAGAAGGTTGCTACTTGACCATAACTGTCTTCGAACAAGACACCATAAAAAACAGAATCGATAATATTACCAAGTGCCCCAGCAAAGATCAATGCCACTGCAAAAATAAGTATGCGAGAGCTTTGTTTTTTTGTAGCATCATACAACCAATAACCAATACCACAAATGGCAACAATTCTAAAAATAGTTAAACAGACTTTGGCTGTTCTGTCGCTTATAAATGAGGCGAAATCACTGATTTTTGTACCCCATGCCATACCATCATTCTCAATAAAATAAATTTTAAACCACGAGAACACTTCAAAATCTTCATTAAGAACAAAGTGTGTCTTGATGAAAATTTTACTCAATTGATCTATTAATAAAACAACGAATATAAAAAGTATGGATTTCTTTAGGGACATGCTCCAATTTATTTCGGGCAAAAATAGGACTATTATTTTGTTTTAGTTACGCTAATGTTTCCGTTAATGGAGTGAAGTGATAAATTATTAGTTCCCAACACGAGTTCTTCTTGAGAAACTTGACCGTTTTTGGTATCCAAATTTACTTTCGCATAATTTGATTCCATTGTGATATTCCCATCAATAGTATTAATTAGAGCCGAACCTGAAAAATTTTCAGCCACAAAATGACCTCGATTCAATTCCGTAGTGAGTTGGCCAAAATGCCCATTAACAAACACCGTACCAATATCACTGGAAACAACAACATTCAAGCCTTGTGGTAACTTTAAATGAAAAACTATGGACATCACTTTATGAGCACTTAATTTATCATCCGGAACTGTAAATAATGGCTGATATTCTGTTGCTATTTCCAATTCATTATTTTTGATTTCGGTTAGTAATATCACTTGTTCACTGTACTCGCCTTCTACCTCAACGGTTACGGAAATAGCATCTCCTTCAACAGATTCAACATAAATCTTAAAACTGCCTGTACCGTCTAAATTAATTGCTTCAATGTTATGTGCTTGAAATTGCCGTTCAATAGTTTTTTGCGCTAACAATTGACAGCAACATAACAAAAAAAACCCTATGAGAATTGTGGATTTCATAAATTAAAAACGCTTCAATAATATATTGAAGCGTTTGTTTATTCTTTGTTTATGATCACAGATTATTGCATATTTTTAGCTTCGATGCTCAAAGTAGCATGAGGCACCAGTTTTAATCGCTCTTTGTTTATAAGCTTTCCTGTGACTCGGCAAATTCCATAGGTTTTATTTTCAATACGTATTAAAGCGTTTTTCAAATCGCGAATAAACTTTTCTTGTCTAATAGCTAACTGTGAATTTGCTTCCTTGCTCATGGTTTCACTACCTTCTTCAAAAGCCTTGAACGTTGGTGATGTATCATCAGTTCCATTATTCAGGTCATTCATATAAGCACTTTTTATAAGCTCTAAATCATGTTTTGCCTTTTCAATTTTCTCTTGAATTAAGGCTTTGAATTCAGCTAAATCCTTATCTGAATACCTTACGTTTGCATCTACTGCCATAATCTTAATGTTTTTGAATAAATAACTTGGTATTTATATCGTCAAAAGCAATTTCTATACCGTTATTTATTTGGTCCATAATTTCAAGTTCTTCTGTTAAAGTTTCCGCTTTAATATAATCCATATTAGAGTTTACAGCTTTAACAATACTATCTTCCTTTTGAAGTTGAACATCAATTCTATCTGTGACTTCAAATCCTGAATCTTTACGTAAATTTTGAATACGGTTTACGAGCTCACGTGCAATCCCTTCCTTTCGTAAATCATCGGAGATAGTAACATCGAGAGCGACGGTTATTGCACCTTCGTTGGCAACCAACCAACCCTCAATATCTTGAGATGAAATCTCTACATCTTCAAGTTCTAAAGTAATACTTTTTCCATTAATTTCAACGTCTAAAACTCCTTTTTGCTCAATTTTTTTAATGTCATCAGCTGTAAAGCTATTGACTTGAGCAGCTATCAGCTTCATATCCTTACCAAATCGTGGTCCTAAAGTTTTAAAGTTAGGCTTAATTTGTTTGACTAAAATATCTGACGCATCTTCTAAAAGTTCAATTTCCTTGACGTTGACCTCATGCTTAATCAAATTAGCAACTGCAAGAATTTCTTCCTTTTGTTGTTTACTATCAATTGGAATCATGATTTTTTGAAGTGGTTGTCGCACTTTAATCTTCTCCTTTGCTCTTAACGACAATACCAACGATGATATTGTTTGGGCATTCTCCATTTTACGCTCCAAACTCTTGTCTATAAAGCTTTCGTCATAGTTTGGAAACTCTGCCAAATGTACACTTTCAAAGTTTTCTTTTTGTGTTACTTGTGTTAAGTCTTGGTAAAGCTTATCCATGTAAAATGGTGCAATAGGTGCACCTAATTTTGCTATGGTTACCATACAGGTATAAAGTGTTTGATAAGCCGAAATTTTATCGGTTTGGTAATCGCCTTTCCAGAAACGTCTTCTACTTAATCGCACATACCAGTTACTTAAATACTCTTGTGTAAAATCAGAAATAGCCCTTGCTGCTTTAGTAGGTTCGTATTCTGAATAGAACTCGTCTACCTTCTTGATAAGCGTATGTAATTCAGATAAAATCCAACGATCTAACTCTGGACGTTCTTCTAACGGAATATCTGCTTCGTTATAATTGAAATTATCTAAATTGGTATATAAGCTAAAAAACGAATAGGTATTATAAAGTGTTCCGAAGAATTTACGTTTTACTTCCTCAATACCATCTACATCAAATTTTAGGTTATCCCAAGGGTTTGCATTTGAAATCATGTACCAACGTGTAGCATCAGCACCATAAGTTGATAAAGTTTCAAAAGGGTCTGTAGCATTACCTAAACGTTTAGACATTTTTTGTCCGTTTTTATCCAAAACAAGACCGTTTGAAACCACATTTTTGTATGCAACCGAATCAAACACCATCGTTCCAATAGCATGGAGCGTATAGAACCAACCACGCGTTTGATCAACACCTTCGGCAATAAAATCTGCTGGAAATGATTTGTGCTTATCTATCTTTTCTTTATTTTCAAAGGGATAATGCCATTGTGCGTAGGGCATAGAACCTGAATCAAACCAGACATCAATCAAGTCGGCTTCACGCTTCATGGGTTGTCCTGATGGTGACACAAGCACAATCTCATCTACAATGTTTTTATGTAAATCTATTTTAGCATAGTTTTCTTCGGAATTATTGCCTACTTCAAAATCAGCAAAAATATCTTTTGCAAGAACACCTGCTGAAACCGCTTTTGCCATTTCGGCTTTTAATTCTTCAACCGAACCAATACAGATTTCTTCTTTACCATCTTCGGTTCTCCAAATTGGTAACGGAATTCCCCAATAACGCGAACGTGATAAGTTCCAGTCGTTGGCATTGGCAAGCCAGTTTCCAAAACGACCCGTTCCTGTTGCTTTTGGTTTCCAGTTTATGGTCTCATTCAATTCAAACATACGATCCTTAACATCGGTTACTTTAATAAACCAAGAATCTAATGGATAGTAAAGAATGGGTTTATCAGTTCTCCAACAATTCGGGTAGCTGTGTTTATATTTTTCAACCTTAAAGGCTTTGTTCTCTTCCTTTAACTTGATAGCTAGTTCTACATCAACCGATTTTTCAGGTGCTTCGCCATCATTGTAATATTCGTTTTTTACATATTTACCTGCAAACTCACCCATTTCTGGGCGGAATTTACCTTGTAAATCCACTAAAGGCACCAAGTTTCCATTTTCATCTTTTACCAACATTGGTGGTACTTCTGGAGTGGCTTGTTTAGCTACCAAAGCATCATCTGCACCAAAAGTTGGCGCTGTGTGAACGATTCCTGTTCCGTCTTCGGTAGTCACGAAATCTCCAGCAATAACTCTAAAGGCATTTTCAGGATTGTCGTTTGGTAAGGTATAAGGCAATAACTGCTCATAGGTAATACCAACTAAATCGGCTCCTTTAAATTCTTTTAATATTTCATAATGCGCAATCTTACCAGATGCTACTATTTTACCTTTAACAGCTTCTATTTTATTTCCGATATGCACTTCAGCTGGAACAGAAGGATTTAAAAAATAAGCATTAAATCTGCTTTTTGCCAAAATCACACAACATTCTTCATTAGTATACTGATTTATAGTCCTTACTAAAACATAGTCAATTTTTGGGCCAACGGTTAAAGCTGTATTACTTGGTAAGGTCCAAGGTGTAGTCGTCCAAGCCAGAAAATAGATAGTACCTTCGTTTTGTAAAAAGTCTGGAAGCGATGCTTCATTGGCTTTAAACTGGGCAACAACCGTAGTATCTGTTACATCTTGATAGGTTCCTGGTTGGTTCAACTCATGTGAACTTAATCCTGTACCGGCTTTAGGAGAATAGGGTTGAATGGTATAACCTTTATACAACAAACTTTTGTTATATATCTGCTTTAGTAACCACCAAACCGATTCCATGTATTTAGGTTCGTAGGTAATATATGGGTCATCCATATCTACCCAATAACCCATTTTTTGGGTCAGGTCATTCCAGACATCAGTATATCGCATAACAGCTTTACGGCATGCAGCGTTGTAATCTTCAACCGAAATGGTCTTGCCAATATCTTCTTTAGTAATTCCCAATTCTTTTTCCACACCTAATTCAATAGGTAATCCGTGGGTATCCCAACCAGCTTTACGCTTTACTTGGTAACCTTTCATGGTTTTGTAACGCGGAAAAATATCTTTGATAGCACGCGCTAAAACGTGGTGTACGCCAGGTAATCCGTTTGCAGAAGGTGGTCCTTCAAAAAATACAAATGGCTTGGCATTTTCGCGAGTGGTTACACTTTTTTCAAATACGTTATTTTCTTGCCAATAATTGCCAATTTCTTCAGCAACTTTTGGTAAGTCAAGACCTTTATATTCAGGGAATTTCTTACTCATTATATCATTAATTCGTTTCGACGTGCGAAATTAATGATTTTTAAGAAAATAAACCTTGGTTTAGAGGTTTTTAAACAATAAAACTCACCAAATCTTCAATCTTGGAAACCAATTGAATTTTGATAACTGTATTTTTAAGTGCTATTTTATTGTATTTAGACACAAAAATGGTAGAAAATCCGAGTTTTTCGGCTTCTAAAATACGCTGCTCCACCCGTTGCACCGGACGAATCTCACCAGAAAGACCTACCTCTGCCGCAAAGCAGTAATCGCGCTGTAAGGCTTCGTCTTCATTAGATGATAAAATAGCTGCCACAACCGCTAAATCTATTGCTGGATCATCAACCGTAATACCGCCAGTGATATTTAAAAAGACATCTTTAGCGCCCAGACGAAATCCCGCGCGCTTTTCTAATACAGCCAGTAACATATTTAATCGTTTGGCATTAAAACCCGTAGCACTCCGTTGTGGTGTTCCATATACGGCTGTACTGACCAAAGCCTGAACCTCAATCATTAATGGTCGCATACCTTCTAAAGTTGCTGCAATAGCATTACCGGATAATTCTTCATCTTTTTTAGAGATTAAAATCTCACTGGGATTGGAGACTTCGCGTAAACCAGAACCTTGCATCTCGTAAATACCCAATTCGTTGGTGGAACCAAAGCGGTTTTTATTGGCGCGTAAAATTCTAAATACATGATTGCGGTCACCTTCAAATTGTAAAACCGTATCGACCATGTGTTCCAAAATCTTGGGCCCTGCGATATTACCATCTTTGGTGATGTGACCAATTAAAATAACTGGCGTTGCAGTTTCTTTAGCAAACTTTATAAATTCTGTTGCGCACTCTTTTATCTGCGAAATACTTCCTGAAGAGGATTCTATGTAATCACTATGTAGTGTTTGAATGGAATCAATCACCACAATATCTGGTTCCAAATCCTCAATTTGTTTGAAAATATTTTGAGTTTTGGTTTCAGTTAAAATATAACAGTTATTGTTATTTGGGTTGATGCGTTCAGCCCGCATTTTAATTTGCTTCTGGCTTTCTTCACCCGAAACGTAAAGTGTTTTATATGGCAACTTTAAGGCAATTTGCAATAGCAAAGTACTTTTACCAATACCTGGTTCACCGCCTAATAATGTTAAGGAACCTGGAACAATGCCACCACCTAAAACTCGATTAAACTCACCATCATCTGTTAGCATTCTAGCATCTTGAGAGGCGTCAATTTCATTAATCAATAAGGGCTTTGAAGCTCTTTTTGTAGAAGAAGCCGAAGGTTTCCAATCACTTTTTTCGGGCTTTTGAAGGATTTCTTCGGCAATAGTATTCCATTCTTTACAGGCATTACACTGTCCTTGCCATTTGGCATACTGGGTGCCGCAATTTTGACAATAAAAGGTGGTTTTTACTTTAGCCAATGGTTAAAAATTTAGGCTAAAATACTTATAATTCTATGATAAAAACAAGTCGTTAATAAATAGATTTATTAATCTGATTCTGCTAAAACCTCACCTTCCATTTCTTCTTCTTTTTTATCATCTTTGGTCAGTTCAGCCATTAGCGTATCCATATTTATTTGAATCAGTTCCTTATTAATGGTTTGAGCATCTTCTAACAACAGAGCATCCTCATAAAACTTAACTGCCTTTTTGGGCTTACCAATTTTTTCAGCATGAATGGCCAAATAATAATTACCTAAAAGAGATTCTGGAAGTTGCTTATTGGCCAATTTACCCAATTTTTCAAGGGATTCAATATCCTCTCGCTCATCGGCAACTGCAACAACTTTTTGAAATTCTTCTTCCGAAATGGGCTTCACAATTCCGAAAAGTTCTTCAATACGATCATATCGTGATACTAAATAATCATCCAATGTCCCTTCATAAGGCAACACTTTTTCCTTCAATTCCTTTTCATGAAGTGGCTTATACATTTCAAAGATCTTATCAAATGCTTTTGAAACAGCTCCTGTAACTAAAGTATAATGTGATTCCCCTTCAAAGTCATCGAAATAGTAGGTTAGATTAGAATTGTCAATAGCTTTGATTTTTTCATGTGTTTTTAAAATTTCTTCACGAAGTTGTCTTTTATCATCGGAACTGGTGACCATATAATAAAACACGTCATCTTTAACCCACTCTAATCGGTTAGCAATGTTGTCTCCCATAGAGCCCACTAAATCGGGACTCAAATTAACATAGGCATGAAACAAGGGCAAATCTTTCATCATAAACGAGTTGATGAAATTTCCCATGATATTATGTCCAACAGCCACACGAAATTTACTGGTATTATATTTTTCGTCTAAATATGGAATAAGCTCCTGTCCCACAAACTCAAAGAATCGAGATCCAGACTCAAACGGCAATCCAGTAACCTCATCGGTTAAACTATCGTAGGTTCTTTCTTTACCTTGAGAAATACCCACAACAATACATCCTGGCATTTCATCAAAATATGTTTGAAATTGGGTTTGCCCAACTACGGGTCCAAACAAATAATCACCATCAAAAACAATAATCAACGGGTACTTGATCGTTGAAGCTGCATCATAATCTTTTGGAAGTTTTATTTTTAATTGCCGTGTGGAATTTAACTTTCTAGATTTAAAATCCTTAATGGTTGTTTGTGCAAACAACAAGACGCTAAAAGTTAAAAACAGCGTGATAAGTACTGCTCTTTTCATAATTAGTAGGTTAAGATTTGGGCTATAAAAGTACTAATTAATCCTTAAAACGCAAATTTATTCGATAAAGTGTGGTTTTTTGTGGGTTTTTTCTTTCTTATTCTTGTAATTCATAGGTTTTTTCAAGTAGCATGTCTTTATCTATGAATTCAGAAGGTGTTAACAAAAGTCCACTATTATAATATTGCAGTGCTTTTTTGATATTGCCTTTTTCTTCGAAATACATACCCGTATAATATGCACTGATCATAGATTCAGGATATTCTTTACGCGCTAATTTTGAAAGACTTTCCAATGATTCCATATCATTTAGTTTTTTGGCAGCAGCAGCAACAGCTCTAAAATCATTTTCTATGGGTTTTTTTTCAAATCCATAAAACGACTTAATATCCTCATATTTTTTTTCCAAATAGGCATAAGGTCCCGCTTCATAGGTTAGTACTTTTTCTTTATACTCCAATCTATTTATCGGTTTATAAAGTGTAAATATCTCATTAATAGCCTTTGGGATACCCAACCCAACCAACGAATAATGATTGGCATCTGTGAAATTATCAAATCGGTAATGAAGTTTTGGATTGTCTATGGCTTTTAAAAGATCATTGGTAGCCACAATCTTTGTATGAAGCGCCTGTACATCATCATCTGCAGTCGCCAAATAATAAAATGTATCTTCTTGTAAAAGAGGGAACTTTTCCTGCAATCGAGCGTCCATTTGTGGAGCCAAATCAGGACTCAAAGAAATATAAGCTCTGAAAACTGGGTACTCTTTGAATAAATAATAATTCAAGAAATTAGCACTCAAATCGTGACCGACAATCACTCTAAATCTGGAGACATTGTAGGTATCCTCAATATAAGGTATGAGCTCCATACCAATAAATTCAAAAAAACTGGCACCCTCATGAGATGGAAAATATGTTTCTTCATTATAAGTGAAGTCCACCGTTCTGGTATCCGATTGTTTAATTCCAACTACTACGCATTCTGGCATGTCATCCCAATAGGATTGATAATCAATATTACCAATTACGGGTTCAAAAAGATAATCACCGTCCAAAACAATAACCAACGGATATTCCGTTTTGTCATCAGGATTATAGCCCCTTGGTAACAGAATTTTCAATTCTCTAGTTTCACCTAATTTAGAAGATTGGAAGGGTTCATAAATGACTTGAGAATTTACTGTGTGCAACAAGCAAAAAAAGCTCAAAAAGAAGGTAAGTTTTTTCATTTGGAAAAAAATAAATATTTACGGCAAGTTATGAAATTAACGCTAAAGTCTAAAAGAAAAATAATGGAGCTTTTCGGTGTAATTTATTGATCTTTATTGTTGTAAACTGGTAACAACAATAAAGATAATCCTCCTAGTGTCATTAACAGTAGTGTTTGTGAAGTCCATACAATCCAACCGAAGGCCATACTGGGATCTTCTGGAATATTAAAAATGGTAAACGCTGCATAAACTGCTAAAGGATATGATCCTATACCACCATTTGTAGCTGCTATACTAAAGCTTGCTGAAATAAATCCAATCAATATGGCTCCAAAAGGAATGCCGTTAAGTTCTGATACTGAAAAAGTAGTAACATAAAACATAAGTACATACATCGTCCAAATAAACAATGTGTGAAAAACAAAAGCCCACTTTTTCTTCATTTTAAAGATACTCAAAACACCTTCAATCAAGCCCGAAACGAAACTCTTTATCTTCACTGCCATTTTAGATTTGCTTTTTCTAACATAGAATATAAAAACCAAAAACAATATTGCTATAGAAGCCACCCCTATGAAAATGATTTTGGGATGGAAAGATTTATATAAAAATGAACTGATAAAGTCAAACTGCAAAAATAGTGTTACTATAATGATTCCTGACATCGCTATCAAATCGGCTACACGTTCGGAGACAATGGTTCCAAATCCTTTTTCAAATGGTACGCCTTCATAAGTTGTTAAGACAGATGCTCTTGCCACTTCTCCGGCACGAGGTATCGTGTAATTTATAAGATATGCCGCAAAAACCGCCATAACGCTGTTAGGCAATTTTACGTTATAGCCCATGGGCTCCAGCTGAAACCGCCATCGGTAAGCGCGGGATAGGTGACTAAGTAGACCAAAAAATATCCCTAAAACTATCCAGTAGTAATCAGCCTTTTTAAAATAAACCAGCAATTCTGAAAAGGAAACTTTGGACAAAGAATACCATATTAAAAAAACTCCCAACAGAATCGGGAGTATAATTTTTAATATCTTCTTTATTGCTGGGTTCAAATTTAAATTAGCTTATTAGTAGCTTCATCAGGAAAAACCAATGATGGTTTAAATTTTTTAGCCTCTTCTAAGTCCATAAAAGCGTAGGTAATTAAAATCAATGTATCTCCTACCGATACTTTTCGGGCAGCAGCCCCATTGAGCGTAATTTCACCACTATTTCTAGGTCCAGGAATACAGTACGTTTCCAATCGTTCACCATTATCATTATTGACAATCTGAACTTTTTCACCTTGAATAATATTGGCTGCATCCATGAGATCTTCGTCTATAGTTATACTACCTATATAATTTAGGTCAGCACCTGTACATTTTACTCTGTGAATCTTTGATTTTACTACTTGTATTTGCATGCGGCAAAGATAATTAATTTAAAGCGATATTATCTATAAGTCTAATATCATCTGCATAGACGGCTATAAAGGCTCTATACAGTTTATTTTTTGATTTTCTCTCTATAGGTTTTAGTGTTTCCACATCAGCAATTGTAAAATATTCCAATTTTAATAGCTCATGTTTGGTAAACTGTTCTTCAACCCATTCAGTGACTTGTTTAGCACTTTTTGTGCCAAACTGTTTTTTGGCAGATTTTAAAGTTCTGTAGATAAATGGTGCTGCTTTTTTATATTCAGGTTTTAGACGTTCATTGCGTGAACTCATAGCTAAGCCATTTGACTCTCTAAAAATTGGACAACCAATTATTCTAACCGGAAGCCTATGAATTTTAACCATAGCCCTGATGATGGCTAATTGTTGAAAATCTTTCTCTCCAAAATAGGCATTTTCGGGTTTTACGATTTCAAACAGGCGTTTTACAATGGTTCCAACACCGTCAAAATGTCCCAAACGAAATTTCCCTTCCATTTCGAATTCCAACCCACCAAATGAAAACTTTTCGGATTCTATTTGATCATCATAAATATCATTGACTGTTGGCGCATAAATCAGAATATCAGCCGAAACATCATTTAAAAGTTCCGCATCCCTATCAAGTGTTCTTGGGTATTTATCTAGATCGTTCTGGTTGTCAAATTGTGTAGGGTTTACAAAAATACTGACAACCACAATATCATTATCTGTAAGCGCTGTTCGAACCAAAGAAACATGACCTTGATGCAGGGCTCCCATTGTTGGTACAAAACCAACTGATTGCTCTTTTGATTTAAGTCCCGATAAATAATTTTGAATTTCTTCTTTTTTTGTAAAAACCCTCACCTTAATAAAAAATTAACGCGTGCAAACTTAATATTTTACGGGCAATTAGCATAAATTTTTGTACTTTTGCGTGTTTTTTATTTTGAATCTTCAAAAGCAAAGTTATATGAAAGATAAGAGGATATTGTATGTATCATCTGAAGTAGTACCTTATTTACCTGAAACCGAAATTTCTTCTATGTCGTTTGAAGCACCACGAATGGTAAACCAGCTTGGTGGACAAATCCGAATTTTTATGCCTAGATATGGCAATATCAATGAAAGAAGACATCAACTACATGAAGTTATACGACTTTCTGGAATTAATTTGGTAATCAATGATCTTGACATGCCTCTGATTATAAAAGTCGCTTCTATTCCCAAAGAACGAATCCAAGTTTATTTCATAGACAACGATGAGTATTTCAAAAGAAAAGCAACGTTGACCGATGAAGATGGGAATTTGTTTCCTGATAATGACGAAAGAGCTATTTTCTTTGCGAAAGGTGTTATTGAAACTGTAAAAAAATTGAATTGGTCTCCAGATATCATTCATGTTCACGGCTGGCTGGCTTCTCTATTACCATTGTATCTGAAAGAATATTACAAAGACGAACCTTTATTCAATGAAAGTAAAATTGTAACATCCATTTACAATCAAAGCTTTGATGGTCCTTTGAACAAGGATATGCAAAGCAAAATTAAGTTTGATAATATTGATGACCAGGCTATATCAGTACTTGATGAGCCTACCTACAATAATTTAATGAAGGTTGCCATAAACCATTCAGACGCATTGATAGTTGGATCGGAAGAGCTCCCGGAAGAATTAACAAATTATTTGCAAAATTCAAAAAAACCTGTTTTAGATTACCACTCTAAAGACGACTTTAGTGAAGCCTACACCGAATTTTACAACACGCAAGTGCTGGGTTAAGAAAATAGTGTCTCAAAAAAATATTATGAAAAAATTATTGAATCTATATTCGCCTTTTGTGCTAGTGGCAATCATCGGTTTCGCATTTACTGCTTGTGACAGAGATTTTACCTCCATAGAAAGTGATATTGAAGGTATTAAAAATTTTGAAAACACCTCAATGTCTTTTCCGGTAGTAGCTTATAACAAAAAACTAAATCCCGTTCAGACCAATGGGCTTTCATCATATCTGTTAGGAATTTACGACGATCATATATATGGTAAAACTACTGCAAGTATTGTTAGTCAGATGGGTTTAAGTGCCTATGGCGTAGACTATGGTGATGCTCCAGAAGTTGAATCTGTAATTTTAACCATTCCTTATTTCTCAACAGGTGACGGAACAGATGAGGATGGCAATAACCTATATGTTATTGACTCTCTTTTTGGAAATCAGCCTGTTAAGTTTTCAATTTATCAGAACAATTATTTCTTGAGAGATTTTGACCCTGAAACTAACTTGACTGAATCTCAAAATTATTATTCGAATGCTAATCAAACTATTAACTTCAATAATCACCAAGGTCAATTACTTTTTGAAGATGATATGTTTGTCCCTGATGATAGTGAAATAGTAATTGAAGAAATCAGTGAAGAAACTGGCGAACTTGAAGTTGTAAATAGACTTTCACCAGGAATTAGGGTAGAACTATCGAACGACAATGAGTTTTGGGATGATCTTTTCTTTTTTAATGATCCAGATATAGAATCTCCGGTAGAATTAAGTAATTCTAACAACTTCAAAAACTACTTTAGAGGTTTGTATTTTAAAATTGAAGGCATAGGCAATTCTGGTAACATGGTGTTTATACCTTTAAGTCAGGGAAGTATCGTAGTAAATTACACTGTTTTGGTTACTGACGTTGATGAGAATGGGGAAACAGTGGAAACAAGAGAAGACAGGGCCATTAACATGAATTTTACTGGAAACACATTAAACATTTTAGAAAACGATCCATCTAATACTGTAATCAGTAATGCCGATGCTAATGCCGATATGGTAAATGGCGACGAAACCCTTTACCTTAAAGGCGGTGAAGGTTCTATGACAGTGTTAAACTTGTTCAGTGGTGACATTTTAGACGAGGACAATAATGTCGTAAATGCTTTTGATTATTTTAAAAGTAAGAAAGAAAGTTGGTTGTTAAATGAGGCCAATCTTACATTTTATGTCAACCAAAATGAAGTGAATGGTCAAGAACCTGATCGGGTCATTCTATATGATTTAAAAAATAACGTCCCCATTATAGACTATTACTTTGACTCATCAACCAACACAAACAACCCACTTAATTCTAAAATTGCTTATTCCCGAAAATTGGAACGCGATGAAGACAACAATGGCGTAAGATACAAATTACGACTAACAGAACATCTTAATAATATTTTATTGCGCGATTCGACTAATGTCAATCTAGGTTTATATGTATCGACTAACGTTAATAATATTCAAAATGCTGATGTGTTAAATGCCGATGATGAGTATGTTACAACAGGGACAGTATTGTCGCCAAGAGGGACTGCTTTGTATGGAACAAATCAAAATGTTCCAGACGATAAAAAAGTGCAATTTGAGATTTATTTTACTGAACCTAACAATTAAAAAAATATGTGTGGTATTGTAGGCTATATTGGGCATAGAGAAGCTTATCCTATTATCATAGAGGGACTAAAGCGATTGGAATATAGAGGTTATGACAGTGCAGGTATTGCATTATTTGATGGCACTGACCTTAAAGTTTCAAAAACCAAAGGAAAGGTTTTAGATTTAGAAAATCGTGTCGCTTCGGAGATTTCAACCAATGCCAATCTTGGAATTGGTCATACACGCTGGGCAACCCATGGTGTACCTAATGACATTAATGCCCATCCACATTATTCAAATTCGGGTAATCTTGTTATCATTCACAACGGTATCATTGAAAATTATGATGCCTTAAAAAAAGAGTTGATTGCAAGAGGTTACACCTTCAAGTCGGATACAGATACTGAAGTTTTAATTAATTTAATTGAAGACGTTAAGTTAAAAGAAAATGTTAAGTTAGGAAAAGCCGTTCAGATTGCACTAAACCAAGTTATAGGTGCTTACTCCATTGCTGTTTTTGACAAAAACAAACCTGATGAAATAGTCATTGCAAGACTAGGCAGCCCTTTAGCTGTTGGTATTGGTGAAGATGAATTTTTCATTGCAAGCGATGCTTCCCCTTTTATTGAATACACTAAAAATGCTGTTTACCTCGAGGATGAAGAAATGGCTATCATACGAATCAATAAAGGGCTCAAAATTAGAAAGATAAAAGACGATACATTAGTTGACCCTTACGTTCAAGAACTGCAAATGAACCTGGAGCAAATTGAAAAAGGAGGTTTTGAGCATTTTATGCTGAAAGAAATACATGAGCAACCAAATGCCATAAGAGATACCTACAGAGGTCGTTTGTTGGTAAAAGAGGGCATTATACGTATGGCTGGAATTGACGACAACATGGAGAAATTCCTTAATGCCAATCGTGTTATTGTGGTTGCATGTGGTACATCGTGGCATGCTGGACTTGTTGCAGAATATATTTTTGAAGATTTAGCAAGAATCCCGGTAGAGGTAGAATACGCTTCCGAATTTAGATATCGTAATCCTGTTATTACGCCCAATGATGTGGTTATTGCTATTTCACAATCAGGAGAAACGGCAGATACTTTAGCCGCTATAAAATTGGCAAAGGCAAATGGCGCCTTTGTATTTGGTGTTTGCAATGTTGTTGGTTCTTCAATAGCTAGAGAAACCAATGCCGGAGCTTACACACATGCTGGCCCTGAAATTGGTGTGGCATCAACTAAAGCTTTTACGACACAAATTACAGTATTGACACTTATTGCTCTAAAGTTAGCCAAAGCCAAAGGAGCAATCTCAAATTCGGATTATCGTTACCATTTACAAGAATTAGAGTTGATTCCTGAAAAAGTAGCCAAAGCTCTTGAATCAGATGAGCATATCAAACAAGTTGCCGACATCTATAAAGACGCTCGAAACTGTTTATATTTAGGGCGTGGTTATAATTTTCCGGTTGCATTAGAAGGCGCTCTTAAACTTAAAGAAATATCCTATATCCATGCCGAAGGATATCCTGCAGCAGAAATGAAACATGGTCCAATTGCACTTATTGATGAGCAAATGCCAGTTGTAGTGGTTGCAACCAAAAAAGGTCATTACGAAAAAGTTGTGAGCAATATCCAAGAAATCAAATCTCGAAAAGGTAAAATAATCGGTATTGTTACTGAAGGAGACATTCATGTTAAGGAACTTGCAGATCATATTATTGAAGTACCTGAAACTCTTGAACCATTATCACCGTTATTAACTACAATTCCTTTGCAATTATTGTCTTATCATATTGCGGTTATGTTAGGGAAGAATGTTGACCAGCCTCGAAATTTGGCAAAATCAGTTACTGTAGAATAATTATTGTCTTAATTAGCATTTTATCATTTTTAATAGGGTTATTTTGTTAATTTATATTATGCGTGCATAATTTTTTATGAAAATCTCATTCAGTTTTCATAGATTTATATATATTGCTATCATAATAATTAACTAAAACTAAAAAATGAGATCAATTCTTTCAATTCTATTGTTGCTTTGCGGCACTTTTTCTTTTGCGCAAACAACAATTTCAGGGACAGTTGTGGACGACAATGAACAGCCTGTTCCGGGAGCCAATGTGATTATTGTTGGAACGTCAACTGGTAACATAACAGACTTTGACGGTGGATTTACAATTACTACAGATTTATCACCGCCTTTCAGTGTTCAGGCGAGTAGTGTCGGGTTTGAAACTGCTACTTTAGAGGTTACTTCAACTACTGAAGCTATAAAACTAGTTTTGTCTGAAGGTACTGCACTTGATGAAGTAGTAATTTCTGCTTCTAGAACACCTGAACGTATTTTTGAATCACCTGTTACAGTTGAGCGTTTTGGTCTGAAAGAAATTAAAAACACCGCATCAGCAGATTTCTATGATGGACTTGAAAACTTAAAAGGTGTGGACGTCAATACCAACAGTTTAACTTTTAAATCCATCAATACGAGGGGTTTTGCTACTTTCGCTAATAATCGTTTCATGCAATTAGTGGACGGCATGGATAACTCGACGCCTGCTTTAAATTTCCCTATTGGGAATTTAGTTGGTATGGTTGAAACCGATGTTCAAAGTGTGGAATTATTACCTGGCGCCGCTTCGGCTCTTTACGGTGCGAATGCCTTCAATGGTATTTTGTTTATGCGCAGTAAAAACCCTTTTGATTTTCAAGGCATCAGCGGATCCATAAAACAAGGTATTACGTCTCAAGATGCAGGTGGTGATAATAGCTACACAGATGTAGGTATTAGAATGGCCCATAAGTTTACCGATCATTTTGCAGCAAAAGTGAATTTTGGTTGGCTTCGAGGCACAGATTGGGTTGCTAATAATTATGCTGGTAAGCCAGGAACTGGAGCTACTCGGGCTAGTTTGGATTACGATGGCTATAATGTTTTTGGAGATGAAGTTGCTGCTAACATAAGAGGATTATCAGGTGGATTAGGAATAATTCCTGACGTGGTTGTGAGTAGAACAGGATATAATGAGAGTGACTTAACTGATTATAATGCTGAGAGCATCAAAGCGGATTGGGGCCTTTATTTGAGACCATGGGCCAACGATTTTGAAATACAGTATGTTGGAAAAATAGGTACTGGCTCAACGATTTATCAAGGTTCCAACCGTTATTACATCGACGGATTTACGCAACAACAACATAAAATTGAAGTTCGAAACGATAACTTCTTTGTAAGAGGCTACGTGGTTGCTGATAAAGCCGGAGATTCTTATGATATGACTGTTACTGGAATACAAATTAACAGAGCATGGAAAAGTGACGCAGATTGGTTTGGTGATTATATTGGTACATATGCTGGTGCTACACTTGGAGGTGCAACAGAGGAGCAAGCTCATGCTGCTGCTCGTGCTGCTGCTGAATCAGGCCGTTATTTACCTGGTTCACCACAGTTTCAAGCTGCGTTTAATAGAAGTATAAATGATCCTGATATTGCTACTGGTTCAAAATTCCAAGATGCATCCAAATATTACCATTCAGATGCTAATTACAACTTTAGCCATTTAATAGATTGGGCCGAAATTCAAGTTGGTGGTTCATTTAGACAATATAGTTTAAACTCTTCGGGAACTATCTATACGGATTCAGACGGCTCTATTGAATACAATGAATATGGTATCTATACACAAATCCAAAAGGATTTAGAGTTGTCTGAAAGTTTGGATTTAAAACTAACTGGTTCAATTCGTTATGATAAATCAGAATTGTTTGATGGATTCTTTTCACCAAGATTATCGGCTGGATTTACGGTTAATCAAAATCATAATATTAGAGCATCGTATCAAACAGGTTTTAGGAATCCTACAACCCAAGATTTATTTATTGGGTTAAATGCCGGTCCTTATGTGTTAATTGGTTCAGCTGAAGCTAATTTAGATCGTGATGTACGCACGTACTCCGTTAGTGCTAGCGGTCAAATGTTAGGTCAGCCATCTTCAGTCACTCTAACTGGAGCAGCAGCCTATGGTCCAACTTATTCTTTTAGTTCTGTTGAAAATGGAGCGCCTGTTGTTTCAAATATAGATATTGTTAAGCCAGAGCAGGTGGCTTCCTTTGAAGTTGGTTACCGTGGAAAATTTAATAGATTGATAGTTGATGCAAGTGTGTACTACAATTCTTATAAAGATTTTATTTCTAATGAACGTGTAATCGTTCCGCTTTATGGTACCGCTGGCGATGGTGGCTTGTCTCTAGCTGCTCTTCAAAATGGTGATGTTGCAGTCTATCAAACGTATACCAATTCAGATGCTGATGTTAATTCTTATGGAGGTTCTATTGGTTTGACCACGAAAGTATTTGGTGATTTTGATTTAGGTGCTAACTATACCTATGCCAAACAAGATTTTGACCAAGCGGCAGACCCTGACTTTAGAACCAGTTTCAACACCCCTGAACACAAAGTAAAAGTAAGTTTTGGAAATACCGATTTATTTAAAAACTTTGGCTTTAACGTAGCATGGAGATGGAGTGATAGTTATTTCTGGCAAGCGACATTTGCAGATGGTGATATCCCTTCTTATCATACTCTAGATGCCCAATTAAGCTATACAATACCAAAATTAAAATCTATAATTAAGGTTGGTGCTACCAATATTTTAGGCGATGAGTATTTCACTGCCATTGGAACAGGATATATAGGCTCTATGTATTATGCATCATTAGTAATTAATAACTTATAAGAACATGAAAAAGATAAATTTAAACATAACGTTTATTTTGCTGTTAGCACTCTTTTTAGGCTTTACAGCATGTCAGAGTGATGATGATTCATCATCCACAACAGAAAATTTACCTGCATTAACAGCTGGAAATGCTGATTTTTCTAAATATGTGTCATTGGGAGCGTCTTTTACTGCAGGATATACTGATGGTGCTTTGTTTATTGCTGGTCAGAACCATTCATTTCCAAGTATTTTGGCTCAACAATTTTCCATGTCTGGAGGTGGTAGCTTTTCCCAACCACTTATGAATGACAATACTGGTGGGATGGTTGCAGGTACTACCCCTGTTGCTGCTTATCGATTAGTTTTTAATGGAGAAACTCCTGAACGTCTAAATGAATTTCTTGAAGGCTTGGGAGCCCCTGTACCTCCTATCACCACAGATGCAACAGTTAATTTAGGCAGTACGTTCAATAATGTTGGTGTTCCTGGCGCAAAAAGCTTCCATTTAATAACGCCAGGTTATGGTGCTTTCAACCCATATTTTGGTAGAATGGCTTCTGCTGCTGGAGCAACTATGCTAGGAGACGCTGTTGCTCAAAACCCCACATTTTTCACGTTATCTGAAATTGGTGGTAATGATGTATTGTCTTATGCTACTTCTGGTGGTATCGGTGTTGACCAAACGGGCAATACTGATCCAACAACTTATGGCGGTAATGACATAACTGATCCGAATGTATTTGCAGCTTCTTTTACATCAGTTGTAGATGCATTGATTGGTAGCGCTAATACTAAAGGAGTGGTTGCAAATGTACCTTATATTACTAATTTACCATTTTTCACAACCGTTCCCTACAACCCTGTGCCGTTAAGTGAAACTGATGCTAATGCATTAAATGCTGGTTATGCTGCCTATAACCAAGGCCTTCAACAAGCTTTAGCCGCTCTATCGGGTACTGGTTTATTTACTGCTGAAGAAGTTGAAAAAAGAACCATTACTTTTTCAGAGGGCGCAGAAAACGCTCTTGTAATTATTGATGAAGATTTAACCGATTTAGGTGCCATAAATTCTGCATTTGCGGGAATACCACAATATAGACAAGCAACCCCTGAGGATTTATTAATTTTACCCCTATCAAGTTTTATTCCACAAGGGTATGGAACCCAAATTCCTCTAGGAGATCAATGGGTATTAATCCCTAGTGAACAACTCGCTATCAAAACAGCTACAGACGCTTACAACGCAACCATAGAATCTGTTGCAGCAAGTAGGGGATTAGCTTTGGTTGACTTTAAAGGTATATTGGACGAAGCATCAACTACTGGAATAGCTTCAGGAAATTTCATTTTAACAACCGACTTAGTAACAGGCGGTTTGGTAAGCCTAGATGGAATTCATTTAACTGCTAGAGGTTATGCTGTCATGGCTAATGAGTTCATGAAGGTTATTGATGCTACCTATGGCTCTAACTTTGAAGCTTCGGGTAGTTTAGTTGAAGTTGGTCAATATCCTACCAATTATTCGCCTACGCTTCAATAAAATAACAAAAATATATTGGTAAAACGTCTTCAATTTGAAGGCGTTTTTTTATGCGCAAAAAAGCCAAAAAAATTACTGTTGTTTTTAAATTAAAATAATATCTTTGCAGCGCGAAAAACGAGGTGTTTTTCATATTTAAAATTTAGCAAAACAATAAACACATAAGTAATGTCAAAAGTTACAGGTAAAGTTGCACAAATAGTAGGTCCGGTTATCGACGTTGAATTCGGTGCTGGCGCTGAACTTCCAAAGATTTATGATTCATTAGAAATTAAAAGACCTGATGGTTCTGTTTTAGTATTAGAGGTACAATCGCACATTGGTGAAGATACGGTACGTACTATCGCTATGGATTCTTCTGATGGTTTAAGTAGAGGAACTGAAGTTGTTGCAACTGGTGCTCCAATTCAAATGCCAATCGGTGAAGATGTTTATGGTCGTTTATTTAACGTAATTGGAGATGCTATTGATGGTATTGGAGATTTACCTAAAGCTGGAGATGCTGGATTACCAATCCACAGATCTGCTCCTAAATTCGAAGATTTATCAACGTCTACTGAAGTACTTTTTACAGGCATTAAAGTAATTGACCTTATTGAGCCTTATGCAAAAGGTGGTAAGATTGGATTATTTGGTGGTGCTGGTGTTGGTAAAACGGTATTGATTCAGGAGTTGATTAACAACATTGCAAAAGGACACGGTGGTTTATCTGTATTTGCTGGTGTTGGTGAAAGAACTCGTGAAGGTAATGACTTACTTCGTGAGATGTTAGAATCTGGTATTATCCGTTATGGTGATGACTTTATGCATTCTATGGAAGCAGGCGGATGGGATTTATCTAAAGTTGATAAATCTAAAATGAAAGAATCTAAAGCAACCTTCGTATTTGGACAGATGAATGAGCCTCCTGGAGCTCGTGCACGTGTAGCCCTTTCAGGACTAACAATAGCAGAATATTTCCGTGACGGTGCTGGAGACGGACAAGGAAAAGACGTTCTTTTCTTCGTAGATAACATCTTCCGTTTTACACAAGCTGGTTCTGAAGTATCTGCACTTTTAGGTCGTATGCCTTCTGCAGTGGGTTATCAACCTACATTAGCAACTGAAATGGGTGCTATGCAAGAGCGTATTACATCAACTAAAAAAGGATCTATTACATCGGTACAAGCGGTTTACGTACCTGCGGATGATTTAACGGACCCTGCTCCTGCAACAACATTTGCCCACTTGGATGCAACAACCGTATTATCGCGTAAAATTGCCGAGTTAGGTATTTATCCTGCGGTAGACCCATTAGATTCTACTTCTAGAATCTTAACCGCAGATATTTTAGGAAAAGAGCATTATGACTGCGCACAAAGAGTAAAGGAGTTATTACAACGTTATAAAGAATTACAAGATATCATTGCTATTCTTGGTATGGAAGAATTATCTGAAGAAGATAAGTTAGCCGTATCTCGTGCTCGTCGTGTTCAACGTTTCTTATCACAACCATTCCACGTAGCAGAACAATTTACTGGTATTCCTGGAGTGTTAGTTGATATTAAAGAAACCATTAAAGGTTTTAACATGATTATGGAAGGCGAGTTAGACCACTTACCAGAAGCAGCTTTTAACCTGAAAGGAACCATAGAAGAAGCTATTGAAGCTGGTGAAAAAATGTTGGCGGAAGCTTAATATTAGTTAACAAATAAGACTATGTATTTAGAAATTGTATCACCGGAAGCAACATTATTCAGTTCAGAAGTGGATTCTGTGCTTGTACCTGGTGTTAATGGTGAATTCGAAATGTTAAAAGATCACGCTCCTATTGTGTCGCTTTTAAAAGAAGGAACTATTAAAATTCATACACATACTCAAAGTCATTTGGTTTTCGATGAGTTACATGCTAGTATTGTTCCTCATCTTGATAATGACAAGATATTGACCTTAAAAATCAATTCAGGAACTCTTGAAATGAAAGACAATAAAGTCATTATTTTAGCTGATTAATTGCTTAAATAGTTATAAATGAAATAATTAATATGCCTTTCAATGTTGAAAGGCATATTTTTTTTCTCTATATTTATCCCGTTATCAAAATCCCAAATCTTGATTTCAATGAAAAAAATACTACTTTTTGTATTCTTAATACTTACAGCCTTGTCTTATTCTCAAGACAAATGGCAACAAATGATATTCGATAGGAATGCCAATTTTTATGAAATTCAGGCTGATTTCGAACTTTACTATAAAAACAATGTCATCAATCCCAATGAACTCCCCAAAGGCAAGGGTATAAAGCAATTTAAAAGATGGGAATATTATTGGGAAAGTCGCATTGATGAAAATGGAAATTTTCCTGCTGATGGTCATGTTATAGAAGAAATTGAGCGTTATCGAAGTCGTCATAATGAATCGCAACGCTATGCAACAGGTTCCGGAAATTGGGAGATTGTAGGCCCTGTTAGTCTCCCAAATAATGGTACTGGTCAATTAAATGGAAATGGACGCGTTAATTGCATTGCTTTTCATCCTACAGATCCAAATACTATATATGCTGGAGCGCCTTCTGGAGGCTTTTGGAAATCTACTGATAATGGTATAACCTGGACTGATCATCTTAATGGTTTGACCCGTTTAGGAGTGTCCAGTATTGTTATTGACCCAACAAATCCAGATATTATATATATAGGTACTGGTGATAGAGATGCAGGCGATGCCCCTGGCTATGGTGTTTGGCGTAGTACCGATGGTGGTAATAGTTGGACTACAAGAAATTCTGGAATGGGTAATCGTACCGTTTATGAAATAATCATGGATCCTTCTGATTCAAACATAATGGTTGCTTCAACATCTGGAAGTCGTATTTATCGGACTACTAACGGTGGTGCTAGTTGGAGTGCTGCCACTATTGGCCAAAATGCTAAGGATATAGCATTTCATCCAGGAAACTCAAATATTGTTTATGCTGCCGGAACTTTGTTTCACAAATCAACTGACGGAGGTGTAAACTGGACCCAGATTACAAGTGGTGTTCCTGGATCAGTGCAACGAATTGCTTTGGCTGTATCAGCCAATCAGCCAGACTGGGTTTATCTTTTAGCCGGTGACGGTAATGGACTTGTGGGTATTTATCGTTCGACAAATAGTGGAACATCCTTCTCAACAAGAACCACAACGCCGAATATTTTAGGATATGCTACTACTGGCGGCACTGGTAGTCAAGCATGGTATGATTTAGTAATTGCAGCCGATCCTACCGATGCCAATACCATATATACTGGTGGTGTGAACTTGTGGAAATCAACTGATGGTGGTTCCACAATGAATTGTACATCTTATTGGGTTGGGGTCAGTGGTTCCATAGATGGCGTACATGCCGATCAACATGCCTTGGAATTTTCACCACATACTAATGTGATTTATAGTGGAAATGACGGTGGTGTCTATTATTCTGTAAATGACGGAACTAATTGGACTGACATTAGCAGTGGTTTAGCCATTGCTCAAATCTATAAAATTGGCGTTTCTCAAATGTCGGAAGAATTAATTATCAATGGTTATCAAGATAATGGAACAGCCATATGTAACAGTTCTACTTTTACCACCGAAATTGGTGGTGATGGGATGGAGTGTATTATTGACCCAACAGATGATAACTATATGTATGGTGCACTCTACTATGGAGACATTAGACGTTCAACAAATGGAGGCACTTCATTTGGTAGCATCGCCAATACTATTGGAGAAACGGGTGGTTGGGTAACCCCTTACAAATTAGACCCCAACAATCCCAATAGAATGTTTGCCGGCTTTGACAATATTTGGCGAAATGATGCTGTTAGAACGGGTACAACTTGGACTCAAATTTCAAGTTTTGGTGGTACAAGCAATATTCGCGATATTGCCATTGCACCATCAAATAGCGATGTTGTTTATGTATCCCGTTACGATAACAGTTTTCGACGCTCAATTAATGCTACATCAGGTTCGCCTACCTGGACCGATTTATCTGCTAATCTGCCTGTATCGAACGAACCTTTAGATATAGAAATAGATCCAAATGATCCAACACATGTCTTTATTGCCTTAAATAATGACATTTATGAATCTACAGATGGTGGTGTCAATTGGACTAATATTGCAGGAACATTACCAAATCTGTCATTAAACACCATTGTAATTGATCAATCAAGCCCTGTTGATGCTATGTATGTAGGAATGGATGTTGGCGTATATTATAAAGATAGTAATATGTCTGACTGGGTATCTTATTCTACCGGACTAGCAAATTTAGAAATCACTGAACTAGAAATTCATTATGGCACTGATTGTAAGGGAAAAATATACGCTGCAACTTATGGACAAGGATTGTGGATTAGTGATTTAAAAGACCCTGGAAGTGTTGCTCCCGTTGCTTGTTTTAAAGCAAGTTCAACGAGTGGCTGTGTCGGGAATGAATTTATATTAACGGATAATTCGGACTACAGCCCGACGTCATGGGCCTGGACAATTACCCCAGGCACATTTTCTTATATTAATAGTACAACGTCGACCTCTCAAAATCCTGAAATAATCTTCAGTAGTGCTGGAAATTATACCATTGAATTAACGGTAACCAATGCTTATGGTTCTGATACTGAAACTAAAACAGCTTATATTAGTATTAGCAATGGCACAGTGGCTTCTAATTTTAATGAGGATTTTGAAAGCGAATCATTATGTGCCACAACCTCAAACTGTGGAACAACAGTTTGTGGTTTTTCAGGCTTTTGGACAAATTTAACTAACGGAACTGACGACGATATTGATTGGCGAATAGATGAAAATGGAACTCCTTCTGCAAATACTGGACCTTCCGTAGACTATAATCCTGGAACAAGCACAGGAAACTACGCTTATCTGGAGGCTTCAGGAACTTGTAATATTAATACTGCCATTTTAGAAAGTGATTGTATGATTATTGATCAATCTTATATCTTTTCTGTTGGCTACCACATGTATGGTGGCAGTATGGGGAGTTTGCATATTGATATTTTTGATAGTGGTTCTTGGCAAGAAGATCTTGTTACGCCTATTTCGGGTAATGTTGGGAATTCATGGAATGATATGACTGCAGATCTATCAGCTTATGTTGGTAAAACTATTAAGATAAGAGTTAGAGGAATTACGGGTAATGGTTTTGAATCTGACATGGCTATAGATGATATTAAATTTACGGCGCTTGGATGTTCTACAACAACGTGGAATGGAACTTCATGGAGTAATGGAACACCCTCATTAAGCAAAAGTGTAACTATTGATGGAAATTATGACACCAATATTCATGGAAGCTTTGAGTGCTGTACTTTACTTGTAAATTCTGGGAGAACGTTAATTATTAATGACTCTGATTATGTATCTATTGATAATGAACTAACAAATAACGGAACGGTAACTGTTGAAAACAACGGATCATTAATTCAGGTAAATGATAATGCGGTCAATACTGGAGCGATTAACTATAAGCGAACAGCCTCTATAAGACAACTTGATTACGTCTATTGGTCGTCACCAATCGAAGGTTTTGATGTTGGAGATATATCTCCCAATACGCCAACGACATTATTGTATACATGGAATCCTACTATTGTAAATTCCAACGGTGGTCAGGGTAATTGGATAAACACACCTTCCGAACTGATGACTCCCGGTAAAGGCTATATCGTTAGAGGTCCAAGTAATTATAATTCAACAGCACAAGACTTTACTGCCGAATTCCTTAATGGTAAACCTAACAATGGTGTGATAACGCTACCCATATCACGTGGCAGTTATACAGGTGCGGATTATACCGGTAATAATTCTGCCACCATTACAAGATTTGATGACAATTGGAATTTAGTTGGAAATCCATACCCATCGGCCATCAGTGCTTTAGACTTTCTAAATTTAAATAGTTCTGTAATTGAAGGTGCTGTTAGAATATGGACTCATGGAACACTCCCAAGTTCATCCAATGCCGATTCGTTTTATGGAGATTTTGCAACCAGTTATTCACCATCTGATTATATTGTTCATAATGGTACAGGAACCGTTAGTGGCCCTAATGGTTTTAATGGTTTGATTGCTGGTGGACAAGGCTTTATGGTTCTTATGAATGATGGTTCTACTTTGACTGACAATCTCACTTTTAACAACTCTCTTCGTGATATCTCTTATGCCAATAATCAGTTTTACAGAACATCACGAACAGAAGAATTGGATAGATTGTGGTTAAACTTATCGGATGAAGATGGTTTTTCTGAACGAACACTCATTGCATATCTAAATGAAGCCACTGATTTAAAGGATAGACTTTATGATGCCGTTACTAATGTGGAAGGTGGCGCTCAAAAAATATATACTTTTATTGAAGCTGATAAAATGGCCATTCAGGCGTTTGGTTTACCGTTTTCCGTTGACAATATTATACCTGTTGGTGTCAACATTCCCAATGAAGGTAATTATTATATATCCATACATGCCGCTGAAGGTTTGTTTACCAGTCAAGATGTTTATTTACACGACTTACACTTAAATACCATAAACAACATATCTGAAACACCGTATATATTCTATTCAGAGGCTGAAGAAGTCAATAACCGATTTGTACTAAAATTTAATGATGCGGCTCTGTCTTCAGAAGAATTTGAAATTATTACCAATGGAATCACCATAACTGGTAAGGATAAAATCCATATTGAATCTCAAAATGAAACCATAAAAAGTATTACTATTTATGATGTTTTAGGCAGAAAAATAACCAACGCTGAAAATATTAACAATACATCATACAAAATAGATTCCATCAATAAATCGAATAGGATTTTATTGTTAAAAATCACCTTGAGTAATGACAAGATTGTTTATAGAAAAATTCTGTTTTAGAAAAAAGCCTTCCAAATAATACTGGAAGGCTTTTTTTATACTGTTTGATTTCTTAAAATGCCTTGTACACGTTGCGCAAAGAATACTAAATACAAAAAACATACTACCGCTACCCAATAAGATGGATGAATGCCAATGACATCTGCCAACTTTCCCTGTATTGGTGGTATAATAGCTCCACCTAAAATCATCATGATTAAGAATGATGACCCTTGGGATGTATACTTTCCTAAACCTTGAATGCTCAAAGCAAAAATACAAGGCCACATAATAGAGCAGAACAAGCCACCACTAATAAAGGCGAACAACGCTAGTTTCCCGGTTGAGAATAAGCCAATCAACATAGCCAAAACACCCAGAAAACCGAATATTTTCAAAGTTAATGCCGGTTTTTCCTTGCCTAAAAAGAACCCTCCAATTTGAATAGCTATACAAACAGCAAATAAAAACAAACTACTCACATCAAAACCAGATACATAATTCACAAATAACACCACTCCAAAAGCTACATAAGGCACAATAATATATAACCATGTTTTCCACTTGTCAGCTGGATTAAAAACGGCAATAGCACCTGCCCAACGTCCTATCATAAGACCTCCCCAATACAAAGAAATTAAAGGGGCTATTTGCGAGTCGCTCATTGCTGGCATACCTAAAGCATTATAATCTAAGCCATTAATGGTTTCCGTAACATGCTTTAATAATTCCCCTAAATTACTTTGAATAGTCACTTCAACACCTACATAGGTAAAAATAGCCAGCATACCTAAAACCAATTGTGGATAGCGCATAGCACCCCAGCCTTCTTGATTTTTTTTTGCCAGTAAATTAGATAGCAACAATACCCCTACAACTACTATTAATCCTACAACGGATAATTTTAATATAAAATCATTATCGGGTGTTCCTTTATACTGATCAAAAATAAAATAAAAGCAAATCACCAATAACAAGGTCATCATACTCAAAGCGCCAACGGCTTTAGGCGATTTAATAATTTCAGGAATGGCTTTAGCTTGTGGCAATTTTTTAGAAAAGTAAAATAAGGCCGCTGCCGCCAAAAATAAGCCACCAACAGCTAAATATAAATATTGAACTGTTGACAATGTAATCGTCTGATTGGCAATCATTTCCTTTAATTCTGCTCCGGACTTTGGTGTAGACCCAAACAAAATTAATGCAATTACTATTGGACCAATGGTTGTGCCAAAAGAGTTGACACCACCAGCTAAGTTAAGACGATGGGCTCCTTTTTCTGGATCCCCCAATGCAATGGCAAAGGGATTAGCAGCTGTTTGCTGCAATGAAAATCCGAGACCAACAATAAACAGAGCACCTAGTACATAATAAAAAATGTTTGAATCACCTGGCTGCGCTCCCTCTATGGCAGGAAACATCACTACAGCTCCTAAAGCACTTAATAACAGTCCGTAAATAATGCCGTTTTTATAGCCCCAGCTGTTCATTATATCCTTTCCTTTAGTATTGGATGCTACAAAGAGGAAAAGAGCTCCAAAATAATAAGCCCCATAGAAAGCAAAGTCTACTAGTTGTGATTGGAATTGATCAATTTCAAAATAGGTTTTGCAAAATGGAATAAAAACCCCATTGGATGCGGCAATAAAGCCCCAAAAGAAAAACACTGTAACCAAAGTGTACAGTGCTTGTTTGTAGTTTTGTTGTTCAGTCATTGTAATAGTTAGTTTGATGACTGTAATATAGTATTTTTTGATTACTATTTGTTATACCTTTTTTATCACGTTGGTCACAATGCCCCAAATAACAAATTCATTGTCTTCGGTAATTTTTATAGGCTTATAATTGGCATTTTCTGGTTGTAACCAAACGCCATCTCTCTCCACACGTAATCGTTTTACAGTGAATTCACCATCCAGAAAACAAACAGCAATTTTATTGTTTTCAGGTTCTAAACTTCTATCAATAACCAATAAATCATTATCATCCAATCCAGCATCTATCATACTCTGTCCTGAAACTCGCGCATAGAACGTTGCCAGTTTATTTTTAACCAGCATCTCATCCAATGACAAACGCTCTTCTTTAAAGTCTTCAGCTGGTGAGGGAAATCCAGCCGAAATTCCTGTATCAACAAAAAGCGCTCCAGAATCTTCTAAAATTTCTGGAATGAAAAAGGTCAATTTTTGGGGTTCTTTCGTTAGCATTTTACTTTAATTATATCATTAATATTAGTTGTATATCTTGGTGACAAGCGCTCTTGACGCATTTTCCAGGTACGTGCCAAGTCTTGATTGCCTAATTTTATTTTGTCTGCATGGTATTTTTTATTGATATGGTCTATTGCATACATCAATGGTTTATGTTTAGGATTTTCATGTTCAAACATATCCAGTTGGTAATTATCCCTAGGTACAATTCCTGCGACTATAACACCAGCACGTTTGTACTTGATGCCTTCTTTAAAAATAGCAGTTACGGCTTTAACCGCTTCACTACTTATCGTCAATGACGAATCCGTTGGATAAGGCAAACTAATATATTTGCTCGCTCGATGTTGCTCTAAATCTTTTTTATGTGTATCGCTGCTCAAGGTTACAATAATCATATGGCAACAAGATTGTTGTTTTCGTAGCTTTTCAGCACAGCTGGTTGCAAAGGTTGACACGCGTTCCTTTATATAATTGATGTCGTCATAGGTATAATCAAAGCTTCTCGTTGTTGCGATCGCCCGCTTATTTTTGGGCTCATCTAAAAGTATTTTGGGAGTTCCTTCTAAATCCTTTTTTAGTTTCCATTCAGTAATGGAAAATGTTTTCCGGACCCAGTCATCTGGCAGTTGCGTAAAATCATAGGCTGTTTTACAGCCTTTTGCTTTTAGGCGCTTTGCTAGACGGTAACCAATGCCCCAAATAGCATCAATTTTAGTCCATTTTAAAGCTTTTAGGCGACTTTCTTCAGAATCTATTACATATACTCCCTTGGTTTGATCAGGGAATTTACGTGCAATCTTATTGGCCACCTTGCTTAACGCTTTCGTTGGGGCTATTCCAACACAGGTTGGAATACCTGTCCATTTTAGAATACGTTTTCGAATTTGTATGCCGTAATCCGTAAAATCACAATTGTCAAACCCCTTAAATTGCAAAAATGCTTCATCTATACTGTACACCTCAACATCCGGTGTGAATTGGTGAAGTATTCCCATAACACGTGAGCTCATATCGCCATACAAGGGATAATTAGAAGACAAAACCTGAATATTATTCACTTTGCAAAAGCCTTCCCATTTAAAAATAGGTGCGCCAAATGGTAACTCAATGGCTTTAGCCTCGTCACTCATAGAGATAACACAGCCGTCATTATTGCTTAAAATAGCAACTGGTTTCCCTTGCAAATTAGGGTTAAAAACCCGTTCACAAGAAGCATAAAAGTTATTGCAATCAACTAAAGCATACATGCGTATAAAGATAAAACAAAACGGTTTTATAAATGCTCATTTATTATATTTGATTCGTGAAAAATAAGGATGTTATAATTTCTGAAAGTCCAAGACCGTTTTGGCAACTCGCAATTGCATCCTTGTTTTTTACTTTAGCAATAGCCTTAATTGTCTTGCAGGTTTTAGAATTAAATTTAAACTATTATGCTTTCCAAAGAAGCATTAATTCTACCAAAACTATTGCCCTTTTAATATCATTTGGTGTGGGATTTAGTTCTAAAAAAACCATTCATGTTGATTTAAAAAATATGATATTCAGACCAACATTGGAGATTGGTCCATTAAAATTAGGTAAATGGATAAAAATATTGCACCCCGAATATGTTTCAGTTTTTCTAACACCTAAAGCGGATGGATTAACATCCTATGAAATTAACCTTTGGCACAATAGAAATAAGCATTTAGAACTATTTGAAAGAGACAACTATGTTGATGCATTTCGCATGGCATTTGAATTATCTGAAGAATTAGAACTGCCTTTATTAGATTCTACTGTCCCTAATAATTTCCAGTGGGTGGATAAAGAAGCTACTAAAGATTCTGGAAAAATAATTTACACGGATTAACATCCTATCTTTACACCATGAAATCATTCCCCAAAAAACTTTCAGACAAAATTCAAAAGCGTAAAACTGATAATGCTTTTAGAGAACTTTCTAATACCGATTTACTAATAGATTTTTCTTCTAATGACTATTTAGGTTTTTCAAAATCAGAGGCTATTTTCAATCAGTCGCATGATTATTTAGTTGGCCACAACATGAAACAAAACGGGTCAACGGGATCCAGATTATTATCAGGCAATCACAACTTGTATCATTTGGCTGAAACCGTATTGTGTGAATTCCACAAGTCAGAAGCAGCCTTAGTATTCAACTCGGGATATGATGCCAACATAGGGTTTTTCTCAAGTGTTCCACAACGACATGACATTATTTTATACGATGAATATATACATGCCTCTATACGCGATGGCATTAGTATAAGCCATGCTAACGCTTATAAATTTGTCCATAATGATTTAAGTGATTTGGATGCTTTATTGAAGCGTCATTCAGATACCATTTTGGATTCCAGTATTTCAATATATGTTGTTACAGAATCTGTGTTCTCTATGGATGGCGACTCGCCGGATTTGGAAACTCTGGTCCAACTCTGTACAAACTATCATGCTCATTTGGTAGTAGACGAAGCACATGCAATAGGCGTCTTTGGCAACCACGGGAAAGGACTTATTCAAGAATTGGGACTGGAGCGACAGCTATTTGCAAGAATTGTAACTTTTGGGAAAGCTTTAGGCTCTCATGGTGCCGCCATTTTGGGCAGTGAACAGCTTAAATCCTATTTGGTGAATTTTTCAAGAAGCCTGATTTATTCGACGGCACTTCCGCCACATTCTTTGGCGACTATCAATTCAGCTTACTTGGAATTGATAAAAACCGAAGAAATAAAAAAGTTACATGAGAACATCCATCATTTTAGAGCTGAATTACATAACAAATCATTAGAATTATATTTTATAAAAAGTCATTCGGCTATTCAATGTGCTATTGTTCCTGGTAATGATTTGGTCAAAAAACTTGCAAAAAAAATAAATGATAGTGGGTATAGTGTCAAACCTATTTTATCGCCTACGGTACCAAACGGACAGGAACGTTTGCGTTTTTGTATTCACAGTTTTAATTCTAAAGAAGAAATCTCGGAAGTCTTGCAGTTGTTCGCTACTTTTGTAGCATGAGTAACTATTTCATTACAGGAATATCCACCGATGTTGGAAAAACCATCGCTTCGGCTATTATAACTGAAGCTTTGGAAGCAGACTATTGGAAGCCCATTCAAGCAGGCGACTTGGATAATTGTGATACTAAAAAAGTAAGGCGATTGGTTTCCAATGCCAAATCAAAATTTCATCCGAACAGCTTTGCACTTCAAACTCCTATGAGTCCGCATGCAGCAGCTGAAATGGATGGTCTTCAAATAACATTAAAAGATATTCATATACCCAAAACCAAAAACAGTTTGGTTATTGAAGGTGCTGGTGGCTTATTAGTTCCCATTAACAATACCCAAACCATTTTAGATTTAATACAACCAGATTATAAAGTTATTGTGGTTTCCAGGCATTATCTAGGAAGTATTAACCATACGCTTTTAACACTGAATTTGTTAAAGGAAAAAGGATTTCATGTGTCCTTGCTTTATAGCGGTAATGAACATCCGACAACGGAGGCTATTATCTCTAAAATGACTGATGTGCCAGTGATTGGACGTATTGAAGAAGAACCGTATTTTGATGAAAATGTCGTGAAAGAATATGCTAAATTATTTAAACCCGAATTAGAAAAACTATGAGTTTAGCAGAACGCGACAAAAAACACCTCTGGCATCCATTAACCCAGCACAAAACACACCCTGATACTATTGCTATCACAAAAGCAGAAGGGTGCACCTTATATGATGAAGATGGAAATCAGTACATTGACGCCATTGCCTCTTGGTATACCTGTATGTATGGACATTGCAATCCGTACGTTACAACCAAGGTTTCTGAACAAATGAAACTATTGGACCAGGTGGTGTTTAGCGGATTTACCCATGAACCTGCTGTTAAACTTTCTGAAGCATTAGTTGCTATACTTCCTGAAAATCAAAATAAAATTTTCTTTAGTGATAATGGCTCAACAGCTGTTGAAATAGGTATAAAAATGGCACTGCAATATCACTTCAACAAAGGTGACAAATGTCAAACATTAGTTGCCTTTGAAAACGGATTCCATGGCGATACATTTGGTGCTATGAGCGTTTCAGGACTTTCTGTTTACAACGGCCCTTTTGAAGATTTCTTTATTGATGTTAAACGTATTCCAACTCCCAACGGACAAAACACGAAGGCTATTTTAAAATTACTAAAGAGTATACACAAAACACATTCAATTGCTGGTTTTGTTTACGAACCTTTGGTTCAAGGTGCCGCAGCCATGAAAATGCATCATGCAGAAGGGTTGAATGCGATTTTAAAATTCTGTAAAGACCATACTATTATTACAGTAGCCGATGAAGTGATGACGGGTTTCGGCAAAACCGGTAGGTTTTTTGCATCAGATTATATGGAAATTAAGCCCGATATCATGTGTTTGAGTAAAGCATTGACGGCAGGTTTATTGCCCATGGCTATTACATCTTGTTCACAAAAAATATATGATGCATTTTATAGTGATGATCTAAAGAAAGGCTTGTTTCATGGGCATACATATTCTGCAAATCCTTTAGCATGCTCGGCTGCTTTGGCAGGTATTGAATTGCTTCAATCTGACGCTATCCAAAAAAATATTCAGCGTATTATTGAATCTCACAGACGGTTTGATTCTAAAATAAAGTCACATCATAAAGTTGAGTCAACTAGACAGTTGGGAGTGATATATGCTTTGGACCTTAATATTGAAATGCCCCGGTATGGTGGTTTACGAGATAAACTCTTTCAACATTTCATGAATCATGGTGTATTTTTAAGGCCTTTAGGAAACACCATTTATATTTTGGCTCCTTATGTAATTTCAGATTCTGAACTGGAAAAAGTTTACAAAACCATTCAGGATGCATTAGAAATCCTCTAAATTTGCATCAAAATTTGTCATTTGAAAAAACCCATTTCCATTACTGGCATTTTTTCGATATCGCCTTTGGGTGAATCTCTTCACGAGAGCTGGTCTGGTTATCAAAATGATAATCATTGTTTTTCTGAAAAAGGAAAGGTATTAGTGGCCAAACTCCCAGAAGCCACAAAGGATGCTTTAAAGAAGTTACGCCAATCTGATACAAAATACAAGGCATTGGATGACACAACATTATTTGCTATTTATACTTCACGAAAAGCTATTGAGTATGCAAAATGGAAGCCTACTGACAACTATGGCATAAATATTGGATCTTCTCGTGGAGCTACACAATTATTTGAAGAACATCATGAAGCGTTTTTAAAAACTGGTAGAGCCAAACCTTTAACTTCACCCAATAGTACTTTGGGGAATATTTCTTCTTGGGTCGCTCACGATTTACAGACGAAAGGCCCTGAAATTAGTCATTCCATTACGTGTTCTTCGGCGCTTCATGCCATGTTAAATGGCATAGCATGGATACAATCGGGCATGTGCAACAAGTTTTTGGTAGGTGGCAGCGAAGCGCCATTAACCAATTTCACCATTGCCCAAATGCAAGCATTGAAAATATATAACAAAAATAAAACCTCTAAATACCCTTGTAAAGCATTGGATTTTGATAAAAAACAGAATTCAATGATTCTTGGAGAAGGTGCATCAGTAGCTTGTCTTGAGAATGATTCAGAAAAAGCATTAGCAAATATCATTGGTGTTGGTTATGCAACTGAAATTCTGGAACACAATGCGTCGTTATCAACCAATGCCGATTGCTTTCAGCGCTCCATGAAAATGGCGTTAGACACCTTAAAACCTGAAGAAATTGATGTGATTGTCACTCACACGCCAGGTACTTTAAAGGGTGACTTGTCCGAATTTAACGCCATTAAAAAAGTGTTTGATAAAAACATTCCTAGCATTACAAACAACAAATGGAAACTAGGACATACTTTGGGTGCATCAGGTATGTTAAATATCGAAATGGCAATACTGATGCTACGGCATCAAAGCTTCATTCCTGTGCCTTATTTAGAGTCTCAAAATCCAAAGCGACTTAACAAAATTATGATCAATGCTGTTGGTTTTGGAGGGAATGCTGTGACTATAATTTTAGAAAAACCTTAATTGTTGAAAAGTACTTTAAATTTGCTTTTTGTAATTTAAGTTTTAAATATTTATTGCGTTATTTTTGATTTATGAGCGATACAAAACACAATTGGACAAAAGAAGAAATATTAGACATTTACAATAAACCGTTAATGGAATTGCTTTATGATGCTGCCACAGTACATCGTAAATATCATGATCCTAACACGGTTCAAGTTTCAACGTTGTTATCCATAAAAACAGGTGGCTGTCCTGAAGATTGTGGTTATTGCCCACAAGCTGCTCGCTATCACACCAATGTAGAAGGGAATGATTTAATGTCCGTACAGCAAGTAAAGGCACAAGCATTGCGAGCCAAAGCATCAGGAAGTTCGCGGGTATGTATGGGTGCCGCATGGAGAAATGTGAAAGACGGTGCTGAATTTGATGACGTATTAGAAATGGTTCGAACCATCAATAAATTAGACATGGAAGTTTGCTGTACGCTTGGTATGTTAACCGAAAACCAGGCACAGCGATTAGCCGAAGCGGGTTTGTATGCTTACAACCATAACTTAGATTCTTCAGAAGAATACTATAAAGAAGTTATTTCTACACGTGGTTTTGAAGACCGATTGGAAACCATTGACAACGTGCGTAAAACCAATGTCACAGTATGTTCTGGTGGCATTATAGGCATGGGCGAAAAAGAAGAAGACCGAGCAGGAATGCTGGTCGCGCTCGCAACTTTAAATCCCCAGCCTGAATCTGTTCCCATTAATGCCCTAGTCGCAGTTGAAGGTACACCTCTAGAAGACCAAAAACCTGTTTCTATATGGGATATGGTTCGTATGGTTGCAACCACGCGAATAGTCATGCCAGAAACACAAGTGAGATTAAGTGCAGGTCGCACCGAAATGAGTCGCGAGGGTCAAGCCATGTGCTTCTTTGCTGGAGCAAATTCTATTTTTGCAGGTGATAAACTATTGACAACTCCAAATCCTGATGTGAATGAGGATATGGAAATGTTTAAATTGTTAGGGCTAAACCCACAAAAACCATTTATTAAGAAAATGCAGCCACAAACGGTTGAGGCTGTTGACTCTCAATTTCAATCATTGGGAGAAAAGCCAAAATGGTCAAGACCAGATCATACCATTGAACGAAATGAATCAGCTAAAGAAAAAGCCAAATCTTTAAGGTAGGTTTTATTCGCATTTGATTTTTTTAATACCAAAAACGCCTTGTCATTAAAACTTCAAGATATTCCGCGTGTAAAATCTATTGACAAATCAGATTTTATTAGGTCTTACTTAAAGCCTCAAAAACCTGTTGTTATTGAACAACTTACCAAAGAATGGCCTGCGTTTACACTATGGAATCTAGAATATATGAAAACCGTTGCTGGTAATAAAACGGTTCCACTGTATGATGATAGACCCGTAGACTATAAGGATGGCTTTAATGAAGCCCATGCCTATATGAAAATGAGCAGTTATATTGATTTACTAAAGACTGAACCGACAAAATATCGCATATTTCTTTGGAATATTTTAAAGGAAGTTCCTGAATTACAGAAAGATTATTGGTATCCTAATTTAGGGTTGAAATTTATGAAAGGGCTTCCCATGCTCTTCTTTGGAGGTAAGGACTCTCATACATTCATGCATTATGATATTGATTTAGCCAATATCTTCCATTTTCATTTTGAAGGGACAAAGGAGGTTATTCTGTTTGATCAGGAACAAAATGATTTTTTGTATAAAGTCCCCCATTCATTGATTACCCGAGAGGATATTGATTTTTCTAATCCTGATCTAAAAAAATGGCCAGGTTTAAGTAAAGCCCAGGGCTATAGGGCAAGCTTAACACATGGAGATGTGCTTTTTATGCCAGAAGGATATTGGCACTACATGAAGTATATTACGCCAGGATTTTCAATGAGTTTACGCTCTATTCCTAGAAACCCAAAACATTTGGCAAAAGCTATATATAACATTTTTATTATGAGAAATTTTGACAATTTAATGCGACGAATAAAGGGTCAAAAATGGATAGACTGGAAAAATGAACGGGCTGTTTTAAATACTCATAAACACATTTTATAATATCTTTGAAACTTAAAATTAAACATATGAAAAATATATTATTTATACTTTTAGTATTAACTGTTTCTTTTGTAAACGGTCAGGCTTTTTCAGGAAAAGGTGATCAGAAACTTCAAATAGGTGCTAATTTTCAAAATAATGCCACTGGGTTAAATATGAGCTTTGATTACGGTTTGGGTGAAAATATTTCTATTGGTATTTCATCAACCTATTCATTGGGCGTTTCAAACGACTTAAAAGACGATGTTTATATAAACAATGAAAAAGCTTTAGAGAAAGCTGGTTTTGTAGATCGGTTTGACCTAAAAGCACGTTTTAATGCCAATATAGGAAATGTATTAAAGATTGATGATAATTTCGATTTTTATCCAGGATTGAGCTTTAGTTTAAAGAATTTTGGTGGACATGTTGGTGCTCGCTATTTCTTTTCTTCTGGTTTTGGCGTATTTACCGAAGCATTGTTTCCGATAGCAAAATATAATTCGGATTCTTTAACACCTGCTGAAAAATTACATAATCAATTTTCTTTGAATGTAGGGGCCGTTTTCAATCTATAAATTCTTTAAATACTATAAATGAGCATCTAATCAGATGCTCATTTTTTTATGGAATTTAGTTTGTCATAAATAAGGTGGCTTTCCCATCCCCTGTAAAATAAATAATCAGCTATTTTCTTTTTTTTCTTCAACAAACTTGTTTCCTTAATACTGCTTATTTTTTTGTCCGCTAATTCGTGAAACGTCTCCAAATAATCCAAATCTGCGATTTCATTTAGTGCTACATCAATATTGTAGCTACTTATTTCACGTAATTTCAACTCACTTTTAATTCGGTTTCTTCCCCATTTTTTCATTCTAAATTTTCCAGAAACAAAAGTTTTGGCAAATCGGGTTTCATTTAAAAAATCATGTTCCAATAAGTGTACAATTACCATATCAATGGCTTCTGGAATCATTCGCATTTTTATAAGCTTATCCCGAACCTCCTTGTGGCAACGTTCTTGGTAAACGCAATAGTTTTCAAGTGCTCTCTTGGCTTCTTCTATCGTGTAAGTTTTACCTTGAATCATGCATACAATATAGTAACAATTTGTTAACAAGTAAGAAACTGTAAATCATTGTTTTATTAGTAATTAGCCTTATATTTGTACGCTGCATTCAGCTTAAAAATTAATTATCCTTATGATAAAGAAATACTCCCTCGTATTTATCGCTTTTTTGGGCGCAATAATGTTTGGGTTTGGGCAGACAACAGTTTGTTTTGATTTTTCAACCGGTTACTCTGACGGTACAACTTTTACAAATCAAAACCTTGATGCTAATATAAGGTTTACAACTTATCAAAATAGTGGAAGTGCTAATACTCGTATTTGGAATAACCAATTACGATGTTATCAAAATGCAACAAAAGGCGGAGGTTTTATAATAGATGCATTAAACGGAGTTACGATCACTGAAGTTATTATTAACGCCTCCGGATCTACTGGGTCAGCTGAGTATATAGTTGATGGTGGTGGCACAAATAGTCTAGCTGGTGGCACAACCTATACTATGAATGGTTTATCTGCTGTAAGCACTCTTGAGTTTTATCAAAGAGATGCTACGGAAAGGATTTATATCGACCAATTTTGCGTTACATATACATCAGGTACACCAACATATTCTGTAAACTATGATGGAAATGGTAGTGATGGAGGAACGACTCCAATTGATCCAAACACCTATAATTCAGGTGACTCTGTGACGGTTTTAGGAAATACGTTTACTAATACTTGCAATACTTTTAGCGGTTGGAATACCGCTACTGATGGCAGTGGTAGTAGCTACAGTGGAGGAAATACATTTAATATTACAACCAATACTACCTTATATGCACAATGGACACCAACTGGAAACACTGTAACTTTTGATAGTAATGGTGGCACAGGAAGTATGCCAACTCAAACTAATTGTGTCGCTGCCAACCTTGATAGTAATGCCTTTACCAACACTGGATATACCTTCAATAGTTGGAATACGGTAGCAGATGGAAGCGGAACTACTTATGCTGAAGGCGCCACATATAATTTCTCTTCTGATGTAACGCTATATGCCCAATGGGATGTTTTTACTGGACCCTGTTTATCTGATGATTTTGATTCTGGGTATGGAAACTGGACTGGTTCAGGTACCTATCAAAATTCAACAGCAGGAGTAACTGGAAATGGAACTGGTTTCAATACCAATGGGGATAATATTGTGACCAACGTTTCTTTAACAAACCCACAATCTATAAGTTTTGAAGCTAGAGCATCCGGTACAACTTCCAATTTTTCTGTTAATTTTGAATATTCTACTTCAAATACAGGACCATGGACAAATGTGGTAACATTGGTTGCTGATGGCTCTAATACTGGAGATGTAACTACTACCTCTTCTACCTATAACTTAAGTCTAAATTTGCTAGGTACTTATTACATAAGAATTATTCAAAGTCCACGAAGTGGTGGTTCATTTTATTTAGATAATGTTGATATAACCTGCGGCTCTTGTTCGACTCCCGTAACTGCTACTTCTTTTTCTGCATCCTATAATTGTGGTGCTATTGATTTAACTTGGGACGCTCCATCCTGTGCTGAAGAAGTTCTGATTATTGGACGACAAGGAAGTGCAGTTACCGCCACACCTGTAAATGGAAATGATGGTTCCTCTTATATTGCAGATAGTATTTTTGGAAACGGAACTGATATGGGGTCACTAGAATATGTAGTGTATAAAGGCACTGGGACATCTGCAACAATTACTGGTTTTACAAGCGGGAATCCCTATCATTTTGCCATATTTTCCAGAGTTGGAACTACGTGGTCTTCGGGAGCACTTTACAATATTACTTATAATGTTACTGTAGATAACGTTAACCCATTTAGCGCAACCAATAGATGCGGAGATATTGCTTTAACTTGGACTCTTCCAACTTGTTATGATGAAGTATTGGTTGTCGCTAGAGCTAATAATCCTGTAGCTGCAGGTTCTCCAACTGGGGACGGTTCAACCTATACGGCTGATTCCAATTTTTCTGGAAGTGGTTCAAACTTGCTATCTGGAAAAGTTGTTTTTAAAGGGGTTGCTACTACCGAAACGATAACTGGGCTAACTGATGGTATCTCATACCATTTTAAAATTTTTACGAGGATAGGAACTGAATGGAGTACTACACCTATGACTAGTAGCGCAACTCCAATAAGTTCTGGAGGGTCTGGACCAACAACCTTTTTTCCTGGTGATTTGGTATTTGTTGGTTTTGATAGTTACATTGGTGGTGGAGATGATCGGTTTTCTATATTAAATATGGTTGATATTGGAGTAGGTACTGAATTTACAATTGCTAATTTGTTGTTTGAGGCAAATGCTAACGCCAATGAACGAACCAATAAATGGTATGATTGTAACGATGACTTTAACGAAGCAGGTGAGCCTCCATATGCTACGCTTCAATATATTGGTTGTACAGATATTCCAAAAGGCTCCATTATTTGTATTGAAACCAATAGCTTCCCAGCATATATTTTATCTATAACTGTGAACGGTGATGATTGGACTTCAGATTTTGTTGTTTTAGACAATCCAGCTCATAGTAATGATAATATTGCTGGAAATATCAGTACTACTAATCCAGATGCTATTTGGTTAATGCAAGGGACGTTTTCGAATGCGATACCACAAGCAGATGGCCCAGGAGACCCTGATTCTGAGCAGGATTATTTTAGGACTTTCACTGGTGTTGTTTTAGGAGGTTTACAAACCAAAGGGAATTTTAGAACTTTCTCTCAAACTGGCTATGGTGAAACACGTGTATCCAGAATACATCCAGATATTGAATGTGTCTATTTGGAAACTGGACCGACTTCTTCCACACGTTTCTATGGCTATCATGACAGGGTTTTAACCACAGGCAGTCATTATGAATTGTTAGCTCATATTACAGATATTGGTAATTGGACCATTTCAAGTGCTAGTTCTGGACAGGAGAGTGATGATATTACTACACTATGTGGTAGTCAATATACTATTACTGGTACGGCCAATGTTGCAGGTCATTGGATTGGCAGCACCACTAGTTCTACCGGTAATGATTGGTTTGATTGTAAAAACTGGGAGAATTTTTCTGTTCCAAGACGTGATACGGATGTAACAATAGATAGTACATCAGAGACCTATTGTGATATTGATCATACTTCCCCAAATGCAGCAAAATATGGCTATGTTGCGGACTGTCAAGATTTAACCATCAGTGATGAAAAATTAAATATAGATTCTGACTTGGATATTTTGTATGTGCGTGATATCAACATTCAAGGAACAGGCTCTTTAGATATGAACCACGATGGCATTGGAACACCAGGGAGTCTGATTTATTTATATGGTGATTGGACTAATGACGTTAATGTCAATGCTTTCGATGAAGGTAACGGTCACGTGGTATTTACTGGAGATCCTTTGGATGGTCCACAAGTTATTAATAATAATGTTCCTACCAATACAGAAGAATTTTATGATGTTACGCTAGATAACCATTTTGATACCAGTACTTCCAATAATTTATATGTAAAAGGTGACTTGATAGTTGATCCAACAAATACCGTCACAATTACGGATGGTCGTTACATTTTTGTTAATGACAACTTTACAAATAATGGCTCATTTCTCATAGAAAATAATGGCTCACTAGTACAAGGTGATGATTCAGGTATAAATACTGGTAACATTAGCGTGGAACGATCTGCCTCTGTTGATGATCAAGATTATGTATATTGGTCTTCACCAATAACCAATATGAATGTCAATAACGTTTCGCCAAGTTCGCCAACTAATCGAATTTATAAGTGGAATCCAACTTTTGCTAATACCAATGGTACTTTTGGGAATTGGGTTTCAGCAGCTGGTGAAACCATGGTAAAAGGTTTAGGTTACATCATACGGGTGCCTAACGGTCAAACTTCACCGGCAGTACCAGGTGATTTGAATTTTACTGCCATTTTCGATAACGGTGTCCCACATAATGGATTAACTCACACATTGCAAGTTACAAGAGGGTCCATTCCTGGTAACGATGATCAATGGAATTTATTAGGGAATCCTTATCCTTCGGCTATTGATGCTTATACCTTTTTGGATGAAAACAGCAGTGTGTTAGATGGTTTTGTAAATCTATGGACACATGGTAATCCACCAAGTACAGCTATCGGTGATCCTTTTTATTATGATTTTGGCTCTAACTATACTGAAACTGATTATTTAACCTACAATGGTATGGGTGCCTCAAGTGGTCCAGGTGATCTATACATTGCTTCTGGGCAAAGTTTTATGGTCAATATGTTGGATACCGCTCCTTCAGGAAGTAATGTTGTGTTTAACAATGCTATGAGAGGTGTTGGACATGATAACTCTCAATTTTATAGATTGGGTGTCAATAATAAAACTACTGATTACCGTCAATTAGAAAAACACCGTATCTGGTTGGATTTGGTTTCTGAAAATCAACCAACAAATCGTATTTTAGTTGGCTACGCGCAAAATGCAACCCAAGATAAAGACCATATGTTTGATGCCATTGCAGATAACTTAAGTTTTTATTCATTAATAGAGGATAAAGCATTTGTTATTCAAGGTCTGGGACTTCCTTTTACCGATTCTGATGTTATTCCTTTAGGTTATAAAAGCACCATTAGTGGCAATTACACCATAGCTATTGCTGCGGTTGATGGTATATTTGACACAAATTCTCAACCTATATTTTTAAAGGACAATCTAATAGGAATTACTCATGATTTAAGAAGTAGTCCATACAGCTTTATGGCCGAAGAAGGTACCTTTAATAGTCGTTTTGAAATCGTATTTAGATCAAACGCTTTGTTTGTTGATGAAATAATCACGAATCCAAATGATATCAGCATTATTGAGTTAGACAATGATGATGTAAGATTTACAGTTCATTCAAATAACCTGTCAATCAAAAATGTTGAAATTATTGATTTAACTGGAAGAACAGTGTTTAATTTCAGAGGACAAAATAGTTCTGAAACATATAACTTATACAACTTAAGCAGCTCGGCCTATATAGCTAGAATAACCTTGTCCAATAATTATGTTGTTGTTAAAAAAGCTATCAAAAAGTAATTTTGTATAAATATAATATCGAAAAAGCCCTCTAAATTTAGAGGGCTTTTTTTATAAAGAATAATTCAAAGACACAATAAAGTTTCTTCCTGGAGAGGCTATGCCTGAAGAATACCTTTTATATCGCTGATCTGTTATGTTTTCTAAACCCATAGTTATATTTAATGACTTTTTCAATTCATATTGAGTTCTCAAGTTTAGAGTATACCAAGAGGGTGAATAAGGATTACCATTTTCGTCTTTGGCATATATATAGTCTTTCTCGGCTTCAGATGGCGCCAATTGATTATTCGATAGTTCTCCATTGTAATCAATAAATCCATCTATTTTCAAACGGTTTTTATTGAAGATTATATGCGTATTCCCAAAATTTGGAGCAACATGTCTAACCGGAATTTCAATACCGTTGTCTTCTTCTGAACCTCCTATAATATTATATTGAGAAGTGAGTTTGACATTCTCAGAAAAATTAACTTTCAGACCCGCCTCAAAACCATAAATCCATGCCTTAGAGGCGTTTTGGATAGCTTGGACATTACTCAACTCACCATCATAAATAATTTCCGTTTCGCCATTGATCGAATAATCTCTTCGCACCAATGCATTATCTAAAAATGTATAATAGGTTTCAATATCCAAAACAAAAATGCCATCAAAGTTTAGTATTAAGCCCAACTCTCCTCCATAGGCATATTCTGGCTTTAGATTGTTGTTAGGTACCACTACCGAACCTGGTTCTGAGTCAAACACTTTTCCTACATCATCAATGTTTGGAGCCCTAAAAGCTGTTGAAGCGTTCAATTTCCATTGAATAGTTTTGTTGGGTAACCAGCTAATACCAGCTGTTCCCGTTAATGCACCTGAATTAATTTTAGCTGAATCAAAAGGCAGATTTAAATATTCATTGTTTTCTGTAAAACTCGCGTTTGCAAACACTTGGTTATAACGCAAACCAGATTGGAAAATGAATGTATTACTCGGCTTGTATTTTAAACTTGTATAAACTGCTACAGACTGCCAATCAGAACCATCTGGGTAGCGTGAAACCGTTGAATTAATAGTATTGGTAGTGATATTTTTCTCTTCTCCTAAAGAGTTAACTAAATTGTAGACATATTCAAAACCATAGAAAAGCTCTGATTTTGGACTAATTTTCTTTTCTAAATCGATATTAAATGACAGTGCGTTAACCGTTTCTTCTCTGATATTTTCTATTTCTGAATGAAAATCACGATCATATCTACTCTCTTTAAAGTTTTGGTATGCAAGAGTTGTTTGAACCTTATCATAAAGGTTCGATCTACTTCTCAATTTGGTATACTGAAAACTAGTCATAAACCATTGTTGTGGGCCATAATACCATTCAGCTGACCGCAAATTTTCTCCTCTGTAACGTAGGAGTCGGTCATATCTTGAATAATCCGATGTTCTTGAAAAATATACTCCTAAATCTAAACTTAAATCTTCTTTGGGTTCATAACGCACTTTTTGCATGAGATTATATTGATTAAACCCTGTAGGTGTTTGCACTAATGGATTTTCGTTTTCTACAACAGAATCTACCCCATTAACAGTTTCAACATATTCTGGTCTCAAATAATCCACTGGACCGTGTTTACCCATTCTTAAATCATCATAATCGCTATAACTGAAACTAGTTAAAAAGCCCCATTTTTTTAATCCAAAATTCACGTCAAAATGTCCCGTTTTTTCAAAGTTAGCTGAAGCATATCTTGCTAATGCATTAGCCCTAAAATACAGATCTTCTTTGTAAGATAACTGTGGTTTTTTGGTATAGAAACTCATAACACCGCCTATGGCATCACTACCGTAGACTACAGATCCTGCTCCAAGTGTTATTTCGGTATTTTGAATGGTAAAAGGGTCTATTGAAATCACATTTTGAAGGTTTCCCGACCTAAAAATGGCATTATTCATACGAACACCATCAACAGTAATCAATAGCCTATTGGTTGAAAACCCTCGAATCATTGGGCTACCACCTCCCAACTGACTTTTTTGAATAAACACATTTCCAGTGTTTTCCAATAAATCAGCGCTGGTTTGTGGATTTGTAAACTGTATTTCTTTAGCCGTAATGTTGACTATTTTTTGAGGTATATCCCTTGAGCTTTGTTCGAATTTAGATGCAGAAATAACTATTTCGTCTAAGTCAACAATACTGACTAAATATACTTTATAATTGGCATCAATAATTTCTAATTTCTTCAATTGAGCCTCTCTGTAGGATTTATTTCTAAAAGTTAGTAATTCATTATTTTCAAACAAATCCAATGAAGCTTCTCCATCAATATTAGTTTGAATGGTTTCGTTATCACCAGAAATAGTTACACCCGCCAATGGTGTATTTGAATCTTTCTCTAGCACAATAACTTTTTGTGAAAACGTGTTGATAGAATAAATTACAGAAAAAAATAGAAATAGGAATTTTAACTTCATTTCTAAAATTTTTAATTGGTTAGTTGGTTAATTGAAAAGTTGACTAAATACTTCCAATGATTTTGGTTTTTTAAAATATCCTAGATGCAATTCATAATATAGCAAAAGCATATTTAAAAAATTTCTTCTTTGGGCAGCATTTAAATGCAACATATTTAACTCATCAAATTTCATGCCCAACAGCTTTTTTAAAATAGTATTATTTTGGTCTGATACAGAGAATTTGTCAATGAGATTGTTTTCAAAAGCCCCTGTTTGAAGATTGAAAAATGATGATTCATTAAAACTGCTTTGAGGATAAAATCCTAAATATTTAGTTAACTCAACTAAAAACAACAGATGAAAGTTAGAGAATTTACTTTCAGCATCAAGCCATTGTAGAGCCGGTTCAAGATAATCAAATAAGTTGGTGTTTTGCTCTTCTTCCTTTAGCACAGCAGCCAAAACTTCTGCAATAAAAATAGCTACAGAACTTTTTAAAACATTAGTATGGAGTGATTTGTAAAAAAAACTAGACTTAACTTCTGATATATATTGTAGAGATTGATTCTGTCTATATTTTTCTTCAATGACTAATTGCGAAAGTGGTTGATAATAAGCTATAGATCTGCTGCCCTTACTTTTATAAGCATTTCTAACCAAGTAGCTAACAACACCACGCTTTTCTGTGTAGCATTTTACAATGACATCATTGTCTCGATACTTAATTTTGGAAAGTACAATTACTTTGTTGACAGCTAACATTACCTAACGACCATTACCTTTAAAACCTTTGTTTCAAAAGTATCTAAATCTGAAAGCATGACTAAATAAACCCCTGAAGCAACAACATTATTAAGAAGATTTTTGCCATTCCAAAAAGCAACACCTCCATCTATTTCCAGATTATATCCTTTAAATCTCAAATTGGTTCTGGACTGTGCTTCTGCAACTAAATTGCCTTCAATATCGGTAATTTTGATATTGACATTTTCGGAAATCCCACTTATTTTCACCTTTTTCTGGGTTATCTCGAAATTGGGCCTTACAGGGTTAGGATAGACAAAAGCATTCTCTAGTGTTTCCTGTGTTTCGGAGCCTCCAGCTTTAAAAGAAACCAAACCCTTGTCTGTGGCTATATAAACCACTCCATTAGATCCATCAATAGACACGTCTATGATATTGTTTGAAGGTAAGGGCGAGTTATTTTTTGTGAAATGGTATAAGGTTTGTTGCCCATCTGATGAAAAATAAAATAATCCAGAAGCTATAGTTGCAACCCATTTATTGTTAGATCCATCAACCTCAATATCAGAAACAAATTGTTGAAATAATAATTCCTTTGGAACACCCTCTTCCAAAATTATTATTTGTTGTGCTTGCACATTATCATCTGAAAAAAAATTGGATGTGTTATACAGTACCCTTAATCCTTGTATTGTACCAATCCAAATTTGATTGCGTTTATCAATAGCTACAGAAGTAACAAAACTAGAAGGCATATTTTGGTCTTCGCTATTGAGGCTTTTTAATTGAGGACCATTATTTTCATTAAATCCAATTAATCCAAAATAATAACCGCCTATCCATTTAGTTCCGTTGTCGTCAACTTCTATATCACTATATCCCCATTCACCATTAAAAGGATCTTGTATCAAACTCAAAAAATCAAATCGTCTCCATTGATCGGTTGTTGGGTCATATGATTTCAAAGGTTTACCAACTCGGCCAGTCATTGTCCAAAGTATCCCATTTCTATCGAATGTCGATGCCGATTGCCTTATACTATAAAAACTTTGATTATTTGGATTTTCAGCAGACTCTAATCCACTATTTGTTTCATTATAAAGGATTGTAGGCGAATCATCATTGATTTCAACAATTCCATTTTGAAAAGAACTGATAAATACTTGATTCAAGTTAAAAGGATTAATAGCTATCTTATTTAAATTTTTTGCTTCAAAAAGGCTGTCATAAGGAATATTAACCCAATCGCCGTTGTTGAGGTGACTAACCCCTCTTGAGTTCAAGGGAGACGGATTATATGTTAAGGTATACTCTCCAAAAGTTACCCATAAGCTATTGGATGCTGACTCAATAGCAAAAGAGTTATTTAATAAGGGCCCATCAGGGTGAATCTCTTCAAATTCAAAAGTATTTGAAATTGAAACTTTAAGTATTCCGTAATCTTGAGTTCCAATGTAAATATCATTACCTATCGATGTTGATGCTGTAAACTCTGTCGGGAAATTATCAGGTATGGCAATTTCGGCTATTATGTTAAAATTAATATCATAAACATGAACTTTATCAATTTCTGTAATTATTAAATAATCATTCACCGCTCGAACATCAATTGGTCTTGAGTCATATTGAATAATATCGAAAAACTCATCATTGATAACTTCAGCAATAAATCTGTTAAATCTCATTACGAACAATTTATCAATCAAAGTCTCAATAGCAATATTATTACCTCCTCTAACTGTTATCCATTCTTGAAAATCAACTAAATCGTTACTCGTCAACAAACCTTTTTTTAATCCATTTCCATCTTGACAAGCTGCATATATATACCCGTCAAAAATTGTTGTTTGTTTTACAATTATTTGAGCACCTCCATTCCCTATAAAATATGTATCTCCAAATTCTAATCTATTTAAATCATAGACCGAAATACCATAGTCTGTTGAAATGTATATTAGTCCTTCATATTCATTAAAATGATTAATGTTTTTGTTAGTAGGAGGAATGGTTGGTTTTTCAAGTATATCTACTATTGTTAAAACATTTTCATCGTTGTCAAAAACAATTTCCATCAATCCATTTTCATAACCGATAATGAGAAGTTCATATGCCTCACTGTAATGAATTTGTGAAATAGTTTCACCTGACAATCCATTTATAGTCGATAAAGTCGTTGTTTCTTGAGTTTGGGTATCGTAGATAAAAATGGCATTTTCAGCTGCAGCGTATAATTTATTATTACCTTGGGAAATGTCTTTAATGTTTAAATATGAAAAATGACCCTGCCATTGTGAAGAAAAATCTTGAGAATAACCAAAAATAGAAACTACAAAAAACAAAAAAAGTATTGTCCTTTTAATCATAATATAATTATCAGTATTCAAATATATTTAATACTAACGAGTTAAAGTTGTGTTTCATATTTTTTTAAATAAAAAAAGCTTTCTAAATCAATAGAAAGCTCCTTTTAATAAATTTATTCTTTTTATACTACTCCTTGAGCAAGCATAGCATCAGCTACCTTAACAAAACCGGCAACATTAGCTCCCTTCACATAATCAATATATCCGTCCTCTTGCTTACCATAAGTAACACACGATTCGTGAATGTCATTCATGATTTGATTAAGTTTCGCGTCCACTTCCTCACGAGTCCAGTTGAAACGTAACGAGTTTTGACTCATTTCCAGACCAGAAGTTGCAACACCTCCAGCATTAGATGCCTTCCCTGGAGAAAACAATACTTTCGCTTTTTGAAAAGCTTCAATGGCATCAGGCGTAGTTGGCATATTGGCCCCTTCAGCAACAGCAATTACATTGTTATTTATTAAAGATTTTGCTTCTTCTGCATTTAACTCATTTTGGGTTGCGCATGGTAGAGCTATATCACAATTAACAGACCAAGGTCTCTCGTCAGCATAAAATTTCGCAGAAGGATATTTTTCAACATACTCATTGATTCGTCCTCTTTTAACATTTTTAATATCCATAATAAATGCTAATTTATCAGCATCTATTCCTTCAGAATCGTGTATATATCCTGATGAATCAGACATAGTCACAACTTTGCCGCCCAATTGAGTGGCTTTTTCACAAGCAAACTGTGCCACATTACCTGACCCGGAAATCACAACGGTTTTCCCTTCAAAAGAGTCTCCCTTTGTTGCAAGCATGTTTTTAGCAAAATACACACATCCATAACCAGTGGCTTCTGGACGAATTAAAGAACCTCCATAGGACATCCCCTTTCCAGTTAACACACCCGTAAATTCATTTCTTAATCGTTTGTATTGACCAAACATGTAGCCAATCTCTCTGGCACCAACACCTATATCTCCGGCAGGAACGTCAGTATTAGCACCAATGTGTCTGAATAATTCATTCATGAAAGATTGACAAAAACGCATAACTTCGTTGTCGCTTTTCCCTTTAGGGTTAAAGTCACTTCCTCCTTTACCGCCACCCATTGGCAAAGTGGTCAATGAATTTTTAAAAACTTGTTCAAACCCTAAAAACTTAAGTATGCTTAAGTTTACAGAAGGGTGAAAACGTAAACCGCCCTTATAAGGTCCTATGGCTGAATTGAATTCAACACGAAACCCTCTGTTTACTTGCGTGTTGCCTTCGTCATCAATCCAAGGCACTCTGAATATTATCGTGCGCTCTGGCTCAACCATGCGCTCCAATAGCATTTTCCCTTTGTATTGAGGATTCTCTTCAATAAAGGGTATAACTGTTTCTGCAACTTCATGAACAGCCTGTAAAAATTCTGGCTCGTGACCATTTTTACCCTTAACTGTCTCTAAAAAGGCATTTATTTTTTCTTTCATTTTCTTGATTTTTAAGAAATATAAAAATATTGTGAAATTTAATGGGTGCAAATATACATTATCTTTAAAAAAGAAATGTCTTTTTTTTATTTTTCATAATCTATGATGAAATAATTATTTATTTGTTAATTTGCCGTATATCTTATTGGATTTCAATAATTAATTTGGTAGATAAAGTCGTTTTTTTATATTTGTTAACTGTTTGCTCTAAATCATTGAAAGTAATACTATGTTCAATTTGAAACAATTAACCGTAATCTTAATCTTTTTTGCTGGTATGCAAATGGGGTTTTCGCAGCTAGGTTTTTCTCATGAAATTGGTGCTATTGTAGGTCCCGTTCAATTTAGATCAGACTTTGGTGTTAGAAATAATGAAGAAACAAATTTTGGTAATTCCGGTATTGGAATAGGTTTGATTCACTACATCAATTTTGCCTACAGAGCAGATTGTAATTGTTACTCTACTGACACTTATTTTAATGATCATTTTAAGTTACGAAGTGAAATATCTTATAACACTACTAAACTAGACCATTTTGGACAATGGCAAGCAGGAACATCTGATAATGCTGAAAGATTGAGAAAACACAAAGGTGAAGCCAATAACTTTGATATTGGAATGCAATTGGAATATTTCCCTTTGAGTATCCGCTCTTTTCAAGCTTTCAGCTATAGAATAGCGCCATTTGTGAGTTTAGGAGCTCACTATACTTCCTTTAATCCTAAAGCTTCTACCACTTATGGAACACAAACTATTGCTGATCCTCGTAATTTTTGGAGCCAATGGGAGCCTGGATCAATTAACCCTGATTCAGGAAGTACTTGGTCAGTTGTCACCAGTATTGGTGCGCGTTATAAATTAACTAAATTGTCCGATTTAATGTTGGATTTAAGATGGCAATATTACTTTAGTGATTGGATTGATGGTTTGAATCATCAATTAAGTTCTAATAAGCATAATGATTGGTTGGTTTGGCTAAATTTTGGTTACATCTATTATCTAGATTAATATCTAAAAAATAAACAAAAAAGCCCAAGTAACTTTACTTGGGCTTTTTTGTTCAATGCTTTTATAAAATACTATCCTATTGCTTGTTTTAAATCTTCAATTAAATCGTCAATATCTTCGATTCCAACACTCAAACGAATAAGTGAATCCACAACACCAGTTTTTTCACGTTCTTCTTTGGGAATACTTGCATGTGTCATACTAGCCGGATGGCCAGCCAAAGATTCGACACCACCCAAAGACTCTGCTAATGTAAATATTTTAAGTTTTTCAACAATTTTTATAGCTTCTTCGTAATTATTCCCTTTGGTTGTAAAAGATATCATCCCTCCAAAATCATTCATTTGCGCTTTTGCAACGTTATGATTGGGATGGTTTTCAAAACCTGGCCAATAGACCTTTTCAACTTTTGGATGGGAATTCAAGTATTCAGCAATAGCTTTACCGTTTTCACAGTGACGTTGCATTCGGATATGCAGTGTTTTAATACCACGTAGTACTAAAAAACTATCTTGTGGACCACATACAGCACCACTGGCGTTTTGAATAAAATACAATTTATCGGCCAAGTCTTTGTCCTTGACAATTAGGGCTCCCATAACCACATCACTGTGTCCGCCTAAATACTTGGTTGCTGAATGCATAACTATATCAGCACCCAAATCCAATGGTTGTTGTAAATAAGGTGTTGCAAAAGTATTATCAACAGCCAGCAACAGATTGTGCTTTTTAGCTATTTGAGAACAAGCTTTTATATCAATAATATTCATCATGGGGTTTGTTGGTGTTTCCACCCAGATGAGTTTGGTTTTGCCATTAATGAAGTTTTCAATATTATGGGCATTTTCCATACCTACAAAATGAAACTTGATACCAAACTTCTTGAAAATCGAGGTGAACAATCTATAGGAGCCACCATATAAATCATTAGTAGAAACAACCTCATCACCCGGCTCCAACAACTTAATAACCGCATCTATGGCTGCCAATCCAGAACCGAAGGCTAATCCATAGTTACCATTTTCAATACTGGCAAAAGCATTTTCTAAAGCTTGTCTTGTTGGATTATGTGTTCTGGAGTATTCAAAACCTTTATGTCCACCTGGTGTGCTTTGAGCATATGTTGATGTTTGATATATAGGTGGCATGACAGCACCATAAGCTGGATCATGTTTCTGACCACCATGTATTGTTTTTGTATTAAATTTCATATATAAATGTTCTTTTCCACAAAGTTATATTTTAATTCGTTCTATTCAAATGCAATAACTATCTTTAGTACAAGATTAACAGGAAGTCATTATGCGAAATTACTTTATCGTTTTTATACTATCAACTTACTCATTGTTAAACCTTTCATGTGCGGATGAAAAATCTTCAACTTTATTCAATGAAGTAAACATGACTACCCATGAAAACAAACTCGTTGAAATATTTATTCCTAAAGCAAAAGGCAATAACCCTGTATCTGAAAAAATAAATTCTAAAATAAACGAGTCGATAATAGCTACTCTGCAAATTGGCGACCCTGAACCGGTTACATCAAAATCTGTTGAAGAAAGCATCACTAATTTCAACAATGAGTATATAAAATTTACAAATGAATTTCCAGAAAGCCCCATGGTTTGGGAAGCTCAAATTGATGGTGAAGTTTCCTATCAATCGGAGTCTTTAATATCCATTGCCTTAACAAGTTATTTGAATACTGGAGGAGCCCATGGTATTTTGACAATTAGGTTTTTGAATTTTGATACGCTCACGGGAGACATCATTCCTAATAACGATTTGTTTTCTAATTTTTCAGCTTTTGAAGAATTGGCCAAAAGTCATTTTAATAAGGAGATAGCTGACAAAAAAGAAAATTATTTTGATCCTGATAATTTTACCCTTCCAGCGAATATTGGCTTTGATGATGATGGTCTCATATTATTGTATAATACTTATGAAATTGCGCCTTATTCTTCAGGTATTACTGAAATTCACATGACCTATAATGAAATAGATGCGCTATTGGCTTACAAGTAATTAAACAAACTTCCGCAAGGATAATATGACACCTAAATGAATGCCTTCATGATAACAGTTGAAGTCGATGGCTTCCTCCACATTTGTTAGTGTGCTTTTTGTTGTGACAGTATATTCATTGAATTGTTGAAACACCTTGTTGTTGTAGTCTTCTTTCGTTTTTTCTATGGTAGAAAATAACAAATTTTTAATGGCATCAACTTCAGCTTGAGATAAATCCCTTTCAGGTTTTGTCCCTTTTTTAAATAATTCAATCAATTCTTCAGAAACGATGCAAGGCAACCCAGATAATCTATAAACCAGTAACTGCTGTGTGACGATGGTGTGAGCAATATTCCATATCAGATTATTGCTAAACCCATCAGGGATTTTATTGAGTTGTTGTAAAGAATAATTATCTAGAATAGATTCCAATAATTTTCTGTTCTTAATCGAAATATCAAATGCCCAATCCATAGTTTATTTTTGCTTAAAATTAACCAAAATTCTTTTAAAATGGACTTACTTTGCACCATATTAATATGATATGAAAAAAGTATACTACCTTAAAACATGCAGCACCTGCATTCGTATTTTAAAAGCGTTGAATCTACCACCAGATTTTGAATTACAGGACATCAAAACGGAGCCTATGACAGTTAAACAGGTAGAGGAAATGCAAAAGCTTTCTGGTAGTTATGAATCCCTTTTTAGTAAACGTGCCAAGTTGTACAAGGAAATGGATTTGAAAAATGCCGACTTAAAAGAGGCTGATTACAAGCATTACATCTTGGATCACTATACCTTTTTAAGTCGTCCGGTCATAATAATCGGGAATCAAATATTCATCGGGAATTCAAAAAAAACGGTTGAACAAGTTAAAAACGCCTTAAGTGGGAAATAACCGTCTTTTTGCATTATTTGCTGCCTTTATGGTCCAAGTTATTTATGGGCTGACCTTCACATTTGCAAATGATGTCATTGACGAGGGTCACATAAAACCCTATGGTTTCATCCTTTTACGAATTATTGGGGCAACCATTCTCTTTTGGATATTAAGCTTATTCACCCCAACTGAAAAAATTGATCGAAAGGATTATTTTAAGTTTTTCATCGCATCCATTTTTGGTATAGCCTTGAACATGCTTACATTTTTTAAAGGCCTTGAATTTACAACACCAATACATGCTTCGGTAATCATGACTGTTGTGCCCATTGTTGTGTTAGTCTTATCGGCTGTTTTCCTCAAGGAGCGCATTACACATTTAAAATTTATCGGAATTTTGTTAGGGTTTTCGGGCGCGATTGTATTGAGCATCTACGGTAGATCTACCCAAGTTGGGGACAATATATTATTGGGAAATACTTTGGTGTTTATTAATGCTGTTTCATATAGTATCTATTTGATTCTCATTAAGAAAATTACGGACAAATACCATCCTTTTACATTTATTCGTTGGTTGTTTTTATTTGGACTAATTATGGTAATCCCTTTCGGCTATGGAGAACTTTCTGAAGTTGTCTGGACATCATTCCCTCCGTATATTATTTTCTCTGTTGCTTTTGTCATCCTTGGGGCAACATTTACCACTTATCTCTTAAACCCGTTAGCGTTAAGACAATTAAAAGCTTCAACAGTCAGTACGTTTTTGTACATACAACCCGTTATAGCAGGAATATTTGCCATTATTATGGGAAGTGACACCATAAATGGCATTAAGCTCATTGCTGCTTTGTTAATCTTTATTGGTGTATACTTAGTAACAAAAAAACCAGCACTAAAAAGTTAAGTCTATCGGTCTTTTTTGGTTTTTGCGCGTGTCTTCTTTTGTTAAAACCTTAAAATCTTTTGATTTTGGAAACTGATTGGCACAAGCCATAAGTTCATCATTCAGTTTTGTCAATTTTCTGGTCTTAAAATTCATCCAAGCACCAAGCATTTCGCAATGGGCAATGTTCTTTCCCTCTCTATCATAAAAATTGTGCTCTATACTAAAAAACATACCATCCTCACTCAATCCTGTGACCTCTAATCCAACCGTAATTGGGTCACCAATATGCGCTTCCTTAAAATAATAAATGTGCTCATTAAAAACTATAGGAGCGAGTTCATGTTTGGCTATTTCATGAAGGGAAAACCCAAATTCTTCAAAAAAAGCCATGCGTGTATGACTCATAAAATTCATATAGGAAGCATTTGCCAAATGCATATTGGCATCCAGATCATTCCAACGTATTTCAAATTCTTTTGTAAACATTATTTATTTTTTAGGTTTCAAAAATACAATTAATAGGTCATAATGCATTAAACGGAAATCTGTTTTCAAAACATACAGTTTTGGTTACCTTTGTAGGACTTTAAATAAGCTTATGATACATTCAATGACAGGATATGGTAAATCTGTTTTACAGTTACCTACCAAAAAGATAACCATAGAGATAAAATCACTAAACAGTAAAAACCTGGATTTGAATGCACGAATGCCTTCTGTGTATCGTGAAAAAGAATTGAATCTTCGGAAACTTATAGGTAATCAGTTAGAACGTGGTAAAATTGATTTTTCAATTTATGTGGAAATGACAGGGGAAGAAACCTCAACTCAATTGAACAAACCAGTAGTCCAACAATACATCAAACAGCTTAAAGAGGTTGTAAATGGTGATGAAACCGAATTGTTAAAAATGGCTGTGAGATTTCCTGATGCACTGAATACCGAACGAGATGATATTGATGAAGACGAATGGAAGGTCATTTCTGAGGGTGTGCTTGATGCCTTAAAACGTATAGACAATTATCGTTTGGATGAAGGTAAGGCTTTGGAAACCGACTTTAGAAATCGCATTCAAAATATAGATGACCTTTTAGAATCAGTCATCACTATGGACCCTGAACGTATCGTGGCTGTTCGTGAGCGCCTGCGTAAAGGAATAGAAGAGCTTAAGGAAAAAGTTGATGAAAATCGATTTGAGCAAGAATTGGTGTATTACATTGAAAAATTTGATATCACCGAAGAAAAAGTACGCCTAAAAAACCATCTCGACTATTTTATAAAATCATTGGACTCTGCTGATTCTAATGGTAAAAAACTCGGTTTTATTGGACAGGAAATTGGACGAGAAATCAATACCATAGGTTCTAAAAGTAATTATGCGCCCATGCAAAAACTAGTAGTTCAAATGAAAGATGAGCTTGAAAAAATTAAGGAACAATTATTGAACGTGTTGTAAATATGAAGAAAGGTAAGTTAATTGTATTTTCAGCACCATCAGGTTCGGGCAAAACAACCATAGTGAGACATTTATTGGGAATTGACGAACTTAATTTAGAATTCTCTATTTCTGCTACATCCCGTGAAAAACGCGGCGAGGAAGTTGATGGCAAGGACTATTACTTTTTAAGTTCTAAAGAATTTAAAAACAAAATTAAAAACGATGCGTTTTTGGAATGGGAAGAAGTCTATAGAGATAATTTTTACGGTACTTTAAAAACCGAAGTTGAACGTATTTGGTCTCATGGCAAACATGTTATTTTTGATATTGACGTGTCAGGAGGATTACGCATCAAACGTAAATTTCCCAGTGAGACACTTGCTGTCTTTGTAAAGCCGCCTAGTATTGATGAATTGAAAATTAGACTTAAAAAACGTAAAACAGAAAGTGCTGATAAAATCAATATGCGAATCGCCAAGGCATCAGCTGAACTAGCGACAGCACCACTTTTTGATGTGATTATTGAAAATGATGACCTAGATAAAGCTCTAAAAGAAGCTGAAACCCTAGTTTCTGAATTTATAAATAGTTAAATTACTATGAAAATTGGCCTTTACTTTGGAACCTTTAATCCCATTCATGTTGGTCATTTAATAATTGCCAACCATTTGGCTGAAAATAGCGATTTAGATCAGATTTGGTTGGTCGTTACACCACAAAGTCCCTTTAAGAAAAAACAATCGTTGCTGGATAATTATCAAAGATTGGAAATGGTCTATAGAGCCACAAAAGATTATGTGCGTTTAAAACCTAGCGATATTGAATTCAACTTACCTCAACCAAATTATACTATCAATACCTTAACATATTTACAGGAAAAACATCCTGACTATGAGTTTTCTCTCATCATGGGAGAAGATAATTTGAAGAGTTTTCATAAATGGAAAAACTATGAACTCATATTAGAACACCATGATATTTATGTGTATCCTAGAATATCCGATGGAGCTGTAGAGACTCAATTTGATAATCACAATCGCATTCATCATATTGATGCACCTATTATTCAGTTATCTTCTACGTTCATTCGAAAAGCTATTAAAGCGGGCCAAATTATTAGGCCTATGCTCCCTGAACATGTATGGGAATATGTGGATGAAATGAATTTTTATAAATAAAAAAAGCCAACTTTTTCAGCTGGCTTCAATTTTATAATAAGTATTTATTAGTCTAACGCAGGAATACGTAACACTTGACCAGGATAAATTAAATCTGGATCTTTCAACATAGGTTTATTAGCTTCAAAAATCACGGGATACTTCATAGCATTGCCGTAATACGTTTTGGCTATTTTCCCTAACGTATCACCACTCACAACTGTATGAAACTGTGCTTCAGGTTCTGTATGCTCTACCGTCATTTGATCATCAACTGTAGCAATACCATTAGAGTTCCCTACAACTAAAACTACTTTTTCTTTTGTGGCTTGATCATATGCCATTCCAGTGACTGTAGCCATATCATCAACAATTTTGATGTCTAAATTCTCAACCTGTAGTTGTAAATCACTAACGGTTTCTTCTAACCGGCTGGCTGCAGCCTCTTCTCTACGTAGTTTTGCCGCTGCCGCATCTGCTGCTGCTTCGGCAGCTTCTTCAGCAGTAGTTTTACCTATTCCAAAAATTTTGGCTCCTGCATCTTTAATAAATGAAAATAATCCCATAATTCTCTTTGTTTGTTTTGTTATTAATTATTGTAAAGTTCAAAAAATTCTTTTGGAATTCCTACTGATTAATAGCCTTTTAAAATGAGAAACTGCCTGTTACTAGGTTTCGCAGACAGTTTCAACCAACCAAAAATCGTTATTCTAAACTAGAATTTTTAAAATGAATTCATTGCCAATTCTTCATTCTACATATTTTGACACAACTCTTAACCAAAGGTCACATATTATATTAAATTTTTTTAAACCCTATTATTTTCTCTTGGGTTATCTTGACGTTCGGCTTTAAACTTTCGCATTTTAGGCTTCTTGGTTTCCTTTCCTGCTGCATCACGCATGAATTGTATGTAACCACGTCCCGTAAACTCATATATAGTTTGTGAAGAAATATGGTAAAGCTCTATTTTGGCATCGTTCAGAACCGTTAATTCAAAATGTTCATTTCCAAAATAGTCATAGTCCAGCGTTAACGTCTTCATATACATATTACCTGAAACATTGTTCACGCCATAAACACCTGTATAATCCCAATAAATGTTGTTTATGTTACCAACATTCACATCCTGCGAGCTTCTAAACTCCGAATCATTACCTCCGGCCAAAAACTGTAAATAGTTTTCATAATCAAAATCATTTACGGTTCCAGTAGCACTGGTATAGGTTTTTTCCCATGCACGGTACTCCTGCAAGAAATAGTGAATGTTATCATAAAACACAAAATCATAATCAAAAGTCGCTCGCTGATATCCTACCAAAAAGTATGAGGTATCATTGTTTGGGTTATAGAGTTCAATAGTATTGTTATTAATTTGATAGACATCAAATGTTTGATATCCATCAATAATATGGTATACATCCAGAATCATATTGTAGGCATCATAAGTGCCAATTTGAATACCGTAGCCGTTACCTTGACTACCAATACCCACCAAATTATTGTTAGCGAACACATTTCCATTTCTAAACGACACTGTAAAGGCCATTTGTAAAAATGGTGTTTCACCATATCCTAAAGTTTCATTAATATCAACATACCACAACTCATAAGAATTTAATAACTGATTCAAAGAAATTGAAGACGTTGGTTGCGGATTATATCCATCAACTATTATCTCTTCTGTATAGCAAGACGTAAATAGTGTTGCCGATACTGCAAATACTAAAAGTAGTTTTAAAGTCTTCATAAGCTTTCATTTTAACGTTATTGATTTACAGAATTCAAAACACGTGCCAAAATCAAAATGCTTCTTCTGTAGGATAGTTTCTAAAGCGGCTTTTTTTACGTACTTTTGACTTAAATACTAATTTTCAATTCATGGATAAACCTTTAAAGTACGCGGTGTTTGGAGCAGGTAGCTGGGCAACAGCTATTGTCAAAATGTTATCGGAAAATTTAGAGGAAGTTGGTTGGTATATGCGCAGTGTTTATACCAAAGAACACATTTTAAAAGAGTACCACAACCCAAGTTATTTGAGTTCGGTAGAGTTTAAAGTGGATCAACTTAAGTTGAGCAATGATATCAATGAAATGGCAACCTATGCCGATGTGCTAATATTTGTAATTCCATCGGCTTTTATGCACAGTGAACTGGAAAAACTGACTGTTGATATTACCGATAAAATAGTGGTTTCAGCCGTAAAAGGGATTATTCCAGAGTCAGGCTTATTGGTTGGTGAACACTTCCATGATATTTATAATATCCCTTTTGAAAATATTGCTGTTATTGCTGGTCCTTGCCATGCTGAAGAAGTCGCCTTGGAGCGTTTATCGTACCTCACTATTTCATGTGCAGATGCCAACAAAGCCAAAGCCATTGCCAAAAATCTATCCAGCGACTATATAAAGACCAAAATAAGTGATGATATTATTGGTACTGAATATGCCGTGATGCTTAAAAATATTTATGCGATTGCCGCGGGTATTGCCCATGGTTTGGGATATGGTGATAATTTTCAGAGTGTGTTGATGAGTAATGCCATACGCGAAATGAAGCGTTTTATTAAGAAAATGCACAAAATGAAACGTAACATTAACAACTCGGCTTATTTGGGTGACTTGTTGGTTACGGGTTACTCGGTGTTTTCCAGAAACCGTATGTTTGGAAATATGATAGGCAAGGGCTACACGGTGAAAAGTGCCATGATGGAAATGAATATGGTTGCTGAAGGCTATTATGCTACCAAAAGTGCTCATTTACTCAACGAAAAGAACAAAAAGAAAACCCGACTGCCTATTATTAATGCGGTTTATGATATTCTTTATGATGGAAAGGATGCCAAAAAGGTGTTTAAAAAACTAACAGAGAAGTTGGATTAACCTATTTGACATTCTCAAAAAAATAGTCGAACTTCGTTTACAACTGATATAAACAATTAAAACATTTCATATCAGACCGTAAACGAAACTATTTCACCAACACCCCTTTTTCCTGCATTAATGGTATGGTCTGCAGGGCATTTTTATTGATGGTGTTTTTTCTGAACAGATAAGTTTTGTCATACATGGTATTCCCTTCAAAAAAAGTGACTTTAAACTCGTTGTTGATTTTTAAAACCGCTTCTTGCAAATATTCAATTTTGGCATAGCTTCTGGCTGGTAGCATTTTAATGGTATGCCGCATAACCGGTGTTATTTTATCGTCACTATAACCTTTGGTAGCAATTAAAACGGTATCTAAATCCACATCCTTGTTATTGATAATGTAGGCATTCCAATCGTGCGTTTGGTGCTCTTTGTTGAATTCGTTAACAACAGCCACATAAACGTCAGTAACTTTTGGGATTTGAATGTCTTTTTTCATGCGGATTATAGTGCCGACTTAAATTGCTCTAAAAAGCGGACATCATTCTCGCTTAACAAACGAATATCGCCTATTTGATGTAAGAGCATAGCTATACGATCTATACCCATACCAAAGGCAAAACCTGAATAGGTTTTAGAATCAATGCCGCAGTTTTCCAAAACATTGGGATCAACCATACCACAACCCATTATCTCCAACCAACCGGTCCCTTTTGTAATACGATAATCAGTTTCGGTCTCTAATCCCCAATACACATCAACTTCCGCACTTGGTTCTGTAAATGGAAAATAGGATGGACGGAGTCTTATTTTAGACTTTCCAAACATTTCAGTAGTGAAGTATTGCAGCGTTTGCTTTAAATCGGCAAAACTGACGTCTTTATCAATATACAATCCTTCCACTTGGTGGAAAAAGCAATGTGAACGTGCTGAAATCGCTTCATTTCTGTAAACCCGCCCAGGGGAAATAGTACGAATAGGCGGTTTGTTGTTTTCCATATAACGTACTTGAACAGAACTGGTGTGCGTACGCAATAATATATCCGGATTAGTTTGAATAAAAAACGTGTCCTGCATATCACGCGCTGGATGGTATTCGGGCAAATTCAACGCTGTAAAATTGTGCCAGTCGTCTTCAATTTCTGGACCTTCACTCACATTAAATCCTATACGCGAAAAGATATCAATAATTTGATTTTTAACGATTGAAATAGGGTGTCTGGCGCCAATCTCAATTGGCTCACCAGGACGTGACAAGTCACCATAAACACCTTTGACCTCTTCCTTGCTCTCTAGTTCTTCCTTTAAGGCATTTACCTTGTCTTCAGCTGTTTTCTTTAGAGTATTAATCACTTGACCAAATTCTTTCTTTTGGTCGTTAGCAACGTTTTTAAATTCTTTAAAATAGTCGTTTAATAGCCCCTTTTTTCCTAAATACTTGATTCGGAAAGCTTCAACTTCTTCTTTTGTCTGCGCACTAAACGTTTCGGCTTCAGCAATTAATTCTTTTAACTTATCTATCATGATATCCTTATAATGCCTGCAAATTTAGTAAATCTTACTCTATATACTCTGATGTCAAGAAATAGTTTACAATAGCTTCTTTCATCAAGATGCTTTGTTCGCCCGCCTTTAGATTGGGCAACTGCGCTTTTACTTTGTAATGAGGCCATTTATCATCATCATAGTAATCAAATTCATAGTACCCATAAGGCTCTAAAAGACGACAAATGGCTATGTGCATCAAATCCAGTTTATGGTCTTTTTTGAATTTTCTATTAAATTGACCTAATTCCTGCACACCAATAAGGTAGATGATAGCATCCAGATCCAAAGTTTCTCCATCAGCAAATTGATTGGATAGTTTTTCCACTACCAATTCCCATCGTTGTTTTAATTCGAGGTCTCTTGACATAATAATTTTAAAAAAACAAAGTTACAAAAGAAGTAATATAGCATTACTTTATATTTGTTGAAATTCTATAGGTTATGGCTATTGTAGATATTGTTTTAGTTGTTTTACTGGGTTTTGGACTGGTTAGAGGTCTTTTAAGGGGTCTTTTTGTTGAAATTGCCTCTTTGGCTGCCTTAATTGCTGGTGTTTATGGAGCCATTCACTTTAGTTATTACCTAGCCAATATTTTAATGGATCACGTAGCATGGGATGAAAAAACCATTAACATCACGGCATTTGCCATAACATTTATTGTCATTGTATTGGTTGTGGCTTTAGCGGGCAAAGCCTTGACAAAATTAGCCGATTTTGCAGCTTTAGGTTTTTTGAACAAATTGCTTGGAGGTGTCTTTGGGTTACTGAAAGTTGGACTGATCTTGAGTGTTTTGCTTATTATTTTTGAAAAAATGAACAGCACGATCACTTTTGTTGATGAAGAGTATACCAAGGATTCCATATTCTATGAGCCTGTAAAATCATTAGCGCCATTATTATTTCCAACGTTGATAAAGGCTGAATTGACTGAAGAAAACACTGAATAGTTTTCAGAAATAAGTCAATAGCATAATTTTGTTACTGATTTTTAATCTAGATGATAGATTTCCATGATATCTTTCAGATAGCCTTCAAAATCTATTTTAAGGTCTATCAATTTTCCTGTGTGTACATCAAACACCCAACCATGTACTTTTAAACCTCTATCTCTATAGGCTTTTTGAACGGTAGCTGTTTTTATTAGATTGACGCATTGTTCCTTAACGTTGAGTTCTACCAATCTATCATAGCGCTTGTCCTCATCTTCAATGGCGTTTAGCTCTTTCCTATGGATTCTGTAAACATCGCGAATGTTGCGCAACCAAGGATTAAGAATTCCCAAATCGGCCGATTGCATGGCTGCTTTGACACCTCCACAAGCATAGTGTCCACAAACAACCACGTGATTTACCTTTAAATGGCCAACCGCATAATTGACTACAGACATCACATTCAAGTCAATACTAATGACCATATTAGCAATATTACGGTGTACAAATACTTCTCCCGGCTCGGCACCCATAAGTTCTTCAGCGGTTACGCGACTATCTGAACAACCTATGTATAATAAGTCAGGGTTTTGCCCTTTACCCAAATCATCAAAATAAGTACTATTAACATCCAGTTTTTCCTGGATCCATTTTTTGTTATTATCAAAAACCTTGTTTAAATCCACTTCAGACAATATTAGAGTTCTTCTTTTGTTTTTGACCCCATCCATTAGGTAACGAGGCTGCTTCAGTAAATCTACAAAAAGAAACTTAATGTTGTTCACTTCTCAACTTAACAAAAAAAGCAGTGTTACCAATGAGGCTAACACTGCTTAAAACTTTTCTTTTCAATAACTAATTTATTGTTATTCGTAAAAGGTTACTTCACCTGTATTAATGTCATACATAGCACCAATAATCATGATCTCTCCATTATTTTGCATTTCGGCTAAAACGTCGCTCTCTTTTAAAATTCTATCGATGGTTAATTGAACATTTTTAGCTGAAACGTTATCGACGAATTCCAAGTTATTAGAGTTTCTTAAGTTAGAATCCTTCGGCTCAGTAACGGCATTTACCGCTGGTTTAATTTTACTCAACATAGCTGTCAAGTTCCCTAATTTGGCATCGTCGCAAGCACCTTTGACTGCGCCACAACTGGTATGTCCTAATACAACTATTAACTTGGTACCTGCCAATTTGCAGGCAAATTCCATACTACCTAATATATCTTCATTAACAAAATTCCCTGCAATACGAACGCTGAAAATATCTCCCAAACCTTGGTCAAAAACCAGTTCTGCAGATACCCTAGAGTCAATACAGCTCAAAATCGTAGCGAATGGAAATTGCCCATCACTGGTATCATTGACTTGCTCCAGTAAATTTCTATTGGCTTTTAGGTTTTGCTGAAACCGTAAATTTCCTTCCTTTAAAAATTGTAAGGACTTTTCAGGTGTCATCGTTGCCTGTGTTTCTCTTGTATGCGCTTTCATAATTGTGTGTTTAAATTTCTGTGTTTACTTCATTTTGGAAATTAGATTCTCCAAAAATTTTAATAATTTATATTTTTCTGTTAAGTCTATTTAGCAATTTTAGGTTCCAATTTGAAGAACTCTATAAAACTTTCCGGATTTTCTACAACACCGCGTTCTGAAACCAACTTAATATCGATATTTCGTTCTTTTGCTTTATAGGCAAAATCATCTAAAATCTCAATAATATCATTGTCTAAATATCTGGTGTTTCTCACATCTAATTCCAAATTGGTATCTACTGGCAAACTATTCAATTCATTAAGAATGGCTCCTTTATTGAAGAATGTTACCTCTTCCGCAAGTGTCATTTTTATTTTGTGCTTACCATTGCTTTTGTCTTCAATATGTAAAAAGTGTGAATTTTGATAACTCTTTAAAAGTATGACGACGATACCAACAGCTAATCCCAAACTAATCCCTATCAATAAGTCCGTGAATACAATGCCTACCACCGTTACGATGAATGGAACAAACTGTTTCCATCCCAATTTATACATTTGCTTGAATAATTGGGGCTTGGCTAATTTATAACCCACCACCAATAAAATGGCTGCCAGAACCGATAGTGGTATCATGTTTAATAGTCTAGGTATTAAAATGACCGAAATTAATAACAGAAATCCATGAACAATAGCCGATAATTTGGTACGTCCACCAGATTGAATATTAGCTGAACTTCTTACAATAACCTGGGTAATTGGTAATCCCCCTATTAATCCTGATAGGATATTACCCGTTCCTTGGGCTAAAAGCTCTCTGTTTGTTGGTGTTACATTTTTATGCGGATCTATCTTATCAGTGGCCTCAACGCATAATAACGTCTCTAAACTAGCTACTAAAGCAATTGTAAAAGCAACAATCCAAACATCAGGACTTGTAATCACACTAAAATTAGGAAAGCTGAACTGCCCTAAAAATGATGAAGCATCTTCAGGCACGGGAACATTCACCAAGTGTGATTGTGATATTGACAGTGTTTCATGAGATTTGGTAAGAATATAGAATATAATTCCTAGTACCACAGCGACTAATGGGCCTTGTATTATTTTAAAAAATTTAGATTTTTTAGCTAATATATTATCCCAAAAAAGCATGATTCCTAATCCAACAATGCCAACGATCATAGACCCTAAAATGAGGTTGTCAAAAATGTGCAATATCGCCGAAAACGTGTTTTCTCCAGAAGTTTCGAGGAAACTGTCAGCACCTTCGGGTTCAGCGTCATAACCAAAGAAATGTGGAATTTGTTTAAGTATAATGATGATGCCTATTCCAGTAAGCATGCCTTTAATTACAGATGACGGAAAATAATATCCAATGATGCCGGCTTTTAGCACTCCTAACAACAATTGAATAACACCTCCTAAAACAACGGCAACTAAAAAGTTTTGATAGCCTCCTAATGTGCCTATGGCAGTTAAAACGATTGCAGCCAGTCCTGCTGCTGGCCCACTAACCCCTATATTGGAGCCACTTAAACCACCAACAACAATTCCACCTATGATACCAGCAATTAATCCTGAAAATAATGGTGCTCCACTGGCAAGAGCAATACCTAAACACAATGGTAAGGCAACAAAAAACACGACAATACTCGCTGGTATGTCACTTTTAATATACTTAAACATATTATAAAAAGTTAAGGTCAACCTATAAGGTCAACAAAGTTAAATAGTAAATTATGGGTAAACCCCAAATTTGAATCCTGAATTATAATATGTGTGCCTCTGGAGGCGGAGAAATCATATTGAGATGTGGCTTCGGATAGTTTTTAAAATAATATCCTGAATTTTCTTCCGAGTCAAGGCTCACCAGACTCTCTAAACCTTTGAAACTATTGTCTGGAAAAGGAAGTTTAATGTTTTCGTTTTCTTCCTCTGTAATACTATAGAAAATAGAAACGTCAACCGTATTATCAACTGCAATAATAATCGTTGGCGCTGTGATAAATGCCAAGAATAAAATAGAACAGTATGGTTGATATTGTTTTTTTTCTCATGAGTAAACAAAGATACTATTTAAAAATTTAGATTTGTTAAATAAACTTTAAAACCTATTTAGCAACTTAATGTCATCTGATGGAATCCAACCCATTTTGCCGTCAGAAAGTTTGATTTTTTTCCAATTATCAACAGTATCCACTACCTGAACTTTGGCACCTTCATGCAATCTAAATGCTTCTTCAGATCGCAGATTTGGTTCATTTTTAACCCTGCTTTCTTGAGCAAATACAATAGCTGGGTTATTACTTTTATCCAAGTTATACTTGTTGAATGCTGAAGTTAAAGCAGCAATCATTAAGACTATACTAACAAAGGCAAAAGTAAATGAGAAACGTTTTGTTTTTGTGCCACTGGAAAGAATATAATTGACAAATAATATCACGGATAGAATGACAAAAATAACCGCTAAAATAGCCCACATATCAAAACTCAAGCCATGCGAAACCTTGTTGATGACTTTAGAAATACCTACTTCGGGAACAACATCAATATCATCCAAGGTCATGTTTTCAGCAAAATTGAGATTGTTTTGAATCTCTTTATCCGCTGGGTTTAACAACAATGCTTTTTCATAATAATAAATGCTGGGAGCAATGTGATTCAGTTTATAATGTGCATTGCCTAAATTAAAATACAATTCAGCCGAATGCATGTCACTATCTAATATAGCTTCGTACTTTTCAATAGCTTCTTGATACTTCCCATCATTATAAAGTTCATTGCCTTGCTCAAACAATGCCATATTTTGGGCAAAACTGCTTAAGCCAATTATTAAAAACGTTAAAATCAAAAACTTTTTCATCATTCTTTATTTAACTTCCTTATCTATAATTGTAATCGTTTTTGCTGCCAAATCATAATCCTTTTGCATTTCAACATGATTAATTGGTGTGTACCTTGCTAATTCGCAGCTTTCCAAAAGAGCATTAAAATGAGATACCGTTTCGGAATCAACTCCTTTTGAAATCAACAAATCTGAAATTCTCTCCTTTGTGAAATCACTGGTTTCTATATGTAACTTGGCTTTAAGATAATTGTGCAACGCTTTTTCTAAAGCTATGTAAAAAGATTCTTTATTACCCAATTCTCTTTTGGCCTCACCAAGGTACTTTTTGGCCAACTTATCTGCTTTTCTAATTCTGTTGCCAAAGACATCTGCTTGTCTTTTTTCCTGTTGTTTTTTGAAAACTATAACCAATGGAATTGCTAAAAATGGCAAAACCATGGCCGACCAGAATGCCATAGATTTAAAAAAGTGCTTTGGTTTTGTGGAAACAAAGTCTGTATTAGTCTTTACAAAAGCAAACTGATTATTGCTCAATACTACCCGTTGTTTGTTACCATTAGCTGAAGTAATATCTTCGCCTACATTACTAGTTGGACCTTCTAAAACATCAACGACTATTTCATTGGAATTGACGGTCTTGTATGATTCTGTTTTTAAATCGAAATACGAAAACGAAATACTGGGAATAGGATATTTACCTTTGTATTGTGGGACTACGGTATAGCTATCTGAAATGCTACCCTGCATACCGTCCAAATTTGTTCGAACATTTTCAGAGTGTTCAGGTTCATAAACTTCTAACGAACTTGGTAGATTTAATTTTGGCAACTCAAATAATTTTAAATTTCCTTTACCAGATACCTCAACTTTTGCCTGTAGCGATTCCGATGCATTTAACTCATATTTTGACGTGGTCACCTTAAAATCAAAATCGCCAACCGCACCTGTAAAATCGGCTGGTTTTCCTTTTTCTGGTAAAGGCTTCACGTTAATCGTTCTATTTCCTGCTGATACCGTTTTATGAACCTGACTCATTAATCTGGCTCCAAAAATATCGCGTCTATTGGTTGGAACCTCAACTGTGATGTCTAGGCTCAATGGCTCTATTTCCAATTTACCTGTTTTTTGTGGATAGAGGACTGTTTTTCTTAAAACCACATACCGGTAATCCTCTCCTTTATAAGTGCCATTTTGAACCTTTAGCCCTTTAATGTCAATATTCTGGCTCCAGAAATCGCTGTACTTGGGATTGTCTATTTCGCGCCAATGACTGACTCCTGTGTTGGGTGATACGTAAAGTTTATAAACAACTGTAATCGCTTCGTTTAAATAGGGATTAGTTTTAGAAACTTCGGCTACCAAATGTATATTTTCTGAAGCAATGTAATCAGCATCATTACCATCTTTTGGTTTGTCAACTGCTGCAGTAACTGTTATTTGAATAGGCGTGGTTTTATATACCTCCCCCTCTATTTCTATAGTAGCTTGTCTGATCGTAAAAGTTCCTTGGCGTTTTGGTGCCAAAAAATAACTATATGTTTTTGAGTAGGAACGCTTTCCATTTATCCAGGAATTACTGACTGATTGGTTGGGACCTCCAACTACCATGAAATTTGCAAAGTCAGGAGGATTGAAGTTATCACCATCCTTGTTCATTTCAAAATCAACACGAAGTCGTTCGTTGATACCCAATTTCTTTTTGCTGACTTTTGCTTCAAAAGTAACTTGAGCGCTAGTAACAGATGTTACAAGCAACAACATGAGTACGAGAAAATGTTTTAGTGGTTTCATAATTCTAATTCAAAATGAGTTTCTGATGATTTGAAAATTCAAGGTATTACCAATCTTTTTCCGATCTGACTTTAACTCCTTTTGTTTTTTCTGCATTTATCTTTTCTTGAACTTTTTCTTCTTGGTTATTCATGGCCTCCAATAAATTTTTTATTTGTTGTGGAGACAATTGTCCTGGTTTTGGTTGAGGCTTTTGTTGTTCTTTGTCCTGGTTTTCTTGATTGCCATCTTTTTCCTGTTCATCTTTTGGATCACCTTTTTCATCTTTCTGATCGTCACCTTCCTTTTGATCCTGATCTCCTTGATCTTTTTGATCTTCCTTATTTTCGTCCTCGTTTTCCTTTTGATCCTCCTGTTTGTCGTCTTGATCTTTGTTCTCGTCGTTTTGGTCGTTCTGATCTTTATTTTCGTCTTGTTGATCTTGCTGTTCTTGTTGCTCTTCTGCACATTGCTTTGCTAACGCATAATTATAGCGCGTTTCTTCATCGGCTGGATTATTTCGAAGGGCATTTTTGAATGCTTCAGTTGCTTCTTTACACTTCTTATTTTGCATCAATACATTCCCAATATTATGATAGGCTTTATGCTTTTCCTCTTTTGAAACGGCCGTTTTAGCAGCTTGTTGTAATCGGTAAAGTGCTTCATCAAAGCTTCCTTTTTCGTAATAAGCATTCGCCAAATTATAATTTCCAACCGTTAAACTAGGCTCCTTTGAAATGGCTTTTCTATATTCCATTTCTGCATTTATATAGTCTTCATTGAGTGCCAGTTCATTGCCTTCATAAACCAAATCTTTGGCTTGCTCAAGTGTTTTAACTGCTTTCTTGTTCTCTTCTTGGGAAAACCCACTGAATGTTGAAATCAATAATATGTAAAATATAATATGCCTCATACAATAGACTAAATTATAAAACAACTGGTTTTTAGTGAGTTAAAAAATTTATAAAATTCCATTATCACAGATTTTCATTAAATAAGTTCAACTTCTTTAACCATGCTGTTTTTCGTTCCAATAGGAAAATATCAATAAACAACAAGAATATTGCCAATCCTAAAAACCATTGAAATTGGTCCTTAAAATCTGCAAATTGCTTGGCCTCAAACTCCTTTTTGTCCATACTGTTCAAAATATCCCTGATGGATTCCACGACTTCATTTGTATTTCGACCATTTATGTAAACGCCATTGGCTTCTTCGGCGATGTCCATCAAGGTTTTTTCATTCAATTTGGTAATGACGGTTTCGCCATTCTGATCTTTCTTATAGTTTAATACTACACCATTTCTTTTGATAGGTATGGGACCTCCTTTTTCATCTCCAACACCAATGGTAAATATTCTAATACCTTCTTCACTAGCTTCTTCTGCAATACTGGCAGATACTTCACTGTGGTCTTCACCATCTGAAATGATGATCAATACACGATTGGTCTGTTCTTCATCATCATAATACGTTTTTGCCAATTCAATAGCTTCGTTTATGGCTGTTCCTTGTGAAGATAACATATCGGTATTCATGCTTTGTAAAAACATCTTGGCTGAAGCATAATCTGTTGTTATAGGTAACTGCGGAAATGCCTTGCCAGCATAGGCAATGATTCCTACACGGTCACTTGCCAGATTATTAATGATTTGGGTAACCAGTTGTTTAGATTTTTCCAAACGGTTGGGCGCAATATCTTCAGCTAACATACTTTTGGAAACATCAACTGCAAAAACAATATCAACCCCTTCCCGTTTAACGGTTTCCAATTTGGTGCCTATTTTAGGGTTTACCAATGCCATTGACATGGCTCCAATAGCTAAACTTACAACAACAAGCTTCAATACGGTTTTGAAAATAGATTGGTTTGGACTTAACCTTTTTAAAAGGGATTTGTCGGCAAATTTGTTTTGCACGCGTTTTTTCCAAATATGGAGTATGGTATAAAACAGCCAAATAACAGGTATCGCTGCTAAAATCCAAAACCATATTTTTTCTTCTAATTGATACATCCTTTATATAAAACTTCTAAAAATAGTCACTCGTAATAATAGTTCAAGAGCCAACAACAGACCAGCTAAAATGACAAGTGGTCTGAATTTTTCCTCGTAATTATAAAACTTGAATTCCTCTATCTCGGTTTTTTCCAATTTATTGATTTCATCATAAATTTCTGCAAGCTTTTTATTATCTGTCGCTCTAAAATACTTACCACCAGTAACGCTTGCGATTTCTTTCAGTAATTCTTCGTCTATCTCGACTTGAACCCTTCCATATTGAAATTGACCATTGTTTATACCTATAGGCGACAATGCCATACCATTCGTTCCCAGACCAATAGTATAAGTTTTAATCCCATACTCAACGGCCAATTCACTTGCAATTTTAGGGTCTATGAATCCTGTATTATTGACACCATCAGTCAATAAAATAATGACCTTACTTTTAGCCTTGCTGTCTTTCAAGCGATTTACCGATGTGGCTAATCCCATACCAATGGCTGTTCCACCTTCAATAACGGTGTTGTATTTTATATCATCCAATGAACGAAGGACAATAGCTTTGTCACTTGTAATGGGTGTTTTGGTATAGCTTTCTCCTGCGTATTCCACCAGACCTATTCTGTCATTAGGTCTTCCTTTTATAAATTCTGAAGCAACCTCTTTTAAGGCTTCCAGCCTGTTGGGTTTTAAATCCCTTGCCAACATACTTGCAGAAACGTCAATGGCCATCACAATATCGATACCTCTGGTAGTTTTGGTTTTGGTGCTTACATCAACCGTTCTTGGTCTTGCCAAAGCTGTTATTAGGGCTGCCAAAGCTAACAAACGCATAAGAAACAAAACATGTCTGAACTTTGGTAAAATAGATGGTGTTGCCTTAAACCCTTTGATGCTTGATATTTTTAATTCAGCCGTTTGCTTTTGAAACTTAAAAATATACCAAAGGATTGCTATTGGTAGTATTAACAGCAACCAAAAGAACTCTTTATTCAAAAACTCAATTCCTTCAAATATCATTCTGCTGCTGGTTTAAGTTCAACTGAATTTAAAATTCTTGCTACAATTTCTTCAGCATATTCATCACCACTATGATAGGTAATAGCGATTTGCTGAATGATGTTCTCGGCTGTAAAATGTAATAGGACATATTCCCCATCAACAAACTTATCTGAATTTGGGTAAGGGAAACTAGCAGAACCATAGGTTTTTAAACCTTCGGCATTGTTTGGTGTTACGAACTTATCAGTTTTAACAAAAATGTTTTCAATACCACTTTTTTCTAACTCTTCAATGGCCTTTTCAGAAACCTGTACCAAATCAATAGGTTCATCAGTTTTGTGATCTTTAATGATCGCTGTTGTTAAGCTGATGCTTAAATCATCTAAAACATCACCGTATTTAAACTCTGTAAAATTAACTGGTCCAGCAACAATATTGAGACTATCAGCTTCAATTCGTTTTAAAACTTGAGGTGTTGAAATGGTAATTGGAGGAACTCCATAAGCACTATTGACCCATTCGCCTTCCAACAATTCCAAACTGTCGTTACTTAATAGTTTGTCAGTAACATATTTAAAGCCATACTTGATACCGAACCCAACAAAAGTCGCCAACAAAAGTCCAATTATTGTAGCAACGGTAATAACTATCTTTTGTCGCTTTTTCTTTCGTTCTTGAGCTTCTTTATACTGTTGGTTCAGTAATTTTTCTTCTTCGCTAGGCTCCGGCAATACCTCTTTTACATGATCAATCTCTACATCAATAGTATTTCTGTCTAACTTGGCCAATTCCTTATCTGGAGCCGATTTTGCAAACTTGACCAAATCTGCACGTTTAAAAATACTCTCCAAGTTTTTGATGGTTTCTTGACTTAAATCTATTTGATTACCATCTTTCAAAAGCTTTAGTCTGGAAATTAATTCATCTGTTGTGCTTTCTAACGCATGGTCATAAACTTTTTCGTCCAAATATTTTCTGATGGCCAATGTTAATTCAGAATAATAGGCTTTGAATTCATCTTGTTCAAGATAATTGCTTTCATCTAACTGCTTTAAGGCCAGCTTGGCTCTATCGTAAGGTGGCAATAAGGCAATTTTTTCTTCTTCGGTTAATGGTTTTTTACGCCAAACAAACCAATAAATCAAAAAGGCTATTATCCCAATGGCAATTAAAACAATTAATAGATTTCGAAACCAATTGCTTTTACCTTTTTCAACCTGAATAATTGGTTTGATGCCGTATAATCCTTGTTTGGTAGTATCAACAATAATATTATTAACTGTAACTCTTAACGAGTCTGTAAAAAACGTTTTGTCTCCAATGACTATTTTCTGTCTTGGAATAGTGTAGGCTCCTGAATCGAACTGCGTCAATCCGTATTTTTTGATTAAATTGATTTTAGCGTCATGTTTGGTTGTATCAATGTCGTAAGAATCGATAACTTCTAGAGGCATGAAAGTCTGTCCTTCGGGAAACACGACAAGATTAGTAGAATCTGTATCTACTTCAATTTTATAGGTTATTTGTTCGCCGATTTTGATCTTGGTTGTATCAATAGATGACTTGACTTGAGCGTAAGAAACAACAGAAAACAGAACACAACAAAGAGTCCAAACAAAACTTTTTAATTGTTTCCTTTTAAAATTTGTATTTTTCAATTCGTAATTCATCATCTACTCTTATCCGCGTCTTTTGAAATAACCCAATAATTTTTTTACATAGCTTTCATCTACTCGGCAATCAATAGTTCCGGCACCTGATTTTGAAAAACTATCTTTAAAATAGTCCACTTTCTCACTGTAGTATCTGCCATAGTTCATACGAACTTTTTTTGAAGCCGTATTGACCAACATATAATCACCTGTTTCTTCATCTTGCATTTGAACCATGCCTAAATTTGGAATAGATTCTTCGTGCTTATCATAAACTCGTATTCCGGTAACATCATGTCTTCCAGATGCTATTTTCAAGGTGTGCTGATAATCATCTGCAATAAAATCGGAAAGCATAAAAACAATAGCCTTCTTTTTCATAACGTTTGATAGAAATTTTAAGGCTTCGGCAACATTAGTTTGCTTGCTTTTAGGCTCAAACTCTATGAGTTCCCGAATAATTCGTAACACATGAGAGCGTCCCTTTTTGGGAGGAATATAAAGTTCTATCTCATCTGAAAACAAAATCAATCCAATCTTGTCATTGTTTTGTGTTGCTGAAAAAGCTAACGTAGCTGCAATTTCGGTAACTACCTCATTTTTGAATTGAGAAGCTGTCCCAAAAAATTCAGAACCCGAAACATCAACCATAAGCATCATGGTGAGTTCCCGCTCTTCCTCAAAAACTTTTATGTGTGGCTCATTGGTTCTGGCTGTAACATTCCAATCTATATTTCGAACATCATCACCATATTGATACTGTCGCACTTCAGAAAAAGTCATACCACGACCTTTGAAGGTGGAGTGATACTCTCCTCCAAAAATATGATCAGACAAGCGACGTGTCTTAATCTCTATTTTCCGTACTTTTTTTAAAAGTTCTTTCGTCGTACTCATTTTCTAAACTCTAACCTCTTTAATTCTTTCATTCAACACTTTTGATACGCTTTCTAGTTTAGACTTGTTGAAATTCTCTAAAAGTAATACCTCCTCTCTTCCATTATAACTTATCACTAATTTGGCAGGAGTTCTGTTTATTTGGACTATTGTATAAAAGCTTTCAATTCTTTTTAAATCAAATACTTTCTTGTCATTCTTATAAGAAAGTAAATGTTGATTAATTTTTATTTCAAAATCATATTGTGTTTGCTTGTAAAAATAAATCAAGATTAAAATAACAAGCATTGAGCCCAATCCATAAATAAACACGTCATCTAATTTTGCGAATTGTTTTAGAATAATAATTCCAAAAAAACAAAACAATAGAATTAAAATAGTTGGTTTATGGTTTGGCTTGAAGACAACCTCTTTTTCAATTTTCATAAAACAATGATGATTCTGGAAAGATTAAATTTTACTTCTTTCTATGGTACTTCAATCTCGTTTACAATCTTATTGATGATATCTTCAGAAGTGACATTTTCAGCTTCAGCTTCGTAGGTAATTCCAATTCTGTGCCTTAACACATCGTGTACTACGGCGCGGACATCTTCGGGAATCACATAGCCTCTACGCTTAATAAATGCATAACATTTAGCAGCATTTGCCAAGTTTATACTACCACGAGGCGACGCCCCAAATGATATTAATGGTTTTAAGTCTGAAAGCTTATATTTTTCAGGGTATCGTGTGGCAAAAATGATGTCTAGAATATATTTTTCAATCTTTTCGTCCATGTAGACCTCTCGTACTGCTTTTTGAGCATTCAAGATTTGGGTAATAGAAACAACTGGGTTTACTTTTTCAAAAGCCCCTTTTAAGTTAGCTCGAATAATTAACTGCTCTTCGTCTTGTTTAGGATAGTCAATAACCGTTTTTAACATAAATCGGTCAACTTGTGCTTCAGGTAAGGGATAAGTTCCTTCTTGCTCAACCGGGTTTTGGGTAGCCATAACCAAAAATGGTTTGTCCAAAATAAAAGTCTCATCACCAATGGTCACCTGTTTTTCCTGCATGGCTTCCAGTAAAGCAGATTGCACCTTGGCAGGAGCCCTGTTAATCTCATCGGCCAGCACAAAATTGGCAAATATGGGTCCTTTTTTAATTGTGAAATCGTTCTGCTTAATATTATAAATTAAGGTTCCCACAACATCGGCAGGCAGTAAATCTGGTGTGAACTGAATTCTGCTGAATGAACCATCAACTGCTTGTGAAAGTGTGTTGATAGCTAACGTTTTAGCTAATCCAGGAACACCTTCCAATAAAATATGCCCCTGCCCCAATAGGCCAATAAGCAGGCGTTCCACCATGTGCTTTTGACCAACAATGACCTTGTTCATTTCCAACGTTAGTAAATCAACAAAAGCACTTTCTTTCTCTATTTTCTCATTAATTGCCTTAATATCAATTGTACTCGTTTCTTCCATCATGTCTTTAAGTTTTATAATGCTATTCTGATAAGGGTTTATTTTAGCACGGCTAAATTGTTAAAATTTTTGCTTCCATGCTGTTAACAATTGGTTAAAAAAACAAGAGCAGCACTGAATAGTACTGCTCTTTAGTCTAAAAAAACTGATTTTTACTCTAATGGAATAATTCCTAATTCTGTGGTTGCACCAACGGCAACTTCAACATTATCTAAAACCTGAATTGGTAATCCTGATAAAGGATCTGGAGTTATTGTTACTGTGTAAGCCCCTTGAGGCAAGCCCACCAAGACAAAATTCCCGTCAACATCGGCATAGGCTGAAACAGTATCCATACCATTTGTTGCTGTAATTTCTGTTTGAACTTCAATAGGTGTTATGCTTCCGCTTATTGCTCCAGTATTGGCTTCAACACTAGCTCTTATAACGGGTCGTAAATTAATATTACCCGAATTGCCGGCCTCTACAATAGATTCATCAACATCAAAATCCAATAAGAATGTGTAAGCTATATTTGGTGCCAATGTTTCATTGACTTGAATTTTTAATCCTGATTGTTGTGCGCTTGGTGTATTTAGAGGATAGGTTTCACCATCAATAACAACCGAATTGTCATCACCCAATACCAAACGAATTTGGTTTAATGTTCCTGATGGCACAACAAAATCATCTACTAACAAAACATTGATACCTCCTGTCAATTCCAACAAATCATATACTCCGGTGTTTATCGCTTCCAAACTTGTCCAGTTATCATCTTCACTAGCATCATTAACTTTGACCATTACATCAACAACTTCAACAAAAACGTGTTCGTAATCACCCGGTCTATCCATCATTTTTACAGAAATAGTTGATGTTCCTTGATTAGAAGATGTATCATCATCACTACTACAATTAAATAATGTTATTGCAAAAATTGAAAGTATTGCTAACTTAAATTGTTTTAACGTAATCATATATATTAAATATTTTGGTTCAATATTATTTACGGCTTCAAGGTCTTATTTAGATGTTGCTCATATTTTTATCACATACTTTCTAACCTAAAACATATAGCTTAAACAATATAACAACCTGAAAAACCGATATTTAAATCACGCTGGTATAGAATACTAATTTTTTGTTAAATACTAATTATTTAAGAATGCATTCTATTTTTCAAGTTGTTATAAGTACATTTATGGAGAATTTTAACCTATTATGCCTTACTCTAAAATCATTGCAGGAACCATGACTTGGGGAAGTTGGGGAAATCAACTTTCCAAAAGTACCATGGTGGAATTAATGCATCATTGTATAGAACAGCAAATTACCACATTTGACCATGCTGATATTTATGGTGCTTACACCACTGAAGCTGACTTTGGCCGGGCTTTTAAAGACTCTGGAATTCGTAGGGAAGACATTCAATTAATTTCTAAATGTGGTATTCAATACTTGAGTGATAACAGAAAAAACACTGTTAAGCATTACGATTACAGCAAAGATTATATAATCTGGTCAGTTGACACTTCCTTACAAAACTTAAAAACGGACTACCTCGACTTATTATTACTGCATAGGCCTAGCCCACTAATGGATCCTGAAGAAATAGCAGAAGCTGTTTCTATATTAAAATCATCGGGGAAGATTCGTGATTTTGGTGTTTCAAATTTTACATCAAGTCAAATGGAACTCGTTTCTAAACATCATAAAATAGATGTTAATCAAATTGAATTCTCCCTGACATCGCATCAAGGAATGCATGATGGTACTTTGGATTATATGATGGTTAATAATATTAAGCCTATGGCTTGGTCTCCTTTGGGCTCTGTTTTTAAAAAAAATGATGAACAAGTTGATAGGATACAACAAGAACTAAATAGATTATGTGAAAAATATGGGGCAACTAAAGATCAACTCTTGCTTAATTGGATTTTAAGACATCCATCAAATATTTCTCCAGTCATTGGTACGACCAATAAAGAGCGTATTGCTAATGCCGGTAAAGCGGGAAATATTGATTTGGAATTAGAAGATTGGTTTAAACTATTGGTAGCTTCACAAGGCCATAAAGTGCCCTAAAATTGAAAAAAATGACAAAAAAAACAGCATTAATAACAGGCGCCACTAGTGGCATAGGACGCGCCACTGCATATAAGTTCGCCAAACAAGGTATAAATCTGGTACTATGTGGAAGACGCCAAGACCGATTGGATGATATTGCAAAAACCTTACAAGAAAAAGTAGCCGTTTACACTCTAAATTTTGATGTTAAAGATAGAGAGGCTACCATAAATGCCATTAATTCAATTCCCGAAACTTTTAAGAATATCGATATTTTGATCAACAATGCAGGTAATGCTCATGGTCTGGATCCCATTCAAGATGGTGATATAGCCGATTGGGATGCTATGATGGACATTAATGTAAAAGGTTTGTTATACGTGAGTAAAGCCATAATGCCTCAAATGATTGAAAGACAAACTGGGCATATTATCAATATTGGTTCATCGGCTGGAAAAGAAGTCTATCCAAAAGGGAATGTATATTGTGCTAGCAAACATGCTGTTTTAGCTATAACCGAGGGTATGCGTATAGATTTGAATCCTCATGGTATCAAAGTGTCTGCTATCAATCCAGGATTGGTTGAAACCGAGTTTTCTCAAGTTCGTTTTAAGGGTGATGCCAAAGCAGATGAGGTCTACAAAGGCTACAAAGCATTGCAGGCTGAAGACGTAGCAGATGTTATTTACTTCGCCGTTTCTAGACCAGCACACGTAAATATTGCCGATGTTTTAATGTTTTGCACCGCACAAGCAAATAGTACTATTGTTAAAAAAGAAATGTGATTTTCAAAAACACCTCTAATTAGTAAGAATTTGCTATGATTAATAAACGCTTACTTATTAAAAACTTATTGGCTCACAATGATGAGAATAGTTTTTATGATAAAAAGCGTAAAATTGATATTGGTTTTAAGGAAGGTAAAGCCAAATTTTTAAAACATATTTGTGCCCTTTCCAATAGCAACCCAAAAAACAATTCCTACATTGTTATAGGTGTAGAAGATGAGGACAATAAAATTATAGGTGTTGATTTTTTTGATGATAGTAAAATTCAAAACCTCATCAATGCCTATTTAACCAATCCGCCCATAGTCCAATATGAAAATATTTCTTTCCCACATTTACCGGATAACAAGGTTGTTGGTTTGGTAACTATTAGACCAAACGATAAGATTACTTCGCTTCGTAAAAATATTTGGAAATACTATGGCGGATCCGTGTTTTTTAGGGATGGTAGTATTAGCATGCCTAAAGTCTTTGACATAGAAATCAAGGATGTTAATTCCAAAATTGTTGCTGCCATTGAAACTCATGCACAAAATAACATTGAGCATACTCTTGACGGTGTTTTCGATTTTATGCAAACCCGAAAAGACTATGAGCCAAACTACAAAGTGTTTAAAGAGTTTTTTGTCATGTGTTGGGCTGGTCAGAAAAAACAAGTAAAAAACGAAACCTTTTATTCCCGTGTGGATATTGAACTTATTAATGAGCAAGTAAGGCTATTTTACTCGGCTCTTGATGAGGTGTCTATTTATTACGACGACAATACTTTTAAAATTGTTGAGTATGTTAAACTTGGCCTGCAGGACTCTTTCAAATACTATCCTTTAGAAGAAACGGTTATCAGTTTTTTTGAAAATGTCAATTACAGTATTGATACCACATTGATATTCGAGCCGCCACAATTTGACAGAAAAATTTTGCATCATATTTTTAATGCAAATAACGCCATTCTGGAAAAATTACATAAAGGGCTCTCACTAACAAAACGGGAAATAAACGATTTGAATAATCTTCCTGCTACTTACCTTATTTGTTATTTAAATGGTTTTGATATGGCCATTGAGAAATTAACAGAAATTAAGCCTCTATTAAAAGCATATAATTCCGATGTTTATCAGCTATACAAACAAACTATTAGAATTTTGAGAAAAGTTAAATATAGCTAATGATGTAAGGCACACAAAAAACAGTACCAACTATGTGGTTTTTCATACCAATTATGTAATATTCAAATTCTTCGGCAGTATTTTATTTACCTTTGTATTGCTATTAATCAATATCCAAATCAGCCTTGACCATGACGGTAGATTCTACTTCATTCAAGGCTTTTTTATTTATCCATTCCTAAAAGAACGTATTATTTAAAAACAACAAACCCATTACATTTGGGTAATGGGTTTTTAAATTACTGTTTAGGTCAATTATCTTCCACCATCGAGCTCTTCCTGCCAATCAAATAGTTTTTTCCAATGACCCTCATAAGCCATTTTAGCCTGTTCTGGCCAAGTACCTGGATTATGGATTTTAAAACGTTCGCCTCCAAAATCCAATACGCTTTGACATTTTTCAACACTACATTCAGATAACGCTTTCCAGGTCACAATGTTTTTATCGTGAAATAATTCGGCTATTTTGGGTCCAATACCTTCAATAATCGTTAAATCATTTTCTTTTACTTTTTTACCAAAAATAGCTGCAGCTTCGGCAGCATTAAATGGAATTTTTTCTTTAGAAGCCTGACAAGCTTTCAAATCGGCCTCAAGCCTAGCTACTTTATTTTTCCAAACATCGACATCTACTTGACTATTTGCTTCCTTTTTGAGAAGTTTACCTAATAAATACCCTAGTAGCGCGCATATGGCACCAACTGCTAATGGAATAAAAATACACCAATTCATAATTTCTTTTTTTTGTTAGTTAATTGTTACGACAACGCGTCTGTTTTTTTGTCGCCCTTCATCAGTGGCGTTAGTTGCGATAGGCTCTTCTTGGCCTTTAGAAAGGGTTTCTATTTGACTTTCAGAAATAGCATTGCCCATTAAATAGCGTTTTACAAAGTCGGCTCGTTTTTGACCGAGTTTCATATTACTAAATGCATCACCCGTATTATCGGTATGACCTATAACATGTATCTGTGCTTCGTGAATTTTATCAATGTACCTTGAAATATTAGCTACTTTTTCTCGTTGCTCTGCTGTTAAGTTTAAGGTTGATGCTCCGGTTTCAAAGTACAGAACTAATGGATTTTCCTTTATACTTACTCCTAATGCTTGAATGGCTTCCATCCTTGTTGTATCAACACCATCATGGGTAGACATTGAAAATCCAACAGGCCCGTAATATATATAATCATTATCAGGAACCATATCGTCATTGAGCTCACCATAAGTATCAATGTTTTTTGATGAAATTCCAGTAGATACAAAATAGTTTTTAACAGCATTTGCTCTTGCTAAACCTAAATTTGGGAATGCAGAATTATTCGTTTCGCTTGACTTATAATACCCTGTGATATGAAGGATTTTTAACGAATCCTGCAGCATATAATTCTTAACTTCAACCACCGCACTATTGACCGAATTGGAAAGTGGTTCTAAAATAGTAAAATACGATTCCTTAAAATTAAAATTATCATTTCGTTCGACATCAAGGCTTCCTTGTTCATCCTTTACTATAAAGGCCATTTTAGTTGAGTTGTCAACTGGTTCTGCAATGGTTTTTTCTGTTTCGTCTAAATTGGCATTTGCCATACAGTCCTTACAACAGAAATAATAATAGAGAATTGAGCCTAAAATGATAGTGAACAAAATACCTAGGAGATATTGTGTTTTGTTGCTCATTAGATGGTTGTTTTAAGTTAGTGACAATTAAGATATTAAAAAAAAACATGCCAAACTAAAAGAAATGGAAAAATTGAATAACGATCTTAATAAAAAAGCCGTATTAAAATTAATACGGCTTTTTATAATCATCTTAAAAAATTTTACAAGTCAAATTTAATACCTTGAGCCAGAGGTAATTCAGTTGTATAATTAATGGTATTTGTTTGACGACGCATGTAAATTTTCCAAGCATCTGATCCAGACTCACGGCCACCACCAGTTTCTTTTTCACCACCAAAGGCGCCTCCAATTTCAGCTCCTGATGTCCCAATATTGACATTTGCAATGCCACAATCACTTCCGGCATGACTTAAAAAACGTTCCGCCTCACGTAAATTGTTCGTCATTATTGCTGATGATAAACCTTGAGCCACGTTATTCTGAATATCAATGGCATTTTCAACGTCACCTGAATATTTCAATAAGTATAAAACTGGTGCAAATGTTTCATGCTGTACAATCTTGAAGTGAGGTTCTGCTTCGGCTATAGCAGGTTTAACATAGCATCCACTTTCGTAACCCTCTCCTGAAAGCACACCGCCTTCAACCACAATATTGCCCCCTTCATCAACAACTTGTGTCAGAGCGTTTTGGTACATGCCCACGGCATCGGTATCAATTAATGGCCCCACATGATTGTTTTCATCCAATGGATTACCTATGCGTAACTGTCCATAAGCATCAACAATAGCGTCTTTAACTTTATCGTATATAGAATCATGAATGATTAAACGTCTAGTTGAAGTACAGCGTTGGCCACAAGTTCCCACAGCTCCAAAAACAGCTCCAATAACGGTCATTTTAATATCCGCGTCTGGTGTCACGATTATAGCGTTATTTCCACCTAACTCCAATAAGCTTTTACCTAAACGCCCAGCAACTTCCTGCGCTACAATTTTACCCATTCTGGTTGACCCAGTTGCTGATACTAAAGGTACTCGAGTGTCTTTTGTCATAAATTCACCCACTTTATAATCCCCATTAATCAAGCATGAAATGCCCTCTGGTAAATTATTGTTCTTAAAAACTTCAGCAGCAATATTTTGACAAGCGACACCGCAAAGTGGTGCTTTTTCACTTGGTTTCCAAATACAAACATCCCCACAAATCCAAGCTAAAGCCGTATTCCAAGACCAAACAGCTACTGGAAAGTTAAATGCCGAAATGATTCCAACGACTCCAAGTGGATGATATTGCTCATACATTCTGTGACCTGGTCTTTCTGAATGCATGGTCAAACCATGTAGTTGACGAGATAGTCCAACAGCAAAATCACAGATGTCAATCATTTCCTGTACTTCACCTAACCCTTCTTGGTAACTCTTACCCATTTCATAAGACACAAGTTTACCTAAAGCCTCTTTTTTCTCACGTAATTTATCTCCAAACTGGCGTACAATTTCCCCACGTTGTGGCGCAGGCATAAGCCTCCAAGTTTTAAATGCCGAAGTTGCTGCCTGCATGGCTTTTTCATAATCCTCTTTAGTAGTTGATTTAACTTTAGCTATGAGGTTTCCATCCACAGGAGAAAAACTCTCTATTATATCGCCATTAGAAAAATTATTTGAACCTGTCGATGTTCCTTCATTAATTTCATTTACACCCAACTGTTCAAGTGCCTTTTGTATTCCAAAATCGGTAGCAACTGCTTCCATATGCGTTTGTTTTTTACGAATTATTAAATTTTTATGCGAAGATACTAATAATTTGTTGTTTTTGTCTCTGACCCTAATCTTAAAACCAGTAACTTTAATGCACTCATTTAATTAGTCTTTTTCATGAAAAATGTCATCTTTTTAATATCTCTATGTTTCGTCTTTCTTAACTGTAAAAATGAAGAAGAATTAAAAGCCATATCCCAAAAAAACAATCCCAAAACAGATACATTACAACTTCGTAAAGCTGAATTTTCAATAGCCATTCATGGTGGAGCTGGTACGATACTGAAGGAAAACATGACATCAGAAACGGAAGCAGCTTATAAGGAAACACTGGAAGAAGCCATTCGTGTTGGGTATAATATCCTAAAAAATGGAGGCAGCAGTCTGGATGCTGTTGAAAAAACAATTAATGTATTGGAAGACTCTCCTCTGTTCAATGCTGGAAAAGGTGCTGTATTTACCAATGCTGAAACCAATGAATTGGATGCTTCCATTATGGATGGTAAAACCCTGAATGCTGGTGCTTCTGCAGGAACTACAATAATAAAGAACCCTATTAATCTTGCTAGAAAGATTATGGAGCATTCACCTCATGTCATGCTTTCAGGTAAAGGTGCAGAAGCTTTTGCTAAAGAGCTGGGTTTGGAAATAGTTGATTCAAGCTACTTTTACACAGAAAATCGTTTTCAATCGCTTCAACGCGTGAAAGAACATGAAGCCCAAAACCAGTTAAATGATAAAACGGCCTTTTATGATGCGTCCATCAATGATTCAAAATTTGGGACTGTTGGTTGCGTCGCATTAGACAAACATGGGAACTTGGCCGCTGGCACCTCAACGGGTGGTATGACGAATAAACGCTGGGGACGCATTGGTGATTCGCCCATTATTGGAGCGGGAACTTATGCAAACAATAACTCTTGTGCTGTGTCCAGTACAGGTTGGGGTGAATTTTTTATTCGTGCTATGGTGGCTCACGATATTTCAGCCTTAATGGAATACAAAGGGTTAAGTTTAGAAGATGCCGCGAAAGAGGTTATTCACAAAAAAGTACCTGAGCTCGGTGGTGATGGTGGCATTATTGCTATTGATAAATATGGAAATGTAGTTATGGAATTCAATACAACGGGCATGTATAGGGCCAGTATGAATGATAAAGGTGAACTTTATATTGGCATCTATAACGACTAGATTAACGCTTAAGCGTAAAATGTCCTTTGAAAATTTGATTCTCTATTCGAATGTAATACCAAAAATCTGACGTTTGTAACAATTCGTTTCTATAGGTTCCATCCCAAGAAAAAGGTTGATTAGCAGCGCTCTTTATTAGTTTGCCGTAACGATCAAAAATATATACCTCTGATTCGGAAAAACTTTCAATCCCTTTCAAATTAAAAGTATCATTTTGACCATCATTATTTGGCGTAAAAAACTTTGGAATCACAAAATGTATAAAGTCTTGAGATACTATCCCACAGTCTCCTTCAGACTTGACAAATATGGTATAATTTCCTCCTTCAATTACAAATATATTACTAGATTGATAAGATGACCCGTCTAATGAATATTGGTAATTCCCTTCACTTGAAACAAAAATTTCAACCTCATAGCCATTTGAATGGATTGTTTCAATAACTGGCACATTAATTTGTGTTAATTCTATTGTTTTAATGGTTGAGCAATTTGATAAATTTGTCACTTCAACAGTGTAAAAACCAGGCGTACTTACCATTATTTGACTAGTAGTTTCACCTGTACTCCATAAATAATTCATATTCATTAGTCCAGCGTCCAAAACAATTATTTCACCTTCACAAAACGTGAGATATTCATCTTCGAGAACCGGAACCTCTTCCCCTAGTGTTAAGGCAATAGCTGTTCTTGTGGTTGAACGGCAGTTAGTATTAGAATCAATTGCTTCTGCGTAAAATACACCTAAAGCATTGGGACTAAAATTTAAGCTATTGCTCTCTAATAATTGACCACCCGTTGGCGTATTATACCAATTTACATCTATACCATTTGGCACTGTTACCGACAAAACACCATTGGAACAATTTAAATTAACATCACCATTGCTAATTGGGGGGCTTACTTCAGGAAAGACAACTATCTCAAATGCTTCTGAAATAGTATTACACGATTCGTTCAATAAATTGGCTTCCGTTTCGGCTACTTTCACTCTAAAGTAAGTTGTGGACGTCAGATTATTTACAGTAAGTGTTTGATTAGTTTCACCTGATATATCAACCCAGTTTATCCCATCATTGCTTTGTTGCCATTGATAAAAATGAGAAACAAAAACCGAGAAATCTGGAATAGCCTCCAATTGAGAATTATAGGGTGCTTCGTAAGTGCATAAGGACATACTAGTGTTAGATGAACTATCCTCAATAGTTATAAAGTCGCCACATGTTTTAAAAACAATATCGTCTATTGCTAAATCATTTCCGCAGCCACCAACACCATTATTGATCATTTTTAAAATTATTGAGGATTGTCCAACTGTTGTTGTGAATACAAGTCCATACTCTTCCCAAATTGGAGTGGTTGAGCCTTGAATGTCTCCAGTATCACCTGTTGCTAATAGTATTGTGTCCGTACTGTCCCAAATTTGAAACTTGACATTAATTGGAATACCGGATCCACAAAAGCCGCCTGGCGGCAATAGGTTCAATAACCATGCTGAAAATTCATAGGTCGTACTATCACATAAACCCGAAATAGTTGTTCTGTAAAATTCCCCTGGCGTAAAATCAGCATTCACGATTAAACTTCTGCCATTCGTGTCTCCTGGTGTATGATCTTGTGTGTTATGCCAATCGAACCAATTGGTATTACTTGAAATGGTGTAAAAACCATCATTGGGCTCTGAATCGGTATAAGTATATGAAGTCGTTCCGACAGGAAGCGCGGGACCATTCATTGTTCCTGACCCAAAATCATCAAAGTAAATAGGTTCTCCTGAATTTCCGCTACAAAAACTTAATTGGGCATAACCAAAATTCGCGTAGAAAAAAATAATCAAGCTTATTAAAACACTACTGTATGTGTTAACTTTATGCACCTAACAAAAATAGGGAAACATTGTAAAAGAGGTCAGAATACTTGCTATTATTGGATCATAAATTTAACGCAATCGTTTTCGTGTTTTATTTTAATATTAACTTTTATGAACAATTTAACATATAGCGAAGACTAAAAATCAAGAATTGAGCGTAATTAATTCATAAGGAATTACCTACACTTCTTTTTTTAAGTACAATTTTTAAAACCATCAATCTATGCCATTTAAAAAGCTATTGGCTATAGCAGCAATAATTGCCATAGCCACATCATGTAAAAAGAAGGAAGTAGAAACCGACAATCTTTTTAAATTTAGAGACTACATCAGTTACACATCTTCAGGATTGGTTTCGGTAGTTGATCCTATTCAAATTAATTTGGCTAACGATGTTGAGGGCTGGGGAGTGGGACAAGAAATTACCGATAAAATAGTGTCTATCTCACCACATTCCGAAGGAAAACTGACCGTTGCCAACAAGCATACATTAATTTTCACCCCAGATGAGCCTTTAGAACCAGATACAGAATATACGGTTTCAGTCAAACTTAATAAGATTTACACTACAATTTCTGAAGGTTTTGAAAACTACACGTTTCAGTTTAAAACCATAAAACCAAATTTTAGTATTGTTACCAACAACCTCCAGTCTTATAGTAAGGAATGGCAGTATTTAGAATCTGTTTTACGTTCGGCAGATGTGATTAATTTAGAAGATGCTAAAAAATTAGTTGAAGCATCTCAAGACGGAAAAAATCTGTCCGTTGTTTTTAATGAAAACAACACGCGTTCAAAAGTTTTTGAATTTAGAATTGACAGCATCAACCGAAAAATTGAGGACAGCGAAATTCTGGTGAAATGGAACGGAAAAGCTATAAAATCAGACAATTCTGGCGAAAATAAAGTGGCCATTCCAGGTATTAACAACTTCACCATTATTGATGTAGATGTTATTCAATCACCTGAACAATACCTTTCCATAAACTTTTCCGATCCATTAAAAAAACAGCAGAATTTTGACGGATTGGTCACTATTCAAAATGTAAAAAATCCCAAATATATTGTTGATGGAAATCTCTTAAAAGTCTATCCAGACATAAAATTGGTTGGTAATATCCAAGTTGATGTGTTTCAAGGTATTTCCAACGATGAAGGTTTTAAACTCAAAAAACCATTTTCTGAAAGCATCGCTTTTGAAGAATTAAAACCGCAAGTTCGGTTAATCAGTAACGGCACCATTTTACCAAAATCACAGGAATTGAAATTCAATTTTGAAGCAGTGAATTTGAGTGCTGTTGATGTTCGGGTGATTAAGATTTTTGAAGATAATATTTTGCAATTTCTTCAAGATAACAACCTCAACAGTAATAATGAATACAACATTAAAAGAGTTGGTCGCCGCATTGCAAAACAAACCATTCAACTACAAGCCGCTACCGAAAACACCGGGAAATGGAAAGCCTACAGCATCGATTTATCCCATTATTTTAAGGCTGATGCTGGTGCGATGTATCGCGTGGAATTGAGTTTCAACAAAAATTATTCGTTATACGATTGCTCTGCAAATACCTCTGTTACTAATACTGAAGATGATGAATACGACGATTATTATTACGAAGAAGACTATTATTACGAAGGTGATTACAATGAGACCTTTACCGAAGATGAAGAATTAAAGGAAGAAGAATATTGGGACAACCTCACGTACAGATACCGAAACTACACTTATAATTGGCGTGAACGCGACAACCCTTGTCACGAAGCCTATTACAACGAAAACCGTATCGTATCTCAAAATCTGTTGGGTTCAAACTTGGGTGTGATTGCCAAACAGGGCGCCAACAACTCCTACTATTTTGCGGTTACCAATATTTTAAATACCAATCCAGAAGCCAATGCCACAGTAACTTTGTATAATTTTCAGCAACAGGAATTGGCAAAAAAAACTACTGACAATGAAGGTTTAACACTTTTTAATTTAGAAAAAAATGCGGTGTTTGCCATCGTCGCAAAAGGCCCAAACAAAACTTATGTAAAATTGGCCGATGGCAATTCGCTGTCGTTAAGCAAATTTGATGTTTCTGGAAACAAATTGCAACGGGGGCTTAAAGGCTATATTTATGGCGAACGTGGTGTGTGGCGACCAGGAGATACGCTGCATTTAACCTTTATGCTAAATGATGTTGCCAACAAACTCCCAAAAGGACATCCTGTAAAACTGGAAATTACAGACCCTAACGGCAAGTTGGTCTACAAAAATATTACTGCAGACAACCTCAACAATTTTTACACGTTTACAGTACCAACGTCTTCTGAAGATAAAACCGGAAATTACAACGCCAAAGTTTCGGTTGGAGGTGCAACATTTCATAAAGGCCTGAAAATTGAAACCGTAAAACCCAACAGACTAAAACTTAAAGTCGATTTTGAAAACGACATTTTAACCAGCAACGAACCGCTAAACGGAACTTTAGACGTAAAATGGCTTCACGGAGCTGCTGGAAAAAACCTAAAAGCTGAAGTGAAAGCGAAATTCAGCACATCGTATTCAGGGTTTAAAAATTATACTGATTACGTTTTTAACGACCCAACTCGTGAATTCAATACCGAAGAAATCAATGTGTTTGAAGGCAAAGTCGATACTGATGGTTTGGCAAAAATCAATAAAAAATTAGAAGTTGGCAAAAATGCCCCTGGCATGTTGAACGTACAATTCTTGGTTCGTGCTTTTGAAAATGGTGGTGATTTTTCAATGGATGCCTTTACCAAACTGTATGCACCTTACGAGTCGTTTGTCGGCTTAAAATCACCTAAAGGAAATGCTTACGGTTCGTTTTTTACAGATGAAAATCAAACCTTTGATGTGGTTGTAGTTGATAAGGATGGTAAACCCATCCAACGTAAAAATCTCGAAGTAAAAGTCTATAAAATTGAATGGCGTTGGTGGTGGAATTCCTCTTACGACAACCTATCAAGTTACGTGTCGAGCAGCTACCACAGACCGTATTTAGACACCAAAGTAAACACCGATGCCAACGGAAAAGGGTCGTTCAATATTAAAATTCCAGATAACGAACGTGGTCGTTACCTCATTAGAGTGGTTGACCCAAAAAGTGGTCACGCTACAGGACGAACCGCTTATTTCTACAAAAATTGGTGGCAAAAAGCACCTTCAAACGATAAAGAAGCTGCTAAAATGTTAGTGTTTTCAGCCGATAAAGAACAATATAATGTTGGCGAAAAGGCAAAAATAACCTTCAATTCGAGTAACGAAGGTCGCGCTTTGGTAAGCATCGAAAACGGTGCCGAAGTTCTCGATTACAGATGGGTAAAAACCCAACAAGGCGAAACGGTTGTTGATGTTCCGATAACCAATGTAATGGCACCAAATGTATTCGTTAATATTTCGTTGTTGCAACCACACGCTATTTCGGCAAACGATTTACCCATCCGCTTGTATGGCGTCATTCCAATTATGGTGGAAGACCCAAATACCAAGTTGGAACCACAACTAAAAATGCCAGATGTGTTAAAACCAGAACAGGAATTTAAAGTTTCGGTTTCAGAAAAAAACAACAAATCCATGACTTACACTATTGCGATGGTGGAAGAAGGTTTGCTCGATTTAACGCGTTTTAAAACACCAAATGCTTGGGACGAATTTTACAAACGTCAAGCTTTAGGCGTAAAAACTTGGGATATTTTCGACGATGTTATTGGTGCTTATTCTGGCAGTATCGACCAGGTTTTTGCCATTGGTGGTGACGGTAGCGTATTGGCTGGAAAGAACAAAAAAGCCAACCGTTTTAAACCTGTGGTTACCTATTTAGGCCCTTTTACTTTAAAAGCTGGCGAAAACAACACACACCGCATAAAACTGCCAAATTATATTGGTTCAGTGCGTACTATGGTGGTTGCTGGAGACAATACCAAAGAGGCTTACGGAAGCACCGACAAAACCGTACAAGTGAAAAAACCATTGATGGTGTTGGCTTCTCTTCCGCGGAAATTAAGCCCAGGTGAAAAAGTAACCCTTCCAGTGACTGTTTTTGCTATGGAAAACAAGGTGAAAAACGTTAATGTCAGTTTGAAATTAAGCGATGGCATTTCCGTAGTTGGTGAACAAACCAAAAATTTAAACTTTGCCAAACCCGATGAACAAATGGCGTATTTTGAGTTAGATGTAAGCAAAGCAAAAGGCATTAATACCGTTGAAGTGATTGCTTCTGGAAATGGTGAAAAATCGACTTACAAAGTAGAGTTAGATGTGGTGAATCCGAATCCAATTACTTCAAAAGCCATCGACAAAACTTTAGAAGCTAACGCAACCGGTTCATTGGATTTTTCAACCTTTGGTGTTGCAGGAACCAACAGCGCAACGGTAGAATTTTCAACCTTGCCTCCAATGGATTTTACGCGCCGTTTACAATATTTAATTCAATATCCTCACGGTTGTTTGGAACAAACCACTTCGGCAGTATTTCCGCAGTTATTCTTGAGTGATATTTTCGATTTAACTTATGATAAAAAGCAAAACATTCAATCCAATATTGAAAATGGTATTAAAAAACTAGCACATTTTCAGCAGCCAAATGGCGGAATGAGTTATTGGATGGGAGAAAACACCGCTAACGATTGGAGCACCAGCTATGCAGGACATTTTATGTTGGAAGCTGAAAAGAAAGGCTATGTGTTGCCGCTCACTTTCAAGACGAATTGGCTAAACTATCAAAAACAAGCCGCTCGAAATTGGAGACCAAGTTACAGAACATACAATTCCGATTTGGCACAAGCCTACCGATTATACACTTTGGCGTTGGCTGGCGAACCCGATTTAGCAAGTATGAACCGTTTGCGTGAGTTTACCGAAATTTCCAACGAAGCAAAATGGCGATTGGCAGCAGCATATGCGTTGGCAGGACAAAAAGAAGCTAGTGAAGCTATTTCAAAAACAGCCAACATTGAATTTCAACCTCCAAAATATAATTACTACACTTATGGATCTGTAGATAGAAATCGGGCGATGGCTTTAGAAACTATGATTTTGACCAAAAACCCAAGGCAGCGTGAATTAGCACAATATATTGCTAAAGAGTTGTCTGGAAATCGTTGGATGAGTACCCAAACCTCAGCCTACAGCTTGTTGGCAATGGCCAAAATGGTGGAAGCCAATGGCGGAAAAAACTTAAACGTAAGTTATACCAACAATGGTAAAACAGAAACCATAAACACCAAAAGCGCCATTGCACAACGCGAACTCAACGTTATTGATGGTGCCAATACGTTTTCGTTTACCAATAACATTGATAATGTGGTTTACGTGCGTGTGTTGAATTCAGGGAAATTACCTTTAGGTCAAGAAATTGCTGAACAAAGAGGTTTGAGTGTTTCAGTACAGTATAAGGATTTAAAAGGCAATAAAATTGATGTTTCCAGGCTGAAACAAGGTCAGGATTTTGTGGCAACCGTTAGCGTTAGCAATCTTAAAAATGAAAACGTGAATGATGTGGCATTAACACAAATTTTTCCTTCAGGTTGGGAAATCGTCAATACACGTTTTACCGATTTTGGTGATACGACTACAAGTCAAGCACGTTATACCGACATAAGAGATGACCGTGTGAATTTCTATTTCGATTTAGGCAAAAAAGGAAAACAGGGTACAAAAACGTTCAACGTGATGCTGAATGCTTCTTATTTAGGAACCTATTATTTTCCTGGAATTCAAGCCGAAGCCATGTATGATAATGCGTATTTGGTGAGAACTAAAGGCCAATGGATAACTGTTGAAAATTAGTTTATGAAAAAATATTTTAAACCCTATTATGCAGTCATTTTCACTTCAACTCAAAAAGAGCATATTGAAGGTTATGCTGAAATGGCAAACCAAATGGAAGCACTTGCCAAAACTCAAAACGGTTTTTTAGGTATGGATAGCGCAAGAAATGAGGTTGGAATTACAGTGAGTTATTGGGAAAGTCTGGAGGCAATAAAAAACTGGAAACAGCACACCGAACATTTAGTAGCGCAACAAAAAGGTAGACAAGATTGGTACAATTGGTACAATGTGAAAATTTGCAAGGTAGAACGAGAGTATGAGTTTAATTTGTGAAGAAAATAACAACCTACATAAAAAACAACAAAATAAAGTCAGTCGTGCTTTTTGTGTTACTGATTGCCTACTATTTCTGTTTACCAAAACAACTTTTCAAAGATCCAACTGCAACGGTTATAACCAGTAAAAACGACGAATTACTAGGGGCTCAAATTGCCAAAGACGGTCAATGGCGATTTCCGCATAACGATAGTATTCCAGAGAAATTCAAAACTTGCATTATTCAGTTTGAGGATGAATATTTCTATAAGCATCTCGGTTTTAATCCGGTTTCCATTTTTAAAGCCTTACGCGAAAATTTAAAATCTAATGGTATAAAACGTGGTGGAAGCACCATCACGCAACAAGTCATTCGTTTATCCAGAAAAGGTAAAAACCGAACCTATTTTGAAAAAGTCATTGAAATTATTCTGGCAACACGCTTGGAGTTACGAACTTCCAAAGATAAAATTCTCTCTTACTACAGCAGTAATGCACCTTTTGGTGGCAACGTAGTTGGGTTGGATGCTGCTTCGTGGCGCTATTTTAACAGAAATATCAACGAGCTCTCTTGGGCTGAAAGTGCTACTTTAGCGGTTTTACCCAATGCACCAAGTTTAATTTATCCAGGAAAAAACCAAGAACGTTTACTTAAAAAACGCAACGGACTTTTAGCAAAATTGCTTCAAAACCAAATTATTGATTCGTTAACTTATAATCTATCAATTGCCGAAAGTTTACCACAAAAACCGTATTCGTTACCTCAAATCGCACCTCATTTGTTGCAAAAAGTGGCTCAAAATTATTCCGGTAAACACATAAAAACAACTATCAACACACCATTGCAACAGCAGGTTAATCGCATTGTAAAAAGACATTACAATCAATTAAGTCAGAATGAAATTTACAATGCAGCCGTTTTGGTTTTAGATGTAAAAACCAGACAGGTTTTGGCTTATGTGGGCAATACGCCTACCGATAAATCCCATCAAAAAGATGTCGATATTATTGACAAACCCAGAAGCACGGGTAGTATTTTAAAACCGTTTTTATATGCTGCAATGCTCGATGCTGGCGATATTTTACCTAATACTTTAGTTGCCGATGTACCTACCCAATTTGGGAGTTACAATCCCGAGAATTACAACAAAACTTACGATGGTGCCATACCAGCAAGTAGAGCTTTGTCGCGTTCGTTGAACGTACCCTCGGTGAGGATGCTTCAAGAGTTTGGGTTGGATCGATTTCATCATTACTTAAAAACACTTCAGCTAAAAGATTTAAAATACAACGCCAATCATTACGGTTTATCACTTATTCTTGGTGGTGCCGAAAGCAACCTTTGGGATTTGTGCAAAAGCTACGCGGCATTATCTTCAACCCTAAATCATTTTTCTAAAACGTCGAGTGAATATTATTCCAATGAATTTTGTGAACCTACATTTTTAGCTTCGGAAACGGTTGACTTCGGAAAAAAAACCAGTGAAAAAACACTGTTTGATGCAGGCTCCATTTATCTCACTTACGAAAGTCTAAAAGAAGTCAACCGACCGGAGGGCGACGAAAGTTGGGAGTTTTTTGATGGCTCAAAACAAATTGCTTGGAAAACAGGAACGAGTTTTGGCTTTCGTGACGCTTGGGCTATTGGTACAACAAAGGATTACGTCGTTGGTATCTGGGTAGGAAATGCCGATGGCGAAGGCAGACCAGGTTTGGTTGGAGTACAAGCAGCAGCTCCTATTTTATTTGACGTGTTTGATGTGTTGCCCAATAGCGACTGGTTTGCAAAACCTTTTGATGAAATGCAAGAGGTTACTATCTGTAAAAAAAGTGGTCATCGAGCATCGCCAAATTGTGATGATGCCGAAAATAAATTCATTCAAATTAGCGGATTAAAAACACAACCTTGCCCTTATCATGTATTAGTGCACTTGGATAAAAGCGAAACGTTTCAAGTGAATTCTTCCTGCGAAAGTATGAGCAATATCACACATAAATCGTGGTTTGTGCTACCGCCTTTAATGGCTTATTATTACAAAACCAAAAATCCGTTTTACAAGCCTTTGCCCAAATTTAGAAGTGATTGTTTGGGTGAAAACAGCATTTCAATGGCATTTATTTATCCAAAGGAAAACAACAGTATTTTTTTACCAAAAGATTTTGACGGTTCTACAAACGATTTAGTGCTCCAAATCGCACATTCAAAACCTGAAACTACTGTGTTTTGGTATCTTGACGATAATTATATTGGAAGCACTAAAGACATACACGAACTCGCCATTATCCCCAAAGAAGGCAAACACCTAATTACTGTGGTAGACGAATTTGGCAATGAAGCTAAACGATATTTTACAATTTCGGAATAATTACCGCAAAGGAAACCCTTTCGCTGCCCACCATGGGTGTATTTCGATTACTAAACGCCCAGCTTTTACCATTGGGTCCATATTGGCTAAACTATCGGCCATTTTTAACGTTGGCACGTTGTAAATGGTAATACCACGAATCTCACCATCATCACCAAAAGGCCCAGAAATATCAGCATAACCTTCTTCGTACATACGCCCTAAATGAGCCAAATGTTCGTTTTGAAGTTTAGCAGCTTCTTCTTCATTTTGTGAGCGAATTGGACCTGATTTTAAAAACGCTATAAAATATTGCTGCATCAAAACAGTGTCTTGAGTTTTTTCATCAACATAGTCAAAGGTTTGATAACCCTTTTCAGTAAGTTCAGCTTTAAGTGCTTTGGCTGATTTTACAGGTTCTCCTTTAAAGGTTTCAACAAAAACAGTATCCGTTTTAATAATAGTTTCTGTTTTTAAATCAGTTGTTTTATCTTCTTTACAACTAAATGCAAAAAGTAATAGTGTTATCAACAATATTTGTTTCAAAGTTACCAAGTATTAAAAGGTTGTTTGCTTAATTGTGCATTGTAATATTTAACTTGTCCAGTGACTTCTTCTCCCAGCCACAAAGGTTTTTTAAAAATTTCAGTTTGATGGTTCAATTCTATTTCGGCTATAATTAATCCTTCATTATCGCCAAAAAATTCGTCAACTTCAAACGTATGATTCCCAAAAGGAACCACGTAACGTATTTTATCAATCACACCTTTTTCACACAACAATAATAACGATTCGGCATCCGATTTAGAAATCTCTTTTTCCCATTCAAAACGAGATAGTCCATCTTCCGTTGATTTTCCTTTTACGGTTATAAATCCTTGCTGACCTTTTAAACGTACCCTGACTGTTCGTTCGGGATCTGTATTTAAAAAACCCTGAATAATACGAGTCGTATGCTGCGCTTCGGTCTTATAATCATTAGATCCCACTAAAAATTTACGTTCAATCTCTATCATAAAAATAAAAGACATTTAATGTCTAAATTTACATCATGCCAAACGATTTACCAATTAGAAAAATTATTCATGTGGATATGGATGCCTTTTATGCTTCTGTAGAGCAAATGGACGATCCAGAATTAAAGGGCAAACCTATTGCTGTTGGTGGGAGTAGTAAACGTGGCGTAGTGAGTGCGGCTAGTTATGAAGCACGAAAATTTGGTGTGCGAAGTGCCATGAGTGGTGTCAAAGCCAGACGCTTGTGCCCAGAATTAATATTTGTAAGGCCTCGTTTTGATAGATATCATGACATATCTAAAAAAATTCGCAAGATTTTTTACGATTATACGGATTTAGTAGAGCCTCTTTCTTTGGATGAAGCCTATTTGGACGTCACTAAAAACAAAAAAGGAAATCCCAGTGCAACACTTATTGCAAAAGAAATACGCGAACGTATTTTTAAAGATGTCGGATTAACAGCATCGGCTGGTATTTCGATTAATAAGTTTATAGCTAAAGTAGCCAGTGACTACAACAAACCCAACGGACAAAAAACGGTTAACCCAGAAGAGGTGCTTCAGTTTTTAGAGGAATTAGACATTCGAAAATTTTATGGTGTTGGCAAAGTGACCGCTGAACGCATGTACCAAAAAGGAATCTTTACAGGCAAAGATTTAAAAAGCAAATCTTTGGAATACCTCGATGAGAATTTTGGCAAATCAGGCAGGTACTATTATTATGTCGTACGCGGTATTCACAACAGTGATGTCAAACCCAACCGTACACGAAAATCATTGGCTGCAGAGCGTACCTTTAGTGAAAACTTATCTTCCGAGGTTTTTATGTTAGAAAAATTGGACCATATTGCCGAAGAAGTTTCTCGGCGTTTACATAAAAGTACGGTTGCTGGAAAAACCGTGACCTTAAAAATTAAATACAGTGATTTCACACTTCAAACCCGTAGCAAAACACTACCTTACTTCATTAGTGATAAAAGTATCATTCTAGAAACCGCAAAGGACTTGCTGTACCAAGAGAAACTACAAAACTCTGTGAGACTTTTAGGCATTTCTCTCTCAAACCTCAACACAGAAAAGAAACCAAAACAAACAGAGTCTAAAAAAGAAGTCAGTGTGCAATTACAGTTTGAGTTTTAAGAAAATGTCTTGTTTAAAGTTTCAACAATAGCAGCTATTTGTTTGTTCTTATCTGCTCTGTCTAACACTAAAGCAGGAGCTTGACGTTCTAGACAATCCTTGATGGAACAACGTTCACAGGTGACACCAACTTCATGTGTGATAAGATTTTTGTCTCCTAAAAAATGAAGTCTGCGTTCCAGTTGTTTATTTATCAAAAGCCCTACCGAAATACTTCTATATTGATTTTCGCGAAAAGGATCTTTGGTGGCTGAAGACAACACCAAATACTTCATGTCATCATTGACATAATTTGAAATCTGAACACTAAATTCATGTGATTTATCACTCTTACTGATGTCTTTCAGAACATTAAGAGACACCCATCTTCTACAATAATGCTCATTGGTTTCATTAGCTCGTGGTGAATGCTGATGGGACAAATGAAGTTCTTTTTTAAGATGAAATTTTTCACTTCCAGCTCTATGGGTGAACCGTAAAAAAAACAAATCTTGAATATTAAATGCTTTTGGTAAAACATTGGTTAACCGCTGATAGAATGATTCTGGAGAGGCATTAAAACTTTCCATGAGCTTCATAAATCGCGAGTTGTCAAATGTCTTCATCTCAAAAAGTTTCTGTAATTGAGTAGACAATTCAGCCTTTGGAATAATTAAGGCACCTGCAAAATATGAGGCATAAAAATTATTAAGTACTTGATCGAAACTTTCAAATTTAATCCATGGAAATGTGTATAACCTATCGGTTATTCCAAGATAATTGTATGCTATTTCTTTGGCGTAAATAAAGGTGCGTTGTGCTTCATCAATCCCTGAAGCCAATAGTAATGTTCTGGTTCTAGGAACAAAAACCGATCGAAGACTACCTAATGCCTGGTGCTTTTTCAACTCATTATCATTAATGGTGTATCCATATTCTTCAATGAGTATTTCCTCAATGTCTTTAGATGATATGGGTTTTGATAAATCAACTTGATAAGCTTTTGAAAATTTTAAAACACTTTGCTCTAAATCATCAAAATAATTATTGTTAGCTTCTTGAAATGAGCGTACGGAAGCCAAGAAAAAACTCTCTCTACTAAAATTATAATGCTGCGCGATTTCAATAATAGTACTAATAAACGCATTAACTTTCGCTGGTGCATTGGCAACGATGTCTATTAAGTCACTTTCTTTAATCCCAAACAAATCCAACGGAATTTCCTTAAAGATTTTAGATTGCAACAACTCCCCAATGGGTGCTAAATTTTTATCAAGCTTTAAGGATACCAATTGATCATAGGGTACATCCAATTTCTCTGATAGAATCGCAATCTTATCTGGTTTGGGATATTTTTTCCCCTTTTCAATTTCGTTTAAGTAGGATTTTGATAATCCAGTGAGCTTGGACAACCCAAATAAGGATAAATTTTTATCCGTTCGAATCTGTTTCAGCTTGAGTCCAAATATGAGTTTAATATAGTCTTGTTCCATGTCTAAAAACAAAAATAGTCAATTTTGCGAAAACAAAATAAAAAGCGAAAATACATTTTTAGCGAACGTTCGCTTGTTTTTTTAAAAACTTTATTCTAATATTGTCTTGTAAAACAATACGATTATGGAAAATACACTATTAAAACAGCCTAAAATTCAGTTTGCCGACAACGTAAAAAATTACTATCCCGAACTTTTGACCGACGAAGCCATTGCGTTTATTACCATACTCCAAGAAAGATTTAATGATAAGCGATTAGCATTACTGGAAGCTCGTAAAACAGAACAAAAGCGTTTTGACTCTGGTAAGCTGCCAAGTTTTCCCAGCGAAACAGAAACCTTGCGAAAAAGTGACTGGGTGGCTGGTGAAATTCCTCATGACTTAAAAGATAGACGTGTTGAAATTACAGGACCTGTTGACCGAAAAATGATTATCAATGCTTTGAATTCTGGTGCCAAAACATTTATGGCAGATTTTGAGGACAGCAATTCCCCTACTTGGAAAAATTGTATGGAAGGACAACAAAATCTTATTGATGCCAATAATAAAACCATCACCCTAGTTGACCGTGTTCGTGAAAAAACCTATCAATTACAAGATAATACAGCTGTACTATTGGTTAGACCTCGTGGTTTACATTTAAATGAGCGACACCTATTAGTTAATGATCATGAGGCTTCAGCCAGTTTGGTAGACTTTGGGTTGTATGTTTTCCATAATACAGCAACGTTATTAAGTCAAAATACAGCTCCATATTTTTATTTGCCGAAACTGGAACACTATCTAGAAGCGCGTTGGTGGAATGAGGTTTTTGAATTTGCTCAAGAGTTTTTGAATGTCCCAATTGGCACCTTCAAGGCTACCGTTTTAGTTGAAACCATTACGGCGAGTTTTCAGTTGGATGAAATAATTTATGAGCTCAAAGACCATATTGTTGGTCTAAACTGTGGGCGTTGGGACTATATTTTTTCCTACATCAAAAAATTCAGAAACCATAAAAATTTTAATGTGCCAAACCGCGATCAGGTAACCATGACAACCCCTTTTATGAATGCCTATTCCAAATTGGTCATCCAGCGTTGTCATAAACGAGGTATTTCGGCTATCGGTGGAATGGCCGCTCAAATTCCCATAAAAAACAATGAAAAAGAAAATGCTGCTGCTCTAGAAAAAGTAAGATTGGACAAGGAACGTGAGGTTAAAAATGGTCATGACGGCACTTGGGTAGCACATCCCGCTTTAGTTTCAGTGGCATTGGGCGAGTTCAACAAACATATGCCAACAGATAATCAAATTCACATCAAACGAGAAGATTTTCTTATTACCGAAGACCAGTTACTCGAAATTCCACAAGGCACTGTTTCTGAATTGGGTATAAGAAAAAATATTAATGTCGGTATCCTCTATTTGGAAGCTTGGTTGCGAGGTTATGGTGCCGTGGCACTCTATAACCTCATGGAAGATGCCGCTACGGCAGAAATATCAAGAACCCAACTATGGCAGTGGTTGAAAAATGAAGCCGTATTGGAAGACGGTAGAACCCTAACTCTTGAGCTTTACATGGAGTTATTTGATGATGAGATTGAAAAGATTATCACCGAAGTGGGTGAATCTAACATCCGAAACACGAAGTTTAAAGTGGCCATAAAACTATTTGACAAACTAGTTCTATCAGACAAATTCGAAGAATTTTTAACGATTCCCGCTTACAAATATCTCTAAAAAAACAATCCTGCGATTGCTGCAACAATCAACAGGATTTGATTATTAATTAAAATAACTTATTACAAAATTATGGAAAATTTAGTTCACAGCAAGTATCAATCTGTTTATCAAGCCGTAAAAACCCTCAAGGAAAAACATGGTGAAACTTGGAAGGCAATCAATCCGGAACATGCCGCCAGGATGACAATTCAAAACCGTTTTAAAACAGGATTGGACATAGCTAAATATACCGCCGCCATTATGAGAAAGGACATGGCAGCATACGATAAAGATCCTGAAAACTACACACAGTCTTTAGGGTGCTGGCATGGTTTTGTGGCACAACAAAAAATGATTGCTGTTAAAAAATATCACAAAACCACTGATAAAAAGTATCTCTACCTATCTGGTTGGATGGTTGCAGCCCTACGCTCTGAATTTGGTCCATTACCCGACCAATCCATGCATGAAAAAACAGCTGTACCTGCTTTAATTGAAGAAATTTATGATTTTCTACGTCAGGCCGATGCTATAGAATTAAATGATCTGTTTAGACGACTTGAAAATGGTGAAGATGTGCAAGATCAAATAGATCAATATGAATCGCATATCGTGCCAATCATTGCTGATATTGACGCTGGTTTTGGAAACGAGGAGGCTACCTATTTGTTGGCTAAAAAAATGATACAAGCTGGAGCATGTGCTATACAAATTGAAAATCAAGTTTCCGATGCTAAACAATGTGGGCATCAAGACGGGAAAGTTACCGTGCCGCATGAAGATTTTATTGCCAAAATAAACGCTATACGCTATGCTTTTTTAGAGCTGGGCGTTGAAGATGGTATCATTGTGGCGCGAACGGATTCCGAAGGCGCTGGACTAACCCAAAAACTACCCGTTAGTCAAGAATCTGGTGATTTGGCGTCTCAATACCTGGCATTTGTTGAAGCAGAAGACATTAACCTTCAGGATGCTAAAGAAGATGATGTGCTCTTAAAAAGAGATGGCAAACTAGTAAGACCTGTTAAACTTGCTAATGGACTTTATAAATTTAAAGAAGGATCCAATATTGATAGGGTCGTTTTAGATTGCATAACCAGTTTACAACATGGTGCCGACTTATTGTGGATTGAAACGCCTACTCCAAATATTAAGCAAATTGCCCATATGGTTAACAGAATTAGAGAAGTTGTACCAAATGCCAAATTGGTTTACAATAATTCCCCATCATTCAATTGGACCTTGAACTTCAGAAATCAAGTTTTCGAAGAGATGCTGGCTGAAGGTGAAAACATGACCGCCTATGACTTGAACGATTTAATGAATCCCGAATATGACAACTCGGAGTTAAGTTTCCGTGCTGACCTAAAAATTCAATCCTTCCAAAAAGATGCAGCTAAAGAAGCTGGCATATTTCATCATTTAATCACGCTGCCTACCTATCACACCACGGCATTACACATGAATGATTTAACGGAAACCTACTTCGGCGAGGAAGGCATGCTAGCCTATGTAAAAGGTGTGCAAAGACAGGAAATCCGAAAAGGTGTGTCTTGTGTGAAGCACCAACGCATGGCAGGTTCAGATTTAGGAGACGACCACAAAACGTTTTTTGCTGGTGATAATGCCCTAAAAGCTGGTGGTGAAAAAAATACGTCGAATCAATTTGAAGGAACCTCCACAAGCAAAACAGTTGCAGAAAAGTTGAGCGTGGTAGCTTAATACAATAACTTAACCGCTTGTTTAAACGCGTTAACTCATTGCCCAGTTAACGCGTTTATAATTTTAAGAACTTGAAAGTTCTAAACTCAACTTTTACCAAAATATTAAGCCTCTAAAAACCAATATACAGGTGAATTTTAGAAATTCAGTAGGGCTTAAAAACAAAAAACTCACTGTAAAAATTTTACAGGGAGTTTGAGTTACTTTATGGCGTTTTAAAAAATTACACGCCCTCTTTTAATAGGCCTTGCCATTTTTCCAACTCTTCCCATTGTCCAGTTTCAGCCAATTTTGCTTGAGCCGGCCATGTTATTGTCAAACCTCTATGTGTATAAAATGCTGGTCCTGCATCTGCTATAATCTTTTCGAGAGTTGCTATGTCAGTGTTTGATAACTGATTGTAGTTTTCAATCCCTTTTTTGTTAAGCAATTCTTCAATTTTTGGGCCTATCCCTTCTACTTTTTGTAAATCTTGTTTTCCAGAATATGTTCCAGAACTAGCAGTTCCTCCAAATAATTGCTTTAGAAGCCATCCTAATAATAGGCCTAATAAAAATGCGGCTAGTAGCCATAAAAACCATGGCCAAAAAACATCTGAACCGTCACATGCTGTTGTATTTATTTGTAATAATCTCATAGTTGTTATCTTTTAATTTATTCAATAATGTGTATTTCGACACGTCTGTTCATTTTTCTGTTTTCTTTAGTGTCGTTTGGTTTAAGAGGCATGGTTTCACCTTTTGATTGTACGTTTATTTTAGATTCGTCAACGCCTAAACTTATTAAGTGTGCTTTATATTCTTCTGCACGTTTAAGGCCTAAATCTTCATTATATTCAGTGGTTCCAGAACTATCCGTATGACCTGTTAACATAATTTCGTCTCCAGTCAACTTTAAGAATGTCGATAGTTCATCAAAAAATCTTAAAACATTCGCATTGGTTACCTCTTTGTCTGAATCATATTCATAAAACACCAAGAATTTGTCAAAATGCTCGACAACATCTTCATTGTCAATCACCCACTTATAACGAAGTTCGTGAAGCATATTTGTTTTTGTTTCATCACAATCACCTCCAAAACGAGCTGCTGTTCTAATGTCGCTAGCTGGTATTTCTGTAAAAAGGGCTTTTACTTTTTCGGCTCTGGCAATGCCTTTATCTTCTGTTTCAGATCCAAAATATGGCCCTACAAGCAGTAGCTTTTTATCTGGTTTCCTTTCAGATAAAATGTCTCGTTTCTTTTTAGGCCATTGATCATTAGTAATCGCTTCGCCTGAAACACAATCAAAAATTAGCGGCCCGTACTGAACTTCAACAATAGGTTCTTCGGGTTCGTCCCCGCAACAGACAACAGTTTCTTTATACCAATTCCAGCTAAACCAAGCAAGAATGAGAAAAAGAATAAATAGCAATAATGCTAGGATTTTTTTCATATTGGTTGGGTTTTAAGTTCCTTAAATATAACCAATTATTACATCAATTTAAATTGTAACCGAAGATTTTTATAGACTTGTCTTTGTTAAAAAAATAGACGAACTTCGTTAAATACTGACACCAACAATTATAAAAGTTCATATCAAAGTATCTTATAAGATTTATCGTAAAATGAGATTTGGCTCTTTAATCATATTGCTTTTAGTTTGTTTAAGTTGCAAAAACAACAATGAAAGTAAATCAACTTCAGCTAAATCAAAAAGGCTTGAATTACTTCCTGAAACTGGCAAAATTGAAAAAGAAAAATCCCTACAAAACCATAACCTAACTTCATTTCTCGAAAACCCAGTTGATTTGCAACATTTTAAAAGTCTAAAAAACTCTAATTATGTGACAACTGGTGTTGGTAATGCAATGTATTTTCATTTTCATCCTAAAAAAAAAGATTCCATTTTCTACGTCTATAATTATCTTCCAAAAGATCTAAATTCCCATAATTTTCAAAAAATAAATTGCATACTTGTTTTTAAATATGGGCAGAATAAACATAGATATAATGATAAAACAGAAATACTAATTGAATTATTAATATTTAACAGAGACCCTGATCTAGGGAAAGCAAATCTCGTTGGATTAACTAAAACAGAATTGGAATCGCAATTTGGAACCAATTATCTGACTTTTAATAAAGGAATTGCATATTCACAGAAAAACAAAATTTTGATTTTGGAAATTGACAGCTCTAAAATCAAATCTTATCGATATTTAAAGTTAAATAAAGAGGAAATTGACAAAGAGTTAATCGAAGATATACTAAAATAAATGTTATATCATATTAATAAAATCCATTAAACAAACCCCTAAAAACTACAACTTGTAATCTCCGTAACGCGTAATGTGTTTACCATCCCTTTATCCTGTATAGGCATAGCTGCTAGACTAATTAACATGTCGCCTACTTCCAAGTAGCCTTTTTTACAGGCAATAGCATTCACATCTTCAATGGTCTCATCGGTACTCACAAACTTATCGTAATAAAATGCTTTCACGCCCCAAAGCAAATTGAGTTGTGTTAAAATTCGTTTGTTGGAAGTAAAGACTAAAATGTGGGCATTGGGTCGCCAGGCAGAAATTTGAAATGCCGTATAACCACTATTGGTCAAAGTGGAAATAGCACTGGCATCAATTTCATTGGCCATGTTGGCTGCATGGTAACAAATGGACTTGGTGATATATCGCTTGGTTCTTATATGTGGTGGTATCTGCGGTACTTGTATTAAAGACGAATCCTCTACGCTTTTAATAATGTTGGACATCTGCTTAATCACTTGAATAGGATAACTTCCCACGGATGTTTCTCCAGAAAGCATCACTGCATCGGCACCATCCATCACCGAATTGGCGACATCATTGACTTCAGCACGTGTTGGTGTTAAACTGGAAATCATGGTTTCCATCATTTGAGTAGCAATGATAACTGGAATGCGTGCTTGTTTGGCCCGTAAGACTAACTTTTTTTGAATTAATGGCACTTCTTCAGCAGGAATCTCCACACCCAAATCGCCTCTGGCCACCATCAAGCCATCACAATAGGCCACAATCTTATCAATATTTTCTACAGCTTCGGGCTTTTCTATTTTGGCAATAATAGGGATTTTATGATCACTATGTTTTTGTATTAATTCCTCTAATTGCATTAAATCTTCAGCATGACGCACAAAAGATAAGGCAATCCAATCCACTTGTTGTTCGATAGCAAAAAGGGCATCTTCAATATCCTTCTCGGTTAGTGCTGGCTGAGAAATATTGGTATTTGGCAGATTCACCCCTTTTTTGGATCGTAAGGGTCCTCCTTGTAGGACACGTGCTTTCACTTCACTTTTCTTATCAGTAGAAACAACCTCAAAAATGAGTTTTCCATCATCCAATAATATCTTTTCACCTGGTTTAGCATCTTGGGGAAAGCGATCATACGTCATATAAACACGCTTTTTGGTTCCTTCAAAACGTTTGCCTGTTGCAAAAACAATTTCATCGCCTTCATTAACTACAACTTCACCTTTCATGGTTCCCACACGCAATTTAGGCCCTTGTAGATCGGCTAAAATAGCAGCATTATAATCAAACTCTTCATTTAACTCACGAATCATAGCAATGCGCTGTTTGACATCTTCATAATCGGCATGTGAAAAATTGATTCTAAACACATTGGCGCCTTCATCAAGCATGCCCTTTAGTACTTCTTTTGTACTGGTCGCTGGACCTAATGTAGCTACGATTTTGGTTTTCTTTCTCTTTGGCATTAATAAAATATTAAGTTGTTTCTAGACTTTAGTTCTTCTGGGTTTACATTGTAGGCCGTCACAATTTGGGGAATGCTCAAGATTTTATTTAGAACAAGTTTCAGTTTGGTTTTATTGATATCCTCCTCACTAATTTTCAAAAAATAGTTGACTTTCTTGTATTCCGAAATAAGATAATGGGTTTTAGTAGTCACTTGTGGATTACTGAAAAGGGATTCCGTTTGGTTAATTGTTTGACTCTCTACCTTACAACTGTTGGATACTAAATTCCAAATAATTTGTTTCTTTTCATCTTCCCATTCAAAAATTGGATACTGAACTTGCTTACTAAAATCTAAATCTTGTGGTTTCCTTGAAAGATTGATATTTAAGTATTGATTCAGAAAATAAGCTAGCCTATAATCTTCAATAGAGCAATGAATACCTATCAATCCATAATCATGGATATCTAAAAAATCATCCAGAACTAGTTTTTGAACGGCCATAGATTGCTATTAATAATTGTAAATATAGTACTTAAAACGGTGAATAATATAGCCTTTAAATTAATTTTAGCAGTCTACTATCACGAAAACGTTATAGTTTGCGTTAATAATTCCCTGTTTGGCACATGGGACTTTAAATGGCTTTCGAAATTTGGTTTTGAAACACAAAAAAGGCACGTTTGGATGCTTTTTCTTCGGCTTTCTTTTTTGAGGTGGCGCGTGCTTTCGAAACAATTTTATCGTTTATGGAGAGTTTGACTGAAAAATGTCTAATGTCATCATTACCTGTGTCTTCATAAACATTGTAGTCAAATGTTTTTTTCTCTTTTTGACACCATTCTATGAGCAAACTCTTGTAACTGATAACTTTGCCTTCCAGTTTTTCAATATCCACATAAGGAATAATAACTTTTTTGTAGATGAATTTTTCACAATACTTATAGCCTCTATCCAAAAATATAGCACCAATAAGTGCTTCAAATAAATTACCATAAATATTGTCGCCAAACTGACCTTTTGGAATTTTGCTTTCAACTAAATCGACTAGATTCAGGTCTTTACCCAATTCGTTTAAATGCTCCCGACTCACAATTTTAGAACGCATTTTGGTCAAATACCCTTCATCACCACTAGGGACTTCCGTAAACAAATGAGAGGCAATAACCGAACCCAACATGGCATCGCCCAAAAACTCCAAACGCTCATAGTTAATAGGATGACCTTGACTATCCTTGATATTCATGGAGCGATGTGTAAAAGCCGTTTTGTAGAATTTAATATTCTTTGGCTTGAATCCAAGAATTTTCTGGATGGACACAAAAAAATTCCCGTCGTTTTTTGAACGGGAATTTAGTATGTTACGAATGTGTTTCATTCGATGTTTAATCTATTTTCTTGAACAGTACGCAGGCATTGTGTCCACCAAAACCAAACGTGTTGCTCATGGCCACTTTAACATCGCGTTTTTGTGCTTTATTTAATGTTAGGTTTAATTCAGGATCAATATTTTCATCAACCGTTGTGTGATTTATGGTTGGCGGAACCACACCATGTTCAATTGCTAAAATAGAAGCAATGGACTCAATGGCTCCAGCAGCTCCCAATAAATGTCCAGTCATGGACTTGGTTGAATTAATATTGATGTTTTTGGCATGGTCACCAAACACTTCAGAGATTGCTTTAAGCTCGGCTACATCACCAAGTGGTGTTGATGTTCCGTGCGTATTAATATGATCAACCTCTTTAGGGTCTATACCAGCGTTTTCCAAACAATTTTTCATAACAGCAATAACACCTATGCCATCTGGATGTGGAGCAGTCATGTGATAGGCATCAGAAGACAAACCGCCTCCAATGACTTCAGCATAAATTTTAGCTCCTCTTGCTTTTGCATGTTCATAATCCTCAAGAATTATTGCGCCTGCTCCTTCGCCTAATACAAAACCATCTCTGGTTGCATCAAAAGGCCTAGAAGCTGTTTCAGGGCTTTCATTTCTTGTAGAAAGTGCATGCATTGCGTTAAAACCACCCATACCTGCAATGGTTACTGCTGCTTCACTTCCACCAGTCACTACAACATCACAATGCCCTAAACGAATATAGTTTAATGCATCAATCATCGCGTTGGCAGAAGAAGCACATGCAGATACCGTTGTGTAATTAGGACCCATAAAACCATGTTTAATGGAAATGTTTCCTGGTGCAATATCTGCAATCATTTTTGGGATAAAGAACGGGTTGAATCTAGGAGTCCCATCACCAGCGGCAAAGTTTAAAACTTCATCCTGAAATGTCTCAAGACCTCCTATTCCTGCTCCCCAAATAACGCCAACCCGTAATTTGTTTACCTCATCAAGGTTTAGTTTCGCATCAGCAATAGCCTCATCGGAAGCTACCATAGCATACTGCGTAAACTTATCCATTTTACGGGCCTCTTTTCGATCAAGAAAATCGGTTGCGTTAAAGTTTTTTAATTCGCAAGCGAATTTCGTCTTGAACTTTTCAGTATCAAAATATGTTATCGGAGCCGCACCACTTTTTCCACTAATCAGAGCATCCCAATATTCATCTTTGGTGTTTCCAATAGGTGTTAAAGCGCCAAGACCTGTAACTACAACTCGCTTAAGTGCCATAAAGTCTGTTCTTATTTAGCTTCTTCTATGTATGAAATAGCTTGACCAACTGTTGCAATATTTTCAGCTTGATCATCTGGAATTTGGATATCGAATTCTTTTTCGAACTCCATAATTAATTCTACAGTGTCTAATGAATCTGCTCCTAAATCGTTAGTGAAGCTAGCTTCAGTTACAACTTCGTTTTCATCAACACCTAATTTGTCTACGATAATCGCTTTTACTCTTGATGCAATGTCTGACATAATCTTTTAATTTTAAGTTTTAATTAGTTGGCAAAAATAAAAAACTTTATTTTTATTACACACCTTTAGTTTAAAAATGTGCTTGTAATTTACTAAAATTCGATTGAAGTAAATGCTTTTTGCCTTCTAATTGTTAATTATTATTCTTTTTTTTGCGTGAACAATCTTAACACTATTATCTGTAAATGAAGCGAATTGTAATTTTTGCGTCCGGAAGTGGTACTAATGCTGAAAATTTAATTAAGTTTTTTCAAAACAGAGAACAGGTGTCTGTTATTCAAGTGCTTACTAACAATCCTCATGCCAAAGTATTAGAGCGCTGTAAAAAACTGAAAGTAAGCGCCCTATCATTTAATAAGGTTGCTTTTTTAGAAACCGATGATGTCTTAAATATCTTAAAAGCTTCAAACCCAGACATTATTGTCTTGGCAGGCTTTTTATGGAAATTTCCAGAGCATATTTTAAATGAATTCCCAAATAAAGTCATCAATATTCATCCGGCTTTATTACCTAAATATGGTGGTAAAGGTATGTATGGTATGTATGTCCATGAAGCGGTTGTAGCAAACAACGAAACCGAAACTGGTATCACCATTCATTATGTCAATGAGCATTATGATGAAGGCGCTATTATTTTTCAGGCTACTTGCGAGGTTACTCCTTCTGACTCAGCTGAAGATGTTGCTGAAAAAATTCACAAGTTGGAAATGGAGCATTTTCCAAAGGTAGTTGAGAGGTTATTAAATAACTAATTGTCATGCTGAACTTGATTCAGCATCTTTACATAGTATGTCTAAAAAAAAGAAAAAATACTATACTGTATGGAAAGGGCACCACACTGGTGTTTTTGAAAGTTGGGATGACTGCAAAGCACAAATAAAAGACTTCGAAGGTGCGCAATATAAATCGTTTGCAACCTTTGATGCGGCCAAAAAAGCCTACAAAGGCAATTATAAAGACTATATAGGCAAAAGCAAAAAGTTTGTTAGTGAACTCTCTGATGAACAATTAAAAAAAATAGGGCAGCCCAATTACAACTCCATAGCTGTTGATGCTGCCGTAAGTGGCAATCCAGGTAAAATGGAATACCAAGGTGTTGACACCAAAACAAAAAAACGGTTGTTTCACCAAGGACCCTTTGAAGAAGGCACTAATAACATTGGTGAGTTTTTGGCAATCGTGCACGCACTGGCATTTCTTAAAAAACAGAACAGTAATCGGATCATCTACACCGATTCCAAAACAGCCATCAGCTGGGTAAAAAAGAAAACAGCTAACACCAAACTAGAGCGTTCTGAAAAAAACAAACCACTTTTTGACTTGGTAGATCGTGCTATTACTTGGCTAAAAACCAATAATTATGCAACAACCATTGTAAAATGGGAAACCAAAGCTTGGGGTGAAATTCCTGCAGATTTTGGAAGGAAATAAATTCTGCTATTAGTAACTAAAAACCTTATATTTGCAGCAAAATTCGAAAGATACTTATGAGTAAGTTAGTTATTGTGGGAACCGTTGCATTTGATGCCATTGAAACCCCTTTTGGGAAAACTGATAAAATCCTTGGTGGCGCAGCCACTTTTATTGGTCTTGCAGCCTCACAATTTCATGTCGATGCTGCTGCAGTATCGGTTGTAGGTGGTGATTTCCCTCAAGAGTATCTTAATTTGTTATCAAATAAAGGTATTGACATTTCCGGTGTTGAAATTGTAAAAGAAGGGAAAACTTTTTTCTGGAGCGGTAAGTATCATAACGATATGAATACCCGTGATACCTTGGCTACCGAACTTAATGTATTAGCCGACTTTAATCCCATAGTTCCTGTTGATTATAAAGACGCCGAAGTAGTTATGTTAGGAAATTTACATCCCAACGTCCAAATGAGTGTTCTGGATCAAATGAACAAGAAACCTAAAATGGTCATTTTGGACACCATGAATTTTTGGATGGACTGTGCTATGGATGAGCTACAAAATGTGATAAAAAAAGTAGATGTTATTACCATTAATGATGAGGAAGCCAGACAATTAACCGGCGAGTATTCTCTGGTTGTTGCGGCACGAAAGATTCATGAAATGGGACCACAATATGTGGTTATTAAAAAAGGGGAACATGGTGCACTATTATTTCATGATGATAATGTGTTTTATGCGCCCGCTTTACCATTAGAAGAAGTGTTTGACCCAACTGGTGCAGGAGACACCTTTGCTGGAGGGTTTGCAGGATATTTGGCTAAATCTGATGATTTAAGTTTTGAGAATATGAAAAATGCTGTAGTCTACGGATCTACTTTGGCATCATTTTGTGTTGAAAAATTTGGAACTGAACGCATGATTAATTTAAACCCTCATGAAGTTCATAAACGCTTGCAGCAGTTTAGAGATTTAACACAGTTCGATATTGAATTAACATAAACAAGCGCGCTCCATTTTGAGCGCGTTTTTAATTATATAAATAACCCAATGAGTGACGCTTTAAAACACGAATGTGGTATCGCACAAATCAGACTTCTTAAACCTTTAGAGTACTACAAGGAAAAATACGGTAGTGCTTTTTACGGAGTAAACAAAATGTATCTCATGATGGAGAAACAGCACAATCGCGGTCAAGATGGCGCAGGATTTGCCAGCATTAAATTAGATACTAAACCAGGTGAGCGCTATATCAGTCGGGTACGTTCTATTGCCCAACAGCCTATTCAAGATATATTTTCACAAATAAATGAACGCATCAACAAAGACTTTACGGAACATCCTGAATACGTTGATGATGTTGCGCTTCAAAAAAAGCACATCCCTTACATAGGAGAGGTTTTATTGGGTCATGTTCGTTATGGCACTTTTGGTAAAAACAGTGTGGAAAGTGTACATCCGTTTTTAAGACAAAATAACTGGATGCACAGAAACCTGATAGTGGCGGGTAATTTTAATATGACTAATGTCAATCAATTATTTGACGGTTTGGTACAACTTGGTCAGCACCCAAAAGAAAAAGCTGATACCATCACTATCATGGAAAAAATTGGTCATTTTTTAGATGATGCGGTTTTGAAAATCTACAAAAAACTCAAAAAGGAAGGCTATAGTAAAAGTGAATGTTCGCCATTAATCGCAGAGCGTTTAAACATTGCAAAAATTCTTAAAAAATCATCTAAAAATTGGGATGGTGGTTATGCCATGGCTGGTCTTTTGGGGCATGGTGATTCATTTGTACTGCGGGATCCAGCCGGAATACGACCCGCATATTATTATAAAGATGATGAAGTAGTTGTGGTTGCGTCTGAAAGGCCTGTTATTCAAACGGTTTTCAATGTAGATTTTGATGCTGTTAAAGAATTGGAGCCAGGTCATGCTATAATTACCAAAAAATCAGGTGAGGTATCCATCAAAAAAATTATCGAACCGCTTGAACGCAAAGCTTGTTCATTTGAGCGTATCTATTTTTCAAGAGGTAGTGATGCTGAAATTTACCAAGAACGTAAAATGCTTGGAAAATTATTAATGCCAAAAGTATTAGAGTCGATTGAAAACGATACTCAAAATACCGTATTCTCATACATTCCAAATACTGCTGAAACATCATTCTTTGGGATGATAGAAACTGTTGAAGATCATTTGAACCAGAAAAAAACGCAAGCCATATTGAATGGAAAAGGCGGTCTGTCTGCCGAAACTGTGACAGATATATTATCTGAAAGACCTCGAATAGAAAAAATAGCCATCAAGGATGTCAAGTTAAGGACTTTCATTACGGAAGATAGTAGTCGTGATGATTTAGTAGCTCACGTATATGACGTAACATATGGTGTCATCAAGCCCAATGACAATTTAGTCATCATTGATGATAGTATTGTGAGAGGGACAACCTTAAAAAAGAGTATTATTAAAATGATGGATAGACTACATCCTAAAAAAATTGTTGTTGTCTCATCTGCGCCTCAAATACGCTATCCTGACTGCTACGGTATTGATATGGCCAGGCTAGAGGATTTAATTGCTTTTAGAGCCATGTTGGAGCTTTTAGAAGAGAACAATAAATACCAAATGGTTCAAGAGGTCTATGAAAAGTGTAAAGCACAAGTTGATTTGGAGGATAAGGACGTTCACAATTTTGTAAAGGATCTATATGCGCAATTTACTGATGATGAGATATCGGCTAAAATTGCCCAATTAATATCTGATGATTCGGTTAATGCCGAGGTGGAAACAATTTTCCAATCAGTAGATAACTTACACCTAGCATGTCCTAAAAATTTGGGCGATTGGTATTTCACGGGTAATTATCCAACTGCTGGTGGTAATCGTGTGGTGAATAGAGCTTTTATTAACTTTTACGAAGGCAACAAGGAAAGAGCCTATTAAAAGATTGTAAATCTGCATTTTATCTGAAAAAATATGCGCTTTATCTAAAAAAAATGCATTTCATCTATTTTTTAACAAGTTCTAATTAAATAAAAATTACATTAGTGCTACCATAACATAAGTAGGTTAAGTTCATGGTAGATTTGGGGCAAAAAAAGCTGAACTTTGGTTCGGCTTTTTTTATTTTTACTTACTCCCTAATATGTCATTTGTCCATTAAAAAACTCATTTAGATTATTTTAGCCCAATTTATAAGTCGTTTGTCTAATAATTTTTAATGTTAGTCAAAACCAATGTTATATTTGTTTCACCATAACATAAGTAGGTTAAGTTTATGGTAGATTTGGGGCAAAAAAGGTGGACTTCTGTTCACCTTTTTTCATTTGAAAAATGATCAATTATTATATAAAACAAAAAAAGCGAGCTCAATGAGCCCGCTTTTTTGATGTGTAGATTATTCAATTCTTACTTGGATTCTGCATAGCGTCTTTCAACTTCATTCCAGTTAATCACTTTAAAAAAAGCTTCTATGTAATCTGGTCTTCTGTTTTGGTAGTTAAGATAATAGGCGTGTTCCCAAACATCTAAACCTAAAATTGGTGTTCCACCACAACTCACTCCAGGCATTAATGGATTATCTTGGTTTGGCGTTGAGCATACTTCAACTTTTCCGCCTTTATGAACACAAAGCCAAGCCCATCCGGAACCAAATTGTGTGGCCGCAGCATTGCTAAAAGCTTCTATAAAAGCATCTTTAGATCCAAATTCTGCTTCAATGGCATCTTTAAGATCTCCAGACAAATACCCTCTGTCTTCAGGATTCATAACATCCCAAAATAGTGAGTGATTATAGAATCCACCACCATTATTTCTAACGCCCATATTGGTCATGTCTAAATTGATTAGAATATTTTCAATGGTCTTACCTTCTAAATCAGTTCCTTCAATTGCAGCATTCAATTTGGAAGTATAACCTGCATGGTGTTTTGAGTGATGTATTTCCATTGTTCGAGCGTCTATATGAGGCTCTAAAGCATCATAAGCATATTTTAATTTCGGTAATTCGAAAGCCATAATATTTTTGTTTTTAATTGTTTAACTTAATTTTCATCAAATTTACGCATTATAACACGCAATAAAAAATAATAAATACCTATGAAATCATCGATAGTTTTTATCTTGTGTTAAAATTAGATTGATGGCCAACCCAAGTTCTTTTTTAATATATAATGCTTCGGCTGGAAGTGGTAAAACATTTACGTTGGTCAAAGAGTATTTAAAAGTTCTATTTAAGTCCCAAAACCCTTCGGCCTTCAAGAACATTCTTGCCATAACATTTACCAATAAAGCTTCGGCTGAGATGAAAGGCAGAGTCATTGATGCCTTGGTTTCCTTTTCAAAACAATCTGATGAATCTGACACAAACCCCATGTTTGAACAAATCTGCCAGGAGTTGGATATTCCTAAATCTGACTTAAGAGATAAAAGTGCTCTCATATTAGATGCCTTAATCCATAATTATGCAGCTTTTGATATTTCAACAATCGATGGATTTGTGCACAAACTAATCAAGACCTTTGCCTATGATTTGAAACTCCCCTTGAATTTTGAAGTTGAATTGGACACCAATTCACTTTTACTCGAAGCGGTTGACAGGCTCATTTCTAAAGCTGGATCCAATGACAAACTAACCAAAGTTTTAGTGGATTATGCTCTTGAAAAAGCTGATGATGATAAAAGTTGGGATATTTCGAAAGATTTGTATGCTATTTCTAAACTGCTTTTAAATGAAAATGACATTTATTATTTAAAAACCTTAAAGGATAAAACACTGGATGATTTTAAAACTCTAAAAAGCAATACCAAAAGAGACTTGAAAATCATTGAAAACACCATTGTTGAAACAGCTGATGCCATATTAACATTAATCTCTGAAGCTGGTCTTGTTTCAGAAGATTTCAAAGGCAAGTATTTACCAAAGCATTTCGAAAACCTCACATCTAAAAACTTTGACATTAACTTTAATACTGCCTGGCAAACAGATTTAATTGAAGGTAATAAATTATACCCTACAAGAGTATCTGATGATGTTGCTTCAATAATTGAGTCTATTCAATCCCAATTGGCTGAAGCCTATGTTGATACTAAAACACTCGTTTTTAGAATCAAGTTTTTACAAGCGCTCTACAGAAATATTACCCCCTTGTCTGTATTGAATGAAATTCAGAAGGAACTTGAAGAAATTAAGATTGAACAGAATGTCATACTTATTTCAGAGTTTAATTCGTTAATCAGTAATGAAATAAAAGATCAACCTACCCCATTCATATATGAAAGATTTGGAGAGCGTTTCAAGCATTATTTCATTGATGAATTTCAGGATACGTCCCAATTGCAATGGGAAAATTTAATTCCCCTAATGGACAACGCATTGTCTTCCGAAAAAGGTAGTGCCATGATTGTAGGAGATGCCAAACAAGCCATCTATCGATGGCGAGGTGGTAAAGCCGAGCAATTCATGAATCTATTCAATAAGACTAAAAATCCATTTTTTGTAGACCCTCAAATTATTTCGCTTGAAGCAAACTTTAGAAGTAGTGAAACCATTGTTGAGTTCAACAATCGCTTTTTTGAATATCTCTCCGAAACTTTTTTTAGTGATCATGTTCATAGGGAACTCTATAAGAACTCCAATCAACAATCCAGTTCAAATAATACTGGTTATGTGAGTTTGGATTTTTTGGATTTCGATTCGTCGGATGACAAAGACCTGGTATATGCTCAAAAAACACTTGATAAAATTCTGGACTGTCTTGACCAAGGCTATGCTTTAAATGACATTTGTGTTTTGGTAAGAAAGAAAAAAGAGGGGCTTGCTCTTGCAGAATTTTTAAACGCTTCAGGCATAAAGATTATGTCATCTGAAACATTGCTGATAAATAATTCAATAAAAGTTAGATTCATAGTCGCGCTATTAAAGCTTTTATCCCAACCCAATAATCTTGAAATAAAAGCGGACCTTTTAAATAGTTTGATTGTTATTTTTAATATTGAAAACAAACATAATTTCTTAAAGGAACACATCAACTTGGACTTAAAGATCCTTTTCAAAAGCTTTGAGTCTATTAATTGCCAAATTAATTTTGATGAATTACCGCATCTATCATTTTATGATTTAGTTGAAACTATTGTGAGATCATTCCGTTTAGTTGAAAAATCAGATGCTTATGTTCAATATTTTATGGATGTGGTTTTAGAGTTTTCAAATAGACAAAAAGCCGATTTGCAAAGCTTTTTGGAATATTTCGAGAACCAATCTGACAAATTGAGTATTATCGCTCCTGAAGGCTATGACGCTGTTCAGATCATGACCATTCACAAATCCAAAGGCTTGGAGTTTCCAATAGTCATTTTTCCTTATGCCGATTTAAATATTTATCGGGAAATAAATCCCGTTGAATGGTTCCCACTTGATCCAAAAACTTATAATGGCTTTTCATATGCATTATTGAATTACAGCAGTGCTTTTGAAAACTTTGGCGAGCAGGGATTGGATATTTTTAACAAACATCAATCGGAATTGGAATTGGACAACATAAACCTGTTATATGTGGCTTTGACAAGGCCAATTGAGCAACTGTACATTATTTCAAAGAAAGATATAAGCTCCAAAGGAGCCGTAAACAATAATACATTTTCGGGATTTTTTATTTCGTATTTACAAAATCAAAAACTGTGGGATGATCAAACCTCGACCTACATCTTTGGTGAAAAGGCAACCAAACAATTTTCAGAAAGTAGTAAAAACAACTTTGTTATTGCGCAAGAGTTTGTGAGTGTCTCCAAAAATGACAACAATATTTTGATTGCCACCAATTCGGGATATCTTTGGGATACAGAGCAAAAAGAGGCTATTGAAAAGGGCAACTTGGTTCATGATATTATGTCGCATATCACTACGAAAGAAGATATCGAATTTGCATTTAGTGATTATTTAAGGTCCGGAAAAATCAGCAAGGCACAAGCTGTCGAACTCAAACCCTTGGTGATAAAATTAGTCTCCAACCCTAAATTGGAAGCCTGTTTCGACCCAAAAAATAAAATCTATAATGAGCGGGACGTAATAGCTAAAAACAACTTAATAATTAGACCAGATAAGTTAGTGGTTTTTCCTGACAATACTGTCTATTTAATTGATTATAAATCTGGTAACCCAAGCAAAAAACACGAATTGCAATTGTTAAATTATGAGGAGGTTTTAAACGATATGGGCTTCAATGTCTCAAAAAAAATTCTCATATATATAAATAATGATATTCAAATAAAAGAATTTTAAATTTGTAAAAAATATTTAAATCAATGTACGGAACTATTCAAGATCATCTTAAAGACGAATTGCAAACCATTAAAGATAATGGTCTTTATAAAACTGAACGCATTATTACATCGGCTCAAGGGGCCGAAATAACCCTCAACACTGGAGAAACCGTATTGAATTTTTGTGCAAACAACTATTTAGGGTTGTCATCACATCCCGAAGTCATTCAGGCTGCCAAAGATGTTATGGATACTCATGGGTTTGGCATGTCTTCGGTAAGGTTCATCTGTGGGACGCAAGATATTCATAAAGAACTCGAGCAAAAAATAGCAGACTTTTACAGCACAGAAGATACCATTCTGTACGCTGCCGCATTTGATGCCAACGGTGGAGTGTTTGAGCCCTTATTGGGACAAGAAGATGCCATCATATCCGATTCTTTGAACCACGCCTCTATAATTGATGGTGTGCGTCTTTGCAAAGCCGCTCGATATCGTTATGCAAATAACGACATGGAAGATTTGGAAAAGCAATTGATAGAAGCCAATAAAAATGGTGCCAGATTTAAGATTGTTGTAACTGATGGTGTATTTTCCATGGATGGGCTGGTGGCGCCTTTGGACAAAATTTGCGATTTAGCTGAAAAATATGATGCAATGGTTATGATTGATGAGTGTCATGCGGCTGGTTTCATAGGTAAAACGGGAAGGGGTACGCTTGAAGAAAAAGGCGTTCTAAACAGAATAGACATTATTACTGGAACGCTAGGAAAAGCGCTTGGTGGTGCTATGGGCGGCTATACAACTGGCAAAAAGGAAATTATTGAAATTTTAAGGCAGCGTTCCAGACCCTATTTGTTTTCCAATTCTTTAGCTCCTGCTATTGTGGGTGCGTCTATCAAGGTTTTCGACATGCTAAAAAATGATACGCGTTTAAGAGATCAATTAGCCTGGAATACAGAATATTTCAAATCTGGAATCAAAAAAGCTGGTTTTGACATAGTGGATGGCGATTCCGCAATTGTTCCAATTATGCTCTATGATGCCAAGTTATCACAAACCATGGCCAATATGTTATTGGCTGAAGGCATTTATGTCATTGGCTTCTTTTTCCCTGTTGTACCGAAAGAAAAAGCTAGAATACGCGTTCAGTTATCAGCAGCTCACACCAAAGAACATTTGGACAAAGCTATTTCCGCTTTCATTAAAGTTGGAAAAACGCTTGAAATAATTTAATTTTTTCTGACAAACATTGACATTTTAGGTAATTTTTCCAATATTTTTCTATATTTGTCTTTGTTAATAATATTTAACAACTTACTTTTGCTTACAATTAACACTTAAAAATTAAATTTTTGAATATGAAAAATCTTAGCAGATTATTGTTCGCTATGTTGCTTATTTTAGGTTTCAGCAACACTTACGCACAAGATGAGAACAACCCGTGGGCTATTAGCTTTGGCGTAAATGCGGTTGATTTTTATCCAACTGGTGAAGACGCTCCACTTGGAGGTTATTTTGATGAATTCTTTAATGTTGACGATCATTATAACATTTTACCATCTTTGTCGTCAATTACCGTATCTCGTTACCTTAACAGTGGGTTTTCTGTAGGAGCTACTGCCTCTGTTAACAAAATCGACGACTTTGGTGATGATGGATTAAGATATAACGACGCTACTTATATTGGTTTAGATGGTACAGTAAAATATAGTTTTGCTAGTATTTTGAATTCTAAATGTATTGACCCTTATTTAGGTGTAGGTGGTGGATACACTTGGGTTGATGAAATTGGTGCTGGAACTTTAAATGGAACTTTTGGTCTTAATTTTTGGTTTACAGAAAATGTTGGCTTCACCATTCAAACATCCTACAAGCACGCATTTGAAGATTATTTAGACACACACTTCCAACACACAGCTGGTATATCAGTTAAGTTTGGTGGTAAAGATACTGATGAAGATGGTATCTACGATAAAGATGATGCTTGTCCTGAAGTATGGGGATTGGCCGAATTCAATGGTTGTCCAGATTCTGACGGTGACGGTATAGAAGATGCTAAAGATTCTTGCCCACAAGAAGCTGGTCCTGCTGAATTTAATGGTTGCCCAGATACTGATGGCGATGGTATTCCTGATAAAGATGATGCTTGTCCAACTGAAGCTGGTCCTAAAGAATTAAACGGATGTCCAGATTCTGATGGTGATGGTGTAGCTGATAAAGATGATGAGTGTCCAAATGAAGCTGGTCCTGCAGCTAATAACGGATGTCCTTGGCCAGATAGAGATGGTGACGGTGTTGTTGACAAAGATGATCGATGTCCAGATGTAGTTGGTACTGTTGCTAACAACGGTTGTCCAGAAGTCACTGAAGCTGTTCAGAAATCTTTAAATGCTTATGCTAAAACTATCTTATTCGATACTGGTAAGTCTACAATTAAAGCACAGTCTGAAGAAGTATTACAAAACATCATTGACATCTTAAAAGAATATTCTCATGCAAGATTTATGATTGAAGGTCATACAGATAGTGTTGGTAGTGAGTCAAGCAATCAAAAGCTTTCTCAAGAAAGAGCAAGTTCGGTTATGAATTACTTAATCACTAACGGAATTGCTTCTAATAGATTAGAGCACACTGGTTTTGGTGAAAGCAGACCAATTGATTCTAACAAAACTAGAGCTGGTAGAGCTAATAACAGAAGAGTTGAGATTAACTTAATTAAGTAATTATTTTAAAATCTCTCAATTATATAAAAAAACGCCTCGAAAATTCGAGGCGTTTTTTATTTTTATAATATGGCTTCCTTTTTAAATGATGTACTAAACGATTTAAACGATTCCGATTTATCCAATCTCACATTTATAATGCCTAGTAAACGGGCTGGGGTATTTCTAAAACACGAAATTTCCAATTACTCTACTGAACCTTTATTTTCTCCTGAAATTTTCAGTATCGAAGAATTTGTTGAAAATCTATCCCAACTAAAGCCCATTTCTAATATTGAGTTACTGTTTGAGTTCTACAGCGCATACAAAACTTTGACCCCTATTGATAACCAAGACAATTTTGAAACTTTCTCAAAATGGGCGCAAATTCTTTTGCAGGACTTTAACGAAATAGACCGTTACCGAGTTGATGAAGATGACATTTTTGACTATCTCAGTGCGATTCAAGAAATTAATCATTGGTCTTTAGATAATAACCCAACTAAACTTGTCAGTAATTATCTGGTTTTTTGGAAAAACCTTAAAAGTTACTACAAGCATTTGAATAAAGAATTATTAAGCAAAGGGATAGGCTATCAAGGACTTATTTATAGTGAGGCCGTTGAGAACATTCAAAATTATATGGAAAGCCATGCTTCTAGAAAACATCTATTCATAGGCTTTAATGCATTAAATACATCAGAAGAAATCATCATACAGGAGTTACTGCAAAACAATATGGCTAATATCTATTGGGATATTGATGAAACTTTTTATAAAAATCAAAACCATGATGCTGGACTATTTGCTCGTAAGCATATAACAAACTGGAAGTTTTATAAAAACAATGAATTTAAGTACTTGTCTAACAACTATAAAAAACAAAAAGATATTCATGTGATAGGTGTTCCAAAAAACGTAGGGCAATCAAAACACATATCTACAATCTTAAAAACCATCCAAAGTTACGATGTCTCTCTGAATAAAACAGCGATTGTCCTGGGAGAGGAATCTTTGTTGGCTCCTATTCTAAACTCTATACCTAAATCAATAACTGCCCTAAATATAACAATGGGGCTCCCTCTAAAAAGCATTCCTTTAACGAACCTTTTTCAAAATCTTTTTTTAATTCATAAAAGTTCTTCAAAATCATTCTACTATAAAGATGTCATCAATATATTGTCCCATGCTTATATAGCTCCTCTATTACAAAGAGAAGACAAAAACGATCTTTATGTCATTAAAAATGCTATTACAGAAAACAATTTAATCTATCTCACAAAATCAAAGCTAACAGTCATTGCCCCTCAATACGAAGATCTTTTTGAATTATTGTTTGATAATTGGGATGATAATATTTACAAAGCCTTGGATCAATGTCAAACTTTGATTTTAAAAATAAAAGAGTCCTTAAATACTGACAAGAAAAAGCATGTTTTGGCATTGGAATATTTGTTCCACTTTAATACACTTTTTAATGAGCTTGCAACATTAAACAGCAAATATGGTTATCTCACAAGTACAGCATCATTATATCTGGTATTTAATGAATTGTTGAGTCTAGATACATTGGACTTTAAAGGTGAGCCATTAAGTGGATTACAAATAATGGGAATGCTTGAATCTCGAACTTTAGACTTTGAAACAGTGATAATATCTTCAGTGAATGAGGGTATTCTGCCAGCAGGCAAAACCCAAAACTCTTTTATTCCTTTTGATGTCAAACTCGACAATCAACTGCCTACCTATAAAGAAAAAGATGCTATTTACGCCTACCACTTTTATCGACTGATACAACGGGCTAAAAAAGTCTATATACTTTACAATACGGAAGTAGATACATTTTCAAGTGGTGAGAAAAGTCGATTTATAGCCCAAATAGAATTAGAAGGTATTCACGATATCAAGCATGAAATCGTTGTTCCGAAAGTTCCTGTAGTAGAAAACAAGCCTATTGAAATAGGAAAAACATCAGATGTTATAAACACTTTGCAAAGCTATGCGGCTCAAGGGTTTTCGCCTTCTTCACTTACAAACTATATCAGAAACCCCATCGATTTTTATTTACAAAAAATATTGAAAATAAAAGAGCAGGACGATGTCGAAGAAACTATTGCATCCAATACCCTGGGAACAGTTATCCATAATACTCTTGAAGATTTTTACAAACCATTTGTTGGTCAACAAATTACCTGTGATGATCTTCAAAATATGAAGCATTCTGTTGACAACACGGTTGAAATACACTTTCAAAAACTCTACAAAGAAGTTGATATAAAAGCGGGCAAAAACTTAATCATATTTGAAATAGCCAAACGCTATATTTCAAATTTCTTGGATTTGGAATTAACCGATTTAAAAAATGGCAACACTATTGAAATATTGGCTGTTGAAGCGGAAAACAAAATACAATTGGATATCCCTGAACTCGATTTCCCTGTATTTCTTAAAGGAACTGTTGACCGTGTTGACAAAAGAAATGGTATTGTTAGAATCATCGATTATAAATCAGGTAGGGTTGACAAAAACAAGGTAGAAATCGTAGATTGGTTAGACATTACAACTGACTACGATAAGTATAGCAAGTCATTTCAAGTGCTATCTTATGCCTTGATGATGGATATAGGCCAAAACTTCAGTGAACCTGTTGAAGCAGGCATTATTTCCTTTAAAAATCTAAATTCTGGATTCTTGAAATTTGCTAAAAAAGATAGATCAGGAGCTTACGCCAAAAAAATAGAGTTTATAGACGAATCCATTTTAAATGATTTTTATGACGAGCTTAAAAAGTTAATCATTGAAATCTGTAATCCTGGCATTCCCTTTTTAGAGAAAGAAATCAAGTAACGAATTATGTTTACAGTATCTGTTGATCAAAAACTAATTGAGCATTGTAAAACTATAGTTTCCAACCATGATTTTGGTAAACGTTTTACGGCAAATGGAACCAAAGAACAACAACTTACGGGTATAATAGGGCAATCTGTAGTCATGGCGTTTTTTGATAAAGGCTACGTTGATGGTTCTTCTGGATTTGATGAAGGTGTTGATTTTACTTTTGCCAATAAAAGCATTGATGTCAAAACCATGGGAAGAACGACTTCTGTTAAACGAGGTTATACCAATAATTTTTTAAAACTTCAGGAATATTTTAAAACCGACATTTATATTTTTTGCAGTTATCACAAAACCAAACAAGTTCTCACGGTTTGCGGATGGATTTCAAAAGAAGACTTTACGAAAAAACGACGTTTCTACCCTAAAGGCAGCATTAGAACCCGATTTGACAAAACGACCTTTACCACTTTTGCTGATCTGTATGAAATTGACAATAAAGATCTCAATCAGGTGAATTCCGTTTCCGATATGAAAAAACAATTGTTATAAAAAAACCGTTCCCACAAGAACGGTTTTTTTATGTGGAGCATATCGGATTCGAACCGATGGCCTCTACGCTGCCAGCGTAGCGCTCTAGCCAACTGAGCTAATGCCCCATTATCCTATGTTTAACACTTTTATTAAAGTAAAACTTAACAAGCAAAGTAATAAGAAAAATACTATTAAACCTAATAAATAAAACATCAATTCATAAAAAAATGATTTAGGCTTTATTCTTTCTAAATAAAATTTAGAATTCATAAATTTCTTGTTGTGAAGCCATACAACTAAAAAAACGAATGTAAACAAGAGTATTATGAATACATATCCGTTTGTATTATCGGTGTTAATAACAAACATTACTTCAATCCACTTAAGACAAGAACAGGTAATGTACTACTGTGAAAATCTTTTTTTAATATCGTATTATTCTCCCATAGTTTGGTGAAAAATCCTCTTTTTCTTCGCACTACACACAACAAATCAGGATCATTATCTTTATAGTGTTCTAAAACACCTTGAAACGTTGTGGCATTTTCGCTTTCGGTAGTTTTAGTTATCAATTTTGCCAAATCAGGAGATACATCAAAATCGCCTTCGCTGTAAAATGGCGTTTTTACCAATAATAAATTCACAATGGATTTAAACTGATTTTTAATAGATATTAATGGAATTAAAGCACCTTCTTTTCTCATTACGGCAGATTTTAACGCCATTAATATGTAAACGATTGGTTTGAATTTTAAACCTTCTGGAACTATTAAAGCTGGAATATTGGTCTGCTTGATAATCTTACCAGAAGTCTTTCCTAAATATACTTCTTCATTAACCGAATTGGTTCTTGGCTCAATCATGATTAAATCAACGTCCAAAGACTGGCAAACTAATTCCAGTGTATCTACCAATTTCCCTTTAAAAGTTTTGACAACAACCTCAACATTTTTGGTGTCAACTTTGGATATATGTGACTTTAAGAACTCAAGGCTTTCGCGTTCCAAGATATGATCAACCTTAATCATGGTTCCTGCCTTTGTATAGACATTATAAATTTGAACCACATATAGTTTTGCTCCAAATGCCTTTGCAAAATCAACAGCATATTGCAAATGACTGACGGCGTTTTTAGATGACCCAACTGGAACCAAAATATTCTTCATAATCAATATTTAGAACTAACTTTACTAAAAAATTTATGCAAAAGTAAATATAATATATGATTCGTAAAGCATCGGAAAAAGATATTGATAGAATTTTAACGATTACTAGATCTTGTGCCCGATACATGATAGCTCAGGGAATTTTTCAATGGAATGATTCCTATCCAAACAAATCTGCTTTTCTTAATGATATTCAAAGAGGGGAATTATATGCTTTGCAAAAAAACAACTCTATTGTTGGTTGTATCACTATTTCGACTTTAATGGACTCAGAATATGTTCCAATTAAATGGTTGACCGTTAACAACCACAACTTATATATTCACCGTTTGGCTATCCTTCCTGAATTTCAAGGTCAAGGATTCGCTCAATTTTTAATGGATTTTGCCGAAGATTTTGCTATAAAAAACAACTATACCTCTATAAGATTAGACACGTTTTCACTGAACAAGAGAAACCAAAAGTTTTACGAACTTCGTGGTTATAAAAAATTGGGAACTGTATATTTCCCCAATCAAAGTCAACACCCTTTTTATTGTTATGAACTAGTTCTGTGAGTACACCTATAACATTAAAACATATTAACAAATTGGCGATTCCTGCTTTAATTTCAGGAGTTTCAGAGCCTATTCTTTCTATAACCGATACTGCCATTGTTGGAAATATGCCAATAGATGCAACCGAATCTCTTGCGGCCGTTGGGATTGTTGGTGCTTTTATTTCCATGCTTATTTGGGTATTAGGTCAAACGCGCAGTGCTATTTCTTCTATCGTTTCTCAATATGTTGGTGCCGACAATTTAGACAAAGTGAAAAACTTGCCTGCCCAAGCCATATTTATTATTACATCTTTGAGCATCCTCATTATTTTAATCACTTACCCACTAGCAGAACCCATTTTCAAACTCTACAATGCTTCAGATTTAATCCTTAATTACAGTGTTGATTATTATAGAATTCGGGTGTTTGGTTTTCCATTTACTTTGTTCACAATTGCTGTTTTTGGAACCTTCAGAGGGCTACAAAACACCTTTTATCCTATGATCATTGCCATTGTAGGTGCATCAGCAAACATTATTCTGGATTTTGTTTTGGTTTTTGGAGTTGAAGGGTTTATTCCAGCCATGAACATCAAAGGCGCAGCGTATGCCAGTGTTATTGCACAACTACTGATGGCATTGGTTTCAGCATATTATCTATTAGCTAAAACCGATATACCTTTGCGGTTTAGTTTGCCTTTCAATAAAGAGATTAAAAGATTCCTGTTAATGATTGCTAACTTATTTGTGCGCACATTAGCACTGAATGTAACGCTATACTATGCCAGTGCTTTTTCAACCAGTTATGGAAAGGAATATATCGCTGCCTATACCATAGCTATTAATCTTTGGTTTTTAGGCGCTTTTATTATTGATGGTTATGCCAGTGCCGGCAATATTTTATCTGGAAAACTTTTTGGGGCCAAAGATTATAGGAAACTCATGGAATTAAGCAATAAACTTATTAGGTATGGTATCGTCGTCGGAATAATTATGAGTGCAATTGGTGCCCTAATATATTATCCTGTTGGAACACTTTTTACAAAAGATGAAGCTGTATTAACGGAGTTCTACAAAGTATTTTGGTTAGTGCTTGCCATGCAACCTTTATGTGCTTTGGCTTTTATATTTGATGGCATGTTTAAAGGATTGGGTAAAATGAAAATGCTACGTAACGTGTTATTATTTTCCACCTTTTTGATTTTTGTACCGATATTGTTTTGGCTAGATTCTCTGGACTACAAACTCTATGCTATTTTTATTGCATTTACCCTATGGATTATTGCAAGAGGGCTTCCGTTAATCATAAAATTTAGAAAAGAATTTTTACCGCTCTCTCAAAACAGTTAAATTTGGATTACTAATTATTGTATTATGTTTTTGCTTTTAACAACCTTGCAACAGGTCAATATTGAAGAAAAAATAAAGGAAGCGCCTGATAGTTCCTATGAAATAGGTGTGTTTATCGGATCCTTTTTACCCTTTGTGGTTTTAGTTGCTATTGCTTATGCTATTTACAGATACAATAAGAAAAATTTAAACAACGATTAATATGGGAGGAAATATGCTATTTTTGGTACTTGCTGTAGTACTGATTATCATTTACGTTTACAATCGCAATAAACGTCGTTAATTATCGCGTTTTAAGCCATCCTGTTATACTCATACGCTCTGTTTTAACAGGTTTAACTTCGTGTTCGATAATTTGACTTTCAAAAATTACGACACGCCCAGGAAAGGGATAAATGACCTTTTCAGTTTCTTTTCCTTGGTCATTTAAATATAATGCTAGTTCACCACCGTTTTCAGGAAGCCAACCATCCTCATTTAAATAGCAAACAAATGATAATTTCCGTCTATCATCATTTTGAAAGGTATCAATGTGTCGTTTATAAAAAGTGCCTTCTGGATATAAGGCATAATGGAATTCTTTTTGTAAGATTCCCATAAAGCAGGTTTTATTTAAATAAGCTATTAAATTATTGATTTTATCAAAAAAAAGCTTTTCGCTCGAATCTGCTTTGGTTTCATCCATCCATAAAATCATATCGCCCCTGATGGATTTTATAATGTTTTCATTAACGCGATTGCCAATTGCCGCTTTTTTAAATTGGTCTTCTTCATGTTTCATCAATAAAGACTGTCTCAAAATAGCAACCTCGTCATCCGTAAAAAAATGTTCAACAATACTATACTTATGAGTTGAAATGTCGCTGATAATACTTTCATAAAGCGGGTTTTCAACGAAATCGATTGCTTCAAACAGTTGATTCATAGGTTGCTAATTTTTTAAAAAGCCCGCAAATGTAATCTAAAAATCAATTGCTTCAGCAAAACAATTATCTTTGCATTGAAAAATAGTATTATGGGTACAATTCGAATCACCAAACAATTTTCTTTCGAAACCGGTCACGCACTTTATGGCTATGATGGTAAGTGCAAAAATGTCCATGGTCACAGTTATAAATTATCGGTTACGGTAATTGGCAAACCTATTAATGACACCAATCATGTCAAGCATGGTATGGTCATTGATTTTGGTGATTTAAAAAAAATTGTCAAATCCGAAATTGTCGATGTGTTTGACCATGCAACTGTGTTCAATAAAAATACGCCTCATGTTGAGTTGGCTAAAGAATTAGAAGACCGCGGCCATAATGTGCTTTTGGTTAATTACCAACCCACCAGTGAAATGATGGTAATAGATTTTGCAAAAAAAATTAAGAAGCATTTGCCTGAACATATTACATTACACTCGTTAAAGTTGCAAGAAACGGAAACCAGTTTCGCTGAATGGTATGCAAGTGACAATTAATTTAATTTGTCATGCTGAACTTGTTTCAGCATCCATTATATTTATAATATGAATATCCCTAAAGGAAAAAAAATATACTTCGCATCAGACAATCACCTGGGAGCTCCCACTCAAGAAGCGTCTAGGCCCAGAGAGCAAAAGTTCGTGGCTTGGTTAGATAACGTAAAACAAGATGCTGCGGCTATTTTCCTTATGGGCGATTTATTTGATTTTTGGTTTGAATACAAAAAAGTGGTTCCTAAAGGCTTTACAAGAACCCTTGGTAAATTAGCCGAGATCACAGATTCTGGAATACTTATATATTACTTTGTGGGAAATCACGATTTATGGATGAATGGTTATTTTGAAGAAGAACTCAATATTCCTGTATACCATAAACCTCAAGAATACACATTTAACAACAAAACTTTTTTTATTGGTCATGGTGATGGTTTGGGTCCAGGCGACAAGGGCTATAAGCGTATGAAAAAGGTTTTTACCAATCCGTTTAGCAAATGGTTATTCAGATGGTTACATCCTGATTTAGGTGTTAGACTTGCCCAGCATTTATCTGTAAAAAACAAGTTGATATCTGGTGATGAAGATGCCAAATTTTTGGGTGAGGAGAATGAGTGGTTGGTGCAATACTGCAAACGCAAATTGGAAGATAAACACCGGGATTATTTTGTGTTTGGTCACAGACATTTACCGCTTGAAATAGACCTTAACCAAACATCTAAATATATTAATTTGGGTGATTGGATAAACTATTATACCTACGGTGTTTTTGATGGAGAGAATTTCGAACTCAAGAAGTTCTAATTGTCTTCTTTTTCATGCTCCTCAATATCTTTTGTCAAGTCTAGTTCTCTTAAAGGTTTGTTTTTGGTGCCTATTATAGCAACCACTATCATCGTCACAGTGCCTCCTAACATCACCGCCAATGGCGCTCCAAACAATCTGGCAGCGATTCCACTTTCCAGTGCTCCCAGTTCGTTAGAAGATCCAACAAACATAGAGTTGACAGCTCCTACACGGCCTCTCATATCATCAGGTGTTTTAAGCTGTAGAATGGTTTGTCGAACTACCATAGAAATGCCATCAAAAACACCGGAAAAGAACAAGGCCAAAACACTCAACCACATGAGTTTTGAGGCTCCAAAGATGATCATGCACACACCAAATCCAAAAACCGAAATCAGCAATTTTTTTCCAGTATTCTTGGTAATGGGAATATAGGTTGTTGCCAACATGGTAATGATGCTCCCAGAGGACAGTGCGGCATTGAGTATCCCAAATCCTTTGGGGCCTGCATCTAGGATATCTTTTGCAAACACTGCAAAAATGGCAACAGCACCACCAAACAATACGGCAATCATATCTAAAGTCAGTGCGCCTAAAATGACCTTATCATTGAATACAAATCGTATTCCGGCTTCTAAACTATCTCTTACAGATTCATAAACTTCCTTATTTAAAATGGGCTTCTTCTTTATTTGAAAAACCAAAAACAAGGCAAACAGGACCAATAAAAATATGATCCCCAATGTAATGTGAACACCTATCCAGGCAATTAAAAAACCGCCTAATAGCGCACCAAAAACGCTGGCGCCTTTCCAGGTACTGCTGCTCCAAGTGGCAGCATTTGGATACACGCGTTTAGGAACCAATAAGGCTATTAGTGAAAAAATAGTTGGGCCAAAAAAAGATCGTAATACCCCTCCAAAAAACACCAGGCTATAAATGCTATATAAAATAGTTCTGGTGCTCCATGACGATTCAATGGTCTCTGAAGTCAACCAAAAAAGACCGAAACTTATCAATGAAAATAATGCAATACAGAGTCTGAAAAGGTCACGCTTTTCTTTTTTATCGACAAGATGACCTGCAAATGGTGCCAATAAAAACGCAGGTAAAAATTCACAAAGACCAATGATCCCAAGAGCCAAAGGGTCTTCAGTTAATGCATAAACTTGCCATTCAATGACAACAAATTGCATGGACCAAGCCAAAACCAATGCAAAACGCAAAACCAAAAAGATGTTGAATTCTTTGATTCGTAGTGCTGCGTAAGGGTCATTTTTCTGCATAGATTATTTAAAAATTAGTTTGAACTCCACGCGCCTATTGAGAGCGCGACCTTCTTCTGTGTCGTTGTTGGCGACTGGAAATTTGTTGCCGTATCCTGTTGCCGTAATGCGTTCTGGCCTTAAGCCTTTTGATATTAAAAACAAAGCGACTTCCTTAGCACGTAATAAGGACAATTCATTATTTCGCTTTTGTGTACCAACATCATCAGTATGACCATAAATTTCAATTTGTAAACGCTTATTGGCATTTAGATATTTATAAAGCTGATTTAATTCTGCTTTTGAGGATTCCAATAATACATGTTTGTCAAAATCGAAAAGAACATTCTGTAAGGTATACACTTTATCGTTCTCCAATACTTGATCATCTTCAACAGTTTGTGACTCTGAATAAGATATTGTTTTGGAATGTAATGATTCGATACTGACATCATCAATAAAGTAATAGGAAGCATCTGGGTCTTTTGTACTGTGCATCTTTATTTTGGAAATTTTACTGTTCTTATCAAAGTTTCCAATAATAAAATTTGATTCGAATCCCTTGGCTATGTATTCAAACGTTATTTTTTCCCAACCTGTTTTTTCAATGTAGTGACTTTGGCTATTAATCAATACAAAATAACTATCAGAAACCTCATTTAAAACTTCATTTAGATTCAATAGTTTATCAGAATTCTGTTTCAAAGGTTCTTTTAAAAACAAGACACCCAAATCTCGAATGGCATGACTACAGTTTTCAGCCAAACTGATGTAAAATGTCATGGTGTAAGTCTCACCTATAAGCAGTGGCTTTGATAACTGCCCCTGAACATATTCTCGATAGTTATCGGGTGCCATAACATACATCCCGGCAAAGCCCTTTCCTGTTCTTGGGTTTTGCTCTCCAAAAAAGTTGGTTTGACCAACCTCCTGACTACAGGTATTAAAATAATCGGTTGAGCCAAAATTTGGTGCGCTCCAATCAAGAGCATTGTGATTAAACCCTCCAATGAGTCTCGGACAAGTTTTATGTTCCTCAAAACTGGGGTTTAAAACCAAGTTTTGTGAAAAGGCGAGTTGAAAGCACAGGATAACGAATATGAAAACCCAATTATTCATTATTTTAAATCTCGTAATTTCAATTGAAGTGATACGGTTCCATTCCAATGATTTTCATCAATAGTATAGACCGCTTTAAAAGGTTTTCTATCCGAAATCAAATCATATTTATCGCCTAGACCAAAACCAATACCTACAATCTGCTGATTACCATCGGTTGCAGTAACACGTAAATGGGATTCGTCTTCACCTACGCATTTTCCATAACCAGTATCACGAAGATTCTCACTCATAAAAACGGGAGTCATATTCCCAGGTCCGAAGGGCGCAAATTGTTTTATGATGCGCCATAACTTCGCATCAATGTCAGATAATTCAATAGATAAATCAACCTTAATTTCAGGAGTCAATAATTTGGTATCAATGGTTTTTGAAACCACATCTTCAAAAGCTTGTTTAAAAGCTTCATAATTTTCTTCCTTCAAGGTCAATCCAGCTGCATATTTGTGTCCGCCAAATTGTTCAATGTGTTCGCTACAGGCTTCTAAAGCATTATACACATCAAAACCAGACACCGAACGTGCCGAAGCCGCTAATTTGTTTCCGCTTTTAGTAAAAACCAAGGTGGGCCTGTAATAGGTTTCGGTTAATCGAGAAGCCACAATACCAATAACACCTTTATGCCAAGTTTCATGGTAAACAACAGTAGTAAAACGTTCCTGTTCCTTTTGTTCTTCAATTTGCTGAAGAGCTTCTTCTGTAATTTGTCTATCTGTTTCACGTCTATCGGTGTTAAAAGTATCTATTTCAACAGCGTATGCAACCGCTGTATTAAAATCGGTTTCGGTTAATAGGGTTACGGCATGATTACCATGTTTCATCCGCCCTGCTGCATTAATTCTGGGTGCCACAATAAAAACCACATCGGTAATGGTTAATTCTTCCTTTTTCACTTCGGCTATAATGGCTTTGATACCTGGACGTGGATTACCATTAATCACTTGCAATCCAAAATACGCCAGGACGCGATTTTCACCCGTAATAGGGACGATATCAGCACCAATAGCTGTAGCTACCAAATCTAAATATGCAACTAAATCTTCAACCGATTGCCCTTGTCTGGATGCCAAAGCCTGAATAAGTTTAAACCCAACACCGCAGCCACAAAGTTCTTTATAAGGATACTCACAATCATCACGTTTGGGATCTAAAACCGCAACTGCATTTGGTAATTGATTTCCTGGTCTGTGGTGATCACAAATAATAAAATCGATGCCTTTTTCTTGAGCATAGGTTACTTTGTCTATGGCCTTAACACCACAATCTAAAGCGATTATCAGTGTAAACCCATTATCATCTGCAAAATCGATGCCTTGATAGGATACACCATACCCTTCGTCATAGCGATCAGGAATATAAGTAGCTACATTTGAGGTTCTCGTTTTTAAATACGAACTCATTAATGCCACCGCTGTGGTACCATCTACATCATAGTCGCCATACACCAAAATGTTTTCGCCATTCTCCAAAGCCTGCTCAATACGCGATACGGCTTTGTCCATATCCTGCATTAAGAACGGATCGTGCAAATCATCTAGACTAGGACGAAAAAAGGTTTTAGCATCTTCATAGGTTTCAATACCGCGTTGCAATAAAAGTGTTGCTACAATTTCATCAACCTGTAAAGCTTCTTTGAGAACCTTTACTTTTTCCGAGTCTGGTTTGGGTTTAAGCGTCCAGCGCATATTCCTTTTTATTAATTTCTGTCATTCCGACCAAAGCGGAGGAATCTCTTTTTTTGAGATACTTCGACAAGCTCAGCATGACATTGTTAAATAATTATTTATTGTGATAGTGAATGGATGTTTTGACATTGGCAAACTTTCGAAACATTTCCATGACACCACAATATTTTTCAATAGATAGGTCAACTGCTTTTTGAATTTTAGCTTCGTTTAAATTATCACCATAAAAATGATATTCAACCGTAACAGTATGATAATATTTCGGATGTTCCTCGGTCAATTCACCATAGGTGTCCATTCTAAAATCAGAAATTTTCACTTTCATTTTATCCAAAATAGACACCACATCCAATCCTGAACAACCTGCCAAAGCCGAGAGCATCAAAGCTTTAGGACGCAAGCCTGAATTATGGCCACCATGCTCTTCTGAAGTATCGATTAGTAATGTTTTACCGCTTGGGTTGTCTGACTCAAAAAGCATATTGCCTTTCCAATGTGTGGTGACTTTATGTGACATTTTAAAGAATTTTTTTGTTTATTGTAATGTATAATATTTCATTAAATAGGACACAATGAATATCTTAAAACACTGAATTTAACAACTTAAAATTTAGACAAAAGATATTTATTGTATGATATCAAAAATACCAATAAAAAATAGACTATGCCACTAGTAACGCCATTATCACCCGAGCATGATTTAGAGACTAAAAAGTTAGCTGAATTCTTCAATGAAACACTTGGGTTTTGTCCAAATTCCGTGCTAACCATGCAACGCAGGCCAGCCATTTCCAAAGCTTTTATCAACCTCAACAAAGCCGTTATGGCCAATGAAGGTCGCGTGACATCTGCGCTAAAACGTATGATTGCCTGGGTCAGTAGCAATGCCACGGGTTGTCGCTATTGTCAAGCGCATGCCATTCGTGCTGCGGAGCGCTATGGTGCTGAACAAGAGCAACTGGATAATATTTGGGAATACCGAACCCATCCTGCTTTTTCTGAAGCCGAGCGTGCAGCTTTGGATTTTAGTCTGGCAGCCAGTCAGGTGCCCAATACGGTTGATGCGTCAATTCAAAAACGATTATATGAACATTGGGATGAAGGTGAAATTGTTGAAATGCTGGGTGTGATTTCATTGTTTGGTTATTTAAACCGTTGGAACGATAGCATGGGAACCAGCATTGAAGAAGGCGCAGTTGAAAGTGGTAATCAGTATTTAGGTAAACATGGTTGGGTAAAGGGAAAGCATGGTTAATGATTGCTGAATATTATTTTTCGAGATGTCTTCTCTCTGTCATCAATTAAAATTGATCTAGAAGTAATTGTAGCCCAAATGGAATCTTTTCTGGATTTATTCTTTGAAATCAAATCATAAACTAGTTTCATTTTTTGAACTGAATCAGATATGTGAATAGGCTCTCCCATAATTTCAACATTCTTTATTATAATATCTGTCATTGAATCAATTGAAAAAGTGTCTTTTGAATAGGTTTTCAATTGGTCCACTATTGCATGGTTAAAATCTGGATGCTTTGATTTCAATAATAATAAGTCATAAAATTCTTGTAGTTTTTCTGTGCTTAATTCTTTATATTCAAATGGCTCTTCCAATGTTTCGTATGCCTCAGGGGCATAGTAGCTGTCTTCAACGGTTTCTTTTTCAAATTCAACCGCATCATAGCTTTCACTTTTTTTACTGACATCATTATTGCATGAAACTATTATTAAAAAAATAAATATGTTCTTAATCTTTTTCATTTCACAATAAACTTTAATGTCACTATTTTATCATCATGAATTTTCTTGTCCAAAATTTCAATCCGTCTTAAGCTTTTAGTGGGTATAGTGAGTAAGTTAATAAATTCATCCTTTGAATAAACCTCTACACCTATATCATCATTATAAAATCTATATATTTTTACTTCATTAGATAAAAGTGATTTTAAACCTTCTACATGGTTTTTCCAATCCTTTATATTCCCATTAGCATAATAATGTAGCATCAATGAGTAATCATCTGAAATGACTTTAACTGTTTGGCTGTAATTTGAGTTAATATTCCTAACTATCGTATCGGTTTTATGATAGGGTGACTGAACAACAAACTTTACTACATCACTTTTGGACTTATATGAAAAACATCCCAAGCTATCAGTTGTTAGATGAATTGGTGATTCATTTTCTTGAAGTATTTTTATGTCTAATTTAACATTGGTGACATACTCATTTTTAATGGCGTCTACAAAACAAAATTCAAAATTGTTTTTAGAATTCAATCGGTATATAAAAAACCCTAAAGGGATTGAAATTATTATCCAAAACCATGAAAAATAGTTTGCTGACTTAACTGTAATTTTAGTTTTATGTTCAGCTTTGAAATCATTCCAATTATTAAATCCAACATAGTTGCTCAATAAATTTAGAACATCTATTCTAGGAAGTTTTTGAGGTGGGTTTTTTATATAAGAGTAAAACCATTTTTCACTTATTCTGCCGTTTACTTTATCAAACAAATCCTCTTGAAAAGCGACTATTTCACTTCCTTTCCATTCCTCAATAGGACTTGAAACACTATTGTGATCTGAAAAAGCTTTTTCAATTTTTCTTGTCAATAGATTAAAATAATGTCTATCTGCTTTGTTCAATCAAACGTATTTATTTGTTTATCAATTATTTAAAAATTGTAAAATAGTTTACAAGTATTATTCAAGAGCTTTTCAAAGGAAACTTGAGGCCAACTAATAAGTTTGTTTCAGTAATTCTTAAAAATAAAAAATTATGAAAGCAATCGTGTTTAAAAAAAGCTTAAAATTCTTAATTATCTTTTTAACCCTCTTTTTTATTTCCTGCAACACAAATTCCTATAAGGAAGATTTGGTTGCAGAAGAGGTCGATCTTACTGAAGAGTTTGAAATTGCCAATTCAGAAGGTACCATCTCAAATTTTGTTCTAAAGCAAAATTCTGCTCCACTAGATTTAAAAATAATAAAATCTGCTTCCGCAAGATATAAAGTTAAGGATGTAAAAGAAGCTACTCAAAAAATCAAAATCATTGCCCAACAATATGGGGCATATATTTCGGATTTGAGGTTTCAAAATGATTTATATAAAAAAGAAAATAGGTTTACTATTAAAGTTCCTCAATTATATTTTGATAAAATAATGGATTCTGTTTATACGGTTGTTGATTTCATAGAATATGAAAATATAACAACCAAAGATGTCACTGAAGAATATATTGATTTAGAAACTAGGTTAAAAACCAAACTTGAGGTCAAACAGCGTTATGAAGATATCTTAAGGAAGAATGCAAAAACGGTTGAAGATATTTTAAAAGCCGAAGACAGATTGCGTATTATTCAAGAAGAAATAGAGGCCGCTCAAGGACGATTAAAATATTTAACAAATAAAGTTTCGTTCAGCACAATACAAATTGATTTATATGAAAATGTTGATTACCAGGAGGAGCCCGAAAGCTACACCAAAACTTTTTGGGATAAATCCAAAGAAGGCTTCAGCAATGGCTGGTCAATTATTGAAGTTTTTGTTGTTTTCGTTATAACAATTTGGCCTATAATAATAATAGGTATAATTACTTTTATTTTAGTCAAAAAACGTGTCACAAAGAATCGTTGACAACCTTAATTAAACCCCTGCTTCAAAGTAAGGGGTTTTATTTTCTCCCACCAACCACAATTACGATTTCGCCTTTAGGTGGTTTATTGTTGTAATAATCCAGCACCTCTTTGGCAGAACCACGTATCGTTTCTTCATAAAGTTTAGTCAGTTCACGAGATACCGAAACTGGTCTGTCATCTCCAAAAAACTCACAAAAATGGGCGAGCGTTTTTAAAAGCTTGTGAGGGGACTCATAAAAAATTATGGTTCGAGTTTCTTCTGCCAGCAAGTTTAAGCGTGTTTGACGGCCTTTTTTAACAGGCAAAAACCCTTCAAATACAAACTTATCGTTTGGTAAGCCACTATTTACCAAAGCGGGAACAAATGCTGTTGCGCCTGGTAAACATTCCACGTCAATATCGTTTTCTATACAAGCTCGTGTCAACAAAAAACCGGGATCGGAAATAGCTGGTGTGCCAGCATCACTAATTAGAGCTATGGTCGTTCCGCCTTTTAATTTATTTATTAATCCTTCCACTGTTTTGTGTTCATTGTGCATGTGGTGGGACTGCGAAGGCGTGTTAATCTCAAAGTGCTTGAGGAGTTTGCCTGATGTTCGTGTGTCTTCGGCTAGAATCAAATCAACTTCCTTTAAAACCTCAATAGCCCTAAAGGTCATATCCTTTAAATTACCAATAGGTGTGGGAACAATATAAAGTTTCATAATGTGCGGATTTCCTCTCAAATTTACATACTTTTAAACTATATTGACGCAACCTTTTGACTATTTGTGCATCTAACTAAAAACCAATCTATGCAAAATAAAATCCTGGCACTATTTTTTATCTGTTTTTGCATTGGGATTGGGTTTGGTCAAACGACGGATTTGGCCATTTCAGTTGAAGCACAGGATTTGTCTGGCAGCGATATTTCACAAGCGCATATTTACGAAGAATTCCAATATCTGGTAACTATCACCAATTCCGGTAATGCCGTTCAAAATGCCGTTTTTAATCAAACTATTAATGCAGATGCAACAATTATTTCGTATGTGAGCCAGAACCCAACAGGTGGCACCACACTAATAACGGATTTTGCTGTGGTAGGCAATCAAATATCAGGAACCATTGCCAATTTTCCAGCAGCAGCGAGTCTTCAGGTGAAAGTGGTATTGCGAGCACCTCCTGAAGTTGGTGGTATTGCTACAACAGTGACCATTACACCACCCGATACTGTGACTGACACCAATGAGGGAAATAATATTTCCATTATCTCCATAGACATCACTGATATAATTGTTGATTTTACCGTATCGCATGAGCAAATTTCACCAGCTCCCGGAACACCAATTAGCAATTGGGGTGATACCATTACTTATCATGTGACCATTACTAATAATAGCGATATCGTTTATCCATTGGTAGGTTTTTCTGGGATTATGGAACTGAATTCCTTGGCAGTAAATGGATTGCCTATTGTTCAGTTGGTTTCCATGAGCTGTATTAGTGCAAATAATGGATCGGATTGTTATAATGATTTTAATGTTAACCCGATACCCAGAACTATTTTTGCGGCGACTCCAACAAGGGTTTATGAATTCCTTATAAATCATGAATTTCAACCCAATAGTACATTGACATTTGAAATGGTTTATCAATTTTTGGAACCAGAATGTAGGGTAAATCCAGCCCAAATGATTGTTACCAGTCATATTGAGATAGCATTGGATCATGCCAACGAATCATCCAACGAATCCAATGATGTTGAGAGCATTTTGATTGAAGCCGCACTCTGTCAAGAAACCGACGTGTGTATTGATACCGTTCAAATTTCTCCTACCGTTGGTGATTTGGTCAATTGGGGTGAATCGATAGTCTATGAAACAACCATTTGCAACAATGGCCCTTTGGACGCTGATGTAATAGCCAGTTTTAGAAACACCTCTAACAATGTGCTTTGGCAGATTACATCCATAGAATGTATTGAAAGTGAATCAACAATACCTTGTAACACGACGACTTTCGCCAACGCTGGGCAATATTGGGTTTGTAATGTTTTTAATATGCCTGTTGGTGAAATTCTCACTGTTAGGACCACCCTTCATTTTATAGAACCTGAATGTGTTATTGGCAATATTAACGGCATTGCGCGAAGTAACATTAGTATTGAATCACCCAATATTGAAGATAGTTTTCAACTCAATAATACAGATTTCGACAATATCGATTTACCCTTGAATGTGCCACAATGCGAAGTGGTTGAACTGCAAGTTACCAAAACGCAAATAGCGCCTCAATTACCTGAAGGAAGTTCTCCTGATAACACGACTGCTTGGGGTTCACCAATTACTTACGAAATTGTTGTTTCTAATGAAAGTGCTGTTGACACCAACATAGTATTGAGTGATTACTATGAGCTTGATGCAACTTCCAATATTCCCGAAGCAGTACTTGAGTCCGTAACCTGTGTATCGACAACTGGAAGTGCTTCCTGTTTTGATATTGAACATGCGAATATAGGCGTTATATTAGATGGTATATCTGACGGCAATGGTGATCCTGATGTCTTTTGGGAGATTTTGGAAGAAGATCAATGGGCACTTCCTGGTATGAGTTCTGTAACTTTTCACGTTGAAATCAATTGGATGCCTGAATGTTTACTCGGGGAAATAAAAGGAACCAATAAAGTATCACTAGTTGCTGTTGGTCCACAATCTGATAATACGGAAGTGGGTTCATTGGCTACTACTTATTTTGCGCCTTGTGTAGATTTAGTAGTTCAAACCTTTCCTGAATTTCCTACTGTTTTTGTCAATCAACCATTTAATTGGATAATTGATATCACTAATAGCAACACAAGTGACGAAATTATCGATGCCGAATTTATTGATACTTTAGACAATCGATTTACTATTACCGGAACACCTACCTGTCAAGTGACTTCTGGTAATGCAACCTGCATTTCATCGTTTAATGTTTCAGGAAATACTATTTCGGGAATCATTCCACAAATGGATGTCGGCTCAACAGTTAGAGTTTTTATTCCTGTTGAAGCACCTAATATTGGTGGTGCCTTTGTGAATACCGCAGAAGCTATTCCTAGTCCAATTAATAATGAAGAACTCACACCAGAAACCAATATTTCCATTAGTAGTGTTCAGGTCTTAGCACCAACATTAGAAAAATGGTTTGACCCAGATGTTATTTACACTCACGAAGAAAGCACTTTAACATTTACCATTTACAGTGTAGATTCTGGAGAGACCGAAAGCAATATTTCGTTTACCGATAATTTGCCCAACGGACTCGTATTGACATCTCAACCTGTTTGGGTTAATAGCAATGGTAGTACAGGAACCTTCGTTGGCGATATTGGTGATAACTTTGTAGGTATTACTAATTTAAATATTCCTCAAAGCGCTTCTGAATGTACCTTTTCAGTAACGGTTACCTCAACTATTCCCGGAATATACATTAACAACCACACCAATTTTACCAATCAGAATAATATTGATACCTCTGAAGTTTTGGCTCAACTGGAAGTTCTTCAAAATCCAAATGCACCAACTGATTGTTTGGAAATTCCTGAAGTATTCACGCCCAATAACGATGGCGTCAACGATTATTTCGAAATACCGTGTATTGAGGACTTTGAAACTAACACCTTGAAAATTTTCAATCGCTATGGTGTATTGGTATTTGAACAGGAAAACTACGATAATTCTTGGGATGGCAGACCCAATCAAGGTTTGTTGCACAATTCAGACAAACCGCTTCCTGTTGGTACCTACTATTACATTCTAGAAGCCGGCAATGAAAAACCGCTTATGGGTTGGGTGTACTTAAATTACTAGATGCTTAAGCGTCATATTTACTTTCTATGATTTCCATAAAACGGATTTCATAATCCTCTTTGCCTTCCCAATTACCATAATCAGGTTTTACCATCTTTTGGATAAAGGTTTTGGCATCATCAAATGAGTTGATGGTATTTATTTGTGAAAGTACACGATCATAATCTTCCGATTTTCCTTCAAAAAGATGCTTAATAAAAGCAATCTTATCATTTAAGCCAATGTTTAACCCTTTCTTTAATTTGTCGTTCAGGGACTTTTTCCCTTCCTGTTTAGATTTATCTACTGGTTCAAAAACTGGCTCTTCCAAAAAATCAGCCGTAAGGTCATCCAAATTGTTTTTATGGATTTGGGTCTTGGTTCCCGCTTTTTCAAAAATGGCATCGACTGCTTGTGCCTCTTGGGGCATTTGGGCTACCATATCCTTAATTTTTTCAATGGCTGGCTCCATAATTTCCTCATGTTCGGAATCATCTAGGTTGATATAGATTTTATCTTCAAACTCGATATTGTCACTAACTTTATTGTTAAAAGCCACATCCAGCATTTCAAAAAATGACGAGTCATTACCAATCGTTGGCAACTCATCTTCAAGGTTTTCTTTAGCAAACTTCAAAACAGTGAGCTTTTCATAAAGCGCTGCCACCTCCTGATGCATTTTATCTATATCATCTTGGCCTTTTAGTTTAAGTATTCTATGTGCTATACTCATTAACTCGGCTTCGAGCTTCTTCTTCATAATTTTTTATATTTAAAACAGATTAATGCTTTTGATTTTTAATAAATTTACGCCACCTTTATACAAAACGAACAATAAGTTTGTTTTAGTGTTAAAATTACAAAATGTTTCTCGAAAATACCGTAAATCATAAAGAACAATTTGGTTGGATTGAGGTCATTTGTGGGTCTATGTTCTCTGGAAAAACAGAAGAATTGATTCGCAGACTAAAACGTGCCCAATTTGCCAGACAGAAAGTGGAGATTTTTAAACCTTCCATTGATGTACGGTATGATGAGGACAAAGTGGTTTCGCATGATGAAAATGAAATTCGGTCAACCCCTGTTCCGGCAGCTGCCAATATTCCAATACTGGCTGATGGTTGTGACGTTGTAGGGATTGACGAGGCCCAGTTTTTTGACGATGAAATTGTCCGTGTATGTAATGATTTGGCTAATAAAGGGGTCAGGGTTATTGTTGCTGGTTTAGACATGGATTTTAAAGGCAATCCTTTTGGGCCTATGCCCAATTTAATGGCTACTGCAGAATACGTAACTAAAGTTCACGCTATTTGTACAAAAACAGGGAATTTAGCACAATATAGCTACCGAAAAGCTAAAAGCGATGATTTAGTATTGCTTGGTGAGGTTGACGAATATGAACCCTTGAGTCGAGCAGCATTTTATAAGTCCATGCTTCGTGATAAAGTACGCAACATGAAGGTTAATGATGCAGAAGAAATTCAAACCAACAACAAGAATGGCAAAAGTGCATGAAACGGTTTTAGAGATTGACCTAAAAGCTTTAAAACACAATTTCCATTTCATTAAATCCAAACTTTTACCGGACACTAAAATTTTAGCTGTTGTTAAAGCCTTTGCCTACGGTAGTGATTCTATTGAGGTTGCTAAATGTCTTGAGAATCTGGCTGTAGATTATCTGGCAGTAGCTTACGTGAAAGAAGGTGTTGCTTTAAGAGAAGCTGGGATAAAATTGCCCATTCTTGTGCTTCATCCACAATCTGTGAATTTTAAAACACTCATAGATTATTGCCTTGAGCCCAGTATTTATAGTTTTTTTGTTTTGGGTACTTTTTCAGAATTAGTTACCAAGGAAAAACTACAGGACTATCCCATACATCTGAAATTCAATACCGGATTAAACCGTTTGGGTTTTAAATCTCCAGATGTCGAGTCTGTGATGACTAAAATTAATAATTCTGATAGCTTAAAGGTGAAATCTGTTTTTTCACATTTAGCAGCCAGTGAGGATATGAATGAAAAGGCGTTTTCTGAAAACCAAATAAAAGCTTTCAAGGAAATTATTTCAAATATTGAGCCTTACTTGGACTATAAGCCCATCTATCATCTGTGCAATACTTCAGGTATCATGAATTATCCCCATGCTCATTTTGATATGGTAAGAACCGGAATTGGACTGTATGGTTTTGGGAATTCCGATAAAATTGATGCCCAATTAATGCCAATTGCTACTTTAAAATCTATCATATCCCAAATTCATCAACTAGATTCTGGTGAAAGTGTTGGTTATAATAGAGCCTATAAAGCTTCAAAACCCATGAGGTCAGCCACCATTCCAATAGGTCATGCGGATGGTATTGGGAGACAATATGGCAATCAAAAAGGGTTTGTGTCAATTCACAACCAAAAGGCTCCAATTATAGGTAATGTGTGTATGGATATGCTCATGGTAGATGTAACGGATATTCCCTGCCGAGAAGGTGATGAGGTGATTTTATTTGGAAAATCGCCTTCGGCAGTTTCATTTTCCCAAACTACCCAAAGTATTTCTTATGAAATAATCACTGGAATCTCGCAACGCGTCAAACGTGTTTATTTAAAATAACTACTTGTAAATGATTGTTTGTAGGAATCTTTTTTCTAAATTAGTTTTTGTAACATTAACTAAAAACTAACATTATGCTTAAAGAATTCAAGGAATTTGCCATGAAAGGCAATTTAGTTGACATCGCTGTTGCCTTTGTAATGGGTGCTGCTTTTAACAAGGTTGTTGCATCATTTACAGGAGGTATTGTATCACCCCTTGTTGGGTTAATCTTTAATACCGATTTTAAAGATTTAAAATATGTAATCACTGAAGGAACAGCTAATGAGGCTGGAGAGGTAGTTGGCGAAGTAGCTGTTTTGTATGGTGATTTTTTGACTAATGTCATTGACTTTATAATTGTCGCCTTCGTGATGTTTATGCTCATTAAAGGAATAAACCGTATGAAAAAGAAAGAAGAGCCTGCACCTGAAGCGCCAGCTGGACCTTCAGACAACGAATTGCTTCAAGAAATTAGAGATTTATTGAAAAAATAGTCGCTACACTATATATTCTAACCTTTAAACCACTTCAAAATTGAAGTGGTTTTTTTGTGTTATTTTAAATCCAAAACATCAGGAATTAACTATTTTTGTAACAAATTAGGTTTATGAAAATAGCAGTTGTAGGCGCGACAGGTATGGTCGGCGAGGTTATGTTAAAGGTTCTTGAGGAACGTAATTTTCCAGTTACGGAATTAATTCCTGTGGCATCCGAAAAATCGGTTGGGAAGCCTGTTGATTTTAAAGGCAAAACCTATCACGTGGTTAATTTGGAAACTGCCGTGTCTCTAAAGCCTGAAATTGCTTTGTTTTCTGCTGGAGGAAATACATCTTTAGAGTGGGCTCCTAAGTTTGCTGAAGCAGGTACCACAGTTATCGATAATTCATCCGCATGGCGTATGGATTTGGATAAAAAATTAGTAGTCCCCGAAATTAATGCCCAAGCGTTAACCAAAAGCGACAAAATAATTGCAAACCCTAACTGTTCTACCATTCAAATGGTAATGGTGCTGGCACCATTACATAAAAAATACACCATCAAACGAATTGTTGTTTCAACCTATCAATCTATTTCAGGAACTGGCGTAAAAGCTGTTAAACAATTAGAAAATGAATTGGCTGGTGTTAAAGGTGAAATGGCTTATCCATATCCTATTCATCAAAATGCGTTACCTCATTGTGATGTTTTTGAAGATAATGGGTACACCAAAGAAGAGATGAAATTGGTTCGTGAAACTCAAAAAATATTAGATGATAGATCCATTGCAGTAACCGCTACTGCTGTAAGAATACCAACTGCTGGAGGACACAGCGAGTCTGTTAATGTTGAGTTTGAAAATGATTTTGACCTCAATGAAGTACGACAGTTATTAAACAATACTTCTGGTGTGGTGCTTCAAGATAATCCCGATGTGAACATCTATCCCATGCCCATTTATGCCCATGGAAAAGATGATGTTTTTGTTGGCAGAATCAGAAGAGATGGCTCGCAACCCAACTCTTTAAATATGTGGATTGTTAGTGATAATTTGAGAAAAGGAGCCGCAACAAACACGGTTCAAATTGCTGAATACTTAATAAAAAATAATTTAGTTTAATTTTTTAAGTATTTGAGTAGGGTTTTTGTTTGTTAAATTGTTTAATTAGTGCAGATTGACAGCTTTTTTTGAACCTTGTTGTCTGAAAAAAGTGTATTATAACTAATTAATTATCTAGTTTTCAGCTTTGTAATTATATTTACTATCCAAATTTTTGCCATAAATGATGAAAAATTACTTACAATCCTTAAGCATACTTGGCTTAATATGTGTTTTTATTTCATGTAGTGATGATGATGCCAATTATACCCCATTAGTCATAACTGCCAATCCTGATTCAAGTGAGGTTTTTCAAAATACAACTGTAGAAATTGATGTTCTTGCCAATGACTTAAACGTTCCAAGTGGTGGAACTTTAACAGTTTCAACATCTCCTAATGCTTCCTTGGAAGTTTTGGCCAATGATACCCCAAATGATCCAAGTGATGATACTATTGTATATACCCCTAATGGTGAGTTCTATGGAAATGATACCTTTCAATATACCATTTGTAATAATAACCAAAACTGTGCAAACGGCATCGTAACGGTCAATGTCAGACCAGTAACGCCTGTAAATTATGATCCTGATAATTTCCCTTTTGATACGCTTTCAGAATATAATTTCTTTGAGGGTGATTTAAACGAATTAAATCCCGTTTTTGGTGTAATTCCTTATGATATTAACTCACCTTTATTTACGGACTATGCACATAAAAAACGATTTGTTTGGATGCCAAATGGTTCTCAAGCGGTTTATGAAAATGATTATACGCCATTAAACTTTCCTGTAGGAACATTTTTGATTAAAAACTTCTACTATGATAACGTATTGCCTGACGGCAATACAAAAATTTTAGAAACACGTTTAATGTATGTAACACCAGAAGGTTGGGAATTTGCAAAATATGTTTGGAACGATATGCAAACCGAAGCCTTTTTTACTAATGACGGTAGTTTTGTAAGTTTTGATTGGATGGAGGGTTCGGAGACCAAAAGCGTCAATTACCGTATTCCATCTCGTGCTGAATGTTTTACCTGTCATAACAAATTTGGGGAGCCACAGCCCATTGGTCCAAAACCTCAAAATTTAAATAAAAATTACCCTTACGAAAATGGTTCTATGAACCAACTACAAAAATGGGTTGATTTAGGCTATTTAGAAGATTCTTATCCGGATGCTATTGAAACAACCGTTGCTTGGGATGATCCAAGTCAACCAATTGATTTAAGAGTACGCTCTTATATTGATATTAATTGTGCTCATTGTCATGCCGAACAAAGCTATTGTGAATACAGACCCATGCGTTTTGGTTTTAACACAAATGACGATTTGACCAATATGGGTGTTTGTGTGCAGCCTGACACCAACATTGGTGATGAATATCCTTTTATTATGAACCCTGGAGATGCCGATGCATCTGTTGTGATATTCAGAATAAGCTCTATTGAAGAACAATATAGAATGCCTTTATTAGGTAGAACCCTACAACATACCGAAGGGGTGGAATTAATACGTGAATGGATGAATTCATTGCCGGATAGGTGTGAATAAAAAAATATTAAATCTATGAAAACAAAATTACTTTTTACGGTACTTTTAGCTTGTCTTGGCCTTACACAAATAAAGGCTCAACCGAGTAACGATACATTGGGTGGTGCTACACTCATTACACCATCACCTGAAGGAACAGCTTGTGATTCACCCGTATTTACACTTCCTTTTTCCACAGATGGCACCACCGATAGTGGATTGCAAGGGAATTGTAGCGCCTCTGGTTTAGATCAATTTTTCTCATGGACTGCAACATCGCTGGGATTATCGTTTTCATCTCAAGCCCCCGGAAACCCTGGAATAGTTATTTGGAATGCTGATGGGACAGTTGCTTATGATTGTGCTACTACTTTTTCAAATGAAACATTAAGTGGCTGGGATATAGGTGATGATTTAATCATTCAAATTTATGATTTTGAAGGCACGGTTCTTTCCGATGTTGCTTTTTGCCTATCAATAAATAATATTGCACCTCCTCAACCTTCTCCAATTACATTTTCACCCCAAACTTTTACTTCATTAGGTATCAATCAAATTAATTGGGCTGTTGTTGATATGAATGGAGACTTTTTGGATGATATTGTAACCGTTGGGTCTTACTCGTCCTCGCTTATTAATGTTCAGTTTCAAAACAGTGGTGGTGGGTTTACAAGCATTAATATTGATACTCCGGATGCCGATTTCACACCGTCTTGGAGCATTGGTGCTGCGGATTATGATAAAAATGGCTACACCGATTTACTATATGGAAATGGTAGTGGTGTGACATTTATGAAAGCTGAAATTAATATGGATAATCTAAATAACGGTAACCCGTTTGACGATGTAACGAGCTTTACAGAATATTCTGGTTCTGAATATGTGTTTTCGCAACGTTCAAATTTTGCTGATATCAATAATGATGGTCATTTAGATGCTTTCGTCTGTCACGATGTAGCTCCAAATGTATATTATATTAATGATGGTGCTGGAAATTTAACGTTCAATCAAGGTGGATTGGGTGACTATGCTTCTGGTGGAAATTATGGTTCCATTTGGATTGATTATGACAATGATGGTGATTTAGATATGTTTATTGCAAAGTGTGGTGGAGAAACCGAACGTAGAAAAAATCAAATGTTACGAAATAACGGTGACGGAAGCTATACGGAAGTTGCTGCGTCTTTAGGTCTTGATGATCCTATGCAAACCTGGTCTTCTGCTTGGGGTGATTTTGATAATGATGGCGATATGGATGTATTTGTTGGTGCCAGTACAGGAACTCATAAGTTTATGAGAAATGATGTTAATACCTCGGGTGTGTTTACTGACGTAACAGTTACTTCAAATGTAACAGATTTAACGATTACAGGTCACGAAAATTTAGCCTACGATTTTGATAATGATGGTAATTTAGACATTGCTTCCAATGGAAACATTTTATTTGGCAATGGTGATTTAACTTTCTATACTATAGAAAATCCCTTTCCTTATGTAAATGGATCGTTTGGCGACCTGAATGATGATGGGTTTATCGATGTTGTAACACAATCTAGTGGCATTGGTACCGTTCATTTTAATGATGGCACCAGCAATAATTGGATTAAAATCCATACAGTAGGAACAACCAGTAATATCAATGGTATTGGAGCCCGAGTAGAGGTTTATACAAGCTCTGGAATGCAAATTAGAGATGTTAAGAGTGGTGCGGGTTTTGCGTTTATGAGTAGTTTAAATACACATGTTGGGCTAGGTTCTGAAACCTCCATTATAAAAATTATTGTTAGATGGCCTTCAGGTTATATTGATCAAATTGACAATCCAGCAATTAATCAATCATTAACAATTGTAGAAGGGGATCATTCCCTGAGTGTTGAAGATGTATCACTTTCAGATATCAAAATATTCCCTAACCCTGTTCAGGACGTTTTAACAATTCAATCAGACCAAGATTTGTCTCAAAAGATTGCAACTATTTTTGATATAAATGGCAAGCGGGTACTTAATGGCTATATAAATAATAATACTATCAATCTTGGAAACTTGAATAGTGGTATTTATTTATTGCGGATTGAATCCAACGGTCAGTTAATAACAAGAAAGCTTATTAAACTATAAAGCTTATTAAACTATAAAGCTTATTCATCGTAGAAAGTCCATGTAAAATACATGGGCTTTTTCGTTACTGTCAAAAAATCAGTTGCTTACATAAGAACTTAATAAAATTTTAGTACTTTAGTGCTCTTATACTTAATTGATTAATCAAATTAATAGCGAATATGAAAAGATTATTACTCCTACTAACCCTATTTTCTACCCTACTTAACTATTCGCAAACTAATTCAAATTCCTGTGCTGAAGCCGATGCAGACACTCCCATAACTGGTCCTGGGCTTTTTACAGTAGATGCGATTAATGGAGATATGCCGCCCGAATTCTGCGTTGGAAACGGCACGAATGTTACTGCCGGAGAATGGTATAGATACACGCCTTCCGAAGATACATTTTTAACGGTAACTACGGAACTGCAACAAAATTCAGGAGGTGATACGCGTGTTCACATTTACAGTGGAACATGTGGTGCTCTGGTTTGTGAAGGAGGCGATGATGACAGTGGCAACATTGGTAATGGTTACTTGTCTATAGCATCTTTGGATGTTACTGGCGGAGAAACTTATTACATTGTTTTTGATGATAGATGGAACCCAGGAGGTTTCGATTTTGAAATCTACGAAGGTGATCCACCACCAGATCCAGATCCAGCACCTGTAACTTTTACTACAAGTAATATTGCTATTACTGGTACAACTAGAGCCGTTGTTGATATGAATGGAGACTATCTTGATGATATCGTCGGTATTACAGCTACAAACGTCAATATTCATTTACAAGACGGTGCTGGTGGTTTTACAGAGGTTAACGTTCCTACTTCTCAAGCCGATTTCACTCCAGGTTGGAGTCTTGCTGCTGCCGATTATAATGCGGATGGATTTACAGACTTATTATACGGTAGTGGTAGCGGTGTAACATTTATGCGTTCTAATGGGGATTTCACATTTACTGAAGTTTCAGGGCCAGAATATGTATTTTCTCAACGTTCAAATTTTGCTGATATCAACAACGATGGGCATTTAGATGCTTTTGTTTGTCATGATGTGGCGCCAAATGTGTATTACATTAATGATGGCTCTGGAAACTTGACTTTTTATCAGTCAAATGTTACTGAAGGCGCTCCTGCAAATCTTGGAGATTATCCTTCAGGTGGTAATTATGGATCTATTTGGATTGATTATGACAATGATAGAAATCTAGATATGTTTATAGCCAAATGTGGTGGTGAAGAAGCTAGAAGAACCAACCAGATGCATAAAAATAATGGTGATGGAACTTTTACAGAATTGGCCGCGGCAATAGGGCTTGCGGATCCAATGCAAACTTGGTCTTCTGCTTGGGGAGATTTTGATAATGATGGTGATATGGATGTGTTTGTTGGTGCAAGTTCAGGCACTCACAAATTAATGCAAAACAACGATGGTGTATTTGTTGATGTAACAGCTACATCTGGTGTTGCTACTTTAGGTGCTACGGGAATTGAAAACGCCACTTATGATTTTGATAATGATGGCTATTTAGATATTGTTTCCAATGGGAATATCTTGTTTGGAAATGGTGATATGACTTTTACTGTTTACACTAACCAAGTTTCTAATGGTTCTTTTGGCGATTTAGATAATGATGGGTTTATCGACGCTTTTAATGGCGATACTTTTTATAAAAATGATGGTAATGACAATAATTGGATTACGATGACCACAGTTGGAACCATGAGCAATATCAATGGAATTGGTGCGCGAATCGAAGTACATACACCAGCGGGCATTCAAATTAGAGATGTTAGAAGTGGTGAAGGATTTCGATTTATGAGTTCCTTAAATACTCATTTTGGTTTAGGAACAGAATCAACGATTGACAATATTATTGTTTATTGGCCTTCAGGTGTTGTTGACAATATCGTAAACCCTGATATCAATGAAAGTATTGTTATTGTTGAGGGGCAAACTTTAACTGTAGACGATTTTGAATTGACAAATTTAGTTGTTTATCCAAACCCTGCTAAAAGTGTTATAAATTTTGAAACACCTGTTAATCTTAATGGCAGAATTGCTACTGTTTTTGATGTTAATGGTAAACGTGTTTTAAATACAAAACTAGAAGAAAACTCACTTGATATTTCCAATCTATATAGTGGGCTTTATATACTTAGACTAGAAACAGATGGTCGAGTAATTACTAGAAAAATTATAAAAGAATAACTTCATTTGAAGAATATGAAAATTCGCCCAATATGATTGGGCGAATTTTTTTTGCCTTATTTTTGCCCAATGCTACGAGTTGAAAATCTATCGTTTGGTTATGATAGCAACCTTATTTTAGACAATCTTTCTTTTGAAGTCAAAAAAGGGGAACATCTATCACTTATAGGTGAGAGTGGTTCAGGAAAGAGTACTTTGCTGAATTTATTATATGGAGAGTATGATTTAAATGAAGGACACATATTTTGGAACGATATAGAAATATTAGGTCCTAAATTTAATCTTGTTGTCGGTTACGATTTTATTAAATCCCTTTCTCAAGAATTTGATTTGATGCCCTTTATAACTGTTGAAGAAAATGTCGGTCAATACTTATCAAATTTTTTTCCTGAAGAAAAAAAAGAAAGAATCCGAGAGCTTTTAGAAGTCGTTGAACTAACGCAATTTTCAAAAACAAAAGTTAAGTTGTTAAGTGGCGGACAAAAACAGCGTGTTGCTTTAGCCAGGGCCCTTGCTAAAGCCCCTGAAATCATTTTATTAGACGAACCCTTTAGTCATATTGATAATTTTAAAAAACACGCTTTACGGCGTAGAGTATTTAAATATTTTAAAAAACACGAAATTACATGTGTGGTTGCCACTCATGACAAAGAAGATGTTTTGGGTTATGCTGATAAAATAGCGGTTTTAAATAGCTCTAAAATCATTGCCATGGACTCTCCAAAAAGTCTTTATAACGACCCCAAACATACTATTATCGCTTCTTTTTTCAATGAATTTAACGTTATTGAGCCTTATGGTATAGTCTATGCTAATCAATTAAAAACGACTCCTAAATCAGAGCTGAAAGTAATCGTAAAACAGAGTTTTTTTAAAGGTGATTATTATCTAATTGAAGCCGAATTAAAAGGAAGACCCATTTTTTTTGAACATCATTCGGAGTTGACCAAAAACGCAATCATAAATCTAGAGGTTGTCAAAGATTGAATTTTTTTGCTAACTGTCAGCCTGTTTTATTCTTTTAAAATATAGTTAAGCTTTCCGTAAAATCCCATTTGTTTAACAATCCAATTCTTTCTGGTTTGAATGTAATTAGTTGCTGGATTCGCTCTATATTTTAATGGGTTTGGTAAAATTGCCGCTATTGATGCAGCTTCATGTGGCGAAAGACTTTTGGCGGGTTTTCTGTACCAGAATTTAGCAGCCGATTCTGCACCGTAAATACCATTACCCATTTCAATACTATTAAGGTAAACCTCCATAATGCGCTCTTTCCCCCAAATTAACTCAATTAAAAATGTAAAATAGGTTTCCAATCCTTTTCGAAACCAACTCCGTTGGGGCCATAAAAAAACGTTTTTAGCAGTTTGTTGGCTTATAGTACTTCCGCCTTTAATGCGTTTACCTTTTTTATTGTTTTCAATGGCCTTTTCAATGGCTTTCAAATCGAACCCATTATGTTTTAAAAAGTTCTGATCCTCACTACAAATAACAGCTAACTGTAAATTTTGTGAAATCTCTTCAAGAGGAACCCAGTCGTGTTCTAGAATGACTTTTTTGCTGTTTTGATTTTGTTCGTAAGCTCTTATGACCATTAATGGTGTAATAGGTACTGGGAGCCATTTATATATCAATACTAATAAAATGGAAAATAGAAATAAGCCGAAGAAAATTCTCCAAAGAATCTTTAGTAACTTTTTCATTAATTATGATAATAATTGCGCCATTTGTTTACCAACATTGCTCCCAATAGCAATACCCATACCTCCCAATCTAATTCCACAAAACACGTTAGTTCCTATTTGCTTAATAATTGGTTTTTTCTGGTTTCCCACTCCCATAATTCCACTCCACCTATAGTCAATTTCAAAAATTGATTCTGGAAGAATAACCGAATGCAGCAATTCTTCCAATTTGTTTTGAATCAGCTCGGTTTCACCCATGTCTGTTGTTTCCTCTCCTATTATATCTAAATTCCTGCCGCCTCCAAACAATATCCTATTGTCTATATTTCTAAAATAATAAAATCCTTTATCTAAATGAAACGTTCCCTTTATTTGAAGGTTTTCTATAGGTTTAGTGATTAAAACTTGTGCTCTTGCTGGCTTTATTTCTTCTTTTAATAATAAGTGAGCAAATCCATTGGTTGCAATAAATAGCTTATGTGTCTTAAATTCAAAGCTTTTCGTCTTAACATTCACGCAGTCCAAAAACTCTTCAAAACCATCAACCAAAACGTTATTGAGAACCTTGATACCTTTCTTATGGGCTTTAAGAAGTAAAGCTTCCATCATTTTCCCGGTATCCAATTGACCTTCAAATTGATTAAAAATAAGGTTGCTTTGGATGTTTCCAAAACGAAACAGATTAGATTTTATCTTAAATACATCCTCTTTAAAAACAGGGTTTAGCAGTTTATTGATTTCTGCCAATTTAGTTAATGCTGCATCATAAAGATCTGTCTGCTTCTTGCTGAATAATTCATATCCTCCAAATTGATGAAACCCTATTTTAGCATCAGACAAATTATTTCTTAAGTTTTGTAAGCCCTCTTTTCGCTCTCTAACCAATGTAACTACCTCCTCTTGGGAATGTGATTTTAAATCTTCCAATATTTCACTTATGCTTCCAAAACAAGCAAAACCTGCATTTTTCGTACTGGCTCCCTGTGGCAAAAACCCTCGTTCTAAAACCAGGATTTTGGATTTAGGAAATTTTGATTTGAGTTCAAGAGCACAACTCAAACCCACAATACCACTTCCAATTATCGTATAATCAACATTGGTAAGCCACGATTTAATTTCCCAATAAGATAAACTCATAAGTTGGTTTAATGTTATTAAAAAAGCCTCTAATTAATAGAGGCCTTTTCTTATTCTTCTTGGGGTCTTTCAATAACAAAATCTTCCATGAATTTAGTTGTATAATTACCCGCTAAATAATCAGGGTTTTCCATTAACTGTCTATGGAACGGAATGGTAGTTTTAATTCCTTCAATGACAAATTCATCCAATGCCCGCTTCATTTTATTGATAGCTTCTTCCCTTGTTTGGGCCGTTGTAATTAGTTTGGCTATCATGGAATCATAATTGGGAGGTATCATATAGCCCGCATAAACATGCGTGTCTAATCTGACACCGTGACCTCCAGGTGCATGAAGAGTTGTAATTCGACCTGGAGATGGTCTAAAATCATTAAACGGATCCTCGGCATTAATTCTACATTCTATAGAATGCAAATTTGGGGTGTAGTTCTTTCCTGAAATTGGAACACCTGCCGCTACCAATATTTGCTCACGTATTAAGTCGAAATCTATTACTTGCTCGGTTATGGGGTGCTCGACTTGGATTCGCGTATTCATTTCCATAAAGTAAAAATTCCTATGCTTATCAACTAGGAACTCAACTGTTCCCGCTCCCTCATATTTAATGAATTCGGCTGCCTTAACAGCGGCTTTACCCATTTTCTCACGAAGCTTATCCGTCATAAAAGGAGATGGTACTTCTTCTGTCAACTTTTGATGTCTTCTTTGTACAGAACAATCTCTTTCAGACAAATGACATGCCTTGCCAGTAGAATCTCCTACAATTTGTATTTCAATATGTCTTGGCTCTTCTATAAGTTTTTCCATATACATATCATCATTCCCAAAAGCTGCTTTAGACTCTTGTCTAGCAGAATCCCATGCTGCTTTCAAATTTTCTGGTTTCCAAACAGCACGCATTCCTTTTCCGCCTCCACCTGCTGTTGCTTTGAGCATCACAGGATAGCCAACTTCTTTTGCTAGCTTCTCACATTCTTCAAAATCAGCAATAATACCTTCACTCCCTGGTACACAAGGAACCCCAGCAGCTTTCATGGTGGCTTTTGCAGTAGCTTTATCTCCCATTTTGGAGATCATTTCTTCAGAAGCACCAATAAACTTTATGCCGTGCTCTTCACAAATCTTTGAAAATTTGGCATTTTCAGATAAAAATCCATATCCTGGATGTATAGCATCGGCATTGGTTATTTCAGCTGCAGCAATAACATTGGATATTTTTAAATATGATTCGCTACTTGGCGCAGGTCCTATGCATACAGCTTCATCAGCAAACTTGACATGAAGACTGTCAGCATCTGCAGTTGAATAAACGGCAACCGTTTTGATGCCCATTTCTTTACAGGTTCTAATAACACGAAGTGCTATTTCTCCTCTATTGGCAATTAATATTTTTTTAAACATAACTTGCTTTATTAAAAATTTCAAATTCCAAACTCCAAACTCCAAGTTTTTGGATTTTTGAGTCCCATTTATATGGGAAGAGAATTGGAATCTTTAAAAGGTTATGAAGGATCAACCAAAAATAAAGGTTGATCAAATTCAACAGGCGATGCATCATCGACAAGTATTTTAACTATTTTACCTGAAACTTCAGATTCAATTTCATTAAATAGCTTCATCGCTTCTATAATACAAAGAACATCTCCCTCTTTAATTGTTTGTCCAACCTCAACAAAAACAGGTTTGTCCGGAGAAGGCTTTCTATACAATGTCCCAATGATAGGTGATTTTACAGTAATATACTTTGAGTCATCTGTTGCTGGTGCTGCTTCAGGCGCTGCTGCAGGTGCAGGCGCTGCTGCTACTGGAGGAGCTTGCGGTATTGGCGCGCTGACTGGTACTTGTTGTACATAAGTAGTTGTTTCTTTGTCATCACCACCTGTTTTAATGGTAATTTTGACATCCTCTGTTTCTAGCTTGACTTCGCTAGCTCCAGATTTAGCTACAAATTTTATTAAATTTTGAATATCCTTTAAATCCATAATTATTCAATTTTTAAAAATAGTTAGTTTGTTAGTTAGGAGTTATATGCCCATGTTAAATATACAGAGCCCCAAGTAAATCCACCGCCAAATGCGGCAAAAATTAACTTATCACCCTTGTTTAATTGAGATTCATAATCGTTAAGCAGTAAAGGCAATGTCGCTGAAGTTGTGTTTCCATATTTATGGATATTCATCATGACCTTTTCTGGATCTAGATTTATTCTACTGGCCGTAGCATCAATAATACGCTTGTTTGCTTGATGAGGAACCAGCCATGCTATATCTTCATTAGTAAGATTGTTTCGTTCTAATATTTTTTCAGATACATCTGCCATATTGAATACAGCGTTCTTAAATACCGTTTTTCCGTCTTGAAAAACATATTGCCCTCCTTTTTCAAGAGCTTCAGGTGTAATTTGATAAGAGGAGCCTCCGTAAGTTGCTTGTAAAAAATCCCTTCCAGAACCATCGCTCCTTAAGTACTCATCTTGTAAGCCAAATCCTTCTTCATTTGGTTCAAAAAGAACAGCACCTGCGCCATCTCCAAAAATAATACAGGTAGCTCTGTCTTCATAATTAATCATTGAAGACATCTTATCGGCTCCTATTAATAAGACTTTTTTGTATTTGCCAGATTCAATATATCTAGCAGCAACAGACATGCCATATAAGAAACTTGAACATGCTGCCTCTAAATCGAATGAAAAAGCATTTGTAGCTCCTATTTGAGTTGCAGTGTAAGCAGCTGTAGCAGCGGCTTTCATATCGGGTGTTGCAGTAGCAACAATCACTAAATCTATTTCTTTAGGATTTAATCCTTTTTTATTAATGAGATCTTTGGCGGCGTTTATGGCAAGAAAAGATGTGCCTTTTCCTTCTTCTTTTAGAATTCTTCTTTCTTTAATTCCTGTACGGGTGGTAATCCACTCGTCATTGGTGTCAACCATTGTCTCAAGTATTTGGTTGGTCAACACATAATCTGGCACATATGCACCTACAGCTGTTATGGCTGCTGAGATTTTACTCATACCGTTATAACTATTTAACTAAAACCCTATAAAAAATACTGATTTTGTCAATTTTTGAACAAAATCAGCCAGTTTTAGTCTAATTTTATGCAAATTAAGAGGTTTTTGCTTTCTATAAAAATTTATCATAAAAAAAACGCTCATAAATGAGCGTTTTATTATATGCATGCATAGTAACTATGCCAAGTTTTCTACTTCTTCAGAGTTGTCAATCAATACTTGACCTCTGTAATAAAGTTTCCCTTCGTGCCAATGAGCTCTGTGGTACAAGTGTGCTTCTCCAGTAGTAGGACACGTAGCAATTTGCGGAGCTGTTGCCTTATAATGTGTTCTTCTTTTATCTCTTCTCGTTTTAGAGATTTTTCTTTTAGGATGTGCCATTTTTATTCTTCTTTATCCGTTAATAGTTTCTTTAAAGTATTCCATCTCGGGTCTGTTTCGTTACCCGGATTATTCAATGTTTCTTTTTTGGGACTTAATTCTTCTAATTTATCAAGTATTTCTGAACCTAATGATCCGTCTGTGACCCCTGGGTGTATCCTCTTACTGGGTACTGCCAAAACAATAAGCTCATAGATATACTGTTGCACGTTTACTTCGTAGGCTCCATGAGGCAAAATCAATAAGTCTATTTCTTCATCATTGAATTCATCTCCAAACTTTACCACTAAATCAAAATCGCTTGAGATTTCTTGATCATATGGCTCGTTTGTTAAATCACAAAAAACGTTAACAAATCCAGAAATTTGAAAATTCAATTCCATCAATGTCGTTTTTTTATTTAATTCTAAAACTACCTCAACTGAAGCATCGTTAAAATCTTGATAATCAAAAAAATCAAAGAACGCCTTATCTATTTTAAACTCAAATTGATGTTTTCCTTCTTTTAACCCAACAAAAGGGATTGTAAATGTTTTCAATTCCTTCATTCTCCATCTATTTTGAGCCTGCAAATATATAAAATATTATTTACCTTATAGCGGTTATAAACATTTTTTTGTTTATATCTTTTTTTGACCTTTTTTTAATGGGTTTTCATTTAAGTTGTTGTTTTCCAATCTATTTCTATAAAGTTTAATGGCCAAATAAATCGCTTCTCTAAAGGAGCTTTCATTGGCCTCCCCTTTTCCAGCTATTTCATAAGCAGTTCCGTGGTCCGGTGAAGTGCGAATTTTAGATAGACCAGCTGTGTAATTGACCCCTTTACCAAACGATAGGGTTTTAAAAGGAATAAGTCCTTGATCATGATAGGCGGCAATAATGGCGTCAAAGTTTTTATAATTGCCCGAACCAAAAAAACTATCCGCTGCATAGGGTCCATAAACTAGCTTACCAGAATCAACTAACTCTTTGAGTGCTGGTCTAAGTACCGTGTCATCTTCTTTTCCAATAACACCATTGTCTCCTGTGTGCGGATTAATACCTAAAACGGCAATTTTTGGGCGTCTGATATTGAAATCCATTTGGAGTGTGGAATAAACCGTATTGATTTTTTTGTCTATAAGTGTCTTTGTGATGTTTTTAGAAATGTCCTTAACAGGAACATGGTCTGTCAGAAGGCCTACTTTCAAACCATTGGATACCATAAACATCAGACTTTCACCCTCTAATTCTTTATTGAGAAAGTCTGTATGACCCGGGAATTTAAACTTGTCTGATTGAATATTGTGTTTATTGATTGGCGCAGTAACCAAAACATCTATCGCATCAGATTTTAGTGCTTTAGTGGCTTCTTCCAAGGACTTAATAGCCAACTCGCCCATTTTAGGGTTTTCTTCACCAAAATTAATATCAACCTTCTCGTGCCAGGCATTAAACACATTAATTTTGCCATGAACGATATCTGTCAAATTATTTATACCGTTAAAGGATACATTAAAATTAAAATGATTTTTTAAAAAAGAAATGGTCTTGACCGACGCAAAAATTACCGGAGTAAAAAACTCCAAGGTCCGACTATCCTCGAGTGTTTTAAGCACTACCTCACCTCCTATACCATTCAAATCTCCTATGGATATTCCAACGACAACATTTTCTTCTTTCTTCATTTATATTGTGACTTAAGTTTGTAATTTTGTTGAAGCAAATTTAACCAAATAATCCATATAGATGTTTACAGGAATTATTGAAACAATAGGTATTGTTAGAATGTTAGAAAAAGAACAGTCCAATTTACATGTAACCATCGAATCTAACATAGCGCAAGAGCTTAAAATAGACCAAAGCGTGTCCCATAACGGCGTTTGCCTTACAGTTGTTTCTATCGAGGGCAACCGTTATACCGTAACCGCTATTGAAGAAACATTGCAAAAAACGACTATTGGCAAACTTAAACTAGGTGATCCAGTAAATTTAGAGCGCGGTATGAAACTGACGGATAGATTAGACGGACATATTGTTCAGGGTCATGTGGATCAAACAGCCATTTGCGAAAGTGTTGAGGAAGCAGATGGAAGTTGGATCTTTACATTTTCATATGATAAACGCTTCCATAATATTACCATAGAAAAAGGATCAATTACCATAAATGGTGTTAGTCTCACAGTTGTCAACTCCCAAAAGAATACGTTTGGCGTTGCTATAATTCCTTATACTTTTGAACATACTACTTTTAAGCATCTTAAGCCAACCGACGAGGTCAATCTGGAGTTTGATGTGATAGGAAAATATGTAAAAAGATTGTTTCTGGATACTAAATAGTAACGTATGATTATTTAGATCTCAATGATCTGAATACCCCATAAAATAATCCAGCAATTAATGTGAATATAACACCGCCATCTATTGGTAAACCTGGTGGTGGAGGTGGTTGTGGCGGAGGTGGGCCAGTTTGGGCCACGCATACAAAACTTATTAGCAAAAATAAGATTGAGGCAACTATTTTTCTGTTTTGTACTTTCATCAGTCCGTAAATGTATAAAAAAAAGCCATTTAACAAAATAAAAATGCTTTATATCATCTTTAAACAACAAAAAAACTCGACAAAAAGCTTTTTTCAGTTAATCCCTAATTTCAATAGCATTTTGAAATGCCAAATATATGTTTTTTTGTCATAACTGAAAGAAAAAAATTGTCTTCTATATGATTTAAGTGATTGTATTGTTGATTTTTATAAACACATACGAAAATTTTAAAAAATTGGTTTTTTAAAAATGGTTCTAAAAACAAAATGACCCTTCAAAGTTTTGAAAGGTCATTTTTTTGTGGTCCCACCTGGGCTCGAACCAGGGACTTTCTGATTATGAGTCAGATACTCTAACCAACTGAGTTATAGGACCGAATTAGCAAAAGCTAATAACTCTTTTCTTAAAAAGAGTGTGCAATATTACTACATATTTTAAAACCCTACAAGCATTTTTAGTCCTTTATATCCTGACATAACTCCACAAGAACACCGTTTGTTGATTTTGGATGTAAAAAAGCTACTAACTTATTATCAGCTCCCTTTTTAGGGATTTTGTTTAGCACAGTAAAACCCTCTTCTTGTAATCTTAAAATTTCAGATTCAATATCATCAACATCAAAAGCAATATGGTGAATACCTTCCCCGCGCTTTTCAATAAACTTTGCAATAGGACTATCTGGGTTAATAGCCTCTAGAAGTTCGATTTTATTTTCACCAACCTGGAAAAAAGAGGTGTTTACGCCTTCGCTGGCAACTTCTTCAATTTTATAATGTGCCTTTCCAAACAACTTGCCAAATAAATCATTAGACTTTTTAATATCTTTTACAGCAATACCTATATGTTCAATCTTATTCATGAATTGTTAAGTTACTAATTTTGATGGTAAAAGTAAGATAATCTTCAAATATCCGTTACTTTTGTACCATCGTTTCTCAAAATTGAAACTTACTATGGAAGAAAGTCAAAGGCAAAAAAAAATAGCATCTGTTTTACAGCGTGATCTAGTCGATATTTTACAAAAGGCGGCGACTCAAGGTGGAATGCAGGGTGTTTTAATTTCTGTTTCGAAAGTTTCCGTAACCGTTGATTTATCAATTGGCAAGGTGTATCTAAGCATTTTTCCAAACAACAAAGCCAAAGAGTTAATTGAAGGAATACGTTCAAATGCTTCCAAAATAAGGCATGAGCTGGCACAAAGAACCAAAAATCAGTTGCGAAGAATGCCTCAATTAGAGTTTTTTGTTGACGACTCTTTGGAGTATATTGATAATATTGAAAAATCATTAAAGGGAACAGACAATCCCATAACAGATCCTGATCTTTTGGATAAACGCAAAAAATCATAATTGAATTTTTCATTATATATAGCCAAACGATATTTGCTTTCAAAAAGCAGTAACAATGCCATAAATTTTATTACTATCATTGCCGCCATCAGTGTTATTATTGGCGCATTGTCCCTTTTTGTCGTACTATCTGGTTTTGCCGGACTGAAAGATTTTACCCTAGAATTTACTTCATTGATTGACCCTGACTTGAAAGCGGAATCTGCTGTTGGTAAATCATATATTGTTACCCCTTCTGAACTAAATGCTCTCAAGGCTGATGACAATATTCTTGCCATTTCAAAAATTGTGGAGGAGCGTGTTTTTGTTTCTTTTGATGGCAAGAGCTATCCAAACGCCTTTATTAAGGGAGTTGATTCCAATTATGGATTGGTAAATACTGTAGATTCTATTGTACCTATTGGAAGTTGGTTTTCTGAACAATCCAATCAAATAGTGGTTGGTTGGGGTATTTCTAATCGCCTATCAATTGGTGTTATGGACTATGGCAAAACAGTTGATTTGTATATTCCTAAACCTGGAAAGGGTCAAATAACTGATATCCAAACAGCCTTTAATTCCGTAAAGGCAATAAATGTTGGGGTCTTTGATGTTAATGAAACATTGAATGACAAATACGTATTTATGCCTATTGAAATGGCACAACATCTAACGGGATACAATGAAGATCAAGTTTCTGCCATTGAATTTAAATTAAAAGACACAGCTAATGAAGCTGAAGTTCGAGCGAAAATCTTTAGCATTTTGGGTGACAAAATTGTATTGAAGAACAAATCGGAATTAAATGATGCGCTCCATAAAATGCTCAACACTGAAAATTTAGCAGTTTATTTAATTTTTACTTTGATCCTTATTATTGCGCTTTTTAATGTAATTGGATCCATAATTATGATGATTCTTGACAAAAAGAAAACCTTACATACTCTTAATAATTTAGGGGCTACGCTATCTGATATTAAAAATATTTTCTTTTTACAAGGCAGTATGATGGCTGTTTTTGGCGGGTTTATTGGATTGCTTTTAGGGTTGATACTGGTTTGGTTACAAGAAACTTTTGGATTAGTCATGTTAACGCCTTCGCTGCCCTATCCGATGGCTATTAAACTAGAGAATGTGGTTCTTGTGTTTATAACGATTTCCATTCTTGGTGTCGGTGCCTCAAAAATAGCCTCCTCAAGAATTACTAAAAGTTTGGTTTATAGTCAGGCAAATTGATAGTCAGAAAAATTTGCAAGTACATCATCAAATGCCTGAAAGACATCTTTGGAATCATCACTAGTAACCATGCGCATTCTGTATTCCTTAAAGTTTGGAATACCTTTAAAGTAGTTGGTATAATGCCTTCTGGTTTCAAAAACTCCTAGTTTTTCGCCTTTCCAATCAATAGACATTTGTAAATGCCTTCTGGCTGCCTCTACACGTTCTTGTAATGATATAGGTGGTAGATGTTCACCTGTTTCAAAAAAATGTTTAACCTGTTTAAAAAACCATGGGTTTCCAATTGTGGCGCGGCCAATCATACAGCCATCCAGTCCATAACTATCCCGCATCTCCATAGCGCGCTCTGGTGAATCAACATCGCCATTACCAAAAACAGGGATATGCATTCTTGGGTTGTTCTTAACTTCGGCAATAGGTTTCCAATCGGCATTGCCTTTATACATTTGAGCTCGCGTTCTTCCATGTATGGCTATGGCTTTACAACCCACGTCTTGCAAACGCTCTGCGACCTCAACAATTTTAATGGAATCATGATCCCACCCTAGGCGCGTTTTTACGGTAACTGGAAGATTGGTTCGTTTCACCATTTCTGCAGTCAAGTTTTCCATAAGGCAAACGTCCTTTAAGATACCTGCTCCCGCGCCTTTGCTAACAACTTTTTTTACAGGACAGCCAAAGTTAATGTCTATAATATCTGGGTTGGACTTTTCAACAATGTCAATAGTTTGAAGCATGCTATCTAGGTTAGCCCCGAAAATTTGAATACCAACCGGCCGCTCTTTTTCATAAATATCCAACTTCATCACACTCTTCGCAGCATTACGAATTAACCCTTCACTCGAGACAAATTCGGTATATACCACATCGGCGCCTTGTTCCTTGCATAATGCACGGAAAGGCGGATCACTTACATCTTCCATTGGCGCTAATAGCAGAGGAAAATCAGGAAGTTCTATGTCGCCTATTTTAACCAAAAATTAAAATTTTAAATCTATATCTAATGTATCAACTTTTCGTGTTACCCTGACTTTAGTAGAATCACCTTCCTTAAACACTGAAAGTGCCCGCATGTAACTCATCATATCAACAATAGCGCTATCACCTAATTTTATAACAATGTCTCCTTTTTGTAAACCAGCTTTTTGTGCTGGTTTATCTTCACTCACACCATCAATGCGCATGCCCTTACCGTCAAACATATAATCAGGTACAACACCCAAACCAACTTTAAAGCGCGGTGTCTCCTCGCTTTCGTTTTTTGTCTTTCTGAAAGCTAGTTTTCCATTATCGTTTAAATCGGTAATAATTTCAAAAATGTAGTTTGAAATGGTTGCCATGCCTTCATAATTCAACTTATCAAAATCATCACTTGGTTTGTGGTAGTCTTCATGTTGCCCTGTAAAAAAATGAAGTACTGGAATATCGGCTAAATAGAATGAGGTGTGATCGCTTGGTCCGATACCCGATTCTTTTTCAATAAGTTTAAACTTATCGTTATGAGAATTCAATACTTGCTTGAAAATAGGCGAAGTACCTGTGCCATAAACTGCTAATGTGCTATCTTGTTTTAGTCTGCCTACCATATCCATATTTATCATGTAACTTACCGCCTTGGTGTCAATGGTTGGATTTTTTACAAAGTAATTAGACCCCAACAAGCCCATCTCCTCTCCAGAAAATGCCATGAATAAATAATTATTGGCTGTATTGGTTTCTTTTAGTTTACTCGCCAAATTTAGCATGACGGCAACACCACTGGCATTATCATCTGCGCCATTGTGAATAGCTTTTTCGCCTTTATACAAAGACCCTTCTCCACCGTAACCTAAATGGTCAAAATGAGCGCCTATAATTATAGTGTTTTCTGCTTTGTTGTCAATATATCCCAAAATGTTAGTTCCTGTAATGGTGCCATCTTCAGCCATTGTTGTAAAAGACACCTCACTATGCGGATCTGTGTTTGGACTAAATGTAAACTGTTGATAGTATTCAGAAGCACCTTTTGGCTGAAGCCCAAGATCCTCAAACCGTTTGGCAATATATTCGGCAGCTTTCTGTTCTCCTTCTGTTCCAATTTGTCTGCCTTCAAGTTTGTCATCAGCTAAAAAAGTAACATCTTCTTTAATCCTGTTTTCTGGTTTATAGTCTTTTTTACAACCTAATAGCGTTATAAAAAGTACTAACAGCGATATTTTCTTCATGTGAATAATCTTATTTTTGGCGAAATTACAGAATAATTGCCACTTATTGACAAGGAAAATACATGAGAACTTATTTTTATATTTTTATTTTATTGATAACCATTTCTTGTAAGAATGACAACTCAAAAACAGCCGATGCTAATTCCGGTGCCACAAAATGGGTTGACTCTTTGATATATCCTGAAGAAAAACACTTTAAGTCTATCAAGCAAATTACATTTGGCGGCGATAATGCTGAAGCCTACTGGAGCTTTGACGATGAACAAATTGTTTTTCAATCCAATAATACTGGCTGGAATGTGAGTTGTGATCAAATGTTTTTAATGCAGGTCGATGATGTGTTTAAAGATCGTATGCCACCCATGGTGAGTACTGGTAAAGGTCGTACAACATGTGCCTATTTCTTACCGGATAACAAACATATCATTTACGCCTCAACTCATTTAGGAGGCGATGACTGTCCAGAAACGCCCTTGCGGAAAAATGGTAAATACATATGGCCTATTTATGATACCTATGACATTTTTGTGGCAGATTTAGAAGGTAATATTACTGCTCAATTAACGAATGAAACGGGTTATGATGCTGAACCGACTGTTTCACCAAAAGGTGATAAAATTGTGTTTACCTCAACTCGAAATGGTGATATTGATCTTTACACCATGAATCTGGACGGAAGTGATGTAAAGCAAATTACTTTTGAACTAGGTTATGACGGCGGTGCCTTCTTTTCACCTGATGGAACAAAAATTATCTTTCGCTCATCAAGACCAAAAACAGAATTTGAAATCAAGGAATATAAAGATTTATTGGCTGAAGGATTGGTTCAGCCAACAGAAATGGAATTATATATCTGCAATGCCGATGGCAGTGATTTGCGTCAATTAACCAATTTAGGAAATGCTAACTGGAGTCCATTTTTTCACCCTAGTGGTGAAAAAATATTGTTTTCATCAAATTTCGAATCCGAAAGAGGCTTCCCATTCAATTTATATTTGATTGATATTGATGGAAAGAACTTGGAGCGTGTTACCCATAGTGAAACGTTCGATGCGTTTCCAGTGTTTTCTAATGACGGTAAAAAATTAATTTTTTCATCCAACCGTAATAATGGTGGTGGTCATGACACCAATTTGTTTATTGCAGAATGGCAAGACTAATTGCCTGATTTTTCCAATCGGTCTCGTTCGGCTTTGTCTTTGCTTCTCTGGTTTGTTTCTAATCCTGTGTTTCCAAATTTGTAACTCAAGCCTAGTTTTACAAATCTGTTGTCCTGATTTAAGAACCTAGAGTTATCCTGTCTCAAGTACTTGGTCGTAACTTTAAAGTCTTGTTTATTGAAAAGGTCACCTGCAGATAAAGTTAAGGCGCCGCGATCTTTAAAAATAGTTTTCTTTAATGACAGTTCGCTAATTAATCGTTCCTTACTTATTTGAAAGCCTTGTTGGTTTTTACCCCAGTATATTATTGATAAGGTTGCGGATAGGCTATTGTCTTTTAAAAATGATAGTGTATTGCTCAATTCTGTATAATTGGTCCACATATCCCTGTTAAGCAAATTGCCATTTATTGTCGCCTTCTCTTCAACATTATAAACGGTTGTTACGAAATAGATATTCCATTTTTGAGTGATATCTAAAAAGGTGTAAAAGTCAAATCCATATTCAACGGTATTGCTTAAATTGGTAGGTGTGTAAATCAACAAATTATTATCATTGTCTTGTAATGGCAGTTCCATAAAACTGGCTTCAGTGTTCTTGTAGTAGGTCTGTACAAAAAACCGGCTTTTCAACGAGATACCAAATTCAATATAGTCCGTTATAGCTGGTTGCAAATTAGGGTTCCCGGTTACAATTGTGTTGTCATTTAGGTAAAATTTAAACGGATTCAAGGATTGGTAGTCTGGCCTTTGTATGCTCCTTTTGTAGTTAGAATAAAAATTGATTTTTTCTGATGCTTGAAAACTAATGTGTGCCGAAGGAAACCAATTAAAATAATCTTGGGTTAAGGTGTTGTTTGTAACTAATGATTTGCCTTCAATATTAGACTGTTCAACCCGTAAACCCAAACTCAAATCAAACTTTTCCCAACTCTTTTCAAATTCGGCATAGGCTCCAATAACGGTTTCTTTATAATCAAAAGCATTTGAGTTATTGGGATCAAAAATCGCATTTCCGTTTTCTATGTCAAACTGATTGATTTCACTATCGGTATTCACAAAGGAGCCTTTTACACCAAACGATAGCGACCCTGTGTTTTCTGACAATAGTAAACTATAATCTGCTTGAGCTGTATTGATTAAGGTGTTTTGTTTAGAAGCAGTTTCAAAGGCATTTGAGAAATTCAAATTACTATCACTAAAATAGTAATTACTGTAAACTGCCTGATCCCTATTATAGTCATAGGTTGTTAAATGAACATTTAGGGATAATTTACCACCTCCTTTAAAGTTACTGATATAATCCAAATCAAATCCTAAATTATATTTATTGTCTGAAGAGTTATTAACGTTATCAAAATTATAGAGTCCCGAATAATTGGGGTCAAACACATTTGTTTGTCCATTAACAACATAGTTAAATTTTGGAAGAAACAACAAGTTAGAGGAGAAACTTAAGGTATTATTATCATTAATTAAATAATCAAAATTCGTATTTATGGTATGAGTTTGTGATTTGGTTGTTCTATCAAAATCCGAATTCCATCGTTCATAGATGGCGTCGCTGTTGTCAATAAAATTAACTTGCTCGTTACTAATTCGTGCTATTTTATCGTTATTATAGCTATAACTCGCAAACACATTAATTTTATTGTTTTTATAAAAATTGGTGATACCTGCATTATATCTTGGGTAAAATCCTTGCGTATAATTGGTGAAAATGGTGCCTCGATAACCTGTGATTACATTTTTACCCATAATGATGTTGATCACAATACCATCAGAAGCATCATATTTTGCGCCAGGATTAGTAATAACCTCAACAGATTTAATGCTATTCGCTGGAGATCCCTCTAATAGGTTCATGAGTTCACTACTGGATAACTGGACTTTTCTATCGTTTATATAGACAGTGGGTGTCGTATTTTTTACGGAAATAGATCCATCTAAAACAAGAACTCCGGGTGTGCTTCTAACTACTTCCAAAACATTTCCCTCGCTTAATGCGGTATTTTCTACATTAAACACCAATCGATCTGCCTCCTTTTTGATTGTTGGTTTTTTTGCAATAATCGAAATCTCATCCAATGATTCAGCCGACTCCTCTAAAATAATGTCACCAACGTCTAAACTAGTGTTTTCAATGGTAATATTTCTATCATGTTCTCCATAGCCAATAAAACTTGTTTTTAATAAATAGCTGTTTGGATCAACATGTTCTATAAGGAAAAAACCCTTGTCATTAGAAGTGGTTCCTTTGATGGCTGTTGAATCGGTTTTGGATAACAGGACTATGTTGGCAAAAGAAATGGGATTACCTTGTGTATCAATAACAAATCCCGAAACAGAAAAATCTTGACTAAAAGCTGACGCACCAGCTAATACGCTTATAATGAGTAAGCAAATTTTTGTTTTAAGATTCATCGAGTTAGTTTGGAAATGCAATATAAAAATAGTTTTAAACTTTTGTTTACGGATTTACCGTAAATCAAAATACTGCAATATTGTTGGTTAGAAATATTTAAAGCATAATAAAACAATTATATTTGCAAACTATTTACAGTTATGCTTGGTAGCAGATTATGAAGAACATTAGAAATTTTTGCATCATTGCGCACATTGATCATGGGAAAAGCACCTTGGCCGACCGATTATTGGACTTTACGGGCTCTGTAACGGACCGTGAAAAACAGGACCAATTATTCTGGATAATATGGACTTGGAGCGTGAGCGTGGTATTACCATTAAATCACATGCGATTCAAATGGATTATATGCACAATGGCGAGCAATATATATTAAACTTAATTGATACTCCAGGGCATGTTGATTTTTCCTATGAAGTATCACGTTCTATTGCTGCTTGTGAGGGTGCTTTGCTGATTGTTGATGCCGCGCAGAGTATTCAGGCACAAACTATCTCAAATTTATATTTGGCATTGGAAAATGACTTGGAAATCATTCCTGTACTTAACAAAATAGATTTGCCAAGCGCTAATCCCGAAGAAGTAACCGATGACATTGTAGATTTATTAGGATGTGATCCTTCAGAAGTGATACCTGCCAGTGCCAAAACTGGTTTGGGTATTGAAGATATACTAACCGCTATCATTGAACGTGTTCCAGCCCCAAAAGGCAATGTTGATGAGCCTCTTCAAGCGCTGATTTTTGATTCTGTTTACAATCCATTCCGTGGTGTTGAAACCTACTTTAGGGTTATAAATGGTTCCATTAAAAAAGGACAGCATATTAAATTTATTGCTACTGGAAAAAGTTACTATGCTGATGAAGTTGGAACCTTGAAATTAAAACAGCTTCCAAAAAATGAGATTAAGGCTGGAGATGTTGGTTATCTAATTACCGGAATAAAGGAGGCTAAAGAAGTTAAAGTGGGTGATACGATTACTGATGCTAAAGAGCCTACTAAAAATGCCATAAGCGGATTTGAGGATGTAAAACCTATGGTATTTGCTGGAATTTATCCAGTTGACACAGAAGATTATGAAGATTTAAGAGCGTCCATGGAAAAGCTTCAGTTGAATGATGCTTCTTTGGTTTTTCAACCAGAAAGTTCAGCTGCACTAGGTTTTGGTTTTCGTTGTGGATTTTTAGGCATGCTACACCTGGAAATTATTCAGGAGCGTTTGGAGCGTGAATTCGACATGACGGTCATTACAACCGTTCCTAACGTGTCTTACCATGCGTTTACAAATAAAAATCCTGATGATATTATTATTGTCAACAATCCAACGGATTTACCTGATCCTTCAACCTTGAACCGTGTTGAGGAACCATATATTAAAGCAACAATTATTACCAAGGCGGATTTTGTTGGTTCGGTCATGAGTTTGTGTATTGAAAAACGCGGTCAAATAAAAAACCAAACCTATCTTACGCCCGAACGTGTTGAATTGAGTTTTGACATGCCTCTAGCTGAGATAGTATTTGACTTTTATGATAGGTTGAAAACCGTTTCCAAAGGATATGCGTCTTTTGACTATTCCCCAATTGGAATGCGAGCATCAAAGTTGGTTCGAGTTGATATTTTATTGAATGCTCAACAAGTTGATGCGCTTTCGGCTTTAATCCATGCTGATAACGCTTACAATATTGGCAAAAAGATGTGCGAGAAATTAAAAGAATTGATTCCACGTCAACAATTTGATATTCCTATACAGGCAGCTATTGGTGCAAAAATTATTTCAAGAGAAACCATCAAAGCTTTGCGTAAAGATGTCACTGCTAAATGTTACGGTGGTGATATATCCAGAAAACGAAAGCTATTGGAAAAACAGAAAAAGGGTAAAAAGAAAATGCGTCAAGTAGGTAATGTTGAAATACCACAACAAGCATTCATGGCTGTTTTAAAACTGAACGACTAATTGGTGTCTTCTTCACTTTTTAATAGTTTTCCCAAGTAAACCAGACTGCAGTTATCATTAATCTTATCAATATCCTTGTTATAGGATGAAATAATGTGAAGTTCACCTTCTTTGTCTTTGACAAAAAGAGGGACAATATCATCGTCGCTGTTGGTTATTTCTATTAACCTATCGTAGTGATCTTTATTCTTAATCGGTATTTCGTTAATAAGTGGATTTTTACGTGTTACCTCTGTCAATTTTATGAAATCGTCTGTATGAGAAAACAGGCCTTCCTTTGGATTATCATTACTATCTTTCATTTCGTCTCGAGTAACCAATCTAAAACTACCGTTCTCACCAAATTGTTTGCTAAACTTATTGATAGCATATTTGTTAATATCGGAATTAGCTGTCATGGCCATTAAATAACCGACATCACTCAATTCAATATTATCCGTAAGGGTTTCAGAATATATGTTTACATTCAATGCTTCAAGACCAAGCTCTAAAGATTTGTTGATATTAGTTTGATTACTGTCAATAAGAACCACATGTCTTCCATTGGACTCCAAATAATGACCTATAACACGAGCAAATTTAGAAGCTCCAATAATTAAAATACCTTCACTTTTTGTTAAGAAAACGCCCAAAATTTTGGCTACAAATCGAGCCGTTGTAGCATTTAACAATACTGTTCCCAAAACAATCATGAACACCAAAGGTGTGATATATTCGGCCCCTTCAACACCTTGTTTAATAAGTTTGGTTCCAAAAAGTGATGCGATTCCCGCGGCTACAATACCTCTTGGTCCAACCCAGCTAATAAACGTTTTTTCGTTTGTCTTCAATTTAGAGCCTGTGGTGCTCAAAAAAACAGCCAAAGGTCTTATTATGAAAACCACAATAGCAAATAAAACTGCCGTATTCCAATTATATAAAAGCATCAAGTCATCAACACTAATATTGGCCGCTAACAAAATGAACAATATTGAAATCAACAAGACACTTAATGACTCTTTAAAATAAAGTAATTCTTTTCGGTTTTGAAGTTGACTGTTACCTAATACCATGCCCATGACAACAACGGCTAATAAACCAGATTCATGCGCAAATACATCAGACTCAACAAAAACCAATAGTACCGTTGATAATGAAACCACATTCAATAAATAATGCGGAATGAGATTTCTGTTTATGACAAACTTTAAGGCATGGGCAAAGGTAAATCCGAAGGTTGTTCCAAAAAGAATAATCTTTCCAAACTCTATAAATGCCGTTTTAGTAAAACCACTATCGCCACCAACACTTATAAATTCAAAGACTAAAACCGCAACCAATGCACCTATGGGATCAATTAAAATGCCTTCCCATTTTAAAACTGCTGAAACATCTTTTTTAAGAGGAATATTGCGTAAAATAGGTGTGATTACAGTCGGTCCCGTGACTATTATGAGGGCTGAAAATAAAAAACAAACTTCCCAACTTAAGTAGAAAACATAATGGGCAACAATGGCGCCTCCAAAAAATGTAATTATGGATCCAAGCGTGATTAATTTCGTAATTACTGGACCAACATTTCTGATTTCATCACGCTTTAATGTCAAGCCTCCTTCAAAGAGGATTACGCTAATTGCTAATGATACAAAGTAATATAAGCCATCACCAGGAAAGAGGCCTTTTTGGCCATTCCAAATAGGTTCAATCCATTTTGTGCCATCTTCTGATAAAAATTCAGCTGCAATAGGACCAACTAAAAGCCCGATTAAAATCAACGGCAAAATCGCTGGTATTTTTAGTCGCCAAGCAACCCATTGTGCTAAAATTCCTAAAATGATTATTCCAGCTAATTCTATCATGTCATTTAATTTTTGTGAAAATACTAAATAATTACAATTTTGTCTAAATGTTAAAATGAAGTTATTGATTTAACATTCATTTCTTTAATATTAACACTTTTATTAATTTGCAAGACTATGAATTTATATCCTATAAACGCCGGAAATTTTAAACTTGATGGTGGTGCCATGTTTGGCGTGGTTCCAAAATCCCTTTGGCAAAGAACCAATCCTGCTGATGCCAATAACATGATTGATATCGCTGCAAAATGTTTACTTATTGAAGATGGTAATCGCCTGGTCTTAATAGATACTGGAATGGGTGACAAACAAAGTGACAAATTCTTTGGATACTATTACCTTTGGGGAGACGACACTATAGATAAATCTTTAAAAAAGTATGGTTTCCATAGAGACGATATAACCGATGTCTTCATGACCCATTTACATTTTGATCACTGTGGCGGAAGCGTACAATGGAATAAAGACAGAACAGGCTATGAGCCTGCTTTTAAGAATGCTAGATTTTGGAGTAATGAAGATCATTGGAAATGGGCCACGCAACCTAACAAAAGGGAAAAAGCATCATTTTTAAAAGAAAATATTTTACCAATGGAAGAAAGTGGGCAACTAGACTTTGTAAATCTTCCAGAAGATGATCTGTTAAAAAGCAGTCATTTAGGCTTTGACATTTTTTTTGCAAACGGACATACCGATAAACAAATGATCCCCATGATAAATTACAATGGTAAAACTATTTGCTTTATGGCGGACTTATTGCCAACAGCAGGACATTTACCTATTCCTTTTGTAATGGGCTACGATACTAGGCCTTTATTGACATTAGATGAAAAAGAAAAGTTCTTGCAAATGGCCGCAGATAATAATTATTACTTATTTTTGGAACACGATGCACATAACGAAATTATTACAGTAAAAAACACTGAAAAAGGCGTGCGATTGCATGAAGTATTTAACTGTAATGAAGTATTTAACTAAATATAATTTGAATTAAACATGAAATTAATTAAACCATTTTTATTTGCCTCCTTTGCAGCTTTAGTGTTAACAAGTTGTGGTGGTGGGGCAGCTGTGATATCAACACCTATTGAAAATATTGATAACACACCGATTAAAGAGTCTGATTTAACAGAGAATGAAAAACACACCTGGGGTCATTTAGATCTTGTTAAAGATACTATACCAGGAATGAGCGTTGACAAAGCTTACCAGGAAATTATCAAGGACAAGAAAGGAAAAACAGTTATCGTTGCTGTTATTGATTCTGGGATTGATATCGAACATGAAGATTTAGATGGAGTTGTATGGACAAATGAAGATGAAATTCCTGGAAATGGTATAGATGATGATAAAAATGGTTACGTGGATGATATTCACGGTTGGAATTTTTTAGGTGATGCCTATGATGAGCAATTAGAGTTTGTTAGAATTATTGTTAAGGGTGACAAAACCAACCCTCAATATGATGCTGCAGTTGCTGAATATGAAGAAAAATACCAAGAAGCTATTAACAACAAACAGCGCTATGATCAAATTTATGAAATGGTAAAAAGTGCTGATGAAACTGTAGCAAAACACTTGAATAAAAAAGATTACACTAAAGAAGATGTTGCAGCCATTAAAACGGATGACACTGCTGTAAATCAAGCAGTAGGAATGCTTCAAAATATGTATGCTAACGGTTTTGATAATTCAGAGGCGGCCCTGGAAGCTATCAAAGGTGGTGTTGAATACTATACCGATCAATTGAATGCAAACCTTAATAAAGACTTAAAAGGCAGAAAAACAGGTGATAATCCTGATGATCTTTCTGATGTTGGCTATGGAAACGGCAATGTTTTGCCTTCTGAAAAAGGAGAAAGCCATGGAACTCATGTTGCTGGTATTATAGCTGCTGAACGTAATAATGGCAAAGGCGCTAATGGTGTGGCAAACAATGTTCAAATCATGAGTTTAAGAGCGGTTCCAAATGGTGACGAATATGATAAAGATATAGCTTTAGCTATTCGTTATGCTGTCGATAACGGTGCAAAGGTGATTAACGGTAGCTTTGGAAAGTACTACTCACCTCATAGTGATTGGGTGAGGGATGCCATTGCTTATGCTGGTGATAATGACGTGCTTTTTATCAATGCTGCTGGTAATGAAGGTATTGACATTGACAAAAAAGATGTGTTTCCAAATGATGCTGTTGGAACTGGACCAGAAGTATCTAATACCTTTATTACGGTTGGAGCTTTAGAGCCAAAATACGGGTCAGGTATGATTGCAGGTTTTTCTAACTATGGAAAATATAATGTAGATGTTTTTGCACCTGGAGCTAAAGTATATTCTACAACTCCTGAAAATGAATATGCCACTAAAGGAGGAACTTCTATGGCAGCGCCAGCCGTTGCTGGTGTAGCTGCATTGATCCGTTCATATTATCCAAAACTATCGGCTGCCCAAGTAAAACAAATTATTTTAGATTCAGGACTGCCTGTAAAAACTAATGTTGTTGTTGGTGGTGACCCGTCTGATGTAAGACCATTTGGCGATTTAACAAAATCTTCTAAAATGGTCAATGCTTACAATGCATTAATTATGGCTAGCCAAATGAAATAAACATTTATAAAAACTCTAAAAATCCTATCCTTAAACGATAGGATTTTTTTTAAACACAATTCATCAATGAAAAATATTCTTTTAACGGCTTTAGCCTCTGTTTTTATTCTTTCCTGTGCTGGTAGCGGCGATATTATTGCCCAGAACACATCTGCTTCCAATACAGATTGTTATTGGCAACAACATGTTGACTATAAAATGGAAATTGACATGGATGTTGAATCCTATCAATATAAAGGGAAACAAACTTTAGTTTATACCAACAACTCACCTGATGTTCTTAACCGTGTCTATTATCATTTATATTTCAATGCCTTCCAACCTGGTAGTGAAATGGACGTCCGCTCGAGAAACATTGCTGATCCGGATGGTCGTGTTGGTGATAGAATAAGCAAACTTCAACCCAATGAGATTGGTTATATTAAAGTCAATTCCTTAAAACAAAATGGCACAGTCTTAAAACACGAAACTGTCGGAACTGTTTTGGAGGTTGAATTAGCAAAGCCTATTCAATCTGGAGAATCGGTAACATTTGATATGGATTTTGATGCTCAAGTGCCAATTCAAATTAGACGATCGGGAAGAAACAATAGTGAGGGTGTTGCGCTGTCTATGACACAATGGTACCCAAAATTAGCTGAATATGACGTTGAAGGTTGGCATGCCGATCCATACATAGGCCGTGAATTCCATGGTGTTTGGGGAGATTTTGATGTGAAATTGACCATAGATAAAAACTATGTTGTGGGCGGAACAGGTTATCTTCAAGAGGACGTGAAATCAAAAGGCAATAAAAAAACCTTACATTTTGTTGCGCCGAATGTTCATGACTTTACCTGGGCTGCTGATCCAGAATATATTCATGATACCATGCAAGTTCCAAATGGTCCGTTGCTTCATTTTTATTATAAAAGCACCTTGGATGACGAAAAGAAAGAAAACTGGAAAAAACTTCAACCTAAAACCGTAGAGCTCATGCAATATTTCAGTGAAAACATTGGCAAATATCCTTATGACCAATATTCTGTTATTCAAGGTGGTGATGGCGGTATGGAATATGCTATGTGTACTTTAATTACTGGCGACCGCTCATTTGGAAGCCTAGTTGGTGTTACAGCTCATGAAATGGCTCACACATGGTTCCAGTTTTTATTGGCGACAAATGAGGCTAAACACGAATGGATGGACGAAGGGTTTACAAGTTATATTAGTGATTATGCCATGAACCACGTTATGGCTGAAGGCAAAGAAAACCCTACGGTAAATGCCTACAGAGGATATATCTATTTGGCCAAATCCGGAAAGGAACAACCGCTTTCTACCCATGCTGATAGATATGAGTTCAACCAAGCTTATGGTATTTCAGCATACAGCAAGGGGGAAGTCTTTTTAGCGCAACTAGGCTATGTTATTGGTGAAGAAAATTTAAAGAAAACCATCAAAAAGTATTTTAATGATTTTGCATTTAAACACCCAAGACCTATTGATATTATTCGTTCAGCTGAAAAAGTAACTAATTTTGAGTTAGACTGGTATTTAATTGATTTTACGCAAACTACTAATACCATTGATTATGCCGTTTCAAATGTTGAAGGGAAAACTGTGTCTTTAAAACGCATTGGTTTAATGCCAATGCCTTTGGATTTAACGGTTACTTATACTGATGGAACCTCTGAAGATTTTTACATTCCATTACAGATGATGCGCGGTGAAAAACCAACATCTGCTACAATAATAGCTGATTGGGCATGGGCCAATCCCAATTACACTTTTGAAGCTTCTAAAGAGGTAAAATCTATAGAAATAGACCCTAAACAATTAATGGCAGATGTTGATAGGGAGAACAATATGAATGAACTATAGTGCGTAAGGCTTTATTAATTGCTTTTTATTTGGTTTTTGGGGTCATAAATGCCCAAGACAAGACAATAAGCAGTGAGAATGTTATTCAGTGGCAAGAAGCTTATAAGCTTCGTTTGGAAGATTTTCAGAAGGCCAGAACATCTGGTGATAGTTATTCATACTCGGCTTACAAGATTGAGTTTTATCCTTCAGAGGTAATTGTTGATAGAAATGATTATATCCAGGGTTATAAAGATTTGACGGTTGTTGCGGAGTTTCATATGAATGAATCCCATTTTCATCCTGATTATGAGGCTGATTTATTAAAGTTCGAACAACTAACGTTTGATATTGCTGAATTATTTGCACGAAAAATTCGAAAAAAATTTGAGGAAATGAAAACTGAAAAAGAAAGAAGGTTTTCAGCGTATCAGTATGAATATAATGTTTTGCTTAAGGCTTGTAAAGAATATCAGTCTGAATTTAGAAAAGCAACAAATAGCGGTTGGGAATCTCAAAAAGAAATAAATACTTGGGAAGCGAAAATTCACAATGAACTAAACGCGCTTCAAAAATTTTCAATAAAGCCACTTTAATTAGTGGCTTTTTTTATACCATAGTTCATTTTTGTACATGTTTTTTAAAGAGGTCCGTTCTCTATTAAATAACATTAAATAATTTTTTTCAACGACTTGGCTTCGGTAACCTAATAAATGAAAAAATGATTTAGCAAAAAACCTGGCTATTTTCAGGTTAACCTTAAGTACTTTTTTTCGTTTATCTTGCCATGAAACTCCGGGTAATAACACCAATAGCCCGTCAAATTTTAGGCGTCTTAGAACTTCTGAAAGCTTCAAAAAGAATGGCTTAATTTTCTGAATGACAAAAAAGCCCTCTTTTCCTAATTTTTGGTACAATGGCATAAAAATACGGGCGTTATATCGGGAACGAATCTCACCATTTGAATCATGGGCTAATAACATGTTTTTAGTTATTATTTGAAAGCTGTTGAATCCTGGAGCCATTATAAAATTGTCATCTGGTTTTATGGAATGCAAATGCGTAATTTCAAATGTTTCATGAATATTATAACTCTGTTCCTGCAGTTGTTTGTGGTAAATGGGAAATCCAATAATAGATTCTGATGACAAGGCTTTTGAAAAAGCTAATGACAAATAGATAAATGACTCACAATTAATAACCGCTTCTTTATCTGTGTGCTGACCAGACTCAAACCCCAACGATACGTAGCCAAGTTCATTAATGTAACTTAACAAAGGACCCTCTAAATATTCTTCAATACCCAAAACAACAGGAACAGGGAATTGCTTTGCAAACTTTCTATTGATTAGTGCATCATTTATTGTGATAAACGGAATGGTTTTACTTGATGTGGTATGAAAATCAATAAAGTAAAAAGGGCCTGAATCCATTTTTAAAATATCCTGAATAAGATCAAATATTTCCAGCAATTCGGCCTCATCAGAATTCACGATGGTTTTGTTTTTTATTTTTTCAATAGTTGCTTCTTTCCAAAGTCTATTTAAATCATTATTCACATAGCGTTTATTTGCCTCTAAAGCCGAAATGTTCCCTATTATTGCATAAAGTGTTCCCGATATTTCTTTCGGGTTTATATGATTAAAAACTTTATGCAATGCAAAAACACCAGCTGTCTCATTACCATGAACGCCGCCAAAAAAAACCATGGTTGGTCCCTTTTTATGGCCCTTTATTTTACCAATTATTCTACCTGTTCTGATTGTTTTGTTGAGCGCTTCGCTATATACTTCTATCATATTATATCTAAATGTCTTTTGAAGTAACGATACCAATTAATTTGTTGTTTTTCAAAACAGGAAGGCTATTAATCTTGTTTTTTATCATCAGTGATCGAGTTTCTTCTAGAGGCATCCACTCGGTTGCTGTTATTAATTGTTTTCGCATGATGGATCCAATGGTGATATTGTTTATATTTTCATCACTTAAATAACGCTCAACATCATTCCAAGACAGTAATCCAATTAATTCTTGTTTATCATTTATAACTGGCATATGATGGATATTTTTCCACATCATGATATTTAATACCAATTTCAAACTATCGTTTTGTTCAACCGAAAATATATGGGTACTCATAACATGTTTTACCATTCTGCTGGTTTTGAAGTCGCTTAAGGAATTAGGATCCAATATACTCCAGCTACCGACCGGGTAATCCTTTTCTTGTTTTTCATACATACCAGCAACCAAAGCCTGTGCCGCAGCAAATGGTCTGTATTTATTTTGAAGCATTCTATAACTTTTAATCATCCATTGTGAGCCACAATGTGATTTGATCCGGTTTTCAATAATTGTTAAATATTTCTCTGCGTCCTTTGGGGTAATTCCTGAACTATATAGCCCTTTGTAAGCCATTGGCAATAAAATGTCCAATAACAATTTATGACTTGAAATATACTCGTTGTCCCATATAAATTGTGTTCCCATGCCATATCGAGCAGCATTAAAAAAATTCGATTTGACATCTTTAAAGCACCATTTATTATGAATGTCTCTTAATGATTTAGGTTTTCCTAACATGAGACCAACCCAAAACATCAAATTGGCAATTTCATCACTTGTAGTGGGTCCAGATGGTAAGTAGCGATTTTCTATTCGCAAATGTGGTTTGCCTTCTCCTACCCCATAACAAACCCTATTCCATCTATAAACTGTTCCGTTATGTAAGCTCAAGGCTTTTAATTTTGGGATTTCTCCCGACTCTACCATATCTGCACTATCCTTATCATACTCCGAAGTAACCAGGCTTCTAAATCTTGATATACTATCCTTAAAAATGTCCACCACAGTTCCAGTTTCCCAATCGGATCCAAAACTTACACGTGATTGTTTTTCATTAAGTAAAAATGAATTTGATCTTGTGTCAACACTTTGGGTAAACAACGCAATGCGTGTTTCATTCCAAAGTTCCTTACCAAACAACAAAGGTGAATTGGCACAAATACTTAATACAGGTCCTGAAATGGCTTGAGCCCAATTATAATCGTCAACAAAATTATCGGGGTGAATCTGTAAATGTGTTTGAAAACTGGTATTACATGCTTCAAGCATAACTGAATCATGCAAGAGGTTAAGTTCATCATTGCCTTTAATATGAATGCTAAAATCTTGCTTCCTAGAATCCTTTATGGCCTCATTCAAAACCTGATAGCGTTGTACTTTCGTCATGTAATCTTCGGAAATGTGCTTCAATGAAAAAGTTGGTAAAATTCCCGTTAAAACAATTTTAGAGTCGTGTTTATCACAAACTGCCTTTGCTTTCTCTAAAAGTGTAACTAATTGCTCATGTAATTTTGAAAAACAATCGTTTTTTAATTCAAATGGATCCAGGTTAATTTCTAAATTGTAACTACCAATCTCTGTGGTAAAATGATTGTCCCCTATTTCTGCTAATAAATCGAGTGAGTTGTTACATGGAAAAAAATCCCTATCAACCACACAAAATTCTTGTTCAGCGCCAATTCTAATGGGTTCTTTTTCAATTAATCCTTTTTCTAACATCATTTCCAGAGCCTCTAAATCTCTGGTAAGTTGATCAATAAATGCTGATTTTTCTTCTCTTGTTACAAGTCTCGTGACATTTAAATTACCCATACCTAAAATAATTTAAGAATATTATTTTGGTAATTTACAGCCTATTAGCCTTAAAAAATATGATTTATGTCATAGAGACATATCATATGCTTGCCTAGATATTACTATTTTTACGCACGCAACGGTGTATGAAAGCAACTTATTCTCATAAAGAAAAACTCAAAAGTAAAAAACTCATCGATCAGCTTTTTACTGAAGGTCAGTCGGTTTCGGCTTATCCTTTGCGTATGGTTTATTTAAAAACGCAACTCGATGATAATGTCATTGCTAAAACAGGTGTTTCTGTTTCAAAACGACATTTTAAAAAAGCGGTTGACAGAAATCGTGTTAAACGATTGCTTCGAGAAGCCTACCGATTGAACAAAACTGCCTATTTTAACAACATTACAACACAATATGCGTTTATGATTTTGTACATTGGTAATGATAAACCCACTTATGTTGAAGTTGAACAATCCATGAACAAACTGTTTAAGAAGTTTGTTGAAATGGAATCCAAAAAAAATTCATGATGAAAAAATTACTTAAAAAGCGCATTATCATTCCTTTTTTAGCGCTTGTTATATTTCTGACTGGTACCGCTTTTCAAAACGATTTTTTTGAGATAGCCAAGCAAATAGAAATATTCACCACCTTGTACAAAGAGGTTAATATGAATTATGTTGACGATACCAATCCGGCTGAATTAATGGATACGGCTATCAAAAGCATGTTGAATGATTTGGATCCTTATACCCAATTTTATAACGAGCAAGATGTTGAGGCTGAAAAAATTCGGAGAACTGGAGATTACACGGGTATTGGAGCCAATGTTAGAACCATGAAGGATAAATTAGTTATTATTGAACCTTACAAAGATTATCCTGCTGATAAGGCTGGCTTAAAGGCTGGTGATGAAATAATCAAAATAGGTAATACGGTAATTGCTAATTACAAAGAGGATGCTGGCGACCTCCTCAAGGGCTCCTCTGGCAGTAAAGTAGATGTAACCTACTTGCGCCAAGGAAAAGAATATAACGCCAGTATTACACGTTCTGAAGTGGAGATTGATGCCGTGCCACATTTTTCAATGGTTGATGATAAAACAGGATATATTGTTTTAGATAAGTTTAATAACAAAGCGTCTTCCCAAACAGGCTATGCTGTAAAAGATTTGAAAGCTCAAGGTGCAGAACGCATTATTTTGGACCTGAGAGGCAATCCAGGCGGACTTTTATTAGAGGCCGTCAAAATTGTAAACTTATTTGTTCCAAAAGGTCAATTGGTGGTTTCAACTAAATCTAAAGTTAAAAAGTTCAACCGGACTTATTACACTCAAAGTGATCCTATTGATACCGAAATCCCGCTTGTTGTTCTAATTAATGGCAGCAGTGCTTCGGCTAGTGAAATTGTTTCGGGTGCTTTACAGGATTTGGATAGAGCTGTCATTGTTGGTTCCAGAAGCTTTGGAAAGGGCCTTGTACAGCGTCCAAAACCTTTAACTTATGGAACACAGCTAAAAATTACCATATCAAGATATTACACGCCATCTGGTCGATGTATCCAGGCTTTAGATTATTGGAATAGAGATGAAAAAGGTAATGCGGTACGTATAGAAAAAGACAAATACAACGAATTTAAAACCAAAAACGGCCGGAAAGTATTTGATGGTGGCGGTGTTTTTCCTGATGAAGCTTTGGCGGTCACTAAAAATTCAGCTATTACTAAAGCAATTCAATATGACTTTTTAATTTTTGATTACGCTACCGACTATTATTACAAGCACCAACAAACTGATGTTAGTAATTTTGAACTGACAAATGCTGACTTTAATAATTTTAAACAGTATTTAAAGAGTAACGATTTTACATTTGTTACCGAAACTGAAAAAGCACTGAATAAGGTCATGGAAAAAGCAGCTAAAGAAGATTTAGATGACAATATTCAAAATGATTATAACGCGTTGGTAACTAATTTAAACAATTCTAAAGAATTGGCTATCAATGAAAATAAAGACGAAATTTTATCGTTACTAACTGATGAGATAGTAAAACGTTATGTTTATAGAGAAGGTTTGTATGATTACTACAAAGGTCATAATCTTGAGATAAAAAAAGCAACTGAAATTTTATCCAAACCTTCCGTTTATAAAAATTACTTAAATTAAGTATCTTTAAGTTAATTTTCATTACCTACTATGAATAGATTAATAGCGCTTATCATATTATTAAGTTATAATATGATGCTCTTTTCGCAAACGGATGCTGAAAGGGAGCGTACCCATATTGTGTTTTTTGAAACCGACCAATATGTGGTTCTGCCTACTGAAGAAAGTCGGTTGATGCTTTTTCTATCAGAAATTGAATCTCTTGATATAGAAAAGATATCTATTTATGGTTTTTGTGATGATCGTGGTAGTGACTCCTACAACCTACTGTTATCACAATACCGCGCTAATTCCATTAAAGAAATATTTTCAAATAACGAATTTGATGAATCAAAAATTACCAATGTTGATGGAAAAGGTGAGGTGCTATTGGAACTGGTAAAAGAAAAGAATGTCGCCAAACTAAGGGGTTTAAATCGGAAAGTAGAAATTAGGGTTCAACCCTATTCTCCACCCAGAACAGAAGCTGAAATTGACAAACCTGAAAAAAAAGAATTTTCAGAAGCTATCAAGGGTGATATAAAAGCTGGTGATAAGTTTCTATTGGAAAATATTTTATTTAAAACAGGATATAGTATCCTGCTCCCAGAATCAAAAAAAACACTAGAAAAAATTGCAGAAACCCTGTTGGAACGCGAGGATATATACTTCACCATACAAGGCCACGTGTGTTGTACCCAAAATGGACGTGATGCCATGGATCGTCAAACAAACAAGCGCAATTTATCGGTTACCCGAGCAAAATATATTTATGATTATTTAGCCAAAAAAGGTGTTGATAAAAGTCGGATGAAGTATGTCGGCATGCGCAGAAAATTTCCGTTAGGTGGTGATCCTAAATTTGATAGACGTGTTGAAATTTTAGTGACGTATGTTGGTAAAGATTAAGATTTTATCATAGCTACATGTGGAATCCCATCTTCCAGGTACTCCTCTCCTATTTCTTTGAATCCTAAATTATTATAAAATTTCTTCAAATATGTTTGTGCTGAAATTTTTATTTCTGTTGTATTAAAAAATATATTTACTGCTTTAATGGAAGCCTTCATGATGTCATAACCATATTGATGCTGGCGTTCATTTTTTTTCACCACTACCCTACCAATACTGGCTTCATTAAAATAATCACCTGGTTTAAAAACGCGTGTGTAAGCGACCAGATTATTATTTTTATAACCTAAAATATGTAAGGCTTTCTGGTCTTTTCCATCGATATCCTGATATACACAATCCTGTTCCACCACAAACACTTCAGAACGTAATTGTAATAAATCGTAGAGTTCATTTGTATTTAACTCCGAAAAATTTTTAGTAAGTATGTCAAGCATTCTATTCTTTATTTAATCCTGCACAATAACATCTTTGGAATCTTCCTTGTTAAATTCTGGTTGAATGGTTATATGGTTGATGTCAAATTCATCATGTAGCACATCCTCTATCTGTTTTAAAACACTATTAAATTCATCAATTGATATATTTTCAGCCAAATCTAAATGGGCTTCCAAATGCAATTCATCATCATTTAAACACCAAACATGAACATGATGCAACTTGTTAACTTTGGGTATTTTATGAACTGCTCTTAAAACAGCTTTTATATCCACTTGCTCCGGAGTAAAAAGCATTAAAATTTTAGTAGATTTTTTTAATAGATCATAGCCAACCCATACCAAATAAAGGGCAATAAGAAATGTTAACACACTATCTACCCAAAAAACCTGGTAATATTTCATCAACAAACCACCTATTAAAACAGCAATACTGGCCAGCATATCAGTAAATAGATGTAAATAAGCAGATTTCATATTTAAATTGGAATCAGCATCTTTTTTTAACAACAACACACTAAGTCCATTAGCTAGTATAGCAATAACAGAAAGCCAGATTACTAAATTCGATTCTATTTCTTGCGGATTTTGAAAACGCTTTACCGCCTCAATTATCAATAAAACACCCACAATCACTAATGTTGAAGCATTTATAAACGCTGCAAGGATTTCAGCGCGTTTATAACCAAAAGTTCTGTGAATAGAAGCTTTTTGTCTCGATAATTTAGAGGCTACATAACTAACTACTAAAGATATAACATCACTAAAATTATGAAGGGCATCACTTAATAATGCTAAACTTCCGGATATAATTCCACCAATAACTTGAGCAGATGTTATAAGTATATTTAAAAGAATAGAAATAATGAGATTTCTATCCTTCATATTGGAATGCGAATGATTATGTGAATGCGAATGCCCCATTAACAGGAAAGCGGAATTTTATCTACGCGTTTTTGATGACGTCCTCCCTCAAATTTTGTTTCTAAAAAGGTATCAACCATTTTTATAGCTTGAGGAATAGCTGTATAACGCGCAGGAATACAAATAATATTAGCATTGTTATGTTGTCTGGTTAACTCTGTTATTTCATTCATCCAACATATACCGGCACGAACATGTTGATATTTATTAGCAGTCATGGCCACACCATTGGCACTGCCACAAATCAAAATACCAAAATCAACTTTATTATCATTGACATCTTGAGCCACTGGATGTACAAAATCCGGATAATCCACACTGTCACTGGAATCAGTTCCATAATTAGTGACTTGAATTCCTTTTGATTCTAAATGCTTGATAATAGCAAATTTATAATCGGTTCCTGCGTGATCATTACCTATTGAAATCTTCATATCTAGTACTATTAATTATCTGTGTAAAGGTACAAAATACGGAACGTTATAAAATGTAATTTTGATGTTTATAATTTTTAGATTTTATGCTCATAAACTGTTAATATCTATTTATCATTTTCTAACAGAAATATTTTAAAAATTGAATAAAAATTACAAGAAGAAATAGGAATGTATTTACCAAAAAATTAAAGCTATTTTTTTAGCCAACTTTTAAGCATTTAAATTAACTTTTATAAACACTGTTTAAAATAGTTTTTATTAAAAATCAATTATTAACAAACAATATAAACAGCTGTTAATAGTATTTAAAATGAGATTAAAAATGAACACGTTAAGCTTATTTTGAATGTTAATTAATTATCAATAAAATGTAAACTGTGTGTTTTCAAAATATATTTTAAAAAAGTTATTGAAGCTATTAACACGCTATAATAATCATTACTATTTTTTTAAAATTTAAAAAAGAAATAGTTATTATAGAATTTAATGTGGATAACTAATTTTACGCTAATTTAATAGTAATGAAATATCATTTAATTTTAAAACCGTAGCTTTGTAATTGTTTAATACAAATTACTTCGCCTTTAGTATTAAATTAATAATGAAAGTGTTCCGAACTTTAGGAACCAGAATATGAAAAGAATTACATGACAAGAAAGAAAAAAAGGAGATCATCTAAAAACAAGATTTCCAACCTAACGAATACAATCTTAAGTATATTAAAAAAAGAACGAAACAAATCCTTCAACTATAAACAAATTGCGGCAAAACTAGGTGTTAATGATGCCAGTAGTCGTAATCAAATTATTAAAAAACTCCAGCAATTAAAAGCTAAAAAAGAAATTGAGGAAGTTGAGCGTGGCAAGTTTAAAGCTATACCAACTGCAGATTATCATACTGGAATTTTAGACTTATCCCATAAGGGATCTGGCTATGTTATTAGTGATGAATTTGAGGACGATATACATATCGCATCTAATAATATCAACCGCGCTTTAGATGGTGATGAAGTCGAATTTTATGTTTATAAACGCTTAAAACGCGGTAGAAGAGAAGGAGAAATTACCAGGGTGTTAAAACGCGCTAAAAATGATTATGTTGGCGTAATACAGGTACATGATAATTATGCATTTGTGATTCCTGACAGTACAAAAATGTATAAAGATATTTTTGTACCCATTAATAGAATCAACAAAGCTGAAGAAGGGGATAAGGTCTTAGTTTCATTGGATGAATGGCCAGAAAATCAAGACTCACCCAGTGGACGCGTGCTAAAAGTTTTAGGAAAACCAGGAGAACATAATACCGAAATACATTCCATTTTAGCAGAATATGGCTTACCTTATGAATTTCCTTATGAGGTTGAAGAATTTGCTAATAAGTTAGACACATCCATCACCAAAGAGGAAATAGCCAAACGTCGTGATATGCGAGACGTTTTAACATTTACCATAGATCCTAAAGACGCTAAAGATTTTGACGATGCCTTGTCGTTTCAAATATTAGAAAATGGTCATTATGAAATAGGTATCCATATTGCAGATGTGTCGCATTATGTCAAACCAAATACTGTTTTAGATGATGAAGCTTATGAACGAGCTACATCAGTGTATTTAGTGGATAGGGTTGTACCGATGTTACCCGAAATACTATCAAATAATGCCTGCTCGCTTCGGCCATATGAAGAAAAATATACGTTTTCGGCAGTTTTTCATCTAGATGAAAAAGCTGAAGTAAAAGACCAATGGTTCGGTAGAACAGTAACTTATAGTGATGCACGATTTGCTTATGAAGAAGCCCAAAGTGTGATAGAAAGTAAAACTAATGTAATCCCGAAAGAGGTATCCTTAACTAGTAAGGAATATCATACAGATCAACATATTGCAGATGCTATATTAAAAATGGACGAATTAGCTAAAAAAATGCGTACCAAACGTATGCGATCTGGAGCTATTTCTTTTGATAAGGTTGAGGTTAAATTTAATTTAGATGAAGATAACAATCCTACAGGTGTCTATTTTAAAACATCTCAAGATGCTAATAAGTTAATTGAAGAATTTATGTTATTAGCAAACCGAAAAGTAGCCGAATTTATTGGTAAGCAAAAACCACCGAAAACCTTTGTATATCGTGTTCATGACGAACCTGACGACAGTAAGTTAGCAGCACTTCAAAACATCGTAGGACGTTTTGGTTACAAGCTTAATTTTAAGGACAAGAAGTCAACCACCGCCTCATTAAATAACTTGTTAAAAGATGTTGTCGGTAAAAAAGAGCAAAATTTAGTTGATACTTTAGCTATCAGAAGCATGAGTAAAGCGGAATATACCACTCATAATATTGGGCATTATGGCCTGGCATTTGACTATTACAGCCATTTTACATCGCCTATCAGGCGTTATCCCGATGTCATGGCACATCGATTGTTGCAACGGTATTTAGATGGTGAAAAATCCGCTAATGAAGAGGTATATGAAGATAAGTGCGTACATTCCAGTAACATGGAATATTTAGCCACAAAAGCGGAACGTGATTCTATCAAATACATGCAAATTAAATTTATGCAGGATCACCAGGATGAAGAGTTTGTTGGTGTTATTTCGGGTGTTACGGATTGGGGAATTTATGTTGAAATCATCAATAATAAATGTGAGGGAATGGTTAGAGTTCGTGATATTACAGATGACCATTATGAATTTGATGAAAGCGAATATGCTTTGATAGGTAGAAACACAAAAAATATGTATCAATTAGGCGATGAGGTCGTTGTTACTGTTAAAAACACAGATTTAGTTAAAAAACATTTAGATTTTAATTTATTAGGAAAGTATAACGATTAATTTTTTTTTAAACATGAAGTATGTTGCTTTAATACTAATGGTATTTACTACCGTTTTATATTCACAAACGGAGAAGAATTTAGGAGATTTTAGAGAACTAAAAGTGTATGATAGGATAGAAGTGGAACTCATAAAGTCTGATGAAAACAAAGTTGTTGTTTCGGGTAAGAATACACAAGATGTTGTTTTTGTTATCAAAAATGGGCTGCTGAAAGTTAGAATGACATTAGATAAAATTTTCAATGGTGATGAAACAGAAGTGAAAGTATACTACAAAAACATTGATATTATTGATGCTAATGAAGGGACTTTTATTGGATCTGATGACGTTTTTGAGCAATTTGAAATAGATTTACGAGCACAAGAAGGCGGCTCTATTAGAATCCAAGTAAAAGACATGACCTTTTTAAATGTCAAAGCGATTTCTGGAGGCGTTATTCATACATCAGGTAACTCTAAAAATCAAAATATAGACATCAATACAGGTGGTCAGTACAAGGGCAAAGAACTTCACACCGAAAAGACCGAAGTAACCATTAAAGCTGCTGGTGAAGCAGATGTTTATGCTACTAAAGAAGTGATTGCCAAGGTTAGGGCAGGAGGTAATGTTTATATCTACGGAAACCCTGAAACAGTTGATGAAAACACCGTTTTAGGAGGTAAAATAATCAGAAAGAATTAAATACATTCCTTTTTTATAAATTTGTGGAAATGCTATCCACTTATGCTTGACGCCATTTTAGCGGCTATTCCCTTCGGGATTATTCTGGCTTTTACCATAGGACCAGTTTTTTTTGTATTACTGGAAACTAGTGCTACCAAAGGGTTTAAGAGTGCATTAATTTTTGATTTGGGAGTTATTGTGGCAGACATGTTCTTCATAGTCGTTGCATTTTACAGTACCAGCAAGCTGTTGGATAAGATAAAAGATGACCCTAATTTTTTAATATTTGGAGGTGTTCTTTTAGCGGTATATGGATTTATTTCATTTATCAAAACTTCTAAATCCTTCAGAGAGATAGTCCGAGAATACCATACCGTTGAAATCAAGAAGAAATTAGGTAAGCTATTTATAAAGGGGTTTTTATTGAATTTTATAAATGTAGGCGTTCTGCTGGGTTGGTTGGGATTCATTGTAATTGGGAATTCCTTGACAGAAACCAACAGTGAACTTTGGGTGTTTTTAGCAACGATATTAGCTGTATATTTCTTGGTAGATCTTTTAAAAATGGCTGCAGCTAAAACACTTAAAAACAAACTCACACCAAGACGTATTTTTAAAACCAAAAAGATTGTGGCGCTGGTAATTCTGGGTTTTGGAGTCCTGTTACTGATACAAGGTTTTTTCCCAAAAGAAAAGGAAATGATTAAGGATCGATTGGAACAAATAAGTCCATTGGATTAAAATGAGAATAACTATATTATTTATATCATTCTTATTTTTAAATCATGGTTTCTCTCAAACACCACCTGGGACCATTAAGCTTAAAGATAGTTTATATATTGACAAATCACCTGTCACCAATATCATGTATTCAGAATTTATTAATCATGCTTATGACAATAATCCTCATATACTTGATAAAATTAAAGTAAAAGACACATTTACAGGCAGCTTTAAAAAAACTCTTGAGCAAATGAATAACCCTAAATATTCACATCACCCGATATTGCTTATAACGCAATCGCAAGCTGATTTATATTGCAAATGGCGATCAGATATGGTGCAGTTTTTATGGGATAGTCAATTCAAAGAGAAGGCAAAGACTGTTAATTATAGTTTACCGACTATTAATCAATATAATTTTGCTCAAAACTTTTTTAATCAAATTGGCCTGTATGAGGAATATAACGGAAATCCTTACAATAATAGAATAGACAAACATCCAGATAATGTTTTTGTCATATATGATTTGTCTGAAATATCAAATAATAAGGCATTTTTTGGTAGAAACTGGAGAGAAGAATTACCAACAAATTATCCAAATGATTATACAACATTTCGTTGTGTATGTATTGTAAGTAACAAGAAAAGCGACTAACTTCTTATTTTGAGCAACCGCCATACAATACTTCAGTTTTGCTTAAAACTATAAAGAAAGGACTTATAAAGTATGTTAAGGTTTCTAGACTGGTTAAGCGAATTCGAACCACAGTAATAATCTTACTCTAAATTTTCTAAAAATTTAAAAATAAAAAACCTTTAACATACGTTGAAGGTATCTCAAGGAGCCAACTTATTACATTGACATAGCTGTAGATGGTGTTGTTCTCTTTAATTAATTTTTTTAAAAATTAGAAAAAAAAGAGCTACTAAAAAAGTAACTCTTTCTCGAGGTGTCGAGCGGATTCGAACCGCTGTAGATGGTGTTGCAGACCACTGCCTAGCCACTCGGCCACGACACCTTGTTCGACAGCAAATGTAAAAAAAATATGTTTTTTACACTATTTACTGATAGTTTTTTCGTTTGTCGGTCATTTTTATCGTTACCATCTCCACATCACCACCAATAGGAGGGTTTAATTTACTGATACTCACCGTTGCCTTTTGGACCAGCTTGTCTTCAGTAAAAACCCTGTCCAATATACGTCTGGCAACTGTTTCTAGCAAATGAGATGGTTTTAGCATTTCTTCGCGTATTACTCGGTTTAAAAACACGTAGTCAACAGTATCGTTTAATAAATCAGTATCCGCAGAAGGCTGTAAATTAGCTTTAATCTCTAAATCCACTCGATAATCACTACCAATTTTGGTTTCTTCACTCAAACAACCATGATTGGCAAATATTCGAATATTTTCAACTTTAATTATTCCCATAGGACAAAAATAAAACTCCTTATGTCACAATGAGTCAAATTTGCAAGAAATTTAATTCTAGAGACTAGTTGGTAAAAAAGTCGAATATATTACTAATAGCGCTTGTTTTAGACTTGTAAAATTCTGTGTAAGTACAGCGCTCACAAGTGACAGTCGTAAATCGTTTATTTTGAATATTAAACAATTTCGTAAACAAACCACCGGTTGCCTGCATTTGATCCACCTGATAGGTTCTGTTGTGACATTTTGGACATTCGTAATTTCTGTGTTGCATATCTAAAGGGTTTTATTAATTGGTATCAAAAATCAACCAGTTGTTACAATTACGCTAAAATTGACTAATTTTGTGCGTCTTAATTTAGATGGATAAATTTATGTCAGAAGAAACAAAATCACTCAATTTTATTGAGCATATCATAGAGGATGATTTAGCTAATGGATTGGACAAATCCAAATTGCGTTTTCGTTTCCCGCCAGAACCAAATGGCTATTTGCATATTGGACATACCAAGGCCATAGGAATTAGTTTTGGTTTAGGTGAAAAATATAATGCTCCGGTTAACCTGCGTTTTGATGACACTAATCCAGCTAAAGAAGAGCAAGAGTATGTAGATGCTATTAAAAATGATGTGTCTTGGCTGGGTTATAAATGGGCTAATGAACTATACTCGTCTGATTATTTTCAACAATTGTACGACTGGGCTGTCATGCTGATTAAAGAAGATAAAGCTTATGTAGATTCTCAATCCAGTGAAGCTATGGCTGAACAAAAAGGCACACCTACACAACCAGGTGTTGATGGGCCTTATCGTAACCGTTCAGTTGCCGAAAATTTAGATCTTTTTGAACGCATGAAAAATGGAGCGTTTGATGAAGGATCTCATGTGCTTCGTGCCAAAATAGATATGCAGCATCCCAATATGTTGATGCGCGACCCCATTATGTATCGTATCTTAAAAAAATCACATCACCGGACCGGTAACGATTGGTGTATTTACCCGATGTATGACTGGACGCATGGTGAAAGTGATTATATTGAACAAATTTCCCACAGTTTATGTTCCCTTGAATTTAAGCCCCATAGAGAGCTTTACGACTGGTTTAAGGAACAAGTATATAAATACCAACCAGAAGCACTACCATTACTCCCAAAACAACGTGAGTTCGCGCGGTTGAACTTGAGTTATACCATTATGAGCAAACGCAAGTTGTTAAAATTGGTTCAAGATGGTGTTGTAAATGGCTGGGACGACCCTAGAATGCCTACTATTTCAGGATTAAGACGCCGAGGGTATACCCCAGAATCCATTAGAAATTTTATTGAAAAAGTTGGAGTTGCCAAGCGCGACAATGTCATTGATGTGTCTTTGTTGGAATTCTGTATTCGAGAAGATCTTAATAAAACAGCCCCTCGTGTTATGGCTGTTTTAGATCCTGTAAAGGTTGTTATCACCAATTATCCGGAAGGTAAGGTTGAGTGGATGGAAGCCGAAAATAATCAGGAAGATGAAAGCGCAGGATACAGAAAAGTACCGTTTTCAAGGGAAATTTATATTGAAAAAGATGATTTCAAAGAAGAAGCCAGTAATAAATTTTTCAGACTGAAACTAGGAGGTGAGGTACGTTTAAAAAATGCCTATATCATTCAAGCAAACCATGCGGTAAAAGATGACCAGGGCGATATAATTGAAATTCAATGTACCTATTCCGAAGACACTTCAAAGAAAGTAAAAGGGACCTTACATTGGGTATCAGCAGAACACGCAGTAAAAGTTGAAGTTCGGGAATACGACAGATTGTTCATGGATGAAGCCCCAGACACTTATGAAGATAGAGACTTTATGGAGTTTCTCAATCCGAATTCACTCAAAATCATTGAGGCTTATGTAGAGCCCAGTTTACAGGATGCAAAGCCAGGAGAACGATTTCAGTTTCAGCGATTAGGTTATTTTAACGTTGATGATGATTCCACTCCAAATTATTTAATTTTTAATAAAATAGTAGGTTTAAGGGACTCTTGGGCTAAACAAAAACCAAAACCACAAGTCAACCAAAATCAGCCAAAAAATCAAGGTCAGCAACAACGAAAAGCGATTAATGTCATTCAACAATTAGGCAAGAAATACACCAATTATTCTGAAGACAAGCAAGCTAAAGTTAAAGCTGAAATTCAGGAACTGGCAAAAGAGGTTTCTTATGATGAATTGGAACCCTTATTTGGAACAGCTGCTAAAAAAGTTGGAACGCGTATTGCGGCATTGCTAACATTAAAAGTAATGCTCGATAATGGTTTAGAGCGGAATGAAGCTATTAATGAATTCATTGAAAAGGCTCTTGAAGACTCAAACGATTTATTGGTTGGTGAAGCAAAAACCATTTAAGTATTAAAAATAGAGCAGAACCTAAAACCTCGAACAATTCGAGGTTTTTTTGTACAAAAATAACACAATTCATTTTTATAACTATATTTATACTATAACTAACTAAATAACAACAATATGGAAATTAATTTTTTAGCATTAATTGCGGCTGCAGTTTCAGCTTTGGTAATCGGTTTTATTTGGTATAATCCTAAAGTATTCGGAACTGCCTGGATGAAAGCGGCAGAAATGACCGAAGAGCAAATTAAAGGCGGTAACATGGCCAAGATATTTGGCTTGGCATTATTGTTTGCCTTTTTATTGGCGTTTGCACTCCAATTTATTACTATTCATCAAACGGGAGCCATGGGAATGGTTGGAGGCGATCCAAGTCAAGCCTTACCATCTTATGATGCTTTTATGGCAGACTATGGTAATGCGTTTAGAACTTTTAAACATGGTGCTCTACACGGTACTATTGCTGGGATTTTTATTGCCTTACCTATTATTGGAACCAATGCTCTGTTTGAACGCAAAGGCGCTAAATACATCTTTATCAATAGCGGTTATTGGATTGTCACATTGGCAATCATGGGCGGTATTGTTTGCGGATGGCAATAATTTTGTAATGAAATCATAAACCTAAAGACTGATTGTACCAATCAGTCTTTTTTCATGCTATTTTGATAAAATTTAAAATATTTGATACTTCGGATAAATTGCCAAATGATTGGGACTCGCTTGCGCCCCATGATATTTATCTCCAAAGAAACTATTTACACGCTTTAGAAAAGGCTTCACCTAACAACATTTCCTCATATTACATCGGGTTTTACAACGATGATGTATTAATTGGAATAGCGCTAGTTCAGCGGGTACAACTTTATCTCAATGATATTTTTAGAAATCATAAGGATTCCTGCTTTCAGGAGCGTTTTAAAAATGCCATTTCCAGGATATTAAAAGGTAATATTTTGGTGGTTGGAAATATCACACATACTGGGCAGCACGGTATTTATTTTGATACCCAGAAAATGCCTTACGATGCTTTCTTGAAGTGTTTGTTTGAAGCTTTAAACGATTTAAAAACACACATTAGATCAAAACACGGCAAAAAAATCAGGGCAGTATTGATGAAAGACTATTTTCTCAATGAAACCATTCATGATTACAGCACTGTTTTGTCAAATTTTGGCCTTACTAAAGTTTCGGTACAGCCCAATATGATTATGGATGTACAAAACCATTGGAAAACGTTTGACCATTATATTGAAAATCTCCATAAAAAATACCGAGACCGTTATAAAACAGCAAGAAAGAAGTCAAAACAGATAATAAAACGGGAATTGGATATGAATGCTATTCAAGAGCAATCAAAACGAATTTATGAGTTATATCAGAATGTGTCGGACAATGCCAGAATTAATACTTTTATACTTCCAGAGGACCATTTCCTGATTTACAAAAAACAACTTGGGGACCAATTCAAAGTTTATGGTTATTATTTTAAGAATGAGCTCATAGGTTTTTATTCCCTTATTTTAAACCAACCATATTTGGAAACGTATTTTTTGGGATATGATACCGCGTATCAGTATAAAAACCAATTATATCTTAACATGTTGTATGATATGGCTCAGTGTGGTATAGAACACAAATTTAAACACATAGTTTATGCCAGGACAGCCATGGAAATAAAAAGTTCCGTAGGGGCCAAACCCCGAAAAATGGTTATGTACTTAAAACACACTAATTGGTTACTGAACGCTCTTTTAAAATATATTTTCCGGTTTATGAATCCTTCAACAGAGTGGCAGGAACGACACCCGTTTAAATAATTTACTATTTATTTAACAGGAGGAAACTTTGATATCCCTTTAGTTTTCAGTATTTTAATTGTTTACAGGATAAGGAATATGAAAAGCACACAAGAGTTACTCACCGAAATAGCTAGGTTAATTCGGGATATTGAAACAAATTACCCTGAAGTATATCAATATTTAGATGAAAACCCCATCACCATACCCAATATGGAACATCCAAAGGTGGACCGAAAAGAACTTGAGGATTACCTGGAGAGCCTAAAACAACTGATAAGCAATCATTAAAAAAGCCTCAAACTAAAGTTGAGGCCTTTTATAAGTTTTATTCTTTCTTTTTATTTCGGGCTTCTTTCATAGCTTCACCTATTTGATTGCTGGCCGCAAAACTAGCCACCATATCATTCAGCATATTACTGCCGGCTTGTGGTGCGTTAGGCAACAAAATAAGGTTACTATTGGTTTCCTCTCCCAATGATTGAAGGGTGTCATAATGTTGTGTAACGACTATCAGCGCAGATGCTTCTTGAGAGTTGATACCCACACGGTTTAATACTTCAACCGACTCCTCCAAACCACGCGCAATTTCACGTCTTTGGTCTGCTATTCCCTGACCTTGTAGGCGTTTACTTTCAGCTTCAGCTTTGGCTTTCTCAACAATCAGAATTCTGGCAGCATCCCCTTCGTATTGGGCCGCTATTTTTTCGCGCTCCGATGCATTAATCCGGTTCATAGCCGCTTTTACCTGAGAGTCAGGATCAATATCCGTAACAAGGGTTTTAATAATATCAAAACCATACTCAAGCATAGCATCGTTCAATTCAGCCTTGACCGCAATGGCGATATCATCCTTTTTCACAAATACATCATCCAACTTCATTTTAGGCACTTCGGCACGAACTACGTCAAATACATAACTGGTAATTTGATCATGTGGATAATCGAGCTTATAAAAAGCATCGTAAACCTTGTCCTTAATAACCATGTATTGAACAGAAACTTTTAGGCGCACAAATACATCATCCAAAGTTTTAGTTTCAATAATCACATCCAATTGTTGAATTTTTAAACTCAATCGCCCAGCAACACGATCTATTAGTGGAATTTTCATTTGCAGACCAGAATGACGGATACTTTGAAAACGACCAAAGCGTTCAATGATGGCAGCAGATTGTTGTTTCACGATAAAAAACGATGATATTAAGACCACTAGGGCAATTACAAAAAAAGGGATAAGAAATACAGGAGGCATGTTTAATTGTTTTAATTGTTAAAAATAAGTTCTACTAATTTAAGTTATATTTGTTGCAATCACATACGAATAGCATGCAATTTATAAGACTTATTTTATTAGTAGCCATTTCCACCACTTTTGTTACAAATGTCAACGCACAAAGACAAAGACCTCATGGTACCGTTCCTATTGTCAACGGTATTGGAATTTCGGGAGGATTGACCCAATACGACTTTAACACTGATAACTTTGAAACCAAGGCAGGTAATGGTTGGGCCATTGCTGGATCGGCAACAGTTGATTTACCGCACAAGTGGTACAACATGAGCTATATGATTCAAATAGCCGAAAACAATTTTGGGATAGCCGCAAGTCCAATTCCTTTGGGTCCTGAAGAGTTTTTGGATTATAAAATTTTTACTGCACAGATATCCTTGCTCATGCACGTAAAAATAATTGATTCCTATCTCACGTTAGATCTAGGACCCATGCTACAATACAATGGGGAAATGGAGCTAAAAGATAATGCCAAAGAGAATTATTTCATAAAGAACTATGATGATCTTCTATTAGCTAAAGACATTTCAGATATTTCAAAGTTTAATATCGATGGAACTGTTGGCTTGTCTGCTGGAATCAGTCACTTTAGAATAAAGGCAGCCTATATCTATGGTTTTTTAAACACGTTTAATAAGTTGAACGACCAGAATTTAACCATCGGGACTAATAACCAGAAGTTTAAAGGCAACCAATCGATGTTTGTGTTCTCGTTGATGATTTCGATTTAACTTAAATTCAACTATAAAAAAGTTGAAATCTTAAGCGAATAATGTTTAAACGCATAAATTTATATTGCAAGTTGCGAAACCGAGGCGAAACATTAAAAAATAGAATTTTATTGCTGAATATTTCAATTTTGATGTTGATATGTTTTTGTTGTTGTAGACCAATAGAAACAGGAAGAATCGAAAGTCAAATAGCGGAAAAAGTGGCCGAATATTTAATTGAAAAAGACTCACTTAATTTCTTTAATTATTCAAAAGACCAATACCTTCACATATCATCGGAAAGATTAAACGATAATACCTTTAGGACACTAGTGTCCCTGAATGGGCAAACTTCAAAATCATCGGATTTTAATGTTGAGGAGTTTAACGTAAAAGGGTTTAAAGCAGTGGTTTACCTTAAAAATGCAAAAAAACATAAATTAGCTGATGTTTTTTTTGTTCCAGATTCTAAATCTTGGAGTTTTCTTTCTGAATATTACGATGATAAAGTTTGGTTAAGTCAGTTAACACGAATTTACACTGATGAAAATTCAGAAAATGATATTCCAAATGAACTTGACTTCTAGATAAAAAATCGTGAATAGTACGCCGCAATGCCTTATAAAGTTAATTGCTTAACCAAGTAATAAACCATAAGCTATTAACCCAACGTATTCACCAAATTATCAATTCGGCGTTTGGTTTCATCTTTTCCAATCAAGAACATAATATCAAACACATCAGGGCCTTTGAGATCACCCACCAAAGCCAATCGTAAAGGCATCATGACCTTCCCAAAGCCAATGTTGTTTTCAGTTATCCAGCCTTTTATGGTTGTTTGAAGGTTTTCAACAGTAAAGTCAGCAACAGAATCAACAAGACTTAAAACTTGTGACAGGATTTCAGGTGAATCATCCTTCCAGGCTTTTTTTACGGCTTTTTCATCTAGTTCAGTTGGTGTTTCGAAAAAGAAGTGGCTTAATTCCCAAAAATCGGTTATTAAGTTAGCACGTTCTTTTACAAGCCCCACAACCAAAGAAACGTAGTTTACATCAATAGTTTCCAATTCCGGCTGAATGGCTTTAAAATCTTTAGCTAAAACATCATCATGTTGTTCTTGCATATAATGATGGTTAAACCATTTGGTTTTGTCTGGGTCAAAACGCGCTCCAGATTTATTGACTTTTTTCAAATCGAAAGCCTGGATGAGTTCCTCAAGACTGAAAACCTCTTGCTCGGTTCCAGGATTCCAGCCCAATAATGCTAAAAAATTGATAACCGCTTCAGGAAAATAGCCATCCTCTCGATAGCCACGACTAATATCACCTGTTTTATGGTCTTTGTAAGCCAATGGAAATACCGGGAAGCCTAATTTATCACCATCACGCTTGCTCAACTTGCCCTTGCCTGTTGGCTTTAAAATTAGTGGAAGATGCGCAAATTCAGGCGCTTGCCATCCAAAGGCTTCATAGAGTTGATAATGTAAAGCTAAAGACGGTAGCCATTCCTCACCACGGATTACATGGGTAATTTCCATTAAATGATCATCCACAATATTAGCCAAGTGATAGGTGGGCATACCATCGCTTTTGAACAGGACCTTGTCATCCAAAATGTTCGTGTCAATTTGGATGTCTCCACGAACAATATCTTTTAAATGCAGGGTTTCGTCTTGAGGAGACAAAAATCGGATTACGTAATCCTCACCAGCATCCAGTTTGGTTTGGGTTTCTTCTTTAGAAAGCACTAACGAATTAACCAAACGACCTTTTTCACGATTATGCCAATTATAAATAAAGGTTTTCCCTTGTTCTTCATGATCCTTTCTGTGCGCATCCAATTGTTCAGCAGTATCAAAAGCATAGTACGCCTTTCCTTTTGCCACTAACTCATCAGCATATTGTTTGTATAAATGTTTACGCTCACTTTGTTTGTATGGTCCAAACGAGCCTTCTTTACCAGGACCTTCATCAAAAGGAATATTACACCAATTCAAGGATTCAATAATATAATCTTCAGCCCCTTCAACATAGCGTGTTTGATCGGTATCTTCAATACGAAGCACAAAGGTTCCTTGATGTTTTTTAGCAAACAAATAATTGAATAAAGCAGTGCGAACACCACCAATATGTAAAGGTCCAGTTGGACTTGGTGCGAAACGCACTCTTACAGGCTGACTCATGCAAAAATATTTTGCGCAAAGATAAAATCTTAATTAGTTTTTATTAGGCTTTCAGGTTAAAATCATTTCTTTTGGAACCCGTTTATTCATAATTTTAAACCATAGAGGGGGTATAAGCGCCAAGACCATGGAGGTAGGATAACCAAAAGGCATTTGTGGGCTTTCTTCAGAGCATTCCAAAATTTGATATTTTTTAGATGTTTTATAATGGTGATCACTATGTCTGGTTAGTTCATAAAGGACTATTCGGCCAACCACATGATTTGAATTCCATGAATGAACTAGTTTTACACGTTCATAGCGACCAGATTCGGTTTTTAGACGCAATAATCCGTAGTGTTCGATGTAATTAACGGTTTCCAACAGTAAAAACCCTGTAACAGCTGCCGTAACAGCAAACAAAAGACCAACACTTCCAAAAAGTATAAATACGGAAATTAAATATGAAAACTGAAAAACAGTATACCAAAGCATATCATTCTGAATTGAAAAGAACGATTGATGGTTGTTTTTAAGTAATTTCATTTGAATGCGCCACGCACTTACATATTGCCTGATGGTAGATGTTAACCAAAAAGAATAAACATTTTGATTATATCGAGCCGTGGCAGGATCTTCTTTGGTCGCCGCATGTAAATGATGCCCATAGTTGTGTTCAATATAAAAATGCATGTATAATGAGGGCAGGAGTAATGCTTTACCAATAAAGCGCTCGTTGGTAGTTTGTCTATGTCCCAGTTCATGAGCGACATTGATACCATTGGTGCCTAAAACCATGCCTAAACTCAATGCCAACCCAATAAATTCATAAGTTTCCAAAGGTGAGGATTTCACCGTCATCAAAGACCAAATTAATATAAAATACACGATAGGAAGGTTTAAATACAACATCCAGTCAAACAATGTGTTTAGTTTTTTATCCGCTATTTCAGATTCAGAATAATTGAGGTTGTTTTGGGGCAATAAGAGTTCCAAAATAGGAATAATAACAAACGAGTATACGGGTGTCAAAAACACCCAAAATCCTTGATATTGCAGACCAATAACAGCAGTAATAGGAATGGAAAGCGCAGCTAAATATTTTAAATCTTTCATTTTTAATCTATAAATGTGCTTGTTTCCTCTAAATTAACACAACCTTATAAAAATAAGGAATTGTACATTAAAATAAAATTGTAGATTAGTAAGTTAATTAGATAGCAGCGTGGCAAATTTTGACAACATAATCGAAAAGCTAGAGTCTTTTATTAGGAGGTACTATACCAATGAACTAATAAAAGGCGGTATTTTGTTTGTCGCTATTGGGTTGTTGTATTTTCTATTTACGCTATTTGTTGAGTATATATTTTGGTTAAGTCCAAGTTTGAGAACGCTATTGTTCTGGGTTTTTATCGCTGTTGAAACGGCCTTATTTGTAAAGTTTATCCTATTCCCGTTAGCACAATTATTTAAGTTTAAAAAAGGCATAGACTATATTGAAGCGTCCAAAATAATTGGAAAACATTTTCCAGAGGTTAACGACAAATTACTTAATGTGCTGCAACTCAAACAAAGCAATACAGAATCTGAATTGTTGTTAGCTAGTATAGATCAGAAATCTGTTGAGCTACAGCCCGTGCCGTTTCAATTTGCCGTTAATTTCAAACAAAACCGCAAGTATCTAAAATATGCCGCCATTCCAATACTAATCATAGTGATCTCGATGGTTTCGGGCAAGTTTAATTGGTTTAGTGACAGCTATAAGCGTGTTGTTGATTATAAGACCGCCTATGAACCACCAGCTCCTTTTCAGTTTTTTGTCGTAAATGATAGTTTGACAACTACCGAAAACGAAGACTTTACTTTATCGATCAGAACGGCAGGCACAAAAATTCCTGAAAACGCTAAAATAAGTTACAATGGCGAGACTTATTTTTTACAACAAAAAGCAATAGGGGAATTTGAGTTTGTTTTTACAAGACCCAAAAGCAGCATTAATTTTGAGTTATCAGCCAATGACGTGCGATCTAAAACATATACACTCAAAGTTGCCGAAGTGCCTGAAATATTAGACTTCGAAATGGTATTGGACTATCCAAATTACATAAAGAAATCTCAAGAGATATTAAAAGGTACTGGTAATGCTACAATACCGCAGGGAACGAAAATCACCTGGCAATTACACACCAAGGCAACTGATAACGTGACACTGGTAGCTAAAGACACTTTAAATTTTGAAACTGATGGATTGGGCGAATATTCTGCGTCAAAAAGTGTTTACACTAATATGGATTACGCTATTAGCACCAGTAATAAGCTACTGAAGGATTATGAAAAACTCTCATTTAGCATTGAGGTAATCAAAGACAGCTATCCTGAATTGAATATTGAAATGCAGATGGACAGTATTGACCAGCAGAGCCTCTATTTTTATGGACAAGCATCCGATGATTATGGTTTAAGCAAGCTGCAATTAGTCTATTATCCTATTAGCAATAGTGATGAAATCAAAAAGGTAGATATTCCTATTGCCAAGTCTAATATTAGCGAATTTATCTCGGCATTTCCAAATGATTTGCAACTACAGGAAGGTGAGGGTTATGAGTTGTTTTTTCAAGTTTTTGATAATGATGCCTTAAGTCATTTTAAAAGCACCAAGAGCAGCGTGTATTACTACCGAAAACTCACCAAAGATGAGGAAGAACATAAACAATTGGAACAACAAAACGAAACGATTGATGATTTAAATAAATCTTTGGAAAAGATTGAAGACAGGGAGAAGGAGTTAGAGGAATTTTCTAAAACTCAAAAAGAAAAGTCGGAACTTAATTTTAATGATAAAAAGAAGCTTGAGAATTTCCTCCAAAGGCAGAAACAACAGGAAGAAATGATGCAAAACTTCAATAAAAAATTAAAAGAGAATTTAGAAGAGTTTCAAAAGGATAATCTGGAACAAGACCAATTTAAAGAGGACCTGAAGGAACGACTTGAAGAAAACGAGCAACAACTCAAAGAAGATGAGAAGTTATTGGAGGAACTTGAAAAACTTCAAGAAAAAATAAACAAAGAGGAGTTAACCGACAAACTTGAAAAATTAGCCAAGCAAAACAAAAACCAAAAAAGAAGTTTGGAACAACTTTTAGAATTGACCAAGCGCTATTATGTGTCTAAAAAACTCGAAAAGCTTCAACAAGAGTTAGATAAATTGGCTGAAGAGCAGGACATACTATCAGAAGAAGACAAAGACAAAAACAACTCGGAGTCTCAAGAGGAGTTGAACAAAAAATTTGATGACTTTCAAGAGCAATTAGATGAACTCCAAAAAGAGAACAAGGAACTCAAACAGCCTATTGATTTGCCTCAAGACAAAAAACAGGAAGAAGCTATACAGGAAGATCAAAAAGAGGCAACAGAGCAACTTGAAAAACAGGAAGAACAGGACGCTCAAGAAGAAAACAAGGAGAAAGGTGATAACCAAGAACAATCGCCCAGTCAGAATCAGCAAAACGCCAAAAGGAAACAGAAGCAAGCAGCCCAAAAAATGAAACAAATGAGTGAGCAAATGCAGATGGCTATGCAAATGGGTGGTGCAGAACAGATGCAAGAAGACATGGAAATGCTTCGGCAAATTCTGGACAATTTGGTGTTATTTTCTTTTGACCAAGAAAACTTGATGAATCAATTTAAAAGTATTGAGGTGAATCATAACAAATATGCCGGCTATTTGGTAAAACAAAATAGTTTAAAGGAACATTTTTCCCATATTGACGATAGCTTGTTTGCCTTATCCTTACGGCAGCCCAAAATTTCCGAACGCATTAACAAGGAAATTTCAGAGGTATTTTTCAATATTGACAAATCGCTGGATCAATTTTCTGAAAACCGACTATATCAAGGTGTTGCTAACCAGCAATACACCATAACCGCCGCGAATAATTTAGCCGATTTCTTAAGCGACATATTAAATAGCATGCAAATGCAGATGCAAGGGAGTGGCATGGGAAGTGGTGGTCAACCCGAACCAGGCTTGCCTGATATTATCATGAGCCAAGAAGAACTGAATAAACAAATGCAAGATGGGATGAAAAAAAGCGAGTCTGGCAAACCTAATGAAGGCGAGAAAGGTAAAGAAGGCGAAGAAGGTGATAAGGAAGGAAAAAAAGGCAAACAGTCACAAGGCGGACAAGAGGGCAGTGAAGGTCAAGAAGGTAATAAATTAGGTCAAGGTGAGGGTTCTGAAGAATTGAACGGCGAACTGTTTAGAATATACCAACAACAGCAACAAATCAGACAAGCACTAGAGGACAAATTGGCCAAAGAAGGCAAAACGGGAGTTGGTAATGGGCTTTTAAAACAAATGGAAGAAATAGAGTTGGACTTATTAAATAAAGGGTTTACCAATCAAACGCTTCAGAAAATGATGAATTTAAAGCACCAATTATTAAAATTGGAAAACGCTACGTTTCAACAAGGGCAAGATACTAAACGACAATCCAAAACGAATCAGGAAAACTTCAAAAACAATTCTACCAACCAAATACCGAAAGCTAAGGAATATTTTAATACTACCGAAATATTAAACCGAGAGACATTACCTTTGCAGCCAGTTTATAAAAAGAAAGTACAGGAATACTTTAAGCAAAAGGATGATTAGCTTTAATTTCGAAAATGATTTTAGTTTAAATGATCAAGGGCGCCTGATTAAGTGGGTTTCCATGGCAATAGAGGCAGAAGGATTTAAATTGGGTGAAATAAATTATATCTTTTGCAATGATGATTACCTACATAGAATTAATGTGGAGTTTTTGGACCACGATACGCTTACAGACATCATAAGCTTTGATTACACAGTAGGAAAAATATTACAGGGCGATATTTACATTTCAACTGAACGGGTTGCTGATAACGCTAATGATTTTAACGTGGCATTTGATGACGAATTACACCGAGTCATGATACATGGCGTGCTACATTATTGCGGTTATAAAGACAAGACAAAGAATGAGGCTAATTTAATGCGGTCAAAGGAAAATCACTACTTAGAACTTTTGTCTGAAATTCAGTAATTCATCGTATATTTGCACACTTAAAAAAATGGATTTTGTTCCACGTGGAACAAAGTAATATAAATGGATAGTTATGTTTAATGATGTTTATGATGTTATTGTTGTTGGTGCTGGTCATGCCGGCGGCGAAGCTGCTGCTGCTGCTGCTAATATGGGCAGTAAGACATTGCTCATAACTATGAACCTGCAAAACATTGCCCAAATGTCTTGCAATCCAGCAATGGGAGGGATAGCTAAAGGTCAAATCGTTAGGGAGATAGATGCTTTAGGCGGCTATAGCGGTATTGTAAGCGACACATCGGCTATTCAATTTAAAATGCTGAATAAATCCAAAGGACCTGCTATGTGGAGTCCACGTGTTCAAAGTGATAGAATGCGTTTTGCAGAAGATTGGCGTTTGTTGCTGGAGAAGACACCTAATTTGGATTTTTACCAAGAAATGGTTTCTGGTTTATTAATCGAGAACCATAAAGTTGTGGGTGTGAAAACATCTTTGGGAATAGAGGTTAGGGGTAAATCTGTAGTGTTAACTAATGGCACTTTTTTAAATGGTTTAATCCACATTGGAGATAAAAATTTTGGAGGTGGCAGAGCTGGAGAAAAGGCTGCAACAGGAATTACTGAACAATTAGTTGAATTGGGTTTTGATTCTGGCAGAATGAAAACAGGAACACCACCTAGAGTTGATGGTCGATCTTTGGATTACTCTAAAATGGTTGAACAACCCGGTGATGATGACCCACAAAAATTCTCCTTTTTAGATGTAACCAAACCGCTTAGGGAACAACGGTCATGTTATATGACATATACCAGTCCTGAAGTTCACGATTTATTACGTGAAGGATTTGATAGATCGCCTATGTTTAACGGTCGAATCAAAAGTTTAGGCCCAAGATATTGCCCTTCTATTGAAGATAAAATTAATCGGTTTGCAGATAAAGACAGGCATCAGTTATTTGTAGAACCAGAGGGCTGGAATACAGTTGAGGTTTATGTTAATGGTTTCTCTACATCCTTGCCTGAGGATGTTCAATTTAAAGCATTACGATCGGTGTCCGGTTTTGAAAATGTTAAGTTTTTTAGGCCGGGTTATGCCATTGAATATGATTATTTTCCACCAACTCAATTACAACATACGCTCGAGACAAAGCTCATAGATGGACTGTATTTTGCTGGTCAAATTAATGGTACAACGGGATATGAAGAGGCTGCGTCTCAAGGTTTGCTTGCTGGAATCAATGCCAGTTTAAAGATTCAAGAAAAAGAAGCATTTACTTTATCTAGAAGCGAGGCTTATATTGGGGTGTTAATCGATGATTTGATTACCAAAGGCACTGAAGAGCCTTATCGTATGTTTACCTCTCGTGCTGAATATAGAACACTTTTGCGTCAAGACAATGCTGATTTTAGGCTCACACCTAAAGGTTTTGAAATCGGTTTAGCATCTGAAAAACGTATGAAGCGTATGGAAGAAAAGCAAAAAGCTTCGTCTGATTTTGTTGAATTTTTTAGAGAAACGAGTGTAAAACCCGAAGAGATAAATCCCATTTTGGAAGCGAATGACTCATCGTTAATGAAGCAATCGGATAAGATGTTTAGAATATTTGCTAGACCCAATATTACCATTGATGATATGCGAAAAGTCCAATCTGTTAATGATTACATATTGGACAATAAATTAGACGGAGAAATTATTGAACAGACAGAAATACAGGTTAAATATTCTGGTTACATAGAGAAAGAAAAAAATAATGCAGACAAATTACATAGACTTGAAAACATCAAAATCCCGAAGGATTTTGACTATTCTAAACTAAAGTCAATGAGTATGGAAGCCAGGGAGAAATTAAGTAAAATTCAACCCGTAACCATATCGCAAGCTTCACGAATTAGCGGTGTTTCTCCCAGTGATGTTTCAGTGCTTTTAGTATATATGGGCCGTTAGTGTTTCACGTGGAACAATTCCAAAATGAAAGATAAAAACTTGTTTTTAGAGTTGTTGGATTATTCAGTTTCTGGAGAATCATTTCAATTGTTATACAATGCTGAGTATGATATGTTGGAAACAAATCCAAAGCCAGAAGAAAATAATTTGAATCGTTATTATCAAAGCGAGGAGTATATTTCGCATACGGATTCCAAAAGAAACTTGTTTGAAAAAACGTATCATGTTGTTCGTCAATTTGCATTAAGAAAAAAGGTTAGACTAATCAACAAGTTTAATCAAGGGAATGATAAAGAATTATTGGATATTGGCTGTGGTACGGGTGATTTTTTAAATAAAGCCTTTGAAAACGGTTGGAATATTTATGGCATAGAGCCGAATGAAAAGGCAAGGGCAATAGCCAATGATAAAACTAATAACCATGTATTTGATTCTGAAACTCTGTTTAAAATTGATCAAAAGTTTGATGTTATTACCTTGTGGCATGTTTTAGAACATGTTTCAGATTTAGAAAATTATATACATCAAATAAAAAGTTTGTTGAAGCCAAAAGGAATTGTCGTTGTAGCTGTTCCTAACTTTAAAAGTTATGATGCTAAACATTATAAATCTTTTTGGGCGGCTTATGATGTTCCCAGACACTTGTGGCATTTTTCCAAAAAGGCTGTTTCAAAATTGTTTGGTAATGTGAATATAGAATTGCTTGATACAAAACCTATGCTTTTTGATTCTTTTTATGTGAGTCTTTTGTCAGAAAAGTTTAAAACAGGAAGTATGAATTTATTCAAAGCATTTTTTATTGGTTTGTATTCAAATGCAGAAGGACTGTTCACTAAACAATACTCATCGCACATTTATATCTTAAAAAACACCTAAAATCAAAATTCACGCATTTTAATGAGAGATATGCCCGGAAGCGATAAAATGTATTACCGAGTTGCGAAACACTCTAAAAACAGGCTTAAACAGATTAATTTTTAATAGTTTTTAATTATAAAAAATAACAATATTTATAAAGATTGATTATAGTTAAATTTTTTGCCGTCCGATTAATTTGTTCAAATAACTTTTTACATTTACCTCCTGAAAATTTTAACATTATGAAAAACGTATTTTTTGGACTTATCCTGGTAATTTTAATGACATCTTGCAATCAAGATAAAATTGCCTTTGTAGATAATAGTTATGTAATAAATGAATATCAAGAACGCAAGGATATTGAATCCAAGTATAAATCAAAAATCGAAAAGTACAACAAAAAGCGCGATAGTGTGAGTAAAGCACTGCAGTTAGAATTTCAGGCGTTTCAATTAAATGCTAAAACAGTTTCTCAAAGTGATGCCCAAGCTGAATATGATTTACTTTTACAGAAGCAACAAATGCTGCAACAACAATTTCAAATGGAGGAACAGCAAATTGCAAGTCAAAGTCAAACAGAAATAGATTCATTAATTTCTAAAGTTAAAAACTTCGTTAAAAAATACGGAAAGGACAACAACTATACTTATATACTTGGAACTAGTGATGGTGCCTCAAGTGTTTTATATGGTGTGGAAGAAAATAATATTTCTGAAGTTATTTTAAAAGGACTGAATGATGCTTACATCAAGAAATAACAAACAAAATGCCAGAATTTATTAGCCAGTTTTTAACTGGCTTTTTTATGCAGTAAACGTGTCAATTTTATGGAAAGATCCGTGAGAATAATTTTTGAATTCCCATTACGCTCTATATGATAAATAGCATCCTGTAATTCTTCAGAAATATCCAAGATATTATTCCCGTGAACAAAAGGCGCAAATTTTTCTAATTTAAAATTATCTATCTTGGTTTCTATGTAAACTAAATCTTGAGCATTATAATTGATTAACAGTGCTTGCCTGAAAAAATTAATACAAAACTGTAAAAATTGTTTTTGGGTTTCCCTACCCGTTTTGGCAATATCCTCACTCCAGGAGATTAAATCATGTATGGCGCTTTTATTGCCTTTTGCTTTAAATGCGCTCCGTATCCAAAAAACAAACCATTCTTCAAATTGAGTATCTTCGGTATCATGGTAAACCAAGTCACAAGCCTTATTGTAATTGCCATTTGCTTCATGGGCTATTTTTCCAGCAATATCCTCGGTTAGTGAGTATTTCTTGATGAGCGACTGTTTTATAATTTCTTCAGCAAGCGGCGGAAAATGTAAAATTTGACATCTCGATAAAATAGTATTGATAATTTGTTCTTCATCTTCAGCAATCAGAATGAAAACGGTCTTATTAGGTGGTTCTTCAATGAGTTTTAATAGCTTGTTGGCCGCTTGTGTGTTGATTTTTTCAGCCATCCATATAATCATAACCTTATAACCACCCTCATAGGATTTTAGGGATAATGATTTTACAATTTCTTGGGCCTCATCAACACCAATTTGTCCTTGTTTTTTCTCGATATCAATTTTTTTGTACCAGTCAAACAAGTTCCCATAAGGCTGTTCATTCAACAATTCACGCCAATCAGTTAAAAAATTATTGGAAACAGGGTGCTTTTTTACGATACCATTAGTAGCCACGGGAAAAGCAAAATGTAAATCAGGATGTGTCAGGTTGTTAAACTTTAGATTGCAGGCCTCATTTCCGCCAGTATTGTCATTACCGGTATTTTGACACAAAAGATATTGAGCATAAGCAATTGCCATTGGTAACGTTCCACTTCCTTCAGGACCCACAAATAGTTGTGCATGTGGAACACGACCATTGTTAACACTTTGAATTAAATGGGCTTTTATGTGTTCTTGACCAAGAATTTCACTGAATAACATGTGGTAAAGATAACAGATTTACTGCTGTTTTTGTGAATTGAAAAAATTATATTTGTCAATCAAATTAATGAAACTATGAAAACCCTCAACGACTTCAACTTTAATAATAAAAAGGCCATTATTCGCGTAGATTTTAACGTTCCATTAGATGATAACTTCAATGTTACCGATGACACCAGGATTAAATCAGCCAAACCGACTATTATTAAGATATTGGAAGACGGTGGAAGTTGTGTTTTAATGTCTCATTTGGGCAGACCAAAAGGTAAAGAAGAAAAGTATTCATTAAAGCACATTATTGATAAAGCTGAAGATGTTTTAGGTGTAGAAATTAAATTTGCTGAAGATTGTGTTGGCGAAATAGCCAAAGAGGCTGTTAATAATTTAAAACCTGGTGAAATCTTATTGTTAGAAAACTTAAGATTTCACGATGAAGAAACTGCTGGTGATGTTGCGTTTGCAAAACAACTGTCAGAATTAGGCGATATTTATGTAAATGATGCTTTTGGAACGGCCCATAGGGCTCATGCCTCAACAACAATTATTGCACAATTCTTTCCGAACAATAAATGTTTTGGTTACTTGCTTGAGCAAGAAATAGAAAGCATTAAAAAAGTGATGGAATCCGGAGAGAAACCGGTTTGTGCGGTATTGGGAGGTGCGAAAGTATCTTCAAAAATCACCATCATTGACAATATTTTAGATAAAATAGACCATTTAATAATTGGAGGAGGGATGACCTTCACCTTTATTAAAGCGCTGGGAGGTGCAATTGGAAATTCATTGGTCGAAGATGATAAATTGGAATTAGCTAGAGATATTTTAAAAAAGGCCAAAGAAAAAAATGTAGCAGTGCACTTACCAGTTGATGCTATCATAACAGATAGTTTTAGCAATGAAGCCCAAACGAACACCTGTGATGTGGATAAAATCCCTGATGGTTGGATGGGTCTTGATGTTGGACCACATACTGAAGCATTGTTTGCCAAAGTAATTAAGGATTCTAAAACTATTCTATGGAATGGTCCTTTGGGAGTGTTTGAAATGCCAAACTTTGCAAAAGGAACCATTGCATTAGGTCATGCTATAGCTGAAGCCACAGCAAATGGTGCGTTTTCTTTAGTAGGCGGCGGCGATTCAGTAGCCGCAGTAAAACAATTCGATTTTGAAGATAAGGTAAGCTATGTGAGCACTGGAGGAGGCGCTATGTTAGAAAGCCTCGAAGGTAAGACCCTTCCTGGAATTGCTGCGATATTAGAATAATTTAGTATATTTATTTCAGTCTCAAATTGAGTTAAATCATCTTAAATTGATTTTTTATAAGAAAACAAATGCAAATTCGTTTTAAAGGTTTATAAAATTATAACCATGCGTTTACCTACATTCATCAGTCTCTTCTTAATTATATCTAACTTTCTTGTGGCTCAAGACACCATATCTAGCAAGAGTGTTTCCCAAGATAAATTAATTCCAAAAAAAGAATTTTCAGGAGATAGTATAGTTGACGGTAAGAATTTCAATCAAAAAAACATAGCCATAACTCCTGATTCATTAAAATCAAGAGTACTTCAAGACCATGAACTAGCAGCAGAACTCGATCAAAAATGGCTAGAAGAATTGTATAGCAATGCATTTTTTGACACCATTTATAATACGGTTTCAGAATTAGAGTATAACGAAGTGTACTATCCAGACCTTCCAACAGACACATTAAAAGCCCGATTGGCCTTATTAAACGCAAAGACACCGTTTAATATAGAATACAATCCCTCTTTAGAAAGTGTTATAAAGTCATTTTTGAAAAATAGGAGACAGTATTTCGAAAGAATGATTGGGTTGAGCCATTTTTATTTCCCGATGTTTGAAAGGGAACTGGATAACAATGATGTGCCATTGGAAGTTAAATATCTGGCAATTGTAGAATCAGCATTAAAACCTAGAGCTAGATCTCGAGTAGGCGCAACAGGTCTATGGCAGTTTATGTTTACAACGGGAAAATATTATGGTCTAAACGTAAGTAGTTATGTTGACGAGCGCTCAGACCCCATTAAATCTACTACTGCCGCGGCTAAATATTTGGCATCGTTATATACTATTTTTGGTGATTGGGATTTGGCACTGGCTGCGTATAACTCTGGACCAGGAAATGTGTCAAAAGCCATTAGAAGATCTGGTGGATACCAAAACTATTGGAATATACGTCATAATTTACCAAGGGAAACTGCTGGTTATTTGCCAGCGTTCCTGGCAACCATGTATATTTTTGAATATGCTGAAGAACATGGCTTGGTTTCCGAAAAGCCTAAATTTCACCATATAGAAACAGATACTATTGTGGTTAAGCAAATGATTACCTTGGATCAGGTATCCGAAGCTACAGGAGTTAATATGGAAGAACTCCAATTTTTGAATCCATCTTACAAACTAGATATTATTCCATACATAAAAGGAGAGAATTATTCATTGAGATTACCGCGAACAGCAATAGGTTTGTTTGTTAATAATGAAGAGGCTATTTATGCTGCCGCCCAGGCCGAATTTGATGCAAGGGAAAAGCCATTACCGCAATTTTTTGATAGCGACAGTAAAATTCGTTATCGTGTTAGATCAGGAGATTATTTAGGGAAAATTGCTAGAAAATATGGAGTAAGGGTTAGTCAAATCAAGCAATGGAATGGCCTGCGAAGCAACAATTTACAAATAGGTCAACGATTAACTATTTACCCAAGAACTCCTGTTGCAGTCAACCAATCATCTTCTTCAACAAGCTCAAAACCAGTATCTAATGGTGATTCAAAAATCTACACGGTTAAAAGCGGCGACTCACTTTGGAGCATTTCTCAAAAATTTCCTGGAGTTTCTGTCCAAAATATTCGAGAATGGAACGATATTAGTGGTAACAATTTAAAACCAGGAATGAAGCTTAAAGTATCCAAGGGATAGCTTCTTTTTAAAAACTAGATTATGCAAAAAATTTTATTTGTTATTATGGTTCTTGTAATGGTTGTCTCATGCCAGGATGGAAATAAAAAAAACATTAAATTATTATCGGAGTCATCAGGAAACATCAATAATTTATCTGTAGTAGTAGATCATGAATTGTGGGAAGGGAATGTTGGCGAAGCAATTAGAGATGTTTTTGCTGCACCTGTTCACGGACTAAATCAAGATGAGCCACTCTTTATTTTAAGTCAGATACCACCATCAGTTTTTTCAGGTTTTGCGACCAGAAACAGGATTGTTTTAAAAATTGAAAAAGGAGATCTGGCTGATGTTAAAATAGCCAAAAACGTTTTTGCAAAACCCCAACGACTCATCGTGGTTACGGGAAAAACCAATGAAGATATTATCAACCAGATTCATGATAATGCACAAAGGATGGTTGAATCGTTTAAAAACGAAGAAATAAAAGAACGCCAAAGACGAACAAAACAGTCTTTACATAAGAATAACGACATAAAAGAAAAATTAGGAATTGATATTGAATTCCCATCAGTTTATAGAATTGCCAAGGAAGACAATAATTTTTATTGGATTAGAAAGGATATTACAACTGGAACAACAAACCTGATGCTTTATGAATTGCCTTATGGCAGTATTATTGAAAACGACAGCTTGATCAATCAAATTATTAAAATCAGGGATTCTGTTGGCCAAGTGCATATTCCTGGACCAGTGGATGGCTCCTATATGGCAACAGAAAACGCCTATACACCATTTTTATCCAAAACCCAAATTGACGATAAAGAAGCGTTTGAAACTAAAGGGCTTTGGGATGTTAAAAACGCGTTTATGTCGGGTCCATTCGTGAATTACATTATCAATGACCAAGAAAACAACAGGCAACTGGTAGTAGAAGGTTTTGCATTTGCACCATCAGTTGAAAAAAGGGATTATATGTTTGAACTGGAATCTATTATTAAATCCATAAAATTCAAATAGCTAAATTAATGAGCATAAAAAAGCCCAACTTTAATAGTTGGGCTTTTTGTTTAAAAAAGTTATTCCTTTTTGTCTTTATCGTCTTCTTTACTGGCATCCTTAAATTCCTTGATACCACTTCCTAAACCACGCATTAGTTCAGGGATTTTTTTACCACCAAACAACAACAATACAACCACAACAATTAAAACTATTTGCCATGGTCCAGGGGCTAAAAATATACTTAATGAAATCATTGCTTAAATATTTATGCTACAAAGTTAATAATTAAACTTTAATAACAGCGTTTAATCCCTAACTTTAGTGTTAAGTGAAACAAGTGATGACATAATTTTATTTAATTTTGTAAGACTTATGAGCAAAAACAAAAAGAAGCCAAAAAAGTTTACTAAAAAATTACTAAACAAATATCGTTTGGTCATTTTAAACGAGGATACTTTTGAGGAACGTTTGTCGCTTAAACTTACCAGGCTGAACGTTTTTGTTTTAATGTCTTTGCTTTCGATTTTCTTGATTGTTGCAACAACCATTCTCATAGCATTTACTCCATTGAGGGAATATATTCCAGGCTATTCATCTACTGAATTAAAAAAACGCGCTACGGAATTAAATTATAAAACAGATTCTTTACAGCAGGTCATTGCTGTTAACGAACAATATTTTTCCTCCATAAAAAAAGTTCTTTATGGTGAGGTAAGTACGGTTGATTTCAACCGAGACTCCATAATTGAAGCCACTAAAATTGAAGCTAAAAATATCAATTTAACACCTATTAGAGAAGATTCTATTTTACGCGAAAAAGTAAAAAAGGAAGACAAGTATAACTTGTTTGAATCAGCTAAATTAAGTTCTAGCTTTATTTTGTTTCCGCCAGTTAAAGGTTCTATTTCTCAAGAATACGACGCCAAAGAAAAACATTTTGCCGTTGATATTGTAACTGAAAGCGATACACCAGTAAAGGCAACCGCAGACGGCACGGTAATTTTTGCAGAGTGGACCACTGAAGCAGGATACGTGATGATATTGGAACACAGCCAAGGCTTGATATCAGTTTATAAGCATAATGCCCTTTTAACAAAATCCCAAGGCGATTTAGTTTTAGCAGGAGAAGTTATTGCCACAACAGGAAATACTGGAGAATTGACAACGGGACCACATCTACATTTTGAACTTTGGAGTAATGGTTATCCAATTAATCCAACAAATTTCATAGATTTTAATTAATGTTTTCACTTAAATCTGCTCTAGCAAAACCATTTGCAAAACGTGTGTCCAAACAAATAAACAAATGGGCATCAAATCCAATTGAGACTCAAAACAAGGTGTTTGAAATGCTTATTCAAGAAGCCAAGCACACCCAATTCGGTAAAGATCATGATTTTGAAAACATCAAAACACATGACGACTTTATTAACCGAGTACCGGTCAGAGATTATGAGGCATTACGAAATTATATTGATTTGGTAGTTGCTGGCAAAAGGGATGTTTTATGGAAAGATAAACCCATATATTTTGCTAAAACCGCAGGTACCACATCAGGGTCCAAATACATTCCTATTACTAATGATAGCATGCCTTTTCACATTAGTGCTGCTAGAAATGCCATACTAATGTATATTGCCGAAACCGGTAACAGCAAGTTTGTTGATGGCAAGATGATTTTTTTGCAAGGGAGTCCAATACTTGATGAGAAAAATGGCATTCAATTGGGGCGATTATCAGGAATAGTTGCTCATTACGTGCCTAAATATCTTCAAAAAAACAGAATGCCAACTTGGAAAACCAACTGTATTGAAGATTGGGACGATAAGGTTAATGCCATTGTAAATGAGACCCTAAATGAAAACATGACTATTATTTCTGGAATTCCTTCTTGGGTACAAATGTATTTTGAAAAAATTAAGGAACGTACTGGAAAAAAAGTTGGTGATGTTTTCAAGAATTTTAATTTATTCATTTTTGGCGGGGTAAATTATGAGCCGTATAGAGTCAAGTTTGAAAGTTTAATTGGAAGAAAGGTAGACAGCATTGAGCTGTATCCAGCAAGCGAAGGCTTTTTTGCGTTTCAGGACAAGCAAGGAGATAAAGGGATGTTGCTCCAGTTAGATTCAGGAATTTTTTATGAATTTATAAAAGCTGATGAGTTTTTTGATGATAACCCAAAACGGTTAACGATTAAAGATGTTGTTATCGGAGAAAATTATGTCATGATTATTTCAACCAATGCCGGTCTTTGGGCATATAATATTGGTGATACGGTTCAGTTTACATCCGTTAAGCCTTTCAAAATTATCGTTTCAGGACGTATCAAGCATTTCATTTCCGCCTTTGGGGAGCATGTTATTGGTAAGGAAGTGGAAGAGGCTCTGAAAGAAGGATTAAAGAATACCAACATTCAAGTTTCTGAATTCACTGTTGCCCCACAAATTAATCCAGATGAAGGGCTACCTTACCACGAATGGTTTATCGAATTTGAAGGAGAGTTAGAACAAAAACAAGAATTGGAGCTGCGAATTGATCAAGCACTTCAGAACCAAAACAGCTATTATTTTGATTTAATTTCCGGACAAGTTTTAAGACCTTTAAAAATTACTCAAATAGCGGAAAATGGTTTTCAGGAATACATGAAATCCATTGGTAAATTGGGAGGACAAAACAAGCTTCCACGATTATCAAATGATCGAAAAATAGCAGACCAATTGATGGCGTTGGGTTTGACTAAATAATAGTATATTTGGGGACTAAAATTTTTCTATGAGTAATAAGAAACATCATGCTAGAACGAGAGCTCAAGAAAGCTCGAATGCTATTGAAAGGATGTATATTACTATGAGGCACTTATTCAATAGGGGATTCTACAAACCCATGGGTGTCTCTGGAGAAACGCTCCGTGAAGCTCTTTTACTTTTGCGACCAGAAATATATGGCTCCATTGCTGATGATAAAGCAGAATTGGAAGGGCTTTTGTATGTTATTGATAGATTGCCACAAGGCATTGAAGAATGTACCTTTATCAATTTAACAAGCGACGAAGGATACAGTAATTCGCATTTTGTAGCCATAATACCACCCAAAAGACGCAGAAATTGCTATCGGATTGATGAAGATCAAATGAACATTGAAATTACTCGAGGACGTTCAGAAATATACGATATTTTAACCCATTTAACCTTCTTGTTTATAGAATCTCATAAAATAAGCAAAAGGGTATTGATAGACGAAAACGGAAATACAACCAGAGACTGGGTGAAGCTTGAAAAAACGGTTCTGTCTAAAAACAAATTAAGTCAAAACGAGCGCGAAATAGCTATAACACATACTGCCAATATTTTAGGGAGGACTTTTAATGAATTGAGTCAGGTTTATAGTCAGTTTAGTACAAAGGAGCAACCCGAAAGGCTTCTACATATTGTTTATTGGCTAGGTAAGCTTGCAATTGAAGAAAGCATAAATAACAACAAACGAACAGTAACTTTTAGTCCAGTTTTACGAGAGCGTTTAGGACATCATATTCATGGTGAAATTTGGGCAGATAACATAAAAAACACCCTTTTAAAGAATAACTTAATTGATCGGCCCATACATGTTATCAGTGCAAATATGCACAGCGTTATGAACACATTGTTTGCTGCGAAACCTCTGAAGGCGATTATTGCCCAAAAAGGCATTTTTGGAACGTATGAAGATTTAAGCAAAAAAGAAAATGAAGCGTTACGCAATAAAGTGACCAAAGAAGCGTTGCAGAATGGAATGATATATATTCCTGATAGTTCAGGAACGAATATTGACGTTCAAATTTTTGACATAAATAAGACCGTTATTTCTAAACTCGATTTGGGGATAGATAATTCCAAATCGAAAGATGAACAACCTGTAATTTTAGTTATGGATTACGCATTTGGAGAACAAGCATATGAAACTATAGACGAACTTTTAAAACCCATGAAAGTAGACGGTAAAAAGATTTCTCTGAATGTTTGCTCCATTTCAATTATGGGAAAAGCTGGAATTTTGGAAGGAGGCAAAGGAGATATCATGATACCTTCGGCTCATATTTTTGAAGGCACGGCGGACAACTATCCTTTTCACAATGAGTTGAATAAAAACGATTTAGATGGTAACGGAGTAAATGTCTATGAAGGCGCCATGATTACGGTCTTAGGAACCTCATTGCAGAATAAAGATATTCTAAAATTCTTTTTTAACTCCACGTGGAATGTTATTGGTCTCGAAATGGAAGGCGCACATTATCAAAAGGCCATTCAGGCCGCTTCCAAAATTCGTAAAGCTATTAATCCTGATGTAAAAGTACGTTACGCTTATTACGCTAGTGATAACCCACTAGAAACAGGAAGTACTTTGGCATCAGGGGGTCTAGGAACTTCAGGTGTGAAACCTACATACTTAATAACCAGAAAAATATTACAACAAATATTTAATAACTAACTAAATATATGAGCGACAATAAACAACCGCAAAATAATGATGAGGTCGATTTAGTATACTTACTAAAATTACTTGGAGCAGGATTTAATAGGCTAATTAATTTTGTGTCTTCTTTTTTCAAAAATGTTTTTGCCTTTTTCATTTATCTATTAAAGCCTTTAATAGTTAATTACAAAATAATAATATTAGCAATAATTATTTCAGGTGCTTTAGGGTATGGTCTTGATAAGTTAAAACCAGATTTATATAGTTCACAGATTTTAGTTAAACCCTATTTTGACTCAAAATATCAATTGGTTAATACAATTAATTATTATAACGCATTAATAGCAGATGAAGACTTTAATACGCTTTCTGAAGTATTTGAATTAGATGTTGAAGAAGCCAAAAACATTACAGGATTTGAAATAATACCAGGCCCTGAAACAGAAAATGAAAGAATTGTTCAATACAATAACTTTCTTAAATCCATAGATAGTGTGAGAGCAAGTAATATCACATTTGAGGATTTCGTTGATAACAGGAGTATATATTCAGGAGATTTGTTTGAAATAGAGGTGTTTTCTTTTCAAAAAGATATATTCCCTAAACTGGAAAATGGAATTGGAAATTCATTTTCGAACAAATATTCTGAAAAAAAAATGAAGAAAAGGGACTCGTTGATTGCAATCCAGAAAGAGACTATCAAATCTCAACTTGAAGAGGTCGCTTCACTTCAAGAAGTTTATATTAAAGTTTTGGAGGAAGAGTCCAAATCTCCCTCGACAGAAATTAGCCTAGGAGGTGAAGGTCTGTCGCTAAATAAGGACAAAACTCAAACCAAAGAATTTGAGTTATTAAACAAGGAAATTCAATTAAGAAATGAATTAAAACTTTTAGATGAGAAAAAAGTAGAAGAGGATGTGTTTTTTGATGTCATTGCTAGTTTTCAGGAAGTAGGTAACAAAAGTTCTGAATGGTATCAAAGATATATGCTGATATTACCAATATTAGCTTTCTTTTTACTCTGTTTAATCTATTTGTTAAGAAAAATAGTTCCATTCATTAAAAATTATGAGTAAGAAAAAACCAATATTGATTACGGGTGGTGCTGGTTTTATAGGTTCACATGTAGTGAGATTATTCGTTAAAAATTATCCAGACTATCATATTTACAATTTAGATGCATTAACCTATGCAGGAAATTTAGAGAACCTTAAAGACGTTGAAAACCAATCAAATTATACCTTTTTAAAAGGCAACATAGTAGATCAAGAATATGTTAAAAAAATATTTAGTTTATATGAATTTGAAGGGGTTATTCATTTAGCTGCTGAATCTCATGTAGACAGATCTATTTCTGACCCCTTGGCATTTGTTAAGACAAATGTCATTGGCACCATGATATTATTAAATGCTTTCAATGATTTGTGGAAAAACAATTTTGAAGGGAAGAGATTTTATCACATTAGCACTGACGAGGTTTATGGATCTCTGGGAACAGAAGGTCTTTTTACTGAAACTACTGCTTATGATCCAAATTCACCATATTCAGCATCAAAGGCTAGTTCAGACCATTTTGTTAGAGCTTATGGAGAAACTTATGGAGTTCCATTTGTAATCTCAAATTGCTCCAACAACTATGGAGAGAATCAATTTCCTGAAAAACTAATTCCCTTGTTCATCAACAATATATTAAACAATAAGTCACTTCCAGTATATGGGGACGGTAATTACACTAGAGATTGGTTGTATGTTCAAGATCATGCACAAGCCATTGATTTAGTTTATCATAAAGGAGTTAATAAGGAGACTTATAACATTGGAGGGTTTAATGAATGGAAGAATATCGATTTGGTTAAATTATTATGTCAACAAATGGATTTCAAGCTTAAACGAATATTAGGAACATCTGAAAAATTAATAACATTTGTAAAAGATCGCCCAGGTCATGATTTACGCTATGCCATTGATGCATCTAAAATAAATAGAGAGCTTGGCTGGAAACCATCTGTAACATTTGAGGAAGGATTAACAATAACAATTGACTGGTATCTAAACAACACAGACTGGTTGGAAAACGTAACATCAGGAGCGTATCAGTCTTACTATGAAAACCAATATACTGCATGAAAGGAATTATACTTGCTGGAGGATCAGGTACTCGGTTACATCCTTTAACATTATCTATAAGTAAACAATTGATGCCTGTTTATGACAAGCCAATGATTTATTATCCATTGTCAACATTAATGTATTCTGGAATAAGAGAAATTTTAATAATCTCAACACCAAAGGATTTACCACTATTTCAAGATTTATTAGGTGATGGCAGTAAATATGGTTGTGTATTTGAATTTGCCATCCAAGAAAACCCAAATGGTTTGGCTGAAGCTTTTATAATTGGTGATGATTTTATTGGAAATGAAAAAGTTGCCCTTATTTTAGGAGATAATATTTTTTATGGAACCGGACTATCGAATCTATTACAGAGTAATAATGATCCTGAAGGAGGTGTTATTTATGCCTATCGGGTTCATGATCCCGAAAGATATGGCGTTGTTGAGTTTAACGACCAAGGACAGGCCATTTCAATTGAGGAAAAACCTAAAAAGCCAAAATCTAATTTTGCGGTTCCTGGAATTTATTTTTATGATAATTCTGTTGTTGAAGTTGCAAAAAACATTAAACCAAGTGAACGGGGAGAACTTGAAATTACTGATGTTAACAAAGTATATTTAGAGCAAGGAAAATTAAATGTGAGTATTTTAGATCGAGGAACTGCTTGGCTTGACACAGGAACATTTCAATCCCTAATGCAGGCATCTCAATTCATTGAGGTAATTGAAGAACGACAAGGATTAAAAATAGGGTCCATTGAGGCAGCGGCATTTGAAATGGGGTATATTACCGCCGAGCAATTTAAAGGATTGGCAATGCCATTACTCAAAAGCGGATATGGTAAAAATCTACTAGGATTATTGAACTCAAAAAAATGAATATTAAAGAAACAAAACTAAAAGGGACCTATATTATTGAGCCTGATATTTTTGAAGATAAAAGAGGCTATTTTTTTGAGTCATTTAATAATGAAAAATTTAAGAGTAAAACAGGGGTTTATACTGATTTCGTTCAAGACAATGAGTCCTTCTCAAGAAAAGGGGTTTTAAGAGGCCTGCATTATCAGATAGGAATGTTTGCTCAAGCTAAATTAGTTAGGGTAATTAAGGGTAAAGTTCTTGATGTAGCTGTGGATATAAGAAAGGAATCCCCGACATTCGGGCAATCTTTATCCGTTTTATTGTCAGAAGAAAACAAAAAACAATTTTTTATACCCAGAGGATTTGCTCATGGCTTTGTGGTGTTGAGTGAAACCGCAATATTTTCATACAAGTGTGATAATTACTATAATAAAAAATCGGAAAGAGGAATTATATTTAATGATCCCAATTTAAATATTGACTGGCAATTACCTAAAGATAAACTTATTATTTCGGATAAGGATCTGGAATTACCTATTATGGAATTTGCCGAAATCAATTAATCTGAAGTAATTTTCAACCAAATAAATGAAAACAGTTTTAGTTTCAGGTTCAGGTGGTCAATTAGGTGAATGTCTTAAAGATTTAGCAGCTTCCCATCAAGAAATCAAATTCATTTTTGCAGATCGATCAGTTATTGATATTACCAAATTAGATGAAATAAAGAATTTTTTTCATTTAAATAATTGTGATTGGTGTATAAATTGTGCGGCATATACAAATGTAGATCTTGCTGAATCAGAATCAGAAAAGGCATTTCAAATAAATGAAAAGGGCCTAGAAAATTTAGCATTGGCCTGCAATGAAAGCAACACAAAATTAATTCATATTTCGACCGATTTTGTTTTTGACGGCAATAAGGGTAAGCCCTACATAGAAACAGATTTCACAAATCCCATAAATATTTATGGACTTTCCAAGTTAAAAGGCGAGGAAAAGGTTCAAGATACTCTTGACAAATATTTTATTATCAGAACTAGTTGGTTGTATTCAGAACATCAAAATAATTTCCTGAAAACAATGCTCCGTTTATCCGAAACCAAAAAAGAAATCAGTGTTGTTGACGACCAAATAGGCTCACCTACTTATGCAGGTGATTTAGCTAGAGTAATTAATTATATTATCGAAAATGATTCAAATCAATATGGTATCTACCACTATTGTAATGATGAACAAACATCATGGTATGGATTTGCCAAAGAAATTTTTAGTCTATCAAGTAACAGCATTAAAATAAATCCGATACCTTCGGCCGATTATAAAACAGCGGCAAAAAGACCTAAGTTTAGTGTTTTAGACACAAACAAAATAAAAAAGACATTGGGTTTAGATATACCTAATTGGAAATCAAGTTTAAAAGAAGCCATATTTAAAATACATGGATAAAAATTTAAAGATTGCTATTGAAGCCTCATTAAAAGCAGGAAAAGTCATTATGGAGGTTTATGACACCACCTTTAATGTTGAGTTAAAGGACGATAAATCACCACTAACTGAAGCCGATAAAAAAGCAAATGATGTTATCAATTCGTTTTTGACCAATACAGATACACCAATCATAAGCGAAGAAAACAAGCAAATAAATTACACTATAAGAAAGCAGTGGAAAGATTGCTGGGTGGTAGATCCTGTTGATGGTACTAAAGAATTCATCAAAAGAAATGGCGAGTTTACTGTAAACATTGCCTATGTTAAAAATGGCTCACCTTTATTGGGAGTTATTTATGTTCCTGCCAACAAGGTTTTGTACTATGCCAGTGTTCAAGATAAGAAAGCCTATAAAGCGCAATTGAAGTCTCATGATACTTTAATAGAGGAAGCTATAGAAATGTCGGAGACCTTGCAACCTAAAAGTTCCGAATCAAAAACCGTTCAAGTTGTAGGAAGCCGCTCGCACATGAGCCAGGAAACTTTAGATTTTGTTGAGCAAATAAAACAAAGCGGAAAGGATGTTGAAATAGTCTCAAAAGGAAGTTCATTGAAGTTTTGTTTGGTAGCCGAAGGTAAAGCAGATGTTTACCCAAGATATGCGCCAACGATGGAATGGGATACTGCAGCAGGACAGGCCATATGTAACGCCATAGGCATTCAAGTCATTTCTCATGAGACCAAACAGCCTTTGTTATACAACAAAGAGAATTTACTAAACCCTTGGTTTGTTGTTTCTAAATAATTTCTAATAATGGCAAAATATAAACAAGAATCACATGCTAGAAGCTTATTAAAAGGAGTGTCTTGGCGTATTGTTGCTACAGCAGATACCATTTTAATAGTTCTATTGATAACATGTTTGAATGGGAAATGTAGTTTAGACCACGCCATAAAAATAGGAGCTGCAGAATTTCTTATTAAACTTTTAGTATACTATGTTCACGAACGCATTTGGCAATTTGTTCTTCGAGATGGTGTTGTAACTTCAAAAGAAACACTATATAAAACAATTTCATGGCGAGTGGTAGCCACTACAATGACGTTTATCATTTCAGGTGCCATATTAAATTCTTATGATGAGATAGCACTATATATAGCCATTACAGAATTATTTACGAAATTTGCTCTATATTATTTCCACGAGCGTATGTGGTTAAAACTCCCACTAGGTAAGGTTCGTAATATTTTTAAGAAAAAATAAAAGTCAAATGGACGAAAACGTCATCCCTCATGATTATCAAATTTCAAGAGCAGATAGACAAAAAACAAAAAAGCATAAATCTTTTTTGTTATGGTTTACGGGTTTATCAGGTTCTGGAAAGTCAACAATAGCTAATGTTGTTGAACAAGAATTGTACAAGCAAGGCATAAATACCTATACTTTAGATGGTGATAATATTAGAAAAGGTATAAACAATGATCTGACTTTTTCACCAGAAGATAGAACCGAAAATATCAGACGAATTGCTGAAGTTGCCAATCTGATGGTTGATGCGGGAATAGTTACTTTAGCAGCCTTTGTGTCGCCTTATAAAAAAGACAGGGAGAACATTAAAAGTATCGTCAAAGATGTTAACTTTGTCGAGGTTTATGTCAATACCAGTGTTGAAGAATGTGAACGCCGTGATGTAAAAGGGCTTTACAAAAAAGCCAGAGCGGGTGAAATAAAAAACATGACAGGGATTTCAGCGCCTTATGAGGCCCCGGAAAATCCAGACATAGAAATTAAAACCGAAGAAGTATCTGTTGAATTAGCAGTTAAAAAGATACTTGATTATATAAGACCAAAATTACAACTCCAAAATGAGTAAGTATTATTTAAATTATTTAGACGAGTTAGAAAGTGAAGCTATTTTTGTGCTACGTGAAGTATGGGCGCAGTTTGATAATCCCGTAATTTTATTCTCAGGAGGGAAGGACTCTATTTTGGTAACACATTTGGCCAAGAAAGCGTTTTATCCAGCTAAAATTCCGTTTCCATTAATGCATGTGGACACAGGGCATAATTTTCCAGAAACCATACAGTTTCGGGACGATATTATAAAGGAATTAGGTGTTCAATTAATTGTGGGTTCTGTTCAGGAATCTATCGATGAAGGACGTGTTGCTGAAGAACGCGGTAAGAATGCAACGAGAAATGCTTTGCAAATCACAACACTTTTAGATGCGATTGAAGCCAATAAAATAGATTGTGCCATTGGAGGTGGAAGACGTGATGAAGAAAAAGCTAGAGCCAAAGAAAGATTCTTTTCTCACAGAGATGATTTTGGTCAATGGGATCCTAAAAACCAACGACCAGAGTTATGGAATATTTTCAACGGAAAGCACTTTGAAGGCGAGCATTTTAGAGCTTTTCCAATAAGTAATTGGACCGAAATGGATGTTTGGAATTACATAAAGAGAGAGAATATAGCTATCCCTTCATTATATTTTGCACACGAACGCGAGGTTGTTTGGCGTCAAGAATCTTGGATTCCAAATTCAGAATTTCTCATTTTAGAAGACCACGAAGAAATAGTCACTAAAAAAATACGTTTCAGAACTCTAGGCGATATAACCATTACAGGAGGTATTGAGTCTGATGCCGATACATTAGAAAAAATTGCAGACGAGGTATCTGGTATGCGTCAAACAGAACGCGGTAACCGTAGTGATGACAAGCGTTCTGAATCGGCAATGGAAGATAGAAAGCGACAAGGGTATTTTTAATCAAATTTATTAATTGCAATACTGTACCGAAGTTTCGGGAGATTCAGTATCTCATTTAAAATTATCATGTTAGATAACAATCAATTATTACGTTTTACAACGGCAGGGAGTGTCGATGATGGAAAAAGTACACTCATAGGGCGTTTATTATATGATTCGAAATCAATTTTTGAAGACCAATTACAGGCAATAGAAAACACTAGTAAGAAAAAAGGACATGAAGGTGTTGACTTGGCACTTTTTACTGATGGTTTAAGAGATGAACGTGAACAAGGTATTACTATTGATGTAGCGTATAGATATTTTACAACACCCAAAAGAAAATTCATAATTGCTGATACACCTGGTCATATTCAATATACTCGTAATATGGTTACAGGGGCTTCAACAGCTAATGCAGCAATCATTTTAGTTGATGCCAGACATGGTGTTATTGAACAAACGAGAAGACATTCGTTTATTGCGTCATTGCTTCAGATACCGCATGTAATCGTGTGTATTAACAAAATGGATTTAGTTGATTTTTCTGAAGAGGCTTATAATAAAGTTATCGAGCAATTTGAAGAGTTTTCATCTAAAATGCTGGTAAAAGATGTACGGTTCATACCTATTAGTGCATTATTAGGAGACAATGTCGTTAATCGCTCTGAAAATATGGATTGGTATCAAGGAGCGCCATTATTACATACTTTAGAAACCATGCATATTAGCAGTGATATCAATAAAGTAGATGCGCGTTTTCCTGTTCAAACTGTTTTAAGACCTCAAAGAGATGGATTTATTGATTATAGGGGCTATGCCGGAAGAGTAGCCAGTGGCGTATTCAGAAAAGGGGATGAAGTAACCATAATGCCGTCTGGGTTTAATTCAAGAATAAAGTCAATTGATACGCTTGATGGAGAATTGGAAGAGGCATTTGCACCAATGTCTGTTTCTATAACTTTAGAAGACGATATTGACATTAGTAGAGGTGATATGATTGTGCGATCTAATAATAGACCTGAAGCCTCTCAAGATTTGGAAGTCATGCTGTGTTGGTTGCACAACGATTCTGCTAAACCAAGAGCAAAATATACTATCAAACACACTTCCAATGAACAAAAGGCTATGATAAAAGAAGTGGTGTATAAATATGACATAAATTCCCTAGAAAGAAATATGGATGATAAGGAATTGGGCATGAATGATATTTCAAAAGTTAAAATTCGCACCACAAAACCCTTAATGGTTGATTCTTACAGAGAAAACAGAACAACAGGAAGTATTATTCTTGTAGACGATGCTACCAATGAAACGGTTGCTGCAGGAATGATTGTTTAAATTTTTATTATGAGATTAAGTAAATTAATATTCTTGTGTGTTTTATTTATAGGTTGTAGGCAAAACAGAAGCGAAACCTCAAAATATCAAGAGGTTCAGGAAGCCCAAGAGGTTTTAATATCGCAGTTTATTGTAGATTTAGAGGTTGTTGTTGAAAATGATGACGTTTTTGAATTGTTTTATCAAGACTTTGATAATAATAAATACACCTGGAAAACAAAAATTGAGAAAAAGGTTAAAGGAAGCGATAAACAACAAATCATACGTTTTAAAATACCGGAAACTATTTTTCCAAAAAGCTTACGATTTGATTTTGGAGATAATCCAAAAACCAATGTTGTAACGTTCTTATCTGTTAAAATGTCGTACGAAGATTTTAATTTAAAATTAAACTCAAACGAGTTTGGGTCTTTTTTTGTTCCTAATGATTACATTTCTTTTGATAAAGCAAATGGAGAAATTAGGACTCATGAAATTAGTGGAAAATATGATCCATATTTTGATTCTAAACCAGTTTTTAAGCAAAAACTAAAAATTGAAACAAGATAATCTTGAGTTAATAACATATGAAAAAAAAGGATATTTTTTTCTGTATAGGTGCTCAAAAATCAGGAACAACCTCACTTCATGATATTTTATCCCAAAACAAGAATATCGCACTTCCCAAAGAAAAGGAAACGCATTTTTTTTCATTAGAGGAGCTATATGAAAATGATCATAAAAAGTACTTTGAAACCTATTTTGACTCAAAAGAATTAAAAAATGCCAAAATTGTTGGCGAAATAGATCCCAGTTATTCTTATTTCAAGGATACCGAAAAAAGAATTTTCAAAACATTTTCTTCAGAATATAATATCAAGTTTATATTTATTTTAAGGGATCCTGTTAAAAGAGCGTATTCGCATTTTCTAATGAGTCAAAGAAGAGGATATGAAACGTTAGGTTTTATTCAAGCATTAGAGAAAGAAAAATCAAGAATTAATAAAGACCATTTTTCAAATGTTAATTTTAGCTATTTGAAAAGAGGATTTTACAGTGAACAGATAGATAATTATTTAAAATATTTTAATCTTGAGGATTTCTTGTTTATTAGGTTTGAAGAGGACTTTATTAAAGATAGACAATTGACTTTTGATAGAATATCTGATTTTTTAGAAATAGAAAATTTCGAATATAATATTGATCACCGGAGTAATCCAGCATCGGTTCCTAAAAGTAAAATTATAAGAGATTTCATTTACAAAGACATAAAATTAAAAAAACTAATTTCAATAATTCCCGTTTCAAATCAATTCAAAAAAAACATAAAGAAGAGAATAATTAATTTGAATTTAAAAGAATCGTCTTCAACTAAATTAGATTCTGATACTTTAAAAGAACTATACTTGAAGAATTTTATAGAGGAGATTGATAATTTAGAAAAACTAATAAAATTAGATTTAACAAACTGGAAGCACAATTAAGGGAGTATGTCATTGGACAAAATAAGCCATCAAAATAGTAAAAGCCTCCTAAAGAGCAGCATTATTGTTATGCTTCTCAAGGGTTTTGGAATTCTTTTTGGTTATCTGCTGACTATTATTATTTCCAGAGAATATGGCCCTAATGGATTGGGTGTTTATAGTATTGCATATACCACAATGATTATTTTTAGCTTTCTTACATCATTTGGGTTAACAACATCAATATTAAGGTTTGTAGGTCAATTTTCAAAACCAGAGTACAGTTATGAAAAGAAAGTTCTTTACAGTTATGCTCTTAAGATCATATTTGTTTTAAGCATCTGTTTTTCTTTAATTACCTATTGTTTGTCTTCAGAAATAGCTAATTACATTTTTAATGATTTAGTTTATGAAGAGGCTATAAGAATAGTTGCAGTAATAGCACCCTTCTTTACACTAAACTTGATAAATGTTGAGTTTTTAAGAGGGTTGAAAAAAATTACCATATCAGAAATCTTTAGAACAGTACTTATACCATTAATATGTGCAATTTTAATTATTTTCTATTCTGGTAGATTTGATTCGATACAATTTCCTTTACATGCACTCGGAATAACAATTTTAGCGTTAAGTATAATTTCGACTTTGATTGTACTTAAAAACCTTCATAAAATTGAATTGAAAACCAATTCAGAATTAAGCCTAAAATTATTAATAAAAACCTCAGCTCCAATGATGTTAATTGCATTGAGTTCATATTTTATTGGGAACATTAGTGTATATGTCATTCAAATATTTGAATCTAAATATGAAGTAGGTATATTTGCTTTATCCCTGAAACTTTCGCTATTTATTAGTTTTGTGTTGGTAGGTGTTAATACTGTTATTGCTCCCAAAATATCTGAATTGTATTGGTCTGAAAATATTTCGGAATTAAAATATTTAATAAAATCAAAAACCCAATTTATTTTTTGGTTGTCATTTGCGATTTTTTTGTTAATAACAATATTTTCCAATGACATAATTAATATGATTAATAAGGAATTTTCTTCAGGCACAATTGTTTTAATAATATTGGCTATTGGACAATTAATAAATGCAAGTTGTGGTCCCGTGGGACTTTTGTTGAACATGACTGGAAACGAATCAGTATTAATGAGAGTAACCTTAAGCATGTTAGTATTAACAGTTATTTTGAATATAATTTTTATTTATCATTTTAGTATTTTAGGAGCGGCTATTGCCACTGCAATGGCTATCGGAATTAAAAATATAATTCTAGTTGCTATTGCTAAAAAAAGATTAAATATAACACCTTTTTATATCCCTTTCATCAAGAATATATGAGTAAACAACCGATCATAATTATTGGTATGCATCGATCTGGAACTTCAATGTTAACTCGGTTTATATCAGAAATTGGAATTTTTATGGGAGAGGATAAGAGTGAAAATGATGAATCTAAATTTTTTCAAAACTTAAATAGATGGCTTCTATTTCAGTGTGGAGCTTCATGGGATAATCCCAATGGGGTCGATAACATAAATAACTCATTCATAAATAATTCAGCTAAAATCATTTCTAAACGACTAACATCCATTTGGAGTGTTAAATTTTTAGGGATAGGCAATTATTTAAAATTTAGAAATGTTTTTAAGTTACAGGAAGCTTGGGGATGGAAAGACCCAAGAAATACCTTGTTACTGCCGATATACAAAAAAATTTTTCCTAATGCTAAAATAATCCATATTTACAGAAACCCAATCGACGTTGCAAATAGTTTAAAACAGAGGGAAGGTTTAAAAAAATCAAATGGTAATATTAAACGAAAAAAATTAAAAACATCATTTTTAGAATATGAACGGGTGATTTCCCATTCACTTGTTGTTAATGATATAACAAGAGGAGTAAATCTCTGGAAATTTTATACTCAAAAAGCTTTAAAAGCTAATGATTATTTTGATGACGTTTTACACATTAAATACGAAGATTTTTTAGAAGCTCCAAAAGACATATTAATGACCCTAACAAAATTTCTTGAAATGAAAGTTAATCAGGATTTAATTGATAAGGTAGCATCAAAAACCGATGCCAACAGACGATATGCATTTAAGGATGAAGAAGAACTTTATAACTATTACGATAAAATTAAAAATGATCCAATGTTAATCGAATTAGGATATAATAACATTTGATTGAATGAAAGTTGGGGTTGTCATTGTAACTTATTTGGATAGAAGCCATTATTTTGAAAGGGTTATCAACAGATTAGTTGCTGAATCATATATCCAAGAAATAGTTTTAGTTACCAATGGAATAGCTGAAAATAGTTTCCAAAAACTTAAGTCATTAAAAAAGAGGTTTAATAAAATTAAAACTATAGATCTCAATTATAATTCGGGATCTGCAAATGGATTTAAGATTGGCATTCAACACATTATCCAAAAGGAAATTGAATATGTTTGGTTGCTTGATGATGATAATCTACCACATGAGGATGCTCTTGATGTACTTTTAAAAAGCCTAAAAGAGACCTCATTCAAAGAAGAATCGGATGCATTACTTTCGTATAGACCTCAAAGAGAAAAGTACAAGTTTGCAATTCAACAAAATGCCCCCTATTTGATGCTAGGATCCAGAAATTCATTTTTGGGGTTTAATTTAGTAGACAAGATTAAATTAAAAAACAAGTCAAAATTAAATAAAAATATCCGATTAGGTAAAGTAGCTGTTGCGCCATATGGAGGATTGTTTTTTCATAAGAATTTAATAAAAAGGGTTGGATTACCCAACGAAAGGTATTTTTTATATGCAGACGATCTGGACTTTACTTTTAGGATTACAAATTCTGGGGGTAAAATAGTTTTGATATTGGATAGTATAGTTGAAGATTTAGAAACGTCATTTCACTTAAAAAAGACGAAATCCATACTACACAATAGGTTTTTATCAACAAATTCCAAAGAAGCAATTTTTTATTCAGTCAGAAACAATATTATTTTTGAAAAAACTTTTGTTGAAAATAAACTTCTTTATTTATTGAATAAATGGATTTATATTGTAGTGTTATTTTTAATGTTATTAATAAACATTAAGCACTTATGGAAGTTTTTTGTAATTATTAAAGCCATGATAGCATCTAAAAAAAAGCTTATTAATGCTTAAAATTAAACATCTTTATTTAGCATTTTTTTTAATTATAGTTGTCTCTTGTTTTCTAATTGGTGGCTTTTCACAATTTTTTTTAGGGATTCCAAATACTGTTTTTTCTTATGGTATAGTAGCATTACTGTTTATTTTTTATGGGATTTATGTTTTAATTAAAAAAAAAGTTTTTTATGACAGAACAATATTAATCCTTATTCTACTGGGAGTTACTATAGTTTTTAGCGCCATAATTAATTTTAGCTCACCAGCTAAAATACTTGTATATCTAATATTTGTATTATTGCCTTTAGGCAGTTACTTATTCTTTAAGGTTAATTCAAAAGAAAGATTTTTATCTCAAGTTTTTATAAGTAAAATATTTTTGTTTATTGCCTGTCTTCAATTACCTATTATTTTAATTCAAAAAGTTGGCTATGATTTCTTTATTGACTTCAATATGAGTAATCAGGAGGTTGCGGATGTTGATTTCATGTTTGGAACCTTTTTTTTAAAGGCTGATCACGCATTAGGATTCTTTTTACTCTTTAATATTATCAATATTTTAAGATATAATAGAGATAAAATTATAACGAGATTCCCTAAAATTCTTTTTCTATACTTATCCCTGACAATTCTGATTGCTGAATCGAATGTAACAAAGTTGATATTATTATTGTTGGTGTTTTACACTATTTATAAGTCATTCCCCAAGAAAATAAGAGTCATAGGTTTTCTTTTCATTTTGTTCGCTTTGCCTATTGGATTTTATGTGGCAATTAAAAACATTCCTGCTTTTGAAAGAGAAGTGTACTTTATTCAAGAAGAATATAATGTTCGAAAGTCTTATAGCAATTTCAAAAGAGGGATAGCCAAAAGACCTCAAGTTGTCATTGTATACGCGAGGGTGGAACCAGTTAAATTATTTGGAAATGGGCCATATTCCTATTTTAATGTGCTAACAGGGGAGTTTACAAAAACTCGCCATTTTTCACAATTAATTTGGGCATACGCCGATTTAGGATTAATAGGGTTGCTTCTGGTATCGGTACTATTATTTAATTTAGTATCTAATTTGGGGTTTGTTTCAACTGAAAGGTATATATTGTTCGCAATAGTCATGGTTTATGCCTTTATGACAACAATGTTGGCTGATCTAGCAATAGTTATAACCTTGGTTTGTTTGTTAAAAAAAGAAAATTTAAATGAATTTAGTGATAATTCCCTTTCACGATTGGAGAAAAATATTACTTGAAGGATTTCGGACTAGAGATGCTCACTTTATTGAAGAATTGTCCAAAAATGATCAAAACATCAATATAATAGTAAACAGACCAACAACTATTCTTGAAATTCTTTTAAAAAGGAAAAGAAATTTAATCAATGGAGAAGTTATTTTTAAAAGTAATGGTTTTAAACTCTATAAATTAAAAAACAACCTTTATCTTATTGATAATATTTCGAGTGATATTTTTGGACAAATATTATTTGGTTACAAATGGTTCATTAAGAAATACAGTAATAAAAAATATTCCCGATTTATTGAAAAATGTTTGACGGAACTAAATATTGAAAATAAGTTTTGTGCAATAAGCCAAAATATATTTGCACATGGATTAATCAATAATCTTAATCCAGATAAGCGTGTCTTTGATGCTTGGGATAATTTCACCAAGTTCAATGTCTATTCAAAAATTATTAATCAAATAAATATCGCTTATCAAAACTATGCTAAAATTTGCGATTTTTGGACGACTAACTCAAAAGATAACATTACTGATTTTAGTGAGAAATTTTCACCAAAAAAAATGTACTTAATAAAAAACGGTGTAGATGTTTCGAGATTTTCTAAATCAAGCAATTCAGCGGTTCCTAAAGATTTAATTAGCATACCAAGACCGATTGTTGGATTTGGAGGTAAAATAACACATCTAATTGATGTAGAATTGTTAAATGAAACCATGTTAAAATCAAAAGAAAGCTCTTTTGTATTTGTTGGTCAAATTTTAAACAAAGAGATTTACGATAAGATTCTAAAATTAGATAATTTCTATTATTTAGGGGATAAACATTATGACGAATACCCGGAATACGTGATGAATTTTGATATATGTATTGTACCTTATATTGTAGATGACAAGAAAAAATCAGGAGCAAATACCATTAAGGTGTATGAATATTTAGCCACCAATAAGAAGGTAATAGGAACCAAATCTAACGGATTGGAAGATCTTCAAAACTATGTTTATATAATTAACAATTCTGATGATTTTTGCAATGAGATTAAGGACCAGTTCAATGATAAACCGAAAATAGATTTAAATGCGCACTCTTGGGATCAAAAAACCAAAGAGTTATTACAAATATTAAATGGATAAGTGATTGTCATGAAATGGCTGGATGATAATAAAATTACCACAAATACATTTTTATTATGTGCCGTAGTTGCTTGTGTACCCTTCAAAAACAATATTGGTAATTTATCAATCATTCTAGCTTTAATTTTTAACATTATTTTTTTCGAAAGGAAAAATTTAAAGAAATTAAATACCATCGGATTTTTATTTCCCTTATTGTTTTTCATTTGGATATTGATAAGCAGTATCGTGAGTAAAGACCATTATGGTATAAGACGTTTGGATTTGGAAATACTACCATTAGTGATAACCGTAATAATAATCAACTTCAAATTCAACCACGATAACTTATCAAGGTTATTCAAAGTGTTTTATACGTCCACTGTAGTTAGTGTAATGATTTTGTTGTTCTACTTGGGGTTTAAATTTTTAAAGGGGAATAGTATAGAAAGCTTGAATTTCCACAATTTTACTAGCTTATATGACCAACACCCCGTTTTTTACTCCATGTATTTATCATTTGCATTTTTTTTATCCATCAATAATGATTTGACACAAAAAAAAGTTTTGAAGATTTTAGGGAACACGACCTTAATTCTCGGAATCATTTTTTGTGCTTCGAAAACTGTTCTTCTTTTCAGTTTTGTGACAATCAGCATCTATTTATTGAAGAAGTATAAACCATTAAAATCAAGAATTTTTACAATATCCATTCTATTTTGTCTAACACTTATTTTTTTCAATATTTCGTTTATCGAAAAAAGATTTTCAGAGGGACTGAAATTTAATAATGAGCTAATTGAATTTCAACCAACAAATGACATCACTCAAAAAAGAATTTTTACCTATTCAGAAAAAGAAAGTATTAGTGATTTAGAACTCCGTTATCTGTTGGGAAAAATTGGTTTATTTCATCAATACCATGACAATAAAATGCTATTTGGATATGGGAAAGGCGATTCTAGGGATTACTTAAATTATTACTTGTTTACCTATAATTTAGGTCCAAATTGGTTTGAAAATTTTAATTTGCATAATCAGTATCTTGATATATTATTCAATATGGGTGTTTTAGCGCTAATACTATTTTTGCTTTTTATTACATACAGTATCTGGTTCGCTGTTAAATCAAAAGACATTAACTACATTTATTTTATTTTAATGATTAGTTTTGTTTTTGTTTTTGATGCCCCATTGACCATAAATAAAGGCATTGTTTATTTTTATTTGTTTAATGCCATTTTTATCTTTAAAAATTTGACGATTGAAAGTAGCCATTTTAGGAACGCGCGGAATCCCAAATTATCATGGAGGATTTGAACAGTTTGCTGAATATTTTTCATGTTATTTAGTTAAGAAAGGACATGAGGTAACAGTTTATAATTCAAGTAATCATCCATATCAGAAGGCGATCTACAAGGGCGTAAAGATCATTCATTGTTTTGATCCAGAAGAAAAAATTGGTACGATAGGTCAGTTTATTTATGATTTAAATTGTATCATAGATTTACGAAAAAGAAATAATGACATCATTCTGCAATTGGGTTATACGAGTAGTTCAATATGGTACCGACTATTACCCAAAAAAAGTTTGATTATTACAAATATGGATGGACTGGAATGGAAACGATCAAAATATTCTAAACCTGTTCAACAATTTCTTAAATATGCGGAAAAATTAGCAGTAAATTCAAGCAATTATTTAATATCAGACTCAATAGGTATTCGAAGCTATATAAGTCAGAAACACAACAAATCTTCAACTTACATTGCATATGGCGCTAAAATATTTGAAAATCCAAATAAAGATCTTTTAGAACAATACCATATTAAGGAATTTGAATACAATATGTTAATTGCCAGGCTTGAGCCAGAAAATAACATTGAAATGGTATTGGACGGAGTAGCAAAATCTGGAAGTGTTAGACCGTTTTTAGTTATTGGTAAACACGATGTAAACAAGTTTGGGAGTTATTTAAAAGAAAAATTTAAAAATCACCAGAATATTAGGTTTGTAGGAGGAATATATGATATTGACATCTTAAATAACCTAAGATATTATTCCAATTTATATTTCCATGGTCACTCTGTTGGTGGAACCAACCCATCTCTCCTAGAGGCAATGGCCTGTAAATCATTAATAGTGGCTAACAATAATGAATTCAACAAAAATATTCTCAAAGAGAATGCGTTTTATTTTGACAATGCTCTTGATGTAAAAAAATTGATTGAAACATTGGAAAAAAAAGACAATATGAATAAGGTTGAAGCTTGCTATTCTGAAATTAAAAATCTTTATAGATGGGATAAAATTAACAAAGAATATTTAGATTTTTTTAGTTCTGTGTTATAATTTTCTTCATGAATTTAGAATAGAAATTTAATAATCATAAACTTCAATTATTTTCTATATTTGTTCAAAAAACATAATAAATGAAAATATCGGTAGTAGGGACTGGCTATGTTGGTTTGGTGACGGGAACTTGCCTAGCAGAAACTGGAAATGAGGTACTTTGTGTTGATATTGATGAACAAAAAGTAAAAAAAATGCAAAACGGAGAGGTCCCTATTTACGAACCTCATCTAGATGTATTGTTTGATAGAAATATAAAAGCCAATAGATTAAAATTCACAACTTCACTAGTTGAAGGCCTCAATCATGGCGAGGTTATTTTTTTGGCACTTCCAACACCCGAAGACGAAGACGGTTCAGCAGACTTAAAATATATTCTAGGAGTTGCCAATGAAATTGGTAAATTGATTACTGAATATAAAGTGATTGTTGATAAGAGCACAGTGCCTGTAGGAACTTCGGATAAAGTTAAAGAAGCTATAGCTAAGAATAGTACTGTTGATTTTGATGTGGTTTCCAACCCAGAATTTTTAAGAGAAGGGTTTGCTGTTGATGATTTCTTGAAACCTGAAAGAATAGTAGTAGGAGCATCATCAAATAAAGCCATAGACATAATGAATAAACTTTACAAACCGTTTGTTCGTTCAGGTAATCCAATTATTATAATGGATGAAAAATCTGCCGAACTCACCAAATACGCATCTAATGCTTTCTTGGCCACTAAAATCACTTTTATGAATGAAATAGCCAATTTTTGCGATCTAGTTGGTGCCGATGTTGATAAAGTAAGAATAGGAATGGGTACAGATTCCAGAATAGGGAAAAGATTCTTGTTTCCTGGTATTGGATATGGTGGTTCTTGTTTCCCGAAAGATGTTAAAGCATTGCACAAATCGGGGAAGGATTCAAATTATAATTTTAAAATTTTAGACGCTGTAATAAATGTCAATCAAAAGCAAAAAACAATTTTAATTCCTACAATAAATAGTTTTTTTAATAATGACATTAAAGATAAAACGTTTGCTGTTTGGGGCTTGGCTTTCAAGCCAGAGACGGATGACATTAGAGAAGCACCTTCTTTGTATATTATTAATGAATTGCTCGATGCAGGCGCTAATATTAAAGCTTTCGATCCTGAAGCGATGCCTAATGTACAGAGAAAGTTAGGAGATAAAATAGAGTTTTCAGGAGATATGTATGAGGCTTTGGAAGGTACAGATGCATTGATAATTTGTACCGAATGGAGTATCTTTAGGACGCCAAGGTTTGATAAAATTGAAGAAAAATTAAATCATAAAGTGATTTTTGATGGGAGAAATCTTTATGATTCTAAAGACCCAGTAGAGTATGGGTTGGAATATTATTCAATAGGAAGACCCTGATATGAAAAGAGTTTTAATTACAGGAGCAGCGGGATTTTTAGGATCCCATTTATGTGATAGATTTATAGATGAAGGATATTATGTAATAGGAATGGATAATTTTATAACAGGAGATCATAAAAATATTGATCACTTGTCAGGAAATCCTAATTTCGAATTCATTAATCATGATGTCACAAACTTTGTTTCAATAGAAGGCAATTTAGATTATATATTGCACTTTGCATCACCTGCAAGTCCTATAGATTATCTAAAAATTCCTATTCAAACTCTCAAAGTTGGATCATTAGGTACTCATAACCTGTTAGGTTTGGCTAAAGCTAAAAAAGCTAGAATACTCATTGCTTCAACTTCTGAAGTCTATGGAGATCCATTAGTACACCCTCAAAGTGAAGACTACTATGGAAATGTAAACACTATTGGCCCAAGAGGTGTATATGATGAAGCCAAACGTTTTCAGGAGTCTATTACTATGGCTTATCATAGGTTTCACGGGTTAGAAACAAGAATTGTTAGAATTTTCAACACCTATGGGCCCAGAATGCGACTCAACGATGGAAGGGTTATTCCTGCTTTTATGGGGCAAGCTTTACGGGGAGAGGATTTAACCATTTTTGGAGATGGATCCCAAACACGTTCTTTTTGTTATGTAGATGATCAAGTTGAAGGGATTTATAGATTAATGTTTAGTGACTATTCATATCCTGTAAATATTGGTAATCCAAACGAAATATCTATCAAGGATTTTGCTTTTGAAATCATAAAGCTAACTAAGACCGACCAAAAAATTGTGTATAAGGAATTACCAAAAGATGACCCTTTGCAACGACAGCCAGATATAACTCTAGCAAAGAAGGTTTTAGACTGGTCGCCTAAAGTCAATAGAGAAGAGGGAATGGCAAGAACTTTTAATTATTTTAAAGGGCTTTCAAAAGAAGAATTGAGAAAAAGTGAACATAAAGATTTTAAGAAACACATTAAGTACTAATGAGTACCTTTAAGCATGGCAGATATTCAATTTATATCAGGCCAGCAACTTATTTAATAGATTTAATTATCATAAATGGTTTTGCTGTATTATATTTCTTTAAAGGTATTGATCCATTTGCTTTTATCCTAATTGCCACTTCTTCATGGATTATACTTTCACTTTACACTAAATTTTATGAGGTTTACAGGTACACACGAGAGATTACAATTGTATCGTTGATATTTAGACAAATGTTGTTTTTTGGGCTTGTAATATTTGCCTTTTCTGGATTTTACCACGAACTAAATATTAAACCTAAAGTAATTTTTAAATATATCTTTGCCTCCTTTGCTCTAATTTCTCTTCTTAAGTTTTCAATGTACTATTTGCTTCAAAAGTATCGAACAGCTTTTGGAGGGAATTATAGAATTACTGCTATACTTGGAAAAAATAAACAGACAGCTTCATTGGAGAGTTTTTTCAAAAACAATCCAGAATATGGATATATGCATAAAGGAACATTCAATGTAAAAGACAAAGAAAATTTTGATTTAAAATCTTGCTTCGAATTTCTAAATAAAGAATCCATTGACGAGGTCTATTGTTCAATATCTGAATTGTCAAACTCACAAATGCATAGCGTCATTGACTTTTGTGATAATAATCTAAAAATCCTTAAATTTTTACCAGACAATAAAGATATTTATTCTAAAAAACTCAAATACGAGTACTATGATTATATCCCAATTTTGTCATTAAGAAATATCCCTTTAGAAGATTCAGTAAATCAGTTTTTTAAAAGGGCATTTGATATTTTATTTTCCTCTTTTGTTATCATTTTTATTCTTTCTTGGTTAACCCCAATTGTAGCAATTTTGATTAAGATAGAGTCAAAAGGCCCTGTGTTTTTTAAGCAATCAAGAAACGGCTTTAACTACAGGGAATTTGATTGTTATAAATTTAGGTCCATGACGCCTAATGAAGATGCGCATTTGTATCAAGCTACAAGAGATGATCAACGAGTCACTAAAATAGGTAAGTTTATCAGAAAAACTAGTATTGATGAGTTGCCCCAATTTTATAATGTATTGTTCGGTGATATGTCTGTTGTTGGGCCGAGACCTCATATGGTCAGTCACACCAATATGTATGCGAAAAAAATAGATAAGTTTATGGTTAGACATTTTGTCAAGCCAGGCATTACTGGATTAGCTCAAATTAGTGGATTTAGGGGCGAAGTTGAAACAGATAAGGATATTATTGGAAGAGTGAAATATGACATTTTTTATATTGAAAACTGGTCTCTTTTATTAGATTTAAAAATAATTACTCAAACATTCCTCAATACCATAAAGGGTGAAGAAAAGGCATATTAAATAATCTTTTTCAACCTTTCTAATTGGTCTTCAAAATTGAAAACATTTGACGAGATTTCTAAAACATGTTTTTTAAAACTAATAGTTATATCTTCTTTTGTGATATTTTCTATTTGTTTATTAAGTGCAATGTAATTACCAGATTCGGCAACCCAGCCTAATTGATGTTTATTAATAATATCTTCACCTTCTCCACCACCAAAATACAACATGGGTATACCTAGTTTTGCATACTCAAAGATTTTTGATGGCACAGAACCATAAATCCTGTTCAACAAGGGAATTATTACAACATCATAATCCAATAATTCTTTATGTAGCTTTTCTCGGGTTACCTCTCCATGATAGAAAATGGGGAGGCTTTTATTTTCGGTAATAAACATTTCTATTTTTTCTTTTTCAGCTCCAGCTCCATAAATATGAAATTCTATTGAGTCATAATTTAATTCTTGACAAAGTTTATAAATTCCTTGAGCTATGCCTAACAATCCAGCATAAACAAGTTTGATTTTTTGACCTTCAGATACTTTAAAATGACTTGATGGAATTTCAAAATCTGGATAATTCCTATATAAAAAGACTTGTTTATCATGAAAAAGAGCGGTCACATGACTTAATATTTCTTCACTTTGACCTAAAATTAAATCCGCCTTTTTATAATTAAAACGTTCTATTTTTTCAAGCAATTTATAACCATAGTTCTTTTTAAAAACCCCTAATTCATATCCTGCAAGCGGCCAAAGATCGCTGACATTAAGAATTAATTTTCTTTTTTTTGACTTTAAAAACAACATACAAGTGAACGCTACTAATAAAGGTGGGGACTGAACAATAACCGTTTTAGGGATCTTATTCCAAAGAAAATACCAAACCAAGCTAAAACTATAAGAAAGCATGGCTAATAACCGCAGCAATGAGTTCTTTGAGTTACTAGCAAAAATCCAAAGGCGCTTTACTATAATGCCATTTTCATTAGAAGATGAGCTAAATTTACCACGAAAATCTTTGAAGATTCTACCATTTGGATAATTGGGTAAAGGCGTTAAAACTGAAACATTAAAGTTGTTCTTTTTCAAACCTGAAGCTAAATGAAATATCCTATTAGAAGCAGCACCTGTTTCTGGAGGGAAATAATTTGTTATAATCAGAACATCTTTCATTTATATAGATTTCAAATTGGATTCTATGATTTGAGGTTTTCCTGATTTTGTGGAGGGTATTTCAGTAACTTCGACAAAATTTATTGTCAGACAATTTTTTGTTAGAGTATTAAGTTTGTTTTTGATGTCTTCTAAAATGCTAGAATTAAAATTGTAGTTCTTATCAACAATATACTCAATTTCAATACTTTCTAAATTGTTTTGTACTATTCTATATTGTTTAATTTCTTGGAAATATTCTAGAACACCGGTAAAACTGTGAATGTTAAGTGTAATTCCCTTGGTGGTTTTGACAATATCGGTTTCTCTACCGACCACTTTTTTTAAAAGCGGGTAATTAAAAGGTCTGTCAGTAGGGTATTCTTTGTTTTCCAATTTGATAGCCAAATCTCCAAGTTTATATCGAATTAATGGCATGGCCTTATTTGTGAGCGAAGTAACTAGAACATTCCCCATTGCTCCATCTGGAACTGCATTACCATTATCATCTACAATTTCTAAATAAACATGTGGAGACATGGTATAGTAATAATCTAAATCACGTTTGCACGCCATAAGCAGTCCTTCAGCACAACCATAGGTGTCAATAATTTTACAACTTGAACCAAAGGCTTCAATTAAATTATCATAATAATTATCAAAGATCTTATCTCCAAAACAAATGACACCAACAATATTGGATTTTACCTGATTTTTTATAGCAGTTTTAGCTAATTGGTTAATTACAGATGGATAGCCAGCAACAAAAACCCGTTTCTTTCTGGACATTTTAACTAGAATGGAGTTTAGTTCGGTTTCCGATAAACCAAAAGCTTTAACATATGTACATCTATAAAATATATCCTTTAGTTTTTTTAATAGTGTTCGTTTTTGAGAAATTCCAAATTGCAACAAATTGTCTCCGACCTGATATCCACTCCAAGTCCACCAATGCGTTTGTAATGCTCGTAAGTAAAAGGTATGTTCTTTGGACATATAGGTAAAAGATTGTAAGCCTGAACTACCACTACTATGATGTTTGTCTAAAGCCTGAATATCGAATTCATCAGAACACTAGATTTGAAGATTGATTTCTTAAGATCGATTTTGTTAAAATTGGAAAATCGGAAATTTTTGAACCATGGATATTTTTATAATAAGGTACGTGCTCTTGAGCGTAATGCAACATTTCTTTCAAACGGTCACTTTGTAAAGCTGTTAAGGCTTCTTCGGAAAGTGTATCGTATTTTTTCCATTCGTTAAGATATTTTAAATAGTATCCACCCGTTACCACATCAGCTAGAGGCAATAGAATACTATTTAAAAACGATTTATATACGGACATCAAATACTTTTTTCAAAACTAATTATTTTTTAACCGCAAAAGCAATTATTTTTGCGCCAAACAACAACAACATGAATATTCTAATACTTGGTTCCGGTGGAAGGGAACATACTTTTGCTTGGAAAATAGCCCAAAGTACAATTTGTAAAAATCTATTTGTTGCTCCTGGTAATTCTGGAACCGCTAAAATAGCGACTAATCTCGAACTAAAGGTAACCGATTTTCCAGCAATAAAATCGACAGTTCTATCCAACAAAATAAACATGGTGGTTGTTGGTCCTGAAGACCCATTAGTACTTGGTATTCATGATTTCTTTTTAAACGATTCTGAATTAAGGAATATACCGGTTATAGGGCCTCAAAAAGCTGCAGCCGAATTAGAGGGTAGCAAGCAATTTGCCAAAGAATTTATGATGCGCCATAGTATTCCAACCGCGGCTTATCAAGCATTTGATAAAGATACAGTTGAGAATGGATGTACTTTTTTAGAATCTTTAAACCCACCTTATGTTTTAAAAGCAGATGGCTTGGCAGCAGGAAAAGGGGTTTTAATTTTGAATGATTTGGAAGAAGCCAAAAGCGAATTACGAAATATGTTGGTAGATTCAAAATTTGGAGCCGCCAGTAGTCGTGTTGTGATTGAGGAGTTTTTGGATGGCATTGAGTTAAGTTGTTTTGTTTTAACTGATGGGAAGGACTACAAAATTTTACCAACAGCTAAAGATTATAAGCGCATTGGAGAAGGTGATACAGGATTGAATACTGGCGGTATGGGAGCTATTTCTCCTGTACCATTTGCTACTCCAGAATTTTTAAATAAAATTGAGGAACGTATTGTAAAACCTACTATTGATGGATTAAAGAAAGATAATTTACCGTATAAAGGATTTGTTTTCATTGGCCTAATAAAAGTTGGCAACGAACCCAAAGTCATTGAGTACAATGTGAGAATGGGTGATCCAGAAACGGAAGTCGTATTACCAAGACTTAAAAATGATTTGGTTGAAATTTTTAATGCAATTTCTAATCAAAAATTACATGAAATAGATATTGAAATCGATGAGCGTGCAGCTACAACTATCATGATGGTTTCAGGAGGTTATCCAGAGGCTTACGAAAAGGGGAAGGAAATTACTGGTTTGGATCAAGTGCAAGATTCTATAGTCTTTCACGCGGGAGCCACATTAAGTGATGATAATAAAATAGTCACATCAGGCGGACGCGTTATGGCTATAACCAGTTATGGTAAAACCTATCAAGAGGCCATAAAAAAATCTTATCAAAATATTGAGAAACTACATTTTGATAAGATGTATTATCGTAAAGATATTGGTTTTGATTTATAGATACGAGTGAGATGTAATACTCTTATCTTCTTCATTGTTATCGTTAAACTTTTTTAATTGGATCATCCAATAAGTAAAAGCAACAAAACCTATCAACATAAACATCCAAGACATGATATTTGCAGCAAACCAATTATCAAGTTCTAACGCTCTTAAGGCATCAAAAGGTGCAAATAATACATTAACGAACAAGTCCTGAATAGCGTAAAAGAAATCTTTCATATGTAAAATTTTAGGGCTCTAATTGAGCAAACAAAGTATTATCAATATATTTATTGCACAAAATTACATATTTTCATTTTAAATTTTATAATTCAAACAGAATATTAGTATTTAATCTTTGAATCAGGAAGGGTTATTGCTAAATTAAGTTTCAACAAAATAGATGATTGCCAAGTTTTTTAGTAAAGCAAAACCTATTCACTTTGTAATAATTGTGTTGGCATTACTCATTGTTTTTGTGTCAACGGTTATTTTATCTTCTGGTTATGAAATTAGCCTTTCAGGCTTTCTAAAGCAAATGCTATTGTTTGGTGTGTGCTTTTTCTCATTATTTATTTTTGATTTTTTGATTGGTAAGAATAACCTAACAAAGAAGAACAGTTACCATTTATTACTTTTTTGTTTGTTTATTGTTCAGATTCCACAAGCTTTTTTGGAATATCAAACGTTAATTGCCAACCTCTTTATACTGTTTGCATTGCGTAGAATAATCAGTATTAGATCTAAAAAATATTTAAAAAAGAAATTGTATGATGCGGCCTTTTGGATAACCCTGGCAACTTTATTGAGTTTTTGGGCTTCCTTGTTCTATATTTTAATTTTTGCGGCATTGTTTATTTATAAGATTTCTGATGTTAAAAACTGGATAGTTCCATTTTTGGGGATAATAACGGTGTTCTTAATTGGATTTTCCCTGGCACTTGTATTGAATCAGCCCATCATGCCAGTCGGTTATTACGTGCCAGAGATTAGTTTTGATTTTAGTACTTTGAACTCTAACCAAATAATAATTGCAGCCACTGTTTATTTTACTTATTTCTTGTGGTCGCTTTTATTCTATTTGAAAAATCTAAAATCTAAATCCAAAAGCTATAAAGCCTCTTATATTTTAATACTTATTGCAGCGTTTATTGCTTTGGCAATAATTATTTTAAAACCCAATAAATCGGGTGCAGACTTTTTATTTTTAATTGCTCCATTATCAATTATTGCGGCCAATTATATTGAATTGATCAAGGAAAAATGGTTTCGAGAAGTACTAATTTGGATTTTAATTATAGCTCCCATTGTATCGTTAATGCTGTAGTTTTTCGCCAAAAGCCAAATCTCCTGCATCACCCAAACCTGGGACAATATATCCTCTATCATTTAATGTGTCATCAATAGTAGCTATCCATAAATGAGTGTCTTTTGTAAAATGTTTTGATACATAATCTACACCTGCTTTAGCACCAATGACGCTAACCAAATGAATATTTTTTGGAGTACCGAATGGCTTTAATGCCTCAAAAGTCGCTACCATCGATTGTCCTGTTGCCAACATTGGATCTGCCAGAATTAATGTTTTGCCTTCTAGGTTTGGGCAAGCTAAATACTCAACAATAATCTCAAAACTTTCAGGGTTATGCTTATGATGTCTGTAAGCTGAAATAAAAGCGTTTTCAGCTTTATCAAAATAATTGAGTAGACCATTGTGTAATGGCACTCCAGCCCTCAAAACCGAACATAAAACAATATCATTGTTTGGAAGATTTTCTTTTGCAGTTCCCAAAGGCGTCGTTATTTCAGAAGAATGATAATCCAGTCCTTTACTTAATTCGTAACCCAATATTTCACCAGCACGTTCAATATTTCTTCTAAATCGCATACTATCCTTTTGTATGTCAATATTTCGCATTTCGGCAATGAAGGTGTTTAGAATAGAATTTTGCTCCGAAAGATTATGGACATGCATGATTGTTTTGATTTTTATGTGAGAGGTAAAGTTAATAAATAGGTTTATATTTGCGTTTTAAATTACGATATCATGTTCACAGAAAAGGCTAACAAAATTTTTCAGGAGGTAATTGAGAAATACCATATTATAAATACTGTAGACCAATCATTTACAAACCCTTATGACAAAGATTCCCATTTGCTGGAGCATTTGTTATACAGAAAGTGTTGGATTGATACGGTACAATGGCATTATGAAGATATTATTCGTGATCCACAAATAGATCCTGTTGCAGCCTTAAAATTAAAGCGTCAAATAGATGCTTCTAATCAAGATCGTACGGATATGGTAGAATATATTGACAGTTATTTTTTGGAAAAATACAAGGATGTCACTCCTAAAACCAATGCGACTATCAATACTGAAAGTCCTGCTTGGGGAATAGATAGGCTATCTATTTTAGCTTTGAAAATCTATCACATGCATGAAGAGGCTACGCGAGAAGATGCTTCAGCATCTCATAGAGAAGCTTGTCAAAAAAAATTGGATGTTTTGTTGGAACAACGAGTTGATTTATCTACTGCTATTGATACATTATTAAACGATATTGAAAATGGCGATAAGTACATGAAAGTTTATAAGCAAATGAAAATGTACAATGATGATGAGCTGAATCCTGTTTTACGTTCGCAGAAGTAAACCTCCTGCTTACCACAGGAATCTTTTTTGAAATACCATGTCAAAACCCACCCACATATTGGTTATTAGGTTATCAGCTATGGGTGACATTGCCATGACAGTTCCTGTTTTAAGGGCGCTTACAAATCAATATCCTCATTTAAAAATTACAGTTCTAACTAGAAAATTCTTCGCTCCCTTTTTTAGAGATTTGGAGAATGTAACAGTTTTTCCAGCCGATGTAAAAGGCAATCACAAAGGATTATTTGGGCTCTACAAATTAGCTAAAGCACTCAAAAAACAACAATTTGATGCTGTTGCCGATTTACACAAAGTATTGCGAAGTAAAGTTCTAAAACCCATGTTAGGAATCCGAAAAGTGGTTACAATTCACAAAGGGCGGAAAGAAAAAAAAGCGTTAGTAAAAGGTAAAATATTCGAACAGCTTAAAACTACGCATCAACGCTATGCGGATGTTTTTAAAGCATTAGGTTACCCGATTGATTTAAGCAATCCGTCGTTTTCCAAACCAGCAACCTTAAGTGAAAACTGTTTAAAATTTATTGGGAATTCAAATAAAAGACGCATTGGCATTGCACCATTTGCAGCTCATGAAAGTAAAATGTACCCTTTGGAACAAATGCAGCAAGTCATTGAAAAATTATCTTTAGAGTATCATGTTTTGCTGTTCGGTGGAGGCAAAAAGGAAACACAGATTTTAAGCTATTTTGAATCCAAAGAAAAAGGCATTGTTAATTTATCTGGTCAACTAACTTTAGATGAAGAGTTGGACGTGATTTCCAATTTAGATGTTATGTTGTCCATGGATTCTGGCAATGCACATTTGGCCGCCATGATGGGTATAAAAACCATTACCATTTGGGGCGTAACACATCCTTTTGCCGGTTTTGCACCATTTAACCAACCACAAGATTACTGTTTGTTGGCCGATAGAAACCAATACCCTCAAATCCCAACTTCAGTTTACGGCAATAAATTCCCTGAAGACTACAAACAAGCAGCAGGAAGCATTTCGGTAGAAACGGTTGTTGAAAAGGTTGCTTCTATTATCTAAAAGTGGAGTGTTCTATAAAGTCAACCTCTTTTTTAAATATCATCATAATCCACCACAATAGTTGATGTGGTAGGGTGAGCTTGGCAGGTTAAAATTAAACCTTCAGCGACTTCGTTGTCGGTCAGAATATTATTTTGTCTCATAGTCGCTTCACCTTCTTTTATTCTAGCCAAGCAACTGCTGCAAATACCGCCTTGACAGGAATAAGGCGCGTCTAAATCCTCGTCCAAAGCCGCTTCAAGAATCGTTTGTTTTTGAGACATTTCAAATGAAGTTTCTTCGTCATCTACAATTACCGTAATTTTAGTATTTCCATCTGCAACGCCATTTGTTGAGGTTGTTTCATCAGATTTTGCAGCTTTAAACAATTCGTAATGAATACGGTCTTGAGCCACTTGGTGTTCAGTTAGTACATCTTTAACAGCATGAATCATGCCTTCAGGCCCACACAAATAATAGGCATCAACATCTATATGCTTGTACTTGTTTTTCATCACAAAATTGACGGTGCTTTTTTCAATTCGACCAAAAATGGCTTCATCCTCATCAGCTTGACTGAACACAAATTGAATGGCAAATCGGTCTTTAAATTGATGCTGCAAATCCAGAAGCTCGTTAAGGAACATCGTGTCTTTGGTAGTCTTATTACCATAGACCAAAATAATTTTACTATGTACTTCTTCTTCCAAAGCACATCTAACGATGCTTAAAATAGGTGTAATACCACTACCGGCTGCGAAAAGAGCTATATTCTTGGTTTTTTTATCATTAGGCTCAAAAATAAAACGCCCTTTTGGTGGCGCTACGTCCAATGAGTCTCCAGCTTTTAATTCCTTGTTGGCATAAGAGGAAAAGGTGCCATCTGCAACTTCCTTTACAGCAACTTTTAGTTCATTGCTTTTGGGTGGGACACATAATGAGTAATCACGTCGAATCTCATCACCATTAATTTGTGTTTTAAGGGTAATATATTGACCCGCTTGAAAACGGAACGTTTCCTTTAAATTTTCGGGCACCTCAAAGCTGATAGTAACGGCTTTTTCGGTTTCTCTTTGAATTTCTTTTATTTTGAGTGTATGGAATTGAGACATCTAAATATTATTTTGGACAAAAATAAGAAATAGTACCAGCAATGTAGTTTGGATTGTAACAAAAAGTGCTTTAATATTACTAATGAATAAATCCCAACTTAAAACTATGGTAAAACAGTTTATAAACTTAGAGTGGAAACAGTTTTTAAGAGCGTCCTATTTTCAAAAAGGACTGGTAATAAAAATTTTGCTAATACTTGCAGCAATATATTTTGGTGGTATGGCTATTTTTATGGGCATAGGCTTATTCTTCATTTTTAAAAAGGCAATACCCGAAACAGATCCTATTGTTTCGGTCAACAACTTTTTAATTTTTTGGTTTTTGTTTGAGATTCTCATTAGATATTTTATGCAACAATTACCAGTAATGAATGTCAAACCGTTAATGACCATTCCCATTAAGAGAAATACGGTAATTCACTACTTGTTGGGAAAGACCGCCACGTCTTTTTTTAATTTTCTTTCCTTCTTTTTGTTTTTTCCATTTGCTATTGTTTTGCTATTTCATGGATATCCAATTTTAAACGTGAGTATCTGGTTTATCGGAATCCTATTTTTAACATTGAGTATTAATTATCTGAATTTCCTAGTCAATAAAAGTAACATGGTATTTTATGTAGTTGCTGCAATACTATTTGCTTCAATAGGGCTGGAATTTTACCAGGTTTTCAAAATCTCTAAACCTATTGGAATGGCTTTTAATGCCATGTATAATTATCCTTTATTAGTATTTATCCCAATACTACTGGCTTTTTCATTGTATTATTTAAATTTCATTTACATAAAAAAAGGGTTCTACCTGGATGATGCGGTTTCTAAAAAAGTCAAAGAGGTAAGTGCTACAGATTTATCATGGATGAATCGCTTTGGAAGCATTGCGCCTTTCTTGAAAAATGATATGAAATTGATTTGGAGAAATGCAAGACCAAAGCAAGTAATGATGATGTCATTTTTGTTTTTGTTTTACGGACTCATTTTTTACACTCAGGAAACCTATCAGCAAATGCCAGCCTTTTTAGCATTTGCATCAATGTTTGTTACAGGTGGCTTTTTAATGACTTTTGGACAATTAGTACCATCATGGGATAGTGAATATTACAAACTTCTAATGAGCCAAAATATTCCATATAGAAAATATTTAGAGTCAAAATGGTATCTTATGGTTGTAGCAGTTGGTATTTCTTTCGTTTTAAGCACACCTTATTTGTATTTTGGATGGAAGATATTTGGTATGATAGCGGCTGGAGCCCTATTTAATATTGGATTAAATTCATTTATAACATTGTTTGGTGGAGCTTTGAATCGAGTGCCTATCGAATTAAATGTTAAGGCAAAGGCTTTTAGTAATACCAATGGATTTAATCCAACACAGATGCTTATTGCATTGCCAAAATTTTTATTACCAATGGGTTTATTCTATATTCCTTACAAGCTGATTAGTTTTGAGGCGGGATTAATAGTTTTGGCTCTAAGCGGTGTTTTAGGGGTTGTGTTTAAAGGATATTTTTTAAAGAAAATAGAACAAGTATATCAGAATGGAAAGTATAAAACTGTTGCAGCATTTGGCGAAAAGCATTAATAAAATTTAAATTAATTACATCATGATAGTAACCTCAAACCTCTCAAAAAAATACAACAACAACCTTGTTTTAAACATTGATCATTTAGATATACCCAAAGGTCAAAGTTTTGGTTTGGTTGGCAATAATGGTGCGGGCAAAACAACTTATTTTAGTTTATTACTGGATCTCATTCAACCAACTACGGGACATATAAAAAACAACAACGTATTGGTTCATGAAAGTGAAGACTGGAAGCCGTTTACTTCAGCTTTTATTGATGAAAGTTTTTTAATTGGCTACCTGACCGCCGAAGAGTATTTTTACTTTATTGGCGAATTACGCGGGCAGAATAAGGCGGACGTTGATAAACTTATCAGCCAGTTTGAAGACTTTTTTCATGGTGAAATTCTAGGTCAGAAAAAATACCTTCGTGATTTAAGCAAAGGAAATCAAAAGAAAGCCGGTATTGTGGCTGCATTAATTGGAAATCCTGAAGTCATTATTTTAGACGAACCATTTGCAAATTTGGATCCAACAACTCAAATTAGGCTAAAAGGTATTATCAAAAATTTAGCTGAGACAAAGGGGATTACGGTTTTAATATCCAGTCACGACTTACTGCATGTAACCGATGTTTGTGAGCGTATTGTTGTTTTGGAAAAAGGTGAAATTGTCAAAGATTTAAGAACGAGCACAGAAACATTAAAAGAGTTGGAAGCCCACTTTTCGGGAGAGGCTGTACAATAAACCTACTCATAGTAAGCTTTTTGTTGTTTAACGGAAATAAACCCCAATATCAAGTAAAAGTCCTTTAAAAATATGCGATAATTCAAAAAGATGCTTATTTTTACCTTTCTGCATAATAATAATAGCAGTTTATAGTTAATAAGGTTAAACACGCCAACGTTGAAAACATCTTTCAAAATTATTGCAGGAATAATACTTTCCGCTTGCGTATTCGTGAGTTGCTCTCGTAAAAAAGACAGTTTTTTAAGTCGAAATTTTCATGCAGTAACAGCGGAATATAACACGCTTTATAATGGTTATTTGGCATTAGAGCAGGGTAGAAAAACTGTAAATGAATCCTATGATGATAACTATTGGGAGATTCTGCCCATAGAGCGTATGCAGATTTCCGAAGAGGTTATGCTGCCTGGTCAATCTAAAAATGAAAATTTTGAACGTGCTGAAGAAAAAGCTATTAAGGCTATTCAGAAGCATGGCATGAACATTAACGGGAAGGAAAAAAACCCGCAAATTGATGAGGCCTATTTACTACTGGGTAAAGCGCGCTATTTTGATCAACGTTTCGTGCCAGCACTACAAGCATTCAACTATATTCTTTATAAGTATCCTGCCAGCGACAATATAAACCATGCCAGAATTTGGCGCGAAAAAACAAATATTCGCCTTGACAATAATGAACTAGCAATCAAGAACCTCAAAACTTTGATGTTCCAAGAAGAATTGGAAGGTCAAGATTTAGCTGATGCGACATCTATGATGGCACAAGCTTATATCAATACGAAAGCGTTGGATAGTGCCGTCTGGCAATTGGAAACAGCAGCAAAAGCAACCAAAAGCCATGATGAGAGAGGGCGTTATAGATTCATTCAAGGGCAATTATACAATAGATTGAATCATAAAGACAGCGCTAATTTAGCTTTCGACAAGGTCATTGAATTAAACAGAAAAACACCAAGGGCTTACTTGATTGCTGCTTATGTAGGGAAAGCTAAAAATTTCGACTTTGATAATGATGATAAAGTAGCGTTGCTTGAACTGCTTCATGAACTGGAAGCCAACAGGGAAAACAGACCATTTTTGAGTAAAATTTATTATCAAATTGCAGAATATCATCTTAAAAATGCTTCGGATTCCTTGGCTGTTGAAAACTATAACAAATCTTTAAGAACCAATCCATCCGACCAAATATTAGTTGCTAAAAACTATGAAAATTTGGGGGATATCTTTTTTGATTATACCGAATATAAAATAGCTGGAGCATACTATGACAGTACAATGCTTAATATGCGTAAGGACAGCAAACCCTATAGAGTGATAAAACGCAAAAGGGATAATTTAGACGATGTCATTCTCTATGAAGACATGGCTTTCAGAAATGATAGTATTTTGAAATTAACCGCTATGTCTGAAAGCGAAAGAAATGCGTATTTCAAGGAATATACAGAATCTCTGAAATTGGCTGCTGAAGAAGAAAGAGCAAGACAGGAATTGGCCGAGCGGAATCAAGGTTTGATAACTGCCAAAGGCGGTAGTTCATTTGGAATGAAAACCGATTCAAAAATGGATGTTAAATCTGATGATAAACTAGGAGGAGCAAAATCGGAAGGCAGATCTTCAGGCGGTGTAAGGCCAGCAGGTGGACCCAACCCTGGCGCAGTACCCACATTTTATTTTTATAATACGGCAACTATTTCCTATGGCAGAAATCAATTCAAAAGAATTTGGGGAGATAGAGAGCTACAAGACAATTGGCGTTGGGGCAGTTCAATTAAATCTTCAAAAGGGAGTCAGGCAGTGGTATTAGCCAATACCGAAGAAGACAGTGAACTTTTTGACCCAGAATTTTACATTGCTCAAATTCCGAGCGAACAAGTGAAAATTGATAGCATCAAAACCGAAAGAAATTTGGCATATTATCAGTTGGGGCTTATATATAAAGAGAAATTTAAAGAATACGACCTGTCAAAAGATAAATTCCAAACACTCTTGGGAATGGAGCCTGATGAGAAATTAATTCTTCCATCTAAATATAATTTATACAAAATATACGATTTACAGGGATATGACAATCAAGCGGCAAACATCAAAAATGACATAATTACGAACTATCCAGATTCACGTTATGCGGCTATACTCTTAAATCCAGAGTCAGCTTTAGCTCAAGACGACAGCAATCCAGAACATGTTTATAATAGATTGTTTAAAAAGCTTGAAGATCAGGAGTATCAGGTTGTTATTGATGAAACCAACAAGTTCATCTCTATTTTTGAAGGCGAAAAGATTGTACCAAAATTTGAGCTTCTCAAGGCAAATGCCACCGGACGGTTACATGGGTTCGAAGAATACAGCAAAGCTATTGGTTATGTAGCTTACAATTATGCTAATACACCTGAAGGCGCTCAAGCTAAAGTAATTATGGATGAACTTTTCCCTAAAATAAGCACCAAAGAGTTTGTGGACAATCCTGAAGAACAGAATTTCAAAATCGTGTACTACTTCAACGGGCCATCTGAAGATGAAATTAAAGACTTTGCTGAAAAACTTCAAAAGGAAATAGAAACCGTTAATGTCTTTGATTTAACATTGTCTGTAGATGTTTACAATCCTGAAACAACCTTTGTTGTTGTGCATGGACTTACAAGCAAAGAAGGCGCCATGGGTTATGCCAGTGCTTTAGAAGAACGAAAAAAGAATAAAATAATTCATCAGCATTTTGCAGCTTCATCAACCAACTACAAAATCATTCAGGTTCATAAGAACATGGACGAGTACTTGAGTATAGAATAACTATTTAAAACCAAAAGTTATGTTTTCAGAAAACAAAAAAGAAAGACCTTCTAACGAAAGCACCTCCAACCAAAATATCATTGCCCAAGGAACAAAGGTAATTGGTGATTTGGTGAGTGATGGCGATTTTAGAATTGATGGAAATGTGGAGGGCAACTTGCGTTCGCCAGGAAAAATAGTTGTTGGAAAATCGGGTTTTGTTAAAGGAACGCTGGTTGGTACTGATGCTTATTTTGAAGGCAAGTTTTCTGGCAAATTAACACTTTCAGGAACGTTGACTTTAAAATCTACAGCCCACATTGAAGGAGAAGTAGTTCTAGGCAAGTTAGCGGTTGAACCAGGGGCCACATTTAATGTTAATTGCACTATGAAGGGTGCTGTAAAAGAGTTTAATAAAGGTGAACTCCAAGAATCAAAGCCAAAACAACAAGGGCAAACAGCTTAACGCCTATGCTAAATATTCCAGTATAGCCATTCAAATGTTTGCTATTATTGGAATTGGCAGTTTTATAGGCGTTAAATTGGACGATAAATTTCCCAATGAACACAATCTCTACGCTATAATTCTATCATTATCTTCAGTAATATTGGCCATTGTTTTTGTAATAAGACGTATTATTGCAAACTCAAAAGACGATAATTAATGGCACAATCATTCAAAAGTAGACAAATGTCTTTTTTAATACAAAATGTGATTTTTACACTCATTTTGTTTGGCGCACATACTTATTTACTATCTCATTTTGCTGAAGGCATAACATTTTTCTTCCCAATTTGGCAAGTTTATGTTTTTCATTTTATTATTACGACTGCACTTTATACCATCATCAATTATAAATACTCAAAGGGGAAAACAGATATTTTTAACACCTTTATGTTGAGTACTTTTCTAAAAATGGTTTTAGCTATTTTGTTTTTATTGCCATTGTTATTGTCTGGAATGGATAATAAACAACCAGATGTGTTCAACTTTTTTATCCCGTACTTTTTGTATTTATTTTTTGAAGTTTTTTCGCTCACCAAATTCCTAAATAAACGACCTTAATAAGCCGTTCTTTTTTGCTGATTTTTGCTCAAAAAATAATCATGAAATTATTGTTTGACAATTAATATAATGTACGTACATTTGCACGGAATTTAAAGCAAGGTATTTTTAAGCAAAATATAATGACATTAAACACCTTTAAAAGCGCCATTTTATCTGCATTGTTTTTAGCAACATCATTGAGTGGTTTTGCCAATGAAAATTCAGATACTCAAGAAGATAAAGAATTTAATGCGAAGGACATGATCATGCATCACGTTAAGGATGCACATGAATTCCACATCATAACTTTACATGAAGGAAAAGAGAACCAAAAAGACATCTCAATTCCCCTTCCTATTATACTTTGGACCGACAATGGATTGGTAACCTTTATGTCTAGCGAATTTCATCATGACGATACGGGTCATACTATTGTTGAAAAGAATGGTATGCAATTCGTAAAATCTCATGAAAAAATTTACCAATTAAATTCAGGCGCACATGCCGTTGAATTCGATGCGGAACACCACCCAACCAATGCAGTTACACCTCTTGATTTTTCTATTACGAGAAACGTGTTTATGATGTGGGTATCTATTTTGGTGTTGTTGCTTATTTTTGTTGGTGCTGCAAGACGGTATAAAAAGTCTGAAGATAATGTGCCAACAGGAATTGCTGGTTTCATAGAACCATTAGTGGTTTTTGTAAGAGATGAAATTGCAAAACCCATGATAGGCGAAAAGAAATACAGAAGATACATGCCTTATTTGCTTACTGTATTCTTCTTTATATGGATAAACAACATATTTGGTTTAATACCTATTCTTAATGGTGCTAACTTAAGTGGTAATATTGCCTTTACCATGACATTGGCACTTTTTACATTCATTATTACAACGTTTAGCGGAAACAAAAACTATTGGAAACATATATTTTGGATGCCAGGAGTTCCTGTTCCAATGAAGATATTTTTGATGCCTATTGAATTGATAGGTATTTTCACAAAGCCAATTTCGCTTATGATTCGTTTGTTCGCTAACATTACAGCAGGACACATTATCATTTTAGCGTTAATGTCTTTAATTTTTATTTTTAAAACAGTTGCGGTTGCTCCAGTTTCAGTGGCGTTCTCATTATTCATTGGGATTATTGAAATTGTTGTTACAGCAATACAAGCATATATATTTACAGTGTTGTCAGCATTATATTTTGGCATGGCAACCGAAGAAGAGCATCATTAATTAATTTAAATTTTATTATTATGACTATTACTGGAATTGCAGCTATTGGAGCTGGTTTAGCAGCTATCGGAGCTGGTGTAGGTATTGGTAAAATTGGTGGATCTGCTATGGAAGCTATGGCACGTCAACCAGAAATGCACGGTAAGATTCAATCTTCTGCATTAATTTTAGCAGCCTTCGTAGAAGCGGTAGCGTTATTCGGCGTTGTAGCAGCGTTAATCGTTTAATGATTACTTAAATATTGAGGTAACGGTTGGTTGCCTCAATATTTTAAAATTTAAGTTATTTAAAACAAAAAAGAAATGGATTTAATTACACCTGGATTCGGATTGGTATTTTGGACAGCAATAACATTTTTGTGTTTGCTTTTCATTTTAAGAAAATTTGCATGGAAACCTATTCTTGGCGCTGTTGAAGACAGAGAAGAAGGCATCAAAAAAGCTTTAGCTTCTGCTGAAAACGCTCGAAAGGAAATGGAAAACTTACATGCTGACAACGAACGTATACTTAACGAAGCTCGTGCAGAACGCGAAGCATTGTTAAAAGAAGCTAGAGATATCAAGACTAAAATGATAGCGGATGCCAAAGATGAGGCACAGTCTCAAGCAAATAAAATTATTGAACAAGCCCAGGCAGCTATTGAAAGTGAGAAAAAAGCAGCCATGTCTGAATTAAAGAACCACGTAGCAACATTATCTTTAGAGATTGCTGAAAAGGTTGTTCGTGAAGAGTTGTCTAACAAAGACAAACAAATTCAGTTAGTTGAATCCATGTTAGGAGAAGCAATTTTAAATTAATACCAAATGGCAGGTACAAGAGCAGCAATACGTTATGCAAAAGCAATATTGAGTTTGGCATCGGAGCAGAATACTGCCGAAGCTGTAAACACGGATATGAAAGCGGTTGCATTGACTGTTGCGGAAAATAAAGACTTAAGCGACATGCTTCAAAGTCCTGTTGTAAGGTCTTCTGTTAAGAAATCGGTGTTGATGCAAGTATTCAATAATACCAATGCACTTACAGGAAATTTAATAGATACCTTAATTGCTAATAAGCGAATTTCCTTATTAGAAGCTGTAGCAGTGAATTACAATCGTCTATACGACGAATTGAAAGGAACTCAAATAGCTACAGTAACAACTGCAGTGCCATTGACCGATGATTTAAAAGTTAAGGTGCTTGCTAAAGTTAAAGAGCTTACAGGCAAACAGGTTGAAGTAAAAAATATAATTGATGAAAGCATTTTAGGTGGTTTCATTTTACGTGTTGGTGATATTCAGTACAATGCAAGTATTGCCAATAAATTGAATAAGTTAAAAAGAGAATTTACATTAAATTAAAAATAGGTGGTCATTGAGGCTCTCGAAATGACCACATGCAAAATCTAATAAAAGATGGCAGAAGTAAAACCAGCTGAAATATCAGCAATCTTAAAACAACAACTTTCAGGTTTTGAAGCAGGTGCTTCATTAGACGAAGTAGGAACAGTATTAACTGTTGGTGATGGTATTGTACGTGCTTACGGACTATCAAATGCTCAATACGGTGAGTTAGTAGAGTTTGAAGGCGGTTTAGAAGGTATTGTATTAAACCTTGAAGAAGACAATGTTGGTATTGTATTATTAGGGGATTCTAAAGGCGTTAAAGAAGGATCTACGGTTAAGCGAACCAATCGCATTGCATCTATCAATGTAGGTGAAGGAATTGTTGGTCGTGTTGTAGATACACTTGGAAACCCAATTGATGGTAAAGGTCCTATCTCTGGTGAAACTTATGAGATGCCATTGGAGCGTAAGGCACCTGGTGTTATTTATCGTGAGCCAGTAACTGAACCATTACAAACAGGTATTAAGTCAATCGACGCCATGATTCCTGTAGGTAGAGGTCAGCGTGAGTTGGTAATTGGTGACCGTCAAACTGGTAAGACAACAGTTTGTATCGATACCATCTTAAATCAAAAAGAATTTTATGATGCAGGTGAGCCTGTATATTGTATATATGTTGCTGTAGGACAAAAAGCATCTACAGTGGCTAACATCGCCAAAACATTGGAAGAAAAAGGTGCTTTAGCTTATACAACTATTGTAGCAGCTAATGCTTCTGATCCAGCACCAATGCAAGTATATGCGCCTATGGCAGGTGCTGCTATTGGGGAGTATTTTAGAGATACTGGCCGTCCAGCGTTAATCATTTATGATGATTTATCAAAGCAAGCGGTTGCATATCGTGAGGTATCGTTATTGTTACGTCGTCCACCAGGACGTGAGGCGTATCCTGGAGACGTTTTCTACTTACATTCACGTTTATTAGAGCGTTCTGCAAAGGTTATTAATGACGATGCCATTGCAAAAGAAATGAACGATTTACCAGAAACCTTAAAGCCAATTGTAAAAGGTGGTGGTTCGTTAACAGCTTTACCAATTATTGAAACACAAGCAGGTGACGTATCAGCGTATATCCCAACAAACGTAATTTCGATTACGGATGGTCAGATTTTCTTGGATGGTGACTTGTTTAACTCGGGTGTTCGTCCAGCAATTAACGTAGGTATTTCTGTATCACGTGTTGGTGGTAACGCTCAAATTAAATCCATGAAAAAAGTTGCTGGTACATTAAAATTAGATCAAGCTCAATTCCGTGAACTGGAAGCATTTGCGAAGTTTGGTTCTGATTTAGATTCGGCTACTTTAAATGTTATTGAAAAAGGTAAACGTAACGTTGAGATATTAAAACAAGCTCAAAACGATCCATATACTGTTGAAGATCAAATTGCAATCATTTATGCAGGTTCTAAAAACTTGTTAAGAGATGTTCCTGTTGAGAAAGTAAAGGAATTTGAACGTGATTTTATTGAGTTTTTAAAGGCGAAGCACAGTGACGCTTTAGCAACTCTTAAAGCCGGTAAATTAACTGATGAGGTTACAGATACTTTGATGACTGTAGCTAAAGAATTATCAGCAAAATATAGAGCATAACTAGACTTTAGTCGTTAGTCAGCAAGACTATAGACTAACCACTAATAACTAAAGACTAAATATGGCAAATTTAAAAGAAATACGTAACAGAATATCATCGGTGTCTTCAACCATGCAGATAACCAGTGCCATGAAAATGGTATCAGCTGCAAAATTGAAAAAGGCACAAGATGCTATCACTGCCATGCGTCCTTATGCAGATAAGTTAACCGAGCTATTACAAAGTTTGAGTGCTACTTTAGATGCGGACTCTGGAAGCAAGTTTTCTGAACAACGTGAGGTCAACAAGGTTTTAATTGTTGCGATTACGTCAAATAGAGGTTTGGCAGGTGCTTTTAACTCCAATATTATAAAAGAAGTTAATAAATTGGCATCAGGTAAGTATGCCAACCAAGATGTCTCTTACGTAACTATTGGTAAAAAAGCCAATGATGCGTTTAAAAAGACTAACAAGGTTATCTCTAACAATAGTGCTGTTTTTGATGATTTGACTTTTGATAATGTTGCTGAAATTGCTGAAATGTTGATGGATAAATTTGTTGCAGGAGAATTTGATAAAATTGAAGTGGTTTACAACAAGTTCAAAAACGCAGCTACCCAAGAAGTTATCACTGAACAATTTTTACCAATTGTGCCAATTGAAAGCGATGCTAATGTCAATCTAGATTACATCTTTGAACCTTCTAAATTAGAGATTGTAGAACAGTTAATCCCTAAATCTTTAAAGACTCAATTATTTAAAGCTATCAGAGATTCATTTGCTAGTGAGCATGGTGCTCGTATGACAGCTATGCACAAAGCAACTGATAATGCAACAGAATTGAGAGACCAGTTGAAATTGACTTATAACAAAGCACGTCAGGCAGCTATTACTAATGAGATACTTGAAATCGTTGGTGGTGCGGAAGCATTAAACAACTAAACGGTTTTAAGATTTAATTAAATAACAGAAACCTCGCATAATGCGAGGTTTTTTTATGGCATTAATTTTGAAATTGTATATTTATAATTCTATTATGTCATGCCATGAAAATCAAGTACGTGATACTCCTTTTGTTTAGTTTAGTTTTTGCGACAATAACTATGACTCAATGTTCGAGTTCTAAATCTAAAGCGCAACAAGGAATGGTTAAACTAGAAGACAAACCACCTTTTGTTTTGGGGGATGTCTTCTTTCAAAAATGGGTAGCTGGTGTTCAGGGAGGCGGATCGGGATACCATTTGTATTTGCCCGTCAAGGAAAACAAAAAGCATGTAGTTTTTGACAGTGCTTTTTTTAGAGGATTAAAGGCTAAACTTGAACAAGGTAAAATAGGTTATATAGCATCATTTGAAACAGCATTGAATAGAAAGCCTGACCTAAACATGAGCGGTAACAAACTTGATGAATACGGCAATATATTTCCTCATAAACTGGAGTTAACCGAATGTGTTTTGAGTTATATTGAAAAAAATGAAGTCAAGTATTTTAAGGTTAAAAATCTGATTGAAAAACAAGCAGAATATTACCCTCGAGTTCCGCCTAATGAAGAATAACCAATCTCTTTGGTTTACGTTAACTAAAAACGTACTTTTAGCAGAATAAATAATAGCTTTTGGCCGCATTAAAAACCTTTTTTAAAGATACAGTAATCTATGGTTTAGCAACAGTTTTACCGAGATTGATGAACTTTATTTTGGTGCCACTTCACACAAACACATTAGAAACAACTAGTTATTCTGACAACACAACGTTCTACATTTACGCAGCTTTTTTTAATGTGTTGTTGACTTACGGAATGGAAACAGCATTCTTTAGGTTTTTCAGTAAAAGTGAAGAAAAAAACAAAGTGTTTTCCACAACCCTAATTAGTTTGTCTATAACAGCAATTTTATTTTTTATTGTTGTGTTTAGTTTTAATGAACAGTTAGCCTCGTTGGTAAATTTGAATCAAAACTATTTTAAGTTACTAATTGGAGTTTTAGTTTTGGACACACTTGTAGTAGCTCCGTTTGCTTATTTAAGGGCAACAGGAAGACCAATTAAGTTTGCAGCAATTAAACTCTCCAACATAGCTATTTATGTACTGCTAAATTTCTTTTTTCTTTGGGCAATTCCAAAGTTTGGATTTCAGTTTTTTGATTTTGATAATAACGATTTAGTTAAATACATATTTATCGCTAACCTTGTCGCGAGTATAGCGACTTTATTGTTATTGTCACCGTATTTTTTTAAAACAAAACTTCAATTCGATTTTTCAATTTTAAGACAATTACTAAACTATGGTTGGCCAATAATGGTTGCAGGTTTAGCTTATGTCATTAATGAAAATTTTGACAAGTGGTTACTTCCAGAAATGCTAGGTAAAGATATTAATGGTGCTTATAGTGGTTGCTATAAAATAGCCGTTTTTATGACTATTTTTATTCAGGGATTTAGACTGGGAGCCGAACCATTTTTCTTTAATCATTCAAAAGAAGAAAATGCTAAAAGTACTTATGCAACCATCATGAAATACTTTGTAATCTTCGGAAGTTTTATGTTGATATTTATAGTGGCTTATCTTGATATTATAAAAGAGTTATTAGTAAAAGACTCAAGTTACTGGATTGCAATAGACATTGTTCCAATAGTACTTCTGGCAAATCTATGTTTAGGCATTTATTTTAATCTGGCAATTTGGTATAAGTTAACAGATAGGACACGATATGGTATGTATCTGTCTATTGCTGGCGCAATAATTACAATAGCTTTTAACTACATTATGATTCCTAAAATAGGGTTTATGGCTTCGGCATGGGCAACGCTAGCTGCTTATGGATTTATGATGCTCTTGTCTTATTTTTTAGGACAAAAATTTTACCCAGTTCCTTACAATTTGAAAAAGATAGGATTCTATTTAATTCTAGCTATTTTGTTTTCTGCTTTAATATTGAAAACCAAAAATAACTATTACCTAAACACTGCTTTGGTTTTAGTATTTTTGATTATTGTAGGCTTTTCTGAAAAGAATCAAATCAAACAACTCTTAAGTAGGCAGTAGAAACACATGATTAAATTCTTCAATAAAATACGCAAGCAGCTTCTAAATGATAACCAGACAGGTCGTTATTTAAAGTATGCTGTTGGCGAGATTATTTTAGTGATGATTGGTATTCTGTTGGCGCTTCAAGTGAGTAACTGGAACAACAAGCGTGAATTGAAAAAAGAGGAATTAAAAGTACTAAAAAGCCTTTTTAAAGAGTTTAATGAAAACCTTAATAATTTTGATAGAGCCTATAAATTTCATTTAAATCGTAAAAAAGCGATTGAAACTATGATGGCTTCTAACCCAAGAGAATTATCTTTGGACAGCTTAAGAAGCTTGAATCGTAACGTTAATAATAACTTCACATTTGATCCATTTCAAGGCATCTACAATTCAGTTATTAATTCGGGAAAAATTGAGTTGATTTCCAATGATTCGTTAAAACTGAAAATTGCCAGATTTCAAGATTTATTAAACGATTATAAAGAAGAAGAAACGAACGTTATGTTGTTTACTCAAAGTAATTTATACCCCTTTCAAACAGGAAATTTAAAGATTAATTTTAGCATTTCTTACAACACTAAAAAAAATTCTAATGATGATCTAATGGAATTTAAACAAAGTCTAATTGAATTAATTGAATCGGATAAATATGAAAATCTACTGGTTTATGTTTATGGTTATATGGATGGTATTTTTATTGAAGGACCAATTTTAAGAGATGAAATGGTATCAATTATGAATTTATTACAATCAGAAATAGAAAAATATGAAAATTAAAATAATCAATAAATCCAATCACGAGTTACCGCATTATGAAACCATTGCTTCTGCAGGAATGGACTTGCGAGCCAATCTCTCGGAACCTAGAGTTCTGAAACCACTTGAAAGAAGTATTGTTGGTACTGGGCTGTTTATAGAATTGCCCGTTGGTATTGAAGCACAGGTTAGACCGCGCAGCGGATTAGCGGCAAAAAAGGGCATTACAGTTTTAAATGCACCAGGCACCATAGATGCTGATTATAGAGGTGAAGTAGGTGTTATACTGGTTAATTTATCTAATGAAGATTTTGTCATAAATAATGGTGAGCGCATTGCCCAATTGGTAATTGCCAAACACGAACGGGCAGAATGGCAAGAAGTTGAGAATTTATCCGAAACAGCGCGAGGAGAAGGCGGTTTTGGTAGTACAGGAACAAAATAAAATAAACAAAATCATGAAAATTATAGTACCCATGGCAGGACGAGGATCTAGATTAAGACCTCATAGTTTAACCGTTCCAAAACCGTTAATTCCTGTTGCAGGTGAACCAATTGTTCACAGATTGGTAAAAGACATAGCTAAAGTTATTAATCAACCCATTGAAGAGATTGCCTTTGTTTTAGGGGATCCCGCTTTTTTTGGCGATGATGTTGTGGAAAGTCTCAACAATTTGGCCAAATCCCTTGGCGCAAAGCCTACAATTTATAGACAAGATCAACCTTTAGGTACAGGTCATGCCATTATGTGCGCTAAAGAGTCGTTGTCAGGCCCTGCAGTTATTGCGTATGCCGATACATTGATAAGAGCGGATTTTAATCTTGATGAAGATGCTGATGCTGTAATTTGGGTTAAACAAGTTGATAAGCCAGAAGCTTACGGTGTTGTTAATCTAAATGATAAAAATGAAATAACCGAATTGGTCGAAAAACCAAAATTCTTCGTGAGTGATTTGGCAGTTATAGGTATATACTACTTTAAGGATGTTGGCGTTTTAAAGAATGAATTGCAACATGTTTTGGACAACAATATTGTTAATGGTGGCGAATATCAAATAAATGACGGTATTAAAGGCATGATGGCAAAAGGGAAGATTTTTAAAACAGGTCAGGTTGATGAATGGATGGATTGCGGAAACAAAGCAGTTACTATTGAGACCAATGCCAGAATGCTTGGATTCTTACATGAAGACAATGAAGCGTTAATAGATGCTAGCTTAAGAATTGAAAATTCTAAAATTGTACAGCCTTGCTATATTGGCAAGAATGTTGTTTTAAAGGATTCAACCATTGGGCCATTTGTATCAATAGGTGATGACACAGTTGTTGAATCTTCAACCGTTAAAAATAGCTTAATTCAAAGCCACACAACAATTAAAAATGCTAATTTAGACGAAGCCATGATTGGAAATCATGTACAATTTGATGGTAACTTTTCGAAAGTTAGTATTGGTGATTATTCTGTTTTGGAATAAATTTTGAATTGTTGTTCTTAAATATGAAGAATAACCTCATATATGAAACGTAAAACCTACATCTTTATCTTTTTCCTAGGGCTTTTATTGGTCCCACAAATACAATTTGCCCAAATTGACTATAACAAAACACCTGATGACGACCTAGGTGAAGTAGAGGACCGAGAGCAGGAGTATTTTTTTGAAGCATTAAAACAAAAAGGTATTGAAAATTATGACCGAGCTGTCAATGCGTTGTTAAAATGCATAGAGATAGACGATTCACAATCTGTCTTTTACTACGAGCTTGGCAAAAACTATAATAAGTTAAAGAATTTTGGAGAAGCAGAAGACGCCTTAAAAAAAGCAGTTAAAATGGAGCCAGGTAATGAATGGTATCTGGATGAGTTGTACGATATATATGCCCAACAAGATGATTATGATAATGCCATAAAAACGGTAAAACAACTGGTTAAGTACCATCCTGACTACAAAGAAGACTTGGCGACCTTGTATGTGAAAACAAAAAAGTATGATGAAGCGTTAGAGGTTTTAGATGAAATGGATGCAGAATTAGGCCTTTCAATGACAAGGGATATTATAAGAAATCAAATTTATGAAGCTACCGGTAGGAAAAAAGAACAGATTGAAAATCTGGAGGACCGTGTAGAGGATAATCCCGATGAAGAATCAAATTATTTGGCTTTAATTTATAGATATAGTGAAAATGACGAAAAGGAAAAAGCCTTTGAAACAGCCAAAAAATTATTGGAAATAAAGCCAAACTCCCAATTAGTACATTTGGCACTTTATAAGTTTTATTTAGATGATCAGGATGCTGAAAAAGCCATAGAATCCATGAAGATTGTTCTTAAAAGTTCACGAATAAGACCAGATGCAAAAATGATGGTATTGGCCGATTTTGTAAAATTTGTTTCTGAAAACCCCGAATATGAAGATGACCTCGTAGAAACGACTACCATTATAACAGATGACAATAATGGGACATCCTATTTGGAAGTAGCCCAATACTTTCTTAAAAAAGAAGAGAAGGATAAAGCCCTTGATTATTACCAAAAAGCACTAAAATTGGATGGTGATAACTTTGGTATTTTACGAAATGTGCTGCTGCTTCATTTGGATTTGAAGAATTACACAGAAGCTGAATCCATGAGCCGTGAAACATTGGAAAAATTCCCATCGCAGCCATTGTTTTATCTGATTCAGGGTGTTGCCTTAAATGAATTAAAAAAACCAAAGGAAGCTTTGGAAGCTTTAGAAACAGGATTAGATTATATCATCGAAGATCCAGAAATGGAAGCGGATTTTTACCAACAAATCAGTATAGCATATACGCAACTTAACAATACTGTTAAAGCAAAAACGTTTAGTGATAAAGCAAAACAATTAGAATCCTCAAATTAATGAACATGCGTATTAATATTGCTAGTGCTTTTTTAGTCTTTTTTATGGTGTTATTAGGATGCAAGTCTTCTAAAGGATTGACTAGTGGTGAAAAAAACCTCGGATTGTCATCAAAAGAAGTTATAAAGGCTAATGCAAAAAAATCGGCTAATTTTAAAACGCTTCAGTCCAAAGTAAAAGTAGTTTACACGCAAGAGAACAAATCGCAATCACATACCGTAACCTTAAGAATGCTGAAAGATGAGGTGATTTGGATAAATTCCGCATTGAATTTAATTCGAGCTAAAATCACGCCAAATAAAGTTAGTTTTTATAACAAATTGGATAATACCTATTTTGATGGAGACTACAGTTATTTAAGTGATATATTGGGCACCGAATTAGATTTTAAAAAATTGCAAAATTTGTTGCTTGGGAATGCTATATTTGAGTTGGACAAGGCTACTTATGATATGTCCATTCATAATGATGCCTATTTGTTTCAACCTAAAAACCAATTAAGTCTTTTTGAATTGTTTTACATCATCAACCCATCTCATTTCAAAATGGATTCTCAACAATTGTCACAAGCTACAGAATCCCGTTTTTTGGAAATAGATTATTTAAACTATCAAGAAGTCAATAAACAAAGCTTACCCGAAAACATGAAAATAATTGTACTGGAAGGGAATGAGGAAACTATTATAGAAATAGCGTATAAATCGGTTAATTTGAATGAAGATTTACGTTATCCCTTTAAAATTCCCTCGGGTTTTGATGAAATAATTCTTAAGTAATTTATGCGGACATCCAAAACACATATTCTTTTTTTGGTCATTTTTGGTTTAATGACGTCACTTTGTTTTTCACAAAGCAAAAAGCAATTGGAACTGGAAGAAAGACGAAATGAATTGCGTAATGAAATTAAACAAATCAATGAATTGCTTTTTAAAGATAAGAATAAGAAAAAGTCACAAACCACGCTCATAGAGGACTTAAACTACCGAGTTAGTGTGCGAAAGAATTTAATATTGGTTACCAATCAGCAGGCCAATTTACTTACTCGCGAAATCAATGACAATCAAAATAAGATAACCGAATTACGCGATGAATTGGCAACACTCAAGGATAACTATGCTAAAATGATTGTCAAATCCTATAAGAGTAAAAGTGAACAAAGTAGAGTCATGTTCTTGTTGTCTTCCACCAATTTCAAGCAAGCGTATAAACGCATTCAGTACTTAAACCAGTATGCCAATTACCAAAAAGAACAAGGTGAAGCCATAAAGATTAAAACAGCTGAACTACAAGAGATCAATAAAGATTTATTGCGTCAAAAAGACGATAAGCAAAAACTTATTGAGGAGAACCGAGTAGCACAACGGGAGTTAGAGAAAGAACTGGGGCAGCAGCGTGAATTAATGGTGGCCATCAATAAGAATTTAAGTAACTATACAGCACAAATACGAGACAAACAACGTGAAGCCGACAAAATTGATCGTGAAATAGAGAAAATTATCCGTGAAGCCATTGCTGCCTCTAACAAAAAAGCGGGTAAAGCAACAACCGCCTCAAGTGGCTTTGCGTTGACACCAGAGGCCAAAGCATTAGCTAAAGACTTTGTGTCCAATAAAGGCAAATTACTGTGGCCCGTAGAAAAAGGTGTGGTCAAGGTTCGATATGGAAAGCAACCGCATCCAGTAGTAAAAAATGTGACCATTCAAAGTAATGGTGTACGTATTGCCACAGAGAAAAATGCGGATGTTCGGGCTATTTTTAATGGTGAAGTTATGCGAATAATAACCTCCAAAAATGGTAACCCGACGGTCTTAATTCAGCATGGTAATTACATTACAGCCTATTCCAATATGGCAAAAATCTATGTCAAAAAAGGAGATAAGGTTTCTACCAAAGAAACGATTGGGCAAGTATTCACTAATCCAACAAATGGTGAAACCATCTTAAATTTTTCAATTTTTAAGGAAACCAAAACGGTTAATCCAGCTGAATGGATTTACAAAATGTAAAAATTCTATTCAAAAAGCGCTTTCAATTCCGTTGCATCTTTAGGCTTCATTTTGCCTGCCAGAACCAAACTCAATTGTTTTCGTCTTAAAGCCGCCGCAAAACGCTCTTTTTCCAAATCAGTTTCAGGTGTAATTTCGGGAATTTCAACAGGTCGTCCTGTTTCATCCACAGCTACAAACGTGTAAATGGCTTCATTAGCTTTAGTGCGTAATCCAGATTCGCGATCTTCAGTCCAAACATCCAAAAAGACTTCCATAGAGGTTTTAAAAGCACGGGATACTTTGGCTTCAACCGTTACAACACTTCCTAAAGGCACAGAACGATTAAACGCCACATGGTTAACAGATGCAGTCACCACAATTCGTCTGCTATGTCTTCTGGCTGCAATACTGGCACAACGATCCATTCTAGCCAAAAGTTCACCTCCAAATAAATTATTTAAAGGATTGGTCTCACTTGGTAAAACCAAGTCAGTCATAATGGTTTTAGTTTGCTCGGGAGTTTTTGCTGTCATCATCCTCTGTTTTAATGAAGTGCAAAGGTACGTTGAAAAAGGGATATGAAAACAGCAATAATGTTATAATAATGCTAATTAAAGGCTAGTCAAGTTTCTTTACTAAAAGCCAAGCATCTGAATTGTGGGTGCGTTTAATAGTTCGCAAGGCCTCTAAAGCTTCCAAACGATCTTCATAGCTAGCGTAAACTACTTCGTGTAAGCCATATTTGTTGACGCCTATTTTTCGAGCCTTAAAACCTTGTTCTTTTAATTGGCTTACTTTCTTGTCACTGTTTTCTTCAATTCTAAATGCACCAGCTATGATGTGGTAATTACCTGATTGTTTAGTAACGTTGAGCGTAACAGCAGGCAGTGGGTTGTCAATAACAAAGGTGGCTTCTTGGATTTTATGCTCTAATTGCTCATTGGCTTGTTCTTGTGCCAATTGATTGTGCTCGTTGATATTATCAACATAAAATTTTGATGCTCCTAGACCGCCAATGGTTAAGGCAATGAGTGCTACCGCAGCATATTTTAAGTAAGGACGCTTGGTATTTGAGCTTGTATAATTACGTCGTTCAGGAGTTACAGCAATTGGAACAACTTTTTCGATTTCTTCAACGGTTTCTTTGTACGCTTCACGCTTGACATCTTCAGATACAAATTGAGATAAACCAAAGGCATCTGTTAAATAGTTTAAATGATATGACGGCTCAAAAAGTATTTTGCCTTCTTGGTTTAATGCAAGACTGCCAATATTGTGAAAATCGACCGTTTCGCCCTCAATTAAAAAGGATTTTAAATACTTAACACGTTTTTGAACTTTTTTGGTTGCTTCTTCGTATGGTATTTTTTCAACATCAGCAATATAATGGGCCAAAAGACCATCGTTTTTTTGAATTTGTTCATTAAACGAAAGGATTTTTTTTGGCGGATAAAACGTATGTGTAGATTCGTGAATTGTTGCTGAAACTCTACGGGTCAAAAACGATCCGAAATCAGGAATAGTCACACATTCGTATCGGTATAGTAAATCGCTTATGTAAGGCTCTAATTGCATTAAAACAAAGTTAAAAAATTTTAAAGGCGGACAAAATTAGGTTCAGACTATTTATTAACATCTTAAAATTTCTTTTCTTGTATGATCAAAACCAAATTTTTTAAAAATGACTGATACAGAACTCATTCATATTCTGGCTTTACAGCATGTACCTAACATTGGTGATATTACTGCTAAAAAGCTGATTAATCATTGTGGTTCTGTTGAAGCTATTTTTAAAGAAAAAAGGCAAAATCTATTAAAAATTGACGGTATTGGAACGGTTGTTATAAGCGATCTTTTTAACAAGGAGCATTTTGCTGCAGCTGAAGATGAGTTATTGTTTATCAAAGACAATGACATCTCTTGTCTTTATTTTACAGATCACGAATACCCTGAACGATTAAAGCATTGCATTGACAGTCCTATTTTAATGTTTCAATCTGGAAATATTGATTTGAAAAACCAACATGTAATCAGTATTGTAGGCACACGTAAAATAACCAATTCTGGAATTGATTTCTGTAATAAATTGGTCGAGGATTTATCTGTTTTTAATCCAATTATAGTGTCTGGTTTTGCCTATGGAACAGATATTACAGCCCAAAAAGCAGCTCTAAAACATAATTTGCAGACTATTGGTTGTTTGGCACATGGATTGAACCAGATATATCCCAAAGCTCATAAAAAATACGTTACTGATATTGAAAAGCACGGAGGGTTTTTTACCGACTTTTGGAGTAGTGATGCCTTTGACAAGAATAATTTTTTAAAACGTAACCGCATCATTGCTGGCTTAAGTGAAGCAACCATCGTAATCGAATCAGCAGAAAAAGGAGGTAGTTTGGTTACGGCGGATATTGCGAATTCTTACAATCGCGATGTGTTTGCTGTTCCTGGGCGCACAACTGATAAGCAAAGCGTAGGGTGTAATAATTTGATTAAATTTCAAAAAGCTCACTTATTATCAAGCCCATTGGATATTCCATATATGTTGAACTGGGAATTGGATAGTAAGGAGAAAACTCCTGTTCAAAAGCAATTGTTTGTTGAATTGACGGATGAAGAAAAGGTCATTTATAATTATTTAAAAAACGATAAACAACAATTGGACATCATTGCACTCGAATGTAGGTTGCCTATTTTTAAGGTAGCCAGCTTGTTGCTAAATATGGAACTAAACGGTGTTGTTAGACCCTTACCAGGAAAGTATTTTGAGGTAATTTAATACCCAACCTTTTCGCGCACTCGGTTTAGAACATCATCAGCCACAAGCTTTGCTTTTTGAGCACCAACTTGTAAAGCCTTATCTATTTCATTGAGATTTGCCATGTAATGATTATAGCGTTTGCGAGGTTCAGCAAATTTTTCAATAATTAATTCAAAAAGGGCCTGTTTGGCATGGCCATAGCCATAACCACCTGCTTCGTAATTGGCTTTCATTTTTGCAACATCTTCAACAGAAGCTAGAATGCTGTATAGCGCAAAACAATTACAGGTTCTCCAATCTTTAGGATCTTCTAAAGGCGTGCTATCTGTCATTATAGACATGATTTGTTTCCGTAGCTTCTTGTCATCTAAAAAGATATTGATGATGTTTCCACGACTTTTACTCATCTTTTCACCATCAGTACCCGGAATGAGCATGGTGTTTTCCTGAAGTTTTTCTTCCGGTAAAACAAAAGCTTCTCCCATTTTAGCATGGAAACGAGTAGCAACATCACGAGTCATTTCAATGTGTTGTACCTGGTCTTTTCCAACAGGAATGATTTCGGCATCATACAGTAAAATATCTGCAGCCATCAACATTGGATACATAAATAATCCTGAATTTACATCATCTAAACGATCTGCTTTATCTTTAAAACCATGAGCAAGCATAAGTCGTTTATAGGGAAAAAAACAGTCTAAATACCATGCCAGCTCTGTTACTTGAGGAATATCACTTTGTCTGTAAAACACGGTTTTATCAATATCTAAACCAAAAGCTAACCAGGTAGCAGCAACCGAATAGGTATTGTGTCGTAATTCTTCGGCATTTTTAATTTGCGTTAACGTGTGTAGATTGGCAATAAACAAAAATGAATCATTTTCAGGATTATTCGCCATATCAATTGCAGGCATAATAGCCCCTAAAATATTTCCTAAATGTGGAGTGCCTGTACTTTGTATTCCTGTTAAAATTCTAGCCATAGATATTTAATGCCATAGCAGCATGTTTTGTTATAGATTAAACCTAAAGCAAAGGTAATTTTTTTAGTATAATAGCTCAATTTATTTAAGTAGTTTTGAACCTTATGATTGTATTCAAGTATCTATTCTGGATTTTATATCGTATTTGGTTCTATATTTTAGTGGCGTTACCCATAATTTTTTTGTTTCCATTATTATTCATTTCGATACTTAAAGAGTCATGGTATCCATTCTTTTTCAAACTTGCGCGATTTTGGGCTTATTTTATTTTAATAGGAATGGGATTCAAAATTAGTATCAAGCAAGAGCAAAAAACACAAAAGAATGCAAGTTATATGTTTGTTGCCAATCATACTTCTATGGCCGATATCATGTTGATGCTTGTGGTTACCAAAAACCCTTTTGTTTTTGTAGGTAAAAAAGAATTGGCCAAGATTCCACTTTTTGGATTTTTTTACAAACGCACTTGCATTTTAGTAGACAGAAGTTCAGAAAAAAGCAGAAAAGCGGTTTTTTTGAGAGCTCAAAGACGCTTAAAACAAGGGTTAAGTATCTGTATTTTCCCTGAAGGAGGTGTGCCAGATGAGTCCATTATTTTAGATGATTTTAAAGATGGTGCTTTTAGGTTGGCTATCAACCATCAAATTTCCATAGTACCCTTTATCTTTTTGGATAACAAACAACGCTTTTCTTATTCTTTCTTTAGCGGAGGACCTGGTAAAATGCGCGTTATTGGAAAAGAGTTTATTGAAACTAAAGGTCTTAAAATAGAAGACACTAAAAGGTTAAATTCTCAAGTGAGAACTATTATACTTAATACCTTGCAAAAGGGCTATAAATAAAAAACTGCTCTTGGCACAGAGCAGTTTTTTGTTCATCATTGCTTTTTCAAAGAGCGTTGAAAAAACAACCAATCTAACCAACTAAAAAACTAAAATTTATAACTAAATCCAGTATAAACACCTATAATGTAAGGTCTAAAATTACCAGAAGTATTTTCAAATCCATTTAATTGATATTTGAAGGTTGGCTCCAAATTAAATTTAAATGCTTCAGAAAATTTATAGTTGATACCAATACCTAAATTGGTACTAAAACTCATATTGTTCACATTATTGGCTTCCCCAATGTAGGTGTTATATTCTTCAAATTCAGAATAGACCTCGTTACCATCTAAAAAGAAGGTACTAACGCCTCCAATAATATTTAATCCAAAACGATTATTAACAAGTTTATATTCCAATTCAAGCGGCACTTCATAATAACTCAATCTTTGGCTTATAGCAGCATTATATAAAACACCACTTATTTGCTGAACCCCTAGATTATTGGCGCTAAAGGCATTTAACGTTTGATTTTGAGGTGTTAAGTCAATATTCCGAAGCGGGTTAATAGGATTTCCTGTATTGACATCAGGTGTCTCGTAGAGGATAACATTATCCGTATCATAGCTTAAATTGAGCGAATTAATACCAGATCTTACAGATAGTTTTTTACTTAAGGCATAACTAACATTTACACCATAACTCATATTTACTTCACCACTTTTAGAGTTTGAGACAAACTGCTCATCAATATGCGACCCTTTCCCAAGAGAATTGTAGTAAACAGGCGCAACATTTGCTGCAACTTGCCACCTGTTTACCAATTCTTCTTTTTCTTCTTCTTTTTCACTAATGTTGTCTAATTGAGCAATTTCTTCCTCAATAGAAGGCAGTTCGCCAGTTGCAAGCGAATCGCCAACTTTTTGATTGTCCTCTTTTTCTTTTTCATTATGAGGGGTGTCGTCTTTCATAGCATTGAGAGCGACAGCTTCTTGAGTTTTTTCCGTTTCCAAAGCCTTATCAACGGCATTTGTATCCAACTTTGGATTTGAGTTAGATTGAACAACTGCGGAATTGACTGTATTTGGATTGGAAGAAACGGGATTATCTTTAGTTGAATCTAATGAATTTCGGTCATTAGATTTTGATGGGTTGTTGTAAGATACTTTATCTTGAGTAGGGTTCTTAGTATTATCGCCTTCTTGATCTTTGGCGGAATTTGTAGCTACTGAATTTCTATTTGATTTCTCTAATTGGGAAGAGTTTAATCGGATAGTATTATTATTAACAGAACCGGAAATGTTATTTTTCTGACTTTCGCTTGTACTTTCCCCTGATTCAACATGAGCAACTTTAGACTTTGGTTCTAAAACAGCGTTAGGGTCGTTGGTTTTTAAATGAGAATCATTTGTTTCAGGAGCTTGATTAGGGCCTGCAGTAGTGCTGGTAATATGTTCTTCTGAAGTTGAGTTTTCAGAACTACTTTTGGTCAATTCACCTTCAGAATTCGCAGTAGCTACTGATGGTTCAAAATTATTTTCAACAGAAGAGTTTGAAGACGTGTTTACGCCATCATGAGTGCTTTTGGAATCATTTCCAAATGTGTCTAGAGCATTGGTGTCTACAGTATTTTGTTGAGGCAGGGCAGTTGAGTCATTGCCATTAAACACCCAAGTGCCAACGGTGAAAAGTATGGCCAATAAGGCAGCGATACCAACTAAACGGAGCCATATTGGAAGAACTTTTTTAGGATCTTCCTCTTCTACCTTCAATTGACTTTGAATATTGTTCCAAAGTTTAGGATTGGGAGAAGCCTCAAAGTCTTTTAGCTTTTCCTGAAAAATTCTATCGATATGTTTTTTATCACTCATTACAATGATTGCGAGTTTAAGCTCGCTTTGTATATTTCAATTTTTTCAATTAATAATTTCCGGGCTCTTGCTAGATTGGATTTTGATGTTCCCATAGTTATATCCAGCAAATCAGATATTTCTTTATGCGAATAACCATCGAGTGCATACAAGTTAAATACCAATCTATATCGGTCAGGTAACTCTTGAATAATTCTCAAGAGAAACTCGATAGTTAAATCATCATCTTCTATATCCAGCTCGACATCTTCAATTAACTCTTCATTAACTATTTCAAAAACACCTTGATTTCTATAACGCTGCAACGCAGTATTTATAGTAATCCGTTTTAACCAACCTTCAAAAGAACCTTTGTTATCATATTGACCAATCTTCTTAAAAATGGTCAAAAAAGCGTCCTGCAGATTATCTTCTGCTTCCGCATAGTTTCTTGAGTACTTTAAGCATACCGAAAACAATTTACTCGAAAAGAGTTGATATAGTTCACTTTGTGCTTTAGTATCATTTTTACTACAATTTATGATGAGTTGTTTTAAACTCACATGACATGTATATTAATTAAACAATTCTTCTAATCTATGACAGGAACTTCCACAACCAAATATTGGTCTTCACCGTTATCATCTTTTCCTTGCCAAAACTTAAAAACATATAAGTTTTCGGTTGTTGCTTTAAACGATATTGTCACTTCCTTAAGCTCGTTAAGTTCATAACAAGAATCAGGGCCATTAAAAAATGCTTCAATAATGGCGACGGTTCTTTCATTTAAATGACTTTCAAAGAGAATATCATTAAACACATGACAAGATGTTGGTCGCAAATAAGAAAGCCTTATTTCATATACCTCATTTCTTTCAAATTCAGTTGGCATGATTACATTTTCAATAGGTAAAAACTCATACGTAGCGATATCGGAATCATCACTTAAACTACATGAGATCATCATTAAAGAAAGTATAAAAACAACAAGTTTTTTCATTGCAAGACTAAGGTTTTAATTTACATGTCTACCCTATAGATGCAAAAAGTGCAAAAAGGTTGCGTCAAAAAACAAAAAAAATCCCAAATTTTTGGGATTTTTTTGATTATGAGGTCTTTAAAGCCTCCCGAATTTTACTTTCAAGCTCATCCATAAGCTCCGGATTGTCTTTTATGAGGGCTTTTACAGCATCCCGTCCTTGACCAAGCTTTGTTTCGTCATAACTAAACCAAGAACCACTTTTTTTAACAATTTCAAGATCAACGGCAATATCCAATATTTCACCAACTTTGGAAACACCTTCACCGTACATGATATCAAATTCGGCTGTTTTAAATGGTGGTGCTACTTTGTTTTTTACAATTTTCACTCGTGTTTTATTGCCAGTTACATTGCCATCAGTCTCTTTAATTTGAGTAGAACGTCTGATGTCTATTCTAACAGAGGCATAAAATTTAAGAGCATTTCCACCAGTAGTCGTTTCGGGGTTCCCAAACATGACACCAATTTTTTCTCGCAATTGGTTAATGAAAATAACTGTACAATTGGTTTTGCTGATAGAAGCAGTTAGCTTTCTTAAGGCTTGCGACATTAATCTAGCATGTAATCCCATTTTGGAATCGCCCATTTCACCTTCAATTTCACTTTTAGGGGTTAGGGCAGCCACAGAGTCAATAACCACAATATCAATTGCTCCAGATCGAATTAAATTATCGGCAATTTCCAATGCTTGTTCGCCGTTATCAGGTTGTGAAATAATTAAGTTGTCTATATCAACACCTAATTTTTCAGCATAAAACCTATCGAATGCATGCTCGGCATCAATGAAGGCAGCTATACCACCACCTTTTTGAGCTTCGGCAATAGCATGAAGTGTTAATGTGGTTTTACCAGAAGATTCCGGACCATAAATTTCTATAACACGTCCCCTTGGATAACCGCCTACACCAAGTGCAATATCTAAACCTAAAGAACCAGAAGGGATAGCATCCACATCAACCACTGCCTGATCACTCATTTTCATTACTGTTCCTTTTCCATAGGCCTTGTCTAGCTTGTCTAAAGTTAGCTTTAACGCTTTTAGTTTTGCATCTTTTTCGCTGCTCATTTGTTGTTGTTTTTTTAATTTGATAGGTCAGCTAAATTACGATAAGTTTTAATTTTTTCAATAATCTGACGCAACCTTTTTGCACTTTTTGCATCTACTATATAAAGTGGGAAACTTTTGCTATGAAATCAATCGTATTTTATGCGATTAATTTTGTCTGCTCTTTTTAACATGTAAAAAATAGTACAGATGAAATTTATTAAGAAAACTTTAATTAACAAGGCATTAGGCGTTTCAGTGGTTGTATTTATAAACAGCAGCTGTAAAGCCGATGGAGGTTAGCTCTTATTATGTTTTTTGATTTAGAAGAATGAAAAAATATTAATAACGAGTTAGTCTACTAAAGGCGTTCTGAAATCAGGGCGCTTTTTTTATGAATTATCTTTAAAAGTTGAATTAATATTAAATATGTACTTTTGCCCATAAATAAATCTTTAACCTTAAAATTAGTATAGCATGCAACTGTACAATAACTTAAGCGCTAAAGAAAGAGCATCTTTAATTGAGCAAGCGGGAAAGGACCGCTTGACTATCTCTTTCTATAAATACGCTAAAATTAAAAACCCTGAACTTTTTAGAAATCACATGTTCCTGGCTTGGGATAAATTGGATGTGCTTGGTAGAATTTATATTGCTACTGAAGGAATCAATGCACAATTATCAGTTCCAGCCGAAAACTTTAATAGTTTCAAGGAGCATTTAGACACCATTTCATTTTTGGAGAATGTACGATTGAATATTGCTATTGAGCATGACAATTATGCCTTTTTAAAGTTGAAGGTCAAGGTTCGCGATAAAATTGTGGCCGATGGTCTAAATGATGATACATTTGATGTGACCAACAAAGGCATTCATGTCGGGGCTGAACAATTTAACGAACTCATTGAAGACCCAAATGTGGTTTTGGTTGATATGCGTAATCACTATGAAAGTGAAATAGGCCACTTTAAAAATGCCGTTACACCTGATGTGGATACCTTTAGAGAATCATTGGATATTATTGAAGAAGATTTGCGAGAACATAAAGAGGATAAAAAGTTGGTTATGTATTGCACTGGTGGTATACGTTGTGAAAAAGCAAGTGCTTATTATAAGCATAAAGGATTTAAAAATGTCTATCAATTAGAGGGAGGCATCATCAATTATACGCGCCAGGTTGATGAACAAGGGTTGGAAAACAAATTTATTGGAAAAAACTTTGTTTTTGATCAAAGACGCTCTGAACGTATTTCAGATGATATCATTGCACAGTGCCATCAGTGTGGCGAACCAGCCGATTTACACACAAATTGTGCAAACGAAGCCTGTCATTTGCTATTTATTCAATGCGATAGCTGCAAAGAAAAAATGGAAAACTGTTGCTCCACGAATTGTATGGAAATTAACCGATTGCCTTATGAAGAGCAAAAAGCTTTACGTAAAGGCCAAGGGAACAGTAATGATATTTTCAAGAAAGGACGCGCTGACCATTTACCTTTTAAAAAAGATTTGAGAAACATCTTTGAGGTATTAGACAAAAAGAGCTAAATGGATATTTATAAGCTGTTACAGTTAAATAGAAAAATAAAAAGCCACAGAATTAAGTTTCTGGGGCTTTTTCTATTACATAAACTGAACAAGCGATATTTAGCTGTAAACCTTGATCCTGTTATGGCCTGTAATCTGCGCTGCAAAATGTGCTATTTTACGGATGCAGATTATGTGAAAACCTTAAAAGGGCAGTTTCAGGAAGAAGATTTGAATCAAGTAGCTAAAACTATTTTCAACAGAGCTTTGAAGCTTCAAATAGGATGCGGTACAGAACCCACCTTATATAAAAATTTAGAGCAGGTAATTGCTTTGGGCAAAACTTATAAAGTGCCATACATATCATTGACTACCAATGCTAATTTGTTGGATGAAGCAAAAATTGAAAACTTGATTAAGGCAGGGTTAAATGAGTTTACGATATCCTTGCATGGCGTGACAAAAGAAAGTTATGAAAGCTTTATGAAAAAAGCGAGTTATGAAAAGTTTCATAATGCATTTAAGGCATTTCAAAAGCTTAAGTCACAATACAGTTTCAAGGTGCGCATTAATTACACATTCAACAAGGATAATTTCTACGAACTTCAGGATTTCTTTAAGCATTTTGATGGTGAAAGCTTTGACATTCTCCAAATCAGGCCCATTCAAAAAATTGGTAATACCGAGTATCATGATTTTGATTTAGATTCACTGCGCCAAGATTATCCTTCATTAATTCAAGAAATAAGAGAAAGTTGTCAGAAAAACAATATCACCCTCTTGGCACCAGACCATATTCCTAATAAAAAAGCACTAAACGATTCTAGCTTAATATTTGACTATACCTTTTGCTACGTCTCTCCTCAAAAATTCTGGAAAGAAGGATTTAATTGGAAAGAGGAAACTTTCAATGATTTTTCAAAGAAAATAGGTTGGAGCAACACCCTTTTTTCAAATATTTTTAAATCAAAAGATGCCCTAAAGACCTTGTCCAACAGACTGAATTATGAAATAGAATTCAATTAACCTTTTGCGTTTTAAAGTCTTTAGAATAATCTTATCTTTACGTTTTAAATTTCAATATTAATTATCTTCTGAACGTAATTGTTCAGAATCTATATATACCAAAAATGTATGGCTTGTGGAACGTGTGCAACGGGGAAAGATGGTCAACCCAAAGGATGTAAGAACAATGGAACATGCGGAACGGATAGTTGTAATAAACTAACAGTTTTTGATTGGTTGGCTAATATGTCACTGCCGGATGGAATAGAACCTTTCGATTGGGTCGAGGTCCGTTTTAAAAATGGCAGAAAACAATATTATAAAAATACTGAAAACCTTACGTTAAGTATTGGTGATGTCGTTGCAACGCAAGCCGAATATGGCCATGATGTAGGTATGGTAACCCTTACCGGTGAATTAGTACGTGTTCAAATGAAGCGTAAAAAATTATCTGAAGACGATCCGGAAGCTCTGAAAATTTATCGTAAGGCCTCTCAAAAGGACATTAACATTTGGTCTGATGCAAGGGACCGAGAAGAGCCTATGAAAGTCAAAGCCAGACAATTTGCCATTGACCTAAAACTTCAAATGAAGATATCGGACATTGAATTTCAAGGGGATGCCAGCAAGGCTACGTTCTATTATACGGCTGAAGATCGTGTGGATTTCAGAGAACTAATCAAACTTTTTGCAAAAGAGTTCAAAACCAGAATTGAAATGCGTCAGGTTGGTTTTCGTCAGGAGGCATCTAGGCTGGGAGGTATTGGTTCCTGCGGACGTGAATTATGTTGTTCAACTTGGCTAACAGATTTTCGTTCGGTTAGTACTTCGGCCGCAAGATACCAGCAGCTGTCATTAAATCCATTAAAATTGGCTGGTCAATGTGGTAAACTAAAATGCTGTTTAAACTACGAATTGGATACCTATTTAGATGCGCTTAAAGATTTTCCTAGAACAGAAATTAAACTTCAAACTGAAAAAGGAGTTGCTGTTTGTCAAAAAACAGATATTTTTAAAGGACACATGTGGTATGCTTATGAGGGCGAGTGGATGAATTGGCATAAAATCACAACCGATCAGGCCAATGAAATAATAGCTCTGAACAAGCAAAAAAAGAAAGTAACTAGCCTCGAGGAATATGCTTCAGATTTAATAGAAAATACTAAAACAGAATTTGAAAACGTTGTTGGTCAAGATAGTTTAACACGTTTTGATAGTCCAAAACATCATAACAAACGTAAAAATAAAAGGAGCAATAAAAGAAGACACAAACCTCAAAGCAAGAAAAATAATGCGAAATAAGATAATATTTGGTTTATTATGCCTTTTGGTGGTGCTTTCTTGTGATTCTAATCGGGTTTATGATGTTTATAAATCATTGCCAAATAAATGGCACAAAGATTCTGTGGTCAGTTTTAAAATGAATCCTCCAGACACCATTAATCCGTACAATTTATTTGTTAATTTAAGAAACAATAACGATTACCAGTTTAGTAATTTATATTTGATTGTCGAGATGAATTTTCCTCATGGTAGAACAATCAAGGATACCCTGCAATATAAAATGGCAGAACCGAATGGTGAGTTGCTAGGAACAGGTTTTACTGATGTGAAAGAAAACAAACTTTGGTATAAGGAAGGTGTTGTTTTTAATGAAGCAGGTCAGTACACTATTAAAATCCAACAGGCAATGCGCGAAAATGGTAAGGTAAATGGCGTGGATAATTTACAAGGTATAACGGACGTTGGTTTTAGAATTGAAAAACCATTAGAGTAATAATTTATGGCTAAAAAGAAACAAACAAATCAAACACAAGATTTCAAGGCTTATGTACGTTGGTTTTGGATATTATTTCTTTTGGGAATTTCATTTGTGGTATTATTATTTTTATTGGCATCATGGGGTGCATTTGGGAAATTACCTGATTATTCCGTTTTAGAGAACCCTAAAACTAACTTGGCCACAGAAATCATTTCTTCTGATGGGAAAACCCTTGGAAAGTTTTACTTTAATGATAACCGAACACCAGTAGGGTATGATGAACTTCCTAAACACCTGGTAGATGCATTAATTGCCACTGAAGACGCCCGTTTTCATGAACATTCTGGTATAGATGCTAGAGGAACACTTCGAGCATTTGCTTTTTTAGGAAAAAAAGGAGGAGCAAGTACCATTTCCCAACAGTTGGCAAGACAATTGTTTATTGGGGCTAGAGATAAAGAGAATACAACGAATGCTTTACTGCAAAAAATTAAGGAATGGGTTTTGGCGATACGCTTGGAGCGTCAATATACCAAAGAGGAAATCATAACGATGTATTTTAACATCTATGACTTTGGTAATTATGCTGATGGTATTCGTTCGGCTGCTAGTATCTATTTTAATAAAGAACCTCATGAATTAGACATCAAAGAATCGGCAATGTTGGTAGGGATGTTCAAAAATTCATCACTATATAATCCAAGAGAACATCGTAATCCAGTAGGTACTCGAAACAGAAGAAATGTAGTGCTCTATCAGATGGAGAAGTATGACTATATTTCAGAAGAAACCAAAGACTCTCTTCAAGCTTTGGAATTAGGCTTGCGTTATACACCGCAATCACATAGAGATGGTATTGCAACTTATTTTAGAGCATATTTAGATGGATTCATGAAAGATTGGATTAAGAATAATCCAAAACCCGACGGTGAAAAATACAATTTGTACGGTGATGGGTTAAAAGTTTATACAACTATTGACTCCCGTATGCAGCAATATGCAGAAGATGCTGTGCAGCAACACATGCCACGATTGCAAGCAGAATTTGATCATCAAAATACACCAGACCGAAACCCAACAGCACCATTTCTGGAATTAAGCAACAGTGAAATAGATGCCTTGATGAAACGCGGAATGCGTCAATCTGAACGTTGGAGACACATGAAATATGATTTAAAAAAATCGAACGAAGAAATTATTGCTTCTTTTGACAAGGCTATACCGATGACTATTTTTTCATGGAAAGGCGAGATAGATACCATTATGAAGCCTATAGATTCCATGCGTTATTATAAATCATTTTTGCACCCTGGCATGATGTCCATGGACCCTCAAACAGGCCATGTGAAAGCTTGGGTAGGAGGTATGAATTACAAGCATTTTCAATACGATCATGTTAATCAAGGAAAACGACAAGTTGGTTCTACCTTTAAGCCTTTTGTATATGCAACAGCTATTGATCAGTTGCATCTATCGCCCTGTTATAAAATGCCACGTTCTCAAATCACCATAGAGGCTGGTCGACATGGTGCATTAGAGGCTTGGACGCCTTCAAATGATGATGGAAATTATGGCGGTGAATTAACGCTTAAAGCCGCATTGGCAAGCTCTGTAAATACCATTTCAGCGCGATTAATGGATAAAGTTGGGCCACAACTGGTTATTGATTTAGTTGAAAAGTTAGGTGTGGAATCTAATATACCTCCAGTACCTTCTATTGCGCTGGGAACACCTGATTTAAGCGTTTACGAAATGGTTGCAGCCTATGCAACATTTGCCAATCAAGGCGTTTATACCAAACCGGTTATGGTAACTCATATTGAAGATAAGAATGGCACCATATTATATCAGTTTACTCCGCAGTCACGTGATGTGATTAGTGAGGAAACGGCTTATGTTACTGTAAAGCTGATGGAAGGCGTTACAACAGGAGGTTCAGGTATACGATTAAGAACTAAAGGAGCAGATTCTTATCGAGCTGATTATCGTGAGGTAGTTACAGGCTATCCTTATGAGTTTAAAAACCCAATTGCAGGTAAAACAGGAACTACACAAAACCAAAGTGACGGGTGGTTTATGGGTATGGTTCCTAATTTGGTGACAGGTGTTTGGGTAGGTGCTGAAGATCGTGCGGCACATTTTAAATCCATAACTTATGGACAAGGTGCCGCTATGGCATTACCCATTTGGGCCGTGTACATGAAAGCATGTTATGCTGATGACACACTTAATGTTTCTAAAGATGATTTTGAAATACCAAAAGAGTTAACAATTGAGGTCGATTGTGAAGTCTATGATCAGGAAAGCAACGATACGTTGCCAGGTGAAGAAGTCCCTGATGAACTGGATTTTTAATCTTGAATAAAATATATAAAAACCAAAGCCATTCACTTCCGAATGGCTTTTTTATTTTGTATTTTCCCGCAGCAAAAAATAAAAAAAATGATTAATAAACAAGTCTCGGGTGTGCAAGAAGCCATAGCTGGTGTTTCTGACGATATGACCTGCATGTTTGGTGGTTTTGGATTAAGCGGTATACCTGAAAATGCCATAGGAGCTTTAGTCAAGTCTGGTGTCAAGGGATTGACCTGTATATCCAATAATGCTGGTGTTGATGATTTTGGTTTGGGCCTATTACTACAACAACATCAAATTAAGAAAATGGTATCATCTTATGTTGGTGAAAATGATGAATTTGAACGTCAAATGTTAAGTGGTGAATTGGATGTTGAGCTTATTCCCCAGGGCACATTAGCCGAGCGCTGTCGAGCAGCTCAAGCAGGATTTCCAGCAATTTACACTCCAGCAGGTTATGGCACCGAAGTGGCTGAAGGGAAAGAGACCAGAGAATTTGATGGAAAAATGTACGTATTGGAGCATGCCTTTAAAGCGGATTTTGCTTTTGTGAAAGCTTGGAAAGGTGATGCGGCTGGAAACTTGATTTTTAAGGGAACAGCCAGAAACTTTAATCCTAATATGTGTGGAGCTGCGAAGATTACGGTCGCCGAGGTAGAAGAATTAGTTCCAATTGGGGAATTGGATCCTAATCAAATCCATATTCCAGGAATTTTTGTTCAACGTATTTTTCAAGGAGAAAGATATGAGAAACGTATTGAGCAACGTACAGTAAGAAAAAGAGATTAATTATGGCTTTAGATAAAAATGGAATTGCTAAACGTATAGCAAAAGAGGTTCAAGACGGTTATTATGTAAATTTAGGAATCGGTATTCCCACGTTAGTAGCCAATTATGTACGAGATGATATAGAAGTAGAGTTTCAAAGTGAAAACGGCGTTTTAGGAATGGGCCCTTTTCCTTTTGAAGGCGAAGAAGATGCCGACGTCATCAACGCAGGAAAACAAACCATTACTACATTGCCCGGAGCCAGTTTTTTTGATTCGGCTATGAGTTTCTCTATGATTCGTGGGCAGCATGTTCACCTAACTATTTTAGGAGCGATGGAAGTTGCTGAAAATGGTGATATAGCCAATTGGAAAATACCAGGGCGTATGGTAAAAGGTATGGGTGGCGCCATGGATTTAGTTGCCAGTGCCGAAAATATTATTGTAGCCATGATGCATACCAATAAAGCGGGCGAATCTAAATTGTTGAAGCGTTGTAGCTTACCATTAACAGGTGTTGGCTGTGTAAAAAAGATTGTGACTAATTTAGCAGTATTGGAAGTTACTGATAGAGGATTCAAATTGTTGGAACGCGCGCCAGGGATTACTGTTGAAGACATTCAAAAAGCAACAGAAGGAACATTAATTGTTGAAGGAAACATTCCTGAAATGACTATTTAAACTAATCGTTTTTTCCTATAGAAACAATTAGTCCTAATTGTATTTGGGTTTGACTGACTTTGCTGAAGTAGTCTTGCCATTGTTCTGCAGTATCTACATTAAAACGCAAAAGGTTGTAGTTAAAGCCTGTGAAAAAAGCAATGTGAGGGTTTAGTTTTAGCACAACATTCATTCCGGCATAGAGATTCATGCCATAAAAGCTATCACTTTGCGAGTTATTATATTTCTGCTGGATTTTTGTTGAACCACCGCCAATATAAGGCTCCAATGACCAGTGCTTGATAACATCCCATTGGTACTGAATTTTCGAAAAAATGGAAATGTATGAAGATCTGTCTATTACACCGATAGTGCTTGAGTTTATAGCTTCGTAACCGTTATACTCCCAACCAATTCCCAATTTAAAATTATAATATTTAACCAGGTTTAATTGTAATCCAAGACCAACAAAATCGGCATCATGTCCATCGGACAAAAAATTGTTGCCATGGTTCATTTGATGGCTAACATAGGAGTAGATTTGAGGCTTAAACGAAAGCGTCTCTGTTTTATCGGTTTCACTTGATGTTTCATCAGTAGTTTTTTGAGCCAGAACAATACCGTGTATCGCCAGAAATAGAAGTAAGAATATCTTTCTCATATTAGTAGTTTATGGTGTATTCGGTAACATCGTTTGAGCCTATAACAATAATCTCATTATAAGATTCCGATTCACCAGTAGTATTATTGCTCACTTCATAATGTAAAGTCAGATTTTGATTTTTGGCAACGGGTTTATAATAGGTGTCATAATAGTATGGATTTTCATACTCATTTTCTAATGGATTAACCCAAACAGTATATTCAGCGGTTAATCCATCTAGTTCAATATTAGTAATGTTATTTTCGGCATTTATCTGATTCAATGTTATTTCCAATTGAGAAACGTCATCGCTCTCAATGAGGATGATCGTACCTAAATTCATGTAATAATCCAAAAGGTCAGACTGCCAAATATTAACATAGTCCTTTTGATTAAACACAGGACCTCCTTTTATTTTTAAGGAAAAGTCAGTTTCGTTAGTTGGTTTCGGAATGATTAACTCAAAAACACCATCTGAATTTGTTTCGGTATAACCTATAAAATCCGAATCGTTGGAATTATAAACCCAAACTTCAATAGGATTGTTGTCTATAGGATCTCCATTTCTATCTTGAACAAGTCCTTCAAATATATATCGTGTGGAAACATCATATTGGATCTGGCAGCTATACAACAAACCCAATACAAAAAAGAGCAGTATCTTTTTCATAACAATTTTTATTTAAAAGTAAAAAAAGTTCCTTGACTAATAAAAATTGTAAGAAAAAAACTTTAAAACAGCGTTAAATGTTAAAAAATAATGCATTTCATCGAAAAATAATGCATTTAGACAGATTTATTCAAAATAAGTTACATATTAGCAGTCCCAAATTTAATGAACTGATTAACCAACTTTTTTAAAACTTTGAATTATAATTTTCCCAAATCTATTATAGTTTAAGTTTGAAGAAAAGCCCAAATCTACCATAAAACCTACGTTATGAATTTTGCCTCAAATCTACCTGAACAACCTACTTATAAAATGGGTTTGAGCGCAAAAATTCTTAAAACCAAACAATTCCTTAAAAGTTTAATATATCTAACTAAAAAGCTGTTTATGTTATAATCCCTTTGGGATGGCATGAATGAGTTTTTTGGTATAATCTTTTTGTGGATTATTATAAATAGTATCAGCATCATCCATTTCCTCTATTTTACCACTATTCATTACGATTAGATTGTCTGACATATATTTTACAACTGCCAGATCATGGGAAATGAAAATATATGTGAATCCAAAATTTTCCTTCAAATCGTTGAGTAAATTTAAAACTTGAGCTTGTACTGATATATCCAAAGCCGAAACGGATTCGTCACAAATAATTAATTTTGGTTCAAGTGCTATGGCTCTCGCAATACCGATACGTTGCCTTTGTCCGCCAGAAAACTCATGCGGATATCTATTGAAAACAGAAGAATCCAACCCTACTTTGTTGAGTAAATCATAAACCAGAGTTTCTCTTTCAGATGTATTTTTGCCTATACCATGAACCATCATGGGTTCCATAATCGTTTTTCCAACAGGGATTCTGGGATTTAATGAAGCAAAGGGATCTTGAAAAATAATTTGAATGTCTTTCCGAAATTCACGAGTAGCAGCTTTTGATAGATTGCTAATGTCATATCCTTTATATAAAATACGCCCTTTAGTGGCTTTGTCTAAAAGTAAAATAGCATTAGACAGGGTAGATTTTCCACAACCAGACTCACCAACAAGTCCGAGAGTTTCACCTTCGTAAAGTTTAAAATTAACTTTGTTTACAGCCTTAAAGCTATGAGGACTAGAAAACCAATCAGATTTTGAAATATACTCCTTTTCAAGATTTATAACCTCCAAAAGAGGCGGCTTGGAGTATAATTTTTTATGTGTTTCTTGACGTTCTTTGGTAGTAATTACGTCATGGTTAACAGTGTCGTTCATATAATCACTGATGGTAGCAAGCCTTTTATATCTAACGTTTAGGTCTGGTCTAGAATTAATTAGTGCTTTTGTGTAAGTATGGTTTGGAGATTTAAAAATTTCAATAACCGATCCTTGCTCCACAATGTTACCCTGGTACATGACTAAGACCCTATCACAAATTTCTGAAATGAGTGCTAAATCATGTGAGATAAAGAGAATACTCATCCCTTCTTCTTTTTGAAGTTGTTTCAATAACAAAATGATTTCTTTCTGAACCGTCACATCCAAAGCAGTGGTTGGTTCATCTGCAATTAAAATTTTCGGCTTACAGGCTATGGCCATGGCAATCATAACGCGCTGTTTTTGCCCACCTGATATTTCATGAGGATACGCTTTAAAAACCCGCGCTCGGATCTGGAAGTTTTACCTTTTCAAATAGTTGTAGCGTTTCGTTTTTTATTTCTTCCTTGCTTAATGAGGTGTGTTGCATTAGAATTTCAGCTACTTGTTTTCCGCATCGCATGGAAGGGTTCAGGGAACTCATAGGCTCCTGAAATATCATGGCGATGTTATTTCCACGAATTACTTGAAGCTCTTTTGAGGTTAATTTCGTTAAGTCTGAAGCGTTAAAACTAATTGTTCCAGAAGTAATTTTTGATATTTTTTTGGGGAGCAAACCAAGAATTGCCAATGATGATACGGATTTTCCAGATCCTGACTCTCCAACAATTCCAAGAATTTCATTGGGGTTTAGGTCAAAGGAAATATTATGGATAATTTCTTTTTCAATACCATTGCTAAAGAAAGAAATTGATAAATCTGATACTTTTAAAATAGGGCTTTTAGGCATGTTTAAATATACGAAATTCAGGACATCAGCTTTAATTTTTATATGTGAACAATTTCGTTCTCGTGGAGTAATTCATCACCTCGCAATCTTAAAAATATTTGTGCAACTGCTATCGTATCTTTCTCACAATAAGTAATAATTCGGTCTATATTATTTTCTTCATAATATACGCGATAAACTTCACTGCCATCAATATCGTCTTTTGGTGAAGGAATACCCAAAACATTTGTCAATAGTTTCAATGACGTGTATGTTTTATAGTCACCAAATTTCCACAATTCTAATGTATCCAGATGTGGTACTTCCCATGGTTTTTTACCGAATAAGTTTAGTTTATAGGGTAATTCAATATTATGAATGATCATACGTCTGGCTATATACGGAAAGTCAAATTCCTTACCATTGTGAGCACAAAGCAAATGTTTGTTTTGACTAAAATGCGTTATGAGTAGGTTTTTAAAGTCTTTCAATATTTTTACTTCGTCGCCATAAAATGAGGTGACACGAAATGTTCTGACATCGCCTTGCATTTTGAAATAGCCAACAGAAATACAGATTATTTTACCAAATTCTGCCCAGATACCGGCACGATCAAAGAATTCTTCAGCGGTAAAATCGTCTTTACGCTGATATTGCGATTTGGCCTCCCAAAGCATTTGTTTGGTCTCGTTTAAATCTGAAAAATGCTGTGTTTCTGGAACGGTTTCAATGTCCAAAAAAAGTATGTTTTCAAGATTTAGTTTACTGATCATGTTTAGTTATTTTCTAGCATATTATAGGCCTCTTCAATGTAAGTGGTAATATCTGGTGTAAAAGTTGCAATGGCGTCACCAGGCCCTTTTGAATGACCCAATCGTACAATAATCACATTATCATTGGGTTCAACAATAACGTACTGACCTAAATGACCGCGCATCATAAAAAATGATTTTCCATTCATCTTTTTTAACCACCAACCATATCCATATTCAGGACTAGCCTCAAAACGTGGTGTAACGGATTTGGCTATGAATGCAGAATCCAACAGCTGTTGTCCATTCCATTTACCATGATCCTTGTAGAGCTTACCCATTCTTGCAAAATCCTTGGCATTACTGGCTATACAGCAGTAGGCTTTTACCATATCATGTTCTTCGCTGTCAACCTGCCACAGTGTAGCGTTTTCAGATCCTAGTGGCTTCCAAAAGCTTTCAGTTAAGTAATCATATAGTTTTTTACCAGTTGCCCGTTCTAAAACCATCGCGAGCATTTGGGTGTCACCACTAGCATATTTATAACTGGTTCCCGGCTCTCGTACCACATCTAAACCTAACATCACTTTATCTAAATCGTCATCAAAATAAGCTCGCGTAGTGATTGAAAATGGCGAATAGTAACGTTCGTCCCAATTGGTTCCTGATGCCATGGACGACAAATCGCCAACAGTAAGCTTGGCAGCTTTTTCGCCTTTTCCTTCACAAAATTCTGGAATAAAATCGCAGATAGGTTGGTCCAAGTTTTTTATATAACCATCCATAATGGCTTTACCTAACATGGCTGACACATAACTTTTTGCCATTGAAAAGGAATTTGATTTCGAATTTTCATCAAAGTCATCATAATAAGATTCAAACCAAATACTATCATTTTTAATAATAACATAAGCAATGGTGCCGTTTTTGGCATTTATGTTTTTTAAAGTCTCAGTTGCTTCGGCTGAATTGTAGTCTTTATGATTTGGCCAAGGCTGAAGTGTGCCATTTTCAATTACTTCATTATCAAAATGCTTGTAATCTTCAAGATAAGCCGTTGTATATCCTTTAAGGTATATGGTTCTAACAGCTTTAAGTAGATAATCTGTATCGGTCAAGTACAATACAATAATGAGTAGTCCAAAAATAATGACAACCCATTTCAGGAATTTTTTTAAAAATTTCATGTAATAGTTTTAGTAAACTAAATATAGTAAAAATGATTATTAAAAAAGAGATTGTTGTTTATAAGGACTTTCATGTTCCAACAGCCATTGTTTTCTATGTAATCCACCAGCATATCCTGTTAAGCTGCCATCACTGCCTATAACGCGATGACAAGGCACTACAATCCAAAGCGGATTTTTGCCATTGGCATTAGCAACGGCTCGAATGGCTTTTACGTCACCTAATTTTTTGGTGAGTTCTAAATATGAAATGGTTTTGCCATACGGAATATTCAATAGTTCATCCCAAACTTGTTTTTGAAAATCGGTGCCCTGCGGATTTAATTTTATGTCAAATGATTGACGCTCACCATTAAAATATTCATGAAGTTGATACACGCAATCCTCTAAACTTTCTGGGATAACCTCTGAAACAATTTCTTCTGAATTTAAGACGGCAATAGATTCAATGCCATTGTCGTCACCAATAATTCTCGTGAACCCTAGTGGCGACGCTATGATACAACTATCCATTTAATTCGTCTTCAGGATCTTCGTCTTCTATTAAACCAATGCGTTTAGCACGTGCTTCCCAACTTCTTCTGGCCAGTTGCTGTAAATTAGGAACATCATCACTTTCATCCATGATTTCCATTCCCAAAAGGGTTTCAATAACATCTTCCATGGTTACCAAACCACTAACGCCACCATATTCATCCACCACCAAAGCCATATGGTTTTTACTTTCCACTAATTGTTCAAACAATCTTGGAATTGGCATGGTGCGGTTAATGACAATGATATTTCGTTTAATTTCTGTAAGAGGCTTATCTCCATTTCCAAAGGCCATTTCTTTGAAGACTTCATCTTTTAAAACCAAGCCTGTAATATTATCGGTATTATTAGTAAAAACGGGGATTCTTGAAAATTTGATATTGGCATTTTTCTTGAAAAATGACTCAATAGTCTGGTTTTCATCTTCTATGGACATGACCGTTCTAGGTGTCATCACATCTTTGGCTTGAACTTCTTTAAAAGTCAGCATGTTTTTTATGACCTTACTTTCAGATTCATGAAAAACACCTTCTTCTTCAGCTAAACTGGTCATGGCATGAAAATCCTCACGACTTAAAACGCTACCGTGGTGACCTTTCCCACCAATAAGCTTGGTTGTTAATTGCAACAGCCATAGAATACCTGTCCATCTTAAAGGGAATATTAAAACGGTTAAGGCTTTAGACGTAAAATTAGCCAACTGCTTCCAGTATGTAGCACCTATAGTTTTGGGAATAATTTCTGAAGCAATTAAGATGAGCAAGGTCATGATAGCCGAAACGACACCAACTGTATTGATTCCAAAAACTTCAATTTTATAAGGTAATTTTTCAGCCTCAATACCCACCATCATGGCTCCCAAAGTATGAGCAATGGTATTAAGAGTTAAAATAGAAATTAAAGGTTTATCCACATCCTTTTTAAGCTCCTCCAATGTTTGAGCATAGACTCTACCTTCCTGTTTTTTGACATTGATAAAAGTAGGCGTAACACTCAAAAGCACAGCTTCAAGAATAGAACATAAAAAAGAAAAGAAAATGGAAATGGTTGCCCAGAAAATTAATGCACTCATTAATATGATATTAAGTTAAGGCTAATTTACGAAATCAATTTCACAATATCCTTTGCAAAATAAGATGCTATAATATCTGCACCAGCACGTTTAATGGCGGTAATTTGCTCAAGCATCACAGCATCATGGTCTAGCCAGCCTTTTTCGGCAGCAGCCTTTACCATAGCATATTCACCTGAAACCTGGTAGACAGCAACCGGAACATCTACTTCGTTTTTAATTTCTCGAACAATATCTAAATAGCACAATCCAGGTTTAACCATCACAATATCGGCACCTTCATCAATATCCATTTCAGTTTCTCTAATGGCTTCAAAACGATTTGCAGGATCCATTTGATAGGTTTTTTTGTCTTTAGGGACATTGGCCATATCTACAGGGGCAGAATCCAAAGCATCACGAAAAGGTCCATAAAATGCAGAAGCATATTTAGCGGAATAACTCATAATACCTGTATTGTGATACCCTTCATCTTCTAAAGCTTCCCGAATACTTAAAATGCGACCATCCATCATATCACTTGGTGCTACAAAATCAGCACCAGCATTAGCGTGTGATAAGCTCATTTCAGCTAAAATTGCAACGGTATCATCATTTGCAATAAGGCCATTTTTAACTAGTCCATCATGTCCATAGGATGAATATGGATCTAACGCCACATCGGTCATAACCAACATATCAGGACAAACATTTTTAACTGTTTTTATAGCACGTTGCATCAACCCGTTTGGATTTAGTGCTTCGGTTCCTTGATTATCTTTTAAGTTATCAGGCACTTTAACAAATAATAAAACCGATTTTAAACCAAGCATCCAAAGTTCTTTTACTTCGTGTTCCAATAAATCCAAACTGTATCGATAATAATTGGGCATAGAAGCAATTTCCTCTTTTACACCTTTACCTTCAACTACAAAAAGTGGTACTAAAAAATCGTTTGGAGTAATAATGGTTTCACGAACCAAACTTCTTATAGATTCATTGGCCCTTAAACGCCTATTTCGAATTAATGGGTACATGTTAATGTTTGATTTTTTCAATTTTATCGTTCAATTTGTTCTGAATTTTATCAGCAAATTCAACTAAAGGTTTTGGGGCTTTAAATCGATAGCCAACAAATATTTGAAAATAAGGGATGTTGTCTGCTACACGAGAACTTCTATCCGCATCATGATTGAGTATTAAGTAACTATAATGGGCACCTAAATAAAGATTATCAATATCATAAGTTGCAGAGCCTCTGAAGTTTAATTCAGTCAGCAAGGTAGTCAAGGCTTCCTCATCTTCAGATTTTGACCTATTTAACCCAATGCCGGCAGAAACTCCTGCAGAAAGCAGCATGTTTTTTGTTGGAACAAAATTGTAGTAATATGATGGCGCAAAAGCGATATCAAAAGTATAATAACTATAATCAGTATATCCACCACTTGAATTCATGCCTTCTAAATTGAATTTTGAATAGTAATATATAATCCTTGGAATAAAGCTTCCGGTGCTTTTAAGCTGTTTCTCGTCTTGTGAAGTAATGGCTCTAAATGAAAAATTCTCATTCCATATATAGGAAGTCGCCCCACCTATTTTAAAGCTATTGGTTTTGGGAAGATAAGTTGTTTCGTAAATAGGGTTGTTAGACTTTAGGTAAAATCCTTTTTCTCTGTACAGATCAAAAGTTTGCATAAAGTGTTTACCTAAAAATGTCCTAAAACCTAATGTGAATAATTTGGAATCTTTGTTGTCTTTGTTTTCAGCCATAAAATTTGGAGCAAAGGAATAGGAGGCTGTTAAACCTCTGAAAGAAACAGATGCTCCAATCCGATTCTGTTTATTAGGCTCAAGATTAAAGGACAAAGGGGAATCGGGAGATTTAATTTGAAGTGAATTGGAAGTATTTACATAAAAAATTCTAGCGGTAATTCTATTTGGATATGCAACTTTGTACTCGGTTTCTTCTTTATAAACAATCTCCTCTTCAGTTTCCTGGGAAAAACATATTAAAGGTAAAACGAAAAGAGGAACAGATAGAAAAATTTTTTTTAAATCCATGATTTTGGTTGTTTTAAAACTTCAAGAAGTTTTGCTTCTTCACTTCCTGATTTTGGTTGATAATTATAAATCCATTGTACATGTGGGGGTAAACTCATTAATATACTTTCAATACGACCATTGGTTTTTAAGCCAAACAAGGTGCCTTTATCATGAACCAAATTAAATTCAACATAACGGCCGCGACGTATTTCCTGCCAATCTCTTTGTTCTTTAGAAAATGGTAAATCTTTTCTTTTTTCAACGATAGGGACATAGGCCTCTAAAAAACTGTCACCAACTTCTCTAACAAAGTTAAACCATTTTTCCATGGACATGACATCTGAAGTTTTGCAATAATCAAAAAACAGACCGCCAATACCTCGAGCTTCATTTCGATGCGAATTGTAAAAGTATTCATCGCATCTAGTCTTATAGGTTTTGTAAAAATCGGGATTATGCTTATCACAAGCCGTTTTACAAACCTGATGAAAATGTTTGGCGTCTTCCTCAAACAAATAATAAGGCGTTAAATCCTGTCCGCCACCAAACCATTGATCAACAATATCACCATTTTGATTATACATTTCAAAGTAACGCCAATTGGCATGAACAGTCGGTACAAATGGATTTTTGGGATGCAAAACCAAACTCAACCCACAGGCAAAAAAGTTAGCTTCAGAAACTCCAAAATGGTTACGCATGGTTTCAGGTAGTTCGCCATGGACTGCCGAAATATTGACGCCACCTTTTTCAAACACATGGCCATTTTCAATTACGCGTGTTCTGCCACCACCGCCTTCAGGGCGCTTCCAAATATCTTCTTGAAATTGAGCTTTGCCATCAATAGCTTCCAATTTAGACGTAATAGTATCTTGTAAATCTTGTATATATTGATAGAATTTATCTTTCATGGTATAATTCATATAACTCCATATCAAGAGTGTCTTCACCTGGAGGTGTGTATTCTTTTAATAATGTTTCTTTCCAAGTGAAATTATTATTGGTAGCTACTTTGATACTAGAGATATTGCTTTTGTTTACTATGATTCGTAGTGTTTTGAGGCCCATAGTTTTGAATGCATACTCAGAAAGTAGTCTAACAGCTTTAGTGGTTAGTCCTTTTTCTTCAAATTGATAACCAATACAGTATGCAAATTCACCTTGTTTTACTTCCCAATCAAGTTCTTTGATATAAATAATTCCTACTAATTGATGAGACTTTTTTTCTTTTAGAAGGAACACGAACTCTTCATTTGCTGAAAATTGCTTTACTTTTTTTGCTGCAAATGATTTGGCGAGAGTAGGAGTTAAATTTTGATATAAGGTTTGTGGAAAAAACCGCTTTAAACGATCCTCATTGGAAACAACAAAATCACAAATAGACCAAACATCTTTTTCTTGAATAATATCAATATAATATGAATCAAAACTAGCAATCAAAACCTAACTTTTGTATTCTTTTACAGCATCAATAAAGGCTTTGGCATGATCTAACGGAATGTTAGGTAGAATACCATGACCCAAGTTTACGATGTATTTGTCCTTTCCAAACTCATTAATCATTTGGGTTACCATCTTCTTGATTTCAGATGGCGGAGAAAACAATCGTGTTGGATCAAAATTTCCTTGCAATGTGATGTTTCCACCAGTTAAATAGCGTGCATTTCTTGGCGAACAGGTCCAGTCAATACCTAAAGCCGATGCCTTACTTTTTGACATCTCATTAAGTGCAAACCAGCAACCTTTTCCAAACGCAATAACAGGCGCATCCCCATGTAGTGCTTCAATAATCTGATTGATATATTGCCAAGAAAACTCTTGATAATCTGTTGGTGAGAGCATACCTCCCCAAGAATCAAATACTTGAACGGCATTACAACCTGCTTTCACCTTTTCTTTTAAATAAGCAATAGTGGTGTCAGTTATTTTTTGCAGCAACTGATGCGCTGCAACAGGATTGGTAAAACAAAATTCTTTGGCTTTATCAAAGTTTTTGCTGCCTTGCCCTTGAACACAATAACATAAAATAGTCCATGGTGAACCGGCAAAACCAATTAAAGGAATCTCATCGTTTAATTTTTCTTTGGTAGCCTGTATGGCTTGGTAAACATAATTAAGAGCCTCTTTCACATCAGGGACAATAACGTTGTCCACATCTTTTTGTGAACGAACAGGATTTGGCAAATAGGGACCAAAATTAGGCTTCATTTGGACCTCAATGTTCATGGCTTGAGGGATAACCAAGATATCACTGAACAAAATCGCCGCATCCATGCCATATCTTCTTATAGGCTGTACTGTAATTTCACTGGCCAATTCTGGTGTTTGGCAACGTGTAAAGAAATCATATTTTGCTTTGATTTCCATAAACTCTGGTAGATAGCGACCAGCTTGTCGCATCATCCAAACAGGAGGTCTTTCAACCGTTTCGCCCTTTAAGGCTCTTAAAAATAAATCGTTTTTTATCATGGTATCAATATGAGATGCTGAATGCAATTCAGCATGACAAAATTTTAAATGTAATGTTCGTTTACCAGTTCAATGACACTTTCAATAGTTGGAACTTTGGCAACACGTATGTCTTTGAAATGTTTTTTGGCTTCTTTGGCTGTTGTTTCTCCTATGCAGAAGGCAATCAATTCGGCATTGTTTTCTTGCCTATAGCTTTGTACCGTTGAAGGGCTATAAAACATAACACCTTCAACGGTTTTAGGGAGTTTAATGGCGTCAAGTTTGGTTTGATAGGCTTCAACTTCGACAACGGATATATTATTGTCTTCCAAAATGCTTGGTAAGGCATCTAATCGGATGTCACTACAGAAATAAGTTACTTGGGTTCCTTCCATGTATTCAACTAAATATTCAGCCAATTTTTTAGCATTTTTTTCTGCATGTTTGACGGATCCTATTCGATTTTCAATCAGTCGTTTCGTACGTCTGCCAACACAATAGATGTTCTCGAATTGTAATTCGGGCACAGAAAAATTATGCAGTAAGGCCTCTACAGCATTTTTACTGGTTATGACAACATTTTGAATAGGCTTTCTTACGACTTGAGGCTTTATTCTATTTAAGCTGATTTTTACAAAATCAGAACTATCAATAGCTATGTTTTCATGAAACAATTGTAATTGACCGTCAGTGAGGGTTTTGGTAGAATATATTTTTGTTTGTACGTCAGAATGCTTGATACTATCCATAAGTCGTTTGCCACCTCGCTCAAGAATATAGTCAGCGCAATATTGGGCAATCTTTTGGTGCTTCCCTAATTTTTCTGATCGTTTGACCTCAATTTTTTTAGATCCATCTGTGCTTAATAGGACACCTTCAAAATGAACTTCATCATCTTTAATTATGGCCAATGCACCAATAGGTGCTGTACAACCACCTTCCAATTTGTTTAAAAACTCACGTTCTATAGTGGTGCATATCTCTGTTTCCTCATGGTTGAGTTCTGAACAGACTGCCTTTATTTCTTCATCTTCCTCTAAAGCTGTAACCATTATAGCGCCTTGCGCTGGAGCAGGAAGCATCCAGTGTAAATTGATGGCATTTTCAGGGCGAAGTCCTATGCGCCCAATTCCTGCAGCGGCGAAAATCGCGGCATTCCAATGCTCATTGTCTTCTAATTTCTGTAAACGGGAATTAACGTTGCCTCTTAAATTTTCAATTTTGTGGGTTGGGTATCGGTTCAGCCATTGTGCGCGACGACGTAAACTTCCAGTCGCAATAACAGCATCTTTGGCCCCAAGAAACTCTTCGTTATTTTTAAAAACCAAGGTATCCCTCACATTGCCTCTTTTTAAAACAGCAGCCTGAACAATACCTTTTGGCAATATAGTTGGAACATCTTTTAAAGAGTGTACAGCAATGTCAATATCATGATTGAGCATAGCTATGTCAAGCGTTTTCGTAAATATGCCCGTTATTCCTAATTCATAAAGTGGTTTATCTAATACAATATCTCCCGTAGATTTTACAGGAACGAGTTCGGTTTTGTAACCCAAATATTCTAATTGATCTTTTACAACATTGGCTTGGTGTAAGGCTAGCTCGCTGTCACGAGTACCTATTCTAATTGTTCTGGACATGATGGGTAGTTTCTTCTAATTGAAACACTTTTTTTATAAGCTCTAGGCTATTATCTGTAGAAATGGCATCATCTTTTAAATGATGAGCAAAATGATTGGTTATTTTTTGAATAATATTGTTGCTAATAATTTCAGCTTGCTCTTCGTTAAAGTTAGCCATTTTTTTTCGTTGTAAATCCAGTTCAGCCGATTTAAAATCTTGAAGTTTATTTTTTAAGGCTTTAATCGTTGGTGCGAACTTTCGGGTATCCAACCAGGCATTAAATTCAGATTCTACTTCATTAATAATCTGTTCTGCTAAAGGAATATCTTGTTTTCTTTTTTCCAACGTATCATCAGTGATTTTAGACAAAAAATCTAAATGAATGAGTTCAATATTCTGTAACGACGTCACATTTTCATTCACGTTTTTTGGAATGGAAAGATCTAATATCAATAGTCCTTTATGGTTTTGAATAAGATGTTTGTCAACAGTTGGATTTTGGGCTCCTGTGGCAACTATTAAAATATCAGCTGCTTGAATCTCATCTTTTAAATCTTTATAATCCTTAACAACTAAATCAAATTTACCAGCAATGGATTCAGCTTTATCTTTTGTTCTGTTTATTAAGGTTATTTTTGAGTTTCGGGTATGTTTAACGAGATTTTCACAAGTATCTCTACCAATTTTTCCAGTTCCAAACAGCAAGATATTTTTATTGGAAATATCACTGATTGTGTTCAGTATATATTGTACAGAAGCAAAGGAAACTGAAGTAGCTCCACTAGAAATTTGGGTTTCAGTTTTTATACGTTTGCTGGCCTGAATGACTGCATTAACCAAGCGTTCTTGAAAGGCATTTAAAAGATTTACTTTTTTAGATGCAATAGCCGCTTGTTTTAACTGCCCAATAATTTCGAAGTCTCCTAAAATCTGACTATCTAAACCAGAGCCAACCCTGAAAATATGAGATATGGCTTCTTTGTTTTTGTAGACAAAGGCTACGTTTTGAAACTCTTCAACTGTGCCTTTGGTATTATCACAAAGCAATTTAATAAGTTGAAAGGGATGTTGGGCAAATCCGTAAATTTCGGTTCGGTTACAGGTTGATACCACAACCAAGCTTTCAACACCTTCTTTTTTAGCCTGAATCAAGAGATTTGTTTTTCCTTGTTGGCCCAAACTAAAATGGCCACGCACTTCGGCATCAGCTTTTTTATAGCTCAAACCAATGGCGTAAAAGGAACTCCCTTTTGAAATGTTGTATTGCTCCATGACCTGACTTGGAATTTACCAAGCAAAAATAAAATGCTCATAGCTATAAAAATAACGCCATAAGAACTTTTAGTATCGTTTGTAGTTTTTTGATTGTTATTTTCAATATAATATGATAAATGTCATACTTTTGCAGGTATAGTAATACATTCAAAACTATTTGTTTAGAATTATTCTAAATAACAAAGATTTTATGTTGGATAATAATCAAATAAAAAATACCGCAAGAGGTTCTTTTGAAGAAACGGAAGTTGACGACGGCTTCATCGTGTTAACCTTTAAGAATGAGGAAGATAAAGTAAAAACTGTTGAACGAGATATTGATAGCAGTTATATACAGTTTCATTTTTGTGTCAAAGGTAATTGTGCCTTTCAGTTTAATCAGGGTACTTATACATTATCCATAAAGGAAGAAACATCATTGTTATTGTATAATCCGCAACGCGATTTACCCATTCATTTAGATGTCAGTCCAAATTCGTGGTTGGTTTCACTGGTTATTTCAATAACAAAATTTCACCGATTGTTTTCACAAGAAGCGGACTATATTACATTTTTAAGTGATGATAATCGTGACAAAAAGTATTATAAAGATGGCACAATTACACCTTCGATGACTATCGTGCTCAATCAATTAATAAACTTCAATCTTAATAGTTCTATAAAGAACCTTTATTTTAAAGGCAAGGCTTACGAGTTATTAAGTTTGTTTTTTAATCGCACTGAAGAAGGCAGTGTTGAACAATGCCCTTTTTTGGCAGACGAATCCAACGTTATAAAAATCAGAAAAGCAAAAGATATTATTATATCCAGAATGGCAGAGCCACCAACTTTACAGGAATTAGCTGATGAAATTCAGTTAAGTCTCAAAAAATTAAAAGAAGGATTTAAGGAAATTTACGGAGATTCGGTTTTCAGTTTTTTGTTTGATTATAAGATGGAGGTGGCCAGAAAATTATTAGAGTCAGGCGACCATAATGTTAATGAAGTTGGTTTACGTGTAGGTTACAGTACAGCCAGCCATTTTATAGCTGCGTTCAAAAAGAAATATGGAACCACACCTAAAAAGTATATTATGTCCCTATCATCATAGGGTGTTTTTATTAAGTAAAAATTAAATGAAAGGAATATTATTAGTTAATCTGGGTTCGCCAGATAGTCCCAATCCCAAAGATGTCAAAAAATATCTCGGAGAGTTTTTAATGGATGAGCGGGTCATTGATGTGCCACTTTGGGCCAGAAACCTTTTAGTTAAAGGCATTATTTTGAATACACGCCCAAAAGCATCAGCAGCAGCATATAAAAAAATATGGTGGGATGAGGGCTCTCCGCTCATAGTAATATCGGAGCGATTAAAAGCGAAAGTTCAAAATCAAGTAACTTTTCCAGTTGCTTTAGCGATGCGATATGGCAGTATGACCATAAAAAAAGGATTTCAGGAATTAGTTGATAAAGGTGTTGATGAGGTGTTATTAATTCCTTTATATCCACAATTTGCGATGGCCACAACAGAAACCATTTTGGTGTTGGCCGAAGAAGTTAGAAAGTCGCATTTCCCTAATTTGGAAGTTACTGATTTACCAGCTTTCTATAATAAACCAAAATATATTGAGGTGCTTTCAAATTCGATTAAGCACCATCTTCAAGGTAAGAGTTTTGACCATTTATTGTTTTCCTACCATGGTGTTCCGGAACGTCATATTCGTAAAAGCGACGTGACCAAATCACATTGTAAAATTGATGGGAGTTGTTGTAAAACACCTTCAAAAGCCCATAAGTTTTGTTACCGACACCAATGCTTTGAGGTATCCAGGTTAGTAGCTGAAAAGCTCAATTTACAAGAAGGCACTTATTCAACCAGTTTTCAATCACGATTAGGGTTTGACCCATGGCTGCAACCATATACCGATCGTACGATAGAAAGATTAGGAAAGGAAGGTGTCAAAAATATGGCTATTGTGACGCCAGCATTTGTGAGTGATTGTCTGGAAACCCTTGAGGAGATTGCTATGGAAGGTCAAGAGATTTTTCATGAAATGGGTGGGAATGAATTTACAACCGTTTCCTGTTTAAATGATGATGATGCCTGGGTAAATTTATTAGCCGAATGGATTAACGAATGGGCCATGTCTGAAACCATTTTATCTGAATGAAAAAAACCACTTCTGTAGATTTAGGCATCGAGCCTATTGGAAAGCTATTGATTAAACAAGCTGTACCAGCTTCTATAGGCATTTTGGTCATGTCGCTTAATATTCTAGTGGATACTATTTTCGTAGGAAACTGGATAGGCTCAACTGCGATAGCTGCTATAAATGTGGTGCTTCCTGTGTCATTTTTTATTGCCGCTTTGGGAATGAGTATTGGTGTAGGTGGATCTTCAATAATTTCAAGGGCATTAGGGGCTAATGATAACAACAAAGCTTTAAAAACATTTGGAAATCAGCTAACTCTAACCTTATTGTTAACAGTAACCATGATAGCCTTTGGCTTGTATTATGTTAATGATATTATTCCGGCATTTGGTGGTAAGGGCACTATTTTTGAACCTGCAAAAATCTATTATAAAATTGTTCTCTATGGGGTGCCTTTTTTAGCACTGTGTATGATGGGTAATACCGTTATCAGGGCGGAAGGTAAGCCTAAATTTGCCATGTATGCCATGATGATTCCTTCGGTTGGGAATCTGCTTTTGGACTATCTTTTTATTAACGTTATGGATTTTGGTATGGCTGGCGCCGCTTGGGCAACCACGGGATCTTATTTGTTGTGTTTTACTTTTATCCTTTGGTTCTTTTTATCAGACAATTCTGAACTAAAAATTAAGTGGCATCACTTTGGACTAAACTTTCCCATTGTTAAAGAAATCAGTTCTTTGGGATTTGTAACTATGGCACGTCAGGCAGTTGTGAGTATTACCTATTTGTTTATGAATAACATTCTGTTTGAGCTTGGTGGAGAAACTTCGGTTACGGCCTATGCGATTGTTGGAAGGATGCTCATGTTTGCTTTATTTCCTGTATTTGGTATAACACAAGGTTTTTTGCCTATTGCAGGATTTAACTATGGTGCCAAAAAGTATGATAGGGTGCGAGTAACCATTAATACCGCCATAAAATATGCTGTTGTTCTGGCAACGATTGTTTTTGTTTTGTTAATGGCTTTCCCAGAAACCATTACACGCATGTTTACGTCGAATAAAGATGTTATTGCTCAAACACCAAGTGCTATGCGTTGGGTATTTGCGGCTACTCCCATTATTGCGCTTCAACTTATTGGCGCAGCCTATTTTCAAGCTGTGGGTAAAGCAATACCTGCCCTTCTGCTCACATTAACACGACAAGGATTTTTCTTTATTCCACTCATCTTCATTTTACCATTATTTTATGGTGAATTAGGCGTGTGGATGTCATTCCCAATAGCCGATGTTTTAGCAACCATTGTTACGGCGTACTTTTTAAATAGAGAAATAAAACGAAACCTGATAATCGAAATTGATTAGTGCTTAATAATCCTTATTTTTAGTCCGCATTAACCAATACCAAAAAAATTATGCGATTGTTATTATTTATTTTATGCCTACTGTTATTACCTGTTAATATTGAAGCGCAAACATTTGAAGAATCGCAATACGATGCTTTAGAATATCGTTTACTTGGGCCTTTTCGTGGTGGAAGAAGTGCAGCTGTAACAGGTGTCCCCAATAAACCAAACTTATTTTATTTTGGAGCAACAGGAGGTGGAGTATGGAAAACAACAGATGGGGGGCGTACATGGGAAAATATTTCAGATGGTTTTTTTGGTGGCAGTATAGGAGCTATTTCAGTTTCAAAAAGCGATCCAAATGTGTTGTATGCTGGAGGTGGAGAAAAAACAGTTCGTGGCAATGTTTCTTCAGGATATGGGATATGGAAAAGTGTTGATGCTGGAAAAACATGGGAACAGTCTGGACTGGATAAGTCGAGACATATTCCTCGAATCGCTATAGATCAAAGCAATCATAATGTGGTTTATGCAGGTGTTTTAGGAAATATCTATAAACCGACTACTGAACGCGGTGTTTATAAAAGTGAAGATGGTGGTAAAACATGGCGAAAGACCTTGTTTGTAAATGAACATGCTGGTGTAGTTGATCTATTAGTTGACCCTACAAACCCAAGAATTTTATATGCGTCAACATGGCGCGTACAACGTACACCGTATAGCTTAAGTTCTGGAGGTGAAGGGTCAGCACTATGGAAAAGTACTGATAAAGGCGAAACTTGGAAAGAGATTTCTTTGAATAAAGGTTTTCCAACGGATACCCTCGGTATTATTGGTGTAACTGTGTCTCCAGTAAATAATCAGCGTGTTTGGGCTATGATTGAAAACAAAGACGAAGGTGGTTTATACCGAAGTGATGATGGTGGTGAAACTTGGAATCAAGTGAATAGTGAGCGTAAATTAAGACAACGTGCTTGGTATTATACCAGAGTTTATGCTGATACAAAAGATGTAGATGTTGTTTACGTTTTAAATGTACGTTATCATAAAAGTACCGATGGCGGAAAATCTTTCGACATGTATAATGCTCCACATGGTGATCATCATGATTTGTGGATTGCACCCGAAAATCCAAATCGCATGATAATTGGAGATGATGGCGGGGCTCAGGTAACTTATGATGGTGGAGAAACATGGAGTACCTATCATAATCAGCCAACGTCACAGTTTTATCGTGTTACTACAGACAATCATTTTCCTTATCGCATTTATGCAGCACAACAGGATAATTCTACTGTAAGAATTCCACATAGAACAGATGGTTGGTCTATTACTGAAGATGATTGGGAAAGTACTGCAGGTGGAGAATCGGCACATATTGCTGTAGATCCTGATGACAATGATATTGTTTATGGCGGTAGTTATGGCGGATTTTTAACGCGTGTTAATCATAAAAAGGGAACTGTTAGAGCGATAAATGTCTGGCCAGATAATCCTATGGGATATGGCGCTGAAGGGATGAAATATCGTTTTCAGTGGAATTTTCCAATTATATTTTCAAGGCACAATTCAGATAGGTTATATACGTTTTCGCAGTATGTTCATGTTACAGAAAACGAAGGCCAATCATGGAAGATTATTAGTCCAGATTTAACCAAAAGTGATCCTGAAAAAATGAAATCTTCTGGAGGACCAATCACTCAAGACAACACAGGTGTGGAATATTATTGTACCATTTTTGCAGCTCAAGAATCACCTTTGAAAGAAGGCCTACTCTGGGTTGGTAGTGATGATGGTCTTATTCATATTACCAAAAATGGAGGCGAAACTTGGGAAAATATTACACCTAAAGGGATGCCTGAATGGATGATGATTAATAGTATTGAACCTAGTCCCTTTGACGAAGGCACATGTTATGTGGCAGGAACAAAATATAAAACTGGCGATTTTCAACCGTATTTATACAAAACAACCGACTACGGAAAGTCATGGACAAAAATCACAAATGGCATAAACCCAGAACATTTTACGAGAGTTGTCCGAGAAGATCCAAAACAAAAAGGCCTGTTGTATGCCGGAACCGAAACAGGCATGTATATCTCGTTTAATGATGGGAAAAACTGGCAACCGTTTCAATTAAATTTACCTATTGTTCCTATAACCGATTTAGCCATTAAGGATAATAATTTAATTGTGGCGACACAAGGAAGAAGTCTTTGGATAATTGATGATTTAAGTGTTTTACATCAGCTTTATGGTTCAAATACAGATAACAATTTCTTGTTTAAACCAAAAGACTCCTACAGAATGGATGGCGCAGGACGATCAGGCAGTAAAACAGCCGGAACCAATCACCCAAAAGGTGTAATGACGTATTTCAATTTGAAAGATTATAAGGACGATGATGAGGTGAGTTTAACTTATTTCGACCAGAAAGGTGATACCATTAAAACGTTTAGTACAAAAAACAAAAAAGAAGACAAGTTAGAAGTTAAAAAAGGCATGAATCAGTTTAACTGGAACATGACGTATGATGGAGCCGAAAAATTAGATGGGATGATTTTATGGTGGGCGAGTTTATCTGGTCCGCAAGCTGTGCCTGGAAATTATAAAGTAGAGTTAAAAGTTAATGATGAGGTGTTGTCAAAACCTTTTACAATTTTAGCAGATCCCAGATCTGAAAGTTCTCTAGAGGATATGAAAGCACAATTCGATTTTATTACAGATGTAAACAAAACCTTGGATGAGTCTCATAAAACCATAAAAAAGATTCGTAAAATTGACAAGCAATTATCTGCTTTTGAATCGCAATATAAGGATGATGAGCAAGTACTAGAATTAATTGAAAAGTCAAAGACACTACGTGAGCAATTTTCAGAAATTGAAAAAGCACTATATCAAACTAAAAATCAAAGTGCCCAAGACCCTTTGAATTTCCCCATTCGTTTAACTAATAAACTAGGCCATTTAAATGCCTTGGTTAGTATGGGAGATTTTGCGCCAACAGATCAAGATCTTGCCGTAAAAAATGAATTATCTGCAAAAATTGAAGAACAATTAAAAGCTTTTAATGTATTGGTTTCGGAAGAAATAAAAGCCTTTAACACGGCATTTAATAATAAACAATTAAACTATTTATTCATTGAAGATTAATGGAGTACTATAATTACATCAAATCCCTTCACCTCATTTTTGTCATAACATGGTTCGCTGGATTATTTTACATCCCAAGATTGTTTGTTTATCAAATTGAAGCCTTTCATAAACCATCACCCGAAAAAGAAATTTTAGGTAAACAGTTAAAAATCATGGCGAGACGCTTATGGAATATCATAACATGGCCATCGGCTATTTTAGCAACAGCCTTTGCGATCTGGTTACTTATTTTAGTTCCATCGTGGTTGCAGCAATCGTGGATGCATGTTAAATTGGGGTTTGTTGTTTTATTGATTGTTTACCATTTAAAAACCCATCAGTTTTATAAGCAATTACAGCGGGATGAGGTTCGTAAATCCTCTAATTTTATGAGACTATGGAATGAGGGCGCTACCTTTATTTTGTTTGCCGTTGTTTTCTTGGTGATATTAAAAAGTGCATTTAATTGGATTTTTGGAGTTATTGGAATTTTCGTTTTAGGAATTCTACTGATGCTTGGATTTAAAATTTACAAAAACATCAGAAGTAAAAATCCAGATGCTTAAAATGTATTGGCTTGATTATTGCTATATTTAGGCAACTACAAAACAGTTATGAAACTAGGTAAACTGTCCTTACGATTTCGCATCTTCATTGCCATGATTCTCCTGGTACTACTAGCCTCGGTACTTATTGCGGGTGTTACCATTTATCAATACAATGAAGAAGCTCGAGATTATCACCAAGATAGATTGGAGCGCAAGGAAGAGAACATCCGTTCAAGTATTGAGTATACCATCAAGGAGACTACTTATCCGGTTACTAGTGAAAATGTTCCACTTATTTTTAAAGACGAAATTTATGAGATTGCCACCGTTCATAATATGGAAATCAATCTCTATGATTTAGAGGGTGGTTTGATAAAATCATCTAAAGCTAGTTTTGCAGCCGATTCCATTCCAAAATGCCTGGATGCTAATATCTTAAATACGGTTTCCAATACCTTGGATCATAGATATGTGAATAAAACCATTGAGAATGAAGAAGGCTATTTATCGTCCTATTCCATTATTACGGATAAGAAATTTAAACCGCTGGCCATCTTAAATTTACACTATTTAGAAGATGATGATTTTTTAAATAAGGAACTCAACGAATTCCTGGAACGTTTAAGTTATGCGTATGTGCTCATGCTCATCATAGCGGTGGTATTGGCCTATTTTCTTTCAAAATATATTACCAAATCGCTGAAGACTGTTAGTGATTTTATGAGCAAGACGCGTTTTGAAAAACGCAACGAAAAGATAGATATTGGTACATCGAGTCAGGAAATCGAAACGCTCATTAATGCTTATAATAGTATGATTGATGAGTTGGAAGAAAGTGCCGTAAAACTGGCAACCAGTGAGCGCGAACAAGCTTGGCGCGAAATGGCCAAACAGGTGGCTCATGAAATCAAAAATCCGCTAACACCCATGCGATTGAGTGTTCAGAGTTTCCAAAGAAAGTTTGACCCAACGGATGAGAGTATCACCAAAAAAGTAGATGAATTCAGTAAAACCCTGATTCAGCAAATAGACACCATGAGTTCCATTGCCTCGGCATTTTCGAACTTTGCCAAAATGCCTGCGCAACAGAATGAAACCTTAAATGTGGTTAAAATTGTGAAGCTGGCGTTGGATATTTTCAATGAAGATTATATTATCTTTAAAGCAAGTGATGACGAAATTATTGCCAAGTTTGACAGAACCCAGCTCATACGTGTGGTGACCAATTTAGTAAAAAACGGTATTCAGGCATTCCCCGAAAACAGCAATAAAACACCACAGATAATCGTTGAGGTAAATAGTGAAGGCAACATGGTAAATGTGATTGTTTCTGACAATGGCAGAGGTATTTCAGAGAAAAACAAATCTAAAATATTTGAGCCCAAGTTCACCACCAAAACCAGCGGTATGGGACTCGGATTGGCCATGGTAAAAAATATTGTGGAAACTTATAATGGAAATATTACCTTTACATCACAAGAAGGTGTAGGCACGACATTTAAAGTAACCTTCCCTAAAGAATAATGAAAATTGGTGATTGAGGCGGACAGTGAGGCTCACGAACTGGTCGAAATCACCTTAAATCCATATCAGTAAAAATGACTTACGAAAACATCTTATCGAAAACCGAAAACAGCATAAACTACATTACCATTAACCGACCTAATAAATTAAATGCGCTGAACAAAGCGACCATCCAAGAATTGCATGAGGCCTTTAAAGCGTCTGATTCTGATAAGGCCGTTAAGGTTATTATTGTAACAGGTAGTGGTGAAAAAGCATTTGTGGCAGGTGCTGATATTTCTGAATTTGCCGATTTTGATGTTGAAAATGGAGGCAAATTGGCTGCCAAAGGTCAGGAAATATTATTCGATTTTGTTGAGAATTTGGGTACACCTGTTATTGCTGCTGTAAATGGTTTTGCATTGGGCGGTGGTTTGGAATTGGCAATGGCCTGTCATTTTAGAGTGGCTAGTGACAATGCCAGAATGGGATTACCCGAAGTGTCATTAGGAGTTATTCCAGGTTATGGCGGTACTCAACGATTGCCGCAGTTAGTTGGCAAGGGTCGTGCTATGGAAATGGTCATGACTGCTGGTATGATTGATGCGCAAACGGCTCATAGTTACGGATTGGTAAACCATGTGACTTCACAAGAAGAATTGATGCCATTGGCTGAAAAAATCGCTGGTAAGATTATGCGAAACTCCTCGGTTGCCATTAAAGGCGCTATCAAAGCCGTTAACGCTAATTACCAGGACGGTGTAAATGGTTTTGATGTTGAAATTTCAGAATTTGGAAACTGTTTTGGTACTGCCGATTTTAAAGAAGGCACCACTGCCTTTTTAGAAAAACGCCAAGCCGATTTTCCAGGTGAGTAATTTTTAAAAGTTCGCTCAACGGTTTCGTATAACCGAAGTTACTGCTTTAAAATATACAAAATAGTCCATTTGGCGCCGAAGTAAGCAATTACCGAGTGGATTCGAACGTAGTCGAATCCTCCGTAATTGCGGTTATTACATTGTTGTAATCAGTTTTATTTTTTAATGATCTTGATTTGTGTTATCATTTTGTTATCATTGAATACTTCCATCATATAAATTCCATGACTTAAAAAACTCAATTCTGAAATAGACATTTCTTTTACTTTCGAGTTTTTATTGATTGCTCTCAATAACTTTCCTTTAATATCAAAAATTAGTACCGAATTAAAAAGGTGATTGTCGGATTTTAAAGTAATAAAGTCACTGACGGGGTTTGGAAAAACTAATATTTTATTATTTAAATTAAAATCTTCAACAGATAAGTTATCATCAAATTCTTTTGCACCAATATCAATAATTGTAGAATTGAATTGATTTGAAATAGTTGGATCACCCGCATTTATGGCTACAGAAGATGAGGCTAATTCACAAAATTCAATATTTGTAGGGTCAATTGTAACTAAATTGGGTTCAATAAAAATATTGTAGTATGTATCTGACTCTGTGCCATTCTCATTTTGAGTAATAATTGTTCCAACTCCTACGGGAAGATTATTTCCAATTCCAGAACCGTTATTATGGAATAAGTTAAAAGCTACAATTGATGGCATTGGCTCACCTTCAGACCTAATGGCATAATAGGAACTATTAATAATAATATTTGAGTTTATACTGGGGTTTGGGTTGAAAATATCATTATCATAAATTCCTATACCACCAGCATTAGAAAAAAGAGTATTATTCCATATTGAGGGTTGTCCACCGGGAATCATTATTCCGTAATGACCAAGAATTGATCCTATTTCAAAAACAATATTCCGTTTTATTGGAATATTTGCCCAAGATTGAATGCCATAAATTCCACAATTAGAAACTTGATTACTAAAAACAGTTGTAGAATTACTTGCTAAATGAATTGACATTCCAATTAAGTTAATGTTTGAGATTTTATTGTTTTCAATTGTAGTTTCCGAGCTACTATTAACATAGATTCCGTAAGAGCAATTTTTAATTTGATTACCTATAATATTAACAACACCAGCATCTCTTACACTTATAGCACTTTCTTCACTATTCTGGATAATACAGTTTTCAATATCTAATTCTCCTCTAATATGAACAATACCATAATTGTCATTATTATCTTGTTTTCCATATTCAATGATACAATATTTAAGAATAGATCCTGTCGACGAAGTATTTATAAATATCTGATTCCAATCGGTATTTGTAGGAATAGAGCTAGTAGAAGTGAATATTATATAATTATTTTCAGTTCCAACGGCATTTAAAGTACCATTCACAATTAGTGAAAAATAGCCATCAAATTTAATTTCAGTATTTGGTTCAATGGTTAACGTTTGACCAACAGGAACTGTAATGTTTCCAGTTACAATATAAGTATTGCTACTAGTCCAATTTCCAGAAACATTCCCAGATACATAAACAATTAAATTTGAATTCAAAGTGACATCGGGTAAAGTCATATCTGTACTGATGAATTGGTCATTAAGAACATATGTCTGATAGCCACTTTTTTCATAACTTATATCATAAACACCATTAACTACAGGAATATTAAAAACACCACTAGAATTAGTAAATCCTTCACTGTAAACAGCACTCCCTGAAACTGGAAAAAATTTAATAACGATATCACTATGATCTGAATCGTTATCTAAAAAGGCATTACCATTAACATTTGAACAATAAATAAAAAATGGAAGGAGAAGAAGAATTAATGCAACAAGTTTTTTCATAATAATGTATTTAATCTAAATGTACAAAATTTAAAGGAGTATTAAATTGCTTACAATGTTTTGATAGGAACTGTTTCAATGGTTTATATAAGCAATTACTTGCCTGTCGGCTGATAGGAACGAAGTTCGGTTTTTTATTTTACAAAGTCAAATTTGTTAATAAACCATTTTTACTTTAACACTTTCGGGGTTAAAAAATCACTAATTTTAGATATCAGGTTTTTCCAATCACACAATTATATTAGTAAAATGAACCCCAAGTCTGTTATTAAAGGGCGTGGTGCCCAGCACAATGTACCCAATCGTTTTTTCGAATTAAGTCATGAATTACGTGACGATTTTTTAGAGTTTTGTGCCAGAGAAGGCGAAGAAGCGGACAAAAACAAAACGCTGTATTTACCAGTTTTTCCAAAAACCATAGTCAATAAAGTCACGAGCCCAGATGTGGGTATGGGCTATTCTATGAACATGTACCAAGGTTGTGAGCATGGATGTGTATATTGCTATGCCAGAAATAGTCATGAATACTGGGGCTACAGTGCAGGTTTGGATTTCGAACGGCGCATATTGGTAAAAAAAGATGCGCCAAAGCTATTGGAAGTATTTATCAAACGAAAAAACTGGAAAGCCTTTCCAATAGTGATGTCAGGAAATACAGATTGTTATCAACCAGTCGAAAAACAGTTTGAAATAACCAGAGAATGTTTAAAGGTCTTTTTAAAGTATAAACATCCAGTGGGAATCATCACTAAAAACGCATTAATACTTCGTGATTTAGATATTTTAAAAGCTTTTGCAAAAAACAATTTAATTGCTGTTAATATATCCATTACCTCGCTTTCTGAAGAAACGAGACGTGTTTTAGAGCCTCGAACAGCAACCATAAAAAAGCGTTTGGAAACGGTTAAAGTACTTTCGGAAAATGGCATTCCCGTTAACGTGATGTTGGCACCCATTATACCATCTATAAACAGTCATGAAATTTTGCCCATGGCAAAAAAAGCCAGAGAGGCTGGAGCCTTATCTATTGCACATACTCTAGTTAGGTTAAATGGAGCAATAGGCGAAATTTTTACAGAGTGGATAAAAAAAACCATGCCTGACCGAGCAGACAAAGTATTGCATCAAATAGAAAATTGTCATGGTGGCAAACTAAACGATTCGCGGTTTGGTAAACGGATGGAAGGAGAAGGAGAAATAGCGAAACAGATTCATAGTTTAATTAAATTGGCAAGGCGCAAATACTTTAAGGACAAAGCCATGCCAAAATTGAATACTGATCTCCACGAGGAATACAAAGATGGACAATTACGGTTGTTTTAAAAACACAAAAGCCTCTTTCCCAACACAGAAAGAGACTTTTGGCTTAATACAAACTAACTTAATCGTTAATATTCAATATAAATTTAGGGTTTCTTCAAACATGTGGTTTTCACTAAACATAACTACTTTATAACTGCCTTTTCGCTTTTCAGAAAGCTTAAGAATCGTTTTTAGAATCATATCTCCACTCAATGTTTCTGTATAGATCAAATCGTAACCACCCATGCCATTTTCATAAAAGAGCTTGATTTTAAGAGGTTGCTTATTTAATGTTAATTGCGAAATCAAAATTTTGGATCCCTTTAACGTCACATAGGGTTTATAGAAATTTGTAGCATTCTCACTTGGAAAAGTGATTGAATCGGCATTGACATTGAAGGGTTTCACGTTAATTTCCAAATCTTTGACCAATTCAAAAAAGTAACTTCCTTGAGGCAAAAATGTAAAGTCAAACTTTTTTGAATAATAACCAGATTTGCTGATTTCTTCCGTATAAATTATTTCATCATTAATGTTTTTAAGATGTAATAAAGACCCTTTTTTTACATTTTTAAAAGTAATGTAGGATTCCTTGGCTCTTAAATCATTTTCAAATGTAGTTTTCTCTGTACTATAACCGAATAGCACAGTAAATAATGTCACTAATAATAGATTGTTTTTTAGTACGTGTTTCATGACTTTGGGTTTTTTGGATTGTACTTCGTGTTAATGGTTCAAAGATAGTGTACATATACAGGTACAAAAACAGCTATTTTAACAAGTTTGTATGTTATTTTAACGCATAATACGAACACTAAACACATTAATGTTAATATAGAACACATTTTAGTTAAATTTGTATATAAGTTTCTTGTTTCAAGAAATTAACTTTGTGCAAAGCCAATCCATGAATACTAAAAAACCGGCATTAAAAAAATTAAGCACTGATTTTGGTTATTCGCTTCTTGTGGAACAACATAAGGAGCGAACAGACAATAAGCTGGCTTTTTGGCATTTCCATCCAGAAATTGAATTGCTATATGTTAATAAGGGGTTTGGGAAAAGACATATTGGGAATCACGTATCGTATTTTAATAACAGCCAATTGTTGCTCATAGGTTCTAATTTGCCCCATAATGGATTTACCGATGGGATGACAACTAATGGGAAGGAAACCCTGGTGCAATTTAAACCTGATTTTTTGGGCACGGATTTTTTTAATGTACCAGAAATGACAGCTATTAATAAGCTTTTTGAAAGGGCTAAAAAAGGAATATTATTCAACATTGAAACGAAACAAGCTGTTGGTCCTAAAATTGAGGATTTGATTGATTACAAGGGCTTTGACCGAATTATTAAACTTTTAGAAGTTTTACAGGAATTGGCATTAACAGAAGAATACAGGGTACTTAATTCTGATGGGTTTGATTTTGAAACCGAACCACAAGATACGGCTAAAATTGATAAGATTTATAAATATGTAAATTCTAATTTCAAAAAACACATAAGCCTAGATGATATGGCCTATGAAGTGAGCATGACAGTTCCGGCATTTTGCAGATATTTTAAACGCGTAACGGGCAAAACATTTACGCAACTGGTAAACGAATACCGTATTGTCCATGCAACCAAATTACTTAATGAAAGCCAATTGAGTATCACCGATATTTGCTTTGAAAGCGGTTTCAATAATTTTTCCCATTTCAACAAGCTCTTCAAACAAGTGATTGGAAAAAGCGCTTCCGGTTACAGGAAGGATATGAAACAAATGATTGTTTAAAAACCTATCCATTATTTATTGCCATCCCATTCAGCATAAAACTGTTTCAGATAAGACAACATAAAATCATGGCGCTTTTCGGCAAGTTTTTTACCCGTTTTGGTGTTCATCATATCTTTGAGTAATAACAATTTCTCGTAGAAATGATTTAACGTTGGTGCCGAGGAAGTTTTATATGCTTCCTTACTCATATTAAGATCAGGCTTGATTTCCGGATCGTAAATGGCTCGGTTCTTAAAACCACCATAATTAAATGCCCTTGCTATTCCTATGGCTCCCAATGCATCCAATCGGTCTGCATCTTGCACAACTTCCAGTTCTTTGGAGTGAAATAAACGGTCTTTTCCTAACGATTTGCTAAAGGACATATTGGCAATAATGTTGACTACATGCTCAATAACTTCAGATGATACATTTTCCTGGAATAAAAACTCCCGTGCTTTTTTTGGACTAATGGTTTCATCACCGTTATGAAACTTGCTGTCAGCAATATCATGTAATAAGGCAGCCAATTGAACAACTTGAAGATTAACGTTTTCCGTTTGGCTAATTAATAAGACGTTTTTATATACACGTTCAATATGAAACCAATCATGACCTCCTTCAGCGTTTTTTAATTGGTCTTTTACAAAATCAATGGTTTTGTCTATTAATTTTAAATTGTCCATATTTTGAAAATTCCGTTAAGGTATAATCAGGAATTTTTATACAACGGGTTCAACCCATTTAAAGTGGAAAGCGTTTTCAGGAATTCTCATACGTTCAGAAAGCCTTGTTAATCTTGAAGGTAATTTCATGAGATAATCTCTGGCTTTTTCAGCTTCATCGGTCAGGTTGGTGATTTTTTCTATTTCCCAGCGTTGTATAAGTTTTTGTAGAATATCTACATAGTCTTGTGAGGTGTAAACACCAATTCGCTGTGCTGTATTTGAGAACTCTTCAAAAGCGTCGCTAATCTTACCGCCAGATTCTCTTAAGAAGTGAGCAGGCATCGTGATTTTGCGTTTCATCATATGTTGAAAAGCTATCATCATTTGGCTAGGATCTACCTTAAAAATGCGTTCAACAAACTCACAATAGGCATTATGATGGCGCATTTCATCCCCTGAGATGATTTTGCACATTTTAGCCAATTGTTTGTTGCTATTTTGTTTAGCTAATTTGGCTACGCGATTATGTGAAATATAAGTGGCCAATTCCTGAAAACTGGTATATAAAAAGTTTTTATAGGGATCACGATCGGTTCCAATGTCAAAACCATCAGCAATAAGATATTGGGTGGTTTTTTCTATTTCCTTCATATTAACACGACCAGTTAAATAAAGATATTTGTTAAGCACATCACCATGTCTATTTTCTTCAGCAGTCCAATGACGCACCCATTTTCCCCAAGAATTTCTACCTACCTGATCAATACCTTCAACGTCCATAAGCCATGACTCGTAGGTTGGCAAGGCTTCTTCAGTAATCATATCACCTACTAAAACAACCCAAAAATCATAAGGGAGTTCTTTGGAAAGTTCTCGTATTTCTTTCACCTCTTCCAAAAACGCATCACTTTCAGAATTTGGCAAAAAATCGGTCGGTTGCCAAATTTTTTCAATGGGGATTAGATATTTTTCTATGAGGGCATCTACGTCTTTTTCCAAAAACTGCATGACTTCTAATCTGACATTCTTTAAGGACATAACAGGGATTATTAGGGGTTTATACTCGAAGCGATAACTGTTTCAATCTCTTTAATGAGCTTATCTCTATCTACAAAGGTAGCCAATTTGATGGGTTTATGTACGGTTAGGGTAACAAAGGCACCCAATCCCATAGGGAATTTACCATACTTAAACAGCTTCCAGGAATTATTGATCGTAATAGGGACAATAGTAGCTGAAGGAATTTTTTTGAACAAAATATCTAAACCTTTTGTTTGAAAAGGTTTCATTTTACCGTCTTTGCTTCGTGTACCTTCGGGAAAAATAACAGCCGTTCTATTATTCTCTTCAATGTATTGGCCAAATTTCATAATGGCAGGTAAGGATTGCCTGGGGTTTTTTCTATCAATTAAAACAGATCCGCCATGGCGCAAATTATAGGAAACACTCGGAATCCCTTTACCCAATTCTTTTTTGCTTATAAATTTGGGATGATACTTTCGCATATACCAAATTATGGGTGGAATGTCATACATGCTTTGGTGGTTGGCAACAATGATTAATGGCTGGTTCGTTTCAATTTGATAGGAATTGACAAACTTATAACGTGTCCCTAAAATATTGGTACACCTCATAATAAAAAACTGTAACCAATCAACACTGATCTTGTGCGCTTTATAACCTAATACATTAAAGCAAAACCATTGTATGGGATGAAAAATGACCAATGTTAACAAGAAACAAATGGCATATATTGTTGAAAGTATATAAGCGAGAATTTTAATCATGCCCAAAATTAAAAAACCACGTTGAATAACGTGGTTTTTATTTTAAAAAAGATAGTAGCTATCTAGCAATGTTCGTTATAGGCATCAATCAAATTTTCGGCAATCAATTCAGCTGGTCGCCCTTCAATGTGATGACGTTCTAACATATGAACCAATTCACCATCTTTGAATAAGGCCATACTTGGTGAGCTTGGTGGAAATGGGATCATATATTCGCGTGCTTTGTCAACAGCTTCTTTATCGACACCTGCAAAAACGGTTACAATATGGTCCGGTTTTTTAGCATTTTGCAAACTCATTCTAGCACCAGGACGTGCATTGGCCGCAGCACAACCACAAACCGAATTAACAACTACCAATGTGGTTCCTTCTTTGGCTAAAGCCCTATCAACAGCTTCAGGAGTATGTAATTCTTCAAAACCTACATTGGTTAAATCTTCGCGCATAGGTTTTACTAATTCTGCTGGATACATATATTATAAATTTTTAAGATTAATATTTAGATGTTGCAAAGATACCAATTGTGTAACAAATTAAACAGTCAATCTACTAACAAATAGTATATTTACAGATAAATAAAATTGATAGTTAGATGAGTTTTTCTAAATGGATAGGAGCGTCTTTAGGCTGGTCCTTTGGTGGGCCAATAGGTGCCATTATTGGCTTGGCATTGGGAAGTATTGTTGATGCGATGGCAGACGGCAATCAAAGTCCGTTTTTAGGTCAGGGTGAAGGTAGAAACAGACAACGACAATCAACCAGAACTCGAAATCAGTCACAACCCCAAACTCAATCAGGCGATTTTGAAGTGAGCTTGTTGGTTTTGGCATCCATTGTAATAAAGGCAGATGGCAAACAAGACCAAAAGGAATTGGATTTTGTGAGACAGCAGTTTGCGAGCATGTACGGAAAAGAACGTGCCAACCATGCCTTCAAATTATTCAAAAACATCAGTAAACAACAAATATCGACACGTCAGGTTTGTTTGCAGATTAAACAAATGATGGATCATCCATCACGTTTGCAGTTGCTTCATTTTCTCTTTGGTATAGCCAAAGCAGATGGCTATGTTACGGAAGATGAGGTTAAACAGATTTATACCATTTCAGGTTATTTGGGAATAGGTTCCAGAGACTATGAAAGTATTAAAGCGATGTTTTATAACAGTACGGATAATGCTTACAAAATCCTTGAAATTGATAAAGGTGCATCAGTAGCTGAAATTAAAGCAGCTTACCGTAAAATGGCCAAAAAATACCATCCAGACAGAGTCGTGCATTTAGGAAAAGAGCATCAGGAAGGCGCTGAAGAAAAATTTAGACAGGTGCAGCAGGCTTACGAGCAATTGCAAAAAGAAAAAGGATTTTAAGATGTATTACCTAATCGGAACCATAGCCATTTTTGTTCTTGCCTATATTATGATTAAACTATCTATTAATACCAAAGAAAATCCTGATTCCCAATTAGGTATTAAGGACCATCCTAGTACTTATAAAAAACAAGATATTGAAATGGTAGATAAAAATATTTCAAGTACTGAAAATCATTCATCTTAAGAAATCGATTAATTTTTCAAAATTTTTGAGGTGACCTTTTTACGATTTGACCATTAAGTAATAAAACGTTTAATGAACGATAAAAAAATATTACAGTGTTTAAAAAATGGTCAACGCGAAAAGGCTTTTACGAAACTTTATCAGTTGTATCCTAAAATTGAAAACTTAATCCTATCTAAAGGTGGACAGAAACAGGATGCATCCGATGTTTTTCAGGAATCCCTTATAATTTTGTATCGGAATTTAGAAAAATCAAATTTCAAGCTTACATCATCATTCTACACCTACTTGTATTCTGTTTCAAGATTTGTTTGGAGCGATATGCAAAAAAAGGAATCTAAATTACCTTCTAACCCACTGAATGAAAATGAAGAAACCATTACAAAAACTATTCATGAAGAAAAGCAATTTCAATTAGCCGAACTAGCTTTTTCTGAATTAGGAGAACGCTGTAAAAAACTCTTACTATTGTTTTATCACAAGCGCATGTCGTTTAAAGATATTGCTAGAGTGATGCAATTTTCAACCGAAAAAATTGCCAAAAACCAGAAGTATAAGTGCTTGTCTAAAGCTAGAGGTATTTACAAGAACAAACAACAAACCGTCCAATCCTAAACTCCAGAAATCATGAAAATAGATATAAATCATATTGAGCTAATTAATAAATACTTAAACGGAGAACTTTCACTTTCTGAATCTCAAATTTTTGAAGAACGATTAAATACAGATAACGAGTTTAAGGAATTGTTTGACGAACAGAAAACAATAATTCAAGGTATTAAGCGCACTGGATTGAAAGGAGATATTGCTATTGCGAAGCAACGTTATCTTACGACTAAATGGTTAAAAATCATTGGGGTTTTAGGAACCACAATTGTGGCTCTAATTGTAGCAGGAATTTTATGGTTTAACAAGCCAAATTCCGAACCCACACCAATCCAAAACAACATAACTTTAGAATTAGAAGAAGTACCTAAAACAGAAACTTCTTCTGCACCAGAGTATGAAGTTTTAGATACTCGGACAGATACTTTAAAAACAGTTGAGCCACCTATCGCCAACATTGAATCTAATGATTCAGCAAATAAAGAAGAGCTAAATCAAATAAAAGAAGCAGCAGAAGAAGTGGCCACGATTCAAAATGATTCTTTGATTGAAAATGAGCCTGTAGAAGCAATCAATACAAGCCATCAATCCTTAAATTCATTTTTTGAAGCTGTAAAAAAGAAACCACAGGTCATTGAAATAAATGTTGAAGAGGAAACATCCCTTACACTTGATGAGGGAACAATAATTACAGTGCCAAAACATGCCTTTATTGAAGAAAAAACAAACCAACTAGTTCGTGGTACAATTCAATTAGAGGTTACAGAATATTATAAGCTTTCGGATATACTTCTTGGGAATTTATCAACCACATCAAATGGAGAAACTTTGGAAACAGGAGGTATGTTATACATTAATGCAACAAAAAACAACAAAAAGTTAAAGCTACAAAGACAGATTACGTTAGCCTTTCCATTTACTAAGCACAAACCAGATATGCAGTTGTTTTCAGGCAAAGAAAACGATGATAACATTAATTGGATTCCAGATGGTAATAGAACGATAAAATCAATTTCCTTTGAGGCAATTGAACACAATGTAGAGGTTCCATTTAATATTGTTGAAAATGTTCCTGTATTTCCTGGCTGCCAAGGTGAAAACCAAGAATTGAAAGATTGTTTTAATACCAAGATGAAAGATTTTTTGACTCAAAACTTCAATCTTGAAATTACTGAAGAATTGAATTTAACTGGAAAGAACAGAATCAATACTTTTTTTAAGATAAATGAGAACGGTAATGTAACAAATGTAAGAATTAGAGCTTCAAGTGTAACATTAGGAGAAGAAATGATGCGTGTCATTAAATTGTTACCAAAATTTCAGCCAGCACTTCAAAGAGGCAAACCAGTAAAGGTCCCATATTTCATGCCATTTGAAATTGATTTTCCAGGAAGAGATAAGAACTTGCCAATGGTTACAGTAGGTTCAGCTGCTTTTGAAGATGATTTAATTACGGCCAAAGATTCAATAAGATTAGACCCCAACAATTTTAATGCTTATTATGCTTCTTCTTATGCATTTTCTAATGCTAATTTAGGTTGGATTAATTGTGACCGATTTGTAAGAGGTTGGAAAAATAAAATAAAATATAAGTTTAAAGTCAAAAATGCTGAAGGTGCAAACGTAAAAATGGTTTTCAAATCCTTAAGTTCTATTTTACCTGGTAAGACAACTAATAATGAACTGGATTTTGGCCTTCTTCCAAAAGAGGAAGATGTAGTTTTAGTAGCTATAAAAAAGATAGCAGACACATTTTATTTAGGAGTCAAAGAGACCCAAATTACAGAAATATCAGAGCTGGAATTTGAGTTTAAACCAGTAACAATTGAAGAATTGAAAAATGAAATGATTAAACTTAACCACTTATTTAATTAACCACGAAATAAAAAGAAGTCATCTTTCATATCTTCAATTTGGGTATCTTGATTGGTAATGATATAATCAATAGCTTGAGAAGTAAACTCGTCTCCTTTTTCAGTTAAGGAAACAATATGACTATCTATGGTAATCATGTTGTTTTTTAGCGCCAAATCTACAACCGTTTTGGCGCGAATTTTCTGCCAATTAATATGCTCTCGGAGATGATTGACATGGCGCTCGTTTTCTTCGGTGTGATTTTTTAAGTGTAATAAAAAGGTAAGAAGTGATACTTCAATTTTTTGCTGTTTCTCACGATACATTACGGCGATTAGGCCTTTGCTAGGTGCAAATAAATAAACAATGAAAAATAATAATCCCAACATAGTGGTTATAGAACCTGAAATTGAGGCATCTAACCAATGGGCAACCCAATAACCTGAAATGGCACTGAAAACCCCAAAAACAATTGACAATAACAGCATTTTTTTCAAGTCAGTTGTCAAAAGATAGGCACTGGCGGCTGGAGCAATCATCAAGGCAACGACTAATATAGCACCAACGGCATCAAAAGCACCAACCGTAGTTATTGACGATACAGTCATTAATCCATAATGAATAACTACAGGAGAAAATCCTAATGATGTGGCCAATCCGGCATCAAAGGTGCTTAATTTTAATTCTTTAAAAAAAGCAAAAAGTAATGCTATGGTTATCAAAAGTATCATACCAATAATCCATAAAGATTTGGGGCCAATATCCATACCAGAAACAATGAGTCTATCAAAGGGTGCAAAAGCGAGTTCGCCAAGCAAAACAGCATCAACATCCAAATGCACATCATTCGCATTTTTCGCAATCATAATGACCCCAATACTGAATAATGCTGGAAACACTAAACCAATTGCTGTATCCTCTTTAACAAGCCCAGTTTTCTGAATTTGTTCAACTAAAACAACCGTAAAAACACCTGTTACTGCGGCTAGCAATATTAACAAAGGGGAGTTGAGGTCTTGGGTAATGAAAAAGCCAATAACCAAACCAGGCAATATAGAATGGCTAATAGCGTCGCTAATCATGGCCATTTTCCGGAGCACCAAAAATGTGCCAGGGATAGCACATGCTACTGCTACCAAACTAGCTATAATTTGTATTTCTATTTGCGCGCTACTCATCTTTTTTAAGTTGTTGATTGTATAAATTAGCAGCCGTATCAAATCCTTCGGCAGTTAAGCTCCACATATTACCGTGCAAAGTCACATAGTTTTTATCTACCAATTTTTTTAAGGTGCCTTTAGTGTAACCCTGAAAATCGTTTAATATTTTGATGGTGTGCGGATGCGAAATATTCTCGTGACTTTTAGCAATATGATACATAAAAGCTAAAGTTTTATGGAGCTCTAAATCACGACGGTTTTTGATAAACCGAATTTGCCGGAATAACAAGCCGCGATTAGGTGAAAAAATAAATGAAAACATGACAAATACAGAAGCTACAATCACAATAACTGGCCCTGTAGATAAGTTATTTTGTGTAGCACTAATTGCGGTGCCAAACACTCCAGAAAACGCTCCAAAAATGGCAGCTAAAAAGACCATGGTGCCCAATTTATTTGTCCACTGCCTTGCAGCAGCAGCAGGAGCTAACAACATGGCACTCATTAAAACAACACCAACAGTCTGTAGCCCTAAAACAATGGCCAAAACAATAAATGACGTTATCAGAATGTCAATTGTTTTGGTATTAAAGCCTAGTGTATTGGCATAGTCTTTATCAAATAACAAGATTTTGAATTCTTTCCAAAATAGCACTAGTACCAATAGGCATAATCCTGTTATCAAAGCCATTAGCCACACATCGCTTTCAACCAATGTTGCTGCCTGGCCAAATAAATATTTATCTAGCCCTGCTTGGTTAGCATTGGGCTGTTTTTGAATAAATGTCAATAATAACATGCCAAAACCAAAAAATATAGATAAAATAAGCCCTAAAGCAGTATCTGACTTCAAGTGGGTTTTATTAATGATACCACGAATCCAAAAGGTTCCTATCAATCCACTTCCCAAAGCTCCCAATAAGAGAATATTGCTGTCTTTAGTACCAGTCAACAAAAAGGCTATGGCTATTCCGGGTAATGCCGCGTGAGATATGGCATCTCCCAATAAACTCTGTTTCCTTAAGACAGCAAAACTCCCCAACATCCCAGTTACGGCACCAAGGATAGCTGTACCAAGGGTGATTGTTCGTAATGTGTAATCGTTAAAAACGAGCTCTATGTATTCTTGAAAGTCTATTGTTTAAAAATTGAATTATTTCTGTATACTGACTTTATAGTTAATGCCGTAAGTTTTCGTTAGGTTATCATCGTTAAAAATATCCTTTACAGGTCCTGTGGCAATTTTTTTTACATTTAAAAAAGTTACCCAATCAAAGTATTCCGGAACGGTTTGCAAATCATGATGCACAACAACCACTGTTTTGTTGGCTTTGCGTAAGGCTTTTAAAATATTGATAATGGCAATTTCTGTTGTGGCATCAACCCCTTGAAAGGGCTCGTCCATAAAGTAAATGGATGCATCCTGAACTAAAGCGCGCGCTAAAAAAATCCGTTGTTGCTGACCACCTGATAACTGGCTTATCTGTCTGTTTTTAAATGGTAACATACCAACCTGTTCGAGGGCTTCTAATGCAGCTTTCTTTTCTTTTTGACCAGGGCGTTTTACCCATCCTAAACTACCATAGGTTCCCATCATTACTACATCTAAAGCGGTTGTTGGAAAATCCCAATCAACACTTCCCTTTTGAGGGACATAAGCCACAAGAGAGCGCTGCTTTTCATAGGGCTTCCCATAAATACTAATACTTCCTGCAATGGGTTTCAAAATTCCTAAAATGGATTTAATGAGTGTCGATTTACCAGCACCATTGGGTCCTACAATGGCCATGAGCACACCTTCGGGAATTTCAAGATCAATATCCCAAAGGACTGGTTTGTAGTTATAGGCTACAGTTAAATCATCTACTTGAACAGCAATTTTTTGCATTATTTTAGCGCGTTAACTATGGTATTTACATTGTATTTAAACATACCGATATAGGTGCCTTCAACAGTTCCAGCATTTCCTAAAGCATCCGAATATAAAGTACCACCAATTTTAACATCATGGCCTTTTGATTTTACAGCTGCCTGAAGCGCTTCAATAGTGCGCTTTGGAACAGAGCTTTCGACAAATATGGCCTTCACCTGATTATCAATAATAAAGGTAGCTAATTTTTGTACATCTTGAACACCAGCTTCTGTTGCGGTCGAAAGACCTTGTAGTCCAACTACATCAAAATCAAAAGCTTTACCAAAATAGTTGAAGGCGTCATGTGCGGTAACCAGAATACGTTTTTCTTTTGGCAAACTTGAAATAGTGTTGGTAATCTCTTCTTTCAACGCTTTTAATTTGTCAAGATATTGTTGTCCATTTTCTTCAAAAACACTGCTTTCTGATGGAATTGATTGTGAAAGTTTTTGCACAACAAAAGTTGTGACCTGTTCCCAATATTCTATATTAAACCAAATATGCGGATCATAATTTGATGCAAAATATTCAGACCCAATCAAGGTATTTTTGTCCAAGGTATCAGATATGGCTATGGTTTTAACCCCTTGATGTTCCATTTTCTCAAAAACCTCTACCAGCTTACCTTCAAGATGCAGGCCATTGTAAAAAATTAAATCGGCGTTTACCAATTTAGTAACATCACCTTCACTTGCCTTGTATAGATGTGGGTCAACACCGCTTCCCATCAGGCCTTGAAGATTTATAGCGTCACCTCCAATATTGGAAACCAAATCGGTAATCATGGAAGTTGTCGTAACTACATTGAGTTTGTTATTGTGCTTATTGGTGTCTTTGCAGCCTGACAGCATCAGACTGATCATGCAAATTGCTATTATGTTTTTCATATTAGTTATTTATTATCGGTAATCTAAAACTGGCTCCAGCACTGATAAAGAAATCCTGGCCTTCCGTAATGCTTGTTCCAAAAGACATATCCAGTTGAAAATCATTTGAAACTAAATAGGTTATTCCGGCATCCCAGAAATGATTCGCTTTATTGTCTTCAGGTAAATCACCATAAAGTTCTGCAAAAACACCAAATTTTTCTGAAATACTGTGGCCGTATGCTAATGTGTATATATAGCTAGCTTCTGTAGCATCATCTTCCCAGGCAACACCAAAATTATATCCAATACTAGATGATTTACTTAAGGTATGTGAACATGAAAACCTGAAATCTACACTGGTGGTTTCAGGTTTAAAGTCTTTACTGGCAGTAAAGGGCAAATGAATATGACCTACTAGGCTAATTTCAGGAATCCACCCTTTTTCTTCTGTAATATAAGCTTTCATGCCCAACAACATTGGATTTAATCCTGAAAGGTTTGGATTTAATTTATTACCATTAACAGTAGTTGTTACCTCTTGAATATTCCAACCCAATCGCAGTTCAAAAGTATTGAATATTCCATAACGTAATAATGTTGTATTATAAGTAAAACTTTGGGTTTTGACTTGATTTTGCTCAAAAGTTTCATAGAAAGCTCCCGTTTCAATTTGCAAAAATCCTTGAGGAACAGTACTGGAAGCTTCTGTCATATCAGGCCGATCTGTCTCGATGGTACTTTCCTTTTCTTGAGCATTCAAAAGTGTAGACGTGTTCAATAAGAGGAATAATGATATGTTCTTAATTGATTTCATTGACATAGATGATGTTTGTGAAATCTTCATTTAAAAGAATCGTATTATAATTAATTGAAATCTGGGTCATTTTATTGTTTTGAAATTGATTGGTAACCATAATTCTATTGCCAAATTTTAATCCATGCAAAGCACAAAAATCAAAAAACTCTTTGTCGTCACTCATCAATCGTGAAATGATGTACGATTTTCCTGCTTGTGTTTGGGATAATTGAATGGAATTATCGACTGTTGTGATTTCCCCTTGTTCATTGGGTATGGGATCTCCATGCGGATCAAACTTTGGATTGCCTAAATAGGCACTTATTTTATTAGCCAAAAAATCGGATGTTTGATGTTCTAATAATTCAGCCTCACGATGAATTTCATGTAAGGACATATCGAACAGCTTAAATAAAAGAGACTCCCAAAGCCTATGCTTCCTCACGATATTTAAGGCCATTTTAGAGCCTTTCTCTGTAAGTCGAAGCTCTTGGTATTTTTCGTAATTTAGAAGGTCCTTGGATGCTAATTTTTTGGCCATATCGGTTGCCGCCGCGTTTGATATTCCTAATTTTTTAGCAATGTTACCAGGTTTGGTGTCATTACCATCATGTTTATCATTTTTGTAGATGGCTTTAATGAAATTCTCGACTGCTGTTGACATTTATAAATACTTTAAAATATTTTTAAGTAAGCTTAAAATAAAATTCAAATATAGTTAAAACATGTAAATGAGCAAAATATTTTACTTTTTGGCACGATTTCAGTACCGATTAACCAAAACAAACACCATGAAGCATTTGGCACTTTTTTTAACAATTTTATTTGCAAGTTCAAGTTTTGCTCAAGACAGCACACAAGTTGAAACCCCAATAATTGTTACCAAATTGCAATTGGGGAAGCAATTGATTTCCAAAAACATATGTATTGAGTTTAGGGATGTCATCAATGATTCCAGGTGTCCTAAAAATGTCAATTGCGTTAGGGCAGGGGAAGCTAAAGTTTTAGTAGCTATTTATGACGGACATGAATTTATAGAGGAGAAAGTCATCCAAATTACGCCAACGACCTATTTAATGAACGAACTGCCAGTTTTGATTTCTGATGATCGCATAATAATCAAAGGATTTAACCTCAATCCGTATCCCATATCTGGAGAAAAAATTAAAAAGGAAGATTATACCCTTCAATTAGTTGTTGAAGATTAATTTTTCCTATTTAAGTAATAGTTTTACTTTTATTAATTAAAGTATTGGTAATCAATTTTTAAATTAAAATCATGTTAAATGGCCAGTTTTTAATTTAAATTTTAAACTTCAAATTTATTTAAAATAGTGTAACTAATTTAAAAATAGTTTTTTACAAAAAATTTAAAATGCATTTTTTTATTAATGGCAACCACAATCGTTGGAGTCGCAATTTTTGGAGGTCTTTTTAGGACTATAGATGAATTTTCCAATGAGAAATACCACAGCAATTATTAAAGCAACCACCACAAGAATATTTTGAATTATGGTTGTCATAGGCTATTATTTTAATAATTGATAAGCTATTAGCGCTACTATATAAGCAAAACTACTCATAATAACCAATTGCAATATGGGCCATTTCCAGGTATTGGTTTCACGTTTAACTATTGCCAAAGTACTCATGCATTGCATGGCGAAAGCATAAAAGAGTAACAGTGAAATTCCTGATGCAAAGTTAAATAGTGGGCCACCTAAGATAGGGTTAATTTCACCTGCCATTCTGTTTTTTATAGTTTCCTCCTCATCACTACCAACACTGTAAATGGTTGCCAATGTCCCTACAAACACTTCACGGGCAGCAAAGGAACTAACTATGGCAATGCCTATTTTCCAATCGTATCCCAATGGACTGATAACAGGTTCAATGGCGCGACCTGTAATTCCGATGAAGGAATGTTCCAATTTATAGGATGCAATATGCTGTTGTAATTCGTCATCAGAAAGATTTTGAGAAGCATATTCATTTGCAATAATTGTTTCAGCATTATTGAAGTTGTCACCGGGACCATAAGATGCCAAAAACCATAGTACAACTGAAATAGCCAGAATGATTTTACCAGCCCCAAATACGAATGACTTCGTTTTTTCCAAAACTGTCAGAGCCACGTTTTTAAACATGGGCAATTTATAATTGGGCATTTCCACAACAAAAAATGTCTTACTTTTAATCTTCAGTACTTTATTCAGAATATAAGCAGAAAGAATAGCAACACCAAAACCAATCAAATACAAAAGCATTAGTGTCAAAGCTTGATAGCTTAACCCTAAAATGCGCCCTTCTGGTATAACCAATGCAATGATTATTAAATAAACCGGTAATCTGGCAGAACATGTTGTGAAAGGTGTGACCAAAATGGTTATCAGCCGTTCTTTCCAGCTTTCAATATTTCGGGTTGCCATAATGGCTGGAATAGCACAAGCAGTCCCTGAAATCAGTGGTACGACACTTTTTCCGCTTAAACCAAATCGTCGCATGATGCGATCCATTAAAAACACGACACGACTCATGTAACCACTTTCCTCTAAAATTGAAATAAAGAGGAATAAGAAGGCGATTTGAGGAATAAAAATGACAATACCTCCTAAACCAGGAATAATCCCTTCAGCTATTAAATTGGTGAAAGCTCCAGCTGGCAATGCATTTTTAGTCCACTCACTTAATGAGGCAAATAAACTGTCAATAAAATCCATAGGAATGCTTGACCAGTCGTATATAGCTTGAAATATGGTCAATAAAATAACCCCAAAAATGAGATAACCCCATACCTTGTGGGTTAACACCCTATCGAGTTTAATACGAATGTCTTTGGCTGTGCTTAAATCAATTTTCTGGCCTTTTTTTAAGGTGTCATTTATAAACTGATAGCGCTTAATTGTCTCTTTTTGCTGCAACCGTTTTAAATCGCTTTTGGACTTTGTCTTGAAGTTGGCAACAGCATCAATTTCATTTCTATCAGTCTTTCCAAAATTGACATCTTGGGTAATAACCAGCCACAATTTATAAAGCAGTTGATTTGGGAATGTTTCTCGTAGGTTGTTGAAATATTCAACGTCAATTTCAGAAGCATTCAAACAAGGCTTAACAGATAGATCTTTATAATTAGCAATTAATTCCTTGAGTTCTTTAACACCTTGGTTTTTTCGCGTGCTAATAAGGGCTATTTTAGTTTCTAATTGCTTTTCCAGATAAGGAATGTCTAAAGAAATCCCTTTATAGGCCATTCGGTCCGCCATATTGATTACCAATATGCTTGGGATTTCTAAATCCTTGATTTGCGTAAATAAGAGTAGATTTCGTTTAAGGTTTTCTACATCACTTATCACAACAGCCACATCAGGAAAATCCTTATCATTTTTATTTAAAAGCAATTCGATAACGACATTCTCGTCGAGTGAGGAAGCATTAAGACTGTAAGTACCAGGCAAATCAATGATATGGGCTTTGACGCCTCGAGGAAGTTTGCAGATACCTTCTTTTTTCTCTACAGTTATACCAGGATAATTGCCAACTTTTTGATTTAAACCTGTAAGGGCATTAAAAACAGAGGTTTTTCCTGTATTTGGGTTTCCAATAAGTGCGACATTAATTTGTTTACCCATTGGAAATTTCAATTAAAATATGAATAGCCGTTTCTTTTCGTATGGCCAGATGGCTACCGTTAATGTTTAAATACATAGGATCGGCAAAAGGAGCAACTTGCACAAGCTCCACAGAATTACCAGGCAAGCATCCCATTTCCAATAATTTTAAGGGTATGTGGATGGAGGAGACATCAGTAATTATGCCTTTTTCGCCTCTCTTTATATCTGCTAAAGTAACCTGCAAGCTTATTTAGATTGATTTTAAAGAAGCAAAAATAAAGTAAAATATCAGGGTAAAAAAATAGTTGGCTAAAAACTATTCATATTCTTTTTTGAGCCTTTTTATATCGGCAATCAATCTGGTAATTTCATCTGGATTGGTGCCATCATAAAAACCTCTGATTTGACGCTTTTTATCAATGAGCATAAAGTTTTCGGTATGGATCATATCATATTGACCGCCAAATTCATAATCTTTTACAGCTAAATAGCTTTTACGGGCCAAATCATAAATTTGTTTTTTATCACCTGTCACCAAATTCCATTTACTGTCATCAACACCTTTCCGTAGTGCATATTTTTTTAATTGGGCTACAGAGTCAATTTCTGGTGTTACGGAATGCGAAAGCAACATCACATCAGCATCATTTTTTAGTTCCTTTTGTATGTAATACATGTGGTCTGTCATAATTGGACAAATGGTTTGACAAGTCGTAAAAAAGAAGTCGGCTACGTAAATTTTGTCTTTGTAGTCGTCTTGTGTAATCGTTTCTCCATTCTGATTTATCAGACTAAAATCAGCGATTTTATGATATTTTCTGACATCAACTAAAGAGGTATCAACCAACTCCGAATTAACCATTGCAGGTTGGTAAACTGGAAGCGGTTTTTCCACATCCAGAATATTAAAAATAATAGAAATGATTATGATTGATAATATGGCAAAAACAATAGCAAAATATTTGTAGTCTTTAAAAAAGGAAAGCATGGTCATATTTTATGTTGCAAAATTACAACATAAATTCTTTAGCATGTGTGACATTGGTTACTTAAAGATGTGATGATTATTGTATTTTTGTATAATCCAAATAGTTAGCTATGAAAATAATATATACACTACTCATTGTTTTATGGACCAGCAATGCTTTTTCGCAAAATTTTGATCGGGAATTAACAAGCATTTCAGAAGCGGAAGCCAAGGCGGCCATGAGACGAATGTCGCAAAATTATTCAAGAAACATGAATACTGGTAATTATGATATTAAATACCATCGTCTGGAATTTGATATCGATCCCAGTCAGGCATCCATATCCGGACAAGTTACCACCTATTTTGAAGCCAAGGAAAACTTGTCACAAGTTACCTTTGAGTTGACAGATAATATGATTGTTTCAGAAGTAACGCAACGCGGCTCTAGCTTATCGTTTTCTCAAAATACGGATGACGAGGTCGTTATCACCTTGCCGCAAACTCAAAATTCAGGGGTATTGGACTCATTGACTATCAGTTATTCAGGTAATCCTGTTAGTTCAGGTTTTGGTTCATTTGCCCAATCCACCCATAGTGGTGACCCCATTATTTGGACGCTTTCAGAACCTTACGGAGCAAAAGGCTGGTGGCCCTGTAAACAAGATTTGATTGATAAAATAGACAGCATCGATGTATATCTAACGACACCAATTTTAAATCCTTCGAATGAAGAATACGTAGCTGTTTCCAATGGTGTGGAATTAAGTCAAATAATAGATGGTGATAGTAAGACTACTAGGTATAAGCATCGTTACCCCATACCTGCGTATCTAGTGGCAATAGCCGTTACCAATTATGAAGTGTATTCTCATACAGTACCAAATAATGGTAATCCATTTGAAATTGTAAATTATGTATATCCAGAAAACCTGGTTTCGGCACAAGCCAGCACTCCAGTTACCGTGGATATTATGAATTTATATACCGATTTGTTTGAAGAGTATCCTTATGCCAATGAAAAATATGGTCATGCCCAATTTGGTTGGGGAGGTGGTATGGAACACACGACTGTATCGTTTATGGGAGGTTTTAGCCGTGGGTTGATAGCCCATGAGTTGGCTCACCAATGGTTTGGCGATAAAATTACTTGTGGCAGCTGGAAAGATATTTGGTTAAACGAAGGTTTTGCTACCTATTTATCAGGATTAGTCATTGAAGATTTTGATGGCAATGGGGCTTTCAGAAATTGGAAAGAACAGCGAATCAATTCGATAACATCTTCGGCATCAGGAGCTGTTTATTTATCTGATGCCGATACGACCAGTGTCAGTAGAATTTTCAGTAGTCGTTTGAGTTATAATAAAGGTGCCATGGTGCTGCATATGCTGCGTAAAAAAATTGGCGATGCCCAATTTTATCAAGGGATGCAAGATTATTTAGCCACTCCAGAACTGGCTTTTGCTTATGCTAAAACTCCCGATTATCAAGCGAAAATGGAAGCGGCATCAGGTGAAGATTTGACAGAATTTTTTAACGATTGGGTTTATAATCAAGGATACCCAAGCTATACCATTGATGTTAGTCCAGCAAGTGGAAATCAGGTGTTAATTCAAATTAATCAGACACAAAGTGATGCCTCGGTTGATTTTTTTGAAGTACCAGTACCCATTCGATTGGTTGGCACTGGAGGTGAGACTCTGGATTTGGTTTTGAACAATACTTTCGATGGTGAAACATTTTTGGAAACTGTAAACTTTGAAGTCAGCAATGTATTGTTTGACCCTGAATTCGATATCATTTCTAGAAACAATAATGTAACATTGGGTATTTCAGATTATGAATTGGATCAAGCGTTGCTGATTTATCCGAATCCAGCCGAAACCTATATCACTATTCAAAAACCCGAACAGATTACCATCGAAAAAGTGGCTATTTATGACACATTGGGTCACAAGGTTCTGACTGTGAACAATCAAAGTGTGATAGCAGTTGAAACCTTAAGTGACGGCTTGTATTTCTTGAAATTATATACCAATCAAGGTGTTTTAGTAAAAAGAATTATCAAAGAGTAATCAATAGTCTGTATCTCTTTTCATAGTTGCATATAAAACACTACTTTTGTGCGTTATTTAAAAGAAACCACAATTTATGAGTGTGATATTAATTAAGGCAGCTCAATTATTTTTAAGTCTGTCTATCCTTATAGTCTTACACGAGTTAGGACATTTTATTCCTGCAAAGGCTTTTAAAACCCGTGTTGAGAAATTCTATTTGTTTTTTGACATCAAGTTTTCATTATTCAAAAAGAAAATAGGCGAAACCGTTTATGGTATTGGTTGGTTACCCCTAGGGGGCTATGTGAAAATAGCCGGAATGATTGATGAAAGTATGGACAAAGAGCAAATGGCACAACCACCACAACCTTGGGAGTTTCGAACGAAACCAGCTTGGCAGCGATTGATTATCATGCTCGGCGGCGTGATTGTCAATTTTATTTTAGGATTTATCATTTATATGATGATCCTGTTTGTTTGGGGAACTGAATACTCCAATAAAGACGATATCAAATACGGTTTTGGAGTCACTAAAACCATGGAACAATATGGGTTTCAACAAGGTGATAAAATTGTATCAGTAGATGGAAAACCTTTTAACGAAGTCACCGATATCAATGCTTATTTATTATTTAGAGATATTTCAAATATTACCGTTGAAAGAACTTCTGGAGAAACTGCTGAACTTACTGTACCTGAAGATATAGGCACCCAATTATTTGAAGCGGGTGATTTGCCAGCCATGACACCACGAATGCCATTTCGATTAGATTCAATAGTTCCTGAGTCGCCGGCAGATAAGGCTGGGTTATTGGAAACCGATCGCATTATTAGTATCAATGGTAATTCTACTCAATATTTCTCCGATTTAAGTTATAACCTAAAAGAGAGTCAAGGAAAGTCGATTGAACTTTTAGTTGAAAGAGGAACGGATTCAATTTCATTGAATGTTGTTCCAAGTGAAGACAATACCATTGGTATTATGACTTCAGCAACCGATGAAAACTATGTAGCCTCACATCACAAATCGTACACATTTGGGGAGAGTATTGTTAAAGGGACTTCTCTGGGTTATTGGACTATTAAGGACTATTTAGCCCAGTTTAAGTATATTTTCACTAAAAAAGGAGCCACTCAAGTAGGTGGGTTTGCAGCTATTGGTAATATGTTCCCAGCAAAATGGAACTGGAAGGCCTTTTGGGCCATTACAGCCTTTTTATCAATTATGTTGGGTGTTCTGAATCTATTGCCTATTCCAGCTTTGGATGGTGGCCACGTGATGTTTTTACTGTATGAAATGATCTCTGGCAGAAAGCCTGGTGACAAGTTTCTGGAATATGCCCAGTTAATTGGATTCATTCTACTAATTGCTTTGGTATTGTTTGCCAATGGTAACGATATTTATAAAGCGATATTTAATTAATTTTTAGGGAGATTTTTTAAATAATATATTTGTAGAAACTAATAAATACTTTATATTTGCGCTCGCAAAAGCGAATAACACTCCTCCTTAGCTCAGTTGGTTAGAGCATTTGACTGTTAATCAAAGGGTCCTTGGTTCGAGCCCAAGAGGGGGAGCTTAACATCAGAAAGCCTTTACAGAAATGTATAGGCTTTTTTGGTATTAAAGAAAAAAAGTTACTTCCAATATGAGTGATGTTCACAGTAAGAAGATAAGAAGCTATAATATGAGCCGTATTAAAGGTAAGGATACCAAGCCTGAAATACTTGTAAGAAGGTTTCTGTTTTCTCAAGGATTCAGGTATCGCCTTCATGTTAAAAACCTGAATGGTTCACCGGATATAGTGCTCAAAAAATATAAGGCTATTATTTTTGTGAACGGATGTTTCTGGCACGGTCATCATAACTGCAGATATGCTGTTACTCCAAAAACCCGCACTTTATGGTGGAAGGAAAAAATAGACAGGACAAAACAAAGAGATTCTGAAAACTATTTAAAATTGAGATCAGATGGTTGGAACGTTATAGTTCTGTGGGAATGTGATCTGAAAACAGGCAAGTGTGATAAAACTCTTAATAATTTGAAAGATCAAATCTTATCATAAACCTTCGCAATAGCTTCTGCTATCTTTTTGGCCATAAGCGGTGGTACAGCATTTCCAATCATCTTGTAATTGGATCCCATACTTTCCTTAAATTCAAAATCATCCGGGAACGATTGGATTAAGGCAGCCTCCTTCACTGTTATTGACCTAGCTTGTTCAGCATCAGGATGAATAAACATCAGTCCATCCTTATAAAGGTGGGCCACGATAGTCTGTGAAGGTTTGTCCCACTCGAGGTTTCTGTATTTAGCATGATTGGAGTTTTTACTTAAGAGATTATTGTAGAAACTGATACGATCCTCCATTTTGAGGTTATTCATATTTTTTGCAACCCACTCCCTGAATACTTTAATATCTCTCTCGTTATGAAATCTGGGATAATGGTTTTCAGGAATATCCTCACTAGAATCAAGAGGGCCATGTGAAAATTTGCGACCATCTGCTTTAGTAATGGTTTTTAAAGGAACTAATTTAGGCAAATGACCTATGACATCTTTCAAATTCTTTTTATTTACGGTTTTCTGCTTATTTATCGCTGAATAAACCGTTTCAAGATTAAAATCATCAGATTTCAGATCTCTTCGTAATCCTATGATAATAACACGTTTTCTTTTCTGTGCCACTCCAAAATCACTGGCAGACTGCACAGCTTTTTTTAGTTCATTTGGCTCTAAAATATCATAACCATGTTCACTGAATGAATCATAGATTCTTTCAGTGACCTTTCTGTCTCCCGGGCAGGCACTTAGCATACCGGGAACGTTCTCAAAAACGAACATGTCCGGCTGAAAAGCATCCACAACTTTGATGAAGCTCTCAAAAAGGTAATTCCTGTAATCATCCTTCATGGAGTTCTTATCCTGAGCTCTTCCGGCCACAGAATATGCCTGACATGGTGGGCCTCCAATAATCAGGTTTACTTTTTTTCCTTCAGCAAGTCCCTTTAGTCCTTTTTCCATAACTGAAGGATGATTTGTATTGCCGTAAGTCAGCTTGGTTTGAGGTTTCCAATTGCCACTGATCAGTTCATCAATTTTCTGAATATCAAAATGTATGGTCCTCTTGAAAGCCTCTTCTTCAGAATGTTTCCATTTTTTCACTAATCTGTTACGAAGGGTGTTGACCATGGGAACCTCCCATTCCACATGTGCAAGGGCTTCATAATGACCGGACTGCAGAAAGCCCTCGGAAAGGCCGCCGCATCCCGCAAAAAGATCAATAAACGTAAGCTTTTTGTTTTTCATTTATTGTAATCTTATCAAGGAATAGTTTGAATTTTTCAGCAAATACGCCCGCAAGTAAAGGAGGTACTGCATTACCTATCTGTTTTAACTGATTTCTTGTATTGCCTGTAAAGAAATACCAGTCAGGAAATGACTGAATCCTTGCTGCTTCTCGAGGGGTTATACTTCTGGGAAATTTTCCAGGGTGTATATAGGAATTACCGTCAGTTTCTAGATGTGCAATTATTGTTTTGGAAAGACTTTCGGGGTCCAGTTTAAAGTATTTATCACCGAATCCTCTGACTTTCTTATTTCCGTTTTCATCTGTTACAACGCCATAAGTTACTTTGGAAAGTGCCACTTTATTTACCGGATCATTGAGGTATTTACCGGCAACAAGATTTTCATAAATGAAAAGATCCCTTTTATTATGATAGCGGGATTTATGGTTGTACAAATGTTTAGGAGTTATTGTTTCCCCCCTGTATGTGTTAATCAGCTTACCATAAGTGTGTTCACTGTCATTCTTAACAAGGTTGCTGTATGGAAGATCGGACATATTTTTCCCGAAACATTCAGGATCAGAAAAAGAAAATTCAGATTCTACCTTGTAATTATTGGGTTTTGGATTGGCTTTTATCTGAGGGAGGTCAAAGATCACTTCTTTCAACTTTAAAGGTTCAGTTTTACTCCTAATTATTTCCTGAAAAAGTTCAGCTGCACTGATATTATACTTTTCGGAAAGGTCATTTCTTATGCCAATGAAAAATATACGTTCTCTGTTTTGTGCCAGTCCAAAATCTTTGGCATTGAGAATTGCCGATGAAGAATTATAGCCTATACTTCCTGTTTGTCTCAATGAGTTTTCAATGAGATCTCTGTAACCTGAGGCCGATGCAAGTCCCTTAACATTTTCAATCAGGACAATCTTTGGTTGCAACTTTTCCGCAAATTTCAGATAGTACTTAAATAGTTGGTTTCTTGGGTCATCAATAAACCCTTTAGTGCGTTCTTCTATAGTGGCTTTTTTTGATCTTCCGATCATTGAGAAACCCTGACAGGGGGGACCGCCGACAAGAACATCCACGTGATGGATATCAGACAGGATCTTTTTTATGGTTTCATTATTTCTGACAGAAGGAGCCTTTTTTCTAAGCTCAACTTCCTTTTGGGTCTCAATAATCATGTGTCCCTGCACATCATGAATAACCTCTCCGGTTCCAAGGTGTTCATACAGCTCTATTATATCACCGAGAATTACTCTTTCAGGCTCTGCTTTTGGATGTGTATACCTTAGATTATATTTAAGAGTATTCAGGGCGGGCTCAGCTATGTCATTAGCCATTTCAAGATGAAAGCCCTTGTTACCAAAACCTACCGTAAGGCCACCGGCGCCCGCAAATAAATCTATGTAAGTGTAGTTATTCATATAAGCTGTTAAAAATACATTCAATGATATAATCATGAAAGAAATTCCAGTCTTACTTACTAACAATTTATTCAATGTTCAGGGTTTTTAAAAAATCTGTTTTTTGTTTTCATAATGATACAATTTATTAAGATTAAACATTAGTTTTTGGCCATATTCCGTTTTGCAATTTTCAACAATGACTAACCTTTATAACATGAAAATATAAAGTGATGATTATTGAAAGAATCATTGATATTAGAATAAAACAGGATTATAACATTAAGAAAGCGACTCAAATTTTTAAATGAAATTTCAGGCAATTATAAAGTGCTAATTTCAAGCGGGATTGAATCTTCTGCAAATCCTCTAGACTGGAAAAATATGACACTGACAGAGGAAAGTTATGAACATCAGCTCAAATATCTTGGAAAGTACAAGTTATGATGAAGATACCATATTCAGATAAGTTTACTGTTGGTTATCCTTAACAGTCTGAAGGGCAACTCGACAGAGAAAAAGTTTGATAACTTGGCAAAAAGTTTTAGGATATTATCAACTTTTTAAATTATTGGATCAGATGCATTTTTCCATCTAGTTTTGATATAGCTGAATCATGTTTTTTAGTTCCAGGGGTCAATACATTCAAAAAATACCCATCACTGTTTTTTGTAAATTCCAGTATATAATCTTCTTCATAGCCTATTTCTTCTTTAAAATGATTAATAAAAAAACGATACTCATTTCGGGTATTTCTCTTATGTAATTCAACTAGATATTCCTTGTTTTTATAATGAAATTTAATTTTAGTGATTTCACCATTTTCCATATTAAGACCAAAAAAATCTTCTGCTGCAGCTACATTTATTGATGGAGTCCTTTCAATATCCTGATTGCTTATTTTTTTTGTATACATCTTGTGAACTATACCATAGGACTGAATTAATTCTCCTACAAGATTCTTGGCGCTTTCCTTCGTCATCATTGCAAGGAGTGAAACTCCTCCATAATTATTCAGGTCCTTCAGAAGCCCCTGAATGGTCTTACTTTTATTAGACCCGAATTTATGTTTATTTTCAGAATAGTACTCTAATATACCTGTTCTTAAGTCAGTATAGCTCCCGAGACTCCTTTCCAGAATTGAAGTAATAAAATCCTGAGATTCGCAAATAGCTTTTGTAAGTTCCCATTTTTTTTCTTCTTCTGCCTCATGATTTACAGTGAGATGTGCAATCCACCATAATCTTGATATAGCATTTCTTACTCTTGCCTGTTGTCCGCTGCCCTCGAAAAAAAATCGTTGTTTTATTATCTTTCGAACATCTTTTGCCGAACCTTTTCCATCCATCCATCTTTTGATAACATATTTGTGGAAATGGTCATGGGTAAGTCTTGTCCAGAACCTTTCGTCATTTGCCTCCATAGGAGTGAGGTCAGGAAACATTTCATAGATAATACTGGCATTTTCAAAATCATAAGTTCCATTACCATCTGTTTTCAGAGAAATTTGTTTTAAGACAGAATTATAAAAGCTATCTTCAATTTCATAAGCTCCGTCTTCTATAGTACTCATTGCATTAGTCAGTGGTATAAAATTATGACTATGTCTTAAATACGAGGTATTTACCTCGCTAAAATTATGATTCAGATTAAAAAGCAGAGTTTCATAACTCTCTTTAGTTATTTTTTTTATTTTCATTTTTATGATAATTCGTTAAAAAATGCTTCAAGTACCGGCGTGTAAGATTCTTTGCTGCTTCCTTTATGCAGAAGTTTCTGCAAGTAATTCTGAGCATCTGGCATAAGGGTCTTCCTTGAAGTAATCTGGATATCCTTCACTCAATATATAGGCCCATTTATGCTGTTGTATATATTCCTCTGATCTTTCATCTGCTGCTGCATCTTTTAGCTCAAAAAATGCCTGCTGCAGAGCGGGTACGATAAACAGATTCAAAAAAGTCAGACGTTTTGTCCTTGGCAAAGTGTTAATAATATTTAGCTTTTCCTCAATATCCGGATATATGACTTCTATTTTTGAATCTTCAACATCAATAAGAACGGGATGTGACCCCATCATTTTTGTGAATTTAAAGATACTGGAACCACCCGCCGTATACGTTTCGTTGAGCGGAATGTTTTTGTAGCCTGCAAAACCAATTATATTTCCTTCCTGCACCTGAAATACGCCATTATTCTCACCAAGAAAATAGTCTTCATTAAAGGAGTCGCTGGTGTAGTTTTCAATATCTGTAGTCGCAACAAGGAATACCTCAACTTTTATCGAATTGGCAAGACTAATTAACGGAATTTCAATATGCTTATTCTCATATGAGCAATAATTGAATAATGTGGAAGAGCAGTCAATTTTATAAGCTGTAGATACCATTCTTCTTTCAAAAAGTTCTCTAACATATTCATTAGTGATTTCTACTGTTTCTTCTTTAAGATGAAGAATCCCGTCAGCTGAATAGATTGCAGGTTTTACTGAAAATTCACCTTCTTTGAAATCATTTTCAAGCCCTAAAGCCGGATAAGGAAGTGAGAAATTTGATTTTGTTATCATTTTGTTTCAATTAATTTTAGTGCACTTTTCTTCTTTTCCATCATTTTTATTTCAATAATTTCAGGAACATCTTCTTTTATACTGATTCCACTGATGTTAAAAGAAATAATATCATTATTACTGTCAGTATTCTTTTTAAAATTAAGAGACCGGCCTGCAGACTTTGCGCTGACTAATTCTGAACTCATCTGCTTAACTTTTTCCGAATCTCCTTTCTGACCAATAACAATATCGATTTCGGAAATATCTTCGGGAGATCTAAGCACCAGATTATATGTATTTACATCTGATTCGGATTCACTAAGGAAAAATCTTGATGTAATATTGTGTTTTATTTTTCCCGGATTTTTTTTATCAGATTTTGCGGAACCGCCCTTTTGGTCACCTTTATTCTGACCGGTGCCAATATGAATTCCTTTGCCACCAGTACCTGTTCCCGCTCCGGGTCCTTCTCCTTCACCGAGATCGGCTTCCTCATTATTGTTTATTACTGAATTTCTTTTACTTGAACTGAATTCCCCGTTGTAATCAAGACTAACTATTTTTTTATTGAAGGATTCTTTTTTGGTCTCATTTGTTTTTCCCGAAGAAGAGCCAGTACCAATTCCAAGTATTTTTGAGAACAGTTCATCAACTATATCAACATTTTCAGTTTCTTCTGTATATTGCTTTTTAATGTTTAAGAGGACCTCTTTTTTAAAAGCGTTGATTTCATATAGAATTTGTTTGGCATCACTTACGGTCACATCCTCAATTTCCTTTTTAGCCACAAGTTCAGGTAAAAACTGATCATGGGCATGGGGTTCCATAGCTCCTAAAATGCTGTTTCCATTTGGGTTATCACAGAATATTACACCGGCAATGTTTATTGGCAGACCGCTAACCCTTAACGGATCCATTTTTATTTTCATACCATCTCTTAAAAAGACAATTTTATTAGGGAATACGTCTCCTTCTGTTTCCTCATTAAGATAAAGGTTAACATTGCCTATTTTATGTATTTTTTTTGTTTTGAATATCTGAGTGGATTTATATGTTTTTATATAGGGAATAGGATTTTCTTTAGAAGAATCTTCGTTAAACAGTCTTATAGCCTCTTCTTCAAAATTACTTTTATCAAGGATCTCGTCATTTATGGAAACCGTTAATATGTCTGTCTCAAACAGAAGCCAGTAATTCTCAAGGAAAGCACATTTAATATTATCACTCCAACCCTCCTGTAACTCAGCACCAACAACATATTGACTGAGTCCTATTTCAGTTCTTCTGAAAACTTCAGGTATGGACTGCGGATCAGAAACTAGTTTAACACCTTTTTCGCCTTCGAGCCCATAATACATTCTTTCAGATCTTTTAATTCCTTTACTGTCAAGGAAACTTCCAAGCTTTGTTACTCCCTTGAATTTATGGCTGCCGTTATCGTTTAAAGAACTGTAATAAACTGTTTGCACTCCAGAATAACCGAATACAGAGTTTTTCCCTATTCCGTGGTTTCCAAGTGAGTCTGAATGAGATTTACCGGAAACATTCTCGTCATTGACACAGAATTTAAATGTTCCTTCATTGTCATCGCCTTCAAGTCCTTTTGTCATAAAGTCTTCGAACACAAACATTTTTACCTTAGAACCCTCAATAGATTTTTTTGCTGTTTTGAAAAATGTCCTGTATTGATTACCCTTGGAATTCCAGTATGCTTCCATGAGGTTAATAGCTTCTTCAAATTCACTGAAATTCGGAATATCCTTTTTTGGAATCTCCACTTCTCGAATATGTATTCTTAATTTTCCTCTTCTGTCAGCTCTGGCGTCAAGAGAATTCTGTGTAAGTTCTTTAACAATTGAGTTACTTGAATTTCCCGAAAATGTCAGGACAGCAGCATTTCTTGGCCCTATATCGGAATATTCATCATTGGCTTTTGGGGCATAAAAAGAAGGTTTTTGCATAAGGGATTAAAATTTAAATTTGTCTTTGGTTTTAGCAAGTCCTTTGTCAAAGGATACTCTTACGAGTTCTAGTTCACTTCTGATTGCAGACATCATTTTCTTTACATCATCTTCACTATATTCATAGTTGTATGTATTAGAACATTTTTCTAGGCTCTGAAGAGCATTAATAACCCTATTAACCCTTCCTGATGCTACTCTTTCAAATCTTTTTCGGTTCACATTGTTCATAATAATTATATAATAATACAAATATATAAAATTAAATGCAAATTTAATAATATAATGAAACATATAAGAATATATACGTATAAATATATACAAATATGAAGAATAAATTTTTGAACTTTTCTTTTTAAGGAATACTATAAAACAAAAAACCTCTATATTATTAAGAGGCTTTTTTGATTTATGATTTAGCCAAATTATTTTTTCTTGGCCTTTACCACATAAACATTGCAGACCAAACTAAAAATAATCAGGACAATACCTAATAAACTGATAAGGGTATAGCTTTCGGCAAACCAGATAAAGCCGGCTATCATGGTAAAGACCACTTCAATGTATTTTAGTGGTGCAACCAATCGGGTTTCAGACTGTTGTAAGGCCTTGGTCATAAATATTTGCCCCAAATATCCGGAAACACCCAGACTCAATAAGACCAGCCATTCCATACCACTGGGTGTCACCCAATAATTGATGCACATAATGCCACTGACTATACAAGACAGCGTCATAAAATAATTGACAATGACCATAGGGTGATCCTGATTACCAATTTTACGAATAATGATAAATACCAAACCTGTAAATACGGCCGAAATGAGTGCTAATACAAATCCTAACCCCAGACTATCGATTTCAAAACCTTTGAGCATTAAAACACCTGTAAACGCCGAAATAAATAGTAGCCATTGTATGGGTTTAATGCGCTCACGCAGAATGAGCAATGCAAAAAGGGCCGCAAAAATAGGTGCGATATACCGTATGGAAATGGCAGTTCCTGTTGGCAATAACTTAAGAGATGCAAAAAACAGGGTCATGGCTACTAAACCAAAAATACTCCGTAAAATCAATAAGGTTATTCGGTTTCCTTTAATGGGAATTTTATATTTTATCAAATAAGGAAAGGTAAAAAATAAGGAGCCTAAAGCTCTAAAAAATACAATTTGGTACACATTGAATTTACCTAGATATTTTACACCAACATTGAGCATGGCAAATGCCAAGGCACTAATAATCATGTATTGTATGGACTTATTCAAGGCATAAGTTGTTTAATCCAAGTATTTATTTGCTAATAGCCACTGTTCACAGGTTTTTGTCCAAAAGTTGTTTGTGCCTTCCCGTCCCAAACCAAAGCCATGATCACCTGTTTCATAGAGATGCATCTCAACAGGGACTTCATAAGCTTTTAGTGCCTTATAATAGTTGATGCTGTTTTCAACAGGCACAGAAGCATCATCAGTAGCGTGAACCAAAAATGTTTTGGGTGTAGCTGAATTCACCTGTAATTCATTTGAAAAACGGTCAACCACTTGCTGGGATGGTTCTAAACCCAATAAATTGGTTTTGGATCCATTATGTGTGATACTATCGTTCATCGAAATGACAGGATAGGCCAAAATGGTAAAATCAGGTTTGGCACTGATGGTATATGTGTCGCTATAGGTGTCTTTAAAATATTGTGTTGAAAGGGAAGCCGCCAAATGTCCACCAGCCGAAAAACCCATAACACCAATATGGTCGGTTTTAAGATTCCAATCTTCAGCATGATACCGTATGTACCGCATGGCTTTTTGAGCATCTTGGAGCGGACCAATGGTTTTATCGGTCATGATGGAATCATTGGGCAACCGATACTTTAGTACAAAAGCCGTAATACCTAACGTGTTTAACCAATCTGCAACCTTTTTGCCTTCTTTATTGACCGTTAAATGACGATAACCACCACCAGGACAGATTAGAATAGCTGTTCCGTTGGGGTTTTTAGGTTGATAGACTGTTATGCTTGGCGAAGTTACCCGTTTTATTCGCAACACGACGCCATTTTCTATCTGTGACTCTTCTTGATAGGCGCTGTTGGCAATAGCTCCTGGAATTTCGTTTTCCCATAGCGGAATAACTTGGTTTTGCGACCATACTTTGCCAAAGAATGTAAGCCAAACAATCAGAAAAAAAATAGGTTTGCAGGTCATAGGGTATCAATTTGCAGCACTGGGAACACCTTGTTTGTCACCAATAATGACTTCGTTAAATTGAACATTTTTTGTGTTGGTTAAGGTCATGCCGTTGGTAGCCGATTCAATATTTAAATGATCAATCAGGACATTTTCAACTTCAAATCCAGGAAATCCTTCAATCACAATGGCAGCATTGGATACGGTCTTAAAGCTAACATTTGTAATGGTGACATCCGATATTTTAGATGGATAAAGACCACTGCCTTCACCATGATAATTAGAAGTCATATAAATGGCGTCTTCAACATTACCAAACTGAATATTTTCAATGTGAATATTTTTGATAAATCCACCTCTGTCGGAGTTGGTCTTCAGGTAAATACCTCGCTTTAAATAGCCACTGGCTTCACTGTCAAAGACGTAAACATTACGGACACCTGCAGACATTTCACTGCCAATTACCAGAGCATGAAGCCCTTTAAATTTGCAGTTTCTAATCAGGATGTTTTCTGAAGGCATATGTGCATTATTTCTCCCATCATTGTCGCGACCTGCTTTAATGGCAATATTGTCATCGGCATTATTGAATTCAATATTTTCAATCAAGACATTACGCGATTGTTCAATATCCAAGCCATCATTATTTTTATTGTGGGCATCATACCGAATCCCTCGAAGGGTAATGCTGTTGCTTTTTAACAAATGCACACACCAAAATGGCGAATCTTCGACTTTGACATCTTCAATTAGAATGTTTTTGGAGTTTACAAATTGGAGGAGTTGCGGTCTTAATTTAAAACCATTGCCCAAAATACGCTCGTTGATTGGAGTTTCCTGGTGATTCATATCACGACTCATTTGCTTTCCTTTGGACTCCAAAGGTTTCCAAGTAGCCCATTGGTCATGGCCCTCGCCATCAATAGTTCCCGTTCCGGTTATGGCTACATCTTGCACATTAATACCATAAATCATCGGGCTGTGATTATAAACCGTTGTGCCTTCCCAACTGGTCAACACATTGGGATAGTCTTCAGGATTAGAACCAAAAACCAGGGTGGCACCTTCTTCTAAATGTAACCTCGTAAAACTTTTAAAATGAATAGGTCCATTTATAAGGTATGTTCCTTTGGGTACGACAATAGTTCCGCCATGATTATTGGCACAGGCCTTCATGGCCTTATCGAACGCTTTTTTACAGTCTTTTTTACCATCGTTTTTTGCGCCTAAATCGATAACATTAACCGTGAAATCAGGGATTTTTGGTAAGAATATGTTGCTTTCGATTTGTGAGATAATGGAATCCTTGTTGATTTTTTGAGCCATAGCATGACCAAAAGCTAAAACCAATATGACAGCGAATAGTTTTTTCATGTTTTAATTTTTAATGAATGTATCAAAACCAATTACCTGATTTTGCAAAGCCTCAACAGCCAGTTTGGCTACTTCTGTCGCACCTAAAACCGATAAATGCGTATCATCTTCCTTACCTTCAGGATAATATGGAATCTCGTTTGGCTGAAAATGTAAGTGGAGTTTTTTGGAACCTTTCATACCATAAGCTTCTTCCAAAGTTTCAGTCAGAAATTGTAAATCAATTAAAGGCACATCAAATTCTTGGGCAACGAGACGCATTTCTAACGGGTAAGCGCCATGTGTATCGATTAAGGTTCCTTCATCATTAAATTTTCGACGTACTATTGAAGTGAAGAGGATAGGTGTAGCGCCTTTTTTTCGAGTATCCTGTATAAATTGGATGAGGTTATTTCTATAAGCCGTATGCGGATTGGTGTAGCGAGCAGGATCGTATTCCTTTTGGTCATTATGACCAAATTGAATGAATACATAGTCTCCTTGTTGTAGTTGACCATAAACCGTATCCCAACGTTTCTCATTAATAAAACTACGGGTACTTCTGCCGTTAACAGCATGGTTTTTCACTAAAGCCTTATCATTTAAGAACTCGGGAAGTATCTGACACCAACCACGTTCCGGGTTTTCTTCGGGATCAACTTTATCAGCCATAGTTGAATCACCAATGGTATAAATGGAAATGGGAAATTCAGGTTGTTCCATATTTGAAGTTTCTTCAGTCTCTTTTTTACAAGACTGAACGAATACCAATAACAACATTAAAAGTACCTTATAGTGATTCATACCATGCTTTGTTAGAGGTTTTTTGAGCATTTCCCAAAACGTGTTTTAGGGTATATTTTTTGGCTTGACTCACTTTTAATTGGTGAGACCATGCTGCTCGCTTGTCAGGATGAAAACCTGGGCCGTAGTTTTTGTATTCGGCATAAAAGGTTGTTTTTTCTGCTTCAGGTTTAGACCAATTGTGCCAACCAACAGGTAAAATATGGTTTCCCATATCACAATTGATGAAAACGGTTTGAGCATAAATACGCCAGGGGCGTCCCAAATAGACTGCTTTAACAACGTCTTCAGCTGTGAGTTTACAATCTTTAAACACATAACCAAATGAAGATTCTTGAGGGGTTGAAGCTGCCGTAATATATGAATCGCGCTTACTGTGAATTTGGCAGTTTTCAAAAAATGCGGTGGCGCTTCCAAAAATGAAATCGGTGGTGCCTTCAATGTAGCAGTCTTTATAATACTGTTTACCCTTCCCTGATGCATACAAGGTATCCTGATTTCCTAAAAGCTTGCAGTTTATAATGGCAACTTCATCTGAAAACACAGACAGGGCAACCGCCTGACCTACATCGCCGGAAGCATTTTCAATAGTCAGATTTTTAAGTATCACATTATTGGCTTCAACCAAAAGCGTGTAAGTAAAAAACGTGCTGTTTCTACCTAATCCAACTTTATTGAAGTAATCATCATAAGTAATAATGGTATGATCCTTACTCTCTCCAACAATAGCGAGGTTAGGATTCCACTCATGTACTTTCACTTTTTCTTTATAAATACCATTTTTAATAAAGATTGTTACCTGGTCGTAAGGAAAGGATTTGGTATTGTTGATAGCTTCTTGAATACTAGAATAATCACCACTACCATCTTGAGCAACAACAATTTTATATTCATTAGAAGGTTTTTTGGATTGAGGCAAGACATACTTTTTTTTCCATTTCGGATAAGCATCCAATACTTTTTGAGGATGGTTAACATACCAAGCATAGCCGTTTCTTCGTTCTGAACCAATATCAGCAATTGAGGATTTTTTAATACCATCGCGGTCACAGAAAAATGGCGTATTGTCCTCAAGCTCCATGAATCTGGCCCAAATGGCTGGAGCATTGGCATCAGCAACCATTTTTTTATCAATCAATTTACCCTGATCATTATAGATTCTATCTTCACGTAAACCACTTATTTTTGTTTTATCAAACCATTGAACCGCATGGTTTACAGCGGTAATTATTTCTTGTGAAGGATTTTCAACAGACATTAATAATGCTACAATTCCAGCTGATTCCGCGCCACTTAAAGACGGCAATTCATACGTTCTGGCCTTGGCAGGCAGAAAAGTTTTTTCATCATGTTGGGCACACCAGGCTGTTAACACACCGTTTTGCTTGTATTGTGTTTTTAGAATACAATCAATTCCTTTTTCAAACGCTGTGTTGACTTTTTCCAATTGCGCCTTTGAAGGTTTAATGGCATAATAATCACTATTGTTTTTAATTTCCAGAAGCACATTCATGATATTGACCATGGAATCGTCATTGTAAGTAATATGTGAGTAATATCCATCACGTAAGGGATAGAACTGTGGCCAGCCACCGTTGGGATATTGCGCTTGTAGCAAATAATCAAGACCATTTAAAAAGCTGATTCGATAGCGCTCATCCGGGTTTTGAGTGTACATTTTTGATAAAAACAACATTTCTTGAACAGTCGCTCCGTTGTCGGTTGTAGCACCATCACCAACTTTTTTAGTGTCGACTAAATTTTGTTTTTCTTGATTGGAAAGGGGTAGGTGCATTTGCACATTTTTGGGCCAACCACCAATATCTCTTTGATACAGTATTACATTTTCGGCTATTTGTCTTGCTTCTTCTGTTGAAAACCAAGCATCTGATTTGTCATGAATAAGGTTTCGCCATGATTTATCCAATATTTGAGCTTGAACACCAAAACCCAAAAGGAATAAAACAACTATTATTTTATGTTTAAAAGTCATTATTTATTTTTTGAATCTAATCCAGTCAATATCGACACTTCCAGCATCATTTATAACGCCTTTTCTTAATGCCAGATAGCCTATTTTTGCACCAATCCATTTACCTTCACGAGCTTTAAAACTATGCCCTATTGATGTAAACGTTTTGTTATCGATACTATAGGAAAAATTGCAAACAGCTCCTTTACGAACATCTACTTGTAAATAAACAGTATTAGTGCTAATCTTTATTTTGTCATTTTGCTTTTCTAACCCACTCTTATCAGCATTGTTACATACAATTTGAGACAAGTACAGATTTCCATTTTCCTGCTTTACTTGAAGATAGCTGTAATCTAATCCCATGATTAAAAAGCCAACCTCTTCATTGTCAAAACGCGCATTAAATGTCATTTTAGTTGTAGCTGTAAATTCTTCAGCAGGAAATTTTTGTAACAATAGATTAGGTACAGTATGTAAATTGACTGCTTCTTTAGGTTTGGGCATACAATACATTGTAAAGTGTCCCATAGATGTTGGAAAACCCCAATATACTTGAGGGTTTGCTTGCCATTGCCATTGTAAACCTCGTTTAGGGCTATTAAACTCATCTGAATCTGGTGGTGTAACTATGGAATAAGAACCTCCTACATTTGGTTTTTTAAAGGTTATGACTGGCTCTCCAATGCCATCATTGTTTTGGTCGATACCCATAACAGGCCAATCATTTTTCCATTGCATTGGCTGCAAATGAACAATACGTCCGAAAGCTCCTTTATCTTGAAAGTGTATAAACCAATCTTCTCCTGTTTCTGTAGTTACCCAAGCTCCTTGATGCGGCCCATTTATTGGAGTGTTTCCTTGATGAAGGACTTTTTTCTTTTCATAGGGACCATAAATAGATTTTGACCTTAAAACTGTTTGCCAACCAGGAGCAACGCCACCAGCAGGAGCAAAAATATAATAGAACCCGTTTCGTTTATAGAATTTAGGGCCTTCAATAGTAGGCTCTTCATCATGGCCATCAATAATCATAACCTCATCGTCATTGGTTTTTGTTCCTTCAGAGTTCAATGTGGCAATAACCAACAAACTCTTTATACCTGCTCGACTACCTGCAAAAGCGTAAGACAAATAAGCTTTTCCGTCATCATCCCAAAGTGGCGTTGGATCAATAAGTCCTTTTCCTGATTTTACTAAAATAGGATCAGACCACTCACTTTTAGGATCCTGGGTTTTTATCATATAAATACCAAAATCTGGATCAGGATAGTATATATAATACTCTTTATTATGATACCTGATACAAGGTGCCCAAACACCATTACCATGTTGAGGCTTATCAAAAACGTCTAAAGGAACTTGTTTAGGTAATGCATAGTTGATGAGCTCCCAATTGACTAAATCTTTGGAATGAAGAATGGGTAAACTAGGAGAGCATGTAAATGATGACGCAGTCATATAGTAATCATCTACAACTCGTATTACATCTGGGTCAGAGTAATCGGCATGTAAAATCGGGTTTGTATAGGTGCCATCTCCATTATCTGACACCCAAACTTTAGAAATGGGCTTTACTTGACCTGAAAGACCCAATATGGAAAAAAATAATATGATTGATAATACTATTCTCATAGTGCAATAACACGCTTTTCTTGATTGCTTTGAATGGCTGCTTCTATCACTTTAATAACATTCGCAGCTTCTTGTGCTGTAACAGGTAATGGCTTATCATTCAAAATAGCTTCTGAAATACCATTATAATAATCCATGTAGCTGCCTGGTTCAGTTGGTGTAGGCTCTTTTTCGGATTTACCATTTTTTTTGATGTGTAAAAGACCACTTTCAGATTGTGGTTCAATGCCCCAATTGCTTTCATCAGGACGTTTCTCTTTTTGAAGATCGCTTTCCTGAACATCAGCTTTAGATTTTAAGAATGAACCTTTGGTACCATGAACACTGTAGGCAGGTATAGGCTCACAAACAAAATAGCTTGATTTTAAGGTGACGTAATGAGATTTATAAAACAGCTTGACATCAAAATAATCAGACACTTTCGAGTTTTTTCTAAACGTATCAAGGGTTGCAAAAACACTACTGGGCATTCCAAAAAGGACCAATGCCTGGTCAATTAGATGAGATCCTAAATCATATAAACTTCCCACACCTTCGGTTGGTGTTTCTTTGTGGGTTTTGTAGCTTAATTCGGGGTCTAATCTGTCATAATGTAATTCAGCTTCAATAATGTCCCCTAAAAGAGTTGATTCAATTATTTTTTTGACTGTTTTAAAGTCGCTATCCCAGCGCCTGTTATGATAAACTGATAATTTTACATGGTGTTTGTCTGCTAAAGCCATTAATTCTTCAGCTTCTTTTGTAGTTACCGTAAAAGGCTTTTCAACCACAACATGCTTTCCAGATTCAATGGCCTTTTTTGTAAAGTCGTAGTGTGTAATATTTGGCGTATTGACTATTACTAAATCAATGGCGTCGTCTTCAAGCATGACATCTAACGAACGATAGGTTTTAACGGAAGGATATTTTGACTCACATAAATTTTTGCTTCGTTCAAATACGGCATAGAGGTTAAAGTCTGGATGGACATCAATAAATGGTGCATGAAATAGATGACCACTCATGCCATAAGAACATAATGCTGTATTTATTGATGATTTCATAATTACTTATTTAATTCCAGAGCGGCAAACATAAAGGGTCCCGTGCCTTTAGGATCGTTTGCTCTAATTTTTTCCCCAATATAATATTCAAATGTTCCATCTCTGTAAGGATTACCACCCAAACCAGCTACCGAACAACATCTATTAAGGTTCACAATGCCATTATCTTCAACCGATATGAACGTATTTAAAATGCCTTGAAATGCTTTATTGGCATGTTCTAAATAGGTTTCAGAGATATAACCTTTGTTGGCAGCTTTGGCCAGCGTATAGGTAAACATACTAGTACCTGTAGCTTCAAGATAGTTGCCTTCTCTATCAGGCATGTTTAATACTTGATACCAGGTTCCCGTTTCTTGATCTTGATACTTAACAATGGCTTCGGCATATTGGTTTAAATACTTAAGAATTCTAGCTCTTCCGGGATGATTTTCAGGTAAAAAATCTAAAATATCAACCAGTGCCATACCATACCAACCCATACCGCGAGACCAGAAATTTTGAGACAAACCCGTTTCTTTGTCTGCCCATTTTTGTTCCCGACTTTCATCCCAGCCGTGGTAATACAGACCTGTTTCAGGGTCTCGATTGTATTTTTCGATTAAATCAAATTGAAGGACTATTTTATCATACATCTTTTGTGCCTCCTCAGGATTCATAAATGCTTTACTATATTTTGCATGAAACGGTTCAGCCATAAAAACACCATCCAACCACATTTGATAAGGATATATTTTTTTATGCCAATAACCACCTTCTGAAGTTGTGGGTTGTCCTTCCAACTGCTCATGAAGCGTGTCCATGGCTTTTTTAAATCGTGGTTCTTGTGTTTTATTAAACAAATAATAAATAGCATCACCAGATTTTATCATGTCCAGGTTGTAGTTCTTCAATTTGTAGGTGTTGATTGAGCCATCTTCATTAACCATTCTGTTGGCGTAATCATAGATATAGTCATATAATTTTTGATTATTGGTTTGTTCATACACACGTGACATGGCTTGAAGCACCAGACCATTAGTATAACTCCATCTGGGTTTTTCTTGAAAATCCAGTTTTGTTGGGTCAGGAAATCGCTTGATTTCTGAAAGCGCCATGCGTTCTGACCATTTCAGTGAATCTGAAATTTCCATTTTATCTGCGGGTTCTTCAACTTGAACTTGTTTTTTGTCTTCTTTACATGAAGTAAAAACCATTGAGAGACATAGTAGAACTATTATTCTTATAGGTGTTTTATTTCCTTTCATATACTTATTAATTTTCAAATTATTTTTCCAAATGACCGTTTACCAGTCTCCAAATATTGAGGACATTGTCTGTTTTTAAAGCTTTGGGTAACATCGCTTCAGGGTAATCCTGAAAACAAACGGGACGAACAAATCGTTTTATAGCATTCGTACCAACGGATGTTGATTGGGGAGCTGTTGTTGCTGGAAATGGTCCACCGTGAACCATGGCATGGCACACTTCTACACCTGTTGGATACCCATTAATAATGACACGCCCTACCTTTAGCTCTAAAATACGGAACAATTCTTCATAGTCCTCAAAATCTTTTTCTGTCCCAAAAACAGTGGCAGTTAAATGACCATGCAATTTTTTGGCTGCCTGCAAAATATCTTCTTTGGTATTGGCTTCCACCAATACACTGGAAGGACCAAAATTTTCTTCTGACAATGTTGGCGTATCTGAAAAAGCTTCCATAGAAGTTTTAAATACCCTTGCAACGGCATTGTTGTCATTGTCATTGGCTTGACTTACAGCAAATTCTTCAACATGCGTATGTGATAATGTATTTTTTACACCGTGATTATAAGCATTTAAAATACCGGATGTGAGCATCGTTTCTGAAGGAGCATTTTGAATGGAAGCTTTCAGTTCATTCATGAACTTGATATTTTCCTCTGATTTTTCAACAAATGCCAAACCAGGATTCGTACAAAACTGACCAACACCCAAAGTGATGGAATTGGCTAAACCTTTAGCTATAGTTTCCCCATTCTCTCTTAAAGCTTGTGGTAAAATAAACACGGGATTAGTACTTCCCATTTCAGCAAATACAGGAATAGGTTCTGGTCTGCTATTGGCATAATTTAGTAATGCCATGCCTCCTTTATACGAACCTGTAAATCCTACGGCTTTAATTTTAGGATGCTTGACCAATAACTCACCAACTTTATGCGTGTTACTATGCAGTAAAGCAAACGTCCCTTGAGGCATCCCTGTTTTTTCAGCAGCAGTAATAATAGCATGAGCTACCATGTCTGATGTTCCGGGGTGTGCAGGATGTCCTTTAAATACCACTGGACAACCAGATGCTAAAGCCGAAGCCGTATCACCACCAGCAACCGAGAACGCTAACGGGAAATTACTAGCTCCAAAAACAGCCACGGGTCCTAGTGGCATTAGCATGTGCCTGATATCAGATTTAGGAATGGGCTCCCTATCAGGAATGGCTGTTTCAATGCGAGCATCAACCCATGAACCTTCTCTAACAACGGAAGCAAATAATTTTAATTGATTTACTGTTCTACCACGTTCACCAATCAATCGGCCCATTGGTAATGCTGATTCCAAATGACAGCGCTCTAAAAGCGAATCACCTAAATGTAATATTTCATCAGCAGCCTGTTCCAAAAAACGGGCAATATCTTCTTTATCTTTCTTTCTATATATTTCAAAGGCATTAACAGCTTCTTCAACTGCATTATTAATAGTACTTTCAGAAGCGTTTTCAAATGTTCCTTCTAGTGGTTCTCCAGAAAAGGCGTTAACACCATGGAATGTATTATCACTCATAGATTTTATTTTATCAATTTTTTAGAATTGTCTATTATTTTTCGTAGCTCTTCTTCCTCATGTGGTTTTGGAACAGGTAGTGGTGCACGAACATCTCCTGCAGGTTTTCCAATGATTTTCGCTCCCGTTTTTATTAAGCTTACTGCATAGCCTTGCGCATGGCTTCTCAAGTTTACAAATGGAATAAAAAACTCTCTGATAATCGTATTTACGGTTTCTTTATCCCCTGCACGTAATGATTTATAAAAATGGTTTGCTAAATCTGGCACAAAATTGAAAACAGCTGAAGAATAGGTGTTTACGCCAATTGATAAATAGGCTTCAGAAATTGTTTCGGCAGTGGGAACGCCTCCAATATAAGTCAGTCTGTCACCAACAGTTTTAATTGTTTTATTGAGAGACTCCATGTTTCCTGTTCCATCTTTTAAGGCAATAAAATTAGGACAGGTTTCAGTTAATTTCTGAATAAATTCTACAGGCAAAATTCCATTAGCACGATTATAATATATCACCGGTAAATTGGTGTTTTGCATAATGGTTTTTGCATATTCAAAAACGCCATCTTTGGCACATTCCGTTAAATAGGGTGGCATTAATAATAAACCATCAATTCCAGCTTCTTCCGCAAGGGCAGCAAATTCAATGGCTTCAGGAATGCTTCTTCCAACACTTGAAATGGTTGGTACGCGTCCATTCACAGTTTTTGAGGTAATTTCTACAATGCTTTTATATTCCTCTTTTGACAATGAAAAGAATTCACCCGTTCCACCTGCAACGAATATTGCCGAAACCTCATGTGAGATAAACCATTCTAATCTGTCTGCAAAAGTGGATGGATTAAAATGTCCATTTTCATCCATGTCTGTAATAGGGAAGGAGAGTAATCCATCACCTAAAGCTGTTTTGATATTTTGATGTTTTGAATTCATGTATTTTTATGTTAATGGACCTGGGTTAAATAATACCAAGTCGTTATGTAATCCTAATTTATCTGCGGCTACTTGTTTATTGCCACTGGCAACTTCCAATATTAAATGAAACAATTCCCAGCCCATTTCCTCTATCGTTTTATCACCTGAAGCAATTTCACCCGCATCAAAATCGATGAGGTCAAACCATCGTTTACTTAATTTGGAGTTACTTCCTATTTTGATGACTGGAACCATCGATAAACCATAAGGTGTTCCACGTCCAGTCATGAATAAATGAACATTCATACCTGAAGCAACTTGCAGCGTTCCACAAACAAAATCACCTGCTGGTGTTGCCGCAAAGGTTAACCCCTTCTTCCGTATTTTTTCTCCGGGTTTGAGAACATCTACAATGGGACTGGTTCCAGATTTGATAACAGATCCCAATGCCTTTTCAACAATGGTACTTAAACCCCCTTTTTTATTGCCCGGAGATGTGTTGGCACTTCGATCAACCTGCCCTTGAAGTAAATAATTATCATACCATGCCATTTCCTCAATAAGGGCTTTTGCCACATCTTTATTTACGGCTCTTGGCACCAATAGATGTATGGCATCTCTAACTTCTGTGACTTCTGAAAACATCACACTGCCTCCAGCTCTAACAATCAAATCTGAAGCAAAACCGGCTACAGGATTGGCTGTTAATCCAGAAAAGGCGTCACTACCACCACATTGCATTCCAATAACCAAATTTGAAGCAGGGCATGTTTCCCGTTGCCGCTTGTTTAATTTTTCCAAGTGTATTTTAGCTGTTTCTAAAATTCCTTTGATCATTTCATTAAATCCATGAAAGGATTCATCTTGCATATAGGTAACAGTATCTCCAGAATTTTCTGATTCCCTGATTATTTGTTCGGGGCGCAATTTTTCACATCCCAAGCCTAAAACCATAATTTCTCCGCCAAAATTGGGATTGACCGCAATATTTTGAATTGTTCTGATGGGAACAATGGCTGCAGGAGCATTGATAGCAACACCACAACCGTAACTGTGAGTTAAGCCAGCAACGTCATCAACATTCTTGTAATGAGGCAACAGATCGTCTTTGATTTTTTTAACCACAAAATCAGTTAAACCAGCTACGCATTGCACACTGTTGGAAATAGCCAAAACGTTTTTGGTTCCAACACTACCATCTTTATTTCGATATCCTTGAAAGGTATAACCCTCCAGAGGCTCAATAGATACAGTTTTAGTTTCTGGCATCGATAGGTATTCCAACTCTGGTGGTTCTGGCAACACCATATTGGTTTCATTTACCCAGCTGCCTTGTTGAAGGTCCTGATTGGCATAACCAATGACTTCACCATATCGAATGATTTTATCACCAATCTTCAAATCACTTAATGCCACTTTATGTCCATTAGGTACATATTGCAATAATTGAAATCCTTCGGCCAAGACCGTGTCTTTTTGTAAGCCCATTTCATTGGCAACAATACCTACGTTATCAATTTTGGTAGTTTTTAATAATATGTTTTTTGCTGATTCCATATTAAACAAAAGGGAAAATTTTAGATAATATCATAATGGCAATTAAACCAGCTAATGCCATAACCATCAATAATATGGAAAAGTGCCTGATGGTTTCCTTTTCTTCCATACCTGCCATTTTGGTAACAATCCAAAAAGCGCTGTCATTCATCCAGGCAAAGATTTTAGAACCACATCCAATGACTAAAGCCAAATACACCGGGTGAAAGGCTAAACCAGCATCAGCAATTCCTCCAATGATTCCAATGGTGGTAACCATAGCTATAGTGGCAGATCCTTGAGCACTCCTAACAACAGCAGTAATGAGAAAAGCCATTGGCAACAAAGCCATTTGATAATTTGAAGAAAGCTCTTGAATTCTGATGCCAATACCTGTTTGTTGCAACATCTGACCAAATACGCCACCTGCAGAGGTGATTAAAATAATCATACCAGCACTTGACAGTGCTTCGTAGATATATTTTTTGAAATTTTCGGTATTCGCTTCACGAATCCACATTAAATACATCGCTATGATTGCTGAAATAAATAATGCTATATTGGGATCTCCAATGATGGAGAACACTGAAAACACCTGTTCTTGAACTGAACTCAAATCTGGATTCATTTCAGCGAACATTTTTGAAAATGTATTCCCAGTTATTAGTATAATAGGTAGTATTACAGGTAATAGTGACAACCACAAACCGGGTAAATCTTTATTTTCCGTTTCTGAAATTTGTTCTAATTCATCAATGCTGATATCTGGTGTGCTTCGCATAGGTAAATCCCATTTCATGTTTGCCCATTTGGCATAACCATATCCAGCCAGTATGGTAATAGTACCAATGGCAATACCACCTATCATCATGATCCCTAAATCAATATTCATAGTTTCGGCTACAAATAAAGGCCCAGGAGTAGGAGGAATCAATGAGTGAGCCATGACACCACCTGCAATAACAGCCATTAGGTAGAGACCAAATTTTTTGGGATCCTTAATACCGATTGATTTTATTACAGGAATCATCAAATAAAAGACAGTATCAAAAAACACTGGGATAGCCAATGTAAAACTGCTAAACAAAAGGGCTATGGAACTATTTTTCTTTCCAAAGAGTTTCAGTAAACTGCGTACGATACGTTCAGCACCGCCACTTCGCATTAGTGAGGTTCCAATAATTGAGGCCAACGCAATCAATATTCCAATTTTACCACTGGTATTACCAAATGCAACCCCTAATCTTTTGCCAAGCGAAACTTGAGAAAATGACAAGGCTTCTTGTTCAGTCATACCTGTGCTTAAAGCAAAGCCATAAATTAATTCTGGGGAAGTTAGAAATGCCGTAACCAATGCAGCTAATAATAATGAAATTACTGCATGCATTCGCAAAACCAAAATGCAGAGGAGTACTATGGCAGTACCGATAAGAATTATGAAAATGGGGTCCATATCTGTTTATCTATTCAATTCCATGGCAGCCAAAACAAAAGGACCAAGACCATGCGAGTTATCAGTTAAAATGGGTTCGCTCATATAATATTCAAAGGTGCCATCACGATATGGGTTTCCACCAAGTCCAGCGCTTTTACATACTTGATTGATATGGATTTCACCGTCATCATCAACAGTTATCAATTCATTAATTAATCCGTTAAATCCTTTTTCAGCATTAGATTTATAGGTGTCAGGTAAATATCCTTTATTGACTCCTTTAGCAAGCGCATAAATAAGCATTCCAGAGCCTGAAGCTTCTAAATAGTTGGGCTCCTTGTCTTGCATATTAGGAACCTGATACCAAAGTCCTGAATCATCCTGATACTTAATAACAGCTTCGGCTAATTCATTTAAATAATCTATAAGTTGTTGTCTTTTTGGATGATCTTCAGGGAAGTAATCTAACGTATCAACCAGAGCCATACTGTACCAACCAAGGGCACGCAACCAGAAATTGGGGGCTGTCCCAGTTTCCTTATTTGCCCAATCCATTTGTTTACTTTCATCCCAAGCGTGGTAGTATAAACCTGTTTCGGGATCTTTAGTATGGTCATGAAGTAATTGAAAGTGATGGACAACATCATTTAATTTATCACCATTTTCATATTGGGTGTTGTATCTGGCGTAAAAAGGTTGCCCCATATATAAACCATCCAACCACATTTGATTGGGATAAATACGCTTGTGCCAAAATCCACCAGAAGGTGTTCTTAAGTGCGTTTCTAACTGGCTACGCAATGTTTCAAGCGCTGTAAGATATTTTTGATCATTGGTTTTTTCATATACATCAAACAGAATTTTACCTGCATTGATATTATCAATATTGTAATCTTCCAGTTTGTAATCTTTGATTTCACCGTTATCATTTATCAGCGTGTCGGCATAATCTCTGGAATAGTTGAAGTAAATATCTTTCCCTGTTTTTGCTGAAAGCTTTTGGAGCGATAAACAAAACATTCCTATTTTGTAATCCCACTTGGTAGCTGTTTTGTCATCAATATTCCAAGCTTTTGGATAGCGTTTCATTACAGACAGCGCCATACGTTCGGACCATGGTAAACTATCAGAGATTGCTAATTCTTTATCGGTTCTATCTACGGTAACCGCTTTTTTCTCATCCTTACAATTAAAGACAAGGGATACTGCAACTATTAATATTGTGATTAAGATTTTGTTCTGTTTCATTGTTTAGTTCTTTTCGTATTTTTTAATTACCAAATATTTTAATTCTGTATCACCAACATTACTGATACCATGCATACTATTGGGAGGGCAGTATAAACTGGTATTTGCTGGAACAATTTTTTCCTTACCATCTAAAAAGAACTTGGCTGTTCCTTCTAAAACATAAAAGAATTCATCCTCGGGATGTTGATGAGGTGCATGTGTTGATTTTCCTGGAGCAACCACACTCATTTTAAGCGTTTGTCCATCTAAAAAATCTTTATCTGCAAACCAATATTGATAACCTACTTTCGTTGGAATAACATTGCTTTCTGAAAGCGTATTGACACAGTTCTCAATGGAATATTGTTTTTCTTGGGCGGTTGTTATATTCTGGCATAGACAAACAATAACCAAGAACGCCGTGAATGCATGATTTCTTTTGATAAACATTTTTGCTTTATTAAAGAGCATTGGTATTATTTAATTCCATTAATTTATCATTCAAATAAGAAATAAAATCTTCTTCTGTTTTAATTCCATCCTTTTCCTGTTCCCAGGCTCCCAGAAAATAGAAACTTATCGGGTTTGTTGTAGGATTAAATGCCACTAAATAATCATCAGTGCCATTAATAACATCACCTGACACTGTATCTACCTCGTAGAAAATAGCCATACCTAATTTATCGGGCACTAACGTTTGAACTCCGTATGTGGCCATATAAGCCCATTTTTTGTTGTCACTGACCTTATGGAAGTAATTAACATCGTGATTAATGATTCCGGTTACAATTCCTGATATAGCTTTTGAAGGTTCAATAGTATGTTTGGTGATACGACTATTTGGCTCAATGGATAAAGTAGATTTCAAATCAATTTTATCTCCAGCAGTTTCCCAACCAAAATAATTCACCAAAACAGTAGATTTGGTTGCATCATTTTCAACGCTTGCAAATGTCGAATCAACAGAATTGAAGTGAAGAACCTCATTATCAACTAATCTACCAATAGAACCAATTCCCAATCCCTTACCAACTTTCAAGATGTCTTGACCCCAAGGTTGCGGTTCGTGGTAAGAATCAAAACCATCCTGACCTACATGAGCCAGGACCAATGAGTCTGTTTTTTTTCCGAAAATATCAATAGCATTTCGCCAGTCCAAGTACAATCTATATCCTACATGATTACTTTCCCATCCTGGGCCTTCATAACGAATGTACCATGTGTGATCGGTATGTTGTTCAGGTACTTTTAATGACGTAACATTTTTAAATGAGGTGCCATTACTATATTCCAGGTGACCTCTAGATCCGTCAGCCCATTGACCGCCTTCTGCTATGGATATTTCAGCATAGGTTTTAGGTGTAGCTTCAACTTCTTTTTCAACAACGGTTGTTTCAGTTTGGTCCGTTGTTTCTTTTTTGTCAGTTTTACAAGCAATGATTGTTACTGTACATAATAATATGGGGATGAATTTTAATGTTTTCATAGGGTTATTTTCTTTTGAGTGTTTTGTCTAAAAATGGGATAATATATTCCAAGGTGCTTTCGAACCATGGATGAAATAGCCAAAAGCTATGCGGGCTATTTGGCAATGTCTCTACTTGACTATAAATATGATGTTCATTTAAAACAGCAATCATATCATCTCTTCCTGCATGAAATCGTTCGAATTGGCTATTGATAAATAGAATAGGAGGTGTGTTCATATTTGTATGGGTTAGCGGTGAAGCTTCTTCCCAAATTTTCGGAATTTCTTCATAGGTTCCACCAAGCCAAAGACTGGCCATGGCTCCTTCTTGAGATTCAGGATGTTTAAAAGCCAAAATGCCATCTAAATTGACTATTGCATGAACGGAAGACGACACATGACTATTTAAATTTTCTTCAAATTTCGGGTTGTTGTTTGTAACGCTAACCAATGAAGCCATTTGTGCTCCGGAAGAGCAGCCTAAAACAGCAACCTTGGAACTATCTACATGATATGCTTTTGAATTTTCCTTGATGAATTGGATGGCTTTTTTTATATCATAAATACCTTCTGGATAGGCAGCTTCATCTGATAATCGATATTCAATGGCAAAGCATGAGTACCCTTTTGAAGCAATGTATTGAGCCATGGGCTGCATCATACTTTTATCGCCAGATTTCCAGCCACCACCATGTATTAAAATAACCGCAGGATTATTTTTTGTGGAATTGATGTAGGCATCTAAATATAAATTTCTATTATCCAGAATTCTGTAGGTTATATCCTTTTTCTCAATAACGTGGTCAAAATATTTAGGGACAACAATTTTAATTTCAGGATAGTTCTTTTTGTATTTCAGATAGGCACTATTTATCGAATAGGTTGTATCCTTTTCCATGTTAATCTGGAAAGCCAAAACCGAATCACTCGCCAGGAGTAATGATAACAACAATATTTTCAAATAGTTAACTGTCATAGATGCTTTATTAAAAAATAAGCCTGATTTTAGAAACCAGGCTTATTCATAAGAAATTATATCAATTTTAGACTACACCCAAATAAAGATATGAAATGAATAATTTCTCTATATACTGCCTTTTAGTTATAAGCAGGGTTTTGTGGATAATTGCTACTTTGATTTAAATCTAGAGCCGATTGCGGAATAGGTCTTAAAATCTTTAATTCACCATTATTTCCAGCAAAGTTTCCTGCTTCAATTAAATAATTGTGCGCTGAAGCTCTTTCAACCAGTTTACCAGTACGCTTTAAGTCAAACCATCTGTGGTATTCTCCAAATAATTCTCTTGCTCTTTCATCTAAAAGCGTATCCATATCATAAGAACCTAATGGTGCAACGCCAGCTCTATTTCTAACTTCATTGATTCTCTGTAATCCTAATCCTGGGTTCGTTTGAAGATACGCCTCTGCTGCAATCAGGTAAGTTTCACCCAAACGCGATAATATAATATCTCTGGTACTTACTCTGGCATCATTTTCAAAAGGTGCAGAAGGGTCATCAAACTTTTTGCAAGGAATAGTTTGGTAATCACTACTAACAACACCAGCAGCATAAGTTCCCCATTCATGGATTTGAGCTTCTGGATGAGCTAATGCATAAGCATCAATATCAGCTTGAGTAGCCCATTGAGGTGCATAATAGTGTCTAACTTGTCCTGTTGGATTATCACCCGTAAAATATCCGTAATATCTCCATAAAGCTTCTGACATAAATGTTGCTTCATAACGCTCGTCATCTTCAGTATACAATCCTAAAGCGAAATCAGTTGCCAATAGGGTATAACTTCTCCAAGGTGCAGTTACAACACCATCAATAATATTTTCTGAACCACCTAAATAAGAGCTATACCAGTTAGCTTGCTTGTGTCCTAATTCTGTTGGGTCAGCACTAACTGAAGAAGCATCAAATTGTACTGAAAACAACACCTCTTCATTTAACTCATTTCCTGGAAACCAAAGTTCGCCAAAAGGAATGGTTAACGCTTGGCCAGCAATAGCTTCATCAGCATAACTAGCAGCAGTAGTAAAATCGTTCGCACTTCCAAAGTCCTCATAACCTCTTGTTAAGTAAACTTTAGCTAATAAATGTTGCACAGCTCTTTTATTAACACGTCCTGAAAAAGCGCCATCTTCAACAGCATCTAAAGCATCTTCTAAATCTGATATAATCAATGCATATACATCTTCAGCAGAACTTCTATCAAAGGATAGCACTGGACTGTCTACAAAATCTGTTACGATTGCAACACCACCAAATGTTTGAACCAGTAAAAAGTAAGCATTGGCTCTTAAGTATTTAATTTCACCTACTCGTGCGCTCAAATTACTTGATTGTTCGGTAAGTCCGGAATAATGGATAGCTGTATTAGCTATACGAATTCCCTTGTAACATTCTTGGTATAATTCTTCAATACCACCACCAGATGATGAGTTTAATTGTGTGTATTGTGATAGCCCATCCGGTTCAGAACCTCTACCAGAACCAACAGCATATAAGTCCGTTCCAGCACAAAATACATAAGCATCATCACCATAAATACTTCTCAATTGTGAATAGGCTGCATTAACCAATAATTCATAACCTGCTGCTGTAGTATAGGTTGATTCCGCATCAGCATTCGACAGGTTGTCTTCTTCAATATAATCAGAACATGCGCTAAAACAGCATGCTATAATTCCTAATATCAATAATTTTTTCATGTTATTTTTTTTAAATTTTTAAACTTAAGCCTAATTGATAAGTAATAGAACTTACTCTTGAAATATTGTAACCTGCGCCAGCCCATTCAGGATCATATCCTTCATAATCTGTAAATACGAATGGGTTTAAGACATTGGCGTAAACACGTAAACTTTTGATTTTTAGTTTATCATTGATTGCGTCATTAAATGTATAGCCTAAAGCGATATTTTTAATTTTTACAAAAGAAGCATCTCTATAGTATCCAACACCATCATTTCTCCAGTATGTACCTGCATTACGAGGTTGTGGATATGAATTGGAGTATTGAGCTGGTAAACCAGCACCATTTGCAGGAATATACCAATCATCAATATCTAATTTTTGACGACCTCTATCTCTCACATCCGTAAAGTTTTGGTGGAATTCACTATAAACAAATACACCTTGATTGGTAAAAGCTGAAACTACAAAATCAAAGTTACCAACTCTTAAGTAAGAGTTTAAACTTCCTGACCAATCAGGATCTGAATTACCTAAAATAGTACGGTCATTATTCGCATCAATAACACCATCGCCATTCAAGTCTTTTACACGAGCTTGACCAGGCGTTTGACCATAAGACGCTGCTTCAGCCTCTTGGCTTGGCTGCCAGATGCCATCAAATACATAGTTATAGTGTGAGTTTATGGACTCTCCTATAAATAAATTATTACCTACATCATCAACTTCACTTTGTCCATATAATGACTCTAGTTTGTTGGTGTTTTTAGAGAAAACAAAAGTGGTTTCCCAAGTTACTTTTTTAGATTGAACATTTCGTGTTTTTAACAACACCTCAACACCTTTATTACTAACAGAACCTACATTAGAAATAGTTGTTTCCCAACCTGATTCCAGAGGTAATGCTTGTGTGTATATTAAATCATCCGATAATCTATCATAAACATCTACACTACCTGTAATACGACTATTAAGGAAGCCGAAATCAAGACCAACGTTAAATTCTCGTGTTTTTTCCCAAGACAGATCACTGTTTGCTAATGTTTCAGCAAGCCATCCATTTGCAGAATTTCCACTAAAATCATAGTAAACTTGTTGGTTAAGTGCATTCAAGGTAGAATATGCATTAACATTGTCATTACCTGTGAAACCATAACTTACACGTAACTTTAAGTTGGAAACTGCTTTACTGTCGTTCAAGAAACCTTCATCACTAATTTTCCATGCCACAGCAGCTGAAGGGAATGATTCCCATTTGTTACCTTCAGATAATACGGAAGACCCATCCCATCTATTAGAAAGTGTCAGTAAGTATTTGTCTCTAAATGAGTAATTCAATCTCACCGCATAGGAGTTCAATGTACGTTTTACATAATTTGATCCTAAATTAAATGTTGATGCATCACCAGATCCAATATTATAATAGCCTGTTTCAAAAGGCTGATTTCTAGATTCTAGGAAAGCGCTTTCAGTTTCGTTTGAGTACAAACTTTGAAGACCTAAAAAGTTGAACACGTGGTCCTCATTAAGCGTATAATTGATATTAAATTGGTTATCCCAAGTGTAGTTAAAGTTGTTGCTGGTGGTCAATTCTGAAGTTGGTCCGTTAGCCGATCCTGTATTAGTCAGTCTTCCCCAAGATTTTCCTCTTTGATAATTGTTGTAATTACCGGAAAAAGACGATTTCAATGTTAACCAACTTAACGGTTTGTATTCCACAAAAACATCAGCAATAGTACGCCATCTTTTTATTTCATCAGAAGCGTTTTGAATTTCTAGAATAGGGTTCCAGGTACTGGTTTTATTAATTACGAACGTATTAGGATCACTAGGGAGTGTTAATTTTCCAGGCTGTGGGAATAATTGCCCTATTATTTCATTACCATTATCATCTACTGCCCATGGTGATAAAAATGGGTTTAATCGAAAAGCCTCTCGCATGGCCAACTCACTACCCAATTCTTCAACCGTTCTGGCAATCGTTATATTGGCGCCTGTTGAAACTTTATCACTAATCTTGTGATTGACACCTAACTTCAATGTGTACTTGTCGATGGATTCATTAGGGATGTTACCTGTTTCTTTTTGGTAACCCAATCCTAAATTGTATCCTAAACCTCCATCGGTTCTTCCATTAATATTTAAATAGCTGTTTTGAGTGGAACCACTTTGAAGAACTCCATCATACCAGTCATAAGTATTGTTTTCTTGTACCCTTCTCAATAATAATGGGTTGCTGCTTCCAACAACAGTATTGGCTAAATCTTCGGCTGTTGTGTTTTCAGCATCACCACCATTTGTTGTTGCAAAATAAGCTGATTGGTGATAGTACCACCATTTTTCACCGCTCATCATTTTTGGTAATCTGGCAACTTCTCTTGTTCCATAAGACGTATCGAAAGACACATTAAAACCAGATTTAGCATTAGCACCACTTTTTGTTGTAACGATGATAACACCACTGGCACCTCTGGAACCATAAATGGCTGCAGAAGAAGCATCTTTAAGAACATCCATACGCTCAATATCCCGAGGGTTTAAAAAGCTTATGTCGTCAGTTGGTGTTCCATCAACAACATACAAAGGTGTTGTGTCATCTAAAAGTGAATTCGAACCCCTAATCGAGATATCATACCCATCACCTAATCGACCTGTGCTCGATGAAATCTGAACCCCTGGAATATTACCTTGGATGGCTTCCAATGCACTTGTAGTGTTTCTTTCAGTTATTTCCTTGGAATCAATTGCTACTACAGATCCAGTCAGGTCCTCCTTTTTTACAGAACCATAACCAACCAATACCACTTCATCCAAAGCTTCGGTATCAGGGTCTAAAACAATATTGAGTGTCGTGCCACTTACAGGAACTTCTTTGGATTGGTATCCTAAAGACGAAATTTCAAGAACTGAATTATCGTTCCTTAAAGTCAAGGTAAAATTGCCATCAAAATCAGTTGATGTACCATTAGTTGTTCCTTTTTCAATGACATTAACACCTGGTACAGGCATTTGCGATTCTGAATCTACTACGCTTCCACTAACAGTAGATCCCTCTTGCGCATAAATGGAGTTAAACCCAAGCATTGCAAAGAAAATTAACAATGTCAAAAAATGTTTAGAACAATTTTTGAGTAAAAATCTGGTGTTCATAATTTAAATTTTAAGTTAGTTAAAATTAATTTTAGTTTGTTGGGGCCAGTGTAAGTGTCCCGTTTATATAGGTGTCAATCAGGTTAAGATTGGACACATTTTTTAATGAAAAAGGCTCTTCCACCTTTTCTATAGTTACATTTTTAAAAGTGATGTTTTTAATAGGCGATTCCTCATACCCTGAAGCCAAAATGCCGTACTTACCACCATTTTTTACCGATACATTTTCAAGTGAAATGTTCTGGATCTGGGGAATAAAATCCCCTGTTTGATTGTTGTAGGTAGCATAATGCATATTAACTTTTAAAACGGCCTCTTTAACCTGGCCAACATCAATGTTTCTAACATGCACACCATTGACAGTACCACCCCTCCTAGAGTTGGTTTTAATGCGAATTGCACGATCTAAATTTGGACTATTCATTCTGCAATCTTCAACAAATACATTTGCTACACCAGCAGACATTTCACTTCCAATAACGACACCACCATGACCATCAATCATGCTGCAGTTTTGAACTACGATATTTTCACTTTTTATGCCAACACGACGACCTTCAGCATCTCTACCAGCTTTTATAGCAATACAATCATCACCTGTATTGAAGGTGCAATTTCTGATGATGACATTTTTTGAATATTCCGGGTCACATCCATCATTATTAGGGCCGTGACTTTCCACGGTTACACCATCAACAATAACATTTTTGGATTTAAATGGATGTATGACCCAAAAAGGGGCATTGATGATTTTGATGTCTTTTATTAAAACATTTTCGCAGTTAAAAGGCTCCAAAAATGTTGGCCTTAAATAGTGATTATCTCCAAAAACTCTTTCTTCAACAGGAACCCCTGCATCACCCATTTCCATGAGTCGGGGTAAATTGAGGCTGTCTCTTTGGTGAGGCGTACCTTCTTGCCAGCCATAGGTGTCTTTCCCACACCAGGGCCACCAATTTGTGGTGTTGGCCTGGCCATTCAAGATACCTTTACCGGTAATGGCAATGTTTTTTTTGTTGTATGCGTAAATCAATGGGGAATAGTTCATAAACTCGATACCTTCATAGGATGTATGAACCAATGGATAATAATCTTGAGTATTGGTGCTGAAAATTATTTCAGCCTCATCTTCTAGATGAAGATTGACGTTATTATCTAAATGAATCGGACCTGTTAAAAACACCCCTTTAGGCACAAAAACTTGACCGCCACCATTTTCTACGCAAGCCTGAATAGCTTTTTTAAACGCTTCAGTGCTGGATATTTCACCACCACTTGTAGCGCCATAATCTATAATATTAAAAATAGTTTTAGGGAATACGGGTTCTTTAACTTGAGCTAATATGTTTTGCATATTGTCCCACGTGTTGTCTGCTACAACAGCTTGATTTTGCTCTTTTTTACACGAAATAAAAATCACTGCTAGTACAAACATTGATAATTGCGGCATGCGCAATAAACCATTTAAGTTTTTTTTAATTTCATAATAAGACAACACTCTCATTACTCGGAAATAATATTTTAATAAAATTAGATATTTGTCATTCGATAATGTAATCGATTACCAAACGTAAACAAATACTCCATACAATCCAAACTTTTTCTTAAAAAAAACCAAAAAAAATTAATAAAATCGAAAAAAACGGGTTTTGTTTTTGTTAAAAGTGCTATTTTAGACAAGTAAATTAACAAAAATCATAAATCAGATTACTGTTTTTGAGTTTTACGTAATCGATAACACTTTGTTTTCAAGACACTTCTGTTATATTTGTCATGTTTCTATAAAATTGCACTATAATGAGTAAAAAAACAACTATTTATGATATTGCTAAAGAACTTAATATAACCGCAGCTACGGTTTCTAGGGCTTTAAACAATAACCCAAAAATAAGTAAGGCTACCAGGGAACTGGTATTGGAAACGGCCAAAAGAATGAACTATGAGCAAAATAAACTTGCTTTGGCCCTTAAAAGCGGTAAAAGCAATAATATAGGTGTCATCGTTCCTCGAATAGATAGTAATTTTTTTAGTACAGTAATTAGAGGTATAGAAGAGGAGTTAAATCCATTCGGTTACCATGTTATTATATGTCAAACTCATGAGAGCAGTGAAAAAGAATCGGCTAATATTGATATGCTGCTCAATGCCCAGGTGGATGGTATCTTGGTGTCTACTTCCAGCAGTGAAACCGAACCCTTTGAAAGAATTATTAAGAAGAATAAACCCTTGATATTTTTTGATAGAAGAATTGATATGAGAGGGGTCAGCTCCGTTGTAATCAATGATTTTGAAGGCGGTTACAAAGCGACAAAACATTTAATTGATCAGGGTTTCACCAGAATTGCTCATTTATCTGTAGATAAGACGATTGAAATTTACAAGGAACGTTGCAAAGGTTATAAAAAAGCATTAATGGATTCAGGAATTGAAATTAATCCCGATTATATTGTTCAAGCAAAAAGTAATAGGGAAGAAGGTGCCAAAGCAGTAACCACACTTCTGGAACTGGACAATCCACCAGAAGCCATTTTTTCTTCGAGTGATTTTGCCGCATTGGGCGCCATTCAAGAATTGAAATCAAGAGGCTATAAAGTCCCAACCGATTTTGCAGTTGCAGGTTTTAGTAACGAACCCTTCACCAAATTCATGGAATTGAGTATCACAACAGTAGATCAATCGGCTTTGGATATGGGTAAAATTGCTGCAAAAGTTTTTTTAGAGCAAATGGAAAACACTGATATTAAGATAGAGAAAAAAGTGATTTTAGAACCCGAACTAATTATTAGAGACTCTTCATTAAAAACGTTAGAAAACGAAACCCCTTTAAAAAAGATCAAGTAATCTTTTAATTATAATGAGACGCCCCGTTTCCACGGAATAAAATCATCTTGATTTAAGATGCTAGCTTTTGATTTTATAGCGCCACTCGCTACATCGATAATGTATTGTAGCATAACTTCAGCCATTTCCTCTATTGTTTTTTCGCCTTTAATTATGGCTCCTGTATCGACATCAATAATATCACTCATTTTTGAAGCTAATTCCGAGTTCGAAGACACTTTTATAACAGGAGTAATTGGGTTTCCTGTTGGTGTTCCCAATCCAGTGGTGAATAACACGATATTTGCTCCAGAACCTACCATGGCTGTGGTACTTTCAACATCATTTCCAGGTGTACACAATAAATTAAGACCAGGATTAGTAACATATTCGCCGTAATCCAAAACATCTACAACTGGTGATGTGCCGCCTTTTTTGGCAGCACCAGCAGATTTCATAGCATCAGTAATGAGTCCATCTTTAATATTTCCAGGAGAAGGATTCATATCAAAACCAGAACCAGCATCTACAACAGATTTCTCAAAAGCCTGCATTAAGTCTAAAAACTTATTGGCTTTTTCTTCTTCCACACAACGGTTGACCAACTCCTGCTCAACACCACAAAGTTCTGGGAATTCTGCTAAAATGGCGGTGCCACCAAGCGCGACTAACATATCTGAAGTGTAACCCAAGGTTGGGTTTGCTGAAATACCTGAAAAACCATCAGAACCACCACACTCCAAACCAACTTTTAATTTAGACAAAGGCGCTGGTTGTCGTTGAATTTTATTGGCTTCTTTAATGGCTTCAAAGGAATTTTTTATGATGGCTGTAAGCATCTCATCAACCGTTCCCATTTGTTGTTGTTCATACATCAACACGGGTTTTTTGTTATTCGGACTGATAGTTTTCAATGCTTTGTTGAAAATATCGATTTGAAGATTTTGACAACCTAAACTCAACACGGTTGCACCTGCTACATTTGGATTTTTCACGTAACCAGCTAACAAACGTGCCAGACTTTCGGAGTCTTGACGAATACCACCACAACCTCCTGGATGCGTAATGAATTTGACTTCAATATTATCAAAAACATTAGTGGTTTGTTCAGGTTCAACTGCTGTACTTCCGTTGCCTTCATTGACCAACGAGCGTAGTAGCATTCTATGACTATTCGACTTTTGAGTCAGCAACTCTTTTTCGAAAATATCCTTTAATAATTCAATATTTCTATTTTCACAAAAAACTAAAGGAAAAAACAACCACACGTTTGCCGTGCCAACCTGACCATCTTCTCTATGGTAACCCATAAAGGTTTTGTTTTGCCATTTGTCTACATTGGGGATGGACCAACCAATGGTATCGGTTTTTTGAGTGACTTTTGCACTTTGATGTTTTACATTTTCAGTAGTGAGTACATCGCCTTCTGCAATAGCTTTACTGGCTTTCCCTACCAATACGCCATACATCATAATACGATCGCCAGCACCAAAATCCTCCAATGCAATTTTGTGTTTTGCCTTGACATCTGAAATCACTTTTATTTCTTGATTTTCAAATGCAATAACTTCGCCAGCCTTTAAATTTACCAAAGCCACTGCGACATTATCTGTTGGATGTACTTTTATTAACTTCTTCTGCATAACCTCTCGGTTTTCTGATCTTTAGTATTTGTCTTTAAAATTCTTCAAACCTTGCTCAATACCATGAGTTTCAATTTCTTCTAAAGCTACTGCAATGGCATCTATCAGGTTACTAACTTGTGTCAGGTCCTGGTCCCAAAACGCCGTGTTTTGCAATGCTGCTGTGGCAACAGCTCTATGGTCGGCAGTTGACCAAATAGTTTTGAATGCGTTTACGATATCTTCGCTATCATTTATGGGCAATGATTTACCATGCCATTCACCTTTGTAAAATTTAATTAAACATGCAAAAGCAAAGGTTAAATGTACAGGTAACTTTTGAAACTTGTTGTTGTATTCCAATAAACTTGGTAATACTCTTACCTTAAATTTTGAAATAGAATTTAAAGCGATATCTGCTAATTTATGCTTTATGAATGGGTTTCTAAAACGGTCCAAAATTTCTTCAGCAAAACTGTCTAATTCTGCTTTATCCATTGGCAATACCTGGTTGATTTCATCAAAAATGGCACTGTTAACAAAGGTTCCAGTAAAATCGTTATCAACGGTTTCTTTTACGGTTTCATTTCCATAAAGTAATGAAAATGGCACCATAGAGGTATGTGCACCATTTAAAATTCGCACTTTTCTAGTACGATAAGGCTGCATATCCTTAACGATTTTTACGTCTAAATCGGTTTTATCAAAAGGTAATTTAGCTTTTAAGTCATCATCGCCTTCAATAACCCAAAGTAAAAATGCTTCAGTTGAAACAATTAAATTGTCTTTATAATCTAACTGTGCGTTGTATTCTTCAATTTGGTCTTTTGGGTAGCCAGGAACAATCCTATCTACCAAGGTATTATGGAATGAACAGTCTTGGGTTAGCCATGTTTTGAAACCGTCTTCAAGATTCCAATCGGCGCAATATTTTAATATGATGTCTTTTAATGTATCGGAATTGTAATTGATTAATTCGCAAGGAATAATCGTCAATGCTTTATCTGAAGCACCATTAAAATGTTTGAAACGCTCATACAACAACACCGTAAGTTTTGCTGGAAATGAACTTGGAGGTTGCATTTCCATAGTATCACTTTCTACATAAGTAATACCTGCTTCGGTGGTATTGGATATGATAAATAGTAATTCTGATTCTTTGGCCAAATCGATATATTGCTGAAATTCGGTATACGGATTTATCCCTTTAACGATATTGGTGATAAGTTCTTTGGTCTGAATTTCTTCACCTTTTTGAACGCCTTTTAAAAACAAGGTATACAGTCCGTCCTGGTCATTCAGCATATCAACCATACCTCTATCTATAGGCTGTACAACTGCGATACCAGCATCGAAATTGGCTTTTTGGTTGAGTTTTTGAAAAGCATATTCAACAAAAGCCCTCAAAAAGTTACCTTCTCCAAATTGCACAACCTTAATTGGGCTAGTGGAGTTAAGGTTCATATTTTTTCTATTTAATAACTTCATTTTAAACGTTTGGTTAGTTTAGTCTACACCCCAAAAACTCTCGGGAGCCATAGTGTCAGTTCTGGGAAATAAGTAACTATAAAGAGGGCAATCACCATGGCAATAAACAATGGGAGCAATGGTTTCATAACCTTTTGTATAGTTGTTTGGGCGACACCAATCCCTACAAAAAGAACCGAGCCCACAGGTGGCGTGCATAGGCCAATGCAAAGATTTAATACCATAATAATACCGAAGTGGATAGGATCCATGCCTAAATCGGTAACCACAGGTAAAAATATTGGTGTGAAAATTAACACGGCAGGCGTCATATCCATAAAAATTCCAACGAATAGTAGAATGAGGTTTATAATCAATAAAATTATAATCTTGTTATCACTTATGGCCAATAATGTTGAACTGATGTCTTGCGGAATATTTTCATAGGACATCACCCAAGACATACTCATAGAGGCTCCAATAAGCAGCATGACAACAGCTGTGGTAGCTGATGATTCCAATAAAATTTCTGGTAATGACTTCATGTTGATTTCCTTATAGGCAAATCCTAAAATCAATGTATACAATACGGCAATCGCTGAAGCTTCAGTAGCGGTAAAAATTCCGGCAACAATCCCTCCGATAACTATGACCAACAAAAACAAACTTGGAACGGCATCAATAAATGTTTTAACAACCTCTTTTAAAGAACTTCTTTTGCCTAGCTTATATTTTTTCTTTTTGGCCCAAAAACTGGCAACTATCATTAAAAACAATCCTGTTAATATTCCGGGGATATAGCCTGCTAAAAACAATGCTGCTATGGATACACCGCCACTAGCCAAAGAGTAAACGATGAGTACATTACTGGGAGGAATAATCAAACCCGTAGTTGCCGAGGTAATATTTACAGCTGCGCCAAATTCTTTTGAGTACCCTTCTTTTTCCATTTCAGGCCCCAAAATGCTTCCCATGGCTGACGCTGAAGCCATGGCAGATCCGGCTATGGCACCCATAAGCATTGCGCCAATTACATTTATAAGTGCTAATCCGCCTGGCAACGAACCAACCAATGTTTTGGCAAAAGCTATGAGTCTATGGGCAATTCCACCTTTATTCATGAGTTGCCCTGATAAAATGAAAAACGGTATTGCTAAAAGTGCAAAGCTGTCCAACCCAGTTCCCATTCTTTGAGACACTGTTGTAAAAGCCGGTAATGCAGGAATACTGACCAACATGGTCAGAACAGAAGAAATTGAGATACTCCATGCCACTGGTGTTCCGATGGAAAGTAAACCAATGAAACTAATAACTAAAACTAAAATTGGTATATATTCCATGCTATCTAATATTTATAATATCTGAAACCTTATAAAAAATAATAAGGATACCACTCAATGGGATTGCAAAATAGACTAAAGCCAAAGGAATTTGCAAGGCTGGTGAATGCTGCCCTAAAACGTAGGTAATATATACCAATCTTAAACCACCAATCACCATGGCAAACAAGGCAAATAAAATTATTAAGGAATACACAATGAGCTTAAGTTTTCTTTGGGTCTTTGTTGTTGATCGTAATGGCAATACATCGATTGCCACATGCATATTTCTTCCCGAGACATAGGCTGCGCCCAAAATCCCAAGCCAAATCATCAAGTATCTGGCCAATTCATCAGTAAAGGAACTGGGAGTTCCAACCACAAATCTGGTAAATACTTGCCAAAGAACATTAATAACCATAATGCTCATTATGACAATGAGAATTTTGGCCAGAACCTTATCCACTTTCTCCCTTAAAGTCATAATTATTGAGTGTTTTTTATTCTGTCAATTAAACCTTTCATATCCTTATCTTGTTCATATAGCAAATACACATCTTCTACACTATTTTCAAATAAAGTCTTATCCGGACGACTCACTTGAACACCCGCAGCTTCAACTGCGTCCAAAGCTTCTTTTTCTGCCTCTGCCCATAATGTCCGCTGATATAGAACAGATTTATCCACGGCATCTTGCAGCCATGATTTTTCCTGTTCGGATAGATTATTCCAAATATGTGTTCCAATGATTAAAACATCTGGTAAAGATGTATGCTCATCTAAAGAATAATATTTACATACTTCATAATGTCTCGATAGATAAAAACTGGGCGGATTGTTTTCGGCACCATCTACAACACCTTGCTGTAAAGATGTATAGAGTTCTCCCCATGAGATGGGTGTTGCCGAACCGCCAAGGCTTTTTACCATATCCATAGCAGTGACACTTTCCATAACCCTAATTTTCAATCCTTCTAAATCTGCGGGCGAATTAACCGGTTTGTCCTTGGTGTAAAAGCTTCTGCTTCCCGCATCGTAGTAACCCATTCCTTTTATCCAATACTTGGTACCCTCGTCCAACAATTCTTTTCCGATAGGGCCATCTAAAACACTGAATAAATGCTGTTTGTCTCTAAATAGAAATGGAAGTCCAAATACTTTGGTTCTAGGTGCAAAATTTTCCATAACACCAACCGATACTTTGGTCATGTCCAAACTACCTATTTGGAGTAATTCTATGCACTCACGCTCGGTGCCCAATTGCTGACTTGGATAAATTTCCAACTGCATTTTTCCACCTGAAATTGCTGCTAAATCTTCTCCCATTTTGACCATAGCCTTATGAACAGAATGATTGACATCCAGACTGTGTGCTAGTTTGATTGTTCGTGTATCGTTGATTTGACTACATGAAGAAAACATACTAATGACAGCTAAAGCGAGAAAAGATTTTAGTAGTAATTTCATACTGAGCTATTTTTGTACTTTTTTAATAATTGCCAATGCATTTCTGACGTCCCTTTCAAGGGTGTCAAAATCTTGTTTAGCAATAATGTCTTTTGAAATTAATTTAGATCCCATTCCAACACAGGTTACGCCAGCATCAAACCATGCTTTGAGATTTTCTTCGGTTGGCGATACGCCACCAGTTGGCATAATGGAGGTCCATGGTTGTGGCCCTTTGACACCTTTTACAAATTCAGGTCCATAAACATCGCCTGGGAATAACTTAACAATTTCACAACCCAGTTCTTCAGCTCTGGCTATTTCTGTCAAAGAACCACAACCAGGCGACCATAAGACCTTTCTTCTGTTACAGACAACAGCAATATCTTCTCGCAAAACAGGTGTAACAATAAAGTTAGCACCCAATTGCATATATAAGGAAGCTGCTGCAGCATCAGTTACTGAACCAACTCCCATAATCATCCCAGGTAATTCCTTAATGGCATATTTGGTTAACTGACCAAAAACCTCAAAGGCAAAATCACCTCTTGCTGTAAACTCTAGTAGTCTTGCCCCGCCATTATAGCAAGCCTTCAACACTTTTTTACTTAATTCTACATCACTGTTAAAAAACAACGGAATCATTCCGGTGTCTTTCATTACTTGTGCTACTTCTAGCCTTGAATATTGTGCCATTATTTAATTTGTTTTAATAGCTTTTTAAAGCTATCGATACATTGTTGTTTAATATCTTCGGTTTTTTGTTTTTTTTCAATAATTAAATATTGAATCGGTATCGTATCAATGGTTCTATTGACTGCGTTTTTAAGGTGTTTTGTTATCGATAGAACGACTGCGCCATCAACACTTCCGTCATTGATTTCGTCTAAATACTGTTTTTCTTTTTCTACTTTAGTGAATGACTGAAATAACATAATTCTATATCCTGAATTAGAGGCTGTTTTTTGCATTGCAAATAGGGCTTCACTATAAATAGAATTATTGACTTGAGGTAATATTACAGCAATAATATGCGATTTGCTTTTTCGTAATGAAATGGCATTCTTATTGGGGACATAATTGTTTTTGTTAGCAATGTCCTGAATATACTTTCTGGTATCCGTGTTGATATCAAAACGGTTATTTAATGCTTTCGATACAGTTGACACTGAAAACCCAGTTATTGTCGATATTTCTCGTAATGTCATCATAGAAATTAATAATTTCTTTAGAGCTTTAGTGTTCGGCTTATTATCGTGCTACTCTTCCGGAAGCGTCGCCGCCCATTAACTTTTCAACTTCAGCAACGGTTACCAAATTAGCATCCCCTTTGATAGTATGTTTTAAACATGATGCAGCAACAGCAAAATCCAGAGCGTTTTGGTCATCTTCAGGATATTTTAATAATCCGTATATCAACCCTCCCATGAAGGAATCACCACCACCAACTCTATCTACTATATCAGTAATTTGGTATTGGCGGGTTTCGTACATCTTTTTGCCATCGTACAAAACACCAGCCCATGTATTATGCGAAGCCGAGATCGAACCACGAAGTGTGGTAATAACTTTTTTGGCACGTGGAAACTTTTTCATCATTTGTTTACAAACCGATAAAAAGGCTTCAGCTTTTACGTCATGACCATGCTTATGTACATCCAGTCCTTCGGGATGTATGCCAAAATGTTTTTCAGCATCTTCTTCATTGCCCAAAACAATATCGCAATAGGATGTCAGTTCTGTCATAATTTTTTCTCTTTGAGCATCATCACAGTATTGCCATAATTTGGCTCTGTAGTTCAAATCTGTTGAAATGGTTATCCCTTTGCCACTGGCCACTTTTACAGCTTCTAAACACGCATCAGCGGCACCTTGAGAAATAGCTGGTGTAATTCCAGTCCAATGGAACCATTCTACCCCTTCAAAAACACTGTCCCAATCTATCATTCCAGGTTGTATTTCAGCAATTGCTGAATGAGCTCTGTCATAAACCACTTTACTACCACGGCTAACAGCACCCGTTTCCAGGAAATAAATTCCTAGACGGTCTCCACCCCAAACAATCTTATCCACTCCAACACCACGCTTGCGCATCTCCATCATGGCACATTCGCCTATGTCGTTCTTGGGTAAACGTGTTACAAAGTCTACGGAAACTCCATAGTTTGCGAGTGACACGGCAACATTTGATTCGCCGCCACCGTAAACAACATCAAAATTATTGGCTTGAGAAAATCTCAAAAACCCTTGTGGAGCCAATCTTAACATGATTTCTCCAAATGTTACTACTTTACTCATTATATGATTACTTTTTAAGTTTAAAAATTAAAATATTCTTTTGCATTGAAATAGCTAATATCTGCTACTATTTTACCTATCCATTCCAGTTCCTCCTTGGGTAATTCGCCTCTTTGGATTTCATCGCCTAATAAGTTACAAAGCAATCGTCTGAAATATTCATGTCTCGGAAAGGAGAGGAAACTCCGGGAATCGGTAAGCATACCGATAAAACAACTAATCAATCCCATATTGGATAAGGCATTCATTTGCTTGGTCATACCATCCTTTTGGTCCAGAAACCACCAGCCAGAACCAAACTGTACTTTCCCTTTTGCACTACCATCATTAAAGTTGCCAATCATCGTTGCCATGACTTCATTATCGGCGGGGTTTAAGTTGTAAATTATAGTTTTTGTTAGCTTATCCTTTCCATCCAAAGCATTTAAAAAAGCCGATAATTTTTCAGCTTGTGGATAATCACCAATAGAATCCCAGCCAGTATCTGGACCGAGAATATTATGCATTCTTGAATTATTATTTCTTAAGGCTCCTAAATGAAATTGCTGCACCCAACCGAATTCGTGATAGGTTTCCGACAGATACAACAGTATTGCGGTTTCAAACTTAAGCGCCTCTTTTTTGGAAAGTGAAGCACCCGTTCTTTTCTTTTTGAAAACAGCTTCTACTTCGCTCTCAGTATAAGCCACAAAAGAAATTTGATTTAGGCCATGATCACACAATCTGCACCCATTGTTATGGAAGTATTCAATTCTACTGCGTAATGCGTCTTTTAAATCTTGATAATTGGAAATTTCTTTATCGACTGCTTTTCCAAGAGCGTCTATATAATTGTTATAACCATTGTTTGCTATTAAAATAGCCTTATCTGGTCTAAACGCTGTACTGACTTTAATTTCGAAATCACTTTTGGCAAGAGCTTGGTGATGTTCTAATGTATCAATTGGATCTTCAGTCGTACATACCAATTCGGCATTGACCTTGCGTAGTAAATTTCTACAACTAAAACTAGGGGAACTCAATTGTTCAGAAGAGGATTCAAAAATACGTTCGGCAGACTTTTCGTTTAACAGGTCGTGAACATTAAAATAGCGTGCTAATTCTAAATGCGTCCAATGATATAGTGGATTACGCATGGTGTAGGGCACTGTTTTTGCCCAGTTTAAAAATTTATCCTTATCCGATGCATCTCCAGTAATGAATCTTTCATGGATTCCTAAAGTCCTCATAGCACGCCATTTGTAATGATCGCCATTAATCCAAACGTTAGTTAGATTATTATATATTTTATCTTCTAAAATCTCCTGTGGAGGCAGGTGATTATGATAATCTATAATAGGTTGATTTTTTGCATAATTGTGATATAGCTCTTCAGCATATTTGTTTTCAAGCAAAAAATTATCGTGTATAAACTGTTTCATTCTATTTAATTTATCGTCCCATCCAACCGCCATCTACGGTTAAAATTGAGCCGCTCATATAGTTGCTTGCTTCTGAAGCTAGAAAAACTATAGGTCCTTTAAAATCTTTTGGTGTTCCCCATCTTCCAGCAGGAATTCTTGCTAATATTGATTGACTTCTATCTTCATCATTGCGTAACGCTTCGGTATTATCTGTTGCGATATAACCTGGCGCAATAGCATTGACTTGTACATTTTTTGAAGCCCATTCGTTAGAAAGCGCCATAGTTAACTGACCAATAGCTCCTTTTGAAGCCGCATAACCAGGAACTGTAATTCCGCCTTGGAATGTCAATAATGACGCCGTAAAAATGATTTTACCAGAACCGTTTTCTATCATGGTCTTGCCTATTTCCCTACTTAAAATAAATTGGGCGTTTAAATTTACTTCTATGACCTTATCCCAATATTCATCGGGGTGTTCGGCAGCAGGTTTTCTTAATATGGTGCCAGCGTTATTGACCAGAATATCTATCTTGGAATGATTTGCTTTTACTTCTTTTATAAAACTATATAGTGAGTCACGACTGGAGAAATCACATTGATAGGCTGTGAATTTTCTTCCAATCTCTGCAACGCGTTTTCCTATTGCTGAACCTTCTTTTTCTAATGAAGCAGAAACACCGATAACATCAGCACCAGCTTCGGCTAATGCTTCAGCCATGGCGAAACCAATGCCTCTTTTACAACCTGTTACGAGAGCCGTTTTTCCTGTTAAATCAAACATACTAATAGTTGGTTATCTTAATTCATTTATTCTACAAACATCCATATCGCCATAATCCAAATTCTCTCCTGCCATTCCCCAAATGAATGAATAACTGGCAGTTCCTGAGCCAGCATGAATGGACCAAGGCGGTGAGATTACAGCTTCTTCATTTCCTATCCAAATATGTCGGGTTTCATGAGGTTGCCCCATAAAATGAGATACAGCTTGATCCTCTGGCACTTCAAAGTAAAAATAGACTTCCATTCTACGGTCGTGAACGTGAGCTGGCATGGTATTCCAGCTGCTCCCTGTTTTTATGGTCGTCATCCCCATTTGTAACTGGCAAACATCAACCACGCTATTGACAATATATTTACGTAATGTTCTGGCATTTGCAGTTTCAGGTGATCCAAGCTCAATAACTTCAACATCATTGGTGCCTATTTTTTTATTTGGAAACTTTTTGTGAGCAGGTGTTGAGTTTAAATAGAACTTTGCAGGCTTGTTAGAGTCCTTACTTGAAAATTCTACCGATTCATTTCCTTTTCCAAGATATAAGGCTTCTTTATGATGTAATTCATAAGTTTCGCCATCAACTTTTACAATTCCAGATTCACCAATATTAATAATGCCCAGCTCCCTTCTTTCTAAAAAGAAATTAGCCTTTAAGGGGTCTATGGTTTCTAAAGAAACTGTTTTTTTAACTGGAACGATTCCAGCGGTCATAAATCTATCATAATGTGAATACACCCATTCCAGATTATCGATTTTCATGACATTTTCAATCAAAAATTCATCACGTAACTCTTGGGTATCATATTGTTTTACAGCCTGTGGGCTTGAAGCATATCTTGTTGTATATTTTGACATAAGAATAATTTTATTGTAATCGATTACACAAATATAAAATAAAATATTTTAAATCCTAATATTTTATTATTATCAATATTATTATGCTTTTTTTGTCATTTTCTTATTTAGGGAAGCAAGTTAGGTGTGATAATTTTGAACAGTAATTTCAAGAGATGTAACTGAATTATGAAGTTACATTAGTGAACTTCTTCAATACGTTCAAAATAGAATTCTAGCGGATACATTCGGAACAAAACCTAAAGACAGTTCGTTTATCTCAACAAGGTTTATGTTGCTTAATCGGTAGTATCTATTGATGACATTGTCCTTTCCGAATACATTCCAAACAGAAGCTCCAAATTGGCCTTTTAATTTTTTCCCAATATCGAGATAGTAAAGTGCCGATAAATCTACTCGAAAATAGGATTCCAATGATGAAGAATTAGGAGAGGCATAGTTTATTGTATTATTGACAACTTCATTGCCATCAATGGGTTCTGTTAATGGCTTTCCGGTTCGCCAGTTCAAACCTGCTGCCAATTTAAATTTATTAATTGTATAGGAAGACCCAAATGTTATGGCATGTGTAATATCAAAATTACTTGGGAATCCATCTTCATAAAGCTCTTTAAAATGGTATTTGTTATCCATATAGGAGTAACTTAACCATAAATTGAATGCATCAAAACGCTTTCTTGTCAAAAAGTCAATACCATAAACTTCATAATTGCCTGATGTTTTGGCAAACTCAAAGTCATTTTGAAAACCTTGACTCTGAGAGGTTATTCCACTGACTTTTTTATAGTAACCTTCTAAGCTTAACAAAAAGTCATTATTATCAAAATTTATTCCTAATGATAATTGTTTGCTTTTTATTATTGGAATAGAGTCGTTATCTGTTAATTGCCAACGTCTTTTTTCAACTCCTAAAAAATCGTTTTGAAAGTTAATTATTTGAGAGGTGTTTTGGTGTTTGAATTCGCCTAAAGCTTCAATGGACAAACTATTTGAAAGCTTATGAGTCACACTCAACCTGGGTTCCAGAAAATGTTTTTGAAACTCATTTAAATACGCATACCGAAACCCTAAATCCACATGGGTTTTTTTATTTAAGGTTTTCCAATTGAGTTTGGCAAACGCACTATGCTCCCTCAATACTTCAGAAACCAGTAATTTATATCTTGGAACATCAACATCATCTAAATTGGTGACTTCGGTTTCGGTAAAATGGTATCCAAAGGTTGCATGTGATTTCTCGTTGAGTTTTTGCTCGGCTATTAATTTGAGACTGGTTTCAGAAACCTGATTTTTTTGTAAAAAGCGTTGTGATTCTGTAATGTTGGCGTTAATGGATTCTAGTTTATAATCTGTTTCATAAACTTCAAGTGTCGTATTGAAGTTAGCGTTCCATTGTCTTAGATATTGTAATCCACCTGCAATACTACTTTGAGAAACACTACTCTCTCGTGAGGCTTCAACGGCATTGACAGTTTCATTTTCGTTGAATACTAAATTATTGGAAACGTTAATGAAGTTAAGCCTTAATTCATTATTGTCATTAATTTTATAAATCCATCGCAGGGATGCATCATAAAAATCAAATTCCTGATCAGAGTTTATGTCATTTTGTAATTCATTATTTTGAGAAATACGTTTAAAAAACTGATCGTAAGTAGGGGTTTTCGTGAAATCACTTATTGATTTTCTGGCGGCTATTTGCAATGACGATTTTTCACCTAATGGTACATCGGCAAATCCATTGGCGTCAATTAAATTTATACCAATACTGCCGTTAAATACTTTGTTCAATTTTTTCTCGGTGTACATGGCAATAGTTCCAGAAACACCATCGGAAAAAGTAACATCGGTTCCGTTTTTAAATAATGAGACGTTTTGTGTTATTTGAGGATTATACATGGAAATGAGTCCGAAAAAATGACCCGATTGATACATTTTGATATTGTCCCATAAAATAAGATTTTGGTCATGTGATCCGCCGCGAATGTTGATATTGGATACTGTTTCAGATACACTTAGGATGCCAGGAAATGCCTGAACCGAATTTAGTACGTCGGCATCAATCAAACCAGGTAAAATTTCAAACTCCTCTATATTAATATTAAAGGACCCATTGTTGAGTTTGCTAATTCCTTTCGTAATATAGTTTGATATGAAAATTTCTGATAATGCTTCAATGTCGGGTTCTAAAAGTATGGTAAAACAGCTGTTTAAATTATAATCCTGTAAATTCAGGATCATGCTTTTATAGCCTAAAGCTCTTATTTCATAGGTGCCATTAGGGTTATAATCTGGTATTTCAAAATAGCCACTATTGTCGGCTACAATGCCTTCCGCCCCTTTTTGGAGCGTGGCTAATGGTATAGGTAAATTATCGACGGAACTTTTAATATAACCGCAGATTAGATTTTTAGGTCTATGCTTTATCAAAATAATAGAATCACTTAATCTTGAAAATATGAGTTTCGATTGTGTTTCTAAAAAAATGATTAATTCTTCAACAGACAAATCATCAGTAGGAGGCGAAATATGAATGTCTGCAATTACATCTTCGGCATAATTAAACTGGACTTCGTATTTTTTTTCTGCCGCCTCAAGGACATCGTGCAATAATATCGAGTCTGTTTCATTTTGGGTAAATGCCTGAAAGGAATGCAGCAAACAGACAATAGTACTAATAAAAAAAAGTTTAGTTCTTATTTTCATACAGTACAACACGATTGGAAGAATTTATTTCATAGCTTAAATTCATTGGTTGTGTAATGGAAATAAGGGCTTGCTCTAAATTGTTGTGCGTAAAAGTGCCAGTGAATAATTTTTCAATATCAACATCTTGAAGTATTATTTCTATATCATACTGTCTTTCCAATTCAGAAAGTACGTCTTTTATGGCAATGGCATGAAAGGTACTGGAATTACCGATCCATTTAGGCTCCATTAAATCGGAATGATCTTCAGAAAACATTCCGTTGTAAATTTTAAATGAATCTCCAGCGCGAAGCTTTCTGGTAATCGTATCAGATGTCACACTCACAATACCTTCATAACATTCAACATAAAAGAAATTTTGACGCTGTTTGACATTAAATTGTGTGCCAACAACTGTAACTATACCTGCTGATGTAACAACATCAAAAGTATTCCCTTTAGAGACCTTAAAGAAAGCTTCTCCTTTTAAATTCAATGACCTATTGGAATCCCAGTTGCGTTTATTAAAGGAAACTTCAGAAACACTATTCAAGGTGACGCTTGAGGCGTCGGGAAGTTCAAAAGTTGTTTTTTGAGCAGCTAGCGTTTTTATTTCAGAGGTATTGTTAAAATAAAAAACGGAATAGACACATAAGGCTACAACAATAACACTCGCAATCCTTAAAAAAGGTGATTTCCAATTTAATTGCTTGCTCGTTTTTTGGTTCACATTGTAGTGCTTTTTGAAATTGGCAAAATCATCTAATTGATAAAAATGTGAGGCTTTGAATGCTTTAGCATCATCAATAATAGCTTGATTTTTAGAATAGTCATCAGAGCCCTTAAAGATTACTTCTTCTTCAGGGGTTAATTCGTTATTTAGCCATTTTTTTATTAAATGTTCATTTTCCATAAAATGATTCGCATTTACTATTAAACAACTTAATCCACATTTCTCCTGATTATTTTATTGAAAAATTTTCCAATTCGGTTTTTAAAATTTTAAAAGCACTGTAAATTCTATATTCAACCACTTTTTGAGTTACTCCTAACATATCGGCAATCTCACTATGTTTTTTTCCTTCAACTTTATTTAATAAAAAAGCAACACGTTGTTCTTCTGTTAAACTTTCCAGTACCATTTTATAGCGTTCTAAATATTGCTCTTTTTCCAATAGAAATTCAGGCGTTTCATGCGTGGTATTATCGGGTTGTATTTTTTGGTATTTTAAAACGACTTTTTGATGCTTTACTTCATTCAGCATTAAATTGTTGGCTACCGTAAATAAGAATGATTTGGCTTTGCTAAAGCTTACCTTTTTACAGTTGTCCCAGAGCTTTATAAAGGCATCTTGAGCTTTGTCTGCAGGATTTAGGTCAGAACCATATTTGTAGAACAAAAAATCGTTTAAGTCTTTGGAATATTTATTATAAATCTGCTCAAAAACCGTGTCGCTACATATATTTTCGTGAAGTTCTTTAGGCATGGATTGTTTTGATTGCTCATAAAAGTATTGAAATTTTTTAATTTTTTTTCAGGAGTTTTTAAAAGAAGGTTGTTTTATGTTCAAATAGCAGATTTATAAAATGAACTTAAAATCGTATTTCATATTAGTTTTATCAGTGCTGATTTTATTCACGAGCTGTAGAAAAGAAGAATTGGAGCGCATAGAATCTCCTCCAGAAAATACTTTGGTACCCAATTCAAATGTGGCCAGTCTTATGAAACTTACGGCATTAAACGATGGTTCCAACGACAATATTTTAGATTATGCCAATTGTTTCAATGTTCAGTTTCCAGTAACCGTCACTGCTAATGGCCAGGAAGTAGTTATAAACAATGACAGTGACCTGAATATTGTTGAAATCATTTTTGAGGAATCGGATACGGATGTGGATACCATTTTCTTTTCGTATCCCATAACTATTATTTTATCAGATTTTACCGAAGTCATTATTAATGATTACTTGGAATTATCAAATTATGCCTCCAATTGTAATGGCGAGAATATTATTGATGATGATATTGAATGTCTTGATTTTGTATACCCAATTGGCGCATCGATTTTTAATACCAATAACGAACTAATTAACACTGTTTCCCTTCAAAATGATTACGAGCTGTATGCCTTTATCAACAATATCGATAGTAATGATATTGTGGCAATTGCTTTTCCAATTTCTATGATTCTTTATGATGGAACACAATTAACCATTAATAATTTAATGGAGCTGGAGGCAACGATTACCAACTTTTCCGACAGTTGTGATGAAGATGATGATTATGATTTTAACGATGATGATTGTAATAACTGTACTTCAAACCAATTAGAAGATATTCTTACGGGATGTTCAGATTGGATAGTCGATAAACTTGAAAGAGATGGTGTTGATTTGGATGATGCTTATTATGGCTATGTTTTCAACTTCATGAGCGATGGAACCATTGTATCAGTATATAACTCCAACAATTATTATGGAACCTGGTCAACAGAAGGTTCAGGAAATGAGATAACGGTTATTATAGACATACCCACATTACCATTATGCAATAATAACTGGGGACTTCATGAAATACAAGACTCAAGTGGTGAAACTAAAGTAGATCTTCGTGTTGGAGATGACGATAGGCTACGGTATGAAAGCACTTGCAATTAACTAAAAACAATTATCAAATAAAGAGCAAAAATTATGAAAAAAGCAATTTTAAACGGAATGATGTTAGGGTTAAGTCTGGCTATGATATTAACATCGTGTTCATCGGATGATGATAATTCCTCAAATAATACAGGCGCAGTAATTCAGCAAATAGAAAACCAGGCTGAATCTGGAACTTGGCGTATTACTAGTTTTGTGGATTCCGGTCAAGACGAAACCAACAATTTTACGGGTTACAATTTCACCTTTGGGACAAATGGAACAATTACGGCAACCAATGGCAATAATACCGAATCTGGGTCTTGGTCAGTAACCGATAGCAACAGTAACGATGATAGTAGCGATGACATTGATTTCAACATCCTTTTCAATGTACCGGATACAAATGATTTTGAAGACCTTAACGACGACTGGGACATTGTTTCTCATTCAGCCGATAGAATTCAATTACGTGATGTAAGTGGTGGAAATGGCGGTATTGATACTTTGACATTCGAACGTAACTAGACAAAAAACACAGCCTACTTTATTGCTCCCAAATTATATTGATTAATAGCTGACTGCTCCAATTTGGAAGATAGTTGGGGCAGTTTTTAAAAACAATATTCATGCGTAATTGGAGCATTTTAATATTATTACTCATTCTTATTGGGATTCTAGGATATAACTATGTGTATCAAGATCATAGAGATATTCAGTCTGAAGCATCGGCCTTTTCAGTAACATCCAAGAATATTTTAGAGGAATTTCAAATTAATTCAGAAGATTCCGAATCCAAATATTTAGATCAGACGATTACAATATCTGGCACCACAACTCAAGTAGAGAGTCATGCAATAGTATTGGATAATTCGGTGTTTTGCCAATTTCAAGATAAAATAGACCCCATACTACAGAACTCAAAAAACATAACAATAAAAGGACGGTTTTTGGGCTATGATGATTTATTGGAAGAAATCAAATTAGACCAATGCCATATTATTAATTAATTAAAACCAAAAATTATGAAGACAAGATTACTTATGCTTGCCATTGTATTAACAATTGGATTGCAAGCTCAAACAACCCATGATCTTATTTGGGAACGAAACTTTACCAGTCCAGAAGCTGATTTGACCATTGATGTGGGCGATACTGTGAGATGGACATGGACTGATGATGTGCCACACACGGTTGAAAATAACACCGGTAGCACAGAAACCTTTAATAGTGGTATACTCACAGGTTTGGGACAGACATATTCATACACATTTACAGTAGAAGGTGTTAACCCTTATTTCTGTGGAATTCATGGTGCAGGAAGCATGTCTGGTGTTATTACCGTTCAGCAAGGTTTAAGTGTTGATGAATTTAACAGTGCATCTGTTAGGTTAACTCCGAATCCAGTAAATACCAATTTAACGATTGGTTTGCCAAACGGATTTACTAATGGCCAATTGAAGATAGTTGATTTAACAGGCAAAATGGTTTTTAATAGAACCCTCGCAAATTCAAATCAAGAATTAGATATTGATGTTTCTGGAATAGGATCCGGTATGTATTTAATCCGTTTGGAATTTGAAGAAAATACCATTACAAAAAGATTAATCATTCAATAGTGATGAATTGCGTGTCAAATTTCATTTTCAATCAGGTTATGAAAACGTTATGGTTCCTAATATGTGTTTTTTCTATAAGTGTTTCCTGGGCTCAAGAAGATTTGCTTGATGAAATTGATTCTGATTCTGTGATTAGCTCTTATACAACAGCAGCTTTCAAAGGATTAAAAATCGTCAATTTTGAGTCAACCAAATTGGTGGCCAAAAAGGAGTTTACGCTGGTAGTAGCACATAGATTCGGAAGTATTGAAAATGGGTTTGACACGTTTTTTGGTTTAGATGATGCCGTTACGCGACTAAATTTTATATATGGAATATCAGATGGGTTTAACATAGGTATTTCAAGAAGTTCCTATCAAAAAATTTACGAAGGCTCTCTCAAGTATCGCATTTTAAGGCAAGAAAATAATGGTTTTCCATTTACTGTAGTTGGCTTTAATTCCATTTTAATCAATACGGCTTTGGATGAGGACAATTTGCCAAAATTGGAGTTCAAACATCGTTTGGGATATACCGCTCAAATATTGGTTTCAAGAAAAATGAGTGAAAAGTTGTCATTAGAAATCGCGCCAACGTTTTTTCATGATAACTATGTCATGATTAACGATCAAGATAATTCGCAGTTTGCACTAGGTTTTGGAGGACGTTATAAGTTAGGTAAGCGCTGGTCTTTAAATGCTGATTATGGATGGCATTTAAATAGAGCTTCCAATTCACCATTTAGAAATCCACTGTCCATTGGGATTGATTTGGAAACAGGCGGACACGTTTTTCAAATGCATTTTACCAATGCACAGCCTATGAACACTAATACCTTTTTAGGTCAGTCTACTGGTGATTGGAGTGAAGGCGATATTTATTTTGGATTTAATTTAAGTCGTGTTTTTTAATCAAATAGTATGAAACCAAACAGTATAATTTTCACTTTGAGCATATTGATAGTTTTTGGCTGCACATCCGTCAGTGAGGAAGACCTCATAGAGCAAACGGTTTTGCCTGATGACATGGTAACTTATGTAGGCCATGTAAAATCGATTATTGATAATAATTGTATTAGCTGTCATTCAAATCCTCCAGAAAATGGAGCGCCAATGGCGCTCATTACTTACGAAAATGTCAGAGATGCTGTTGAGAATAGAGGATTGATAGATAGAATATCATCCGATAATTTAGGATTTTTAATGCCATTTGGAGGCCCCAGATTACCCCAAAATTTAATCGATACGGTTATATTATGGGAGGCCGAAGGTCTTCAGGAAGAATAACAAAAAGAGAACTATGAAAAAAATTGTATGTATTATGTTCTTGGGGTTTGCATTACTTGCACAGGCTCAAAGCAAGTATATGACCAAAACAGGAAATGTAACTTTTGAAGCTTCCGTGCCTTCATTTGAGGAGGTCAAAGCTACCAATGCGTCAACAACCGCCATCTTGAACTCGGAAAACGGTGAGTTTGCTGCGTTGATATTAGTAAAGGGATTTCGGTTTAAAAACGCTTTGATGGAAGAGCATTTTAATGAAAATTATGCCGAGTCCAATACCTATCCGAAAGCGACATTTAAAGGCACATTTAAAAACTTTTCGAGTGATAAATTATCAGGCACTTACACTATTGATGGAACCTTAACATTTCACGGCGTATCTAAATCTTTAAAGGGTATTAAAGTAACCCTATCGGAAATAGATAATACTTTGAAACTTACGGGAAACTTTAACGTATTAGCATCTGATTTTAAAATTGAAATCCCAAAAATAGTCAGTAATAAACTATCTAATGAAGTTGCAGTAACTTTTGAGTTTGAATTGTTAGAGAAGTGATTAGGTACTATTAGTTTGCCTTTTCTAAAATCATTTTCTTGATTAAAGATACTTGCCCCAAATGGTAATAACTATGCTCAATTAAGGCTTCAATATTTCTACGATATGTGCCATATTTTGGGTCAACAAATGAACTATCCAATTGTTCTTCGTTCATTTTTTCAACATATTGCGCAAATTCTTCGGCATTTTGCCACATAGTTTCCAATAAGGTGTTCCATTGTTCTTCTGAAGTTATTTCGGGCATATCAAAACTGTATTTATCCCGAATCTCAAGATTTCCACCTTTAAAAACATTCAAAACACCCGCTATGTAATAGTTGATATGAAAAGCCAAAAGGGCTATGGTATTTAATGAGCTTACTTTTGTTATAGCTTGTTGCCATGTGACATTGGATAGTTGATCTTGGTAGTTGGTATTAGCTATCCAAGTGCCATTGAGGAGAACCTCTCTAAAACGATTAGCAATTTCGTTGGGTTTTTCCATTGGTTTTAAAAAAAATTGATTTAAATGATTAAGATAGAGAAAGTTAATTTATTATAGTCTTAAGCATGCAATAAATCATACGGATAATAATCTACATCTTTCAAGCCTTCATCATCCAAATTAAAAAGCTTAACCAAAGCTGCCGTTTCAAAACTCCAATAACCAGCATAAGCCAATTTATCTCTTTTATGACTCTCATACCAAGAAGAATCGCTATGTCCTTTGTACCAATATGATTTTAAATACTTTTCAATATCCTTTATGCCTGCATTTTCCTTTGCATCCAATACTGGTTTTAATTTAGCATAGGGAGTAGGCCAGTTAAAGCTTGTCTTGATACTAACATCATTAAAAATGGCATTTAAAATAGTACTGACTACATAATCATCATATTTGTTTTCTATGATTTTCTGTTTTAAAACTTCTAATTTTTCAGCCTCTATTTCTAATATATAGGCTATTGATAACAACCACAATAATTGAACATAATAATTTGAAGTTTCAAAGAATTCCAAATAGGGTAGCATTTCTAATACTATTATACGCAGCTCATTTTCATAAGACCCCATTGAGTATTTAGAACCCAATAAATTTGTATAATACATTATTATCGTTTTGGCAGCTTCTTCTTTAGTTAGTCTTCCTTCTCCTCCTTTATCAAAAGCTTCTTTAAACAATTTTATTCCATTTACCTGTTTTTTAGAATGGTTTTGAAAATAGCTTAAATCTTTTCTGTTATCTCGCATACAAAATATTCTAATTTGGAATTAGTTTTTTAGGATTTATTCCTGTTTCCGCTTATCAATCAATAAAATAGGTTTTCGACTCATAACAGGAAACTGTAATTTTTGTATGGTTTCTTTATCATGAAATTCAATGGTAGGAGAAACCCGTAACTTGGCCCGAAAGTGGTCCTTGATATTGGATAGTAACTTATCATTTGGGTTTTTGGAGGCTATTTTTATGCAAATTTCATCAGTGCCAATAGCGTTTTTAGATATTTCAATAACATAGCCTTGAACTTCGGTAAAGTCATTTAGAATATTATCCATGGCAGGTGGATATAAGGTTGTACCCTTATATTTTATCATTTGTTTTTTACGACCAACCACAGGGCCCAAGCGCATGGTGTTTCGGCCACAAGAACAGGCTTCGGTGTGTGCTGTTACCATGTCGCCTGTTTTAAAGCGTAACAGCGGCATACCTTCCACGCCCAAAGTAGTGATGGTCAATTCACCTATTTCGCCATCAGCAACGGGATTATTATCATCATCTAAAATTTCCGCTATGATAAGTTCTGGATGATGGTGACCACCACGTTGCGCTTCACATTCATTAAAGGCGGTATTCATTTCAGTGGAGGCATAGGTTGAATAGAGCTCAATATTCCAGTTATCCGTAATTTTTTGTGCCAATGTGTTTAAGGTGAAATCTTGATTTCGTAAAGGTTCGCCAATGCAGATAGCACCTTTAACACCGGATTGATTGATATCAATATCATGTTGCTTGGCATATTCAATGAGTTTCAACAAAAATGATGGTACGGCAATTAAATAGGTAGGTTTAAATTTCAAAATAGAGTCCCATTGTAATTCCGGAATTCCAGCACCCACGCGAATGATACCAGCGCCTAATTGTCTGGCACCTAAAAAATAGGCAAGACCAGCCATAAAACGCCTATCGATGGTCGTCATTAATTGCATGACATCTGTTTTGGTAACTCCGGAACAGGCAAATGAAATGGCTTCGTTGTATGCCAAACGGCTTAAATCGTTATCAGTAAGGGCGAAAATAACAGGATCGCCTAATGTTCCTGATGTCGTTACATAATCAATGATATCTTCTTTGGGCACACACAAAAAATCATCATTATGTTGTTGTAAATCATCTTTTGTTGTAACAGGAATCTGGTTTAAATCTTCCAGTTTCTTAATTTCAGAAATATCTATGTTGTGAGCTTTAAAAACACCTTGATAATACGTGGAATTCTTATTCAAATAGGCCAATAAATCTTGTAACTTACTTTCTTGAAAGCTTTTTATAGTTTCTTTAGACGCTAGTTCTATTTCTGGAATCATTCGTTCAATCGTCTTTTAATTTTTTTAATATATAAATCAATTTGTTCCCTATCTGGAACCGTAGTTATTTCTTTGGTTTTTGCCATTTCAAAGGCATTTAAAGCAGCTCGATAGTACTTTTTTTCGTAGTTATACTTACCGATAATATAGTACACCTCCCAATAGTCAGGATTGGTTTGTTGAAACTCTTTTAATGTTTCAGGGGTAACGTTTTCTTCATTTTTAATCGCTTTCGAAATCTCGCGACTTAAAATTCGATTTCGCTCATAGTTTTTATAGGCTTCCGTATATAGAAATGGATCGGCTTCAATGGTCAGGACTTCATTGTGAAGCGATTTTCCAGAACTGTTTTTTAGTGCTTCCTGAAAAACTGTATTGAGATCATAAGCCACAAAGGCTCCTAATTGATAAGGATTAGCTGAAACCCACACCAATCTTTCATGCGGTTTAAATACAATACCGTGATGTGCCAAGAGCTGATTTAATGCTTTTTCATTGCCATAACCAATGGATTCGTCATCCAAGCCTTTGGTGTTTCGTAAGATGCCTACGGCCACTTTCGGCGTGAGCTTTGGAGTGTCATTCAATAGCTCCTCCATACGCTCGTAACGATATTGTGAATGGCTTTCAGCTTTATGTTTGATGTTATTTTCGTCGTTGGCATAGGCATTACTTTGAAAATGATTGGAACAAATCAGCTCATTGGAATTGTCTACTTGATAGATTCCAAAGTTTTCAGGTGACACTTCAATAGTTATGGCACGGTTATCTATAGCACTGCCAATTAATATGGATTCGGAAACAAAAACTTGCCTCTTTTTGGCAATTTCAATGGCCTCATCAATTGTTGCCGCATATTGCAGAATCTCACGCGTTAATATTGAAATGGGTGTTTTAGCAGACCAAGGAATATCAGACTTTCCAGCATTGATGGTTACTGTCAATCCTTTTTCGTTCATACCTGAAACAACGCCAATCATTCCTGGCCAGGTAACGGAAATGAATTTATGACCATTGGTGGGCTGCATAAAAGCAATGATTTTGTTTTTGGCAAAGGCATCACCTGCGTAAAAATCAAAATTTCGTCCAATGATCAAATGCCCATCTTCTGTTTTATCTCCCCAGGCAGCAAAAGACGAACAGCCAACCAATGCCAAATCCTGTAGGGCGTGACCTATGTCATGAGCGCTATGTAAATAGAGCATTCTCAAATAATCATCGGCTACATAATCATAATCATCACCAGCATATTTAGAAATGCCCAATATTTCAGCTTTATATTCTTCTGGCACATGTTGGTACATTTTCCGATTATACCAAGCCAAAACTTTCCGGAGTAAATATTGTTTAAACTTTGAGGGGACAATTTCATCAACCTTACTCAAAAATGCGCGTTCCTGTTCTTCAAAAAGTTCCTGACTTACGGCTCCTGATTGCAACCCAATTTGATAAGGGTCTCCAGCAGCAAACAATTCCCATTGACCATATTTATTGCCTGTAATGAAGGCATTTGATGTTTTATAGGTGGAATCGGAAGTCGCTATTCTTTGAGGTTTGGTTTGGTTATAATGACTAACGTCGGGAACGTCTTCCAATGATTTGGAAACACCACAGGAAGTAAGAATACATAGTACAAAAAGACCAACAACATTTTTTTTTAGAGACATGATTCTATTGTTTTGAAACTAGTTTGTTGGTTCTTCTAATAGCCTTTTGATCTTTGTAATCAATCCATTTTTGACCTTTCCATTTTCGCATTTTATTCTCAAAATGCCTCATAAAAAACACATTGTATAACATTCTTAATAGTACTTGTGGCTTTTTTGAAAAAGCACGCAACGTCATGGAAAAACCACCGTTTAAATAGGTGATATAATGCCAATAACCGCTCGGCATATAAAGTGCATCACCATGTTTCATTTCAATTTCCAATCCTTCAAGGTTTTTTAATGCAGGATATTTTTCAAAATCAGGATTGTCTAAATCAATAGCTTCTACATTGTGTACCGCATAGGGAACTTTATATAGATATTTCGTTTGACTAGGCGCAAAAAGTACCACTTTTTTATTGCCATGAAAATGAAAATGCACCAAATCTGCCAAATCCATATCATAATGAGGCAATACTTTGGATCCTTTACTTCCAAAGAACATAACAGGTAATCGCTTAAAAAATTTGAGACCTATGTCTGGATAATCAAAATCTTTAGCCAATACAGGCATATTCTTCATAAGGTCATAAAAGAAGATTCGTAAATCGGTTGGTTTGGACTTAATGAGTTCTAAATAGTCATAGAGCTTCATTTCGGTAGTTGGTTCCGCCGATTTTTGCTTTCCCTTTGTTGGTTCATTATTGTACAATGGGACAATTTGATCACCAGCTAAACTTTGAATATATTCAATATTCCATTTTTTATGAGCAGGCCAATCTTTGGTCAGGCCTTCAATTAAAACCGGTACTTGAGGCTTATAGTAATACTTGATAAAATCTGCTTTTGAGATTTCCTTAATGCGCGTTATGGGCTGTGTTTTAATAGCTGCCATATTACATTATTTTTTCTTCGGTATTGGCTTCTAAAATTTTATCCAATAAATAATCCTTTCCTAAAATTTCAGAACAGGTTATGATAGCACTAATGGTAACACCCAAAATACCATGCATATTAATACTTTGACCAGTAAACATCAAATTGGGGATTCTGGTTTTAGGTGAAATAAACGATTGCATGGGTCTATTAACATCTTTTACGTAGCCATACATCGATCCATTGTTTGACGCAATATAATCTCTATAGGAAAGTGGCGTTGAGGTGTAAACCTCTTGGATACAATCTCTAATGTTTGGAAATTTTTTCTCCAACTCTGCAATGAGCTTTTCGGCTTTTTCAGCTTTAAAATCTTTATAGGTTTGACCACGGTCATTTTTATTGGCAGCAGTGTTAAAGGTATCAATCCAAGGCGCCATTTCATCATATCGCATATAAGTCATGACGGTTATATTGTCTCCAAATTCATCCATATCTTTTTTAATACCCATAGACATCATATAACCTTCGGGCCAAGACTCTTCAGTATAATCTTGTGCATCCCAAATACGATCCGGATACTTAAAATGATAAAAATTTCTATTTTGATATTTGAAAGAATTAGGCTTTAAAACTAAATATAAACTAAAGGCTGCAATAGTGCTCTCAATTTGATTAACCCGATTGGTATAGGATTTTTTGAATTTATCTTCACCAACATATTTCAGGGTTAATTTTGGTTCAATATTGGAAATGAACATATCAGCAAAAATTTCTTTTCCATTGGCGCATAAGGCAGAAGTTAGTTTTTTGCTTTCTTCATCAAATCCAAATTTAATAACCTCGTGGCGTTTATAGGTTTCACCACCATGCTCCTTGAGTTTTTTAATGAGCTGTTTGGTAATTTGACTACCTCCATTAATACAGCGGTAAGCACTTTCAATATAAGAGTTAACTGATAACGCATGGACATAAAAAGGAGTTCGTTCACTATCACCAGCATACAAATAATTTGAGCCTGCCAGAACACCGCGGAGTTTAACATTATCAGTTAGTGAATCAATATAGGCTTTGGCGGGTAATTGAAAAATTTCGGTATCGTCATAATAAGGCTTACCTTTTTTAAGCGAGTAAAGAGGGAATTTATTACAAGTCTCTCTTAATTTCTTGCAATAAGTTTTAATAGCTTCAGCCTCATCAGGGAATTCTTCAATTAAAACACGTTCAAAATTATCATAACCCTGTGCATGTCTATATTCCTTGTTGTCACCTTCAAAGGTAATTATGTCAAATCCGTTTTCATCAAGCTTTTTTAGGTTTAACCCGTCAAGGATACCTAAATATTTAAAATACTGATGCAGGTTTTGACCTTCGCTTAAACCACCAATATAGTGAACACCTGTGTCAAATATGGTTTTGTCTCTTGCAAAGGTCTGGAGATTACCACCAAACTGTTGATTTTTCTCAAGCACACAAACACTGTAACCTTCCTTGGCAAGAATAATGGCAGATACCAATCCTCCCAATCCGCTTCCAATTATTACAACATCGTAATGCGCTTTCATTTAGTGTTTATTTTTTAAAATAGTATAATTAGTGTTTTTAGAAATAATATTGAATGATTTTGATTCTAAAACATTCAAATAATACCTCTGACTTTCATGCAACAAAATAATATTTTCAAAAGTGTCAGTCAACAAGCTATCGAATAAATTTTCAATGTTTTCCGATGTGTTTAAAATTAAGGCATCACCAATATTTGATGATAATTCCGCTACTGTTTGGGCTATCGTTATTTTATAATGCGTATTGCTTATATAACTATTGGCAACAATTTCCCGAACCAGTGAATTTTCAATATACGTCGTTATTTTTCGGTCTGGGCTGTCTAAAGATAACAGAAAATCCAATTGGCCACAATCTTTTGAAAGATGAACAATGTTTGCTTGTTTATCAATAGTATCCATTAGGAGTTTATATTCAGCAGCATGCTCTTTAAGGTCGCGTTTTACATGTTTGTATAACTGATCACCTTTGTATCTAAAATCTTCCAAAACGATTGGATGAAAATAGGTGTCATTTTCTATCTTTTCTCTTAAGGAATTAAATTCTGATCTAAAATATTGACTAATTTGCTTGGTGCGTTCTTTGTAGGTGGTTCCATATCTAGTATCGGAAGTCGATATCCTTTCCAATATTTTAAGCGTGATACTGCCATCTTTAATTATAAAGCTACCTTTAGGGAGCACTTCAGAATTTCCATGTATCAATACCGGAACGATATCTAGGTTGAGTTGTTCGGCCAAGAAAAAAGCACCTTTATGAAATCTCCTAATTTTATTGGTATTGGAACGAGTTCCTTCGGGGAAAGCCATAAGCGAGTAGCCTTGTTCCACTTTTTTCTTTAAATGCTCCAATCCATTTTCAATCCCACTGGAAACAGGATAAAAGCCTGCCAATTGTACCGCTTTGCCAAAAATGGGCGATTTATAAACCCAATCGTTTACCAAAAATATGATTTTTGGATGTAGCATGCCCATCGCCAATATATCCAAAAAGGATGTGTGGTTAGCAATAATGATACATTGCTTTTCAAAGGTCTCATTGTGACAATTGATAATCTTTTTGTAAACAAAAGGATTTGAATATAAAACGGATTTCATAAATACCGAAATGGTTTTATGAAACCACGCCATTTTAACCTTCTTGCTAATCGGAATTAATGGAATCAGAATAAGGCTCAACATCGATAGTACAAAACCGCCAATACCATAATACCCAAATGATAAACAAGAATGCAATAATAAGCGCAATGAAATTGGACGTTTACTTTTACTACCAATGAATAATTTGAACAATAATGGTTGAATGGTAAATGCCATTAACATTGCGGAAAGAATTCCAATTATGGATACCAATGAAATGGTATATAATGCAGGATGTTTAGCAAAAATCAAAACACCAACACCTAAAATGGTTGTAATTACCGATAAAATTATGGAAGTTTTATTGGTTGCAATAACCTGTTCACCCGTTTGATAAGTTTTTAGCAAACCATTGGTAATGAAAATACTATAATCTATTCCTAAACCAAAAATAAACGTAGAGATGATGATATTGAAAATGTTAAACTCAATTCCAACAAGCCCCATAATACCAATGGTTAACAACCAAGTTAGCGCAATGGGAATACTGGTTACCAATGTTAGTGAGAGGCTTCTGTAAAATAGGAATAAAATGAGAAGAACTACAATTAAGGAATAGCCTACCAAGCTGTTAAAATCATTTTTCAGGTTACCCAAAAAGGTTTCGTTCATTTGTTTACGGTCAATAACCAAAGTTTGATTGGTTTCTTTAAAGGTATTGACCAAATTTTGCGTTTTTTCATTTTGTAATTTAACAAGGGAGGTAACGGTGGTAAAATTGTTTTCGGTATTAATGTAGTCATCAATATTAATCACATCCAGTGCCGAAAAATCGGAAACAGTAAGCGGACTGAATTCAGAATTCAAATGCTCATAAAAAGTATGAAATGTTGATGGTTTGAAACCCAAGATATGACCACTCTCAATGAGATTGTTTTGTAGAGATTCTTTACGTTGGTCGGTCCAGAAATCATTCCAAACCTTTAGATGTTTGGCTTGTTCTGTTTCTGATTGTATAATGGCGCCAATAGAGCTAAAGTCAACAATATCATGATGAGACTTTAAGGTGGTTAATTTGGTGTATATACTATCATTAATCTGAATAGCCTCTTGTTCATTTTCAGAATATGCCGCCAAATAAACCGATTTAGAAGCGATATTGGTTAAAGCATCCAACCTTTTTTGGGCCTCCATCATTTCAGGTGGCTCATAATTAAGTTTCGACAAATCATTGTTGAAATCAACTTTATTATAGGTAAAGAAACTAATACAGAAGAATATCACCAAAGTTATAATAAGCCATTGCTTTTTATGTAAATCAATATGGGCTATTTTGTCTATAACTGTTTTTTTGTTGGAAAGACTACCATTAGATTTATAAACTTGTGGAATAAAAACAAGGGCGAACGATGATGCACCAAGAACGCTAATAGCAGCGAAAATGCCCAAATCCTGTAGAGCTTGAGAATTTAAGAATAATAAACATAAAAAAGCTAGAGCAGTTGTCAAACTGCTCATTAATACAGGCTTGGTGATTTCTTCGTAAAGTGTTTTAATGTTATTGTTATTTCTAATGTGGGTTAGTACATGCAGAGAATAATCCAAGGTCACTCCCAATAAAACGGAACCAATGCCAAGTGAAATTGCAGAGATTTTGGTGCGAATGATAAATAATAGGGCTACAGCCAATAAACCACCAAAAACAGTAGGTATAAACAAAATTAATGGCAGCGTAATTTTTCTGTAGAAAACAATGAGAATCAATAAGAGGATGCTCATGGCTATTGAAACGGTTAGTTGGATATCACCTTTAATTTGTTTGGCATTGGCAACAGCAATTAATGCACCACCAAAATATTCACTGGAAACAGTACCATTAAATTCAGAGTTCAATTGATCTTGTAAGAGGTAAAGTTCTTCTGAAAAAAGCGTGTTTTCAGCAGTTTCACTGGACTTATGGGTTGGTGTGATAAATAACAGAATATGCTTTTTGTCCTGGCTTAATAAAAATCCATTATGTAAAGAAAAAGAATTGCCAAAGGTTAGTTGCTGCAATTTTTTTAGTGCCATAACCGATAACCCTAAAGGGTCTTTTAGAATAGTTTCCTTGGTTACAAAGCCTGATGGTGAAATAAGCGTTTTATAATTGTTTCGGGTAATATTATCAATACTGTCTTTGTGAAGTTTGTTTTCAATTTCAGTATAGTCTTGGGTTTCCAGAAACAAGGGTAAATTGTTATAAACAAAGTCTAATGTGTTCAACACAGTTTCATCTTCAACCTTACCCTGAATTTTGGTATAGTAATTACTGTTGTTCTTTGATAGACTATCAATAAACTGTGAAGCGTATCCGGTTAAATCATCAACGGAACCTGAACCTTCACGTTTGATGTTTACAATAATTTTATCGGCAAAATTGACAGTTTTTAAAACGCGTTGGGCATCCGAGTTTTCTTTGGTTGTAGGTATTAATTTGGTAATGTCTTCTTCAAAGCTTATTTGGGAAGCTAACCATCCTAATAGGGAAATTGTAGCCAAAAAAACAGCAATACCAATAATCTTTTTGGATTGAATGGATTGGTATATGCTATAAAAAAAATCACCCATTTTTTAAAACAACATGCTTTCTGTCAAAAATTAAGAAAAATATATAACCACATAGTCCCAAAACGGTTGCACAAACCACAGCCAAGGAGAAACTTCCAATAATATAGGCTTTTAAATGATTAAGCACATCAAAATTATCAACGAGTTCTTGTTTTGAATAACCATAATCAACATTCAGAATATATTGACCAAACTCAAAACTTGCATATAAAATAAAGGGAATAAAAGGTGGTAAACTGACATTGGAGAAGGCAAATGCAATGGCTTTATTCAATCTTAAGAAAATAGCCAAAAAAATGACTATAACCGTGTGAAATCCCCAAAAAGGAGATAAACCTATAAAAACACCCAATGCTATGGAGAGTGCCTTTTTCTTGGCTGAATCGCCGCTTCCCAAAAAATCTTCAAAGAAAAAGCGTTTAATTCCTTTGCGTTTGAATTTTCTATAAAGATCTCGAGGTTTGATATAAAAAAGCATAACGATTACCAACCAGGTATTTAAAATACTGATACGTGTAAAATCCTTAAATGGTCTAAAATGTGATACCCGTTCGTTTTCATCATACAGCACTTGAATGGGGATGTTTTGCACAGTAACGCCACGCCAAGCTGCTTTAACAATCACTTCAATTTCAAATTCAAATTTTGAGGTATAAAAAGTTATATTTTTTAAAACGTTAAGAGGATACAACCTAAAACCCGATTGCGTATCATCTAGCTTGATGCCAGTTTCAAACCAAAACCAAAAGTTGGAAAATTTGTTTCCAAAACTGCTTTTGCCTGGGACGCCCTCTTGTTCCATATTGCGGGAGCCTATCAGTAAAAGCGCCTCGTCTTCTGAAGTTTCTATAGCATTGACAAAATTTGGAATATCTGACGGAAAATGCTGACCATCTGAATCTATTGTGATGACATATTCGTAGCCCAGTTTTTGGGCTTTTTTAAAGCCTCCCCTTAAAGCCTTTCCTTTTCCTTGATTTTCGGAAAAATGAATTTGAGTTATATTTTGATAGGGCTGGAGTATTTGCGCTGTAGAATCAGTTGCACCATCGTTGACTACAATAACCTGATTGGTAATTTCCAATACACCATCAAGGACACGTTTTAAGGTGCGCTCGTTATTGTATGTGGGAATAAGCACACATACCTTTAAATCAATAATTTTTTGTTGAATGAGGGTATTTTGCACGCAATAGCAAGCATTTCAAATTATAAAATCAAAATTAAAGCTTTTTCTTCGTATTTAAAGGGATAGTATAAATTATTACAACTAAAACTTTTGTCCAGGTTTTTTGTTTTTCTCTTTTAGTAATTTGCTACAGTGTCTTAATGCATTTTCCAGAGATTTTGCGTGATCGTGACCTTCAATACTCATAACAAGTTTAATTTTTTCCCATTGGTCTTTTTTTTCATTTTTTAAAAAAGGGAGGTAGATATTTAAGTAGGCTAGATCATTACTCCTCCTGTCAGGAGTTCTCAAAGCGTACATATTTTGGAGGTCATAAAGAATATTACTTTGCTCTTTTGTTTTATTTTTATTGTAAAGAACCAGTCTTAAAAAATCATTTTCAAAAGTAGCTTTATATGCGTTTTTTAGATAGCCATTATCACTGTAACCATACTTATTGATTGTCTCAACTATAAATGCTTTGGTTTCTTCTAATGAAACATTTTCATAATCTGATATTTTTGAAAACGTTTCAATATTACCATTTTCAAAAACTATTTTTTGAACTTGTGATTTTTTAATGTGGTATAATGGACCATTTAAATTGTCAAATTTTCTATAGGAAATGGTTTCGACATTAATTTCTTCAATTTTAGATGGTATTTCTTCTTTGTTTACAGTAATTATCAAATCCTGTGCGTATATCGAAATGTTAAAGATGAATAGTAATAGTATAAAGCTTTTTTTCATAATTTATTAGTTATTGTGCTTCTATGTTTATTTTCTCTTCTTCAGTGAATAATTTTGACTGTAAAATATAGTCTTTAATATGCCCTTTAAGATTTTTTGATCCAATATGTTCAAATTGTTTCAAGAGAAATGCCTTGTCTTCTTCAATATTTCCACGATATTTTAAAATTTTAGGGGCATTTTCTTGGATACCCAATCTAACAAAACGGGGTTCGATGGCGTTGGGTTCTTTTTCAATAGCATACTCAATGTAGTCCACACCATCAATAAATCCATCCTTTTTTTCCTTTATGGTTTTGGCATATTTGGCTTGCAATGCCAATGCAGCTCCTTTGTATGCCACAAGAGCAACATGGTCGCTTTTGGTGACGGGCTTCATCATATCGTAAAATGATTCCAGATGCGTTTTGTCTTGGGCTGCTACCTTGTAGCTTTCGCGTACCGTTGACATATCTTGAGCCTGAAAACTCATGGATAATGTCAAAAACAATAAGGAAATCAAAGGTTTCATTAGAATTATTTTTTTCTGAAAGCAGTTGAAAGTTTTAAGGCTATCGTATCATCAAACTTGGTAATATTCTTAACCTTAAAAAGACCATCTTCCTCAAGAATTGTTAAGGTTAGTTCAAGATCAGGATTTATTTCAGGATTTATGATTGCCATAAATTTTACATTACTGGATGACTGCATAAACAGTTTTTCACTGACAACCTGTTCGGTTAACTCTTTAATGATTTGCATCATGCAAACACCAGGTGTTACTGGATTTCCAGGAAAATGCCCCTTAAAGACTTCATGGTCTTTGTTAATGGTGATATTAGCAATTGCAGAACCTTCTGCAATATCTAAATTATTAACTGTATAAAAATTTTCTAACAACATTACCAAGAAAATTTGTAGTAAACGCCTAATTGAATTACACCATTTAAAAGGTTATTACCATCATAATAATCACCATCGCTTTCAGCATAGTAATAATCATTTCCAATATAATAAGAACCATCATAGTCATCTCTTACATCAATTAAACCTTGTTTATATCGGGCTTCAATACCAAGGCCAAAAGGAAATTCGTAACCAATTCCACCAAATAAGGAGAAATCAACAGGTGTGATATCGGCGCCATCATCTTCTACATTTACCTCAATACTGGGTCCGATTATAAAATGGAATCCAACACCAGGAATAATAAAAAACTTATTGGCTATACCTATACCAACATAATGAATGTTTAAGTCACTAGACCCAGGTTCTATAACTGGATTACCATAATAATCATAGTAGATAATACGGTTGTTTTGTGAAATACCTTGATTATTGTAAGTTCCTTCAACTTGCAATGCATAAAATCTAGAAAATCGGATGTTCACAAAACTGGCTGCACTTAAACCAAGTTTTCTGTCGGCTTGTTCAACATTAGAAATGCTAGAAGAGTTTAGTCCAAGTCTAACCCCTGGTCTCACTTTTACTTGTGAAAAAGCAACGGTAGATATAAGAATTAATGCAAATGCCAAAATTAATTTCTTCATATTTGTTTAATTGAGTTTAGAGTTATTTTAAGCTTTATGTTATGATGGTTAATTTCTATTTGTTTTGCAATACTATTACTAATATCTGAAAAGATAAAAGATACTTTTTCTTTTATGCCTTTGACTCGGTTAATTTTAACAAGTTTTCCAGCGTCAAAAAAGTAAAAATGCTTTTTATTGTACAAGGATGTTTCATAAACATTCTGAAAGTTATTTTTATAGAACGTTTCGCTGCTCAAGGATTCGGTGATCAGGGTTTTAAAATCTTGTTTTAGAATTTTAATCAGTAATCCTTTGTCGAAGTCATCAACGATATAGTTGACCTTGAAATCATTTTCAGAAAAAGAAAAATCAAATAGCTTATTGCCCATTTCAGTGGTAAAAGCAACCCGATGCTCAAGCTCATTAATTTTTTTGATAATTAACAGCCCACCAAAATGGCTATCATATACCTCAATTTTAGCCTTGTAAACATAATCAATTTCACTGTTGGAGAAATATGGATTTACCAGAGCCATTTGGGATGTGGCGTCCAATTTGAAACCCTGCTTTTTAGGATAAGATCCACAACCCAATATCAATAAGGAGAAACTAATTAGAAAAAACCGCTTCATTAATCGGACTATTTAACACTCGGTTTGAAAAAACTATTTTAGTATAATCGCCTGAAGGTTCAATCATTTTCACCTGTTCTACATCTCCATTGCTATTAAAGGTAATATGAAAGGCTTTAATGTATTTTGATAACTTTTTGTCTTTGGATGCAAACTGAACCAAACTAGAATGATCGTTTTTAAAGTATTCAATTGAAAACGTCTCATCATCAAACATATCACCTTTAATACTATTTATGATGAGTTTATTTAGTTGTTTGAACATCTGATTCGAGCCAATATCAATATTACTTTTGTTACCTTCATCATTGATATATAAGGTTTCATTTTTGAAAATAACGGAATACTTAAAAGGATCTAGGTAACTCCACTTAATCAAATTAGGCGATTTGAAGGCCAATTGTCCTTTGGTTACAACATCGTTATCCAAAAAATCCAAATGCTTTGATTGGGTAAAATCACTTGTAATGGTTTTAGTAGTTGCCGCTCTGCTTTTAACCAAATTTTTTAAAGCGACTGCTTCTTGACTATTCATAGGTGATTGTGCAAATAAACTTACCGAAATCAAAAAAAATGGAATGAAAAAGATTTTATGCATAGGCTTTAACATTAAATAAATCATTTACAGTTACAGACTGTAGGTTTTTCTCTTGCAAAAATAACAATAACCGTTCCAAAACTCTGATTGTTTTTTCACTCGTGTCGTGAAGTAAAATAACATCGCCTTTTTTTAGGTTTTTTGTTATGCGATTAAAAATTTGATTTTCGTTGAGGTTGGTAGTATCAAAAGAGCGTCTGTTCCATCCAATAGTGGTTAAATGTAAGTGTTTAACAGCTCTTTTTATTTTGGGATTTGTTACGCCAAAGGCAGGACGGTATAGGCATGGGGTTATACCCAACACATTTTTGACAATAGAATTGGTTTTTTGTAATTCAGCAATTACGTTTTGAGTGCTAAAAAATCCAAATTTATTGGCATGTGAATAGGTGTGATTACCTACTGTATGACCATGTTCAATAATGGTTTTAATAATATCTGGATGTGATTCTATGTGTTGGCCAATACAAAAAAATGTTGCCTTTGCTCGGTACGTTTCTAATACCTTTAAAACTTTAGGTGTGAAATCAGGGTTTGGACCATCATCAAAGGTAATGGCAATATTATTGGATTTTGGATTGTTGTTTAGAGCCTTTAAATGGTAGTTCCAACCTATTAAACCTGAACCTAAAACAGTTAAAACTAACCAGGCCAGACCGATTGGAAAAAGCCACCAAAAAGACATATTAATTAGGAAATGTAAGCAAATAAATAATACAAAAAGAATGCTTGTTGTGATATTTACTGACCTAAAATTCAGCATTGTTTTAGTAAGGTGAAACTATGGTTTTCTCCACGATACTGGTTGTACAACAATATAGTTTTAAAAGATGTATGTTTAATGTTGTTTAGCTTAACACCTTCTGGAAGAGATTGCATTTTCAAAATTTTGGAAGCTAACCAGAAACCAAATGACGATGCAGTATTGAATTCACCACAGAGATGTTTGTAATAAACCTGTTGCGTATTTTCAAATGGACCTGATTGCAATTCATGATAATAACCATCATGCTCAATGTCGCCATTGTTACCCAGAATCAGAATATCAATATCTGAAACCTCAAGGTTGTTTTCAGCTAAAAAATCAGTAGCAGCTTTTGTTATTTCAGCTTTTGTGAGTGTGTTGAAGAGTTTTACTGCAGTAACTTCAGCATAAGAAGAGGCTTGTTTTTCATTTGACAATACAAAGAAATTAGCACCTTCTGCAAAAACTGCTCCAACCGAATTTGATTTTAAAAGTTCAGAACTTTTAACCGCATGCGGTTTTATATGGTTGATGAGTTTGTGAATGGTAACGGTATGATCTCCAAGTTCATCAACGCCACCGACAAGGATATTGTGTTCTTCATTGTTCTCCAATTGAAGTTTAGCATCCAAAAGCGCAGATTCAAATGAGTTACTTCCATGTACGTAAGTAAAATTATATCCTTTACATTGTAATTCCAATGCAATTTGTCCACCTACGGTATTATGTGTTGACTGAATAAATGATGTTGGGGTTAGGTATTGCTCGTCATTATCAATTATGGCACTCACGAATTTTTCGGAATCACGCACACAGCCCATTCCAGTTCCGGTTATAATGGCATCAACATTTTCTAAACCTGCATCTTGTAAAGCTATTTTTGATGCTACAACACCCATTTTAATACCTTTTGCCATACGTCTTGCAGCAGCAGGAGGAATGTAGTCTTTATAAATAGGGTCTATAACAGAAATAACGTTGTCTTCATAATCAACAATGTCATTCAAAAATTCATTATTGTCAAATGTCTTTTGAGCTGAAATGGAACCAATACTATTTATATAGACTTGCTTCATTATTGTTCTTTAGAAAATATAACAGTTGAACAATTGCCACCAAATCCAAACGAATTGGACATAACTGTTTTAAGAGGCTTTTCTTTTAACTCAAGTTGTGGTGTAATATTAAATTCCTTCATCTGCGTTTCAAAATTCAGATTGGGATAAACTACATTGTTTTGAAGTGCCAAAACCGAATAAACAGCTTCAATCGCTCCAGCTGCAGCTAGTGTATGTCCTGTATAGGCCTTGGTAGAACTAAAATCAGGAACATGCTCTCCAAAAACACGAATGATAGCACGACCTTCTGATAAATCATTATTGCCAGTTGCTGTGCCATGTGCATTGATGTAATCTATATCATCAGGAGTAAAGTCGGCTACTTTTAATGCTTTTTCCATTGCTAGGAATGCGCCATCACCATTATCTGAAGATGCTGTTTGGTGATAAGCATCATTGGCATTCCCATAACCTTTTACATAGGCCAAAACAGTTTTATTTTCTGCCTGCACGACAGCATCCGATTCCAATACCAAGAAAGCGGCAGCTTCACCTAAATTCAAACCTTTTCGGTTTTCATCAAAAGGCGTATTGTAGGTATCTGATAATATCATTAACGTCTTGAATCCATTGATTGTAAACTTTGATAAACAGTCGGCACCTCCAACAATCACACGATCCAATAAGCCTGATTTAATTAATCGAGCTCCAAGCATAATGGAATTAGCAGCCGAAGAACAAGCAGTACTAATAGTTGTAACCAAGCTTTTTTCAATGCCTAGTTGTTCTGCTATTTTCTGTGTAGAATCACCAGCATGATGTCCTTCGATATATTTTTGTGTGGCTTTATTTTCAAGATAATCATAAAAATAGCGTTCTGTCATATCCATGCCACCAACACTTGTCGCTGAAACCAATCCAGTTTTGTGAGCATTAATATCGGTTATTCCGGCATTTTTAATAGCTTCCTTTGCGGCCACTACACCTAGGAAAGCAGTCCTGGAGTAATTATTGTCTGAACTTAAATGGAGTTGTTGTTCAAATTCACTATTGGTAAATGCAATTTCACCAACCATGATATCATTGACATGATTCGTTTTAATTTTTTTAACACGGGAAATCCCCTTATTACCGTTAATAAGTGCATGGTAGTTTTCTGCCACATTGTTTCCAATGGCAGAAATAATCCCTATTCCAGTGATAGCAACTCCTTTACTCAAATGAACGACTTATTTGGTTCTGTGTTCTGTGATATAAGCAGCCATGGTATCAATCGATTCAAAAATCGCACGACCTTCTTTAGGGTCAGTTAATTTGATACCATAACTTTTATCCAACATAACGATTAACTCCAGTGCATCAATAGAATCTAAACCTAATCCGTCACCAAAAAGCATATCGTCATTTGCAATATCCTCTGGAGACATGTCTTCTAAATTCAATTGCTCAATTATATTTTCTTTTAATTCTTGTTTTAAAGCATCCATAATTATGTATTATATAATGTTATTATGTTTTGTTCCGTATGTTTTATAGTTCCTGTTTTTGAAACTAAATATAAAAAGGCTTCGTAATTATTTTCGTCGTCAAATTCCACCCAACCACACAACACTTCGTTGGCTTTGTTACTTGATAACAAACTATTTGAGTACGTTAGTAAATGCGAAGCATTAAAGTTGTCAAAGATAAAAAAACTATTTTCAGAATACAGTTTATATTTGATACTTATCTCACCAATACAAATATTTGGTAAAGTATAAACAAATACGGCTGGGCTAGGGTAGTAGCTTTCTTTATTTTGGATGGATTCTTGATGTTTTCTATCGGTGTCTAAACTAGAAGCCCTATTGGAAAAAACAATAGCAATATTATTTTCATTTTCCAATTTGAGATTTTCATTTTTCAGTAAAATATCAGCAGCCAAAAAAGCGAGTTTACTTAAGTTATCCATTTTAAAAAATTTAGGATACTTAATATTTTGATTTTTGTAAACCGATTTAATAAAATCTGTAAATGATTTCGACTCATCATTAAAGAGAACAGAATCATTTAAAGAAACCGTATTATTTTTTATTCTGCAATAAGATTTTATGTAAAAATCAGTGCTCATGAAACTTTTTTAGTAAATGTGAACAACGTGTGATATTCACCCAATGCCACATCTTCATTGAGTTTTAAACCGGCTTTGTCAGCAATTTCAATAAATTCATCGGCTTTATACATTTTTGAGTTACCATTGGCCAAAGCTGTGAAATATAATGATGTTGCTTCTAAAATAAATTTAGCACTTTGAAATCGTTGCCTATCAGTAAATGTTTCGACGATAATAAGTTCAGCATTGTCATCCATGACTTCTACACAGGTTTGAAGCACTTTTAAAATCTCGTCTTTTGAAAAACAGTCTAAAAATTGACAAAGCCAAAATGTATCTGCACCATGAGGAAGCTTTGGGTTTTCGGACAACCAATCTATCTGATGGCCTTTAACACGGTTTTGAAATCCTTCTTTTTCTACGTTTTTTAACGCCACGTTTAACTGGCCAGGAAGATCTACCATAGTCATATTAACAGCATCATTATGCTTGCAACATTGAATGGTAAATTTTCCAGTGTTGGCACCAATGTCCAACATGGATTTACGATTCTTTTGAAAGATAATTTTTAATGCGTCTCCAAAAATATCATCCGAGTAATGATGGTCAAATTCAAACCACGATTTTTGTTCTAATGGAGTTAGTTGGGAAAGACCTTCATAAATCGTTTTCCAATTCCCCAGTTCTTTTAAGCCTTCAGGTTTACCTGTTTTAATGGCTTCATCTAAATGAAACATGCCTTTATAGCAAACTTCATTTGCGAAGTTGATATTAACATTAACGGTTTCATTGTAGGCTAAAAAATAACCTATAGTTGTTAATTTAAATTGCCCGGAATCATCTTGCACAACAATATTGGATGATTCAGCAATTTCCAACAGCACACCAACACCATAAAGGCTTAAGCTCAATGTTTCAGCAATGCTTTCCATAGTAATACCACCTTTTCTTCTTCTTTCGAAAATAAGGTCAAAGACACCGAGTTTTCTTAATGACACGACGGTTTGAAATATAAATGGAGCAAAAGCAATTTTATGAGCTTCTTCCAGAGCAGTTATAGCCTTTAGGTTCTGTGTTGACATATAGTTTTATTTAATTTTTTGAAAAATTACGGCCGTATTGCAGCCCCCAAAGCCTGAAGCTGTTTTTAAAAACGTGTGTAATTTTTTTTCAGTTGTTTGTTTTATAATATTAATGGGTTTTGTTACTCCTAAAGATTCAAAACCCAAAGATTTATATAACGTATTATTCTTCAAGGAATGCATCCCAACAATGGTTTCTACCAGACCCGATGCTCCTAAACTATGACCAAAATAGCCTTTTAAACTGTTTAGGGGAACTGGCCCTAATGCCATACGATTGAAAGCTAAAGCTTCCATCTCGTCATTAAAAAGCGTTGCTGTTCCGTGAGCAGAAATATAGTCAATTTCATTAACTGAAATGGTTGCTTGAGAAAAAGCCGATTGCATACTTCTAAAAAGACCTTCCCCAGTTCTTGAAGGACCAGAAATATGGTTGGCATCATTGCAGGAACCTTCACCTAATATTCTTACCGTTTCATCAGGCAGATTTTTGGACTCTTTTGTCACTAATACACTGGCTGAAATCTCTCCAATATTGATTCCAGTTCTATGAGCATCATAAGGTCTGCAAGGCTCATTACTTAACGCTTGAAAAGAATTAAATCCAGAAAGAATAAATTCAGTAATTACGTCACCACTTGTAATAAACACGTGATCGTAAACACCTTGTTCAATATATCTCTTAGCAATTGCAACAGCTAAAATCCCGGAGACACAAGCATTTGAAACAACAATAGCATCATTCTTAAAGTCAAAAAAATCTTTAATCTGTTTTCCTAATTCACTCAAATAAGCTCGTTCTTTCGGAAACGGATTGTTGTTATCAAGAGCATCAATATTGCCCTTGGTTGTTGAAATAATTAAACCAACACGGTCATTTAAATCTATGTTTGAAGAGGCTATGACCTTGCTTAATGATGTTATCATCATCTTCTCCAAACAGGTATGTGTTTTTTGAGGATTTAAATTGTTGAATTCTTGATTTAGTTTTTCTGTTGGAATTAATGAGGTATAAAAAGGTTCAGGTAAAATGCCTTGGTCATCAATGTATTGGAGTCCAGAAACCTCATTGTGAATATTTTTCACAACAGATTCACTATTAAAGCCTAATGATGATAGAATATTGTTATGTGAAACATAGATATCAGTCATCCAGTAAGCCAACACGTTTTTTCCAATCCATAAAAAATTCAGGAGCAGTAAGCGCCAAATCACCTTCACCAATATTATCTACAAAAACCTGAACGGTTTCGCCAGTGCAAACCAATTGCTGATTTTGATTGTAAATTTCATATCGAAACACCATTTTTGCCGCAGGGCTGTCAACGTAAATGGTTTTTATGGTAGCTACATCACCATAGCGTAGCGGTAACTTATGGTCTGTACTCGATTTTACAATAGGCGTAGCAAAGCCAAATTCTTTTTGATCTAAATAGGATATGCCGTGCTGTCTTCCAAAGGCTTCTCGACCATCTTCAAAGTATTGAATATAATTGCCATGCCAAACTATACCCAAAGGATCTGTTTCTACAAAGCGAACACGAACCTGGCTAGTATGTGATATTTCTTTATGTTTAGACAGCGTTCTTTTTTTCATTATAAGCAATAGCAATTAAAATAGTTACCAGAAAAAATGCGAGTAGCAGTAACAACTCGGGAAGGATGTCCAGTAACGAACCGTTCCGTAAAAATACATCGTAAAATGCATTTAGACCCCAATTCATGGGAGAAATATTTGATAAAACCTGCATGAACTTTGGCATAATAAATACAGGAACCCAAACCCCACCTATAGCGGCAAGAATAACCACAAAAGTAGCACCAAATGGAGCAGATTGTTCTTGTGTTTTTGCAATAGTTCCCAATAATAAACCTAGACCAATTGCAGCCAAACCAGCAAAAGTTGCAACGATAAATAGTAACGGCAATCTTCCTGAGATATCCAATGTTGGCAGTCCGATTGCTGGGAATAAATAGATTCCAATAAGCAACATCAAAACAAATTGAATCAAGCAAACAATCAGGTAAACAATAGTTTTCCCGCCAAGGACTGTTGCATAAGAAACAGGATTGGTTCGCAACCTCACAAAAGTCCCTTGACTTTTTTCCTTAACAATGTTTATGGATAGTGGTACGATTATGAAGAAGATGGCGAACAATGTCCATGCTGGCACATTATGTTGTACAGAATTTGGAATAATGTCCTTATCGCCGTCTTGGGGTAAAATTTCTGTAAAGGTGATGAAATTATCAGTTTCAAAAACAACCTCTGATGGGTCGTCGGAGATTTGTTCTTGAAAAGCCTTATAAATGGTTTGTGTTTCAATTTTCGAAATCATTTTATCAATACCGTTTTTCACAGAAGATTTAAATGATACTTGGGTAGCTGGGTCAAAGTAAAGCTTGACTTCTTTGTTTGGAATGTCAATGGGTTCTGTTTCCGTTTCTTCTTCCAGTCCAAATTTGGCAATGATTCCATCAACGTTTTGACTGACTTTTTTTTCTAAATCGGAAGATAAGTCTTTGGGAATGATAATGGCCATTTGATATTTTCCTGAAAACACCAATTCCTTCGCTTCATTTTCATTAGATTTTAGAATGACTTCAAATGCATTTGATTCCGAGAGACCATTTTTAATGGTTTCTGAAACACTTCCATTATCATTGTTTACTAAAAGAATAGGAATTTTAACATCAGATACTGTTTTGAATGTGCTGTCTTGAATAAGCGTTATGGTTATAATTAGAACCAATGGCATAATAAATAAAATAGCGATTCCTCCAATGTCTCTGGTAAGCAATAGAAATTCCTTGTATGTTGAAGCCTTGAGTTTATGCATGGTCTCGTAAAGCTTTTCCGGTTAATCTTAAAAACACATCTTCCAAATTATGAGTGCCTTGATGTTTATTAATAAGCTCTGCTGGTTTTCCTTTCGTAATGATTTTACCATGGTCTATTATGGCAACTCGTGTACAAAAAGATTCTGCTTCATTTAAGTGATGCGAAGTATAGATGATGGTGGTTCCTTTTTTGTTCAAATCTTGAAGGAATCCAATAATGACATTTTTTGATTGAACGTCAACACCAACGGTTGGCTCATCTAAAAATAAAACTTTAGGGTCATGCAAAATACTCGCTATTAAATTGACACGCCGTTTCATACCACCAGAAAAGGTATCTATGGGTTTGTTGGCAAAGGGCAATAGACCCAAGTGTTCCAAGGCTGCATTAATTTTATTATCCAGGCTTTTGCCTTTAAGTCCATACATACTTCCAAAGTATTTCAAATTTTCAAAGGCTGTTAAAGTTGGATAAAGCGCATATTCTTGGGGAACAATACCTATAAGCTGTTTAAGTTGATTTTTATGTTTTTGATAAGTTAGGCCATTTATAGAAAAGCTACCAGAAGTAGGTTTAATTAGAGAACAAAGAATAGAAATGAGCGTGGTTTTACCTGCGCCATTTGGACCTAAAAGACCAAAAATTTCCTTCTCTTGAATGAACAAATTTAAATTACTGACCGAGAAGTTATCAGAGCCTTTGTATTTTTTAGAAATCTGTTCAATTTGAATCATCTTATATGGCTTTCTTCAATTTTTTAAAGAAAATCTCTTCTTTATCAGCAATAATATCCAATTGGTCTGCTACATCATTGTATCCATCGGTTTTTGCTGCTCTATTTTTATAAATTCTCGAAGCATCAACCGCAAAATCACGCCATAAATCACCAATTTGAGTCATTTCTTTCGAAAGTTCTGCTAGTTTATCGTTGTTTAAAATTTTACTGGACTCTTGTAAAAACGCCGCAAAAATATATCGAAATCCACCGCCACCGGTTCCAATTTCCTCCTGCATTCTCACAATTTGACCTAAATAATGATTGGCTACTTTTACCCCTTTCTTTTTGGGCCATTTACGAATGAGTTTGGCAATGGTGCGAATACCTTTTACACCAACGATGGGCATTGGAGCCAGCATTTCTCTACAAGTTTGTTTGATCCCTTTTTTTATAGCCGATTCCAATTCCAACTCTTTTGGGAAATTGGTTGGGTAATATATGTGTCCCTTGGGAGCAAAAGCCCCTTTAGCAAAGCGCACTTTTTCCAATTGTTTGTCGGTTAGAGTTGTAACCCCTTCCATTACGGGATCACTGATTAAATATGTGTCATCTTCTTTACCATAAACCACTAAATTATGAGCATTAAAATGGAAACGATATTCATCTGGGAAGTATACCAAATTGTATACACCTACTTGAAGTCCAACAGGGTTATTATTGTTTAAATTTTCATCTAGACGGGCTTTGGCTTTTTTAGGGTCTTTAAATTTTTCACGCTTAATTTTAATTCCAACACGCTTAGCAAAACGCTTAAAGATAAAACCAGGCATGGCACGATAGGTGATAGCTGGAGCATGGTTGACCATTAACAGCGGGATATAGCAAAACAACAAACCTGAACCTATACCGAAAACCATGGGTTCACTAATGTTAAACCCATTGTGTTTCATTAAATTTGAAACCACACCATTTTCGCAATGAGCTGACTGATGATGTGTAAATTTAATTTCCATGCTCTAATTTTTTAAGTTGTTCCACGCTAACCTCAAATACATCAGCGTATTTTTGGAGTGTTTTTTCAGACAGTTTTTTAAACACAGAAGGCTTAAAATGTCTTTTTACATGCCATTTCCAAATACCGACATAGCTAGCTAAAATATTGATATCCATTTTATGGAGTTCCATGAAGTATTCTATGGGACTGGTCTGATTGTTATGAACACGATTTTTTGCATCAGCAACACGAGCATTAATTTCTTCAATAGCATTGTCCAAAGCAATGGTTTTTGGATCCCAACCAGTACTATTTACAGTAGTATATTCACCATTTTCATCAACAGCATAACAAAGTTCTTTGAAATTCGCAGATTCCAGGTTGCTCTTATCTTGTGGGACTTCATTTTTCTTCATAAAAATTAATGTATTTCACGAATAAATAAATTCATTTCACAAGATAATAATTCTTCTTGGTTTTGAGATATTGAACACGTTATGGAACACATAACATATTGGTCTGTTGCTAATTTGGAATTAATTTTGGCGTAAGTTTCGATGGTAGTTCCTACTTCAGGGCATCTGCTTATTTGAAGCGTCTTTATGGCACTAATAAAACCAATTAATTTAATGCGCTCTCCCAGGACATCATCATCTTGAAAATAACCTTTACCTACTATAGAGGAACAGGTTTGTGCGGCATTTTCAGTCATTCCGGCTTCATTAAAAAACCCATCATCATTAAAAATACAATCATCTTTTATCGTAAATGATGTTGCGACGTGTTCATCATCAATAGATAGTACATTGTCAACCATTAAAAATGGCTCTCGATGTGGTAAAAATTTGGTGATATCTATATCTTGGTAATTCATTAGCCAGCAATTACAGTCTTCATTTCACCCGAAGCAATTTCTTGACCTTCAGCATTGAAAACAGACACAGTAACCATCGTGACTCCCATGAATTCATGTAATATCGTTGCTTCAGTTCGAATAACCTCGTCGACACGTGGAAGTTTATGAATCGTTACAGATTTTATCGATCCAATATAACCTGTCGGAGCTTGTTCGCCTTTTAAAAAATAGTCATACCCTGTATGTAATGCAACAGTTTGCGCCATATTTTCTACTAGCCCTGGTTCACCGAGATGATTGTTTTCAACAAAAAGATTACTGGGAATTATTTTAAATGCCGAAACCACTTTTTCATTGGTAAAATCCAAAAGGGAATCTACCATAACAAAAGGAATTTTTTGGGGGATTAAATTTGAAATGTCAAGAACTGGAAAATCGTTGGCTTTCATTTTAACACACAGTTACAAGTGCTATGGAGTAGGCAAACCGAGCACTTTCAGGAACAGATAACAATATTTTATCTCCTTTTTTTAACTTACCTGAATGAGCCAATTCTTCAAGCATGATGTAAATGGATCCAGCACCTACATTACCAACTTTACTTAAATTCATAAACCAATTGTCCCAAGGAATTTCAACTCCTTGCTCGGTCATTTCCTTGTAAAGTTTGTCCTTAAAAAAGTTGGAAGAAATATGTGGTAAATAATAGTCAATATCTGTAGGCTTTAAGTTGTGTTTTGTTAAAGCCTTTTTTAGGCTGTCAACACCCTTTACCAATATGTGTTCACCAAGCAGTTTGACATCTTGTTTCATGGCAAAAAGTGATTTTTTACTCCATTGGTCAGAAGGGTATTCACTCCAAGGTTTTAAGAATCCATCCTCCAATTTATCAGCACCTGCATACATACATGCATCTATTTCATAAGCATAAGAATAGCCTTCCATCCATTCAATCTTGAGAGGATGTTCGCCTTTAGGTTTATTTTCTAATAGAAAAGCTCCCGCACCATCTGAAAGCATCCATCTTAAAAAATCTTTATTGAAAGCAAGTATAGGATTTTCTTCAAGAGTTTCTAAATATTTCAACTCCTCTTCAAACGTATCAGATTTCATCCAAGTAGAGGTGCGTTCCGATCCTGTTGCAACGGCATTTTGAGTTTGTCCTGATTTTACCGATAGATAACCAAACTTTAGAGCATTCATTCCTGAACAACAAGCGCCTGAAGCTGAATTTATTTCAATATTACCATTTTTCAAAAAACCATGAACCATGGCTGCATGAGAAGGTAATATTTGATCTGGACTTGAAGTTCCACATGATAATAGTTCAATATCTTCGGCTTTGAAATTGTCATCGCATAAACCAATTACAGCTTCCTTTGTCAGTTGAGCATTGTTATGAGTGATGTTTCCATTGTCATCAATAGCATAATATCGCGTTTTAATTTGGTTGTTGCGTAACACTATACGACGACCTTTGGAGGTCTTGCCATTAATGGTGCCAAGCTTATCTTCCATTTCATCATTACTGATTGGTCGATTAGGTAAAAACTTCGATATTTTGGTTATGTAAACTTCGTTCATTTTCAGTGCCTTCTATTTTAATGCAACAGATGCGTAATATACTTTATCTCTTTTAATTTTACTATACAAAGGTAAATAAGTCAACAAAAATAAGATAAAAACTATAGGTGCAATAAACCAAATGACAAATAATAGGTAATAATTAAAGATTTTAACCCAAAACTGCCTTTTTGGTGTGTTTTTATCGCCTTTGCTATGTATAAAGTTAGCCCATTTTGAGAATATCACATTGGCGCGTTTGTCAACTGTGATTAAAAAAGGCTTTATTTTCACAGCATTTTCTGCTAAAAGGTCTTTTTGAAGGTTTTGAAAATCATTTTTTTGTAAATGATTTGAAATAATTGGGCCAAATTTCACCGACTCATCAATGTCTTTTTGAGAAACACCAGGTTTCGGAAAAACACCTAAAAAACGTTCCTTCTTTCCTGAAAACATCCATTGTGCAATGGTAATGACGCTAATGTGATTAATATGCCTATCAGCCAAAACAATGTTTCCTACCAACTGCGCATTTAAAGACTTGAGTTTTTTCTTCATTTTTTCCTGCGCCATAATCCACATATTTCTACATCCAATTACTGTAATAACAGGCTTATTGTTAAAAAGTTTTTTGGCTTGTTCCGTATGCAAAAATGATGTTGTTGGCAATGAAGGTGTCAAATACCAAATGCTATAACCCAAGATAATTAAATCGTAATTTTTATTTAAAACATGGTCAGTTATGTTTTCAACTTCTTGAGGTATTTGTTTGAATGTGTCCGGAAAGGCACCATAGAACTCTTTCTTTTTCCATGGAAATGGGAAGGGCTCTTTCATTTTGATGGTTACATGGGTAATATCGGTATTATTGTTTTTAATAGGATTGGTAATATTATTTACGATTTCCGTAAGCTGTCCTGATTGCGAATAATGTATAACTAAAACCGATTTCATTTATTTATTTTTAGAGTTCCAAAAGTCGAAATAATTAAACCACTGAAGCGGGTATTTTTTCAACATCCAAGATACGCTTTCTGTATATTCTTCAAGTAATTTTTTGGCATCTCGTTTTTTGGCTTTAGCTTTTCTAGCATAAAGGTGGTAATGGCTGGTTGTTTCCTTCATTACATATACAAACAGTACAGGAACATTTAATCGTGAGGCCAATAGAAATGGACCTGCAGGAAAACGAGCTTCTTCTCCTAAAAGGTTTTGTGATAAATACTTCGAGCCTTTAACATAACGATCACCAGTTATGCAAACAATTTCGTTTCTTGCCAAAGCCGCGTTAATTTCAAAAATGTGTGATAAATCTTCTTTTATGATTATCAAATTAATGCTGGACTCGCTGGTAACACTCTCAATGTAATCTTTGATTGCGGTATGTTCAACATCAGTGGTAAGAAGACTAATTGAGGTTTTTTCTTCCAATTCCCCAAAAAAGAATTCAGCTATTTCAAAGTTCCCGACATGTGCACTAATAAGCACACCACCTTTTTTTTGCCTGATGGTTTCCCGTATCAAATCTATACCATCAAATTCATACGTAAATTTGTCTCGTAGACCAGAGGAAATGGCAACTTTGTCTATGATGGTCTGACCAAAAACATAGTAGCTTTTGTAGATGCTAATAAGGCTTCTGAATTTTGAATATTTTAATCGATGCCTGAAGTAATAATAAATAGCTTTAGAGCTATCCATTGCAAAAAGGCAAAAATAGGCAGCTACAAAATAAAGAATGAAATATGCTGCTCGAAGTCCGAGGTTCTTCATGAAAAATACAAATATCTTGTATCCTAGAACGGTACCTCTAGATTTTCCTTGCCATTCAGCAGCCATAAATAAATGTGCGTAATTTTAGCTTAATTTATTCTCAATAAGATCGTAGAAGTCCTGAAGTGTCTTGACATTTACAAAATCTTCACCCACTAGTTTTACACCAAAGTTAGATTCTACGGCTACAACGAGATCAACAAAGTCCAAACTGTCAAGTTCAAGCGTATCTTTTAAGTTAGCTTCAGGTGCAATATCATCTTGCTCAACTTCAAATTCATCAATAAGAAAGTCGTTTATCTTTTCAATAATAACTTCTTTTACCATCACCTCTCTATTATTTTTTAATTATTAATGCAGAATTGGTTCCCCCAAATCCAAAAGAATTTGACAAAAATACATCAAATTTTTTATCTAGCGTTTTACTGACTAAATTTAATTTTGAAGCTGCTTCATCTGGTTGTTTAAGATTAATGTTTGGTGCAATAAAGTCATGATGCATCATAAGCATGGAATAGATAACTTCACTGGCACCAGCCATCCAACATTCATGACCGGTCATGGATTTCGTTGAACTAACGTAAGGGCCATTTTCGCCAAAAACATTTACAATGGCACGAGCTTCGTTGGCATCGCCAACAGGTGTTGATGTAGCATGCGCATTGACATAAGTTATATCCGAAGGATTGATGTTGGCTTGTTTAATAGCTTTTAACATAGCTCTCGAAGGGCCTTCAACATTGGGTGTAGATATATGATCGCCGTTTGATGAAAATCCATATCCAATTATTTCACCTAAAATTGGTGCGCCTCTTTTTACAGCTGAATCATAAGATTCCAAAATTAACGTAGCCGCGCCACCACTTGGCACTAAACCATCTCTAGATGAATCAAATGGTCTTGAGGCTTGTTCTGGATTTTCTGTGTTAAGAGAGAATACTCCCAAACCATCAAAACTACCCATAGCCAATTTATTGATTTCTTGAGCACCACCACAAATCACACAATCTTGGAGTCCACTTTTAATTAGTTGATAGGCCATTCCAATAGAATGTGAACCACTGGCACAGGCAGCACTAATTGTGAAATTTATGCCTGTGAGCCTAAAAATAGTCGACAAATTCATGGTTACTGATGAATTCATCCCTTTAAAAATAGCACCAGAACCCACTAAAGTGGTGTCCTTTTTTTCTCTTATAGTATCTATGGACTCTATGACGGATTGTGCAGTACTATCATTCCCATATAAAATACCAACTTCATTAGCATCAATATAATCCTGATCAATTTTAGCATTTTTTAATGCTTCAATAGTAGCCACATAGGCATACTCTCCTTCTTCGCCAAGGCTAACACGTTGTCTTCTTGATAAATCACCCTTCAAGTTAGGTCTGTCAACCATACCCGTTAATGGCGATCGGTAACCAAATGGTATACGTTCTTCGTCAATTTTTATTCCAGATTTTCCTTCATACAATGAGCTTTTTACTTCTTCTAGGTTTTTACCTATACAAGAGTAAATTCCCATTCCGGTAATAACAACACGATTCATTTATAAATTAATTATGAGTAAATCCCTCCATTAATATTAATAACTTCTCCCGTAATATAAGACGCTTTTTTAGATGCCAAAAACGATACGGCATGGGCAACTTCTTCAGGCTCGCCAAACCGATTGACTGGAATTAAGTTTTTTAATTCGGCTTCATCTAAATCGGAAGTCATATCAGATTTTATAAATCCAGGTGCAATAGCATTTACAGTAATTTTTCGTTTGGCCACCTCTTGGGCTAATGCTTTGGTTGCTGCTACCAAAGCACCCTTGGCAGCCGAATAATTGGTTTGCCCCGCAGTACCCTTGACTCCTGAAACGGAAGCTACATTAATGATTCGGCCGTAACGGTTGCGAAGCAATTTTTGAATGAGGTTATTGGTGACGTTGTAAAAACCGTTTAAAGATGTGTTAATCACATTGTCCCAATCTTCTTTAGGCATCCACATAAACAAGCCGTCTTTGGTGATTCCTGCGTTGTTTACGATAACTTCTACTGTAGCCTCTTTATTGTTTTCCTGCCAATTATTCAAAGCATTGTTAACTGATTCCGAGTCTGATACATTGAACTGTATGACTTCTCCTGTATTGCCTTCGGCCTCGACACTTTTCAAGGTTTCTAAAGCAGCTTCTTTATTACTATTGTAATTTATTAAAATATGATAGTCTGAATCTTTTGCTAATTGAATGCATATAGCTTTGCCAATACCTCTTGACCCACCAGTTACTAGGGCACACTTCATACGTTTGTTTTTAATTTTTTATTGAAATAGTTCTAAATTTTCAAAGGTCATGTTGTTGAGAATCTCACCTTTGGTATTAATATAAACCCACGTTTTCTTGTCTTTAACTCGAGCCAATCCATCAAAAAAACCTTTAGGATTGTTTTTTTGAAATATTGAAAAACCTCCAGCAGTAATATCGTATTTGTCCTGAATAACCATTTCGCCTTTAGCGTTAACAAAACCCCAAAGCTTATCAACTTTTACGGGAGCTAATCCATCTTCACTGAAAATCTCGGCATCTCTATATTTTAATGGTATGACAACTTCGCCAGAAGTATTGATGTATCCCCAATTACCATCTGAAGAAACAGGCGCCAAACCATTAAGAAACGCACGAACTTTATCATAGGTTGGTTGTACAATCCAATTACCTTTATTGTCGATAAAACCTATTTTATCATTCATTTTAGCATAGGTATTTTCACCACTAACAGAGAAGTCCCAAATTTTTTGAGCGCCAGAAATTTCCTTGAATTCCCCATTAATAATCAAGCCGTAAGACTCACCTTTGTTGGCTACAACTTGACCATTATACACATTACTGACACCATCATATTCAGTTTTTACATAGTAGTTGCCAGAAGTGTCAATTAAACCCCACTTGTCATTTTCTTGAACCTTGGCATAACCGTTTTCAAAATTAAAAGCTTTTTGGAATTTTGGTTGGATGACTGTCTTGCCATCAGTATTAATAAATCCTACATAATCTCCTTCGCGTACCAAAGCAAACCCATCATTAAAGTCGTAAATTTTATCTGATGAAATATTCGAGAGTATTTGTTCACCTTTAGTATTAATGTATATCCAATTTTTGTCTTTAAGAACAACGGCAATACCTGAATTGAATTCTTTTGTTTTATCAAAAGAAGGCTCAATGACCCATTCACCTTTACGGTTTATATAACCCCATTGCTTTTTGTCGTTCATTGCTTCAGCATAATCACCAGAAAAGTTTTTGGCAACCTTAAATTTAGGTTGTATATGCCATTCGCCGGCTTTAGTAATATAACCAAATTTACCGTCTTGTTTTGCTAGTGCCAGTTCTTGACCAAAACTTGAAATAACAGATAATAGTAATATAAGTAACAGACAATTTTTTCTCATGATTAACAGCATTTATATTTAATGATTCATTATATATTCTTTGACCTTGTTAACATAAGGATACATAATAACGTCATTAGTAAATATAGGGACTAAATTTCGGATTTCATCATACAAAACTTTAGTTTTTGATGAAACTTGACCTTGAACTTTTAAATACTCAATGGCCTGGATGATAGTTATTAATTCAATCGTGAGAACCTCATAAGCGTTTTCAATAACCTTTTTAGTTATTAATGCAGCATTGGTACCCATACTAACAATGTCTTGATTGTCATTGTTGTTTGGGATACTATGAACATACATGGGGTTAGAAAGCGTTTGGTTTTCAGCTGTTGTAGAAGTCGCAGTAAACTGAACTCCCTGCATACCGAAGTTTAAACCTAACTTTCCAAGGTTGACAAACGGAGGAAGCATGTCATTCAAACGCGCATTCAGTAAATAGTTCAATTGACGTTCAGAAAGCATACTTAATTTAGTGACCACTGTTTTTAATTTATCCATTTCAAGCGATACATAATCACCATGGAAATTTCCACCGTGATATACATGTTTTTTGTCCACATCAACAATCGGGTTATCGTTAGCTGAGTTAACTTCTTCTATTAAAATAGTTTCAACAGAATTAAGGGTGTCTAAAACAGGACCTAAAATTTGAGGAACACAACGCAGTGAATAATATTCCTGTACCTTTTCTTTAAAAACCGAAACATCTTCGTTTTTGCTGTACAAATGGTGTTCACGTTTTCTTGTTAGACCACTATCCTTAAGATGCTCGCGCATGGATTCAGCAATTTTTCGCTGACCAATATGTTTTTTAGACTGGTTTAATTCAAAAGACAAATGATCATCGTAAGCCTTGACAATTTCATTGATGGCTGCCGAGCAGGAAGTCATCCAATTTAACAGTTTTCGGGTCTTAATGGTATTTACAATTCCTATTCCTGTCATCACTGATGTGCCGTTCATAAGAGCCAGACCCTCACGTAATTCCACTGAAATAGGCTTCAGGTTTTCTAGTTCAAAAACTGTTTTGGTAGCCAATCGCTCTCCTTTGTAGAATACTTCGCCTTCACCAATAAGTACCAATGCCAAATGCGCCAATTGTACCAAATCACCACTAGCGCCTACACCTCCATGTTCATAGATAAGCGGCGTGATGTCCCTGTTGATTAATTCAGTCATTAATTCAATTACAGAAATATGAACACCTGAATGGCCTAAGGACAACGTGTTTAATCTAGCTAACATAGCAGCTTTTATATATATAGGTGGAATAGGCTGACCAGTTCCTGAAGCGTGGCTTCTAATTAGATTATATTGTAATTGAATCCGTTCAGAATCTTTTATTTTGTATTGAGCCATTGGACCAAACCCAGTGTTTACTCCATAAATGACTTTGTTTTCGGAAAATTCTTTAAGAAAGTTAAAACTATTTTCAACGCGTTCTTTTACGTCATTTTCAATTTGAATGGGCTGATTTTCAAAAATGACTTTGTAAAAATCATCGATCCCTAATTTGCCGTTAAATTTTAACATGTATGCTTTTAGTATTATATTTGAACAACTGAAAATGAATCAGTTTAGTTGGAGTGCAAATTTATAATAATTAATCAATTTATACTACTATACCTATGCAGGATATAAACATAGATGTTTTAATCATTGGAGCTGGTCCATCAGGCTCGGTTGCAGCGGCTTATTTACATAAAAAGGGACTCGATGTCAAGGTCGTTGAAAAGAGTAAGTTTCCGAGGTTTGTGATTGGTGAAAGTTTATTGCCAAGATGTATGGATCATTTTGAAGAAGTCGGACTTTTGGATTGTTTAAAAGCTGAAAATTTTGAAGTAAAATCTGGAGCTCGTTTTTTAAGAGGTGATATTGTCTGTAACTTTGATTTCAGTAAAAAGCATACTGATGGCTGGGACTGGACTTGGCAGGTGCCTAGAGCCGATTTTGATTCGGCGTTGGTCAATGAGTTATTGAAATGGGGTGTTGATATTGCCTTTGAGCATGAAGTGGTTGATGTTCAATTTTCTGAAAATGGTTCATCGGTTACTGAAGTGAAAGACGAAACAGGAGCAAGCTATCATGTGCATGCCAAATATATTGTAGATTCTAGTGGTTATGGACGTGTTTTGCCCAGATTATTGGATTTAGATAAGCCATCTTCCATACCAGAACACTCCTCAATTTTTGGTCATGTTAAAGATGTTAACAGACCAGAAGGTACAGAAGGTACCTTAATTACCTTTGATGTTTTAGATAAGGATACCTGGTTTTGGGTCATCCCATTCTCAAATGGCAATACCAGTCTAGGATTTGTTGGCAAAAATGAATTTATAGATTCGTTCGAAGGAACCACTTCTGAACGATTAATAGACATGTTAAAGCATTCAGATTATTACTATGAACGTTTTAAAGACGCTCCACAGTTGTTTGAGCCAAAAAGTATTAGAAATTATTCAAAAGCCGTAAAAAAATTCTATGGGAAAGGCTTTGTGCTTACAGGCAATAGTGCTGAATTTTTAGATCCTGTATTTTCATCTGGAGTAACCTTTGCAACAGAATCTGCTTTGCAGGCATCGAAATTGATAGCAAAAGAATTACAAGGAGAATCAGTTGACTGGAAAGAAGATTATGAAGGTTACATAAAGGCTGGTGTGGATGTGTTTGCCACTTATGTGAAAGAATGGTATACAGGAAACTTACAAACCTTATTTTTTCACAGACCCGAAAATCCAGAAGTTAAAAGACAAATATGCGCTGTATTAGCAGGTTATGTTTGGGATCAAACCAACCCGTTTGTTAAAAAGCACGATCGTTTGGTAAAAACCATGGCACATATAATTAACATGGGAAAAGAACAAAGCGAGTCGGTTTAAGGACTCGCTTTGATTTTAAATTACATTTTATAAAACTATTTAGCTCTTTTCTTCAGGTCTTTAGCTAATGTTTTAGCCATTTTTGCATAAGCTTCACCAACTCTTACCCCTGAATCATAATCATTTCCAAAAGCAGCATTGCCTTCAGCTCTGGTATATTTGACTGAAAATAATATAGTATCTGGAGCATCATTTTTGTAAACAGAAATTATAGCATCAACTTTAGAGTTTTGTCTCATGACACCAACATTGTAACCAGGATATAAAAATGTCGTTTGAATCTTCATAGTATAGTCTGCACTTGCCATGTCTCTACCAACAACAACTTCTTTGTCGTCCCATCTTTTATTAAATGATTCAGCAAATTTAGGTTCGTAATGTTCTTCTCTATCAGCAAACCAAGCTTTTTTAAAGCGTTCTCCTGCACCAGGCTCTTTTTCATCACGCTTGGCCATTTTATCTTTTAGGAACTCTTCTTCAGATTCATACTTTGGAATTTCAAGATTCTCATATTCAAATTCTAAATTGTAAGCAGAAATTCCTTTAAGGTTTTTCCAATCCCCCTCTAGGACTTTTGATTTTTGCGCTTGAATGGCAGTTGAAACCAAAAGAACAGTAATAAGTAATAAGTTTTTCATGATAATAGTTTATTGATTTTATGGCCAAAATATAATAACTTTAATTATAAAACCATACGTTTTATTGCGTATTTTTTAAAAGCTAAAGAATTCATCTAGGCTTCTTGGTTAATTGTTTTTTTTAGATTGTTTATCATATTCTTGGTGATAGCCTCTAAATCAAAATTGTGTTTCCAATCCCAGTCTTTTCGGGCAAGGTTATCATCAATGCTTTTTGGCCAAGAATCGGCAATTTCCTGTCTAAAATCCGGTTGATAGGAAACGGTAAAGTCTTTAAGGTGCGATTGAATAGATTTTACAATATCTTTAGGTGTAAAACTAATGGCAGCTAAATTATAAGAAGAACGTATAGTTAAGTTTTCTGCTGAAGCATCCATAATTTTTATGGTTGCATCAATGGCATCATCCATATACATCATGGGAAGTTCCGTGTTTTCAGATAAGAAACACTCATAATGATTGTCCGCCAAAGCCTTATGATAAATATCAACTGCGTAATCAGTGGTACCACCACCAGGTAATGTTTTCCAACTTATAATTCCGGGATATCGAACACTGCGTACATCAACATCATACTTGTTATAATAATATTCACACCATCGCTCACCCACTTGTTTCGTAATTCCATAAACCGTTGTAGGTTCCATAACCGTATATTGTGGGGTGTTTTCTTTAGGGGTTGTTGGTCCAAAAACGGCAATACTGGAAGGCCAAAACACTTTTTGGATGAATTTATTTTTGGCAAGATTCAATACATTAAACAATGAATCCATATTCAAATCCCAAGCTTTCATCGGATATTTTTCGCCAGTAGCACTAAGCATAGCAGCCATTAAGTAAACCGTATTAATGTTGTATTTTTCAATACAAATCTTCATACTGGAATAATCTTGTGCGTCCAAAATTTCAAAAATCCCAGAATTTACGACATCGAGATTACCATAATTTATATCGCTCGCAATGACATTATCATTGCCATGAATTTCCCGGAGTTTTTGTGTTAATTCTGAACCTATTTGGCCACATGCACCAATAATCAAGATTTTTGGATTCATTTAAAAAAGATAGTGTTATTGATTGTCAAATTTAAAAAGAAATAATAATGAGTTCACAAATTTAACTTAAAATAACTCATATTGTAAGCTGTTATTACTTAATTTGAAAACAAAACACAAATAATACAATATATTTGTGGCTCTAATTTAGAAGACTATGAAATTGGCCATTATTTTAATGACGGTTTGTCTGTTTGCTTGTAAGGATGCCAAAGAACAAGCCAATATTGTTGATCTTGAGCAACAGGTAGAATTAGTGGAAAAGCAGGATATCGAAAAATTTAAATATGTCGAGTTTTTGCCAGATGCTAAAGTTTCTAAAATTATTGAGAACTGGAATAAGTATGAAGAACTTGAGCATATCATTCAAGATGTAAAAAATGCTAATTTATCCTTTTTCAAAGAAAATAAGGAGATTGTAGAGACCTTGGTTAATGAACTTAAAACTTCGGTTCCAGAAAAAATAAATTCTCCCCAAGTCATGTCAAGAATCATTGCTCTAGAAACCAAGATTTTTAAACTAGAGGCTCTGGTTAATCTTTCAAAAATGGATAGAAAGGCAACATTGGATGGGGTTAAGGAACTTTTGGTTGCGTTTTCTAATCTGAATCTTCAAATGAACAAGAAAATAGAAAAAGAATCCCAAAATATCCAAAGGCCAAAATAAATTTTGTTATTAACAGAAAATATTGGCTTTTTATGTTATTTTTGGCTACCAAAATTTACTGTGAAATAAGTCATTTCTAGGCAATTAGATTAATAGCAATCTTTTCATTTTGACTCATTTCCTAAAAAACTTTACTAAAATGAAAAAGAGTTTACTCGTATTATGTCTGTTTTCAATTTCTTTTGCTCAAGCACAATTTAACCAAGCTGCTCCTTGGATGAAGGATTTGAATATAGAACAAAGAAGAGATTCAAATCCCGTAACATTCCAAGAAATTGTTGATGCTTTTGAAGCATACTGGGAAACAAGGGATCCTAATGTAAAAGGAAGTGGCTTCAAGCCCTTTATGCGTTGGAAAAACTATTGGGAAAATTTTGTCAAGGAAGATGGTACTTTGCCAACTTCTGCTGAACTATGGGCCACTTGGGAAACTGTACAAAGGTCTCAAATGAACAGTAGGCGAGTTGATGAAAGCAACTGGGTGCCTGTTGGACCATTTACACATACCAATACCGGATCTTGGTCATCTGGCCAAGGAAGGGTAAATGCCGTTGCTGTAGATCCTAACAATCCAAACACCTATTATGTGGGAGCACCAGCAGGAGGGCTTTGGAAATCTACAGATGCGGGGACTACTTGGACCACAACAACTGATGGCTTACCACAGATTGGTGTTTCGGGAATTGCGATAGATCATAGTAATTCGGATATTATATATATCGCAACTGGTGATGATGATGCCAATGACTCATTTAGTGTTGGTGTTATGAAATCCATTGACGGTGGTGATACTTGGACAACTACCGATTTAAATCCCGGGAACACACCAGGATCTATGAATGATATTTATATGCATCCAACAAATTCAAATATCCTTTGGGTTGCGACAAATGATGGTGTTTATAAAACTACAGATGGAGGAGTTGATTGGAGAAATACCAATGCGGGAGGTAGTCCAAATGGTACTGGAGGTCAAAACATCAGAGACATAAAAATTCATCCGAGTAATCCAAATATAATCTATGCTGTTTCGACTAACATTTTTTATAAATCTGTTAATGGAGGAGATAGTTTTACACCCGTAATAGGGCATGGGTTACCTTCAGGGGTTTCAAGATATGTTATTGATGTAACACCGGCCAATGCGAATGTGGTTTATTTGCTGGCCGCAGATAATTCAAGTGATTTTCTAGGGTTGTATAAATCTACAAATGAAGGAGGTGATTTTACCTTAATGGCCAATCAGGATTCAGTTGGGGATATATTTGAGAGCCCACAATCATGGTATGATATGGCTATGAGTGTTTCTGATCTAAATGAAAATGAGGTATATGTTGGTGTTTTAAATATTTGGAAAACAAGCAATGGTGGACTGACTTTTGAAAAGTTGAATTATTGGAATGCACCTTTTTCAGATTCTTACACCCATGCCGATATTCACTTTTTACGCTTTTATAATGGGGAGTTGTATGCAGGCACGGATGGTGGTTTTTACAAATCATCTAATGGCGGTCAGAATTTTACCGATTTAACTGCTGGTATGCAAATAAGTCAATTTTACAAAGTTGCCGTATCTAAACAAACATCTTCTAAAATGGTTGGAGGGCTCCAGGATAATGGAGGTCATGCCTTTAGTGGAGATCAATGGCAAAATTATTATGGAGCCGACGGTATGGACACAGCTGTAGACCCTAATAACTCTGATTTGTTTTATGGATTTATTCAGTTTGGAGGTAATTTAAATGTTTCTTCAACAGCAGGGGCTAGTTTAAATTCTCAAATCGGTGGACCTGGTGGCGAACAAGGAAATTGGGTTACTCCTCTAGCTATGAGTAAAAATAGTGAGTTATTTGCAGGTTACTCAAGTCTCTATAAACTCACAGGTTCCAATTGGACGGCGGTATCGTCAAGTTTTGGAACCAATATTGATAGATTGGAAATAGATGAGATTGACTCTAACAATATTTATGTAGCCACTAATGCCAATTTGCGAAAAAGTACGGATAACGGCGTTAATTTTACTCTTGTTGAGTCATTTCCTTCCAACATCACATCAATTGAAGTTAATAATACCGATAATTCCATTGTTTATGTTACTACGTCTAGTAGTGTATATCAATCAAATGATGGTGGTTTGAACTTTATCAATATTTCAACAGGCTTACCTGGTGTTACTAAAAACTGTATTAAACATCAAGGGTTAAATGATACAAACCCATTATACCTGGCTACAAGTTTAGGTGTTTACAGATATGATGATACGACATTGACTTGGGAATTGTTCAATAATAATTTACCAAATGTTACTGTAACAGATTTAGAAATCAACGTATTCGACAATATTATTACGGCTTCAACCTACGGAAGAGGTATTTGGCAGTCGAATATCACAACACTTTTGGCTAATAATGATATCAAATTAGTTGAAGTAACTGGGGTGAGTAATGCCATAGAATGTGCATCTGATATTGAGGCTCAAGTACTAGTAGAAAATAATGGATTGAATCCTATAAATACTGTTTCAGTAACTTATTATGTAGATGGTGTAAGTTCTAGTTTTGATTGGACAGGTAATTTAAATACAGGAGAAACAGTATCTATTGATATTCCCATGTTTAATTTAGATGGCGGTATTCATAGCTTTAGTGTCAATACAACAATAGTTGATGATGCTTATGTTGTTAATAACGATTCGCAAATTTTTAATATCTACGCTAACGATATTGGTGTCGCCAACGAAATCAATACATTTGAAAATGACGATGACGATATGCTAGTGGTTGATGAAGGTTCTACAACACAATATTGGGAAAGAGGAGTTCCAACTGGACGTTTTTTAAGTTTTACTGAATCTGGAACACAAGTGTATGGAACAAATTTAGATGGAGATCATGACAATGAAATAAAGAGTTTTTTGGTGTCACCATGTTATGACTTAACGAACTTACAGAGTCCAGAACTATCATTTTTTATGGCTTTTGAGCTTGAGGAGGATTGGGATATTGTTTATGTGGAGTATTCAACAGATTCTGGTGAAAATTGGCAGGTTTTGGGTACAGCCAATGATCCTAACTGGTACAACAGTGATACGGTTGCTGGAGAAAATAATACTTGTTATAATTGTCCCGGAGCCCAATGGACGGGAACCAGCGGTTCATTTATGGAAGAGTACATCTATGATTTATCTGCTTTTGCTTCAGAAGCAAACATGCAATTTAGAATTGTTTTCCATTCAGACCAAGCTGTTGTAGAAGAAGGTGCCATTGTTGACGATTTTGTTGTTAGAGGAACCTTGAGTACTGAAGAGTTCAACGGAGAATCTTTTTCAATATATCCAAACCCTTCAAACAGTATTTTTAATATAAAAACTGTCAATACAACTTCGTTTGATTTTAATGTTTATGATATTTCCGGAAAGCAAGTTTTAAGTAATCGCAATATCAATTCGAGCGGTGAACCATACCAATTAGACTTAAGTTCTTATGCGTCTGGAGTATATTTCTTGGAGATAAAAACAAGAGAAGCAACCATTACGAAAAAGCTTATTTTAACCCATTAATCATTTATTTTGAATAGGTTGAAACCCGTTTTAGAAAGTGTCTGAAACGGGTTTTTATTAATGTTTTGTTAATAATTGTCAATGCCACAATTGGAAGATTCAAATAGTGGTAAATTGTACCAATTAATACAAACACAAACTTATGAATACTAACTTTAAAAGAATCACATTTTTAAGTGCCGTTACATTCTTGAGTGTAATAGCTTGTAAAAATGAACCAAAAGAAGAGACCGCTCTGGTTGAAGAAGAAGTTATTCCTGGAATTAATTTGGAATATATGGATACTTCTGTAAAGCCCAATGATGATTTTTTTCGCTATGTTAATGGAAACTGGTTGGACACAAACGAAATTCCAGATGATCGATCAAACTGGGGAAGTTTTTCTGAATTGAGAAAGAAAACGGATGCGGATGCCTTGAGTATCTTGGAAGCGGCCATGTCCGATAACAAAGACATAAAGAAAATCCAAATTTTACCAGGATCCGATCAAGAAAAAGCTGTCAATTTTTACCAAACAATTATGGACACTGTGGGTAGAAATGAACAAGGGATAAAACCAATAGAGCCTTATTTAGCTAAAATTAACGCGATTGAGAATTTGGATGATTTACAAAACTATATGATAGAAGTTGAGCCTATTGGAGGCGGTGGATTATATGGTTTTGGAGTTAGCTCTGACCCTAAAGACAGCAATAGAAATGTTGGATTTTTAGGCGGTGGAAGTACTGGTTTACCGGATAGAGATTATTATGTAAAAGATGATGAAGATTCTAAGGAAAAACGGGAAAAGTATGTAGAGCATATCACAAGAATGTTACAATTTTTAGGTGATGATGAAGCGCAAGCTAATGAAGAAGCCAAGCAAATTTTAGCCTTCGAAACACGTTTGGCTGAAGCTAAAATGGATAAGGTAGATCGAAGAGATGCCAGAAAGCGTTACAATCCCAGATCGATAGACCAAGTTCAGGAAATGGTTCCTGCTGTTAATTGGAATCGCTTTTTTGAAGGCATTGGTGTTAAAGAAATTGATACGGTAATTATTGGCGATTTGGGTTATTACAACCGTTTACAGGAAGTATTAGCTGATGGGAATGTTGATGATTGGAAAGCTTATTTAAGATGGAAAGCTTTCAGAAATGCTGCTGGATCCTTGAGTACCGATATTGAGAAGGCTAATTGGGAATTCTATGGAAAAGAATTAAATGGAGCCAAAAAGCAACGCCCAAGAGACGAGCGTGCATTAGGTTCTCTCAATGGAACTATTGGCGAAGCTTTAGGAAAGCTATACGTTGATAAAATGTTTCCACCTGAAGCCAAGACAAAAGCCGAAAACATGATTAAAAATGTCATTTTAGCTTTTGAACACAGAATCAATAAGCTAGATTGGATGAGTGAAGAAACAAAACAAAAGGCTATTGAAAAATTACGCGCCACAAAAATCAAGATTGCCTATCCAGATAAGTGGAAAGATTATTCGGATTTGGAAATTACTAGTGTAGAAGAAGGAGGATCGTATTTGCAAAATGCCTTAAACGCCAATAAATGGAATTTCAAAAAGGATCTTGATAAATTGGGCAAGCCAGTTGACAAGTCAGAATGGTATATGGCACCACAGGTTGTCAATGCTTATTTTAATCCTGCTTACAATGAAATTGTATTCCCTGCTGCCATATTACAACCACCTTTTTACAACTTTAAGGCTGACGATGCTGTGAATTATGGAGGAATTGGAGCTGTAATTGGTCACGAAATTTCTCATAGTTTTGATGATTCAGGTGCTCGATATGACAAAGATGGGAATCTGAATAATTGGTGGACTGATGAGGATCTGGAACAATTTGAAGCATTGGGTTCTGCTTTGGCAGATCAGTACAGTGCGATTGAGGTATTACCTGAAGTACACATTAACGGGAAGTTTACCCTTGGAGAGAACATTGGTGATTTAGGAGGAGTTTTAGCTGCTTACGATGCATTGCAAATGACTTTTGAAAAGGAGGGCAGACCAGAAAACATAGATGGCTTTACACCTGAGCAACGATTCTTTATGAGTTGGGCAACAGTTTGGAGAATTAAGATGCGTGATGATGCTTTAAAAACCAGAATTAAAACAGATCCTCATTCGCCTGGAATGAATCGCGCTGTACAACCATTATTAAATGTGGATGCTTTCTACGAAGCGTTTGATATTAAAGAAGGGGACAGTATGTACATTGCTCCAGAAAGTAGAGTGAGAATATGGTAAACAGATAAACCAGATAAATAAAAAGAGCAGTTTTACTGCCCTTTTTTTATTGTTTAGTTTTGTTTTGGAGGTTGTTGTTTTTGTTGCAACAAAGCATTTTTACTAATTTGAGCCAAATTAAAGTTTGGAGCAAGCTTTAAAGCTTCGTCCAATATGTCAACTGCCATGTTTATGTTTGCCGCTTTATTCTCATTAAACTTAATCAAAGCCTTCAAGTACATGAATGCAGCTTTAATGGGTACCTGATAAGGTTGTTGCGTTTCGTAGAAGGTTTTTCCCATATTGTCTTGAGATTTGCTCAATCCAATTTCAGTATATTTTAAGGCTTCTGGTAGCTTTTGGGTTTGCAAATATATTTCAGCCAATTCATAGGCAACAGAAACTTCTGGGCTTCTTTTATATAACTCTTCGAAATGAATGGCTGAACGCTCAAACTCATTCAAGGATTTTAATGACACAGCCTTAACTTCAACAGCAATATCCGAATCGTCAACTTTATGATCTATTCCTATGGTATTTAAAGCTTGAACATATTTTCCTTCGCTCATGTAAATCATGGCCAGTGTATCTTGTCTGGCTTGATTGGGCGTTAAAATGTTTAAATGGGTCAAGGCATTAATAACACCTTGTACATCACCTTGGTTTTTCATTTGTTTGTAATAAGCCTCATAATGATTTATGAGTTCTTGATTGGATTGCGCTTGAAGTTGCATAGAAAAAACACAAACAAATATTAGAATCAATCGTTTCATAACTATAGTTTTAATAATCGGTCAAAACTATAAAAAATAGCCCATCAAACTCTTAAAACAATGCTAATTATTTTATATCCAAAGAGGTTTTAATAACTATGGCATCATTGAGTACAAATGGTTTAGGAATCATGTCTTTGTTTCGGCTTTTGACACCAAGCAACGAGTTTTCAACGAGATTATAGGTAGCTTCATAAAACTGTAAGTGGGTCGTTTGATTGATAGGAACAGTAAAAATCATATCCAACGGCTCCTTGTCAGTTACATAATAACTAAAGAGTCTGTTATTAAATCGCTTATTAAATACGGTGTTAGTCGAATCGTTTGTTTTTGCCGAAACACCATTGATGGTCGCTTGTTTAAAAATAGATGTTGAATCTGAAAATACTTCAATGCGTTCGGCACCTCTGTTGGATGTAAAACAAACAGCAATTCTTCTAAAACCAGCAACAATGGTATCGTGAGTTATTTCAATTTTTGGTTTAGAAATTTGAACAACAGGAGCAGTTTTAGTAAACGTGAAACCCGATTTGTATTTGCTGCCAATAGTATTTTTTTGCAGCTCTAAAGCAGGTTCAGGCTGATCGGTAAGTTTGCTTTTGGTCCAATCATCCAATACATTATCATAAGTGGCCCAAACGGCAGTATTGGAATCCGAGTCCAAAACGTACAGTAGGCTATTAGGTTTTGGTGAATCTTCAGTGAATTTAGAATTGATATGTGCAGAAACTAGAAACCATATTGATCCAATCATGAATAAGACGGACAGTCTGTTTTTATGCTTAAAAAAACCAAAAACGGGAACCAGCAAACCAAAAATAAGCACAACTACCATACAGGAAACAAACAAAATTTTAAGTCCGAGGCCTACAGGAAACATTTTTGCGAGTGGTGACATGATCATGATGACGGGAAACGAAAAAAGCGCCATTAAAATTAAATTGGGTTGCTTTTGACGAATTAATACCAGCAGGCTTAATAAGCCAAATAGCAGCGGGATAATAAAAAAACTAGCCCCTTTCAGCTTGAAGGCTACACCAACGCAAATCAGCAACCAAATAGAAAGTGGTGCTATTAATAAACTGGCAACATGTTCCTGTTGATAAAACTTATGATAGATATAAAAAGAAATAGCGAGCGATAAGCAAATAAATGCAGCGATATAACTATGACCATTATAGGTAAAGCCATGCAACATTTCCGAGTATTGTGGATATAGAATCAATAGAAGTTTCCATAGAAAAAATCCAATTAGTACTGATAGAATCAAAGAGCCTAAAAAAGCTATAAAACCCTTACCAATTTGAGTACCTAAAAGCCGCTCTTTTTTAAATCCGTAAATAATGAGGAAAATAAAAAATATGATGGCTAGAGTCAGCATTGGAAAAATCCATGAAAATGGATATATAACCGTTTTAAATAATGGAACATTAAAATAAATGTAATCGTCATTGCTTTTTAGGTTGTCTAAATCGGCATCAGAAAAGTAATTTAATAAAGGCATTAAATACGACCCTTGGTGTTGTAGGGTATTCCTATCAAGCCGTTCGTAGGTATCCATGGCTGTATGATAATCAAAATGGTCATCAATAAAAGCAAAATTGAAACCATCAATGTCACCATCTTCGCGAAACCGGGTTAAATCTGTGTCATTAGGAAGCATTTTATAAATACTATAGGCTAATGAATTGGCTACAGGATATTCAGGATTAGCTGCTACAAAATCTTTCATGAGGTTAGCATTTCCTTGATTGGTTTCAATTAGCATATAACTTGGTCCGCCACTGCCTCTGGCTTCAAAATTGAGAACCAACCCTACATCCTTGGCCCATTGGTGTTGATTGACAAAAATATCCGCACCATTAAGCCCCAATTCTTCACCGTCGGAAATGAGAATGATAATATCATTTTGTGGCTCTTTGCCAGAATGCAAAAAAGCACGGATTCCCTCAATAATGGTAACTACACCAGAACCTGCATCACTGGCACCCAATGATGAGTGTGGATTACTATCATAATGGGTAAGCAGCAACAAGGCTTTTCCAGAATCACGTTCCTTTAATTCTAGCTATAATATTTTTAGGTTTTGATAAATTACCCCATTGGCTCATGGAGTATCCTTCTTGAACTTCAGTTTCCAGGCCCAAATTTTCCAATTGGGTCATAATATAATTGCGAACACGTGTATGTTCTTCATTTCCCAAATAATGGGGCGCTTTGGAAATCTCTTTTAAATGAACTAACGCTCGGTCAGTTGAAAATTCAGAATCAGGGGTGTCTAAATTTGAGATTTGGCTTGGAAGTAAAACCCGAAAACTCCAATAGACAGCTAGGGCAATTAAGCAAAACGCAATGAATTTTTTAAACATATTGATTGTTTAGTTAGTTTGTATATAAATGTACGCAATTTTAAAAGTACTTTAAACTTGTTTGATGGCTTTAGGATTACAGCTATAAAATGAGTATATTTAGTAAAATAAAAAAGCTAAAGTCATGGGTATAAAAAGTTTTCAAGGCGCTAGAAAGCAGCAACAAAATTCTACGCTGGATGCACCATTTAAGGTGAGTGATTATATGACTCGCGATTTAATTACATTTAAACCAGAACAATCTGTGGAACAGGTTATTGAATCGCTAATTAATAACAGAATCTCTGGAGGTCCAGTTGTTAATGACAACAACGAATTAGTTGGTATTATATCTGAAGGTGACTGCTTGAAACAGATAAGTGATAGTCGTTATTATAACATGCCTATGGAACAGGACACAGTTGAAAAACGCATGATAAAACATGTAGAAACCATAGATGGTAATATGAATGTATTTGATGCCGCCAAAAAGTTTTTAGACTCTAAAATTAGACGTTTCCCAATAGTTGAGAATGGCAAGTTGGTCGGACAGATAAGTCAAAAAGATATCCTCAAGGCAGCCATTGAATTAAAGGGTCAAAACTGGAAATAACTAATCTTCGCGCTTAACCAAAGCGTAGTAATCATTTTCTAAAGGAAGATATCCTTGGTCGTAAACAAAGTAATACACAGTGCCAACTTTGGTTGTGTAGATACTGGTGAAGTAGTTAAAGTCAAAGCCTTTTTCTATCAATTTTGCTCGAGACGTTTTTGTTTTTTTATCAGGATTTAATTCCTCCAGAATGCGGTAGTTTTTTCGAAGCCGGTTATTAGTATTTCTGATAAGGTTTTTGCTATCCTTGTTTATTCGGTTGTTATAGGAATTACGACAGGCATCACTACAGAATTTTTTATCAATTCTACCAACTATTTTTTCACCACATTCTGGACACTGTTTTTGCATATCACTAATATTTATTTCATTATGGAAATAGCAATTAAATCATCCATAAAGTCATTTAGATTGATGACACCAACGGCATAGTCGCAGTTTATCTGCATAGCAGCTGCAATACCATATTTTGGATAATAGATGAAAATAGAATTAAACCCAGGCATAAACCCAGTATGCCCATAGGCTTCACCATGATCTGTTTGGTAAATAAAACTTCCCATACCATACGAACTTGTGCCTTCAACCAACTTTCCATTAGGATTTGGGGTTATGATATTTGTTAAACTATTTTTACTTAAAAGAGCACCTTCATAATAGAGTTTGGCCCATTTGGCCAAATCTTCAGTGGTTGACGCCATGCCACCGCCAGTCCATTCAACCTGTGGATTCATGAAATATAATTTTTTATCAACCGTTTTGTTTGGAACCTGAAAAGTAGGAGGCATACGCGAATACCCTATAGCTAAATTGGTTATTTTTCGTTGTAGAGAAGGGTAGGTGTGTGTTAGATGTTGTGGTTTTAAAATCTGATTTTTGACCAAATCGTAATAATTCTCACCAGTTACTTTTTCAATAAGCATACCTAGTAGAATATAATTGGTATCAGAATAGGCCCATCCCTTACCAGCCTCGTGAACGGGTTCATCATCAAAAATAACGGATAATCTATCCTCATAAGACCAGACCTTTTCTGGGTTTTCATGAAGTTGGTTCCAGATTTCAGGTTTTAAGACATAACGTGGCAACCCAGAAGAATGCTGTAACAACATCTCCACTGTTATGTCGTCTATGTTGGGAAGATCATCGAGCCAGTCGGTGTCCGGAAAATAATCCAAATAAGTTTTTTTAAGGTCAATATCCCCAGATTCCACCAATTTAAAAACTAATGTAGCTGCGTAGGTTTTACCAATACTGCCTGAAAAAAATGAATGGCTAGTGGTTAATGGAATCTGTTCTTCAATATCCGAAAACCCTTCTGAATAATTTTTAATTTTTCCTCTATTGTCAATAATTGAAAAGTTGATACCTGGCAATTGGGTATTTTGAACCGTCTGTTTTAAATAGCCAATAACAGAATCGTTTAGGGTAATTTTTTCAGTGATTTGTGAATAGCCAATGGTTAGGCAAAAAAGTAGGGTAAGGGATAAAAGTTGTTTTTTCATTTGATTTATCTGCGTTTATTCAGTAGAGATTAATAATATATCTCCTTCGTGATTTTTGCCGTATAATTCTGTGTTAAGAGTTTTTTGAGAGATAGTTTTAATTGATTTTATGATATTTGGATCAATATTTATTTTATCTGAAACAGAATCAGCTATTGGAACACCATCAATTACAACTAAATCTATTTTTTTTCTATTAAAACTTTTGACTTCAATAAATAAACTATCAATCTCAAGGTTTTTTAATTGAAGGAATTTCACATTTGCTTTTTGGGTTATTACTAATTCTTTCAAATCTTTATAAACAATTATACTTTTAATATTTGATTTATCAAGATAAAATGATTGTAAATCTATTTTTTCATCATCTAATAATATTGTGTAATTTTTATAGTATTTACTTAAAATATTAATTCTATCGTATTTTATTGAACGGATTGAACAGCTAAAATTGATAAAAACTAAAATTAAAATCAATGCTATTCTCATATTTTAAAAACTTGTAGTAACATAATTTACTTCACCTAAATATATTAATTATTCTATTTGACAAGCTAAATAGATTTAGCTATTACAACAGTATTCGTGTTATTGACCGCATCAAAAACATGTACTTTATAAACGCGTGATTTTAAAAAGCTAATGACCTGTTGTAACTTTTTAGTCATGGATTTTTCGAGTGAGGCATTAAATAGTAATGTGCCAGATGTGGTTTTTCTTTTTAAAAGTTCTTCCCAAAAGGAAGGTTCATAAAATGGGTCTGGAACTTTTGTATCAATAAATAAATCAATAATTATTAAATCAAATTGATTGGAATTTTTTTGTACAAATTCCAAAGCATCCTCACAAACAATTTCCAAATTGTTGTTCGATTGCAGGTTAAATTCTTCTAAAGCTATTTTAATGATTTCTGAATCAATATCTACAGCGGTAATAATATTTTGATAGTTGAAATAATCACGAAGTGTTTGAATGACACTACCACCACCAATCCCCAAAAGCAAGACCGATTTAATCCGTGTCATGTCAATTTGTTCCAAACCAAATTTTAAAATTTCCTGTAAGGAACCATAAGAATAATTGGCATTTTTTGAATTTAAAAGCTTTTTGCCGTTGTACCAAGTAATTTCCAACATACCATTAGTATCAGATTTCACTTTTCTTGTAATAGGATATAAATAGCTTAAAAGTCTCACCATAGCTATAATATAGATGCCTAAATATATAATAAATTATTCATTTACAAACGACAACAAACATTTACAAACGAATTTAAATATGTAATTACCGACTAACATTTGCAAGCCGTCGCATCTTTGCCATGTCGAAACATAAGAACTCGATAGTATTAACTGTTTAACTAGCCTGCGTCTGGCAGGCATTAAAAATTTAAATTATGAACACGCTTAGAAACAAAGTACAGTTGATTGGTAGATTGGGACAAGACCCAGAAATCGTAAATTTTGAAGATGGTAACAAAATGGCCAAATTCTCAATAGCTACAGATGATAGCTACAAAGACAAAAATGGTCAAAAAATTGAACGCGCTTACTGGCATAATATCGTTGTGAAAGGAGGGTTGGTCAAAGTGGTTGAAAACTATATTACCAAAGGTCAGGAAATAGCCGTTGAAGGAAAATTAACAAACCGTTCTTGGGAAGATAAAGATGGTAACAAACGCTACATGACCGAAATAATTTGCAGCGAATTGCTGATGTTAGGAAAGTAAAACCTCTAGAGCATTCCAAAAAAAAGAGCCTTATCAAGGCTCTTTTTTTAGTTAAAGCAGTTTATGGTTGAAATATTCGTAAATCTTTTGAGAAGCCTAACATTTTTGAAAATCCTTTAGTATTTTTATGAAAAACAAGGTCATGCCAACGTCACCAAAATTAGTACGTTTTAAGCAAAATGTACTCTCTAAATTTCAGATATACAATAGTATTTTTATGACGCTTCCGTTTGATTCGGTTACGAAAACAGGAGCTTTATTACCCCTTTTTCATGAAACATGTGAATTGGGATTTAAACAGGGAGATAATCCTACGACCATAGTTGAAACATTTTTTAAAAAATATCAGGCCAGACGTTCGGCAGAAAGTCAAATTAATTTATTGTTTCGATTTATCCAATATATCGAACGTCAAGTAGTTTTGTTTGATGCCATTGAAGATGCTGCCTTTCCGATAGTCAATAACATGGATGGTATTGGAACCTTACGCAGTTTAAAGGAAACGGCTGCTTCAGAAGGTAAAATGGAACAATTACGTAATTATCTCAAGGCTTTTAAGGTGCGCATTGTATTGACAGCGCATCCAACCCAATTTTATCCTGGTGCTGTTTTGGGGATTATTACCGATTTGGATAATGCGATAAAAACCAATGACTTGCTAAAAATAAATGACCTCTTGGCTCAATTGGGTAAAACGCCTTTCTTTAAGCATAAAAAACCAACGCCTTATGACGAGGCGGTCAGTTTAATATGGTATTTGGAAAATGTATTTTACAAGTCCTTCGGAAGCATTTTTGATTACATACAACAAAATATTTTTGATGATGAGGTCATTGAAAATGATATTATTAATATTGGTTTTTGGCCAGGAGGCGATCGTGATGGTAATCCCTATGTAACACCAGAGATCACCTTAAAAGTAGCTACACGATTAAAACAAACCATTTTAAAAAATTACTATCGCGATGTCAGAAAACTTAAAAGACGTTTGACTTTTGAAGGTATCGAAGATCGTATTACCTTATTAGAGCAGAAACTATATGCCATAAGTTTTGGTTCCAACATGGAGAATGTCCTGACGCTATCCGAATTTAAAGAAGAACTTCAGGAAATAAAAGTTGAATTAATAGATAAACATCAGTCATTGTTCGTTTCTGATGTCTCCAGTCTCATCAACAAAGTGCATTTGTTCGGGTTTCATTTTGCAGCCTTGGATATCCGTCAGGATAGTCGTGCCCATGATGCCGTATTTAATAGTATGGTTGATAGCTTAATTGCTCATGGTAGTAATATTTTCCCAAAAAATTACCATGACCTTACCCAAAATGAACAAGTTGCAGTGCTATCCAAAATTCAAGGCGAAATAGACCTAAACCTTTTTGAAGATGAAGACGTTTTAAAAACGTTACAGACCATTAAAGTTATTAAAACCATTCAAGACACCAATGGTGAGCGTGCTGCTAACCGCTATATTATTAGTAATAATCAAACGACTTTAAATGTCATGCAATTGTTTGCCATGCTTAAATTAGTGGCCTTTCATGATGATTTAACCGTGGATATTGCGCCTTTATTTGAAACCATTGAAGATTTGGAGAATGCGCCTCAAGTAATGGAAGAATTGTATACAAATACAAATTATGCTGCTCATTTAAAGAAGCGTGGTAAAAAACAAACTATCATGTTAGGATTTTCGGACGGTACCAAAGATGGTGGTTACCTTATGGCTAATTGGGGTATCTATCGAGCTAAAGAACGCCTTACCGAAGTATCCAGAAAATATGATGTAACGGTTATTTTCTTTGATGGTCGTGGAGGACCACCAGCTCGTGGTGGCGGTAAGACACATCAGTTTTATGCATCACTAGGACCTACGATTGAAGATAAGGAGGTGCAGCTAACCATTCAGGGGCAAACTATTAGTTCCAATTTTGGCACGTTGGATTCTTCACAATACAATTTGGAGCAATTAATAAGTTCCGGTATTTACAATCGCCTGAACGAAAGTAATTTGGCCATGTCACCTGAAAATAGAAAAATAATTAATGATTTGGCTGAGAGAAGCTACAAGGCCTATTCAGATTTCAAAAGCCATAGCATGTTCTTGCCCTATTTAGAGCGTATGAGTACTTTGAAATATTATGCTAAAACCAATATTGGGAGTCGTCCATCAAAACGAGGAAAATCGTCTGAACTGGTGTTTTCTGATTTAAGAGCCATACCCTTTGTAGGAAGTTGGAGCCAGTTAAAACAGAACGTTCCTGGGTTTTTCGGTGTTGGTACAGCACTGAAATACTATGAAGATTCAGGAACATTTGATAAAGTAAAACAACTGTATCAGAGTTCCAGTTTTTTCAAAACCTTAATTGAAAATAGTATGATGTCCTTATCCAAATCATTTTTTGATTTGACCAAGTATATGGCTGATGATCCAGAATTTGGGGAGTTTTGGAAAATTATATATGCAGAATATGAAACCTCAAAACGCCTCATACTTAAACTGACGGGCTATAAGGTTCTTATGGAAGAAGAACCAGCCGGAAAGGCGTCAATTGATGTTCGTGAGTCTATTGTGCTACCGTTATTGACTATTCAGCAATATGCACTCAAGAAAATTCAGGAACTGCAAAAAGCAAAGCCGGAAGCCAAAGAAGAAATCGAGGTTTTTGAAAAATTAGTCACCCGTTCGCTTTTTGGAAATATTAATGCCAGCAGGAATTCAGCATAAATTTTAGGTCAATCGTTTGGATTATTAACTCATAAAATGGCATATTTGTACCACAAATGAGAAAAACAATAGTACATAAAGCACCTTGGTCACTGTCAAGTCAGTGCGATTATCGTGGAATTGAGATGAAAAATCTATTTCCAAAAAGGACGTTTATTGCTATTTTTAACCGAATTTAAGTGTGAATTAAATCAACTAAATATATAATAACAGTAAGCGTCCAAGAAATTGGGCGCTTTTTTTATGAAAAAAAACAATTTTTTTGAACAAAATTTTAAAAAACTAAAATAAAAGTCATTGAAGATTAAGCGATTGAGAGACAGTCTATTGCATGAAATCTAGAGTGTCTGAAGTAATTCGGACAGGAATAACTATGACTTAAATTACTGAAAATCAAATAGTTGAACTAGAATTTTATTTGCATAATAGAAAAATCCATTTCATATTTGCACCGCAGAATTGAACAATCCATCTGCTAACAATTTTTAAAAACAAGAAGCCATGCTAATACATGCCATGTATCAAAATGAGAGTTGCGAGTTTAAATCGCAAAATGGGCTTCGGACGTTTCTGTAATATTCTTTCCAGAAATCAATCCGAAGCAAATCAAACTGTTTCGGATTTTTTATTTCACGAAAAATCAAGAAAACTAAATCTAAACAGTTTTGCATTCGCATATGTTATGCGAAGCATTAAACTAATAAAATTTTAGAAAGAAATTATGGAAAATAATTTACATAACGTCTATTTGTTTCGCGCAATAGAAGCTTACCCTTGGGAACTTGAAAAGGCTATTGAGGCATTAAATTACGCTTTGTCTTATGATCCTGAAAATGTTAAAGCTTTAAGTCTCATGGCTACGATACAAATAGAACAGCTAGGAAACTATGAGTTGGCAAAAAGCTATTACCAAAAAGCTTTGTCTGTCAGTTTGGAAGCTCAGTTCATATATCCTGAATATATCCGGTTGTTGATTAACTATGGAGACTATGAAGAGGCCCAAAACTTAATTGAATTTGCTGTAACTGTCAAAGGTATTGATAAAGCTGGTATTATGTTGAATCAAGGTCTGTTGTATGAAGTACAGGAACAATTTGATTTGGCAGAGAATACTATAAAAGAAGCGAAGCAATTAGCCATGAATAATGATTTCATTAGCTATGCTGACGACATATTATCTAGAGTAAGTAAAAAGCATAAGTTCCAAAAAAATAAGGAACGAAAACTTGAAAACTTGCAAAAGAAGGTAGAGGAAGAAACCAAAACAAACTGGTTTCAGAATAGGTTGAATAGTTTATTATAAAAAAAGGAGGTTTTAATAATCGGCAAACGTAATTGTTTGCCGATTATCAAGGGAATTCGTCAGCGTGGGAGAGCTGAAGCAGTCTGAAATGAACTTGTTCATTCAACGAAACCTATTTATCAAAATAGTTATGGTTGAGTTAAACTCTGTTACATCATATGTTGAGTAGGTTCGAATCCTACAATTCCCACAATTGAAAGAGATTTTCTCTGGAAAATAGGTGGTGTAGAAAAAATGCGTTAGAAATTTCTAACGCATTTTTTATGCAACTTTCTTAAGTAAATCGAAGCAAGGACATTTACCACAACGCTTCTGTTCGCCTTTTTTATACTTTTCACAGCATTTGCTTTTTACCTTGTTGGCATTGATAATACCTGCTTTGTGTAAGGTTTTTAAAGCCTTTTTTTGCTGTTTCTTTTCTTTTTTCTTTTTGCCCAATGGATGCTAACTTGTGGAATACACGGCAAAAATAATTATTTTTATTAATTCTAAATAAACTTAATTGTTAAAATTATTCTGGGTTGTCTGAAGCTGCCGTACTAACAGTCAATTGCTGAATATCTCTATCAAATAAATACAAACCACCTTTGTCATTACCAATCATATTTATTTTGTCAAGAATAGTACGAGCCATGGCTTCTTCCTCAATTTGTTCACTAACATACCATTGTAAGAAGTTATGTGTGGAATAATCTTTTTCCTGTAAGGTAATATGAACCAATTCATTAATGCTTTCTGATACCATGACTTCATGCTCAAACAACTTTTCAAACATTTCTTTAAATGATTTAAAGGTGACGTTTGGCGCTTTTAATGCTGAAACATGTGCATGTCCACCACGTTCGTTTACATATCTAACTAGTTTAAGCATGTGCGCTCGTTCTTCATCAGATTGTGAGTACATAAAACCAGCCACACCCTCCAAACCTTTCACTTCAGCCCAGCAAGCCATAGCCAAATAGATTTGAGACGATTCGGCTTCAACTCTAATTTGATCGTTTAGGGCTTTTTCTATTTTTTTTGATAACATAATATCTTCCTTTTTACGTAAAGTTAAGGAATTCAGGGGATAGAATAAATTTAAATTAGACCCCTATTTGTGTAGTTTCAATTGAATGCGTTTTCTTGGAATATCAACCTCCAATACTTTTACAATCACCTGTTCATGCAAACTAATATGTGCATTAACATCGCTTACAAAACCATCAGAAAGATTAGATATATGAATTAGACCACTCTCTTTAATACCAATATCAACAAAAGCACCGAAATTGGTAATATTGTTTACAATGCCAGGGAGTAATTGTCCTTCCTGAACATCGTTAATGGTTTTGATGTTCTGATTAAACGTAAACACCTTGGCTTGTTCTCTGATATCCAAACCTGGTTTTTCCAGTTCTTTCACAATATCTTGAAGTGTAGGTAATCCAATGCTATCCGTACAATAAACTTTTAAATCAATGCTTTTTAAAATGCTTGAATTCCCAATAAGTTCTGACACACGTTTTCCTTCGTTTTTTGCGATGGATTTCACAATATGATAACTTTCAGGATGCACAGCAGAATCATCTAACGGGTTTTGAGCATCTTTAATTCTTAAGAATGCTGAACCTTGTTCAAAAGCTTTATCACCTAAACGTGGAACACTTTTTAAGTCGGTTCTGGAAGAAAACGCTCCATGCTCATCTCGATAATTCACAATGTTTTCTGCTAATTTAGGGCCAATTCCAGATACATAACTCAACAAGCTTTTACTGGCCGTATTGAGATTGACACCAACAGCATTCACACAACTTTCTACAACAGTATCGAGTTGGGTTTTTAACTTGGTCTGATCAACATCATGTTGATACTGTCCAACACCAATGGACTTCGCATCAATTTTTACCAATTCAGCCAATGGATCCTGCAAACGTCGTCCAATAGAAACAGCGCCTCTTACGGTAACATCGTAATTAGGAAACTCATCTCGGGCAATTTTTGAAGCCGAATAAATACTAGCGCCAGCCTCACTTACCACAAAAACCTGAATATCATTTTTAAAACGAATACGTCTAATGAGTGCTTCTGTTTCGCGCGATGCGGTTCCGTTACCAATGGCAATAGCTTCAATTTTATAAGCTTCTGCCAATGTGCTTATTTTTTTTATAGCGCCAGTGCTATCGTTTTTTGGTGGGTGTGGATAAATAGTTTCATTATGTTTTAATTGTCCTTGTGCATCTAAACAAACTAATTTACAACCTGTTCTAAAACCAGGGTCGATGGCCAAAACCCGCTTTTCTCCTAATGGCGAACCCAACAACAATTGTTTCAGGTTTTTAGCAAAAACAGTAATAGCGTTTTCATCGGCTTTTTCTTTAGCATTTTGCAAAGCTTCATTACTCAATGACGGTAACAACAAGCGCTTGTAAGCATCTTTTATAGCCATCTCAATTTGGTTGGAACACGCATTATCTGATTTAATCAGGCGTTGCACTATTTTGTCTAAAGCACGCTCATCATCAATTTCTATTTTCAAACGAATAAAACCTTCGTTTTCGGCGCGTAAAATGGCCAGCAAGCGATGTGAGGGTATTCGGCTTAAGGACTCACTCCAATCAAAATAATCGCGAAATTTTTGAGCGTCGTCTTCTAGTTCTATCTTTTTAACAACTTTAGTTGTAATGGTAGCAAAACGTTCTAATTGATAACGAATATTGTTTCTTACATCGGTACGTTCATTAATCCATTCGGCAATAATATGTCTGGCACCTTCCAAAGCATCATCAACCGATTTTATATCGCCTTTTACATAACGATGAGCTAGTGATTCTAAATCATTAGCATTTTGGCTCATGATAATTTTTGCCAAGGGTTCTAAACCTTGTTCTCTTGCTGTATCGGCTTTTGTTTTACGACTTTTCTTATAAGGCAGATAAAGATCTTCCAGTATTGTTTGGTCAGGTGCAGATTCAATTTTTTGTTGAAGTTCTGGAGTTAGAACACCTTGCTCCTCCAAAGCTTTTAAAATAGTAGTCTTGCGTTTTTCTAAAGTTTCAAATTGCTCTTTGAATTTAACTATTTCGCCAATTTGAACTTCGTCTAGATTGCCTGTGGCTTCTTTTCGGTAACGTGAAATAAACGGAATCGTGCAAGCATCATTGAGTAGTTGAAGCGTATTTTTTATGGATGTTTCGGGTAACTGCGTCTGGGATAAAATATAGTGGATCATGGAATATTTTTGAATGTCGAAAAATAATAAAAAAACCTCGTAGCTTATAGGTCTACGAGGTTTATCTTATTTTCAAAAAAGGATTATTCAGCAACTGCAAAAACAGCCAAGGGAGCCATTCGAGCCTTGTTGAGTGTCATTTTTTTACCATTAAGTGAATAATTATCAACTTGCTTCAGGATTTCCATAAATTGATCTTCAATGGTCATGTTTGGACAGGCCATCATGGTTGTTGCAATTTCGGACATTGAAAGTCTATTGCCTTCTTTTATTTCATAAGTTCCTGTAAAATTATTGCAACTGGTGTTTCCAAAAACACGGTTGTCTTCGGTGGCAAATGAAATAAAGGCGTTATCACTAGAAATTTCTTTGCCGTTTAAAGCTACTAGCATCCATTTAGTATCGGTAAAGTCAATAGATTCAATACTCGATTCTGTTTCCAAGGCCTTGCTTTGTGTATCGGTACTTTCAGTATCATTTTTTTCTTTGGAATTACAACTTGTAAGCAAAACCATTACTGCTAGGCAAAATTTTAAAGCTAGTGTTTTCATAATTCAGTACTAATTACCGGCTTCTTTTTGCGCTTCTTCAATCATATCCTCATTTGGAACAATGGCAATATTAACACGTCTGTTTTTAGCACGCCCTTCTGATGTACTATTATCAGCAATGGGTTGCTCTTCTCCAAACCAATGGGTTGTAAAGCGAGAGTTACTTAATCCTTTGGTTTGCGTAAAGTAATTGGTCACAGCAAAAGCTCTGTTTTTGGATAAGGTCATGTTATAATCATCATTACCAGTACTGTCTGTATGACCGACTATTAGTAAATTAGTATCAGGATATTCTTTAAAAATATCGGTTAGTTTATCAAGCGTCTGTTGAGAAGCTGCATTGATATTGTATTTTTCTGTATCGAAATAGACACCACTATTTTCGTCAAAAGTAATAACAATTCCATGATCTACACGCTCCACTTGGGCACCAGGAATCTCCTGCTCAATTTGCTGGGCTTGTTTATCCATTTTGTTGCCAATTAAAACACCGGTTGCACCACCAACAGTAGCGCCTATTAAAGCTCCAAGTTCAGAGTTGCCTTTGCCAATATTGTTTCCAATTATGGCGCCCAATATGGCACCGCCAGCGGCACCAATGGCAGCACCTTTTTGTTTGTTATTGGCATTTTGAACAGATTTACAGTTGGTAAACCCTATGGTTAACAAACAAGTAAGAGCCAGTATTTTTATGTTTTTTATGGTTGTTTTCATGGTTTTATAGTTTTGTAAAATTCATTGTTATGGTAAATGGGCTATCATCAACAGTAACCGTTTGCTGCCATTGCATGGCTGTTTCCGTTATATTGGTAAGTTTTAGGCGAAATCCTTGATTGGTATCCGACTTATGCTTTTGGTCTGTGGGCTTTAATAAAAAGTCATATAGACCTGAATTAGAATCAACTTCCAAGATGGTAAAAACAAAATATCGAGACCCTACTGAACAGTCTGCCTTTGTAATCCTATAGGTTCCGGTATTGTTGTTGGGAACAAATTCCCAGTTGCTGCCTTCAAAACATTCTTTTGAGACGTCGTTTAGGAGATTGACTTTAAATTCGCCAGATTCGCTATAGTCTATAGATGTCAATGCCCAATTGCCCTTTATAACTTTTTTGGAGTCCCTAACGGTTTTTGAAGCACCGCAAGCTATAAGACTAATGCCTAAAAATAATAGAACTATTTTTTTCATAAAATTACGGTTAATGGTTAATAAGTAATAGGTAGTTAATTTACGAATTAATCCGCAATTTTAGATGTTAAGAAACTATTAATGCTACTTTGAATAAAAAGAATAGAGTCTGTAAAACCAATTGTTTAGTTGTAAATGAGTTGTTTAAGAAATTTGCAGCCCATTGGTTACTTCTTGGTTTGCATCAGGATTTACAAACACCAATTTACCTTCAGCGTTTTCAGTCATTAAAATCATACCTTGACTTTCTACACCACGTAATGCTCGTGGTGCTAAATTCACTAAAACAGTTACCTTTTTACCTATAACTTCTTCAGCTGTAAAACTTTCTGCAATACCAGAAACTATGGTTCGCACATCAATGCCTGTATCAACTTTTAAGACTAAAAGTTTTTTGGCTTTTGGCATTTTTTCCGCTTCAATAATGGTGCCTACACGCAAGTCCAGTTTGGTAAAATCATCAAAGGTAATTTCGTCTTTTTGTGGTTCAGCCGCTTTATTGGCAGCTTCATTGGCCTTTTTGCTGGCTTCTAGTTTGTCCAATTGTTTTTGAATTTCAGAATCTTCAATTTTACTGAAGAGCAATTCTGCTTTACCAATTTTATGGTTAGCAGGAAGTAAAATGTCTTTTGATGCAATAGTATTCCATGTGGATTCCGCATCAAGTGCGGAATGACAAAGAATGAGTTTTAATTTTTCTGAAGTAAAAGGCAAAAGAGGCTCACTTAATGTTGCCAAGGCTGATGCGATTTGTAATGCCACAAACATAATGGTTTTGGTTCGGACTTCATCTTCTTTAATCACCTTCCAAGGTTCTTCGTCAGCGAGATATTTATTTCCTAATCGCGCTAAATTCATCAATTCCTGACTGGCTTCCCGGAAACGGTAACGCTCTATAGAACTGGCAATAACGTCTGGATAGGCTTTGACAGCAGCTAAAGTTTCTTCGTCTACACTTGTATAGTCTGATGGTTGTGGCACAACACCATCGTAGTATTTGTTGGTTAAAACCACAACACGATTGATGAAGTTTCCGAATATGGCCACCAATTCATTATTGTTTCTTGCCTGAAAATCTTTCCAGGTAAAATCGTTGTCCTTGGTTTCAGGCGCATTGGCTGTTAACGCATAGCGCAATACATCTTGTTTATCAGGAAAATCCTCTAAATATTCTGGTAACCAAACTGCCCAGTTTTTTGAAGTCGATAACTTATTACCCTCTAAATTTAAAAATTCATTGGCTGGCACATTATCAGGTAAAATATAGGATCCTTCAGCTTTTAGCATGCTTGGGAAAATAATACAGTGAAATACGATGTTATCTTTTCCAATGAAGTGAACCAACTTAGTGTCTTTGTCTTTCCAGTAGGGTTCCCAGTCTTTACCTTCGCGTTCAGCCCATTCTTTGGTTGCCGAAATATAACCAATGGGTGCATCAAACCAGACATAAAGTACTTTGCCTTCACCACCTTCTACAGGAACAGGAATTCCCCAATCCAAATCGCGTGTTACTGCACGAGGTCTTAAACCATCATCAATCCAAGATTTTACTTGTCCGTAAACATTGGGTTTCCAATCTTTTTTATGACCCTTTAAAATCCATTCTTTTAGGAAATCCTCATGCTTGTCCAATGGTAAAAACCAGTGCTTGGTCTCTTTAAGTGTCGGCGTGTTTCCAGTAATGGCTGATTTTGGGTTAATCAAATCGGTTGCATTCAGACTCGTTCCGCATTTTTCACATTGGTCGCCATAAGCTTCTTCATTACCGCATTTAGGACAGGTTCCTGTTACAAAGCGATCGGCCAAAAACTGGTTGGCTTCTTCATCATACAACTGTTCAGTGACTTCTTCAATAAACTCACCTTTATCATACAAGGTTTTAAAAAACTCCTGGGCTGTATCGTGATGAATTTGAGCTGATGTACGCGAGTAGTTATCAAACGACACACCAAAATCTTCAAATGACTTTTTTATGATGGCATGGTATTTATCAACAATATCTTGAGGGGTTACACCTTCTTTTTTTGCTTTAATGGTGATTGGTACACCATGTTCATCACTACCGCAAATAAAGGCAACATCATGACCTGTTAATCGTAAATAGCGTGCATAAATATCGGCAGGCACATATACACCGGCTAAATGCCCAATATGAATGGGGCCATTTGTGTAAGGTAATGCTGCAGTTATCGTATATCGTTTTGACATCTTGTATCTTTTTCTGAAGCCACAAAAGTACGCAATTTACATGCGTTTCTGAAAAAAAATGTACATTTACAATATGTCAAAAATCACCTTAATAGTTAGCTTATGTTGTCTTCTTTTTTTGGGAGAGAAAGAACAAATACGAGTTGATGATTCTAACAACTTAAAACAAGAAACTTTGATACGACCACCCTATTTAAAAGCAGGAGATACAGTTGCCATCGTTGCGCCATCAGGCATTTTAAAAAACAGACAACAGGAAGTACAACAAGCTGTTGATTTGCTTAAAAGCTGGGGTTTGCATACATTGGTAGGAGAACATGTTTTTAGCCAAGACAACCATTTTGCTGGAACGGATGCTGAACGTTGTGAAGACTTCCAGAAAGCTATGGATGATCCGAGCATAAGTGCCATTTGGTGTGCGAGAGGTGGTTATGGAACTGTCCGCATTTTAGATAAATTAAACTTTACCAAGTTCAAGGAACATCCAAAGTGGTTGATAGGTTATAGTGACATTACGGCCTTGCATAATCAATTTCATAATAAAGGTTTTGAAACCATTCATGCGTTAATGTGTACGAGTTTAACCAATGATTTGAGTGAGATATCAGAATCAATTGAAACCTTTAGAAAAGCCATTTTTGGAGAAGCATTGATGTATACTTTAGAAGGATCAAATTATAATCGAGTAGGTGAAGCTACTGGTCCATTGGTTGGCGGCAATTTAACCATGCTACATACCATGTTGGGCTCAAATACCAGTATAGATACCTCTGGGAAAATCTTATTTATTGAAGAGATAGGTGAGTATAAATACCATATTGATCGCATGTTGCAAAGCTTAAAACGCGCAGGTTATTTTGATAACTGCAAAGGTGTTTTGGTAGGCGATATGAGCAAACTTCGTAAAAACACAACCCTTTGGGGAAGTTCTGTAGAACAATTGATTTTGGATGCGTTGTCTGAATATAATTTTCCCATTGCCTTTAATATACCTGCAGGGCATGAAAAGGATAATCGGGCTCTGATTTTAGGTAGAAAGGTACAGTTAAAAGTTACAAGTGAGAAGTCAACGGTAGTTTTTGACTAAAAGAGCTCTTCAATTGATGTTGTTCATCGAATAGCGTAAGAAAATACTTCTTTTTTTTGTTTTTTTATGTAGTTCAGCGAATTTTTTGTGTTGTTCTCCTTAAAGCTTATTACCTTTCCAAGACCTAACCCTAAATCTACAAATCATGAAAAAATTAACTACACTTGTGGTTATATGCTTTTTAGTTTTTGTTGGCTGCACCAATGAACAATTGGAAGATGACCAATTAAAAAAGGCAAAACCAAAATCAAGAACTACCATTACAACAAACGATTCGCCAGATTCTGACAATGGTGAACACTGTGTATATACACAATTAATAGCAGGCCAGCATCATTCTGCGGGTTCAGTAACTATTGATGTAGTGGGTGATAATTTGGTGGTAACTTATACCACTAATGGCGATTGGACCATAGGAACCACCCATTTAAGTATTGGCGTGTGTGACGAAGATTGGGTTCCAACAAATGGTTCAGGCAATCCACAAATTGGACATTTTGAGTTTACAGAACCTTATTCTGCAACCGATCATGAAGTTGTTTACATTATTCCAATTACCGAAGTAGGAGACAATTACTGTTTTGCAGCACATGCTGAAGTTCAAGGGCCTACTGGTGGAGAAACGGCTTGGGCTGAAGGAAACGAGTTTTCAGGTAACAGTTGGGCAATGTATTCTGAATTTGATTTATCGACTTGTACATCTTCAGACGACGATGACGATGACGATGATGGCGGTGGAGACGGTGATAATCAACCGACATAGAGTAATCTACATAGTTTATAAAAAAGGCACATTCTAGAATGTGCCTTTTTTAGTTTATTTAGGATTATATTTATGACATGAATTCTAATAATAAATTGTGGCGCAGCATAATGAATTAGGAAAAAAAGGCGAACAAATGGCCGTTGACTTCCTTATTAATAATGGATATGACATTATTGAGCGAAATTACCGTTTTGATAAAGCAGAGGTTGATATTATAGCGCAACTTCAGGATACTTTAGCCATAATTGAAGTTAAGGCAAGATCGACTATAGATTTTGGAGATCCTCAAGATTTTGTAAAGCCCAAACAAATAAAAAATCTCGTTAAAGCTGTAGACGAATATATTATCGTAAATGATTTGGAGGTCGAAGTCCGGTTTGATATTATTGCTATCGTTAAAGAAGGTAACAAATATCAAATTGAGCACTTAAAAGATGCCTTTTATCATTTTTAATTTTCTAAAAATGCTTGTAATTCTTCAACATCGCTAGGTTTGGCAATGATTGTTTTGGTGCTATCCAAAATGAAAAAGCTTGGTGTTGCATGAACAGCATAATCTTTAACAACCTGGCTTTCCCATTGACTTAAATCATAGGTGTTAAGAAAGTTTGGAAAGCTTAATATGGTTTTTTTCCAGTTTCTAACACTATTTTCCAAGCCATAAGCAACGACAGTGATTTCAGGATATTGATCCATCAATGTTTTTACCTTGGGTAATTCTTCCAAGCAATGGCTACAGGTACTACTCCAAAAAATAAGCAAGTATCTGTCAGATTTATTTAATTCATACAGACTGGTTTCAACTGGAGAATCGTCACTTAAATAAGTGAATTTAAAATCGACTGCTTTATTACCAATGGCAGTATTTTTATATTCCTGTAAAATTTCTACCAGAAGCTCGTTATTGTTCAGTTCGGCTAATTCCAACAAGTAATTGTCACTAATGTATTTGGCTACGGAATCCTGACTAATACTTAACATACTGGTCCATACAACTTCTAGTAAGTTCATTTTGGTCATCTTGTTGTCTCCAATGGCATGGACAAGATTATCAATAGCTTGATTATAAGCTTCGGTATCTGGTGGTATGGCGTATATGTATGCCATAACTCGCTCTGATAGGAATTCAGAACATTGTAATAGGGGATTATCAAATTCTATATTATCAAAATAGTGTGCTTTCAAGTTTTTGGAGTAGGTATTTATATCTTCATAGGACTCTGGAATATATGTTCTATTGCTTTTTATAAATGCCTGGACTTGTGAATTTTCGGCTGCTTTTTCATAAGCTGTCTGTACTTCACTTAAATTTTCAAAAATTGATTCAATGGTTTTTTGATTAGTGTTTTCAGAAGAATAATATGCACTAATTTGACTATTAATATTACTGATATCTGACAAATAGCTGTTCCAGAGTATGTTGTCATTGGAGCTAATAAATGATAAACCGGTTTCTAAATCATAATTCAAAACAACATCCTCTTTACCGTCATAGAAAAAATTAAAATTATTACTTTCAGGAGGTGTGGCATATACTATCTTATAAATCCCTGTTTCAGCATTTTTGTCCATTTCTATTGAAAACGACCCGCCTGATTTTATTTTAGCACGATCAATATAGTCAGCACCAGAGGGTGTGTTTTTATAAAGAAAAGCATATGTAAACTCTTCAGCAGGAGAAAAAGTGCCTCTAATGCTGTGTTGTGCTAAAAGGAATTGGGGAAGAATTGAAATTATTAAAAGCCATTTTTTCATAATGCCAGATGTTACTTTTAGATGTTAAACGAATGTAACAAAAACTAATCCATAATGGGTTTTAAAGCCGTTAAAGCTTTCTTAACTGATGTTATATTTTCAAAAGTCAATAATAAACGAAGCCCATTTCTGGTTTGTTTTTCCTTCATTTTACAAGTATTGGAATGCGTTTGTACAAATTGAAGAACCTTGGTAAACTGGGGACTTTGATAAAAAGCACTTTTTTGATCATGAATAAAATAGCCAATAAGTTTATTTTTTTTCATAACCACTTTTTCCAATCCCATTTTAGTGGCTAGCCATTTTATTCTAACACTGTTCAATAAATCAACAACTTGTATCGGTAATTCGCCAAATCGGTCAATGAGTTCACTTTCAAAAGTGCTTAGTTCTTCTTCGGTTTTAACATTATTGAGTTGCGTATAAAGATTCAGGCGTTCAGTAATGTTATTGACATAATCATCAGGGAATAACAATTCAAAGTCCGTGTCAATGGTTATGTCTTTTACATAAGTTTTTGGTTTACCATCATCTTTATATAAATCCTTGAATTCATTTTCCTTAAGTTCTTCAATAGCTTCATTTAATATTTTTTGATAGGTATCAAAGCCAATATCATTAATGAACCCACTTTGTTCTCCCCCTAATAAATCACCAGCGCCACGAATTTCCAAATCTTTCATGGCAATATTAAAACCACTTCCCAGTTCAGTAAATTGTTCTAAAGCTGTGATACGTTTTCTGGCATCGTTGGTCATAGCAGAGTATTCAGGTGTAATAAAATAACAAAACGCCTTTTTATTACTTCGTCCTACACGACCACGCATTTGATGCAAATCACTCAAGCCAAAATTATTGGCATTATTAATAAAAATGGTGTTGGCATTTGGTACATCCAAACCACTTTCTACAATGGTTGTACTGACTAAAACATCAAACTCCCCATTAATAAATGCTAACATTAAATGCTCTAATTTTCTGCCTTCCATTTGACCATGTCCAATACCTATTTTAGCATCAGGCACCAAGCGTTGGATCATCCCAGCAACTTCCTTAATGTTTTCTATACGGTTGTGAATAAAGAAAACCTGTCCGCCACGTTGAATCTCATAGGTAATGGCATCTCGAATGGTTTCTTCACTAAAACGGATGACATGACTTTCTATAGGATAGCGATTAGGTGGTGGTGTGGTAATAACAGAAAGGTCACGAGCAGCCATCAAGCTAAACTGTAAAGTCCTTGGTATTGGTGTAGCGGTTAACGTGAGCACATCGACATTTTCTTTGATGGTTTTGAGTTTTTCCTTTACAGCAACCCCAAATTTTTGTTCTTCATCAACAATCAATAATCCCAGATTCTTAAATTTCACATTTTTATTCACTAACTGATGGGTTCCAATGATAATATCAATGGTTCCTTTTTCCAGATTTTCAAGAATTTCTCTTTTTTCTTTGGCTGTTCTAAAACGGTTGAGGTAGTCAACAGTTACTGGGAAATCTTTTAGTCGCTCCTTGAATGTTCTGGAATGTTGGTAGGCTAGAATGGTTGTTGGCACCAAAACAGCCACTTGTTTACCATTATCAACAGCTTTAAAAGCAGCACGGATGGCAACCTCTGTTTTGCCAAAACCAACATCACCACAAACCAAGCGATCCATGGGGCGTTCACTTTCCATATCGGCTTTAATATCAGCTGTCGATGTTGTTTGGTCGGGAGTGTCTTCATACAAAAAAGAGGCTTCCAATTCATGTTGCATATAGCTATCTGGATTATATTGATAGCCTTTTTTTAACTTTCTTTTGGCGTAAACTTTTATCAGGTTAAAGGCAATTTCTTTAACTCTTGATTTGGTTTTTTGTTTAAGATTTTTCCAAGCTTTGCTGCCTAACTTATAAACTTTTGGAGGCTTGCCGTCCTTACCATTAAACTTGGTGATTTTATGCAGAGAATGAATGCTTAAATACAAAACATCGCGTTCACCATAAACCAATTTAATAGCTTCCTGTTTTTTACCTTCAACATCAATTTTTTGGAGTCCGCCAAACTTACCGATTCCATGATCGATATGGGTTACATAATCACCAATTTCCAAATTGGTCAATTCACGCAAAGTGATAGCCTGCTTTTTGGCATAGCCATTTTTTAAATGAAATTTGTGATAACGTTCAAATATTTGATGGTCCGTATAGCAGGTTATCTTATTATCATGATCTACAAATCCCTGAAAAAGTGATAAAACAATCGTTTTATAATGAACATCTTCCTCGACGTCATCAAAAATATCGTGAAAACGTTTGGCCTGCTGCTCACTAACACAAGCTATATAATTTGTGAATCCTTTATCATGATTAGCATTAAGGTCTTCAATTAGTAGGCTGAATTGCTTATTAAAGGCAGGCTGTGGTGTTGTATTGAAGATTATTTGTTGATTATCTGCCGTGTTGGTCAGTAACTTTGAATTACCAAATTCAACCAAATTAAAGTCCATTAGTTGTTGTTTTAACAACATGGAATTACAGAATAATTCTGAAGGCTCTGCATGTTTTATTTCAGATGAGAGACTTTTAAAAGTTTCCTCTGCTTTTTCATAAAAATCATCTATTCTTGAAAATAGTAATTCGGCATTTTTAGTAAAGACAACTGTTTTTTGAGCGATATACTTTAAGAAGCTTTGACGACTTTCTTCTAAAAATTTGTTTGCAACATTTGGAATGATACTAATTTTCTTGATTTGATTCGTAGACAGTTGAGACTCTACATCAAAGGTTCGAATACTATCAACTTCATCGCCAAAAAACTCAATACGATAGGGCTCATCGTGAGAAAACGAGAATACATCAACTATACCACCACGAACTGAAAATTCTCCTGGCTCTGTTACAAAATCAACACGTTTGAACTTGTATTCAAATAGGACCTCATTCACAAAATCAATAGATAATTGATCGTTGATAGAAATTTTTAAGGTGTTTTTTTCAAGTTCACGTCTAGTGACAACCTTCTCAAAAAGGGCATCTGGATAGGTTACAATAATAGCCGGTTTTTTTCTTGAATTTATACGATTAAGCACTTCGGCTCGTAACAGTACATTGGCATTATCTGTTTCCTCAATTTGATATGGACGTCTGTAACTTCCAGGATAAAAGAGGACATCTTTATCGTTTAATAATAATTCAATATCATTAAGATAAAAGGCAGCTTCTTCCTTGTCGTTGAATATGAGTAAAAATGGTTTTTCAGCTTGTTTAAAAAGTTCTGTAAAAACAAATGAAACCGAAGAGCCTACAAGTCCTTTAATATGGGCACGGCCTTTATTTTTGGCAATAGCATGTTGCAGATTTTGCATCTGCAAAGCCTGATTATATACTTGCGAGAGGTTTGTTTTACTCAAGTCAAATTATTTTGTGCAAATATAAAATTTTGTTCACGAGTTTATTGATTAAAACTATTATTAAAATTATATTTACTCTGAAGGATTATAATTTTAAAAAATTGACAGAGTGAACTTATTTTAAGGGTTTTTTCTTATTAGAAAAAAAGAAAAATATGTAAGTTTGCACCACTTTACAAAACAAGAATATATGTCAATTTTAGATTTATTTGATAGTGGTTTTAAAAAACGTAATGAAGATCATTTTGCTGCGATTGTTAGGGTAGCAATGGATGATGGAATAATTACTGAAGAGGAGAAGGCGTTTTTGGACCGTTTAGCACGAAATTTAGATATCAGTGAAACTACATACAAGGAAATTTTAAAGGATTACCAATCACATCCTATTAATCCGCCAACATCGTATGATAGACGTTTGGAGCGTTTGTATGATTTGGCTCGTATGGTACATGTCGATCACATTCACGGTGAACATGAAAGTATGGTGTTACGTAAAATAGGTATTGGATTAGGGTTTTCTCCTGATAACGTCAAGTATATTGTCGATAAGGCACTAATATTAGTCAGTAATGGTGTTGATTTAGATACCTTTATTGAAGAGATAAGAAATATGAACAAATAATGTTCTATTCATAAGTTTGAAAATGCGAATCCAACGATTCGCATTTTTTTTATGGGGTCATTCTCATAAATTCTTCGGCTTTTTCCACCATATTTTTACTACCACAAATGAAAGGCACTCGTTGGTGAAGCTCTTCAGGTTGAATATCCAAAATCCTGTTGAAACCGTCACTGGCTTTACCATTGGCTTGTTCCGCCAAAAAGGCCATAGGGTTGCACTCATACAATAAACGAAGTTTACCATTAGAATTCTTTGAGCTTTTCGGATACAAATAAATACCACCTTTTATCATATTTCTATGAAAGTCAGACACTAAAGAACCAATATATCGAGAAGTATATGGCCTGTCGCCCTCTTCCATTTGGCAATATTTAATATAGTTTTTAATGCCTTGAGGAAAATGGATGTAATTACCTTCATTTACCGAATAAATTTTTCCATTTTCAGGAAACTGCATATTAGGGTGCGATAAATAAAAAGTACCAATGGCAGGATTTAAGGTAAAACCATTTACACCTGCACCCGTTGTATAGACTAACATGGTCGAGGTTCCGTAAACTACATAACCAGCTGCAACCTGTTGATTGCCTTTTTGTAAAAAGTCTTCAATGGTAACCGGAGTTCCCACTGGGGTGACCCGTCTAAAAACTGAAAAAATAGTTCCAACAGATACATTTACATCTATATTAGATGAACCATCCAATGGGTCAATTAAAACAACATACTTATTATTGTTGTTTTCATCCTGGCTGTTTATAGAAATAAAATCATCCTCTTCCTCACTGGCAATACCACAAACTATATTTCGGTTTGTGAGGGTTTGAATGAACTTATCATTGGCATAAACATCTAACTTTTGTTGGTCTTCACCTTGAATATTTGTCTCACCAGCAGCACCAATAATGTCCACCAGACCAGCTTTGTTTACTTCATGATTAACAACTTTAGCTGCTAGACGAATGGAGTTTATTAATCTGGAAAGCTCCCCTGAGGTGTATTTGAATGATGCCTGATTTTCAATAATAAATTCACCTAAAGTTTGATTTTTTTGAGACATAAATATGGAGGATGTTGATGTTTGTGCAAATATCGGATTTTTTAATAAACTACAACGTTTTCGAAAATTTAAATATCAGATAAAAAGCTATCTTTGAAGTAAAATCTTCAAATGAAATTTAAGGTAAGAAAGGCAAATAAAGAAGATATGGCCAGGGTTTTGGAATTAATTACCGAACTTGCTGTTTTTGAAAAAGAGCCTCATGAAGTCGAAATTTCATTAAAAGAATTAGAAGAAGATGGGTTTGGAGAAGAACCCCTTTTTCAATGCTTTGTTGCTGAAGTTGAAGAGCGCATTGAAGCAATGGCTTTAGTTTATACCAGATACTCCACCTGGAAAGGTAATGTACTGCATTTGGAAGACTTGATAGTCAGTGAAAAAATGCGAGGTAATGGTTTAGGAACATTGCTTTTGGATGAAGTTGTAAAATACGGTTATCAACTAGGTGTGAAACGCATCTGTTGGGAAGTATTGGATTGGAACGAACCCGCTATTAAATTTTATGAAGAAAAAGGAGCAGATGTGAAACGTGATTGGGATGTGGTACACTTAAACGAATCTGCAATAAAAACATATTTATCAAACCTGTAATATGCGAGTATTTAAATTTGGTGGAGCATCGGTTAAAGATGCTGAAGGGGTAAAAAATTTATTGAATGTATTGAATGAAACAGGACATTCAAAAACGCTGATTGTAGTTTCTGCCATGGGCAAAACAACCAATGCCATTGAAACTATTATTGATAATTATTTCAATAATAAATCGGCGTTACAGAGCTCTATTCAGGATGTAAAAAAATATCATAATGCCATTTTATTGGACTTGTTTGAAAATGAAAATCATCCTGTTTTCAAAAAAGTATCTGGTTTATTTGATGAACTGGCTTCATTTTTTGACCGCAATAAATCGCCAGATTACAACTATGTTTATGATCAAACTATAGGGTTTGGTGAACTGGTTTCCACAACCATTGTAAGCGAGTTTTTAAATGAAATGGGTCTAAAGAACAATTGGTTGGATGTTCGGGAGTTCATCAAGACTGATAATTATTACCGAAGAGCTAATGTAGATTGGGAAAAGACACAAAGCCTTATTGCCGAAAATTTTAAAAAGGGTAGTTTGAATATTACCCAAGGGTTTTTGGGGAGTGATCCCAATAACTTTACAACTACTTTAGGAAGAGAAGGTAGTGATTACACCGCAGCTATTTTTGCTTATTGCCTGAATGCCGATAGCGTGACAATCTGGAAAGATGTGCCAGGTGTTCTCAATGCAGACCCTCGATACTTTGAAAACGCACAATTATTACACAAAATATCTTATCGTGAAGCGATAGAGTTGGCCTTTTACGGGGCTTCAGTGATTCATCCAAAAACGTTACAACCACTGCAAAGAAAGGAAATTCCTTTATTTGTAAAATCGTTTTTGAACCCGCAAAATAATGGAACCGTTGTTGCAAAAGGTAAAGGGATTGAGCCAGAAATACCCTGTTTCATCCTAAAAAAGAATCAGGTGTTGGTTTCATTATCGTCATTGGATTTTTCTTATATCGTTGAGGAAAATATTAGCGATATATTCAATTTGTTACACATGTACAAAATGAAGGTTGATGTTATTCAAAACTCGGCCATTAGTTTTTCAGTTTGTTTTGATAATGGGTACAATAATTTAGAGAAGCTTCTTCAACATTTAAAAGCAAAATTTAAAGTAAATTGCTGCGAAAACGTGTCTTTGTATACTATAAGACATTATAATGAAGCTGCCATTCTACAATTAGAAAAAGACAAAGAAGTGTTATTGAAGCAATTAACACAAGAGACCATGCAAATGGTAACTAAATAAACAAAATAACTACATTTGTATTCATGACAAATCAACCTAAAAAAGGATTAGTTACCGCCAAGGAAGTTGCTGCTGCCATTCAAATGGATAAGTATGGGTTTATGGGGACTTTTTTTGGGTGGATTTTGATGAAAGTCTTAAAGATTTCAACTCTCAATTCCATTTATAATCGAACTAAACATTTGTCTGATCTTGAATTTTTAGATGCCATTTTGGAAGAGTTTCAAATAAAATTTGAAATTCCCGAAGAGGATTTAAAACGTTTGCCTAAAGATGGTGCTTATATTACGGTTTCCAATCATCCTTTGGGAGGTATTGATGGCATTTTGCTCCTAAAATTGATGTTGGAACAACGAAAGGATTTTAAGATTATAGCCAACTTTCTCCTGCATAGAATAGAACCCTTAAAGCCCTACATAATGCCTGTGAATCCCTTTGAGGATCGTAAAGATGCTAAATCTAGTATTGCAGGTTTTAAGAATGCCATTTTGCATTTACGTGAAGGACATCCATTGGGAATTTTCCCAGCGGGTGAGGTATCAACCTATAAAGATGGAAAACTGCTGGTTGATAGACCATGGGAAGAAGCAGCCATGAAATTGGCTCACAAGGCCGAAGTACCGATTGTGCCAATTTATTTTCATGGAAAGAACAGTCAATTGTTTTACAAACTATCTAAAATCAGTGATACATTCCGAACCGCTAAATTACCTTCAGAGTTGCTGACTCAAAAACGAAGAACCATCAAGGTTAGAATAGGAAAGCCAATTTCTGTAGCCGATCAAAAAGAACATGAGTCATTGGAATCGTTTTCTGAATTTTTAAGAAAGAAAACATATATGCTATCTAACTCATTTGATGAAAAAGGGAATTTGTTGAGTAATATTTCATCGACCTTAAAATTACCAAAGCCTCCAAAACGGATTGTTGGGCAGGTTGACCAGGCTTTAATGGTTAAAGAGGTAGAAGCCTTGCGTGAAGGTGATTTTCGTTTACTACAAAGTAAAAATTATGAGGTGTTTCTGGCACCAGCAAAAGAAATCCCAAACATTATCCATGAAATTGGACGCTTGCGTGAAATTACATTTAGAGAAGTAGGAGAGGGAACCAATGAAGCCATAGATTTAGATGCCTTTGACACCTATTATCATCACATGTTTTTATGGGATGGAGACCAAAATCTCATTGCTGGAGCTTATAGAATGGGTCTGGGTTCAGAAATATTCTCAAGATATGGAATCGATGGATTTTATTTGCAGGACTTATTTAGGTTTGAACCCGAATTATATAAAATGATGAGTCAGTCCATAGAAATGGGACGTGCATTTATCATCAAGGATTACCAACAAAAACCAATGCCATTATTCCTTCTTTGGAAAGGTATTGTCCATACAACCTTGCGTTATCCAGAACACAAATATTTAATTGGAGGCGTGAGTATCAGTAACCAGTTTACCAATTTTTCAAAATCATTAATGATTGAGTTTATGAAGTCACATTACTATGATCCTTATGTGGCTCAATATGTACATCCTAAAAAGGAATTCAAGGTGCAGTTAAAAGATGCCGATAAGGATTTTGTGTTTGATGAAGCCGAAGCCGATCTAAACAAGTTTGACAAAATCATTGATGAAGTAGAACCAGGTGCATTAAGGCTTCCCGTTTTGTTAAAAAAATACATTAAGCAAAATGCCAAGTTGGTTGCTTTTAATGTGGATCCACTATTTAATAATTCAGTGGATGGTCTCATGTACATTAAAATAGCAGATTTGCCTGAAAGCACTGTAAAACCTGTGATGGAGGAATTTCAGGCTGAATTAGAACGTAAGCTTTCCGAATCAAATGAAGATTAAATTATTAGCCTTTTTTTGTTTTTTTATATCATTAAACAAAATAGCTTCACAAAGTATTAAAGGCTTAATCACTGATTCTAAAACCAACGAATTAATTGAAGGAGCTTCTGTCTATTTTGACAATACCACCATAGGTGTCATATCAGACATGGAAGGGCGATTTGAAATTCCATTTAGTGAGTCTTTAAATACACCTTTGGTTGTTTCTTTTTTGGGTTATGAGAAGCAAGTTATTCAAAATTATTCCCCTGATATCGCATTAAATATTAAACTTGTGGAAGATGTGAGTGCCTTGAATGAAGTAACCCTGACATCCAAAGATTCCTGGTCAAGAAAACGAAAATTAGAACAGTTTAGAATGCAATTTTTGGGGTTCACTAAAAATAGTTTGTCTTGTAAAATTTTAAATGAAGATGATATTGTTTTGCGTTATTTAGAGGATAAGCAAATGCTGGTAGCATCTGTAAAAAGACCTTTGCAAATACGAAATAAAGAATTGGGATACATAATTAATTATGATTTACAGGATTTTGAAATTCAATATGTCACTTCCGAAGGGTCGTTGAAGATTACCACTGCGTCCTCTGTGTTTTATCAAGGAACTTCTTTTTTTAGATCTATAACTGATAAAAGGCATGTTATTAAAGAAAGAGAAAAAGCTTATTTAGGATCTGTCATACATTTTATGCGTTCGCTTTTATACAACACGTTGGAAGAAAATAAGTTTTCACTGCTGTATGAGAATAAAGTTGTTCCGGCAAAAAATTTTATTAGTGTTTATGCTACTGATGATCCTAATGTTTTTCAGGTTCGGATTTTCAAACCACTCACCGTGGTATTTAATAAAAATGTCGCCAGGCAATCAACTGTTTCCTCAAAAAAACAGTTTTTTTCTTTGGACAGAAACGGTAATCATTCTCCAGTTGACGCATTGGTTTTTACTGGAGAGTTTGGTCAACAAAGAATAGGAGATACGCTACCCTTGGACTATTCACCAGACTAATTCATAAATTAAAACCAAGGCTTGTTCCCAACTTGGTAGGTGTTGAAAAACTCTTCATCAGATTTTGTCAAGTAGATGATACCCTCTACCAACCCGATTAAACCTGAAATTCCGGAAGTAATACCACAAGTAAAAAAACCAAGAAGTCCCAAAACCAAGAGAATAACCCCTTCTTTACTATATCCTAATAAAAACTTATGAATACCTATCCAACCAAACAAAATGGCAATGATTCCCGCGAGAATCTTCTTGTTATCACCTGAAACCTCATTGAAAGTCTCTTGAGCGCCATCGGAAAATTCTTTGGCAGATTGTTTGGCTTCATGGGCAAACTCCCGAGCCTTTTCCTTGGCTTCGTTAGCAAACGCTTCGGCCTTATCAGCGGCTTTTTTTGCGCCTTCTTTGGCATCACCTAACATATCGTTTAGGTCGTCACTAAAGTTTTTTTCGTCGGACATGTTATTAGGATTTATAATTGACAATTAAATATACAAAAAACGCCATTGAAATTTATTCAAAAGCTGCATCAACAGGTTCCCATAGCTCAATTTTGTTCCCGTCATTGTCTAAAATCCATCCAAATTTCCCATAACTATATTCTTCCATATCGCCAACAACCGTCACACCTTCCTGTTTTAAGGTTTCTAATAATTCCTTTAGATTCTCTACACGATAGTTAAACATGAAATCTTTTTTTGAAGGCTCATAGTATTTGGTGTCTTCAGAAAACGGACTCCATTGTGTGGAGCAATCGTTTCCTGCTTTATCTTTCCACCAAAATGTGCAGCCGTAATCATCGGTATTGAAGCCTAAATGTTTTTTGTACCAATCTTTAGTAGCTTTTGGATCTTTGGTTTTAAAAAATAGACCACCAATTCCTGTAACACGTTTTTTCATAATCATTTTTCCGAGAAAGCGGAAAACTTAATTTAGTTATTAATTCTTTTTAATATTGGTTTCATAAATATCAATCCATTGTTCTGGAGTTAATTTAGTACAGAGTTCTGCAATTAAATCTAATGGAATATCATTAAAGCGTTTAAAACGCACACAACTTTTTCCCATGTCAAGCTTATAATTGCTGTGTTTTGGATATTCGTTTACAAACCAATCATGAATTTCTGGCACAGCATAAATGCCACTATGGTATAGATTAATGGAGTTTTTTTGTGATGCAAAACTCATAAATGGTAATGGCTCTTCAGGTGTACAATGATAACCATCAGGGTACTTACTATGTGGTACATAATAGCCTATCATACCATATTGAATACCTTCTTCAAAACCTTTTGGCAAATTGGCCTTTATAGTTTTGCGTAACTTATTTAAGATATCCCGACGTTCTTCTGGGACTTGACTGATATAATCTTCAGGTGAAGATGCTTTGTATTGCATAATTATACGTGTTGATCTATTAATATAGTATTTCCATCTGGGTCAAACATAACAATACTTGCTGGTCCAGTGGTGTTTTCATCAGCTTCTCTCTCCAATTTTATCATACTTTCCTTAAGGTGCTTTTGAATGTCTCTAACATCATCAAAAGAATCTAACTTACTGGCGTTTTCATCCCAACCGGGATTAAAAGTTAAAATATTTTGCTCAAACATGCCTTGAAATAATCCGACCAATGCATTGCCGTTTTTCATAATAAGATAATTCTTTTCGATATCTCCTGCAAAAACAGAAAATCCTAGGTGTTCATAAAACGTTTTTGAAGCGTGAATGTCTTTGACGCTTAAACTCATTGAAAAAGCTCCTAATGTCATATTTATAATGTTATTTTTTACGTTGAAGGATTAATCCGGAAATTAAAGATATTACAATTCCAATCATAATAACCGTTACAAACATAATGAAGGCCATAAAACCAGACCCACCATAGGCTTCCATTTGTTCCGTAAGTTAGGAAAATTTAGCTTTAATCTTATCAACAATGGTCTGGGCTAATTTTTCATGGCTTTCAACTGTCCATCCTGCCACATGCGGAGTTAATATGACATTTTCTGCCTGAATTAAATATTTGAGAGGTTGCGACGTCTCGACTGCGCTCGACATGACACTTTCAAAAGAAGACTTTTCGTATTCCAAAACATCTAATCCAGCACCTAGAATTTTTCTGGATTTTAAGGCCGAAACTAAATCACTGGTTACAACGCTTTTTCCTCGTGCGGTATTGATAAACCAAAATGGTTTTGAAAATCCATTAATAAATTCCGTATTGACCATATTAGTGGTTAAAGCTGTTTGTGGTGTATGCAAGCTAACTATATCCGCCTGCTTTTGAAGTTCCTGAAGTGTTACTTGTTGGGCGTTTTCATCACTCAAGTTGTCTTGAATATCGTAACATAAAACGGTTACATCGAAACCTCGCAGTTTTTTGGCAAAGGCTTTTCCCATATTACCATATCCAATGATTCCAACAGTTTTTCCATCCAACTCCACACCACGATTTTCCTCACGAAGCCATTTGCCTTGCCGTACTTCTTGATCGGCCTTGTTGAGTTTGTTGAATAATGACAGTAGCATACCGAGTGTGTGTTCTCCTACGGCATTGCGGTTGCCTTCAGGTGCCGAAATTAAATAAACACCTTTGCTTTTTGCGTAATCACAATCGATGTTTTCTAAACCTGCACCAACACGACCTATGAATTTAAGGTTTTTAGCTGCATCCAAAAAGGGTTTGTCAATGGTGAATCGACTGCGAATGACAATGCCATCGTAGTTGTGAATTATTGATTCTATTTCAGGTTTTGTGGATGTGTAATCTTCATCATTTTGAAAACCTAAATTATTAAGTTGTTCAATTAAAAGCGGGTGATTGGTATCAAGATGAAGAATTTTCATGGTTAGAATCCAATTATCAGACCAGCCAAAACAAAGAACAAGTAAATACCTAAAATGTCATTACTTGTTGTAATAAACGGACCTGTCGCTATGGCTGGATCAATTCCATGCTTATCCAGAATAATAGGTACAAAGGTTCCTATTAAAGCTGCTACAACAATTACTGACATCATAGAAACAGCAATAGCAATACTTTCTACAGTATCTTGACCAATAATACACCCAAATAGTATAACCAAAAGGGCTAAAGCCAGTCCATTAATGAGACTCAAACCAATTTCCTTTAACAAACGATTCAGCAAACTCCCTTTGACATTATCATTAGCCAAACCTTGAACAATAATGGCACTGGATTGTACACCAACATTTCCGGCCATGGCCGCAATAAGAGGGGTGTAGAAAAACAGTGATGGTACAGTGGACATAATATGTTCAAATCCTTTCATAATGAATACACTGCCCAATCCGCCAAAAAGACCTAAAACAAGCCAAGGCAATCGTGCTTTGGTTAATTCAAGAATACTATCATCGGCTTCAACATCTTGTGAAATACCAGCCGCTAACTGGTAGTCTTTATCTGCCTCTTCTCTAATAACATCGACAATGTCATCAATGGTAATACGACCTAAAAGCGTTTGGTTGTCATCAACCACAGGAATAGCTTCCAAATCATATTTCTGCATAATTTTGGCAACATCTTCAACGTCATCTTTTACATGAACCCAATCAACGTTAGAGTTTGATATTTCTGCTATTTTTTGATCACTTTTAGCTGTAATCAAATCTTTAAGTGAGAGTCTGCCTATAAGTTTGTCTTCTTTGTCAACCACATATATGGAATGAACACGTGTGACGTCTTTTGCCTGACCTCTTATTCTTCGCATACAACCAGCAACGGTCCAGGTTTCATAAACTTTTACCAGCTCTTTTGCCATAAGACCACCAGCTGTATCTTCATCATAGGCCAACAGCTCTTTAATCTCTGCTTTGTGTTCGGCATCTTCAATATTCGAGATGACTTCCTCTTGACGTTCTTCAGGAAGTTCGGAAATCATGTCGGCAGCATCATCGGTATCGAGCTCCTCAATTTCTTCAGCAATTTCTTTGGCTGATAGATTTCTTAAGACCTTTTCCCTGATATCCTCATCCAACTCCATTAAAACATCCGAAGTGGTTTCAGAATCTAAAAGCTTGATCACATAGACCGCTTCATCCTGATTGAGTTCATCAAGAATTTCAGCTATATCGGCATAGTGATACTCCTTAAAAAGGGATTTTAGTTCCTTATCATCTTGTTCTTCGATGAGAATTTCAACCTTTTCAATGAGTTCGTCAGTCAATTGAAATTGTATGTTTTCGTTTTCTTCTACCAAGGAATTCAATCGTTTTCAATAAGCGAAGTCAGCTCAATAAACTCTGAAACGCTTAATTGTTCTGGTCTTTTGTCAAATATAACATTTGCTTTTAAATTATCTGACATATTGAATATTTTTAAACTGTTACGAAGCGTTTTACGACGTTGTTGAAAACTAGTTTTTACAACCTTGAAAAATAAGGTTTCATCACATGGGAGCGCGAAATTTTCTTTTCGTTTTAACAGTAATACGCCAGAATCAACTTTTGGAGGTGGATTGAAAACGGATGGAGGAACAGTAAACAAATAAGTGGCATCGTAAAAGGCTTGGGTTAAAACCGAGAGGATACCATATACTTTGCTACCCTCTTTGGAGCAAATTCTTTGGGCAACTTCTTTTTGGAACATACCTGAAAACTCTGGAATTTGACCACGCATTTCCAATAATTTAAAAACAATTTGTGATGAAATATTATAGGGGAAATTACCTGTTATGGCAAAGGGTTCGTCATTAAAAACTTGTGTTAAATCATATTTTAAGAAGTCTTGTTCAATAATTCGACTGGCAAGGTTTAAATAGTTCGCTTTAAGATATTCAACAGATTCGGTATCTATTTCTATAACATGTGTTGTAACGTCCTTTTCAAGCAAATATTTGGTTAAAACACCCATTCCGGGACCTATTTCCAATACATGGTTATAGCCTTTAAAAGATAATGCATTGGCAATCTTTTGAGCAATATTTTCATCTTTTAAAAAATGCTGTCCGAGATGTTTTTTTGCTTTTACTGACATTATTCAAAGTTTACCGTAAATTCATCAATGATTTCCAATTCAGTTCTGAAAGCCAACATTTTATCTGCAAATCGCTTCAAACCATCATTACGTAAAGCTTCAGCATCATATTCGTAATAATCATCTAAAGACTCTCTGGAGAAAGCTCTATATTGAGTAGAGTAGGTAACACCACCTTTTTCTTCTTCAACCAAAACACGGGTCAATTTGGCTTCCTTAAATTTTCCAGTAGCCAATACCTGAGGAATGTGTTCTGACTTCATCCAGTGTAGCCATTCATCATGAACACTTTCGTCAATGTTTACTGTTACGTTATATATTATCATAATATTGTAAATAATAGATTCCTGCCTTCGCAGGAATGACAAATTAGCTTAAATCTTTTGCAAATAACAGGAGTTCCTCATCATCTTCAAAAGGTTTTATCCTTTTTTCAAATTCAAGGCCAAGTTTTTCCAAAAGTTTGATCGAGTTTTTATTATGCTCTAAAGTAATACCTAATACTTTTTTTAAATTAAATTCTGATTTGGCCAATTCTAAAATAGCAATTGATGACTCATAACCAAATCCTTTTGATTCAAATTCAGGGAGTAAAGCAAAACCTATATCTGGAAAATCTAAACGCGGTCTTGTAACTAAACCAGCAGTGCCAATTGCAACACCATTGTCTTTGAGGGCAAGTTTATAAAAGCCAAAACCCTGTTTGGTATAAGCTGGAATTATTTTGTCAAGTAGATATTTTTTGGCATCCTCAATTGTGTTAACGTTTCTATCACCTATATATGTAATCCATTTAGGTGTGTTGAGAAGTTGATGAAAAAAAGGAGCATCCTCAACTTTAAATTCTGAAATAATGAGCCGTTTTGTTTTGGCAATAATCATGATAATTTAATTGATGGCATCACCACGTAACATTCTATACTTTTTACGAGCCTCTACATAATAAATACTGTCCTCATAGTTGAAGATTATTTGCTCGTAATATTCTTTAGCTTTTTCAGGTTGTTGCAGTTGCTTTTCATAGAGTTCAGCTAAAGCAAAATAAGCATCATCAGCCAATAAATCGTCTTTATAATTTGTGATGATGTTTAGATAATTGCTTTCAGCTTTAGTGAATTCATTTTTTGATTCCAGCAATTTACCTTGTTTATACAAAGCCTGATCTTCTATGGTAGTGCCTTTGTGCTCAATTAATACTTGATCTAAAACCTGAATAGCTTCGTCTGTTTTGTTTTGAAAGGCTAACAAATCGGCTTTAGCATAAAGTTTTAATGCAGTTTGGGTTGAATCTTCAAACTTATTATCGGTTATGAGTAGCATGAGGTCCAACGCATCGTTGGCAATTAGTTGAGACGTTGATGACTTTAAAATTTTTAATTGCGATTCGGCCCATTTAAAATCACCTTTAAAATAACTGGTTCTGGCTACTTTATATCTGGCTTCTTGTGATAAGGTACTGTTTTTTAAATTGCGTTGAATTTGGGAATAGTAAATCAGTGCTTCGTTGAATTTTTCTTCAAATACAAGTATATCGGCTAATTCCAACTTTACCTTTCCTTCTTCCAACGCAGATAGAGGTAAATCTAAAGACGATTTTAAGAATGTACTGGCTTTTTGAGGTTCATGCACATAAAATGCTAAAAAATGAGCATATGAAATTTGTAAATTTAATGTGCCCAATGATCTGCCATAGGTATCAAATAGTGCAAGGTATTTTTTTTCAAGACTATTGTAATCAGTATTTGTTTTGGCTTCAATTTGAAGCAAATTATCATGTGCGGCAATTTGCGTTTCGGGGTCTTGAGCGGTTTCTGTGATATATACGAAGATTTCTTGGGCTATTTCATATTGCTCGTCATTTACAGCTATAAAGGCTAATTCTTCAACTCTATTAAGACTTTCAGGCTTTCTATTGAAAATAGCTTTTTCTTGAGCAAACGCTTTTTTGTAATCTTTTTGCTGAATAAATAACCAGCTTAACAGCTCATTCCACATTAAATCTGGATTTTGCTGGATTTTTTTAAGCAATATTTTCTTGAGGATTTGGTTGCTTTCATTCTCGCTGTCTTCAGATATAAATTCATTAAAGGCGCGCTTTATCGAATTGATGTATGTATCATTAAACTCAATGAAATTCAGGTAGCTTTCAAACATTTTCTCCACATTGCCCTGTTCACCATAAATTTTGGCCAATTGTGAATTGAAGTTTAGGTCGGCTTTGAGCGACATAGCTTTTTGATAGGTGGCAACTGCACGTTCTAATAGCGATCGGTCTTCAAAATATTTGCCAATTGAGAAAGCATAATTGGGGTTATCGTCAACAAAAGCAATAGCTTTATCATAATTAATATTGGCTTGCTCCATGTCATTTTTTAATTCATAGTTATAGCCAAGCTCAACGTATAAGGCAGGATAGGTAATTCTGGAGATCTGGTTTTTTAATAACGCCTCTGCCTCATCCAATTGCTCCAATTGTTGGTGCGATTTAATCAAAGCAACAAAGTAATTGTTGTTGTTGGGTGTCTTTTTATATAAGGCTTGATATGAGGCTAACGCTTTTTCAAACTCACCGTTATTGAAATACTCCTTTGCCAGCAGGTCTTCCTGGGAATACAGACTGGTTGATATTAAAAAAAAGAATAGGAATAGGGCTTTCATACGCTTACTTTATGTAAATATAACAAAAGTGACAGCTAGTTGTTGTGAATGTTTTTATAAAAAAAAAATGCCTGAATATTATTCAGGCATTTACCAACCAGATAAAATGTGCTATTAATCATTGTTAATTTTTAACATGATTCAATTACTTGATTGGGGCAATCTTTATGTTATTATTATTATTTGGAAGCTATCGAAGCTATAGGATTTATGGTTGTCTTTTCAGAAAAATCAAAATCTGAAAATAAAACTTTACTCGCTATAAAGGCTAGCGCCAATAGAAGAAAAATTCGTTTTAGATTTTTCATAATTAAGTAGGTTTTTAGTTTTGGGACTACTAACATCTAAATTATTTTCTAATAAACAAAGAAAATCAAGAAAAAATCGTCAAACAACACGATTTTTTTGCATTTCAACGATTAATAAACCGAAAATCACATAAAAAAGAAAGAAAAAGACTACAATTATTCAATCGTAGAAAATCCTGTATAAGGAATTAAAACTTCAGGAATTTGAATGCCTTTCTCTGTTTGATAGTTTTCTAAAATACCAGCAAGGACTCTTGGTAAAGCCAAAGAACTGCCATTAAGGGTATGTGCCAATTCTTTTTTGCCTTCAGAATTTTTAAAACGCAACTTCAATCTATTGGCTTGAAAGGTTTCAAAATTAGAAACCGAAGAGATTTCCAACCAACGATCTTGAGCGGTTGAAAACACTTCGAAATCATAAGTTAATGCCGAAGTAAAACCTAAATCTCCAGCACATAAACGTAAAATACGGTATGGTAAATTAAGTTCATTAAGAATGGTTTTAACATGATTGACCATTTCATCTAAAGCTTCATAAGAACGACTCGGATTTTCGACTCTTAAAATCTCCACCTTATCAAATTGATGTAATCTATTAAGGCCTCGAACATGGGCTCCATAGCTTCCCGCTTCACGTCTAAAACAAGGTGTATATCCAGTAATACCAATTGGCAACTCATTTTCATTGAGAATAACATCTCTAAAAATATTAGTTCCCGGTACTTCGGCTGTTGGAATTAAATATAAATTATCTTCAGTTACATGGTACATTTGCCCTTCTTTGTCGGGTAATTGGCCAGTGCCAAAACCTGAAGCCTCATTGACTAAATGTGGTAATTGATATTCGGTGTATCCAGCTTCTGTATTTTTATCTAAAAAGTACTGTATTAAAGCACGTTGCAATCGGGCTCCTTTTCCTTTGAAAACAGGAAATCCAGCCCCAGTGATTTTGTTACCTAATTCAAAATCAATGATATCATATTTTTTAGCCAATTCCCAATGTGGTAAAGCATTATCATGAAGTTCAGGAATAGTACCTTCTCTAAAAACTTCTTCATTATCTTCCTCTGAATTTCCATTGGGAACAGATTCATGTGGAATATTGGGTATTTTGTATAACAACTCGTTTAGGGCATCTGTTTTTGCTGCTAATTGTTCAGACAAATCTTTAGACGACTCCTTTAAATCGGTGGTTTTGGCTTTTAAAGCATTGGCTTTATCAACTTCACCTTTCTTAAAGAGCATGCCAATTTCTTTTGAAATTGTATTCGATTCGGCCAAGGTATTATCAAGTTGCGTTTGAATCTGTCTTCTGTCTTCATCCAATTCAATCACATTATCAATCATTTGACTTGCATCGATATTTCTTTTTGCCAATCGTTCTATAACGAATTCTTTGTTATCTCTAATAAAAGGTACTTGTAACATGCACTAAAATTTAAGGGACAAATTTAAGGAATTGCCAATTTATTTAATCGAGTTTTGAAAGTAAAATCCATTGACTATGTTTAAATGGGGACCATTTTTCAGCAGCCAAATCTATTTTCTCATCTACTAGTGGTGCCAATGGACGACCGTTGACACTTATTTTGCTGTCAACAAACACTGAAATGTCTTGACCTTTTTTGGCATATTCTTTTTTTAATCGTTGAGAAAATTGCCAAATAAAATCAGGTTTAGTGCCTGCGTGATGTTTTTGTTTTTTAGTTAGATAGTCATCTAAATTTACAATGGTCATCTCTTTTGAGTTCTTATCATAAACATGATAATTGGCATAACCATATTTTGTACGTAGCATCATGCGCCAAGACATTCTATGCCCTTCTTCGGTCCATAGTACATTGTCTTGAATAACATGGTGTCTTAATGGTAATAAAATTTGAATCAAAAAATAAATAGAAAATATTCTGATTATATTGTTTCTATTGTTAGGAATAAGGATTTCATGGCCATCGTAATAGGGTTTTTTCCTTAAAAACAGTTTATTGATAGTCTTGGAGTCAAAAAAGAATAGGGTAAATGCTAACGAGAGATAAGGAAATATACCAACTTGAAAAACGATGGAATTAAACAAATGGAAGAAAATAGATGCTATAAAAGCTAATTTTCGGGTTGGTTTGTAGAGCAACAATGGAATAACCAAACCATCATACAAAATACCACCATAGGCCAAAAAATAATGTACCCAATTTTGTTGGAGCAAATCTCCAATAATATAATAATGTTGCTTGCCTTTCATCAGGATCTCCATAACAGTCAAATCCAACCAATCAGGATATAATTTGGCAATGGAACCGTAAGTATAAACAATAAACATTTGAAGAATGATAACTACTTTGCACCAATTGGGCATCGAAATTCTCTTTTTATCTGGGTTGTTTTTTACATCAATTGAGGCAAATTTATCTGCTGGTAAAATAGCCATAATTCCACTCAAAAGGATTAAAAGGTAATAGTGGTTGTTATATGATGATTTTTGCATCAGGTAGGTGGTCAACCACATTAGAGTAAATAGGATGGTGCTAAATCGGTAACGATATCCAAACATGATAAAGAGACCAAAAACACCCATTATGATATAGTAAATGTACATGCCATATCCTGGCAATGGCTGTAACCATTCGAAACCAATAAAAGTAAACGTGAATTCCGGGTCAATAAGTGTCTTTTTAACCCAACCAGTAAAAATAGCTCCAACAGATTCTAAAAAGCACAAGAGGCCAAAAATAATCCTAAAAACAATCAAAGGACTATTGTCAACTTGCTTAAAAAGAAAATGGTTAATATTCATAGGATTCTAAAAATGCTTGCGCTGTTTGTTGGTCAAGTTTTAGTTGATTTTTTAAGGTCTCCAAAGAATCAAACTTTTTTTCATCCCGCAACCTATGTAAGATGTCAATTTGAATGGTAGCGTTGTAGATGGATTTGTTGAAATCAAAAAAATGCACTTCAATAGACTGGTCATTGGTATTGTCAATGGTTGGATTTGTACCAATATTCATCATACCATATAATCGCTTTTCTTCAAAGAGGCAACTTACAACGTAAACACCTTGTTTTGGAATGAGCTTGTAGTCCTCATCAATATGTAAATTAGCTGTTGGGAATCCCAGTTCTTTACCAAGCCCTCTTCCTTTGACTACAGTTCCTGTAAGCATATAATTATAACCCAAATAGAGATTGGCCGTTTTGATATCTCCTTCTTGTAGGGCATTTCTAATTTTAGTTGAACTCACAGAAACATCATTAATATCTTGTGCCGAAATTTCTTCAACATCAAAATTATAGTATTCACCAAAAGCTGTTAGGTCGTCAATGTTTGCAGATCGGTTTCTGCCAAAATGATGATCGTAACCAATGATTATTTTTTGTGCCTGAAGTTGCTCAACAAGGATATCTTTGACAAAATCTTCCGCTGTTAATCTTGAAAAATCAACAGTAAATTTTTTAATAAAGAGTATATCCAACCCCAAGTTTTCCAAAATGGTTTCTCGTTCTTTCAAGGTATTCAACAATTTAATGTTGGCGTCTTTTTGAATGACCATTCTTGGATGTGGAAAAAAAGTAAGAATAACAGATTTTAAATCATGACTTTTAGCAGTGTTTATAAGCCTTTTTACAATTTTTTGATGACCAATATGCACACCATCAAACGTGCCAATAGTCACAACGGATTTATGTTTTGATTCGCCCTTTGTAAGCGATTGGATAATTTTCAAAATCTAAAATTTGTTTCTACAAAATTAAAAAAGAGGATTGATTAAAGTACCAATCCTCTTTTTATTATTATCAATTATTCTGTTCTTACTTCTTTATAAAAGGTAATGTCACTGAAGAACCTTCTTTAATAATTTTAACAAAATACATGCCTTTGCTTAATTGAGAAGAATTAATGCTTAAGTCTGCATTTGATGAAATTTGTTTAGTAGCAATAGTTTGTCCTAACATATTATAGATGCTATAAGAATCAGGTAAGTTATTATCTTGAATAGAAATGTTTAATACCGTACTAGTTGGGTTAGGGTATAAAACAATACTATTTAAACCAAACTCTTCGACGCTTAAACTAGCTAATACGTTGATTGTATAATCTTCAACCTCCGCATCATGACCATTTGCACAAGGAGCAGGGAAAGCATTCCATTGCGTTGCAACTCTTAAAACAGTATTTCCTAAAGCTGCGTCAACAGGAATAGTAATTGAGACAGGAGAATCATTTGGTTGTCCATTAGCAACATTTGTCGCAACACCTAAACTGTATTCTTCTCCAGGATCATCAAATGAGCAGTTTTGGTTCCAATCAACCCATGCCATAGTACCCGTAGAAAAATTACCATCAGTATTCACATAAACAGTTAAATCATAAGAACTTTCTCTATTTACGTCTGTAGAAAGGTTAGTGAAATCACTATATCCAACATCTAAATCATTTCCTGAACCATCTTGTGGGTTGTTATCTAAATTGCTTATAGTATTGAACTCAACACCTTTAACACTTGTAAAGTAACCGTCTGTATCATCACCAACAGAAGCACAAGGACCTGCGGTATCTAATAATGTAAAACAAACTGTATCGGTATTATTACAAGCTCGAGCATCTCCAGTACTAGACACAGAAACGTTTAAATCATGGTTTCCGGCTGTTGAAGTTATAGCACCTAAATCAAAAGAATCAGATTCGCCAGTTGCTAATGAGCCAGACCAACTATAGTTTTGAGAGGTACCACCGTCTACATCATAAGTAATTGTAGCACTTGTTAAAGTACTTGTTCCCCAATTGGTTATTTTGACTATTGGGTTAACTTCAGTCCCACAAGATATGCTAGTACTTTCAATTTCAACGGAACTATCATTACTAACTGATGGTAGCGGCGTTGCCCCATCTGAAGTGGCTAATCCTGATCTTAAACCAGCTAAAACACCTTGAACACGGGCCTTTTGGCCATTTGTAAAAATGTTCATACAGGTATCATCAGTGTAATCCATATAGTTTTCAATCATATCAACACCGCCACCAGTACAGGAATCAGTTCCTACTGGGCAGCCAAAATTAGGACTGGCCACAGGTGGTGTATCGGCAACTTCATCACCTGGTGCACTACATCCATTTTGGAATGTATGATATAATCCTAAATAGTGACCAACTTCGTGAGTCATAGTACGACCTCTGTCATAAGGAGGACTTAATTGAAAAGTACCGTCATCATAATCAGCACTACCAAAATAGGTATGTCCAGCACTCACACCATCAGTAGCAGCACTACCTCCAGGGAATTGAGCATATCCTAAAATGCCTGCTAAATCACCGACATATTTAGATGACCACATATTCATATATAAATTACGATTCCAAATGGTTTGCGATTTCCAAAACTGCACATCGGCTTGGTTGGTACCATCTTGACAGATATTAACACGATTAATACCGTCTGTCGGGCAACCATCTGGCGTGCGTTGAGCCATAACAAATTCAACTTCTACATCAGCACCATCAGGATGCGTGTTATATCCAGGTGTTCCCATCATACGTCTGAAGTCCTCATTCATTACTGTAACTTGAGAAAGGACTTGAGCGTCAGAAATATTAGCACCAGTTCCAATTGGTTCACCATTGTGTAGTACATGGACAACTAAAGGAATAGTAACAACCACTCTTCTTTGAGGCGAGTTGCCAAGTTCTTGAATTTTAGCATCTAATTGCTGTTTGAATATTTCACTACCCATCATATTTGGGTATTCTTCAAGTAATTCAGCATTGTAAGAGTCCGTTAAACACTTTGTAGACTCTTGAGAAACTTTTTGTTGAGCAACTAAAAAACTAGGTATACAAAAAAGTATAAATAGTACTTTAGTCAAAGTAATTTTTTTCATAATTAAGTTTGTTATTAATTTCAGGATAAATTTAGCCATAAAATTACAAAAAAAAGTCAATGAATCTTAAGCATTAAGTGCATAATTTTAGTTATTTGATGGGCTTTTTGTTAAAAAAGATATTTTATTAATAAAAAAAAGCTTTAAAAGGATGTTTATCCTAGCGATTTTACTAATTTCAACTTTCAAAAATTAACTAAACACCATACTCGAAAATGCAAACAACTACAATTTTGCTTAAGAAATGTAAGAATTATCTTTTTATCGTTTCTTTTTTACTTTTTTGTCATCAAGTAATGTATGCTCAAAAGCCTATGCCTCAAAGATCAATTGAAAAAAGTCTTGAGGATGATGAGACAATAGAAACTGAAATTAAAAGCTCTGGCCGCTATGATTTAAATACGGGTCTACCGGTAGCTCTTTACGGATTAAATTTTGAAGTGCCACAAGGTTCACCCGAGTCAATGGCAATGAATTATTTACAGCAGGAATCCAAAAAATTGGGTATTCCAACAAGTGATCTTTCCAATTTACGACACCATGCTACCAGAACAACTCAAGCGGGTTCTGTAGTCAGGTTTCGACAATATTTTGGAGGTTTTCCGGTGAATGAAAATGAGGTAACGATAACCTTGTCTCCAGAGAATAAGGTAGTCTATGTTATGAATAGTTTCCAAAGTGGTGTTAATCTATCCAGTTTACAGCCGCATGTTTCGGAAAGCCGTGCTTTTGCACTTGCTAATGATTATTTGAATGTACAAAGCAGTATTAGCTTTAGAGACAGTCATTTAATGATTTATAAAAATTCAAAAATTCAAAAATTGGCTCATGAAGTCGTCATTTCTGCAACAGAACCTTTAGGAGAATGGCACGTTTATGTTGACGCGATGACCGGTGAAATTTTCAAAGTTGTAGATCAAAATCATTATTATAATGAACATACGGGTAATCATGATGAAAATTGTGGTGAAAATTGTGAGCATGTTCGAGAAAGCAATTATAGAAGACGTGTTAATGGAACCGGAATGGTATTTAATCCAGATCCGTTAACTTCCAATACAGTTGCTTATGGCGGGCAGTATGTAGATGGAAACGATGCAACCAATGCATCATTGGATGCAGCCCGTTTTACGGTAACGTTAAATGATATTACACAAAGCGGGAGTACCTATTCATTAGTAGGGCCCAGAGCCGAGATTATTGATTTTGATGCGCCTGCAACCGGATTATTTACCCAAAACTCTCCTGATTTCCTTTTTAATAGACAAGACCAGGGTTTTGAGCCTGTAAATACCTATTATCATATTGATTACATGATGAATTATATCAACAATGTACTAGGTTGTGATATTATGCCTTATCAGTACAATGGCGGTGTACGTTACGACCCTCATGGGGCGGGCGGCGCTGATAACTCATACTATCAGCCTGCAGCTGGTCGTTTGTCTTTTGGAGAAGGTTGTGTAGATGACGCTGAAGATTCCGATGTTATTCATCATGAATTGGGGCATGGTCTGCACGATTGGGTAACTAGCGGTGGAAATAGTGGTGCAGAAGGTCTTGGAGAGGGAACTGGAGATTATGTAGCGCAATCTTACAATAGAGGAATCAGTATAGCAAATGGTTACTGGACTTCGGCAGACCCTGCTTGGAATTATGTATTTAATTGGGATGGTCACAATCCATGTTGGCCTGGACGTACCACAGATTATGGTGCATCTTATCCAGGAGGTTTAGTAGGACAAATTCATACGGATGGTCAAATATGGGCAACATGTTTAATGGGAATCTGGGATCAGATAGGACAACAGGAAATGGATAAAATTTTCTGGGAAGGATTGGGGATGACAGCAGGAACAACTGGACAAAACGATGCGGCCAATGCGGTTTATCAAGCGGCAATTAATTTGGGTTATACCAATGAACAATTGGTAATAATACATAGTTCACTAACTGATTGTGGTTACACGTTACCAGCTTTACCTGGACCTCCAATCGCAGCATTTAGTTCAGATGCAACTATAATTTGTTTAGACACGGAAAATACGGTTATGTTTATGGATGAAACAGCTCCGGCAGCAACGTCCTGGACATGGACTTTTGAAGGCGGATCACCAGCTATGTCTGATGCCCAAAACCCTGTTGTAACCTACAGTGCTGATGGTACGTATGATGTAACTTTGCAGGTAACCAATGAATTTGGAACAGATACCATTACCATCACCGATTATATTTCGGTTGTTTCTGGAGATGGCTGTCCAACATGTACGACACTGACTAATGATACACCTGTTGCAATTTCTCCTAATGGAGCTGGGTTAGAGTATACTTCTGTAATTAATATGTCCGAAGGCGGAGAAATTACGGATGTAAATATTATTAACATAACAGGATTACACACTTGGGTAAGCGATTTAACGTTTACATTAATTAGTCCTGCTGGAACCCAGGTGGAATTAGTTGGAGGAATCTGTACAAATTTAGATAACTTTAACTTTGGATTTGATGATGATGCTGCGCCAGGAGCTATACCTTGTCCGCCTACAACTGGAGCTATGTTTATTCCTACAGATGCATTATCAGCATTTAATGGAGAAGATGCTGCTGGTGATTGGACCTTGCATATTGTTGATTCCTTCAATCAAGATGGTGGCCAATTAAGTGAATGGACATTGGAAATTTGTACAGCACCACCATTATCAATTGAAGAGAATAGTTTTGACGAATTTGTGCTTTACCCTAATCCAAATAACGGATCGTTTACCATTAAACTAAATTCATTTTCAAATAATGATATTACTATATCCGTTTTTGATATTAGAGGTCGTTCAGTATATGCCAAGCAATTTGGTAATTCAGGAGATTTCAATGAAGTTATAAATTTAAATAATGCGCAATCGGGTGTGTATTTGGTAAAGGTAAATGATGGTGATAAACAAACCATCAGAAAGATAATTATTGAATAATTCAATGATGAATAAATAAAAAAGGGCGTTTTTAAACGCCCTTTTTTATTTTCCGTTAAAAGTATTCATGGTATTGTTTACACCAGCTGTTCCAAACGACTTAATGAGTTCAAGAGATTTTTCAAGTCTTTCAGGTAAATTTTTGTTTTCCTCTTCATTCCATTCACCTAATACATAATCTACTTGACTACCTTTACTAAAGGTATCGCTTATTCCAAATCGAAATCTATTATATTGGGTGGTTTGTAATTTATCCTGAATATCCTTTAAACCATTGTGGCCACCATCACTACCTTTGGTCTTAAGCCTTATACTGCCAAACGGTAGATTTAAATCATCTGTAATGACCAATAAGTTTTTCATTGGAATTTTCTCCTTTGTTAACCAGTACAAAACAGCTTTACCGCTTAAATTCATATAGGTGCTAGGCTTCAATAGGACAAACGTTCGGCCTTTAAATTTGTATGAGCTAATATCACCCAATTTTTGGGTTTCGAATTTTAAGTCTTCTTTTTCAGCCAGAAAATCTAAAATCTTGAAACCAATATTATGCCTCGTATTGGCATACTTTTCACCAATATTTCCTAATCCAACTATCAAAAACTTTTTCATGGGATCTGAATCTTCTGTATGAGAGATGTTTTTATCTTTTCCAAATAGCTTCCAAATGAAATGACACATTGTTGTAATTTTTGTAAAAATAAAAAAAGCACTCTGAATAATCAGAATGCTTTTTAGTCATTTCATGTGAATGAAATCTATTCTTGAGCTTCAGAAGCTTCAGCCGCTGGCGCTTCTGCACCTTCAGCAGTTGCTTCAGTTCCTTCTGCACCTTCTTCAGTTTCGTCTTCATCATCTTCCATTGCAGCAAGGGCCATAGCAGCTCTTGCGCGTTTGATTTGACAAACAACTGTGTTATCAGTATGCATAATTTTGTAAAGGTCGTTTTCTAAAGCAGTAACGTATAACTTGTTACCAATTTTCATAGGAGTAATATCTACTTCAATGAAATCTGGTAAGTTTTTAGGTAAAGCTTTAACACGTAATCTACGAGAGTTTTTGCGTAAAACACCACCAGCTTTAACACCTTTAGAGTTTCCTACAAAGTGTACAGGAACTTCCATAGTGATTGGTTTTCCTTCGTGTAATTGGTAGAAATCGATGTGTAGAATTCTATCAGTTACTGGGTGGAATTGGATGTCTTGCATGATAGCGTTATAGCTTTCACCATTATCCATAGTAATCACAACTGTATGCGCGTTAGGCGTATATACCAGTTTAGAAAATGCGATTTCATCAGCAGAGAAATGCACTGGTTTGTCACCTCCGTATAACACGCAAGGTACCTGTCCAGCATTACGTAAGGCTTTCGTTGATTTTTTGCCCACGCTTTCTCTTTGAGATCCGTTGATTGTAATTGACTTCATTTTTATTTAAATTAATTATTAAAAATTACATGATAAATTTAGAACTAATTGACTTGTTGTAATGCACGTTTTGCATGACTTCAGCAAATAGTTCTGCACAGCTCAATACACGTATTTTGCTGCTTTCTTGTTTCAAAGGAATAGAATCGGTAACGATTAATTCCTCTAGTTTTGAGTTTTCCAAACGCTCATAGGCGCTACCTGATAAAATAGGATGTGTACAAATGGCACGAACACTCAAAGCACCACGTTCCATCATTAAATCCGCAGCTTTGGTCAATGTACCAGCCGTATCAACCATATCATCTACCAACACCACATTTTTACCTGTTACGTCACCGATTAATTCCATGTGTGAAATAACATTGGCTTTAGCACGTTGCTTATAACAAATCACAACATCGCTTTCCAAGGCTTTTGAATAAGCATAGGCTCTTTTTGAACCACCCATATCAGGTGAAGCAACCGTTAAATTATCGAGATTTAAGCTTTTTAAATAAGGTAAAAAGATGGTTGACGCAAAAAGGTGATCAACGGGTTTTTCAAAGAACCCTTGAATTTGATCAGCATGTAAATCCATGGTGATTATCCTTGTTGCTCCAGCGGTTTCCAGCATTTTAGCAACTAATTTAGCTGCAATTGGCACTCTGGGTTTGTCTTTTCTGTCTTGTCTTGCCCAACCAAAATATGGCATAACCGCCGTAATATGTCTGGCTGAAGCTCGTTTTGCGGCATCAATCATCAATAGCATTTCCATTAAATTTTCAGGACCTGGATGCGTTGAGCCTATAATAAAGACACGCGCGCCACGAATAGATTCTTCGTAGGATGGTTGAAATTCACCATCACTATAAGTTGAGGTGATCACATTACCCATACTAATACCGAAGGCATCAGCTATTTTTTGAGCTAATACCTTGCTTTGTGTACAAGTGAAAATTTTGGCTTGTGTATCTACAACGGTCATTGATAATCTATTGTTTGATAGCTATTTAAATCGGTTTTGCTAAACGAGGTGCAAATTTAGGAATTTATTTCAACTGCAAAAGCATAAAAGCTAGTATTTTTAATTGCTAATACTATTTTATTTTATAATTTTGCAATCTCAATCGCTCAAGTGGCGGAATTGGTAGACGCGCTGGATTCAAAATCCAGTTTCTTCGGAAGTGTGGGTTCGATTCCCACCTTGAGTACAAATGAAATCCGTAATCATTTTATAATTAAAGTATTACGGATTTTTTGTTTTTAAAATTGTACGATTAATGTACGATTAGGAAGTTTTTTCAGTGACTTACACTTTTTTTTGATTAAAAATCTATATCAAAGTAGTGCGACTTTTGTCCTTCTTTCTCCGCAATATTAAACCGTTATAATACTGTAATTTAGTTTTTTGCGATTTTTTTATTTCTATATATCCCCACATAATCCCCACAATTAAATAAAATTTTATCGTTAATAATATTCTTCATCATATTCTATTATCTCTTCAGCAATACCATCTACAAACATTATTTCTTTCAAGACATGACCATGTTTATCTTCTAACCAGTTTCTATTGGTAACCTCTTCCTTGGTTTAATAAACTTCATAAAGGTCTTCAGCAATTCCCTCTTAGTCGATCCATATTTCTGAGTTAGAATAAGTACAGATGCCATTATTAAATTTATCATATTCATAACCAAGTTCTAATGTACGTTTAGTGTAAAAAACTATTTCATTAACAACTTGATTCATTTTTTTCAATCTGCCAAAATCTTCATTTACAGCATTAAACCTAGAAACTCTTTTAGTTTTTACAATCATACTAGTTTATCTATTAATTAAAAATAATGAATTTAAAACTCATTGGCACTTTAGAGATGTCAATGTTTAAAATGGCTTCATATTAAAATATAGTTTTTAATTTGATTCTTTAATATAGATACTAATACGGCTGTATAAATGATAATTATCGAAACAATTTTTATAATTTTATAAATCTTTTTTACAGTGATTTAATTGCTAAATTATAAGTGTTATTGAAAAATATCGTATCTTACCATGTACTAATAAAATCAATCATAATGCGTTACTTTTTGTTTTAATTTTATTGAGTTCAATTTTGTTGACTTGTGAAACAGAGGATGCATCAGATTCTATATCATTAACGAGATATTCATGTAACGGGGAAGGCTCATGTGTTACTGATGAAGGAGGGGGCTATGAGTCCCTTGCCGATTGCGAGAACAGTTGTAATTGTGATTATTCACTATATGGAGGAAGCGAGGAATGTGCAGACCCCGGAAATGTTGCAGTTTCTAGTTCTAGCTGTTGTCCTGTAGAATACCCATATTATTGCCCTGTACTTGGACGTTGTTACAGTAGTTGTGTTGCCGCAGATGAAGCATGTAGTGTTCAAGTTATAAAAGGCAGAACTAGTGGTGGCTCTGGCGGTGGCGGTGATGATTGTAGTTTAGATAATTACATAATGCCTGATGGTTTATTTGCAGATGATCAAGCAAATTTTATTTGTCAATCAGCATATATACATTGGTGCGTTGGTAACGCTGATTTACTTGCTCAAGCCTGTCAAAATTACAATGTTCTTATGGAGGCTACTTGGACAGGAAGTGGGCCTTATCCTCCTTGTTCTTATTGTGATTAGATAACAAGCTTAATAAGTGTATAGCTCATTGCGCCGAGTTCCTTAAATGGAATTCATTGCAATTTGCTATCTTAGTTTTACAACTGAAAAATATACCAAATTTCATGTTACGAGACATACAAAGAACCGTTGGTAAACATATTCAAAAACCATATTGTTATTAATATTATGAAAATATATATATATATATTATTCGTTTCCTTTATTCTACCATTGACTGTAATGGCACAAGACAATATTATCTTAACATCAGGTGAGGAAATAAAAGTAAAAGTAATTGAGATTGGACTTGAAGAAATAAAATATAAAAAGTATAATAATATTAACGGTCCTATTTATGTGCTTGAAAAGAATGAAGTTCATAAGATACAATTTGAAAATGGAAATAGTGAGGTTATATCTGAAATAGAGGATACTTATAATAAAGACATTTTTTTTGATTCCATAACCTTACCTCAAGGTTATTACAGAACATCAAATAAAGATATACGCTATGCAAAAAAAATACCTGGATCATTTCAAAATAAGGAATTAGAGAAAATAATGCAACGTATTAGAGACTCTGTATCTCATCTTGGTTATTCCTACTATGAAGAAAGAAGAGATTGGAATCGCAAAGTTAAGAAGCATAATGGAAGTAAAGGAATTGCATTATATAAATTACAAGGAGGTGAAAAAAAAGAGTACACTTTTTTGAATGCGAAAATCTATTTAGGGTATAATTTATTCTTCTCTGAACGTGGGTTAATTTTAGAGGCATGGATGAGTAGAATTAACACGCCTGGGTATTGGACTTTAAAGGATAGGGAATATATTTATCTTGGTGGACGATATGATTTAAGAAAAGTTCTGAAGGAAGAATTCGGAATAAATCCCAGCCATGACGCAGTAAATGAATTTTATAAAATGTTGATAGATGTATACAGACGACTCTACATGAGCTTTAATAATATGGATAAAGTTGTTACAGAAATAATTGAAAACTGAAGGGAATGAATATATTTTCTTTAGAATTAAATACATCTGCCAACAACGTGTCTTATGAAAAGAACTAGTCCAGTTTCCCAAAGTTAATATTTATTCCTTTTGAAAAATTAGGCCTGTCATCGGAAAACACTACAAACTTTCCTCAATATTGGCTCTCACTTAAAATCGTTGTGTACTTGTCTTCAAAATCAAAATTTGAAAAAATGTTTTATGTATCCAAAAAAAAATAATCAATCTCTTTTCACTTATTGGTCAGGCTATTAAGGCGAGAAAAAGAAAATCTGGCCCTTTTTTTTCTATAATTTCTAAAATTCTATTCAAATCCTTATCAAAGCTGCTCGACTTTTGTCCTGTTGGTTCAGCTTTTAAAAAATATTAATTCCTGATAATAAAGTGATTAGGATTTTTTATTTTTAATCTTTCCATCATCATTCTTTAAGACTAGCATGACATGAAATACAAATGGGTTTATTATCTTTTTTTGCTTTCCTCAACAGCTTCAATTTCCCAAAATAAACTAGATTCTCTTTATAGTGTTTGGGAAGATAGTTCTCAAACAGATTCTAGACGTATAGAATCTTATAACAATTATATAAGAAATGGATATTTGTTTTCTAAACCTGATAGTGCAATGGTGTTGGCTACTCGCCTTTATGAGTTTTCAAACGATAGGCAAAACAATAAAGGACTTGCCATAAGTTTGCATACAATGGGTATTATAAATTATATACAAGGAAAGTATGACAAAGCCATGGAACATTATAAAAAATCATTATTAATTCGTGAAGAACTCAAAGACTTACATGAAATATCAAAATTATTGAACAATATAGCTGGGATTTATCATATAAAGGGAAGTACTACTGAAGCTATTAATTTTTACGAAAGAAGTTTAGAGATAAAAAAAGAGCTTAGTGATAAAAAGGGTATTTCAACTACTCTTTCCAACATTGGTAATATATTGAGGGAGCAAGGAGATAATGTTAATGCTTTAGAATACTATATAAATAGCCTAGAAATCTGTAAAGAGCTTGAAATCAAGGACAACCAAGGCTACATTTTTAACAATATTGGATTGGTGTACTCTGATTTAGGTGATCAAACTAATGCATTAAAATACTTTATCGAAGCCAATGAAATTGCACACGAAATAGAGAATAGTTGGCTGGAATCAACTATTATTGGCAATATAGGTTTATCATATGACAGACTAGGAAAAAGTGGTATGGCCATGAAATACTATTTAGAAGCTTTGGAATTAAGTATAAAGAATAATGATCAAAGAGGAATTACACTTATGCAGAATAGTATTGGAGGAATTTATAAAATGCTAGGGAATTATAATGAGGCTTTAAATTATCTTCTTCAGGCAAAAAGAAATTGTGAAGAAATGGAAGACAATTACCATTGTGCTTTGATTATGAATAATTTAGGCGAGGTTTATTTAAAAAAGGGGAGCTATTTAAAGGCTATTCAATTCTGTAATTTTGTCCAAGTTGAGGCTAACAAGATAAATAGTTTGGAACAAAAGTATATGAGTTGTGAATGTCTCTATAAAGCATATAAAGCAATCAATGACGGTAACAATGCTCTAAAATATCATGAACAAATGTTGTTGCTTAACGATAGTTTGCAAAAAAAAGAAACTGTCAAAGAATTACAGAAAATGGAGTTTAACAAAAAAGTTTTAGCTGATAGTTTAATTCAAGTAGAAAAAGATTTAAAAGTAGAAATGGCACACAAAACTGAAGTTAACAGAAAAAACAAGAACAAAAATATTGCCATTGGTATTGGTATTTTTTTCTTAATACTATCTGGCGGATTTTTCAGTAGGTGGCGGTATGTAAGAAAGTCAAAATCAATTATTGAAAAAGAAAAAAACCGCTCTGAAAATTTGTTACTTAATATTTTGCCATCCGAAATAGCAGAAGAGCTCAAAGAAAAAGGTAGTGCAGATGCTAGGGATTTTGACATGGTCTCTATCCTTTTTACCGATTTCAAAGGTTTTACTCAAACATCAGAAAAATTATCTGCTAAAGCTCTTATTGAAGAAATTAATCACTGTTTCAAGGCTTTTGATTACATCTGTGAAAAATATGGGATTGAAAAGATAAAAACAATTGGCGATTCGTATATGGCAGCAGGCGGATTACCAGTTCCATCTAACAATTCGGTAAAGAATACGGTTTTAGCTGCACTAAAAATGCAGTCTTTTATTTCTAAAAGAATAGAGGAAAAGAATAACAAAAATGAAATATCCTTCAAAATGCGTTTAGGAATTCATACAGGTCCAGTTGTGGCTGGCATTGTTGGTGTAAAAAAGTTTCAATATGATATTTGGGGGGATACAGTCAATACTGCATCTCGTATGGAAAGCAGTGGTGAAATAGGTCGTGTAAATATTTCACAGGATACTTATAATTTACTAAAGGGAGATCCGCAGTTTAAATTTGAATCTCGAGGAAAAATCCAAACAAAAGGTAAAGGTGAACTTGAAATGTACTTTGTAGAAAAAATAGTAATTCATTAAAGTTAGGAGGTAACAATGGATATAATTCAATGCTCGCTACATGCTCAAGCAGATTTTTGCTTGTTAGCCACAAACATATAAAACCTAACTGTAGAAGCCTTAAACGTATGATGTTAACAAATTTTTTAATTATAAGATAATAAATTAAACAGCTAGGTTTTGATATGTAAGTAATCTCTCGAGTGGATTTTTTCAGTGGTTTTAGGTTTAAAGAGCCAAAACCGTCTCAAAAAACATTCTATAATATATAGAATTAAAAAATACAGCATAATGCTCTGTTATCATTTTTTAAGTTAAAATGTCAAAATAGTAGGTGTGATAATATTTTTCACCTATTAGGAATACTATCCTGCCCTCATTGGTAATTTTTAACTCTTCACAGGAAACGACTTGACCTTGGTTTAAATCGCCAACATCCCGAAGAACCAAAAGATTAAATGGTGTATGAAGTTTTATGATTCTATTATGACCATTAACCACGTAAATGATATGAGGTGAGCAATATTTCAAAAGCTCAATTAGTTCTTTATTGCTCATGTTTTTAATAAATTATATTATCAACCTTACAGGACTACATTGAATTGATTCAAAAAATAATTATTCTCTTTGTTTTCAATTGCGCCGCATAAATGGTTCGCGAATTCATAAGCATTGCAGTTCCTGCTTAAAAAATTGTCTATATAATTACTTTTTGCACTATCAGTAATTAGGTTGTACAAATTCCATAGGGTGATATAACCGTTCTGGTCAGAGCGGAAGTTTTCATCATAAACGTAGTTTTTGATTAGGCTATTGATTTGTGAATCTGTAATCTTCAAATCGAACAACTCCAGTTTGTCCGATTTGTTTAGGTGTTGGTATAGCTTCATTTTTCCAACCAAATGAGCGAACTGTTCTTGATTTATGGTAAAATCTAGCATTTGCTTCATGTTTTCAACCTGATCTTCTTGATTAAAATTTATAATCAATTCTTTGGTCTTTGATTTGAGTTCATCAATGCTACTAACCCTCAAATCGTCTTTTAGGCCATCTGTGGCTATGCATAAATTGCAACAAACCATATTTTTATATCCAATGAATATTTTAAACTTTTCAATACTTTTTTTTGAGAATAGGTTTTGATCAGAATAGGAACGTACACCGCCAACCGTCAGATTAAGTTTTTGATTGTTGACATATGTATGTAAATGAGGTATTTCGACCATAAAGGCCAGGCGCTCATAGTAAATGGTTTTTTCATGCTCCAATAGTTCTTTGGCAGGTTTACCAATAGCTGAAGGAATTCGGCCTTTAATAATATGAGAAGTTCTAATATTTGGCATCATAACAGTTGCTTCTGGAAATAGATCCTGGGCAGTACTCCTTACGGCGTCAATGAATTCAAAATGAGGAATGGTGTTCTCATTGTCTTTTGCAAACACGGGAATAATACAATCCTGTTTTAAATGTGAAAGTGTTACCTGTTGGGTGTTTGCCTCAATAAAGCGATTGTTACTTGATATCGTTGAAGATTCAACTTCGTGGTTATTGATTACCTGTTGTGTTGCTGTTGTCAATTCCATTGTTTTGTGATGTATTTGAATTAATAATTTGATCGTTGTCTATAATTTGAGTTGTGCTCTCGATTTCAGTTTTTCTATCAATGATGAATGGTTTGATATGATTTTGTAACGCACTATGTTTTTGGTACAAATGTCTCAAGCCTTCCAATGTTGTAGTTGATTTGATTTCTTGTTTAATTTCTTCCAGTGAAATACCTTGATTGCACCAAGCAATTAATTGTTTACCCGTATCCACGTTTATTATAAATTCAGGTTTTCCCTGGAATAGATTTGTGCGGTCCTTACTGACTTTACATAAATGGTTTTCGTTGATAATTTCAAAGTTGACAGTAAGTTCATATTCAAAACCTTCAGAGGTGATTTCTTTGGTACCATGTTTAATCACCTTTGATTTACCGTTTGAACCTACATCTAAAGAATAATCCGTTTTACGTCTAGTAGTAGTAATGATATGGCATTTGGATTGTAGAATGGCATCAATGAACTTTTGGTGTCTTGGCTTTACTTTTGACCAATCTTGGAAACGCCCACCTAATTGTTCGTGGATTTGAAGACAGCCTCCTTCACCTTGCCATTCATGGGTAATGGAGTCTATAATGATAATTTCCATACCTGCTTTTTCACAAGTTTGAATAGCTTCTATGTAACGCTCTGGACTATATGGAGGTAAAAGGTTTAATACATTGAAATTGCCTAGATCTGAATATAAACTAGCACTACTGTTTTCCGTATCTATTACAGCGATTTTAGACCAATCATTGGTCATTCCATACGCCAATTGTAGAGCTGAATAGGTTTTTCCAAAACCACTCGCTCCTGAAATGCCCAAACGTAATTTTACGTTTTGCCTTTGTGTTTGTTGTAATTGCATGGTGTTTTGTTTTTGTTATTTATATTAATTTTGTTGTTTTTAGGAATAGAAAAAGAGCCTACTAATGAAATAGGCCCTTTTATTCTCGGCGGTCAAATTTTATTAAATCACCGAGGTTTCTTCAACAAATTGTTCTTCCATATCCAAAGCTGGATCAAAATATTCCCAACGATGTCTCATTTCAATAATTTCACCCGTTTCCTCAATGGTATATTCATAAGGGTCGGTTTCTACCCTTCTAATTGAACCTTCAAATTCTGAACCAATGAGTGATGCTGCTGTTTCCGCATCAAATGTTGTAGCAACAAAGGCTGTCTTTGCTGTGATGTAAACTCTTCCCGTTTGTTTACTTTTTACTGGAAAGGCACCAGATTGTACAATTAAGCCGTAAAATTGCTCTCCTTGTGAATTTTCGGCTTGTTTAACTTTTACTACAGTTACCATAATATCATGATTTTAGTTATCGCAGTTATATTAAAGGGGGAATAACCCCCCACCTGCTTTAAAAAGGGAGGGGTGGGAGTTGGTAGTAGTAGTATGTGTTTGTTATATATTTAGGATTAAAAAAAAATCAAAAAATTAATTTTTGGTAACTAAAATCTTCATAAAATTGATATTTAATTAAAAATCACACGTATTCAAAAATTTGCTGACGACTATTAATTAAGAATTACACTAATTAAATTACAGTTAAGCTAATTGCTTATATTTGTTATACATATGGTATATATAGTTAATTTGTATATCCAACTGTTCGCTATAATTTAAACCAACGATATGAAGAAAATTATTTACTTGACTTTGATATTGATAATTTCAAATTCCGTTTACGCTCAAAAAAGCTTGATTGATGAAAAATATGGCTTTAAGTCCATAAAACTTGATTCTCAAAAAAGTTCATTCGATAATTTGGAACTCTTTCAAAATTTGGATAACGGATTGAAAGCTTATAGATATAAACCTTACGATAGAGATTTATATAGAGTTTTTGATTACGAATACGATGCTTTAATCCTATATTTTGACAAAAACAATTCTTTGGTTATGATTATGATTACCAAAGTATTTGCAGGCAATAGTTTTTACCAAGACGCCTTGAACTACTCGGACAAAACCCGAGAAACGTTTATGCGAGTTTTTGGAAAATATGATGATGTTGATTCTGATGACAATAGTGGAAACATAAGCGTAACTTGGTATGGAGAAAAAGCCTTTTATTCTGTTGGAACAATATATTTCGGAATTGCTAAAGGCAAAGCGGAATCAAATGTTATTATAGGTAAAACGGCAAAATTAAGTTCTGGTTTCTAATTAAAAATATCGAAGACGGTATTGGTTTTGGCGGAATATTCGTTGGAATTTGCGAATGTAACATGGACGGATTTCAGGATTTTACGTTACAAAGAGATTGCAGAAAGCATGTGATTATTTCTATTATCAGTTTGATAAGTTTTCAAATATAAAATTATGAAAAACCTAGTATTACTATTTACCTTACTTGCATTTTCAGGGTGTAAAGAAAAAGAAGAAATAATAATAGATCATGATGATACAGTTCTAGTTGATGATATCCTATATTTAAAACACGACATGAGTTTGGTAACAGGAACGGTTAAAAACGGGAAGGTGGGGCATTTAAGTTCTGAATCCAATTATAAAAATGGCAAAAGGGATGGTACTGTTAAAATATGGTATCCTAATGGGCAATTACTTGGGGAATCCAACTATAAAAATGGAAAATTGGAAGGTCCTTTAAAAAAATGGCATTCTAATGGAGTGCTAGAGATCGAATCCAACTATAAAAATGGCACAAGAGATGGTCTTGAGAAACAATGGAATAAAAATGGGCAGTTAGAAAATGAATGTAACTATAATGATGGTAAACTAGATGGTGTTTCTAAAGATTGGTTCGAGAATGGTCAATTGGGCTCTAAATATTTTCACAAAGTTGGTAAACGGGAAGGTACATGGAAGGACTGGTACGAGAGCGGTCAGTTAAAATGGGATAGAAGCTTTAAGAACGATGAACCAGTAGATGTCCATAAAAAGTGGTACAAAAATGGACAGTTAGAGTCTGAAATAGTTTATCAGGATGGTAGATTAAAATTGCATAAAGGATGGCACAAAAATGGTCAGTTAGGGATTGAATGGATTTATAAGAATGGTGTTTTAACATCTGAAAAACAATGGGATGAAGATGGTAACAGATTAAAATAGTGATTGTTAATATATCTACAATCACAGGCAATCAAATAGCGCAATCCAGCATTAATTTTGCTTAATGTATTACAAATACTTTCGAGGTGTTGTTAAAAATCAAGTCACACAAAAAAAGACAAACAATGAAAAAACTATTTCTAATATTTATTTCATGCATTTTTATTTTTGCATGTTCAAGTGATGATAATAACAATAATGAACAAATTAAATGCTGGACAGTTCTTGACAGAGATACAGATGAACCAATTGAGGGAGCATTAGTAAGTACATTTCAGTCCCCTACAGCAGTGCAATGTCATGGGGGAACCACTGTCAATTCTTTCAGAAATACAAATGATAACGGAATAGTATGCGACCCAAAACCCGAATATTTTTTATGTGAATTATGGGTGTCTGCTTCTGGTTATGTTCCAAGAGAATTTACCGAAAATATCCCAACAATTATTTACTTAACTCCTAACTGATTACAGACGTGTTAATATTCATAATGACAAAACAATAATTAAATTTTATTATAATTATTCAATAAATTAGATTTAAATGATCGAATTGAGGCTGGGGTACAGAACGGAATATTTATGATAACTTTATTGCTAAAACATAAAGATTAACGGCCATGCATTAGATATGCTCTTTCTAATGAGGTTCAATATGATGTAATAGAAAATAAGATAAAGTCATTCAAAGTTTTTAAGACTTGCAAAAACCAGATAGATATATCAATTTAAATAACAAATTATGAAAAACATATTAGTGTTCTTAATATTCTTTGTATCCTTTTTTTCATTTTCACAAACTATGGATGAAACTGTTAATTGGTTAAATATAAATTTGGAAGGTTATGGTGATCCTGAATTTTTTGGAACTTATCAAATCGAAGTTAGAACTGATACTAACAATCGTAAATATTTGATTTTTACTAAAAAAACTTGGAGCCGACTTTTATCAGATGACTATTATGATTATTACTCATTTAAACCAGATGCAATTGATTTAATATATTTATCATCAAAGGATAGAACTAATAATACATTAGACATCTTTATTAAATCAAAGTTTTCTAGAATACGCCATACGAACGAAGAAAAATGGATTAAAGAAATTAGTATTAGTATGAAAAATGGACATAACGATATGGCAGAACGTTTACAGACTGGGTTGTTACATTTATTTGAACTTTTGGGTAATAAAATAGAAAAGCCAAAAGATTTGTTTAAAAACTAATAAGTCAAAGAAAACCAAGCGTAATTTGGACGCTCATAATCTTATTAAAATTATTGGTATGATTTCAGTTACCATGGCGTCAATTTTTATTTCATTTTAAGTATGCAAAATATCAAAGAGCCGTTGAAAGATCTGATAGATTTGGCTGAAAAAAACCTTTATTCGATCAACAAAGTTGAATGGTGGCTCTTAAAGTATTCTAATCTTTATTTAAAGTGCTATGATTATGTTCATAGCCAACATATTTTTATAAAAGATGACGGTTCAAAAATCCGACTTCCACCATTTGGAGAACCATCTGACGAAGAAGTTTTTCTTAAAACGTATTTGGCTCTAGAAAAGATTTCTGAATTTCATAGAAATGAAAAATATTTTGAACAGGAAATAGTCGAATATGATAGAATCAAATATTCTCGTTCGGCATTAAATAAATGGATTAAAAAAAACAAGTATCTAGGTGCAAAAAAATATGTCTGCTTTATTTTGGACTATTTGGACTATTCAGAAGATGCTAATCATTTGCATATTAATGTTCAAGCCTCAAATGAACTTGAAATTTATATTAACCGGAAAGATTTCAAAAATACTATAACCTTTCTTGAAAGATTCAATGATTTATATTGGACTGATTAAAGATTCAATGTTAATTATAATATTTTTTTAAAAAACTACTCTCCGTTATATTTGGATTTTGTTCAACAAATTCTCTAATATTAGTTGTAACTGGTAATGTTATTATGCCTGCGGATTGAAGTTTTGATAAATATTTTGTTTGTGCGGACATGTCTTTTGAGATCACTTTTGGACAATTTTTAGATACATGCCGAGTTTTTTCTTCCTTATCCAAAATATCTTTATAAGAATATTCGAACCAATGATTAAACTCATCACTGTTCATTTTATTCTCATGACCAAATATATGATCACTTAATGGGTGATTACGATAAACAATTTCCTTCCATAAATTCAGCCTAGTTCTTACTAATAGAGGTTTGTCATAAACATAAATGCCCAGTACAAATACATCGCCATTATAAAGATAGGCAAATGTTCTTTTTTCTTCTTGATAGATTTCATTAGTCAATATCAACATAGGCTCATTTATACGTCCAATAAAATTATAATTTTCAGGGTAAACTACAATTCTATCATTTCGACTGTCATATATCAATCCATTTAAATCAGAAAGGATTAAATTTTTATACTTTTTATTATGAGTGTCATATAATTGGCTTCTAAAACGGTTTATTTGTGACAAAATCTCATGTTCATCCCTGTTAAAAAAGTTGCTTTTGACAAGTTTTAATCTATCATCAAAATAAAAGCGCTCATAATAGGTGTCAGTTCGGTCATAAACATGCTTTTTATAAACCTTTTCGCTCCAACTTACCGTTACTTCAATTAATGTTTTAAACTTAATTTTGACATGATATCCGGGATCTCTAACAATTCCTTTCTTCATTTTGTCAAGATATTCCATAGTTATTCCATTTTTGATAAACATCTCATCAATATCTACTTTACTGTAGTCTTCTGGACTTTTACTATAATCTTTCAAAAATAAATCTCTTCCGCCGAAATCACTCGTGCAAAATTTCCTATTTATAGGATTTTTCCTTATTAATTTTTTAGTAACTTTTATGAGTTCCATAAAATCTTCATCTCTTAAAAATTTTATTCTTTGCTCCATGTATGTTTGTTTTGCTTTATAAACATGTGGTTTTACTGTTACAATTTTTTTGATAAAATAATATCTTGTGATACTTTTCGAAAATGATTCTTTATAAGATGAAATAATTTTCAAAAAACATAAATCAATTAGAATCATTTACTACACCTCTTTCCATCTTACCAAAACTATCTGTAGGGTATAGCCACTTATTTTTTGTTTTAATTTCAGGTGGTTTTGCCTTATTGTTCGTGTTTTTCTTTTTGCGAATAAAATTAAATAAACTGATGAGATTCATACTATATTAAATTACGTTAAGATAAGGATTAATTGCTATATATTACTATAGCCTTTAAACTTAAAATTCACTAAAAGGGCTAAAAATTTTGGTGTGCATATACACCTCTTATTTATGAAATAGTAAAAAAGGTTGTTTAGCTTCATATATTACGAAATTCAGGCTCAACATATTTTAATTTTAAAAGTTTAAATAAGTCTTCCTCCTCTTTTATTGCAATCTTTTTACCTTGGTGATATAGAAATCCACCTTCACTTTTATATCCCTGGGACACCCATTGAGAAGCAAGTATTTTATGAGAATAGTTCGCACTACCAGTTCTCATGGCATATATTAGGCCCCAGTTATCAGGTTCAGCGAAGAACAAGTCAAGCTTAATACCCTCTGGCAATAAGCGTTGCGTATATTTGCAAGGCAGTTCACCTTTCACCTTTGGCCATTTCTTAACCACCGTTGCTATTCTGCTTTCAAAGAGTCCGATATCATAGGGTTTTGGTATTGCCACGATTTCTATATCTCCTACATCAGGTTTCTTACGTCTAATACTGCCTGCTATTTCGATTCGATCGCAATATGGTGCAAGCTGTGATTTGACATGTTCTGCTATTTTTAATACTTTTTCGTAGTTCATTATTATTTATGATTATTTGGTGTCATGGTGTCATACTATTAGGGGTTTGAAACATTGACACCAACTTTATTTTTTATTTTCTTTTTTTAAAATGTACAAACCATCTTCGTTTTTGAATAGAATGCTTTCCTCTTCCAACTGTTTTATTGCTCTTTTTGCAGTTGATTCACTGATTTTGCTTTTTTTACACAATTGATTCACCAAATCTGTATGTCTGTAAGATTCCTCTGTCATAAATTCATTAATGATTTTTATATATTCATTTTGTTTTTGATTTGTTTTTGGTGATGAACTTGTATTACCGATTTCAGTTGTTGGGATAAATTGTCCTGTGTTTGTATATAGAAAACTATCTTCAGAAAACACCAACTCAACGGAGTTGTATTTGTATACTCTTGGACAATAGTTTCCTTTTACAACGGTTAAATATATGATACCGCCACCCCCATCAGAAAGTTGTATTGCAACACGCACTTTTTGAGTGAGGCCTGAACCTCCTTGAATGTGTTGTTGGCTAGGTGAAGACTTGTAGCCTTTCTTATTGATATGGTGTACAAACAGGATGAGACAACCATAACGTTTGGCAATTTGATCATATTGCTTGATAGTATTTCGCATTGCCATATTGTTATTGCTATCGTGCCCATCAAATATGTCTCCGAAACTATCTATTACTACCAAACTGACGGGCTCTTTAGCCAATTCGCTTTCAAGTGTCTTTCTAACCTCCTTATGGTCTAAAGTATCTGCAAAAACAAACCTTAACTGGTCGTTGCTCTCAATGCCTGTTCCCTGGAGCTGTTTATTAAGAAGGAATTTGACTGAATCTCTGTCATCTTCCGTGGCTATATAAATAGCCTTATTAATAGCTGGATTTAGATTAAAGCCTAAAAAGTTATCTAATCCATGGGCTACATGAATACAAAGTTGGCGTGCAAATTGACTTTTTCCAGTATCCGGTTGCCCAACTAAAACTGCACAACCCGTTTGTGGTAACAGTGGCTCAAGTAAATATTTCATTTTAATGTCGCCAAGAGCCAGTAATTCTGAAGCAGTATAGACAACCTTATCACTAATTTCCTGCGATTTTTTCGTTGTTTTCAACTCTTTCATGGCTTATTCTTTAAAAGAGTTAAACATTCCAATAGTTCGGTTCGTTTATAATATCTACGAGCACCGATACCATGGGCTTTAACTTTACCTTTATTGGTCCAACTCCATAAAGTGCTACTGTCGATTTTAAGGAACTGGCAGGTTTCTTCGCGTGTTAGGAGTTCTTCATTAAATTTTTTGGATTGTAGCTCATTTTGGAGTTCAGCCACGTTTTTCTTAACCGTGGTGCCTATCAGTTCTTGGAGTTCTTCAATTGATAGGTCTTGGAGTATAATGGAATTTTTCATTACTCATAAATTTTAAATTACGAGCCAAAATTCAGAATAAATACTTGTTAAACAGGGCGTTACTAGTAACGATCCAGTAACACTTATTGAATGTGTTTTATTCAGTAGGTATCCGATCTAAAAATTCATTAACAATCACAATATTGTTCTTATCACAATGTTCCATTATTTTTGAAATTTTAGAACTATCATTAAAAATATTTCTATTTGAGTTTTTACTTTCTTTGGAATAATTATTAAAAGTGCCTGATATAAGGTTATTGTTTTTTCCTAGACCTAATTCTTCTGCAATTTTTCTGGCCGAAGATTCTTTGATCATAACAAAAACACCTTTGGTATTAACTTCATAGTGTTTTCTTAAATTTCCAGCGGCAAGCTGAACGCCAAATTTGAACCAAGCTTCATTTTTGTAGGTTTCGTTAATGGGTTTTAGTTCATTATCGTTTAATTCTTTTAAATACTCAATAACCTTATTTCGCTCATTGTTAAGTAAGAAATTATAATATTCATTATGAAGATGTTTCATATTAGCTAAATCCTCTTCAGACGAAATTTCATTAAAACTCTGGTTAAGAACATAATTAAGTTTATTATTTTGTTCAAAACTTAATGAATTAGTCTTTATTTTGAGGGATTTGAGTAAATCTATCAATTTACTTTTATCATAGGCTCGCGTTTCATTTTCAATTCTGATTTTGACATAATCGAGATACATTTTACGATTTTCTGATGTGAGCGAGAGTAAATTTTCGGATATTTCGGCTTTCATATGATTATACCAAACTATAACTGATTGGCTGTATTCTTTGAAGGGTTTGTCAAGAGCATTATAGTTGTTGACCAAAGCATCTTCAGAATTGGTGAATGGAATTATTTCTGCCTTAATCCATAGATAGAGGAAATCTTCTAAAATATCTGTTTTAAACATCCTAATCAGTTAAAAGTATTTAGTTAACTCCAAAGCAATGTCCTTGTTGCTTTTGCCAAGATAGTTCAGGAACATTTCTTCAGTTGAATGGCCCGTCATATAAGTAAGATACGTAGTTGGGATTTTTCCATAGAAATTTGAACTGAACGACCATCTTCCTATATGACTTCCTACTAACTCCCATTTTTCGTACTCTCCAGCCTTTTTACGGTAAACATAACTATCATCATCCATGTCTATTCTTGCCCTTTTGCTACCTTTTACCATTTGGTTTATACCAGCAATTTTACAAACCTTTTTGATGTATGAATTGTACTTTTGACTTGAAATTGGACGAGGGAAAGCCCCACTTCGCTTTTTAAGAATTTTCATTACGCTAGGGTGCAAGGGAATAGTCATTATTTTTCTAGTCTTGTTTTGTGTGAACTCAATTAGATGTTCACCTTTTTCTGTTCGTACTAAATCTTTAGTAAATCTCATGAAATCTGAAACACGTTGCCCAGTGAAACAACTAATAATAAGCCAATCCCGTGCATTAAGGAGGCTTTCGTTTAGACTTTCTGAATCTAAATCTTCAATGGTCTTAAGTTCATCTAGGGTTAAATAGATTTTGTTCGCCTTCTTCTCCTTTATTTTTATTCTATCCAATTGAGGGCTAACTTCTAGACCATTGAACATTGCATGTTTACAAACAGTCTTTATTGTTAATATCGCTCTTGCTATAGTGTTATGAGCATACGCATTTTTTAAACAGAACTTTTGAAAATCAGCTTTAAAACTCGGGTCCACATCTGCTATTCTAATTTTTCGGCTATTACTATTCTCATAATTATCAATTAGTTTGCGAACAACCTTGTAGTTTTTAAGTGTTTGTTTTGCAAGTTCATTATGCCTTTGGTTAAGATAGTAATCGAAATAGGCTAATAACGTATCAGGAATTGATTTTGCTTTTTTTGGTGGATTGTAATATAGATCGAGTTGATTTGTCAGCCATTCTTTATTCACATTCTCTGGAGAAGTTTGGTGAAAGGCCTTAAGAATGTGATTTTCAATTTTATTAAGTTCTGTATTAATTTTAACCTGCTGATTCTTGACTTCTATATCTTTTGGGTTTTTTTGAGGGTGATATTTTTCCCAATACAGCTTGGATACATCTAGTTTGGTTTTACCACCAATAACATGATTAATATTATTATGAGTAAAAAGTAGTCTTAAATTTAAAAATGCCTTATCCTTTTGAGAGCGATATAGATAGTTTACAGTTGCTATCAATTAATAGAATAATTGTACGATTGTTGTACGATTGAACAAAATATTATACAAATTTATGCAAACTAAATCAAAAAAGGAAATTGTGTTATATGCGTGAAAGTGTTGATTTAGTTGATGCTATAATAGGTTTTATAATGAATGGGCTTATTTGTTTTTTTTATTAAAAGTACTCCCACCTTGAGTACAAAGGGATCAATATCTATTGCTCCCTTTGCTTTTTTTAAAATCGTTTGGCAATACCGAATCCCAGATTTATACTATTGTAGGCATCAAAAATAATATCGTAATCAAATCCCAACAAGACTTCCAAATTTAGTTTGGGTATTTCAATGCCATATTCAGCGCCAATTCTGGCAAGAACAAAGTTTTCATCCTTTTCAAATTCCATACCTGCCCCAAGTTCAATGCCCAGCCCTTCGGTTATTTTGTATGTGCCAACAAGAAGGGAAGCAATAGGTGTACTTCGTTCAATAATTTCGTTGTCTTTGGTTTTTTCAATATTAAAATTTTCAATAATGATGTCATTATGTAGGCCAACGGCCCACTTGTCATTAAAGGTGTAATTATAATTCAAAGCCCAAGAAGGTAAAGAAATGGCCTTTCTATTACCGTTTTCAACACCCTCAAAAACTACGGAATGACTCAACAGTACCGAAATGAAATGGTGTTTAAAATCTTCAGACATTTCCTCTTGTCCAAAACTGTTGAAGCTTAAAAAAAGAATTATTGTAAAGGCTAAAACATTCAGGAGTTTCATTTTTTTAGTTTTAATGGAAATGGTTTCACTAATATATTCATTAATTGTTAATTGTTCAATCAATTGGTTTTAAGTTGTATATTTGGGCTCACCCTAAAAACTACATAAACAATGCTTGAAAATTTTTGGTTTCATGTGGAGTATGGCATTAATCATGTTCTTGATATCAATGCCTATGACCATGTATTATTTCTCATAGTATTAACCGTACCATATATATTTAAAGACTGGAAGCGCGTATTACTTTTAGTATCATTATTTACATTGGGACACACCTTGTCTTTAGTTTTAGCCGCCTATAATGTGGTGCGTGTTAATGGACAATTAGTTGAATTCTTGATTCCAGTAACCATTATGATTGTGGCACTGTTCAATGTATTTACAGCGGGTAAAGGCGCCCAAAAGGAACGAGTGGGTGTTTTGTTCTTTTCAACCTTATTTTTTGGGTTGGTACATGGTTTAGGTTTTGCCCGAGAATTCCAAATTTTAGTTGGCAGAGCGGACAATAAATTGGTGACCTTATTGGAGTTTGCTTTGGGAATCGAAATAGCGCAAGTTATTATTGTCTTTGTTGTTTTGTTTCTGGGCTATGTCATGCAAACCGTTTTCAGGTTTTCCAAAAGAGACTGGATTATGGTGGTTTCGGCCATAGTTGTTGGACTGGTCATTCCTATGATTCTGGGCAGTGATTTTTTGGCATAACCTAAAGTTTTCATAAATCTTCAATCTTCTGGTTGTAATTAAAATACGAACCCATTATATTCGTTATAAGGATTCATGCATATGAAAGAAAAGAAACAGCTTAAATATGATAGAGCATATTTGAGAATGGCAACAGAATGGGGAAAGCTTTCCTATTGTAAGCGTAAACAGGTTGGTGCGATAATTGTAAAGGATAGAATGATTATTTCCGATGGTTATAATGGTACGCCAACAGGTTTTGAAAATTTTTGTGAGGACGACGAAGGCTATACTAAGTGGTATGTCTTACATGCCGAAGCCAATGCCATTTTAAAAGTAGCAGCGTCAACGCAATCCTGTATTGGTGCGACCTTGTACATCACATTGTCTCCATGCAAGGAATGTAGTAAACTGATCCATCAGGCAGGAATAATCCGAGTAGTTTACAGCAAGGCTTATAAAGATGATTCCGGGTTGCGATTTCTTAAAAAAGCAGGAATCGAATTAAAATTAATTGAAGATTTAGAGTCACAATGAAAATTCAAAGAAAATATTTACCACTATTAATAGGTATCGGTATAGCGGCTGGTATTTTTATTGGTGGAAAATTGAATTTTTCAGATACTTCAGATAGATTATTTTCTTCAAACAGTAAAAAGGATAAACTTAATAGGCTTATTGACTATATCGATTATGAATATGTTGATGAAGTCAATACCGATAGTATAGTAGATGTCACCGTTAATGGCATTCTCGAAAATTTAGATCCGCATTCTGTTTATATCCCTAAAGAAGACATGCAACGTGTTTCTGAAAATATGAAAGGTGATTTTGTGGGTATTGGCATAAGTTTCTACACCTACAAGGATACCATCACGGTCATTAGAGCTATTGAAGGAAGCCCCAGTGATAAGGCTGGCATCAAAGGAGGTGATCGTATTATCACGGCGGATGGCGACTCCATTTTTGGGAAGGATTTAAGCAATACGGATATTGTCAATAAATTAAAGGGTCCTATAGATTCCAAAGTAGAATTGGGTGTTATTAGAAAAGGCGAGTCTAAAGTATTGAAGTTTACTGTAAAAAGAGACCACATACCCATAAGAAGTGTTGATGCTGCTTACATGTTGACAGAAACACTAGGATATATTAAAATAAACAGGTTTGCTGAATCTACATACAAGGAGTTTTCGCAAGAACTCAAAAAGTTAAAGAAGCAAGGCGTTCGTGATTTAGCCCTTGATTTAAGGGGGAATCCCGGTGGATTTTTAAGTGTCGCCGAACAGATTGTTGATGAGTTTCTGGAAGATGATAAATTGATTCTCTTTACCAAAAACAAACGAGGCAAAATTGAAAAAAGCTATGCGACCAAAAAAGGTGATTTCGAAGATGCTAAAGTATATGTCTTGATTGATGAAAACTCGGCTTCCGCTAGTGAAATTGTTGCTGGAGCTTTGCAAGATAATGACCAAGGAACCATTGTTGGTCGGCGGTCATATGGTAAAGGTCTGGTACAGCGTGAAATGGAGTTGGGAGATGGTAGTGCGGTGCGATTGACAGTGTCTCGTTATTATACACCTACAGGGAGATCCATTCAACGATCTTATGAAAATGGTAACAAGGATTATTATGATGATTACTTTGAGAGATTGAATAGAGGTGAATTCCTGGATCCTGAAAAAATTCAGGTGGCTGATTCTCTAAAATTTACAACACCCAAAGGTAAAGTCGTTTATGGAGGTGGCGGGATAATTCCAGATGTTTTTGTGCCTTTAGATATGAGCATGCAAAATGAAACTCTAACATTTCTAAAACGCAGAGGTTTTATTAGCAATTTTGTTTTTGAGGAATTGGAAAAAGATCGTGATGCTTATAACGATTTTTCTAGAGAAGACTTTATATCATCATTTGTTGTGAGTGACGATTTGGTTTTGGCATTCCAGGACTATCTCAATTTTAAAACCAAAGCCAATATTACTTTTGTGGCCTACAACGACGAGGTGAAACAATATATCAAAGCAACTTTAGCTTCCCAGTTATTTGGTAATGGTGCCTTTGATGAGGTTTTAAATCAAAGCGACATCATGATTGAAGAGGTAATCAAATTAGATCAGGAAACTAATTAAGTACTTTGTCATGAACTTTGGTGTGTTCACCATCGTTCCAAAGTGTCAGTATATCTGTAGCAACATGTGCACCACTTCCACAAGCCATGGCAAATTGACTACGCCAGCCTGCTAAAGTTCCCGTAACATACAAGCCGTCAGTAATGAGATGGTCTTTGTTTTCCAACCATATTCTGTTCTTGTCAGCTTTAGCTCTTGGATGAGGTTTTATATAGGATTCCAAGCCTTTTATTCGTAACATATTAGTATATCCAGCGGCTACAACAACAATTTTGGATTCGTATTGATTTTTATTGGTAGTTATTTGAAAATGGTGTTCTTGTGGCATAATTTCCAATACTTTTTCACCATTAATCTGTACTACATGTGGATATAAGTCATGTAATTGGTCTGTGCCGCTTTCTAATATAGATGCTCCTGTTGTACCTGGCGACAAACCCAATACATTATTAAATAATGCGGTTTGTAGATGAGATGCTTTTTGATGGGTTACAATGCCTATTTTTTTATCTTGAGCAAAGGCTTTGTCCTTGGCAGAACCCAAAACTAAAGCACAGGATAGACCAGATGCACCACCACCAATTATTAAAACATCAAACATTATTTCTTACCTTTTGATTTAGCTTCAATTTTTTTGGAAACTAAAAGGATTTGAAGCAATAAAATTGCACATAAGGCAGTCAATATGGTAATTATAGCTGTCAAACTATTGCCTTGAAATGGCTCGTTTAAATTAATCATGGATGCATTGTAAATAATAAGTACAATGGCTAAAACGGAAATGATTATTGAAATTATTTTCATAATTAGGCAAATAAGGCTTTTATGTTATGTGCAAAAAGTTTTACGGCAATGGCCAACAAGATAACTCCAAATATCTTTCGAATGATATTGATGCCATTTTGACCAATCAATCGCTCTATTTTCGCTGATGTTTTGAGCACTATATAAATAATGATAACATTTAAAATAACAGCTACAATAATATTTTCAACGCGAAACTCTGCCCGTAAAGATAACAAAGTTGTTAAACTTCCTGGTCCGGCAATCAACGGAAATGCCAATGGAAAAACAGTAGCTGTCATAGCAGTACTTTCATCTTCTTTGTAAAGTGTAATGCCCAAAATCATTTCCAGAGCAATAAAGAAAAGGATAAAGGCACCAGCTACGGCAAAGCTGTTTACACCAATACCAATAAGTTTTAAAATAGTCTGACCTAAAAACAAAAACAGAATTAGAATAACGCCGGCAATAATGGATGCTTTTTCACTTTGTATGTGACCGGCCTTTTTTCTTAAATCTATGACAATGGGGATGTTGCCTATAATATCAATGACAGCAAATAGAATCATAAATGCCGTAAATATCTCTTTAATATCTAGTGCCATAATCAATGGGTTTTAAATTTTCGGCAAAAGTAGTCTAATATATATGATTTTCAATAGTTTTTAAATGCAAAGTTTGGCTATTTTTGCATCATGTTTCAACTAGGAAAAACAATCGTTTCAGAGGATATTATTGAAAAGGACTTTGTCTGTAATCTGTCGGCTTGTAAAGGCGCTTGCTGTATTGATGGTGATGCTGGTGCGCCATTGGAAAAAAGTGAGACCGACAAGTTGCAGGAAATATATCCAAAAGTTAAACCACTGCTTCGTAAGGAGAGTATCCAAGCAATTGAGGAACAAGGTGTTTATATTACGACTGAAAATGGCGATTTTGAAACACCGCTTATTGATGGTGCCGATTGTGCTTATGTGATTTTTGATAAAAATAAAACCGCTTTATGTGCTATTGAAGAGGCTTATAACCAAGGAGAGATTGATTGGAAGAAACCTGTTTCCTGCCATTTATATCCGATTCGCGTTAAGGACTATTCAGAGTTTTCGGCGGTAAATTATGAAAAGTGGCATATATGTAGCGATGCTTGTACGCTGGGTAAAGAGTTGCAGGTTCCGGTATATAAATTTGTGAAGCAAGCTCTCATTCGAAAGTTTGGCGAGGACTGGTATCTGGAGTTAGAAAAACTTGCCGAAAATTATAAAAGACACTAAGCAATTTTTAAGTTGCTATACTTTGTTGGAATGTTTAAAACCACAGTTGTTCCAGAAGGCTTTCCGTCTTCATACAAATCTATTATTTCAAGACCGTAATCATCATTAAAGCTTTTGGAAAAGTTCTCCAATCTGGCTTTGGTTATGTCAATACCAACCGATTGTCTTTTTAACTTTTTGTCGTTTTTGATTTTTTGAGAGGCATCGCGACCTATCCCATTGTCTGTAATGGATATGGAAACATGATTGAGGTCCTTTCGTTCTATGGAAAGGTGAATTTTTTTATTATTGGGTTTGGTAGATAAGCCGTGCCAAATGGCGTTTTCCAGAAAGGGCTGCAAGATTAAGGAAGGCACTTTTATGATAGATGAATTGATTTCAGGAGCCACATCAACTTGATATTCTATTTCATTGGAAAAACGAATATTCTCAATATTCATGTAAAGCGCCATGGTTTCCAGTTCATCCTCGAGTGATATTTCTTTTTCGGTAGACGCTACCAGTATTTTTCTGATCAGTTTAGAGAATTTATTGAGATAGTAAACGGCATTTTCTTTTTCGTTGTTAATGATGTAAAGCTTGATGGAGTTTAATGAATTAAAAATAAAATGCGGATTCATTTGGTTTCGCAACATTTCCTGTTCCAAAGTAATGATCCGTTTTTCATTGCGAAGTTGACGTTGTCTATATAAAACAAAAAGGATGATAGCAATTAAAACGCCTCCTAACAAACTTAAGATTAAGGTTCTTCGGTTTTGCGCAAGCTTCAGTTTAACAATTTCATTTTCACTGGCCAACTCTTTGATCTGGTTGTTCTTTTTCTCACTTTCGTATTTAATGATTAAATCGTTTACATACTGTAAATTGCGCTCATTAGATACGGTTTCTTCTAGCTTAATGTGGTCCTTGTAGTAAGCAAGGGCAGTTTTTAAATCACCAGTTTTCTCAAATAGTTCCGATAAATAATTGTAAGCCTCAATTTTAGAAGTTTTTAAGTTATATTCCTCTGAAATGGTCAATGCTTTTTCAAGGCTGGTTTTAGCTGCTTCAAGGTTGTTTTTCCTTAATTGAATAAGTCCTAAATTGAGATAAGATGACGCAATATAGTATTGATCGTTTACTTTCAAGGCTTTTTCAAGTGCTTGATTGATTATGGGCAAGGCCGCTTCATAGTCTTCTTGTACAATGTAAATTTTTCCAATACTATTAAAGCATATCACGCGACCAATATCGGAGTTGATTTCGTTGTTGTAAACCAACGATTGTTGATAATGCTCAAGAGCTTCATCAATGAGGCCCTTTTTCTCTTTAGCGTAACCAATATTATGGTTATTAATGGCGAGTCCTAATCTATTGTCTAATCGGGTTTCAATTTTTAATGATTTTTGAAATTGCTCCAGGGCTAAATCATATTGTTTTAATGCCAGATAAATATTTCCCATGCTATTTTGTGAAACAGCAATACTCCGCTCAATTTCAAGAGATGGTGGAGACTGCGTTTCAGCAAGATCCAGCGCTTCTTTATGGTAGTCCAAAGCAGATCGGATAGCATCCATACGCCGGTAAACAACGCCAAGCATGTTCAAGCTTAAAACCTCCATTTCAACATCTTCCAGCTCTCGGGCCAGGCGCAAAGCTCTGGTGTGCATCGTAATGGCATCGTCATAATGTGAGATGTTTCTAAAAAAAGTACCTAAAGCATTTAAGGCATAGCATTCGCCTGTTTTATAACCCGATTTAGCACTTTTATGAACGAGATAGGACATTTTCAGCGTATCTCTTTTCATGGGTAAAAAAACAGAATCGAGAGAGGAAAAACTTTTTGGTTTTTTTTCAAGGATACTATCTACCTGTTTTTTAAAATCAAGATCTAGGGTTTGAGATTGAGCCTGAAGAAAAAAACTTAACACAAAACATAAGAGAATGGTTAATTGGATTGACAGTTTACAGTTCTTGTTGTACATGGGCTATACTTTGTCTAAAAAATCTGATTTGCGTTGTCTGGCTACAGGAATCTTGTCGTTTGTTTGCATGACCACGTAACCGTCATTTTTAATAAACTCTTTTATTTTGTTTAAATTGATGATATAGGAATTATGAATCCTAAAAAAATAGTTTTCCGGCAATATGGCATTGACTTCCTTGAGCTTTTTGGTAACTAATATTTTTTGATTGTCCTGCATGACAAATGTGCTGTAGTTTCCATCAGACTCTATGTATATGATTTTGTCGGTTTCTAAAAAAATGAGCTTCCCGTCTGTACTTATGGTAATTTTCTTCTGATTGAAATTCTGATTAAAGTTCAAGAGTACTTCTTCAATTTTTGAAATAGGCAAATTATTGGAATGGTGCTTCTTGATTTTTTTTATGGTCTCTTTTAAATCGTCAGAATCTATAGGTTTTAACAAATAATCTATGGCCTCATGTTTTAAGGCCTTTAGTGCATATTCATTATAGGCGGTCGTAATGACTATGGCAAAATCCTTATTGATCAACTTGTCCAAAAACTGAAACCCATCCATGGTGGGCATGTTAATGTCTAAAAACAAACAATCGGTTGATCGGGTATTAAGAAACTGAATAGCCTCTTCTGGTTTGTTGAAAGTTTTAATAATATTAATTTCGGAATTAAACTGTTTTAATTCCCAAGTCAGGCTATCTATAGCTTTTTGTTCATCATCAACAATAACTGCTCTAATCATAATTTCAAATATAAGAATATTAATAAGTTGCCAAATATTTTTATTAATTAATGATATAATATTGGCTGTCATGAAGTAACCATTTATACATTATTTAATACCAACTATACAATTGGAACTTGGAAATCGAAAAATTTGTAGGAATTTAGTGTCGCTATTAAATTATTGCAAAGGATTATACATTTATTAAAGGGTATTTGCTATTAATCTGTAAAAAGCTAGACAAGTCTAGCTTTTTATTTTCAATTTTATCAAATTTATTAGTTAGTTAGGTGAAGAAAAGAGTCATTGATAAAGTGACTCTTTTTTTATTTTACAAGCCTCCTTTTTTTTGGTGTATAACGGTACTGTTTATAGGGTTTCAGCATTGTTTTAACAGGTAAAATCTTACCCTTAACAATAAAATTATATTGATTTAAACAACTGAAAATCAATTACATATAATTATTTTTTTAAAATTCTTAAAAATCCCTATCGTTAAAGACTTGTTAAAAACTTGTTGACAATGTTTATAACTTAGCCTTTCATTTTCAAACACATTTTTCAATCTTTGTTAGTCCCAAATCACACCAAATTATTCATTAAATTTTAATAAAAAAATAACAAAAACATGTCTCAGACAACAGAACCCATTTTACAAGAAAATAAAGATAGATTTGTAATTTTTCCAATTCAGCATCACGATATTTGGGAATGGTATAAAAAGTCGGAGGCAAGTTTTTGGACAGCGGAAGAAATCGATCTGCATCAGGATTTAACTGATTGGTCATCAAAATTAAATGATGATGAACGCTATTTTATCAAGCACATTTTAGCATTCTTTGCAGCTAGTGATGGTATTGTCAATGAAAATTTAGCTGAAAACTTCGTTAATGAGGTGCAATACAGCGAAGCGAAATTTTTCTATGGTTTCCAAATTATGATGGAAAACATTCATAGCGAAACCTATTCACTATTGATTGATACTTATGTAAAAGATGAAAAGGAAAAAGATATCCTGTTCAAGGCTATTGAAAATTTCCCTGCTATTAAGAAAAAAGCCGATTGGGCGCTTAAATGGATTGAATCACCAAGCTTTGCTGAACGTTTGATAGCATTTGCTGCTGTTGAAGGTATTTTCTTTTCAGGTGCGTTCTGTTCTATTTTCTGGCTTAAAAAACGTGGCTTGATGCCAGGATTGACATTCTCCAATGAATTAATTTCAAGAGATGAAGGTGTGCACTGTGATTTTGCTGTGCACCTGCACAACAAGCACCTTGTAAATAAAGTTCCAAAAGAACGTATTAGAGAAATTCTTGTGGACGCACTAAATATTGAACGCGAATTTATTACTGAATCCCTACCAGTAAGTTTAATTGGTATGAACGCGAAATTGATGACTCAATATTTGGAGTTTGTAACGGATAGATTGTTAGGAGAACTGGGTTGTGAAAAAGAATATAATGCATCCAATCCTTTCGACTTTATGGATATGATTTCGTTGCAAGGAAAAACTAATTTCTTTGAAAAGCGTGTTTCTGAATACCAAAAAGCGGGTGTTCTTAACAAGGAAGAAGAAAAGGATAAATTCAGTTTTGACGCTGATTTTTAAATATAATTAAAACCCTCGAAATAAGTTAATAGCAGTCAAATGGTGTGTTCACACCTGAAACCCTATTACCTTATTTGTAAAACTAGCTCGCTTCAATATGCGTATTGAAGCTGAAAACCAACTAATTAACTCATTTTCTGAAGGTGTATCAGAAAACCTAAAAAACGTGTAAAGTATGTATGTAGTAAAAAGAGACGGCAGAAAAGAACCCATGATGTTCGACAAAATCACAGCTAGAGTTAGAAAGCTGTGTTATGGATTAAATGAATTGGTAGACCCAGTTAAAGTGGCTATGCGAGTTATTGAAGGCTTGTATGATGGAGTAACCACCAGTGAGTTGGATAACTTGGCAGCTGAAATAGCGGCAACCATGACTACGGCACATCCAGATTATGCACGTTTAGCGGCTCGTATCTCTGTTTCGAACTTGCATAAAAACACGAAGAAGTCTTTTAGTGAGGTTATGTCTGATTTGTATAATTATGTAAATCCTAGAACAGGTAAAAACGCACCATTGTTATCTGATGAGGTTTACAAAGTCATTGAAGAAAACAAGGAAAAATTAGACTCGACTATCATTTATAACCGTGATTTTGGTTATGATTATTTTGGTTTTAAAACTTTAGAGCGTTCTTATCTATTAAAACTCAACGGACAAATAGCCGAGCGTCCACAGCACATGCTTATGCGTGTTTCCATTGGTATTCACTTGAATGATTTGGAAGCTGCTATTGAGACCTATGAGTTAATGTCCAAAAAATATTTTACACACGCCACACCAACATTATTCAATTCGGGTACACCAAAACCACAAATGTCCTCTTGTTTCCTATTAACTATGAAGGAGGATAGCATTGATGGCATTTACGATACATTAAAGCAAACAGCTAAAATATCGCAATCGGCAGGAGGAATCGGTTTGGCTATTCATAATATTCGTGCTACTGGTAGTTATATTGCAGGAACCAACGGAACTTCCAACGGGATTGTTCCCATGTTGAAAGTTTTCAATGATACTGCCAGATATGTTGATCAAGGAGGCGGTAAGCGTAAAGGGAGTTTCGCAATCTATTTGGAGACTTGGCATGCCGATATTTTTGACTTTTTAGATTTGAAGAAAAACCACGGTAAAGAAGAAATGCGTGCACGTGATTTGTTCTACGCGATGTGGATTTCTGATTTATTCATGAAGCGTGTACAGGAAGATGGTCCTTGGACTTTAATGTGCCCTAATGAATGTCCAGGATTGGATGAAACACACAGTGAAGCGTTCGAAGAATTATATCTAAAATATGAGTCTGAAGGTAAAGGACGTAAAACCATTAAGGCGCGTGAGCTTTGGGAGAAAATATTAGAATCCCAAATAGAAACAGGTACGCCTTACATGTTGTATAAAGATGCGGCTAACCGTAAATCCAATCAGCAGAATTTAGGAACCATCCGTTCTTCTAATTTATGTACTGAAATTTTAGAATATACATCACCTGATGAAGTAGCGGTTTGTAACTTGGCATCGATTGCTTTGCCAATGTTCATCAAAAATGGTGAATTTGACCATAAGGAATTGTTCCGTATTACAAAACGTGTTACCAAGAACCTGAACAAGGTTATTGATAGAAATTACTATCCGGTTAAAGAAGCTGAAAACTCTAATTTCCGTCACCGACCAATTGGTTTGGGTGTACAAGGATTGGCTGATACATTCATTAAATTGCGTATGCCATTTACCAGTGATGAGGCTAAAAAATTAAACCAGGAAATTTTTGAAACCCTTTATTTTGCTGCTGTTACAGCCAGTATGGAAGAGGCTAAAGTTGATGGACCTTACAAAACATACAAAGGGTCTCCAATTAGTAAAGGTGAGTTCCAGCACAACTTATGGAACATTAAAGATGAAGAATTAAGCGGCCGTTGGGACTGGGGCAAATTGCGTAAAGATGTAAAAAAACATGGTGTTAGAAACTCCTTGTTGGTGGCACCTATGCCTACGGCTAGTACCTCACAAATTTTAGGTAACAATGAATGTTTCGAACCATACACATCTAACATTTATACTAGACGTGTATTATCTGGAGAGTTTATTGTCGTCAATAAGCATTTGTTAGAAGATTTAGTAGAACTGGGTCTTTGGGATGAAGGTTTAAAACAAGATATCATGAGAGCCAACGGATCCATCCAAGATATTGATATCATTCCTCAAGACATCAAGGAACTTTACAAAACCGTTTGGGAATTGAGTATGAAAGACATCATTGATATGTCACGTCACAGAGGCTATTTCATTGATCAGTCGCAATCCTTAAACTTGTTTATGGAAGGTGCAACCATGGCAAAACTAACATCTATGCATTTTTATGCTTGGAAGAGTGGTTTGAAAACAGGTATGTACTACTTAAGAACAAAAAGTGCTGTTGATGCGATTAAGTTTACATTGGACAACAAGAAGAAAGAAGAACCAGCAGCCGAAGTGGTTGAGGTTTCAGAGACGGTTGTTGCGCAACAAAAACAACAAGCTGCCAAAAATGCGGCGAAGTTCGCTCAAAAAAATCAAGCTGCTGCCGAAATAGAACCTATGACAGCAGAAGAAATGAAGGCCTTAATTGCCCAAGCAAAAGAATCGGAAGGAGACGATTGCCTGATGTGTGGTTCTTAATTTTAATACGTGTTAATTATAAAAAAAGCACCTCTAATTGAGGTGCTTTTTTTATTTAGTAATCAAATATCTATTCTTCAGAATCTTCAATTTTAGCAGGCTCTACCGAACTGTCATGAGAATCATGATATTCTTCTAAAAGATTCATGGTAGCCTTTAAGAGGTCTTTTGTCTCAAGCAGTAAACTGAAATACAGTGTTGTGTTTTTAGGACTGGATTCTTCCGTTCTTGTACGTTCAACCTGTCTTTGGATTTTCTCATTAACAAGATCAAAAATTTCCTTTTGGTTTTTAAGAATATCTCCAATTTGTTCAAATGAACGCGAATCAAATGCATTTTTCGTATCCACAAAGAATTGTTCAAGTGATTCATCAACTTGTTTCAGTTCTTTAATTTGATTGAATTTTAACTTTTTATGATTGTTGTTAATGTGTTTATGACTGACTTTAGAGATGTATTCTAAAGATTGTGCCATGTCTTGAAGATAGCCCAAAACATTGATGTAAAAATTACTGGCTCCAACACTGGATTCATCTAAATTCTTGATAAAGTAGAAGATGTTATCACGTAAATCATCAATTTCAGCAGCAAGCTTGTTTACCTGATTTTTGTTCTTTTTAAGTAAAGGCAAATCTTGTTTTGAAAGACCATTTATAGCATTTGTATAAATTTTATTACCACGCTTAACCACATTGGCAATGTTTTTGGCACTTTCATGAATCACGCCTTGAACCGAACTACTTTCTGCTTTCTGTAAACGGTCTTCAGCTTTAGTTTCCTTAACTTTTTTATTGTGAGAAATGTAGTTTCTAACTAATAATACAGTTGCTAAAAGCAACAAAACAGGAACCATAACATTCACATTCCAATTTAATAGAAAAGCAATAATGGCAGCAGAAACAAAGGCAATAAATGCCGTAAAGAACCAGCCACCAATGACGTTTAATACACCGGCTACTCTGTAAACAGCACTTTCTGCTCCCCAGGCTCTATCGGCTAAAGAAGTACCCATGGCTACCATAAACGTAACATAGGTTGTAGATAATGGCAGTTTATAGGAAGTTGCGATAGATATTAAAACAGCAGCAACCATCAAGTTGACTGCAGCTCGAACCATATCAAATGCAGGCAATTCATAGGTTTTATCTTTTTTCAATGAGATAACAGGTGTTTCAAATTGCTTGTCAATTTTAGCTTGCCAAGATTCAGGTAAAATATAAGATGACATTTGAGACATCAACATGGCAAATCTAACAAACCCACGAGATAAAAAATTAGGTTGAAAGCGCTCTTTTGTCTCACTTTGACTTGATAAATCAAGCGAAGTTTTCACAACACCTTTGGCCTTCGTTGAAAACCATAAAGTCAAAACCATGACCATGCCGGCAATAAATAATAACCAATTATTTGTTGGAACTTTTTCCGCTAGTACATCCATGGGAAAATCTGTAGCAGCTAATCCTGATACCGACCATTGTTCAAAAGCGTTGTAGGCTGCAATGGGTACACCTATAAAGTTTACTAAATCATTTCCAGCAAATGCTAATGCCAATGCAAATGTTCCTACTATGATGATCAGTTTGTAGATGTTGGTCTTAATAACTGTTATGAAAATATAGGATAGTATTGACCAGAACACCATACTTATGGATACAATTGAAATTACTTGAGTTTCAAGAAAATCTTTCATGGTTTGGCCATCCAAAATGTCAAAGGATTGACTGGCATAAGAAGTCCCTTTGATACCTTTCATAAAGATAAAATAAGTAAGCGCAGTTAAGGCGACACCGCCAAAAACAGCACCTACCCAAGACGCTTTCTTCTCAAAATTGTAGGATAGTAATAATCGGGAAACCCATTGAATCATGGCCCCTATTGTAAATGCGACAATAACGGAGAGGAGTATTCCAAATATTATTTGGGAGGCTTTGGATGTATTAATGTAATTTATAACATCACTAAAATCACCATTATCATGTCCGATTTTTATAAAAGCCATACAAACAGCTGCACCTAACAACTCAAATACAATAGAAACTGTTGTTGAGGTTGGCATACCTACGGTATTGAAAAAATCCAACAGTAAAATATCGGTTATCATAACCGCCATGAAAATAATCATGATTTCATTGAACATAAATTCTCCAGGGTTGAAAATACCCTTTCGTGCAACTTCCATCATACCACTTGAAAATATGGCCCCAACTGCAACACCAATACTGGCGACAATCATAATGGTTCTAAATGAAATAGCTTTTGAACCAATGGCTGAATTCAAGAAATTAACAGCATCATTACTTACCCCAACTACTAAATCAGCAATGGCTAAAACGGCTAGGGCAACGATCATTAATAAGTATATATTATCCATATTTTATTTAAAAAGAATTTGCAAATATCTATAGTGTTTTTGATAAAAATGTTATCTAATTGTTATCATTTAATGCTAAAAATGGATATCAAATTGTAAACGACAGAGGTATTGATCACCTTGGTTTTCTATATCAATTAAGCTGAAATCCGTTTGAACTTTTAAGCTATGTCCTACAATATACTTTGAAATACCAAAAGTGTATTGTTTTTCGGGACTTTTTCCAGTTATATTTTCATCTAAAGTTGCTGTAGAATATCTACCTGATACTTCCCAATTGTTTTTAAAGAGGTAGCCAGTCTGAATATTGAGTCCTTCTCCAACTTGAACAACATCACCAGTTTCTGTACCATCAGAGTTTTTAGCAATGGGATCCTTGGCATCTCTGTTGGCATATTCTGTCATTAAACTGAAACCTTTGTATTTAAACATGGTATCAATGAAAAGTGTATTGATGTTTGTTTCATGAAAACCGATATCGGTTTCCATATAGGAACCTAAATTACTGCGTGTTTTTACCGCATCATTATTGTGATCGTATGTTACGCCAATTGAAAGCTTTGGTCTTTGTTCTCTTTTCAAGTCCGAACCAAAATAATCACCCTTACCTTCAAATTTGCCAAATGGTAATAATTCTACTCTTCCAGTATATTGGTGACCTCCCAAATTACCAGTTACAACATTACGACCTTCTCCTTGAGAAAATGCGAAAATTTCTCTAACAATAAAATTATCAAATAGGGTAAAATGATGTCTTAATTGAAAACCAATGTCCCGGTCTATATTAAACCGAGCATTCAAAATTGAGCGATCTACTTGTTGCATGTTCGCCGAAGAAATGACCCGTTCTCTGTTGCCAGGAAGTTTAGTTTGTCCAACCCATAAAACAAAATTCTGATAGAAGTTATACTTAATAACGGCGTCCATAACATACCTTGGCGTATTACCCGTAAATTGAGAGACTCCAGACATATCACGATTTGAAAGCCCTAATTCAATTTTATATTTTAGTTTGGGAGTTACGGCATAACCATCAAATTTTAGTCGCGCGCGTCTGATTAAGAAATTCGTTTCAGGACTAGATCCATCCTGCATTAAATTACTGGCTAAAAATTGAAATCTAGTACCAATTTTCATAGTCCAAGAGCTATCCTTACCAACTAAATTAAATAGACCTTTACCAAATTTTGAAGAATTGTAGGATTGGTTTTCTTGAGAATGTCCAATAAAATACATGGACATGAATAGCACAATTGCTATAGTTTTTAATTTCATTTTAAAAGTTAGTTTTTGTCACTGCAAATAACCAACTCTAATGTTAACTTAATGTTACCTAAAAGTTATTAAAAAACATTTAAAAAGGCTGCCTTGGCCAAAGGCAGCCACTAGAATTCATGATAATATAGTCGACAAAAACTAATAGATTATATGAAATTACTATTTATGTCTTAAGACATAACAAATAACATAAACTATTATGTCCTTATTGTAATGCTAATATTAAGTTTTTATTAAGGCTGTAAGTTATAATCTTTAATATTTAAATAATTGAAAATCAATCATATAAAGATTTAATGTTAAATTAATGTTACGTAAACGTTGTTTTAATATTAATAAATAACTATATTTGATACATAATATCTAAAACCCCATAATTATGAAGAAAACAGTTTTGTTTTTTGCCTTATTAGTTACTGTGGTCTCTTTTGCACAACAAGAGAGAGAGTTAAAACTTAACAAAGACACTAATTTAATTGATGTTACTTATTATCATGACAATGGAGTTGTAAGCCAAACAGGTTCATATACTTTAGATGGTAAGCTACAAGGTGAGTGGTTAAGTTTCGATGCAGAAGGTAAAAAAACGGTTTCGGCGAATTATGATAATGGGAAGAAAGTCGGCAAGTGGTTTTATTGGAAAGATGAAACCTTAAAAGAAGTAGATTATAGTAACAACGCAATTGCTAGTGTTAACGAATGGACTAGTAAAGCATCTTTGGCGCAGCGTGACTAAAAACGAATTACAATAAATAAAAAAAGCATCCATATTTTGGATGCTTTTTTTATTTATATTGTTGCTTATGGTTTACTCAACTGTCCAGTTTGCGCCCCATGTAGCGTAATCTGTTCCAGTACCATTTCCGTCACCTGAAATAAAATCAGCCTCAGTAAATGTTTCACCTGTATCATTTTTCATTTTTAAGATAACATCTACAAAAGTAACATCTGTTACATTTAAATCACCACTTAATACACCGGCACCTGTTGGGTTATCTCCAGCATCACCATCTAAATCGAAACCTTCTTCAAAACCTTCAATCAAAACATTATTAAAGATACCTTGAGTACCTGCTCTTAAACGAATAGCTTCATTTCCAGTAGCTGATCCATTTCCAATAATCGTTAAGTTGTTAACAGTTGGTTTAGAGAAATAACCAGCAGCATTACTAAAGTCTGTATTGTAACCATCAGCTTCAATACCTTTATCATGACTTGCACCATGCTTTACATAAGCATTGGTAATGGTACCTGTGTAACCTTCAGTCCAGTCAATAGAATCATCTTGAGCGTTAACAACAGACACATAGCTAGCATTTACAGTTCCACCAAAGAACTCAATACCGTCATCTTTTCCTTCGTAAGCTTGAATGTAGTTTACAACGGTTCCGTTACCTACACCGTAGAAAGAGAAACCATTGTTTTCTGATTGACCATCAGCAGCTCCACCAGAATATTCAACACGTACATAATTTAAAATACCTGAATCATCTGCTTCATTAGTTCCACCGAATGGTAAACCAGCAATTTCAGAAGTAGAGGTTGCAGAACCAGTTACCGAATTAATAGGAGCTCTTCCTAATAAAATTAATCCACCCCAATCACCAGCAGCAGGATTAGATGCATTAGAAGTAAATACAATTGGACAATCAGCAGTTCCGTTAGCAATAATCTTAGCGCCTTGAGAGATTGCAACATAAACATCAGCACCAGAAGCTAAAGCTTCAATAGTCATACATGCAGGAATTTCCAATGTTGTTCCAGCAGCCATAATTAAAGAACCATTTAAAACATACGTGTTATTTGGGTCTAATGTTAAATCTTGAGTGTACGTTCCAGATAAGAAAATAGTTTCTGGATCTGTTGTACCGCCACCACCATTGTTGTTGTTGGTAACGCTGTTGTCATTGATGATGATATCAGAAGTATCATCTGAAGTACATGAGAAAAGCATTGATATTACCGCTAATCCTAAAATTAAATTATTTTTCATTGTTTTTGAGTTTAATTATTCTTTTTAATTATTAATATAGTTGTGTTAAAATTTATACTTTAGTTGTAATCCTAAATCCATTCCACGCTTGTAGTCTGATACACCTTTACCGTTGGCAGAGTTTACAATAACATCTCCAAGTCGTGCTTCCCTGACATATTTAATGCTTGGATTTAAAAGGTTTTTGAAGCTTAAGTTTATCTCAAAGTTATCTTTGATGGTATTTTTCCAGATAAAATCTAATGTTGGAACACTTTTTTCTACGATATTCCCTAGCTGGCCAGAACCAAGTGCGTCAATTCTATCAGAGAAATAAGAGAACACGACATTGGCAACAGGTTTGTAATTGTTAAACGTAGGAGAATAACTGATGTCAGCATTGAATAAAAGTGGAGATGCACCTTGTAACTCATCTGAATCCTTATCAAAACTTAAGTCAAATGTTCCGTCAATTTGACTATACAAGTCCTGGTCAGTATGCATATAAGTAGCATTTAAACCAGCCGATAAGACACTGTTTTCATTTTCGTCTCTTAACAGGTCTTTTCTAACCTCAAGCTCAACACCATAAACGGTTGCTTTGTCACCAGTTCTAACATAACGTTGTGTACCAGTAGCATCACCAACAACAACCAAGTTTACAGGATCATTGATCTCTTTGGTGAATACTCCAAGAGAGAATATTTCACTTTTGCTAAAGAACCATTCATATTTTAAATCAAAATTCAAGATTTTAGAAACACCTTTCTCCAATAAATCTGGGTTACCACCAATACGCGTTGAAATATTTTCATACACAAAAGGTGCAACTTCTTTAAATTCAGGAATGGAAATGGTTTGACTACCAGAAAGTCTGATATTCATATCATCATTCACAGCATATTTAATGTTTAAGCTTGGCAAAAAGAAATTGCCATAATAACTAATTTCATTCTTTCCACTGTTTCCAAGGTTGATAACATCATAGGCAATCTGTTGATCAACAGATTCCAAACGAACACCAGGCACAAACAACCACTTGTTACCAGCCTTAATTTCGGCATTTAGATAGCCTGCATAAATATCAAGCTTACCATTATAGGTGTTTTCAGGTAAACCAGGTCTGTTGGTATTAGATTGTCCAGGTATGTTATTGATAACAGTAAGTTCATAAATACCATTGGAATTCTCATTAATGTTTAGATTTCCAACATTGAAGATGCTGTTGAAGTTATTGACATCGGTTACTTGATAGTCTGTATCAACAATGCGATAGCCGTAACGGATATTATTAAAATTACGAGTTTTACTTCTGCCATTATAACCTAAGTTAAACTTTAGTTTATCAGAAACTTCATAAGCTAGATTAGCGATTCCATTATATTCGTCATCTTCAATATTCTGGAAGTAACGTTGGTTGTCATAATCAACGTTGTTGTAAAAAGTTGGATTTGTTGTTGGATCATTATCAAGAGCAAATTGATAATTTTCCAAACTCACACGTTTTCTGTCAGGTTGTTTAGAATACACTTTGTTATAACCAAAACCCCAATCAACTTTTAACTTTCCTGAAGTATGCTCTCCCAATAATTGGTTCACAAACATTTGAGTTTGATCAAATTGCACATTCATTTGATAAAAACCTTCATCAGTACTCGCTATACCATCTCTGTTTCTACCTTTTCCGTCAATACCAAAATAACCAACAACATCAGAAGAACTGTTGATGTAAAGTGAATTGTACTTTAAACTGTTGTTGTCGTCAATTCGATAGTTAGCATTTGCCAAAGCAGTCGTTGTTGTTGAATATTCATATTCTTCAGCACTGTCGATATAAGCTTTTTTCTCTACTAATGTAAAGTCTTGGTTCGTTCCTTTTCTGTATTCATAGCCATTTTCAAATGAAGCTGTTGCGAACAAACTTAAGCGAGAACCATTTTTGAAATCAAATGACTTGCCACCTGCAGCACCAAATGATGCATTAATAGGAGTCTCCACTGATTCTGGGTCGATACCATGAGATAGTACAACTGCAAACGGATTGTGGTCATATCTGGCGTAATCACCAAAATAACCTGTGCCTTCACTCTTAACAAAATCTTTGTCTATAGTATTGGTGTTAAAGCCACTTCCAATAAAAGCTTCAAAAAAGCCGTTACCTTTATAATTTTTAGAGGTAATATTGACATTACCAGCAGAAAAATCGCCATAGAAGTTTGTAGAATATGCTTTACTGATTGATACGTTCTCAATGATATCTGAAGAGAATAAGTTTAAGTCAATATTCTTTTTATTAACATCATTGGAAGGTAAAGACAAACCGTTCATAGTTGTGTTAAGATAGCGATCTCCTAAACCTCTTACATAAACATTACTCGAACCCTCTTGCTTTGAAACACCGGAAATTTTGGCAACAGCACCAGCCGCGTCACTTACCCCTTTTCTGGATAATTCTTCAGCACCGATACTTTGTTTGATTTCAACCGCTTTTTTCTGATCTAATAATAGTGCCACTTCACTTTCACGTTTAGTGGTGGTAGTAATCACAACCTCATCCAATGAAGCTGCACTGGCAGACATTGGTAAGTTAATTTCAGTTACTTTTCCAGCAACTACTGTAGCTTCAACCTCTTGAGTTTGGTAGCCAACAAAACTAAACACAACCGTGTAAGTTCCTGGTTCGATATTGTCTAGACTATAAAGGCCATCCATATCAGAAGTTGCACCTTTTGTTGTGCCTTTAATTAATATGTTTGCGAACGGTAATGGTTCGTCGTTATATTCTTTGTCAGTTAGTTTACCTACAATTGACCCTGTACTTTGTGAGTATGAAAATACAGCTGAAAATAATAGTAGAATAAGAAGTATTTGTCTCATTAGTTTTTTATAAATTTTCTTGCCGCAAAGAAACCCTATATATGTAAAGTCAAAGTTAACTTCGGGTTAAACCTAAATCATATAACCGTTATCTGAATGTTAAGGGAGCGTCGAAAAATTTTTATTTGGAAAAGATTTCTTAACATTGAAAACACGTATCTTGTAAGCTTTAAATTTTGATGATGAACTGGGAACAATTACTTTCTTTAAAACGATACGGAGATACCAATAAACGCTTAAGAAAAGAACAGGATGAAACCCGCTTGGGGTTTGAAGTCGATTATGATCGGGTGATATTTTCTTCAGAATTCAGAAGCCTTCAGGATAAGACTCAAGTTATTCCCTTGTCTCAAACAGATTTTGTGCATACCAGATTAACCCATAGTTTGGAAGTTAGTGTGGTTGGAAGAACACTAGGACGAAAAGCCGGTCAACGCTTAATTGAAAAATATCCTCATTTGCAAACAGTGCATGGATATCAGCCAAACGATTTTGGAGCTATTGTGGCTGCAGCAGCCTTGGCTCATGACATCGGAAATCCACCATTTGGTCATTCTGGAGAGAAGGCTATTGGTGAGTTTTTTAAAACAGGTGATGGTCTCATGTACAAATCCGAGTTGACCGAAAAGGAATATCAGGATTTATGTGATTTTGAAGGTAATGCCAATGGATTGAAAATTTTAACTGAAAGCCGAGTTGGAAGAGAAGGTGGTTTACGATTGAGCTATGCAACTCTTGGGGCCTTCATGAAATATCCAAAAGAGTCATTGCCCAAAAAGCCTTCAAAACATATTGCCGATAAGAAATATGGATTTTTTCAAAGTGAAAAGAAGGCTTTTGAGGATTTAATTGAAGAACTGGGTCTTATTAAAAGAGGTCAGAATAATGATTTAAGTTACTCGAGACATCCTTTGGCCTTTTTGGTAGAAGCAGCCGATGATATTTGCTATACGATCATCGATTTTGAAGATGGTATTAACCTCGGACTTATTCCAGAAGAATTTGCATTGGAATATTTAATAAACTTGGTAAGGGATTCTATTCAAACTAAAAAATACCACCAACTTAAAACAACTCAAGATAGAGTCAGCTATTTAAGGGCGTTAGCCATTAATACCCTTATAAATGAAGCGGTGGATGTTTTTATGGAAAATGAAGCCAAGATTCTTAAAGATTCATTTGGAATGGCTTTATTGGATAAAAGTAAATACGAAGCTCAAATTAATGATATTATAGCAATCAGTGTTAATAATATTTACCTATCAAAAGAAGTTGTGGATAAGGAAATAATGGGTTACCGGGTGATTAATATATTGCTTCAAACGTATGTGGGTGCCATTAACAACGCATTTTCTGGAACAGCTTCAAATTACGATAAGCTTATCTTAAAATCTATTGCAGGTAAAGTTGATGTCGAAGAAGAAAGCCTCTATAAACGCTTATTGAACGTGTGTAGTTATGTAGCTTCCTTGTCAGATAGCCAAGCAATCTTAAATTACAAAAAGATAGAAGGCTTAAACATTTAGTAAGAATATTCTTTCTAAAATGTGCATTATGTCGAATTAATTTGATTTTTAACGGCGTTATAATTAATTTTAGCAACAGTAACCTGCTAAATGTAATATCATGAAAAAGAACATATTAGGAGCCATCGTGATTTTTTTTGTAACATTCGCCTGTTTATTGGCATTGAATGAAATAACGACTGATAAGGCTTCAGGTTTTGAGGTTCAATCTTACGTTGAAGATTAACTTTTCATCAAATTTTTTATAACGTTTCTTATGTGGTTGGGATTTAACCCAATCTCATTTCGAAGTTCTGGAATACTGCCATGCTCAATGAATGTATCAGGTATTCCTAAAATTTTGATGTCGTTTTTATAATTGTTTTGTGAGGCAAACTCTGAAATGGCACTTCCAAAGCCACCAATCATACAGCCGTCCTCTATAGTCACAATTTGAGTGTAGTTATTAAAAATTCTATGCAATAGAGTTTTGTCCAAAGGTTTAACAAACCGCATATCGTAATGGGATATATTTAAATCAGCAATGGCTTCGGTAACGAGGTTTCCAATAGTTCCTATACTCAATATAGCCAATGATTTCCCTACTTGTAATTGTATGCCTGTCCCTATGTCAATATTTTCAAAAGGCAATTTCCAATTTAAAGTAATCCCTTGCCCTCTCGGATATCTTAAGGCTATAGGACCACTAATTTCTTTTGATTGAGCAGTGTACATGATGTTTCTCAATTCTATTTCGTTCCTCGGAGCGAAAATTATGAGATTAGGGATACATCTCAAATAGGCTAGATCAAAAACACCATGATGGGTTGGACCATCTTCACCTACTAATCCTGCACGATCCAAACAAAAAATCACAGGTAGGTTTTGTAAGGCAACATCATGAATCAATTGATCATAGGCACGTTGTAAAAATGTGGAATAGATATTACAGAATGGAATTAAACCTTGCGTCGCCATTCCAGCGGCAAGCGTTACCGCATGTTGCTCTGCTATGCCTACATCAAACGCTCTATCGGGAAAGGCTTCCATCATGAATTTCATGGAGCTTCCAGTAGGCATGGCTGGGGTTATGCCAACTATCATGTTATTTGTTTTAGCCAGTTCAACCAATGTATGACCAAAAACATCCTGATATTTAGGAGGCTGAATTTGGGGAGTTTTTGGAATCAAATCACCAGTATTGGCATCAAATTTCCCTGGAGCGTGATAGGTAACTTGATTGTCTTCAGCTTGCTTTAATCCTTTACCCTTGGTTGTAATAACATGCAAAAATTTCGGACCTTTAATGGATTTTAAACGTTCTAATTCTTGAATTAAGTCAGAAATATCATGACCATCGATTGGACCGGAATAATTAAAATTTAAGGCTTCAAAAATATTATCCTGCTTTTGGTTTCCAGTTTTAACATTGGTTAAATATTGTTTTAATGCGCCAACACTTGGGTCGATACCTATAGCATTATCATTTAGAACCACCAATAGGTTGGAGTCTGTTACTCCGGCATGATTAAGTCCTTCGAAGGCCATTCCGCTGGCTATGGAAGCATCTCCAATAACGGCAATATGGTTTTTTTTGAGATCACCTTTTAATTGCGATGCTATAGCCATTCCTAATACAGCTGATATAGAGGTCGACGAATGTCCTGTACCAAAAGCATCATAGACGCTTTCCGTTATTTTTGGGAAGCCACTTAAACCTTGAAGTTGTCTATTGGAGTGAAATTGCTCTTTTCTACCGGTGAGAATTTTATGGCCATAAGCTTGATGACCAACATCCCAAACGAGTAAATCATTAGGCGTATCAAAAACATAATGAAGTGCTATGGTTAGCTCAACAACACCTAAACTAGCCCCTAAATGACCTTCTTTGACTGCCACTATATCTATAATAAATTTACGCAGTTCTTTGGCAAGACTTTTTAGTTGGGTTTTTGTCAACTTTTTTAAGTCAGATGGAGTAGTAATAGAGTCTAAAATATTATCGGTCATTATTGCGTAAAATTATTAAAATACTAGATATAATTATCAATTGGCTAATTATTTTAAGTTAATGATATAAAAATCAACATCTCTTGTGTATATTTGTGAAATTATCAAAAAAATAATAACCAAATTTTTTTTACAAAATGAAACACAACTACTTAAAGTTCCTTTCATTTTTAGGTATTGTTTTGTTAGCCAATATTGGATTTTCTCAAAACAGCTTAATGGATTCGGAATATGGTACTAGAATACAGACGTATTTGAACCAAGAAAAGGACACTTACAATTTATCGAGCAGTGATATTTCCGACTTGGTAATTAGCAAAGAATTTTATTCTAAAAAGACTAAAATTACTCATGTTTATGTAAATCAGCGTTATCAAGGCATCAATATTTTTAATGCTATTTCCAGTGTTGCTGTGAAAGACAATGCTGTTTTTTATTATGCTAATAGTTTTATTTCAGGTGTTGATCAAAGAATCAATACAACAAATGCTCAAATAGATGCTCAAACGGCCATTCAACGTGTGGCTTCTGCGCTGAATTTAGGCTCGGTTGCTAGTTTAGAATTATTGGAAGAAAATGGTCATAAATATGTATTTACAGCAGGCGGTGTTTCTAAAACACAGATTCCTGTTGAACTTGTATACTTTCAAACCATAGAAGGCGATTTGATGTTGGCTTGGGATTTAAGTATCCATACCATAGACGGTAAAAATTGGTGGAGTATCAGAGTTGATGCGCTTTCTGGAAATATTCTTGATCAAAAAGATTGGATATTAACCTGTAATTTTGGAGATTCAAACCATACTTCCCATGGCCATGCTAAAGTAAACAACGCTCAAGAATTCAGCTTGTTTAAAAGGAATTCACTTCTAGTTGATGGATCCCAATACAATGTTTTTGCATTACCAGCAGGAGCTCCGAATGATGGCGTAAGAAGTTTAGAAGTTGAACCTGCTAATGTAACGGCATCACCATTCGGATGGCACGATACTAATGGCGTATCCGGTGCTGAATTTACCATAACTAGAGGTAATAACGTTTGGGTTATGGAAGATACAGATGGTAATGATGATATTGGGTATTCAGTAGACGGAACTGCGAGTTTGAATTTTGATTTCCCTCTTAATTTAAATCAACCACCTTTAGGATATCAAGATGCTTCATTAACCAATTTGTTTTATATGAACAACATTATGCATGATGTATGGTATCAATATGGTTTTGATGAGGCCAGTGGAAACTTCCAGCAAAACAACTATGGTAATGGCGGTGCGGGTAATGATTTTGTTTTTGCTGATGGACAAGATGGGGCAGCTCTTAATAATGCTACATTTGGAACCCCTCCCGATGGAGGAAACCCTGGAATGACGATGTTTTTATGGACTGCGGTAGGACCTCCGGGAACACCCTTGACTATTAACAACGGCATATTGGCTGGAGATTATCAGGGAATTTCAGCTAATTTTGGTGCGCCACTTCCAACGACGCCTCTAACAGCAAATTTAGCATTGGTTAATGATAGCAATGCGAATCCTGATATTCACGATGCTTGTCAGCCTATTACAAATGGCGCTCAATTGTCTGGGAAAATAGCTGTTATTAGAAGAGGGGATTGTGAGTTTGGGTTTAAGATATTAGCGGCAGAAAATGAAGGTGCAGTAGCGGTTATTATGGTCAATAATGTAGGCGGAGCTCCAATAACAATGGCTGCAGGTGCAGTTGGTGATAATGTTACCATTCCTTCCATTATGATTAATTCCTTTGATGGAACTGCTATAATCAATAGATTGGAAAGTGGTGATAATATCAATGCTACTTTAGTAACAGCTGGGCCATATCAAAGAGATGGTTCTTTAGATAATTTAATTGTAGCCCATGAGTATACTCATGGAATTTCTAATAGATTAACAGGTGGTGCTAATACGACTAACTGTTTAAATAGTGCCACTCAAATGGGAGAGGGATGGTCTGATTGGTATCCATTAGTGATGACCATGAAAGCTGGAGATTCTCCTGAAGACCCAAGAGGGATGGCTACTTATGCTGTAGGTCAAGAAACTACTGGAGCTGGTATTAGAGAAGCACCCTATAGTACGTCTTTTGCAGTAAATAACTTTACATTTGGTTATACCAATCAGACTGGAGGCCAGCAGCACAGTAATGGTTTTGTTTGGTGCACCATGTTATGGGATTTAACTTGGGCTTATGTAGAAAAATATGGTTTTGATGAAGACGTTTATAATGGTACGGGTGGTAACAATAAGGTAATGCAAATTGTTACCGATGCTTTAAAATTACAGCCATGTAATCCAGGATTTGTAAGCGGACGTGATGCTATATTAGCAGCGGATATGGCCATAACTGGTGGAGAAGACCAATGTATGATATGGGAAGTTTTCGCCAATAGAGGATTAGGAGCAGGAGCTTCAGAAGGAGGGACTTTTAATGATTCTGATCAGGTAGAAGATTTTACTTTATTGCCTGATACCGATCCAAGTTTATCTAACTGTACAAGTTTAAGTGTGGATGAGTTCAATCAAAATGACTACTTAATCTATCCAAATCCAACAAATGGTAATGTGTTTATCAAAACCAATAAGAACTTTGGTAATGTTGCTATTACAATAACTGATATTAACGGTAGACAGGTTTATGCTAAACGTGTTGATTTATTTGGTGAAGTTGAAGTAGATATGACACCATTCCAATCGGGTATCTATGTATTGAATATTAGAGGAGAATTCATAAACTCTAACGATAAGATTATTAAAAATTAATTTTTATTAAAAAAATAGTAAAAGGCAGTTATTCATTTAGCTGCCTTTTTTTATTTTTATAGAACTATGAAATCACCATTTGATGATAATTATTTTATGCAAAAGGCTTTACAGGAAGCTGAATTAGCTTTTGATAAAGGCGAGATACCTGTTGGGGCGGTTGTCGTTATTAAAGATCGAATTATTGCGCGAGGACATAATCTCACAGAATTGTTGAATGATGTCACAGCCCATGCAGAGATGCAAGCTATAACAGCTGCTGCTAATTTTTTAGGGGGTAAATATTTACATGATTGTACTTTATATGTAACACTTGAACCATGTCAAATGTGTGCAGGAGCTTTATATTGGAGTCAAATATCGCGGATTGTTTTTGGTGCTCGAGATGAAGATCGCGGATGTATAAATTTAAAAACAACCTTACATCCCAAAACCAAAATTGAAGGGGGCATCATGGCAGATGAAGCATCCAAATTGTTGAAGCGATTTTTTATTGAGAAACGAAATTTGAATTAGTTTTTTTGACTTTCCCTTTCGCGCATTTTATCTAAATTTTCCTTGGTCAGAAGATAGTCCTTGACATCTTTGTTTTTCCATCGATACCAACTAAAGAGTGGAAAAACAACAAAGAACAAACCCATTACGCCAAAACCAACTAATTTTTCTGAAAGGTCTAAATCTGTTGAAAAGCCAACAATAATTGAAACTATGGATACAAGAAATAAAAACGCAATTACATATTTCATAGTTATGTTGTAAAATTAATGAGTTCCCGTCGGTATGCCGTTAGTAATTTGGATTTAGAAACAAACCCTAAATAAATCCCGTTTTTAATTACGGGGAGATTCCAAACGCCCAAATCCTGAAATTTTTGCATTACTTGCTTCATACTATCCTGATTATAATCAATAAATCCTGGAGGCATTTGCATAAACGTTTCTACAGAAGTGGAATGATACAATGATTGGTCAAACATGATGTTACGGATGTCGTCCAAAAGCAGAATGCCCACTAAATGCTTACTCTCATCAACGACAGGAAAGAGGTTTCGGTTGGATTTGGCTACGCCCTTGTGAAGCATGTCTCCCAAGGACATATCAGGATGTAATGTAATAAAGTCTTTTTCTATCACACTATCTAGAGTCATTAAAGTCAAAACACTGTGATCTTTATCATGGGTTAGCAAGGCTCCTTTTTCAGCTAATTCTTTAGTGTAAATAGTATGCTCAACGGCATTTCTAGTAATAATAAATGACATAGAAACCGTAATCATTAATGGTACAAATAACTCATAACCACCTGTAATTTCAGCGATTAAAAATATCGCTGTAAGTGGTGCATGAAGTACACCAGAAATAAGACCTGCCATACCAATCAAGGTAAAATTGGCTTCAGATACATGAAAATTCAAACCAACATTATTAATTATTTTGGCAACAACATTTCCTAAAGCACTACCCATTACCATGGTTGGAATGATGATACCACCAGATCCACCTGCCGCAAATGTTGTTGTCATGGCGACAGCTTTGAAGATGGTTATTCCAATTAATAGGGCAATGATAACCCAGATATTACCTAAATATTTATCAAAAGGCGTGTGCCCCAAAGCATGTAAATGATTACCGTCCAACAAATCGTTTATAAACCCAAAACCTTCCCCGTATAGAGGCGGAATGAAATATAACATGACACCTATGGCTAAACCACCAACAATCAGTTTTTGCCCATTGGTCTTAAACCGATTGAAAAAAGCATAGGTGCTAAAGTATATTTTAGAAAAGTATATGGAAGCAATCCCAGTGCCAATTCCCAATACGATGTAGAACAAGGTGTCTTTTAATAAAAACTTATCTGACACATTGAAATTGAACAATACGCCATCTCCCAGGAAAAAGTAAGAAGTCAAAACCGAAGAAACCGATGCAATGAGTAATGGGAGTAAAGAAGCAAAGGTTAAATCAAGACTGAATACTTCTATGGCAAAAATAATGGCAGCAATGGGCGATTTAAAAATGGAGGCAATGGCTCCGGCTGCGGCACAACCAATGAGTAGCGTGCGTGTTTTTCTATCAATGTGGAATAGTTGGCCAATATTGGAACTTATTGCCGATGCTGAAGCAATAGCAGGGCCAAGTAAACCAACTGAACCACCAAAACCGACCGTCAGTGGAGCTGTTATTAAAGGTAAATATATTTTACTGGGTTTTATAAGTCCATTTTTTTTTGAAAGTGAAAATAGTATACTCGGGATGGCATGTTCAACGGGTTTTTTAGCAACGTATTTCATAAATAAATACACCAACCAAATACCAATGACGGGTAAAATAAAATAGATGCTGTTTTGTGACCAAACAATGACTTTTTCAAGTAACCATTCTATTCCAAAAGTGATATTTTTGATGGTTACGGATACTAAACCAGCTAAAAGTCCAATAAGCATACTCAATAAAAAAACAAAGTTCTTTTGAGAGATATACTTATAACGTAAAATGAGTATTCGTTTTATAAATGCCTGTGTAGTCATCAATTTAGTTAGTATAAACTAAAACTACTAAAAAATCCTGCATGGAGCAGGATTTTATGTTTATGATTTTAAATTTAATTTTAAGCTCAACTCTTCCAATTGTTCATTATCTATAGGAGCAGGTGCATCAATCATAACATCACGACCCGAGTTGTTTTTAGGAAACGCAATAAAATCTCTGATGGTTTCTTGACCTCCCAAAATAGCGACCAATCGATCCAACCCAAAAGCGAGTCCACCATGTGGTGGTGCACCATATTGAAATGCATCCATGAGGAAGCCAAACTGTGCTTTGGCTTCTTGAGGCGTAAAACCGAGATAGTCAAACATTAAAGCTTGTGTTTTTTTATCGTGAATTCTTATGGAACCACCGCCAATTTCATTACCATTCAACACTAAATCATAGGCATTAGCCTTTACAGCACCAGGATTCGTTTCCAATAATTCTAACTGACCTGGTTTTGGCGAAGTAAATGGGTGATGCATGGCATGATATCGCTCGGTTTCTTCATCCCATTCCAATAAAGGAAAGTCTAGTACCCAAAGCGGTGCAAACTCATCTGGTTTACGTAAACCTAAACGTTCTGCCAATTCCATACGCAATGCACTTAATTGGGTTCTTACTTTGTTAGTATCTCCAGAAAGCACGCAGATTAAATCACCAGGTTTGGCTCCAGTAACTTCAGCCCATTTAGCTAAATCATCTTGGTCATAAAATTTATCAACAGATGATTTATAGGTGCCATCTTCATTACAACGGCAATACACCATCCCTAAAGCACCAATTTGTGGGCGCTTGACCCAATCAATCAAATTGTTCTATCTCTTTTCGGGTGTAGTTGTTTCCTCCTGGAACTGCAATACCAACTACTAATTCAGCGTTGTTAAAAACACCAAATTCCTTATGTTGTGCTACCTCATTGAGTTCACCAAACTCCATACCAAAACGAATATCTGGTTTGTCATTACCATATAAACGCATAGCATCATCATAAAGCATTCGAGGAAACTTATCAATTTCAATGCCATTTACTTCCTTTAATAAATGACGTGTTAATCCTTCAAAAGCATTTAAAATATCCTCTTGCTCAATAAATGCCATTTCACAATCTATTTGAGTGAATTCTGGTTGTCTGTCAGCGCGTAAATCTTCATCCCTAAAACATTTAACAATCTGAAAATACTTATCCATACCACCTACCATGAGCAACTGCTTAAAGGTTTGAGGTGATTGCGGTAAGGCATAAAATTGACCTTCGTTCATTCTACTAGGCACAACAAAATCTCTGGCTCCTTCTGGAGTTGATTTTATTAAATAAGGGGTTTCTACTTCGATAAAACCTTCGTTAGAAAGATAATTACGAACTTCTTGAGTGACTTTATGCCTAAAGATTAAACTGTTTTTAACAGGGTTACGACGAATATCCAAATACCGATATTTCATACGAATGTCTTCGCCACCATCGGTTTTGTCTTCAATAGTAAAAGGCGGGAGGAGTGCCTCATTCAATACTGTCAATTCGGAAACCAAAATCTCAATATCACCAGTTGGGATATTGGGGTTTTTGGAAGCGCGTTCAATGACTGTTCCTTTTACTTGAATAACAAATTCACGACCTAAATTTTGAGCTTGTTCAATCAATGTTTTTGAAGTACGCTCCTCATCAAATACCAATTGGGTAATACCATATCGATCTCGCAAATCTACCCAAACAATGAATCCCTTGTCGCGAGATTTTTGAACCCAACCAGCTAATGTAACTTCCTCGTTGATGTGTGATGACCTTAATTCACCACAATTATGACTTCTATACATAATCAAAATTTAGAGTTGCAAATTTAATGAAGTTAAATGATTATCAAATGAAAAAGCCTTAACAATTGTTAAGGCTTTTTCTGCTATTAATCAATCCATTATTTGAGGGAAACGGATTCATTTTCAATTATTAAATTACCAGTACGTTTTTTGTGCAACCACATTTTTAATTTCATGACTAGGAAAAATAAAACGGGGACTATGACTAAAGTTAGAAACGTTGCTACAATCAAACCGTATATAACGGTCCAAGCTAATGGACCCCAGAACACCACATTGTCTCCTCCGATATAGATATTCGCATCAAAATCTTTGAACAAAGTAAAGAAATTGATGTTGAAACCAACTGCCAATGGAATAAGACCCAATATAGTAGTTATCGCAGTCAATAAAACGGGACGTAAACGCGCTTTACCAGCCCTGACGATAGATTCAAATAAATCATCGACTTCCAAATAGTCATGTTCATCAACATTTAGGTTGACTTTCTTCCTATCAATCAATAATTGAGCATAATCCAATAACACCACACCATTATTAACAACTACTCCAGCTAGCGAGATAATTCCAACCATGGTCATCATGATTACAAACGAACTTCCAGTGATAACAATACCGCCAAATACACCTATAAAGCTCAAGAAAATGGCAATCATGATAATGGCTGGTTTAGAGACTGAATTGAATTGGAAGATTAAAATGAAGAAAATCAAAGCTAGTCCAGTAAAAAAGGCGCCTACCAAAAAGGCCATTTGCTTGTTTTGTTCTTCAATTTGACCCGTATAGTCAATTTTAATACCCTCTGGCATATTTTCAAAACTCTTCATTTCATTTTGTATTTGTCTAACAACAGCACCTGCATCTGTTTCTCCCGGCGCTAATGCCGAATAAACGGTTACAACACGTTTAGTATCCCTGTGTTTAATAGCGCTGAATCCTGAAGAGTTTTCGTGTACTGCAATGGCTGAAATAGGAATCTCTTTAATCTGACCGGAAGCCATATCCCTGAAAGTGATTTTCTGATTGAAAAGGGCACTTTTATCATAGCGATTGGCTTCGTTAAACCTTACATAGATATCATAATCATCGCCATCTTCTTTATAGACACCAGCTTTAGCTCCAAAAATGGAATTACGTAATTGTTGTCCCACTTGCGATGCGCTAATACCCAATTCGCCGGCCTTTTCACGGTCAACAATCACGCGCATGACAGGTTTGTCTTTATTGACATCAATTTTAAGCTCATCGACACCAGCAACATTTTTACTATTAATGAATTGACGCATCTTTTCTGCAGTATTGATTAACTCATCATAATCATTACCTTCTATTTCAATATTAATAGGAGCACCTGCAGGAGGGCCTGCCATATCCTTTTCAACCGAGATTAAAACTCCAGGGTAAATACCAACCAATGCTTTTTGGACTTTTTGGCGCAAGACTTCACTATCTTCACCCTCTCTGTATTTGAACTCACGCATAGAAGCGGTAATTTTTGCTTTGTGTGGCATTTCAGCAGCGGAGCCGGCATCCGTTTGAGGGTTTCCGGCACCTTCCCCAACTTGTGATACAGCACTTTCTACCATAAAATTATAGTCGCCATCTTTGTACTGCGAATCATCCAAAACCTTAAAAACACGTTTTTCAATTTCTTTGGTTATGGTATTGGTCTTCTCTATAGCGGTACCTTCAGGATACTCGATGTAAACAATAATTTGATTGGGTATGTTATCAGGAAAGAATTCGACTTTGGTGCGTTCACTCATAAGAGATCCAATAAAAGCAGCTATTGAAATTACAAAAAGCAAGAAAGCTCCAAAACTTAAAGTATACGGTTTCCATCCAGATAGTGACCATCGTAGTGTTCTTTCGTATAAACGCTCTAATTTTACTAGAGTTTTGGTTTGGAAATTATTGGCCCATTTGCGTAAAAGCAATCGGTAAACCCACAACATAATGGCTGTGAAAACCATTAAACTGCCTAAAGCACGATATTCGCCTGCAACAAAATAGACCATAATACCCAAAGCAGCCATGATGCCTGTAAGCGTCACAATACGTTTTAATGGCATATCCTTATCTTCTATACTCATGAATTGTGAAACCAATACCGAGTTAAAAAATATGGCTACAAACAACGAAGAGCCCAATACTATGGAAAGTGTTTGAGGTAATATTTTCATGAATTCACCCATGATACCAGGCCATAAACCGATAGGAATAAAAGCTGCAACCGTTGTAGCTGTTGAAATAATTATTGGAAAGGCAATTTCGCCAATTCCTTTTTTGGCGGCTTCTACACGACTCATACCTTCCTCATCCATTAATCGATAAACATTTTCGACTACAACAATTCCGTTATCCACCAGCATACCTAATCCCATAATTAGTCCGAATAGTACCATGACGTTTAGCGTAAAACCGAACATGTTTAGAATCATCAATGAAATAAACATGGACATAGGTATGGCAAAACCAACAAAGATGGCATTCTTAAAACCAAGGAAAAACATAAGAACAGTAACAACTAAAATAACTCCAAAAATGATGTTGTTAACTAAATCGTCAACTTGACCAATTGTTACCGAAGATTGATCATTGGTGATAGTCACTTTCAAGTCTTGAGGAAAAACACTGACTTTAGCATCCTCAACGATCTCTCTTACTTGTTCCGCTGCAGCAACCATGTTTTTTCCTGCCCGCTTTTTAACATCCAGCATAACTACTGGTTCGCCATATTCTCTAGCATACGTGGTTCTGTCTTCTTCCTTAAAACTAACGGATGCGATATCTTTTAAATAAATTGGATTGTCGTGTTCTGATTTTACGACAAAATCACGAAGTTGATCTGGATCTTCAATTTCACCCAAAATCCGGATGGTTCTACGTTGTCCACTGGCCTTGATGTTTCCTGCCGACATAGTAACGTTACCACCGTTAATAGCATTGATAACATCACTAAAGGATACTTGAGCAGCCATCATTTTATAGATGTCAACAGCCACTTCAACTTCTTTTTCTTGAGCACCCCGAATGGCAACTTCTTTTATCTCTAAAAGATCTTCAATTTCATCCTGAAGATATTCGCCATATTCCTTTAATTTTTCTACTGGGTAATCACCTGAAATATTAATGTTCAGAATGGGCATTTCTTCAGACATACTCAAATCAAAAACATCCGGTTCTACTTTAGCGCCATTAAAGGTAGGCCAGTCCTCACCCGTTGTTTTAGATTCTACTTCATCCTTCACTTTTAATTTAGCTTCTTCAACGGTAATCCCTTCATCAAATTCAACGATGACCATGGAATAATCCTCTTGTGATGTTGAGGTTATTTCAACAACATTACTGACGGTTTTCAACTCATCTTCTAAAGGATCTGTAATAAGTTTTTCTATATCTTCAGCTGTATTTCCAGGGAAAACAGTACTGACATATATTTTCGTTTCGTTTACTTCAGGGAAGTTTTCCCTTGGCATTTCAAAGAATGCCGAAACACCCAAGTAAAAGAATACCAGAATCAGGACATAAATGGTGGTTTTGTTATTAATAGCCCATGATGATAGTCCAAATTCTTTATCGACTTTTTTCTGTCTTTCAGTCATATTTTATTTTTTTGGCTTTGGGTTAGTTTATTGTTGCGTTTCGTTGTAGTCAATAACTTCAACAGATTGTCCATCCTTGACACTACGCGCACCTTCTTTGATAATTTCGGTATTGTTTTCAATTCCAGAAAGGACTTCAATAACATCGCCTTGTGTTTTTCCAGTAGTGATAATGGTCTTTTTGGCAACACCAATATTATCGCCATCTTTTTCTGATACAGTGTAAATATATTGTAAACCTTCAGCATTTTCCGAAATGACACTTTGAGGAATTAAAATGGCTTCCTTATTGGTATAATCATTAATCTTCAGTTTAGCCGTTAAGTTTGGTTTGATGTTCTTTTCGGAATTTGGAATACCAACTTCAACCTTAAAAGTACGGTTGGATGGATTGATAAAATCACCGGCTTGACGAATTTCTGTTTCTATACTTTTTCCTAAAACAGGGAACTCCACAACGACATGTTTGCCTTTGGTAACATCTTCAATGTAACGTTCAGGCACATTGGTTTCAATATACATATTGTTAAGGTTGACCAATCTAAATAATTGCGATTGCCCAGCAGCCACAACACTACCTTGTTCGGTAATCACGTCATCAATGGTTCCTGAAAAAGGTGCTTTGACAACCGTTTTGGCTATTTGTTGATTAAGCTGATTAACGGCTTTTTCTTGCGCCTCATAGTTGGATTTGGCTTGTAGAAATTGAATTTCACTGCCTATATTTTGGTCCCAAAGGCGTTTTTGGCGTTCGTACGTAGTCTTTGCTAAATCAGCTTGAATTTGTAATTGTGCCAGTTGCTGACTTAAACCGCCATCATCAATTTTTGCAAGGGTTTGACCTTTGTTAACCTGCTGGCCTTCGGTTACATATACCTGGGTCAAAATACCATTATATTCTGGTGTAATCACTAAAAGGTCTTTGGTGGTAACATTTCCTTGAATTTCAAAATAGTGATTAAAAGACTCCGTTTTGGCCTTAAATGTTGTTATTAAAGGTACTTTTTTAACCGTATCTACTTTGGCTATGGCGTCATCCAATTGAACTAACTGGTCATGAATGGTTTGCTGTTGTTCAACAATTTCAGCACGTTTTTGGCGCATAAGTTCCAGATTGTTTGAACTTAAGACGTTTTCCAACGAATTTTTTTTGCCCTCTCCGCAAGAGAACAAAATAGTGGTTGCTAATAGGAGTGTTAGTATATTTTTCATTTTTATTGTGATAGCTTAATAATTAACAGTGTTCAATATGGTTTCTAATTCTGCTTTTTTAGCAATGACGTTAAACATGGCTTGCAAATATTCTTGCTGGGCAGTATATAATTGTGTTTGAGCTTGACGCAAATCAAAACTGGTAGCAATACCCTCAAAAAATTTGGTTTCGTTTTTTGATTCTATGCGTTCGGCTAAATCTAAATTTTCTTTTTTATTGGTATATTCTTCAATGGCAAATTGATAATCACTTTTAGCATTGGCTATTTGAAAACGTAATTCTTGTTCAGTCTGCGTTAGTTCTTCTTTCGCTTTTTCAACATTAATTTTAGCTCGCTGGGTAGCGGCACTGCGCATACCTGAACTGAAGATGGGCACTGTGAGCCCGACTCCAAATAGCGCTTGACCAAACCATTCCTGATTGTTGTTGGTGAATGTAAACTTATCACTGAATCCATTATAGCCAGCCGACACAAAAGCGTTCAAGCTTGGCATGTACGTGCTTTTTTCAAGCTTTAACTGCAATTCGGTTGTTTCCATGTAATTAGACGCTATTCTATAATCTATTGTGTTTTCAACATTGTCATCAGAACTCAATAAATCCAGAGAGATATTCTGAAGGGTTAGAGTTTCCAAATCATCAGTAAGAACGGTATTTGTGTTCAAATCTAACCCCAATGAAATATTAAACATTTTGTAGGCTAAATCTTTCAATCTAATATAATTGTTCAGATAGCTTTTTAAACTGCTTAATGTTATTTTTAACTGTTCAACACTTTCTTCTTCTTCCAAGCCGTTTTCATAAATCTTTGTAGTTTCATCCAGGTTTTTTTGAAGGACAGCTATGTTATTATTTACAATTTCCAGACTCTTTTCTGCAAGCAAAACATTGCCATAGGCATTAATCACGGCTTTTCTGACTTCCAAATCTGTTTTGGTTTTGGAATTTTCTGAAATTAAAAGATAGACTTTGGCAGCTTGAAGACCAACTAAATAGGATCCATCGAACAATAGCTGACTTAACGTTGCTGTGGCGTTCACACTTTGTTTGGTTCCAAATCTTAAAGGAATAAAACCTTCAGGGCTGTTTACTGGCGTATCATTTCTAACAGCACCATCAAAATAGGTGTCGACAATGTCAATAGTACTTTGGGTGTTGTCAAAAGCCGCAGCAGGTAAAAGCTGTACTTGTTGCTTTATCCAGTTTTGGTAATCTATAGCACCGTTTATTTGTGGTAAACCTGTTGCAGTAGTTTCCCATTTTTCTTTTTCTGCAATTTCTACATCACGAACTGCATTTTTTGCAGCTCGGTTATTTTCCAATGCAAAATCTATGGCTTCCTGTAATGTAAAACTATACGTACTCTCTTGGCTAAAAGAGATACTGGAAAACAGGAAAGTGATAATTATTAATAAAGTTTGTTTCATTGATTGTTATTTGGAAAGTTTTTATTAGGATTGATTCACTTTTAAATACTGGTTGAGTAATTCTATTCCTTTAGGGGTACAGATTCCTCGTAAATGATACTCTAAATAATTGTCCATTAAAGTTTTCATTGAAAAATTCTCCAATGGAAATAACCCCTTATCCTTTAAAGACATCATGCAATTGAAATAGATTTTGGAAATAAAATTGACATTAAGGTTTTCTCTGTATAATCCAATTTTCTTACCTCTTTCCAGATTGCAGCTCACACAATCATCCATCACGCAATATTGTTTCTCCTTTATATCTTTGAATATTTTAGGATAATATTTTTCCAACTGAAATTGAGGAGAGGATTTTTCATCCTTTAGATTGTGCATCAGGAATTTTTTGATTTCATAAATTTCCTCAATTGGGTTTTTCTCCATATCCCTGATATCTTCAATGCCACTGGATATAAATTGGAATAAGTACATTACAGATTCTTCAACCAGGATAGTTTTGTTTTCAAAGTATTGATAAATGGTTTTTTTAGATATACCCAAATTATTGGCAATATCATCCATAGTCACACTTTTAAACCCATAGGTTAAAAATAAATCAACAGCTGTTTTTAAAATATCTTCTTTCATAATTAGGTGCAAAGCTACGCAAGGAAACTTTAAAAACAAAAAAAGTTTCCAAAGTTTTAATGTTTTTTTAACATTGGGATAAACTTGTTGCGATTGTATAATCAATTCCTTTATTTTTGTTGGATGCAAAATGTAGAACACTTTCAACAAGCTTTTAATGACCATTTAATAGGCTTTTCTAAAGAACGGGAACCGAGATCTTTGTACGATCCTGTCAATTATATTTTACAACTGGGAGGAAAACGGTTACGGCCTGTTTTAACGTTAATGACTGCAGAAATTTTTGGCAGTAGCTATAAGAATGCTTTGGATGCGGCATTAAGCATTGAAGTGTTCCATAATTTCTCATTAGTTCACGATGATATCATGGATGATGCTCCCTTAAGAAGGGGTCAAGAAACCGTGCATGAAAAGTGGGATATTAATACGGGCATCTTATCTGGAGATGCCATGCTGATTCTGGCCTATCAATTATTTGAGAATTATGAGGCTGAAACATTTCAGGCTTTGGCGAAATTATTCAGCAAAACAGCATTAGAGGTTTGTGAAGGGCAACAATATGATATCGATTTTGAAACACAGGACGATGTTACTATTGGACAATACCTTAAAATGATTGAATATAAAACAGCTGTTTTGGTTGGAGCTGCCATGAAAATGGGTGCCATTGTTGCAGGAGCGAGTGAAGATGATCAAGAGGGTATATATGATTTCGGAAAAAATTTGGGTATAGCCTTTCAGTTGCAAGATGATTATTTGGATGTTTTTGGAAACCCAGAGACATTTGGTAAGCAGGTAGGTGGTGATATTATTGAGAACAAAAAAACCTATTTATACCTTAAAGCGGTAGAACATTTAAATACTGATGACCAATTGCAATTGCAACATTTGTATAGTATTTCCCCTAATGACCAAACAGATAAGATAGAGTCTGTCAAGCAGTTGTTTATTGAATCTGGATCTGATAAGGAAACAAAAAATGCTATAGAGAACTATACTGCCAAGGCCATGTCAATTTTGAATACGCTGAATATATCGGCGTCTAACAGACAAGTTTTAAAAGATTTTGGGTTGATGCTAATGAATAGAGAGGTTTAATGCAGTTGCCAGTATCATTCAATGATTTGATTTCGGAAGCTGAAAAATATCAGCTTTATAATCAGTTGGTTAAACAATTGAACAAGGATTTGGCTTTAGCCAATATGGATTTAAGTTTTGCTGAAGATATTCTACCATCCAGTTTAAAGTTTTTGCTCCATGAAGCCTTATATAAGTTGATACAAGAAAGGTTCATGGACTATTTGAACCTGTTGTATATCATTGATGTTTCGGAAAAACAAATAAGATCTTTAGATGGTACAGACACTTTAGAGATGTCAGAACAGGTTTCTTTTATGATATTGCAACGCGAATGGCAAAAGGTTTGGTACAAAAACCACTATAAAAGTTAAAAATATACGCGTATAAATGGTGCCCAAGGTTGTGCATAAATACTTTTATCTCTATCATATAATACATCATAGCGCATGCCAATGGCAATTGAAACATTTTCAGTAATGATGCTGTATCCAGCACCCAAAAACAAAGCAGGGTACCAATAGTTTTCATCGAAATTTAAAACAGTGTTGTAGTAATTTCTATTAACATTCAATTGCTCAAATTCTGCAGAAAGTTGAACCTCTCTTATTGGGTTATAAAACCCAATGACACTTCCTCCAACAATGGACGAACGATAAAAATCCTTGTCTTCGTTATAAGTGTAGTTCAAGCCTAAACCCATGGCAACTTGTGGATTAAACCGGTAAATAGCACTTGGCGCAATGGTACCACTAAAAAAACCACTACCAAAACTTAAACCAATACCGCCACCAATGGCAACATGATTCCAGAAATCACTTTTTTCATTTTGTGCTAAAACAGATGGTTGAAAACTTGATAAAAATAATAGGGTTAATAAGCTTAATTTTCCAAAAACGAGCTCTTTTTTCATCAACAACATAATTAGCGTTTTAAACATGTTATAAAAATAACAAAACCATACCTAATTATACTAAAAATTGTACTTTTGTATAAATTTTGTCTGAAAGATTCAGTTTTAAAATATTTATGGATAAATATTCCTTTTTAAACGCCGCACATACAGCTTACTTTGCTGATTTATACGACCAATATTTAGAAAATCCAGATTCTGTTGAACCAAGTTGGAGGGCCTTTTTTCAAGGTTACGATTTTGGTAGTGAGAATTATGGTATGAATGGAGAAATTGTCGAAGGTGTTTCCACTCAAATTCCAGAGCATGTTCAAAAAGAATTTCAAGTTGTAAAGCTCATAGATGGTTATAGAACTCGGGGACATTTATTCACTAAAACGAATCCTGTAAGAGCCAGAAGAAAATATGCTCCAACTTTAGAAATAGAAAACTTTGGATTATCCCAAACGGATATGGATACCGTTTTCAATGCTGGTGAAATATTAGGCATCGGATCACAAACTTTACGACAAATAGTAGATCATCTAGAACGGATTTATTGTGATTCCATTGGCATTGAATACATGTATATCAGAAAACCGGAAGAAATACAATGGATTCAAAATAAGCTCAACATCAATGATAATCAGCCTAAATTTTCTGCTGATGAAAAAAAACATATCCTTAAGAAGCTAAATGAAGCTGTTTCGTTTGAAACATTTTTACACACAAAATATGTTGGTCAAAAACGATTTTCTTTGGAGGGCGGTGAATCGCTTATACCTGCGTTAGACACACTCATTGAAAAAGCATCGGAATATGATGTCAAGGAATTTGTCATGGGAATGGCTCACAGAGGAAGACTAAGTACCCTTACCAACATTTTTGGAAAATCGGCTAAAGATATTTTCAGTGAGTTTGACGGTAAGGATTATGAGCAAGAAGTTTTTGATGGTGATGTTAAATACCATTTAGGTTGGACGAGTGATCGCGTTACCGATTCAGGAAAGAAAATTAACTTAAATATAGCGCCTAATCCATCACATTTGGAAACAGTTGGTGCTGTCGTTGAAGGAATAGCCAGAGCAAAACAAGACGATAAATACCCTAAAAACCCATCACAAGTTTTACCAATAGTTGTTCATGGTGATGCTGCCATTGCAGGTCAGGGATTGGTATATGAAGTTGTTCAAATGGCACAATTGGATGGTTATAAAACCAATGGAACCATTCATATTGTAGTCAATAATCAAATAGGGTTCACTACCAATTATCTTGATGCGCGTTCCAGTACCTATTGTACCGATGTTGGTAAGGTGACACTTTCGCCTGTATTGCATGTAAATGCCGATGATGCTGAAGCTGTTGTGCATGCGATGCTTTTCGCATTGGATTTCAGAATGACATTTAAGCGCGATGTGTTTATTGATTTATTGGGTTATAGAAAGTATGGCCATAACGAGGGAGACGAACCTCGATTCACACAGCCGCTTTTATACAAAGCCATTGCAAAGCATCAAAATCCGCGAGATATCTATGCTGAAAAATTAAAGGCAGAGGGTGTTGTTGATGATTCTTTCGTTAAAAACCTTGAAGAAGATTACAAGGCGAAATTAGAAGAGAATCTTGAAGATTCCCGTAAGGAAGATAAAACAGTCATAACCCCTTTTATGCAAAATGAATGGGTGAATTATACGACTGTTGAAGAAGACAAAATGATGAAGCCTATAGATACTTCATATCCAAAAGAGGAATTATCTAAAATTACAGATGTTATTTCAACTTTGCCAAGTGATAAGAAGTTTATTAGAAAAATATCCAGATTGGTTGAATCCAGGAAAACCATGTTTGATGAAGACAAATTAGATTGGGCCATGGCGGAGCATTTGGCTTACGGTTCTCTTCTTCAAGAAGGTTATGATGTGCGTATTTCTGGACAGGATGTTGAAAGGGGAACATTTTCTCATCGTCATGCTGTTGTTAAGGTAGAAGATAGTGAAGAGGAGGTTGTTTTATTGAATAATATTAGTGACAATCAAGGCCGATTTTTTATATATAATTCGTTGCTTTCAGAGTATGGTGTGGTTGGTTTTGACTATGGTTATGCTATGGCGAGCCCAAAAACACTTACCATTTGGGAAGCACAATTTGGTGATTTCAGTAATGGAGCCCAAATCATGTTGGATCAGTATATTTCAGCAGCTGAAGATAAATGGAAACTTCAGAATGGATTGGTTATGTTATTACCTCATGGTTATGAAGGTCAGGGAGCAGAACATTCCTCGGCAAGAATGGAGCGATATTTACAATTATGTGCAAAAGATAATATGTTTGTGGCAGATTGTACGACGCCAGCAAATATGTACCACCTCTTGCGTAAACAAATGAAAGCTAATTTCAGGAAACCACTTATTGTTTTCACACCAAAAAGTTTGCTGCGTCACCCAAGAGTGGTTTCAACGGTTGATGAATTTACCAACGGTAGTTTCCAAATGGTGATTGATGATGAGCGTGCTGATTTGAATAACATAAAAACCTTGGTTTTTGTGACAGGGAAGTTTTACTACGATTTGCTTGAGGAGCAAGAAAACCTCAATAGAAATGATGTAGCGTTGGTTAGGGTAGAACAATTATTCCCACTGCCAGTAGAAGATATTAGGACTATTTTAAATAAATACAAAAACGTCAATGACGTTGTTTGGGCACAGGAAGAGCCACGAAATATGGGTGCTTACAGCCATATGCTCATGCATTTGGATGAAGCAAAGACTTTCAGGGCTGCAACTCGCAGACCTTATGGGTCACCTGCTGCAGGAAGTTCCGTACGCTCGAAAAAACGCCATCAAGAAGTCATTGATTTTGTATTTGACAAATCGAAAAACAATCAACATTAAAAATAAATAAAAAACTAAAATAGGTAACACAATGATTTTAGAAATGAAAGTTCCTTCACCAGGAGAATCTATCACAGAAGTAGAAATAGCAACTTGGTTAGTTGAAGATGGTGACTATGTTGAAAAGGATCAGGCTATTGCAGAGGTAGATAGTGATAAGGCAACTCTAGAGTTACCAGCAGAGGCTAGCGGAACCATTACCTTAAAAGCAGAGGAGGGAGACGCTGTAGCCGTGGGAGCGGTAGTTTGCTTGATTGATACAGGTGCTGAAAAGCCAGAAGGTGAATCTGAAGAAAAAGAAACCAAAAAAGAAGATGCTCCTAAAGTTGAGGTATCTGAATCAAAATCTGATAAAAAAGAAACTCAAACCTATGCCACAGGATCTGCAAGTCCAGCTGCTAAAAAAATCCTAGCTGAAAAAAATATGTCAGCAAGTGATGTTGAAGGTACAGGTAAAGATGGTCGTGTTACTAAAGATGATGCTGTAAAAGCTGTTCCATCTATGGGAACTCCAACGGGAGGGAATAGATCAACCTCTAGAAGCAAGATGTCTATGTTGAGACGGAAAGTAGCAGAGCGTTTGGTGGAAGCCAAGAATACAACAGCAATGTTAACTACTTTTAACGAAGTAGATATGTCACCTATTTTTGATTTAAGAAAAGAATACAAAGATGCCTTTAAGGAAAAACATGGTGTTAGTTTAGGATTTATGTCCTTCTTTACTTTGGCTGTGGTCAGAGCATTAAAAATGTATCCTGCTGTTAACTCCATGATTGATGGAAAGGAAATGATAAGCTATGATTTTGTTGACGTTTCCATTGCTGTTTCAGGACCAAAAGGACTTATGGTACCGGTTATTAGAAATGCTGAAAACTTATCGTTTAGAGGTGTTGAAGCCGAAGTTAAACGATTGGCAATACGTGCTCGTGATGGTCAAATAACTGTGGATGAAATGACAGGAGGAACATTTACCATTTCAAATGGCGGTGTTTTTGGAAGTATGTTGTCCACACCAATTATTAACCCTCCTCAAAGTGGTATTTTGGGGATGCATAATATTGTGGAAAGACCAGTAGCAGTTAATGGAAAAGTAGAAATACGACCAATTATGTATGTGGCATTATCTTATGATCATAGAATTATTGACGGTAAAGAATCTGTTGGATTTTTAGTGGCTGTAAAAGAAGCTTTGGAAAGTCCTGTGGAATTATTGATGGATAATGATGTCAAAAGAGCATTAGAGCTCTAATTAGTTATTCATAGTGAAGAGAAACTAAAAGCGCAACCATTCTGGTTGCGCTTTTTTCTTGATATGAAATTAACTAACTAAAAAATATAACAAGAATATTTATTGATACAACTATGGCTGCCAAAAGTATCAAGCCTATAACAAAATATTTATTTGCTCCAGTATCGTTTTCCATTAGGTCAAGTAATTATAAGTTTTGGGAATAAAATATATCTGTAAAGTTAAAATGTATAAACCTTTAAAAAAATACGTACTTATACGTATTTTTCTTTATCAATTATTCTTCTTAAAAAAGAAACTCCGTGTTGTTTGACCAACACAGAGTTCCAAAATATAATTCTCCCTAAGAACTAATTAATAGCATGGTAAAGGTATAATGCTTTGTTGAATTAAAAAATACGTACTTATACGTATTTTTACTGGAAGCGGTAGTTTGCATTTTGAACCAAAAAAGAAGGCTTTTTTGAACTAACAAAAAAGCCTTCCATAATTCCCTACAAGAATTTCGATTAATAGCACTGTAAATATACAACCATTTATGCTGATAAAAAATACGTACTTATACGTATTTTACAACAAATTCTTGTTCTTACTGGCCCAAAGGAAAAGTGAAGATGGTCTGTTTTCTAATTGTAGTTTGTGAACAATATTACTTCTGTGAGTAGTAACAGTTCTGAAAGAAATATCCAAAATATCAGCAATATTCTGACTGGTTTTGTTTTCAGAAATAAAACGCAGGATTTTTAATTCAGATTTAGTGAGTTTTTCAATTTCTTCGGGTTTGGCAGAAGGAATATAAGATGTTAAATAGGACGCTATTTCCGCACTAAAATAAGGCTGTCCTTCAGTTACATGGCTGATACACATCTCGATTTCTTCAATAGCAAATTCTTTTAGTATATAGCCATATACATTAAGTTCTTTGGCTTTGCCATAAAGTTCTTCGCCTTTGTCAAATGTGATGAGGATTATTTTTGTATCCAAATCGTTTTTTACACAATCTTCAGCAACTTCCAAGCCAGTCTTGAAAGGCATTCTAATATCCAAAATAGCGATGTCGGGTTTGTGTTTTACAATTTGATTGTAAGCTTCATTGCCATTGGTAGCACTGCCAACAATATTATAGCCTTTAGAGGTTAAAAAATCACTTAAGCCTCTCAACATTAAAGGATGATCATCGGCAATTATTATGGAGGTATTCATTAATGTCTATTTTTTTGTGGTGTGGAGATTATTAGCTTGAAACGTTAAGAATAATACTACATTTTTAAATATAAATATTTTTTTTCATAGTCAATAATGGCTTTGGATTTTTTCAAGATATCCGCACCAATAATACCATCAACAGGTTTGGCGTTATGAGCAATCAAAGCACTATTGACATGTGTCATATTAAATAGTATTAAAGCAACTTTATTTTTTTTCCATCTACCAATTTTCAAATCATTCTTTTTTGAAATTTGAGTTACCATATCAGTTGCTCCAGCTCCAGCAGCTTTAACTTCAGAATCTTTTGCTTTTAGTTTAAAAGTGTCAATAGCTTCAAAGCCTACGCATGATCCTGATGCACCAGTATCCAAAATAAACAGACCCTTGACACCATTGATGGTAGCTCGGACCTCAAAATGATTAGTTTTTGTAAGCTTTAATTTGATTTTTGTATAGCCTTTATCTAAAAGAAATTCCTGTAAGTTTTCCATATTCCATTTTATTACAAAGGTAGTAATGTAAAAAGATATATTTTTGCTAAATGATAATAACTGACACGCATACCCATTTATACAGTGAAGCATTTGAAGAGGATAGACAGGAAATGATTCAGAGAGCCATGGACGCAGGTGTTACCCGTTTTTTTATTCCAGCTATTGATTCTACTTATACGAAATCCATGTTACAATTAGAGCAGGAATTTCCTCAAAATATGTTTTTGATGACGGGTTTGCACCCAACTTCAGTAAAAGAAAATTATAAAAATGAATTGGCTCAAGTTGAAGACATGCTTACCAAAAGATCATTTTATGCCATAGGAGAAATAGGTATTGATTTATATTGGGATAAATCAACATTGGAAATACAAAAAAAGGCTTTTAGGTATCAAATTCAACTTGCAAAAAAATATAAATTACCAATAGTCATTCATTGTAGGGAAGCTTTTGAGGAGATTTTTGAAGTTTTGGAATCTGAAAAATCAGATGCTTTATTTGGTATATTTCACTGTTTTACTGGAACTATTGAAGATGCTAAAAGAGCCTTATCCTATAATATGAAACTAGGTATAGGCGGTGTTGTAACATTCAAAAATGGTAAGATAGACCAGTTTTTGAATCAAATAGATTTGAAATATATTGTTTTAGAAACAGATTCGCCATATTTAGCTCCAAAACCTTATAGGGGTAAGCGAAATGAAAGCGCCTATATTGTCAAAGTTTTGGAAAAACTATCTGAATTGTATGGACTTTCCGAAGAAAAAATTGCCGAAATTACAACACAGAATTCTAAAGATATCTTTAAAATATAATTATGAATAATTCACAGCCAAATATTCTTTTGATATATACAGGAGGCACAATTGGAATGATTAAAAATCCAAATACGGGAGCTTTGAAATCATTTGACTTTAGCAATTTATTGAAACGTATCCCGGAATTAAAATTATTAAGCTGTAATATTTCAACCATTTCTTTTAAAGAGCCCATAGATTCATCAAATATGAATCCAGATTATTGGGTTCAAATAGCTAACATCATTGAGGAAAACTATAATGAATTCGATGGATTTGTAGTGCTGCATGGAAGCGACACCATGAGTTATACCGCTTCAGCATTAAGTTTTATGCTCGAAAATTTGGCTAAGCCAGTGATATTAACGGGTTCTCAATTACCAATTGGTGATTTGCGAACTGATGCCAAAGAAAATTTAATAACGTCAATACAAATGGCAAGTTTGCAATACAGAAACAGGCCAGTTATTCGTGAAGTCGGCTTGTATTTTGAATATAAATTGTACAGAGGTAACCGAACAACCAAAATAAATGCAGAACATTTTGAAGCTTTCGAATCGCTTAATTATCCGCATTTGGCTGAATCAGGAGTTCACATCAAAATTAATCATGAAGCCTTGTTTGTGCCAAACACCAGAAAAAAACTAGTAGTCCATAAAGTATTTGGCACCAACATTGCACTCATTAAATTGTTTCCAGGTATTTCTCAAAGGGTATTGGAAAGTATTTTGAATAGTCCAGATTTGAGAGGAGTCGTTTTGGAAACTTATGGTGCTGGAAATGCCACTACTGAAGATTGGTTCGTTGAGATATTAAAAGAAGCTATAAAAAGAGGTATACAAATCATAAATGTTACGCAATGTTCTGGTGGCAGTGTGTCAATGGGTCAGTATGAAACAAGTTCTCAATTAAAGAATTTAGGAGTTATTTCTGGTAAAGACATTACTACGGAGGCAGCGATTGCTAAATTAATGTACCTATTAGGAGAGAAAATTTCGACTAAAACTTTTAAAACGGTATTTGAAACGGCTTTGAGGGGAGAAATGGCATAAAATTAACTTCCAAAATTTTCCCTTTTGCTAGTTTTTTTGTTATTTGGCACACTGTAATTCAAAACTATTACAGAGAGGTGGCCGAGTGGTCGAAGGCGCACGCCTGGAAAGTGTGTATACGCCAAAAGCGTATCGAGGGTTCGAATCCCTTCCTCTCTGCTGTAATTTTAATTTTTTAATTACATTTTTTTTATATCTTTAACCTTTAACTAATAAAATTAAGAACAAGAACAATGAAAAGATTATTTTCTATCCTAGCCATTATGTGTTTTATGGCAATCGGAACAGTTAATGCAACGCCTATTGCAACTACAAGTGCAACAACAGTTGTAAACACAATTCAAGAGGAAGCAGCTGAAGAAGCAGCTGAGGAAACTTTAGGGTTTCATCAAGAGCTAAAGAAACGTTTTATAGAAGGTGGCCCTGGATTTATGGGGATTGTATTACTTTGTTTGATACTTGGTTTAGCAATCGCTATTGAGAGAATTATCTTTTTAAACCTTTCAACTACCAATACTAAAAAATTAACTCAAGACGTAGAAGATGCCTTGCAATCAGGGGGTGTTGAAGCTGCAAAAGAAGTTTGCAGAAACACTAAAGGACCTGTGGCGTCTATCTTTTACCAAGGATTGGATAGAACCGATGAAGGTATTGACGCTGCTGAAAAAGCAGTTATCGCTTATGGTGGTGTTCAAATGGGACAACTTGAGAAGAATGTATCTTGGATATCCTTATTCATCGCATTAGCACCAATGTTAGGATTTATGGGTACGGTAATCGGTATGATTCAAGCTTTCGATAAAATTCAAGCGGCTGGAGACATGCAGCCATCACTTGTAGCAGGTGGTATTAAAGTAGCACTTTTGACAACTGTATTCGGTCTAATCGTAGCGATTATACTTCAAATTTTTTACAACTATATCATTGCGAAAATTGATAGCATTGTAAACGATATGGAAGATGCGTCAATTACTTTAATGGATTTGTTAATCAGAAACAAAAAATAATAACTAACAGCAATAATTTTTAAATTATGAACTTACACAAAATTTTAAAAATAGGAGCAGCTGTTTTAGGTCTTTTGGGAATAGTTTTTCTTGTTAGAATTATTTCTAGAGGTGACGAAGTTATTAAGGCCGATGCATTAGCAGGTGACACAGCAATTGTTGACCCTATGGCTTATGTGGCTTATGCAATCATATTTCTAACTTTATTATTTGTTGCATTTTTTGTGCTAAAAAACCTTTTCACAAATGCAGCTAATCTTAAGAATACATTAATAGGAGTAGGTATTTTCGCTGCAGTCTTAATTATAGCTTATGCTGTTTCTGGAGGAGATACTTTAACGTATTTCTACAATGACACTCAAGCAACTGAATCTCAATCACACATGGTTGGAGCAGGTTTAGTTGCATTTTACATTTTAATTTTGACTGCTGGTGGAGCGATGCTTCTTTCAGGGTTAAAGAAAATATTGAATAAATAATTATGGCAAAACGAGCAGCACCAGAAGTTAATGCAGGCTCTATGGCCGATATTGCGTTCCTTCTTTTGATTTTCTTTTTGGTTACCACAACCATTGAGATAGATTCTGGTTTGAACAGAAAATTACCGCCAATAGAAGAAACAGAACCACCGATTATTAAGGAAAAAAATATTTTTCAATTAACCGTTAATAGGAAGAACCAATTATTGTTAAAAGCTAACGGAAACGATGGTGAGGTTATTGAAATAAAAGACCTTCGTAAAAAAGCCATTGCTTTTTTGGATAATGGTGGTGGTAAAGGCGAAGACGCTTGTCAGAAATGTAAGGGTAAGAAAAATCCGCAGTCATCCGATAATTTTCAAAAGGCTATTATTTCTCTGCAGAATGACAGAGCAACCAGTTATGAGACTTATATAGCGGTTCAAAACGAAATCATTGCAGCCTATAATGAGTTGCGTGACCGAGAGTTTAAATTAGCCTATCCTGGTGAAAATATGAGCTATGTTGAAGCGGATAAAATGTATTCAGACCCAAGAACATCGGCATCAGAAAAAGCTAGATTAAAAGACAAAATTGAAGCCATTAAACTCTTGATTCCACAGAAGTTTTCCGAGGCAGAACCTAAAAAGACTAATTAGATAAAGATTAATTTATATGTCTAAATTTAAAAAGAAAAAAGGAGGCGATTTACCAGCTATTTCTACAGCATCTTTACCAGATATTGTATTTATGTTGTTATTCTTCTTCATGGTTGCGACGGTTATGCGCCAAAATACATTGAAGATTGAAAATAGCCTGCCAGCTGCTGATCAAGTTGAAAAATTAGCAAAGCGTAATTTACTAATGTATATTTATGCTGGTAAACCGAGTAGTGCTTATAAGGATATGGGGTCAGTTGCAAGAATTCAGTTAAATGATAAATTTGCTAGCGTCTCTGAAGTAGCAGCTTTTATAGCTGCAGAGCGAGCTGATAAAAGAGAAGAGGAAATTCCATTTTTGACAACTGTTTTAAGTGTTGATAAAGAGACGAATATGGGATTAGTATCGGACATTAAACAAGAATTACGTAAAGTAAATGCTTTGAAGATTAATTATAAGACTCGTAAGGGAGATGCCTTAAAAGAACTTAAAAATTAAAATAAATTTCTTAATTTTATATCTATGGCGTTTAGAGAAATCTTTACGCCATTTTTTTGTTAATTTAAGCATAGCTAATTTCTACCAATGAAGCATTTATTTCTGACTGTTATTACATTATTAAGTTTTTGGTCAACTATGGGCCAGGTAAAAAACGATACTATTGTAAAAGAAACAGATACCAAATATAGAGAAGACCAATTCTATTTTGCAGTTACTTATAATCTACTGGGAAAAAAACCTGACGGGGTTTCTCAAAGTGGATTTTCAAGCGGTTTTCATCTGGGCTTCATTAGAGACTTTCCTATCAACAAAAGGCGCAACTGGGCATTAGGACTAGGACTTGGATTATCTTCCAATTCTTTTAACAATAACTTTCTGATTTTTAAGGATGAGAATAATAATTACGATTATATAGTATTAGATAAAAATGATATAAACTATACAAAAAATAAGTTTACAACCTATATGGTTGAAATGCCCCTTCAGTTGCGCTGGCGAACTTCAACAGCTGAAGAATACAAATTTTGGCGTATTTACTTGGGAATGAATATTGGCTATGTAGTTTATAATTCAACCAAATTTAAGAGTGATATTGGGGATTTTAAAAATGATAGAATTAAGGAATTTAATGATTTTCAATATGGTTTGACTTTAAGCGCTGGATACAATACCTGGAATATTTATTTGTATTATGGCTTAAATCCAATTTTCGAGGGTATTTCTCTTAATAATAAGAAAGTCGATATGAACGCGGTAAAAATAGGCTTGATATTTTATATTTTTTAAGTTTACTACGTTCCTTAAAATCTCCAATTCAATTTACAGCCAATAGTTTACTAATATTAATTGAGGTATAAACCCAATAAAAAAACCAATAATGAGTTCCTTGTAATTGTGTGCCTCCATGTGTAAGCGAGAGGTTGCAATAGCGCCAATCAATATTGCCATGAGTGCCAAAGTGCCATTAATGTTAATGCTAAAATGAATACTCAAGGCTACATAAAACATAAAGACACCTGCAATAGCTACCATATGTATACTGGCTTTAAACTTTAGTATGGCCAAAATGAGACAGCTTAAAGTTGAAATTAATATACCAACAAAGAAGTAGTACAATTCAATAATCTCCGTGCTGGGAAGGACTCTCAATAAAATGAGAAGAATGATAATACTGTTCAAGATAAGTGGTGTAATACGCTCTTTTGTTGTTGATAAATAAAAGGTTGAGGTTCTACCCATCGTTTTCAACAAAAAGTACAATAAAATGGGCAGTAAAATGGTCAGTATAAATAAGGATAACAGTTTTGCCTGAATAATCTCAACTGGTATATATCTTGGTGATTTTGAAAAATAAAAAATGACCCCTAACATAGGCATCAAGATTGGATGAAAAATAAATGAGATACTTTTGAGTATGTTATTCATCATATTTTCTTGCGTAATCTTGCCACAGGAATATCAAGCTGCTCTCTATATTTTGCGACAGTTCGTCTGGCAATTGGATATCCTTTTTCTTTTAAAATTTTAGCCAAGGCTTCGTCAGTGAGTGGTTTTTTCTTGTTTTCGTCTTCAATGACTGTTTCAAGAATTTTCTTAATTTCTCTTGTTGAAACTTCTTCACCCTGATCATTGGTCATAGATTCAGAAAAGAATTCCTTAATTAATTTGGTACCATAAGGTGTGTCAACATACTTGCTATTAGCAACTCTGGAGACGGTTGAAACATCCATTTCAATCTCATCAGCAATATCTTTTAGAATCATGGGCCTTAACTTACGTTCATCACCAGTCAAAAAATATTCTTTCTGATAATGCATAATGGCACTCATAGTAACAAATAAGGTTTGTTGACGTTGTTTTATGGCTTCAATAAACCATTTGGCAGCATCAAGCTTTTGTTTTATAAACTGAACGGCATCTTTTTGCGATTTGGATTTATCTTTACTGTCCTTATAACCTTTAAGCATATTGCTATACTCACGTGAGACATGTAGTTCAGGTGCATTACGGCCATTTAAAGTGAGCTCTAGTTCTCCATCTACAATTTTGATAGCAAAATCTGGTACCACATGTTCTACAATTCTATTATTTCCAGAGTAGGAGCCTCCAGGTTTAGGATTCAAATGCTCAATGACACCAATAGCATCTTTTAATTGCGCTTCCGTGATATCGAATTTTTGCAATAATTTCTTATAGTGCTTTTTGGTGAATTGCTCAAAGGCATTATCTATAATATCAATAGCTAATTCACAATCGGCTGTTTTTTCTTTTCGGTGTAATTGAATACTCAAACATTCCTGAAGATTTCGGGCACCTACACCAGAAGGATCTAATTGATGGACGATCTTTAAAACATCCTTTATTTTTTCTTCCGTGGTATATACGTTTTGAGTAAATGCCAAATCATCCATGATGTCAATGATATCCCGACGGATATAACCACTTTCATCAACACTGCCAACCAAGAACTCTGCAATATCTCGTTCTTCATCATCCAAGCGAAACGTGTTTAACTGATTAATTAAATGTTGCGTAAATGATGTGCCAGCAGCGTAGGGCATGCTTTTTTCATCATCGTCAGCACTATAGTTGTTGGCTTGGGTTCTATAATCAGGAATTTCATCATCACTTAAATATTCATCAACATTAATATCATCCGAGTTGATGGATTCGTTATCATCATAATCATCGGTACTATTATCAAAGTTGTCATCAAAATCATCATCAAGTGTTTCTTTACCACCCTCAAGAGCCGGATTTTCTTCCAATTCTTGTTTTAGACGCTGTTCAAATGCTTGAGTAGGCAACTGAATCAGTTTCATTAACTGGATTTGTTGCGGTGATAATTTTTGAGATAACTTAAATTGTAAATACTGTTTTAGCATTCTGATATTTGGGTTTTCATAAAAATAAAAAAAACAATCTACATATATTATTAACGTAGATTGTTTTCGATAATTATTTAAAAATGTTTTTTAAAACTCTGCGTTTTGAGGTGTTCTAGGATAAGGAATCACATCACGAATGTTGCTCATACCTGTGGCAAACATCACCAAGCGCTCAAATCCTAAACCAAAACCTGAATGCACAGCGGTTCCATACTTGCGCAAGTCCAAATACCACCAAAGTTCCTTTTCATCTATATCTAAAGCTGCCATTTTCTCTTTTAGAACATCCAATCGTTCTTCACGTTGAGATCCACCAACCATTTCACCAATACCCGGGAACAGAATATCCATAGCGCGTACCGTTTTGCCATCTTCGTTCAAGCGCATGTAAAAGGCTTTGATATTGGCTGGATAGTCAAATAAAATAACTGGGCAATTAAAATGTTTTTCAACCAGGAAACGCTCGTGTTCACTTTGTAAATCAGCGCCCCATTCTTCAATTAAATATTTAAATTTCTTTTTCTTGTTTGGTTTACTGTTTCTTAAAATATCAATAGCTTCCGTGTAGCTTACACGCTTGAAATTATTGTCTACAACAAACTTTATTTTCTCAATTAAGCTCATTTCTGAACGTTCGGCTTGAGGTTTTGTTTTTTCCTCTTGTAACAGACGGTCATTCAAAAACTCCAAATCTTCTGGATTGTTATCCAAAACATATTTTAAAACATATTTCATAAAATCTTCCGCCAAATCCATATTGCCATCCAAATCCATAAAAGCGACTTCTGGCTCTATCATCCAAAATTCAGCTAAATGTCTAGAAGTATTCGAGTTTTCGGCTCTAAAAGTAGGACCAAAGGTATAGACCTTACCTAGAGACATGGCGTAGGTTTCAGCTTCCAATTGTCCCGAAACGGTTAAATTGGTTTCCTTCCCAAAGAAATCTTCTTTGTAATCCACCTCACCAGCTTCAGTCAATGGAGGATTTTTAGCATCTAAAGCACTTACGCGAAACATTTCACCAGCACCTTCAGCGTCACTACCTGTAATGATAGGTGTGTGCATATAGTAAAAGCCATTTTCATTAAAGTATTTGTGAATGGCAAAAGATAACGACGAGCGCAACCGCATAACAGCACTAAACGTATTTGTTCGAGTTCTTAAATGAGCGTTTTCTCTTAAAAACTCAAACGAATGTTTTTTAGGTTGTATAGGATATGCTTCAGGATCAGAATCTCCTAAAACCGTAATTTTAGAAACCTGAATTTCAACACTCTGACCCTTGCCTTGACTTTCAGTCAATTCACCAACAATATGAACAGCAGCACCTGTGGTAATGCGTTTTAATAGTGCATCATCTATGCTTTCGAAATCAACAACACACTGAATATTGTTTAAAGTAGATCCATCATTTAAGGCAATAAACCTGTTAGCGCGAAAGGTGCGCACCCATCCTTTTACTTCTACTTCGTGTAAGGAATTTGTATCCTGTTTCAGTAAGTCTGCTACTGTATACGTTTTCATCATTAAAAAATTTTGATTGCAAAGATAACCTTTTCAGATGGCAAAAATCAAGTACAAAATTTTAAAATTATTTTAAATCTTGCATGTCATTTTCGGGGATTTCGTCATCCTCTTCAGGAATAATATTGATGGCTGGTTCTTTCAAAACTTCTTTGTTTGCAATATTACGTTCCAATGATAGAAGTAATGATGGAAGTAATAACAAATTGGAAAGCATGGCAAAAAGTAGTGTTGCTGAAACCAAAGCACCCAAGGCTACAGTGCCTCCAAAACTTGAAATGGTAAAAACCGAAAAACCAAAAAACAAGACAATAGAAGTATAAAACATACTAACACCGGTCTCACGAAGTGCGGCATAAACTGATTTTCTGATTTTCCAATGGTTGGCTTGAAGTTCCTGTCTGTATTTTGCTAAAAAGTGAATAGTGTCATCAACCGATATCCCAAAGGCGATACTAAATACCAAAATAGTAGATGGTTTAATAGGAACGCCAATATACCCCATTAATCCAGCTGTTATGACTAGCGGTAATAAATTAGGAATTAAGGATATGACAATCATTCTAAATGAGCGGAACATATAAGCCATAAATAAGGATATCAATACGATGGCCAATGATAATGAAATTGCTAAATTTTTAACCAAATATTTGGTTCCTTTTTGGAATACCAATGCTTTTCCGGTAATGGTGACATTGTATTTTTCAGAAGGAAAAACCTTTGTGATTTTGTTTTGGATGTTTTCTTCAATTCGCTCCATTTTATCCGTCCCAATATCTTTCATGAATGTTGTAATTCGTGCGTATTGACCCGTACTGTCCACAAAGTTTTTCAATAGGTCCACATCTGATGTTGAATTTTTAATATAGGAGGAAATGAATAAGTTCTCCTGACTGGTCGGCAATTGATAATAATCGGGATTGCCATTAGTATAGGCTTGTTTGGAGTATTTAACCAGACTGACAATGGATATAGGCCTTGATAATTCGGGTGTTTCAATTATGAGGTCCTCCAATTCATCCATGCGTTTGAGGGTCGCTAATTTGGTAACCCCTTTTTTACGTTTGGTATCAACCAGAATTTCCATGGGCATGATGCCATTAAACTCTTCCTCAAAAAACCGTATATCACTAAAAAATTCGGAGGTTTTGGACATGTCTTCAATAAGGCTTCCAGAAATCTTGATTTGATTCATGCCAATCATACTCAAAATTAAAAGGATCAGAGAGGTCACATAAATCGTAATACGTCTTTGTTTAACCATACGTTCCATCCAATCCACAAAACCACCTATCCAGCGTTTGTTGAGGTGTTCCAAATGACGGTTTTTTGGAAATGGCAGGAATGTGTAAATAATGGGAATGATTAACAAACACAAAATAAATATGGCCAGAATACTCAATGAGGCTACAATACCAAACTCCTTTAACAACGTACTTTCGGTTAAAATAAAAGTTGCAAATCCCGATGCGGTCGTCACATTGGTCATTAGGGTGGCATTGCCAATTTTGGTAATGACGCGTTGCAACGATTTTACTTTATTACCATGAAGCTTGACTTCATGTTGATATTTATTGATAAGGAAAATACAATTAGGAATACCAATAACAATAATCAAAGGTGGTATTAATGCTGTTAAAACCGTTATTTCATAGTTCAATAATCCAATAATTCCAAAAGTCCACATGACACCCAAACACACTACAATCATGGAAATTAATGTTGCTCGGAACGATCGGAAAAAGAAAAAGAAAATAAGCGATGTTACTGCCAATGCCGCAGCAATGAATATGCCAATTTCGTCAACGATGTTTTGTGCGTTTAGTGTACGCACATAGGGCATTCCGGAAACTCGAACATCTAAACCAGTACTATTCTCAAAAGCCGAAATTTTAGGCATGAGTTTGTTAAAAACAAAGTCTTTTCTAACAGGGGTGTTAACAATATCCTTTTTTAGATAAATTGCTGAACGAATGGTTTTGGTTTCTGAATTGAACAAAAAATTATCATAAAAAGGATATTTTTCAAACAAGTCATTTTGCAACGTTTCCAATTCTTCCTGGGACTGAATGGAATCTGTTATAAAAGGTTTTAGAACAAAGCGCTCTTCTTCAGTATTCTTAACTAGTTTTTGAAGGTCTTTGAGTGATACGACCATTTCCACTTCGTCATATTCCTTAAAAGAATCGGAGAGATGGTTCCAGGCATTCACATGATCAACCGTAAAAAAAGTGGAATCTTTGACACCAAGAACAATTAAGTTTCCTTCTTCACCAAAAATATCCAGGAAGTCTTTGTAGACCAAATTCACTTCATGATCATCTGGCAATAGGTTGGCTTCAGTGTAGGTAAAACGCATGTTTTCCCATTGATAAGCAAAGAAAATAGTAGCTGCCAAAATACCAGCAAGAATACCAATTTTATTGCGTAGAATCAGTCTGGCAATAAGATCCCAAAAGCTTGTTGTAAAGAGTTTAAACATGTGCTAATTAACGAACTGCAAAGGTAGAAAAATACTGTGTATTAGCTTTAATAATAGTCTATAATGTCACGTTAAATGTGAACTTAATGGCAATGTTGTCTTCAGTTTTTGGTAGGTGATAGGCGCCATAGCGATAAGTGCCGCTTAACCCGAATCCTAATAATAACTTATTCAACTCAAAACCAGATTCCGTAAAGCCTTTGTCCAGAGTGTTAAAAGTAATGCCTTGATGACGTTCCATATTATTCATATTACCGATTGCATATCTCGAGATAAGCACTAACTGCGGTTTAAATCTAGCGGAAATGTTGAAAGGACTGAAGTAATGTCTGAATTGAATCGTTGTAAACCTGTCGGAAAAAAATTCATTAAAATACATGGTTTCAAAACTGTCAATTCCAGCAACTGAAAAACGACGCAATATGGTTTCCTTGTTAATATTATTTGGGTAGGCATGGTATAAATGTGACAGCGGTGCATTACCTCTTGCAATACCCGCCGTTAAAACAATGCGTGAAAAATTATCTTTCTTATAGTTCAATTCGTAGACTGTTCGGAAGTCAATTTTGGCAAAATTCAAATCACTTTTAAAGACACCTTTAAAACTTTGAGTGTACTGCAATGTGAATTTTGGGAAACCAACTTTAACTTCTTTAATCCGTTTATCAACCAATTCATAATGGCTGAAAGGACTCCATTGAAGCGAAATGATAGCAGTACTTAAATTAAATTCTTGAAACGATTCGCCATCTACCAGATAGGTATAATTGTAGGTGGGATTTATATTGCTGACTCCCAATTGAGTCTCTGTGACCAGATGCGGTGATATCTGATGCTCTAATGAAATATGCTTTTCAATGTATTTGTAAAATAAATCAATATTCAATAATCGCGGTTCGATGAATTTAAAAAACCGTTTATCTGTAATAAATTTTGAACTCCCTGTTTCTTGGAGGTCGTCTATATAACTAAAGTTTAGCCAGGTGTTGGATTCTGGAACCAGCCTGACGCCACCGCCAAAACCATATTTAAAACGATGGTCTCGAAAACCATAAGCAACATAGCCGTTTACACGATATTTTTTTGAAAAAGTTTCATTGGTCACACCTCCAAATCCCGTTCGTAGCCCTTCGTACTGGTTAAACTTTATGAGATACCGTAAATCAATATCAAAATACTTGGTGGAATAAAATCCATTTCCCAATTGGTTAAGTATATGTCGCCTTTTAAGGGAGTCTTGTTTGGTTTCCGTTGAATCTCGATGCGTCGCTTGGGAATAGGACCCTATGCTCAACATAAGAAAACAAACAATAGTTATAAGGCGCATCAACATAGACAGTAAGGAAGTAATAGGGTTAAAAAAAGCGACTATAAAAGTCGCTTTATACGATTAAACTGTCATGATTTCTTTTTCTTTATTCTCGAAGATGTGGTTTATTTTAGTCACATACTTGTTAGTCATCTCCTGAATATCAATTTCGGTATTTTTTTGAACATCTTCTGAAACGTCATCCAATTTCTTAATTTCATTATTGGCATCTTTTCTGGCATTTCTCACACCAACTTTGGCATCTTCAGCTTCAGCTTTTGCCTGTTTGGCAAGCACAATACGACGTTCTTCTGTTAGAGGTGGCACATTGATGATAATAGATTCTCCATTGTTCATAGGGTTGAAGCCCAAATTGGCAATCATAATACCACGTTCAATTTCCTGTAACATGGCTTTCTCCCATGGTTGAACCGTAATGGTTCTACCATCTGGTGTATTCACATTGGCAACTTGATTCAAAGGTGTTTGCGACCCATAATAGTCAACCATAACACTTCCAAGCATGGCAGGGCTAGCTTTACCAGCACGAATATTAACCAATTGCTTTTCTAAATGCTTAATAGCCGCATCCATGGATTCCTTTGCAGAGTCTAATATAAATTGAATGTCTTCGTTCATCTCTAAAAAATTTAATTTTAAAATGCTGTTTCAAAAAACAAGCCAAAATGTATTATAAGTTTACTTTCGTTCCAATTTTTTCTCCTGACACGACTTTTAAAAGGTTCCCTTTTTTATTCATATCAAAGACAATAATAGGCAATTCATTCTCTTGACTTAAGGTGAAAGCTGTCGTATCCATAACTTTTAAACCTTTACGCAAAACATCATCAAAGGTAATATGATCAAATTTAATAGCGTTAGCATCTTTCTCCGGATCTGATGTATAAATACCATCCACACGCGTGCCTTTCAAAATAACATCGGCTTCTATCTCAATAGCACGCAATACAGCAGCTGAATCTGTCGTGAAATAAGGGTTTCCTGTTCCGCCGCCAAAAATAACAACACGCCCTTTTTCCAAATGGCGCATAGCTTTTCTTCGAATAAAAGGTTCGGCTACTTCATTAATTTTTATAGCTGTTTGCAAGCGCGTTGGTACGTCAGTATCTTCCAAAGCGCCTTGTAACGCCAATCCATTAATGACCGTTGCCAACATACCCATATAATCACCCTGAACACGATCCATACCTTTACTGGCTCCAGCCACACCTCTAAAAATATTGCCGCCACCAATAACTATGGCCACTTCAACACCTTTATCAGTAATGGATTTTATATCTTCAGCATATTCAGCTAAACGTTCTGGATCAATACCATATTGACGATTGCCCATTAGGGCTTCCCCAGATAGTTTTAAGAGTATTCTTTTATATTTCATGGTAACTTTTGAGAGTTTAGCAAAACTACACAAAATTTTTGTTTTTGGATTGAGATTTTTTTGTTGGATTGATATAAAAAAAGCCTCTCAAAAAACTTGAGAGGCTTTATATTTTGTGAGATAATATAAATTATCCTACTGTAGCACGTTTGAAACCGGTAATTTCAACATTACCATAAGATTCAACATATTGTGCAACAGTTAGCTTGTCATCTTTAATAAACTTTTGATCCAAAAGACACTGCTCTTGGTCTAAAGTCGTATTATCTGAAATGAAACGCTCCATTTTTCCAGGAAGGATTCTATCCCAAATTTGCTCTGGTTTTCCTTCAGCTTTTAACTCGGCTTTAGCAGCTTCTTCAGCTTTTGCTAAAACTTCAGGAGTTAATTGTGCCATAGAGATATATTCTGGTACGTTTTTAAGGGTTTTACCTAAACGTGCCAATTCTTCGTTATCTTTTTTAATAGCTGCGATTCTAGCTTCTGTTTCAGATGCGATGTAAGCCGGGTCAAAATCTTTATAAGATAAAGTCGTTGCTCCCATTGAAGCTACTTGCATAGCCACATCTTTAACCAATGTTTCAGCATTGTCAACTTCAGCCGATAAACCAACTAAAGCTGCAATTTTATTAATGTGAACGTACTGTCCAACATAAGGAGCTTCTAGCTTTTCGAAAGATGTGATGTCTAATTTTTCACCAATAACACCGGTTTGCTCGGTTAATTTGTCAGCAACAGTCATTCCGCCAAAATCAGCTGCTAAAAATGCCTCTTTTGAATCGTAATTTAAAGCCACTTCTGCCAAATCGTTAGCCAAAGCCACGAAGTTTTCGTTTTTACCAACGAAATCAGTTTCACAACCTAATACAATGGCAACACCAGCTGTGTTGTCAGCATTTATTTTAGCGATAGCTGCACCTTCAGAAGAATCTCTGTCGGCTCTTTTTTCAGCTACTTTTTGACCTTTTTTACGTAAAACTTCAATAGCTTTATCAAAATCACCACCAGCTTCAACTAAGGCTTTTTTACAATCCATCATTCCTGCACCAGTAGCTTGTCTTAATTTGTTTACTTCTGCTGCTGTAACTTTTACTGTAGATTCCATATTCTTTTAAATTTAAAAAGTCGTTCAATATATTTTCACAAAGAAAAGAACTAAACGACTTTTTTATGTTTTGTTAATGTTATTTATTCTTCTTCTTCGTTGGCAGCTACTGCTTTTTTTGCAGCTTTTGCTTTTGGAGCAGATTTTTCAGCTTTTCCATTATCTTTTTCAGCTTTACGCTCCGATAAACCTTGAGAAATGGCTGTTGCAACATGCGATAATACTTTGTCAATAGATTTAGAAGCATCATCATTTGCTGGGATAACATAATCAACCTGACGTGGGTCAGAGTTAGTATCAACCATCGCAAAAATTGGAATGTTTAATTTTTGAGCTTCTTTAATGGCAATGTGTTCACGCTTGATGTCAACAACAAATAAAGCACCTGGCAAACGAGTCATGTCTGCAATAGAGCCTAAGTTCTTTTCTAATTTGGCACGTTGACGGTCTACTTGTAAACGCTCTTTTTTAGATAAAGAATTAAATGTACCATCTTTCTTCATTCTATCAATTGCAGCCATTTTTTTAACGGCTTTTCTAATAGTAACAAAGTTGGTTAACATACCACCTGGCCATCTTTCAGTGATGTAAGGCATGTTGATAGCACCAGCTTTTTCAGCAACAATATCTTTTGCTTGTTTTTTAGTTGCAACAAATAAAATTTTACGACCTGATGCTGCAATTTTACTTAATGCGGCTCCAGCTTCTTCAATTTTAGCTGCTGTTTTGTAAAGGTTAATAATATGGATACCGTTACGCTCCATATAAACGTAAGGAGCCATATTTGGGTCCCACTTACGCGTCAGGTGTCCAAAGTGTACACCTGCTTCTAGTAGTTCTTTTACTTCTACTGCCATGTTTGTAATAGTTTACGTTCTGTTGAATTAGCAATGATTAAGTGGTCATTTTTTTAAATCGCCTTAATCATTTAGATGCTAAACTAAATCGTGACTTTCGATTCAATCGAAACGTCATCGACAACAATAACTGGGTTAAATAATAATTGCTGAATATTCAGCTTTTTTAATTTTGATCGTGTCATTTCGAGCGTAGTCGAGAAATCTCGATTAAAGATGCTTCGACTGCGCTCAGCATGACATTGTTTTTGTTGAATATTAACGTTTAGAGAACTGGAATTTCTTACGAGCTTTCTTCTGACCGAATTTCTTACGCTCTACCATTCTTGGGTCTCTTGTTAATAAACCTTCTGGTTTTAAAATTAATCTGTTTTCTGCGTCAACATCGCACATTGCACGAGATAATGCTAAACGGATAGCTTCAGCCTGACCGGTGATGCCACCTCCATATACATTTACTGTAATATCAAAGTTGCCATCATTGTTAGTCATGGTTAAAGGTTGATTTACTTTGTACTGCAATGTTGCAGTAGGAAAATAAACCGCCATGTCTTTTTTGTTCACCGTAATGTTACCTTTTCCTTTGGCAACGTATACACGAGCAACAGCCGTCTTTCTACGGCCAATTTTGTGAATTACTTCCATTAATTAAATTCGTTTAAATTGATTGTCTTTGGCTTTTGAGCTTCATGTGTGTGCTCGGAACCAGAAACAACGTTAAGGTTACGGAATAAATCGGCACCTAATTTGTTTTTAGGTAACATTCCTTTTACTGATTTTTCCACTAGTCTTGCAGGGTCTTTACCAAACAATTCACTAGCAGACAAACTTCTTTGACCTCCTGGATACCCTGTGTGACGAAGATAAGTTTTATCGTTCCACTTGTTTCCGGTTAAGTTGACTTTTTCAGCATTGATAACAATTACGTTATCGCCACAATCAACATGAGGTGTGAAGTTTGGCTTGTGTTTACCTCTTAAAAGTTTCGCAACTTTAGAAGCTAAACGTCCAAGCGACTGACCTTCAGCATCAACCAAAACCCACTCTTTGTTAACAGTAGCTTTGTTTGCTGAAATCGTTTTGTAGCTTAATGTGTCCACACGTTCTAATTTTTCTTATTAAACATTCCTCTCCCAAAAAGAGTTTGCAAATTTACGATAATCTATTTGATTACCAAATAGTATCGGGATTTTTATTATTTAATAATTTGAAGGTCATTCAGACATTATACCAAAATGACTTTGGAATCGTTTTTGTAATGTATAACCGTGCAAACTCATAATGAACCAGACATGAGAATTCTATTGACAACGCTCGCCTTGATGATTATTAATTTTCAATTTGCGCAATTGAAACCGGGTTTCCATACAGATGAAGTTACCACAACCATAGCCCTGTGTAACAGTTATAATTTTATGGAACAATATGGCTCCGCCGAAGCTATTGTGCCTGATGATTTTCAAAGAAGTTATAGTTCAGATATTATTGGAATGGATAACAAGTTTGAAGTATATAACAATGGAACGACAGGTATCATTAGTTTTAGAGGGTCAACCGACAAATTGATTAGCTGGGTTGAAAACTTTTATTCGGCTATGATTCCGGCTTCGGGTAGTTTAAAAATTGAAGATAAAACCTATGAATATACTTTTGCCAAGGCAGACAGCTCGGCTGTGCATGCTGGTTATGCTTTGAGTGTCCTGTTAATCTCCGAACAATTAAAGAAGCAAATTAACAATCTGAACCAAATGGGTGTTTCAGATTTTATCATTACAGGGCATAGTCAAGGTGGTGCTTTGGCAACCATGACCAGAGCCTATTTAGAGAATTTACCAGAATCTGAATTCGCATTTAAAAACAATTATAAAACCTATGCCTATGCACAACCCATGTGCGGTAATAAAGAATTTGCCGAGGAATACAACGAGCAATTTAGTGAACAAGGAACCAGTTATAGCATTATCAATCCTAAAGATCCTGTGCCGAATTTGCCTTTTAATTATGAAGAGGATAAACTCATTACCAAAGATAAGATTAAGGGTTGGTTATTTGGTGAAGCTAATTTTGAACCAACAAAATTTGGACAGAGCGCTTTGATACGTTTAATGGAGGGAGGCTTGACCAAACACATTAAAAATAGCAACCGACTCATTAGTAAGATTGTGAGCTTTCAGGTTGGAAATGTGGAGCTGCCGGAATTTGTTTCAGATATCAATTATTTCCCAACCGGTAAGGTTAAGGAATTACCAACATTTAAGTATCCAAAAATACAGGTCGATGTCACTGGCATGACGGAAGATGAGTTAGCTGATTATGAACAAGATATGTTTGGTAATTGGTATAAAAAAGAAAAAAAATTCTTTCAGCATAAACCTTACAACTACTATGTGTATGTTTTAAAGGAATGGGATCCAGAAGCCTATCATAACTTGGATATGACCTATTTGGAGTCGGATTTATAAAGGTTTAAACATCGAAAGATACTTAATGCTCTGAAACGATTTTTTAAAATCGTTTAAATGTTTTTACAACGGTCTTGGCTATGGTTTCGTTGCGGAAAACGTCCGCAGGACTTTTCTGCCAGACTTAAAGATAGTAAAGTTGCCCAAATAAACTGTGTGGATTACCGCAGCAATGAATTATAGCCAGTGTTGCCCACAGTTTTTAATCTTTTATATAATAGTTATACTCGGCTTTTCTCTTAATCATTGTTTTGCCAATAATGTGTTTAAAATGCCCTTTTATTTTAATCCGATAATCTCCGATTAAGTCCGTAATTACATTTGATTCGGCAGTTATTTCGCCTATGATAATGTCGCCAATTTTGAAGTCCGTTTTATTTAAGGTCAAGTCATATGAAATTAGGTCAACGTCCAAAGTGTGACTTCCATTGAAATCGGGAGCATCAGACCACAAACTAATCTTTGGTTTTATACCATCTATAAAGTCAATTTTTAAAGCAACAGCGGTCAAACCTATAGTGAAGAAACTTACTTCTAATGAATCAGTTTTTTTATTGTCCAAAGAACTAAATCCATTTCTGATGTCATTACGTTCCTCAAAGGTCAAATGAGTCGAATTAACTTCAAAGTTTGGGTCAATTTTTATGTTTTGAGCTGATAAATTCAGTCCAAAAGTCAGTATGATTAATATTTGTAGTGTTTTTTTCAAATGGCGGTTAACGGTTTTCTGATTGGAAAACACTTAATGCGCCTCCAACCAATTGTCACCTGTATCTAAATCAACTACCAAAGGGACGGATAGTTTATAGGCATTTTCCATTTCTGACTTAATGAGTGTTTTGATATTGTCTAATTCGGCTTTATAAACATCAAAAACCAATTCATCATGTACCTGCAACAACATTTTAGTTTTGTATTGCCCAGCCTCTAATTTATTATGAATATTAATCATGGCAATTTTTATAATGTCGGCTGCACTACCTTGTATGGGTGCATTGACTGCGTTGCGTTCGGCGGCACCTCTCACTACGGCATTTCGGGAGTTGATATCTTTTAAATAACGACGACGACCCAAAACCGTTTGTACGTAGCCGTGGTCTCTGGCAAAATCAACCTGCTTGCCAATATAGCTTTTAAGTTTCGGATAGGTTTCGTAATAGGTGTCAATCAATTCCTTGGATTCACTTCGTGACAAATTGGTCTGATTACTCAACCCAAAAGCTGAAACCCCATAAATAATCCCAAAATTCACTGTTTTAGCGTTACTACGTTGTTCGCGGGTGACTTCAGAGATTGGTACATTGAATACTTTTGAGGCCGTTGATGCATGAATGTCTTCACCATTTTTAAAGGCTTCAATCATCGTTTCTTCTTCACTCAAAGCGGCAATAATGCGGAGTTCTATTTGTGAATAATCGGCAGCTAAAAGGGTGTAATCTTCGTTTCTAGGAATAAAGGCTTTTCTCACTTGGCGACCGCGTTCGGTACGAATTGGGATATTCTGTAAATTAGGGTTATTACTACTCAATCGGCCAGTAGCAGCAACCGTTTGCATATAGTCTGTATGTACACGTCCAGTTGTTGGTTCAACCTGAAGCGGTAACGCATCTACATAGGTGCTTTTAAGTTTGCTCAACCCTCTAAAATCTAAAATATTCTGAATAATTTTATGATCTTTTGCCAAATAACTCAAGACATCTTCAGCCGTAGAATATTGTCCCGTTTTGGTCTTTTTAGGCTTATCAACCAGTTTCATTTTCTCGAACAAAATAACACCCAATTGTTTAGGTGAGGCAATATTAAATTCTTCGCCAGCTGCTTCATAGATACTTTTTTCTAGAGTAGCAATATCGTTGGTCAATGCCTCTGAAAGCGAACCTAAAAAGTCTTTATCCAGATTGATGCCTTCCAATTCCATGGAAGCCAGAACACGCAATAGTGGAATTTCAATGTCATCAAACAGTTTTTGCGTATTGGCTTCACCTAATTCATTTTGAAAGTGTTCTTTAAGCTGCAAAGTGATATCTGCATCTTCTACAGCATATTCAGTCTGTTTATCCAATGGAACGTCACGCATGGATAATTGATTTTTACCTTTTTTACCAATCAACGTTTCAATGGAAATAGGTGTGTAGTTTAAATAGGTTTCAGCCAGCACATCCATATTATGACGCATATCTGGATTAATAAGGTAATGGGCCAACATGGTGTCAAATAGCTTGCCTTTAACCTGAAGGTTGTATTTGGCTAAAACTTTTATATCGTATTTTAAATTTTGCCCTATTTTTTCAATGGCATCATTTTCAAAAAATGGGCGTAACTGTTCAATTAATTCTTGAGCGTCATCGTTGTTTTCAGGAAAGGGCAGGTAAAAACCTTTGCCTGTTTCCCAGGAGAATGCAATACCGACCAATTGGGCTTCAATGGGATTGATACTAGTCGTTTCGGTATCAAAACACACACTGGTTTGATTCATTAAGTTTTTAATAAACAGTTTGGTTGCCATACCTTGTGCGACGCTCTGATAAAAATGACTTGTGGTGTCAGCTGTTTTTCGGGTAAACTCTGAAGTCGTTTCAGTTGCTACTTCGCCGTCATTCCCGAATAATGAAAATTGGCCTGCCCCAGCCGTAGCGTTAGCTTTTGGTTTAGGTTTTTCTTCCGTTTTTGATGCTTCTGAAGTAGCTGTAGCAACGTCTTCTTCAGTAGCAAATGTTTTTATGAAGTTTTCGGTGAGGCGTCTAAATTCCAACTCCTGAAAAATTTCTTTGACCTTCTCTATATCAGGTGTGTTGAGTTCAAAATCTTTTTCATCAAATTCCACAGGGACATCCAACATGATGGTCGCTAATTTTTTAGATAAAAGACCCAATTCTTGATTGGCTTCAACCTTTTCTTTCATTTTACCCTTTAATTCATGGACGTTTTCGAACAGCCCTTCGATACTGCCATAAGCCTGAATAAATTTTTTGGCTGTTTTTTCACCAACTCCAGGCAATCCAGGAATATTGTCGCTGGAATCTCCCATCATACCCAAAAGATCAATAACCTGCAACGGGCTTTCAACTTCGAATTTTTTCTGCACTTCAGGAATTCCCCAGGTTTCATAACCGCCTCCAAAAGATTTGGGTCGGTACATAAATACATTTTCCGTTACCAATTGTGCAAAGTCTTTATCAGGTGTAACCATGAACGTCTGATAGCCTTGCTTTTCTGCCTGAACAGATAAGGTTCCAATAACATCATCTGCCTCATAGCCTTCTTTGACCATAATCGGAATATGCATGGCTTTTAAAATCTCCTGAATATACGGGACAGCAACTTTTATAGCTTCGGGTGTTTCATCTCGATTGGCTTTATAGGCCTCAAACATCTCTACGCGATCCACGCTACCACCTTTATCAAAACAAACCGCTAGATGATCAGGACGTTCACGCTTAATCACATCCAAAAGCGAGTTCATAAAGCCCATGATGGCCGAGGTATCAACGCCTTTGCTATTGATTCTTGGATTTTTTATAAAAGCATAATAACCACGGAAAATGAGTGCATAGGCATCAACAAGAAAAAGGCGTTTTTGTTCTGACATAGGATTGTTTTTGTAAGAATCTCAAAACTACAAAAAGTTATGCTTTCATGAATGCGAATTGGTTTGCAATTTGTAATTTCACAACCTCAAAAATTCACAAATGAGGACTTTTTCAATAGCGATTCATGGTGGCGCAGGTACCTTGGTGAAAGGTATGATGACACCAGAATTGGAAACTAAATATAAAGACGCTCTAAAAGATGCGTTAGATGCTGGCTATTACTTATTAGAAAATGGCGGCACTGCAGTTGATGCTGTTGAGGCAGCTGTAAAAGTTTTAGAGGACTCGCCCTTGTTCAATGCTGGTAAGGGGAGTGTCTTTACCGCTGAAGGTTCTCATGAAATGGATGCAGCCATTATGGATGGTAAAAACCTAAATGCTGGAGCTGTGAGTTTGATTACCGGAATCAAAAACCCGGTATGCCTGGCAAAGGATGTAATGAATAAGAGTGAGCATGTATTTTTGGCAGGTGAAGGAGCCATGCAATTTGCAAAGGAGTTGCACTATAAATTAGAAAACCCGGAATACTTCTACGATGAATTCAGGCATAAGCAATGGTTGGAGATTAAAGATTCAGATCATTTTCAATTGGATCATTCTACAAAGAAAGACTCTAAATTTGGAACCGTTGGAGCGGTAGCTTGCGACCAAGATGGAAACATTGCTGCTGCCACATCTACTGGTGGTATGACCAATAAAAAATGGGGGCGTGTTGGTGATAGCCCGATGATAGGTGCTGGAAATTACGCCAATAATAATACCTGTGCGGTGAGTTGTACAGGAAGTGGTGAGTTTTTTATTCGTGGTGTCGTGGCTTATGATGTGGCGTGCCTCATGGAGTATAAAAATATGGGTTTGCAAGAAGCAGCCAATGAGGTTATCAATAAGCGTATTTTGAAAATAGGAGGTGATGGCGGTTTAATAGCTGTAGATTCCCAAGGAAATATCACTATGGCTTTTAATACAGAAGGCATGTATCGTGCCTGCAAATCATCTATGGGAACCGAAACAATTGCTATTTATAAGTAAAACTCAACTGAAAGTACATTTTAGATGAAAGGGGATTCTACGGGTAGCACTTTTACCTTTTTCTTTTTAATGTTAAAACGGTCACCATTGGCTAATACATGAACCTTTAAGTTGGTCAAAGACATGGGTGTACCAACCTTTAGAATCTTTTCGTTATTGTGTTTCAATTTTCGCGGATCAAAAATAATAACCATACCTGAACCAATAACTTCAACAATGCCATGCTTGATGATGAGTCCAGTATCTTCAGCTAATCCAATTCCAATCTTTTTAGGGAACTTGGCAACAGCTTCAGAAACCCGTCCAAATCGACCACGTTGAATAAAATGTGTGTCAATAATCAATTCAGGAATCAGACTTAAACCTTTGTACATATTGACAGCACCTTTTACAAAAGATTCACTGGCACTGCCACCTGCAATCATTTCTTGAGCCATAGCCATAGCACCAGCACTGGTTCCGGCAATCACGAACCCTTTTTCGTTTTTGTAACGATTGATTAGAATATTATGAATGGATGAACCACCAATTCTGTCGGTAATTTTGGATTGATCGCCACCAGAAAACATAACGCAATCTGCTGCTTTGACGGCTGTAATGAATTCAGGATTTTCAGAATCTTTTTTGCTTCTGATATTCACAACAGTAACATGTTTACAACCCAATGTTTCAAAGGCATCTATGTAATTGTTACCCACTTCCTTTGGGATTCTGGAAGCTGTGGGTATGACTACAATTTTGGCTTCAACACCACCTGCTTCTCGAACCACATGGGATAAGATACCTTCTTCAATATAATCAAGCTTGTTAAAGTCATCTTCAACAACACCTTTATCTTCATTTCCGCCAATAGGGATTAATGTGCCTTTATTCCGCTTCATGCAATCTGTTTCAAAAAAATTATTGGACAAAAATAAACTAAAATTTTATTAGAAAAATGTATATATTTATAATCTTTCACTTTAAATAAAACTAAAAACTAACAATATGAAAATACGGGAAATCAATGCTATGAGAGGGCCAAATTATTGGTCTGTTCGTCGTCATAAACTAATCGTCATGGTTCTGGATTTGGAAGACATGGAAGAGCGACCATCCAACAAGGTTGATGGGTTTTATGACAGACTGAAAGCAATGTTTCCTGGAATGTATGAACACCGTTGTTCTGTTGGAGAACTTGGTGGGTTTTTTCAGCGCGTAGAGGAAGGCACCTGGATGGGTCATATTATTGAGCACATTGCTTTGGAAATCCAAACATTGGCTGGCATGGATGTTGGATTTGGAAGAACGCGCGGTTATGGTGAAAAAGGAGTTTATAATGTTGTGTTCGCCTACATGGAAGAATCGGTTGGGCGTTATGCGGCCAAGGCATCAGTAAGAATATGTGAAGCTTTAATTGCAGGCGAGGACTATGACATGGCAGACGATATTCAAAAAATGCGTGAATTGCGCGAGGATGATCGTTTAGGGCCAAGTACCGGCTCTATAGTTGAAGAAGCCGAAGCTCGAGGTATTCCATGGATTCGTTTGAATAAATATTCGTTGTGTCAATTGGGTTATGGTGCCAATCAAAAACGTATTCAAGCGACGGTAACCAGTGAAACAAGTAGTATTGGAGTTGAATTAGCTTGTGATAAAGAGGACACCAAATTCCTTTTGGAGCAAGCCGAAGTCGAAGTACCTCGTGGGGATATTATTCGAAGAGAAAGTAGTTTGGAAGATGCCTGTGATTATGTGGGATTCCCATTGGTAATCAAACCAATAGACGGTAATCATGGCCGTGGGATAACAGTTAACATTCAAAATTATGATGAGGCTTTGGAAGCCTTTAGACAAGCCAAAGAAAGTTCCAGAAGTGGTGCCATAATCGTAGAAAAATTTATAGTTGGGGAAGATTATCGATTATTGGTTATTAACAACAAATTGGTTGCTGCAGCCAAGCGAACACCTGCTCATGTCATCGGTAATGGTAAGTCAACCGTTCAGGAATTGATTGATGAAGTCAATAAAGATCCACGTCGAGGATATGGGCATGAAAATGTTCTTACGCAGATTACTGTTAACGAACTGACCAAAACCATTATAAAAGATGCTGGTTATACATTAGAATCCATAATTCCAGATGGTGAACGACTAATATTAAAAGACACAGCTAACTTAAGCACCGGTGGAACCGCTGAAGATGTCACGGATATTGTGCATCCGGCAAACGTGAGTATGGCAGAGCGTATTTCAAAAATCATTGATTTGGATATATGTGGAATTGATATCATGACGACTGATATCTCTCAACCGCTATCGGAAACAGGTGGAGCCGTTTTAGAGGTTAATGCAGGTCCCGGATTTAGAATGCACCTGGCACCAACATCTGGGTTACCTCGTAATGTGGCAGCACCAGTAATTGACAAATTATTCCCGCAAAAAGGAGATACTGGAAGAATTCCTATTGTAGCCATTACGGGAACCAATGGAAAGACGACAACATCAAGATTAATGGCTCACATTGCAAAAATGAAAGGATATCGAGTGGGTTACACAACCAGTGACGGTGTTTATATTCAAAACCGATTATTGATGAAAGGAGATTGTACGGGTCCAGCGAGTGCCGAATTTGTACTGAAAGACCCAACCGTCAATTTTGCAGTTTTGGAATGTGCTAGAGGCGGTTTATTGCGTGCTGGTTTAGGTTTTAAAAAATGTGATGTAGGGATAGTGACCAATGTGGCTGCAGACCATTTAGGTTTAAAAGGGATTCATACCATTGAGCAGTTGGCAAAGGTTAAAGGGGTTATCCCTGAAACGGTTTTACCGAGCGGTTATGCCATTTTAAATGCTGATGATGATTTGGTTTACGATATGAGACGTTCTGTAGAATGTAACGTGGCCTTGTTTTCAATGGATGAAAATAACCCTAGAATAAAAGCCTTACAGCGTTTAAATGGTATCACAGCAGTATATGAAAACGGATATGTTACTATTTGCAGAGGTGTTTGGAAAATGCGTATTATGAGAGCCGAAAACATTCCATTAACCTATGGAGGCAAAGCGACTTTTATGATTCAAAATGTACTAGCAGCCGTACTGGCTGCCCATGTACAAGGAATCAGTATCGAAGATATTAAAGCGGCTTTGGAAACCTTCATACCTTCGGCATCACAAACACCAGGTCGACTGAATTTATTCGAATTTAAAGATTTTACCATTTTACTGGATTATGCACACAATCCAGCCGGGATGCTGGCATTAAAGAAATTTACAGATGAACTGGATGCTACGGTTAAGGTTGGTATTATCGCTGGTGTAGGCGATAGACGTGATGAAGATACTAATCAAGTCGGGAGTATTGCTGCAGAGATGTTTGACGAAATCATAATCCGTCAGGATAAACGTTTGAGAGGTCGCACGGAAGAGGAGCTTATTAAACTCTTGAATGATGGTATTCAAATGAAAGATCCCAATAAGAAAACCACCATCATTCCTTCAGAAAAAGAAGCTATAACCCATGCTGTAAAAAACGCAGAAAAAGGGTCATTAATTATTTTATGTAGTGATGTCATTCCTGATGCATTGGAGTTAGTGAAGAAATTTAAGGAACAAGATTTAAAAGGGGAGCCATTCATGGCCTAATGAATTTATGAGTTATTCTGACAATATGTTTGCGAGTTTGTTTGACAAACAAAAAGCAAACCAATTCAATATTGGTAATACCAATTATAAGGAGCGTGTCAAAAAACTCAAAAAATTAAAACATGCATTAGAATACACTTACAAACAAGATATTCGCGATGCGTTATATGCCGATTTTAAAAAACCCCAATTAGAGGTTGATCTCACTGAAATTTATCCCGTTATTGATGAAATCAAGTTTGTTTCTAAAAGCTTGAAATCATGGCTTAAAAAACAACAAGTAGGTACACCTTTGGCCATGTTGGGAAGCAGTTCATATATTATCAATGAACCAAAAGGTGTTTGTTTGATTATTTCGCCCTGGAACTATCCTATAAACTTAACATTTGGGCCTTTGGTGTCAGCAATTGCCGCTGGTAACACGGTTATCTTAAAGCCTTCGGAAATGACTCCGAATACATCTCGTTTGATGGCTCGAATAGTCTCTGATTTATTTGATGAAAACGAAATTGCTTTAGTCGAAGGTGAAGTGAAAACGTCACAAGCTTTATTGGAATTACCCTTTAATCATATTTTCTTTACAGGGTCACCATCAGTAGGGAAAATCGTGATGAAAGCGGCTTCTAAACATCTTACTTCCGTGACCTTGGAATTAGGAGGGAAGTCTCCAACGATTATTGATGATTCCGTAAATATTGATAAAGTTGTCGGAAAAATAATTTATGGTAAGTTCATGAATGCAGGTCAGACATGTATTGCACCAGATTATGTGCTTGTTGACGAACGCATCAAAGAATCATTTATTACAAGTTTCAAAAAGCAGGTGAGCAAATTTTATTCTAAGCAACCAGAATCATCAGAAGCTTATAGCCGTATTGTAAACAATAAGCATTTCAGTCGCCTGAACGAAGGGCTGGAAGAGGCAAAATCCCAAAACGCGAAAATAGACTTGGGAGGTCAGTCAAATGATGAGGACAACTATATAGAACCAACATTGATTTCAGATTTGAATGAGGATAGTAAACTTATGCAGGAAGAAATTTTTGGTCCCGTCTTACCTTTGAAAACGTATAAGACAATTGAAGAAGCCGTAGACTATATTAATTCAAAAGAAAAACCCTTGGCTTTATATATATATAGCAAAAAGAAAAAGAATATCAATTATATATTAGATAATACCCGTGCTGGAGGCACCTGTGTCAATCATAATTTATTACAATACTTAAATCATAATTTGCCATTTGGTGGCTCTAATAATAGCGGCATTGGGAAATCCCATGGCTTTTTTGGTTTTTTGGAGTTTACCAACCAACGATCGTTATTAAAACAACATACCTTTGGAGCAGTTGATTTATTAAAACCACCTTATACTCATTGGAAACAAAAGATAGTGGATTTAACTATTAAATGGTTTTAAGATTTATTGAAAAAATCTGATTGAATCTGCTCATTGACACCATCTTGGTATTTAGTCATACTGAACCATTGATGAATGGAATAACTTCCCGTTTCGCCTTGTTTGTTTACGGCAATATAGCCAACTTGAAAATCCTTATAATTACTATTGGGTTTATTTACTATCCGGCTAATAGCTTCTTCGCAAGCTTCTTGGGGTGTTTTACCTTGACGCATCAATTCCACAACCAAAAAGCTGCCAACGGTTTTAACTACTTCTTCACCCAAACCTGTGGCTACACAAGCTCCAATTTCATTATCCACGAACAATCCAGAACCAATAATGGGAGAGTCACCAACACGACCATGCATTTTGTAGCCTAATCCGCTTGTAGTGCAAGCGCCAGAAATATCACCATTTTTATCTATGGCTAGCATACCAATGGTATCGTGATTTTCAATGTTTATTATGGGTTTGTACTCACTGTCAACTTTCCATTCTTCCCAAGCTTTTTTTGAGGCTTCAGTCAATAAATTCTCTCTTTTAAAGCCTTGTTCCAAGGCAAATTGTTCAGCACCTTTTCCTGCAAGCATCACATGAGGTGTGTCCTCCATCACTTTTCTGGCCACAGAAACAGCATGAACAATATTTTCTAGAAAAACAACAGAGCCACAATTACCATGTTTATCCATAATGCAAGCGTCTAATGTCACATGACCATCACGATCCGGCAAACCACCTTTGCCAACCGATTGACCTTTTTCGTTAGCTTCTTCCACCATACAACCTTGCTCTACGGCATCTAAAGCATTCCCGCCAGCTTGTAAAACTTCCCAGGCTTTAGCGGTAGCTTCTTTTACATGCCAAGTGGCAATAACCAATGGTAAGTTCGCTTTAGAATCCGTCGTAGGAGTTACCACGTTTGTTTCAGCTTTTTTATCGCTATCAGCACAACTTAATAGTGTGCTCCCAACAGCAACACCCGCTCCCGATAATGCTGCGTTTTTTATGAAGTGTCTGCGTTTCATATTACTCGTATTTGGTTTCTAAAGTTAATGAATATGGAACATCATCATTATGACTGCCCCAATTTTTATTTGGTGAATTGGTCATATCAAATCTAAAGGTGCCACCATTCTGAATAGTATCATAGTTCAGGTAGCTTTTGGGATAAGGGTTTCCATTAAATGTAGCCGAATCAATATAAACATTAGTTTTTGAATTGTTTGGCGCTTCAATAACAAAGTTGTTTCCATTTTCTAAATGCAAAGTAGCCTTTTTAAATAAGGGACTTCCAATAATATACTGATCGGTAGCTGGAGCTACGGGATAAAATCCCAAAGCACTGAACACATACCAGGCAGAAGTTTGTCCGTTATCTTCATCACCACAATAACCATCTGGTGTGGCTGAATATAATTTAGTTAATACATCCCTTATTTTTTCTTGTGCTTTATAAGAGGCATTGGCATGGTTGAATAAATAAATCATGTGTTGGATGGGTTGATTCCCATGAGCATAATTGCCCATATTCACAATTTGCATTTCACGGATTTCATGAATGGTGCCACCATAATAGGAATCATCAAAATCAGGAGGCATGGTGAAAACAGCGTCTAATTGTTCAATGAATTTGTTTTTTCCTCCCATTAGATCAATAAGTCCTTGCACATCATGAAAAACAGACCAAGTATAGTGCAAACTATTACCTTCAGTAAAGGCATCACCCCATTTTAGCGGGTTGAAGGGTGACTGAAAAGTGCCGTCTTCATTCTTGCCTCGCATTAAATTCGTAGACGGGTCAAAAACATTTTTATAGTTTAAGGAATGTTGGTAGAATTTATTGGCAATATCCTGTTTGCCTAATTTTTTGGCCATTTGGGCAATAGTAAAATCAGCATAGGCATATTCCAAAGTTCTGGCGACATTTTCGTTGACACCAACGTCATATGGCACATAACCTAAATCGTTATAATAATTCAACCCTTCACGGCCAACAGAACTTGCAGGCCTGCCTAATTCCACTTGAGCATTTTTTAAGATAGCTTCAAACAAGACGTTGACATCTTTATCGGCCATGTTACCTGTTAAAAAAGCATCTGCAATTATGGGTGCTGAATTGGAACCAATCATACAATCACGATGTCCTGGACTTGCCCATTCTGGCAACCATCCAGATTCTTCATAAGCATTTGCTAATCCTTCCATGATATGGGAATTCAATTCGGGATACATCATGTTAAAAAATGGATACACGGCTCTGAAGGTATCCCAAAAGCCATTGTCAGTAAACATATAACCAGGAAGCACTTCCCCATTATAAGGACTGTAATGCACCACGGCATTATTTTTATCAAATTCATAGAATTTTCTTGGAAATAACAACACACGATACAAGCAGGAATAAAAGGTTCTGATGTTACCTATGTTATCATCTTCAATTTGAATTTTGTTAAATTCCGTTTGCCAAGTTTGTTTGGCTTTTTCTTTGGTGGTTTCAAAAGAATCATTGCCAATTTCTCGATCTAAATTCAGTAGTGCTTGTTCAGGACTTATAAAGGACGAAGCTACCTTCACATGAACAACTTCTCCTTTTTTTGTTTTAAAACCAATAATGGCACCAACGTGATTGCCTTCACTGTCCTTTTGGTTCTTTTGAAGTGTCCAATCATCTGTCCAAGTATGGGAAATTTCGAAATCCTTATCAAATTCAGCGACAAAATAATTATGGAAATTATCAGGAACACCACCGCGATTGTTTCGGCAATACCCAATAATTTTTCTTTCTTCAGGAATGATTTTTACCATAGAACCTTTGTAAAAAGCATCCAACATAATATAGGACGAATCCGCTTCAGGAAAGGTAAATTTAAATTGAGCGGCTCGTTCAGTTGGAGTGACTTCAACTTTTGTATCATAGTCGGCCAGATACACACTGTAATAATATGGTTTAACCGTTTCGGCCTTATGCGAAAACCATGATTGGCGCTCTTCTTCATTAAACTTTAAATCACCTGTAACGGCCATAAATGAAAAGGCTGCATAATCATTAATCCAGGGGCTCGGTTGATGGGTTTGTTTAATACCTCTTATTTTGTTTTCGTTGTATTTGTAGGTCCAGCCATCTCCCATTTTTGAGGTCATGGGTGTCCAAAAGTTCATGCCCCAAGGTGTGGCAATAGCTGGATACGTATTTCCATTGGAAAGACTGTATTTGGAGTCTGTTCCCATTAATGGATTAACATAATCTACCAAATTAACTGCAGTATCCTTCGTTTCAGTTTTATGGTTGATTTCAGGATTCTTTTTACAAGCTGTAATCAGACAGACTAATAAAATGATTAAGATTTGCTTATTCATAATTATTGCTCATTTCAAATACAATTTCACCACCATTCATAATATCTTGATGCGAAATCAAGGTGCCTTCCAAAACATTTCCATTAATTAAAACACGTTTTACATAAACGTTTTCTTTGCCTTGGTTTTTAGCTATGATAGTCAAAGTTTTTCCGTTATCTAAATGAATTTTTGCTTCTTTAACCAATGGACTTCCTAAAGCATAATCATTAGAACCTGGTGTTACCGGATAAAATCCGAGACTACTAAAAATATACCAGGCACTCATTTGTCCGGCATCATCATTGCCACAAAGTCCTTCAACCGTTGGACCATACATGGTATCCATAATCATTCGCACGCGAGATTGTGTTTTTTCTGGATGACCTGTCCAGTTGTATAAGTACGGGATATGATGTCCGGGTTCGTTACCTTGAACATAGTTGCCAATGATTCCATCTCGAGTAATATCTTCATGCTTTTCGATGTATTTATCTTCAATTTCCATAGTAAATAGCGAATCTAAATGTTGGGTAAATTGCTCTTTTCCACCCATCATGCTTACCATTTTGTCAATGTTTTGCGGGACATACAAACCGTAATTCCAGGCATTACCTTCAATAAATCCTTGTCCATGTGTGTCCATTGGATCGAAGTCTTTTCTAAAAGTGCCATCACTTAATTTAGGTCGCATAAATCCAATACTAGGATCATAAACGTTGTTGTAATATTCGGAGCGTTTTGAGAATTCTTCTTCTGTTGAGGTGTCTCCCACTTGTTTTGCCATTTGAGCAATACACCAATCGTTGTAAGCATATTCCAAGGTTTTTGAAACAGAGGAATGGCTTTTGTCATCTGGGACATAATGATAATCCATATAATCTCCCAAGCCGTCAAAATAACGCACATTAGCTGTATTTACTGAAGCTTGTAAAGCTCTTTTGTTGTCAAAATCACCAACGTTTTTTACCATGGCATCTGCAATGACCGATGTGGCGTGATATCCAATCATACACCAATTCTCATTGGCATAATGACTCCAAACAGGAAGCATATTATGGACGCTTTGATCGTGATGTGCCAGCATACTTTTTATCATATCGTTGTTGCGCTTCGGTTGCGTTATATTGAACAATGGATGCAAAGCACGATAAGTATCCCAAAGTGAAAAAATAGTATAGTTGGTAAATCCTTCTGAAGTATGGATATTTTGGTCTAAACCACGATATTGTCCATCCACGTCCTCATATAAAATAGGCGAAAGATTGGTGTGATACATGGCTGTGTAAAATGTGGTCTTTTGATCTTCGGTTAATGTTTCAACTTCAATTTTAGAGAGTTCATGGTTCCATTTGTCACTGGTTTCTTCATACGTTTTGTTGAAGTCCCAATGCGGAATTTCAGTTTCCAGATTGTTCAACGCACCAGCTGAACTAACATTGGAAAGTGCAAATTTTAGCTTGATTTGTTCACCTTCTTCAGTGTCAAAATTGAAATAAGCTCTCAAATCTTTTCCAGCCATTTCGGGGAAGTTCTCCTCTTGCTTAAATCGTCTGTAAAACCCGTCATATTTTATTGCGTCATATTTTTTATGGCCATAACTTTTAAAGGGCTTGGAAAATTTCGCAGCAAAAAACACTTTTTTATCGCGTGCCCAACCCTTGGTTTGCCTATAACCTGTTATCGTAGAATCATTTTCAACTCGAATAAACGTCCATACATTTTTGTTGTCATGATGGTACACATTGTAAACCATATCTAAAATGATATGTGCGTTATCTGATTGTGGAAAGGTGTATTGATGAAACCCCACACGCTCACTGGCTGTCAATTCAGCTTGAATATCATAACTGTCCAATTTCACACTGTAATATCCTGGAGATGCTTCTTCATATTTATGCAGGAAACTAGAGTAAAACCCCTTTTTCCCTTCAGCAGTTTGTAAAGGATCCAACACCAAATCACCAACCGTTGGCATCACCAAAAAATCGCCTAAATCGGAATGTCCGGTGCCACTAAAGTTGGTATGCGCAAAGCCAATAATGGTTGAATCTCGGTGTTGATAGCCAGCACAGTATTCGTAAGTTTCACTGTTATAGCTACCGTCTTCATTATGCATGACCTCAAAATTGGTTTGCGGACTCAATTGTACCATGCCAAAAGGTGCTGTGGCTCCAGGGAAAACATGACCCATTTTACTGGTACCAATGAATGGGTTGACGTATTTTGTATAGTCTTTGGTGGTTGGGTATGAGTCAGTTTGCTCTTCTGTTTTCTCTTTAGGAACAGTTTCGTCTTTACAGTTAAAACAAATTGCTAAAAGGAATAGTATTGATAGTTTTTTTATCATAATTATTTAATCGAGATTTCATCTACAAATAGCCAACTTCGGCCATCATGTTCGTAACCGAGATGCCATTCCGGAAGTTTGCCTAATTTTTTGGCGATTATTTGTACATAACGAGCTTTGCTCTTATTTAACTCAAAATTTAAGGTTTCTATTTGTGAACCTTCCACAGGTGTTGGAGTATCTATTGTTTTTATATAAATAGATTTGAAATTTTTACCATCAGATGATATTAAAAAAGTAACTTCTGTTGGTAGAAAAATCCAGCTCTTTTGGTCTTGAAGAAAGTTAACGGAAATAGTTTGAATATCCTTTTTACTTCCCAAATCAACCGTTGCAATGACATCGGTATCAAAATACCCTTGCCAAGTTCCTGTTCTAAAATCTTGTGTACCGTAAATGCCATCAATAAGCGCATTATTACCTCCACCATTGTATTGATTAGCATATTCGGTATCCAGTTTTATGGAAATGTTAGGGTCTATTTTATAAAATTGGGTCGTGATTTTAGCACTTTCTGCACCTGCTTTTTTAGAATAAATTTCTAGTGTTGTAGGTTCTGAAATGGTAAACGGATTCTCATACGTTTTAAATTCACCATCATTTAATCTATAAAGTATTTGAGCTGCATTATCCACATTTTCTAACATAACCTCTGTTTCACCCTTGAACGCCACATCGCCTTTGGCAATAAAGGGCACAGGTACAATCAAATTGTCGGAAATATGCGTTACGGGTTCTTCGCCTTCTTGTGTCGCCCACTCCGTAGGTTGATTGGTCATATTGAAGACTAATTGACCGCCTTTCATAATATCTTCATGAGAGATATGGGAATGGTTTAATGGTTGGCCATTAAGTTCAACCGATGCGATATAGATATTGTCATTAGAGAGGTTATTGGCTTGAATGGTGAATTGCTTGCCATTTTCTAAATTAATGGTTGCTTTTTCAAACAAAGGTGTTCCAATAATGTATTGATTGCTCGCTGGAGTAACTGGATAGAATCCCATGGATGAAAACACAAACCACGCACTCATCTGTCCGCAATCTTCATTCCCTGAAATACCATCGGGTTCGTTGGTATACAACTCCGTTAAAATCTGATGGACTTTCTCTTGGGTTTTATAAGGTTTATTGACAAAGTTGTACAGGTAGGCCATATGATGGCTAGGTTCATTACCATGCGCATACTGGCCAATTAAACCTGTAATATCGGCTTGGTCGCGTCCTGAAGTTTCCACTTGGGCTGTAAACAATTTATCTAAATGGGCATCTAATTTATCTTTTCCACCTAGCAAATTCATAAACCCAGAAATGTCTTGTGGGACATAATAGCTGTATTGCCAGGAATTAGCCTCGGTGTAATTGAAATTCACTTCGTAAGGATCAAAAGGCGCGAACCAGGTGTTGCGAAAACGACCACGCATAAATTGACTTTCTGGGTCAAACACGTTTTTATAATATTGGGCGCGTTCTGAATAAGTTTTATAATCGTCAGTTTTATTCATGGCTTTGGCCATTTGTGCAATGGTCCAGTCGTCATAGGCATATTCCAAAGTTTTGGAAACAGATTCGCTCTCCTCTTCGACAGGAATGAAACCGAATTCCTTATAGCTTTTCAATCCTAATTTATCACGAGTAGCCGAATGTTTCATAGCTTCCAATGCCTTTTCGGTGTCATAACCCTTGATGCCTTTTAAATAGGCGTCTGCAATCACGGGAACCGCATGATACCCAATCATACAACCAGTGTAACAGGCTGATAAATCCCATATGGGCATGATGCCGCCTTCGTCATATTTGGCTAAAAAGGTATTGATAAAATCATTGGTTCGGTCTTCTTCAATAATGGTGTAAAGTGGATGTGCCGCACGATAGGTGTCCCAAAGTGAGAACACGGTGTAATACTCAAAGTCTTTAGTTTGATGGATTTCTAAATCCATGCCACGATAGCGACCATCAACATCTTGATAGAGGTTAGGTGCCAACATGGAGTGATATAGTGACGTGTAGAAATTGGTTTTGTAATCGGTATTGGTGCTTTCAACTACTATTTTTTCAAGCTGACTTTCCCAGGCATCTTGGGCTTCTTGTTTTACTTCTTCAAAGCTTTTGTTACCTATTTCAGTTTCTAAATTCTTTCGTGCACCTTCCTCATCAACCGGGGAAATGCCAATTTTTAAATAAACTGGTTCGTGAGTTGGATTATTCAGACTTAAAATAGCTTTTGTAGGTTTATCAAGAGCTGGATATTGTGTAATTGCCTCATGAGATAATTCAAAATAATAAAACAATTTTTGATTGGTTGCCCATGCTTTAGAATGTCTGTAGCCTTTAAATATTTTTGGGCTTACTTGTGTAATATTGTAATCAAGTAACTCGTTCTCTATGTTCCAAATCCAGTACGATGTATTGACTGCTTGATTTTTGGAACTGATACTTGTGTATACCACTGCGTTTGGAAACGGTTAGTTCCACATCAATATTTGTTGAATCTAAATGTACTTTATAGTAACCAGGTTCTGCAATTTCATTGTCGTGACTAAAATGAGCTCGATAGCCTTTATTGCCATCGGCTCCATTATTAAAGTTCACTTCATTGGTTGGCATCAATAAAATATCACCATAGTCCGATACACCTGTGCCGCTTAAATGGGTATGTGAAAAACCATAGATGTAATTGTCGGAATAATGATAGCCAGAACAGCCATCCCAACCATCCAATCGCGTATCTGGACTTAATTGCATCATCCCAAAAGGCATGGTCGCGCCAGGATAGGTATGTCCATGTCCGCCAGTTCCAATAAACGGATTGACATAGGATATTAGTGATGTGTCTTTTTGGGCTGGTTGAATGTCTTTATTTTCCTTGCAGGCAGTAAATAGTATTACCAATGCAAAAAAGAACGTAATAGGGAGTTTCATTTAAAATAGGATTGCTAAATTTAAAGCATCTAATATACTAAAATGCCAATCAAGAAATTTACTGTTTTCATTGTTTTTGCTGTCCTGTTTTGGAGCTGCCAACAAAAACCATCTGAAGTAATTGTACCGCAGATCATTCCTAATCCTCAAAATCAATTAATTATGGAGGGAAATTTTGTTTTAAGAGATGGAATGGGCATTCAAAATGATTCGGATTTTAGTATTTCTGCTGATTTTTTAAAGAATTTTATTAAAGAAGGAAGTAATATCACGTTAAAAGAAAACGATGATATCGTTTTTGTAAAAGATACCAGTATTTCCAATGTTGAAGGATATGTTTTAGAGATTAGCACGTCACAAATTCGGATAAAAGCCAATTCAGACCAAGGTGCTTTTTATGCGGTACAAACCTTAAGGCAATTATTACCTGTTGGTTTTGAAAATGGTTCGTTTTATAAGAATGAAGCGGCTATTCCTTGTTTAAACATTGAAGACGCACCGAGATTTCCATATCGTGGGATGCATCTGGATGTAGCGCGTCACAAGTTTTCAGTTGAATTCATCAAAAAATATATTGATGCTTTAGCCATGTTGAAAATGAATACCTTTCATTGGCATTTAACAGATGATCAAGGCTGGCGCATAGACATAAAAAAATACCCGAAACTTCAGGAGGTGGCAGCCTACAGAGAACAAACATTGGTAGGGCATTTTTCAGATCAACCAACAACTTATGATGGCAAACGCTATGGTGGATTTTACACGCAAGAAGACATCAAGGAAGTAGTTGCCTATGCTCAAAAACAACATATAACTGTTATCCCGGAAATTGAAATGCCTGGCCATGCGCAAGCGGCAATTTCGGCTTACCCGGAATTGGGTTGTCGTGGCGATTCCATAAAAGTAGCCCAGACTTGGGGTGTATTTGAAGATATTTTTTGCGCAGGAAAAGAAAGCACCTTCACTTTTTTAGAATCTGTTTTGGATGAGGTTATTGACTTATTCCCAAGCGAGTATGTTCACATTGGAGGCGACGAAGCGCCAAAGACGCATTGGAAAACCTGTGATGCTTGTCAAAACAGAATTAAAGATTTAGGGTTAAAAGACGAACATGAATTGCAGAATTATTTTATCACACGAATTGAAAAATATTTAAATTCGAAAGGAAGACAAATTATTGGATGGGATGAGATTTTGGAAGGCGGTCTGGCTCCAAATGCCACGGTCATGTCTTGGCGAGGCACTAATGGTGCTGTTGAAGCTGCAAAAGCAAGACACAACGTTATCATGACGCCTACCAGCCATTGCTATTTTGATTATTACCAGTCTACTAATGAGGGAGAGCCTCTGGCTATTGGGGGCTATTTACCATTGGAAAAGGTGTATGGTTTCAACCCTATTCCAGAAGAATTAAATCAAGATGAGTCGCAATATGTTTTGGGCGTTCAAGGTAATCTTTGGACCGAATATATTCCAACCGAACGTCAGGTTGAGTATATGGTATTTCCTAGAATTTTGGCCATGAGTGAAGTCGCTTGGAGTAATCCTGAACACAAAAACTATGAGGATTTTGTACCAAGAGTAGAAGCTTTTAATGCGCGTTTGGATGTTTTGGGGGTCAATTATGCCAATCATTTATATGAAGTAGAAGGCGCACTCATTACTGAAAAAGAACAGTCTTTCTACACTTTAAAAACACTCACCAAAGACAAAGCCATACGCTACACCGCAGATGACTCCGAGCCAAATGATCAATCTATAGAGTATGATCATCCCATTCCTTTTAATGAAAATATGACTTTAAAAGCCGCTGTATTCAAAAATGGAAAACAATTAGGGACAACATTTACAGAGCATTTCAATTATCATAAAGCCGTAGGTAAAAAGATTACAATCAGTCCTGATCACAGTAAAGTGTATGCTGGAAGTGGTGCTCAAGGTTTAATAAATGGTATTTCGGGTAGTGACACGCGCTATGGCGATAAAGAGTGGTTAGGATTTTGGGGAGATGATGTTGAAATCACTATTGACATGGGCAAAGAAATGGAAATTAATTCAATAAAAACACGATTTCATAATGGACAAGGACAATGGATTTATGCACCGAAAGACATCGAATTTCAATTTGATCATGACAGTCAAATTATAGAAGTTCCTGATTCAAATGATATTTTAGTTCCTGTTGTATTTGATAAAAAAGTGAGAACAAGATATATAAAATTGATAGTGCCTAATTACGGAATAATTCCAGAAGGGAATCAAGGTTCTGGTAATAAGGCTTGGACCTTTATTGATGAAATTATAGTGAAATAATATGCTTTTAGAAATTTGTGCCAATTCCTATCAATCTGCTGTCAATGCTCAAGAAGCTGGTGCACATCGTATTGAGTTGTGCAGTGAGTTATCAGTTGGAGGGATCACACCAAGCTACGGACTTATCAAACAAGTTGTTACTGCTTTATCCATTCCTGTGTGTGTTTTGATTCGTCCTCGAAGTGGAAATTTTGATTATTCTGATGATGAGTTTGAAGTTATGAAGCGCGATATTCAAGTCTGTAAGGATTTGGGTGTTCAAGGCATTGTATCTGGAGTTCTTAAGGAAGACAATACCATTGATGTAAAGCGTACACAAACTTTAGTGGAATGGGCTTATCCATTACCATTCACCTATCATCGCGCCTTCGACTGTGTTCCAAATCCTAAAGAGGCGTTAGAATTCTTAATCAAATTAGGTGTTAATCGTGTACTGACTTCTGGTCAGCAAACTAAAGCCATAGATGGCATTCAACTCTTAAGCAAAATGAAAGAGCTAGCAGGAAATAAAGTGGTTATTCTTGCAGGAGGTGGTATTAATCCTGAAAATGCGGCTGATTTCAAAAAAGCTGGATTTGACGAAATTCATGCTTCAGCTTCCAAATTAGTGCGTAATGCAGCTTCAGAATATTTTGGAAACACACCACAAACCGTTTCAGATATGAAAACCATTCAGGACATTTTAAACGCTATTCAATGAGATATGGTCTAATTGCTTTTCTGCTAATTTGTTGTTTGTCATGCCAAACCCAATATGAGACGCCAACAACTATATTGCTACATGATAGTTGGCAATTCAAGCAAGTGGACTCTGATACGTGGTTGTCGGCAAAGGTGCCGGGTAACGTGTTTTCGGATTTAATGGAAAATGGCCTGATAAATGACCCTTTTATTGGTAATAATGAGCAATTAGTACAAGGCATTTCAAAAACCGATTGGGAATACAAAACGAATTTTAATGTTGATTCAGAAATTTTGAATCGTAAGCATCTAGAACTTGAATTTGAAGGCTTGGATACCTATGCTACGGTGTATTTAAATGACAGTTTGATTTTAAAAACCAATAATGCCTTCAGACGCTTTGCGGTTGATGTGAAACCGATTTTAAAAACAGATAATGAATTGCGAATTCTGTTTGAAAGCACATCTAAATATGAAGAAGAAACCAAAGCAAAATTGAATTATACATTGCCTGAAGGAAACAGGATTTTCACCAGAAAAGCCCAATTTCAGTATGGTTGGGATTGGGGACCCACTCTGAATACTAGTGGTATTTGGCGTGATGTGAAATTACAGGCTTGGGATGATTTTAAGATAGAAGATGTTTATGTTAAGCAGTTAGAAGTAAATGATTCGATGGCCAAACTTTTAGTTCAGGTTGATTTAGGAAGAAGTGAAATCAATGTATACACTATAGAGGTATATGTTAATAATTCGTTGACTTCAGTTTTTAGCGAAGGATTAGAATATAACCCAATGTTAATTCCATTTCAAATTAAAAATCCCAATCGCTGGTGGCCTCATAATTTGGGTGAACCCTATTTGTATGACATCAAAGTTGTTATAAAAGATGGGGAAGCCGTTTTGGATAGTATGTCCAAGAAAGTAGGTTTACGAACTATTGATTTGGTCAATGAAAAAGATAGTCTTGGTGAATCGTTTTATTTTAAGGTTAATGGTGTTCCTGTATACGCCAAAGGCGCCAATTACATTCCGCAAAATTGTTTTCAAAACCAAGTTACTGATAGTAATTACGAAAAGCTTTTAAATGATGTTGTTTCGGCCAATATGAATATGCTTCGCGTTTGGGGTGGCGGCATTTATGAGAATGATGTGTTTTATGATTTATGTGATGAAAAAGGCATTTTAGTCTGGCAGGATTTTATGTTTGCTTGTGCCATGTATCCAGGCGATGAAGCATTTTTAGAAAATGTTGAACAAGAAGCTATTGATAATGTCAAGAGTTTACGAAATCATCCATCTATAGCCTTATGGTGTGGTAATAATGAAAGCTCTGAAGGTTGGCATCGTTGGGGTTGGCAAAATGACAGAAGTGAGGAAGAGAAACAGGAAATTTGGAGTAGCTATTTAAAGGTTTTTGATTCTATTTTACCAAGAACAGTCGGTCAATATTCAGATACGGATTATTGGGAAAGCTCTCCGAAATTTGGGCGCGGCAATCCAAAATACGAATTTGAAGGCGATGCCCACGATTGGTGGATTTGGCATGATGGCTATCCCTTTGAACATTTAGAGGCACATGTACCGCGATTTATGAGTGAGTTTGGATTTCAATCCTTTCCAAGTTATGAAGCAATCCATTATATCAACCAAAGCGATTCTTTGGATATTACCTCTGAAGGGTTTAAAAACCATCAAAAGCATGCTCGAGGATTTCAAATCATGGATGCCTATATGCAACGTGATTTTCCAGTTCCTAATAATGCGGAAGATTATTTCTATGTAAGTCAGTTGTTGCAAGCTTATGGTATTACAAAAGGTATTGAGGCACACCGTCGTGCAAAACCTTATAACATGGGTACGCTCATTTGGCAGTTAAATGATTGCTGGCCTGCTGTGTCTTGGTCAAGCATTGACTTCTTTGGGAACTGGAAAGCTTTGCACTATAAAGCTAAGCGTAGTTTTGAAAACCTATTGATTTCCTCAAAAGTTGAAAACAATATTTTAAATGTATATGCTATAAATGATAGTCTGGAAAAGGTGCCCTTAAGCCTAAATGTGCGGTTGCTAGATTTTGATGGCAAAAGTATCATGCATAAACAAATTCAAGATGTCATTCCTTTTGATGTTAGTAAGCAAATTTTTAATATGGATTTAAATGATATTAATTTTGATAAGCAATCAACCGTTTTAAGGATTGATAACAATGATCAAACATGGCTTTACTATTTCTCAAAACCAAAAGATCTCAAGCTGAAACCTCAAGCTATTCAAAAAACAATTACAAAAACGGATACAGGTTTTGAAATTCAACTATCAAGCTCAACATTGCAAAAAGATGTATTTTTATTTTGTAATGAAAAAGGGCATTTTTCCGACAACTATTTTGATTTGTTGCCCAATGAAAAAAAAACAATCACGTTTTTTAGTCAAGCAATCAACCTATCATCTTTGAAAATAAAAACTCTAAGCGGATTAAAAAATTAACAGAGTATTAAAAGACTTCGCTTTATTTGCCAGTATATTTGTAAAGCCTTAAGAAAAAGATATTTATGTCACGGTGGATTATAACCCTTATCGTATTTTCAATAATATTCTTATTTATTGAAATCTATGCGTTCCAAGCAATTAAAACATTAACTAAAAGCCGAATAATAAAATGGGTTTGGTTATTGGTTTCATTGGCTATCTATGCTAATTTTTTATATGTCATCTTTTCTACACCACGAAGTGCCGGTCAAACAGTCAACTTTCAGTTGGCAGCAGGCCTTATGTTGACGTTTTTAATACCCAAATTGGTCTTGCTAGTCATTATGTTTGGAGAAGATGTTTTTAGAGTAGTGGGCAAGCTATTTTCATTTTTATCGCCCGGTGAAACAAAAGATTTTTCAGGTAGGCGCGAGTTTATTGCGAAAATTGCTTTGGGAATTGCGACCATTCCATTCGCATCATTTCTATATGGTATATGGCAAGGACGCTATAACTATAAAGTGCTGAAGTACCAATTGTTTTTCGAAGATTTACCCAAAGCCTTTGACGGATTTACCATTACTCAGATTTCTGATATCCATTCAGGGAGTTTTACAAATAAGGAAAAGATAAAGTATGGTGTTGATTTAATAAATGAACAAAAATCCGATGTCATGCTGTTTACGGGTGATATTGTAAACAATAAAGCCGATGAAATGGATGACTGGATTGATATGTTCAAGGAGTTGGATGCGCCTTATGGTAAATATTCTATTTTGGGAAATCATGACTATGGTGATTATGTGGAATGGAAAAAACCTGAAGATAAAGTAGCCAATTTTCAGGCTGTGAAGGATATTCATCCTAAAATTGGTTTTGATTTATTGTTGGATGAACATCGCTATATCGAAAAAGATGGTGAGAAATTGGCGCTCATTGGTGTTGAAAATTGGGGAAAAGGATTTAATCAAGCAGGGGATTTACAAAAAGCATCATCTCAAGTTAGCCAAGATGATTTTAAAATTTTAATGACACATGATCCATCTCATTGGGAATATCATGTTAAGGAAGATGACTTTCACTATCACCTGACCTTAAGTGGACACACACATGGGTTGCAAATGGGAATTGAAATTCCTGGGTTTTTTAGATGGAGTCCATCTCAATATGTTTACAAACAATGGGCTGGATTGTACAATGAATTTGGAAGGTTTATAAACGTGAATCGTGGTTTTGGATATCATGCGTTTCCAGGACGCGTGGGAATCTGGCCAGAGATCACGGTTATTGAACTTAAACAAGGTACTCGAGACACTTAATTTCTTGCAATAGTGCTATTTTCTTAAAAAATGTTTATTTTTATATTACATGACAATAACCTATTGAAAATAAACAAGTTTTATTTAAGTAAAATGTTGTAGGTTTGTAGGAACAGGTTGACTAAAATTGTTGCATATGTCAAAATTTGGGGAACTAATAGATGTTAACATTCCTGTGTTGTTGGATTTTTTCACAGAATGGAATGAGCAATCGACAGCTATGCATGCCGTATTGAGAGATGTGGCGGCTGCCCTTGGTGATAAGGCCAAAGTTATTAAAATTGATGTTGATAAGAATAAGGAGCTTGCTGAAGCCCTTCGTGTCAAAGGTTTGCCAACATTGATTATCTACAAAAATGGCGAAATGAAATGGCGTCATAGTGGCGAACAGGATGCCAATACGCTTATTGGTATTATTCAAGAATATGTTTAGCTAGCTAATGCTTTAAAAGTATAGCCCTTGTTAGAGAAATGCTCCAAAACTTTTGGTAGAGCATACAAAAGATTTTTTGCGGCTTTTTCACTGTCATGAAAAACAATGATACTTCCAGGTTCAGATTTATCTAAAACATTTTTCAAGCAGCTTTCAGGGGAAGTTTTATAGTCCCAATCAAAGGATAAGACATTCCACATGATAATGGTATATCCCAAATTAATTAATGCTTTTCCTTGGCTTGGTTTTATTTTGCCATATGGTGGACGAAATAGTTTTTTGCTAAACTTACCATCCTTTAATTCTGAATTGATGACATCTTGAGCTTGATCGACATCAGCTAGGTAATGTTCTAAATCAGTTTTCCAACCCTTTAAATGGTTTTGGGTGTGGTTACCAATTGCATGTCCTTTTGACACAATATTTTTAAAAATTTCAGGATTCTTTTCTACATTATTGCCAATACAAAAAAAAGTTGCTTTCGCATGGAAATCTGATAATAAGCTTAAGACTTGATCCGTAATATTTGGTGTTGGACCATCATCAAAAGTGATATAGAGAATTTTCTCGTTAGTTTGTTTTTCCCAAACATACTTTGGTAGAGCCTTTTTGACAATTTTAGGCGTTTTTACAGGCGTTATTCCCATGTATCCAAGTTATTGCTTATTGCTCGGGTTCAATAATACTACTGTCACCTTGTTGGATGTCAGAATCCAAATCAAATGAAGCTTCTTCAGCACTTGGTTCGTCATCATAGAAATGCTTGAATAAATTCAGATAATTTGAAAAGGTCTTGGCCTCTTGGGCGCCAAAGTCCCTGTCATATTCTATAACCACGTCAACAATACTCTTGTAGCGTTCAATATCGGTGTAGATTTCCTCAAAAACACGTCTTTGTTGCTCACCATCCAACTTGCTGTAATACGTTAAATTCTCTTGATATTTTCTGGCAACATCCTTAAACAATTTTTGTGCTTTATCTTTAGCGTCAACTTCATAATAAGCACTTATGTAGGGTTCTAAAAGGGTGTAATATCCAAAATAGTCTACTGGCATATTGTCCATGGCGATATCTGCAATTTTTTCAGCTTTATCCAACTTTTCTTCATTGATTAATTGTTCAATCAGTCGCGCCAGGTTTCCTCTATAAGTTATGGAATTTCGTCGGGTTTCGGTATCATGGTAAATATTTGGGTCACCACTATTACCCCAATCCCAATTTACAACTTTATCATACATTAAATCAGAATCCACACGCCCCATGTCAAACGGATTGGCTTTATCAACAGGTGTTTTGATAGGAACTAACTTGTAGCACATGCCATCAAGTTGTAAGTAGTCTTTCATCCAGATATAATCGTCATCACCAAAGGCACCACCCGTAAAATAAATAGGGCGCTTCCAATCGTTATTAGCAATGATATCCAGCATGAGCAGTCTATTTTTATATAAGGCACCATCAGTAATTTTAATAGTGATGTTATCCACAATATCATCTGAAACTTCTGCTTTTACGATACCATATTTTAAAACATTTTCTTTGTTGACAGGAATTTGCACATATTCAACAGGAAAATAGTTGGAGTTTTGATATTGTACTGGATAGAAACTAGGGTCTTCACCTTGTTGCTGTAATAAATATTTGAACTTGGTTCTTGGATTGTCACTGGAGACAAATTCTAAAAAGTCTTTAATATTTAATGTGTCCTTATTCAGTAATCGTTGTGGTCTGCCATTGGCATCATAAATAAATAATTTTTTCAATATATAATCACGTGTGCCATAACGGTATTGATCATGTGATAGTGATGAAGGAACAGGATCACTCTCATAAGCTTTCCGCTTCATTTGGTCAATGTACCAATCTGTCTGGAACAAACTGGTATTAACCACACGAACATCCGTTCTGTAGCCCTCAATTTCTTGAGCATACCAAAGTGCAAAGGTATCATTATCACCTATTGAAAATAAGATGCCGTTTTCAGCACAAGAATCCAGATATTTTTTGGCCATCGCTTGAGCTGTATATTTGTTTGAACGGTCGTGATCATCCCAATTGTTGGCAGCCAAAATACCAGGCACCAAAATGAGGCAAACAACTGAAACAGCAGGCGCTAGTAATTTAGATGAAAACTTTTGCTTCAGAGAGTCAACTATGGCGTACACACCAAATCCAATCCAAAGGGCAAATACATAAAAAGAACCAACTACGGAGTAATCTCTTTCACGAGGCTCAAAGGGTCTCACATTCGTATAAACCTGAATAGCCAAACCGGTAAACAGGAAAAACACCAACATGACCCAGAATAATTTTTTGTCTTTGTTGAATAAAAAGAACAAGCCAATCAGCCCTAAAATGAAGGGTAAAAAATAATAGGTGTTTCGCGCTTTATTATTTTCAACATCACTTGGTAAGTTGTCTTGAGATAACCCCAAATGCCATTCATCTATAAAGTTGATGCCACTTAACCAATTACCGTGATTATCGTATTTACCTTGAATATCATCCTGTCTGCCTACAAAATTCCACATAAAATAACGCCAGTACATATAGCCTAATTGGTACTCTAGCATATAAGCGATATTACTTCCCAAAGATGGTTTTTCAACATCAATATATTGACTAAACTGTCGCAAGAAATTATGATAGTCTTCATAGTCAACCATGCCATTAGCCACGTCATTCTTAAAATTTGTAATAGCTCCGCGCAGCTCATTTTCCATTTGGTATTCAGGCTTCAATTTGAAGTCTAAATATCCAGTAAAAATCATATAGTTTTCAGCGTTTTCGCCACTCCACATCCTTGGTAAAATTGAGGCATGTTTAGAATTGTAATTCTGTCTGGCATTCTCCCAATCGTTTATAATAACGTATTTACCCGTTGTCTCATCTTTCTCATAATTGGGTTTATCATCGATGTAAGGTTCGTTTTCATCCAAACCTGAATACTGGTCTGTAAATTGAGGCCCATAAAATAAATGGGTTTCTGGGTATTGTTCTAAATTATAATAGGCTAGCAATTCCCTGGCATCAGATGGGTCATTCTCATTGATAACCACATCTGCGTTAGCACGAATGGGTAACATCATCCAGGACGAGAAACCAACCATTACAAACGTCACACACAATATAGCTGTGTTCAAGTGTTTGTATTGTTTTTCTCTCGTGTATTTCAGCCCAAAATAAATGACCGCTACCAATATAACTCCTGCGATAATGGAACCTGAATTAAATGGTAAGCCAATGGAATTCACAAAGAAAATTTCCATGGCACTAAAGTACCTTAAAATATTTGGTGCTAATAATTTAAAAATGAACAACAGGATAGCAACAGAAAGTACATTGGCAATTATAAAATTCTTGACTGTTATCTCTCTATAGTTTTTAAAATAGTATATCAACCCTATAGCTGGTATGGTTAATAAACCCATGAAATGAACTCCAAATGACAATCCAATAACAAAAGCAATTAGGATTAACCAACGATTTCCGCGAGGTTGATCCATTTCGCGCTCCCAACGTAATGCCAAATAAAATAACACAGACATTATGAGTGTGGCCATAGCATAAACCTCCGTTTCCACTGCGTTAAACCAAAATGAATCTGTAAAAGTGAAAGCTAAACTTCCAACTAAAGAACCACCTAAAATTGCTATTTTTTGAGTTTCGGATAAGGTCTCTTCATTTCCAGCTAATTTTCTCAATAAAAGGGAAATTGTCCAAAACATAAATAAAATGGTAAAGGCACTGGCAACAGCACTCATCATATTTAACATAAAACCAATTTGAGAAGATTCTAAAGCAAACATGGAGAAAAATGCACCAAACATTTGAAACAATGGAGCTCCTGGTGGATGTCCAACTTGAAGTTTAGAAGAGGTTAAAATATATTCTCCGGCATCCCAAAAACTAACAGTAGGTTCAACAGTAAGACCGAATGTGAATAAAGCCACTAAAAATGAAAACCAAGCTAATAGATTGTTCCATTTTTTAAAGCTAATATGTGCCATGTAATTGCTGTTTATTAGATTAGGCGAATTTAACAATAAATATCAAACCAAAAATACTTTTAAGGAAACGTTAAGTTTTGGAGTATTATTTTATGTAAAAAATGTTTGTGCAAACGAAACTTTGTTTTAAATTTGCAACCTCAATTACACAATGGCCTATGGTGTAACTGGCAACACGTCTGGTTTTGGTCCAGAAGAGTCTAGGTTCGAGCCCTAGTAGGCCAACAAGTAATTAAAAAAAAACCTAATCATTATTGATTAGGTTTTTTGTTTTATAATGGTTTTTCAATTAAATTTTAAATGTCACTACCGGTCGCTTGGCATGGTTTACCAAATCTTCACTAATACTGCCGTTGAAGAAGTGTGCGATACCTTGTCTGCCATGCGTACTAATACCAATTAAATCAGCACTGATGATATGAGAGAAGTTTAAGATGCCTTTTTCAACACTTTCATCATTGTAAATGGAAATGGAATAATCTTCAAAATCATACCCTTCAATAAAATCCATTATTCGAGCTTTAGCAGTTGCCGTCGTAACAAAATTACTAGCAGTATTTACAAACAATAAGTGGATTTTTGCACCAAATGCTTTAGCTAGTTCTGTAGCTTGCCTATAGGTTTCCTTGTTATCATTTTTAAAGTCGGATGCAAAAACAAAATTGTCAATTTTAAAATTATCATGTTCATTTTTGATGACTAGAACAGGAACTTCAGCTGTTCTAACCACTTTTTCAGTATTGGATCCAATAAACATTTCTTTAAATCCACTCGAGCCATGAGAACCCATAATGATTAAATCAATTCCATGTTCCTTACAGGTGTTGGATATGCCAGTAAAAGTCTGATTGAAATCAACAGTTTCATGCACGACCACATCATTCAAATAATCTTGATTCATTGTTTGCTCAAACTTTTTATGTGCCAATTTCATAAAAAACATGGCTTCAGGTAATTCACTGTGTTGGCTCAAAGCATCCACTTGACTTAAAGGTAGTTCAAGCATATGGAGTAAGTAAATCTCACTACCATGTTTCTTGGCTAATTGAGCTGCAACTTGTAAGGCATTTTCGGCTTGTTTTGAAAAATCTGTAGGAACGAGTATTTTTTTCATAAAAGGATTTTCTGGATTAGTAGTTGCGAATAAAATTAAGAATAAAAATTGATATTTCAATCATTATGGAATTCAATTTAATTGTTGTATATTTGCACCGTTGAAAGTAAAAAGATTTAATGAGGGGACGGGAAGTCCCCTCTTTTTATACCAAAAATGTTTAAGGAAAGAGTAGAAAAATTATTGGCTGAAGGGCTTGAGGAAAGAGATGATCTTTTTCTGATAGACCTGTCGATTTCAAATGATAATAACATTAAAGTTATCATTGATGGCGATCAAGGTGTTACAGTTGATGACTGTATTTTTATAAGCCGGGCCATTGAGCATAATTTGGATCGTGAGGATCAAGATTTTTCCTTGGAAGTAGCGTCAGCTGGAGCTGCTGCGCCTTTAGTTAATCAAAGACAATATGCTAAAAGTGTTGGCAGAGATTTAGAGGTTGCAACTCATGATGGGCAGTATAAAGGAACGCTTGCGAAGGCTGATGAGACAAAAATCACTTTAAATTGGAAAGCTAGAGAGCCTAAACCAGTTGGTAAAGGAAAAGTGACGGTTCAAAAACAGGCAGATATTGCCTATGAAGATATTGTAGAAGCAAAAGTTATGATAAAATTTTAATTAAAAGAGAGATATGGAAAATCTTGCGTTAATTGAGTCTTTCTCGGAATTTAAAGACGATAAATTAATAGATCGTGTAACCTTAATGGCGATTTTAGAAGATGTGTTTAGAAATGCATTGAAGAAGAAGTTTGGTGATGATGACAATTTCGATATCATTATTAACCCTGATAAGGGAGATTTGGAAATCTGGAGAAATCGTGTGGTTGTAGCCGATGGAGAAGTAGAAGAACCTAATCAGGAAATATCGTTGTCTGAAGCTAGAAAGATTGAGCCTGATTTTGAAGTTGGAGAGGATGTATCTGAAGAAGTGAAGTTAATAGATTTAGGACGTCGTTCAATTTTGGCATTAAGACAGAATTTGATTTCTAAAATCCATGAGCATGATAATACCAATATTTATAAGCAGTTTAAGGATTTAGTTGGTGATATTTACACGGCTGAAGTGCACCACATCCGTCACAGAGCTGTAATTTTGTTGGATGATGAAGGCAATGAAATTATCCTTCCAAAGGAAAAACAAATACCATCAGATTTTTTTAGAAAAGGGGATAATGTTCGTGGCATAATTGAGAGCGTTGAACTTAAAGGGAACAAGCCAGCCATTATCATGTCAAGAACGGCTCCGGAATTTTTAGAGAAATTGTTCGAGCAGGAAATCCCTGAAGTTTTTGATGGCTTGATTACGGTTAAAAAAGTTGTTAGGATTCCAGGTGAAAAAGCTAAAGTAGCTGTGGATTCTTATGATGACAGAATTGATCCGGTAGGTGCGTGTGTTGGAATGAAAGGATCCAGAATTCATGGTATTGTTCGTGAGTTGGGTAATGAAAATATTGATGTTATCAATTATACCAATAACTTACAACTGTATATTACCAGAGCCTTGAGTCCTGCAAGAGTAACTTCAATAAAGATTGATGAAGAAAACAAACGTGCGGAAGCTATCTTAAAGCCAGAAGAGGTAAGTAAAGCTATCGGTAGAGGTGGTCATAACATTCGTTTGGCCGGCCAATTAACCGGTTATGAAATTGATGTATTTAGAGAAGGCGCTGAAGAAGATGTTGAGCTACGTGAGTTCTCTGATGAAATCGATGAGTGGATTATTGAAGAATTCAGCAAAGCTGGATTGGATACTGCCAAGAGTATTTTAGAGCAGGAAGTTGATGATTTAGTTAAGCGCACAGATTTAGAAGAAGAAACAATTTTAGATGTTATTAGGATTCTGAAGGAGGAATTCGAAGATTAAATATAATTTTAGGTTATTTTAAAGGCAATTTATGGCTGAAACAATTAGATTAAATAAAGTATTACGTGAACTTAATATTTCGCTAGATCGTGCTGTAGAATATTTAGATTCTAAAGGCATTGAAATAGAGAAGCGTCCAACCACCAAAATATCTGAAGAAGTACACCAACTTTTACAAGATGAGTTTGAGACAGATGCCAATAAAAAAGCAAAATCTCAAGAGGTTAGTGAGGCTAAACAGAAAGAGAAGGAAGCATTAAGGATTCAGCGTGAACGTGAATTAGAAGAGAGAGAGCAAGCAAGAGCCAAAAAAGAAGCAGCGGAGAAAGAAGAGGTTGTTAAAGCAAAATCAACCCTTTCAGGGCCTAAACAAGTTGGAAAAATCGACTTGGATGCCGATAAGAAAAAACCTGCAAAACCTAAAGAAGCTAAAGTTGAAGAAGCTGAAGAGACCGCGAAAAAAGAAACACCTGTAAAAGAGGAGGCTCCTAAAGCTATAAAGGAAGAGAAAACTTTAGAAAAACCTAAAAAGGAATCAGTAGAAAAGAAAACCGAAAGTCAAGAGCAAGAAGAACCTGCTGAAGAAAAAGTAAAAACTCAATATCAAAAACTTTCTGGACCTAAAATTGCTGGCGATAAGATTGATTTAACACAATTCAATAAGCCTAAAAAGAAAAAGGAAGAGAAAAAGACTGATAATAAAGAAGCTGGAGCCGGAAGGAAAAAGCGTAGACGTATCAGTAAAGCTGGAGGTCCGGACGACAATAATTTTTCAAGAGGTGGCGGTAATGATAGATTTAAAGGTAAGCCTGGTGGAAAAGGCAGAAGGAATATTGTTAAGGAGGAGCCAAGTGAAGAAGAAGTACAAAAACAAGTACGGGAAACACTAGAGAAACTTCAAGGTAAATCAACTAAAGGTAAAGGTGCCAAGTATCGTCGTGAAAAGCGTGACCAGCACAGAGAACAAACCGAAAAAGATTTACAGGCAGAAGCAGCAGAAAGTAAGATTCTGAAAGTAACCGAGTTTGTTACAGCTAGTGAAGTTGCCACCATGATGGATGTATCTGTAACCGAAATTATTTCGGCCTGTATGTCACTGGGTATGATGGTTACTATGAACCAACGATTGGATGCTGAAACTTTGACTATTGTTGCAGAAGAGTTTGGTTATGAAGTAGAATTTGTCACTGCCGATATTGAAGAATCAATCGAAGAAGTTGAAGATAAGCCAGAAGATTTAAAATCACGTGCGCCAATTGTTACGGTCATGGGTCACGTTGATCACGGTAAAACCTCGTTATTGGATTACATTCGTGAAGAGAATGTCATAGCAGGTGAGTCAGGTGGTATCACACAGCACATTGGTGCTTATGGTGTTGAATTGGAAAGTGGTCAAAAAATTGCATTTTTAGATACGCCTGGTCACGAAGCCTTTACGGCCATGCGTGCTCGTGGTGCTCAAGTCACAGATATTGCAATCATTGTTATTGCTGCTGATGACGATATCATGCCGCAAACTAAAGAAGCTATTTCGCATGCACAAGCAGCTGGCGTGCCAATTGTATTTGCAATCAACAAGATAGATAGACCAACTGCAAATCCTGATAAGATAAAAGAAGGATTGGCCAATATGAATTTATTGGTTGAAGATTGGGGTGGAAAAATTCAATCGCATGATATTTCAGCGAAAACAGGTCAAGGTGTTAAGGAGCTATTGGAAAAAGTGTTGCTTGAAGCGGAATTATTAGAGCTCAAAGCCAACCCAGATAAACCAGCGCAAGGGACCGTTGTGGAAGCATTCTTGGATAAAGGTCGAGGATATGTATCGACTATATTAGTTCAGGCTGGTACTTTAAGAGTTGGTGATTATGTGTTGGCAGGGAAAAATAGTGGTAAAGTTAGAGCCATGCATGATGAGCGTGGTAAAGAAGTTAAGGCCGCAGGACCATCGACACCAGTATCAATATTAGGGTTAGATGGTGCACCTCAAGCTGGAGATAAGTTTAATGTATTTGAAGACGAACGCGAAGCAAAACAAATTGCATCGAAACGTACACAATTACAGCGTGAACAATCAGTTAGAACGCAGCGTCATATTACGCTTGATGAAATTGGTCGTCGAATTGCTTTAGGTGATTTCCAAGAATTGAATATCATACTTAAAGGAGATGTGGATGGTTCTGTGGAAGCATTAACAGATTCATTCCAGAAACTATCAACAGAAGAAATTCAGGTGAATATTATCCATAAAGGGGTTGGTCCAATAACAGAAAGTGACGTATTACTGGCTTCGGCTTCAGATGCGGTAATTATTGGATTTAACGTGAGACCAATGGGTAACGCCCGTCAAATAGCCGATAAGGAAGAAATAGATATCAGAATGTATTCTATTATCTATGATGCTATTAATGATCTTAAGGATGCTATGGAAGGTATGTTGTCGCCAGAATTGAAAGAAGAGGTGACAGGTACTGCAGAAATCAGAGAGATATTCAAGGTTTCTAAAATAGGAAGCATAGCAGGTTGTATGGTAACCAATGGTAAGATATTCCGAAATTCAGGCGTGCGTTTAATCCGTGAAGGCGTCGTAGTTTACACAGGAGAATTGGCATCTCTAAAACGTTTTAAGGATGATGTAAAAGAGGTATCCAAAGGATACGATTGTGGTATGCAAATTAAAAACTATAACGACATTAAGGAAGGTGATATCATTGAAGCTTTCCAAGAAGTTGAGGTTAAAAAGAAATTGAAATAAGTTTCATTTTAGTAATAAAAAAAGCGACCAATCGGTCGCTTTTTTTATGGTTATTCTTTTTCTTTTTTAGGTTTAAATACAAAAGCGTTTTGGAATTCTTTCTGGACTTTAACCAAACTTCTGTCAGCTTCCAATCGGCTTCTAAAATTCCCAACCCAAACTTTATAATTCGGTGTTTCAAACTCCAAGCTCACAGGCAAATCGGGTAATTTTGTTTGTAATTTGGACTTGGCTTTTTGAGCATCATCATGACGGTTACCTGAAAAGATCTGGATTTTATAACGATCGGAATCATTATCATTCAGATTCATGTCTCGCTTTAGAGCTAATAATTTAACCAAATCATCATCTTGATTGATGACCACACGGCCTTGTTGCGCGTGGGAAGTATGCATAGTTATAACTGCTAAAAACAGGGTTGGTATCAGGAATTTGGTGTTCAATAATTTCATTTTCAATGGTGTTTTATACAAATGTAAATGATAATAACTAAATCTTCGGGTATTTTATTATTTAGAATTTCTCTAAATTAACAATTAACACTTCTGTAACATTTCTAAAATCGACTTTAAATGTTACTTTTGCGTGAGATTTTATTATTGTATTTTTTTCTGTTATTAAATGAAAAAATCATACCAAAGTTTAGAAGTTAATTCAACTAATAATATGAAACAGGTGAATCACCGAAAATTAAGCCAAAACATTCTCCGTTTAAGTTTAATTATTTTACTAGCGTTTTCAACCTCACTTTCTGCCCAAGAAGGCGACCCAGCAAAAGGAAAAACTTTATTTAATGCCAACTGTGCGGCTTGTCATAAACTAGACAAGAAGATGACAGGGCCTGCTCTTAGAAATGTCGAGCAGCGATTGGCTGATGATCAAGGGTTGGACAGAGCATGGATTGCAGCATGGATTCGTAACAGTCCTGCCGTAATTGCCTCTGGAGATGCTTATGCCAAGAAAATTTTTGATGAGTATGGCGGTGCAGCTATGACTCCTTTTCCTCAATTAACCGATCAGGATATTTCGGATATTTTGGCTTACACCGCTGAAGAAGCTCCTGCTCCAGTTGTTGTTGATAAACCTGGTCCTGGTGGGACAAGTACACAAGGAGGCGGCTTCTCAAGCAAATTGGTTTTAGGTGCTCTAGCGGTATTGTTTGCCTTATTGGCTATGGCGCTTATTTTAGTAAGACAAACGTTGAATCGTTTTGCTGAAGCTAAAGGTGTGGATGTTTCTGAAACAAAGGGCACACCAATCTGGAAAGCGTTTATTCAAAATCAATTTTTAGTGCTGGTTACAGCCATTTTCTTATTATTGGCTAGTGGTTATTTTGTGTATGGTTACCTCATGCAAATAGGTATTGACCAAGGTTATCAACCCGTACAACCAATACATTTCTCTCACAAAATTCACGCTGGGGATAATGGTATCGATTGTAAATACTGCCACTCGTCAGCTCGAGTGAGTAAAACATCTGGTATCCCATCATTAAATGTGTGTATGAACTGTCATAAGTCCATTTATGAATATAATGGGGAAACTAGTGCAGAATACTCAAAAGAGTTCTATGACGGTGAAATACAAAAATTATATGCCGCTGCAGGATGGAGTGATGCAGACCAAAAATATACCGGTGAATCGCAACCTGTAAAATGGGTACGTATTCATAATTTGCCAGACTTTGCTTATTTCAATCACTCTCAACACGTTTCTGTTGCAGGTATTGAATGTCAAACTTGTCATGGACCAGTTGAAGAAATGGAGATTATGTATCAGCATGCACCATTGACCATGGGTTGGTGTATTAACTGTCACAGAGAAACCAATGTGAAAGTACAAGACAATGCTTACTACGAGAAAATTCATGCAGAATTATCTAAAAAGTACGGTGTAGACCAATTGACAGCTGCTCAAATGGGCGGATTGGAATGTGGTAAGTGTCATTATTAATTTATTAAGAAGTAATTCAATTATATAATATGTCATCAAACAAGAAATACTGGAAAAGTGTTGAAGAGCTAAACGAGAATAGCTCTATTGTTGAGACGCTGAAACAAAACGAATTTGTTCAAGAGATTCCTACTGATGAGTTTTTAGGGAATAAAGAATCATTAAGTGACTCGAAAACAACCCGTCGTGATTTCTTAAAATATGTTGGTTTTAGTACAGCTGCAGCTTCTTTAGCTGCCTGTGAAGGGCCAGTTATTAAATCTATACCATATGTTGTGCAGCCAGAGGAGATTATTCCAGGTGTAGCCAATTATTATGCAACCACAATTGCAGATGGGTATGATTTTGCAAGTGTTTTAGTGAAAACCCGTGAAGGTCGTCCAATTAAAATTGAGAACAATGCTATGGCTGCTACCAATGGTAGTGCAAATGCCAGAGTGAATGCATCGGTTCTTGGTTTGTATGATAGTTTGAGAGTACAAGGTCCAATGAAGGACGGTAGTCCAATTTCTTGGAGCAATTTTGATACGGAAACTACCAAAGAATTGAACAGATTGAGTGGTTCAGGAAAGCAAATTGTGTTATTGACACAAACCTTTGCCAGCCCTTCGACTTCAAAATTGGTTGCTGAATTCAAAGCTAAATATGGCAATGTGAGTCATGTGGTTTATGATGCGGTTTCTGAATCAGCGGCTTTAGATGCCTATCAAGCTAATTACGGAGAGCGTGGTTTAGCCAATTATGATTTCTCTAAAGCGATGACAATTGTTTCTGTAGGTGCAGACTTTTTAGGTGATTGGCAAGGTGGCGGATTTGATTCTGACTATGCTAAAAATCGGGTGCCAGATCATGGTAAAATGTCTCGTCATATTCAGTTTGAATCTAATATGTCATTAACGGGTGCTAATGCTGATAAGCGTGTGCCTATGACAGCTAGTCAGCAAAAGTTGGCTTTAGCAAAATTATATAGCGAAGTAGTTGGTGGTTCGGTATCTGTAGAATTACCAGAACATATAGCAGAGGCTGTAAGTAAAGCAGCTTCTGAACTTAAAGCAGCAAAAGGAAAAGCTGTAGTGGTTACAGGTATTCAAGATGTCAATGCGCAAACGGTTGTATTTGCAATCAATGAGCACTTGGGAAGTCAGGCATTTGACCCTAGTACACCTATAAAAACCAGACAAGGAAATGATAAAGCGGTTCAAACTTTAATTGCAGATATGAATGCAGGTAAGGTTGGTGCTATTATCATGAGTGGTGTGAATCCAATGTATACTTTGTCTAATGCCTCGGAATTTGAATCAGGTTTAGCTAAAACTGAATTGTCTGTTGCATTTTCAATGAAGTCCGATGAGACATCTTCAAAATGTCAATACATAGCTGCAGCACCACATTATTTGGAATCTTGGGGTGATGTTGAAATGAAGAAAGGGCATTTTGCTTTGACGCAACCAACAATTCGTCCATTATTTGACACAAGACAATTTCAAGAAGCATTATTGGTTTGGAATGGTAATAATTCTAACTATCATAGTTACTTAAAAGAAACTTGGAATACCAGTGTATTGGGTGGATCGTCTTTTAACAAAGCATTACATGATGGTGTTTTTGTTAAAGGTAGTGTTTACTTTGGAGGTGCTTCAACCAGTACGACTGAAACTATCGAAACCACTTCAACGGAATTAAAAGAGAAAAAAGATAGAACATTAGTAGGAGGCATTATTCATGATGCGGCTGTTGGATTAGGTATTGCTGAAGAAGACAAAGATGAATATGTCACAACAACTACTTCAGAGACTGTTTCAACAGGAGGTTCTGCAGATGGGTCGGTTACTATGAATGCGGTGTCCGCTGGAGCGGCTGCCAGAGCTTTGGCTAACACATCGGGTTCTGATATGGAATTGGTGTTATACACCAAAACAGGAATGGGTGATGGCCAACAAGCAAACAACCCATGGTTGCAGGAGTTTCCAGATCCAATTTCAAGAGTATCTTGGGATAACTACTTAACGGTTTCTAAAGCAGATGCAGATAGAATTGGACTTAAGAATGTTCATGTAGCAACAGGTGCTTTAGATGGTAGTTATGCTAACGTTACTGTCAATGGAACGACTTTAAATAACGTTCCTGTTCTTATTCAGCCAGGTCAGGCTAATGGAACTGTTGGTCTATCCTTTGGATATGGTCGTTCTGCAGGATTAAAAGACGAAATGAAAACAGGCGTTAACGCCTACACCTTATATCACGATTCTAATAATGTTCAAAATGTAAAAGTTGAACCTGCTTCTGGAATGCATGAATTTGCTTGTGTTCAGTTGCATAATACCTTAATGGGTCGTGGTGATATTATCAAGGAAACCTCATTAGAAATTTTCAATACTAAAGATAAAAAATACTGGAATGCGATTCCTGTTGTTTCTTTAAATCATGAAGAAACGCCAGTAACATCTCCAGATGTTGATCTTTGGGATGAATTTGATCGCTCTATCGGTCATCATTTCAACCTTTCAATTGATTTGAATGCTTGTACAGGTTGTGGTGCCTGTGTGATTGCTTGTCACGCTGAAAACAACGTACCTGTTGTAGGTAAAGAAGAAGTTCGTCGTAGTCGTGATATGCACTGGTTGCGTATTGACAGGTATTATTCTTCTGAAGAGTCTTTTGAAGGTGATAATGCCAAAAAAGACAATATTTCTGGTTTAAGCAGTTCATTGAGCGAGTTTGGCGAAATGGAGCACGCTTCTGAAAATCCACAAGTAGCTTTTCAACCAGTTATGTGTCAGCATTGTAATCATGCACCTTGTGAAACAGTTTGTCCAGTAGCGGCAACATCACATGGTCGTCAAGGTCAAAACCACATGGCTTATAACCGTTGTGTAGGTACGAGATACTGTGCAAACAACTGTCCTTATAAAGTACGTCGTTTCAACTGGTTCTTATACGCTCAAAACGATGAGTTTGATTACCACATGAATGATGATTTAGGTCGTATGGTATTGAATCCAGATGTAACTGTTCGTTCACGTGGTGTGATGGAAAAATGTTCTATGTGTATCCAAATGACACAAAAGACCATTTTAGATGCCAAGCGTGATGGACGTCAAATTAAGGATGGTGAATTCCAAACAGCATGTTCTGCTGCATGTAGCAGTGGCGCTATGACATTTGGAGATATCAATGATAAAGAAAGTAAGGTGGCTCACCTTAAAGAAGATAACCGTATGTACCACTTATTGGAGCACGTTGGAACAAAACCAAACGTGATGTACCAAACTAAAGTGAGAAATACAACTGAAGCATAAACATTAATTAAGAAACAATTATAAAAGGATTATGGCGTCTCATTACGAAGCACCTATTAGAAGACCTTTAGTTACAGGCGAAAAATCATACCACGATGTATCAGTGGATGTAGCAGCACCTGTTGAAGGTAAAGCAAATAAATCTTGGTGGATTGTATTTTCTATAAGTCTTGTAGCATTCCTTTGGGGAATAGGCTGTATTATCTATACAATTTCAACAGGTATCGGAACTTGGGGTTTAAATAAAACCGTAGGTTGGGCTTGGGATATTACTAACTTCGTTTGGTGGGTTGGTATTGGTCACGCAGGAACACTGATTTCTGCAGTACTATTACTGTTCCGTCAGAAATGGAGAATGGCAATTAACCGTTCTGCGGAGGCCATGACAATATTCTCGGTAGTTCAGGCTGGTTTGTTCCCAATTATTCACATGGGTCGTCCATGGTTAGGATATTGGGTGTTACCAATTCCAAACCAATTTGGATCGCTATGGGTGAACTTTAACTCGCCATTACTTTGGGACGTTTTTGCGATTTCTACGTATTTATCAGTATCGTTAGTATTCTGGTGGACAGGATTATTACCTGATTTTGCAATGATTCGTGATAGAGCTGTGAAACCATTCCAAAAGAAAATATATTCTTTATTGAGCTTCGGATGGACAGGTCGTGCGAAAGATTGGCAACGTTTTGAAGAAGTATCTTTGGTACTTGCTGGTTTAGCAACGCCTTTAGTACTTTCTGTACATACTATTGTATCGTTTGACTTCGCAACGTCGGTAATTCCAGGATGGCATACCACTATATTCCCGCCTTACTTCGTTGCTGGTGCGATTTTCTCTGGATTTGCTATGGTAAACACGCTTCTTATTATTATGAGAAAAGTGTGTAGCCTTGAAGATTATATTACGGTTCAACACATTGAATTAATGAACATAGTCATCATGATTACAGGTTCAATAGTTGGTGTGGCCTATATTACGGAGTTGTTTATTGCTTGGTATTCTGGAGTTGAATACGAACAATATGCCTTCTTAAACAGAGCAACTGGACCTTACTGGTGGGCGTATTGGGCTATGATGAGCTGTAACGTATTTTCACCACAGTTTATGTGGTTCAAAAAATTACGTACGAGTATCATGTTCTCATTCTTTATCTCAATTGTAGTAAATATTGGTATGTGGTTTGAGCGATTTGTAATTATCGTAACGTCTTTACACCGTGATTACCTACCATCTTCTTGGACTATGTTCTCACCAACGTTTGTTGATATTGGAATTTTCATTGGAACGATTGGATTCTTCTTTGTGTTATTCCTATTGTATGCTAGAACATTCCCTGTAATTGCACAAGCAGAGGTTAAAACTATTTTGAAATCTTCTGGACAACGTTATAAGAATATCAGAGAAAGAGGTGAAAGTTTGGTTGGTACTGGAGCAGATGCTAGAACTTCTGTTTTAAAATTACCAAAAGAAACAGCTGAATCACATCTAACGGTTGATCATTCTGATAAAATCAATAATTTATTATCAAGTATTGGTTCTTTTGATTCAGAATCGCAATCAGCTGATGATTTAAAGAAAATAAATGGTGTTGGTCCTAAAATGGAAGAAGCACTAAATAGCATTGGCATTTATACTTTCTTACAAGTAAGTAAAATGACTAAAAAAGAATATGATTTGTTGGATGAAATTACCGGTTTGTTCCCAGGAAGGGCAGAACGTGATGATTGGTCAGGACAAGCTAAAAATTTATTAAACTAAAGTAGCATATGGAAGCTTCAAAAGTAATTCACGCTATTTATACAGATGACGATGTATTAATGTCTGCTGTTAAACGAGTTAAAGCAGAAAAACATCATATAGAAGAAGTTTACACACCTTTTCCTGTTCATGGATTGGACAAGGCAATGGGCTTGGAACCAACACGAATAGCTATTGCATCATTTATCTATGGTTGCATTGGTTTAACGGTTGCTATTACAATGATGAATTTCATCATGATTGAAGACTGGCCTCAAAATATCGGTGGAAAGCCTAGCTTTAGCTACTTGGAGAATATGCCAGCTTTCGTGCCTATTATGTTTGAGTTAACGGTATTCTTCGCAGCGCATTTAATGGTAATCACTTTTTATTTACGTAGTAGAATGTGGCCATTTAAAAAAGCTGAAAATCCTGATAAAAGAACAACTGATGATCATTTCTTGATGGAAATTGCTATTCATGGAAATGAAAAGGAATTGGAAAGTTTATTGAAAGAAACCGGAGCTGTAGAATTAAATATAGTTGAAAAAGAAGCGCACTAGTATATTATGAAAAGCTTATTTAAAATAACACTTGTAGCATTAGTATTGATTGTGGTGGTTTCCTGTAAAAAGGATTCTAGACCGAATTATCAATTCATGCCAAACATGTACGAACCAGTTGGTTATGAAACTTATGCTGAATCGGATGCATTTAAAAACGGTAAAGAAGGACAGTTACCTGCAGAGGGAAGTATTCCAAGAGGTTTCAAACCTTTTGATATTGAAAATACAACTGACGGCTACAATTTTGCAAAAGAAAATTTAATGAGTCCTCTTGATTCAATGCAGGTTGATCTGGCTAAAGGGAAAGAACTTTATGATATTTATTGTGGTATTTGTCATGGTAATAAAGGTGATGGTCAAGGTAATTTAGTCAAGCGTGAGAAAATTTTAGGTATCCCAAGTTATGATGATGTGGGAAGGGCTATTACCGAAGGCAGTGTATACCACACTATTTATTATGGTAAAAATGCCATGGGTTCCTATGCCAATCAATTGAATGAACAAGAGCGTTGGCAGGTTGTGGCTTACGTTATGGATCTAAAAGCTAAATTAGAAAAATAAGAACGATAAAGTTTATATATAGATATGTACACATTCTCGAATAAATTAAAGACCGTTTCTATAGCCCTAATGATTATTGGAGCGCTTGGTGTGGGATATGGTTTTATGACATCTCACAAATCTTTTGAAGAGGTGGAAACCATCTTGACAGAAGAGGCTTCCCATCACGGAGGAGGTCATGGTGAAGAAGCTGCGCATGGAACCAGCCATGATGCACATGATGCTGAAGCTGCTCATGTGGAAGGTCATGCTGATTCAACTGAAGAACATGTAGATGAGCATACGAAACATGTTGAGCACGTGCAACACCAGATAGCCAACAGACCATGGTCTGCTGTGTACGTAGCAGCATTCTTTTTCTTTATGATTGCATTGGGTGTTTTAGCGTTTTATGCCATTCAGTTTGCAGCGCAAGCAGGTTGGTCACCAGTACTGTTCAGAATTATGGAAGCTATTACAGCTTATGTGTTGCCAGGTGCGCTAATTGTGTTGGGTATAGCTGTTGCTTCTGGTACGATTGGGCATTATAATATTTTTGTTTGGATGGATCCTGAAGTGGTTGAACATGATAAATTAATCCAAGGAAAATCAGGATTTTTAAATATGACTGGTTTTATCATTCGAGGATTAATCTTTATTGCTGGATGGAGTTTATATAGACACTTTGCACGGAAGTTCTCATTGGCTCAAGATAAAGCTGATGTGAATGATAATCGAAACTTCAAAAAATCATTTAGAATCGCTGCTGGATTTTTAGTGTTCTATATCTATACCGAGTCTATGATGTCTTGGGATTGGATTATGAGTGTTGACCCGCACTGGTTTAGTACCTTATTTGGTTGGTATGTATTTGCCAGCATGTTTGTAAGTGGTATTACCGTTATTGCGATGATTACCATGTATTTAAAATCAAAAGATTTATTACCATTTGTAAATGACAGTCACTTGCATGATTTAGCGAAATTCATGTTTGCTATCAGTATTTTCTGGACTTACCTTTGGTTCTCACAATTCATGCTTATTTGGTATTCAAACATCCCAGAAGAGGTAACTTATTTTGTAACGCGTTTTGCAGATTATAAATTACCGTTCCTAGGCATGGTGGTCATGAACTTCGTATTCCCATTATTGGTGCTTATGAATAGTGATTACAAGCGTATTCCTTGGTTTGTGGTAATGGCAGGTATTGTTATATTATGTGGTCACTACATTGACGTTTTCAATATGATTATGCCGGCTACAGTGGGAGACAGATGGTTTATTGGTATCCCTGAAATAAGTTCAATCATGTTCTTTGCTGGGTTGTTCATATTTATAGTGTTTACAGCACTATCTAAACATCCATTATTAGCTAAAGGGAATCCATTTATTAAAGAGAGTGAACACTTTCATTATTAATATTTAATTAAAGTAGAGAAAAGACAATGACAGCTTTTTTATCCATTATAATAGTACTTTTTATAGCTATTGCAATTTGGCAAATGGTCAAGATATTTGATTTGGCACAGGTTGGTGTATCAAATAACCAAGTGGCCAATGATCATGATAACCGTTTGAATGGTTATTTAATGATTGGTTTCCTAATCTTTATTTATGCCATTACTATAGTTTGTATGGTCAAGTGGGGTGATTTGCCATTAATGTCAAATTCGGCATCTGAACATGGACCAGGAATCGATAATTTAATGATTATCTCTATGGTCATCATTTTTATTGTACAGACTATTACCCAATATCTATTGCATTATTTTGCATTTAAATATAGAGGTGAAGAAGGTAAGAAAGCCTTATATTTTGCAGATAACAATACATTAGAAGCCATTTGGACTATCATTCCAGTAATAGTTTTGGCTGGATTAATCATTTACGGTCTGTTTACCTGGAATACCATCATGAATGTCAATGAAGATGATGATCCATTGGTTGTGGAGTTATATGCACAACAATTTAACTGGAAAGCGCGCTATGCAGGTAAAGACAATACATTGGGACAAGCAAATGTGCGTTTAATCAATATTGATAACGCCAACATTTTAGGATTGGATGAATCGGATCCTAATGCTCAAGATGATGTTATCACAACCGAACTTCACTTACCAGTTGGTAGACCAGTATTATTCAAAATGCGTTCTCAAGATGTGTTACACTCGGCTTACATGCCACATTTTAGAGCACAAATGAACTGTGTTCCTGGTATGATTACACAGTTTGGATTTACACCAACAGTAACGACTGCTGAAATGAGACAAACACCTCAAATGATTGATAAAGTTGCTAATATCAACAGAATCAGAGTTGAGAAAAGTAAGGAATTAGTTGCCAAAGGAGAGGGAGAATTAGAACGCTATGAGTTTGATTATTTATTGCTTTGTAATAAAATTTGTGGAAAATCACATTACAACATGCAAATGAAAATAATTGTTGAGACTCAAGAAGAATATGACGCTTGGATGGCTGAACAAAAAGAATTTAAAGATTCTTTATTAAAGTAATTTAAAAACAGTTTTTAAAAGTATATAGAAGATTATGTCAACACACGCAGATACTCACGCACACGAAGACGATCACGGACATCATCATAAAGAAACATTCGTAACTAAATACATTTTTAGTCAGGATCATAAGATGATTGCCAAGCAGTATCTTATTACAGGTACTATTATGGGTGTTATAGGTGTATTAATGTCTTTAATGTTTCGTATGCAAATTGCATGGCCAGAAGAGCCTAATGTATTGTTTGAGGCATTGTTGGGCAAATGGGCACCTGATGGTGTTATGGATGCTGATATTTATTTAGCTTTAGTAACTATCCATGGTACTATCATGGTATTCTTTGTATTGACGGCTGGATTAAGTGGTACATTTAGTAACCTGTTGATTCCATTGCAAATTGGAGCTAGAGATATGGCATCTGGATTTTTGAACATGGTATCTTATTGGTTATTCTTCCTTTCTAGTGTGGTCATGGTTATCTCTTTATTTGTTGAAGCAGGACCTGCTGCAGCTGGTTGGACTATCTACCCACCGCTTTCAGCATTGCCAATGGCACAAGGTGGATCAGGTATGGGTATGACATTATGGTTAGTATCTATGGCTATCTTTATTGCATCATCCTTATTAGGATCATTGAACTACATAGTTACCGTTATTAACTTGCGTACTAAAGGGATGTCAATGACTCGCTTACCATTAACAATCTGGGCATTTTTCATCACAGCAATTATTGGTGTGGTATCTTTCCCAGTGTTATTGTCTGCTGCATTATTGTTGATAATGGATAGAAGTTTTGGTACATCTTTCTTTTTATCGGATATATTTATTCAAGGAGAGGTATTGCATTACCAAGGTGGTTCACCAGTATTATTTGAACACTTATTTTGGTTTTTAGGTCACCCAGAGGTATATATTGTTATTCTACCGGCTATGGGATTAGTTTCTGAAATTATGGCCTCTAGTTCAAGAAAACCTATTTTTGGTTATCGCGCCATGATTATGTCTATTTTGGCCATTGCTTTTCTATCAACCATTGTTTGGGGTCACCACATGTTTATTTCGGGAATGAACCCATTCTTGGGGTCAGTCTTTACATTTACAACATTATTGATTGCAATCCCTTCAGCGGTAAAAGCCTTTAACTGGATTACAACCATTTGGAAAGGAAATCTCCAAATGAACCCGGCTATGCTATTCTCAATTGGATTTGTTTCAACGTTTATCACAGGTGGTCTTACTGGTATTATTTTAGGAGATAGTGCTTTAGATATCAATGTGCATGATACGTATTTCGTAGTGGCTCACTTCCATTTGGTAATGGGTATTTCGGCACTATATGGAATGTTTGCTGGTATTTACCATTGGTTCCCTAAAATGTTTGGTCGTATGTTGAATAAACGTTTGGGTTATATCCATTTTTGGGTAACGGCCGTTTGTGCTTACGGTGTTTTCTTCCCAATGCACTTTATTGGTATGGCAGGATTACCGAGACGTTATTATACGAACTCCAATTTCCCATTGTTTGATGATTTAGCTGATGTGAATGTAATCATTACAGTTTTTGCATTGGTTGGAGGTGTATTCCAATTGGTATACTTATACAACTTCTTTAGCAGTATTTTCTTTGGAGAGAAAACAGTTCAGAATCCATGGAGATCAACTACTCTTGAATGGACTGCTCCAGTAAAACATATTCACGGAAACTGGGAAGGAGAAATTCCTCATGTTTACCGTTGGTCATATGATTATAATAAACCAGGTCACGATGATGATTTTGTACCTCAAAATGTGCCTTTAAAAGATGGCGAAGAAGAGTTGCATCATTAGTAAGTGACAACTTAATAATACTAACAAGGCCTTTCTGATTTAGAAAGGCTTTTTGTTTATATTTGTGTTATATGAACGAGAATCTCAATCCAACTAACGAACATTTTTCATCAGAAGAACTTGATGTAGAAAAAAGATTAAGGCCCTTAACTTTTGATGATTTTACGGGTCAGGATCAGGTGTTGGAAAATCTTCAAATTTTTGTTCAAGCCGCAAATGGTCGAGAAGAAGCTTTAGATCATACCTTATTCCATGGCCCTCCTGGACTAGGAAAAACAACCTTGGCTCATATTCTAGCGAGCGAATTGAATGTTGGTATTAAAGTAACTTCAGGTCCAGTCTTGGATAAACCTGGAGATTTGGCTGGGTTACTTACCAATCTGGAAGATCGTGATGTGCTGTTTATTGATGAAATCCATCGATTGAGTCCCATAGTTGAAGAATATTTATACTCGGCCATGGAGGATTATAAAATTGATATCATGATTGAATCTGGACCTAACGCCAGAACGGTTCAAATCAATTTAAACCCCTTTACATTAGTAGGAGCTACCACGCGTTCAGGATTGCTTACCGCTCCCATGCGTGCACGATTTGGTATTCAAAGCAGACTTCAATATTATAATACTGAATTGTTAACAACTATTGTACAACGTAGTGCCTCCATTTTACAGGTGCCCATTACTATGGAAGCTGCCGTTGAAATAGCAGGAAGAAGTCGGGGGACACCACGTATAGCCAATGCCCTTTTAAGAAGAGTGCGTGATTTTGCGCAGATAAAAGGTGATGGCAATATTGATATTAAAATTGCTCGTTTTGCCCTTGAGGCGTTGAATGTGGATGCTCATGGATTGGATGAAATGGACAATAAAATTCTATCAACAATCATTGATAAATTTAAAGGAGGTCCAGTAGGAATTACCACTTTGGCCACAGCCGTTAGTGAAAGTGCCGAAACCATAGAAGAAGTTTATGAACCTTTTTTAATTCAACAAGGTTTTATTATGAGAACACCTCGTGGAAGAGAAGTAACGGAACAAGCTTATAGACACCTAGGTAAAACTAAGGGGCCTATTCAAGGAGGATTATTCTAATGCCGGAATATCAGTATCCAAATAAAATTCCGTTTTATAAGTTTATACTTAATTCTTCTAAAATTGCCAAAAATCCTATTCCGTTTCAAAATAAATGGCTCAAGCAGAATAACAATTCCTTTTATGTAAGACCATTTTTTCAAGATGCCGTCATTATTTCATGTAATAAGGATGTGGCCAGTCAAATGCTTCAAAAAAAGCATAAGGATTTTCATAAATCAAAAATCCAAACACAATTTCTTTCAAAATATATTGGTTATGGACTACTAACATCTAGCGGCGATTATTGGTTGCAACAAAGACGGTTAATTCAACCGGGTTTTCATAAAGAAAAGATTAAAAATCTTGTTTCAGTAATTGATTCAGCTATAAAGGATCAAATAAAAAAAATAAAGCCAAACGAAGAATTGGAGCTTTATCCAATAATGAATGAGTTGGCTTTTGAAGTCGTTGCAAAATCCCTTTTCAATTTTTCTGCTGAAAAGGAAACCTTAAAACGGCTACAATTTATTATTGAAAACCTTCAAAAATTTATAACTACTGAAATACGACAACCTTATAAAAAATTAGGATTTTATGTGTCTGGAAAAATGAGATATCATAAGGGACTGGTTAAAGAGAGTCGAGATATTATTGAAGCTATAATTAATCAACGAAGAGCTTCAGATCAAACTCATGATGATTTGCTTCAAATGTTATTGGACGCTCAATATGAAGATGGATCATCGATGACGAATACGCAATTAATAGATGAGATATTAATTTTGTTTGTTGCAGGTCATGAAACTACGGCCAACGCATTGACCTTTACCTTAACCTTATTGGCTCAACATAAAAGTATTTTAGAAAAAGCAAAAAGGGAAGTAGCGGAAGTAGCATTAAAAACTAATGATCCATTAGAGGTAATTACAAGTTTAAATTACGTCTCTGCTTGTATTAATGAGAGTTTACGGTTGTATCCGCCAGCATGGATTACCGATCGCGTTGCAATTAATGATATACAACTTGGGGATTATTACATTAAAAAAGGTACTATGATTGGTGTTTCAATCTATGAGTTACATCGAAATTCAGAATATTGGGAAAACCCGAATGAATTTAGTCCAGAACGGTTTATTGAAAAACCAGAACTTATGAAAGCAGATTATTACATGCCATTTGGAGCTGGACCTCGATTGTGTATAGGAAACAACTTTGCTATGTATGAAATGGTCTTGACTGTATTTGAAATTTTAAAGAACTATAAGATTTCCACAACTACAAGAAACATACAAGTTAATCCATTGATAACATTAAAACCAGTTGGGTTGACCTTAAGGCTAGAAGACTGATGGATTTTAAATCGCAATATACCCATAAGATAAAAGCTGAAGCCAAACGCCTCGGTTTTTTGTCTTGTGGTATTAGTAAAGCAGGGTTTTTAGAAGAAGAAGCACCCAGACTTGAAAAATGGTTGAAAGACAACATGCATGGAGAAATGGGATATATGGAAAATCATTTTGATAAACGCCTGAATCCAACAAAGTTGGTTGAAGGTTCCAAAAGTGTCATTTCGCTATTGCTCAATTATTATAATCCTGAAAAGCAGAACGATGAATTGGCACCAAAAATAAGCCAATATGCTTATGGAACCGATTATCATTTTGTGATTAAAGATAAATTGAAAGCGTTATTGCAATTTATTCAAGAAGAAATTGGCGAAGTATCTGGACGCGCCTTTGTGGACTCGGCACCAGTTTTAGATAAAGCCTGGGCTGCCAAAAGTGGTTTAGGTTGGATAGGGAAACATAGTAATTTGTTAACGCAGCAGGTAGGGTCATTTTATTTTATTGCGGAATTGATTGTGGATTTGGAATTAGATTATGATTTACCAACTACCAACCATTGTGGCACATGTACGGCCTGCATTGATGCGTGCCCAACAGAAGCCATTATACAACCTTATGTGGTAGACGGTAGTAAATGTATTTCTTATTTAACCATTGAGTTAAAAGATAATATACCGACAGCATTTAAAGGTCAAATGGATAATTGGATGTTTGGATGTGATGTGTGTCAAGATGTTTGTCCTTGGAATCGTTTTTCTAAACCACATCAAGAGCCGTTGTTCAATCCACATCCAGAGCTTTTAGAGATGACCAAACAGGATTGGGAGGAAATTACCGAAGAGACATTCAAAAAAGTATTCAAAAAATCAGCCGTAAAACGAACCAAATTCTCTGGTTTGAAAAGAAATATCAATTTCTTAAAACAATAGTTATTTAAGCTATAGGTTTAGTACATTTGTAAGTCAGATAAAAAACTATTTATGAGCAAACAGAGCAGAAGAAGAGAAGCCTTGGTCTATCATGCTAAACCAACGCCTGGAAAGATAAAAGTAGTTCCTACCAAAAAATATGCAAGTCAAAGAGATTTATCCCTAGCATATTCCCCTGGTGTGGCAGAACCATGCCTAGAAATTGAGAAAGATAAAAACAACGTATATAAGTATACCACAAAAGGCAATCTAGTTGCTGTAATATCAAACGGAACAGCTGTTTTAGGGTTGGGGAATATTGGTCCTGAAGCCTCGAAACCTGTTATGGAAGGTAAAGGTTTGTTATTCAAAATATTTGCAGATATTGATGTTTTTGACATAGAGGTTGATACGGAAAACATTGAAGAATTCATTGCCACCGTTAAAAATATCGCACCAACATTTGGAGGTATTAACCTTGAGGATATCAAAGCTCCAGAGGCGTTTGAGATTGAACGTCGTTTAAAGGAAGAGTTGGATATTCCGGTGATGCATGATGATCAGCATGGCACAGCTATAATTTCTGCTGCTGCATTGATTAACGCATTGGAATTAGCTGAAAAGAAAATTGACGAGGTGAAGATTGTGATTAGTGGAGCAGGAGCCGCAGCCATTTCTTGTTCGAGATTATACCAGGCTTGTGGTGCGGTACGTGAGAATATGGTGATGTTGGATAGTAAAGGAGTTATCAGGCAGGACCGAGAAAACCTGACTAAAGAAAAAGCAGAGTTTGCTACACATAGAAAAATTGACACACTTGAGCAAGCCATGGAAAATGCCGATGTATTTATCGGATTGTCTACGGCCAATATAGTCTCTCCTGAAATGCTAAAATCCATGTCAGCTAACCCTATTGTATTTGCCATGTCAAACCCGGATCCGGAGATCGCTTATGATTTGGCAATCGATACACGTGACGATATTATTATGGCTACAGGAAGAAGTGATCATCCTAATCAAGTAAATAATGTACTTGGTTTTCCATTTATTTTTAGAGGTGCATTAGATGTTCGTGCCACTAAAATTAATGAGGAAATGAAAATGGCGGCAGTTCGTGCTTTAGCAGAATTAGCTAAAGAACCTGTGCCTGAACAAGTAAATATTGCCTATGGAGAAACGCGCTTGACTTTCGGTACGGATTACATCATTCCGAAGCCATTTGACCCAAGATTAATTGCTCAAGTTCCTCCAGCAGTTGCAAAAGCTGCTATGGAAAGTGGGGTTGCCAAACAACCCATAACAGATTGGCAGAAATATGAAGATGAATTATTGGAACGTTCAGGTTCCGACAATAAAATTGTTCGCCTATTACTTAATCGGGCCAAAACAAATCCAAAACGTGTAGTCTATGCTGAAGCGGACCATTTAGATGTATTAAAAGCAGCTCAAATAGCATATGACGAAGGAATTGCATTTCCAATTTTATTGGGTAGACGGGATACCATAGAAAAACTAAAAGAAGAAATAGAATTTGACGCCGATGTCCCCATAATTGATCCAAAAGCTGATGAAGAGGAGGTTAGGAAGAATAAATATGCTAAAGTTTATTGGGAACAACGTAAAAGAAAAGGTGTTACGCAATATTCTGCTGAAAAAATAATGCGTGAACGTAATTACTTTGCGGCTATGATGGTTAATGAAGGTGATGCCGATGCAATGATTTCAGGTTACTCTCGCAGTTATCCTTCAGTAGTAAAACCCATGCTAGAATTAATTGGTCTGGCACCTGGCTCAACACGAGTAGCGACTACGAATGTTATGATGACCCAACGTGGCCCCATGTTTTTAAGTGATACGTCTATCAATATTAATCCTTCGGCAAGTGATCTAACCAAGATTGCTCAAATGACAGCAGGAGTCGTCAAAATGTTTGGTATGGAACCTGTAATGGCTATGATTTCATATTCCAATTTTGGGTCGTCAAAAAATCAAACAGCCACAAAAGTTGGTGAGGCAGTTGCCTATTTGCATAAAAGACATCCGAACTTATTGGTTGATGGCGAACTTCAAACGGACTTTGCATTGAATAGTGAGATGCTTCAGGATATTTTTCCGTTTTCGAAATTGGCAGGTAAAAAGGTCAATACACTGATATTTCCTAATTTGGAATCGGCTAACATTACCTATAAATTGCTCAAGGAGTTGAACAAAGCTGACTCCATTGGCCCAATCATGATGGGTATGCGAAAACCGGTGCATATTTTACAACTGGATGCTAGTGTTGATGAGATCGTTAATATGACTGCCATTGCTGTGATTGATGCGCAACAGAAAGAAAAAAAGGAATTGGAGTTAAAAGGCTTAACTGTCAAATAAAACAACTTTGTTTTGTAAATAATTTTATTACATTTGAGAGGTAATAGATTCCTATTTAATGATTTCACATATTCAAGGAAAACTTGTCGAAAAAAAACCAACGAATGTTATTATTGATTGTGGTGGAGTTGGCTATCAATTAAATATTTCTTTACATACATTTTCTCAAATTCCTGACCAGGAAAACCTGAAACTCTTTACGCATTTACAGGTTAAAGAAGATTCCCATACGCTTTTCGGCTTTACAACGACTTCTGAAAGGGACATTTTTAGACTTTTAATATCGGTTAGTGGTGTTGGTGCCAGTACTGCAAGAACCATGTTGTCGTCTTTGACACCCAAACAGGTTAGGGAAGGTATCGCTGTTGGAGATGTGGCATTGATACAATCCATTAAGGGAATTGGAGCTAAAACCGCTCAACGAGTAATTTTGGATTTGAAAGATAAAATTTTGAAAGTCTACGATATTGATGAAAATTCTGCCCAAGAAAGCAATACAAATAAAGATGAGGCGTTATCAGCATTAGAAGTTTTGGGCTTTTTGAAAAAACAATCGGAACGTGTTGTCGATAAGATTTTGTCACAAGATCCAAATGCTGATGTAGAAACTATTATAAAGCAAGCGCTAAAAAATTTATAATTGATTTTGAATACAACCAACTCAAGTATATTTATATCACATAAAAACCGTTTAGTCTCCATTGTTGCACTATTGTGCACGGTATTTGCTTTTTCCCAAGAACCTGTAGAGCAAGACTCAACAGCTACGGTTACTGGTTTTAATCTGGGCAATATGCAAATGCCCAACCCTAACAGTATAGAATCGAAATATACTTACGACCCTATAACCGATAGATATATTTATACGGAAACAGTAGGTAGTTTCAATATTAACTATCCAATTATTCTGACCAGGGAAGAATATGAAGATTTAATTTTACAAGAAAGCATTCAATCTTATTATAAGCAACAAATTGATGCTTTGGATGGAAAAAAGGAAGGAGCCGAAGAGGAACAGAGAAATCTTCTCCCGGAATTTTATATCAATTCAGGGTTTTTTGAAACCATTTTTGGGAGTAATACCATTGAAGTTATTCCACAGGGGTCGGTTGAAATGGATTTGGGTATACTATACACCAAACAAGACAACCCGGCATTTTCACCAAGAAACAGAAGTAGTTTTACTTTCGATTTTGATCAAAGAATCAGTTTAAGTTTATTGGGTAAAGTTGGTACGCGATTACAGGTTACTGCAAACTATGATACGGAGTCCACTTTCGATTTCCAAAACCTGATTAGGTTAGAGTATACACCTACGGAAGATGATATTATTCAAAAAATTGAAGTGGGTAATGTCAGTATGCCACTAAATAGTTCTTTAATTACGGGAGCACAGAGTTTATTTGGTGTGAAAACACAGTTGCAATTTGGTAGAACCACTATTACCGGTGTATTTTCAGAGCAACGTTCGGATCGAAGAACGGTCGTATCTCAAGGCGGAGGGACACTTGAGGAATTTGAGTTTTTTGCTCGTGACTATGACGAAAACCGACACTTCTTTTTAGCGCATTATTTTAGAGATCACTACGATGAAGCATTGGCCAACTATCCATTTATAAATACCAATGTTCAAATAACAAGAATTGAAGTTTGGGTAACCAATAGAACCAACAGAACGGAAAATGTTAGAAATGTTGTTGCTATTCAAGATTTAGGTGAATCTAATCCAGACCCTGTTGACAATGACATCTATTTACAACCAATACCACCAGGATTTTTAAATGCAGGGCCTAATGCCTTTCCAGACAACGGGAATAATGATTATGATCCGACAGCTATAGGAACGGGTTCAATATTAAACAATTTAATTAGAGACATTGCTACTGCACAACAAGGTTTTGGAGCTTTATCAAATAGGGTCAACGAAGGATCTGACTACGCGAAACTGGAGAATGCCAGAAAATTAATTGAAGGGCAGGAATACACAGTTAATACCCAGTTAGGTTATATCTCTTTAAATCAACGATTGCTAAATGATGAGGTAATTGCTGTCGCCTTTCAATATACTGTTGGTGGTCAAGTATTTCAAGTAGGTGAGTTTGCGAATGGTGGAGTTGATCCAACAGGTGTTGATACTTCTGGAACCATTACAACCATAACAAACAATAGTTTGGTTTTAAAATTATTAAAGAGTCCAGTGACCAATGTACAGCAACCTATTTGGGACTTAATGATGAAAAATATTTATGATACTGGAGCGTATCAGTTGAGTCAAGAAGACTTTAAATTAAATATTTTCTACAATGAAGCGTCACCATTAAATTTTATATCACCCGTTGAAGGAACGTCTTTTCCTACATTTGAAGGAAATCCAATTCAGGAAACTACATTATTACGATTGTTCAATTTAGATAGATTGAATTTCAATAATGACCCTCAAGCCAATGGTGATGGATTTTTTGATTTTGTACCAGGTATTACGGTATTTCCACAAAATGGAAAAATAATCTTTACAAAGGCCGAACCGTTTGGTGAATATCTGTTCAATACTTTGGCATTGGGTAGTGAGGATTATAACAATAATGCCACCTATAATGATAATCAGGCAAAATATGTCTATGATATATTATATAAAGAAACTAAAACAGCCGCACTAGAAGAAGCCGATAAAAATAAGTTTAAAATTAAAGGACGCTACAAGTCTTCAGGGAGCGACGGAATTCCTATTGGGGCATTTAATGTCCCCAGAGGGTCAGTAACCGTAACAGCTGGTGGTAGAACATTGGTTGAAGGGATAGATTATACCGTGAATTACCAGCAAGGAACTGTTCAGATTTTAGACGAAGCCCTTAAAGCTTCTAATACACCAATTCAGGTATCTACTGAAAACAATGCTGTTTTTGGTCAACAAACAAAACGATTTACAGGTGTTAATGTGGAGCATAAGTTCAATGAAAATTTTGTAATAGGTGGTACATGGTTGCACTTAAATGAAAGACCTATTACCCAAAAAGCCAATTACGCTCAAGAACCTATTAACAACCATATTTTTGGTTTTAATGGAAATTACTCAACCGAAGTTCCATTTTTAACTCGGATGGTTAATAAGCTTCCTAATATTGATACGGATGTCCCCTCAAATGTGTCATTAAGGGGAGAGTTTGCATATTTAGCACCAGGCTCACCCAAAGGAACAGACTTTCAGGGTGAGGCAACTTCCTACGTTGATGATTTTGAAGGAACCCAAAATAATATCGACCTTAAATCGCCTCAGTCATGGTTTTTATCCAGTAGACCTAGAGGGATTAATAACAATGACGATGATCAGAACGGTATTGAACAAGGGTTTAACAGAGCCATGTTGAACTGGTATTTCATAGATCCCATTTTTTATAGCAATAGAGCGCCAGATGGTATCAGTGATGATGATATTTCCGATTTATTTACTAGCCGTGTTTTTATAAATGAACTCTTCCCGCAACAGGATATTGCTCAAGGGCAAACAACCATTCTCAACACGTTGGATCTGGCATTCTATCCTGAAGAAAGAGGGCCTTACAATTTTCAAACTACTAACATCGATATCAATACCAACACGCTTACAAATCCTGAGGATAGTTGGGCTGGTATAACGCGACAAATAACCTCTACCGATTTTGAGCAGGCTAATGTGGAGTATATTGAATTTTGGCTGCAAGATCCTTTTCAGGAAAACACCACTAACACAGGGGGAAAATTAGTATTTAACCTTGGAAACATTTCTGAAGATATTATTAAAGATGGTAGAAAGCTATATGAAAACGGTTTACCGGCTGATGGTAATGTTATTGGCGTACTTCCAGAATCACCATCATGGGGAACTGTTTACCCTCAAAACCAATCGTTGATTTATGCCTTTGATACAACAGGAGATGAACGTACTAATCAGGATGTTGGATATGATGGTTATGATGATAATGAAGAGCGCACCAAGTTTTTGCCCTTTGCTTCATTAAATGATCCGGCAAATGATAATTATACCTATTTCTTGAATTCAGAAGGAGATATATTTGATCGTTACAAACGTTATAATGGGGTTCAAGGAAATTCACCGGATACTTTTTCGGATACAAACCGAGGATCAAATCCGCAACCGGATGTTGAGGATGTCAACCGAGATAATACGATGAATACGATTGACAGTTATTTTGAATATGAACTGGAACTATCACCTGCTACCTTGAATATCAACAACCCGTATATTGTTGATATTAAAAACACACAAATTAGAAGCCTTCCCAATGGTCAAACTGTGACACCAGTTTGGTATCAATTCAGAATTCCAGTTACAGAATATACCAATGCTGAAGGCGGTATCACAGACTTACGATCTATTCGTTTTGCCCGTATGTATGTCAAGGAGTTTTCAGAAAAAACGGTTTTCCGTTTTGGAACACTAGATTTAGTAAGGAGTGAATGGAGACGTTATACACAAACTTTAGACGAGGATGAAGGTGACCCGTCGTTAGATAATACTGAATTTTCGGTTGGTGTTATCAGTACATTGAAAAACGATGGTAGTTATCAATCACCACCGGGAGTTGATCCAGAAGAATTATTCAACAACAACACAGTTATTAGACAAAACGAACAGTCTTTATTGGTAAATGTTTGTGATTTGGAATCTCATGATGGTCGTGCGGTCTTCAAGAATATCAATGTTGATATGCGTCAATATAAGCGTTTACGTATGTTTATGCATGCCGAGCCAGGTAACACACCAGGTTTAACAGATGATGATTTGGTAGGTTTTATCAGAATGGGTAACGATTTAACGCAAAATTACTATCAAATTGAAGTGCCTTTAAAAGTTTCCCAAGGGTTATCTCGTGAAGCATTATGGCCTGAAGACAACCAAATAAATTTACCGTTAAAAGTACTTCAGGAAATAAAAGCAAAATCAATTGCTTCAGGAAATATTAGTAATCCGGATCCTACATTTTATGATGTTGTCAGGGAGGAAGTTGGCGAGACACCTGTTTTAGAATATGATCCAATACCTGCAGGAATTGGAACTGGTGATGCCTATCATCGTGTGGCTATTGTAGGTAATCCCAATTTTGGAGATATAAGAACCTTGATGGTTGGTGTTAAAAACCGATCCAATGTTAATCAATGTGGGGTTTTATGGTTTAACGAGTTGCGTTTATCCGATATGGAAAACAAAGGCGGTTGGGCTGCTATCTTGAGTATGGATTCCAATATAGCCGATTTTGCTAGTTTAAGTGTCACTGGAAGGCAAAGTACTTCAGGGTTTGGAACCATAGAACAAGGGCCTATTGAGAGAAGCATTGAAGATGTGGTACAGTACGATGTGGTTACTAATGTTAATTTAGGGCAGTTATTACCAAAAAAGTGGGGAGTAGAAGTACCTTTTAATTATGGTGTTAGTGAAGATAAGATTACACCAAAATTTGATGAGTTCTACAGGGACATTGAATTGCAAACCCAATTGGATAATAATGCCAATCAGGATTCTATTTTAAATGTCAATGAAAATTATACCAAGCGAAAGAGTATAAACTTTATTGGCGTTAGAAAAGTGAGGACAGGTGAAGCTAAACCACGCTTTTATGATGTGGAAAATTTCACCTTTAATTATTCCTACAATAAAGTTGAACATCGTGATTTTGAAATTGAGAGTTCAGTTGATAAAAACTTGAGTACAGGAGTTAACTATGCCTATAACTTTAACCCATTGGTCATCGAACCATTTAAGAAAAATGATTCACTGTTTACAGGGAAGTATTGGAAATTACTAAAAGATTTTAATATCAATCCATTGCCTGCAAGTTTTGTGGTCAATACGAATATCAACCGACAGTTCAACAAACAAAAATTCAGGGAAATAGATTTGTCTGGCAATAATATTGGACTAGAAGAATTGTTTAGAAGAAATTACACCTTTGATTTTGGTTATACCATTAATTACAATCTAACAAATTCCTTGAGTTTGAACTTTACGGCTTCAAATGTCAATATTGTTAGGAATTACTTTAAGAATGATATCCTCAATGGTGAGCAGGATCCAGAGTTGGATATTTGGGATGGTATGTTCGATTTTGGAGATCCTAATACCCAATACCAGCAATTAGGAGTTAACTATCAAATACCATTAAATAAAATTCCAACATTTGCCTTCATAGATGCCAATTATTCATACAGTGGTGAATTTCAGTGGCAAAAGGGTTCTGATTTATTTGGTGATTTAGAAATTGATGGACAAACGTATGACTTGGGTAATACTATTTCCAATGCCAATCAACATACCTTGAATTCAACGCTCAACATGAACAAATTCTATAATTATATAGGATTGAAAAAGAAACCTGTTAGACGAAGTCGAACGTCAGGTCCAATAAGCAGAGATAGTAAGGCTGAGCCACCTTCATCTAAAGATGGAGAGGATTCTAAAGATGGGAAGAAACCTCCAAAAAAAGTATCCAATAGTGGTGGTACAAAATTATTGAATGCGGGAATAGGTATTTTAACTAGTGTTAAGCGTATGACATTCAACTATTCTGAAACGAATGGAACATACTTGCCAGGTTATTTGCAAACCCCTGGTTTTATAGGGACTTTAAAGCCGACCACTGGTTTTACATTTGGTAGTCAGCAAGATGTAAGGAATATGGCTGCTAGAAGAGGTTGGCTAACACTTTATCCTGAGTTTAACGACCAGTATCGTGTGAATAAAACGCGACAATTTGATTATACAGCTACTGTTGAACCCTTTAAGGATTTAAAGATTGACTTGGTAGGAAACAGAATTTATGCCGAAAACTATACTGAAAATTATCGTGTAAATGATTTGGGGGATGAATTAGAGTACGAATCCCTGACACCTAATTCATTCGGTAATTTCAATATTTCAACCATTTTAATTAAAACAGCATTTAGCAAAAGTGATGAGACCCAATCACAAGCATTTAATGAGTTCCGAAATAATCGAATTACCGTTGCCAATAGGTTGGCTGAAGAGTTTTATGGTACTACAGCCTTCCCAATAGATGCAGAAGGCTACCCTGTAGGATTTGGAAAAAATAGCCAATCGGTATTATTGCCAGCTTTCCTTTCTGCATATTCAGGTCAAGATGCCGGAAAAGTATCATTAAGTGCCTTTAGGGATGTGCCCATTCCAAACTGGGATTTGAAGTATACAGGGTTAATGAATTTTAAATGGTTTAAGGATAGATTCAAGCGATTTTCCATAATTCATGGGTATCGCTCAAACTATACCATTAACCAATTCCGATCTAATTTAGATTATGACCCAGACAATCCTACCGAAGTTGACCAAAGTGGTAACTTTAAAAATAAAACAATATACAGCAACATTAACCTAGCTGAAATGTTTACACCGCTTTTCAGATTAGATATGGAAATGAACAACTCTATTAAGATATTGGCCGAAATGAAAAAGGATAGGCTATTGTCATTGAGCTTTGATAATAATCTCATGACTGAAATACAAGGCAATGAGTATATATTAGGACTTGGTTATAGAGTAAAGGATGTTAGGATAAAATCAAAATTGGCAGGTCCACGACGAATGATTGTAAGTGATTTGAATATGAAAGCAGATGTTTCTGTTCGAGAAAATAAGACCATAATCAGGTATTTGGATTTAGATAATAACCAGATTACTTCAGGACAAACTATCTGGTCTGCCAAATTCACAGCCGATTATGCTTTTAGTAAACACCTTACAGGTATTTTCTATTTTGATTATGCATTTTCGGAGTATGCTATTTCTACTGCCTTTCCGCAAACTACTATTCGTTCAGGTATAACATTGCGATATAATTTCGGTAATTAAAAACTATTTGTTTGATTTTAGAAGCCGAATAAATACATTTGTAAAAAAATTAATGAACCATGAATATACCATCAGAATTAAAGTACACCAAAGACCATGAATGGGTTAAGTTAGAAGGCGATGTAGCCACTGTAGGCATTACGGATTTTGCTCAAAGTGAATTGGGCGACATTGTATATGTAGAAGTTGAAACAGTTGATGAGTCTTTAGAAGCTGATGAAATTTTTGGAACCGTTGAAGCCGTTAAAACTGTTTCAGACTTGTTCTTGCCTGTATCGGGCGAAATCATAGAGTTCAACGAGTCTTTGGAAGACGAACCAGAAATGGTGAATTCCGATCCTTATGGTAATGGTTGGATGATAAAGGTAAAATGTTCTGATGTTTCTCAAGTAGATGGATTGCTGTCTTCTGATGAATACAAAGAACTCATTGGTGCTTAAGGAAAAATCACTACAAATAGCCATTTTATACACCGTTGCATTATTAATTGTAAGTTTAATTACAATTGATTTTGGCGGATTGGACAGTATCGTACCATCTTATGGTGATAAGATTTTTCATTTTGGAGCCTATGCCATGTTAACCTTATTATGGTTTTTTGCTGTAAAATGGCGAATTAACTATTCAAAATTTAAAACCTTGGCTTTGGTAGCGCTATCTTGTATTGCTTTTGGTACAATTATTGAAGTTTTACAAAAACTGTTGACCATTTCCCGTTTTTATGACGAAGCAGATATTTTATCCAATATTGCGGGTGTCACACTAATGAGTGTTTTGATATTATTGGTCAAAAAAACAGACGTTAAAATATATTAATCGTTTGCTTATTTACCATTAATTTGGTTATTTTAGCGAACAGTAATAAACTTAAAATTATGGAATCTAAAAAAAATCCAGAATCAAATGTAGGTAGAAACAGTTCCCTGTTTTTTGCTATTGGTTTGGCACTCATGCTGTTTTTGACCAATTATGCTATAAACTACAAAACATACGATAAGTCAGATATCGACATAGGACAGTTGAATTTAGATGAAGAACTGGAAGAAGAAGTTCCAATTACTGAACAGATTGCGACACCGCCACCGCCACCACCGCCACCAGCAGCTCCAGAAGTTATTGAGGTAGTTGAAGATGAGGAAGAGGTAGAGGAAACGGTAATCGAATCAACAGAAACCAGTCAGGAAGAAGAAATCGTTGAGGTTGAAGAGGTAGAGGTAGAAGAAGTTGAGGAAGATGTTGAAGTGCCTTTCGCTGTTATTGAAAATGTGCCAGTTTTTCCTGGATGTGAAAAAGGGAACAACGATGCAAAAAAAGCATGTATGAACCAAAAGATGAATGATTTCATCAGAAAAAAGTTCAACACCGAATTGGCACAAGAATTAGGATTATCAGGAATCCAACAAATTCGTGTGTTTTTTAAGATAGACAAAACAGGTGATATTGTTGATGTACAAGTAAGAGCACCACACCCAAGTTTGGAAAAAGAAGCAAAACGCGTTATTGGACTGCTTCCAAAAATGCAACCGGGGAAACAGCGTGGTAAAGCAGTAAGAGTACCATACTACCTGCCAATTAAATTCCAAGTACAGGATTAAGAAAACTAAAATTTTATCATAAATTAAAATCCCGTTACAAATTTTGTAACGGGATTTCTTTTTTGGTATGCTTATTGTGATTTTATCATAATATTAACAATTTAAACTATAGTATTATGAATTTTTCAAAAAAAAACCACGAACTCATTCGGCAAAATGAGGGAAACGTGAAAAAATCGCAAAAGCATGATGTAAATTTACAAAAAAACTCAACGCTTTATTTTCAAATCGGACTTATTCTGTGCTTGCTCTTTGCCTATGGGTTATTGGAGATGAAATTTCTAAAAACAGAAACCAGTATTCCGGACATGGCTTATGCTGATGAGGTCCCAACCGAGTTTTCAATGGACAAGTATGAAATTTACAAAGAGCCAGTTGAAAAGCTTGAAAAGACTCCTAAAAAGCCAACAAAGTATTCCAATGAGATTGAGGTCGCCAAAAACACCGATGACGTCAAGGAGAATTCTGATGATATCTTTGATGAGAATTTACCGAAAACAGATGATCCAATCAAACCAGGAGACATTAATGTAGAAAAAGAACCTGAAGGTCCTATGAATATTATGTTGGTTGAAACGGTACCTGTGTTTCCAGGTTGCGAAAATCTCAATTCCAATCAGGAAAGACGAGACTGTATGTCTTCCAAATTGACAAAGTTTATTCAGAAAAAGTTCGATACGGATTTAGGACCTGAATTAGGACTTACTGGTAAACAGAGAATTTACGTTAACTTTAAAATTAACAAACAAGGCGAGGTTGAAATATTACAGACCCAAGCCAGTCACGATAAGTTGGGTGAAGAGGCCAATAGAGTCGTCAATAAACTGCCTCGAATGACTCCAGGGAAGCATGGGAATAAAACAGTCGATGTTTTATATACATTACCTATAGCGTTTAGCATTCAGAATTAAGCCATACTTTTTTTTTATCCTACCGCCATTAATCTGTTTTGATGGCGGTATTTTTTATGACATTATTAAAAAAATAGTATCTTTCTGCACTCATAAAAATTGTATCAATGAATTGGAAACCACTCTTGGTAATAGTGTTGTGCACAATACAATACAATCTGTATTCACAGGATGATTTATTTTTTGAAAAGCCCCCTGTTTTTCCTGAATGTGAGGGCGTGTCAGTCGATTCGCTTCAAGCCTGTTTTGACAAGCAAATCTATACTAAAATATTTAATGAATTTCAGGTTCCAGAAAAGGTAACTAAAGACAATTATAAAGGTGAGGTTGTTATTCTTTTTGAAGTGGATGTTGAAGGGGAATTTCGTGTGATTTATGTGGATGCCATGTATAGTGAATTGAAGGAAGAAGCCAGGCGGATTTTTAAAAGCTTTCCTAAAATTCAACCAGCTACTTATAATGGTAATGCGACCTTTAAACAGTATTCCATGGGAATTCAAATCCCATTAGTTGACCAATCGGCAACTACCAAAGATCTATCTGAAGATAAGGAATTGGCCGAATTGGAAAACGCAGTCAAATCAGAATACGATAGCGTTAATCAAAATTTGAAACCATTTTCCAATAGGGAATATACCAGTACATTAAATATTCCGTTTACCCATAGTTATTATGCCCGGTTTGATAGAAATGTCAATTTAGTTGGGACCAATAGCCATACAGGATCAAAGCCTTACATGTATGAAGATGTCACTAAATATTATGATTTTGAAGTTGAACAAGCCAAACTAACCAAGGAAAAATCATCTTTTGCCGGTAGAAAATTGTGGAATGAGCGTTTTGTCAGGGTAGAAGGGAAGGATTATTGGTTTACTGTTGACCCCATTTTTGATTTCGAAGTCGGTACGGATACCGAAGCAGAATTCAGTAGTACGTTTAATAACACGCGAGGGATAATGTTTCAGGGAGGCTTGGGTAAAAAATTAACCTTTTACACGTCGGTTTTTGAAAGCCAAGGGCGTTTTCCACAATACTATAATCAATATGCCGAATCTATTAAAGCAGCCGATGAGGCAGCTATCATACCTGGACGTGGTATTGCAAAAAGATTTAAAAAAGACGCTTATGATTATCCAGTAGCAGAGGCATATTTATCATATTCGCCAATTAAATTTTTCAACGTACAGTTTGGACAAAGTAAAAATTTTATTGGTGATGGATATCGGTCTTTGTTTATAAGCGATGTAGCCACTCCCTATCCGTTTTTAAAATTAAATACTAAATTTTGGAAAATAAAATATACCAGTACTTGGATGTGGCTTCGAGATTCCAGACCTCAAGTAGCTGATCAGGAAGGCGCTTACTTAAGTAAGTATATGGCAACCCATTTTTTAAGCTGGAATGCCACCAAACGTTTGAACATTGGGATGTTTGAATCCGTTATTTGGGCCAAAACCGATAATCGCGGTTTTGATGTCAGTTATTTAAACCCGATTATTTTTTATCGAGCCATTGAATTCCAAACGGGACAGGATGCTGGAAATGCGGTGATGGGATTATCAGCTAAATATAAATTTACCGATAATATCTACAGCTATGGACAATTCATTATAGATGAATTTTCATTGGATGATATGACAGGTGGAAACAAAAGCTGGAAAAACAAATATGGCTATCAATTGGGCGTAAAATATTTTAATGCCTTCAAGGTTAAAAACTTGATGCTTCAAGCAGAATACAATAGAGTGAGGCCTTATACCTATTCCCATAACACGATTGTGCTTAACTACGGACATAATAACCAGTCCATGGCACACTTGTGGGGTTCTAATTTTAGTGAATTTGTATTAATAGGACGATACCATTATAAACGCTGGTTTGCCAATGCCAAGATGGTAGTTGGTGAACGCGGATTGGATTTTAATACGGCTGAAGACGATTTTAGTTATGGTGGTGATATTTACCGTGATTATAACGATAGACCAGGCAATACTGGCGTAAATTTGGGTCAAGGTAACAAGACCACGACATTTTTTACCAATGTACAGGCTGGTTACTTAATCAATCCAGCTACCAATCTTAAGATTTTTGCTGATGTGACCTTTAGGGACTTTAATCCTAATACTGTTACCAATACCGCTATTAAGAGGAATACCGTTTGGTTTAATTTGGGGATAAGAACCGACTTGTTTAACTGGTATTTTGATTTATAGGTCTGCTTTAGATGTTTTTAGTGCTAAATAATGGTTAATTTAACTTTTCAAAGTATCTTTGCACACGCATTAAACAAGCAAACAAGCAAGTATTACTTTGAGTAAATCGGTTACGTCTACAACATCCCATTCCCTAATTTCAGACTTTAAGGAAATTACCAAAATGCGTTTGGCATTAAGTGTGGTGTTTTCGTCATTAGCAGGGTATTTACTTGGTGCCGAGATTGTCGACTTCCAAACATTGCTTTTATTGGCGTTAGGCGGGTATTTTATGGTGGGTGCCTCCAATGCGTACAACCAAATCATTGAAAAGGATCTGGACGCCTTAATGAATCGTACCAAAAACAGACCCATTCCTGCGGGACGTATGTCAGTGACCACTGCATTTATTATTGCCACTGTTTTTGCCATTTTAGGTATTGTGATTTTGTATATTATCAATCCGCAAACGGCTATGTTTGGGGCTATTTCCATATTTCTTTATACCTGTGTATACACGCCTTTAAAGACCAAAACACCTTTGGCTGTATTTGTTGGCGCCATTCCTGGAGCCATCCCTTTTATGTTAGGTTGGGTTGCTGCAACCGATGATTTTGGTATTGAGCCAGGAACCTTGTTTGCCATTCAGTTTTTTTGGCAGTTTCCACATTTTTGGGCCATAGGCTGGTTTTTGTATGACGATTACAAAAAAGGTGGGTTTTTTATGTTGCCAACAGGCAAACAGGATAAAGCAACGGCTTTACAAACCTTGATGTATTCCATTTGGACCTTATTGGTCTCCATAATACCAGTTTTTGGATTTACAGGACGTCTATATTTAACACCGCTTTCCGCTGTAATGGTGGCGTTGTTGGGAATGGGAATGGTCTATTACGCTATTCAACTGTACAAAAAAATGACGGTTAAAGCTGCTAAACAACTCATGTTGGCAAGTGTATCGTATATAACCCTTTTACAAATAGTTTACGTTTTAGATAAATTTTTAAGATAACCATGGATTTAACCCAAGGAACCCAGGAAGAAAAAAACAACAGAGCCAAAAAAATGATGCTTTGGTTTGGCATTGTTTCTTTAATCATGTCTTTTGCAGGTTGGACAAGTGCTTATATAGTAAGTAGAACAAGACCAGATTGGTTGCGGGATTTTGATTTGCCACAGGCTTTTATTGTTAGTACAGTTCTCATTGTTTTGAGTAGTGTGATGGTTATTTTGGCCAAAAGAGCCTTGCAAAACGGCAATAGACAATTAACAACTATAGGGGTTTTGGCAACGGTTGTTTTGGGAATACTATTCATCTCATTTCAGTTTGTAGGTTTTGGCGACATAATTGGTCTTGGATATAATTTTACAGGGCCAACAAGCAATCCCAAAACATCATTTATATACGTCATTGCCGTAGTACATATCTTGCATGTGATCGTTGGGTTGATATGTTTATTGGTGGTGATGATTAATCATTTTAGAAAGAAATATACGCCAAACAACATGTTAGGTTTTGAATTGGCTGCTACTTTTTGGCATTTTGTTGATATTCTATGGGTTTTTCTGTTTCTGTTTTTGTACTATGTGAAATAGAAACAAGAAGCTTAAAATCACGTTCGACATTAGCCTTATTTAGAGTGTTTAAAATTTAGCTTGTTAGTTTCGTTAGATAAATAAAATGATTATTTTTGTGCAACTTTTATAAACTAAACCTTAAATATGAATACTACAGTTGTAAATACTGGAACGGAAGGTAAAACTTGGGGAGGTGGAAATCAGCCTCTAAAAGCGAGTTACGGTAAAATGATGATGTGGTTTTTTATCGTATCGGATGCCTTGACGTTTTCTGGGTTTTTAGCAGCCTACGGATTTTCAAGATTTAAATTTATTGAATCATGGCCAATTGCCGATGAAGTTTTTACCCACGTACCATTTCTGCATGGTCAAGAATTGCCCATGATCTATGTGGCGTTCATGACGTTTATACTGATTATGTCATCGGTGACTATGGTATTAGCGGTTGATGCTGGACATAAAATGCAAAAGACCAAGGTAACTTGGTATATGTTTTTGACAATCATAGGTGGTTTAATTTTCGTTGGTTCTCAAGCATGGGAATGGGCTACGTTTATAAAAGGAGATTATGGTGCTGTTCAAACAAAGGGTGGCAATATTTTACAGTTTGTGGATACTGATGGACACCGTGTGGCTTTAAGCGATTTCGTGGTTGCAGAACATAAAGACAGAACAGCTCACGAGCGTAAAAATGGTCTTTGGTTTGTTGATGAAGGTACATTGCCGACTTATACTGTGGATGAAGTTATTCATGGGTTGGAATCTCATGACAACGTGTTAGTTAGAACACAAATGATTAATGAGCATGGTGAGAAAACGGTTTTATCTAGAGAAGAGTCTTTGAAACAATTAAAAGATAATGGAAAGCTAGTTGTTGAAGGAGCAAACCTTCACGTCAATGAATACGGATCGCCATTATTTGCGGATTTCTTTTTCTTTATCACAGGATTCCATGGATTCCACGTATTTTCAGGAGTGGTTATCAATATCATTATCTTTTTCAACGTGATATTGGGAACCTATGAAAGACGTAAGAGTTATGAAATGGTTGAAAAAGTTGGTCTTTATTGGCACTTTGTAGATTTAGTTTGGGTATTTGTATTCACGTTCTTCTACCTTGTTTAATTTCAGATAATACAATTTAAAATGGCACACGCACATAAATTAGAAATATTAAGAGGACTTGTTAAGTTTAAATCCAATACCCAAAAAATTTGGGGCGTCCTGGTACTACTGTCAATTGTTACTGCTGTTGAGGTTGCTTTAGGTATTTACAAACCAGAAGCTTTGATGGCAAAAGTATTAGGTATGAAAATATTAAACTGGATTTTCATCATCTTGACCATTGTAAAAGCTTATTATATTACATGGGACTTCATGCACATGCGCGATGAAACCAAAGCTTTAAGACGCATGGTAGTATGGACAGCCGTATTTTTAATATGTTACTTAATTTTTATTTTACTACAAGAAGGTGGTTATATTGAAGGTGTTTACTCAACAGGATTTGTGAAGCGCGATTTTTAATTTACCATTTAGAAATATACAGTATTAAAGGCGGTTATTAAACCGCCTTTTTTTATTTTTGCACTATGAACAAAAAGCTGATAAAAAGAAACCTGATTCTGGGAATTTTATTCTTACTGCCTGTTTTTTTTGTGCTGATTTTGTCGCTTTCCAAGGACAATTATAACACGCTGGATATCGTTAAGGAAGGTGTCGTTGAGCTGCCAAAAAACCAAGCGAATATAACTTTAAAGGATCATATTACAGTATTGGCTTTTTTAGGCAATAAACCAATGGATAATGTTATTGCAGCTTCCAATTTAAAGGAGTTGATTTATGATAAATTCAAGGGGTTTAAGAAATTTCAGATAGTAGTTTTAGTAAACCAAGCGGCTAAAGAGGATGCGGAAGAGCTTTTTCGCGAAATAGCAACCTATGAAGATTTGCGGTTTTGGCATTTTGTGTATGCCAACGACTATGAGATATTAAGCACATTTAAAGGGCTGAATTCGGATATTGAATTAGATGAAAATCTGGCAACAGATCATGTTTTTATTATTGATACGGATTTAAACCAACGTGGCCGATTGGATGACCGAACTGATAACGAAATTGAAAAGGACAAACCTATCTATGGATTGTTTTCCTATGACTGTATTGAAGTAGCCATCTTGAAAAACAAAATGGGTTCTGAAGATTTACGAGTTTTGTTTACAGAATATCGTCAAAAACGCAAAGGAAATTTTGACTCGACTACTAGGCGAGCAGAAGATTTAAACAGAAAAAATGAATAAGAAAACAAATTACTCTTTTGTTGGAATAGCATTTATCATTTTGGTTTTCGGAATTATTTTTATTCCTAAAATCATTGATAGAATATCCAATGATGATACCGTAAGGAATGATAGCAGAAGTCAGCAGGTTTCCACCAATGTAAGAGATACCAATGTTGCTTCAGATTTGATGTTTTTGGAAATAAATGGTGCACCAAAAAAAGTACCTGAATTTAGTTTTGTGGACCAGAATCGGGATACTATAACTCAAAATGATTATTTGGGGAAGGTTTATGTAGTAGAATTCTTTTTCACAACATGTCCTACTATCTGTCCTAGAATGAATCGCAATCTGGTTGAAATACAAAATGAATTTGAAGAGTTTGATAATTTTGGAGTCGCATCTTTCACGATTACTCCAGAAATAGATACGCCTGAAGTGTTGAAAACCTATGCTGATAATTATGGGATTACCAACCCTAATTGGCATTTAATGACTGGTGACGAAGATAAAATTTATGATTTGGCCAACGTAGGGTTCAATATTTATGTAGGTAAAGATGATTCGGTAGCGGCTGGATTTGAACACTCTGGAAATTTTGCATTAATTGATAAGAATGGATTCATTCGTTCTAGAAAGGACGACTTTGGGAATCCCAAAATTTTCTATTCGGGAATCATTAGTGAAGCTGAAAAGGTTGATGATGAAGGTATCAAGGAAGAAATCAGTATGCTAAAAGAAGATATTGCTAAACTATTAAAGGAATAATGGAGAACACAAATTTAGAAAGTAAGAAGTATAATAAATGGATTGTGGTTTTATCCATTGTCATTCCATTGGTAGTAGCTACCTTATTTGGAGTAAAGTTGGATGTAGAATTACCTGTTTTTTTACCACCTATTTATGCTACCACTAATGCCATAACTGCTTTGGTTTTGGTTTTAGCTTTTGTAGCAATCACTAATGGCAAAAGAACCTTGCATGAACGCCTCATGAAGTTTGCTATTGTGTTATCGGTATTATTTTTGGTTATGTATGTTGCCTATCATATGACCAGCGATTCTACAAAATATGGAGGGGAGGGCATGATGCGATATGTATATTTTACGATTTTAGTATTACATATTGTCTTATCGGTAGTAGTTATTCCTTTTGTTTTGATAACCTATGTTAGAGCCATAACGAATGATTTTGAAAAGCACAAAAAGATTGCTAAAATAACCTTTCCGATTTGGTTGTTTGTAGCTATTTCTGGCGTTGTGGTTTATATTATGATTTCACCGTATTATTAAATTGAAAAAATATATTTTCATAGTAATCCTAATGCTAATTTTTAGCACTTCAGCCGAAGCGCAATGTGCTATGTGTCGTGCTGTGTTGGAAAGTGAAGAAGGTCAAGGAGCAGCCAAAGGAATCAATGATGGGATCATTTATTTAATGGCTATTCCATACTTACTTATAGGCGGTATAGGCTTTGTAATTTATAAAAAGTTTAACAAGGCAAAAAAAAGCAAGGCTTAATTAATATTTACTTTTGTTGTAACAATTTTTCGGTTAAGTAGTCTAACTAATAACTGTGGGAATAAACAAAAAGTAAATTATGCTAACCATCAATAAACTGCACAAGTCTTATCCAATAGGCGATTCAAGTTTACATGTTTTAAAAGGTATTGATCTTTCGGTAAAAGAAGGTGAAATGGTAGCCATTATGGGCTCTTCTGGTTCGGGTAAATCTACTTTACTCAATATCATTGGGATGTTAGATGAGGCTGACGAAGGTGAATACATTTTAGATGGTGTTCCCATTAAGAACTTAACAGAAAAGAAAGCTGCTATTTATCGCAATAAATTTTTGGGTTTTATTTTTCAATCCTTTAATCTCATCAATTATAAAAATGCCCTTGAAAATGTGGCTTTGCCGTTATATTATCAAGGGATGAAACGTTCTGAACGTCAGGAAAAAGCGTTATTCCATTTAGAAAAAGTTGGTTTAAGAGATTGGGCCCATCATTTGCCAAATGAATTGTCTGGTGGTCAAAAACAACGTGTGGCTATTGCCAGAGCTTTGGCTGCTAACCCTAAATTACTTCTTGCCGATGAGCCTACTGGAGCCTTGGATACTAAAACGTCTTATGAGATTATGGAATTCATTCAACAATTGAATGATGAAGGTAAGACCATTTTAATGGTTACGCATGAAGAAGATATTGCCAATATGTGCAAGCGCATCGTGCGTTTACGTGACGGTGTTATCATGGAAGACACATTTGTGGAACAAGTAAGAGCCGAACAGCATGTTTGATATACATCTCTGGCGCGAAATATTTCAAAGTATCAATAAAAATAGAACGCGAAGCCTATTGTCAGGTTTCACGGTAGCCTTTGCTATTTTGTTGTTTGCTATTTTGTTTGGTTTGGCCAAAGGATTGGAAAATACTTTTGCTGAAGCCTTTAATGACGACGCCAATAATTCTATTTTCATCCGTTCTGGCATGACTACAAAGGCTCATAAAGGATTACAGGCAGGAAGACGCATTCAGTTTAAAAATGATGATTTCGATTATTTGAAAGAAGAGTTTTCAGATAAGGTACAATACATTACAGCCAGAATATACCGAAACGTTACAGCTACCTTTAGAAACGAAAAAAATAGCTACAGTGTTAGAGCCGTACATCCAGATCATCAATATCTCGAAATGACACTCATAAAAGATGGGCGTTACATTAACCAAAATGATATTGAAAATAATACTAAAGTCGTTGTAATAGGTAGGTTGGTTGAAGAAGACCTGTTTTTAAAAACAACTGCACTAGGAAAATATATTAATCTGGATGGTATTCAATATAAAGTGATTGGTGTTTTTACTGATGAAGGGAATGATAATGAAGAGCGCATCATTTATATGCCTATCACAACGGCTCAAAGAATCTATGGTAATAATGACTATATAGATCAAATAAACCTGACCTATAATCCTGAAATGAATTATGATGAAGCCATAGGTTTTGGAAGGGAGATAACCGAAAAAATGAAAGACCGGTTTGATGTAGCGTCTTCAGATCAAAGAGCCATTAGAATTCAAAATATGGCCGAAGCCAATAAAGGTGTCGGTCAAATGACTTCGGCTTTGGGAATCATCATATTAATTATTGGTTTTGGAACCTTGATTGCAGGAGTAGTTGGTATTAGTAATATTATGATTTTTATTGTGAAAGAACGCACCAAAGAAATAGGTATTCGTAAGGCTTTGGGAGCGACACCAAAATCAATTGTGTCCATTATATTAATTGAATCCATCATTATTACGGCCATTGCGGGTTATGTAGGATTATTATTGGGTATGGGAATATTGGAATGGGCCGGACCTATGTTGGAAACCTATTTTATTAAAGACCCAAGTGTCAAACCCTCTTTAATTATTGGAGCAACCGTAACCTTAATTTTAGCGGGAGCCATTGCAGGTTATTTGCCTGCAAAAAAGGCCTCGAAAATAAAACCAATAGTAGCATTAAGAGACGACTAATATGTTTAAGTTTTTAACAGATAGAGATACTTGGCAAGAGGTTTTCGATAGCCTTAGCAAAAACAAACTGCGGTCCATATTGACCATGGTCGGTGTTTGGTGGGGCATCTTATTGCTTATTGGGTTATTGGGGTCGGCTCGCGGTTTGGAGAATGCATTCAATAGACTTTTTGGTGATTTTGCAACCAATAGTGTCTTTATTTGGGGTCAAAGTACCAGCAAGCCATTCAAAGGATTTCAGGAAGGAAAGCAAGTACAGCTTACTTTGACCGATGCTAAAAAAGTTGAAGAAAATATTGAAGGCATTGAATTTGTTGTGCCAAGAAATCAAAACCAGGCTACTGTAGTCCGAAATTTTTTATCAGGAACTTTTGGAATAAATGGAGATTATCCTTTGCTGGATAAAGTTCAAAAAAAGAAGCTTATTCACGGTCGCTTTATCAATCAGAATGATATTGATGATAATAAAAAGGTAGCTGTTATTTCAGAGAATGTGTATAAGCAATTATTTGAAAAGGATGAGCAGGCTATTGGAGAATTGATTCGTATAAATGGTATGAATTTTATGGTGATTGGAATTTTTGAAGATGGTAATATTAATATGGGACCTTCAACAGATATGCATATTCCCTTCACAACCTTTCAGCAAATTTATAATCGAGGAGATCGCATTGGCTGGATGATGATAACTGGAAAACCACAGTATGACATTAAGCAAATTGAGGAAGATGCAAAATTGTTATTAAAAAACCTTAACCGAATACACCCGAAAGATAATCGTGCATTTGGGAGTTTTAATTTAGGGAATGAATTCGCTAAAATGACTGGATTTTTGACAGGCATGCAATTTTTAACCTGGTTTGTGGGAATAGCGACCTTAATAGCCGGTGTTTTTGCCATTGGTAATATCCTTTTAATTACTGTAAAGGAACGAACTAAAGAAATAGGTGTTAGACGTGCTTTAGGAGCTACTCCATTTGAAATAAAAAGACAAATTGTTGTTGAGGCTGTGTTTTTAACGCTCTTGGCTGGATTTGTTGGTATCATAAGTGGCGGTTGGATTTTAATTGCTTTAGATAAAGCATTTGGACAGGGCGATGATGCCACAATAGTGAATGCATCCGTGTCCATAGCCGTTGTATTTATTGCATTAATCATTTTGGTAGTACTGGGCACTTTAATTGGATTAATTCCGGCATTCAAGGCAACCAGTATCAAACCTATAGAAGCATTAAGAGAAGAATAAAATAATCAATCATATAATTAAAAATGAACAAAACAGTTAAAATAATCATTGGAATAATAGTGTTAGTGCTATTTGTTTGGGTAATTAAATATTTTAAGGATTCCAATTCTAAAGAAATAGAGGAATTTAAAGTAGAAGAACCTTTTTACACTTCTATCAAGACCAAAGTGGTTGCGACTGGAAAACTGAATCCAGAGGAAGAAATCGAATTAAAGCCACAAATTTCTGGAATTGTCGATAAAATAGTTGTTGAGGAAGGTGATATTGTGAAGAAAGGCGACTTGATTGCCAAAATTCGTGTAGTGCCCAATGAGCAAAGTCTTGTGAGTGCCAGAAGCCGTATCAATACAGCCCAGTTGTCATTTGACAATGCCAAAACATTGTATGACAGAAACAAGGCACTTTTTGAAAAAGGTGTTATTTCAAAGCAGGATTTTGAAAATAGCGAACTGTCTTTAAATCAAGCTCGCGAATCCTTAAGACAGGCTCAAAATGACTTTCAAATCATCCAGCAAGGTTCATTATCTGGAGGAAGCTCTGCCAATACCAATATTGTTGCCCAGATTTCAGGAACGGTTTTGGAAATTCCAATCCGTGAGGGAGATCAGGTTATTGAAAGTAACAACTTCAACGCAGGTACCACTATTGCTATGGTGGCAGATATGAGTAAAATGATATTTGAAGGTAAGGTTGATGAGGCCGAAGTTGGTAAGTTAGAAGAAGGCAAAGATATCATTGTCGTTTTGGGTGCCATCAATCAGAAAGAATTTCCAGCCAAATTAACATTTGTAGCGCCAAAAGGAATAGAAGAAAATGGAGCTGTTCAGTTTACCATAAAGGCCGATGTTCAAGTAGAACAATCAACCAAAATTAGAGCCGGATATAGTGCCAATGCCGAAATAGATCTGGAAAGTAAGGATAGTATTATGGTAGTCAGGGAAGCGTTGTTGCAATTCAATAGGATTACTGAAAAACCTTATGTTGAAATTCAAAAAGAGGATGGGTCTTTTGAGGAAAAGTATGTTGAGCTAGGTATTTCTGATGGTATAAATGTTGAAATTACCGAAGGTGTGAGTGAAGGTGATAAAATTAAGATTTGGAATAAAGCATCAAAAGATAATGAAGATGAGTAATAGAATAGGTTTAATATTAGTTTTTACAGTACTGTTTTCAGCTTTTACACAAGCGCAAGACAAAAAAGTCTGGACCTTGGAGGAATGTGTAAATTATGCGTTGGAGAATAATATTTCGGTTCAACAAGGGGAAAACACCCTCCTAATTAATGAGCAAGATGTAATTTCCAGCAATGGGAACAGATTGCCATCATTGGATTTAAGTGGTAGACAAGGTTTGACATTGGGTAACCAGGAAATATTCCCTGGTCAGTTTGTTGATCGAACAGCAAATAGTACCAATTTAGGTATTAATGTTAGCCAAACAATATTCAATGGTTTTAGATTGACTAATCTATATAAACAATCTCAATTGACTTTAGAAAGAAATCAACTGGAGTTAAATAGAATTAAAGATGACATCTCACTTAATGTCGTTAATGCCTATTTAAATGTTGTTTTCAATAAAGAAAATTTAGAAACAGCTCAAGCCCAAGTAGATTTTTCTCAAAAACAATTGGATCAAGTAAAAGAATTGGTGGATGCCGGAGTACAGCCACGTGCTAATATTTATGATGTTGAAGCGACCTTAAGCAGTGATGAACAAAACTTAACCGTTGCAGAAAATAATTATAATTTGGCGTTGTTAAGTTTATCTCAATTATTGCAATTACCTTATGATGGTTTTGAGGTTGAAATTATTGAAGTTGATAGCCCTTCAGCGGCATTAATGTATGATGATATTAGTCCAATTTTAGATTATGCCTTTAATAATCGCTATGAAATTAAAGTAGCAGAAAAAGATATAGAAAGTGCTGAATTAAGTACAAAAATTTCTAAAAGTGGATTCCTACCATCAGTGTCTTTTAATTATGGATTTGGAACAAATGTGTTTTACACTAACTTAAGAGATGATGAGGCAAGCTTTCTTAATCAATTGAATGATAATAAATCACAAAGTTTTGGATTAAGCTTTCGAGTGCCTATCTTTTCACAATTTCAAAACAAAACGGCTGTTGCTCAAGCACAAATTCGAGAAGATAATGCCAAGTTAAATTTGGATCAAGCAAAGCTGAATTTAGAAAGCAACATTCAGCGGGCCTTTACTGATGCCCAAGCAGCTCTAAAGGCTTATGAAGCTGCAAAAAAATCAAGGGAAGCACAGCAATTAGCATTTCAAAATTCTCAAGAGCGTTATAACTTGGGTTCAATGAACTCCTTTGATTTGGAGCAGTCTAGAATTCAGCTTATAAATGCACAATCTCGTTTAATTAATGCCAAATATGATTTTGTGTTTAAAACAAAAGTGTTAGATTTCTACCTTGGTAAACCAATAACCCAATAAATTGGCTATAATATTAAGCATAGAAACAGCTACAAGAAACTGCTCGGTCTCTCTTTCTAAGAATGGAGAGACTTTTGCTTTAAAGGAAGATTATAAGGATGGTTTTTCCCATGCTGAAAAGCTCCATGTTTTTATAGAGAACATCTTAATAGAGAACGATATTAAGAAATCCGATATTGATGCCATAGCCGTCAGTAAAGGGCCAGGTTCTTATACAGGATTAAGAATAGGTGTTTCGGCTGCTAAAGGGCTTTGTTTTGCATTGAATATCCCGTTGATTAGTGTTTCTACGTTGGAATCTTTAGCGCATCAAGTTCATACAAATACTGGTTTTATTGTTCCTATGTTAGATGCCAGGCGTATGGAGGTTTATTCGGAAATATTCGACTTTAATCATGTCTCTGTGAGAGGTATTGAAGCCGAAATTCTTGATGAGTCCTCTTACGGGAACTTTTTGAAAAGTGATCCAGTACATTTTATAGGAAGCGGTGTTGGAAAAACCAAATCACTGCTATCGAGTGACAATGCCATTTTTATTGAAGACAAGCTTCCATCCGCTGATCAAATGGGTGCTTTGGCTTATGCCAAATATCAAATAAGCGACACCGAAGATGTCGCTTATTTTGAACCTTATTATTTAAAAGATTTTGTGGCCTTAAAGCCAAAATCCAAATAACTTACTTATTCCTTGTGTATTTCAACTTGGTGTGGGTAAGGAATTTCAATTCCAGCAGCATCAAGTGCTTCTTTAACCTGTTCGGTTACATCAAAATATACAGTCCAGTAATCTTCCGTTTTACACCATGGTCTTGTTGCAAAGTTTACAGAGCTATCAGCTAATTCTAATACCGTTACGGCAGGTGCAGGATCTTTAAGAACACTTGGATGTGACGTTAAAACGTTCATGATAACATTCTTGGTTTGTTTAATATCAGCATCATAGCTAACGCCAAAGACCAAATCCACTCTTCGGGTTCCTTCGGTTGTGTAGTTTACAATATTGCCATTGGACAATGCACCGTTAGGGATAATGATTTCTTTGTTGGATAAGCCTGTAAGTTTAGTCGTGAAAATTTCAATCTCCTTGACAACGCCAATTTCGCCTTGGGCTTCTATTAAATCGCCAATTTTAATGGGTTTAAAAATCATTAATAATACACCTCCGGCAAAATTGCCCAGTGAACCCTGTAATGCCATACCGACCGCCAAACCAGCTGCAGCCAATACTGCTGCAAATGAAGTGGTTTCGATACCCAGTTGGGATAAAATGGCTAAAATGAGTAGGATTTTCAAGGTCCATCCTAAAAGGTTTAGGAGGAACTTTTGTAGGCTCTCGTCATAATTACTTTTGACCATGACTTTTTTTACAGCCTTAATCATTTTTTTAATAATCCAAGAACCTATAATCCATATGATTATAGCGCCAATTATTTTTAGTCCATAGGTAGTTATGATATTCATACCCATTTCAGTCCATTTACTTAAATCGATGTTTTCCATGTTTTTGTTAATTTATTGAGTTACAAATTTAGCAATCAGATTAAACTTTGTAATTGATTGGTATGTTAATTAAACATTATTAACAGAAGTGCCAAGATTGCAGGAAGGGATTGTACATAAAATAATTTAATTTTTTTTGTGGAAAATGCACCATAAATGCCAGCAATAATAACGCAGCCTAAAAAGAAACCTATAAACGGCAGGCTATTGTTAAAATGAGCAAATAGAAGACCAGATGCCAAAAAGCCATTGTATAAGCCTTGATTGGCTGCAAGCACTTTGGTTTCTTCGGCATATGATTTAGATTTTAAGCCAAAAGTCTTAATACCCTTTGGCTTGGTCCACAAGAACATTTCCAAAATTAAAAAGTAGAAATGTTCCAAAGCCACAAAAAAAACAAGAATGGTAATAATATTATCCATGAAATAAAAAAGCGCCTTTTATGGCGCTTTCGTGATTATTTATTTTACTTCAAAAGTCAATTTTAAATTCACTCTAAATTCAGTAACGTCATTGCCGTTCACGATGGCACTTTGTTCTTTTACATAAACTGATTTGATATTTTTGACTGTTTTAGAAGCTTCCTTTACCGCTTTTTTAGTTGCATCTTCCCAACTTTTATCAGAATTTGATAATACTTCAATTACTTTTAATACTGCCATAATGGTTTTAAATTTTAATTTGAGATTACTTAAAGTTAACTATTTTTTCTGACACACAAAAAAGTAAAAAGTCACAGTGCTAACCATTGATAGCTTCAACGGTATCTACTTTCCCGTTGAGCATTTCCTTAAGCATATTTTCAATACCATTTTTAAGGGTAAACGTAGAGGATGGACAACCACTGCATGCTCCCTGTAAAATAACTTTCACTAATTTACTGGAAGGGTTATAGGATTCAAATTTAATATTGCCACCATCACTAGCCACAGCTGGCTTGATGTATTCCTCAATGATGTTGACTATTTCTTTAGAGGTGTCGTCTAATGCTTCAAAGGATTTATCCAAAGCTTCGGTAGTGGTTTTTAATACTTCAGGTGCTTGGGCATCAACAACATCTTTGCCTTTTTCAATATAAGTTCTTATAAACTCACGAACTTCCATGGTAATGGTTTCCCATTCAGCAATATCATATTTAGTTACAGATATGTAATTGTCCTCAATAAAAACACTTTTAACAAAAGGAAAATGAAATAATTCCGTAGCTAGAGGAGATAGTTTGGCTTCATCAATAGAAGTAAACTCGTAAGTGGCCGTAACCAATTTTTTATTGGCAACAAACTTGAGGACTGCTGGATTAGGGGTACTTTCCGCATAAACCGTAACGGGAACTTTTTTAGTTGTTTCGCTCTCATTGATCACAATACCTCCAGAATTAAGATAATCTTGTATTTGGGTGCCAACTTCATCCTGGACATCTTGCCACTCCACAATGCTAAAGCGTTCTACGGCAATAAAGTGACTGGTGATATAAACCTTTTTGACAAAAGGCAAATAGAATAATTGTTGCGCCAAAGGCGAATTTTTGGCTTCATCAATGTTGTTGTATTCAAAACTTTGATGGTTTGTGATGAACTTGTTAACTTCAAATTTTATAATAGTATCGTTGGAAGTCTCTTTAATTGAAACTATGTAGGAACTCATAATAATATTTTTTTTGCAAAAATACTAAAAGAAAACAAGGATTGGCTTCAATCATCATTTTTAAAAGCAGGAATTTAAATGCAATCATTTAAATAAAATTGATTATTTTGCGCGCTTTAACTTTTGTAATTAAGGGATGCAAAGTAAATTTTATATATTTGGTGTCTTGATTTATAATTTTAATTAAAAAATGGAGTTTATATAGGGCGAAACCTAATTAAAATTATGCCAATCTACCTTGAAAGAAATACTATGAGAATCAAAAGGTTTTATTTAATAGCAATTGTTGCCTTTTTCACGAAGTTTGTAAATGCACAGGAGGGGCTTCCAATATATACCGATTATCTTACCGATAATTATTACTTAATTCACCCATCAATGGCAGGTGCTGCCAATTGTGCTAAAATTAGATTAACAGGACGTCAACAATGGTTTGGTCATGAAAATGCACCTAAACTATTGACTTTAAGTGCTAATGGACGAATTGGCGAATCTAATTCAGGTATCGGCGCCATGTTTTATACAGATAAAAATGGTTTTCATTCTCAAACAGGAGGCTACATAACGTATGCGCATCATATCATGTTTTCCAGAAATGAAATCGATTTAAATATGTTGTCCTTTGGATTAAGTGTTGGTGCCATCCAATATAAATTAGATGAAACAGAATTTTTAAATGAATTACCCGACAGGTTGATTTCGGGTATTGAGCAAAGCTCTACCAATTTCAACATTGACTTTGGATTCTCATATCATTTGTATAATTTCTATGCACATGCCACTGTTAAAAACATTCTTGAAAACAAAGGGATAAATTACGATCAACAAATAACAAGTAATTTAAGACGTTATATGGTGTCTATGGGTTACGTTTTTGGTAAGTTTGGAAGTGAGTGGAGTTATGAACCGTCAATCATGTATCAGTACAGAGATGGGTCTAAAGAATCTTTTATAGACATCAATGCTAAAGTTTACAAAGAAATGGATTTTGGTAAACTTTGGGGAGGACTGTCTTACCGCAGAAGTTTTGATGGCGCAGAATATTATGATAATGGTAGTGTTAGTAGTCAAAAACTGCAATTAGTGTCACCACTGGTTGGAATTAATTTTGATCAATTCATGTTTGCTTACACCTACGCATATCAAGCCAATTCCATTGTGTATAACAATGGTGGGTTTCACCAAATTACTTTAGGATATAACTTTAATTGTCGTAAGGAACGTTACCACTGTAATTGTCCGGCAGTTAATTAACATCAGTAAGATACATAACAAAAAACGCCTTGAAATTTCAAGGCGTTTTTTTTAGCAATCATCCCATATCAATTATTAATGGGTGAATCAATCATCATGGGTCCAAGATATTCCAGAAATAATTCCCTAAAAAGTTAGAATTAGTGAACAGCCGCTTTTAATGAGTGAACCATACCCTTTATTTTGTCAATATGTCTTTTTTTAACCTAAAAACAGTTAAAATTGATTTTGCCCATTTTATTTTATTGCCTAAAGTGTGTAAGTTTATACAATTGATAATTAAACCATGAGATTCGTTTATAAACTCGCATTGACACTTGTCGTTTTTTTGGTTGGTCTTAATATTTACTCCCAGGAATTAAAGGACGGACAATCCTTTACAGTAAGAGGGTTTATTTATGATAGTGAATTCCAGAAACCCATAGCCAAAGCCAATATTGAAGTAAATGGCGGGGCTTATACAACATCTAATTTGGCAGGAGAATTCAGGATTCAAGTAAAGAAAGGAGACGAATTGGTTATTAAGCATAAAGATTTTGAAACAGTCTATTATACCATAAAAAATCAGGAGCGCATCAGGGTTGAGGTATATCCATATCGATTTTCAAATGAAGGTGAGATCATTGATGAACCAGACATTCCCTTTAACTCTTTGATAGATTCGGCCAACGTTTATCTAAAAACTGACTTTGAAAAAAGCATTCAGTTTGTAACCAATGCCCTTTCCGAAAGTCGTTCGGCAAAAGAGAATTCTGAAGTTTATGAAGTGTTGGGAGATATTTATTTGCATTGGAAACAGCACGATTTGGCTGTGACAAATTATCGAATAAGCTTGCAAAGTATCAAAGCGAATGAAGTCAAATTAAAGTTGGCAAAAGCCTATTGGTTCAATAAGAATTATCAAGAAAGTATTTCAGCTTATAATGATATAGAAATAGATAACTTATCCAATTGGCAACAAGTTGTTCTGCATGAAGGCTTGGGTGATACATATTATAGCATCAAAGACTACACCAACGCATTAAAGCATTACAAACAAGGTCTTGAAGTTGCCCAGGAGCATGCTATCAAGCCTAAAATTATTGATTTAAACTCCAAAACGGCGCAAACCTATGAGGCCATTGGACAAGATAGTGAAGCGGAAGTGTATTTCGAGAGTTCTTTGAATCTGGCTTCTAAAGAAAATAAGAAGCGGGAATTGGAGGAGAAGGTTAAAGTAGCCGATTTTAAGAGTGCCAAACAAAATTTTAACGATGAAATTCAATTACGTAAAGAGGCCATTGAAAATATCAGGGAGATTGAAAAAGATTCTGCTTTAGGAGTTGAAAGCGCCTTAACCATTCAAAAGCAAAGCTATAAAATAGGTAATGCCTATTTTTTGAAAAAGGATTATGAGAATGCCATTACCTATTTGGACAAAAGTATCGAAGAGGCCAAATCCAAAAATGATTTAGTGGTTGAGAAAGATGCCACCAGAAGGTTGTCGGAAGTCTATAGTAGTTCTGGGGATTATAACAAAGCTTTAGAAACCTACAAGGAATACACCAATTTAGTTGAGGCCTTATACATAAAAAAGGAGCAGGAAATTATTCAAGCAGCACGTTTTAGCCGTGAAATAGCCAATAAACAAAGCCGTATTACCAGTCTGGAGACCGATAGATTGTTGTCGGAAAGTAAGTATCAACTAACAATAGAACGCAATAAGCGGCAACAGCTGTGGATATACTCATTGATTGGTGGATTGGCTTTGCTGCTCGTTGCTGCCTATTTTATGTTGAATTATATTAGACAACAACGTCTGGCTAACAATTTGCTGGCTCTTAAATCGCTGCGAAGTCAGATGAACCCACATTTTATCTTCAACGCACTTAATTCGGTAAACGATTTTATTGCCAAAAACGATGAACGCACCGCCAATAAATACCTTACTGATTTCTCGTTTTTGATGCGAGCTGTTTTGGAAAACAGTGAAGAGGATTTTATTCCTTTGGAAAAGGAAATTGAACTTTTGGAACGTTATACGCAATTGGAACATTTTAGATTTCAGGAAAAATTTGATTATAGCATTGAGATTGATGAATCCATAGATATTTCTTCTTACAAAATACCACCCATGTTATTACAGCCGTACATAGAAAATGCGGTTTGGCATGGTTTGCGTTACAAAACTGAAAAAGGGCATTTGACCATAGCTGTTAAACAAAAGAATGAAAACGAAATAACCATTTCCATAATCGATGATGGTATTGGCCGTGAACGCTCTAAACAATTAAAGACAGAAAACCAGAAAAAACACAACTCTAAAGGAATGAGTAATATTAAAAAACGGGTTGCTATTTTAAACGATATGTACCATGACAAGGTAGATGTGTCCATTGAAGATTTTCAACCTGCTGGTGATGTTGGTACCCAAGTGGTTGTAACACTAAAAAAGGATTAAATTTTAAAATTGAGTATGAAAACCAAGATTTTTTTTGTTGGGATTATATTGATGGTTTTCAGTTGTAAATCTAAAAAAGTTACCCATATGGAGCCTTGTTTAGTAATAAGATATCAATTGAAGCATAAAATTGATCAATATATAATGAATGGAAGAATTGCTCAAAACCCATTAATTTTAAAAGATGGAGAGTCTTATAAACTTTACAATGAAATTGACAGTTTAGAATTAGATACGACTTTTGTTCAAATTTCCAATCATTCATTTGTTCCTAAAAATTCTCAATATTTCATTAGTCTATTCGGAGAAAATGCTAAAGATGGTGTTGTCGCTTTAGAAACAAAAATGAAAAAGAATTATGTAAGTGATGAAACAATATTGCTTGTAAATGGTATTGAAACTAATAGAAAAGAATTAAGAAAAATTGAAAGGAGAAATACATTAAAAATTCAATATTCTGTTCCAAATATTAGAATTAATGAAGAGAAAAGTATTAATGTATTAGCATTTTATTTATTAGAAAAACAATAGTTAGTATTTGTTTTAAGTATAATTTAATCGTGTTAAAAAGTGAAACTAAAAGCCATAATTGTAGAAGACGAAAAAAACAGTCGGGATATTTTAAAGAATTACTTGGGTAAGTACTGTCCCAATGTTCAGGTGCTTGGTGAGGCTGAAAATATTGATCAAGCCTTGGAACTTATCAGAAACAATGAGCTAGACTTGGTTTTTTTAGATGTTGAAATGCCTTATGGAAACGCATTCGATCTATTGGAAAAGGTTGGTGACATTAATTTTGAAACCATATTTGTGACAGCCTATAATCAATATGCCATGGATGCCTTGAATGCCCATGCATCATACTACCTTATGAAACCAATTTCTATAGAAGAATTGATTAAAGCGGTTGATTATGTGGTTGAAATAAAAACCAAGGAAAACGCCCTGCATGAAGAGGTGCTCACGCCAAAAACCAATCCAGTCAATGGTAAAATTACCATTCCGCAACAAGATGGTTTTGAGGTTATTAATACTGCAGATATCATGTTTTGTAAAGCCGATGATAATTACACCGAGATATATTTAAATAACAATAAAAAGAAGTTGGTGAGTAAAACCTTAAAGTATTTTGAAGATGCCCTAAATGGAGGTGGTTTTGCCAGAGTCCATAAGTCCTATTTGGTCAATGTCAATGAAATTGTAAAATATGTTAAAGGCAAAGGCGGTAGTGTGGTTTTAAGTAATGGAAAACAAATTATGGTATCGGCATCAAAAAAGTCAGATTTATTGTCTTATTTTAAGTAATTTGTCGTTTAGCTTTAATGTAATAATCTTATTAAAAGAATTTGAATATGCCCATAATTAAACCTGTGAATGGAAAACATCCTGAAATACCCAATGATTGCTTTATAGCTGATAACGCTACCATTGTTGGTGAAGTCAGTATGGGATCCGAATGTAGTGTTTGGTTCAATGCCGTTATTAGAGGTGATGTCCATTTTATTAAAATGGGTAATAAGGTAAATGTTCAGGATGGCGCTGTTATTCACGCTACCTATCAAAAATCGCCAACAACCATTGGTAACAATGTATCTATTGGTCACAACGCGATTGTACATGGTTGTACCATTCATGATAATGTGCTGATTGGTATGGGCAGTATCGTTATGGATGATTGTGTTGTTGAAAGTAATAGTATTATTGCCGCTGGAGCTGTAGTCACTCAAAATACCAGAGTGGAAGCAGGCAGTATTTATGCAGGTGTTCCTGCAAAGAAGGTTAAGGATATCAGTAAGGAATTAATATCTGGAGAAATTGACCGAATAGCCAATAATTATGTGAAATATTCCACTTGGTTTAAAGAAGAATAGTATGAAGAATTTGTGTTTTATTCTAGTGATTGGCCTTTTGGTTGTTGCCTGCAAGCGTGATAAAAAACCGCAGACAGCAAATGCAAAAGCATATCCTGAAATTGAACAGCTTAACTGGTTAGTTGGCAATTGGGAAAATACAACTGAACTGGAACAGTCTTATGAAAATTGGACTCAAAAAAACGATAGTACCCTTTTGGGACATAGTTTCACTTTAATTGGGACTGATACTGTTTTTGCAGAAAAAGTAACTTTAAAGCAAGTTGATGATGAGGTGTTTTTTACGGTCATTGCCTATCAGCAAAATGATGATAAGCCCATAACTTTTAAACTGTCATCTACCGAGGCAGGTATTTTTACATTTGATAATCCAGAGCACGATTTTCCAACGCGCATTTCATATTCAAATCCTTCAAAAGATTCCATTCATGCATGGATAGAAGGGCAGGTGGATGGTGAATTTCAAAAAATTGATTTCAAATTTCAACGCTCTAATTAAAAATTCAATTGAATAACTTCGTGCCTATTTTCCAGAAGAGAAGCCATAACTTCGGGATTAGCGTTGCTATAAAACTGGAGCGTGGGTTTTTTAGCAATAGTATTTACCAGATCATATTGATTAAGAATAGCTAGGGTTTGCTTGGCAACTGCTTCTCCTGAATCAATAATTTTAATGTGATTTGGGAGCAGTTCCAGAAGTTGAGGTATGAGGTATGGATAATGCGTACAGCCTAAAACCAAATAATCAATATTGGCATTGATCATAGGTTGCAAATAGGCTTGTAATAAAGCATTCATTTCTGGGGAATTCAGCTTTCCTGATTCAATTAAGGGAACAATGCCTTCACCTTCTTGTTCGATTACATGAATCCCATTACTGTAAAGGTCCGTGGTTTGATGAAACAATTCACTTGAGAGTGTTCCTTTTGTTGCTAAAATACCTATAGCTTTTGTTTGTGTTTTAAGTGCTGCTGGTTTAATAGCGGGTTCAATACCAATAAACGGTATGTTATAATTATTTCGGAGTGTTTTTATGGCATTAGTTGTAGCTGTATTACAAGCTACCACAATCAGTTTGCAACCTTTTTCAATCAGGAATTCAGTGTTCTTAATGCTCAATTCCATAATCTTTTCTCGAGATTTGTTACCGTAAGGCGCATTTTTACTATCGGCCAGATAAATGGTATTTTCATAAGGCATTAGAGCATGTATTTCCTTCCAAATGGAAGTGCCACCAACACCAGAATCAAATATGCCAATTGGATTTGTATTCATACAGTATAAAAATAAAAAAAGCCACTTTAAAAAGTGGCTCTAGAATTTATATTTTAAAAAAATTAAATACCTAATTCTTTTTTAACATCATCCAATAAGTTTTTGCCATCGGCCATAATAACGCCACCACCTTGAGTAGAGTCTAAAACATATTGAAATCCTTGCGCTCTGGCAACTTTTAAAATAGCTGCTTTTGCTTTTTCAGTGATAGGCTTTAATAAATCAAGTTCTTTTTGTTGCATTTGTTGTTGCGCAGTACCTTGGTATTGTTGAATGTTTTGTTGCATGGTTTGTACTTCAACCAAACGCTTTTGATTTTCTTCATCTGTTTTAGATGAAGCTTCAGCTTCGTACTGCTTCATCTTGTTTTGATATTCAGTAGCCATAGCCTTGATATCAGCCTCGTAGGTTTTTCCAAGCTTTTCCATTTCAGCCTGAGCAGCTGCCATTTCTGGCATAGCCTGAATAAGATCTTGGGTATTAATATGAGCAACTTTGCTTTGAGCTTGTGTAAAACTTGTAGCTCCAATAAATAATGCTGCTGCAAATAATAGGGTTTTGAATTGTTTCATTGTAAAAGTATTAATGTGTGTTATAAATTATTAATTATCGCCTCCATCGTCGTCGGGTGCTTCTTCTTGTTCGTCGTCGTTATTATTTTGTTGATTCTCTCTTTCTTCTTGCGCTTGTTGTCTTTCTTCCAGTATTCTTTGTTTCCGTGCCTCAAGCTCTTGTTTTCTACGTTCCCTATCAGCTAATTTAGCTTGTCGGCGTTCTTCGGCAATCTGTTCTGGAGTTTTGGCTTCCTCATCAGTGCCTGTTTCACTTTCTTCACTAACCGTGCCATCTTGAACATCTTCAACGGTTTGTTGTTGATTTCGCTCATTCATTTTAGCTTCCCTGGCTGCATTTCTAGCTTCTATGATACTGTCTCTACGTCTTTGGGCAGCTTGTTTTCTGGCTTCCCGTTCATCCAAAACAGCTTGTTTTCGTTCTTCATCAGCTGCTTGTTTGGCTTCCAACTCCTCATTAATTTCAATAACCACATCTTCTTCCTTTGCAGCTTTTCTTTCGGCTTTAGAGCCTGCTTGTTGGCGTTTGGCACTTCTCGTTATACTTCTGATAACCTGTTCGCTAAAATCAAAACGTTTGGCTGAATAGAGCATAACTACATCAGCTGATTTGTCAAAGACAAAATCATATTTTTGTTTTTCAGCAATATCCTGAACTGCTGCAAATATTTGATCTTGAATGGGCTGAATCAATTGTTTTTTTTGAATCATTAAATCACCATTGGGTCCAAAACGTTTTTGCTGATAATCCAATATTTCCTTTTCCTCAAATGCAATATCTTCTTCGCGTTCTTCAATCAATTCTTTGGTTAAAAGTGCTTTTTCATTGCTCAAGTCTTTACGCTTTTGTTCAATGCCGCTCAATTGTGTTTCAATTTCGCTCTTCCATTTCTGAACTTTATTTTCCAATTGTAAAGTTGCTTCTTGATATTCAGGAACATTTTCAAGTATGTATTCTGTATCTATATAGCCTATTCTCACACCACGTTGAGCAAATGTAGAAAGGCTTAACATGAATACCACAGTCACTAAAAAAAGAACTTTTAATTTCATCTGTTTCATATTTTATAATTTATTGACCTATAAATTCTAAAACGACAGAGCTTTATAATTATTCTACCCATTCAGAATTTATCTTTTCAAAATTAATGAATTTTAACTTTAAAAAAATTAATTCGAGTTTAAATAACTAAAATGGTAGTAGAAAATATCGTGCCAAAATTAAAATTGCTGACCAATTATGAAATGTGTTTCCCAACCATTGGCTTTAGTTTGTCCCGGTAGCGGATCAAATCCATAACCAAAATCAATACCTAATAATCCAAATGCAGGCATGAAAACTCTTAAACCAGCACCTGTAGATCTATATAACGAAAAAGGGTTGTAATCTTTAAAGTCATTGTAAGAAACACCTCCGTCAACAAACCCTAAAACAAATATCTTGGCTTGAGGTTTTAGACTCACAGGATAACGTAACTCCAACGAAAATTTATTATAAATACTACCACCATCATTGGTTACATTGCCATTATCGTCAATAGGTTGTAAAGATTGGTTAGGGTAGCCTCGAAGCGCTATGGCTTCACGACCATCTAAACTAAAATTACCTAATCCATCACCACCTAAAAAGAATCTTTCAAAAGGTATGACACCTCTGTATTGGTTGTAAGCTCCCAGGAAACCAAATTCCAGACTGGACTTAACAATTAGCTTGTCTACCAAACGGGTGTACCAATCACCTTTCATCTTGATTTTATAAAATTCAAGCCATTTATAACGTTCCTGGTCAATAATACCCATTTGTTCATAGGCTTGGCCGCGTAATATTTGAGAATAACTAGCATCATTATAGATAGCTTCATATCCTTCACGTTCTTCAGCTAGGGCTTTGTAATCAACACCATTAAACAATGAATACGGAAGCGAAAGCTTGGCACTTATACTAAAACTTGAACCACCCATAGGAAAAATAGGATCATTATAGGTGTTGTTTCTACTTAAGCCAATAGTGTAGGATAAATTGTTGGAATATCCATCACCAAATGTAAAAAGCCCTGTGTTATAGTTTTTGAGGTTGTAATGTTGGTAACTTATAGCTTGGGATAAGGTGAAATAATCATCAGGTATCGTTAAGCGTTTTGCCAAACCAACAGTAATACCTGTAATATTAAAACGCTTGTCTCTATCGGCATTTCCTGTTTGAGGATCATATAGGAACTGTTTGGAATGGGAAAGCGATGTTGAAAACTGAACAGGTTTCTTACCACCCATCCACGGTTCTGTAAATGAAAAGCTATAAGTTTGAAAAAAGCGACTGGCCTGCAATCTTAAAGCAAGTTTTTGACCGTCACCTCTTGGGACAGGTTTGTAAGCATCAAGGTTAAAAATATCTCTTAAAGAGAAATTGTTGAAAGATAGTCCTAAAGTTCCGATAAAACCACCACCACCGTAGCCACCTTGTAGCTCAATTTGACTAGAGCCTGTTTCTACTAAACCATACTCTAAATCAATGGTACCTTCATTGGGATTAGGGTTTTTAAAGTTTGTAGCAATTTGTTCAGCATCAAAAAAGCCTAATTGACTCAATTCACGGATGGTACGTACAACTTTTTCCTTGCTATATAATTGACCTGGTCTTGTGTGTAACTCTCTATAGATAACGCGGTCATTGGTAACATCATTACCCGTAACGGTAATGTTATTAAAATATACCGGTTTACCTTCAGTAATCCGGATTTCCATATCTATAACATTCCCATCTGTATTAACTTCTACAGGGTTAATGGTTGAAAATAAATATCCTGAATTCTGATATAGGTTAGTGATATCATTGGCGTCTGGTTTTGTATTATCGGCAATTCGTTTTTCCAATTCCACTCCATTATAAACATCACCTTTGTTAATACGTAATACATTTTTAAGGGTTTGGTCAGAATAAACCGTATTTCCAATAAATTTTATATCTCCAAAATGGTATTGATCGCCTTCTTCAAGTTTTATTTGAAGGGTAATGTTCTTTTTGTCATTATGAATAATAGTATCCGAAATAACACGAGCATCACGATAACCATTTTCCTTGTATTTGTCTACAAGACTAATTAAATCTTCTTTATAATTTTCTTCAATATATTTTGAACGTTTAAAAGGGTGGCCAAAAACACTTTTTTGTTTGGTGTTTTTCATGGCCTTCCGCAATTTGGATTCAGTTAAAACACTATCACCAACGAACACAATATCTTTTACTTTAACTTTTTTGCCTTTATCAATATTAATAACCATATTGACTTGCGGTCGACTGGTTGAATCTTGGACTTCTATGGTATTGATATAAACTTTGGTGTTTAAGAAGCCATCTTTTTGATATTTATGGGTAAGATAGTTTTTGGTTGTAGTTAAAAGGTTTTCGGTAACTTTTACACCAGTTTGTAGGTTGTTTTCCTTGATAAGGTCATCCTTTTTACCCTTTTTAATGCCGTTTATTTTAAGCTCATTAAGTTCTGGTAAATCGAATAGTCTGATTTCAATATAGGCAACATCGCCTTCTGTTTTGGTTAAATAAATATTGATATCACTGAATAAATTAGATTTCCATAGTTTTTTGATAGCTTCACTAATTTTATCACCTGGAATTAATATTTGCTGACCCTTTCTTAATCCAGAATAGGTTACAATGGTTTGTGGGCTAAAATGGGTATTACCAGAAACAGTTATATCGCCTAAAGTGTATTGTTTACCTTCAGTTGTAAAAGTTTCTTGAGCTTGTGTTTGGAAACTACCTAGTAGAAATAAAAAAGTAATTGTTAGACCTATATATGTTTTCAATGATGTTAGCTTAATTAAGTTGTTCGCTTGTTTTCCCAAATCGTCTTTCTCTTTTTTGATATTCAATAATAGCCTCATATAAATTTTCTTTGGTAAAATCGGGCCAAAGAACAGGTGTAAAATACAATTCTGCGTAAGCTATTTGCCATAATAGAAAATTACTAATTCGTTGTTCGCCACTTGTGCGTATCAATAAATCTACATCAGGTAAATTATGCGTGTAAAGATGCTTATTTATAACCGATTCATCAATTTTTTCAGGCGAAATTATATTATTTTTAACTTTAATACTTATTTTTTTAACGGTATTTAATAATTCTTCCCTTGATCCATAGCTCAAAGCCAAAGACAGGCACATTCTTTTGTTGTCTTTAGTCTTTTCAATGACCTCCAATAGCTCTTTTCGAACCTTCTTGGGAAGTTCATCTAAACTGCCAATTGCAGAAAGTTTAATATCGTTGTCGTTTAAAGTCTTTATCTCTTTTTTTAGTGAGGAAACCAATAACTTCATTAAAGTTTGTACCTCTAATTTTGGTCTGTTCCAGTTTTCGGTAGAAAATGCATAGAGCGTTAAGTTTTCAATCCCTAACTCGGCACAACTCTCTACGGTATTTCTAACTGATTTGGTGCCATTTTCATGACCAACCGTTCTTAAGAGCCCTTTTTGTTTTGCCCAGCGACCATTGCCGTCCATAATAATGGCAATATGTTTTGGGAGTGATTTTATGTCAATAGATTCTTTTAGGCTCATTTTAGAAAATGCAAAAACAAGGTTTTTTGCCAAATGTGTATGTTAGTGTAAGACCAGTAAACATGTACCAGTCATTGTTGTTGATGTTACCAAAACTATGAATGTCTTGGATGTCTTTGGAATCTGGAACGCTACCATCCAATTCATCAGAAAATGTATAACGTGCACCTATTTCGGCAGCAATAATGATACTATCCAAAAGGTTCATTTTAAATCCTAAAGTCATTGGAATTCCATAAGCGTAACTGGATGTGTTTTCCGATCGCAGCTGTCCTTGTTGATTGAAATAAAAATTGTCATGATAAGCTACTGTTATACCCGTGTATAAATAGGGAGTAGCTACATTTTTACCAGTATGTAAGTCAAAATCAAAAAAGGTAAACTCCAATCCTGCAGAGGCTTCAATTATTTGATTGGAAAACGAATAATTACGTTCAATCCGTCTTGGATCATCTGATTCCGAATCTTTTCCTTCTAATTCAGTGTAAATCAATGAGAATCTAAAGGAATGCCGTGGACTTCTATTCCACTTATAAACACCGCCAAATGCAGGTTTATTTGGAGATATATATTTGGTGGATCCAACATCGCCAATAAAATTACTTCCACCAACATACAATCCAATTTCATGAGTTTGAGATTGGCAAAGTTGATAGCCGAAAAATAATAATACGATAACGGTTAAATCCCTCATAAATGTTCAAAAGTTTGCAAATATAATAAATATGATTAGCCTATGACAATTTGAATCAAATTGTATTTGATTTAAACTGTTTTTAGTACAAATTATTGTTTAGTTGCGTTTGTCTTCTCCCCAAAGTAATTTTTTTCGGAGAGTATCCAAAAAACTTTCTTCCAATAATTCAATCATTTTTATTGTGAAAGGAGCTTTTTTTATGGTTACTACGGTATCGTTTGATAATGTAGCAATTCGGGAGTCTAATGAGACCAAATAATTATCTTCTCGACCACTTACACGCAATTGAATTTCAGTAGAGTCAGTAATAACGAGTGGCCTAGCACTTAAATTGTGGGGAGCGATTGGTGTAATAACAAAACTATTGGTGTCCGGTGTTATTACAGGTCCACCACAGCTCAAGGAATATCCAGTTGAACCCGTTGGAGTTGATACTATCAATCCGTCACTCCAATAGGAAGTAAGATATTCGCCGTTTAGCCTGGTTTCAACGGTTATCATGGAAGTCGTATTTTTTCGGCTAACGGCAATTTCGTTTAGAGCAAAATCAAGAATTTTAAATTCTTCGTGCTCCGGATCCGTGGCAATGGTCAATAAGTTACGTTCGGATATTTTGTATTTGTTATCTAAAATAGCATCAATAGCCTGAATGATGTTCTCATTTTGAATGGTGGCTAAAAACCCTAATCTGCCGGTGTTTATTCCAATAATAGGAATATCAAAATCTTTAACATAAGTAATGGCCCTCAATATAGTTCCATCGCCACCTATACTAATTAGTAAATCATAACTCGATTCTAAAATGTCAAATGTTTTATGTATTTCAGAGTCAAAAAGATTGTTGAATAGGTTTTTGGCATTATTGAAAAATTGACGCTCAATATAAATTGACACATTTTTGGTTTTAAAATGGTCTAAAAGAATTTGAAGCGACTCTTCGTTACTTTTTTGATAGGATTGACCAAAAACAGCAATTTTCATAACCTTACATGTTTAAATATTTATTCAAATATTCCGATCGTTCTTTAAGACTCTGTAAATAGCTGTCTTCTTCATGTCCTGAAACAATATTGTAACTGTACCGCCTAAAGGTTTGCATGATATCATTTAATCCAGTATTTCCAATTTTTAGTGTTATCTGGACGATATCATTTTCAATTTTTGAAATAAAAGCCCCCAATAGTTTTCCGTCATTGGATTCTACTATTTGACTAACTTCACTAAAGGAATAGTCAACAAGTCCTTTTTCAATAACCAAAATGCCACCAGCTTCGGAGAAAAAAGGTGTTTCATTAAACAAGCTAATGATGTCATTTAATTCATAATATCCTAGATACGTGTTTTTGGCATTAAGAACAGGCATGATATTGGTGGAGTTCATGGCAAAGGCCTCAAGAACATCTAGCCAATTGGTTGTGTCCCGAACAAAAAAGCCTTCAATGGCATGAGCATACTCCAAAATATCTTTTCTGCTATCAAAACAATGTGCATCAGTTTCAGACATACAACCCAAATAAATATTGCTTGCATTTTTTATTGGAATATGCGAATAGGTTAGCTGATTGAACAATACCTGTATATCACCAACTTTATCAGTGTTGTTTAAAGGTTTTATATCGTTTATAATGTATTCTGAAAGATTCATTTGTGAGCATGGCTATGAACATGCAAATTAATTAAAAAATACTACATTAAGCCTTAACGAGTTTGTATTTTTGTATTCAAAAAAATAGAGAATGACTAAATTAAGTGTGAATATTAATAAGATAGCGACTTTAAGAAATTCCCGAGGTGGAAATGAACCAAATGTGGTTCGTTTTGCTCAAGATTCTCAACGTTTTGGAGCAGAAGGCATTACCATTCATCCGAGACCAGATGAACGTCATATCCGTTATCAGGATGCCTATGATTTGAAATCAGAAGTTTACACCGAATACAATATTGAAGGCAACCCTATTGCAAAATTTGTAGACATGGTTTTAGAAATAAAACCAACTCAAGTAACCTTGGTTCCCGATGCTGTTGATGCCATAACAAGCAATGCGGGATGGGATACTATAAAACATCAGGATTTTTTAATTGAGACCATCAAAGAATTTAAAAATAATGGCATTCGCACCTCTATATTTGTAGATCCTGTATTGAAGCAGATTGAAGGTGCCAAAGAAACTGGAACCGATAGAATTGAGCTTTACACCGAGGCTTATGCGCATCAATATGGATTAGGAAATAAAAATGCCATCCAACCTTATGTGGCATGTGCTGAATTAGCCAATAATCTAGAATTGGGTATTAATGCAGGTCATGACTTATCCTTGGATAACATCCGCTTTTTTAAGGAAAACATTCCTGGTCTATTAGAAGTTTCTATTGGGCATGCTTTAATTTCCGAAAGCCTGTATTTAGGAGCTGAAAATGTTATTCAAATGTATTTGCATAAACTAAAGTGATGGATTTATACTCAAATATTCTAGGTGAAGGAAAACCATTTATAATCTTGCATGGCTTTTTGGGTATGGGCGATAATTGGAAAACATTGGGTCAACAATTTAGTGAAGCTGATTATGAAGTGCATTTGGTTGATCAACGCAATCATGGCAGGAGTTTCCATGATGAGGTTTTTAATTATGATGTCTTGGTAGAGGATTTAAAGCACTATTTAGATGATAAGGCATTAAGAGAAATAGTGCTTTTGGGGCATTCCATGGGAGGGAAAACGGCTATGCTATTTGCTACTAAATATCCGGAATATGTCAATAAGCTAATTGTAGCCGATATTTCACCAAGATATTACCCTGTACATCATGATACCATTCTTGAAGGTTTAAACAGTTTGGACTTTTCTAAAATAAAAAGTAGAGGTGCCGCCGATAAACAATTAGCTAATTATGTGCCCGAATTTGGTATACGTCAGTTTTTATTAAAAAATTTGTATTGGAAAGAAAAAGGACAGCTAGCGTTGCGAATGAATATTGACGTTTTGCGTGAGCAAGTAAGTGAGGTTGGTGAGGCTTTGCCGGTTCATGCCAGGTTTGAAGGTGATGTATTGTTTTTACGAGGTGATAAATCGGAATATATAGGGCATCAAGACGAGGCCATCATCAAAAACCACTTTCCTCATTATAAGTTGGTAACGATTTCTAACGCAGGTCACTGGTTGCATGCTGAAAATCCCGAAGATTTTTACAATGCTGTAATCAGTTTTTTAAACTAAAAAATTGTACCTTTTTAAAAACTAAACATTAAAGATTATGAAAATTATTTTAAAGGTATTACTAACCGCTGTTGCCGTTGTTTTATTATCCAAGTTATTGTCAGGTGTTTCAGTGGATGGCTATACAACAGCCATAATTGTTGCTGCGGTTTTAGGCCTTCTCAATATTTTTGTTAAACCATTGTTGGTGCTTTTTACTTTGCCGGCAACCATCCTGACATTGGGTTTATTCTTATTCGTAATAAATGCCTGTATCATTCTTTTGGCTGATAAATTGGTGGATGGGTTTATGGTGAGTAGTTTTTGGACAGCATTGTTGTTTAGTATACTGCTAACCATTTTACAATCTATATTTTACTCCGTTTTGGGAGAGGAGAGAACGGACTGAAATACAATACGTTAAAATACTTTGTTGGAGTGTGAAAAAGTACTACTTTTGCACTCCAATTTTTATAGTTAGAAAATGAATATTACAAGAGAAAACATTGATGCGTTAAATGCTGTCGTAAAAGTAGATATTGCTAAAGAAGATTATAATGACAAAGTCGAAAAAATCTTATCAGATTATCGGAAAACAGCCAACATTCCAGGATTTAGAAAAGGACATGTGCCAATGGGAATGGTGAAAAAACAATATGGTAAAGCTGTATTGGTTGATGAGGTTAATAAATTACTTCAAGATGCATTAAACAAATATTTAACTGAAGAAAAATTAGATGTTTTAGGTAATCCATTACCAAAACCTCAAGATAATTTAGATTGGGACGCCGATAAATTGTCGTTTGAATTCGAATTGGGTTTAGCACCTGAATTTGATGTCAACCTAAAACCAAAGAAAGCCTTCATTCATTACATTATTGTTGCTGGAGATAAAATGATCAATGATCAAGTTGAGAATATCCAAAAGCAGTATGGTAAACTGGTTTCCCAAAAAGAGGTAGCTAAAGACAGTGAAATCACGGGTGTTTTTAAAAATGAAGAGCGTGAAATTGAAAACACGGTGACTTTAACTTTAGATAAATTTAAAGGAAAAGCTACTGAAAAGAAATTTGTAGGAGCCAAAGCAGGAGATGTTATTGAGCTTAAAACTAAAGGCCTTTATGATGATGAGCACGAATTAATGCATGCATTAAAATTAGGTCATGACGATGTTCACGGTTTGGATATCAATGTAACATTTACCATTACTGAAATCAACGAACGCGTATTGGCGGATTTAGATCAAGAGTTATTTGATAAGTTGTTTGGAAAAGGTGTAGTAACTTCGGTAACTGAATTGAAAGAGAAGATTAAAGAAGATGCTGAAAAGCAATTTACGCAACAGTCTGATCAAAAACTATTAAATGATGTTACTGAATATTTAGTAGAAAACACCAAGTTTGATTTGCCATCAGCATTTTTACAAAAATGGATGCAAACTGCAGGTGAACAGGAATTGTCTGAAGAGCAAGCAAAAGAGGAATATGAGAAGTCTGAAAAAAGCTTACGTTATCAGTTAATTGAAGGCAAATTAATCACGGACAATGATATCAAAGTAACTATGGATGACATTAAAAATCATGCAAAAAACATGATTAAAGCTCAAATGGCACAATTTGGGCAAATGAATCCATCTGACAAAGAGCTAGAAGACATTGCTGCACGTGTATTATCGAATCAAGAAGAGGCGCGTCGTATTTCAGAACAAATTATTAGTCAAAGACTATTGGCCATGTATAAAGAAAAAGCCAACATCAAGACTAAAGAAATTACTTATGATGACTTTGTAAAAGAAGTATATGGTGATAAATAAGCCATAAAGCTTTTAAAGAATAAATCATTATATTTAGGCGCTGAAACTATTAAAGTTCAGCGCCTAAATTTTTATAAAAAACCCTATATATAACTATGGATTACGCTAAAGAATTTGAAAAATTCGCTATAAAGGACCAAGGGATAAGCAGCACATATTACAACAAGATAATAAGCAGTATGTATCCTACCAATTTAACTCCAAACATCATTGAAGAACGCCAAATGAACATTGCGATTTTTGACGTGTTTTCGCGCTTGATGATGGACCGTATTATTTTTCTTGGCACAGGCATTAATGATCAAGTTGCCAATATCATTCAGGCCCAGTTGTTGTTTTTGGAAAGCACAGATTCCTCAAAGGATATTCAAATCTATATTAATTCGCCGGGAGGAAGTGTTTATGCTGGACTGGGAATTTATGATACCATGCAATTTATAAAGCCAGATGTAGCAACAATTTGTACAGGAATGGCTGCATCAATGGGTGCTGTATTATTATGTGCTGGAGAAAAAGGTAAACGTAGTGGATTAACGCATTCACGTGTCATGATTCATCAGCCTTTAGGAGGAGCTCAAGGTCAAGCAAGTGATATTGAAATTACAGCCAGAGAAATTCTTACATTAAAAGAAGAGCTTTATAAAATAATCAGTAAGCATTCTGGTCAGGATTACGACAAAGTGTATTCTGATAGTGATCGTGATTATTGGATGAAAGCCGATAAAGCCAAAGAATATGGAATGATTGACGAAATATTGGTACGCAGTTAATCGTTATTAAAAGAATACAGAATTTAGATTTATGTCAAAGGAAGATTTAGAATGCTCGTTTTGCGGTCGAAAAAAGCCTGAAACCAATTTACTTATTGCCGGATTGGATGCTCATATCTGCGATAGGTGTATTGAACAGGCGCATGGAATAGTTTTAGAGGAATCTAAACAAAGTGATAATAGTGAGCTTTCTGCTGAATTAATGCTTCGAAAACCTCAAAAAATAAAATCATTTCTTGATGAATATATCATTGGTCAAGAGGCTACCAAAAAGGTAATGTCTGTTGCAGTTTATAATCACTATAAGCGTTTATTGCAACCACCATCAGATGATGATATTGAAATTCAAAAAAGTAATATTATCATGGTTGGTCAAACGGGTACAGGAAAAACCCTGATGGCCAAAACAGTTGCTAAAATGTTGAATGTGCCATTAGCTATAGTTGATGCTACCGTTCTAACTGAAGCAGGTTATGTGGGAGAGGATGTTGAAAGTATTTTGACAAGACTTTTACAGGCTGCTGATTATAATTTGGAAAAAGCAGAAAAAGGTATCGTATTTATTGATGAAATTGACAAAATAGCCCGCAAAAGTGACAATCCTTCAATCACACGAGATGTCTCTGGCGAAGGTGTGCAGCAAGCTTTATTGAAATTATTGGAGGGTACTACAGTTAATGTTCCACCTAAAGGAGGCCGAAAGCATCCTGATCAAAAATTTATTGAAGTTAACACGGAAAATATTTTGTTTATTGCAGGTGGTGCTTTTGATGGGATTGAAAAAGTTATCTCCAAGCGTTTGAACATGCAGGCTGTTGGATACAGTGCTTCTATGTCAGATGAGCGTGTTGATCAGGCTAATCTATTACAATATATTATTCCAAAAGATTTAAAGGACTTTGGTTTAATCCCCGAGATAATTGGGCGATTACCAGTGTTGACCTATATGGATCCGCTGGATGCCGATACGTTAAGAGCCATTTTAACAGAACCAAAAAACGCTATTATTAAGCAATATAAAAAGTTGTTTGAAATGGATGAAATTGATTTCAGTATTACGGATGGCGCTTTGGATTTTATTGTTGATAAAGCTATTGAATATAAACTCGGTGCCAGAGGGCTTCGCTCATTATGTGAAGAAATTTTAACTGATGCCATGTTTGAAATGCCGGGAAGTGACGAAAAGGAATTAAAAGTCACGAAAGCTTATGCTGAAGATAAGATTACTAAAACGACTCTCAAAAAATTGAAAGCCGTATCTTAAATATAAATAGACTTATTAAAGACCACTGTATTAAGATGCAGTGGTTTTTTTATGCCTTAAATTTAAAATATTCATAACCCTCAATATTCACAAGGATTAGCAATAATCCGTAAATAGAATCCTCAATAGGGATGTTGAACAACCTGATACCCAAATTTTCTAAATCATTATACCAGACTATAGGTTCCACAAGGAAACTCCCTGTTAGAACGCCATTGCTCAAAATAAAAAATGGAAAAATAAATAAGTAACTCAAATAATGATAGGAAAGATCTTTCTTTTTAATAATTAAATACGTCAAATAGAGACTGGCACTAAAAAATGTTACGGATGTATATAACCTATTGTAGTAAATGATTGCTGTAATTAATAAAATGCCAATTAAAGCATAGGAAATAATATGGTGTATTTTTTTAATGGGATTCTTTTTGATTAAGAATTTAAATGCGAAATAACTGAAAACACAACAAAAAGGAATGCAAATAAAAAACAGGATTTCCTCTAAAGGGATAGCACCTAAATAAATTCCAGTTACATAATCATTATTAAATCCCCAAACCCCAATTTCAGTAAACCAATAGTCCCAAATTAAAAAAATTATTGCCACTAAAATATTAGCCTTGAAAAATGAATTCCATTCTCTGTAAAAAGGTTTTTTTGGATAAAAGCTAGCAAATAAGGGTATACTTATACATGCCAGATTAACCAAAAGATAAGTAAAGGATTTCATTATTTGTATTGGTCATGATATTTTTTTGGAACATAAAGCATTCCAAAACACTCACCATCTTCTTTTCCTAAATGCTTATGATGAACTTTGTGTGCTTTTCTCAAACCTAGTAAAAATTTATTTTTAGTGTGTTTAAACCACTTAAAGCGCTGATGGATTAAAACATCATGAACCAAAAAATAGGTTACACCATAAAAGAAGATACCGAGACCAATGAAAAACATGAAATTAAGTTCGGGAACTAATCCAAAATAGAACAATAAGATACTGGGAATGGCAAAAATCACGAAAAAAGCATCGTTTTTTTCAAAAACATGTGGATATTTTGGTTGATGATGATCTTCATGCAAATACCATAAAAACCCATGCATAATGTATTTATGGGTGAACCATGTAATGAGCTCCATTAAGAAAAACGTTGCGAAAGTTATTATGATAAATAAAAGAATCTGCATATCGTAATGTAAGAAAATTTAAGCTTATTAAAAAGCATGTAATTTATATCTAATGTAAGATTTGGTTAGTATGAACAATTTCAATCCATTTGAAATTCTGATGCGTTCAGTGGCTATTTTTTTGGAATCAGCTTTTTTTAGTTTTTTAAGTAACTTTAAATAGTATCTATAAGCAATATAAACGCCAAGCTTACTTTCCATGGGTAACTGAATGATTCCTTTGTACGCTATTTGTAAATCCTGTTCGATATCTTGAACAATTTCTTTTTTCGAAACATTGTTCAACGCGTTACTGGATAAGTTGGGGAAATAGGATCTGCCCAGTTTTTCAGTATCATCTTTAAAATCCCTTAAAAAATTAACTTTCTGGAATGCAGACCCTAAATGTTTAGCTGCGTGTTTTAAATCGTTGAATTTTTCTTCATCATTATTTACAAAAACCCGCAAACACATGAGTCCAACAACATCAGCAGAACCATAAATATAATTCTCATAATCTTCTTGGGTAGTATAATCTGAAACATACAAGTCAGCTTCCATACGCTTTAGGAAGTCTTCAGCGTAGTTTTCTAGCTTATAATGTCTGGCTACTTCTTGAAACGAGTTTATAATAGGGTTTAGACTTATTTTTCGTTCCAGAGCCTTATGATATTCATCAACAAAATCTTTAAATAGTTCACTTTGATCGTAGTTTTCAAATGAATCAACTATTTCATCAGCATAGCGTACAAAACCATAAATGGCATAAATGGCTGGCCTGATTGAAGGGGCGAACAGTTTTATACCAAGTGAAAATGACGTGCTGTATGAATTGGTTACAATTTTACTGCATTTTAAACTGGATTTGTCAAATAGTGCTTTCATAATTTGTGATATTTGTTGATTAAATCACTGACAATTTTGCCAGAAATAAGGGATGGCGGAACTCCAGGTCCAGGAACCGTTAACTGGCCACAGAAATATAAGTTCGATACTTTTTTACTTTTTAATTTTGGTCTTAAGATGTGCGTTTGCATTAAGGTATTAGCTAAACCATAAGCATTGCCTTTATAGGAATGGTAGTCTTCTTTAAAATCTTTAACACAGTAAGATTCTTTGAACAAAATATGTTCTCTGAGGGTTTCCCCAGTAATAGTTTCCAATCGGGTTATAAGTTGATCAAAATAACGTTCTCGAATGGCTTGAGTGTCCTCAATATCTGGAGCGATTGGAATAAGGAAAATACCAGCTTCTTTATCTTCTGGAGCAGATGAATCATCTGTTATACTCGGAAAACTGGCATAGAACAACGGTTTTTCAGCCCATTCTTTGGTGTCATAAATGGTTTTGGCATGAGCTTCAAAATCCGTGTCAAAAAATAAGGTGTGATGAGAGATATTCTTCAGCTTTTTATTAAAACCAACATAGAATAATAAGGCTGAAGGAGCAAACGTTTTTTTATCCCAGAAGGTTTCTGAATATTGCCTGAACTTTTGAGGTAAAAGCGATTCAGTATGATGATAGTCTGCGCCACTTAACAAAATATCACAGTCATAGGATTTTGTTTTAGTGTTAACTTGTGAAACTTTACCGCCAACAATTTCTATATTACTAACTTCAGAATCAGTTAGAACAGTCACACCTAGACTTGTTGCAAGGGTATTCATGGCTTGAACAACTTGATACATGCCACCTTTTGGATGCCAAGTTCCCAGCTTAAAGTCTGCATAATTCATGAAATTATAGAAAGACGGTGTGTTACTTGGTTTCGCCCCCAGGAATAACACTGGGAATTCTAGTATCTTTTGTAATTTTTCATTTTTAACATAACCAGAAACTTGATTTTTGATAGTTTGTATAAACTCATGAAGTTTTAAAAATGTTTTACCATTGATAATTTCGAAAATGTTTTCACCAGGCTTATAAACTAAATCTTTTATGGCTATGTTATAGTTTATTTGAGCCTTGTCAATGAACTTTTGTAAATTTTCACCACTTCCTAGCTCTATGGATTCGAATGTTTCTTTAATATTTTCAAGGTTATCAGAAATACTAACTGAATCATCTTTTCCAAAGTATATTTGATAGGCTGGATTAAGTTTTTCTAGTTTGTAATAATCTTTAGTGGATTTATTAAAATCATTAAAGAATCGCTCAAAAACATCAGGCATCCAATAAAAAGTAGGCCCGATATCAAATGTAAAACCATCTTTCTTTAATTGGCGGGCACGTCCACCAACTGTTTTGTTTTTCTCTAAAACAGTAACGGTATGTCCACTATTGGCTAGATAGCAGGCAGCAGAGAGTGATGAAAACCCTGAACCGATGATGATAATGTTTTTAGCGGACATCTTTAAATTTACGTTTTTTTAATGAAGTCAACCGATAACCATATTGAGTTACCGGTTGACTAACTAACTAACTTAAAACAACTGAAACTAGATCGTTTTTAAGAAATGATTTTTAAAATTGACTAATTCCAATATTAGTTTGGTAACATAACCTTATTAATTACATGTATGACACCGTTAGCTGCTTGAACATCTACAGCGACTACACCTATATCGGTGGCACCAGATCCGTCAGTTATATCGGCTATGTTATCTCCAGTTCCTGGGACATTTAAAGTAAAAGAACCTCCTTGTAAAGATGTGACCATATTCGCACCAGGCATAAGATCACTGGATGTTACGTTGGCTTCACTTGCAACATGATACAATAAGACCGTTGTCAAAGTAGCTTCATCTGGAACACCTCCAAGTTCTTGAATTAGGGCATCAAAAGCATCATTAGTTGGGGCAAAAACAGTGTAATCTGGATTAATACCATCAGCATTACTACCGGAAGTTCTTGATAAAATCCCTGCAAAATCTGTACCTGGAGTTAAATCAGTTAATGCTGAAACTAGCGTAGAGAAGTTAGGATCTGCCGCAGCAAATGTCACCACTGTTGGTAAGCCAATTACAGCATCAACAGCATGAATGATACCATTGGTTCCCACAACATCTGCCTCAAATACATTAGAAAAACCATTAAAACTGACACCGCTGCTCGTATTAAAATACAAACTCATAGCATTACCACCAGCACCTGTGGCTAAAGTATTTGTATATCCTGCTCCAGCATCTACTAGTGTTTCGGCATTTACAGCATCAGTTAAAACATGATTTAAAAGAATTTGTCTTAAAACAGCCGTATCAACACTACCTAATGGTACACCATCAAGGAATGTTTCGAACGCATCGTTGTCAGGAGCAAGAACCGTATAAGGTCCATCTAATCTCAAATCTGAAACCAAATCACCATCAGCAGCACCCAATGCGGTCACTAAACTTGAAAAAGCAGAGTTATTAATTGCATGGTCAACAATGTCAGGCAGGCCTAATACGCCGTTAATAATATGAATGGTACCATTTGACGCGTCAATATCTGGCGTGGTTACAGTTCCAGCATTATTAAATCGAACACCATTTGATGTGTCGAAATAAATACTAATGTTCATCCCTGTAGCACCAGTAGCACTTCCTGAAGCGTATCCTGCACCCATGGCAACCAAATCAGTAGAGGTTACATCTGCCATAATTACGTGGTTTAATAAGATTTGAGAAAGCACGTCAGTAGGAACATCTTCTAAAGAAGCAAAACCGTTTTGATTTAAAAACGCCGTAAAGGCAGCATTGGTAGGTGCTAAAACGGTAAATGGGCCATCACCATTTAAAACACTAACCAAGTTTCCGTCTGCTCTAGTCAATGCGGCTACTAGGGTTGATAATTCAGGAGTGTCAAGGGCTATCTCAACAATATTTTGTTGTTGTGGGTTCGGATTTGAGGGCGTGGAGTTGTCATCATCACTACTACATGAAACGCCTACAAAGGCCAGGCAAAATAATAGTAAAGTAATTTTTAAATTTTTCATTTTGTCAATTGTTTTTAGTTAAACACTAGACAAATGTATAAATAAATTTAATATTGTCAAATTAAAAATTAAAAAAACTAGACAAAAATAAATTTGTTCATTATGAATATTAATTTTTTTTGTATAAGTTTGTACAGTAAATTGCTAGACATGAGTAAATACACTATGGCGCAAATCGTGACTTTAACAGGTATCAATGCGCATACCTTGCGAAAGTGGGAAACACGATATAATATAATTGATCCCGAAAGAACGGATACCAACATCAGGTACTATTCAGATGCACAGCTTAAAAAACTGCTGAACATCAGCTTATTGACCAAAAATGGCTTTAGAATATCAAAGATTGATAAAATGTCTGAATCTGAAATCCATGAAGCGGTTAGTAATCAGGTATCAGATGCACACCATGAAGCTGAAATAAATGCAATGATTTCAGCCATGTTAGATATGGATGAAAGGGCGTTTGACCAAATTTTTAAAGAACAAATAATCAAACGGGGTCTTTTAGCCACTACCGTTGAAATTATTTATCCATTTTTGAATCAGGTTGGTGTGCTTTGGGGAATTGATAAAGTTATGCCAGCGCAAGAGCACTTTATCTCAAGTCTTATCAAAAAACGATTTTACTCCTCCATTGACCAATTGCCTTATTCGAAAAATGAGTCACCTTCAATTGTGATGTTTCTCACAGAATATGAGCATCATGAGTTAGGTCTTTTGCTTGCTTATTATATCGCAAGAAAAATGGGGTGGAAAGTTTACTACTTGGGACAAAATGTTCCCATAGTCAATTTGAAACAGGTTTTACAAGATGTCAAACCAGATGTTATGTTCACCATGTTCGTCACACCAATTCATAAAACAATCATACCCAAAGTCGATGACCTATTTGCCCATGCGGGAAACACACCATTGTGGGTTTCCGGTAACCCTGATAACATAGACGAAATAAAAAATGATAAAAGGGTATTTTATTTACCAACACCTGAAGATTTTATAGATAAACTGAAAGAGAAAGATTGATGGCTTTCATCAAAAAAAAGAACCCACTCAATCGAGTGGGTTTTTTATTTGGTTGTATGGATAGTTGTTAATTAATACTTATACATTATGAATAAAGTATATTGTTCAATGATTAATAGCTCTGTAAAACTATCATTTTTTTTGTAAGAATAAAGAGACTGTATTAATTTTTAGATTAACCACCTTTTAAATTCGATTACAGTTTTTTTTTGGCTAATTTCTTCGTTTAAATACTATGATTTAAATTTAATAAATCGTCTAAATAATTTCGCGAATTTGATAATCTGGGAACTTTGTGTTGACCGCCTAATTTATTATTCTCCTTAAGCCAATCATAGAACAAACGTTCTCTAGCCATATGGATTTTAGGTTTATTCAAGGTCATGTTGTTGTAGCGTTTGGCTTCGTAATCTGAATTCAAGGCTTTTAAAGCATTGTCTAGCAGTTCGTTGAAATAATCAATATCATTAGGAGGTGTCTTGAACTCGATGAGCCATTCATGGGCTCCTTTTTCTTTGCCATCCATAAAAATGGGTGCTGCTGTATAATCTACAATCTCTGATTTGGTTTTTTTACACACTTTTTTCAGTGCATCTTCGGCATTTTCAATGATTAACTCTTCTCCAAATGCATTAATATGATGTTTGGTTCTTCCTGAAACTTTTATTCTATATGGGTTGACAGATGTAAACCTTACCGTGTCACCAATTTTATAGCGCCAAAGCCCAGCATTAGTAGTAATGATTACCGCATAATTTTTATTGACTTCTACCTCACTCAGTGGAATAACTTTTTCGTTTTTGGTGCCATAGGTATCCATAGGAATAAATTCATAAAATATGCCGTAGTCTAACATCAACAATAATTCACTGGATCTATTTTGATCTTGTATGGCAAAGAAACCTTCAGAGGCATTATAAATTTCGTAATATCTAAAATCTTTTTTGGGTAGAATTTTTTTATACTGATCAACATAAGGCAGAAAACTCACGCCTCCATGAAAGTACACTTCTAGGTTGGGCCAAATATCAAAAAGATTGTCTTTGCCCGTTTCCTCCAAAACATTATTAAGTAGTACAAGCATCCAAGAAGGCACACCTGCCAAACTGGTAACATTTTCTTGAATTGTTTCATTTACGATGGCTTGCATTTTTTCTTCCCAGTTACTCATTAATGAAACTTTGCTACTTGGGGTGCTACTGAATTCAGCCCAAAAAGGCATGTTATCTATAAGTATGGCTGAAAGATCTCCAAAAACGGTTCCGTTTTCTTTATAAAGTTCTTTACTGCCTCCAAGTCTTAAACTTTTTCCAGTGAATAATTGAGAGTCTTCATTGTTGTTGAGGTACATGCAAAGCAAATCTTTACTCGCTGCGTAATGACAATCTTCTAATGAATCTTCACTAACAGGGATAAATTTGCTTTTCGCGTTAGTAGTGCCACTGGATTTGGCGAACCATTTTATGGGTTGCGGCCAAAAGATGTTATCTTCGCCCAGACGCGATCGCTCAATATAGTCTTGATAGTCTTCGTAAGTTGATATAGGAATCTGCTCCGTAAATGCTTGATAACTATTGATGGATTCAAAGCTATATTTTTTACCAAGCTCGGTGTCTTTTGCTTTAGCCAACAAGTTGTTTAGTAATTCTGTTTGTACTTCATTGGGGTATTTTAAAAACAATTCAATTTGATGAAATCGTTTTTTTAAAAACCATGAAGCAATTGAATTTACTATAGGAATTGGCATATTTGCATTATCTTTAAAAAAACTAAAAATAATACTTTTTTTTATGACCTACCAAGGTGTTCTGACAAAAATGGAGAGTGAGTTTCTGGAGCCAATTCAATACTATTTGGTGTTTGAGAATGACTTTATTAATATGAACCAATTATTGGAAAAACAAATAGCTTTAGAGTTTGTTGGTTATCAGTGTTTAAACTGTGGCTTAAACAAGCCCATTTATAGACAAGGCTTCTGTAAAAGTTGTTTTTATGACATTCCACAAGCAGCTGATTGGATTATGCGACCTGAATTGAGCACAGCGCATTTGGATCAAGAAGATCGAGATCTGGAATATGAAAAGAAGGTACAGTTGCAACCCCATATAGTGTATTTGGCAAATTCCAGTAATGTTAAAGTAGGTGTAACCCGGAAAAGTCAGGTGCCCACGCGATGGATAGACCAAGGTGCTCATGAAGCCATTGAGATTGTTGAAGTGCCCAATAGGTATTTGGCAGGGATAACGGAGGTAGCACTTAAAGAGCATGTTAGTGATAAAACCAATTGGCGCACCATGTTAAAGAATGACATACAAGATGAAGATTTGGTAGCATGGCGTGAACGTTTAAAATCTTACATTCCTGAAGAAGCGCATGACTATTACATTGCTAATAATACAGAAACCAATTTGGTTTTTCCTGTTGACAAGTATCCAGAAAAACCTAAAAGCTTAAACTTGGCCAAAGAGAAACAATATTCAGGGAAACTGGTGGGTATTAAAGGGCAGTATTTGATTTTTGACGATGATACGGTTTTTAATATTCGATCTAACGAAGGTCTTGTGATAGGATTGAGTCTATAAAATAAAAAACGCGCTATGTTTAAATAGTGCGTTTTTTAAAATGGCGTAAGTTTAAAAAGACTAAATATCTTCTTGATCTCTTAAGCTTTGTATATATGATGCTTTTTGAATTTCACGTCTGCGTTTAACAGAAGGTTTAGTAAAAAACTGTCTTTCTCTCAAATTTTGCATAACCTTGACGTTTCTGTGTTTACGTTTGTAACGTTTTAAAGCTCTTTCGATATTTTCGCCTTCTTTAATCTCTATTTTAATCATAAATTCTGTTTAATTCTTAAATTTTTTATAAGTTACGGTAATTATTTTAATTAAGCGTATCCTTTTCCTTTTTATTCTTATTTAGAATACCTCCCAAAATATTTTTAATGGTTTGTTGGCCGCTGGTTGTGTTGCTTGAAGTTGAATCTTGTGCGCTTGAAGAATCATTGGTGTTTTCTGAATTCCCAGTAATAATACCTCCCAAAATTTCCTTGACTGTTTCTTCCCCTTGATTCAATAATTTTTGTTTTTGTATTTCTACTAATTGATTCATTAAGTTGGAAACACTTGAACTTAAATCCGTTTTCACTTGAGGATTTGTAAAAGATCCTGTCAAGTTAGCAGTAACGGGAATACTAATTTTATTGACTTCTGGGTCGTTTATTTGCCCTATAAGCCTGTTAACGTCACTACCCAAATATTTTGCTGGGACATTAAAAACCACATTGTAGTCCATAGTTTTGTCAAATCCATGGTTTCCAGCGACAGCTATATCAACATCGTCATATTTTAAATAAATTGGTTTCACATTCACACCGCCATCCTCAAAAGTCAAAGAGGTTTTTAAATCCTTTAGATTTAATTTATTAAAGTCAACAAAACTTATTTTGTCTTCTAATGCTTTTAAAACATTACTGTTGTCCGAATTGAATTGGGTAGTCATTAATTCGGCAAATGCATTTCCTGAAACAGTCTGTAAATTGGGTGAAAACGATTCGTTCAGCAGACCTTGTAAGTTGATGGTTGAATTTAATTTACCATTAAATACCTTGGCTATTGGTGCCAAGGCTTGCAATAAATCTAAATCGGTGAACGATTGTGCAATATCAAATCCATCAGCTCCTAAATTTAAATTGAATGAAGGTGTTTTCGCTTGGGTATTAACATCACCAGCAATAGTCATTTTACCATCAAAAATGTTCGAGGTCATATTTTTTAGACTGGCTATTTGATCTTTTATAACAAGTTTACCCGTAACATTTTTTAGATTGAGGTTGTCATAAACCACTGTTTGAACGTTGGCATTAATGGTGCAATCCAAAAAGGCCGGAATTTTCAGTGATTCTCCTTCGGAAGTTGTTTTGTTCGATTCTTTAGAATCGTCATCAGCTACCATAAAATCACTTACCAAAAATTGTTTGGAATTCACATTGAAATTTCCTTGAAGGTTTTTGTCACTCAACAAGAAACCTAATAAATTGGTAATGGTTCCCGTTGCAGAAATATCACTGTTACCTGAAATTGCATTGAATGTATTTAACGATACGGTTCCTGGATTAAAACTCATTTGAGCCGTTTTTATATGAATGGGATTGACAATATCTTCAGAAGAAAACACAAAATCAGAAACACTGGCCGTTCCATTGTTTTTGATTCGATTATAAGCATTGGTTTCAATGGCATTCATATCAAATTCGGTATTCAGTTTAGCTTTTAGGATACCGCTCAATTCCTTTTCAAGTTCAATAGGGTAGGCCTTCGAAATATTGGCAAGATTTAAAGTGCCATCTATATTCGCATTCACCAACATGTTTTCGGTAATATTCTTAAGCGTTGCCGAAGATTTGAATTCATCAGCATCAATCTTAAAATTAAACCTGTCTATGTTTATAAAGGTTTCATCGGGATTACCAGTTGTGTTTTTTAAGTCGGCATCTATTGAAATATTTTCAACGCGTTTTGGTAAATCAGGGTATTTAAATGAGGCATTGTTTGATATCATGCTAATATCCAACTCTGGAATGGTCTCCTCTGAAAGCAGACCCTTAATAATACCATTCACTTTAAAATCACCCTGTGTTTCTACATCGGCAATGCTTTTAGAATAATTAGACGGGATAACAGCCAGAAAGTCCTTAAATGAGGCACCAGGATTTTGAAAGGACAAATCAAATTGCTGGCCATTATCAAGCTGTTGTACAAAACCATTAAATTCCAACAAAAGATCATTGATATACCCTTTGTTTTCTTTAAATGTGTATTTGTTATTCACTAAATCTAAATCAATTAGCGCATCTAGTTTTAAGGTGTTGTTGTTTAAGTAATTGGTGCTGTCTATGGTTAAACTCAAGCGCGCATCAGTTTTAGTGTCCAATTCTGAGATATCACCCGAGAAAGTCCCTTTCCCAATATGGTTGAACTCTGTTATGTAAAATGTGGTATTGTTAGTCTCATCAATATAGGTAAGCGCACTGTTTTCAATACGATAGTCTTGAACATCAAATGTAAAGCCACTCGAGTCAGAAAGATCTTGATCATTGTTTTGGGATGGCTTTAAAATGTCATAATTAACATCGCCTAGTTTATTGGTTTTAAGTGTTAAAAGGGTTTCATCAATATAAATTTTGTTGATAATCAAAGCCTCATCTTCGGAAGTCTTAAAAACTTCAGCAATAGGCAAGGTTAATGAAATGGATTTGGATGTTGCCAAAGTTTCACCTTCAAAGGGTTTGTAATTAGTTATAGCTAGGTCATTAATGTCAACCTGAGCATTAGGGAAACTTTTAATTAAGCTTAAGTTTGCCGAACTAAAAGATACCTTGGCATTTAGGTTTTCGTCGGCATAACGCTGTACAATGGTTTCTATTTGAGATTGCAATACAAAAGGTATAGCGAATAAAATTAGTAAGAAGATAAGTAAAGTAATTCCAATAATTTTGAATACTTTTTTCATAAAATGTGATTAAGTGTTTAGCTATCAGTATATACGTACAGAATAACCTAAAGGTTGCCTGAAACCAAAACTTTAATAAAACTTTAGTAATTACTGCAAAGGGATTTCATCATTTATTTTCAGCTTAAATCGCCTTCTGAACAGAAAAACACCTAGATATAGAAATGGTGTGTCCAGTATGGCAATCAAGACCTTAAATAAAAATCCAGCTATCAATAAACCCAGAAATTTATCCCATTCAATAATATGGAATGAGCACAGCAGCAATAAAATGGTACAGGTATCCACAAACTGGGAGAAAAAGGTTGAAAAATTATTCCGTAACCACAGATGTTTGCCTTTCGTCAGGCGTTTCCAAAAATGATAGATTTGAATATCCACAAACTGTGCAAATAAGTAAGCTAGCATGCTGGCCAACACGGCAATAGCCGTACTGCCAAAAACAGTTGTAAATAAATCATCTGTTACTGGGGACCATGGTGTAGCCGGAACAGCATTGGCTGTATACACAATAAGCATGGAGAAAAATGATGCAAAAATCCCCGTAACCACCACTTGATTGGCGGCTTTTTTGCCATAAATCTCACTGATTAAGTCTGTTATTAAAAAGGTAATGGGATAGGGCAGAATACCCACCGAAATTTCAAATAACTTGGTCCCGAAAATCTCAACATCTATAGGATACCAATAAAAAAACTTTTGAAAGATGAGATTGGAAACTACCAACGAGGTAATAAATAGTGCTGCCAGAAGTAAATAAATACGATGGGCTAGTAATCGGTCTTTTAAAGTCATTTAAAATTGTGGATAAATAGGCTTTGTAAATATAAACTATTAAATTTTCTTTTAGTTATTTTGGCATGCGCTATGAGTCAACAAAATGCTGTTTATATATCTCTGGGAAGTAATCAAGGTGACCGATTACAAAACTTGCAATTGGCAGTTGATGCCATTTTTAAGCAAGTTGGCAATGTAAAGCTGATAGCTAAAGTCTACAATACACCGGCTTTAGGATTTAAAGGTCCTGATTTCCTGAATACCTGTTTGATGCTTTTAACTGATTTATCGGCCCAAGAGGTTTTGGAAGGCCTTTTAAAAATCGAATCGCAAATGGGTCGTGAGCGTACCCAATCAGGTGGCTATGAATCGCGAATCATTGACTTAGATATTTTATTGTTTAATGATGAGATTATTCATACTAAAGAACTCACTATTCCGCATCCACAAATTCCAAATCGTCGGTTTGTATTACAGCCACTCTATGAAATTGCTCCAAAACAGGAACATCCTGTATTGAAAGTACCTATTTTAGAATTGCTTAATAACTGTAATGATGACAGCGTTTTGGAACCGATTAATATTTGGTTGAAGAACCCAAGCAAGCAATATGGTTTGTCGCAATTTAATTATATAGCCATTGAAGGTAATATTGGTGCCGGTAAAACTAGTTTGGCTACCAAAATCTCAATTGATTACAATGCCAAACTCATTTTGGAACGATTTGCCGACAATCCGTTTTTGCCGAAGTTTTATGAAGATGCGAAGCGCTATGCCTTTACTTTGGAAATGAGTTTTCTGGCGGATCGATACCAACAAATTTCTGACGATTTATCGCAATTGGATTTGTTTAAGGATTTTATTGTAAGCGATTATGACATCTATAAATCTTTAATTTTCTCAAAAATCACTTTGCCTGAAGACGAGTTCAGATTGTACCGACGCTTGTTTTACCTAATGTACAAAGATATTGCCAAACCCGAATTATACGTGTATCTCTATCAGAATACAGAGCGTTTACAGGAAAATATCAAAAAACGCGGTCGCGATTATGAGCAGAATATCGACAATGACTATCTGGATAAAATCAATGCTGGATATCTCGAGTTCCTAAAGAATCAAACAGATTTGAATGTCAAAACCATTGATATTTCCGATCGGGATTTTGTAAAAAACCGTGAAGACTACCTGTGGATTTTAAACGAAATTAATAATGGAATATAGGTTCGTTACCCAAAACGATATCTTGGTTGTTGGCATGAAAGCCCAAGTAACGTTACAGACTATGTCTATGGAAATAGGTAAATTGGCAAGACAGTTTATGCCTAGAAGACATGAGATTGTAGGCAGAGTAGGGACACATAGTTTTTCTATTCAAGATTATGCTGACCAGGATTTTAATAAGATAACACCACAAACCACCTTTTATAAATGGGTAGCTGTTGAAGTTGAAAATCATAACCACGTTCCTGAAGGCATGCTGCCCTTCATTTTAAAAGGAGGCGACTTTTTAGTGGTTGACTATAAGGGGAGCTTGGCCGATTTCCCAAAGCTCTGGCAAATCACTTTAACTGATTGGTTGCCAAATTCTAAATACGAATTAGACAACAGACCACATTTTGAAAAGTTACCTGAAAGCTACAATCCGAAAAACTTGATTAATGAAGAACAGGTTTGGGTGCCTGTGAGATTAAATTGAATTTTAATGTATAATTGAATCCAATGCTGTTCCGTTATCATAATTAACGGTTTTGATTAGATTTCCTTTATCATTATAATATTTTATTTTTCCATTAAAAAAACCATGGTTAGCAACTCCTTCAAGTTGTTTTTTACCAGAATCATAATAAGCTGTAAACTCTCCATGATGTTTACCATTCCATTTAATGGATTTCTCTTTTAGATGACCATTTTCATAGTATAAAGTTATATTTGATTTTTTACCATCAAACGTTGCTTCGTAGTTTGTTTTCTTATTTGGATAATATTTAATTTCATAACCGCTAGTATTCATAGAAATTGTGTCCAAATTGAAAAACTGTAGGAGTTTCAACTGTCCATTCTCATAAAAACTTTTGCACGTGTCAATGAGTTTGCCATTCCAATAAGTTCTGTCCGACTCAATATTTCCATTTTGATAATATTTTGTCATTGAACCATGAAATTCACCATTTTTAAGAAAGTTTTTCTCTTTTAGATGACCGTTTTCATAGTAATGTAGAGATTCACCATTATGAATACCATTTATAATGTTTACTGATCCTTCAAGGTTCCCGTTTTCCCAATAATCTTCTCTCATCCCCATCAAAGTATCATTGACATAATGAACTATTTGCTTAAGAGATCCGTCTTTTCTATAGAATTTCCACCTTCCTTGAGACATGTTATTTTCAATTAGTCCTTCAGATTGAATTATTCCAAGATTAGAGTGATATTGATTGTAATATCCATTTTCATAAAACTCGCTTTTTATTGAATTAGAACGGTATGTTGTTGTTCTCATTAACTTATCCTTTTTGTTGTAGAATTTTATTATTCGGTTAGGAAAACTGTCAATGACTTCTAATTCTGCATATCTGCTCCCATTGGGGAAGAAGTATGTTGAGTGAGATTTTGGTAATTCCATATCTAATTCTGGATCGATTTTTAGCCACTTTCCATTTTTTCCATTTTCTTGATAGAAAACGTAATTTTCATTTCTATAGCTCTCATTCGAAATATCATCTTTACAAGAAGAAAGAAACAGTAAAGCTATAAGTAAGTACTTTGTTTTCAAATAAACTAGAAGATTTAATAGTCTTAACGTAAAAAACGAAGTTAGTTTTTTTAATAGTTAGAACCAAGCCAATCTAATAAACCGTAAACAATGTGGTCATAATTCGTCCCTTTTTATTGTCTAATATAACCTCGTTAAACACTTGTTGGTTTTCGACTTTAAAATTAAAAGGCGGTTGCATTATATCAACACCACTGTTGTTTTTCAATCTGATGCCTTGCCCAGAAATGATATCTTGGTTTGGAATAAAGTCACCCATGGGGAGGTGTTCGGTTAGAATAATGTATCGGTAAGTCGTTAACTTATTAAGAATATCTTGTATTTCTGAATTGGATAAATGTTGTAACACTTGGCGTATAATGATGCAATCTGCTTGAGGGAGTTCGTCTTTAGAAATATCGAGACAGACAAAATTTATATGGTCATTCTGATACAGCTTTTGGTTTCTTTCAATGAGTCCTTCAACAATATCCACACCCACATAACTTTTGGTATAAGGTGTCAATAGGTTGCCAATGTTAAAATCACCACAACCTAAATCACAAACCGTTAAAGGATTTTCATGGCTTTGTAGAAACGCTCTGACACTATCTATATAAGGTTTGACTATATGTGCCCTGTGTGAACCTTCTCCTGAATAAAAATCATACTCCTTACCACCCCACAGATGCTGGTCATAGATTTGCTCCATAACCGCTTTGGTTGGCCAGGGTTTTTTAGATTTTTTTATCACAGTGATTGAATCTTGCTAAACACATCCCACACCACGACACCACAACTCACAGATATATTTAAGGAATGCTTGGTGCCAAACTGAGGGATCTCTAGAACAACATCACTATTAGAAACCACATCTTGCTGGACACCCTTGACCTCATTGCCGAATACCATAGCGTATTTTTGGTCAGGTTTGGGCATAAAGTCATTCAGCATGGTAGCATTTTCGGCTTGTTCAATGGAACAAACGATTATATTTTCAGCTTGAAGTATTTTGACTAATTCCATGGTGTTTTCAACATATTCCCAAGCAACTGTTTCGGTACTACCCAAGGCGGTTTTATGAATATCTTTATGTGGTGGTTTGGCCGTAATGCCACAGAGGTAAATTTTTTCAATTAAAAAAGCATCGCTAGTTCTAAACACCGATCCAATGTTGTTTAAACTCCGGATATTGTCCAAAACAATAATTAAAGGCGTCTTTTCGGTGTTTTTAAACTCATCAACACTCAATCGGTCCAGCTCGCTATTTTTTAATTTACGCATGTTAATTTCTTATGATAATTGTAGATAACTTATAAGTTTCAGGTTTTAAAAACCTTAAATTAATAAGTACTTTAGCAATCCTACATTTTATGCAAAAGTAACATATAAAAATCAGTTAAACATTGGCTAAAAAAGTTAAGAAGGAAACACCGTTAATGAAGCAGTACAATGCCATTAAGGCTAAGTATCCAGATGCTCTGCTGTTGTTTCGTGTAGGCGATTTTTATGAGACTTTTGGCGAAGATGCAGTTCGTACAGCCAAAATATTGGATATTATCCTCACCAAACGTGGCGCTGGCAGTGAGAGCGAAACCGAACTAGCAGGTTTTCCACACCATTCCTTAAACACGTATTTACCTAAATTAGTTAAAGCCGGTGAACGCGTGGCTATTTGTGATCAGTTGGAAGATCCCAAACAAACCAAAACCATTGTAAAACGTGGAGTAACCGAATTGGTGACTCCTGGAGTCGCTTTGAATGATGAGGTGCTGAAATCAAAGTCCAATAATTTTTTATGTTCGGTTTATTTTGGTAAAAACTTTAATGGGATTTCTTTTTTGGATATCTCTACTGGTGAATTTCTCACCTCCCAAGGAAATGCTGAATATATTGATAAATTACTTCAGAATTTTAGCCCAAGTGAAATATTGGTTTCCAAGCAAAAAAGAATGCATTTCAATGAAACCTTCGGTCAGGATTTTCACACCTTTTATTTAGAAGATTGGGTTTATCAAACTGATTATGCCCATGAAACTCTAATCAAGCATTTCAATACCAAAACATTAAAAGGGTATGGTATTGAAGATTTATATGAAGGTATTATTGCTTCCGGAGCTATTCTTCATTATCTAGGCGAAACACAACATCACAAGTTGCAACATATCACATCCATTAGTCGCATAGCTGAAGATGATTATGTGTGGATGGATAAGTTTACCATTCGGAATTTAGAGCTTTATCATTCTACCAATAACAATGCGGTAACCTTGCTGAATGTTATTGATAAAACTATTTCGCCCATGGGTGGGCGCATGCTCAAACGCTGGTTGGCATTGCCATTAAAAGATGTCAAGAAAATTAAACAGCGTCATGAGGTAGTTGACTATTTAAGGAAGAATAAGTATATTCTTCAAAAAATCCAAAACCACATCAAGCACATTGGTGATCTGGAGCGTTTGATTTCCAAGATTGCAACTGCGAAGGTGAACCCCAGAGAAGTTATTCAACTTAAAAACTCTTTGGAAGCCATAGTTCCCATTAAGGCTTTGGCTTCAAATACCGATAATGAAGCGCTCAATATTATAGGTGGCACCTTGCAAAGTTGCGATTTACTGCGTGAAAAAATAAAAGAGACTTTAAATGAAGATGCTCCTGTGAATGTGTTAAAAGGGCATACTATTGCTGATGGTTTTTCAATAGAGTTGGATGAACTGCGGGTTTTGTCTACTTCAGGAAAAGACTATTTAGATCAAATGCTGGAGCGAGAAAGCGAGCGAACCGGTATTACGTCTTTAAAGATAGCTTCCAATAATGTATTTGGTTATTATATTGAAGTTCGTAACACGCATAAGGATAAAGTGCCTCAAGAATGGATTCGTAAGCAAACATTGGTCAATGCCGAACGCTATATTACGGAAGAGCTTAAAGAATATGAAGCCAAAATATTAGGGGCAGAAGAACGTATTCTGGCTATTGAACAACAATTGTTTTCGGAATTGATTCAATGGATGACTCAATATATCAAACCTGTACAACAGAATGCGCATTTAATTGGTCAAATGGATTGTTTGTGTGGCTTTGCACAATTGGCCAATGATAATAATTATACCTATCCAACAATTGACGATTCGTTTGATTTAGATATCAAAGATGGTCGTCATCCTGTAATCGAAAAGCAGTTGCCACCAAGTGAGGCTTATATTGCCAATGATGTCTATTTAGACCGTGAAAAACAGCAAATGATTATGATTACAGGGCCTAACATGTCTGGTAAATCGGCTATTTTACGTCAAACAGCACTTATTGTATTATTAGCGCAAACAGGTAGTTTTGTGCCTGCTAAATCAGCAAGAATTGGACTCGTTGATAAAATTTTTACTCGTGTAGGAGCCAGTGATAATATTTCTATGGGCGAATCGACCTTTATGGTGGAGATGAATGAAACGGCATCTATTCTAAATAATATTTCAGAGCGTAGCCTGGTCTTGCTTGATGAAATTGGTCGTGGTACCAGTACTTACGATGGTATTTCCATAGCTTGGGCCATAAGTGAGTATTTACATGAGCATCCAGCGAAAGCTAAAACCTTATTTGCAACCCATTATCACGAGCTTAATGAAATGACTGAAACGTTTGAGCGAATCAAAAATTTTAATGTTTCGGTTAAAGAATTGAAAGATAACGTGCTTTTTTTGCGTAAGCTTGTGGAAGGTGGTAGTGAACATAGTTTTGGTATTCACGTGGCTAAAATGGCTGGTATGCCACAACAGGTAATTCATCGCGCAAATAAGATATTAAGGAAATTAGAAAAATCGCATTCCAGTGAGGAGTTAACGGATAAGGTGAAATCCTTAAAAGATGATGAGATGCAATTGAGTTTCTTTAATTTAGACGACCCACTATTGGAGAACATCAAAGAAGAGATCCTCCATATTGATATCAATACCCTGACTCCTGTGGAAGCACTCATGAAACTCAATGAGATAAAACGCATGTTAGTCAAGAAAAAACATGCCTAAAATAAAATCCATTATTTTTTTAAAAAGGCTTTGCATTTCCTAGAAATATTTTAAATTTGCATCCGCAATCGCAAGATTGTATGTTCATTTAAATTGCGAAAGTAGCTCAGGGGTAGAGCATCACCTTGCCAAGGTGAGGGTCGCGGGTTCAAATCCCGTCTTTCGCTCTGAAAACTTTCTTGAAAAATAAGTCGAGATGCTGAAGTGGTGGAATTGGTAGACACGTTGGACTTAAAATCCAATGGCCATTATGGCCGTGCGGGTTCAAGTCCCGCCTTCAGTACTGAAAAAAAGCCGAAACTAATGTTTCGGCTTTTTTGTTTTCATTACATAATGTATCCAAATAAAAAATGCCCTCATGTTGGAGGGCATTTTTTATTTCAAAAGATTCACTGATTAGTGACCTCCTGTAACTTCTTTAGCTTTTTCGTCTACTTTGTCAGCAGCATCATCAACAGTTTCTTCAACAGCATCAGCAGCGTTATCAATAGCTTCGCCAGTAGCATCAACAGCATCGTCAATAGCTTCACCAGCGTCTTCTACAGCTTCTTCAACTGCATCACCAGCATCTTCCATTGTTTCTTCAGTAGCATCAACAGCATTTTCTACAGCTTCCTCTGCAGAATCAGCTTTTTTCTCATCTCTACAAGATGTAAAAGAAATACTTAAGGCTAATAAGAAAGCAACACTTAATAATAATTTTTTCATTAGTTTAAAGTTTTAGTGTTAATTAATAGTGCGAATTTAATAACTAATTCTGAATGTTAATTATTTTTTTTAACATTTTTTAACATTGTTATCAACGGCACTTTTAGGACTATATACGAAGGTGGTCTATAATTTGGATTACGGCACCAGTATTTTTTTTGATAAAATTGAAATTTTTTCTTCCGGAATTTTCGCGAAAGGTTTCATTGTCAGCTAACTTATTCATTATCAGAATAAAGGAGTTGGCGTCCTTAACCGGGAACATACCACCAATTTCAATCATGTTTTTAGCTTCAGGGTACTTATCGTAGTGGGTTCCAATAATAATTGGAATACCAAATACGGCTGGTTCAAGAGTATTGTGTAAACCAGTTGAGCCTATAGCACCACCTACATAGGCAATATCAGCATAGCTATAAATTTTGGAGAGTAGTCCGATGGTGTCAACTATTAAAACAGAATATTCGGTAAGGTTTTGCCCTTCTTTTTCAGAGTATAGTATGGTTTTTTTAGAGAGATGCTGTCGTAGTTTTTGTATTTGACCAGTTTTGATATTATGAGGTGCAATTATAAATTTTAGATTTTCAGGAGCATTATTGATATAGTCAATTAAAACATTTTCGTCTTCAGGCCATGTACTTCCTGCAACAAGACATAAAGAATCATTTTTGAAAGTTTTAATGAAATCTAATTCATTGTCTTGGCTCAATTGACTGTAAACACGGTCAAAACGGGTGTCTCCAGAAATAGTTGTATTATGATAACCAATTTGCTCCAATAACTCCTTCGATTTCAGATCTTGAGTGAAAATATGTTCAAACGCAAAAAGTTTGTTTCTCATATAGCCACCATAAAACTTGAAATAGGATTGATTTTCTCGAAATAAAGCCGAAATCAATATGGCTTTATGGCCTCGTTTTTTAAGTTTCTTTAAGTAGTTTGGCCAAATGTCATATTTTACAAAAATGGTTAAATCAGGATTGACCAACTTCAAAAAACGATTGGCATTAATTGACGTATCTATCGGAAGATAGCATACAACGTCAGCCACAGTTGTGTTTTTTCTAACTTCATAACCCGAAGGAGAGAAAAAAGTGAGTACGATCTTGTGATTTGGATACTGTTTTCTGACTTCCTGAAATACAGGCAGTCCCTGCTCGAATTCTCCCAAAGAAGCACAATGGAACCACAAACATTTGTCTGTTTCTTGGATGCTTTTTTTTAAAATCTGGAATGTTTCTGATCGACCACCAACGCCTAATTTTATTTTATGATTGAATAAGGCAATCACCTGGAGGCCAAGTTGCGCTAATAGAATTCCAATATTGTATAAAATACCCAATGTCTGTACTTTGTTGCTAAAATACATTTCTTTAAAATAACATCCCGATTAAAATTAATATTATTAGCGAATCATTCATTGGTTTGCAAGGGTGAATTTTGTAATTTCGTAACGTATGAAAAAAATTCAAATGGTTGACCTAAAGGGTCAATATGCCGCAATAAAAAACGTTGTCGACCCTGCAATCCAGGAAGTTATTGAGACAACTGCATTTATAAATGGGCCAAAGGTCCATGAGTTTCAAAAGAATCTTGAAAATTATTTAGGCGTAAAACACGTCATTCCTTGTGCCAATGGCACGGATGCATTACAGATTGCCATGATGGGACTTGGATTGAAGCCTGGTGATGAAGTCATTACGGCCGATTTTACGTTTGCAGCGACTGTTGAGGTGATTGCTTTGTTGCAGTTAACACCTGTTTTAGTTGATGTCAATCCAGACGACTTTAACATTAGTGTTGAAGCAATCAAAAATGCCATTACACCTAAAACAAAAGCCATTGTTCCCGTTCATTTATTTGGTCAAGCAGCTGATATGGAAGCTATCATGGATATAGCTAATGAGCATAATTTATATGTAATTGAAGATAATGCGCAAGGTATTGGAGCAAATTACACATTCAGCAATGGTAAAAAAGCCAAAACAGGAACTATTGGTCATGTAGCATCAACCTCGTTTTTTCCATCTAAAAACTTGGGTTGTTATGGTGATGGTGGCGCTATTTTTACCAACGACGATGATTTAGCCCATATAATCAGGGGAATTGTAAACCACGGAATGTATGAGCGGTATCACCATGACGTTGTAGGAGTGAACTCCCGTTTAGATTCTATCCAGGCGGTTGTTTTAGATGCAAAATTACCGCATTTGGATGCCTACAATAAAGCACGCCAAAAGGCCGCGTCAAAATATGATAAAGCTTTTCAAAATCATCCCAAAATTGAAACACCTTTCAGAAAAAGCAATGGCTGTTCAGGAAACTGCGATACTTGTGATTGCCATGTTTTTCATCAATATACCCTTAAGTTAAGTGGGGTTGATCGTGACGGCTTGGTTAAGTTTTTAAATACCAACGATATTCCGTGTGGTGTTTATTATCCAATACCACTACACAAACAGAAAGCCTACCTTGATGAGCGTTACAATGAAGCTGATTTTACAGTAACCAACCAGCTTGTTAAAGAAGTGATTTCTTTGCCTATGCATACCGAGCTGGATGATGAACAAATTGATTTTATTACTTCAAAAGTTTTAGAATTCGTTAATGGATAAAATACTGGTCACAGGAGGTTTAGGTTTTATTGGTTCACATACAGTTGTCGAATTACAAAATGAAGGTTTCGAAGTCGTTGTTATTGATGATTTATCCAATTCATCCATTGATGTGTTGCATGGTATAACTTCCATAACAGGCAAAACGCCAATTTTCGAGAAACTGGATTTAAAGGATAAGTCAAAACTTCAGAAATTTTTTAAAGAACATCAAGACATTAAAGGTGTTATTCATTTTGCCGCAAGTAAAGCAGTAGGCGAAAGTGTACAGAAACCGCTAATGTATTATGAAAATAATATTAATACCTTGGTTTATGTCCTTCAGGAGGTATCTCTTTTATCTGAAGCAAATGTTATTTTTAGCTCATCTTGTACGGTTTACGGTCAAGCTGATGTGATGCCAATAACCGAAGATGCTCCGGTAAAACCTGCGGAATCGCCTTATGGAAATACCAAACAGATAGGTGAGGAAATTATTCGTGATACCTGTAATGTTGTACAATCTTTAAAAGCTATTTCCTTACGGTATTTCAATCCAATCGGTGCGCACCCAAGTGCTAATATAGGCGAGTTGCCCATTGGTGTTCCCCAAAATTTAGTGCCGTTTATTACCCAAACTGCGGTTGGATTGCGTGATTGTCTTTCTGTTTTTGGAGCTGATTATCCCACGGCAGACGGTACTTGTATTAGGGATTATATTCATGTAGTGGATTTAGCGAAAGCCCACGTGGTCGCTTTACAACGATTGCTAAATGGTCAGAATAAAAGTAATTTTGAAACCTTTAATGTGGGGACAGGAGTAGGGAGTTCCGTTTTAGAAGTTATTCAATCTTTTGAACGTGTTACAGGATTGTCCTTAAATTATAAAATAGCCCCAAGACGTGAAGGGGACGTAACCCAAGCTTATGCCGATACCACTAAAGCCAATCTGGAATTGGGATGGCAAGCCAAATCTACTTTAGATGATGCCATGAAATCTGCTTGGTTGTGGGAAAAGCACATTAGAAACTTATAAAACCACCATAATGAAAAATCTCATTTATTGTTTCGCCCTATTGTTTACGACACTAATAATAGGCCAGAACACCTATTTGCACTGTGGTAAAATTTTGGATACTAAAAATGGCAAAATTTTAGAAACTAAAACCATTATTGTTTCAGGTGATAAAATTTTGGCGATTGAAAATGGGTATAAGCAACCTGACTCCCCTGAAGATGATGAAGTCATAGATCTCAAAGATAAAACGGTTATGCCAGGTTTTATAGATATGCATGTACATTTGGAAATGGAAACAAATCCGCAAGAATATTTAGAAGGATTTACCCTCAATGATGCCGATGTTGCCTATAATACCATTGAATTTGCCAAACGGACATTGATGGCTGGTTTTACAACTGTAAGGGATTTAGGAGGTAGTGGAATCAATGTGTCCTTACGTAATGCCATAAATTCAGGAAAAGTTGAAGGACCTAGAATTTTCACTGCTGAAAAAGCTTTGGCTACAACAGGTGGTCATGCTGACCCAACCAATGGTGTAAAAGATGAATTGCAAGGTGACCCAGGTCCAAAAGATGGTGTTGTAAATAGTATAGACGATGCCAAAAAAGCAGTTAGACAACGCTATAAAAATGGTGCCGATTTAATAAAAATAACAGCTACTGGAGGTGTTTTGAGTGTGGCTAAAAGTGGACAAAACCCACAATTTACACTCGAAGAAATTAAAGCCATTTGCCAGACAGCAAAAGATTATGGATTCCACGTTGCTGCTCATGCACATGGAGATGAAGGGATGCAGCGTGCTGTATTAGGTGGTGTCAAAACCATTGAACACGGCACCCTAATGAGTGCTGAAACTATGCAATTAATGATAGAACATGATGCGTATTTAGTACCAACTATTACGGCTGGAAAATCGGTTACTGAAAAAGCTAAAATTCCAGGTTATTACCCAGATGTGGTTGTAGGAAAGGCGTTGGATATTGGTCCCAAAATTCAGGACACATTTGGGAAAGCTTATAAAAAAGGGGTTGGAATTGCTTTTGGAACAGACGCTGGAGTTTTTTTACATGGCGAAAATGCCAAAGAGTTTGGTTATATGGTAGAGGCTGGTATGCCTGAAATGAAAGCTTTGCAAAGTGCAACCATTACCAATGCCAAAATATTGAATATGGAAACGGAAATAGGGCAATTAAAACCTGGTTTTACTGCAGACATCATTGCCACCAATGACAACCCAGTTGAAAATATCAAAACAACTGAAAATGTCGTATTTGTAATGAAATCAGGTAAAATCTATAAAAAATAGTTTTTAAAACTGTTAACAATTTCAAGGAATTATTAGAAATTTCTTAATTATACCTTGATATCATTATGGTATTCATATTAATCAATTGATTAACAAAGGTTTAATATTGTTTTTTTGGATTAGCGTCATATCCTTTGTTACTTTGTACCAAATGATAAATGATATGATGAAATTGATTACAGTAAAACGCGAGACCCAAACCGAAAAGCGATTCACACCTAAAATGGGTGAACTACTAACCAAAGTAACCTATATTAAAAAGCAATTTTTAAGTATTCCTTTTAAGACGGTTCATAAGTACCGAGAGACTTATTATGGAGAAGTCAAAGATTGTGAAGCCTGCGAATTAGCAAGATAAAATATAAAAAGCCTCAAATTAGTTTGAGGCTTTTTCTTTTTTTGTATTTGTGAAACTACTGTAAAGTAGTAATCCCATACCTAGCATAACGGACATATCGGCTACATTAAAAATACCGGTTTTAAAAACACCGCCTAAATCAATATGGAAAAAATCGGTTACTGAGCCATAAACAATTCTATCATACACATTGGCAATGCCACCGCCTATTATACAGCAAAATCCGATTAAGGAAAAGCGATCCAACGATTTGTTTTTAATGATATAGTAGAGTACATAGCCAAGAACACCAATTGGCAACAATAATAGAAGAATTATCTTCAAAGGGTCACTTAAATCACTCCCCATTCCTAAAAACGCACCTGTGTTTTCAACATTGTGAAGCGTAAAGTAATCACCAATTATAGGTGTTTCGCTTTTAGGCGTTACATGAGTCCTAACAATAATTTTGGAGATTTGATCAATGGCAATATTGAAAACAATCAACAGTACAATAAAAGCCGTTCGTGATAATTTCATTAGGCGTTGGTTTCAAATGCTGCAGAAGCTGTTTGAGCATCTCTGTTTATTTTCTTTACCAATCCTTGTAATACATTACCTGGTCCAACTTCCGTAAATAATGTGGCGCCATCTGCAATCATGTGTTGTACAGATTGAGTCCATTTTACCGGAGCAGTTAATTGAGAAATTAAGTTTGCTTTAATGGTGTTTTCATCCATCACAGCAGTCGTAGATACATTTTGGTAAATGGGACAAATAGGCTTGCTAAATGCTGTATTTTCAATAGCCGAGGCCAATTCTTCGCGAGCTGGTTCCATAAGTGGCGAATGAAATGCACCACCCACTGGTAATACTAATGCCCGACGCGCACCTTCTTCTTTAAGTGTTTCACAAGCTTTGTTAATAGCATCAACTTCACCAGAAATCACCAATTGTCCTGGACAATTATAATTGGCAGCCACAACAATACCATCTGTCTTGGCACAAACTTTTTCAACGATATCATCATCCAACCCTAATACAGCAGCCATGGTACTTGGTTTTAATTCACAGGCTTTTTGCATGGCCATAGCACGTTGAGAAACCAATCTCAATCCATCTTCAAAATTTAAGGTGCCATTGGCAACCAATGCAGAAAATTCGCCTAATGAATGACCAGCAACCATATCAGGTTTAAAACTATCTCCCAATGTTTTGGCTAAAATAACAGAGTGTAAAAATATAGCAGGTTGCGTAACCTTGGTCTGTTTTAAATCATCTGCCGATCCCTCAAACATGGTGTCGGTAATAGAAAATCCTAAAATTTCATTGGCTCGCTCAAACAATTCTTGAGCTAATGATGAGTTTTCATAAAGATCTAATCCCATTCCCGTAAATTGGGCACCTTGACCAGGAAATATATATGCGTTCATAAATTTCAATTTTTGTTTGGTGCAAAAATAGGAATTATATCTTTAAAAGAATTCTGTAATTACTGGTGAAGATCAAACTATCAAAAGTTTGATAAAAACTGATGGATAGCTTCAAAATAACCTTCAGGTTGTTCCACCCAGCCATAATGCACACAGGCATCCAAAAAGACCAATTCAGAGTTTGCGAGTAATTTATGAGTTTCTTTGGCAATAGTGTCACCCATGACATCTTGCTTACCTTGAATAATTAAAACAGGATTTGTAAAATTACTATAGGCATCACGACAATTAAATGCAATAGCACGCATATTTTGCCAAATTAAACTATTAATTGCTGAATTACCTTGTGTTAAACGTTCTGCAATGACAGGTACATATTTTCGATCATATACATAAGCCGGAGCTAAATATTTACCGCGATTATAACGAGCCAAATACGTGGTGTCACCTTGGTTAATTTGTTGATTCCAATAATTAAGTGAATCGCGTTCAGTTTCAGTTAACCTAGATTGTAAATTTAAACTTCGTGTGATGCTTAGATCAAATCCACCAGATCCGGATAAAATTAATCCGCGAATACGTTCAGGGTGTTTTTGGAGATAATAGGAGGCTAGCATACCTCCAAAAGAATGACCCAAAACCACCCAATTTTCAAAGCCAAAATACTGTCTAATGATTTCAATATCGGAAATCATCAAGTCCATAGTCATGGTTTCAGGGTTAATATTTGACATGGTAGATTGACCAGTACCTCGTTGGTCATATAAAATGGCGAAATGGGTTTTGCCCAATTCTTCAGCCAATGAAACAAAGCCACTGCTGTTCATACCTGGGCCGCCATTTATAATCAGTATGGGTTGACCCTTACCGAAGGCAGTAACGTGTAAATTACCATTTTCAAATGGAATGTCGATGTGGGACTGGGTAAATCCTAATAAGGGTATAATGAATAGAAACTTAAGCCATTTAACCATAAGATTATTGTGATTGTTCTTCCAATAGTCTATTTCTTCGCTGTCTGTTTTTTAAGATGTTTAGATATCGTAAACCATTTTTGTCCTCATAATCGGTGTAGGCCTTCGAAGCCCAACTCATGGCCGCTTCTAAATCACCATTAATTTCATTGATGATTGCCATATTATAACAAGCACGTCCAGCTATTTTGCCCTTGGGATTATTGAGTTCTTGTTCCCATAATTCGGCTGCACCGTCCCAATCACCCGTTTGCGCACGACGTTTTCCAATTTCAAAGTTGTTGGTACCCTTCACATAGTATTGTCTGGTTACTCGAATTTTAAAGGGATAAGTTCTATAAACATAATCTTCACCAATTATACTACTGGCTTGTAAGAGTGACTCTTTACGTCCCACAATAGCCTCAATAGCCTTGGTAGGATTAATGCCTTTTCCAACAGAGGTTATCCACCGATCCAATGTAATTTCATCACGAATCACTTTATTGACATTATCATAAATTCTAAAACCAGCTTTTATATGGGTTGATATGGTCGCTTCATGCTCAATCATAGGGATTTTAACACCAAAGGCATTAAGCTGTTCCACGGTTCTGGTTTTATAAGAAACTTTGGCATCTGTATCATAAAAAGACAAGGCCACAATGGCATCTAAATTATTTTCTTTGCACAGTGATTCTACAGTTTCCCAAGGCAGGGAGCTTGGGAAAATACCAAGGCCTGGATTTTCAATTTTTTCAGATTCAATTAATTGAATGACTTCATATTGGTTATCTTTCTCAAAGGTATCCTTAATACCTTGTAAAGTTTTGGAGGCGCCTTCAGCATCTAAATTTTTACCTTCAATAGATAATATCTGGTCAATAGCATCAAGAGGTTTGTTTTTGTCTGAAGCCAAACTTCGATTTAAAAGACCAATATTTTTTATGGAAGTTGGTATGTAAACAGGAGCAGGTTCGGTAACACTCATGGTGAGGTTATTCATGGACTGACATGAAAATAATAGCATTATCATTAAAAATGCTATTCCAAGAAAATTAAAACGAAATCGTTTCATAATGTTTAGATTTGGGTTTCTAACAGAGCTAATGTACTAAAATGTAATGAATTAAGCCTATTTACTTTTTTAAATAGGTGATAAATGAAAACGCATAGTCATGTTTTTCATCTTTTTCATGGTGTTTTTTATTGACTTCTTCCCAAACGGAATAATCGATTTCAGGGAAGAAAGTATCAGCATTGTCAAAAATACCATGAACTCGAGTGAGTTCAATTTTATCAGCAAAAGGCATAGCCTGTTTATAAATTTCCCCACCGCCTATCACAAAGGGCTGTTTATCATTTTTAGCAGCATCAAAGGCATCATCTAAATTGTTGACCACAATAACGCCATTTGGAACCTGATAGTTATCTTGACGGGTAATAACAATATGTGTTCGGTTTGGAAGTGGTTTTGGAAAACTCTCAAAAGTTTTACGACCCATTATGATGTGATGACCATTTGTAAGACTTTTAAAACGTTTAAGATCGTCACTCAAATGCCAGATAAGATCATTGTCCTTCCCAATAGCGTTATCTTCCCCAGCGGCTACTATGAGTGTTATTTCAGAATTTTTAGAGATCCTGGTTAAAGTTTTTTTTTCAGTGGGTAGCGGGTAGTCTTTGTCAACCTGTTTTTGAAGTTCAGCTATGCGCTCTTTTTGTTTGGTGACCAACCGATTAAGCTGTTTATCTTCCCATTTTTGACTTAATAATTTTGACGTGACAAATACATTGAATAGATGGTAAACAAATAGGAAAAACCAAATTAAAATGGCAAAAACAAACCATTTTATTCCAAAGAATGTGACATCAGCTCCTATGTTTAAAACAAGATTCGCAATTATAAAGAATACAGCTCCAATAAGAAATAATACAAAATGCGCATACAAGCGTTTTTTTTGTTTGATCCGTTTTTGAGCCTGTTTAATGAGCTCTAACTGTTCTTTGTCAATTTCAGTGGTTTGGGATTTCTTCTTTCCGAACATGTTCAGTTATTTAACCTAGTAAAAGTAACTTTTTTCTGTTAGTTATTAGATTAAATCAAAAATTTAATCCCATTCAAAAGATTTCTAAACCGCTACTACACCTTTAATATGTGGATGCGGGTTATAATCTACTAGCGTAAAATCTTCAAAGCTAAAATCAAAAATATCGTTAATTTCAGGATTTAAAATCATTTTAGGAAGTGGTCTAATATCGCGAGACAGTTGTAATTCCAATTGCTCATAATGATTGCTGTAAATATGTGCGTCACCAAACGTATGTATAAAATCCCCTGGTTGATAGCCACAAACCTGAGCAATCATTAAAGTCAATAATGCATAAGAAGCAATATTGAAAGGCACACCTAGGAAAATATCAGCGCTGCGTTGGTATAATTGGCAAGACAATTTGCCATCAGCTACATAAAATTGAAAAAAAGCATGGCAAGGAGGTAAGGCCGCTTTCCCATTAGCGACATTTTCAGCAAAGGATTTGGAGGTGTCTGGCAAAACCGATGGATTCCAAGCAGAAACTAACATGCGACGACTATCAGGATTGTTTTTGAGTGTATTGATGACATCTTTTATTTGATCGATTTCATCACTATTCCAATTACGCCACTGGTGACCATAAACAGGTCCTAAATCACCATTGTCATCAGCCCACTCGTTCCAAATTCGGACACCATTTTCAGTAAGGTAGTTTATGTTGGTATCACCTTTTAAAAACCATAGTAATTCATGTACGATAGATTTTAAATGAAGCTTCTTGGTGGTGACCATTGGAAACCCGTCACTTAAATCAAAACGCATTTGATAACCAAAAACACTTTTGGTTCCCGTTCCCGTGCGGTCAGATTTCTCATTACCATTTTCTAAAACATGCTTTACAAGGTCGTGATATTGCTTCATCGTCAATTAATTTTACTGGAAATAAAAATAGAAAAAAGGGTCAAATCAGAATAAACCAACCAATAATTTCTATTAAAAGTTATTAACTAAATCAGGTGGTAATTAACCAATGATCATTCCTGCAATGGTTGCTGAAATTAAAGAAGCTATTGTTCCACCAATTAAGGCTTTCATACCAAATTCGGATAAGGTTTTGCGTTGACCCGGAGCCAAAGATCCAATCCCACCAATTTGAATGCCTATGGAAGCAAAATTTGCAAAACCACAAAGCATATAGGTAGCCATAATAATGGATTTTTCATAGTTTAAATGTGTAGTGTTAGCTATATTTTTTAATTCACCTAGCTGTATATAACCTACAAATTCACTTGCTGCCAATTTAATACCCAATAATTGCCCCATCATCATTATATCATCTGTTGCGACACCAATTAGCCACATTAATGGTGCAAAAATTGTTCCAAGAATAGCCTCTAGAGATAAAGATGGATAAGGGGAGTTAATACTTACCCATTCGTTAATATTACCTATTGTTCCTACTTTGATTAACCCATAGTTTATAAAGGCAATAAAGGCAACAAATACTAATAACATTGCGGCAACATTTACTGCAAGCTTAAATCCTTCGGTAGTACCAATGGCAATAGAATCTAATATGTTAGACCCTATTTTTTGTTTAGATATTGTAATATCAGTATTAATTTCTTCAGTTTGGGGATAGAGCATTTTAGAAATAACAATAGCACCTGGAGCCGCCATGACCGATGCAGCTAAAAGATGCTTAGCAAAATATTCTCTTAATATCATATCGTCACCTCCCAAAAACTGGATATAAGCTGCCAGTACACCTCCAGCTACAGTTGCCATACCACCAATCATCACCAACAACATTTCAGATTTATTCATTTTTTCTAAATAGGCTTTAATCATTAATGGAGCTTCGGTTTGTCCCAAAAAGATATTTCCAGCCACACTTAAACTTTCAGCGCCAGAAATTCCTAATAGCTTTGTAAGAAGCCATCCCATGGCTTTTACTATTTTTTGAATAATTCCTAAATAAAACAAAACAGATGTTAAAGCAGAAAAGAATATAATTGTCGGTAAAATAGTTATTGCAAAATTTATTAAAGGACTTTCTATCTCATTAGAAATAAATGAACTAAATAAGAATTCGGTTCCGGCTTCAGTAAAAGTCAGAACTTTATTAAAAGCCTTGCCTAAATATTTAAAAATAGCCTGTACAAAAGGTATTTTTAAAACCCCTATTGCTATTAAAAGTTGAAAAGCCAGGCCAATACCAACTGTTTTCCAGTTAATAGCGCGTCTGTTGCTACTAAATAAAAAGGCTATAAAAATTAAGGAAATCATCCCCAATATACCTCTCCAAAGACTATTTATTGAAAATCCTTGACTGGGAATTATAGTGTCTTTATTGTTTTCTGAAATGCTATTGGCTGCTGACTGCTGAAGCTCTGGAAATGATTTAAAACGGTATGTTGTATTGTTTTCAACAAAAACCAATGTTGAGTCAGTAAGTTCCGATATTTTATATCTTCTTATCGTATCATTGGGTTGATTGTAATAAAAAACCAATAAGTTATTTTGATGAATATAATCTCCTGATGCTTCAAGATTTCGAGATGCAATATTATATTTAAAATCGCCATTATCTAAAACAAAAACATCAGATTCTGATAATTGAAATAGCTTGGAAACAGTATCATTTTCTATTGCTTGAAACTGCCATTTTTTTTCAATACTTTGAGCACAAATTGCGTTTAGACCAAAAAAAATAGCTGTAATAGCTAATAAAAACTGTTTCATTGTTTGTTATCGTTTAGAAATTTCGTCTCGAATTTTTGCAGCCTTTTCGTAGTCTTCATTGGCAACAGCTTCATCGAGTAGGTTGTGAAGTTCTTCCAAAGTTTTACTCTTGTAACTTTCTTGAACTGTTCCCGTTTCGAGCTCTTCTGCAATTAAATCATCAACCAAGACACTATCCTCTTCGGACTCGTCTTCTTTTTCTGGATTTATTTTTAGGTAAATACCAGCTTTATCCAGGATGTTTTTGTAGGTGAAAATAGGTGCTTGAAATCGCAATGCCAAAGCTATGGCATCACTGGTTCGGGCATCAATAATCTCTTCAATTTTATCGCGTTCACAAATAATACTGGAGTAAAATACACCATCAACTAATTTGTGGATAATAACCTGCTTAACAACAATATCAAATCGGTCAGCAAAGTTCTTAAAAAGATCATGGGTTAATGGTCTTGGTGGTCTAATTTCCTTTTCTAGAGCAATGGCAATGGATTGAGCTTCAAACGCACCAATAACAATTGGTAACTTTCGATCGCTATCTACTTCATTTAATATTAAGGCATAAGCTCCATTTTGCGTTTGGCTGTAAGAAATACCTTTTATTTTCAGTCGAACTAAACTCATAGAATATAAAAAAGCAAAGAACTGTTTAAATTAGGACTTTACCAAACGGTTATGAACAGTTTTTGGTACTTTAAACTAATTTAAACAGCCCTTTATAAATACAATTTAAAAAAAATATATTTATTGTTGTGCCTTAAACGCTTTTAAATTCTCAATGAGTTTAGGAACTACTTCAAAGGCATCACCCACGATTCCATAATCTGCAGCCTTAAAGAAAGGTGCTTCGGGATCGGTATTGATGACTACTTTTACTTTAGAGGCATTGATTCCAGCCAAATGTTGAATTGCTCCTGAAATTCCCACGGCTATATATAAATTTGAAGCTACTGGCTTACCTGTTTGCCCCACGTGTTCACTATGTGGTCTCCATCCTAAATCACTTACGGGTTTCGAGCATGCTGTAGCAGCACCCAATACATCTGCTAATTCTTCAATCATACCCCAATTTTCTGGACCCTTTAAACCACGACCACCTGATACAACTATTTCAGCATCAGCGATAGTGACTTTTCCAGTGACTTTATCAACCGATTCAACAGAAACTCCTAATTCAGGAATGTTTGGTGAAAAATCTTCTGCACTTGCAGATACTGATGTTTCTACAACACCAAAGGCGTTTTTGGAAACACCTACTAATTTCACATCAGTGTTGATTGCGGTTGAATTGAATGCCTTATTGGTAAAAGCGGTTCTCTTAACGGTAAATGGGGAAACACTACTTGGAGCTTCAACCACATTTGAGGCATAGCCAGCTTCCAATTCAATAGCCAAAAGCGGCGCTAGATACTTACTGTCTGCACTTGAGCTAACGACAACTACTTTTGCATTTTCGTTTTTTGCGGCTTGTGAAATGGCACTTGCATAGGCTTTGGCGTTGAAGGATTCTAATTGCGAATTAGTTACCTTTAAAACTTTGTCAACACCATGATTTCCTAAAACACTAACATCACTGGCATTAAACGTAATAGCCGTAACCGATGTTCCCATATGATCGGCAACAGCCTTGGCATAGGAAGCCACTTCCAAAGCGGTTTTCTTAAATTTTCCGTTTTCTGATTCTGTATATACTAAAACTGACATTTTCTTTTCTTTTTGTACGTTAATTAAATGACTTTGGCTTCGTTATGCAATAAATTTACAAGCTCTTGGACATTGTCTGCGTCAACTAACTTGACCGCTCCTTTTGGTGCTGGTTTTTCAAACTTAACAGAGTCTGTTTCGGCTTGAGCATCAGTTGGATCAACAACTTGGAGGGGTTTTTGACGTGCCATCATAATACCTCTCATATTTGGAATACGCAAATCACTTTCTTCAACCAATCCCTTTTGTCCGCCAATCACCAAAGGCAGACCAGTAGAAACAGTTTCTTTACCGCCATCAATTTCTCTCACAGCTTTGGCATTATTGCCGTCTACTTCAAGACTTATACAGTTATTCACAAAATTGGCATTGGTTAAACCTGCTAACATTCCAGGAACCATACCACCATTGTAATCAATAGATTCTCGACCTGCAATTACCAAGTCATAACCACCATCCTGAACAACTTTTGCTAATTCTTTGGCAACTTGAAATCCGTCTTTTGCAGCCGTATTAACTCGTATGGCACTATCAGCCCCAATTGCCAAAGCCTTACGAAGTGTTGGTTCAGTTTCAGCACCTCCAACATTAACAACGGTAACGTTGGCGCCTTGTTTTTCTTTAAACCACATAGCTCTCGTTAAACCAAATTCATCGTTTGGATTGATGACAAATTGAACACCATTAGTATCAAACTTTGTGTCATTTTCAGTGAAATTGATTTTGGAAGTCGTATCAGGAACATGACTAATACATACTAATATTTTCATATCGAAATTTTTAAATAAAATGTTTAATTTTTTGAGGTTACGAAGTTACTTATTTTATTCTGATTTTTTACTATGCGTGCATAGTAAATTTTTAATTAATTCTATGGAGTAAAGTTTTTCATTTATTTCTATTTTTGCTCATTATAATAATTGATACTATGAAGACAATACAATTTAGGGAAGCCGTATGTGAGGCCATGAGTGAAGAAATGCGTCGTGATGAGAGCATTTATTTGATGGGTGAGGAAGTAGCCGAATATAATGGTGCCTATAAAGCTAGTAAAGGTATGTTGGATGAATTTGGCCCAAAGCGTGTGATTGACACACCAATTGCTGAATTGGGTTTTGCAGGAATTGGAGTCGGCTCTACCATGACGGGATGTCGTCCAATAGTTGAGTTTATGACCTTTAATTTCTCTTTAGTTGGTATAGATCAAATTATTAATAACGCTGCAAAGATCAGACAAATGTCTGGCGGACAGTTTAAATGTCCTATTGTTTTTAGAGGACCTACGGCTTCTGCTGGGCAATTAGCAGCTACTCACTCTCAGGCATTTGAAAGCTGGTATGCTAATACACCTGGTTTAAAAGTCATTGTCCCGTCCAATCCTTATGATGCTAAAGGTTTATTGAAATCAGCTATTCGTGATGATGATCCCGTGATTTTTATGGAAAGTGAGCAAATGTATGGTGATAAAGGTGAAGTTCCTGAAGGGGAATATGTAATTCCTATTGGTGTTGCCGATATTAAACGTCAAGGTACTGACGTGACCATCGTGTCATTCGGGAAAATTATTAAAGAGGCTTATAAAGCAGCCGAAGAATTGGAAAAGGAAGGTATTTCTTGCGAAATTATAGATTTAAGAACCGTGAGACCAATGGATCATGATGCCATTTTGAATTCGGTTAAGAAAACCAACAGATTGGTTATTTTGGAAGAGGCTTGGCCTTTTGGTAATGTGGCGACTGAAATTACTTATCAAGTGCAATCAAAAGCGTTTGATTATTTGGATGCACCCATTGTAAAAATAAACACTGCAGATACCCCTGCTCCTTATTCTCCTGTTTTATTAGAAGAATGGTTGCCAAATAGCGACGATGTTATAAAGGCCGTTAAAAAGGTTATGTATAAATAAAATGACGTTTTTTACGTTGAATTAACTTCATTGGCAACATTGTTGATGAAGTTTTTTTATAATTATGAGGTTTAATCTACTACTTACATTAGTATTTTTTGGATTTATATCTGGTTACTCCCAGACCAAAGTAAGTGGTCATGTTACAGAGGCAGGAAATGAGCCTGTACCTTATGCCAATATCATATTTAAGAATTCTTCTGAAGGTACTATCACTAATGAGAATGGCCGTTTTTATCTGGAGTCCGATTCAACGTGGGACACGCTCATAGTATCATTTGTTGGCTATAAAACCATTGAATACCCATTGACTAAAAGAGTCAATTACGATTTGAATTTTGTTATTGAGGAAGAAGCTGCCGCCTTAAATGAAGTGGTTCTGGTTTCTGGGAAACAATCCAAAAAAGCTGAAGAAAACCCTGCTATTGCCATTTTACAAAAAATTTGGGCACGTAAGCATCAAAATGGACTTCGCCAATTCAATCAATATGCCTATGACAGATATGAAAAGGTCGAATTTGATTTAAATACTATTGATAGTTCACTCATCAAAAGTAACTTATTCAAGGGTATGGAGTTTGTTTTTGAGCAAGTTGATACGTCTAAAGTAACTGGTAAAACCTACCTGCCGATTTTTGTTAATGAGGAGGTGGCCAAAGTTTATGGTGATAACTTGCTAGAAAAGGAAAAAGTTGAACTTAAAGGGAATAAAAACTCTGGGTTTAGCAACAACCAAACCATTATAGACTTTATCAAGGACTTGTATTCACAGTATGATGTGTATGACAATTATCTCAAGTTCTTTGATAAAAGTTTTGTTAGCCCATTATCAAAAACAGGTGTCAATACTTATAATTACGTTTTAGCTGATAGTGCCTATATTGGTGATAAGTGGTGCTACAATATTATTTATTACCCACGTAGAAAGAACGAGTTAACTTTTAAAGGCGATTTCTGGGTTAACGATTCAACCTTTGCCATTAAGGAAATTAATCTTCAAGCTTCAAAAAGCGCCAATATTAACTGGGTTAAGGAAATATATATTGAGCAAGAATTTGATGTTGTTAACGATTCCGTGTTTTTAATTAAACGTGATTATTTCATGTCTGATTTTACCTTCAACAAAAAGGAGAAATCTCGTGGTATTTATGGTAAACGAACAACCTTATATGATAACTATCTCTTTGATGAAGTCAAAGACGAAAAGTTTTACAAGGAAGAGGTCTTTGATTATGACAAGGATGCTTATAATCGTGATGATGCCTTTTGGGAAGCCAATCGCATGGAGGAATTGAGCAAGGATGAGAAAGCTGTATATAAAATGCTGGACACGTTAAAAACGGTCAAAAAATTCAAGCGACTTTATAATGTCGGAAGTGTTTTAGCCTCTGGTTACATTGAATTTGACGACTTAAACCTTGATTATGGACCCATATTTTCCACGGTTGGCTATAATGATGTTGAAGGCATTAGGTTACGAGCTGGCGGAAGGACCTATTTTGGACCCAATGACCTTTGGCGTTTGCAAGGATTTCTGGCTTATGGTTTTAATGACGATAAGTTTAAATATGGCTTTTCGGCTAAATGGTTGTTGAATAAACGCAACCGATTGATTATATCAGCAGGTCATAGGCGAGACATTGAACAAATAGGAGCTAGTTTGACCACATCAACCGATGTTCTTGGTCGAAGTTTGGCTTCAAATGCGGTATTTACTACGGCTCCCAATGATAAGCTTTCCAATATTAATTTAACGGCATTGGCTATTGAGATTGAGCCTATAAAGAATGTATTATTCCGGGTTGGTGGCGATTATCGGACGCTGTCTTCGGCATCACCAACATTCAGTTTGGATTATGTCGATTTGGAATCACCTACAGGAATATCATCCGAGGTTCAACAGTTTGAAAGTACATTTGCCGTTTCCTATTTCCCAGGACGAAAGATGTCAGGCTTCGGAGTTGAAAGGCGTAATGCCAATGATACTTACGCATCTATTTTTGCTCAAATGAGTGTTGGAAGAAAGGATCTGTTTCATAGTGATTTTACCTACACTAAATTACAATTTTCTTATATTCAACCTTGGATATTAGGTGGTTTTGGAAGATTGTATTCTACGGTGGAAGTCGGTAAAACATTTGGTGAAGTACCTTTGGGTTTATTGAGTGTTGTGCCTGGTAACCAATCGTACTTTTCTATTTATAAATCGTTTTCCCAGTTGAATTTCTACGAATTTGTAACGGATACTTATGCGTCATTACATTTGGAACATAATTTTAATGGTAGGCTTTTTTCAAGAATTCCATTACTACGAAAACTCAATTGGCGTGAAATAGTTGGAATACGCGGCGTTTGGGGAGATATTTCTCAAGAGAATGTTGCTTTAAGTGCACCTTCCAATATCCCGTTAGTTGCTCCAACCGATGAGATATATTATGAATACAGCTTTGGTATTGGTAATATATTCAAGGTTTTTAGAATAGACTTCAATTTTAGAGGGAATTACCTGGATAATCCAGATTCACGCGATTTTGGAATTACAGGAAGTTTTGGTTTTATGTTTTGATCTTTTTTGGGTTATGCTACAATCATATCAGGTGTCACTGGCAGGCTTGTAAAGCGTTTACCAATGGCGTTATAAATAGCATTGGTTATGGCTGGAGCGCTTCCAATAATGCCCACTTCACCCAAACCTTTTGCGCCAGAAGGATTTCTATTGTAATCAGGTTTATTTATAAATGAAACTTCTATAATGGGAACATCAGCATTTACAGGGACATGGTAACCTGCAAAATCATTACCAACCAATCTTCCGGAAGCTAAATCAATATCTTGTTTTTCACGTAATGCCATACCCACACCGCCAACACTTGCCCCAATAATTTGATTGGCTGCAGCTTGAGGATTTATAATTTTTCCACCGTCAACCACAATAACCATTCTATCCATTTTCACCTGACCGGTAATGACATTAACTTTTACCTTATAAAAATGTGCAGCCGATGAGCAGAAGGCAAATTTATTTCCTTCTTCACCTGGGCTAGAATACTCTTCGACATATATTTTTTCAAGGTTATTGTTGGTAAAGATGTCAGTGTACGATTTAAAGGAGTCTAGATTGCCGTTAAGAGTGATACCATTTTCTGACAAGTCGATATTCTCAATATTAGTAATTTCAGATTTGCTCCAAGTATAGTCCGCTAATTTTTGCTTTAATGTTTTACAAGCAGCATCAACCGCACCACTTAAAGATGAAATGCCCCAACTGCCACCTTGACTTGGAGATGAAGGAAATGCAGAACTTCCCAGTTCAATCGATATTTTTTCTCTTGGAATACCTAAAAACTCATGAGCCATATTCACCATAGCTTCTCCAGTTCCTGTTCCAATATCGGTCATGGCAGTTCTAACCATAATATTCCCATTGGGTTGCATCTCTATGGATGCACCTGCTTCTTGGCGCCAAGAATTCCATAGCCCAACAGCCATGCCATAGCCAGTGTACCAGTCACCTTCTTTGAGCATTCTAGGTTGTTTAGGACGGTTTTCCCAACCAATTGCTTTGGCACCACGTTCTAGACAGTCTTTTAAATAATGGGTAGACCATGGTTTTCCGGAATCCATTTCGTATGGCGCAATGTTTTTTAAACGCAGTTCAACGGGATCAGCATTCATTTTGTAACAAAGCTCATCAAGTGCAGATTCTACACCAAAAGTACCGGTTGAATCTCCCGGACCACGCATCCAAACAGGGTGTGGTAAGTTTAAAGGTACGTAAGCCCAATCTCTTTTTACATGTTTAAAATTATAAACTTTTGTAGAAATAGCAGTAATACTTTCCCCAAAACCGACATATTTGGATTGATTATGTTTGGATTGATGTAATATCCCCATTAGTTTACCTTCATCATTTGCCCCTAGTCGCACACGTTGCCAAGAAGTTGGTCTGTAGCCTACCATAGTAAACATTTGCGGTCTAGTTAAAACAACTTTTACAGGGCGGTTTAAGTGTTTAGCTCCCATACTAGCTGCTACAGTGTTGAACCATCTTTTCAGTCCTGAACCAAAACCACCTCCTACAAATTGGCTATTAACTGTAATATCTTCAGGGTTTAAATTATATATATCTGCTATATCTTTTTGTACTCCGTTTACATTTTGACTTTTATCATAAATGCTTAATTTATTATTATCTGTCCAATGCGCAATTGTGGCATGCATCTCCATTGGATTATGTACCTCAATGGGAAGTGTATATTCTTCATCAACGATATTTTCTAACCTTTGCCACTCTTGATAATTTCCACGTTCACCTTTATAGGTTTCAAGTTCTGTAGTTTTAGCATGATCTTTAAAATCTACTTCAAAGCTTTCTTCTCTATAGTTAGCTTTTACTAAACTAGCTGCATAAGAAGCATCCTCAAAAGTCTCTGCTAACACTAATGCAATAGGTTGGTCATTAAATTCTATATGTTTAGTATGAAAGTATTTGTGATAAATAGAAAAGTCTTTAAAAGTGATTTCATCTTCTAATCCTTCTGTTCTTGGTTTATTCCAATAGGATAACACATCAATAACGCCAGAGATTTGTTTGGCTTCTTCTGTATTGATATTTGTAACTGTTCCGCTGGTAATAGTGCTTCCCACAAGCACACCATAAGCCATATTGGGTAAATTGTATTCAGCTGAATATTTCGCCTTTCCAGTTACCTTGGCAATGCCTTCAATACGGCCTTTGTTTTTGGACAAACTAAAACTCATGAGCTCTTGGAATTGGTTAAACACTCCATTAAAGCAGTTTCAACAGCACCTTTTAAAAGCGAAACTTTAAAGGTGTTATGTTGTAAGGGTTTTGTTTCTAAAGCAATTAGTTCAGCAGCTTTTATAAAGTTTTCACGAGTTGCTTCCTTATTTTTTAAAAACCTTTCAGCAGATGTCCATCGCCAAGGTTTGTGGGCTATACCGCCTGATGCTAATCGAGCTTCTTTAATCTTGTCTTTTTTTAATTTTAAGGCAGCAGCAACAGATACCAAGGTAAAAGCATAGGAATCGCGTTCTCTGATTTTTACATAGGATACACACTTCCCAAATTTATTGTTGGGTATTGTAATACCTGTGATGATAGCATTAGTGGGTAAATTGTTATCCTTTTCTGGGTTGTTTCCTGGTAGTCTGTGGAAGTCTTTAAACGCAATTGTTTTTTGTGAGCCATCTTGAGTAACTATATCAACTATGGCATCTAAAGCAGTCAATGCCACGCAAAAGTCCGAAGGATGCACAGCTACGCAACTATCAGAATAACCAATAATGGCAGCCATACGTTGATGGCCATTTTGGGCACCACAACCACTATTGGGTTTACGTTTATTGCAAGGTAATACGGTATCATAAAAATAGGGACAACGGGTTCGTTGCAATAAATTTCCACCTACAGATGCCATATTCCTAATTTGTGGTGAGGCACCAGCCAAAATGGCTTTTGAAATTAACGGAAATTCTTTCTTGATAATGTCATGTTCTGCTACAGCTGTATTAGTTGCCATAGCTCCCAAATAGATGCCTTTTTTAGTTTGTGTAATACCATTAGATAAAGCGTTACTTAAATCAATTAAAGCATCTGGCTGACTAATCTGCTTCTTCATTAAATCAACCAAGTTGGTACCTCCAGAAATATAGGAACTGGAATTATTGGCGAATTTAAGCGCTTCTCCAATATTTTCAACTTTATGGAATTCAAACGGCTTCATTTGGCGACACTTTTTATGGCATTGGTAATACCGTTATAGGCACCACATCTACAAATGTTGCCACTCATATACTCTTTGATTTCTTCAACAGAATTGGTGTGACCTTCGTTAACACAAGCCACGGCAGACATAATTTGTCCAGTTGTACAATAGCCACACTGGTAACCATCATGATCCAAAAATGCTTGCTGCATAGGGTGTAAAATATCGCCATTGGCAAGACCCTCTATGGTCGTTATTTCTTTTCCGGACATCATAGCAGCCAAGGATAAACAACTTAAAGCACGATCACCATGAACATGAACGGTACATGCACCGCATTGTCCATGGTCACAGCCTTTTTTAGTGCCTGTCAGTTTGAGGTTTTCTCGCAATAAATCTAATAAGGTTGTTCTGCTGTCGACATTTACGTTATAATCTTTTCCATTAATGACCAGAGAAATAGGTAAGGTTACTTTTTTTGTAAAGTAAGTTTCTTTTATATCATAATAAAAAGCCTTAATGGAATTAGGGACAAATGCCAACGCGGTAAATGCAGAAGATGTCTTAATGAAAAAACGTCTGCTGTATTTATTTTGGTTTTTAGAATAGCTCATTTAAAATGATAGCTAGGGATGTTCTTAAAGATACAGAAAAAACCTAACAAATACTTAAAGGTCAAATGAAATTAATTGCTTTTCTTTTCTTTAAACTCGTCAAATTGAGAGGGTTCTTCAACCTTTGGAAAGCTATTATTCTTCATATTTGTATCAGCAAATTCAAAATTAGGATCCAGATTTACCTTTTCAACCTCTTTATCTTTAAGAAATGTTTTGGTTACCTGATACTCATTGCGTCTCCAAATATCAGCTGGAAGCATATCCGTTTCTTTGCTGCCATCTTTATAAACCCACTCTATTTTAACAGGCATGACTAAACCACCCATATTTTTGATGGTTACTTCGTAGATGTTCTTTCCTGAAACTTGTTTTCGTAATTCGTCTTCATCCAAACGAGATAAGAATCCACCATAAGCTTGGTCAGGTGTTTCAGACAATTTAATCATATCTGGTCCACTTGAAAAATCTTTGGCCTTTTGTTCTGTGCCTGCGCCTGTTGCTGCTATTTTAACTTTTTTCTGCTGGTCTTCAATATTCAAATCTTCTTCATAAACCTTAAACCATTTAACATCGGTCAATTCCATGTCCACATTATCGGTGGTAAAAAACCATCCTCTAAAAAACCAATCTAAATCCGTAGCTGTGGCATCTTCCAAAGTTCTAAATAAATCACCTGGGTTCGGGTGTTTATATTTCCAACGGTTAGCATATTCCTTAAACGCTTGATCAAATAATTCAGGACCAATAATGGAATTGCGTAACATTTGTAATCCTACGGTTGGCTTTTGATAGAAATTGTTTCCAAACTGCGTGAGTAATTCACTATCAGAAGTCGTCATAATAGGGCGTAATATATTTTTATCACCTTGCATAAACGGAACAATGTCTTTGGGTTCCGTGCTATGAAATTCAGGGTAACGTTCTGCTACTGTTCTCTGATGCAAAAAGGTATTGAGCCCTTCATCCATCCACATCCATTTGCGTTCATCAGAACTGACAATCATCGGGAACCAATTATGGCCTACTTCATGAATGATGGTTCCAATCATTCCAGACTTGGCATTATCGCTCATTTTACCATTACGTGGTCTACCGCCATTGAAACTAATCATGGGGAACTCCATACCAATATTGGATGTATTAACCGAAATCGCCACAGGGTAAGGATATTCAAAAGTTGCTTCGGAATAGACTTCCAAAGCCGCCTTTACAGCTTTGGTTGATTCTTCACTCCAAACAGGTAAGCCTTCTTTGGGATAAAAAGACATGGCCATAACTTTATTCGTTTCCAATTGAACTGCTTGTGCATCCCAGATAAATTTTCTAGAGGATGCAAAAGCAAAATCACGCACATTTTTAGCGGTATATCGCCATGTTTTTGAATTGGTCGATTTGGACTTTTCATTGGCTTTTGCTTCGTCAACTGTCACAATCATAACCGGTTTGTCAAAGGTATTTTCGGCTTGAGACAAGCGTTGTCTTTGAGTTTTGGTTAAAACCGATTCACTATTTTGAAGCCGTCCAGTGGACGCTACAATATGGTCTTCAGGTACTGTAATCTCCACATCATAGTCTCCAAATTCCAAGGCAAATTCTCCCAATCGTTGAAATTGTTGATTTTGCCAACCTTCCGTATCATTATAAACGGCCATTCTAGGGAACCAATGTGCTATTAGATATACCGTATTATCATCTTCCGGGAAATATTCATACCCTTCACGTGAAAGTAAAAACATACTTCTATCGGTAATAGGGTAGGACCACGCCAATGAAAAACTCATGGATTCACCAGATTTTAGTGGCTGGTTTAGCATGACCTTCATCATGGTATTATTAACAAAGGCTTTCATATTATTGCCTGAATTGTCTTTTATGTATTTGATGCTGTAACCAGCAGGAAAGTCAATGGCGCGCGTTAAGCTTTGCATTTGTTTGGTGGTCATGTTGTCGCGAACACCACCAAAGGCATCGCCAAAATCAGGATTTCCTTTTTTATTGACGTTTTGTTCTAACTGAATCCACAAGTAACTCAAATCGTCTGGCGAATTATTGTGATAGGTTATGGTTTCTTCACCCGAAAGCATGTTGTTTTTTTCATCAAGGGTAGCCTTTATTTTGTAATCGGCGCGTTGTTGCCAATAGGCTTTTCCCGGAGCTCCACTTGCGGTTCGGTAGGTATTGGGTGGTGCAATCATATTATCAATGGGTTCAAACTTGCCTTGCCAAGGTTGTGTTTGCGATTGAATGCTAGAAAAGCTGAAACTAAAAACGAACAGGAAAAGAAAATACCTCATAATGTGTGGTTTGATTAATTTTTTTGATTGAAACAGCAAGATAAAAAAAATTGAAATGAGAATTTTTATTTTAACAGTTATGTGTTTAAATGCTTTATTCCTCTGAAGTATTTAATAATGAGAATACTGGTTATTATAAATGGTAAGGTTGACAGAATGATTTTAATATTAAATTCAATTAACCCTATAAAAAGCATCAAGAGAAACAATATTCCAATTCCAGTCATGGCAATATAAATTACTGATTTGCTGACTTTTTTCTGAAATAAAGCAATAATCAATAGTATTTGACCAAATAATGGAAGCATGGTAAACGGATGGATTACAGAACCAGGGTCCTCAAATAATTTTTTGAAAATGTCAATTTCAGCTTGAAATAAAAATACATGGTTGTTATTTCCCCATTGTAAATATCCAATTAGGGAGAATAATATCATACAAAATATAAGGACTTTGAGTTTCATTTAAAATGTTCAAATTAAATTAAAATATTACTTTAAAGTTAACTTATATATTGTCCAAACCCAAACACTTCCGTACCTTTGCAGTCCTAAAAAATTTACAATGACAAATACAGGTAAAACCACCTTTGATGTGCTGATTGAAATTCCTAAGGGTAGTCGTAACAAATACGAATACGATTTTGAATTGAACAAAATACGTTTTGACCGGATGCTGTTTTCTTCTATGATGTATCCTGGTGATTATGGTTTTATTCCAGAAACCTTGGCATTGGATGGTGACCCATTGGATGTTTTGGTTATGGGAACCGAACCTACCTTTCCTATGTGCGTGATGGAAGTAAAACCTATTGGTGTGTTTCACATGGCAGATGAAAAAGGACCTGATGAGAAGTTGGTGTGTGTGCCAGTGAGTGATCCTATCTGGAATAGCTACAATGATATTGAGGATTTGAATCCGCATAGAATCAAAGAGATTACCCATTTCTTTCAAGTCTATAAGGATTTGGAAAAAAAGAAAGTTGATGTTGGAGGTTGGGGAAATGCTGAAGAAGCTTACGATATTTTCAATAAATGTGTAGAACGCTATGAAAATAGTGAGCATAAAGCCAAAGGAAATTTCAAGATTTAATTCATTTTGAAAAAATCAAAAATAAAAACCCTTTTAATCTATTAGTTAAGAGGGTTTTTCTTTTAGAATCCATTTCATTACTTTTGCGCAGCTAATTATTAAAATAAACTAAAAAATATGGAATCAAACATGATTTTTGTGCCAATTGCTATGGCGGTGATAGGGCTCATTTTTATGATGATAAAAATGGCTTGGGTAAAAAAGCAAGCGCCTGGAAATGACAAAATGCAAGGCATATCTAAAGCCATTAAAGAAGGAGCTTTAGCTTTTTTAGGTGCTGAATACAGATTGCTATTAATCTTTGTGGTTATTGCAGCAGTAGCACTGGGCATTATTTCTATGATGGTTGACACAACCCATTGGATTATTATAGTGGCATTTATTGTTGGTGCATTTGCTTCGGCCTTGGCAGGAAACATTGGTATGCGTATTGCAACAGAAGCGAACGCCCGTACCGCTGAAGCTGCTAAAACTAGCTTGCCACAAGCTTTAAAAGTATCGTTTGGTGGAGGAACTGTTATGGGACTTGGTGTAGCGAGTTTGGCTGTATTAGGTTTGAGTTTGTTCTTTTTCGTGTTTGTAAAAATGTTTGTGGATGGCGGTTCGTCATTCTATAATGATATGACCATGGCTCTTGAAGCCTTGGCTGGATTCTCATTAGGTGCTGAATCTATTGCCTTGTTTGCACGTGTTGGTGGTGGTATTTATACAAAAGCTGCCGATGTTGGTGCTGACTTGGTTGGTAAGGTTGAAGCAGGTATCCCTGAAGATGATCCTCGTAACCCAGCTACTATTGCTGATAACGTAGGTGATAATGTTGGTGACGTTGCCGGAATGGGAGCTGATTTATTTGGTTCTTATGTGGCGACAGTTCTAGCCGCTATGGTATTAGGAAATTATTTAATTAAAGATATGTCGTTGAATGCGCCTTTTACGGATGCGTTTAACAATATGGGACCCATTTTATTACCTATAGTTATTGCTGGTGTTGGTATCATTGCTTCTATATTAGGAACATTTTTGGTTAAGATTTCGAATAATGATGCTAAAGAACCACAAGTTCAAAAAGCATTGGATATGGGGAACTGGGTAGCTATCGTGATTACATTAATTGCTAGTTGGTTCTTAATTGATATGATGTTACCAGAAACTATGAATATGAAGTTCTTTGGTGAGGGTTATAAAGCAATTCCATCTATCAACGTGTTTTGGTCAGCTTGTATTGGTTTGGCAGTTGGTGCTTTAATTTCTATGGTAACGGCTTTCTATACAAGTTTAGGTAAAAAACCAGTATTAGATATCGTAAAAAATAGTTCTACAGGTGCTGCAACCAACATTATTGCAGGTTTGGCAGTAGGTATGAAATCAACATTTTTATCAGTGGTATTATTTGCTGCTGCTATTTATGGTTCTTATGAATTAGCAGGTTTTTATGGAGTAGCTTTAGCGGCTTCTGCTATGATGGCTACAACAGCTATGCAATTGGCTATTGATGCCTTTGGACCAATTGCTGATAATGCTGGAGGTGTTGCTGAAATGAGTGAATTGGAGCCTCACGTTCGTGAGCGTACGGATATATTAGATTCAGTTGGTAATACAACTGCTGCTGTAGGTAAAGGATTTGCCATTGCTTCAGCGGCTTTAACAGCTTTAGCTTTATTTGCAGCTTATGTGACTTTTACAGGTATTGATGGTATCAATATTTTTAGAGCCGATGTATTGGCTATGTTATTTGTTGGAGGTATGATTCCAGTCATCTTTTCGGCTTTGGCTATGCAATCAGTTGGTAAAGCGGCTATGGAAATGGTTCAGGAAGTTCGTCGTCAGTTTAGAGAAATTCCAGGTATTATGGAAGGGACTGGAACACCTGAATATGCGAAGTGTGTGGATATTTCGACTAAAGCGGCCTTAAAAGAAATGATTTTACCAGGTTTAATTACTATTATCACACCAATCATTATAGGATTGGTATTTGGTGCTGAACCACTTGGAGGTTATATGGCTGGTGTTTGCGTGTCTGGTGTTATGTGGGCTATCTTCCAAAACAATGCTGGTGGCGCATGGGATAATGCCAAGAAATCATTTGAAGCCGGTGTTGAAATCAATGGTGAGATGACTTACAAAGGTTCTGATGCTCACAAAGCAGCTGTAACGGGTGATACGGTTGGTGATCCATTTAAAGATACTTCAGGACCATCAATGAACATCTTAATTAAATTAACCTGTTTAGTTGGATTGGTCATTGCACCTATTTTAGGTGGTCATGATATTGAGGAAGGTGTTGCTATGGAAACAACTACAACCACTAAATCTACTGGCGATGTTTATAAAAAAGTCTTGATAGATATGGACGTAGTTAGTGATGACATTGCGAAAGCAGTAGTCACGACGACATCAGTGATAAATGGAGAAACTATTGTTACAGAAAAAATTATTTCAGGAACTAAAGCTGAAGTTAAAGCCCGTGTTGAAGAAATTAAAGCTGACGCTTCTCAAGTTAAAGAGAATATCAATGATTTAACCATTGAAGAAAAAGTTATTAGAAAATAACTTTTTGCAATACACAATTAGAAAAAAAGCCACGCATTGCGTGGCTTTTTTAATGTATTATTTTAAGTTTTTTAAAAGAGACCATGTATTTCGGCTTCAATTTTATTGACAATGGTTCCCAAATCTTCAGGGTTTGAAACAAAATCCATATTGTCCACATCTATAATTAATAATTTGCCTTTGTCATATCCGTGAATCCATGCTTCGTATCGTTCGTTCAAACGGCTTAAATAATCAATGCTGATAGAGTTTTCATAATCCCGACCACGTTTGTGAATCTGATTGACCAAATTCGGAATGGAACTTCTTAAATAAATCAATAAATCAGGTCCTTGCACAAACGATTCCATCAAATCAAAGAGCGAACGGTAATTCTCATAATCACGATTGGTCATGAGTCCCATGGCATGTAAATTAGGTGCGAAAATATGGGCATCTTCGTAAATGGTCCTATCCTGAATAATGTCTTTGCCACTTTGTCTAATTTGAGCCACTTGGCGGAAACGACTATTCAAAAAATATACTTGTAAATTAAAGCTCCAACGTTCCATTTGGTTATAAAAATCATCCAAATAAGGATTGTCAACTACATCTTCTAATTGAGGTTCCCATCTGTAATGTTTGGCTAATAATTTGGTAAGTGTCGTTTTTCCTGCACCAATATTTCCCGCTACTGCAACATGCATATATTCTTTAGTTTTTTAGTTGGAATTCATGTAGAATTTTAGAATCGTAAATATACAAGGTTTCGGCGGTTACTAAAAACTGATTTATTAACAATTCAGGTGTTTTTAAAGGCGTTATTTTTTGGGTCTTATCATCTAAATAAAACAGTGTATTGCCCTGTTTTAAAATGATATTATCATTGCTTTCAGCGAGTTTTGAATAACCCTTGTTTTCAATCTTAAATAGCAAGCTGCCAAAATAACTATACTTATACAAGAACCTTTCTGTCAAAAGCCAGCAATAATTGTAGTTGCTGGTAAGATCCAATACATTAGAAACTACAGGAAGTGTAGTCGATCGAACCAATTTGGCTTTATAATCATAAAGTTGCAATTGCTGTAAATCTTGATTAAAGGTCCAAATGGTATTATCATTGCCAATAGAAACATGGGTAATGTTTTTGTAGGGCTGCGTAGTATTAAAGTCAATTTTAAAAACTTCAGCAAGTCTGTTATCCAATATTATGACGGTGTTGAAGGCCCTATAAAATAATACTAATTTCAACGGATTAAATGTATTTACAGTTGTCAAGTTTCCAAGTTGCACATTACTGTAATTGATGGTGTTGTCTGTAGTTTTTTTGTGAAAAATGTTGTTTTTCAGAAAATATTCGGTTCCAAAATTATCAATGCCAATAATTTGTGAGACATCCAAAGGCCTTTGACTTTGATTGATAACGGAAATACTGTCTTGGGAATTGACCGTAATGACGCAAAAAAATAATAAATAGCTAAACCATTTCATTGAACTTGAAAAGTACAAAAATCAATCCAAAAATCAACAGATTAATTTATACCCAAATCCACGAACATTTAAAATTTGAATATGCTCGTCACGATGTAATTTTTTTCGAAGTTTGGTAATAAAAACATCCATACTGCGTCCACTAAAAAAATCGTCATTGCCCCAAAGTTTATTCAAAATCAAAGAACGGTCTAGTACCTGATTTTGGTTGTTTATTAAATGAAAGAGTAAATGTGCTTCTCTATGTGTTAATTGCATGGGTTCTTCGTCACCAAACTGTAATAATTGTTTGGGAAAATCAAATGTATATTGCCCAACGGTTAAAATTTTAGAGTTGCTTTGAACGTGTTTTCTGTTGAGGAGGTTGTGAATACGGACAATCAATTCCTCCATACTAAAAGGTTTCTTTAAATAATCATTACCACCAATGCTAAACCCTTCAACCACATCCTGGGTTTGTGACTTGGCTGTCAAAAATATAATGGGAATATGATCATCAATGGCTCTGATTTCTTTAGCCAATGTGAAACCATCTTTTTTTGGCATCATCACGTCCAAAACTAAAAGTTCAGGTTGATTTTCATGGTATCCTTGCAGTGCCTTTTCGCCATTTTCAAACAAATGAACCTCAAAGTCTCGGGTTTCTAGACTTTCCTTTATAATCTGGCCCAAGGCAGGTTCATCTTCAGCCAATAATATGCTTGTTTTTTTAGCCATTAGGCAGCGTGATTTTAAACGTTGTTAGTTTTGGCTCCAGATGTAGGGTGATTAACCCACCGTGTTTTTCAATAATTTTTTTAGTGTAGTAAAGTCCGATACCAAATCCTTTGACATCATGAGTATTGCCTTTTGGAACCCGATAGAATTTTTCAAAAATGTGATTTTTTGATTCGTTATTCAAAGAAGCACCATTATCAGAAATTAAAATAGTCAATGATATGGCGGTTTGCTGAATACTAACCGTAATGGTCTCACCACCATATTTTACAGCATTATCGATAACATTACTAATGGCATTTTCAAAATGAAAGACGTCAACCATGACCGTAATTTCCTGCTGGGGTTTGATAAAGGTCAGAGTTTTATGAGGTGCCTGAATTTGATATTTAGCAATGAGACTTTCCAATAATGGAATCATATCGCAAGATTCTTTGTTGAGGTCTATTTCCTCACTATCTAGCGTGGCAGTTTCCAAAAGTTTTTCAACCATGGTATTTAATTTTTCCAATTGGTTTGAAGACATCTCCAAATATGACTTCGTCTTTTCTGGGTCATTTTTGGTGTTGAAGCTTTTAATACTTTCCAAAGCCACACTAATAGTAGCTATAGGTGTTTTGAACTCGTGTGTGATGTTGCTAATCAAATCATTCTTAACTTCAGCCAATTGTTTTTGATGCTTGATGATTTTGAGAAGATATATTAAACACCCAATAACTGATAAGACCAATAATAATGAAACGAATATGCCTAACATAATGCGTTTTAAAATGAGTGCAGTGGCATTGCTAAAGTATATTTCCAATTCACTGTCTTTTGGCAAATACGTAGATTTGGAAGTGGTCTTTAAGGCAGATAGTTTTATGTTGTCTAATGGCTTACTAGTTAAACTATCAACTGGCGATTTAAACAATAGGCCATAATCAATATTTAGGTTTTTACGGGTTAACTCGGTTTTTACCAGGGAGTCCAATTGTTCCAATTTTAACGTGTCATTGGTCATCGAATAGATGACTTTTGATGTTAGCATTTTGAAAGAATCTTGGGTGATTGAATCGATTGAAAAATCCCTATCTGTTGACATTTCAAATTTTATCGGTTGCCATTTTTTGACCACTTTTTTTTGTACTGTATCGGAATTACCGAAATGGGATACGTCGTCAAAGATTTCTATTTTTAATGAGTCACGGTCAGAATCAATATCAATGTGTTTAATGATATCATTGATTTGTTTGTGATGATTATGCATTTCTGTGGAATCATCCACACTAAAGGCAAATGCTAAAGTATTTTGTTCAGCAATTTTGGCATAATAACTGTCTACGGCATTGTCCAAACTTATCTGAACATCATTAATAAGCTGTTGTTTGTTGGTCAAATAATTTTTGTAATTCCAATACACTTGAATAGCGATTGTACATATAGCAACAATCACAATAGTATTTAAAATCCAGCCGTATCGTACCTTATTCATATTTCAAATGTATAGGTTAAAAATTAGTAAAACTAATCGGTTAACACACGTTAACACTGATTAACTTAAAAACGAAATGAATCGTTGCATATTTGTAGGGTATAAAAACAAAAACATCAAATTATGAAACGAACAGTTATGCTATTTGCCTTAATCCTAACAGCTAGTTTGGTTACGGCACAAGATTTCCAAGGGAAGGCTATTTACAAAACGTCCAGAAAAGTAGATATTCAATTGGATAGCACACAAGTCAATTCCGAACAGCATCAAATGATGATGGACATGCTAAAGAAGCAATTTCAAAAAACGTACATATTGAGTTTTAACAAAGAAGCTTCTATTTATAAAGAAGATAAAGAATTAGAAGCGCCACAACCAGCAGGTGTTCAGGTTATGGTTATCAATACGGGTGGAGCAGATAATCTCTACAAGAATTTAAAGGAAAACCGCTATACGAATCAAAGTGAATCCTTCAGTAAATTGTTTTTAATCCAAGATACCTTGGAGGAACATGATTGGGAATTGACCAACGAGAAAAAGTTCATTGGAGATTATGAATGTTACAAGGCAACCAAAATTCGTGAGATGGAGGTTGTTCGTGGCGGTATTAGCATCAATGGAGATAAGGATTTAGATGCCGAAGCTGAAGCCGAACCCGAAATGAAAAAGGTTACGGTAACCGCCTGGTATACACCACAGATTCCTGTAAACAATGGGCCTGGGAACTACCAAGGACTTCCCGGGTTGATTTTGGAAGTGAACGATGGTACAACAACTATGGTTTGCAGTAAACTGGTTTTGAACTCAGAAAAAGATCTTAACATAGAAGAACCCACAAAAGGGAAAAAAGTCAATCAGGAAGAATATGATGCCATTATTGAAAAGAAACTCAATGAAATGCAGGAACGCATGAAGTCCAATTGGAATGAAAACGGTAGAGGCGAAAACGTTGAAATCCGAATTGGCGGTTAATTTTTATGATAACTTTAACAGTTGTGAGTTAAACATTTAAAGCATTTGTGAGTCTTATCGTAATTATAGGTAATTTTATAAAAATTATAAAGACAATTACAATGAGACTATTTCCAAAACAATTACTGATTACTTGCTTCATATTACTGGTGCCTTTCTGTTTGGCTGCTCAACAGGATTTTCAAGGTAAAGCCTATTACCAAACTAAAACCACTATGGATCTGGATAATTGGGGTCGTGGCCAAATGAGCGAACAACAAAAGAAACAAATCATGGAGCGTATGAAGAGCTTTTTGGAAAAGCAGTATATTCTAACATTTTCGCAATCGGAATCTTTATACAAAGAGGATGAAAAATTAGAAGCTCCTGGAGCAGGTGGTGGACGTGGATTTGGAATGATGAGTAGCTTTACTGGTGGCGCCCAATATAAAAATGTAAAGGAAAAACAAATATTACAAGAGCAGGAGTTTTTTGGAAAACAGTTCCTAATCAAAGATTCGTTGCCTAATTTAGAATGGGAGATGGGAACTGAAACCAAACAGATAGGGCAGTATACTTGTTTTAAGGCGACAGCTGTTAAAAAAGTAGATGAATTTGATTGGAGCAGTATGAGACGTCGTGATCGTGATAAAGATGATACCGAAAAGAAAAAGGATTCTACAGATACTGCAGATGCTAAAAGTGACAACCCAATGGATGAAATAGAAGTGCCAAAAGAAATTGTGGTTACAGCTTGGTACACACCACAGATTCCAGTAAACAATGGACCTGGAGAATATTGGGGATTACCTGGTTTAATTCTAGAAATCAATGCGGATAGAACCACCATGTTGTGCACTAAAATCGTATTGAATCCGGATGAAAAAGACGATATCAAAAAACCATCAAAAGGAAAAGAAGTCACTCGAAAGGAATATAATGATATCGTCAAACAGAAAATGGAAGAAATGCGCGAAATGTATGGAGGCCGTAGAGGCGGAAGAGATAGAGGTCATTAATTCTTTAAGCTACAATCAAAAAAATCAAAAACCAAAACATGAAGAACCTATTTTTAGTACTACTATTAGTAGTATCAAGTACAACCTTTGCTCAAATTAAAATAGAGGGCGTTGTTAAAGATAGCATAGGCAATCCATTGGAGTTAGCCAATGTTATTGCCATTAATCAAGAAACCAATAAGCTGGATTCCTATGGCATCACCAATGATCAAGGACGCTATAAGTTGTCATTGGAGAAAAATACCAATTATAAACTACAGGTCAGTTATATTGGAATGAAAACAGCCGATGAATCCATTTCTACAACTGATCAGGATATTTCCAAAAACTTTACCTTGGCCAATGACAATAGCCTGGACGAGGTCGAGCTCATTTATGAAATGCCAGTGACCATCAAAGGGGATACGTTGGTATATAATGCCGATTCCTTTAATACCGGAACCGAACGAAAATTGGAAGATGTTCTTAAAAATCTTCCAGGCGTAGAGATTAATGATGATGGTCAAATTGAAGTAGAAGGTAAGGTGGTCTCCAAAGTGATGGTTGAAGGAAAAGACTTTTTTGATGGCGATTCCAAACTGGCAACCAAAAATATACCAGCCAATGCGGTTGATAAGGTTCAGGTACTTAAAAACTATGCTGAAGTCGGGCAGTTAAGCGGTGTGCAAAACAATCAGGACAATGTTGCCTTAAATATTAAACTAAAAGAAGGTAAAGAAAGCTTTTGGTTTGGAACAGTGACTGCTGGAGGAGGTGTGTCAGATGAAAATGGCCTCTATTTGGCACAGCCCAAACTCTTTTATTACAGTCCCAAATACAGTGTGAATGTTATTGGCGATATCAATAATATAGGCGAAATGGCTTTTTCGCGAAGAGACTATTTTAACTTTTCGGGTGGCTTTAGGCAACCTAGCCAAAGCAGTGGTACCAATATTAGTTTAGGTGATAATGGATTAGGGTTTTTGTCCCTTCAGAATAATAATGCCAAACAAATAAACGCGCGTTTTGCAGCAGCTAATTTTAGCTATTCCCCAACCGATAAATTGGATATTGGTGGTTTTGGAATCTATACAGGTAATAAAATTTTACTTCAGGAAAATAATGACCGTGTGTATACTGACCGTGATTTGGGAATTCCCGATGAACGTACTGAAAGTCAAACAACACAGCGTAGCGATTTGGGAATGTTGAAATTAAATACTACTTATAAACCCAATGCCAATAATCAACTGGATTACGAGATTTTAGGACGTGTTTCCAAAGAGACTCAAGAACAGGATTTCTTTTCTTCTGTTTTGGCCAATAATAACCAATATGAAGAAACCAATCCGTTTAGTATCAATCAAGTTTTAAATTACTATTATACTTTAAACGATAGTAACATTTTTGCCTTTGAAGCCACGCATGTCATCAAAGATGAAGACCCATTCTATAATGCTGTCCTGGCGAATGACCCGCTGAATAACGATAGTGATCCAAATGATCCTTATGATGATACGGCCGAAGATTTAGGAATGGACCGTAACCAATTTGAGTACAATCTTTCACAGAATAAACGGGTTAAATCCAATCAACTGGATGCCAAACTGGATTACTGGAACGTCTTGAACAGTAAAAGCAATATCAATTTTACGGTAGGGACTATTTATAGTAATCAAAAGTTTAATTCAGAAATTTTCCAGACACTGGACAATGGATCCCTGTTTGATATTCAACCTGCGGATTATGATCCAATAAATGACACCGATTATACATTTACCGATGTGTATTTGGGTGTTCATTACCGATTAAAAGCCGGGATTTTTACGTTCACACCAGGTTTATCTGCCCATGCTTACTCCATGAAAAACAAGCAATTTGTTGGTAATTACACAGATAATTTTTTCAGGGTATTGCCAGATTTTAATGCCAGAATTCAGTTAAAGAAAAGCGAGCAGCTTATTTTTGATTACCGTATGCAAACCCAGTTTACCGATGTCAATCAATTGGCTGAAGGATTAGTGTTGAATAATTACGATTCCTTCTATATTGGTAACCAGCAATTAGAAAGCTCTTTGGCACACAATGTGAGTTTGAACTATTTTAGTTTTAACATGTTTAACTATACCAATGTGTTTGCTAGAATTAGCTATACCAAGAATATTGACAACATACGTACAGCCTCTAGCTTCCAGGAAGGAAGTGTTATTAGAGTATCTACACCGTTTAATTCGAATTTCGCCGATGAGAGCGTGAATGCCAACGGCCGTTTTCAACGAAATTTTGGAAAGTTTCGGGCAACTGCAAGTGCCAACTTTAGTTATACCAAGTTTAACCAATTTATTACTACCAGTCAAAACCCCGATGAGCTGGTGCGTTCGGTGAATGAGAATTATAATCAAACCTATCGTGCACAATTACGTACCAATTTTAAGGAAGCACCAAATTTTGAAGTAGGTTATCGTTACGGCATTCAGGATATTGACCAAGGATCTAGCCGTACCAAGGCTTATACCAGTGCGCCAACCATTGAGTTTGATGCGCTTATTTGGAAATCTTTTACGCTGCGTTCGGAATACCAATATACCAATATTAGTAGAGAAGTAGGTGGCTCGAATAGTTTTGATTTTTGGGATGCTTCATTGGCCTATAGAAAAGATGCCGATGCCAAATGGGAGTATGAACTCAAGGCAACTAACTTGTTAAACACGCAATCGCAAACACAGGTTAATGCTGGTGGTTTGAGTGTGAGTACCAATGAGTATTTTATACAACCACGCTTTTTAACCTTTAGGGTGATCTATAATTTATAAAACAAAAAAAGCCTCACAATTGTGAGGCTTTTTGTTTTAACGGTCTCTTAGAGTATGTATGGTTCCTGAAATAGAATGCTCTGTGCTTGTAGAGGCATCTATAAAGGTGCCAGAAAATGTTAAGTCTATATATTCCCCCACAGCACCAATTGCTGATACGTTAATTGTTATATTAGTTTCGCTTGATGTCCAATTGGTACCAAATTCGTCATCTATAAAGTTTAGTGAGGTGTTTATCGAATCGTAAGCTCCCACTATTATGGGATTGTCCTGATCGAATATTTGTATTCTAAAGTTGCTAACTCCAGATTCGTCAGTGCGATATATGTCTAAAAAATTTTCATTTTCCATGTTACTATGAAGAATAGAAGTACCAATTCTTGCATTGCCGTTATCAACTTGATAGGAAATAAACTCATCTATAGCATTGCAAGATGCAATAGTGCCAACATTAGTTGAAGGTGTTGTATAAGTAAAACTTAAAGTATCAGTTTCTTGTAAATTAATATAATCGTATGCTTTTAATTTGAAGATATTGGACGTATTACTACATCTGACGGTCGTTAATTCAAAGTTGCCGTTATCAACAAAATCATAATCATCCGGGTAACCATTTTCATTAATTAGTTCGACATAGCCCTCAGTTATGTTATTGCCATCACAATCTGTAAAACTGCCTGTCACAGTTTCAGAAAGCCATTCATCATTGCTAGAATTGAAGTCTAATATTATATTTGATTCCGAATCTGAAGAAAAAGGCCCAATAGATCCAGAATGAATGTTACCCGTACATAGTTCATTATTTATATTAATACTGACCATCAGTGTTTCGTTGCTTGGTACTAAACCGCAAACTTGACCGTTGGAATTTGTGAAGCCATATCGTGAGCCATAATTTTCACTGGTAATTATAACCTGTACATTAGATAAAACACTGTCGTCTTCATCGGTTACATTTATACACAACATAACAGCTTCGGCTGGAATATCACAATTCCAAAATGAGAAATGGGATACCGTTCCCACATAGGCATTACCAACCAAGGTAGCTTCGCCTTCTTCTTTCCAATAGCCTGCTACTTCATCAAAATACCATAACGGTATGGTTGCTGGTGCTGTAGCTAGTAAGCTGGCATCTAGAGGTACGGTAATTTCAGCAGTACTGCCTGTGGCTAAATTTAAGTCTTCACCATTGCTACCACGTAATTCCACAGCCAGCATGCCAAAGGTTTGGAGCATGCGCTCCTCATTTTGAGCATTGGCCGCATAGAGCATGCCTGGCATTTGATTGAGCATGTTTTCATCGGTTGGGTCTAAATGATGCACAATGACATTCACATTGCCTGAATAAGCCGAGCCATCTTCTTTGGTGTATTCTCCTTGCAAAGCAACCGAAGCGCCATTAGATAAGGCGATAGTTTCAGAAGTGCCACTAGAAGTGGTGCCTGCAACAGTTTCTTCCAACAACATAATTTTGACTTTGTTGGTCCCCGAAGTGGGCACTACTGAACGTGACCCATGTAAATAGCCTGTTTTCTCCACTTGTATATAGCCAAAGCGTTCATAGATATTAGCGCCTCTGATAATAAATACACCATTGGCATCAGTTAAGGTGGTTTGGTCACCAATGGTAACTGTAGCATTTCGTACAGAATTGTTATTTTGGTCTACTACTTCTCCTAGAAAGTCTCTGTTTATTTCGGCACCAAAATTCTCGGTAAAAACCTCGGGATTTGGATTGGGATTGGTGTCAGACAAACTATTGTCATCATCATTTTTGCAAGAAAAAATGAGTGTAAAAATTAGAAGAGTTAAAAGGTGTGATGGTTTCATGTTTGTTTCTTTATAGATGATAACTGAATCAAAGAGGTTTTATTATATAACAGGTTCCCAGACAAATGTCCTAAATGCTAATTGTCCCTTATAGCATGAATAGTACCGTTAATATCACGTGTTATACCGGTGTCATCTAAAAAAGTCCCGGAAAAATTGAGATCAATATATTCATCAATGTTCCCGAAGTTGGTAATATTAGCATTAATACTGCTGGTTCCAGAAACATGGGTTGTATAACTATCACTCAGTATAATAATGTAGGTATTCGCAGGTGGGTAGCTACCGACTCCTATCGGATTCGCTTGATCCGAAATGCCTAGTGTGAAAGTCTCAAATTGATCTTGAGAATAATTAATCCTTAAAATGTTGGGATTGTTTAAGCTTACTTGTATGTCTTGAAAATAAGTTACAGCTTCTCCATTATCAATTTGATATGTTACAAACTCTTCAACGTTGTTACATGCTGCTAATGTACCTACATCGGTATTTGGTGTAGTGAATGTATGTGTAGAGGAATTCGTTTGCTGAATATTATCAAAATCATAACCATGAATAGTAAATGTGTTTGTATCATCGCAATTTAAAAAGTTGAAGCTGAAAGTACCATTATCAACAAAATCAATAAATTCAACACCAATGTAGTTTAATGAAACATAGCCAGATGAAACAGGTTCCCCATCGCAAGTCATAAATTCCCCAAAAACAGTTTCAAAAACATAGGAATTATTAATTGAAATCTGTAAATCGTATGTGCTATCTTCTAAAAAGGGTCCTATTGAAGAAGAAAAAACACTGCCAGCATCACAGGTTTCTTCAAGGTACCAAGGAAGAATTTCAACTGTTAGATTCTCATCCTCTGGTATAAGTCCACAAACTTCTCCATCGTCATTAGTGTAACCAACAGTGTTACCATAATTTACACTAGAAAGCAAAACAGCGGAATTTGAAACTGGATTACCATCCTCATCGGTAACAATAATGCAGAGATTTACAGCCTTTGCTGGGATATCACAATTCCAAAACGAGAAATGTGAAACCGCTCCCACATAGGCATTACCAATTAAAGTGGCTTGACCTTCTTCTTTCCAATAACCAGCTGCTTCATCAAAATACCACAACGGTATGGTTGCTGGTGCTGTAGCTAATAAACTGGCATCAAGAGGTACGATAATTTCAGCAGTGCTACCTGTGGCTAAATTTAAGTCTTCACCATTACTACCACGCAATTCCACAGCTAGCATGCCAAAGGTTTGTAGCATACGCTCTTCATTTTGGGTATTGGCCGCATAGAGCATGCCTGGCATTTGGTCGCTCATGTTTTCATCGGTAGGGTCTAAATGGTGCATAATGACATTCACATTGCCTGAATAAGCCGAACCATCTTCTTTGATGTATTCTCCTTCCAAAGACACAGAAGCCCCATTGGGTAAAGCAATGGTTTCCGAGGTGCCGCTGGAGGTGGTTCCTACATGGGTTTCTTCCAGCAACATAATTTTGACTTTATTGGTTCCCGAAGTTGGTACTACTGAACGCGAACCATGAATGTAACCCGCTTTTTCAACTTTTACATAGCCAAAGCGTTCATAAATATTGGCATTTCTAATAATAAACACTCCATTGAGGTCTGTAAAGGTGGTTTGGTCACCAATGGTAATGGTGGCATTTTGAATAGGATTGTTGTTTTTGTCTACCACCTCACCCAAAAAGTCCCTGTTAATATCATTACCAAAATTCTCGGTAAAAACTTCGGGATTTGTATTGGGATTGGTGTCAGACAAACTATTGTCATCATCATTTTTGCAGGAATAGACAACAATAAAAAATAGGCAAAGAGATAAAATTTTAAGAAGTTTCATGAGATTGATTAGTTATAGCGTTTTTTTTATAGATGCAGAAACTTCAAAAAGGTTGCGTGAATTCTGACATTAATTTCAAAAAAAAGCCTCGTAATATTTTTACGAGGCTTTTTTTATGTTTGTAAACACTTATAAATCAAAGGCTTTTTTGACCTTGTCGACATAATCTAATTTTTCCCAAGTGAACAGTTCCACATCTAAAGTGACATCCTCTCCATTAGGTTGTGAAAATGTTTTTGAGATGGTTTCGGGTTTGCGTCCCATATGGCCATAAGCCGCTGTTTCACTATACATAGGTTGGCGTAATTTTAAGCGCTCTTCGATAGCCGATGGTCGCATGTCAAAAGTTTCGGAAACTTTTTGAGCAATTTCACCATCAGTCATATTAAAAGGACAGGTTCCATAGGTATCGATAAAAATACCCATAGGCTCTACAACACCAATAGCATAACTAACTTGTACTAATACCTCGTCACAAACACCAGCAGCTACGAGGTTTTTAGCAATGTGTCTGGTAGCATAGGCGGCACTGCGGTCAACCTTACTGGGGTCTTTTCCTGAAAAGGCACCACCACCATGAGCGCCTTTTCCACCATACGTGTCCACAATAATTTTACGACCCGTTAGTCCGGTATCACCATGTGGTCCACCAATAACAAACTTGCCAGTTGGATTGATATGATATTTGATATTGTCATTAAATAATGCCTGTAAATGCTCTGGTAATTTGGCAACCACACGTGGTATTAATATCTCTACAATATCTTTACGAATTTTTGCCAACATGTCGTCGTCGGAACCAAAATCATCATGTTGTGTAGAAACGACTATGGCATCAATGCGTTGGGGGATATTATCGTCACTGTATTCAATAGTTACCTGACTTTTTGAATCGGGACGTAGATAAGTAATCTCTTTATTTTCACGGCGTAAGGCAGCCAATTCAATTAATATACGATGTGCCAGGTCCAATGCCAAAGGCATGTAGTTTTCGGTTTCGCGAGTAGCATAGCCAAACATCATACCTTGATCACCAGCTCCTTGTTCTTCCTTACTGGCTCTATCAACACCACGATTGATATCTTCAGATTGTTCGTGAATAGCAGAAAACACACCGCAGGAATTTCCGTCAAACATATAAGCACCTTTGGTGTATCCTATTTTATTGATAGTATCTCTGGCAATTTTTTGAACGTCCAAATACGTTTCGGACTTGACTTCACCGGCTAAAACTACTTGCCCAGTAGTAACCAATGTTTCACAGGCTACTTTTGCGTTTTTGTCAAATGCTAAAAAATGATCGATTAAAGCATCACTAATCTGATCGGCTACTTTATCTGGATGACCTTCAGATACACTTTCTGAAGTAAATAAATATGGCATAAATCCTAATTTTTTGTTGTTGAAAATACGGAAAAAAAGTGAGATTACGCTAAGGCTAAAGAAGTGAAATAGGAACTGCTTTAGCATTTTTTTATGAGGTTGCAATCAGACAAATTTTTCCTCTTATTTTATTTGTTTGGCAAAAGTACACTTTAAATTATAATTACAAAATGACTTTTGAAGTTAAAAGACCTTTAAAAATAAATTCTAAAGGCCTTTTCGTATTAAAACTAACAAAACAAATATTTTAATTAATGTTCATTCAATCTAAAATCGGGGTAGGCATTCATACCATGTTCGTGAGCGTCCAATCCTTCAATTTCCTCTCGTTCGGACACTCTAATGCCAATGGTTTTTTTCATAACGAAGAAAATTACAAATGACGATGATATACAAATAATGGCATAGGATACGATGCCTATAAGTTGACTGACAAATTGGGCGGTTCCAGCCAACTTGCCAAAAATACCGACGGCCAATGTGCCCCAAATACCACAAATTAAGTGAACGGCAATCGCGCCCACGGGATCATCAAGCTTTAGTCTGTCAATTAAAGAAACAGCAAATACTATAATAGCACCACCGATAGCCCCAATAAAGATGGCATCACCAGGACTCATAACATCGGCACCAGCAGTTATACTGACCAAACCTCCCAATATACCGTTCAAAAACATAGTCAGATCTAAATTCTTGTAAATGATAAAAGAAACTATAGCGCAGGTAGCTCCACCAGCAGCAGCTGCCAAACACGTGGTTACCAGAGTAATGGAGGTTAAAGACGGATCAGCTGATAATACGGAGCCACCATTAAAACCAAACCAGCCGAGCCATAATATGAGCACACCTGCAGTGGCCAAGGGAATATTGTGACCAGGAATGGCTTGAATTTGCCCGTTCTTAAATTTTCCAATTCGGGCACCCAACAAACAGACAGCTACCAGAGCTGCCCAGCCACCAACGGAATGTACTAATGTGGAGCCTGCGAAATCATAAAATGGCGTTTCTAATGTTTGTAAAAAGCCGCCTCCCCATTTCCAGGAACCAGCAATGGGATAAACAATTCCAACATAGATTAATGTAAAAATCATGAACGGACCAATTTTAATGCGTTCGGCAACAGCACCAGATACAATAGTTGCGGCAGTTGCAGCAAACATACCTTGGAATAAAAAGTCCGTCCAATACGTGTATCCTGAATTGTATGTCAAGTCTAAATTTCCAGAGGCTAAAGGAGCCTCCAAGCCAAATCCTGAAAAACCAAATAGACCCCAGGAATCATCACCAAAACCCGGATACATCAGGTTAAACCCAATAATGTAATACAGGAGTAGTCCAATGGTAATTATAAAGATGTTTTTGAAAAGAATATTGAGTGTGTTTTTTTGCCGCGTTAAGCCAATCTCTAAAAAGGCAAAACCTAAATGCATGAAAAAGACCAAAGCCGTGCAAATCATCATCCAGACATTATTTATAGTGAGCATTTCCATGGTCTTTAATTAGTTTAATGTTTGTCCGCCTTTCTCACCGGTTCGTATTCTGTAAACTTCTTCAATATGGGAGACAAATATTTTACCATCACCCACTTCACCTGTAGAGCCAGCTTCTAAAATGGCATTTATGGTTGCGGTTTCGAAATCATCGTTAACAACAATGGATAAGTATCGTCTTTGGATGTCGCTAGTGCTATAACTTACGCCTCGGTACACGTGGCCTTCTTTTTCATTGCCCAGACCTGTGACATCCCAATAGGAGAAAAAATTAACACCGACTTGATGTAGTGCTTTCTTAACATCTGAAAATTTTGATTTTCTAATTACAGCTTCAATTTTTTTCATAAAAAATAATTAAAAACGGTTTAAAAATAATTAAAAAAACTATATACCCTAAAAAAATAAGGGTATATGCTCATATTTTATAAAATAAATAATATTACACCCTAATAAATGTGGGGTTTATTATTTTTAAAGTTTATTTTGGGAATTTATTAATTAGCAGAATGAATTTCAAAAAAGTTATTTAAAATTTGGATATTAAAATTTTGTGTTGCAATATTTGCGCTCACAAAGTTCAAATTACTTATTGAAATGTTATCAAGAAAGGTGGAGGGAATAGACCCTATGAAACCTTGGCAACCCTTAAATTCCTGTGGAAATAGGAATCTTTATTTAAGAAGGTGCTAAATTCTACTTTTTGTTATTTCGAGTACAATCGAAAATTCCAATTAGATAGATAACACAAAACTAATTACAGTTCTGTAATTACCTAATTTCTTTTTAACATATTCTATTTAAGTCCTCACAAAAGAGGTGTTTTGACTTTTTGTTTTTTTAAAATTTATAAATCAAACATGAGCAAACTTAAATATGTTTTATTAGATGATGTCTTACTTGAAAGCAATGTGAGCATTACAATAAGATTGTCCTATCAAATCTTTGGGAAACCCTTGGGTTGTGCGCCAATTGTTTTGGTAAACCATGCGCTTACTGGAAACAGCAATGTTGCTGGTGAAAGCGGTTGGTGGAAAGACTTAATAGGCGATAACAAAGTTATAGATACCCAAAAACTTACCGTTTTGTCATTCAATATTCCAGGAAATGGCTACGATGGATTTGTGGTTGAGAACTATAAAGATTTTGTAGCGAGAGATATCGCAAACATTTTTCTTTTAGGTTTAAAAGCACTACAAATTGATAAACTTTTTGCGCTAATAGGAGGTTCGCTTGGTGGCGGAATTGCTTGGGAAATGGCGTTTTTGTCACCAAACCTAGCCGAGTATTTAATTCCTGTGGCAACTGATTGGAAATCTACCGATTGGTTGATTGCCAACTGCCAAATCCAAGAACAATTCTTGGTAAACTCTAAAAATCCGGTTCATGATGCTCGTATGCACGCCATGTTGTGTTACCGAACACCACAATCGTTTAAAGAGCGTTTTCAACGTAGTAAAAATAATGATTTAGAAATCTTTAATGTGGAAAGCTGGTTGTTGCATCACGGAAAAAAATTGCAAGAGCGTTTTCAACTATCTGCTTACAAACTCATGAATCAATTACTAAAAACCATTGACGTCACACGAGGTCGAGGTGACAATGTGAATGTTTTGGATAGTATAAAGTCCCACATTGCCATTATTGGTGTGGATTCCGATTTGTTTTTTACCGCTGAAGAAAACCGAGAAACCCAACGCCAATTGGCAGTAACGCATCCAAATGTGACCTATGGCGAAATCCATTCCAGTCACGGTCACGATGCATTTTTAATAGAGTTTGAACAATTGGAAAACATAATAACAGGCATTTTTAGACCTGAAGCAAAAAACAAAAGGATGAAAGTATTAAAGTTTGGAGGAAAATCGCTTGCCAATGGCGACGGATTAAACCGAGTATTGTCAATTATTGAAAACAAAGTCAACGATGGCGAACATATTACAGTGGTAGTATCGGCAAGAGGAAATGCTACAGACATATTAGAAAATATTTTAGAAAAGGCTACCAAAAAACAAGAGTATCAATCAAGTTTTGAAGCGTTTAAAAACTATCAAATAGAACCTTTGTCAAGTATTGATTTTACTACAGAATTTTCAGAATTGAACAACATTTTTGAAGGTGTTAAGCTACTAGGTGACTACAGTGATAAAATTAAGGCACAAGTATTGTCGTATGGCGAATTATTATCCGTGAAATTGATTTCAGAATTATTAAAGTCAAAAGGCATTAACGCTAACCCAACCGATGCCAGAGTCTTGATAAAAACAGATGCAGACTATATAAACGCGCAACCTCAAGATAAATTGTCCAAAGACAATGTTTTGGCGCATTTTAAAAACTACAATGGTACAACTGTAAATGTTGTAACAGGTTTTATTGGATCAAACCAGAATGGCGAAACCACATTGTTGGGTAGAAATGGCAGTAACTATTCGGCATCTTTATTGGCAAACTATTTAGATGCCGAAGAATTGCAAAACTACACGCATGTAAATGGTATTTATACAGCAAACCCAGATTTGGTAGAAGATGCCCAAAAAATCAGGGAATTATCGTTTAACGAAGCCAATGAATTGGCAAACTTTGGTACTAGTGTTCTACATGCCAAAACCATTATTCCGTTGGTTGAAAAAAACATCAGCCTTCGTATTTTAAATACGTTTAATCCCGAAGACGAAGGTACACTAATTACTGCCAAGCCAAGTAACAAGGAGGTGACGTCGTTATCGGTTTTGGAAGATGTGGCGCTTGTCAATTTAGAAGGTCGTGGTTTATTGGGAAAAGTAGGTGTTGATGCTAGGATTTTCAAGGCTTTGAGCAATCAGGGCATTAGTGTGAGTATTGTGTCTCAGGGCTCTTCGGAAAGAGGTATTGGTCTGGTCATCAATTCGGCGCAAGCCACGCAAGCGGTAATTGCTTTGGAACGTGAGTTTGAAACCGATTTCTACACAAAGGATGTTAATAAAATTGAAGTGGTAGATGATGTTGCAGTCCTTTCCATTATTGGTATCGAGTTAAGCTCGTTCCATAAACCATTCAACGCATTAATTAAAAACCAAATCACGCCACTGTTATTCAACAATACAGTTACAGGGCGGAATGTGAGTTTGGTAGTTAAAAAAGCACAATTGTACAAGGCTGTTAACGTGATTCACGGTGAAATTTTTGGCGTTTCAAAAAAGATAAACATCGCCATTTTTGGTCACGGATTGGTTGGTGGCACGTTGATTGACCAGATTTTGAAATCAAAAGCAGAGATTGAAAAACGCAAAGACATTAACTTAAATGTTTTTGCTATTGCCAATTCCAAAAAACTATTATTGGCAAAACATTGTGTTTCGGAAAACTGGAAAACCGAGATTGCTTCAGTTAAGGAAAATTATAGCATTCAAGACGTTATTGAATTTGCCAAAGCACATCATTTTGAAAACCTTATTGCAGTTGATAATACGGCAAGCAAAACATTTCACAGTAATTATAAACCCTTGGTAGATGCTGGTTTTGACTTGGTGTCGTCCAATAAAATTGCCAATACCATTTCCTGTGATTTCTATACCGATTTACGTCAGCATTTAAAAGAACACAACAAGCAATACTTGTATGAAACTACAGTTGGTGCGGGTTTACCACTGATAGATACCATAAAACTGTTGCACGAATCGGGTGAGAATATCACACGCATCCGTGGTGTGTTTTCAGGAACGTTAAGCTACTTGTTCAATAATTTTTCGGTTCAGGATAAACCCTTTAGTGCCATAATTCAGGAAACGATTGACAAAGGGTTTACTGAACCAGACCCACGAGAGGATTTTTCAGGAAATGATGTGGCTAGGAAACTACTAATTCTAGCTCGCGAATTGGATTTAATAAACGAGTTTGATGATGTTGCTGTTCAAAATTTAATACCTGAAGCATATCGTGATATTTCGGTTGAAGAATTTTTACAGCAATTAGATGTTCTTGATTCAGAATTTCAGAATATAAAAGATACACAACAACCAAACCATGTATTGCGATATGTTGGTGATTTATCTGGAGATTTACAACAAGATAAAGGGAATCTAGAGGTGAAATTGGTGTCAATTCCTGAAGGAAGTGCTTTAGGTCAAGTAAAAGGAGCCGATGCTATTTTTGAGATTTTCACCGAATCGTATGGCGAGCATCCCATTGTAATTCAAGGAGCTGGAGCAGGTGCTGAAGTTACAGCAAGAGGTGTTTTTGGAGATATTTTACGCCTTTCAAAACATATTAATTAAAAGAAAAAACTAAAGATAATGAGCAAAGAAAACCATTTTGAAACCCAAGCGATACGAACACAAATGGAGCGTTCGCAATATTTAGAACATTCAACGCCATTGCACTTAACCAGTAGTTTTGTGTTTGAAGATGCCGAAGATATGCGAGCTTCATTTGCCGAGGAAAAAGAACGTAATATTTACAGCCGATTTACAAACCCAAACACGTCAGAATTTGTAGATAAAATTTGCAAGTTAGAAGGCGCTGAAGCAGGTTATGCATACGCAACAGGAATGTCGGCTGTGTTTTCAACATTTGCAGCTTTGTTAAATGCTGGTGATCATGTGGTGTCTTGCCGAAGCGTTTTTGGATCAACGCATAGTTTGTTTACCAATTTTTTGCCAAAATGGAATATTGAAACCAGTTATTTTAAGGTGAATGAAATTGATAAAATAGAAAGCTTTATTCAACCAAACACCAAAATTCTGTATGCCGAAACGCCAACTAATCCTGCAGTTGATATTTTGGATTTGGAGTTACTAGGAAGCATAGCAAAAAAATACAATTTGTTATTGGTGATTGACAATTGTTTTGCAACGCCCTATTTACAGAACCCAATTAAATACGGTGCAGATTTGGTCATCCATTCTGCCACCAAATTAATTGATGGTCAAGGTCGTGTTTTAGGTGGTGTTACTGTTGGTAAAGCCGATTTGATTAGGGAAATTTATTTGTTTTCAAGAAATACAGGTCCAGCATTATCGCCATTTAATGCGTGGGTATTATCAAAAAGTTTGGAGACACTTTCTGTTCGTGTTGATAGGCATTGTGAAAATGCGTTAAAAGTAGCAGAGTTTTTAGAGTTGCATAAAAATGTGCAATTGGTAAAGTATCCATTTTTAAAATCGCATCCGCAATATGACATTGCCAAAAAGCAGATGAAAAAAGGGGGTAATATTGTGGCTTTTGAAATAAAAGGAGGCATTGAAGCCGGTAGACAGTTTTTAAACAAATTGCAACTATTGTCATTGTCAGCAAATTTGGGAGATACCCGAAGTATTGCAACCCATCCAGCATCAACAACACATAGTAAATTAAGCGAAGCCGACAGAATGGAAGTTGGAATTACTGATGGTCTGGTGCGTGTTTCTGTAGGGTTGGAGCATCCCGATGATATTATAGCCGATTTAAACCAAGCTTTAGGTTGATTTAAGAATTTGGTTATCTTTGGAAGTATGCTTTCAAAGAAAACAAAATACGGCCTAAAGGCATTAACTTATATAGCGCGACAGGAAGGAAACCAACCAGTTCAAATCAGTGCCATTTCCCAAAGTGAAAATATCTCTAGAAAGTTTTTGGAGAGTATATTGCTCACGCTTCGTAAGAATGGTTTTTTAGGATCTAAAAAAGGTAAAAATGGAGGATATTATTTGCTTAAAGATCCTAAAGATATTAAGATGGCACCCGTTATGCGTATTCTGGAAGGGCCTATTGCAATGGTGCCTTGTGTGAGTTTGAATTTTTATGAAAGATGTGATGATTGCCCAGACGAAACCGCCTGCACCGTCCATAATTTAATGCTCGAAGTAAGGGATAGTACGCTTAATATTTTCAATAACAGATCCTTGGCAGATTTAATTTAGCTTAGGTGTTGTTTCTGTTTAAAAATTCTTCATATTAAAAAGAGTTTTCTTCTGTTTTTTTTTCATAAATGCTTGTCGGTTAAATATTTTTATTTAGTTTTGCTTCATAATCCTATTAATCCGATAGGAATAAAGTAAATTAATTAATGCAATGATGAACAACCGTATTGATATTGATTTTTGGAACAAGAAGTTGAGAGACAAATTACCTGATGAAATTATTGATTGGGCATTACGATTAACAGATAACCGTATTGTGACAACAAGTTTTGGGGTGTATTCTGAAGTTTTGTTGAGTACCATAACCAACCACGACAAAAACATAAAAACCATTTGGTGTGATACATTATATAATCAGCCAAGTACTTATAAACACGCTTCTAACCTCATTGAAAAATACAGTTTAAATATTCATCGCTACAAGGCGTTGATTACCAAAGAAGAGGTCGAGACTACTATAGGGTTTCCTAGTGTTGAGGACGAAAATTTTGAAGCTTTTTCTGAAACTGTAAAGTTAGAGCCTTTCAGAAGGGCCTTAAAAGAACACCAACCCGAAGTGTGGTTTACAAACATTCGGGTACGACAAACCGAATTGAGGAGCAAGAAAGACATTTTAAGTTTTAGCAAAGATGGTATTTTAAAGGTCAGTCCATTTTATTACTGGACTGATACCGACCTGGATGCTTATGTTGCCAAAAACAAGCTAACCAAGAATAGTGATTATTTCGATCCAGTAAAAGCCCTTCACAATCGTGAATGTGGCATTCATTTACAATAAAAAAAGCGACGCACCATGCAGAGTTTTAGAACAGAAATAGAAAATCCCGTTGTGGAACAAGACATTATTGAATTAGCTAATAAAATTGAGTTGTTCCATAATGGTAAAATTAATGAAGAAAAATTCCGAAGTCTCCGTTTGGCACGCGGAGTTTATGGACAACGACAACACGGTGTACAAATGATCCGAATTAAATTGCCTTACGGAAAAGTGTTAAGTAAGCAATTACGCCGAATTGCAAATGTTTCAGACGAATATTCTCGCGGAAGATTACATATTACAACTAGACAAGATATACAAATTCATTACGTAGATCTTGATAGAACGCCAGAACTTTGGGCAGAATTAGAACGAGACGATGTAACCCTTCGTGAAGCTTGTGGTAATACTGTAAGAAATGTAACAGCCAGTGAAACAGCTGGAATTGACATAAACGAGCCTTTTGATGTGTCACCTTACGCAGATGCTTTGTTTAAGTTCTTTTTACGTAACCCAATTTGTCAAGAAATGGGAAGAAAGTTTAAAGTGTCATTTTCGGCTTCAGATGAAGATACAGGATTGTCTTACATGCACGATTTAGGCTTTATCGCAAAAGTTGAAAACAATGTACGTGGATTTAAAGTTATGCTTGGTGGCGGATTAGGTTCGCAACCAAGGCATGCCGATGTGTTTTATGAGTTTTTACCAAGTGAAAAAATTATTCCTGTAATGGAAGGTATTTTGCGCATTTTCGATCGTTATGGCGAACGTAAAAGTCGTGCAAAAGCACGTATGAAATTCTTAATAAAAGATATTGGTTTAGAGGAATTTAAGCGACTTGTAGCAGAAGAGCAAAAAGCAATAGAATTTGCTTCTATTCCAATAGATGCAAAGCATTATCCGGTTTCAAAACCAGTAAATGTTACAGCGCCAGAAGTTGTTATAAAAGACGAAAGAGCATTTCAAACTTGGAAAAACACCAACGTTATTCAGCAAAAACAAGACGGTTATGTAGCGATAGGAATAAAAGTGTTGTTAGGTGATTTTTACACAGACAAAGCAAGGTTGTTAGCTAATTTAGTTGAAAATTATGCAGCAGGAGAAATTCGTTTGACGTTAAGACAAAACATTTTAATTCCTTTTGTAAAGGAAGATTTATTACCATATTTCTATCAAGAATTATCCAGATTAGGGTTTGCAGAAGCAGGTTATAACAAAGCGGTAGATATTACAGCTTGTCCAGGAACAGACACTTGTAATTTAGGAATAGCAAGCAGTACAGGAATTGCCGAAGAGTTAGAACGTGTGATTAAAACCGAATATCCGCAATACTTAAATAATAATGATCTTGTAATTAAAATTAGCGGTTGTATGAATGCTTGCGGTCAACACAATATGGCAAATATTGGGTTTCAAGGTATGTCTATTCGTACGCCAGATAAATTAGTTGCACCAGCATTACAAGTGCTTTTAGGTGGAGCAAATAAAGGTAACGGACATGGTGTTTTTGCTGACAAAGTAGTAAAAGTACCAAGTCGTCGTGCACCAATTGCGTTACGTCGTTTGTTGGACGATTTTCAAATTAATGCAAAAAACCTGTCGTTTGAAGATTACTACCAAGAAAAAGGGCAAATGTATTTTTATGATATGCTTACAGACTTATCAGATGTAAGTAATTTAACTCAAAACGATTTTATCGATTGGGGAAATACCGAAGTTTATGAAAAAGCAATTGGTATTGGCGAATGTGCAGGTGTAGTTATCGATTTAATTTCAACTTTATTTTTAGAAAGCGAAGAAAAATTAGAGCTAGCAAAAGACGCTTTAGAGAACAAGGTGTATTCTCATGCGATTTATCACACGTATAATGCGTTTATAAATTCAGCTAAAGCAATATTACTAACAGAAAATAAATCTACTAACTCTCAAGCAGGAATTATTAAGCAGTTTGATGAAGATTTTGTAGCAACAAAACGTATTCCGCTTGACGTATCATTTTCAGAGTTAGTATTTCAAATTAAAGAAAATGCACCAAATAAAGCATTTGCAGCACAATATTTTAAAAGTGCCGAAGCATTTTTAAAAACAGTAAAAGCCTATCGTGAAAATGATCAAAAAGTAGGATGATGATGAAGACAATAATTCCAAAATTGACCATTGTTGGTGCAGGACCTGGCGATCCAGAATTAATAACACTTAAAGCTATTAAAGCCATTCAGTCAGCAGATGTAATTCTCTACGATGCATTAATAAATAAAGATTTGCTTGCCTATGCGTCAAAAAAGGCAGAACTGATTTTTGTTGGTAAACGCAAAGGTTGTTATGCTTATCTACAAGAACAAATTAACGAGTTAATCGTTCAGCGAGCAAAAACAAAAGGACATGTTGTAAGACTAAAAGGCGGCGATCCTTTTGTGTTTGGTCGTGGAGCTGAAGAGATTGATTATGTGAAGCCTTTTGGTTTAGAAACTTTTGTGGTGCCTGGTATTTCTTCAGCATTAGCAGTGCCAGCATTTCAAGGAATTCCGTTAACAAAACGTGGCGCTTCAGAAAGTTTTTGGGTCATTACTGGTACAACCAAATCGCACAATATGTCGAACGATATTGTGCTTGCAGCAAAATCTACAGCAACAGTTGTTATCCTTATGGGAATGGGAAAACTACAACAAATTATGGATGTGTTTTCATCTGAAGGTAAAGCAAAAACTGCCGTTGGAATTATTCAAAACGGAACAACAAAAGATGAAAAGTTCGGCATTGGAACCGTAGATACGATTTGCGATGTTGTAAAAAAGCAGCAACTGTCTAATCCTGCAATTATTGTAGTTGGTGATGTTGTAAAACAGCGTGTTGTGCTTAATTCCATAGCTAAACAAGTAGAAACTTTAAAAGTAGCATAACCATGAATGAAAGAAATAATTTATATCCAATTTTTATAAAAATGCATAGCATTAACACGCTAATTGTTGGTGGTGGTTATGTGGCTTTAGAAAAGTTGACGTTTTTACTGAAATCTAGTCCAAATGCTAAAGTTACTATGGTTGCTAACTTTTTTAGACCAGATGTTATAATGTTAGCAAAGCAGTTTGATGTTAAGTTAATTAAGATGTCTTATCACGATTCGTTTTTATTGGATCAAGATTTAATTATTGCTGCGACTGACAAACCAGAAGTAAATAAGCAAATTTACAACGATGCCAAAGCAAATCACATATTGGTAAATGTCGCAGATACACCAGAATTATGTGATTTTTATTTAGGAGGAATTGTTACAAAGGGTCATGTTAAAGTAGCTATTTCTACCAATGGGAAATCGCCTACTACGGCCAAGCGGTTACGACAGTTTTATGAAGATGTGATTCCCGAAAATATAAACGATCTAGTGCAAAATTTAAACCGATACAGACAGACCATAAGAGGTGACTTTCAACAAAAAGTACAGACCTTGAACACGGTTACCAAAACTTTAATTCAAAATGAGAAATACAATGATTAAAACAGACCTATTGATTATTGGTGCAGGCCCAACCGGATTGTTTACCGTTTTTGAAGCAGGATTATTAAAAATGAAATGCCACTTAATAGATGCATTGCCACAACCTGGGGGGCAATGCTCGGAATTATACCCTAAAAAACCAATTTACGATATTCCAGGGTTTCCAGAAATTTTAGCTGGCGACTTGACCAAGAACCTATTGGATCAAGGTAAGCAGTTTGAACCCGGATTTACATTGGGAGAACGTGCCGATACTATTGAGAAACTGGAAGATGGTAGCTTTGTTGTTACTACCAACAAGGGCACCAAGCACAACGCTCCAGTAGTTGCCATTGCAGGTGGTTTAGGCTCCTTTGAACCCAGAAAACCGGTTATTGATAATTTAGAGTATTATGAGGATAAAGGTGTAGACTATTTTATAAAGGATCCAGAAGTGTATCGCAACAAAAAAGTGGTTATTTCAGGTGGTGGCGATTCGGCATTGGATTGGAGTATTTTTTTGGCAGATGTTGCCGAGGAAGTGACATTGGTACATAGAAGGAATGAATTTAGAGGTGCTTTGGATTCAGTAGAACGCGTTAGGGAATTGAAATTATTAGGCAAGATAAACTTGATAACACCTGCCGAAGTTACTGCCATTCATGGTAATAAAACAGTTGAAGGTGTAACTATCGAAAAAGAACGCGAAAAAATCCTTTTGGAAACCGATTATTTCATACCACTTTTTGGGTTGTCACCAAAACTTGGACCTATTTCAAATTGGGGATTGGAAATCGAAAAAAATGCCATTAAGGTGGATACCTTGGATTATCAAACCAACATTTCGGGAATTTTTGCCATAGGCGATGTTAATACCTACGAAGGTAAATTAAAACTCATTTTGTGTGGTTTCCACGAAGCAACTTTAATGTGTCAATCGGCTTATAAAATTATCAATCCAGGAAAAAAATATGTGTTAAAATATACAACCGTCAGTGGTGTTGATGGTTTTGACGGCACCAGAAAAGAAGCCCCAAAAGCCGTGGTACAAGCCATAAATTAGTGTTCTATGGTTAGTTTAGTTAATTGATGAATCCTCACGGCGTTTTTGTTGTGAGGGTTTATTTTTGATGTTAAATATTGAATAGCATAATTTAAAATAGAAGTGTTAATTTTATATTGATTATGATTTTATTTAAAACAACATGCAAATAAATTTAAGGATTAAGGAAACGGTAAATGAATTTACAAAGCAATTGTTCTATGCCTTGTTTGATGATGACAATAAACAGAAACAGGAATTTAATGAACTGGAGTCACTATTTGAAACTATTGTTTCAGAAGTAAGCAATAATAACAGCAAACCGCTTTGGGAAGCCTTTAAATCAAAAATCCCTTTTATTAAACAAAATATAGAATTGGATGCCATAGCCATAGAGAAAAATGATCCAGCCAGTAATAGTTTGCAGGAAGTTTATTTAGCCTATCCTGGCTTTTATGCTATTGCCATATATAGATTGAGTCACGAACTTTTTAATTTGGGTTTACCCATTTTAGCGCGTATGATGAGTGAATCGGTACATGGCAAAACAGGAATCGATATCCATCCTGGAGCTTCTATAGGTAAGTCTTTTTTTATTGATCATGGTACAGGAATTGTAATTGGAGAGACGTCTATTATAAAAGACCATGTCAAGATCTATCAAGGGGTTACTTTAGGCGGATTGTCCATCAAAAAAAGTTTGGCACAGACCAAACGCCATCCAACCATAGAGGATAATGTGACTATTTATGCTAATGCTACCATATTGGGAGGGGATATTGTTATTGGTGAAAACAGTATTATTGGTGCCAATGTCTGGATCACCCAATCTGTGCCGCCAAATTCCTTGGTCACGTATCAATCTGAAATTAAAATTAGCACAAGAAAACCATGACCTACAAAAAAACCATTTTAGATTTTATTGGCAACACGCCACTTGTTGAAGCTCGAAACATCGTCAATAAAGAAGGCGTTAAATTGTTTCTGAAATTGGAAGGAAAAAACCCAGGAGGCAGTGTAAAGGATCGGGCAGCCTTCAATATGATTTCTGAAGCCTTAAATCGAGGTGAAATCAAAATAGGCGATACGCTTGTGGAGGCAACAAGTGGCAATACAGGCATAGCTTTGGCATTTATTTCAAGATTGTTAGGATTGAATATGGTTTTGGTAATGCCTGAAAACTCAACGGAGGAACGCATTAAAACTATGCGAGCTTATGGAGCCGAATTAATTTTAACCTCCAATGAAGGAGGCATAGAAGGTGCTCGCGATTTTGCCGAAAAATTGCAAAAAGAAAAAGGCTACTTTATGCTCAATCAATTCGCTAACGATGATAACTGGAAAGCGCATTACAAAACCACTGGCCCAGAAATTTGGAAAGATACTAACGGAGAAATCACCCATTTTGTATCTGCCATGGGAACCACAGGAACCATTATGGGAACGTCAACTTTTTTAAAAGAACAAAATCAAAATATTCAAATTATAGGCGCACAGCCTACCGACGGTTCTAAAATTCCAGGTATCCGCAAATGGCCAGAAGCCTATTTACCAAAGATTTTTAACCCTGAAAAAGTAGATGAAATTATTGAAGTGAGCGAGGGGGAAGCTAGAGAAACAGCCGGATTATTAGCTCAAAAAGAAGGCGTTTTTGCAGGAATGAGCAGTGGTGGTTCAGTTGCTGTGGCTTTGAAGGTTGCGCATCAGATTGATAAAGGGACAATTGTTGCCGTCATCTGTGATATTGGTGATAGGTATTTGTCTTCAGATTTGTTTGAATAAAATTGTGTATCCCATTTTTATTCTTTTTATTTGTCCTTTAGTTCATAATATTATTGATGTTATCACGAAAGGCAGAGGGAATAGACCCGTTGAAGCCTTAGCAACCCTTTATTTCTAAAGAAGGTGCTAAATTCTACCCATATAGAATGGGACAGATAACCCGAGAATTATTCTTCTCTCTTTTCTTGATGACATTTTAAATACTATAAAATGTCAGAAATTTTCAAAATATTACAAAATCGAATTCTTGTGCTTGATGGCGCCATGGGTACCATGTTGCAACGCTATAAATTTGATGAAGCAGATTATCGCGGAGATCGATTTAAAGATTTTCCATATCCCTTAAAAGGAAATAACGATTTACTGTCCTTAACCCAACCGCAGGCTATTGCTGAAGTACATAGAAAGTATTTTGAAGCTGGAGCTGATATTGTGGAAACGAATACCTTCTCTGGAACTTCTATAGGGATGGCTGATTACCATATGGAAGATTTGGTTTATGAGTTGAATTATGAATCTGCAAAAATAGCTAAACTAGTTGCTGAAGAATTTACAAATACTAACCCAACCAAACCACGTTTTGTTGCTGGAAGTATTGGGCCGACCAATCGTACGGCGAGTTTATCACCTGATGTTAACCGTCCAGAGTATAGGGCCATTACATTTGAAGAACTACGTATTGCCTATAAAGAGCAAGTGGAAGCTTTGATTGATGGTGGTGTTGATATGCTTTTGGTGGAAACCATATTTGATACACTCAATGCCAAAGCGGCTTTATTTGCCATTGAAGAAGTCAAAGAGACACGCCAGATAGATATACCAGTAATGGTTTCAGGTACCATTACGGATGCTTCAGGGAGAACATTGTCAGGACAAACGGTAGAAGCATTCATGGCGTCTGTTTCTCATATCCCGTTATTAAGTATTGGGTTTAATTGTGCTTTGGGAGCTGAACAATTGAAGCCCTATTTACAACGATTAGCCCAAAAAACAGAATTTTTTACTTCGGCACATCCTAATGCAGGCTTACCGAATGCCTTTGGGGAATATGATCAAACACCCAAAGAAATGCAAGCACTCATCAGAGATTATTTGGATCATGAGCTAGTCAACATTATTGGTGGTTGCTGTGGTACCACACCTGAACATATTAAAGCCATTGCTGAAGTGGCTGAAGAATATAGACCTAGACCCTTAAAAACTGCCGCCAATGTCTAATTGTAACTATTTAACATTATCAGGTTTAGAACCATTGGTTGTCACGCCTGAAAGTAATTTTATTAATGTTGGGGAACGTACCAATGTTACAGGTTCCAGAAAATTTTTACGATTGATTCAGGAAGAAAATTTTTCTGAAGCTTTGGAAATTGCTCGGCATCAAGTTGAAGGTGGTGCGCAGATTTTGGATGTGAACATGGATGAAGGTATGCTCGATGGTGTGCAAGCCATGACAACCTTTCTTAATTTGATTGCTTCAGAGCCCGATATTGCAAGAATTCCCATTATGATTGACAGTTCCAAATGGGAAATTATTGAAGCGGGTTTAAGAGTGGTGCAGGGGAAATGTGTCGTGAACTCTATAAGCTTAAAAGAAGGTGAAGCTGAATTTACACGTCAGGCTAAATTGATAAAACGTTATGGAGCTGCTGTAATTGTCATGGCTTTTGACGAGCAAGGACAGGCGGACAACTATGAGCGACGAATTGAGATTTGTAAACGTTCCTATGACATATTAGTTGATATTGTTCACTTTTCACCAGAAGATATCATTTTTGATCCCAATATTTTTCCGGTTGCGACTGGGATGGATGAACACCGAAAAAATGCAGTAGATTTCTTCAAAGCAACACAGTGGATTCGAGAAAATTTACCATGTGTGAATGTATCAGGTGGTGTGAGTAACGTATCCTTTTCATTCCGTGGAAACGATACAGTGAGAGAAGCCATGCATTCAGCATTTCTTTACCATGCCATTAAACATGGCATGACTATGGGAATTGTGAATCCGGCTATGCTGGAAGTTTATGATGAAATACCAAGAGATTTACTCGAGCACGTCGAAGATGTTCTACTTGATCGTCGTGATGACGCCACTGAACGTTTATTAGAGTTTGCCGAAAAAGTAAAAGGACAGAAAAAGGATGATAATACCAAAGTTCAAGAGTGGCGACAAGAGCCTCTTCAAGAACGAATTACCCATGCCTTGGTAAAAGGTATTGATGCTTTCATTGTTGATGATGTAGAAGAGGCACGACAATCCGTAGAACGACCTATTGAAGTTATAGAAGGCCATTTAATGAAAGGTATGAATGTCGTTGGCGATTTATTTGGAAGCGGAAAAATGTTCTTACCGCAAGTTGTAAAATCGGCACGCGTGATGAAAAAGGCTGTAGCATATTTACAACCGTTTATAGAAAAAGACAAAGATTCCACCGCAAAAAGTGCCGGTCGTATATTGCTTGCAACGGTTAAGGGTGATGTACATGATATTGGTAAAAATATTGTGAGTGTGGTTCTGGGTTGTAATAACTATGATATTATTGACCTAGGCGTCATGGTGCCACCTGAAAAAATTATACAAACAGCTATTGAAGAGAATGTGGATGTCATTGGATTAAGTGGATTAATCACACCATCTTTAGATGAAATGGTTTATGTTTCGAAAGCCATGGAAGAAAAAGGTTTTCATATTCCATTAATGATTGGAGGGGCTACAACTTCAAGGGCACATTCGGCTGTAAAAATTGCGCCCAATTATTCCAATACGGTGGTGCATGTCAATGATGCTTCTCGCGCAGTAACGGTTGTTGGAAATTTGCTACAAAAGGATAACCGTGTTTATAAGGAACAAATTCAAGAAGAATACGAAAATTTCCGTGAACAATTCCTGGGACGAAGTAAGCAAAAGGAATATGTGACTTTAGAAGAAGCCCGAAAGAGAAAATTCCAAATTAATTGGGAAAGTGCTGACATTATTAAGCCAAATCAACTCGGTATTCAGGTTTTAGAGGATTTTAATATATCAATTTTGGAGGGCTATATTGATTGGACTCCGTTTTTTAGAAGTTGGGATTTACATGGAAAATATCCTGAAATTTTAACTGATCAGATAGTTGGTAAACAAGCTTCAGAATTATTCAACGATGCTCAAATACTACTTCAAAAAATATTCAAAGAAAAACTCTTGAAAGCCAAAGCCATTTTTGGTTTGTTTCCGGCAAACACCGTAAATGATGATGACATTGAAATTGATAATCAATTTAAGTTTTTAACGCTGCGCCAACAACTCAAAAAACGAGATGGAATTCCTAATTACGCTTTAGCCGATTTTATTGCGCCCAAAGAATCTGGTAAAACAGATTATATGGGTTGCTTTTGTGTCACTACTGGTTTCGGTACCGATGAAATAGCTAAAGACTTTGAAGCGAATCATGATGATTATAACGCCATCATGATTAAAGCTTTGGCTGATCGATTGGCTGAAGCTTTTGCTGAATACTTGCATGAACAGGTTCGTAAGAAGTTTTGGGGTTATGCTGCTGAAGAAAATTTAAATAATGACCAATTAATTTCGGAACATTACAAGGGTATTCGTCCAGCGCCCGGTTATCCTGCCTGTCCAGATCATCTGGAGAAGAAAACCATTTGGGATATTTTAAATGTTGAAGAAGCCATAGGTGTGAAACTCACAGAGAGTTTAGCCATGTGGCCTGCTGCTAGTGTTAGTGGTTATTATTTTGGCAACAAAGAGGCCAAATATTTTGGTTTGGGTAAGATTACCAACGACCAATTGGAGGATTATGCCAAACGGAGACAATTAAGTAAAGAAGACGCTGAAAAATGGTTGAGTCCAAACTTGGTAGAATAACTGTCATTCCTGCGTAGGCTGGAATCTATTGAAAGCATAAATATTAAATAAAAAGACACCTGCTTTTGCAGGCATGAGTATGAAAGTAACAGAACACCTTAAGAATGCCAACGGGAAAACGCAGTTTTCCTTTGAAATTTTACCACCATTAAAAGGGCAGCACATACAGTCCATTTTTGATAATATCGACCCCTTGATGGAGTTTAAACCACCATTCATTGATGTAACTTACCATCGAGAAGAGTATGTGTATAAAGAATTGGAGGATGGCTTATTAAAAAAGCAGGTCGTAAAAAAACGTCCAGGGACTGTTGGGATTTGTGCGGCCATTCAAAACAAATATGGTGTTGATGCTATCCCACATATTTTATGTGGTGGATTTACGAAGGAGGATACGGAGAATTTTTTAATTGATTTAGATTTTTTGGGCATTAATAATGTCATGGCTTTACGAGGTGATGCCGTAAAAACAGAAACCTATTTTAGACCCGAAAAAGAGGGTCATGCTTATGCCAGTGAATTAGTACACCAAATTCAGGAATTGAATCAAGGAAATTATTTGGATGATGATTTACAGAATTCGTCCAAAACAAACTTTTGCGTTGGTGTGGCTGCATACCCAGAAAAGCATGCTGAAGCACCTAGTTTGGAAAGTGATATTCACTTTTTAAAAAAGAAAATCAAAAAAGGGGCTGAATATATTGTGACACAAATGTTTTTTGATAATGATAAGTACTTCAAATTCGTTGAAAAATGTCGAAGCGAAGGTATTACAGTTCCTATTATTCCAGGTTTAAAACCCATTGCAACTAAAAAACAATTGAACTTAATTCCGCATCGGTTTCATGTAGACTTGCCTGAAGCTTTAATTTTGGAGATTATAAAGTGTCAAGACAATACCCAAGTCGCTCAAGTGGGCATGGAATGGTGTATTCAACAATCTAAAGAACTTCAAAAAGCAGGTATCCCGGTATTGCATTATTACTCAATGGGTAAGAGTGATAATATTAAATCTATTGCTAAAGCCGTGTTTTAATAAAAGCGTGATGCTTTATAAAAATAGTTTTATAAAGTGTACTTTTGCGGAAAATATGTCAGGTAATGAAAACGTCTAAATTAGCCGAAGGGTTAAAAGGTTCAGAAATTATAAAAATTGCGGGAGAAGTTAATGCTCTCAAAGAACAAGGGGTAGTGGTTTATAACCAAACTATTGGTGATTTTGATCCTAATATTTTTCCTATTCCTAATGCCCTTAAGGAAGAGATTATTAAAGCTTATGGTAACAATCACACAAATTATCCTGCTGCTAATGGTATGGAATCGCTGCGTGTGAGTGTTGCTAATTATTTATCTGAAAATCTCAAGTTAGATTATTCAAAAGACGAAATTTTAGTATCTGGTGGCGCAAGACCTTTAATTTATGCCATTTACCAGACGATACTAGATATTAACGATACCGTTTTGTACCCAGTGCCATCATGGAACAATGATGCTTATACATATTTGTCAAGAAACAATGCGGTGGTTGTTGAAACAAAAGCGGAAAATAAATTCATGCCAACAGTTGCTGATATTGAACCTCATATTGAGTCAGTGAATTTAATAGCATTGTGTTCACCGTTAAACCCAACAGGGACCACATTTAATAAGGATACACTGTTTGAAATATCTGAACTGGTTGTCAAGGAAAACAAACGCAGAACGGTAAATGATGAAAAACCATTATATGTGTTATACGATCAAATTTATTGGCAATTAACCTATGGAGAGACCGTTCACTATAATCCAGTAGAGCTGGTTTCAGAAATGAGAGCCTATACTATTTTTGTTGATGGAATCTCTAAAGCCTTCGCAGCGACTGGTGTTCGTGTAGGCTGGGCTTTTGGACCAAGTCATGTTATCAATAAAATGAAAGCCATGTTAAGCCACATCGGTGCTTGGTCACCTAAAGCAGAACAATTGGCAACAGCAACCTATCTGAATCAAGATGCTGAAGTCTCTGATTATCTTTCAAACATTAAATCGGAATTAAATGATCGTTTAGTGTCATTTTATAAAGGGTTTAGTGCGTTGCAGGACAAAGGATTTCCAGTAAAAGCCATAGAACCCGAAGCCGCTTTGTATTTGACTGTTCAGTTTGATTTGATTGGTAAAACAACTCAAGATGGGAGTCAATTGCATACTATTCAAGAAGTAACCAGTTATTTATTAAATGAAGCCAAGTTAGCAATCGTTCCCTTTTATGCCTTTGGGGCATCGACAGATTCTAATTGGTTCAGATTATCAGTTGGAACAGCAAGAACAGAAGATATTGAAACCATTTTTGAATTGCTGGAAGCTGCTTTGTTGAAATTAAGCTAATGACTGTTTAAGAATTTACATACATTTACGCCACAACTTTGTTCATGAGGCCTTATTTAGCGTTTTTTCTTTTCGGTTTTGGTTTATTGAGTTTTTCTCAAGAAAAACAAACCAATTCTTACTTCGATATTAACTACTTTAAGGGAAATATCGCGCTTCATAACAACGATATCCTTCATTTAATCAAAGGACATCCTGAAGGTTTTATTTTAAGCTGGAATAAAAAGACCTTTGGTAATCAAGATTGGGAACAACGTTATGGTTATCCTGATTATGGCGTATCATTTGCCTATCAAAATTTGAAGAATGACGTGTTAGGAAATAACTACTCATTGTATGCCCATTACAATTTTTATTTCTTGAAGCGTAACCTGATGTTACGAATTGGTCAAGGGCTGGCTTATACTACCAATCCTTATGATAAGGTTGATAATCACAAAAATATAGCATTTGGATCACGATTATTAAGTAGCACCTATTTGATGCTTAATTATAAAAAGGAGCGCATTTTTGATAGGTTTGGATTACAGGCAGGTGTGAGTTTAATTCACTATAGCAATGCCAATGTTAAGGCACCAAATACCAGTGTAAATTCCATAACCTTTAATGTGGGTGTGACCTATAATTTGGATGAAGAAGATGCTGAATACATTAAAACCATCACCAAAGAAAAATTTACAGAGCGTATAAAGTATAATTTGGTATTCAGAAGTGGCGTGAATGAAAGTGATGTTGTAGGTAGTGGTCAGTTTCCATTTTATATTGTGTCGGCCTATGCTGATAAGCGATTGGGTCACAAAAGTGCGGTGCAATTAGGTGTCGATGCTTTTTTCTCGAAGTTTTTGGATGAATTAATATATTACCAATCGGTCGCGTTTCCAGAAGAGAATGTGTCTGGTGATGAAGATTATAAGCGTGTAGGTTTGTTTGCAGGGCATGAATTATTTATCAATAAAATGTCGGTGGTTACCCAATTGGGATATTATGTGTATTACCCGTTTGATTTTGAAGGTAGAACCTATATTCGGGTTGGTCTGAAACGTTATTTTGGTGATAAATGGTTTGGAGCTTTGACTTTAAAATCTCATGGCGCTAAAGCCGAAGCCGTTGAATTTGGTGCTGGAATTCGATTATAAAAGTCTGTCATTCCTGCGAAGGCAGGAATCTATTATGAAGAAAATTATATACATATTAATTATAGTTTTTATTGCATCTTGTAGCAAGGAGAATGCCAATGACTGCATTCAAAATGCCGGGACTATCATTCAGCAGGAGGTTGCGGTTTCAGATTTTGACAAGATTTTGGTTAATCGCGATGTGGAATTAATTTTGAAGGAAGCTTCCGACTATCAAGTTATTATTGAAACTGGTGAATACTTGTTGAATGATGTGGAAGCTCGCGTTGTGGATAATGAATTACAATTAATAGACAATAATACCTGTAATTATGTGCGTGAATATGGTATAACGAAAGTTTATGTTTCGGCACCCAATATTAGAACTATTAGAACGTCTTCACAATATTCCGTAAAATCAGATGGTGTTTTAAATTACCAAACATTGAACCTGCTTTCGGAAGATTTTAATGCTACTGGTACCTTTACGGTTGGGGATTTTAATTTACAGTTAAATACCAACAATTTGCGAATCGTATCGAATAATATTTCTTCTTTTTATATCTCTGGTGAAACCAATAATCTCACAGTTGAATTCTATTCCGGAGCCGGACGATTTGAAGGCGCTCATTTGGTTGCTCAAGATGTAGAAATATACCATCGAGGCAGTAATGATATGATTGTGAACCCACAACAATCCTTGAGTGGCGAATTGGTTGGAACAGGCGATTTGATTTCGGTAAATAGACCACCAACAGTAGAGGTGGAGCAATTATATACTGGAAGGCTTATTTTTAATTAGCTGTCAACTCCCAAAACAGACTTTCCAAACTAGCATTTTTTTGATTCAGCTGCAGAATTTTTAATTGATTGTCATGGGCGAAATCAAACACATGCGAACGCATATCATCAGTTGTTGAAAAGGTGATTTCATACACGAAGTCGTGGGTATTTTCAACCTGTTTCACCTTCGGAAGTTTTAATAAAAAGGCGTCCTCCACACGATAATCAAATTCAACTATCACCACTTGTTCCTTATCATCTCTTAATTCCTTAAGGGTTTTGTTGGCTACAATTTCACCTTTATTGATGATGATAACACGGTCGCACATAGCTTCCACCTCTTGCATGATATGAGTTGATAAGAAGACCGTTTTTTCTTTACCAATAGACTTGATTAAGTTGCGTATATCCACCAATTGATTGGGGTCCAAACCCGTTGTGGGTTCATCAAGAATGAGCACATCAGGATTGTGTAACATGGCATTGGCAAGCCCAACACGCTGTCTATAGCCTTTAGATAGTTGCCCTATTTTTTTATGTGCTTCCGGCGTTAATCCCGTCAATTCAATGACTTCATCTATGCGTGTTTTTTTAACCCCATAAACTTGGGCATTGAACGCTAAATACTCTTTGACATATTGTTCCAGATACAACGGATTGTGTTCAGGCAAATAACCAACGCTTTGTTGTACTTGTTTTTTTTGAGCCGTAATATCAAAATCATTGACTTTGGCTTGACCCTCCGATGGTTCAATGTAGGTTGTCAAGATTTTCATCATCGTTGACTTACCAGCACCATTAGGACCTAAAAACCCGACAATTTCAGGTTTGTTGACCTTAAAGGAAATATTGTTTAGAGCTTTTTGTTCGCCATAAAGTTTGCTAATGTTTTCAACAGATATTGACATAGGTGTGAATTGTTTCTCAAAAATAGGATTTAATTCGATAAAAAAAGAATTCCGTTGAAATTGTCATTCCCGTGAAGACGGGAATCCAAAATAATAGAATTTCTTTTTTAGAGCACTCCCTTTAGAAATTCTATTATTGCCTTGTACTACGAAAACGATATAATTTTAAAAGATTTTAAAAATGATTTTGTTTTTTCATTTTATTGGTTACTTTAGCTATTCAGATTATGAAAACAAGCACAAATTTTACATACTATAGCGGTTATTATTTCTTTTTTAACAGAAGAAACGAGACGTTATAGGTGTATTTTGAATAAACTATAAATATAAGTCTCGATGGAAATCGGGACTTTTTTTTTACATGATAAAATCGGTTGCCATACAAGGTATAAAAGGATCATTCCATCATATCGTTTCCAATCAATATTTTGGAAAGGAAGTTACCATACAAGAATGTTTGACTTTTGATAGTGCGGTTCAAAGTTTGTTAACTGATGAAACTGATGCTGTGGTTATGGCTTTGGAAAATTCAATAGCGGGCTCAATTATTCCTAACTATGCATTGATTGATACTCATAATTTGCATATTGTTGGTGAGCATTATTTGGATATTCAGCACTGTTTAATGGCATTGCCAAATCAGTCTTTACAAGAAATTGAGGAAGTTCGTTCACACCCAATGGCACTGCTACAGTGTAAGGATTTTTTTAAGTCCTACCCGCACATGAAACTTGTAGAAGATACTGATACAGCCGAAGTAGCTAAACGGATTGCAGATACTGAAGTCAAAAAAATAGCTGCTATTGGTAGCCAATTAGCTTCCGAACTATATGGTTTAGAGATAGTAGCCAAAAGTATTCAGACTATTAAACATAACGAAACGCGATTTGTTATAGTGAAAAGGGAAAATCATGAAGTTGCTGAAAATCTTATAAACAAAGCATCACTAAAATTCGAGTTGGAACATAAGCGAGGGAGTTTGGCAGCTATGTTGAATGTGATGAGTGATTGTCATTTGAATTTAACCAAAATACAATCCATGCCTAAAATTGAAACACCTTGGAAATACGCTTTTTTTATTGATGTTACTTTTGATGATTATAAACATTTTAAAAAAGCCAAGTCCATAATGGCCATAATGACAGAACATTTTAAGGTATTGGGAGAATATATAAATGCGAAACCATGATTGAATTTGCAAATAGACTGGAATCAGTAGAGGAATACTATTTCTCAAGGAAGTTGCGCGAGGTCAATTTTTTAAAGGCAAACGGTAAGCCAATCATTAACTTGGGTATTGGTAGTCCGGATTTGCAGCCACCTCAAAAAGTCATTTCGGCTTTGGTTGAAGGTTTGAATGATGAACAGGCGCATAGATATCAAAGTTATCAAGGATTACCAGATCTGCGCGAGGCTATTGTGGCATTTTATCGTGATATGTTTGATGTGTATATGAGTCCTTCAACGGAAGTATTGCCACTTATGGGAAGCAAAGAAGGGATTATGCATATCTCAATGGCTTTTTTAAATGAAGGTGATGGCGTGCTTATTCCAAATCCGGGTTATCCAACCTATACATCGGTTACTAAATTGGTTGGTGCCAAACCCATTTTTTATGAATTGGATGCATCAAATAATTGGTTACCAGATTTGGATGCTCTGGAAGAACAAGATTTGTCAAACGTCAAACTAATGTGGATTAGCTATCCGCATATGCCAACAGGAGCAAAGGCCAGTGAAGCTTTTTTTACACGATTGGTGGCTTTTGCAAAAAGGCATCAAATTTTAATTGTCAATGACAATCCGTATAGTTTTATCTTGAATGATTCACCAAAAAGTTTGTTTAGTGTTTCGGGAGCCAAAGATGTTGGTCTGGAGTTAAACTCATTAAGTAAAACCTTTAATATGGCTGGATGGCGCGTGGGAATGGTCTTGGGGAAATCCGAGTTCATTAATGCCATTTTAAAAGTTAAAAGCAATATGGATTCTGGGATGTTTTATGGTATTCAAAAAGGTGCTATTGAGGCTTTAAAGTGTACTAAATTATGGTATGTCAGTCTCAACAATGTCTATGAACAACGACGTGAAATTGTTTGGAAAATAGCCGAAGCACTCAACTGTACTTATGACAAAAATAGTTCTGGTATGTTTGTTTGGGCAAAATTACCAGCTTATGTGAAATCCGAAGAATTTATTGATGTGTTACTCAAGGACAAAAACATATTTGTTGCGCCAGGTACCATCTTCGGTCCAAAAGGCGAAGGGTATATTCGTTTTTCACTGTGTGCCACAACGGATGATTTAGAAGAAGCATTAGCCAGAATATAAGAAAAGTATGAAGAATATTTATATCATAGGAGTTGGTTTAATTGGTGGTAGTATTGCCAAAGATGTTAAAAAGCTCAATCCAGAAATTACCATTAATGGAATTGATAGTAATAATAGTCATCTGGAAGAAGCTTTGGAACTTGGAATCATTGACAAGAAAGCGGTGTTTAGCGATTTAAAAAAGGCCGACATCGTTATTGTGTCAATTCCAGTAGATGCTACGGTTGAAATGCTTCCCAAAATTTTAGATGCTGTTTCTGATGATGCCTTGGTCATGGAGTCTGGTTCAACAAAGTCAGCCATTTGTAATAGTGTTGCTAACCACCCCAAACGCCGAAATTTTTTAGCAACCCATCCCATTGCTGGAACGGAATTTTCAGGGCCAAAAGCTGCCATGGAAGGTCTATTTCAGGGAAAAACCAACATTATCTGCGAAGTTGAAAAAACGGCATTCAAGTTACAGGAACGTGCATTGGCGATATTTAAAATTATGGGTATGCGTATTCGTTATATGAACCCTGAAGCTCATGACAAGCATATTGCGTATGTGTCGCATCTGTCGCATATCAGTTCATTTATGCTTGGAAAAACAGTCATCGAAAAGGAAAAAAACGAACGGGATATTTTTGATTTGGCAGGCAGTGGTTTCGCGTCAACAGTTCGATTGGCAAAAAGTTCACCCGACATGTGGACCCCAATATTTAGGCAAAATAAAACCAATGTTATTGAAACCCTGGAAGAGTATATTCAAAATTTGACAGCTTTTAAAGATTTTATGAAGCATGATGATTTTGATGAAATCTACAATGAGATGAGAAATACCAATCATATTAAGGATATATTAAACGGAATAAAATAAAGGAGAAGACTATGGAAAACAAAAAGGAATTAAGGTCTTGGTTAGATGCATTTGGGTTGAATCATCCATTGGTCATAGCAGGTCCCTGTAGCGCAGAGACCGAAGAGCAAGTGTTAAAAATAGCGCATCAATTAAAAGATAGTGATGCTACGGTTTTACGAGCCGGTATCTGGAAACCCAGAACACGTCCGGGAAATTTTGAGGGTGTAGGTGCATTGGGACTTAAATGGTTGCAAAAAGCAAAAGAAGAAACGGGTATGCTCATTACCACGGAAGTGGCCAATGCGAATCATGTCGATTTGGCATTACAACATGATGTGGATATTCTATGGATAGGAGCCAGAACAACTGTGAGTCCATTTATAGTCCAAGAAATTGCTGAAGCCCTAAAGGGAACGGATAAAACGGTATTGGTCAAGAATCCGGTTAATCCAGATTTGGCCTTGTGGCTGGGAGCTGTTGAACGGTTTTATACAGCCAATGTAAAAAAATTAGGAGTTATTCATAGAGGGTTTTCAACCTACGAAAAAACCCGATATAGAAATAACCCAGAATGGCAATTACCTATTGATTTACAAAATCGTTTCCCAGATTTACCCCTTATTTTGGATCCTTCGCATATAGCTGGACGACGCGATATCATTTTTGATTTATGTCAAACGGCTCTAGATTTAAATTATGATGGTTTAATGGTAGAAACGCATTTTGATCCTGATAATGCTTGGAGTGATGTAGCACAGCAAATCACACCGAGTACGCTGATTGAATTTATGAACAATTTGAAAATCAGAAAGGAAACCGGTGAAGCGGCTGAATTCAAAAATAAGATAAACACACTTCGAACACAGATAGATGTTATAGATCATCAACTCATTGAGATACTAGGCAAACGTATGAAGGTGGCCGATGACATTGGTTCGCTTAAAAAAGCTCATAATGTGGCTGTATTACAGACCAAGCGTTGGAATGAAATTTTAGGTAAAATGATATTGCAGGGTGAAGAAAAGAATTTGAGTGAAGAATTTATATTAAGAGTTTTTAAAGCGGTTCACCAAGAATCTATCAATCATCAGGAGAAGATTATCAATGCTAATTAGAATTTTAGCATCTTTGTAGTGATGACAGGAACTGTTTATAAATCTACTGGAAGTTGGTACACCGTAAAAACAACATTGGGTGCAAGTTATCAATGCCGAATTAAAGGTAAGTTTAGACTCAAAGGTATAAAAAGCACCAATCCTATTGCAGTTGGTGATGTTGTAGATTTTGAACTGGAAACCAAAAATGATGAAGTTACGGGTGTGATTGAATCCATTCACGATCGTGAAAACTACATCGTTAGAAAATCGGTAAACCTATCGAAACAAACACATATCATTGCTGCCAATATTGATCAGGTTTTTTTATTAATTACCATTGACAATCCACCCACATTTACCAGTTTTATTGATCGTTTTTTGGTCACAGCTCAAGCTTATGACGTCAAAACAGTTTTACTGTTTAATAAAGTTGATTCCTATTACGGTGATACCTTGGATGAGGTAAAATATTTGGCTCATGTTTATAGAAAGATCGGATATGAGTGTATTGGTATTTCTGCCAAAACCGGAAAAAATATCGATAAGGTTAAAGCCTTAATGGTAGACAAGGTGAGTATGTTTGCCGGACATTCCGGTGTCGGTAAATCGACTCTAGTCAATGTTATTGAACCAACGTTGGATTTAAAAACTAAAGAAATCTCAAATCAGCATATGCAAGGTCAACATACTACAACGTTTGCCGAAATGTTTGATTTAAGTTTCGGAGCCAAGATAATTGATACACCAGGCATAAAAGGCTTTGGAGTCGTGGATATGGATCGAGAAGAAGTTGGAGATTATTTTCCTGAATTTTTTGTGCTAAAACAGGACTGTAAGTTTAACAATTGCATTCATATTGATGAACCAAAATGTGCTGTAAAAGATGCTCTTGAAAGTGGTGAGATTGCGTATTCGCGTTATCGCAGTTATATTCAAATACTCGAAGGTGAAGATGAAAACTATCGAACAGATAATTGGGATAATGAATCATTATGAAAGTAGTTATACAACGAGTATCACAGGCTAGTGTAACAGTTAACAAAGAAAGAATAGCCAATATTCAAAACGGACTTTTGATATTGCTTGGTATTGTTGATGATGATACATTGGAAGATATTCAATGGATATCCAATAAGATTATTAATATGCGTATTTTTCCTGACGCTAATGGTGTTATGAATAGATCAATTCTAGATGTAAATGGTGATATCATTGTGGTTAGTCAGTTTACATTACATGCCAGCACAAAAAAGGGAAACAGACCCAGCTACATCAAAGCTGCAAAACCTGAATTGGCTATTCCATTGTATGAGATTTTTATTAAACAACTAGAAACTGATTTTGGTAAAAAGGTGCAATCTGGTGAATTTGGTGCCGATATGAAAGTGGCATTGTTGAATGATGGACCGGTCACGATTATTATAGATAGTAAAGATAAAGTTTAGTACAATTTTTTTGGCGTTCGACCCTAATCTTATGTAATTAATTCTATTTTTATGGAATAAATTCCAATAATGACCTCTAAATTTTCAATTCAATTCATTTTATTTTGTTTGCCTTTTATTTTGTTCTCTCAAGAAGAGGGTGTCTTTAATGCTTACAATATACCTTTAGATCTAAAAAATAAGGCTAATGCAGTAATTAGGTATAATAGTGAAAAACTAGAAATAGAAGATTACAATAATGTCTATTACTCTAATCGTAGAATAGTTACTGTTTTAAATGAATACGGAGATGCCTATGTTGGTGCTCATATGGGATATGATGAGAATCGTGTTATAAAAAATATGGAATGTAGGATTTATGATGCCAACGGAAATCAAATAAAAAAAATTAGAGAAAAAGACTTTAACGATGTCAGTGCCGTAGATGGAGGCACTTTGTATTCTGATAAAAGAAGAAAATACCTCAATTACACCCCTATAAGCTACCCTTATACAGTAGATTTTGAGGTGGAAGTGCAATTCAAATCAACTGCTTTTTTACCAAATTGGATGCCCATTGAAGGGTATTATGTTAGTACTCAAGAATCGCATTATGAAGTTATTAACTCCTCTGGAATTGATTTGAAAATTAAAACCTCAAATTTTGAAGGTTACAATATTGAAAAAAAAGGAGACTCTTTTTTTAAAGCGTCTCGTTTAAATTCACTCAAACCAGAAGCCTATGGGCCATCATTCAGAACTTTTGCACCTCATTTACGATTAGCGCTAACAGAATTTGATATGGAAGGTGTAAATGGATATAATAATAGTTGGGAAGATTTTGGTTTATGGGTAAATGATGAGTTACTGTCAAATACCCAAGAATTGCCTCAAAGCATAAAAGATGAAATTCAAGCATTGACTGCAAATGCTGAAACAGAAATGGAAAAAGCCAAAATTGTTTATGAATATATGCAGAATAAAACACGATATATTAGTGTTCAGGTGGGTATTGGCGGATGGAAACCTATGTATGCTTCAGATGTTGATAGGTTGGGATATGGAGATTGTAAGGCACTTACAAATTATACTAAATCCTTGCTAAAAGAAGTAGGAATTGAATCATATTATACAATAATTTATGGTAGCAGAAATATAACTAATATTGACAAAGAGTTTTCTGCAACCGAAGGTAATCATGCCATTTTGTATATGCCAATTGAAGGGAATGAAATATGGTTAGAGTGTACGAGCCAAACAAATCCATTTGGTCATATCGCTAATTTCACTGATGATAGGGATGCCCTTATAATAACACCTGAAGGGGGTAAGGTTGTTCATACAAGAGTCTATGAAGCAAGTGAGAATCTACTAAAAACTGATGCGAAAATTATTTTAGATGATGCAGGAAATATATCTGCTATTGTTAAAATGCTATCAGGCGGCACTCAATATGATACCCACGAAAATGTTCTTTCAAAAACAGAAAAGTATCAAGATTTACATTATAAAGAGTATTGGAGTTATATTAATGGTTTGTCAATAACAGATATTGAAATAATTAATGATAAAACCAAAGTTGAATTATCAGAAGAGATTAATGTTACGGCATCAAACTATGCTTCAAAATCAGGAAACAGATTACTGTTGCAGCCAAATGTGTTTAATAGGGTTTTAGAAGCTCCTCCTAGATACAAAAATAGAAGGTTGCCCATTGAAATTGATAGGGGGTTTTTGGATGTTGACGAATTTGAAATAATTATTCCAGATGCTTTTGAAGTAGAAACCCTCCAAGATGATATTAACATAAAAAACAAATTTGGTGAATATGGATATTCAGTTAAGTTGTCAGAGCCAAATAAATTGATATTTAAAAGAAAATTTCTTCTTAATAAAGGAACATTTGAAAAAGAACTATATCAAGATTTTAGAAAATTTTGGCTTGATATTATCAAATATGATAAATCCAGAATTGCATTAGTTAAAAAGGATTAAAATGAGGTATTTTATAAGAGTTTTGGTTTTATTTATAAGTGTTACTGTATATTCTCAAGACTTTAGATTTGGGAAAGTAAGTGAGGATGAGCTTTTGGAAAAGCAAAACCCAAAGGATTCTTTAGCACATGCAACTATATTATATCAAAATCAAGAGATAAGTTATCGTTACAGTCAACAAGATGGGTTTTCTAAAATTAATTACATACATAAAAGAATTAAAATATATGATAAAGAGGGTTATGATTGGGCAACTCATAAAGTAAAGTTGTATGATAAATCTGCTGCAAATAGTGAAAATTTAAAAGGTCTAAAAGCATATACTTATTATTTGGAAAATGGTGAAATAGAAAAGACTAAACTAAAGAATGAAAGTATTTTTGATGAAAAAATTAATGAATTTTGGGCTGAAAAAAAGTTTACAATGCCTAACATTAATGATGGTGTCATAATTGAGTTTGAATATGAAATACATTCACCTTACATATCAATTCATGATATCGTTCTACAGGAGGTAATTCCTATCAAAAAATTGAATTTAGAAGTTAGAATACCTGAATATTTTAATTTTAATAAGACAATTAATCCGAAGTCAATATACTATCCAAAGATTCAGGAAACAGAGCATGAAAGAGTAGAGAATGCTTTTTATAAAAGAAACACGGGTCAAATTAATCAACAATTCAAAACAGAAACTGCAACTTGGAGGTTTAAGGAGCGTTTATATGTAGTAAATGAAGATAATGTTCCCGCTATGGTCAGTGAGCCTTTTGTGGATAACTTGAGAAACTACCAAGCAAAAATATCATGGGAGTATGCCTATTTTAAGGGACCTGATGGCGAGTATAAGAGTTATTCTACTACATGGGATAAAGTTGTAGAAACCATTTATAATAGTGATAACTTTGGAAGTCAACTTGCTAAATCATCTTACTTCAAAGAAGAGCTAAACTCTATATTGAATGGCGTAGATGACAAAATACAAAAAGCTGCCTTGGTTTTTGATTATGTAAAGTCTAAAGTTAAATGGGATGGCTTTGTTTCCATTTATACTAATGATGGAGTTAGAGATGCCTTTAAAACAGGTGATGGCAATGTGGCAGAAATAAACCTCATGTTAACGGCAATGCTAAGATATGCTGGGTTGAAAGCAAACCCTGTTTTAGTCAGTACCAGAGATAACGGTATTCCTTTTCTTCCGACAAGAGAAGGATTTAATTATGTAATTTCTGCCATTGAATTTCAAGATTCTTTTATTTTGTTGGATGCTACACATCCTTATTCTACTGCTAATGTTTTGCCTGATCATGTTATTAATTGGCAGGGAAGAATTATTAAAGAAAACGGTAATTCATCATGGATTAGCTTAAATAGCAATGTTTTATCCAAGGAAACAGTTTCCTTAAACATAAAAGTAAATAATGATTTGTCTATTGATGGTAAGGTAAGAAATCATTTAACAAATCATCTAGCATTGGAGTTTAGAGAAAAGTATAATAACTTAAATTTAGAATTACATACTCAAATTATTGAAGAAGGTAAAGGAGAAATTGAAATAGCTGATTTGGAGATAAATGGTAGTGAATTATTAAGTGAGCCAATCATGTATTCTTATGACTATCATATTGAGAATATGGTTGAAGAGATTGGAGAAAAACTTTATATAACACCAATGCTATTTCTTGCACCAAAAGAAAACCCCTTTAAAATAGATTCTAGAAACTATCCTATTGATTTAATTTATCCAAGTTCAGAAAAGTATGTTATTAACTTGATTTTACCTGACGGGTATGTGGTTGAAACTTTACCTAGCAATTTGGGTATTCTCTATAATAAAGGAGAAACAGAGTTTACCTACGCGGCAAAAGCGAATGGAAATTTGCTTCAATTTACTATAACTTTAGATAAGAATAGGACTTTAATTCTTCCGAAGAACTATGAAGAGTTTAAAAGATTTTTTAAACTGGTTATTGAAAAAGAAACTGAAAAAGTTGTATTAAAGAGAGTGTAGTAGGAATTTAAATATTTTTGATACAAATTATTAAAATGACAATTCTAAACTAACATAAGAATAATGATAGAAAAAATAAGAATGAAACACACACTAACCATCCTTTTATTAATTACAATCAACTGGGGTTTTTCTCAAAATTTTAAGTTTGGAAAAGTCAGTAAAGAAGAACTTTTGGAGAAAACGCACCCAAGGGATTCATCTGCTCATGCTGCGGTGCTTTATAAAAGTCAGAAAGTTTATTATAATTACAAGCAGGGAGAAGGACTCATACAGGTTAATGAAATTATAGAACGGATAAAGATATATGATAAAGAAGGATATAAATATGCTACCAAGCAAGTAAGATTATATGATGAATCTTCGACAAATAAGCAGGAGTTAAAGGGCTTAATGGGATATACCTATTATTTGGAAGGTGGGAAAGTTGAAAAAGATAAATTAAAAAATGAAAATATTTTTGATGAAAAAGTCAATGATTATTGGACACTTAAAAAATTTACAATGCCTACTATTAATGATGGAGTTGTAATAGAGTATGAATATAGAATTGAGTCCCCCTTTATCAGGATAGATGATATAGAATTACAAGAAAACATTCCAATAAATAAACTGGATATTCAAGTTAAAATACCTGAATATTTTAATTTCAATAAACTTTTAAATCCAAAATCTTCGTTTTACCCTGAAGTTACTGAAAATATACAGGAAAGAATTGAATCTATTTATTCTAGACAAACAGGACTATCACAAAACAATACAAGTTTAGTATCCGCTACAGGAACAACTGAATTGCGTTTCAATGAGAGCATCACTGAAGTAAATGAAATAAACATTCCAGCTCTGCAAGTGGAGCCTTTAGTGGACAACATAGATAATTATAGAGCAAAATTAGTATGGGAATGTACATTTATAAAATTCCCAAATAGTAATATCGAGTATTTTTCTACAACATGGGAAGATGTTGTTAAAAGAATTTATGAAAGTGAAAGTTTTGGAGGACAGCTTCAAAAAACCAATTATTTTGAGGAGGATATAGATAACTTAATTCAGGGTGTTGAAGAACCCTTTGAGAAAGCAAGCTTGATTTATAATTTTATAAAAACTAAAGTTAGATGGAATGGCTTTGTTGGTTACAGTACTTTAGAAGGAGTGAAAAAAGCTTATAGAGAAAAAGCGGGTAATGTGGCAGATATTAATTTGATGTTGGTTTCCATGCTACGACATGTAGGATTGAATGCTAACCCAGTATTAATTAGTACACGAAGTAACGGTATTCCTATTGTTGCAACCCAAAATGGATTTAATTACGTTGTGGCAGCTATTGAAATCCAAGATGGAATCATTCTGTTAGATGCAACTGAAATTAATGCTGCACCAAACATTATTCCTAAACGAGCTCTTAATTGGCAGGGCCGCATAGTAAGAGAGCATGGTAGTTCTACTTGGGTTAATTTACTTCCATTTACAAACTCCAAGGAGGTTATCTCAATTAATGCTAACTTAAACAATGATTTATCAGTTGATGGTAAGGTGAGAGCATTGCATTCAGATTATTTGGCCTATAATTTCAGGGATGAATTTAATGGGTTGAGTAGTGAATCACATATCGCACTTTTGGAAAAGGACAAAGGAGATATTGAAATTTCAAATTTAGAAGTCAATAATCAAAAAGAATTAGAAAAGCCAATAACCTATTCCTATGACTATCATTTAGAAAATGAAATAGAAGAGATAGGTGATAAGCTATATTTTTCACCCCTGTTATTTTTAGCACCAAAAGAGAATGTTTTTAAACAAGATAAAAGACTATATCCCATTGATTTCATGTTCCCTATTACGGAAAAGTACACAATAAATATTATGTTGCCAGAGGGATATTCAGTTGAAAGTATTCCTGAAAACTCAAAAATAGAGTTTAATGGCAATGAAGGAATGTTTTCCTATTTGGCAAGGCAAAATGGCAGTATGTTGCAGTTTACTATAAGTTTAGATTTAAACAAATCATTGATATCACCCAATGAATACAAACAGTTTAAGAAATTTTTCGACCTTATGATAGAAAAGGAAACTGAAAAAGTGGTGTTAAAAAAAGTTTAGCATGGATTTACAAAACGCACAGAAAATAGTTGACAATTGGATACAAGAACATGGTGTTCGTTATTTCAATGAACTGACTAATATGGCGCAACTTACAGAGGAAGTCGGTGAAGTAGCACGTATTATTGCAAGGCGTTATGGAGAGCAAAGTGAAAAGGAAAGTGATAAGGATAAGGACCTTGGCGAAGAATTAGCTGATGTTGTTTTTGTTGTATTGTGTTTGGCCAATCAGACAGGTATTGATCTGCAAGCGGCTTTTGACAAAAAGATGGCAAAAAAAACCAAACGTGATCACGATAGACATCATAATAATGATAAGCTAAAAAAATAATGGATATTACACTCCATCAATCGGCATTATCAAATCAATCATCTCCAATTGTCATTACAGGTTCTAAAAGCGAATCTAATAGATTGCTGTTACTACAGGCACTTTATCCAAACCTGCAAATTACCAATCTATCCAATTCTGATGATTCAATGGTGATGCAAAAAGCAGTTCAAAATGAACTCGAGATTGTAGATGTTCATCATGCCGGAACAGCCATGCGCTTTCTTACAGCGTATTTTGCTGTTCAAAAAGGAAAGGAAATTATCCTAACGGGATCTTCAAGAATGCTGGAACGACCCATAGAGATTTTAGTAGATGCTTTAAAGGATTTAGGAGCCGATATTGATTATTTGGGAGATAAGGGATATCCGCCATTGAGAATCAAAGGAAAAATACTTTCAAAATCTGAAGTGGTTTTAAAAGCAGATGTCAGCAGCCAATATATATCGGCATTGTTGCTTATTGCCCCGAAACTACAAAATGGCTTAAAATTGATTTTGGAAGGTAACATCACTTCCAAGCCCTACATAAACATGACATTGAGTTTATTAAATCAAGTAGGAATTGAAACCAGTTTTGAAGGACAGGTTATTCAAGTAGGGCATCAAGATAAAATACTCAATCAAACTATTGTGGTGGAGAGCGATTGGTCTTCGGCTTCATATTTTTATAGTTTAGTGGCGTTAAGTCCTATAGGTACAAAGGTTACGCTAGCCTCATTTAATGAACAAAGTATTCAAGGTGATGCTATTTTAAAGGAAATCTATAAGGATTTTGGGGTAACTTCAATTTTTAAGAATGGAAGTTTGACTCTGCAAAAAAGTAAAGAACCTTTAAAAACGCATTTCGAGTGTCATTTGGTAAGCGCACCTGATATTGCGCAAACCTTAGCCGTTACTTGTTTTGGACTTGGATTGTCTTGTGAGCTTACAGGATTGCATACCCTTAAAATAAAGGAGACAGATAGATTACAGGCTCTCAAAACCGAACTCGAAAAGTTAGGAGGCACTGTCCATATTACTCATGATAGTTTAAATTTAGAAGCCAGTAATACTATAACCAGAGGTGTTTCTATAGACACCTACAATGACCATAGAATGGCCATGGCCTTTGCGCCACTTTGTCTCAAAACAAACATCGTGATTAACGATTTTGAAGTGGTTTCCAAATCATACCCAGGTTTTTGGGATGATCTAAAAGCTCTTGGAATCAAAGTATCTCAATAATAATTCGTTAAATACTTGACAACCCCTACTTTCAGGTTGTATATTTGCACCCTTTACAAAAAACAAACACAAATTTTAATTTAATAACAGCAAATGAAATTATCACACTTTAATTTTAATCTACCAGATGAATTGTTGGCCGAATATCCTTCTGAAAACAGGGATGAAGCACGATTAATGGTTCTTAATAGAAAAGATGAAACTATCGAGCACAAATACTTCAAAGATTTAATTGATTATTTTGATGAAGATGATGTGATGATTTTAAACAATACCAAAGTATTTCCTGCCAGACTTTATGGTAATAAGGAAAAAACGGGTGCTAGAATTGAGGTGTTTTTGTTACGCGAATTAAATGAGGAACAGCGTCTATGGGATGTTTTAGTTGATCCAGCTAGAAAGATTAGAATTGGTAACAAATTATACTTTGGAGATGATGAAACGTTAGTAGCTGAAGTTATAGACAATACAACATCCAGAGGTCGTACACTTCGTTTTTTATATGATGGATCCTACAGGGATTTCAGAATGAAATTAAACGAGTTAGGTGAAACACCTCTGCCAAAATACATAAAACGTAATGTAGAGCCAGAAGATGAAGAGCGCTATCAAACCATCTTTGCTAAAACTGAAGGTGCAGTTGCGGCACCTACAGCTGGTCTGCATTTTTCAAAACATTTATTAAAACGTTTGGAAATTAAGGGCATAAATTTTGCTGAAATCACGTTGCATGTTGGTTTGGGGACTTTTAATCCTGTTGAGGTAGAGGATCTATCTAAACATAAAATGGACAGTGAGGAGATTATTATTAATAAACCTGCCGTTGATACTATAAACAAGGCTATCAAAAATAAGAAGCGTGTTTGCGCGGTTGGAACTACGGTTATGCGAGCGGTTGAAAGTTCTGTGTCATCCAGTGGTACTTTAAATGAATTTGAAGGTTGGTCCAATAAGTTTATCTTCCCACCTTATGATTTTAGTATTGCCAATTGTATGATTACCAATTTCCATACACCAAAATCTACATTACTAATGATGGCATCTGCTTTTGCAGGACACGATTTTATTAAAAGGGCCTATGAAGAAGCTGTAAAGGAAAAGTACAAGTTTTACAGTTATGGTGATGCCATGTTAATTTTATAAATTATATAAGGCCTTGTTTTTACAAGGCTTTTTTAATGATACTAATATTTTTGAAACTACATGCAGATTCAAAAAAGAGATATACGAGCACTGACTAAAGAGCAATTAAGGGATTTCTTTGTTAAGGAAGGCGACAAGGCCTTTCGTGGTAACCAAGTTTATGAATGGCTTTGGCAAAAGTCCGCGCATTCTTTTGATGATATGACCAATATATCAAAAGAAACGAGAGCCATGTTGGAAGCAAACTTTGTGATCAATCACATTAAGGTTGATTCAATGCAAAAAAGTAGTGATGGAACCATTAAGAATGCAGTTAAATTGCATGATGGTCTGATTGTTGAATCTGTTTTGATTCCTACAAAAAGTAGAACAACAGCCTGTGTATCAAGTCAAGTGGGCTGTAGTTTGGACTGTAAGTTTTGCGCCACGGCTAGGTTAAAACGTATGAGAAACTTAAACCCTGACGAAATTGTGGATCAGGTTGTAGCCATCGATAAGGAAAGCCGATTATATCATAACAGACCATTGAGCAATATTGTATTTATGGGAATGGGTGAACCGCTCATGAATTATAATAATGTTTTAAAAGCCATTGATAAGATTACATCCCCTGAAGGTTTAGGGATGTCACCAAAACGTATTGTCGTTTCAACTTCAGGAGTACCAAAAATGATAAAAAAAATGGCAGATGATGAGGTTAAATTCAAACTGGCCGTATCGCTTCACTCTGCAATTGATGAGGTCAGAACATCTATTATGCCCTTTAATGAAACCTTTCCACTCAAGGATTTAAGGGAAGCTTTAGAGTATTGGTATGCCAAAACCAAAAATAGAATTACCTATGAATATGTGGTTTGGAAAGGCATCAATGACCAAGAAAAAGATATCAAGGCATTAGTGGATTTTTGCAAGTTTGCACCTAGTAAGGTGAATTTAATTGAGTACAACCCTATTGATGACGGTGTTTTTCAGCAGGCTAGTTCAGAAGCTATTGATCGCTACGTTTCCGTTTTAGAACGAAATAATATAACCGTTACTGTCAGACGGTCGCGAGGTAAGGATATAGATGCTGCCTGTGGTCAACTGGCGAATAAAAGTTAAAAAAAAAAGCGACTAATCATAGTCGCTTTTTTCTTTGAAATTATTGAATAATTATCTTTTTCCGTTTAATGGCATTGGAAGCAGGGTCCGAAACTTCAACAATATAGATGCCAGCGGTAATGTTTTTAACATCAATTTCTTGAGACTCAAGTCTAGTATGGCCTTGTATTAATTGTTTTCCGGTCATAGATAAAACACGATATTCTGCCTCTCCATTAATATTGGAAATGGTAACAATTCTATCTCTGCAGGCAATATTGATGGCTTTATTCAATGCAAAGTCATCAACGCTTAATGTTGTTTGAACCGAGAAGTCATCAACCATAAACATATATCTGTCAGCTGATATACAATGAATACCTATTCTAACATCTTGACCATCGTAATCAGATAAACTATAAGTGTCTTCTGTCCAAACACCAAAAGGAGCCGTTTCAGAAGCACCAGATATTAAGGTGAAATCACTAGATGACATGGGTGTTCCAGCTCCAACATAAACACCAACCTGATAGTTTTCTGGACCGTAAGTGTTTGATAAAGCCTTAACATAAAAGGTCACAGAATTTCCTGATTCGGCGAGTGATATCACTGGTGAGATTAACCAGTCATCATTGGCATTGATGCCTCCCCCAGGGACTGAAGCCCATGCGCCAGCATACTTGGCACCACTTCTTGGGTCGAAATCCCTTGTTTCGCCATCGCTGCCATCTGAATTGGTAACAGGACTAGGTGTGGTTGTTGATGGATTAAATATTTGATAAGCCATTGCCGCATTGGCATTTGGATATGTTGGGGCGTCTACACCGCCTGTGTAAGTTGGTAGGCCATCTATATCCAATGTGATCCAATCGCCAATACCTGTTATTATAAAATCAGTATAACTTTCAAAATCATCTTCAAACAATGTCGTTTGGGAAAAAGAGATGAAAGAAATGAATAAAAAGGATAGTAAAGTAATTTTTTTCATAGTGGTGAAGTTTAAGATTATGAAGCATCAAATTACGAAAAAATATGCTGATTTCCACTTATTTAACATATGTATGTAAAAAACCAAACAGGCACTTAATTTTAATGTTAGTTTTTAAATGGCTTTTTTAGTAGGTTTGTTAAACCAATTATAGTCTTTCATTTCTTTGAAAATTGTAGAACAAATAAAGCAACCAGTTGCCTATGAGATGGAGCTCTTCGAGCAGAAATTTCAATTGTCAATGTCTTCAAAAGTTGCTTTGCTCAATCGAATTACCCATTACATAGTTAATAGAAAAGGCAAACAAATGCGACCTATGTTTGTTTTTTTGGTCGCTAAAATGGTTGCTAATGGTGAAGTTAGAGAGCGCACATATCGTGGGGCATCAGTAATTGAGCTTATTCACACCGCTACACTGGTTCATGACGATGTAGTTGATGATAGTAACAGACGTCGTGGATTTTTTTCCATTAATGCGCTGTGGAAAAATAAAATTGCTGTATTGGTTGGTGACTATTTACTGTCAAAAGGGCTGTTACTCTCAATCGATAATAATGATTTTGATTTGTTAAAGATTATTTCAATTGCGGTGAGAGAGATGAGTGAAGGGGAGTTGCTACAAATAGAAAAAGCCAGAAAGCTAGACATTACTGAAGCGGTCTATTACGAAATTATTCGTCAAAAAACGGCTACCTTAATTGCTGCTTGCTGTAGTTTGGGGGCGGCTTCTGTAAAACCAGATTCGCAGGATATTGAAAAAATGAGGCGATTTGGTGAACTCATAGGTATGGCATTTCAAATCAAGGATGATCTATTTGATTATGGTGAAGAAAAAATTGGAAAGCCTACAGGGATTGATATTAAGGAGCAGAAAATGACATTGCCTTTAATTTATGTTCTGAATAATGTGTCTAAAAAAGATAAAAGCTGGCTTATTAACTCGATTAAAAATCATAATAAGAACAAAACGCGAGTTAAGGAAGTTATTGCATTTGTTAAGGAAAATGACGGACTAGAGTATGCAATAAACAAAATGAAAGCGTTTCAGGCTGAAGCATTAAATATACTCAAGACCTACCCAGAATCTACTTACAGGTCATCTTTAGAATTAATGGTCAATTACGTGATCGAACGTAAAAAATAATTTTTTTCATAGTCAGGCAACCATTTGCATCATAATTGCGTCTTTATAAATAGAAGTTTCAATGAAAGCTATTTTGAAGGTTATTCAACTTTATAAAAATAATAATGAGCTAATCAATAAAGCTGCCAAAGGCAATCGCGAAGCCCAAAACAGACTTTACAGTATCCATGCTCCCAAAATGTTGAGCGTTTGCCGTTATTACATCAGTGATGTGCAACATGCTGAAGAGGCTATGCTCAATGGATTTTATAAAGCGTTTATAAATCTCAAAAAGTTTGAAGATAAAGGAAGTTTTGAAGGTTGGTTACGAAAAATTATGGTCAGAGAGTCTATCTCATTTTTAAGAAGTCAAAAAAATGTTGAGTTTTTTGAAGAAGATATGGCCTCCCAAAATAGCTATGAAAGCAACATTCAAAGTAATCTTGAAGTAGCTGCCATTCAGCAACTAATAGACAATCTGCCTTCAGGTTATAGAATGGTATTTGTAATGTATGCTGTAGAAGGTTATAAACACCATGAAATTGCCGAGCTACTGGATATTTCCGAAGGAACTTCAAAATCACAGTTGTACAAGGCGCGACAAATCCTACAACAACAAGTTAAAGAATTAAATAATCAAAATTATGGCACCAATTAAGTTTGAAGACAATATAAAAGAAAGATTGGAGAAGCGTACCATTACACCATCTTCAAAATCATGGGATACCCTTTCAAATAGACTGGATAGCCATGAAAACAAAAATAGCAACAAAATTTTTTGGTATGTGGGTGTTGCGGCGAGTATTGTGGGAATTTTAATTTTAGTAAATGGATTGTTTTTTAATCCCACAATTCCAATAGAAAACATACCTAACGTTGTCGACACAGAAGAACTAAACTCTAAAAATACAGTTGAAACGGTAGCTGGAGAAACCAATGAAAATTTACAGAAGCAACAAAAAACGGTTGCTGATGAGAATTTTAAATCAACACCAGAAGCCAATAGTAAACTTGTTTCGCAACATACTGCAACGACTAATAGGCAAGAGAATCCTTCTGTTAGCGCGAAAAGTAATCAAACAATTAATCAAAATAACAAAGTGGAGGTTTTAAAAAATGGCCACAAGAAACCATTAAGTAATATTGAAAGTAATGGGTTTGAGGAAGAAGTCATAGAAGAGCGCATAGCTATTAATAATCAACAGAATGTCATTGACGCGACAATTTTGGATTCTGAAATCGAAACCTTATTAAGTGAAGCGCAATTACAGATAGAATCAGAAAACGTCAAGCGATCGGTTGATGCCAATAGTTTATTGCAGGATGTTGAGGACGATTTGGAACAATCCTTCAGAGATAAAGTATTTGAAACTATAAAAACAAATTTCAAGAAAGTAAAAACGGCTGTTGCAGACCGTAATAATTAAAATCATCAATTAAAAAACAAACAGTTATGCAAAATTTTACAAAATTTCTAGTAGTCATCGCACTAGTAATTGCAGTTCAACAAATGGCTGCACAAGAACCAGATAATGGCGATCAAATTGAACAGCTAAAGGCACAAAGAGAGTATGTTCAAAACAGTGAAAAAGATGCTTTGAAGCGCGAGGTTGAAGCAATCAATGAACGACTGGATAATGACGAAATATCACTTGAAGAAGCAACACAGCTTAAAAAAGAACTCGCTGAAAAACATGCTCTAAATATTGAAAACAGATTGGCAATTATTGATAATCGCATTGCTTTATTGGAACGCAATGAGCATGTGGATTATGATACGGGAGCCAATCTAGAAGGTTATATTCTAGAGATTGGAAAAAATGAAGATTCAGACGAATATGATATCGGTAGTATATACATAGGTCCTCACAAAAAGCGCAAACCTCGAGTTTATGACCGTAGAACGACCAGTGATTTGGTTTTTGCCATAGGTTTCAACAATGCTATAATTGAAGGGCAATCATTAAATGATTCACCTTATAAAATAGGTGGTTCTGGTTTCGTGGAATTAGGTTGGGCATGGAAAACACGTGTATTTAAAAATACCAATGCCATGAGGATAAAATATGGTTTGTCATTCCAGTGGAATAAACTGGATATTAAAGACAATCTCTATTTCACGGAAACCAATGATGTGGTTACATTGGAAGAATACCCTCTAAATCTGAAAAAATCTAAATTCAGGACGACCAATTTGGTTGTGCCAATCCATTTCGAGTTCGGGCCTTCTAAAAAGATTGAACGTGAAGATTACTTTAGGTATTCAACATATCGAAAATTTAAAGTTGGTGTTGGAGGCTATGGTGGACTGGTATTACAATCACTTCAAAAATTGAAATATACTGAAGATGGGCAAAAACAAAAGGATAAATTCAAGGATTACAACACCAACAATTTTGTCTATGGAGTCAGTGGTTATATTTCATGGGGAAATGTTGGAATCTATGCTAAATACGATTTGTCTACTATATTCAAGGATCAGGCAATTGATCAAAATAACATATCATTAGGTATTCGTTTTGATATGGACTAGTGTTAATTGAAAAGAAATCTCGATACAAAGTATCGAGATTTCTTTCTAAACTGTCATTCACGTGAAAACGGGAATCTAAATATGAATTAGTTAAAAAAAGGCTGCAAGTTTTTCTTGGAGCCTTTTTTCATGTAACTATTAATTTTAAAAACAATAAGATTATGTTACTTTTACGGTAACAAGAATTTAACTGAAATTGATAGCCAAAACCACCATAGACCAAGTGTTTGAAACCGCCCGAGTAGAAGAGGTTATTGGTGATTTTGTTCAATTAAAGAAGTCTGGAAGCAATTATAAAGGATTGAGTCCTTTTAGTGATGAACGAACACCAAGTTTTATGGTGTCTCCTGTTAAGCAAATCTGGAAGGATTTTTCAAGTGGTAAAGGTGGCAATGTGGTAGCTTTTTTAATGGAGCATGAGCATTTTACTTATCCTGAAGCTATTAAGTATTTAGCAAAAAAATACAATATTGAAATTGAAGAAACTGAGCAAACCAATGAGGACAAGGAAAAAGCCAATGAGCGAGAAAGCCTCTATTTGGTAAACGAGTTTGCCAATAACTATTTTCAGAAAACCCTTCATAAAACAGATCCTGGCAAAGCCATTGGCTTAAGCTATTTCAAAGAAAGAGGTTTTGCAGAGGAGACCATTAAGAAATTTGATCTTGGATATTCGCTTGATGAATGGGAGGCCTTTACCAACGAGGCTATTAAAAAAGGTTATAAGCTGGAATATCTTGAAAAAACGGGATTAACGATTGTTAAGGAAGAGAAGCGTTTCGACAGATTTAAAGGACGCGTTATGTTTCCTATTCAAAGTATGAGTGGTCGAGTTCTAGGTTTTGGAGGCAGAATTTTAACCAATGATAAAAAAGCGGCTAAATATTTAAACTCGCCTGAAAGCGATATCTATCATAAAAGTAAAGTGCTTTATGGTATTTATCATGCAAAGCAAAGTATTGCCAAAGAAGATAATTGTTATTTGGTTGAAGGGTATACCGACGTCATACAATTACACCAATCAGGAATAAAAAATGTGGTGTCATCCTCGGGTACGGCATTAACTCCAGAACAAATCAGGCTTATTAACCGATTGACCAAAAACATCACTGTTTTATTTGATGGTGATGCGGCTGGATTACGAGCATCCTTACGTGGCATTGATTTGATTTTGGAACAAGGCATGAATGTGAAAGTATGTACCTTTCCTGAAGGGGATGATCCGGATAGTTTTGCTAAAAACAATACACTGGAAGAAATTACCTTATATCTGTCGGAACATGCTCAAGATTTTATCCAATTTAAAGCTTCTTTATTGTTTGAGGTATCAAAAAACGATCCTATAAAAAAAGCAGAAACGGTTCGTGACATTGTCAATAGTATATCCAAAATTCCCGATCGTATAAAAAAAGAGATTTACATTCAGGAATGTGCCCGAATTATGGATATCAGTGAAGAAGTCTTATTCAGTACACTGGCACAAATCAATAAAAAACAATTTCAAGATACCAATAAACAATATCAGCAGGAACAAAAGGCATTTGAAGTTATTAAACATAAACAGCCCGTAAAAAAGGTTGATATCCAGTATGAATTGGAGCGAAAAATCATTCAAATATTGTTATTGTATGGTAATGAAAAAGAGGAATTTGAAGATCTGATTTTAAAAGAAAATGACCACAATGAGTTGGTTTTGGAGCCTGTTAAACATGAGGCTAAAGTATTTGAAAAGATATACCTGGATTTGCAGGATGATGAGATGCAATTCTCAAATGAAAATTTCAGGGAGTTATATTATACCATTATCGATACGTTGAATCAAAATCCAGATTTTGCTATTGAAAGTTTTATTCATACGGTCACTCCGGAAATTGCCAATGAAATTACTACTATTTTAATGGAAGATGAACGTTATGTGCTGTCTAATTGGGAACGAAAAAACATATTTCCAAAGGAAAAACAACATACTATTTCACAGCTTGTTAGCGAAACAATTTTGAGTTTACGGTGTTATTTAATTGAACAAAAAGTCACCGAATTTAAGCAAGAAACATTAGATGCTAAAAATCAAGTGAATAAAAATATTCTAGAAGAAGTTAAAGACTATTCCAGCTTAAAAATGTTGTTATCGCGAAAATTAAATAGGGTCTTATAATTCCAGAAGTTTTGCACGGCTAATTAAGTCCACAATATTATTCACGTTCAATTTTTTCATCAAGCGCGCTTTATAGGTACTCACAGTTTTCTCATTAATGTTGAGTTCATTGGCAACTTCTTTGTTTTTTCTTCCAGAGGACAATAATTTTAATACTTCAATCTCTCTGGTTGAAAGCTTTTTATAAACGGATCCAGATCTGGTAACCCGTCGGCCCATGGTCATCTGTTGTGCGATATCATTACTCAAATAGGTGCCGCCTTCATAAACTTTGATGATAGCTTCTTTCAAGGTAATAATATTAGCTGTTTTATTGAGATAGCCTTCAGCACCAGCCTTAATAGTATTAATGGCATAAATTTCTTCAGGTTGAGAAGAAAACATGATGGTTTTTACTTCAGGATATTCTCGTTTTAAACGTCTCAATGCCGTAATACCATTGAGTTTGGGGAGATCAATTTCACTTAAAATGATATCTATACGATGTTCTTTTAAAAAGTCAAAAATGGCCTCACCATTTTCTACACCACCAACAACTTGTATTTGTGGTGACGTGACGAAAAGTAGTTCAAGACCTTTCCTAATAATTGGGTGGCTATCAGCAACCAACAGTTTAATCATTACTTAAAAGTTTTAGACATTAACACTGTTGAGGCAATGATGTATTAGCATATACACTACAGTAAAGATATAAAAATCATTACGATTTGTAGAATTTATTTTAAATTCTTTGGAATTTCGCAAATGGGTATCGGTATCATTTTGTGCTTGTTGGCCGTATTGAAACGTTTATAGATTTTGAACACATCTTTACTGCGTCCAGTAAAATCATCAACCGTTTTGCCCTGATCATCCATGAGCATGGCCCACTCAAGCTCTGGGTAAGAGGCACCTATTTGGTCCTCGTCGGTTCTATCATCTCCCCATAAACCATCTGTAGGAGCAGCATCAATGATTTCTTGATTAATGTTTAAAAACTTACCAATTTCATAAACTTCAGACTTCATCAAGTCAGCAATAGGGCTTAAATCAACACCGCCATCACCATATTTTGTGTAAAAGCCTACCCCGAAATCTTCCACTTTATTGCCAGTGCCTGCAACTAATAGTTTATTTAGTGCAGCAAAATAATACAAAGTTGTCATACGAAGTCTGGCTCGTGTATTAGCTAAAGACATAAAACGATCTTCTTCTTTCTCAACACTTGGTAGTACATCAATAAGATTGTCAAAAACAGGCGTTAAATTAACTTCAACTTTTTTGACAGTATCAAAATTTGATTGCAACCAATCAATGTGGTTCATGGCTCTGGTAACTTGCGATTTTGCTTGGTGAATAGGCATTTCTACACATAGCAGTTCTAGGCCCGTTTTAGCACAAAGGGTTGATGTAACAGCTGAATCAATTCCACCTGATATCCCTATAACAAATCCGTTAACTTTTGCGTTATTAGCATAATCTTTGAGCCAATTTACAATATGGTCTATGACTTTTTCTGTGTGCATTTTGTAGAGGTTTTTAAGCAAAGTAATGTACCTTTGCTTCACAAAAGTAAATCAATAAGATTAGTTATAAAAATTAATAGTTTGAACAGTAACATGAGGTTTATAATTATACTATTTTCTTTCGGAATGCTGGTTTCCTGTAATCAAGAATCTAAAGTTGAGGCTGAAATATCCAAGATTGATGTTGATTTCGTTGTTGAACGATTTGATATGGCAATGCATGAAGCCGAAGCCAAAGATTTGCCAAGGCTAAAAGAGGCTTATCCTTTCATGTTTCCAGATCGCTATGACGATGAATTTTGGATTGCGAGAATGCAAGATACCTTGCAACAAGAACTGATAACAGAGTCAACAAAAGCCTTTGATGATTTTATTGATGAAGAAGACGATATTACGAAATTGTTTCAGCACTTGAAGTACTATTTCCCAGAATTTAGTACACCTAGAGTAATCACCACAACATCATCTGTTGATTACAGAAATAAAGTCATTGCTACCGATACGATAGTATTGATTTCTATTGATACGTATCTAGGAAAGGATCATGAGTTTTATAAAGGGATTCAGCATTATTTACGACAAAATTTTGAAAGGGAACAAATGGTTGTTGATATGGCAAATGCCTATGCTGAAAAATATGCATTTCAGGTTAATCGAAAAACATTGTTAGATGAGATGGTTTATTTTGGGAAACTCCTTTATTTTAAGGATATCATGATTCCATTTAAGTCAGATGCTCAAAAAATAGGTTATACTGATGAGCAAATGGAGTGGGCAAAATCTAATGAGTTTTTTATTTGGAATCATTTTATTGACAAGGAATTATTGTATAGCACTGATTCCAAATTACCATCTCGATTTATAAACCCAGCACCTTTTTCAAAGTTTTATTTGGAGGTGATTGACAGAGAATCTCCCGGTAGGATAGGGCAATTTATTGGTTGGCAGATTGTAAAATCATATATGGCCAATAACGATGTTGGCTTAAAGGATATGATGACAAAAGAACCCATAGAAATTTTTAATAATTCAAAATACAAACCACAAAAATAATGGCAAATATAAAATCGACTATTGAACTAACAGTAGAATTGGATGAGAATCGTGTTCCTGAAAATTTAAGTTGGACTGCAGAAGATGGTGGGATCAATAATGAAGAAGCCAAAGCGATGCTGTTGTCTGTTTGGGATCACAAATCTCAAGAAACACTGCGAATAGACCTATGGACCAAAGATATGCCTGTTGATGAAATGAAGGTGTTTTTTCACCAGACGCTAGTGGCGATGAGTGATACGTTTAACAGAGCCACGCAAGACGAAAAAATGACGGCAACCATGAAGGACTTTTGCGATTATTTTGCTGAAAAGTTAGAACTAAAAAAATAAAAAAGGCTGGATATTTCCAGCCTTTTTTATTGAGAAAAAATTTGTTAGTCTTTATTTGGAGCCAAATATTTATAAACGATACCAGCGAGAATAGCTCCAACGATAGGGGCTACCCAGAATAACCATAACTGACCTGTTGCCCAATCGCCTACAAATAATGCTTGACTGGTACTTCTAGCAGGATTCACGGATGTATTGGTTACAGGAATACTGATAAGATGTATTAAAGTCAATGCTAAACCAATGGCTAACCCGGCAAATCCAGGAGAGGCATTTTTATGGGTTGCTCCTAGAATCACGATTAAGAACATAAAAGTCATAACTATTTCTGTGACGAGTGCTGATGTCATATCGTATCCCATTGGTGAATGTTCACCATAGCCGTTGGCGGCAAAACCATCAGATAGGCTGAATGAATCGATACCACTTGCCATTAGATACAAAATACCAGCACCTGCAAGACCACCTAATACTTGCGATACAATGTAACCCGGTAATTCTTTCCCATCAAATCTGCCACCCATCCATAGACCGATGGAAACAGCTGGATTAAAATGAGCTCCAGAAATGTGTCCTAAGGCATAGGCTCCTGTTAAAACAGTTAAGCCAAAAGCCAATGCTACACCTGCAAATCCAATACCTAAATCAGGTATTCCTGCAGCTAAAACAGCACTGCCACAGCCACCAAGGACAAGCCAAAGGGTTCCAATAAATTCTGCTAAAAGTTTTTTCATAATTTAATTGTTTAATTAGTTTATAGTTATGACACCAATTTTTAAATGATGTCACTTAAAATTAGTTTATTTTTAATTATTAAACAACTTAAAATGAGAGGCTTATTTACTGTAGGTGTTATTTACTCTATGTTTTTGACACAACGAAAACCTAAATGGTTTTGTCCGGAATCTGTTGAAGTAGCCATTCGCGATGTTGAACGGTAATTGGAACAATATTGCTCACTACACAAAAAGGAACCACCTTTAATTACGCGTTTTTGAGTCACATAAGGATCATTTGGGTCAAAGCTACTTTCTGGACCTGTTGGATTATAACATAATTTTGTTCCATTGGATAAGTATAGTTTTTTGGTGTCTGGTCGATACCAATCACTGGTCCATTCCCAAACATTTCCAATCATGTCATAAAGCCCAAAAATATTAGCTGGATAAGTTTTTACAGGAGCAGAAGTTTCAAAACCATCTTTCTGTGTGTTATTATGAGGGAAATCTCCTTGAAAAAAATTTGCTAAATAGGTTCCTTGTGGTGTTAGTTCCTTGCCCCAAACAAATTGATTGTTATTGTCTGAACCTCTCGAGGCAAATTCCCATTCAGCCTCGGTTGGTAAACGTTTTCCAGCCCATGCAGCATAAGCTTGGGCATCTTCATAGGCAATGTGAACCACAGGATGATTGTCTTTACCTTCAATAGAGCTATTAGGGCCCTGAGGGTGTTTCCAGTCGGCACCATTAATCCATCGCCACCATTGACTATAATCGTTTAAATTAACGGCATCAGAAGGCGGGGAAAAAACCGAGTGATCCGGGTTGCAATAGCGAGTCATGAGGTTTTGGAGTGCCAGCAGGCAGGTCTTTTTTTATTTGCTCCCAATCCACAGGTCTTTCTGAAACAGTCACGTAACCTGTTTCATCAACAAACTTTGTAAATTGAGCATTGGTTACTTCGGTTTCATCCATAAAAAATGGATCTACTTTTACCAATACTTCGGGGCCTTCGTCTTTTTCAGCATAGGCTTCACTGCTACCCATAGTAAATGTTCCGCCAGGAATATAGACCATCCCTTTTGGTACTGCTTTAGTTTCAGGATTAATAGCGGTTTCTTTTATTTCAATGGTCTTCGTATTGTTGTCGTTGCAATTCAATAGAAACAAGCTTAATATAACTATAGGAAGGAAGTAGTGTTTCATAAAGTAAAAAGTGTGATTAAAGATAGTATAAAATTATAAAGGGAACACCATGTTAGTACAAGTGTTCCCTTTTATGATCAATAATTAATTAACACAAACTATTGACTCATCATTAAGCGTTTGGCTTCTGCTTCTAGGTCCATATATGGTGTCCCTTCAACTGTAACTCCAACTGCTTGTATGGTTCCACCTTCAAACTCACCAGGAGATTTGTATAAATTACTCACATTATCACCACTATCATAACCCACACACAGACCGTCACCTGATAAGGTGAATTTTGCTGGTTGCGTTCTCATAGCACCTTCAGCAACAACTTCTTCATTAATGTATAATTTGGTTTGCCCTAATGACTCACCATATTCACCTTGGTTTTCCTTTACGAATTCCATTCCTAAAGTATATTTTCCAGGTTTTAAGGTTGTATTGGAAACAAATACCTGTTCTGGTTTAATGCCCAAGAAATTATACACATAATATAATTTTTTGTCTTTTATGAAAAGTGCATGCCCTCCAAAGCGAGAACCATGAGCAAAAATAACACCTGAAGCATCTGGATCGCTTATTTCAACATTAGCCAAGATTTTGTAGTTTCTACCTCTAATGTTTGCAGCTACACCTTCAGGAACTGGAGCTGTATGTGGATAGTAAACATATCGATCTTTTTTAGCTTCTTGAGATGGTCTTTCAATGGTTAATAATTCAGCTGGTCCTCTATCATCTAGAGGTAATACTTTGTTGATTTCGGCTTGCTTGAACCATTCGTCTATCAATTCTTGTAATTTTTCAGGGTTTTCTTCGGCAAGATTATTTGTTTCAGAACGATCTTCAGCTACATGATATAATTCCCAAACGTCTTTATCAAAATTTCCTTTTCCAGAAATAGGCGCGTGAACTGCTGCTGCTTTCCAGCCATCTTTCCAAATACCTCTGGTTCCCAACATGCAATAGTACTGCACTTCTTTTTGAGTTGGAGCATCTGGTTCTGCATCAAACGAGTAAACCATAGAAACGCCAGAAAGTGGCGTTTGCTCTACACCATTGTATACCTTTGGCATTTCAATACCGCAGGCTTCTAATAATGTTGGTACAATATCGGTTGAATGATGATATTGATGACGAATTTCACCTTTGGCTTTTATACCTTTTGGCCAAGAAATTACTAATGGGTCATTGGTACCACCAGCATATTGCGAATAACGCTTAAACATTTTAAAAGGCGCTGAAAATGCTGCAGCCCAGCCAGTAGGGAAGTGGTTATAAGTATCTGGCCCTCCGAGAACATCTAAATATTTCATGTTTTCCTCTAATTCATCTGGATAGCCATTAAAGAATTTATTTTCATTTACAGAACCGTTTGGACTTCCTTCTCCAGATGCGCCATTGTCAGCAGCATAAAGTACTATGGTATTTTCCAATTGTCCAGTTTCTTCTAAATAATCAATGATTCTGCCAACTTGGGCGTCTGTGTATTCTGAAAATCCAGCATAAACTTCGGCCATTCTTGAGAACAGTTTTTTCTCATCGGCATTTAGTTCATCCCAAGGGCGCACATAATCTCCCGGATTAGCCATATCTTCAGGCATAGGGTTGAAATCAGCCATACCTGTATTTTCAGGAAGAACACCTTTGTCTTTCATTCGTTTTACAACCCAATCACGGTAAGCATCGTAACCATCATCAAACATCCCTTTGTACTTGGCCGTGTATTCCGCAGGAGAGTGGTGTGGTGCGTGGTTGGCACCAGGGTTAAACCACATATAGAATGGTTTTGATGGATTCGTAGCATTTTTATCACGCAACATAGAAATAGCTTGATCTGCTAAATCTTTTGACAAGTGATAGCCTTCTTCAGGAGTTGCAGGAGCTTCAATAAAATGATTATCCATGACCAAATCTGGATACCAGTTATTGGTTTCTCCTCCTAGGAATCCATAAAAACGGTCAAACCCAATTTGGGTAGGCCATTCAGCTCGACTACCACCAGGTGCTACGTCCTGTTCAGGGACATTATGGTTTTTACCAATCCAAAATGTACTCCAACCGTTATCTCTCAAAATTTGAGCGAATGGTGCACAATCATCTGGAACACGACCATTGGAACCTGGGAAACCATCGGCAGTTTCTGTAATAGAAGCCATTCCATTTAAGTGGTGGTTTCTACCTGTTAGTATGGTAGAACGGGTTGGTGAACATAATGCGGTAGTATGCCATTGGGTATACGTTAATCCATTAGCTGCCAGACGATCCATAGTTGGCATGTTAATGCGACCTCCATAAGGAGACCACGCTCCTAAACCAGTATCATCATAAAGAACAAATAAGATATTTGGTGCGCCTTCTGGTGCTGATTTAGGTGTATATGCAGACCAATCGGATTCTGAATCACGAATGTCCAGAGCAATCTTTCCTTTAAAACCATCATCTGTTGTTGTGGTTTTGGTTTCAGTAGTTTCTTGCTTTGTATTGCAAGAAACAATAAGTGTTAAGCAAAATGTCAAGAGTAACGTATAGAAAACATTAAACTTTGTTTGTTTTTGATTTTTCATTTTTGGTTATTAATGTGATTAATTTAAGCTGTGTAAAATTAGTGTAAAGGCTTTTTTAAAAAAATATCATTTGATAGCTTTTAGTTTTTTTTTGATGCGATGTAGAGTCAGTGGTTTTATACCCAAAAAACTAGCAATGTGTTTGTCAAAAGTCGATTCAAGATATAACGGATTAATATCAACTAAATCTAAATAACGCTCTTCAGAATTCATGGAAACAAATGTGTGAATTCTATGTGAAAATGCTTGAATGATTTCTTTTAGAATATTCAAATACATGTTCATGATTTCCGGGTTTTCATAACCCATAGATTCCAATTTTTCAATGTCGAATTTCAAAACATGAGTTTCTCCAATAGCTTCCGTGTTTAATATTTGAACTTGATTACTAAATACCCTGGGGTCTCCAAAAATGTATCCTTTCGATCTAATATGGTAAATACGTTCTTGACCATTTTCATCGATGCTGTAAGCTCGAGAGGATCCTTCGAGTATTAAAAAAACATTTTTGTCTGTTCGCCCACTTTTTTGAATTATTTCCTTGTTTTTATAAATGTTATAATTGGACATTTTAAGAAAGATATCGACTTCTTTGTTTTTTAAATAGGGGTAAAATGTTTTAACCAGATGTTTTATCTCTGATTTTGAAAGCGTCATAATTAAGTGTTTATTTTAATTCGAAAGGGTAAACAACTTTCCAATCATTTTTCATGTCAATCACCGTCCAGCCGTTCTTACTCGCGTCATCCAAACCTTTGTTCAACCTACCGATATGGGATTCTCTATCGTAGGCCCATTCCCTGATTGAGTCGGTATGATGCAAGTAAAGACCGAATCTCGGATAACCACTTGCGGCAGTTGTCCATTGCAGCATTTGATAATCACCATCGGAATTTCCGGATGCAAAAACGGGTCGCTTTCCAATGTATTGATGAATACCAACAGGCTTTCCTTCTTTATCGTCTATAAAATTAAGTTCTGATTGCTTTACTAATATAGGTTGACCATTTTCTCCTATTTCAAATTTCACCTTATTAGAACTTCCTACTACTTGATCTGGTGGAATGCCATAAGCTTCTTCAACCCAAACACGCATAAAATCAACACCACCGCCAGAAACAATAAAGGTTTTGTAGCCGTTATCACGTAAATAGTTTAATAACTCTACCATTGGCTGGTATATCATCTCGTTATAATGTAAGCCTGTTTTCGGATGGGTTGCTGAAGCTAACCATTTTTTGACATTGTTGTTGAATTCATCTGTTGTCATACCTCCATGTGTTCCCATTGCCATTTCCAAAAGGGCATGTTCACCTCCTGCTAAAGCTGTTTTTAAATCGTCTTCCAAAATAGCCTTGAAGGGTTGCTCGTTTAGCCATTCTGGATGTTCAGGGGCCATTCGTTTAATTTCATCGATGATATAAAACAATTGAAAATACATGGGTTGTTCAGACCAAAGATTACCATCATTATCAAAGACTGCAATTCTATCAGCTTTAGGGATAAAACCTTCACCAACTTCAGTGGTTGTCAATTCAACAAAATCAAGAATGGCTGTTTTGGTGTTTCCCTCATTCCATGAGGGTAATGGATCTATCACGTCACTTGTTTCAACAACTGTTTCAGAATCTGAAGCAGTTTTTTCTGCCTCCTTGCATCCAACTATTATTAAGGCAATAACTGTAAGAACTAAATATTTCTTCATAGAACTCTCTTTTAGACAAAAAGCTACGTCCAATAAAGACGCAGCTTTTTTAAAGCTTCTGTTAATTACTTTTAGTGACCATAGCTTCAATTTGCTTTTCAACTTTACCTAAACTCCAGTCACCAGCTGTTTGGCTGGGTGGGTATTCCTTAAAGGTGGATAGAAAATTAAAGGCATAACTCTGAATGGCTATTAAGATATAGGCTCTATCAATATACCAATCATAATAGGTGTTGGATCCGTAAATTGCTTTTTCAAATGGATCACGTCTTAAATTGGTTAATAGTGGTGCTCTTAACTCCACAAAAGGCTCCAACCAAATTTGTAATTGACGTGCCCTATTTTCTAAAAATGTTGCTTTCCAATCACCATATCGGAGTGCTGCAATTGAACCGCCATCATTCACATAAATAAATCCTTCCCTAGGAGATTCTTTTACCTTGCCTGTTAAATAATCCAGTTGATTATAACCATCGATATGATTCTTGTATGATCGACCGTTTAGCGTTGCGCCTTTCTTTAGTTGCTCTTTAACATTTGGATTACCAGCAATGGCAGCAAAAGTTGGTAGCCAATCTTCATGCGCCACTATCCCATTTAAAGTTACATTTTCAGGAAAATGCCCAGGCCATCGCACAAATGCAGGTACTCTATAGGCACCTTCCCAGTTCGAGTTCTTTTCACCATGGAATGGTGTTGTGCCGGCATCTGGCCAGGTATTATAGTGAGGACCATTATCGGTAGAATACATGACAATAGTATTATCAGCAATACCCAATTCGTCCAATAAATCCAATAATTCTCCTACATGCATGTCATGCTCAATCATACCATCGGTATATTCATCATGACCTGGATTACGCATATCATCTTTAACATGAGTTCTAAAATGCATGCGTGTACTATTCCACCAAGTAAAGAACGGTTTTCCAGCTTTGTGTTGTTCTCTTATAAAGCGTTTAGCTTCTTCCAAAGTTTCATAATCAACTGTTTCCATACGTTTTTTGGTCAGTGGTCCTGTATCTTCTATTCGTTGACCACCTTTACCATCAGCCCAACTGTGAATAACACCACGAGGTCCAAATTTTTCTCTGAAAGTTTGCCCGTCTTTTAAAACCATATCACCTGGATAGTCAAAGTTTTCAGGTTCTTCTTCCGCATTTAAGTGGTATAGATTTCCAAAGAATTCATCAAAACCATGCATCGTAGGTAGATGTGCATCTAAATCACCTTGGTGATTCTTACCAAATTGCCCTGTGGTATAACCTTGACTTTTAAGAACTGTTGCCATAGTCACATCGGTTTTTTGCCAACCTTCTTTAGCTCCTGGCATACCTACTTTTGTCATACCTGAACGCACAGGAACGCTTCCTCCAATAAAGGCAGCTCGTCCTGCTGTACAACTTTGTTGGGCATAATAATCAGTGAAGCCAACACCTTCTTTTGCGATGCGATCAATGTTTGGCGTCATATAGCCCATCATCCCACGGTTATTGTGGCTAATGTTCCATGTGCCTATATCGTCTCCCCAAATTACCAAAATATTGGGCTTTTTATTGTTTTGTGAAACTGCCAGCAGAGGAACCAATGCTAACAGAAAAAGAATGTTTAATTTTTTCATTTGGTTTAGTTTATCGATTAATAGTAATTTAAAATAGCCTGAAATTATTCTTTTTTGACTTCTACAATTTCGTACATGTTCTTACCATCAACCTGTATTGGCTGATAATATGTTTCTCCAAATTGTACATAGGTGACATCACCAATTTTTACTTCCTCACCACCTTCAGGTAAGCCAGGTACGATGGTTCCTGCTGTAGCAGGTACAACAATATAGCCATCTTTGTTTTGCTCGTAAAAGGCTCCACCGTAATAATAATTGGTAGTATTGTTGACTTCAACTTTTTCAGCTTCATCAGGAATATCGGATACCTGTGCTCCAACAGGAGCCTGAACAGCAACAAAGCCATCTTCAGTTTTTAAATAATAGTTGCCGTTTTCATAGTGATATTCTTCATCATCGTCATTATTATCATTAACAATGCTAACTATTATAGCTGTTGTTGCCAGAGAAGTGACAAAATAACCCCATGGATGATAATAAGGTCCCCAATAAAATGGGACAAATGGGTGATAGAAATAAGGCATATGACAATAGTAATGAAACCCACCGTAAACATAAGGCGGTCTGACATAAACGCGGGGACTTGGTCTTACTACCGTATTCCGTCTATTAATATTAATATTTTTACTGTTGTCTATATTTATATTATTTCTTCTATTTCCACTATTGATATTATTCCCATTGCCTCGATTTCCTGTTCTGTCTTTAATGTTGGAAGTTTTTTTGTCTCGCGTATTTAACTTCGGAGCGGCATTATTATTTTTTCTGTCAGCAATTTTAGAATTTCCGGTAGTAGGTCGATTTGTACTTCTATTTGTGGTACGGTTTTTTGAAAAATCACGACTACTTGCTTTACTATGGCCACCATTAATGGATCGAGATGGTGTTCTGGTTGTGGTTGCTGGTCTCGTTGTTGCCCTATTTCTGCTTGAACTTCTGTTAATTGTCGCTCGGTTATTAGATGGTCTACTAGTAGCAGGTCTTGACATTGAGTGTCCGCCTCCTCTAGACATGGTTCGGCCACCGCCACGAGACATACCATGACCCATACGTTGCGCCAATAATTCGGACGGCATGATCAATGCAATAAATACTAGGGTTAAACCGAGAATTTGTTTTAGGCTTTTTGTTTTCATTTTAGTTGGTTTAGCAAAAGTTTAGAATTAGGATTTTTTTAAAATACTGATTAGGCTCGCATTGGGAGGCGGCAAAAAATCAAACACAGAATCAGGAATATTGGGGTTTAAACTCCAGTTACTAAAGGTAGCTTCATATTGTAAATTGGACTTTTTCTTGTAAATCATTACGAAATGTTTGGGCAACATATATGTTTTATTGGAAATCCATAATTGAACATTCAAATCTGAATTGGTTGCCATGATATGATAGCACTCTTCATTACCGATCATCTTTTTTCCAAGAAATTTAATGGTGTCAAACTGCTCCATCATGTCATCAGTAAAATTGGGATAGAAGAAATCGGCAGCGGGAAATTGAAAATCATAATTGATGTGCATTTCATCAATCATTTCAAGCGTCGTTTCAGGAGCTTCAAGGGTTACATAATTATTTTCATCAAAGTTGTAATAGGAAAGATATTCCCCGTCATACCACAAGCCTTTATTTCCTTCAGAGCCATTTATTCTGGCCATCATTTTATCAGGTCCAGAAAACGACACAGTGGATTTTGAATAATACTTCTCGATTTCGTTGTCACTATTCATCTTATCAGTAGAATTATTTAGATCAAATGAAACGGATTCCAAATCACCTATAACATCTGCCATTTTATCTAAAATAAAAATAGCTGTTGAATCATGATCTTTTGTAACCTGTGAAAAAGTGAAAATTGTAAAAAAGAGAAAACAGAATAATAACAAATAGTTTTTCATAATTTGGTTGGTTGAAAAGTGTCAATTTTTTCTTTGTAAGAAAATAAAGATAGTTAATTTCTTTGAAATCAGAAACTTCCAAATAAAGGCAATTATAAAAATTAACGGTTTTTTAAAATAGATTTTCCGATTCCGAGCAGGTTTCTATAACAGATTGTAAAAAAAAACAGTAGAGTAGGAAAACAATAGGTAAGAATATTACAAAATCTATTGAATTGAATGGCATTATTCCATTGGGTTATTTAGCAATATTATAATAGTTTGCTTAAAATACTTAAAGTAAATTCATTTAATTACCATTCGTTGATTCTGTTTGAATCAAGTTTTATAAAAATGAACAATAAGATTGTAAATCCCCATAAACCTGAACCACCATAACTAAAAAAGGGAAGGGGAATACCAATAGTTGGGATTAAACCCATGACCATACCAATATTAATCATAAAATGAAAAAACAAAATAGAAGCAACACTATAGCCATAAACACGACTAAATTGTGATTTTTGTAATTCGGCTAACCGCAATATTCTTAAAAGTAGTAATACAAAAACAACAACTACCATGGCACTACCCAAAAAGCCCCATTCTTCACCAACAGTACTAAAAATATAATCGGTATGCTGTTCAGGTACAAATTTTCCAGTTGTCCGAGTACCTTCTAAAAACCCTTTGCCTTTAAAGCCACCTGCACTAATGGCTTTTTCCGATTCATAAAGATTGTATAAAATATCGCGACGCATTTGCTCTATCTTATCGGGATCCTTTTCAAGACGTAGCCATAAGCTTATACGATCTTGTTGATGAGGTTGCAATATTTTTTGATAGAAGAAATTGACTCCAAAAGTGATTATCATAGCCGCTAACAGCATAGCAATAGGTTGAATAATGGAAGGTCTTTTTTTTCGTAAAAAATGAAAAGTAAAAATCAAGACACTTGCTGAAGCTATGGTGATTAATGAGCCAAATTTAAGTGCCGCAATTGAAATAAGCCCAAGAATAACGATAATTGATAAATAAATTCTAGGTAATCCCTCTCGGTATAGGACAAAAAAGAAAGAGCCGTAAACCAAGGTGCTTCCTGCGTCATTTTGAAGTAAAACCAATATGGCAGGTAGCGCAATAATGATACAAAGTCTTATTTGATCTTTGAAGGATTTTATGTCCGTATTCATATCACTAATGTATTTTGCAACTGCCAAGGCTGTTGCAGCTTTGGCAAACTCGCTGGGTTGGATGGTCATCCCGCCAATGCCATACCATGAGGTTGCACCATTGACATTCTTGCCAAAAAGAAACAGTCCAACCAAAGACAACAAACCAATCAGGTAAATAATACTTGAAAATCGCTCATAAAACTTGGCTTCTATGGACAATAGTAAAATTATCAGTAAAAAGGTTAGTAGTATAAAAATAAGTTGCTTTCCGTAAGGTTGCGAAAAATCAAAGTAGTCTATACTTTCACCAATATGGGAAGCCGATAAAATGTTCATCCAACCAAAACCAACTAGCAATAGGAAAAGAACAATCGTTATCCAATCAAATTTAAAATATCTATCGGTTTGTTCCATTTGATGGGATGGTTATTGACTGACTTCTGTCTCTGAATTCTTGGGTAAATCAATAATTTGGTATTGTGATTGTGCATTGATTTTAAATGGTTGACCGGAATAGGGCTTGGCGTATTCATTTTCAAGGCTATGTGTTAATATCCAATGTTCCAGATCTTTACGGCTAATCTCATCACGTAAATATTTTTCAATCATTAAACTGGCAATTCTACCCGCAAACCTGGCTCCAAAATAACCATTTTCAACAAACACGGCCAATGCTATTTTTGGATTGTCTTTTGGGGCAAAAGCGATGAAGATAGAATGATCAGTTAGTTGGGTTCTAACACTATCAATAACAGTAAAGTTTTCAGCGGTTCCTGTTTTTCCACATATTTCAATTCCAGGAACTTGTAAAAAATGGGCTGTTCCTTTATTATAAACATCAAATAAACCTTGCACAACGGGTTCAAAATGAATGTGGTCTATGCTTGTTTCATGTTTGGTCGTGAACTTTTGATCTATTTCTTGGCCCTCAATATTTTTTATGATATGTGGGGTGTAATAATATCCTCTATTGGCAATTGCAGCAGTCATATTTGCTAAATGCATAGGTGTTACTTGTACCTCACCTTGACCTATGGCATTGGAAATTATGGTTGTGGCACCCCAATTGAAATCGGGATACCATTTGTCGTAATAGGCACCATCAGGAATATTTCCTTTTTTACCAATGGGTAAATCAGTGCCAAGAAATTGACCTAAACCAAAGCTGCTAATATGGCCACTCCAGATATCCATGGCGTGGCTTGCATTGTCATATTTATCTATAGTTTTTCTGAAAGCATTGGCAAAATAGGAATTACAGGATTTAGCAATCCCCAGATTTAAACTTCTTGTACCGCCACCACAGTGACAGCCCATGGTTCCGCGTCGACCATATCGGTAAACGCCAGTACACCTTATGGAAGTCTGCGTATTTAAAACGCCTTCTTGTAATGCTGTTAATGCTACCAAGGATTTAAAAGGTGAACCTGGTTCATGTACACGAAGTAAGCTTTTATCGATTAAAGGCAGATTAATGGAATCATTATACAACTTGGTATAATTACGTGATCGCTTTCTACCGACTAATAGATTGGGATTGTACGAAGGAGCAGAAACCAAGGCTAATATTTCACCTGAACCAGGTTCAATGGCAACAATTCCCCCACGTTTGTGCTGCATGAGTAATTCGCCATACTCCTGCAATTTGGAATCAATGGAAATGGTAATATCTTTTCCTTGTTTAGGAAGGGTGTCAAATTTGCCATCCTTGTATGGTCCAATATCTCTGTTAAATCGGTCTTTTTGAATAAATTTAATACCTTTTACACCTCTTAACTCTTCTTCATAAGACAATTCTACACCTTGCTTTCCTATTAAATCTCCCATTTTGTAATAAGGAGATCTATCAATTTGACTCGGTGTAACTTCTGCAATAAAACCTAAAACATTAGCGCCTACATCTGTTTGGTAATCTCTCAACAAACGTTTTTGAATATAAAAACCCTCATATTTTCGCATTTTTTCCTGCAAAACGGCATAATCTTCTTTAGAAAGATGTGGAATGAAAACATAAGGTAATCGTGGTGAATAATGATAAGCTTTGTTATAGGTTTTAATGAATTGTTCTTTACTGATTTTTAATAATGAACAAAATTCAAGAGTGTCCAATGGTTTTACCTCTCTTGGAATGACCATGACATCATAGGAAGGCTGGTTTCCAACCAACAGCGTGCCATTTCTGTCGTAAACAAAACCACGTTTTGGGTAATCGTATACTTTTCTAATGGCGTTATCCTCATACAAACTTTGGGTATTAAAGGAATAGATTTGAAGATAAAACAAACGACCAAGGAATGTAAAGCCTACTAATATTATTAAAATAAACAGTAAAAATTGACGCATTATGTTTTTCTACTAAAAATTATAGATGTAACCAGACACAATATAATAGTGAATATTCCTGAAAATAACGTTTTTTGAAGTATCAAAAGTATTTTCGATAAGTTAAATATCTCCAGAGAGAACAAGATAATATGGTGAACCAAAACCAAAATGGTAAAATAAATGGCTTTAGCACCAAAGTCAACATTTTTAAACTTAATGGTTTGATGTTCATAAACCGATCCAAAACAGAATTTCAACACGACAGGCCTTATAAAAGCTATCGTGACAGATGCGGCTGCATGGACACCACCCGAATCTGAAAACAAATCTACAGTCAATCCCAATAAGAAACTTAATAGTAAAAACAACAAACGATTATTACTTACAGGAAAGAGGCAAATGAAAATTACGTAGAGATAGGGATTGATATTGCCTAAGAAATTAATATGGTTTAAAATCAATACCTGCACCAAAACCAGTACAATAAATCGAATGCTAAATGAAAAAACTAGATTATTCATTGTTCAATAGCTCGTTTATTTCTTCTCTGTTGATATTTTCTATAACATAAACGTATTCAATATCGGTCATGTCATTGAACAATTTCACGTTTATGGTGTAAAAATTTTCAGCATCATCAAGTTTAAAACTTTCAATGGTACCAATTTGAATGCCCTTTGGAAAAATAATAGAACGCCCTGAAGTGATAATGGTATCACCCTTTTTTAAAGGTGCTATTTTTTGAATTTCGGTCAATTGAACCATATTTGGAGACTTCGTATCCCACACAAGCGAACCAAAATGATTCGTGTTTTTTAATTGTGCACTAATTTTAACATTGGTGTTTAAGATAGAAAGTACCGTTGCATATTTGTTGCTGGTGTTGTCAACAATTCCTAAAATACCTTTGGAAGTAATAACTCCAAAATCTTGTTTTATGCTATCCTTTTTCCCTTTATTTAGGGTTAAGACATTGTTGTTTAATGCATAGCTATTTTTTATAATTCTGGCAGGTGTAAACTTATAATTGCCATAAAACCTCGTACTATCAATAAAGGCACTTTGAAGATTGCCATCAGCATTATATAAAATAGATTTCAGATAATTATTCTCTTCTTGGAGCAATTGATTTTGTTCTCTTAAACTGAAAAAAGACTGAATATTATTAACGGAATTATAAATTCCTCCAGTTAAAAAATTGGCAGAATTAATAAAGCGACTTCTATGATATGAATGGGATTGTATGGTAAAAACTATTGATAAAAAGAGCAAAAACAAATACAACAAAAACGTTTTGTTTCTTAAAAAGAAGTTGATTATTTGTTGCATGATTTAAAAGCTATTTAATCAATACGCTTTTGTATTTAGATAGATTTTTTAGTGTAATTCCCGTGCCTCGCACAACAGCTCTTAAAGGGTCTTCCGCAATATAAACAGGCAAATCTGTTTTTTGAGATAACCGTTTATCCAATCCACGCAACATGGAGCCTCCACCAGCTAAATAAATACCGGTGTTATAAATGTCGGCCGCTAATTCGGGAGGTGTTTGCGATAAGGTTTCCATAACAGCATCTTCAATTCTAAGTATAGATTTATCCAGTGCTTTGGCAATTTCACGATAGGAAATGGAAACTTGTTTTGGTTTTCCAGTAAGTAAGTCACGCCCTTGAACGCTCATATCTTCTGGAGGTAATTCCAAGTCTTCAGTTGCAGCCCCAATTTGGATTTTTATTTTTTCGGCAGTACGTTCACCAACATATAAATTGTGTTGTGTTCGCATGTAGTAAATAATATCATTGGTGAACACGTCACCAGCAATCTTAACGGATTTATCACAAACAATACCGCCTAAGGCGATTACGGCGATTTCTGTTGTTCCACCACCAATATCAACAACCATGTTTCCTTTGGGCTGCATAATATCTACACCAATACCAATAGCCGCCGCCATAGGTTCGTGAATCAAATAGACTTCCTTACCATTAACACGTTCAGCACTTTCCTTAACAGCACGCATTTCAACTTCGGTAATACCAGAAGGGATACAAATAACCATACGAAGCGAAGGTGGAAATAATTTCTTCTTGAGAGCAGGAATGTTTTTAATGAACATACTGATCATTTGCTCTGAAGCATCAAAATCGGCTATTACACCATCTTTCAATGGTCTGATGGTTTTGATGTTTTCGTGAGTTTTTCCCTGCATCATACTTGCTTCCTTACCAGCTGCAATAATTTTACCAGAAACTCTATCACGAGCAACAATAGAAGGGCTATCAACAACAACCTTGTCATTATGAATTATCAATGTATTGGCGGTCCCTAAATCTATTGCTATTTCCTCGGTTAGGAAGTCAAAAAATCCCATGTGCTATAAGTAAATTTTTGAGGTTAATTAAGTCTATCTCGTAAATGTAATAAAATTAATGTTTAAAATGACGTGTTCCCGTAAATACCATGGCAATATTATTGTCGTTACAATAATCAATACTTAATTGATCTTTAATAGAGCCACCAGGTTGGATAACAGCCTTAATTCCTGCGTTATTGGCAATTTCTACACAATCTGGAAATGGAAAAAAAGCATCACTGGCCATTACGGCTCCATTTAAATCAAAATTAAAGGATTGCGCTTTGTGAATAGCTTGGTTAAGTGCGTCAACACGACTAGTTTGTCCAGTTCCGCTGGCGCATAATTGTTTGTTTTTTGCCAAAACGACGGTATTAGATTTGGTGTGTTTGCAAATTTTAGATGCAAAAATCAAATCCTCTAACTCACTTTTTGTTGGTTTATTGTTTGTGGCATGAGATAAATTTTCAATATTGTCCGTAATGTTATCTCTATCTTGAACCAATACGCCGTTTAAACAACTTCTAACAGTGGTTTTTGGAAGTTCGATATCGTTTAAAACTAAAATGATTCGGTTCTTTTTACCTTTTAAAATTTCTAGAGCATCATCCGAAAAAGAAGGCGCAATAACTACTTCGCAAAATAGGGAGTGAATTTCATTGGCCGTTGCCTCATCTATTTCGGTATTGGCAATTAAAATACCACCAAACGCCGAAACGGGATCACCAGCTAACGCATCAACATAAGCCTGGTGAATAGTTGCGCGTTGAGCAAAACCACAGGCATTGTTATGCTTTAATATGGCAAACGCCGGTTCTTCACCTTTAAATTCATTCATGAGGGTGACGGCTGCATCGACATCCAGAAGATTATTATAACTTAACTCTTTACCATGCAGTTTGGTGAACATATCATCAAAGTTTCCAAAGAAAAAGCCTCTTTGATGAGGGTTTTCGCCATATCTCAATACTTGACCATTGGTTTCACTGATTTTCAAGCTGGCAATTTCGTGATTAGAGTTGAAGTAGTTGAAAATGGCAGAGTCGTAATGAGAGGAGACATTAAATGCTTTTGCTGCAAAACGTTTTCTATCCTCTTCCGAAGTTTCCCCCTTTTTAGTTTGTAAAATCTCCAAAAATTCGGCATAATCGTCAACTGAAGAAACACAAACAACATCAGCATAGTTTTTAGCTGCTGCTCTTATTAATGAAATGCCACCGATATCTATTTTCTCGATGATATCTTGATTGCTGGCGCCTGAAGCTACAGTTTTCTCAAATGGATAAAGGTCTACAATAACCAAGTCAATCTGCGGAATATCAAAATCAACCAATTCGGCTACATCGCTATCATTATTTTGTCTATTTAAAATGCCGCCAAATACTTTAGGGTGCAAGGTTTTAACACGGCCTCCTAAAATAGAAGGGTAGGAAGTGACATCCTCAACAGGAACCACATTGATTCCTAAATCTTTGATAAATTTTTCGGTGCCACCAGTTGAATAAATAGTAACATTTTGATTGTTTAATTCACGAACGATAGGCTCTAATCCCTCTTTGCTAAATACAGAAATCAGTGCCGATTTAATGGTTTTGTTGTTGCTCATTATAGAAGTGTTGTTATATGACTGCAAAAGTAGTTAATTCAATCAAAAACCAATACCTAAAAAAGCTTCAAAAACGCATGTTTTTTTAACTAAAGAGCAAAGTTGTTAACAGAGTGACTAAAAGTTGTATGTTTTGGTTTAAAGACTTAGCTTTAGCAAGAATTAACAATCTTGATCAAAGAGTTTAAAAAATATTACTTTAGAATATTTGTATCGCTATTAATTATATCGAATGGGTATTATATATGGGGTTTTTTTGTTTCTGGTAATTTAACTTTTAGTATCAACAAAACAGTTGGTTGGACATGGGATTTTACCAACATGATGTTTTGGTTGGGTGTATTCGAGTTTATTTTTATAATTTTTTTATTGTCGGCTGTAGTTACATTGATTTTTCTAAAGTTGAAACAAAAAAAATAGTTTAGATCTATAATATAGACGCTACCTTTTTACAAACAAATTCTAAAAAACGCTCATCAGCTTCGGTGAATGGATCTGGTGTATTGGAGTCAATATCTATTTGACCGATGTTTTCACTATTTACAAAAATGGGAATTACAATTTCAGCTTTTACAGTAATGCTACATGCTATGTAATTGTCCTGCGCCGACACATCGGGCACTACAAAATTTTTATTACTAACAGCTACCTGACCGCAAATACCTTTCCCAAAAGGAATAATAGTATGGTCAGTCGGTTCTCCTATATAAGGACCTAATTTTAATTCGTTTTTTTCACCATTTTTAAAGTAAAATCCTACCCAATTATAATAAGCAACTTCCTTTTCTAAAAGTTGGCAAATGGCGTATAATTTATCGTTAACCGATGTGCCTTTGTTGGAAACTATTTGTGTTATTTTAGGTTTTAATTCTTGGAGCGTCATTGTTCAAAAGTTTTGGTAAAAGTATTTAAAATACTATGATTTTTATATGCCATTTTATATAAATTTAACATCAAATAGTTTGTTGCTCAATGAAGAAATTATTTGCGAAGTATCAGTCGGTTATAAAATTTATCCTGACATTTTTATTGGTTTATTTTGTACTGTCTTTTGCTTACAAATTTTATTTACAATGGTCTGCCGGTGAAAGGTTTTATCCAGATTATCTGACGTATGTTGTCGCGCAACAAAGTGCAGATCTGCTTCATGATTTGGATTATAGAGCTCAAGTAATTCCGCATCCTGATGAGGCTTCAATTAAATTAATAATCAATGAAAAATACGTTGCCCGCATTATTGAGGGCTGTAATTCTGCGAGTGTTATTATTTTGTTCATCTCTTTTATCATTGCGTTTTCTGGCGATTTTAAAATAACGTTCTTATATATTCTTGCTGGAAGTGTGTTGATTTATATTGCTAACTTGTTTCGTGTGGTAATATTGGCAGCGGGTCTTTATCACTATCCCTGGCGAAAGGATATTTTACACACGGTTATTTTTCCTGGTATTATTTATGGGATGGTTTGTTTGCTTTGGGTGTTTTGGGTCAATAGGTTTTCAAATATAAAACGTGTCAAATGAAAACAGGCATAAAAATAGTGTGGTTGTTACTGCTGTTTGGATTATTAGTACTCATACGCGTATTTGAAAACAATTTGTTCTACGACCCCTTTTTAATGTTTTTTAAAAATGATTACCTCTACATTGATTCCCCGAGACGTGAAGTTTTTAAGCTAACAGTCTTCACAAGTTTACGCTATGTGATGAATACGGTTATTTCTTTGGGTATTCTTTATGTATTATTCAAAGATAAGGGCATTGTTAGATTTTCTACAATACTCTATGGTATAGCATTTTTAATATTGATAGTTCTATATCTCTACTTTGTTATTAATCCAAGGCAAGAAGATTATTATTTGTTTTTTAATATTCGTCGTTTTTTAATTCAGCCTTTGTTACTGTTATTGTTAATTCCAGCTTTTCTATTACTATAAGCAACATCAGTAATGTTAAGCCTTTTTTAAATGTAAGACCTGTTGCAGTTATTTTTTGTAAATTTGTAATGTGTTAAAGCGATACATACATAAAGTTTTTTCTGTTATAATGGCATTATTGGTGCTATTCTCTACAGTGTCATTTACCGTAGAAAAGCATTTTTGTGGTGATGTTTTGGTAGATATGTCAGTGTTTTCCGAAGTCCAAAAATGTGGTATGGAAATGAATGCTACTGAACTGCCTTCCATGACTAAAAAGAGTTGCTGTAAAGACACCACTGATGTTATAAAAGGTCAGGACGAATTGACAGTGAAAACTTTTGATGATATTGAGTTTGAGCAACAGGTTTTTCTTGTAACTTTTTCACATACGTATTTTGATCTTTTTGAAGATTTATCAGAACGAGAAGTTCTTCACAAAGATTATTCTCCTCCCAACTTGGTTTATGACATTCAGGTGCGTGATCAAGTTTTCTTAATTTGATTTTTTTTGGACAGTCTCCGTGAAAAACGGATGGGTAATTAATTGTTCAATCAATAAATCAAATAAAAATGATACACACATATACCGTTACAGGAATGACCTGTAATAATTGTAAGGCAAAAGTTGAAAGTGCTTTGCAAAATTTAGATTATGTTGATGACGTTTATGTGGATTTAGAAGCTCAAGAAGCACAAATCACGATGTCACAACATATAGCAACTAAAACATTGCAAGGTGCTTTATCTGAAAAATATCAGATTTCAGAAAAAAAAGAGCGTAACGTCTTTACGTCAACCTCACAACAAACGGAGGAAAAATCAGACTTAAAACAATTGTTTCCTTTGTTTTTAATCTTTGGTTATATCATTATAACAGCCTTTTTGCTAAATAATAATCCAATGGATTGGGGCAATTTTATGCTTGATTTTATGGGCTTGTTTTATATTGTTTTTAGCTTTTTTAAGCTATTGGATTTAAAAGGATTTCCAGAATCATTTAGAATGTATGATCCGTTAGCTAAAGCCGTTCCTGTTTATGGCTGGGTTTATCCATTTATAGAAGTTGTATTGGGACTCATGTTTCTGATGCGTTTTCAAATTCCGTTTGCATTAATAATTACATTGGTGATTTTAGGTATTACTACGTTTGGAGTAACCAAGACGTTGTTAGACAAAAAGGCCATTCGGTGTGCTTGTTTGGGAACTGCACTAAAACTTCCAATGACCAAAGCCACCTTTATTGAAAATAGTATTATGATAGTTATGGCTGTTATCATGCTGATTAAAATTTATAGCTCATGAAAAAGATAATAGTCATTATGTTAATACTTCCCTTTTTGTCTTTTTCGCAAACTGAAATCAGTGGTGAGATAGTGGAAGTTAATGCTGAAAATAAAGAAGTGCCGTTGCCAGGAGCCAATGTGTACTGGCTTAACTCAACGATAGGTGATGTAACCAATTTGGATGGAAAATTTACGATTCCATACCAAAGTGATTACAAAAAACTGGTAATAAGTTATGTGGGTTATAAAACAGATACCTTGAACATAATGGAACCAAAACCAATTCGTCATATTTTACAAAGTACCAGTACCCTTGATGAGGTAACTGTTACCTCTAGAAAACAAGCTACGGCGAAATCGTATTTACAAGCTCAAAATATCATGACAGTTAGTAGTGACGAATTGTTAAAAGCAGCATGCTGCAACCTGTCTGAGAGTTTTGAAACCAACCCATCAATTGATGTGAATTTTGCCGATGCTGTTTCTGGGACACGCCAAATAAAGATGTTGGGGTTGACCAGTCCGTATATCTTAATCGCTACCGAGAATATTCCAACGGTACGAGGAGCGTCACAGGCCTATGGTTTAACTTTTACACCAGGAACTTGGGTAGAGAGCATTCAGATAACGAAGGGTATGGGAAGCGTGGTTAATGGTCATGAGAGTATTGCAGGACAAATCAATGCTGAACTTCAAAAACCTACTAAAGATGATAAGCTTTTTGTGAATTTTTACGGAGCCAGTAATGAGCGCCTAGAGCTGAATACCCATTTAAATACTAAAATTAGTGATAGATGGAGTACTGGACTGTACTTGCATGGTAATTCTCATCAAAAAAAGCATGACGTCAATGATGATGGTTTTTTAGATATGCCACTTTATAATCAAATCAACATCATGAATAGATGGCAATATACCGATGCAGAGAATGGGTTTGTAGGCTTTTTTAATATCAGGTATTTGATTGATGAAAAGCAAACGGGTGAGTTAGATTTTAATCCAGAAACTGATAAATTGACTGCTAATGCTTGGGGAAGCGAAATAGATACCAAGCGATTTGACTTTTCAGGCAAAATGGGTTATGTAAATCCGGAGTTGCCATGGCAGAGTTTAGGTGTACAGTTTGCAGTAAGTAACCACCAACAGGATTCCTATTTTGGATTACGTGAATATAATATAGAGCACAACAGTATTTATTCCAACGTTATATACAACTCCATAATAAGCGATTCAAGACACAAGATTAAGACAGGTGCTAGTTTTACTTATGACTACTATGATGAGTTAGTGGAGTCCAATGACTTTGAACGTACAGAGAATTCAGTAGGTGCTTTTTTTGAGTATAATTTTGATAATTTAGAGAAATTAAATCTCACTGCAGGAATTCGGGTAGATAACCATAATAAACTTGGGTTTTTTATAACCCCACGTTTTCACGTTCGCTATACACCTTGGGAAAAATCGGCATTTCGAGCGTCATTTGGCCGCGGAAAACGTTCTGCAAATATATTTGCAGAAAACCAAAGCCTATTTTCAACTTCAAGAAACATAAATATTTTTAATTCCAATGGCGGTGAAATTTATGGATTAGATCCAGAGATTGCCTGGAACTATGGAGTGTCCTATTTGCAAGGATTCAATCTTTTTGGAAGGAAGGCAGATGTAACGGTAGATTTTTATAGAACTGATTTCCAAAACCAAGTGGTGGTTGATTGGGAAAACCCCAGAGAAATTAATTTCTATAATTTGAAAAACGGAAGTTATGCCAATAGTTTTCAATCGGAATTAAACTACAATGCCTTTGAGCGTTTTGATTTGCGATTGGCGTATAAATTTTATGATGTCAAAACTAGATATCAATCGGGTAAAAACATCAGACCTTTAACACCAAAGCATCGATTTTTTGCCAATGCGGGTTATGAAACCAATCTAAATGATAAAGGAGGTTTATGGAAGTTTGATGCAACTTTTAATTGGTTGGGTGAACAGCGTTTCGCCTCAACGTTGGGTAATCCAGTAGAATATCAATTACCTGAAAATTCTCCAACAGTAGGAACCCTTAATGTTCAAATAACCAAAGTGTTCTCTCCAAAATTTGAAGTATATTTAGGAGGAGAAAATATTACCAATGTTCGTCAGGATAATCCTATATTGGGTGCTGATGATCCTTTTGGAGCGAATTTTGATACCACGTTTGTATATGGTCCAATCTTTGGGAGTATGTATTATGCAGGTTTACGATTTAGAATAAAATAACAATTTTTAAATAATATAAAGATGAAAAAAATAGTAGTATTCGCCGTGTTATTAATGGCAACAATATCCTTCGCACAGAACAAAAATGCCAAAGCTTCATTAGAAGTAGATGGTGTGTGTATGATGTGCAAAGACCGGATAGAGAAAGCTTGTATAAAGACCAAAGGGGTTAAAAGTGCCAATTGGAATGTAGAAACACACGAGCTCAAGTTAATTTATAATGAAGAAAAAACAACTCTGGACGATATTAAGAAGAACATCGTGGCAGTAGGACATGATTTAAAAGATATGAAAGCAACTGATGAAGCTTACAACAGTGTCCATGATTGCTGTAGATATCGTGATGAAGAAGTTAAAAAGGATCATGAAGATTAATTCAAAAATATTCTTTTCTTTGTTGTTCAATTATTAATTTTTAAAAATGAGAAACTATTTCTTCTTTGCGGTTGTTGTTTTACTTTCTGTAAATGCAATTGGTCAAAATGACTTTATTATTACCATTGATGGGGAATCGCATCAAATTTCACTTGATGAAAACAATGAATTTGAAGTTAATGGCAAGAAAGTCAATATTTTGGTTAAGGAAAAGGATACTCTGGTTTATAATGATAGCTTCTATGACTTTAATTATATAAAGAAACATAGCATTTCAAAAACTGTTATTGATGAGGGTATTGAACAAATCATGATGATGACAGCTTCTGGCTCGGGAATTTTAGTTCAGAAATACGATTCATTTGACCCAACGATGCTTCAGGAAATGATGCTAAAAGAAGTGACCAAAGAAAGTGTGAGTTATGGTTATAAAATGGAACGTCAAGATTATGAAAAGACATTGGTTTCAGGTGAAAAAATTAGAGTGCTTAAGGCGGCTTTAGAGTATAAAGGTGAATTGGAAACCTATGAAATATCAGCTTTTGGTAAGAAAGATGAAGGTATTCTAATTATGACCATGAACATGAATGATGAATTGGACGTCGATGGTGCCGATATGATTAAGCTCATGTGGGATACGCTCAAAATAAAATAGTCACTTAACTTTTATAAGTAAAAAGCCACTTTGTTAAAGTGGCTTTTTTTGTATAGCCTAAAATCAATTATGTTGTATCAGGTGTTGTAATGTAACTTTCTTCGAATTTTAGTTAAATTTTTCCCAAGGAAATAACAATGGATTTAACTTATTACTACTTTTAATATGTTCTTTTAAACAATAAAATTATGGGACAATCAAAGTCAAAAGGCAAGTTTGCTTTACCAAAACAAGCGGTAAAAAAGGCTCCACAGGCTCCTGCTAAAAAGAAGTAGTCTGTTTTTTTGGGGTTACCAATGATAACCCTTCAGTTAAGGATAATAAAAACAAATAGCCATCTCGAAAAGATGGCTTTTATATTTTAAATCGCCAAAATAAAAAACGCTTCAAGAATTACCTTGAAGCGTTTTTAAATTTGCTATTAATGTATGTCATTACATCATGCCTGGCATGCCACCACCCATAGGAGGCATAGCTGGTGCATCTTCTTTAATATCAATTAAGGCACATTCTGTAGTCAGAATCATACCAGCAACCGAAGCTGCATTTTCCAATGCGATACGGGTTACTTTTTTAGGATCGATAATTCCGGCTTTAAGCATATCGACATAGGTTTCAGATTTAGCATCAAAACCAAAGTCTTTTTTACCCTCCATAACTTTAGAAATAACGACACTACCTTCACCGCCAGCATTAGAAACAATGGTTCTTAAAGGTGCCTCAATAGCACGAGCTACAATTTGAATTCCAGTAACTTCATCAAGGTTTTCTGTTGTTAATTTTTCAAGCACTTTTTTTGCTCTCACCAAGGCAACACCACCACCAGCAACAATACCTTCTTCAACGGCTGCTCTGGTAGCATGTAAGGCATCATCCACACGATCTTTCTTCTCTTTCATTTCAACTTCTGAAGCTGCACCTACATATAATACTGCAACACCACCAGCCAATTTAGCCAGACGTTCTTGAAGTTTTTCTTTATCATAATCAGAAGTGGTTGTCTCAATTTGAGCCTTGATTTGGTTCACTCGAGCTTTAATTTCAGATGCTTTTCCAGAACCGTTAACTATGGTTGTGTTATCTTTATCAATAGTAACCGTTTCAGCAGTTCCCAACATGCTTAAATCAGCATTTTCTAATGAGAAACCACGTTCTTCTGAAATAACTACACCGCCTGTTAAAATCGCAATGTCTTCTAACATCGCTTTGCGTCTGTCACCAAAACCGGGAGCTTTTACAGCCGCAATTTTTAAACCACCACGTAGTTTATTTACAACTAAAGTCGCTAATGCTTGACCTTCTACATCTTCAGCAATGATTAATAATGGACGGCCAGATTGAGCTACTGGTTCTAGGATAGGAAGTATTTCCTGTAAGTTGGAAATCTTTTTATCAAATAATAAAATATACGGATTTTCTAAATCAGCAATCATTTTATCAGCGTCAGTCACAAAATAAGGAGATAAATATCCTCTGTCAAACTGCATACCCTCTACAACATCTACATACGTATCTGTTCCTTTGGCTTCTTCAACAGTAATGACACCTTCTTTTCCAACTTTACTAAAGGCTTTAGCGATTAAATCACCAATAGTGTCGTCATTGTTAGCTGAAATTGAAGCCACTTGCTTTATTTTTTCAGATGAATTGCCAACTTGTTTTGATTGCTTTTCAAGGTCTTTGGTAATGGCCTCAACCGCTTTGTCAATCCCGCGTTTTAAGTCCATTGGATTGGCACCAGCGGCAACGTTACGTAAACCTTCTTTTACGATTGCTTGGGCTAAAACGGTTGCCGTTGTTGTTCCGTCTCCTGCTAAATCATTCGTTTTTGAAGCAACTTCTTTTACCATTTGAGCGCCCATATTTTCAAGCTCATTTTCTAATTCAATTTCTTTGGCTACAGTAACACCGTCTTTGGTTACTTGAGGGGCGCCAAAACTTTTACTGATAATAACATTTCTACCTTTTGGGCCTAAAGTTACTTTTACTGCATCGGCTAATGCATCTACACCACGTTTTAATCCGTCACGTGCGTCAATATCAAATTTTATGTTTTTTGCCATTTTTTTAGTTTTTTAAATGATGATTAAACAATTGCAAGAATGTCACTCTCTCGCATAATTAAATAGTCTTTGCCTTCTAGCTTTAACTCGGTTCCAGCATATTTTCCATAAAGCACATTGTCACCAACTTTCACTGTCATTGGTTCGTCCTTGGTTCCTTTTCCAACCGCCATGACTTTACCTTGTTGCGGTTTTTCTTTGGCGTTGTCAGGAATGATAATTCCAGATGCTGTTTTAGTTTCAGCAGCAGCAGGCTCTATTAAAACGCGATCTGCTAATGGTTTAATGTTTAATGCCATTTTATATATTATTTTGATTAATTAAACTTGTTTTTACGAGTAGATGATAAGCTAAAAATGTGCCAATGGAAAGAGACTGACAAATTTTCATTAGATAAATCTTGGGTATAAAAAAAGCCAACAGAACTGTCGGCTTTTTAATGTTTTCAATATAAAAATTATTGTGCAGAATCGTTAACTGCTCCAGTATTTTCAGTTTGAGCTGGCGTTGTTGCAGGAACAACTGGTTGCTCAGTAGTATTGATATTGTCAATAGCTTTTGATTCAGCAGTACCAGATCCTCTGTTAATAGCAACATTTGATAGTAAAATCAATACCAACATTAAGGTTGCTAATGTCCAGGTACTTTTGTCTAAAAAGTCTGTTGTTTTTTTAACACCACCTAGTTGCTGTGTGCCACCACCACCAAAGGATGACGACAAACCACCACCTTTAGGATTTTGTACCATGATTACTACAACTAATAAAAATGCTACAACAACTATTAAGGCTAAAAATATTGTAAACGTACTCATTGTTCTTTATTATTTTGTTCTTGTAATTGTTTTATTGCTTTAATTTGGTCTGCAAAGAAACCACTTTTTTCTGGATATTTCAAACTTAAAATTTTATAAGATTGAATAGCCTTTTTATAGTTCTTTTGCTCAACATAAATACGCGCCAATGTTTCTGTCATCAAAGCTTCGGGTTGTATCATTTGCTCCTCTGCTAAATTGACATTTTTGGTTTGTGTTTTTTCTGGTTTAAGCTTTGGGTTTTTACTTAAAAAACTATCAATGAGATCAAACTTTTTGCTGCGCTCATCAACTTGGATGGTATCTTCTTCTGTATTGGGAATGTCAATTTTAACATGTTCTTCAGAACGATCAATAGGTTTAAATCGCGTTAGTTTAAGCCATTCATTAAAGGAATGTCTTTCATTAATGTCGAATTGTAGAGGTTTACCAATTTTTAGGATATCTTCAGGCGAATCTTCACTAATGTTAGAAGTCTCAAAATTCTCTTCAATGGGTTCACTTTCATCCAATTGAAAATTGACAATTTTAGATTTTTTAACCTTTGGTTGAAATAATTCGGGATCCAAAATTTTTTCGGTGTCCTTAATTTGTTGTTTCAAAGCTGCATCAATAACGGCACTCTTGTCCACTGTAACATCTTCTACCGAAACATCCAGGTCCTTAATATGGTCGGTGTGTTTTTTGATGTATTCGGAAATTTCGTTTTGTACGAATTTATCGGAGGTTATATAATCAAATAAGATGCTTCTGTCCGTTGTATAGGCTGCAGCTGTTTTTAGCGCATCATTATAGTCAAAACTCTCGGCATTTTTTAATGCTTTCAAATAGATTGCTCGAGCCGACTGGAAATAAGGATATTTGTCAATAATGCCCTCAAGTGATGCTGTATGATCACTGGAAACAACTTGTGGGTTTTGAATAATATGTGAAAATTCAGTTCGATTCATATTACCATTTCGCTAAAGAGGCATTAAAAATATCTTGGGTTATACGTGTAAAAAGCTCTTCATGTGCAGCGTCTTTAGTGGCTCCCGTCAATAAACTACTTCCGGTGTAATCATAGAAAAATGAAAAGCTTTGTTCAAAATCATCTTCTTCATTCTTTTTGTTGAAAAACCGAACTCTTACCGACATCGTTAATCGGTTTTGAGCAGCTGTATTATTGGCAGTTGCCGTTGTTGGCGCAATTCTATATTCGGTGATTTCACCTTCATAAACTAAATCACCGTTGGATTTTACCAAATCTAGATTCGTTTGATTGAGTAATAAATCCTGTAGAGCTAACGTGAAATCCCGATCTAAACCAGGTTCTACCAATAACGAACTATTTTGAAAATAGTTTACCTGAAAAGTTTTAACATCTGACGATATGGAAGCACCTGTAAAAGAATAGTGTCCACAGCCAAAAAGTGTCAAACTCATTATAGGAATGAATATATATTTTAAGAATGTCTTCATGAATAAGATTGTCAGGCTTCAAAAATAAATCTTTAAACGCAAGTAAGTCATAAAGTTTTCAAAAAATATCAATCGGGAATCTCATCGCCTTGATAATAATAATTGCCAAAAGCAGTGACTGCACCAGGTCCAAGTTCATCAATATATTGACGAGTAGAAGACTCGGGTAAATTATTTTCATTAAGCGTGTAGTCAAAAGCTATCATGCTCGGGTCAGAATAATTTATTAAGGTTAGGTTATTCTGGGAAAATAGAAAGAAAAACAGATTATAGTTGCCTCCAAAAGGACTTACTAGTGGATATAAATTTATTAGATTAGTTGTAGAGTACAGCGGGTTAGTAATTGAATCATGACTAAATGCCACACAGTCAGTATCAGAACAATCACTGGTGACATTGCCATTATAACCATTCCAAAACAGATCACCACAACCACCATATTCATAAATTTCTTCAGTAACTGTATTATATTCACTGCCAAATGAATAATCACAAACACTTAACATGGGGTTGGTGTTACTTAAAGAATACTTGTAATAATAACCTTCTGTATATTCAATATCGCCATCAGTCCATGTGTCTATGGTATAGTTGCTTAAATCGATATAATAACCATTGCCTTCGTTAACGAATTCTATTTCTCTAGTACCAATATTCGTGATTCTGTTTTCTGAATCATAAGAAACATCACTAGACCAAATAGGCACGCCATTTTCATCATTTTTAGTGTAATTAATAAGTCTTTGTTCAGAATCAAATTCAAAATCGTATATGTAAATGTTGTGTGGTTGCGTTCGGGTATCCGTGTAATAGATCTTATATAATTGACCATAGTGATCAAAGTAGAATTTTATGTAAGGATCACCATCTGAATTGAGTGCATGAAATTGAGAAATTATGGTTGAATCCACGGTTGGTTCTGTTAAATTGGTTGTTGTGGCATCATCGGTTAAATTACCATCGGTATCAATGCCATCGTCACTAACATCGGTAACTTGGTTGCCATTTGGCGTGGTAGCTTCAGCAGATATGCTATTGGAAAGGCCACCAGCATCAACATCGGTTTGGGTTATGGTGTAGCTGGCAGTGTAAGTAGCGGTTTCATTGACTAATAGATTGCCATTACTGCTTCCGGCGTCAGAACTAACAAAGGCTATTGGTGCGTTTAATGTTAAAGCATTACCATTATTATCAGTTAATGTGTAGGATAAGTTAAGATTGGTTAAATCTACCTCGCCTGTATTTTTGACCGAAATGGTATAGGTCAAAACATCGCCAACGCCTAAAAAGTTATTTTCGTCGGTGGTGACTTCAACGATATTGGTAACTTCTAATGCTTCATTTTCATTGATAGTAAGTGGTTGACTGTCATCAGAATTATTACTGCAGGAATAACATAATAAGATGAGGGTGATGATTAGTGATGAGCGGTTCATAACAGAATGATTAATAATCTGTTAAGATACCGATAATTTGTTATAAATCAAATTGTTTAATCTTCCTATATAGTGTGCGTTCACTAATGCCCAATTCTTGTGCAGCCAATTTGCGCTTGCCATTGTGGCGTTCCAAAGATTTTTTAATGAGTTCTAACTCTTTATCATGTAACGATAGGGTTTCCTCTTCTTCTATTTCTTCTGCAAAATGGTATTTGTCTGTAATCTCTTCAGCTTCTTGATAAGTAGGTTCAGAAGAAGACTTTTCTGGAATAGAAAGAACCTCAAGGTCTTCTACAGTAACATCTTCTTCGTCGTCACCATAAATTTTTTGAATCAGTCCCTCATTTTGTTTTTGTACTTCGGAAACATTACCACTTTTCATGAGTTCCATCGTGAGCTTTTTCAAGTCATTTAAGTCACTTTTCATATCGAAAAGTACCTTGTACAAAATTTCTCGTTCACTACTGAAATCACTTTCTGACTTGGTCGTACTAATGACAGCAGGTAGGTTGCTTGAGCCACTTGGTAAATATTCCTGAAGCGTAGCAGCATTAATGTTTCTATTTTGTTCCAAAACAGAAATTTGCTCGGCTACATTTCGTAATTGACGAATATTGCCACTCCAACGATGTTTTAATAATAGATGGACTGCGTCATCCGTTAATTTAATGGTTGGCATTTTGTATTTGAGAGCGAAATCACTAGCAAATTTTCTAAAAAGTAAATGAATGTCCTCTTTACGGTCGCGTAATGGTGGTAAGTGAATTTCAACGGTACTTAAACGATAATATAAATCTTCACGGAACTTTTCCTTTTTTATGGCCTCAAACATATTGACGTTGGTTGCAGCCACAATGCGCACATTGGTTTTTTGAACCTTACTGGAACCAACTTTTATAAATTCACCGTTCTCAAGAACACGCAATAAACGCACCTGTGTTGTTAATGGCAATTCACCAACTTCATCCAGGAAAATGGTTCCGCCATCAGCTACCTCAAAATAGCCAGAACGCGTTTGCGTGGCTCCAGTAAAAGAACCTTTTTCGTGACCGAACAATTCACTGTCAATGGTGCCTTCAGGAATCGCTCCACAGTTTACCGCAATATATTTACCATGCTTTCTATGCGAAAGCTGATGGATAATTTTTGGAATACTTTCTTTACCTACACCAGATTCACCAGTAACCAAAACTGAAATATCGGTTGGAGCTACCTGTATAGCCTTTTCAATGGCACGATTTAAACTTGGGTCGTTACCAATAATGCCAAAACGTTGTTTTATAGCTTGAACGGATTCCATAATTAATTGTTTTCGGAATAACCAACGGCTTCACCTAAAAGTGTGGCTGTTGTACAATCGGTTATTTGGACGTTTACAAAATCCCCCACTTGATAATGTTCTTTTGGGAAAATCACTACCGTGTTATAGGTATTTCTGCCAGACCAATGAGCGTCAGAACGTTTGGATTCTTTTTCAATTAGGACTTCTTCAATCTTACCAACATGTTGTTGGGTTCTGTAATGTCCATGTTGTCTCTGCAACTCTATGATTTCCTGTAATCGCCGTTTTTTTGTGGCTTCTGGAACATCATCTTCCATCTTGCGTTCGGCCAACGTACCTGGTCTTTCGGAATAGGCAAACATAAATCCAAAATCATATTTTACGTATTCCATAAGACTCAAAGTGTCCTGATGATCGGCTTCGGTTTCAGTTGGGAAACCAGCAATCATATCCTGACTGAAAGCAATATCAGGAATTAAGTTTTTTATGTTGTCAATGAGTTTGAAATATTCTTCACGCGTATGTTGACGATTCATTTCCTTTAAAATACGATTACTACCGCTTTGTACAGGTAAATGAATGTATTTACAGATATTATTATGTTTTGCCATAATTTCTATGACATCCATAGTCATATCTTGTGGATTGGATGTAGAAAAACGGATACGCATTTTGGGTTGTGCTGTAGCACACATATCCAATAGCTTGGCAAAATTAACAGCAGTTGCTTTTTGTAGGTCGCTGGCTTTATCAAAATCTTTTTTTAGTCCACCACCATACCATAAATAACTATCTACATTTTGTCCTAATAAGGTGATTTCCTTGTAACCTTTATTCCATAAATCATTGACTTCCTCAATAATGCTTTGAGGGTCTCTACTGCGTTCTCGACCTCTGGTGAATGGTACTACACAAAAGGTGCACATGTTATCACATCCTCTGGTAATGGAAACAAATGCTGTGACACCATTGGAATCTAATCTCACAGGTGAAATATCTCCATAGGTTTCTTCTTTGGATAGAATGACATTTATAGCTTCACGGCCATCCTCAACTTCAGAGAGTAAATTGGGTAAATCCTTATAGGCATCTGGTCCAACCACCAAATCAACAATTTTTTCTTCTTCTAAAAATTTGCTTTTTAAACGTTCAGCCATACAACCTAAAACACCAACTTTCATTTTTGGGTTAATCTTTTTTACGGCATTGTATTTTTCCAAACGTTTACGCACAGTTTGTTCAGCCTTATCTCTAATAGAACAGGTATTTACCAATACCAAATCGGCATCTTCAAGATTCTGAGTTGTATTAAACCCTTCATTTGAAAGAATAGAAGCTACTATTTCACTATCACTAAAATTCATTTGACAGCCATAGCTTTCGATAAATAGCTTTCTGCTGTTTTCTTTTTTAGCTTCCAGATGCAGACTTTTTCCTTGTTTTGATTCGTCTATAACCTTCTCCATAGTCATTTTCAAAATTTACTGAAATCCATAATAATGGTATATTGGATTGTCAATTTCTATGCCCAGAAATTATGGGCGGTTGCAAAGTTACGATTATTTTCAAAACAGTGACAAAGTGTCAGACAATAAAAATTATTTTATGAATGCTCCTAAATAATCCTTACTTTGGTATGAAACACTAACAAACTTCAAATAGTATGAACACAATTACTTCAATTTTAGAGCGCGTCAAAACCGCTCCTTCTCTCGATTTTGGTGAAATTTTCAGCAATTCTATTGAGCTTTTTAAAAAAACTTGGGTGCAAGGTTTTTTGCTGCAATTATTTTCTGTTCTGATTATGCTGCCATTTATAATTTTAATTTATGTGCCGTTTATTATGGCTATGGTTGCTCAAGTACAAGCAGATGGTGCAAATCCCGATTCCATGGAAGCCTTTAATGCGGTTTTTGCCGGTTTTTCTTTGTTGTTTATTGTTTTGATTTTCGTTGGCATGTTGGTTTTGAGTGTTGTTACTCTCTCACTTCAATCCGGGTTTTATAGAATTATGAAAATGCTCGACCATGATGAGCAGGTTACAACTGCGGATTTTTTCTACTTTGTTAAAGGAAATCATTTGAGCAAGTTGTTTGTTTTGATGTTGGCGTCGTTAGTTATTTCTATCATAGCCGCATTATTGTGTTTTATACCTATTATATATGTCATGGTTCCTATGTCGTTTTTTACCATGTTTTTTGCCTTCAATCCCGAACTCTCTGTTAGCGATATCATAAAAGGTAGTTTTGCATTAGGAAATAAAAAGTGGTTATTGGTATTCGGATTAATTATAGTTTCTTCTTTATTGGCCGAAATAGTAGGTCTCTTACTTTGCGGAGTAGGCGTGTTCTTTACAGCTGCGTTTGTATATCACCCAACATACCTGGTTTATAAAAACGTCATCGGGTTTAATAATGATGACAAACCCGTGAATCATATTGTTGAATAATAACAAATAAAATATTTTGAAACCTACATTTTATGCATTTAAAATGTAGGTTTTTTATATGTAACCGGTGTTAATTTTTAGGTTATGAAAATTGAAAATTAGGTACATAAACTTTTTTTCATATACATTTGTAGCCTTAAAAAATGATAAATGGCAAAGAATTTAGTAATTGTTGAGTCGCCAGCAAAAGCAAAGACAATCGAGAAATTTTTAGGGAAAGACTTTAAAGTGGAATCCAGTTTTGGTCACATTGCCGATTTGCCTTCTAAAGAATTAGGTGTAGATGTTGATGGTGATTTCAAACCGAAGTATGAGGTTTCTAAAGATAAAAAAGCAGTAGTAAAAAAATTAAAAGAGCTTGCCAAAAAAGCTGAGATAGTTTGGTTAGCAAGTGATGAGGATCGTGAGGGAGAAGCTATTGCATGGCATTTGGCCGAATCTTTAAATTTGGACAAAGCGAAAACCAAACGTATTGTTTTTCATGAGATTACGAAAACGGCCATCCAAAAAGCCATTCAAAATCCTAGAGGAATAGATTATGATTTGGTCGATGCGCAACAGGCAAGACGTGTTTTAGATAGAATAGTAGGGTACGAGTTGTCTCCGGTGCTTTGGAGAAAAGTTAAAGGCGGACTATCTGCTGGGCGTGTACAATCTGTTTCCGTAAGATTAATTGTAGAGCGCGAACGCGAAATTCAGGATTTTGAGCCACAAGCCTCCTTTAGAATTGATGCTGAATTTTCAAATGAGGAAGGGCAGACATTCAAAGCGAAACTTCCAAAGAACTTTAATACTAAAAAAGAAGCTGAAGATTTTCTAAAGGCGAATATTTCTGCAGATTTCAAAGTTGCGGAATTAGATAAAAAACCAGCTAAAAAATCACCAGCTGCACCGTTTACTACGTCAACATTACAACAAGAGGCTTCTCGTAAGTTGTATTTTTCAGTGAGTAAAACCATGACAATGGCGCAACGTCTTTACGAGGCTGGTTTGATTACTTACATGAGAACAGATAGTGTGAATTTATCTGACGAAGCCCGCAATGGCGCAAAAGCTGCTATAGAATCATCTTATGGTAATGAATATAGTGAGCCTAGAAACTACAAAGGTAAGGCTAAAGGTGCTCAAGAAGCGCATGAGGCCATCAGACCTACGGATTTCTCAAGACAATCTGTAAGTGTAGAAAGAGATCAAGCCCGATTATACGATTTAATATGGAAGCGCGCTATTGCATCACAAATGACCGATGCTAAATTAGAGCGTACCAATGTCAAGATTTCTGCAAGTAAGCACGATGAGTTGTTTGCTGCAAATGGCGAGGTTATCACTTTTGATGGCTTTTTAAAAGTTTATTTGGAAGGAACAGATGATGAGGATATTGAACAAGATGGAATGTTGCCTGCCATGCGAGTTAATGAAACCTTATTGAACAATTATATTACAGCAACAGAGCGTTACACAAGGCCACCAGCAAGATATACGGAAGCTTCATTGGTTAAAAAATTGGAGGAATTGGGTATTGGTAGACCATCTACTTATGCGCCAACAATCTCAACTATTCAAAATAGAAATTATGTCGAGAAGGGTTCGGTTGATGGTGTAGAAAGAAATTATTCGCAAATAACGCTTGAAAATGGTCAGGTTCAGGAGAAGCAATTGTCTGAAAAAGTTGGATCCGATAAAGGTAAATTGGTACCAACCGATATTGGTATGATTGTAACCGATTTCCTGGTTAACCATTTTGAGCAAATATTAGATTACAATTTTACCGCCAAGGTCGAAGAAGATTTTGATGATATTGCTGATGGTAAAGTAGATTGGTCTAAAATGATGAAAGATTTTTACAAAGACTTTCATCCTCAAGTTGAAGATGTTCAAGAAAATGCGGATAGAGAATCTGGGGAACGCATTTTGGGAACAGATCCAAAAACGGGTCGCCAAGTCAGTGTTCGATTAGGTAAGTTTGGTCCCATGGTCCAAATTGGAACAGCCGATGAAGAAGAAAAACCCATGTTTGCTAGTTTGTCACCAGACCAACAATTGAACACTATAACCTATGAAGAGGCTATGGATTTGTTTAAGTTGCCAAAAGCACTTGGGACTTATGAAGGTCAAGAGGTTGAGGTCAATAATGGCCGTTTTGGTCCTTATGTGAAATTTGGGAAATCATTTGTGTCACTGCCTCAAGGTGTCGATCCATTAAGTGTTGAGTTGGATGATGCTGTCGTTTTGATTAAAGAAAAGCAAAAAGCTGATGCTCCTATATATATGTATCAAGGATTGCCTGTCCAAAAAGGTAAAGGGCGTTTTGGTCCATTCATTAAGTGGAATAACATGTTCATTAATGTGAACAAGCAATACGATTGGGATAATTTATCTGATAACGATATCATAACATTGATTGAGGATAAAATTCAAAAAGAAAAGGATAAATTAATCCACAATTGGGAAGATGCCGGAATTCGTGTTGAAAAAGCAAGATGGGGAAGGCACCATATTATTAAAGGCAAAACTAAAGTCGAATTGGCAAAGACAGTCGATGTTTCCGAAATGACTTTAGAGGAAGCTCAAGACATCTTGGATAAGAACGCACCCAAAAAGAAAAAAACTACTAAAAAGAAATAGCGGCACATGAATTTTAATTTTTTATCTCCAGTTTCAGATTCGGTTGTGGCACATAACGAATTGTTGTCGTCGCAATCACTCGGAAAAAAAATTACAATTCACTCCAAACAAAATGGCTTCCCAGATCTTGATGATGCGCAAATTGCAATCATAGGTGTTCTAGAAAACAGAAATGATGTCAATTATTTAGGTGAGGAGTTTAGTCTTAATGAAATTCGCAAAGCACTTTATGAACTTTACCCTGGGAACTGGCACACCCGAATAGTTGATTTGGGTGATATAAATAAAGGTGAAACAGTAGAAGACACCTATTTTGCTTTAAAGACTGCAGTGTCACTATTGGTCCAAAAAAATATTATACCTATTATATTGGGTGGAAGTCAAGATTTAACCTATCCTATATATAGGGCTTATGATTCCATTCAGCCTATGGTCAATATTGTTAATGTTGATTCCAGGTTTGATTTAGGAGATTCCAACAAACCAATAAAAAACAACAGTTTTGTAGGTAAGATTATATTGGATCAGCCATACAATTTATTTAACTACGCTTCCATAGGCTATCAAACCTATTATAATTCGCAAGAGGAAATTGACCTCATGGATAAACTCTATTTTGAGTCCTACCGATTAGGTGAAGTTTCCAAGAACATTACCATTGTTGAACCGGTCATGAGAGATGCTAATATAGTGACTGTAGATATGAATGCCATTAAGGCTTCAGAGGTCAGTTTAAAACAAAAGTCGTCTCCCAATGGATTGGATGGAAAGGAGATTTGTGCTATTGCCCGTTATGCGGGTATCAGCAATAAGGTTTCTTCATTCGGCCTTTTTGAATATAAACCTTCTCAAGATGATGAAATTACTGCTGGATTGATTTCACAAGCTTTGTGGTATTTTATTGAAGGTGTGAATTTTAGAGTAAAAGATGATGATTTTTTAAATGATGATAACTATCAAAAATTCATTACTTTAGCAGATTTACAAGAATTGGTATTCTATAAAAGTAAAAAGACAGAGCGTTGGTGGATTGAAATACCTTTTTTAGAAGAAGTAAATAATAAATTAAAAAGGCATACGTTATTACCTTGCATGCATCAAGATTATCTCGACGCCTGTAACAATAAGGTTCCAGAGCGTTGGTATAAAGCGTTTCAAAAGAATTGTGTGTAAATGCATTACCGTTCGTCGATGTTTTTATCGGTAAAATGCACTTTTTTTACGATGAAACGTAAATTTTTTTGATAAAAAGTTGTTTTTTACAAAATATATAAATATGTTTACGCTCTTAAATTTTTTAAGGCAATTATTAACCTCGAGTTTTCTATGGATATGAAGAAATTATTTTTATTAACCGCAGTTTTAGCTATACTGACAAGTTGTGGCTCTGGTGACAGGGGTCAGTTAGTAGGAGTTAAAGGAAAAAAATGGCATCCCGAGAAGCCATATGGTATGGAATTAGTACCTGGTGGGGCATTTATTATGGGTAAGGCAGACGATGATCTGGCTGGAATTCATGATGCACCTGCAAAGACCGTTACGGTTCGTTCATTTTATATGGATGCTACCGAAATTACTAACAGTGAATACAAGCAGTTTGTAGAGTGGGTTCGTGACTCAACTATTAGAACTCGTCTAGCTATTTTAGCTGATGAAGTTGGAATGACACAAGCTGATGCAGGAACTATTGGTGATTATGCTTTTGTTGATCAAGACCCAGATAATATGTCTGTATACGAAAAGTATATGTATGACAATTATGCTGGATTAGGACCTACAGGATACGAAGGCAGAAAATTAAACAAAGACATTGATATTGAGTTTGATACGGCTAATTATATCGATGAGTACTATGCAGAAGTTATGGACACCATGTACCTACCAGCGGAAGAGTCTTATAACGGGCAACGTACTTGGGATGTAACCAAGTTCAAGTTCCAATATAGATATATGGATATTGAAAAGGCTGCTAAAGCCAAAAACAAAGGCAAAAAGCGTTCTGAATTCATCATTACTGAAGAAGTAGAAGTCTATCCAGACACTACTGCTTGGATTCGTGATTTTGCTTATTCATATAACGAGCCAATGCACAATGACTATTTCTGGCATGCTGCTTACGATGAGTATCCAGTAGTAGGTGTGTCTTGGAAACAAGCCAAAGCATTTTGTGAATGGAGATGGTTACACCACAATGCATATAGAAAAGAGAAGAAACAGCATAATGTGCCTAAATACCGTTTGCCATCAGAAGCTGAATGGGAATATGCGGCGAGAGGTGGTCTTCAAGCAGCTACCTATCCTTGGGGTGGTCCTTACACCAAGAATGATAGAGGTTGTTTTATGGCAAACTTTAAGCCTTTGAGAGGTGACTATGCTGCGGATCAGGCATTATATACTGTCGAAGCGAAATCTTATGAGCCAAACGATTATAACTTATATAATATGGCAGGTAACGTTTCAGAGTGGGTTCATGCATCCTATGATCCATCTTCTTACGAGTTTGTTTCATCTGTAAACCCTAGTGTAAATGATGTAAACAACGAACGTAAAGTTGTTCGTGGAGGTTCTTGGAAAGATGTGGCATATTATATGCAAGTAAGTTCAAGAGATTACGAATATGCTGATTCAGCTAGAAGTTACATCGGGTTTAGAACTGTACAGGATTATATGGGTACAGATGTAACCTTAAACGCAAAAAACTAAAATAACTATAACTAAATTTTATTAAACTACCTAAGTATTTATACTTAACTAAAAAACCAGAAATTATGGCAGGACAATCAAGAGCATTCAAGAAATTCATGGCAATGGCCTATGGATTAGGAGCATCAATCGTTATCGTTGGAGCACTTTTTAAAATCATTCACTTTGAAATAGGACCATTAACAGGTAATGTTATGTTAACAATAGGTCTTGTAACTGAAGCAATTATATTTGCGCTTTCAGCTTTTGAACCTGTTGATGATGATTTAGATTGGTCTCTAGTTTACCCTGAATTAGCAGGTGGAGCTAGTACTTCAAAAAAGAAAGAGCAACCAAAAGACGCTGAAGGTATGTTGTCTAAAAAATTAGACGATTTATTAAAAGAAGCGAAAATTGATGGTGAACTAATGAGTTCATTAGGAAATAGCATCAAAAACTTTGAAGGTGCAGCAAAAGGAATTGCTCCTACAGTAGATTCTATTGCAGCTACTAAAAAATATGGTGAAGAATTATCATTGGCAGCAGCTCAAATGGAATCTTTAAACAGCCTTTACAAAGTACAATTAGAAAGCGTTAATCGTCAAGCAGCCATCAATGAAGAAGCTGTTGAAAATGCTACCAAACTAAAAGAACAAATGCAATCATTGGCATCTAATCTATCATCTTTAAATGGTGTTTATGGTGGTATGCTTTCTGCAATGCACAAAAGCTAATTAGTTTTTATAAACTAAATATTTATTTAAACAATAACTATAACTTAAAAACTAATTAGAAATGGCAGGAGGAAAATTATCTGCAAGACAGAAAATGATTAACTTGATGTATTTGGTGTTTATCGCAATGCTAGCACTTAATATGTCTAAAGAGGTGCTTTCTGCATTTGGTTTGATGAACGAAAAGTTGAGCGAATCAAATGAAGCCGCAACTCAAAGAAATGAAGCATTTATGCAAGGTTTAGCTGAAAAGGTATCTGAACAACCAGCTAAATACCAACCTTTGAAAATGCAAGCGGATCAAATATCAACATTAGCAAATGATTTCAATTCTTACATTGTGGATTTGAAAGGTAAAATGACTGCTACTGTTGAAGATCCTAAAGATTATGAAATCATGGATAAAGGTGATTTCTTGGATGAATATTTTTTCATAGGTGAAAAATTAAAGCCTGAAGGTCAAAAGTTCATTGACGAAATAGCTAAATTTAGAGACGGTGTAGTGGCTGTATTGGCTACTAATCCGGATATGGCTAGTATTGCTGATGACGTTAAAAAGAAATTTGCTACCGATCCAGTAACGAACAGAGATAATAACAAAATTGATTGGTTGGATTACCATTATAAAGGTTTCCCTTTGGTGGCATCGTTAACCAAAATGACTCAATTACAAGCTGATGTTAAAACTACGGAATCTGAAGTTTTATCATCCATGTTAGCTGGTAAGTTAAAAGTGGAAGCATCTTTAACGAATTTTGATGCAATTGTTGTACCAGATAAAACAGCATTCTTTTCAGGTGAAGATTTTACTGGACGTATTATCCTTGGTAAGAACGATAAAACCTTAAAAGCTGACAAAGTAATTATTAATGGTCAAACATTAGCTGATACAGCTATGCAAGCAGGTCAAACATTATTAAAGTTCCCTGCTGGAGCTGTTGGTGAGCGTGAAATTGAAGGTGAATTCCAATTTAAGGAAGGAGACTCTATCATTTCTATTCCGGTTAAGTCGACTTATGCTGTTGTGCCAAAACCAAATTCAGCAACTATTTCTGCTGACAAGATGAATGTTGTTTATCGTGGTGTAACAAACCCAATGACTATTTCTTTCGCAGGTATTTCAGATAACAATGTATCTGCTAGTGCACCTGGTTTAAGTAAAGGTTCTGGAGTTGGTAAATATAACATGAATCCTGGTTCTGGTAGAGAAGTTACAATTAATGTATCTGGTACATTGCCTGATGGACAAAAAGTTAGTGATAAGGCTACCTTTAGAATTAAAGATATTCCAAAGCCTACGGGTACTGTAAGTGGTCAATCAAATGATATAATTAAGTTACCACGTAATAGTGTTGAGATTTCAACTATTGGTGCAGAATTGCAAGATTTTGATTTCGAATTGCCAATTCAAGTAACTTCGTTTAAGCTTAAGGTTCCAGGTCAGCCTTCTGTGTCTGTAAATGGTACTAAGTTAAACTCCCAAGCGAAAAATGCTTTACGTAAAGCAAGACGTGGTGATCAAGTTGTCATATTTGATATTAAAGCTCAAATTAAAGGAAATTCTTCTTATAAGCTAAAAGGAGTTTCTTCTGTAATTGTTGAGCTTACAAATTAAAAAGAAGGTTTAAGCATCTGAATGATAAGCCCTAATAACTAAAATTTAAACAGATGAGATTAAGAAGTTTATTATTAACCGTTTTAAGTATGTCTTTTGTGACTGCTTCATTTTCGCAAGCCAATTTATTGAGCGCGAAATCACCTGAAGAAATTGGTGTTAGAACTGAAGCGCAAAAAGCATTGGACAATGATCAACCATTAGAATACGGCTATGTTGATGACAGAGACGTTATGTATTCTAAAATGACATGGGAACGCGTCGTTCTTGATGAGCGTGTTAATTTCCCATTATACTATCCTGTGGATACCAATAACATTGGTAAGAACAGACGATCGTTATTTGATGTACTTTGGAACAGTGTTAAAAAAGGAGAATTAGAAAACATTTACGATGATTCTTATTTCACTGCCAAGCGCACAATTAAAGATTTACAAGCAAGTATGTCTAAAATTGATACGTTAGATATTGGTTATGAACAATATAACGCTGATGGATATGTAGATCCAGAGTATATCGTTAAAACTGATATTACTTCTTATAATATTAGTGCTTATCTAATGAAAGGTTTGTGGTATTTTGACAAGCGACAAGCGGAAATGAAATATCGTCTAATAGGTATAGCACCTGCTGCGCCAGATGTTAACTTTTTAGATTCTGATGATGAGGCTAACAAAGAACCAATTCCATTGTTTTGGGTATTCTATCCAGATGCTAGAGAAATTTTGCATGAAGCCAAGGCTTTTAACAATGAGAATAGTGCTGTACCATTCAGTTTTGATCATTTGTTAAACTCTAGACGCTTCAACGGCTATGTTTATAAAGAGGAAAATGTTTATGGAGACCGTAAGGTTACCGAATATATCTCTGAAAATGCCTTGATGCAGTTATTGGAATCTGACAGAATTAAGGAGAAGATTCGAAACTTCGAATTAGATATGTGGGCTTATTAATTTAGGTCCTGCAATAAAAGGTTTAAACGCTCACTTTTCAGTGAGCGTTTTTTATTACGATATTTGCAAGAGATTTTAAAGGACTTAATGTTGCATAAAGTAGATTATATAGTTGTTGGTTGTGGTTTGGCAGGAATTGCATTTTGTGAGCAATTGCGAAAGCACGACAAATCATTTTTAGTATTTGATGATCGCTCGCAACAGTCCTCCTTGGTTGCTGCCGGTATGTACAATCCAGTTATCCTAAAACGTTTTTCAGAAGTTTGGATGGCCGAGAGGCAATTACAACTCGCCAAACCATTTTATAAGGATTTAGAAAGACTACTTCACACTAAAATAGATTATGAGTTTGGGCTATTAAGACGGTTTTCTTCAATCGAAGAGCAAAATCTGTGGTTTACGGCCATGGATAAGCCAACATTAGAACCCTTTTTATCTGGAAATATTGTTAAAAATAGCAATCCCGCCATTGATGTGCCATTTGGTTTTGGAGAAGTTTTACAAGCTGGTAGAATTGATACCAATACATTAATCGATAAGTACTTGATGTTTTTGGATAACCAAAATCTTTTGAAATCACAACCATTCAATTATGACAGTCTAAAAACTTATGAGAGCTATGTTGAATATGAAAATATTCATGCTTCTAATATGGTGTTTTGTGAAGGATTTGGAATGAAAAAAAATCCATATTTCAATCAATTACCATTGAATGGGACCAAAGGAGAAGTGTTGACCATAGAAGCACCAGAATTAAACATTGATTTTGCCATAAAATCTTCTGTTTTTATAATTCCTGAAGGCAACAATCTCTATTCTGTTGGAGCCACTTATAATTGGGAAGATAAAACCAATTTAGTGACAGAAGATGCAAAAATTGAGATGATTGATAAACTGAAGGTCTTTTTAAAATGCGATTTTAATGTCGTTGATCAAGTAGCTGGAATCCGGCCAACCGTTAAGGATAGAAGACCTTTGGTAGGAACGCATTCAAATTACAGGAATATCCATATCATAAATGGTTTGGGAACAAGAGGTGTGATGATAGCACCCTATATTTCAGAGGAATTATTTAATTATGTTGAATTAGAAAAACCCCTAAATCCGGAAATTGATATTAATCGATTTTCTTCTTAACCAAATTTTTATCGTAATTCATAAATAGGTTAATCCAAATATTTCTTGATAAGCGCATGATGATGGGCATAAAAACAATCAGTGTTCCTATAATTGAGATAAACGCGATATTCCGACTACTTTCCAAAAACACATAGCTAATAACAAATGCTGCAACGGCAAAGGCAATACCCACAGCATAACTTACGTACATTGAACCATAAAAGAAAGATGGTTCCATTCTATATTTGGTTCCACAATGAGAGCATTTTTCGTTAATTTTTAAGACATCTTGTAAGGCATATGGGTTCTTGTTCTCGTACATGGATTCCTGGTGGCATTTAGGACATGCGCCAGTCAAAATACTATATAGCTTGGTTCCTTTTTTAATCATCTTTAAAAGTTTACTTTTGCATTTTGGGTTACACAAAATTAACCTTTTAAACAACATCAATTTGTAACTTTTGTAACATAATGCTTAACATTCATAATCTTTCAATATCATTTCAAGGCGAGTATTTGTTCGAAGAAATCACTTTTAAGTTAACTTCAGGAGATCGTATAGGGTTAATTGGAAAGAATGGTGCTGGAAAATCTACCATGCTTAAAATTCTTGCAAAGGAATTGCAACCTGATTCTGGACAAATTGCTGCCGATAAAAACCTTAAGATTGGATTTCTGAAACAAGATATTGATTTTGAGTTTGGTCGAACAGTATTAGAAGAATCCTACGAAGCCTTTACCGAAATAAAGGAACTTGAAGCTAAACTGGAAGATATCAATACGCAATTAGCTGAGCGAACCGATTATGAAAGTGACGGTTATCATCAATTAATGGTTGATTTAAATGATTTACAGCATCAATATGAAATTATTGGCGGTTACAATTATCAGGGTGAAACAGAAAAAATACTTCAAGGATTGGGTTTTAAACGGGAGGATTTTAATAATCTAACCGATACATTTTCAGGAGGTTGGCGCATGCGCATTGAGTTGGCAAAACTGTTACTACAAAATAATGATTTATTGCTATTGGATGAGCCTACAAACCATTTGGATATCGAATCTATTATCTGGTTGGAGGGCTTCCTTAAAAATTATCCTGGTGCTGTTGTTATTGTTTCTCACGATAAGATGTTCTTGGACAATGTTACTAATAGAACAATAGAAATTTCGTTGGGTCGAATTTATGATTACAATAAACCATATTCCAAATTTTTAGTATTGCGAAAAGAGATTAAAGAGCAGCAATTAGCAACTCAAAAAAATCAGGAAAAGCAAATCCAGCAAACTGAACGATTAATAGAAAAGTTCCGCGCCAAGGCTTCCAAGGCCACTATGGCGCAATCATTAATCAAAAAATTGGATCGCATGGAACGCGTTGAGGTTGATGAAGATGATAACAGTGTGATGTCATTAAATTTTCCAGTATCTGTTACACCAGGCAAAGTCGTGGTTGAAGCTTTAAACGTGTCTAAAAACTATGACGATTTACAAGTCTTAAAAAATATCAATCTCACTATAGCCAGAGATACCAAGACGGCTTTTGTAGGGCAAAATGGTCAAGGGAAGTCGACTTTAGCAAAAATTATTGTAGGTGAAATAAAACATCAAGGGGATTTAAATTTAGGCCACAATGTTCAAATCGCCTATTTCGCACAAAATCAGGCAGAATATTTAGATGGCAGTAAAACAGTTTTAGATTCCATGATTGATGCGGCCAATGAAAGCAATAGAAGTCGTGTTCGGGATATTTTAGGAGCCTTTTTATTTCGTGGTGATGAAGTGGAAAAATATGTTCGGGTGTTATCAGGTGGTGAGCGAAACAGATTGGCTTTGGCCAAATTACTGTTACAGCCATTTAACGTGTTAGTCATGGATGAGCCTACCAACCATTTGGACATAAAGTCAAAAAATGTTTTAAAAGAAGCGCTAAAGAAATTTGAAGGAACTTTAATTTTAGTGTCTCACGATCGGGACTTTCTGCAAGGCTTAACCGATACGGTTTATGAGTTCAAAGACCAAAAAATAAAGGAGTATTTAGGGAATATAGATTTTTATTTGGAACAACGCAATGTAGAAAACCTTCGCGAGGTTGAAAAACGTGATGTTGTGAAGCAGACTCCGAAATTGAGTAATAAGGATTCTTATGAATCTCAAAAGAAATTGAAATCCCTTACCAATAAATTAAGCAATATAGAAGCCAAAATAAATCAGCTGGAAAAGGATATTAAGTCTATTGATGTCGAATTGGCGACTAATTATGATAAGGTTGTTTCTGACCCAACATTTTTCGATACATATCAGGCTAAAAAAGACCGTTTGGAATCATTGATGGTAGATTGGGAATCCGTTCAGGATGCTATCGAATCGTATAATTAATATGTAAATTCTTACACAAAATAGTATTTCAACGAATATTTTTGGTTTTAAGCGTTCTTTGTTCTAATATTGATTCAGATTAATCCCAAATCTATTGAATATGAAAACCTTAAAACTAACACTACTGTGTCTTTTCTTAACTGCATTTTCGTTTGCAGACGTTTCAAATAGCGAGAAAGAAGCTTTAATAGCATTATACAATTCAACCAATGGTGACGAATGGGTCAACACTTGGGATTTGAATGCATCAATCAATACTTGGTATGGTGTTACAACCGAAAATGATCAAGTTGTTGCATTGAATTTAGAATTTAATAATCTTCAAGGAAGTCTTCCTGAAGAGCTTGGAAATTTAGTTCATTTAAGATCTATGAATTTAGGTTTCAATAAAATTACAGGTAGTTTACCAAATTCCATTGGTGAATTAGAAAATCTGGTTTCGTTGGAATTATTTATGAATAGTATTGAAGGTGAGATTCCTGCTCAAATTGGAAACCTTCACAATCTTGAAGTATTAAAATTATACAGCAATAGTTTAACTGGTGATATTCCAGAGTCTATTGAAGGTTTAGCAAGTTTAAAGGAAATGTTACTTGGTAGCAATATGTTGTCAGGTACGATTCCAACACAAATAAAATCCCTCACCAAATTAGAAAAATTAAGTTTAATCGATAATAAGATTTCTGGTGAGATTCCTGTTGAAATTGCTGCACTAACAGAACTGGAAGAATTGGTTTTAGCGAGTAATGAATTTACAGGTGATTTGCCCTTTGAGTTATCTTATTTTCCTAAATTATCTACATTTATGGTAAGTGATAACAAATTAAACCAAGAGTACATTAGCATGGTGAATGGTAACAATCCTAACTTTATGGATTTAAATAATGCAGATACCACGATCACCGACAATGATTGATTTTAAGTTTTTTAGTAATTGTTTAATAAAGAGGCCATATTTTATGGTCTCTTTTTTTTGTATTTAAAATTCATGTTTGAACACTTTTATACCTGTCCATATTGTTGGGAAACGGTTTCCCTAATGTTGGATAGTTCGATTCCATCTCAACAATATATAGAAGATTGTGAGGTGTGCTGTAATCCTATTCAGTTTACTCTTGAATTTAAAGCAGGTGAACTCCATTCTTTTTCAGCAATTAGCATTGAACAATAAAAATCTTTAAAATACCCTTGTTTTATCTAAAAAGCATTGTATATTTGCAGTCCATATCGCGGGATAGAGCAGTAGGTAGCTCGTCGGGCTCATAACCCGAAGGTCACAGGTTCGAGTCCTGTTCCCGCTACTAAAGATAATCGGTTTATAATCAATGGTTTTGTTTACGCAAAACCATTTTTTTTATGTTTACATTAAATGATTATCTTGCCGATGAACACGGAATTGAACACGTTTTAGAACACAATTTGCTAAAAAAGAAAAATTTCTCCTCCCCAAAAATCTACAATGCCAATGGTAATTTAAGCAGGCGCTGGTATGTTTATTTTTCATTCCGAAATCCTCAAACAGGAAAGCTTCAAAGGATGAAGAATATTTATGGAACTGCAAATAATTATAATTCCAAAGAAGACCGTTTGGCGGTTCTAACAGTTTACAGAAACAAGCTAAAGCAATTATTAAAAGAAGGTTTTAATCCATTTGAAGATAATTCTAAGCTTATCGATAAACGAAATCAAAAAAGTTCTGTTGAGAAAGTTGAGGAATCTAATTCATGCTATGACATTGAAGAGGCGAAAGGGTCAATTGATGTTGTAAAACCATCTATATCCATACAAGATGCCTTTTCAAGAGGTTTAAAGCTAAAGGATAAGCTTTTGAGTGATACGACCAAAAAGAGCTTTAAAAACCGAATTAAAACATTTACCGATTGGATAAATGATAATCACCCTGAAAAAAATACCATATCAGAAATTGATAAGAGAGTTGTTATGGATTTTTTAAATGAGATATTGGAGAGAACAAGTCCAAGGAATCGTAACAATTATAGAACGGATCTAAGTAGTTTGTTTCAAGCATTAGAAGATGATGACATTATTGAGGTCAATTACATTAAAAAAATCCCCGTTCTTAAATCGACACCAAAGCGAAATAAGTCTTATTCAAAAGAGGAGCAAGAAAAAATATTTGAACACTTAGAAAAACATGATAAGGATCTCCTGCTTTTCATCAAATTTATATCTTATAATTTTTTAAGACCTATAGAGGTCTGTAGGTTGAATGTTGGTGATTTGGACATAAGGAATAAGAAAGTCAGCTTTAAGGCCAAGAACAGTCCTCAAAAGACGAAGATTATTCCAGATCTAATGCTTGAAGAACTTTTTGACATAGCAAAAATGGACAAGAATCTAAGCCTATTCACCCCAGAAGGTCTAGGAGGTGAATGGGACACAGAATTAAGCAATAAAAGGGATTATTTCACAAAAAGGTTCAAAACAAAAGTCAAGGACAAATTTGGACTTGGACCAGAATATGGACTCTATAGTTTTAGACATACTTTTATTACGAAATTATACAGACAAATTAGAAAGACTGCTACACCGTTTGAAGCCAAGAGTCAGTTAATGCAAATAACAGGTCATTCATCCATGAAAGCTCTTGAGAAATATTTGAGAGAGATTGATGCCGAACTTCCTGAAGATTATTCCGAGCTGATAAAATCTTAAATGTAAACATGGAAGAATCACTCAAGGACAAACACCAGATATTTATAGAAAGGCTTTATAAACCTTTCATATTCTATATACCCAGAAGGCTTTACACGGAACTAGACCCAAAAGGGAATTGGGATCATGAAAAGTTTGATGGCGTGTTTGATACGGTTGTCCTTATCAAGGAGGATGGAAGCAATAAAGCGCTAGATGGCAATCCATCCAACTTTTACATTCTTCCAAAAGGATTGGTATTGGGTAAAAACACCTATGACTTATTTGATCTAAAGGAAGAACTAAACGATCCTTCTTTTCGTTTTTTATTGGATAACTATTTAAAGAACCTCGTCTTTTATGTCAGGATTTCCAAATGGATGTATGATAATATCAGAACAGACATCAAGGACATTCGAGAAGAGACATTGTTTTCATTTGAGAAGCAGATGGAAATTTTCCAGGAGCATTGGGACTATTTGCAAGAAAATTTCAAAAAGGAAAGCCACCAAACTACTAATCCACTTGAAGGGGAAATCAAGAAGGAAGACCTAAAAACAGTAAATAATCTGATTAATATTCCCAATGTAGCAAAAGCAGAACATAGTATGAATACGAAACCCTTACCTAAAAAGAAAGGAAATAAAATACTTGTAACAGATGAGGAAGCAGAGAAGTTTTTGCTTAAAACAGTTTTCAGAGTAAATTCATAGTATTGAAAGCATCAAGTTCAAGATTACCATTAAAAGTAAATCATTATGTCAAAGAAAAAACCAATTAAGAATAGCGACCCTTCCATAAACTTTAGGTTACCCAAAGAACTAAAGGCATCTATTGAAGAAAAGGCTCAAGAAAAAAATCAAACGAGTTCTGCATATTTAAGAGACTTGTTAGAGAGCGTATTTAATGGTGATTACTGTTACAAAGAACAGGTAAAGGATAGAATAGAATCAGTGATTTATTCGAAGGATTTTCTTCAGCTTATGGTTTGGATTTATAGAAAGAGAGAAAATAGAAAGCAAGAGGTGACAGATCAGGAGTTAAATAGATATATTAGGGCTTTAAAGAAACTTGATGGTCATTTGCCACAAAACATTACAGATGAGTTTGATAAGGTCCTGAATGATATCCTGATTGTCAAAACAGAGCAGGCAAAGTATTTCAAAGAGTTTAAATTTCATAGTACTTATGAAAAAAATAAGCAGTTCAATTTAGAGTTAGTAGAAAAGTTTCTATTAGATGACGCTAAGTTGAACCAATTTATCAATATAAAAGGAGTCAAGAATATTGAAGTGCCCGATTTGAAGGGGTTTATATTTCCGAATTTGGAACAAAATTAATTGTGATAAATACTGTGATAATTTTGTGATAAAAAATTATCACAAAATACAAACGAGAGCAACAAACCATTGTTTTAGGTGACTTTTGTAGCCTAAAACAGCTATTTTCGGGTCTAAAAACCATAAAATAATTACACACAAACCTCAATAATTGTTATTACAAAATTTTAGAATGATTAAAATTCTATTCATTAGCTATTTATATTTTTTAAGTGTTTTCCATAAATTACAAGTAACAGTTTGGTTATGGTTTAACTTCGTTAAATCTTCGATTTCGTTGCGAGAAAATGCCCGAGGATTTTCCTCAAGGAAAATTGGAAGTAATCAACCATAGTTGTTGTTGTAAAACGTTTGTTTGTCAAATGAATAATCTCCATATTTCAAGTACAAAAACAAGTATAGAAAGTATGGACAGGCTTAAAGTCAGAATAATAGTTTTTCTGTTTTCCTTTTTAAAAATAGAAATCACTGAAAGAAGTAGTGAAATTAACCCAAACAATGCATATTCAATATATGCCAATTGCTCAAGTCCGTAAAGGGCTTGCGTCTTTCCAGTGGCGGTTTGGTATCCCACAAATAAATGATGTTGCATTGATATTCCAATGAATAGTCCAATTATACTTAACAATATTGATATCCGTGAAATGATCATCTTTCAGAATGTTATACAACGGTTTGGCTATGATTTCGTTGCGTAAAAATCCGCAGGATTTTCCTATTAAGAATCCAAGATAGTGAAAGTGCGAGCATTTTTTGGAATAAAAGCAGAAGCAATGCGCGTTACACGTTGTTGGCAACTGTATTTTTTATTTTCACTCGCCAAATTATAAAATTCACTAAATAAATTATTCCAGAAACTACTGCTATATAAAAGGCGAAATGCTCAAAATCTGATGTTCGTTCTCCGGTTAAATATTCATAAACATAAAAAGTTCCAGCACTATCTCCAAAATCAAATTGAAATAGAAAAATCATTGGATAAGTTAAAATTCCAATCCAAGCGATTTTTTTGTCAGACGATTGTAGTTTTTCAAAATCATTCGATAATTGGTATAAAAAAATCAAGTGAATTATTCCGAATACAAGTGCTGAAATTATTCCAAAAAGAAAAAGCCAACCAGCAACACTTAATCTTGCAAGAGTGCTTATCAATCCAAGCACAATTCCGATTACCAGTATAGTATTTTTTTCGTTTTTCATATTTTTGCCAACGGTGTCGTATAACCGTCAGTTATTGCGATTATATATTGTTGTAACACGTTTTTAGTTTTTATTATTAATCCGATTAAGAAATTCAGTCAGCTTTTCAGGATTGTCTTTGAAAGCCTCTAAAACTCCGATATTTCCTAGAACAAAACTTTGGAATATTTCATTAGGTTTTTCAGTCCGATTGTTCTTTTTCATTTTGGAATTGAACATAAAAGAGCGAATTGTTTGAATCGGTCCCCAAGGAAATCCCCACCAACCTAAAAGTGCCGATTTCATATTTGCGTTTTTATTCAATTCATCAAGGCAATCCGAACAGGCCACATTTAATTTTTTCTCATAGTTGGTTAACAACAACATACTTACAACTCTACCAACCATTGAAACATTTAGTTTACTTGTTTTAGAATTGCATTTAGGACAAGGATGATTTCTCAACATTTTACAGTATTCCTCAAATTCAGATTTGGTCAATTCCTTTGTTTGTGAGTCAACACTTTTTAGCAAGCTCTCATTCAGATTTCGTTTTTTGATTTCCGATTTAAGGATTTCCAATACTTCTGGTCTTAAAGAGCCAGCTTCTTCGGAAGCAATTTTTTCGATTTTATAATCGTCAAAATTTCTATAATTTTCTCTAATGTCGTTTAAGTCCATTTAGTTTGTTCAAATGTGTGGTAACGGTTTAACTATGGTTTCGTAACGTAAAAATCCGCAGCATTGAATTATACACGGTCGTGTAGCATGTTTTTACTGTTATCTTTATATTTTCTCATTAATTTTATTAAGTCTTTCGTCTTAATAGTATAGCTTGAGGTAATTGATTTCCAATTATGATTTCCAAATTCATCTTTGTGGTCGAAGTAGATACTTTCGTTCCAGCGAAAATTTCTAACTTCAAAATTGGAGACATCTTTCCATTTAAAACCTTTTGTTGTCAGGAGGGATCTCTGTTCAAACCCTTCATTGTTTATTTTCAGGTAATTAAAGTTTGCTATTAGTTGAATTAAAAACAAAAATGAACCTGTTCCAAAAAAGACTATACTGATTAAACTTTTCACGTTAGATTCTTTATGTATAGAAAACCCTATAGTTGTAAATGTGGTAAATAATAAAAAAAAGAATAAGTCTTTTATCTTATTTCTTTTAAAAACTCTGGTACCTAGATTGGTCATTCACTAATTCGATACAACGATCTCCTATAACCGTCAGTTATGGAATTAAAGTTAATGAATTTTGGTTTAGCATTTAGCAAGCAATGGATTATAGCCGTTATTGTAAACAGTTTTTTATTCTTTGTCATTTATCGATTTCAGAGTGTATTTGTCATAGGCTATAAAGTCAAATATTTTAGATTCACCTGTATTCAGCCACTTTTTATAAATCAGTTTTCCGTTCATTTAAACATACAATTCATTATCCTTTGTTTCTTTTTTGAAAACCATATTAACCTTGTCCAATTAAATAAATCAAAACCTTTCCCTTTTCGTTAAATCTTATGGTTAAGTTTCCAGTATTAATTCCATTTTTAGAGTAACCAAGATAATAGCTAAATGTCGAATCGGTTTTTGAGTTCGGTTCACCAAGTAATTCTAAAACTTTTTCTTTTGGCATTCCAATTAATTCGTGAGTCCTTTTGAGACTCTTTATCATATCCCAACGTAGAGAAGGTTCAGATTCGGTTTCTACCCAATTTTTCCACTTTTCCGAATCAAATTTTGGTTTGATTAATATTCCGCTTGAAAATAGGAACGAGCCAATAATCACAGCAGTAACAATCAGTTTAAAAATCAGTCCTTTATATTTTAAAATTGCGTTCAGTTCAGTAATTGTTTACAACGGTTTGACTATGATTTCGGAGTAGAATCGTCCGCAGGACTATTCCGCGTAAGAAATCAGTTTAAATATAGGTTTTACTTTTTGTTTTTGCACTGTTGCCACGCTGAATTATAGCTAGCGTTGTAGCTGGTTATTTTTATTCTTTTCCAAATAAATAACTCCAATTGTCCTCTACGAATTTATGATTAAACTCTTTTTCAGATTTCATATACCCTGCTTCAATCATTCTTTTTGTGGATAATTCAGTTATTTTTTCAAAAGTCAATCTATCATCGTAATAGTGGGTAAAGTAATAAAATGTCAAATCAATTTTGTCGTTAATAATCCAATTATCTGAAATGTATTCTGCTGAAAGTAAATTTACTGATCCAAGAGTGTCCTTTTTATTGTCAAGTCCTAAACTCATTAGCATAATAACAGCTTTGTCATAACTTTTATTTGTTAATATATTATTATTGAGCTGCCAGCTGAATTTGCCATTTAGGAAATAAAAATTTGGATAATTCAATGAGTCGCTTAATCTTTCATTAATAGTTTGTTGAAATTGTTCAACTAATTCTTTTTTTCCATTAAATTCATTGTTTGAAGCCCAGAAATTATATTTTTTATCAAGAGAGCTCACATTACAAGAAAAACAAATTAAGCCTATTAGAAAGATTAAAATAAATTTTGTTTTCATATGTTTTTCGTAATTGGTTTCAACGGTTTGGCAATGATGCATTGCGTGGTTAAGCAATGAATTATAAATGTTGTTACCTGCTGGCTTTTATTCGTTCATTTTAAGTAATCCACTTTTAAAGTAGATGTTCATATTGTTTCTTATCTTTTTTCTTTTCGGTTCTTTCCCCTCAATAAAAGCACCTGAAGCTGAATAAAAGTCATTGCTTTTAAATTCCACAAATCCATAAATTATTTGATTTTTGGTCGAGTCAGGAACTTCAGATAAAATAATTTTAGTTTCAGTACATGGGACTTCAAGCCTCATAATTAAACTGTCCTTTTCTTTGTAGGCATAAGTCGGAAAATCATCCGAACTCAATAAATGAAAAAGCTCTGCTTTGCTATCAGCAATTTTTATATAAAATCCGGTTCCACCAAAAAGTCCGAAAGCACCATTAATTCCGAGAGTGTCTTTATTCCATAAATAAAAAGACTTAAAGGGAAGTTTTCTTGAAAAATCTTTGCTTGAAACTATTAAACTGTCATTTTCATAACTCTCAACAGATAAACTATTAGAATATATTTGCATTAAATCTGCAAACTTCTCAAATTTAGATTGGTCAGAAATGTATTTATCAACCTCATTTTTAATGTTAGGGTCAATAATCAATCCATTAATTTCTTTTTTAGTTTGTCCATTTGGACAGGACGTTAAAAAAAGAGCGAAAATTATTATTAAGTACTTCATTTTATCAGCTTGCGGGTAACGGTTTATGTATAGTTTCGTTGCGTGAAAATCCGCTAGGATTTTCCGTGAGGAAAATCGGAAGCAATGAATTATAGTCCTTGTTGTAACCAGTTTTTTTAATTTGGTTTTTCATTTTCCAGTAGCGATGAGTAAATGTTCATAAGTCTTTTTTCATAAATTTCAAAAGATGACTTTGTTATCAAAGCTCCAATAATTGGAAAAGTCAGCATTAAAATCAGTTCAAGACTCAAAATATTTGCTCCATTGATTAATTTGTAAATGGCAATTCCCCAAAGTCCGACAAACGTTGCTATCAAAAACAAGTTAGTCAACAAATCAAATTCGTTTTTAATTTCAACGATTGTTTTTCTGTCTGCTTTTTCTTTTAAATTTATGTCAGATACAATGTTATAACCTCTTCCGTGAGTGTTTTTCATATATCCGTATAATTTTATCTCACTTAATTCTGTTACTGATAATTTTTCAGTTGATGATTTTAAATTATTCCGAACAATCTCAATTGGTTTGTCTGTTACAAGATTGTGTTTTTTTACAAAAATCATTTTTTAGGGTTCGGATTTCTTAAATTGGTTACAACGGTTTGTGTATAGTTTCGTAATGTGAAATCCGCTGAGATTTCGAGGTTAAAAAACTAAGATAATAAAGTTGCAAGGATTTTCCGCGAGGAAAATCGGAAGCAATGAATTCTACACGTTGTTACCTTGCGTTATTCTTTATCCATTCTAACATAATTTTTCAGTAGGAATTTTGGTCAGTCAGATTAAGAGGTTTTATTTGTCATCCGATTTGTTTTTCGTACCGAAACCAAAAAAAATACTGGATATTCCAGCAATCACAAATGCAGACAAAATCCAATTCGATTTTATATCCAAGTCAAAACTTGATGCAATGAAAATCCAAAACAGAGAGAGTGTTATTGTTAATATTATTTTTGTCAGTAGCGGTAATTTTCTGGCTTTTTCTAACATATCTTTTTTATTCCTTTTTGTTTTCAATAATATTAAATTCTTTATAGAAATTTTCAAAATCGGAAAGATTTTTGTCAAAAGTATCAAGTGTACAAACTAACTGGATTCTATAGCAGATTCCATTTTTGTAAATAAAGTACTTTTTAGATTTATGGTCAAAACTTGGTATTTTTGAGGTAGTCATAACTCCTCTTATATATTCGGAATCCTCTTGTGAAATATCCGTTTTAAATAGAAATGGTTGCCATTTTTGTTTTTCTTGATTTATAAGTTCTTCTATATTTTTAATATCACTGTTTTTATAAGCGTAGATTTCGATAGAATTCTGAACTTCATATTCTTTTGATTCAGAAATAACTTTAGGAAGCGCCCATTCCACAATAGAAAAGTTCTGAATAGTATCATTTTTTATTTCTCCAACTATATTCCAATCTGTTGGTATTTTTGCTTGATATGAATACGTCGTATTTTTATAAGTCGATTGAGCACAGGACTGAAAACTTACGGTTAAAGCTATAATAAAAATCAAAAGTAATTTGTGCATTGACATTATGAGTCTAAATTGTTGCCTACGGTTTGTATATGATTCTGTTACGGAGAAATTAGGCAGAATTTCGGAGGAGGAATTGAGCCAAGTTAAAGTTATAGTTTTTTGGTTTAGCATTTAGCGAGCAATGGATTATAGCCAGTGTTAGGCACTGGCTTTTATTTTTTTCTTTAGTCGATTTGTTTCATTAGGTCAAAAGCCTTGTCAAATTCCGCTTTTCTTTCCTCATTTACATTCCCATATATCAAAGAAAATCCGTTATAATTTTGTTCTCTTGCAAATTCGTTTTCCTTTACGATTTTTTGCTTTTTTAGTTCAGCATTTCCACCACACATTACAGTCAAATAACTTTTGTCAGGATAAATGTAGGTTTGTAGAAAACCTTCCTCATATTCATATCTGTCTGGTGTTTGCCAATCTTTTGGTAAGATCAATTCGATTGTTTTTCCTTTACAATTGGTAACAACAGTTTTATCGAGTAATATTTCAGATGATTTATTTTTTTTACAACTAGAAATAGCAATCAAAAAAAATATAAATAGATATAAATGTCGATTCATTTTTTTAATTCAGCTTGTACTCAACGGTTTTGGCTATGGTTTCGTTGCGTGAAAATCCGCGAGGATTTTCCACCGTAAACCGAAGATAGCAAAATTGCGAGGACTTTCCGAGAGGAAAGAAAGAAGGAATGAATTATACACGGTGTTGTAGCAAGTTATTTTTTAATTTTATCAAAATCGGATATTCTTTTCCCATAATATCAGTCCAACCAGCAACTAAAATCCAATTATCATGAATACTTAAATTTATTTTGACATCATTATGTTCCATAAAATATAGAGCGCATTCAATATCTGTTCCGTTTTCTTGGTTGATTATAATTTGTCTTTTTCTTCCTAAATCAACACTTCTTGCATAAAACTCTGGTGAGTAAAGTCCGAAATTAAACTCAAAATCATCATTTTCACAAAGTTTATCAAAAACATTATCGTTTGCTTTAATGGTCAAATCGATTATTTTATTTCCGTCGATTTTGACAATAGAATTCCCGTGGTCAATTGAAAAATCATAATCTCCAATTGTAAATTCCTCTTTTATTTCTGTCGGTTTCTTTTTAAACAGATTTATCATTTTCAAATTACTGGCAACGTGATTGAGTATGGTTTAACTTCATTCAGTTCACTGTGCTCGTGTCGTTGCGAGAAAATTCTAAAGGGACTATAGCTGGTGTTGTGCATTGATACAAATTCTATTTTTTTCTTCGTTTATCTTCCACAAACCAAGCTGGGTTTTGCTTTTCGGCAAATTTAGTAATCAGTTCAAAGTCTTTTAACAGAAAACCACCTTTATTACCGTCTGGAAAATGAATAGAAAAAACTCCGCTCTCTATATGTTCAATTGAGTATTCCCTATCCTTTAGTTTTATATATCCACCTAGCCCTTGGTGAACTGCTGTTATTTTTTCTTTTTTTAAAATCATAACCTCAAAACGGCTTTGTATTTGTGCTCAACGGTTTGTGTAAGGATAGTTGCGTGTGCGAGCAACTAACTTATTAAAAATGGAACGAACCAGAGGAAAATCCGCAGGATTTTCCGAGTAGGCAAGAACCAAGCAATTATTTTTACACGGTGTTGGCAAATCGTTTTTATTTCCAGAACTGCCACCATTTTTTTTCAGTCATGGAATTTTCATTTTCAAAAGGATTTCCAAATGGGTCTTTCAAATATTCTTCATCATATTTTTCACCTTCTTCTCCAACGACTATTGCGTTTAGATTTTGCGCAATCGAAATCATTTTTTTAATAATCCAGGTTTCGGGATTTTTAACAGTTATTTCCCCATATTTCTCCGAAAAAGTAAAAGGAACCTCTCCTTTATCAGAAATCCAAAGTCCACCGTTTGGTGTTGGTACGGTTAGAACTTCATTATTTCCTAAATCAGCTGAAAATTCCTCAATTCGGTTAAATTCAGAGTCAGATTCCATATAGGCTATCCACTCTTCTTTGCTAATTTTATTATTTTCTTCTCTCTGAATGTTTAATTCGTATCCCATTTTTCAAATGTTTGCCAACGGTTTGTGAAAGCGTCAGTAACGGGAAAGTGCGCGAGTACTTTCCCGTGACGCACCTAATTTAGCAAAACGAGTTGAATTTCCGATGAGGAAATTCAACCGTTATTGCGTTTACACGGTGTTGTACCGCGTTATTTTTTGTCAAATTCATTTATCAGATTATGTAATTTGTCGTTTTCAGAAACTCTTTCAATCCATTTTCTGGCTGAAATTCCGTGATTATTTAGTTTATCCAATTCAGCTCCACGATTCAAGAGCTCTTTAATAATCTCAAATCTTAATTGGTTGACTTCTTTTTGTTCTTCTCGCCAAGTCAGTCCGTATTCTCGAATTGCTGTAAATATTGGACTATTTCCATGTTTTTCCTCAACAATATTTACATTTGGATTCCCTTTTCTTAATAATAGTAAGGATGTTTTCGAAAGATTATGATAGGCAAGAGAGATATGTAAAGCATTAAATCCATTATCATTTTTCCAATTCACATCTGCTTTTTGGTCAATTAGATAATCAATTAATTCCAATTGTTCATTTGAGTCTTGAAATTCGGATGAGCAATTGACTGCATTAATTAGAATTGAGTTCGAGTTGGATGAATCCAAATAATCGTTTATTCCTATTTTTTCTCTTTGAATTAATTCAATCACTTTTTGTTTGTTCGGTTCGTAAAGTGCTCTAAAAAGTTTAATTCCAAAATCCTTTTCAGATTTATTTGAAGAAAACAAACTTTTGAATAAACTCATAGATTATTGATTGGTTTTAATACAGTACAACGGTTTGTGTATAGTTTCGTTGCGTGAAAATCCGTAGGATTTTCGGGTTAAGAAACTAAGATAGTAAAGTTGCGAGGACTTTCCGAGAGGAAAGTCAGAAGCAATGAATTATACACGGTGTTGTATGTAGTTATTTTATTTTTCCGATTGTTTTTATTCGAGTTTTAAAACTAATTAATCCCTTAATATTCTCATCTTGTCTTTTTATTAAATCATAGTCTGGATTTTTTTTAGGGTTATTGTCAATAACAATTTCCCAGAACAATAATTTTTCAAAACAATATTCTGAAAGAGGATTATGCAATTCTTTGTCTTTATCACTTAAAATGGCTCTCAATTCTTTAGGTAGTCTTTCATAATGTTTTTCGAAAAAAGTGTACTGTTTGTCATTATAAGTAACAATGACGTGTTCTATTTCTTTATATTCTAAATCTTTTGGAATTGTAATTTCAGAGGTCAACTTATTTAAAACTTCTATTTGTTGATATTTTTCATTTGTGGTAACTAATTCTAAATTCAAATCAGTTTTACTAATATTTGATATTGTGTCGTTATCAATTATTAGTCTTAATTTTAAAGGTTCATAAGTAGCCTTTATTTCCTTTATTATGAATGGAATATCATGTGCGACATATTCGCTATGTTCTTTTGTAATGTTTTCTACAATTTTCGCAAAATTAGTTTCAACAAGAACTTTGTTGAAATCTGGTTCTGATCTAATTAGATTGATGAATTTCTCTAATCTATCCACTTCATAATATGAATAAATTGATAAAGTTCTGTCTTTTGCTTCTTGAATATAGAACCTAAAGTTTTTGTTAATAGATTCAGTAAATTCATTTACGATTAAACTATCTTTTATATCTAAATCTGATTCGATCAAAATTAATTCTGTTGATTCAAGTACCTTATTTTTGTATTTATCATAATATTCAGTAATTATTTTGTCCGAATCCAGAGCATTTAGAAATTCTTTTGCTTTTTCAGAATTTTCTTGAGCATTTAAAATGATTGTAAAAAATAGTAGAATGAATGTAGTTATTCTCATGTTTCTCATAATTACATACAACGGTTTGTGTAAGGGTAGTTGCGTGTGCAAGCAACTAACTTACTAAAAAGGAACGAACCAGAGGAAAATCCGCAGGATTTTCCGAGTAGGCTAGAACCAAGCAATTATTTTTAACCGGTGTTGGCACAAGTTATTTATTCATTAGTTGTCGATTTATTTCCCAGTTTACTTCCGCATCAGATAATTCATAATTGCTAGGGTCATCTTTTCCGCCAAGCCATAAAGGTATTTTATAAGCCACAACTTCGTTGAATTTTAATTCAATGTTTTTTGAGTTCCAGTTTTTAAATCCGTCTATGTCTAATGTTTCGTTTGCATATTCAATCAGGTCAACATTGAAAAATTCCGAAATATGTTGTTCCAGCATAAAATCTTCTCCAGTTGCAATATCGAATAAGTATGTAAAGTCCTTATTAATATCTTTTGCGTATTGTCTCCCAACCCAATCAAATCCGAAAACTATAATTCGGTTAGTGTATTTTGGAAAGGTTTCGCATATTATTTCAGTCCATTTTTTTGAGGTCTCGAAATTGTGAATCCTTAAAATTCCCTTTTCAAAGGAAAATCCACCATATTGGTCAAATAATTCATTCAATTCGTTAATCGGTGTGGTCAATTCAACTGATTTTTGATTAATCAGTTTCTTTTGATTTTTGTACTTATTTTTGAATTGTTCGAGGTTCATTTTTAATTTATGCCAATGGTCCGTATAACGGTCAGTTATCGGATTAAATATACTTTAATTTTGGTTTAGAACTGGCGTTAGCAATTCCGAGTGGATTCGGACGTAGTCGAATCCTCCGACACGAGCAAAGCGACTGGCGAAGCAAATGCGGTTATACATTGTTGGCACCAGTTTTTTATTGTCCAATATCTTTAATTCCATCTAGCCATTTTATTCTTATGTTGGTCATTTTTTTAAATTCAGCCATTTCTTTTTCATTCATATAGCCAATTACTCCATCTTGTCCCAAGCCATAGGAAGTAAATTTATATGAGTTATTTAGTACTAAATTTAATTCTTGGACTTTGTCAAATAGAGCTCCATCAACCCAGTCATCCGCAACTCTTAAATTCCATTTATAATTTTTCCCTCTAAAGTCGAAAGAAACCCACGCTTTTTCGTTTTCAATGTCCACGAAGTCCTTGATGTGTTCGAAATTCAATTGATTCTTTGTAATTCTTTTTAAGTTTTCTAATATATCAACATAAGAACCGTTATCCTCAATGCATTCAGCATCGAAGTGCCAACAATCATTTGTTATAGGTGTCCAAGGTTCTCTTTCTATTGTAGAACCTAAAGTGACATACATAAGAATCCAAGTGTCTTCTTCAAAATCAGATTTGTCATATGATTCAAGTAAAGTTTCTTTAGTGATTCCATCGTTTAGTTTGAAACCTAATTCTTTATACGTTTTTAATTGTTCCTCAAAACTGACTTTTGGTATTTTCTTTATGTTTTCCTTTAAGAATTTGTAGGTTTTAAATCCAGTAAGAATTAAAAAAACACTTATTACTATAATTATCGATTTTATCATTTTTCAAATTGTTGCCAACGGTTTTGCTATGATTCCGTAGCGGAGAAAAATCAGAGATTTTTCGGAGTAGGAATCGAGCCAAGTTAAATATACAGTTTTTTGGTTTAGCATTTAGCGAGCAATGGATTATAGCCGTTGTTGTAGCACGTTTTTTTTATTAGAAATACTGACTAATCAAAACAACTCCCTTTTCCTTGAAAATTGAAAAGATTTGCTCGTGTGTTGTATCGTATCGGTTTGTGTTAATTTCTATTTTTTTTTCGTTTGTCTCAAATTGATAATAATCACCTTCTTTTTCAGTATAGAATTTGATATTCCGTAAATCATTCCATTTTATATTAAATTGTTTTCCATACCTATAAGTAAATTCTATAACTTCAGACTTAAATTCAACCGAGCTGATTTCCCTCAAAGATTTTATTACAATTAATATTATAACTAGGGCAATAAATATTGCATTTATTCCAATTACTGTTTCAATTTTTAATCCGAAAGAGAATTTTAAAGTTAGAATTGAAATAAACTCAATTACCAAGATTGGTACAGTTATAATACCGAATATGAGGAATTTCGCAATTAAGCTATTAATAAGTCCTTTTGGATATAAGTAAATTCTCTCGGTCATTCTCAAATGTGCTACAACGGTCCGTATAACGGTCAGTTATCGGATTAAATATACTTTAATTTTGGTTTAGAACTGGCGTTAGCAATTCCGAGTGGATTCGGACGTAGTCGAATCCGCCGACACGAGCAAAGCGACTGGCGAAGCAAATGCGGTTATACATTGTTGTACCCAGTTTTTTATTCGGTTTATTCATCAGTGTTTTCTGCGTAATCTTTGTCCGTATCCAGTTTTTAAAAATTCCGATGCTTTTTCGATATAGCTTTGTTCGATATCTTGATTTTCTTTCAGCACGTGATGAATCATTTCTTCAGCTCCAGTATTTAAATCCGTCAGATTTATTTCAAATCCGTAGTCCACAGGATGATATGCGTTTGATATAGTTATTCTCAAATTTTTGTCAGAATTATTAAATTCAAATTTGTCTGCTATTACAGTTCCGTTTGATTGTTCCGAGAATGTATAATTCGGCTTGTCAAAATAAAATTCCGATATCAGAAATTCAAAATGTAACCTTGTTTTATTGACAAAATTTTTTCGTTTGGTATCGTAAATTTCTTTAGACGTGGTCATTTTCTCAAATTGGGTACAACGTGTTCGTGTATGGTGTGTTGCGGGATTTCAGCCGAACGCTTTTGCGTTAGGATGAGCCAGCTAGACTGGCGAAAATTCCGCGTTGGAAAACAAAAGCGTGAGGTTGTACTAACGAAATGTTTCCTGAAATAAATATAGTTAATTAAAGTGAGAATTTTTCTGCTGGAAAAATTCGAAGCAATGCACTATACACGTTGTTGGCAAATCGTTTTAGTTATTCAAAATATTTTCAATTTCTTCAATGTCATCATCAGCATATTTGATATGGCAAGAGTTTCCACCACAATAAATGTATGGTGAATCCTGAAACTCTCCAGCTTTTGCAAAAATCAGATACTCCTTGTCCAGCATCAGCAAAGGTGAAATTGTGCTAAATATTTGAGAATAAATTTTTATAAACTCACTTTCCTTTCCTTTGTAAACTTTTTTTGTTTTGAGGATATACCAATATTGATAAGTTGGTTCTATATACAATGGGATCAATTTATTATTTTCATCCAATTCGTAATCTTGAGGTTCCAATTGTTCAGTTCTAATAATTTTAGTCACCTTTCCAGTAAAAACATATTCTGATTCATCAAAAGCCTCTTTAGTAGTCAAAAATCTAGTTAGTCCTGGATATTCGATGCATAATCTATTGGAATGAATACTATCAATTAATTTTCTTTTTAAAGGGTTATAATCATCTTCTTGAGAAAAGATGATACATGGCACAAAAAACAAAATATATGGTAAGAGTTTCATTTAAAATGTTTGCCAACGGTCTCGTATAACCGTAAGTTACGGGTTGATATGCGTTAATTTTTTGTTTGGCACTGACTTTAGCAATTCCGAGTGGATTCGGACGTAGTCGAATCCGCCGTAATTGCGGTTATACATTGTTGGCAATAGTTTTTTTAAGTCGGAAATCTCATTAAACATTCTTTTAGTCTATTAGTCAGGTTATCGTTTTTTAAGCATTCCAATGGTGTTAAATTATCTAATTCAGATACTTTTGAATTTATCCAACTTATACTGTTTCCTTGTAAGTGATAATAAATTACTTGAGCAAAATCAATTCTATTCTCTAAATACTCAAGTAATCTTTTTTGAAAGTCAGATTCGGTCCAATATTCAGAAAAGCAATTTGAATATTTTATCCAATTTTTATCTCCTTTGTAGTATTGTTCCAGTTTTATATCATTCACAAGATTATTATCTAATATTTCCCTCTTTTTTTAAACTCCGTTATAGAAAAAGCTATAAATCAAATAGAGTATAAAAATCTGAATTAAAATCAGAAACACCCATTTTTTGAAGTTTAGTTTTTTCATAAATTATTGCCAACGGTTTGGCTATGATTCCGTTGCGGAGAAAAATCGGAGATTTTTCGGAGTAGGAATTGAGCCAAGTTAAAGGTAACAAATTTTGGTTTAGCATTTGGCAAGCAATGGATTATAGCCGTTGTTGGCAACAGTATCTTATTTTATTATCCATTTTTTCTTTTTAGGATTATCGATTAAATAGGTTAGTTTTTCAATTGACATTGATGTACAGACTTCATCTGATACTAATTTCAATTCCAGAGTAATTGTGTCAGAACTAATAGTAATGTCCTCTTCATATTCTCCTCAAGTATTGGTAAACTGCCAAGATTTTACAATTAGAATATCATCTACTTGTTTTACATCTATTTTTTTACTTTCAGCAAGAGGTTCGGCTGCTTCGTAGTTTTCATCGCCTAATTCTCCTATCCATTCGGACTTAAATCCGATTAGTTTTTTATTCTTCTTTTGCTCAACTTTTTTTTCGCAAGCAATGAAAATAAATCCAAGTCCTATTAATATCAAAATCTGTTTTACACTGAACAATTTATTTCTAAATTTATTATTACTGTCTTGGGTTTTCATATTGTTGCCAACGGTTTGGCTATGATTTCGGCGTGGAATCGTCCGCAGGACTATTCCGCAGAGAAATCAGCTTAAATATAGGTTTTACTTTCGGTTTATGCACTATCGCCACGCTGGATTATAGCCGTTGTTGTAGCCAGTTTTTATATTTTAATTATTATTAATTTGCCTTCGCAAGTCATGCCCCAGTCTTTAGCTTCTTTGTCCATATTCCAGTACCAATAATTCGAGTTTTTGTCAAATCCGTGTCCAATCATTACCGAGTCCATTGCCAAGTTTAAGGTTGTAAAGGCAATCATAAGTGCGATTAAAACTTTATAGCCAATTTTGATTATTTTTTGCTTTATAATTCGCTGGATTGCTTTGTCGATAAAATATAAAACGAAGCTCCAAGTCAGGATGTTTAAAATTAGTCCCGAAATACTGTAGAAATATTCCATTGAACTTCCCAAAGATTCTTTTTTAAACACAAAAGGACTTCCAAAAAACGTTGGGAACATTTCTTGCCCATCACAATTATACTCAATTCCAATTGCCATAGACAATACAAGTCCGATGGCGATAAATGGAATGATGGCGTATTTCATTTTTTTAATTGGCTACAACGGCTCGTATAACCGTCAGTTACGGGTTAATATGCGTTAATTTTCGGTTTGGCACTGACGTTAGCAATTCCGAGTGGATTCGGACGTAGTCGAATCCGCCGTAATTGCGGTTATACATTGTTAGCACCAGTATTTTTTTTCGTTTTCATTCGATAGATTAAATATAAAAATACAACCAAAATTATCGTAAACTTAAAAATCAGTCCCAATAAGTTCTCTCCGTTTATAAAGTAGTCCGATGATGTTGTTAATAAAGTTAAGGTCTGTGAATAAATCACTATTCCGATACAGACCAATGAAAATATTAACTGATTTTTAAAATTCGCTCCAATAACTATTGCAAAGCAAACTAGAAATAAAGTCAGAAAACTATTTAAATATCGAACGTTTTTTGTCCAATTAGATTTTCTCAATTGCTTTGTCAACAACGTATTCTTTCTTATTTCGTTTTTTAATTGAAATAAATCTCTGCGATTAAATTCTTTTGTCAACTCGTTTTTTGAGATTCCATATTCGTTAAGTTCCGTTTTAGAAAAATCACTTTGAATTATGCTATCAGGAATTTTTTTAAACAAGTCAGAGATAATTTTCTTTTGAGACTTATTTTCAGTTTCTAAAGAGTCAGAATATTGGTTTATAAGTCCAATACTCATCATATCAACATTTGTTTTTTTGTATTCGGTAGCTTTTTCAATTCTTTCTTGTGACGTAAATGGTTCTTTTCTTGCGTTTTCATATCTATCCAAGAATGATGTCATTCGCAGTTTTGGCACCACACTATTAGATAGTAAGAATATTAGTCCGCCAAAGATTAGGGATGCGATAAGTCCGAATTGGAAAAATTTTGAGACAGGAATTTTCTCTTTTATGAATTCCGCTGTAACCAGGATTAAGGCAATGAAAACCCCAAAATTAATTACTGCGGGTATTTGACTAAAACTAAAAAGTATTCCATACGTTAGGTCAAATCCAAATTCGCTAAAATACAAGCTGATGGTTTCGACAACTAAAAACAAGTAGTAAACTAAACCGCTTTTTATAAAATACGATATGAATTTTCGTAGGATTTTTGTCATATTGGTGCTAACGGATTGGCTATGGTTTCGTTGCGTGAAAATCCGTGGGGATTTTCCGCCGTAAACCGAAGATAGCAAATTTGCGAAGACTTTCCGCGAGGAAAGTCAGAAGCAATGAACTATACACGTTGTTGTAGTGCGTTTTTATTTTATCAGTCGTTTAAGGTTTTCGGAATATTTTTTAGGGTCAATAAAATCAACTATTTGTACATAAATCGGACTAATCCATTTTTTCTTTTTATTGCTCAAAACAACAATCATATTGAAAGTTTTATTGTAATCCACTTTGTCAATATCAGTCCAATAAATTTCTTTTTTTGTCCCAATTTCGTTTTTAATAATCATTGATTTATCTCCGATTATAATTCTATACTTGTAATAATGTAAGGTCAGATAAAGTCCGATTGAGAAAAATCCAATTAACATTAAAAGGACACTCAAAAGTCCGCCGTTTTCATATTCCTCAAGCACAAAAAACAAAACATAGACTAAAACCAAAGAAATTGCAAAACAAAAAAGTCCGAAGAAGAGAATCAATTTTCCAGGTTTTAAATCCATTCAGATAGGGTTTTTTAAATGCACTACAACGGTCTCGGCAATGAGTAGTTGCGTTGGTTAGCACTTAATTTTGCAAGTACGCACCAAACTGAAAATCCGCAAGGATTTTCAGAAGTAGGCGAGAACAAGCAATTACTTATAGCCATTGTTAGCTTTAGTTATTTGTTCGAATATAATATTGTTTCCAAAAGCAAGAGTTATGAAATCCGTTTTCTTAAAATGCTTTTTCAATTCCTTTTTCCTTATCCTGAATTTCTTATTTCTTTGCCGAATCTTATATTTTGATATGATTTCTTCATCATATTTTCCATTTGGGTTTTCCAGTCCAATAGCAAATTCACTAAACACTTTTTTAAAATCTTTATCAGCGATGTTAATTATTATATTGGATTTATTTTTTTTATGGAATTCAAAATCAAATTTTTTTTCGCTTTTATCATTGTGCCCAACAGTAAGGCTCAAAGATTTGTATTCGGAATATTCTTTTTCGAAATTCCAAAATTGTATTTTATCCAATTCAAAATTCAGAGTATCGTTCTTAAAAATAAATAGTAAGGAAACTATATCATTATTTTCCAGTACAAGATTGTCATAAAGCAATTTATTCGAATCGTTAAATTTTAGAAAATCATCTTCGGTTTTTATCCAGAAATCAAAATCTGAACTTTTTAAAGTGTCATTTTCACTCAATACGATTAGCTCCGAATTTTGAGAAAATCCAAGAATAGAATTCAGAGATAAGATTAAGATGAAAATGTTCTTCATAAGTAAAGCTAACGCCCTGCTAAACGCAGTTCGGGTATGATAACGAAGATACGATAAAATGGATAACGATGCCATGATAGAGTTCTGATAATGATCATGGCATCGGTTGCCAATTAGATAATGTAATTATCGTTAATTGCCATTTTATTGTATTGGGAGTTAGATTACCCGTACCAAATTGCTTTTAGCACTTGTTATGTCATGTTAAGCACTTGAGTGCGTCAGCTGGAGCTGTACTATGCTGATAAGTAAAGGCACAATTTGGTTTAGCAGGGCGTTAGGTCACAATTACTTGTGGGGTGGGAGTGCGTAGCACGTAGCAACACAAGTCAGCTTCAGCTGATTGTGACCTAACGTACTCGGCTATGCGCAGTGGCGGATTAAGACCACAAACTTTTCAGCTTTGACCACAAGTTTGATTTAGGTTCTGTTTTATCATTTTGCACATCAGCCGCCATTGTCGTATGGCCATTGTTAGCTGCTGTTTTTTCTTTTTCAATTTCGGGCATTTCCCCTTTAAATAAACACCAAGTATAGTCAGGACTATTTGTCGGATTCTTTCTTGAACCTTGGTGAGGAAATACGTCTTTAATATTTTCAGATTTCAGTCCATTTGGGATTGGTGGGAAGTCAACGGCATTTCCTGTTACTACGTCAATGGTCTTTCCGTTATCAAATTTCATTTTATAAAGACAATATCCCATTCCGGATTCTCCTGCTTCATAGAGTTTATTAGCCAAGTCAACTGGCATTCGAAAAGGACTTTCTTTTATATCTTCTACATCTTCGATAAGAATATATCTTTTTCCACTGTCTTGGTCAGGCATTACGCCCCAAGTTTTCATATATGTTTCAGATTCCGACATGTAAACTCGGTCAAGTATTTCTCCGTTTTTCAGTTTTACTTGACAAGGTCGATATTCCATTGTCCAGTCGTTAGAAGGTTTAACTTCTAATAATTGGTTTTTTAGTTTGTCCGAAATTTCTTTTATGTCCATTTCTCAAATTGCAGCTAACGGCTCGGCTATGAGTAGTTGCGTGGTTTAGCACTCGACTTTGCAAGTACACACCAAACTGAAAATCCGCGAGGATTTTCAGAAGAAGGCGAGAACAAGCAATTACTTATAGCCATTGTTGGTAATAGTTATTTTTTAATCATTTTTTTTGTAACAGTTACTGATTGATATGATGCTTTTAAAAAATAAACACCAGATGGTAAATCAGCTGTAGGAATACTGTAATTAGGGCATATGAATTTATTAATTAATCTCCCATTCAAATCATAAATCTCGACTAATTCAATTTCAGTGTTTAGATTTATTTGAACATTATCATTGAATGGATTTGGATAGAAAATAGATTCATCGTTTAATAAACTGAATTCATCAATCGATAGACTACATTCAACATTAGGTAATTGAATACTATTGCATAAAGAAGCAAAATGCTCCGATGTAGATGCCATTCCATTTATTTGAACATTTTGAGGTAGTATGCTAATATCTATATTCAATAGATTGATAGAGTTAGATTCTATATCTAATTCATAAAAATTATTTGCATAATCTGAAGCCACAATTATTTCATTTCCGCAATTAGTGTAGACATTTGATATCCCCCAAATTAGATTGTCATTTAAAGGTTCATCTTTACATAAAATTGTTGAAATATTACCATTGGATAAATTATATGCTTTAATATTCCCCCCATCTGTACTTTGAAATATTAAATTGCCTTTATAAAAAGTAATATCACCGGGTGAGGAACTTCCAAGATTATCAATGAAAGTACTTTGATGTGAGTTAATATTAAATTTCCAAAGTTCATTATTGGATCCTAAAACAAATAATTCATCATTATTATTGCAAACCATTGAAAAACTATCTGTTGGAACAGGAACAGTACCAATTACATTATTAGTTCCATTAACTATGTCAATTTCGATTATTTCTGGATTAGGAAGAAAACCATTTTTTAGACCATAAATTGTTCCACTAGAAGAAATAGCAATATCTCCAGTAACTATTCCAGTATCAATCGTATAGACATACTCAAGGGTATTACTTGAATTAAGCAAGTATATAAAATTATTATTACCAACCACATATACATTTTGAGAAAATATCTGATTGAACGACAGAACTAAAAAAAATGATATTATAGAATATGTTGATTTCATTTAGATAATTATTACCAACGGTTTTAGCTATGGTTTCGTTGCGTGAAAATCCGCGAGGATTTTCCGCCGTAAACCGAAGATAGCAAATTTGCGAGGACTTTCTGAGAGGAAAGTCAGAAGCAATAAACTATAGCCGTTGTTGGCGTGTCGTTTTTTATAAGACATAGCTTGTCAAATTCCAAAATATGTGAAATATTATTGAAGGTATAATTGACTTCGATTTGTAAAATAATATTCCAGATATCAATCCACCAAATATTGCAATATAGGCTTGATGAAGACTAAAGTCATTAAAATCATAAAACAAGGAAACGAAGGGAATATGAATAAATGAAAATAGTAAAGATGATAGAATTATAGCTATTAGAGCTTTATAGTTTTCTAATAATCCACCAAGTATATATTTCCGAAAGAATAATTCTTCTGTGATAGGCACGACCAAAATTGATGCTATTACACTCAAAGACGTTAATCGTTCAAGAGTGAAATCGTAATCAAATACTTTACTCGATATTTCTTGATGATAAAAAATATTTAGAATTGATTGAAAGAAAACGAATCCAATTCCTAATATTAATGCTATCAGATAATATTTTGGGTCAGTTTTTTTGAACTTTAGTAAATCAGATTGTTTAATCGATTTGAATATTAATAATAGTAAAATTATCGTAGCAATCGAGTTGATAAAATGGGAAGACTTTATTAATTCCAAATATTCTATTCCATCAGGAATTAAAAGAATCCAAAATCCGATTAATTCTAATAAAAGATAATATGAAATAGTAAGTAAAATTGCTTTGTGTAACTTCATTCTTAAATGCACGCCAACGGTCTTGTGTATGGCTCGTTGCGTGCAAATTAGCGAATATTTTCGGTTAAGCCACAAGCCAGATTTTTAAATTTTACTATTTATCTTTTTTATTGGAAATCGTCAAATTTAAAAATTTGGCGACTTTCCAAATATGCCATAACTTCGATAAAGCAAATGATTAGTAATGAGCTATAAACGTTGTTGCCAGTAGTTTTTATTCAAAGTATCCTCTTGTTTTTAAAATTGTTTTTTTCATTATTTCGAAAATATCAATTGCATAATTTCCATAAACTGCTTTAGCTTTAAATCCATTAGTTTCATAATATGGTTTGGGAAATCGTCTTTGAAACCATAGAGTGTCAGTACCTTTTCCAAATTCAAACGTTACTTCTTCGTCGAACTCTATTTTAATAGGTTTCTTAATGTTTAATGAGTCAAGTTTTTTATAGTCAAAACCTTGGTAAGGGGAAGCCCATTTTCCGTCTTTTGTTTTATAAACATTATTGTATTGGTATTTTACGTGATAAAGCTCTCCACAATATTCCGCAACATAAAGTATAACATTATCATATTCAGAAAATCCTGGTTTACCATAATGGTCATATGCAACAAAATCTATGGTTTCATTCATATAGTCTCCATATAAGTTTTCTATGATTTTATATTTTGCGTCAAATTTCGAGTCCATTGAAATACGATTACAATAATATTTTCTTTTAGCGTAATCCACTTTTATTTTTTCTCCAATAAAAACGTATAATTTTGGATTTTCTTCTTCACAAGGAACATATTCCTCACAAACTTCTGGTTCTAATATGATTTTAATTTCTGTCATTGATATTAAATCTGACACTAAAAATGATTTAGAAATATGTCTCCAAGAACTGAAAGTAAGAGAGTCAGTTAGATTTGCTTTAATTTTGAATTTATTCTGTTTATTAACTGTTGTGTAATAATCTTTGTTTTCATACAGCGATTTGTAATTGTCAAAATTAAAATCCTCACTTTTAGAATATTTTCTTATGGTATCATTTAAGCTTATAGTTACTTTATTTCGTCCATTTGTTGAATCAATCGCTATTCCCTTAACGATAACTTTCTGTCCATAAGAAATGAAACTTAAAAGAAGAAGTGATAAAAAAAATAGTTTGTTCATATTTTACATTTTATTCAAATGTATATAGTGAGTTTTAAGGTATAAAGTCAAAATGAGGGAATTCTTCTTTTGATTGAGTAAACTACAAAATTCTGTGGGTTCGCTCAAATTACTGGCAACAATTGGATAAACGCAATTGCGTTTATCCCCATTATGGTTATACCTCTAAAAGTACTCAAAATTCTTACAAATAAAGAAGATTTATAAAATTGATTACTTTGAAATGATGGTCAGGAGTCAAAAAATAGTTTTCCTTAAGTACCAGTATTTCATTCAAAATTTATTAATTTCGGGACTATATGTTAAATTAACAAGTAGACAAAATCTTGAACACGATTTTGAACACGATTTCATAAAATTAACAGCTCAAACACCCAGTGTTTGTGTTAAAATAGGGGTAAAGGTCGGGCTCATAACCCGAAGGTCACAGGTTCGAGTCCTGTTCCCGCTACAAATGACAAAGTCACGTATTTAAACGGTTCGGTGTTGCCAAACCGTTTTTTTATGTTTAATTTTAACGACTTAATTGAGAGAGAATACAAAAGTGCATACGAAAGTGCATACGATTTGTCATTGAAAAAAGAATTTTCCACACCCAAAATCTACACTGCCAATAACGATTTAACCAAACGGTGGTATGTGTATTTTTCTTTTCGAAATCCCGAAACAGGTAAGCTAAAACGGCAAACTCCAATTTATGGGGAAGCCAATAAATACAAAACTAAAGAAGAACGATTAGCCGTTCTATCCATTTTACGACAAGTCTTATTAAAACTACTTCGACAAGGATTCAATCCTTATCGAGACAATGAAGAGCTTTATAATGTCAAGAATAAGACATTAGAAAATGATTCCAGAGAAAAGAAACAAAAAGATAACTTACATAGGAATCATCAAGCAATAGAGGCAAAACAAGAAAACAAGACAGAAATTGAAGAATCAAAAGGAACGACTTTGAAAGAAGCTTTTGACTTTGATATGGCATTGAAATTAAAAACACTTCAAGATAGTAGTTTGCGTTCCTATGGTAGTCATATACGGATTTTTCATGATTGGCTAAAAAAGGAAAAGAAGGGGCTAAAACATATAAAACAAATTGATAAATCGATCGTGTCAGAGTTTTTGTTGGGTATTATGGCCAAATCTTCAGCGAGAAACAGAAATAATTACCGAGCCAGCTTGAGCAGTTTTTTCTCCACGTTAGAGGATCATGAAATAATCGTAGAGAATTTCGTAAAAAAAATTAAAGTTCTTAAGACTACAGCTACCAGAAACAAAACTTATACAAAAATCCAACAACAAGAGATATTCAGTTATCTACAAAAAGAAGATCCGACACTATTACTTTTTATAAAATTTGTATCCTATAATTTTTTGAGACCTATAGAGGTGTGTCGATTGAAAATAGAGGATATAGATCGTGAAAACCGTACCTTAAGTTTTAAGGCAAAGAATAGTCCTTTAAAGACTAAAATAATTCCAGAGGTTCTGTGGAATGATTTACCAGACTTGGGAGCATTCAGTAATGACAAGTATTTATTTACACCTGATGGTTTTGGAGGGGAGTGGGAGAGTTCGGTTGACGCCAAGAGAAATTATTTTTCCAAGCGGTTTAAAAGGTTTGTGAAGGACAAATTTGATTTGGGACCAGAATTTGGTATTTACAGTTTTCGACATACTTTCATAACGAAGTTATACCGAGAGCTGCGTAAAACAAAAACTCCTCACGAGACCAAAAGTTTCTTGATGCAAATCACAGGTCATTCAACAATGTCGGCATTGGAAAAGTACTTAAGAGATATAGATGCAGAGTTACCAGAAGATTATTCTAAATTCATAAAAACAGAATGAAAGGAAGGTTAGAACAAATCATACATGAAACAACGGTAAACCTGGTTAAGGTGAGTATCTTTTATGTACCTGAATCATTTGTAGATTTATTGAAGATCCAAAAAACCGAAGTCATTATGTCGGACGTCAACAAACTGGTTTTAATAGACAAGGATGGATATACTTTAAATCCTGATCAAACTCAAGCAGGAAGGTTCATTTTGTCAAAAAAAGGGGTTTTGGATGAAAATATTTTACTCTTGTATGATTTTAAGGAAAATAACAGCAAAGGAGGGTTTGAATATGTAGTAGAAAAGTACAGTGAGCTGGTGAAGTCATTTCTTTATTTGAGTGAATGGTTAATGAATAATGTTCAGGGAGACGTTTCTAATTTAACAGGAGACCAGAAAACAGCTTTAAATTTGCAATACCAGTTTTTGTTAAAACACAAACAGGAGTTTGAAGCAAAGTTTTGCAAAATGGCACCTACGTTTTTAGTCAGTGAAACAAGCACTAAAACCGTGTTAGGGAATATCAAACCGATAGTAGCAAACCTTAACAAACGGTTTGTTAAGAAAACAACAAACCACGGTTTGAACAGACATGAGCATATTAAAAGATTAAAGGAAGTTACTAAATCAAAAGCGGAGGAATATCTGTTAGAGACCGTTTTTGGTATAAACATTAATAATAAACCTTATTAAACGTAAAACAAACGTTTGTTTGACGCATAATGATAGAATCAAAATATTATATCTGCAATTTTTGTCAAAGTGAATTTATCCCCACAAGGCGTAAAGCACAAAAGTATTGCAGTAGCACTTGTCGCTCAAAAGCATTTTACCATAGAAAGACTAATAATGAGCAATTAAAACCACACACCAACCTTCCTCAAAAAGTTTCCAATGAATTGGTTAATAATGTAAAACACCCAAAAACTAAAGTTGAGCAAGTGAGTTTGGCGGGTGTAACTAATTCTGTATTGGGTACATTGGCTGTTGATGGATTTAAGTCCTTGGTCACAAAACACGAAAATAAACCATTAACAAAAGGTGATATTAGAAAAATTGCAGCTGAAATTAATGGGCGGTACCATTTGGTTTTGAACGCTAACCCATTGCCAGATGGTCGAAAGCCATACTTTGATATGGAAACAAACAATGTGGTGTATTTATGGCCATATCAAATCCATTCGTAAGACAGTCTTTTAGTATCCTAAATTTTAAATTTCTCCATTGATATTTTTCGGAATTTTATTATTTAAAATTCAAAAAAAAAAGAAACAACAAACTAGGTGTTTTTTTAACGTGTTTGTATATGGAAAGTTGCGTGTTTGTGAGCGAGGATTTTCCGAAGGAAAATCAGAAGCTAGCAAACAAAGCAACTAACATTGGTTAAGCTAAAACTAGCAATTTTTTATATAAAGTGTTGTAAGCAGTTTTTATTTATTTTCATACCAATATTTTCTTTCCTCATATTTGTCAAATTCCTCATCGTTCATTTTTAGCAAGACTTTTGAATAATTCCGATATTCCTTCGGTTCAGTTTTTTTGATAAATTCCGTAATCAAAAAGTAAACAAAATCGTGTTCTAAATCCTCTAATTTCAATTTTGAGTATCGCTTTCTGGATTTCGGATATTGTTTCCAAAAACGTTGGTAATCTGCGTAAATTTTGTCCGTTGCTTTTTCGATTATTTCGGTCAGCAATTCAGTCGGAATTCTGTTGTTAGAAATTCCAGTATAGTATTCCTCGATTTCTGTGTAGAAATTTTTCTTCGGTTCAATACTATTTTCAGTTTTCCAGAATGTCATTTCTCAAATTGCTTACAACGGTTTGGCTATGATTTCGGCGTGGAATCGTCCGCAGGACTATTCCGCAGAGAAATCAGCTTAAATATAGTTTTTACTTCCGGTTTTTGCACTTTCGCCACGCTGAATTATAGCCGTTGTTGCCAACAGTATTTTTTAATTTTTCAGTTATTATTTAAATTCCATTATCAACATTATTGAAAATCCGATTGCTATTAAAATTCCAATTCCGTTGAGTATTTTTTTATTCTTGATTATTAAAGTCAAAATAAAGTCAATTACCAATCCAAAAAGTCCAAGTCCGATTAGTCCAACCATATAAACAACTCCCCAGCCTTCTCCGTATGAGAGTGTTTTCCATTTGATGATTGTAAAAATCAAACAACAAGTCAGATAGACTAACAAATAGCCTTTTAGAAAAGTCCATTTGGTTATTTTTTTAAGCATAACTTGAATTAAAATCAATTGCGAAATGTAGAATGTAAACTATTCCGATTATGCTTATTATCCAATTATATTTTTTTGTTATCAATCTGCTAATTAAATAGCCAATAACAGTCAAAATTCCGATGAAAGGTGGATAAATTAAGGGAATAAATCCGCCGTGATTTGAACTCGCTGGCAAGTCAGTCCGCATTCCAATAATCCACGCAGTTATTGTTCCGACTAAAATTCCGATTAGGTTGTATTTTCGGCTATCGAGAACTTTTTTCATATTGTTGGCAACGGTTTGTGTATGATGCGTTGCGTGTTACAGCAACTAATTTAATAAAAAAACAAAGGCAATAATTCAGCGCGAGGATTTTCCGAAGGGAAAATCAGAAGCAATGAATTATACACGTTGTTGTATGCTGTGCTTATTGTTCTCCCAAGCATTGTAAAAGATGAAAATTCCAAAAATCCATAGAGAAATAGTTTTAAATTCATCAAATCTTAACAGTCTTTCAGCCTCTCTTGATTCGGATAAATCGATATGGTTTAATAGTTTTTTTACTTCTCTAGGTGAAAACTTGTCTTTACTCTTATAAACATCCTCTCCTATAAGTAAGCTAAACTCATTTGCTAAATTCTTGTAGTTTCCAGAGTTAATAATTTTAGCTAATCTTTCTTTTTTTATGGACTGCATCATTCCCCATTTTCCTTGACCTTGCCATTCATTTAAGATTCCATAAGTTTCATATAATGTAAATTTTCTTTTTCCGACAAAACCTTTTTGCTCAAAATATTCTTTGAACTGCTTATTGAATGTATTCTTATTACATTCAGTCAATTCATAAAGATTTTTTTTATCAATTTTTTTCTTATAGAGTAAATCTAATCCTTTAACGAGCTGTTCATCTTTATATTGAGTAGAATCTTTTTCTCTTAAGTCAAGATAACCTGAAAAATGAAATATATAGATTAGGAAGCTTCTAAATGAATTAAAATTATAATTAATTAGACAACCAATTATAAATAATACTGGAGCTCCGTTTTTATGTCTTTTTCTTTTACAATCAAAATCTTCCATAAATAATTTGCGCTATCCTTTCAGATAGCGCATTCAATACTTAAGTTACTTTTTAGTTCTTGGTGCAGGAGGAGATGTTCTTCCTGGTCTTGTAGGTGCATTTCCTCTACCTTTTCCTGATGGTCTTCCTGTTGTGCTTGGAGCATTTTTTAATCCACTTGATTTAGCCATTTTTTATATTTTTTAAATTAAACTTAAACAAATATAACCTCATTTGTTTGTTAGTTTTCTAAATTTTAATCGTTAGCAGTTTTCGTGCATTGCATACAACGGTTTGTGTATAGTTTCGTTGCGTGAAAATCCTCAGGATTTTCAGGTTTAAGAAACTAAGTTAGCAAAATTGCGAGGATTTTCCGTGAGGAAAATCGGAAGCAATGAATTATACATGGTGTTGGCATTAGTTTTATTTTACTTTAATCGAAAAATCAACTGTTTCTGACTTTCCATCTTTTTCAAATCTTATTTTGATTGGTAATCTACTTTCATTATTAAGATTTTCCTTTTTTGGAGTTATTTCCAAGTGAAATTCATTGTTATTTGCTCTTATCAGATTAATTCCTGCACCTTGAATACTTAAGTTTGTAGCTTCAAAGAACAAAATTTTAGCAGAATTTTTCTTATCCAAATACAGGAAATTTCTATGGTCTTCAATATGAAATGAAATCAGAGTTCCTGATTCATTATATATTATGTTAGTTTTTAGTTTTTCTTTTTTTTGGGAATTACAACTCATTAATAATGTAATTGAAATTATCAATTGTAACAGAGATTTGAAATTCAATAAATATTTCATTTTACATAATTAATGCCAACGGTCTCGTATAACCGTCAGTTACGGAATTAAAGGTAATGATTTTCGGTTTAGCACATACGTTAGCAATTCCGAGTGGATTCGGACGTAGTCGAATCCGCCGTAATTGCGGTTATACATTGTTGTACGCTGGCTTTTTTATCCGTTTAATTATTCTAATCAGACTTGGAATAATTGCAATTATAGCGCTTAAACCTAAAATCAGTCCGTAATTTATATCATTCCAATGTAATTTTCTAATTCCGTCGTCACAAGCCGTACATTCCATAATTTTTAGGTTTGCATCTAAAGAGGAAAATCCGATTATTAAAATTCCGAAAATCAGAAGACTAATTATTACATTTTTTAAAAAATCAGAGAATTTTTGATTCAGATTATCAAGAGTCAGAATCAGAAGTCCAATTCCGAATGTCTGGAAATAAAGTTTATTAGAGAAAATAAAAAAGTTTTTTCCAACAAATTGAATTTTGTCAGAAGTTGACCATTTAAAAATGTCCTGAATTATTGCACGAAAAAAAGATTCGGAAGAATAGGCTATGATAATTCCGATTACAAATGCTAAAATTCCAAATATTATCTTTTTTGTCAATTTCGAGTGAGTTTTTCAGCTTGCGTACAACGGTTTGGCTATGATTTCGGCGTGGAATCGTCCGCAGGACATTCCGCGTAAGAAATCAGCTTAAATATATGTTTTACTTTCGGTTTTAGCACTGTTGCCACGCTGAATTATAGCCGTTGTTGGCGTGTCGTTTTTTTATTCATTTTACCAACTCAAACAGAAACTATTTTCTCCATCTTCTCTGTCAATTTCCATTGAACCTGCTTCTGCTCCATAAGTCCAATGTCCAGCAAAATTCAGTTTTATAGGATCGGTGTTTTTAGTTATCGTTACGTTACTTATTTTCCAAATTCGAGTTGATTCGTATCCTTTGGTATTTCGCGTGTCAGTGTCCAAAGTCCATTTAACAATTCCGTTTTCTTTTAAAGTAAGAGTAGGTGAGAGCGAGTCAGTTCGGTTGTCCAAAATCAATATTCCATTATCGGACAAGCTAAATTCTTCAATATTTCCGGAAATTTCAGCTCTGTCGATTACTATTGCCTTAAAAGGTCCATCGTTCATTCCGCATCCATCCAAAAAAGTAAACATTGTATATCCGATAAAACCAACATAGCCAATTAGTCCAATTCCAAGAATCGAAAAAGTCCAAATCAATACTTTTTTTGTGGTTTTATTCATTTTTTAAATGCACGCCAACGGTCTCGTATAACCGTCAGTTACGGGATTAAAGTTAATGTTTTTCGGTTAAGCACAGACGTTAGCAATTCCGAGTGGATTCGGACGTAGTCGAATCCGCCGTAATTGCGGTTATACATTGTTAGCACACGTTTTTTATCATTTATGAAGTATTTTTATTCCAAAGATAATGAGTCACTTTTGACTTCCAAGGCTTTAATAACATCCATAAGCCCACCTTCAAATCCGGACACCTGCTTGATAAATGGTAAATGCGCACCAACAGATTGACCTTTGTATATTTTACCATCCTTAACCCAAAATATAAAGGTTTCATTAAAATCGGTGTGGGTGGCCTTGGTATGTACACTGGCCATATTGGGTAAATTGGATTGCATGCGGATTAAAAACATCACTTTTTCGGTATCTGGCACAGCCTCAACAATTTCCAGTTTTAGGCTGGGTAATAGTTTTTCTATGCGCTGCACCGCTGCTTTTAATTCTTCACGACCGGTAAATGTTTTGCCCTCAGTATTGGTGTGCTCATAATCAGCTACAAAAAGTGAGTCAATAAGATCCAATCGGTTTTGATTATAGACCTCGTTAAAATACCGAGAGGTCAATTGTAAATTGGCTTCCCGTAAATCGGGTTGATTGTTTGTGTTGTAGCAAGATGTCAAAATAATTGCTAAAATTAAAATACCGATTCTCATGGTTAGTTTGTTTTACCTTGTTTATTGTTTCAAATGGGTTAACTCTTTTTCAATGGCCATATTAAGTTCTTTCATGCGCTTGAGCATATCCACATAGAAATCAATTTTCACCTGCCTAAAAAAGATACTCTCATTTAACAGGATTTTAAAAGCTTCATCCTTTTTAACTTCTAAATAATCCTCCAAAACAAGAGAGGTTTTTTGAAAATCTGGATTATAATAATCTTGATTTTCAACATTTTTTAATGACATGGGCTCTCCATTGGGGTCGAGCTTAAAGTACTTTTGAAAATATGGTAACTTTAAATGATAGGTTCCATAAGTTTTAGGATCATTTTCTATTTTCTTTATAACACCGCTAAAAAAATCATAGAAACGAGCAATATCTTTACGAAGGTTGTTATTACTTAAAATTGCAATACTGTTGTTTTGTATGTTTGCGAATGTAGATTCATGCAGCATAATAATTAATGGTGTTGAAAGCGCTGCATTATAATCAATTGTAATAGTCGGTTTATCTAAATCACTTGAAAGAAAGTTTAATAGTTTCTTTTCTTCATTAATAAATTGTGAGTGATAGCGCAAATTAAAATTTATATCAATGGTATCCAGTTCAAAATCTTTCTGAATGTTTTCCAAGAGCATAATTTCCAATTGTCTGGCTTTATGGTCTTCATTCCAATTATTAATCTGCAGTGCAATCAAAATTCCAATAACAACGAGTATAATCTCTCCAATTGCATAAGTCATATATTTTCCGAACTTATTTTCAGACAGCAATCTTTGGCGGATTTTTCTAAAGAATTTTATCATTAAAGGTTGGTTTCTTTAAAGATATGATTTTTAATTAACTGTTATGAAAATCTTGAAGCATAACAACACGACCTTTAGAGTAGCGAGGGATTTAAAGAAGTAGGAGAGAACAAGCAATTATTTTTACACATTGTTACCCAACGTTTTTATTTTTATTAAATTCTGTTTTAATTAATTTTTCAAGTTTTCCAAAATCATAATTCAGCGTATTTGATGTAATCGAAAGAGGTGTTTCGTACATATTCAAATTTGCTTTCATAAGTCTTGATTGTATTCCGTTTTTTGCTTTTCCGATATATTTTTCAGGGTTCACAATGTCAATTAGAAGAAATTTTGTAGACATAACTTGCTTTGTTCTGATATCCAAAATATCGTTCCATTCTATTAGTCCAATGCTTGATGCGTTTGAGTTGTCAGTAATTCCGTTTGAATCAAGAATCAGTCCGATTTGTTTGTCAAATAGTTTTTTCATTCCGTAGATTGCTGCCGCTCCAAAAAATAAAATTCCAACAATTCCGATAACCTGAATCGATTCGGAATTGAGATAGAAAAATCTTTTAGTAATTGGATTAAAATAACGTCCTGCATTTTCAGGATTTATTACCATCCAAATTCCGCCACTTATAAATCCGATTGAAGCTAATAAGAGTAAGATTATTTTCTTTCGGCTTAATGGTATTTCTATTTTATTGTTCAATTCCACTGGTTTTTGGTTTGCTCAATTTTTCTCCGCAAATGTTGGGTAACGGTTAGTATAACCGTCAGTTATCGGTTAAATATACTTTAATTTTCGTTTTAGAACAGGCGTTAGCAATTCCGAGTGGATTAGGACGTAGTCGAATCCGCCGTAATTGCGGTTATACATTGTTGGCACCTGTGCATTAATTTTTTCTATCCCATTTTCCAGTTAAAAAATCAAGTGTTACTCTTATAAACTCTGGCTGAAAATCAGTAATCAAGTGTGGTAAATGTCCGCCATTGGGAACAATCCAAAGTCGGCTATTGGGTACATTTTGATACAATTCCATGCCAATTTGAACAGGGACGAAATAGTCATTATCACCTAATACAACTAACCATTTTGCTGTAATGGTATTTAATTTGTCAGGCGTAAAGGAAGGATCTCCATCAGATAGCATTCCATTTTGCTTGAACACCTTTGCCAAATATTTTTGTTTTTCTGGTTCATGGTCTTTAGCTAATTCCATAATTTGAGACATTTCTGCATTCGCTAGCCATTCTCTGGCTGGCTTACTATAGTAAATATGTGCTCCTATAGTTATAACTGATTTAAACCTATCTGGTTGCATTGTATTTAGGTAAAGAGCAGTCGTCCCACCACCGCTAGCACCAATGACATTTACTTTATCCAGTTTCAAGGAGTCCAGTAAAGCAAGGATTATCTTTGCATATTCACTATGCCTAAAATCGGGATCGTCCTTATTATAAATATCCGAACGTCCATGCCCTAACATGTCAAGGGCAATCGTCCTAAATTGTTTTGAATAGGCTTCCACAAAAGGTTTCCATGAATCCGCAGTTTTAAAAAAATTATGTAGTAATAGAAGAGGTTCTCCGCTACCAGTATCTTCATAATAAATTTTGGTTCCGTTATAATCGAAAAATTTTCCATTAGGATTAACTTTCACTTGCCCGTACGAAACGAGATAAGCGAAGAAAACTAAAATTAAGATTGTAAATCGTTTCATAATTTTATTTTTTTTGTGGTTAATTCTGCATTGGTGCCAACGGTTTGTATAACGTAGCGTTGCGTGGCTTAAGACTAAGATAGTAAATTGAGGGTACCTTGGTAGGCGAGTGGATTCCGAAGAGGAAGCCACGAAGCAATGGGCGTTATAGGGTGTTATGGGCAGTTTATTTTTTAGTCGCTAAATATGCAAATCGGCTTAAATCTTTGCTTTCCGCAAGGGACGCACAAGTTTCAAAAAATTCTTGCTGCCCATTAAATGTTTCTAAATTCTCAATATTTATTAATTCTGTTTTTCTTTTATTTCTTGCATTCACCCAATTTCTTGCAGTAAATTCCATATTGTAGGTTCTATCTTCTTTTTTGATAAGATGAAAACCAGTATCCTTAAGAAGACTTTCATTTACTCCATCAGCTACAAATAAAAAATATCCTATAGATGCTCGAGTTTCTATCTCTTTTTTGGTCAAAATTCCAGTAACCACAATTGGGTCTGTGAAGAGTATTTTTCCATTTGGTTTTAAAAGTCTATTCCATTCTTGAAATACTTTTTTTCTATTAGGTAAATGATTTATTGCGTCAATACAAAGTATACTATCAAAGGATTCCGATTCGAAAGGAAGTCTTTCACTACCATCTAATAGCTTAAAATCTGCTAAATCTTCTAATCCTTTTTCTTTTGCGAGGGACAATGCGGTTTTAATACCATTTTCTTGTATGTCAACTCCAACGATAGAACAATTCGTGAGTTCGCTTATTCTTAATGTTGTTTCTCCAGAACCGCATGCAATGTCCAATAATTTATTTGAATTTTTAAGTCCAAGCCATTCAATGAACATATCCTGTTCATCAGCAGTTATCCAGCTATTTTGTCCGATGTCAACATTGAATATTTCCTCTCTTATTTCCTTGTATAGTTTTTGTTTGAAATTGGAATATTGTGCTTCGTAATGTTCGACTTTCTTGCCCATTTTAGGTAATTTTTTTAATTGTCCACAACGGTTGGGGTATTAGTAGTTGCGTGGTTCAACACTTAACTTTGCAAGTACACACAAAACTGAAAATCCTTGCGGATTTTCAGAAGTAGGTGATAACAAGCAATTACTTATAGCCATTGTTGGCAAACGTTTTATTTAATTATCACATGCTTTGTTTAAAGAATTATTCATTTGAATAATCTTCCACATCCCATTTTTCTTTTCCCAAATGCGAGAACTAGTTTCTCGGGCTGTATCCCCAACACTTTTTCTCAAATAAAGCTGACTTACATAATCGTATCCTAAATTTGAAGTAAGCAACCTTTGTTCGGTTATTGTACTAATGACTTCTTTTTTTGGCAAATGCGGACAATATTTTACTAATTGATCATAAGAAATGTCCAAAATTGGTTGTCCAAATTGTGATTCTGACATTTTAATATTTTCATCCAGTGCGTTTAAAATGTATTCACAGTTATCACTTCCATCCATGTATTTAGATTGATATTCTATAGTAAGATTTTTAAAATTTTCCTTTTGACCCTCCGTTATGGAATATTCATTTTTACATGATGCTGTTAAAATCAAAAATAAAATGCCTAAATATTTCATCTGTTTCTATTTAATGTTTGCCAACGGTCTCGTATAACCGTCAGTTACGGGATTAAAGTTAATGATTTTCGGTTTAGTACAGACGTTAGCAATTCCGAGTGGATTCGGACGTAGTCGAATCCGCCGTAATTGCGGTTATACATTGTTGTGCAACGTTTTTTATTAATTCTGCTCAAATTCTGTCCATTTTCCATTTACAAGCTTTTCCAATTTTCCGAATTCTGGCTGTTCATTTTCACGTCCTTTAACTCGAACAGGATTTATCCAATCGTGTTGGCAATTCGGTTCTGGATTTGGAATTTCGTTCCAATCCGATTCCTTAATTCCGTATTCCATTAAACAAGATTCCATTGCATCATTTTCAGTTTCATACCATTCGTCCCATTCCGCTCCGCAATCCTCATTTTTTTTATATCCGAATAGGTAAGTTCCATAATCGTCATTGAAAATCATAAGTCGGACAATTCCGTCTTTTGGTTTGGTCAGATTTACGATTTTTCTCATTCAGCTATTAGTTTTGGAAATGTTGCACAACGGTCACTTGCAAGTTGTCGTTGCGGATTTCGAAGAGCGTCAGTGTCCGAAAGGACATGACGGTCAAGAAAGGAGCAGAGACAACGCACACCACTGCACCCGCAATGCAATTTGCAATTTGTTGTGTGCAGTTTTTTTCAATAAAGAATATGTTTTTAATTTTTTATCATTATCATCTATTTATTAGTCTCATTTTTTCCATCTTTTGATATTGTATGGCAAGGCGACTTCCTCATAAAAATCACGATATGGACCTGTCATTGCAGCTTTCCAGTTATTCTGCTGTCTTTCTGTAAGTTCGGGTATCCAAAATCTGTCTGGTATTGGTGACGTTGATTCCTTCACTTTTCCCAATGTGATATCACCCCAAATTATCCCTTCCCCGTCTTCATAGGATAACTTTTGAATAACCTGTCCGTGTCCATCAACAATCTTAGCCTCTCCCAAAAAATACCTGGTGGAATTTTTTTGTTTGTCTTTCCAGGTATAGTTGTCTGTTACCTTTCCCACATGATTGGTATGTACTACCGGAACACCTAACAGAGTTGCGAAATCGGTTGGTGCATTTTGCAATAAAGCGAGGTTATTCGTATCCACTTTTTGCACAGGATCTTCAAATGCAGGCCAGCAAGATCCGCCTATGACAAGATCTACCTTATCAAACATTCTTCTTGCAGTCTCGGTACGCAAATATTCCCAACATAATGCTACTCCAATAGTTCCTATTTCGGTCTCAAAGACACCATCATCTTCTCCTCCTGTGTAAAAACAATTCTCGTTATAGGTTGGATAATCCTTATTATGAACAAAATATTTTCCGTCGGGAAATACGAGGACAAAGCTGTTGTAGATATTTTCTCCGTGAAAGGCAAGAAAAGATCCTCCAATGATACCGTTGTATTCTTTGGAAAGTGACCTAAGCAGATTCAGTGATTTCCCTTCAAGGGGTTCTGTGGCGTCCACGACATTCTGATCGAAAGGAAAACCAAACCCGGGTGAGGTAAAAAACTCGGGAATTAGAACAAGGTCTGCGTCGCCTTCAAATGCCTTTCGAATATATTTTTCTGCATTCTTAAGGTTAGCGTCAAATTCTCCCACTTTAACATGAAGCTGAATGGCAGCTACCCGTATATGCTTTTCATTAGTACAACTTATTGTTAACATCACTATAACTAACATAAAAATGTTAAGTCTTATACTTTTAATTTTTCGATTCATAATTTACTTCGTTTTATTTGGTCTTATAAAAATCAGTTAGCGTTATAGACAGGTCAAAATTGCACACAACGGCTCGGCTTTGAGTAGTTGCGTGGTTTAGCACTTAATTTTGCAAGTACACACTAAACTGAAAATCCGCAAGGATTTTCAGAAGCATGCGGGAACAAGCAATTACTTATAGCCATTGTTAGGCATAGTTATTTAATTCTCTATTTCGTCTAGTATTTTTTTTATTTCATCAATGACCAGATTAGGTTCAGAATAATGAATATAATGACCACTTTTTGTGGTGCTAATCAGTTTAGTTTGAGGGGCGCTTTTAACCCAATTTTCAAATAGCTCCATTTTAATTTTTATATCGTCTGGACTAAAAGGTGGCGGTAGTTCCTGATAAGACACTAAAACTGTAATAGATAGTTCAGTTGGCAGTTTCAGTTCTTTTATTTCATTTTCCATAGTATGTACTTCTTTGTACTCATTTTGGACTCCGATGGATTGAGAGGCAAAAAAACCATCCATTTCTTTGGTCAGCATTTCTGATTCTTCTTCTGGTCTTGCTGCAAATAGTCGTTCCAGAAGACCTTCTAGAGTAGGGTCAACAAATACCAGCCCAACAACTTTTTCCGGATAAGAATTTTGAAATTTTCTAATTATTAATCCACCCAAAGAATGACCAACCAAAATAAATGGACCATCTATTTCTTGCTTTTCAAGAAATCCGTGTAATTCAGATACAAAATTTTCTAATGTTCTTGGTTTTTCAGTGGTAGAAGATTTACCAAGACCTATTCTGTCATAACTTATGGTAGTAGTTATTTTTGAAATACTATCTTGAATAGTTTTCCAACCTTCTAAAGTTTCTCCAAGACCTGATTCAAATAGTATCACAGGGCTTCCACTTCCTTTCTTATCAAAATTGAAATTTAATTCACTAGTGTCCGTCTGGGCATAGACTGTAATGGTGATTAAATAGAGTATGGCTAAAAAATAAATTTTAGTTTTCATATAATGGTATGTTGGTTTTTAATTATGCCTAACGGTTTGTGTATGATTTCGTTGCGTGTTTCAGCAACTAATTTAATAAAAAATGAAAGGCAATAATTCAGCGCGAGGATTTTCCGATAGGAAAATCAGAAGCAATGAATTATACACGTTGTTGTGCACAGTTTTTTAATCCGTAAAAATAATATCAATATAAGGCAAGGCAAAATTAGGCAATGAACCAAAACCTCCTGTATGAAAGTCAGAACTGTTAATTGTTAAAACCCCTTCTGAATATGGGAATTCCATTGTTTGTTTATATGCCAATCTTCCAATAACATTGTCAACATATGGAGCCCAATTATTTTGGGTTCTTTTAATAGTATATGAAATATTGGGCTGCAAAATAATTGTTTGGCTCGGGGTTACATAGGATGTGCTGGCTGAAGAGAAGATATGATTGTCTTGATAAATTGAAAGACTGTTTGTATTATCGTAAATTTCAATGACATATGGCATAGTTTCAATCGCAGGATAACTTTGATATCCGATCTCACACACTTCTTTTTGCGAAGAAACTTCAAAAGTATATTCATGAGTCAAATGGTCCATCGTTACTTCGTCGGTATATGAATTCGCAATTAAATCACTGAATATTGACTGAAATTCTGAATAAGAATTGTCGCAAACAGCATTAATTTCAGGTTCGTTTTCATTATCTGAATTACAGGAGATGATGAGTAAAATAGCCAATAATAGTAAAGCTGTTTTTTTCATGATTGAATTGTTTTTATTATAGGATGCAAAAACTAAAGAATGGTTGCGTCAAATTGTGCACAACGGTTTGGCTATGGTTTCGTTACGGAATGGTACGCGAGTATCATTCCGCCGTAACCATAAATTTAGCAAAAAGGCTTGAAATTCCGATTAGGAATTTCAGCCGTAATGAACTATAGCCGTTGTTGTGGTTAGTGTTTTTTTATTTATTTACTCAATTTTAATATTCTAAATGCTCCTTGAATTACCAGAACAAAAACGATTGTTCCGATAATCAAATCAGGTTTGCTTGAACTCAACCAATTTACTAAAAGTCCAGCTATAATTACTCCCAAATTGATAATCACATCGTTTGAAGTGAAAATCATACTCGCTTTCATATGAGCTTCTTCTTTGCTCTTTGACTTTTGTAAAATGTAAAGACAAATTCCGTTTGCAATAAGTGCGAAAATCGAAACGATAATCATTGTCGAAAAGTCAGGAAGTTTCTCGTCTCCGAAAAATCTCCTTAAGACTTCCACAAATCCAATAATCGCAAGTGTTATTTGAAAATATCCAGCAAGTTTTGCAATCCGTTTTTTTCTTGTCAGAGTTCTGCCAACCGCAAAAAGACTGATTCCATAAACGAAACTGTCGGCAAGCATATCCAAACTGTCAGCAACCAATCCCATTGATTTTGAAATCAGTCCAGTAGTCATTTCAATGAGGAAAAATGCAAAGTTAATTCCAAGTACAGTCCAGAGTAGTTTTTTCTGGTTTGCGTTTTCAATAAATTCTGTTTGGTCGGTTTGTTCGGTGGAGATTTTCCTTCCGCCTAAATTAAGTTCTAGAACGGACTTTTCAATTTGGTCGATTTGTCCGCTGTGAAAAACAGTCAGTTTTCGGTTCGGTATGTCAAAGTCCAAATTCGCAATACTTGAGATTCCGTCCAATTTCATTCGGATTAGATTTTCCTCGGAAGGACAATCCATTTTGGTAATCTCAAATATCGTTTTGTTCATTCAAATTCGTTGGTTTATTGCATTAACCACAACGCCCTGCTAAACGCAGTTCGGGTATGAAAACGAAGATACGATAAAATGGATAACGAAGCCATGATAGAGTTCTGATAATGATCATGGCATCGGTTGTCAATTAGATAATGAAGTTATCGTTAATTGCCATTTTATTGTATTGGGAGTTAGATTACCCGTACCAAATTGCTTTTAGCACTTGTTATGTCATGTTAAGCACTTGAGTGCGTCAGCTGGAGCTGTAATATGCTGATAAGTAAAGGCACAATTTGGTTTAGCAGGGCGTTAGGTCACAATTACTTGTGGGGTGGGAGTGCGTAGCACGTAGCAACACAAGTCAGCTTCAGCTGATTGTGACCTAACGGTTAGGCTATGATTTCGGCGTGGAATCGTGTGTATGACATTCCGCTTAAGAATTCAGCTTTGTTAAATTTACATATTTTTCAATATAGGGCCTAAGCCACGCTGAATTATAGCCGTTGTTGTACTTTCGTTATTTTCATCATGTTTGAAGCCTATTTACTTCTTCTAGAATTTCATCCTGTATACTCAACATTTCCTGAATAACCCGATCATACAAACGGTATTGAAGGACCTCAAGTTGATATATGTGCGTTCTTAGAATGGTCTTGTATTCTTCACTTGATTTCAGCGATTCAAAATCCAATGGCCTTGCTCTCCAGCTTACTTGATCATAATATTTAACAAAGGATTCTAAAATGAATTTATGACTTAAGAAAATTCCCGAATCGAAGCTGGAAACAGATTCATAATATTCATCATGCATCTGAATGATCTTATTCCTCAATGTGTCATTAGTAATTATATCGAATCCGATGGATTTCAATGACTCGAAAGCACCCGTTGTAGAAATGAATTTCGTCATGCCCAATTCTCCAAAGTGTCTTCCCAGACTATCAGTGTAAGGTAGGTCAGTTTCCAAGGCATTCAGAATGATCCTTGCCGAGGTCAAACCCCTATCATGTGTTCTATAATTTTCTTCCAGATCATTCAGACTGAGTTCAAAGTCTTTATGAAGTTGACTGAGAACAGAGATTTCTTGTTTAGTTCTTTCTTTCTCAATATTCCAGTTATTAACATAAAGAGCCAACAAAATACCAATCATGACTAATGCAATCTCGCCAACGGCATAAAAAAAATACTTACTCAACTTGTTTTCAGAGAGTAGTTTTTGTCTAATTTTTCTAAAGAATTTTATCATAGGTTAGCGGTTGGTTATTATTAGGCATATCCTTAAGTTCATGTATTGGATCGACCGAATGTTGTACTAATTTCATTTACATTATTGCCTTTTGTTATTTGAATGCCAATGGCATTAACTTCCCCATTATTTTTGCTTTATTTCCGAATCTTTTAAATAGGCGTTTATAAGATTCAATGTCTTTTTGGCTGTATTGGCTTTTTCTTGATGGTCTCTGGAAGCAGCTCTAAACATACCATATCTCAGCATTAATAATGATTTAAATTGGTTGTTTTCTAATAAATCTAAATAGGCTTTTGAAATCTGTGTGTCTTGAGGAGGTTCTGGAATCCCTAATTCAGCTAAAAAAGGTACAATTTCATGCCATATGAAGTTCCTATAGGATAAATCATTTGTATGAATGTCTTCTAACAGATCTGGCCAACGTGATAACTCTTTTTGTATAATACCATCACTAATCAACTCCAATTTCCCACTATATATTAAAGTTTCAAGTAAACCTCCTCCTTTGTCAAATACATTAACTTTAGTCATACCATAAAGCAATGTATCCATAATGTGTTTATTGGCATTTGAAGGATTAAACTTCAAAACCTTTAGGCATAATTCTTCACCAGATTTATTATAATCAGACCAAAACTCCAATCTTTTAATTAAACTTGTCAATTCCTCTTTAGTTGCTATAAGTATCTCAATCTCCTTTAGATTATTGAGTCGTTTTTGATTCCAATTGTTAACCTGAAGTGCAATCAATATTCCTATAACCACAAGCACAATTTCTCCGATTGCATAAATAAAATACTTACTGAATTTATTTTCAGAGAGTAAACTCTGTCGGATTTTTCGGAAGAATTTAATCATTAGATGTTAGTTTCTCTAAAGATATGATTTTTTATTTGTTGGGATTCCGACATAATGAAGCACAACGGTTTGGCTATGATTTCGTTGTGGAATCATCCGCAGGATTATTTCGCCGAGAAATCAGCCGTTGATTAATACTTCTATTTTGGTGTGGCACAAAACCACAATGAATTATAGCTATTGTTACCTGCTGGCTTTTATTATTCAATTACTACATTTTGTTCAGATGTAGTAGTCATTTTCATTTTCATAGTCAATTTTTCATTGACCTTAATTGTCATATCCATTGGTAATTCGGATTTGAATTTTGTTAGATAGCTCTCATTGATGTCAAATGCCGATGTTCCAGTTCCAGTTCCACTTGCAACAACATTTAATTGCTCTTGGCTCATATCTAGTCCGACAGTTTGTTTTATGTCAAAAAATGCTTTTCCGTCTTTAATTTCAGTTAGAAAATATTCCATATCTATTTTCACGGAAATAGGATTCATACCTTCCATAGGGATTGACATTGGAATTTGACTGTTAAATTTATCTCCAACTTTCATTGGTCTTTCGGGAAACTTTATTGTTTGTTGAACACTTTCCAAAGTCGTAATTAATACTTTTCTCATTTGTTGAGATACGTTTTCTCCGATTATCGTATCTACTTTGAATTTATTTTCAGAATTATATTTTCCAAGAATTTTCATTCCGGAATAAGGTTTTTCTTCTGTTGTTGCTTGTCCGTTGATTATAGTTTTGGAAATCATTTTGCCATAATTCATTGTAGCAGGAAACTCTCCATTTTTGTCAAGTTTGTCCGTGATTATGTCAGTTGACATATTGGTTTCACTTTCCGTTATCATCGGCAATTCAATTCCTTGGCCTTTTATTCTGTCAATTATTTCTTTATCAGCTTCAAATTGAATTTCAGTGTACGAAGTTGTTTTAAGTTGAGTTCTATACTTTTTATTCGGCTTGAATTTAGTTTTAAAAGTGATGTTCTCTTGGGCACAACTGGTTATTGAAATTAATATCAATAAAGTGAAAGTCAGTTTTTTTATCATAGGTTTCTCTTCAGCTTGCAGGTAACGGTTTGGCTATGATTCCGTTGCGAGTAAAATCCGCAGGATTTGTCCGCAGAGAAATCAGGTTTGTTAAATTTACACATTTTTCAAAATAGGGCATAGGCCACGCTGAATTATAGCCGGTGTTACCATATGTTTTTATTTTTTCAAACGTTTCAAATTCCGAGTAGCCCAAAATTCGTATCCGTTTATTGGTTTAATTTTCCATTTTCTTATTCGGTAACTTATGGTCGAATTAATTTCAGTCCAATTTTTGTCCGATTTACTTTCTTTCTCCTGCTTTATATTCAGAATTAGAGTGTCGTTTTCTATTTTCCATTCCCCTTTTAATTCCGAGTAAATTATTTCGTGATAATGATAGAATTTAGTCCGATGAAAAGTTCCGTTTTCGTATAGCACTAAACTGTCAGAATCGATGTAATCCCATTTTATTCCGCTTCCAGTTTTCGATTTAGTTTTTTCTTTTTTGTAAACATATTCAGAGTGAATTTCCTGTGAAATCACAAAGTTTGTCAAAAGACTAAAAATTAATATTAGAACTGCTTTTCTCAAATGTATGGTAACGGTTTGGCTATGATTCCGTTGCGAAGAAATTCGGCAGAATTTCAGAGTAGGAATCGAGCCAAGTTAAAGTTACTGTTTTTTGGTTTATTACCATTGCAAGCAATGGATTATAGCCGTTGTTGTAGTGCGTTTTTATTTTGTTTATTAATTCAATTTACATTTTCTGTCAGCACTGTATCAACTATTTCAATCAGTTCAGAATGAGCTTCATAAAACGGTTTCATTATTTCGTCATATTTTTCAGCGTTCCATAAATGCTTTTCTTTCAAAGCTGGTAAATCGTCAAATCCGTTTACATAAAATATTGCAATAGGTTCTAATTCGGTAATTCCATTTGAATATTTCCAATATAATTTATGCAATATTGATATATGGTCAACTTTTCCAGAATTAGGGTTTTCTTTTAAATCAGTAATATTTTTAATGATTTCTTCAGTCATTTATTTAATGCACTACAACGGTCTTGGCTATGGTTTCGTTGCGTGAAAATCCGCGAGGATTTTCCGCCGTAAACCGAAGATAGCAAATTTGCGAGGACTTTCCGATAGGAAAGTCGGAAGCAATGAATTATAGCCGTTGTTAGCCACAGGTTTTTTTATTAAATATAATCATTCACATCATCTTCTGGAATCCACTCTTTCATTTCAGGTAAAACTCTTTTATGCATAAAATCAAAGAAATCAGTGTGCTCAGATTCAATTATATTCCAGCCTTTAATATTTTTTGAGAAAGAAGGATGAAATACAATTACATGTTCGGTCAATTTGCCATTTACAATTTCAAATCCAACAAATGTATCTTGGTCTTGTCTACGACCAAATGTCAAAACTTCGCGATTTTGTTCACACTCAATTTTGAATCTTTCGTTTATATAAGAATCAGGATTGATTTCTTCGTCAAAACTCCAAGGGATAAATTGAGTCAAATTCAATTTTGCAAACCAGTTATAAGAGTTTGGTATTTCGTAATTCATTATATAGGATTAAATGAGTTTTTTAAACTTGTGGCTAACGGTCAGGCTATGATTTCGGCTTAGCAAATCCGCAAGGATTTTCCAAGTGAGAAATCCAGCCGTTTTTAAAGATATGGTTTTTGGTTTGTTCGAGGTTAAAGCTGAATTATAGCCAGTGTTGTGTGATGTTGGGATTATTCTTTTACCTAATCTTTTACTTTTAATTCCATACCGAGTTGCTGATATAAACCAAGCAAATCAGCTTCTTCGCGGAATTCTACTATTTTATTACCCTTAATTCGACAAATAAAAATTTGACTAATTTGCACGGTTTTATTGGTTGGAGGTATTCCTGCGAATTCGTTGAGGTGTGTACCACTTACAATCAAACGGGCAACTACAACTTCATCTATAGCATAAATCTCTTGAATCCTATGAGTTAAATCAGGAAAAGCATGATTAACACTAATCCAAAACTTCTTATGCTCCTCTAGATTCAGCGGCGCAGCATTGCTTGGAAAGTAATATTTATAGTCAGTATCACAGATTTTATCTAAATAGGCAATGTTATTCTTATCTCCTTCGATCAATAACTTTTTAACAAGATCAATATTCTTGTTTTCTACTTCTTTTTGGGCATGAAGTTTAGTATCATTAACTTTTGATTGATCGTTCTTGCAACAAAAGAAAATAAGAACAATAAGAATCGGAATTAATTTTTTCATAAAATTTGGTTTAGATATCACACAACGGTTGGTGTATAGTTTCGTTGCGTGAAAATCCGCAGGATTTTCGTGTTAAGAAACTAAGATAGTAAAGTTGCGAGGATTTTCCGTGAGGAAAATCAGAAGCAATGAGCTATACACGTTGTTACCACACGTTTTTATTTTTATATTTCAAAAAATCAGTTGGTCAAATTGATTTCTGATTGAGAATAGGAATATCAAAATCAAAAGTGTAATCAGATTTGTTTTGAATTTCACATATTCTTGTTTTTTATATTCTTTTGTTATTACATAAACTAAAAATCCGCCAACAAGCAAAATCGGAAGATAGTTTAAAATTAGGTCAACATACCATAATTCCGCAATTCTGCTTGAAGTTGCTCCAGAACCATAAATCAAAAAGAAAGCAAGTATCTCAATGAAAATCAGAAGTAACAGAATTCCAAAAAACAGAACTGTCCTAATTCCAATTCCGATATAATTTGTTTTTAGCTTTAAAAATTCGGTCACACTCATCCGCTAAAAGTTTCGGTTGGTAAATTCAGACAGATGATTGCAGAAACGATATGAATTCCGAATATTATGATTGTCCATTTGGTTTTTTTAGTCATCAAAATTCCGTAAATGGGAACCTGGATAACAGCAATAATAATTGCCAAAATTCCAATTTGATTATTCAGCACGCTTATAATCATCGAATAAGGATAAACGATTTTAGCTGGCCAAAAAAATCCGTGTCCGCCACCCATTGATAACACTATGAATGTTAAAATCAGAATGGTTGTTAATGATATGATGATTGCTTTTTTCAAATGTGTGGTAACGGTTCGTATATGAGCCGTTTTAATGGCTTATATACATTGTTGGCGGTAGTTTTTTATTTATAGATGCTCCAAGAAAAAATGTATGGTTTCTTGCTTAAAGTCTTTATTAAGTCTGTGAGTAGCTCCAATATATTCCTTAAATACATAATTGCTAATGCCCCATTTGTCTAAAGCGGTTTTAATCTTATACCCTTCTACAATAGGAACCCCGTCATCATAGGTGCCATAACCTAAGAGTAAAGGGCCCTTTATTTGCCCAACGGTTTTTAATATACCTACATCTTCAAAGCGATCAGGGCAATCCTTAGGCAGGCACCCCATATAACTTTCAGTCCAACGTCTACTGTCCTTTACTTCTACATTGGCTACTGCAGCCACTCCAACTTTGTAGAGTTCTGGGTAGTCTGCCAGTGCAGTAATGGTATTATGTCCACCCCAACTGGCTCCTGTTATTCCCAAACGATTAGCATCCAGATAGTCGTATTTTTTGAAGAGTTCCTTCATAACATATGCATGATCGTCCATTTCAACCTTACCAATTCTACCGTAGGAAAAATCCCGGAATGCCTTTCCTCTTCCGGCACTTCCTCTGCCATCAATCAATACCAAAATGAAACCGTTACGGAGCAAATCTAGATGCTCATATGGTAAGTTTTCAAAATCATTGGGGGTCATCTTTGTCCATGCACCTGCATACACAATTTCGACAATTGGATGTTTTTTTGAGAGATCTAGGTTATTGGGAACAAACATGACGGATTTAAGTTTGACATTCTCGTCAGGTGTATCGTGCCAATTACTTATGATACGACTATCAATAATTTCTTTAGCCTTATCCATATCAGCACTCCACCTAGTTTCAATAAAAGTCCCATCGGTGAGGTAAACTTCTTGTCTATGAATGTAATCGGGAACGGAACTGTTTATAATCTGTAAAGTGTCTTGAGATATCAAATCAAAAGCAACAATACTATTTGCAGATTCTACTATTTCCTCAATTTTTTCGTCTTTAAGAGATGTTCTGTATAGGGATTTTTTATAAGATTTCTCGGGATTATTGATCGCAACAAAATAGGCCCATTTGTTTTCTTCATCAACTCCAACCAACCGTGATATCAAGGCGTTTTGCTGATAATTTGTCAAGGAACGAATAAGTTGCCCAGATTTATCATATAGGTATAATTGGTAAAATCCAGTTCGTTCACTCATCCAAATGAACTGTCCATTACTTAAGAAATGGACAACTCCCATTTTTAATAGCTCACTTGTATATCCGGGTTGGAGATTGAGACCATCAAATAAATAGGTGTCTGTTGTTTCGGTTAATAACACTTTAGATATGCCAGTTTTGCAATTGACTTCTAATAATTGTAGTGATTTTAACAATCGGTCTGATTGGATCAAATAAATGGAGTTTCCATCTGAACTCCACTCCATAATATGCACATATGGAAATTTTTGAAAATCTCTTTTGACCTGTATTTGATCACCTGTGAACGTATTAATCAGGAAGACCTGGTATTCAGGAATCTTTTGCCCCGTACGAACGTATGGCTTGTATATGGAGTCCATTTCATTGGGTCTCAATAAAATTTTTGGAACACCAGTATTATCAACTCTGTAAGCAGCAATTTGGTTGCCATTAGGAGAAAACCTAGCGGTTTCTGTATTCCATACGATTTCATCATCACTCTGTGCCAAAATGGTTTTTTCCGTGGCGTTTTTTGAACGTATATAGAGATTACCATTATCTATTCCGGAAAAAATTTGTTTTGCTTCAGAATAAACCTCAAAATATGAACCTCTATATATAAAAAACTTTTCGCCTCCTTTCTGTGCACCAGGCGGTCTGTCTCCATATATTTCTTTTATCATGAACATAGGAGGCATACTGTCACCCATGATTTGGTCATAGGGATCCAAGTTTTCTTCATGACTTCTTTGTAAAGTCTTCGTAGAATCAACGTACTTACTTTTTTCACAGCCATCAAGAATAATAGCCAATAAAACAAGAAATAGAATTTGAAATATTCTTATATGTCTTGTTTGTTTCATAATATATTTTAAATATTTACGCCAACGGTCTCGGTTATCGCCAGTTGGCGGAGTAAGGGACGCGTATTTGTCGGCTTAGTATTGGTTTGTTAGTCAAGTTAATTATTTTCTTTCTAACGCTGCCGCTTATTGGCGATGAACCGTTGTTGGCAACCGTTTTAATCTTTAATATTTTCTTGGAACTGTAATAAGTTGTTGTCGAGATCTTTTATGATAAACGATTTTATTTTTAAATCTTGATCAGTGGAAAGATCAAAGTAAATTTCAGCTCCTTTTTTCATTAATTCATCATATAAGTTTTGAATGTTTTCAACTTCAAAAGAAACTTTATAAAATCCTTCTAGTGGTTTTTCTTTATTGTTGTAGTCAGGTTTTAAATCTCTAATTGAAAAAGAAGATTTTCTTTCCACTAATTCAAATTCAAGATCATCATTCTTGAGTAGATTTACTTTTAAACTATCGTATTCAGGGTACATTAATTCATTATAGACTTCAACATTAAAAATGTCAGAATACCAATCTGATGACTTATTTAAGTTTTCAACTATAATTCCTATTCTGTATGGCTTAATTTCTTGTCCGTAGTTGAGATTAATGCCCAGAATTAGGAAAGAATAAATAAGAAACTTTTTTTTCATACTGCTAAAGTTAATTAAGTTTTGTTCTTAGAACAATTTTGATGATAATGGTTGCCAACGGTTTGTGTATGATTAGTTGCGGGAAAGGACGCAAGTCATTTTCCGCCGTAACCGAAAGATAATTAATAAGTTTGAATTTCCGAGAGGAAATTCAGCCGCAATTAATTATACACGTTGTTAGCCACTGTTTTTATTTCTTTTTTTATTATCGAGTCAACTTCCATATCGCTCAATCTCAAATCTCCGTTTGAGTAAAATCTAATTTTAAAATTGTCCATTTTCCAAGGTTGCATTCTTTGGGATTTCCAGTTGTTTGGGCTTTCCAATTCAATCCGTTGATAATTGTCAGCGATTGAGTTTATAATTCCAACATTGTTTTTAAATTCCATTTTTTTATTGAACGGAAAAGAATAATTTAAATCCGAATTTTTTAAAGTTCCGTTATTTTCGAGCACGACGAAATAGTCAGTTTTCTCATCTCTCAAGTCAATAATTATTTCACGTTTTGTGAATGAAAAGATTGTAATTCCAACAATCAAAAGCGCAAGTTCAATTCCGTTTAGCTTTTTCGTATTTACTCTTTTTGCAAATATTCTGTCGAGAATTACAATTATTGCAACTATTAAAACTCCAAATAAGATTATTGCTCCGCCTAAACTTCCGCCACCTTTTAAAGTCAATCCGTTAATTCCAATCGGAAGTCCAATCAATATCAGAATCATTCCCAAAATCGAGAATATTGTTGGATTCTTAAATATTTTTCCGATTACGTTTTTCATAAATAGTGGTTAACGGTCTCGGCTATGAGTAGTTGCGTGGGTTAGCACTTAATCTTGTAAGTACACACCAAACTGAAAATCCGCAAGGATTTTCAGAAGTAGGCGAGAACAAGCAATTACTTATAGCCATTGTTAGCCTTTCGTTATTTCTTCATTAACTAGTTCTAATAGTTTTTCAATAATCTGATTCATTTTTTTTAAATGGCTATTCATAATACCAAATTCAACTGTAGCCATAACATATCCATTCTTAACTTTTCTATCCGCGAAGAATTCTGTGAAAACTTCGCTATTTAAAACATCTTTTTCTCCTCGATAATCTCTCAAGATTAGTTGCATATCTAAATCATTATAGGATGTTTTAAAAATAAGCTCTTCTGAATCAAATCGCCAATGGTCTTCTTCCGCTTTGAGTTGTTTATATGTAGATTCTAAATCAAATAAAAGTGTTTTAATTGAATCATTTTGAATATACGATAGGTTACCAGAAGATATTAGCTCTTGGAAAGTATAATTGTGTTGGTAGAATCTTTCCCAAGTGTAAATTTCAATAATTTCTAAATTAAATTTGTGCCAATCAAGTACTGGTTCGCCTTCGATGTGTCCAATAAGCTTATGTGCAATTTCTATTCAATTGTTTCGTCTCTCGATTAAGGAATTAATTTTTTCAGAGTTTATATTTAGGTCTTCCTTTATGTTCTGAAGATAGCTTATCTCTTTTTTTCGGCTTTTTCTAATCTCATTCGAATTATTTATCTGTAGGGCTATAAGAATACCTATCACTACCAAAATAATTTCTCCAATTGCATAAATTAAATATTTACTGAATTTGTTTTCAGAAAGTAGTTGTTGTCTAATTTTTCGAAAGAATTTTATCATTGGTCAAAGGTTGGTCATAATGAAGGCTAACGGTCTTGGCTATGGTTTCGTTGCGGAAAAATCCGCTGGGATTTTTCCGATAAGTAACGAATATACTAAAAAGCGGTGAATTCGGCTTTGCGAATTCAGCCGCAATGAACTATAGCCGTTGTTAACTATAGTAAATCATTCCGAAGTTCGTTCGCGAAGTATTCAGTTCAAAGTTTTGAGAAAGTTCGTTAAGTTCAGCCAAACTTTATTTCAGTCAGAGTTCGAGTAAGAAAATCAGAAAGGTTTGTAATGAAAAACGGAATCAGGTTTTAAAGCTTTCAGTATTCCGCCGGAGCTCAATCAGTTTATTATAGTTAACGGTTTGTGTATAGTTTGTTGCGTGAAAATCCGCTAGGATTTTCGGGTTAAAAAACTAAGTTAGCAAAATTGCGAGGATTTTCCGCGAGGAAAATCGGAAGCAATGAATTATACACTGTGTTGTGCATAGTTTTTATTCGTTTTTGTCTGTCACAAATTTTAGAGGTAAAAGAAATCTCATCTTTACTTTTTTACCTTCTCTCAATTTCGCTGGTTTCCAGTCAGGCAGTTTTGATACTACAGCCAAACAAGATTGGTCAATGTCTTTTAAAAGTCCTTTTTTGATTCTCACATCGATAACTTTTCCAATTGTGTCAACACTAAAAAGTGTCTCAACTCTACCTTCAATTTTTAAACTATCTGTTGATTTTGGAAATATAAAATTACGTTGTATAAAAATCGCAAGTGAATCAAACCCACCAGGGAATTCCGCTATTTTTTCTAATCTTGCAAATTCTACTATTTCATCATTTTCATCCAATAGTTGAAATTCAAGCTCCAGCGAATTGTTAGTTTCGATTTTTTTAAATTCCGCTTGAGTAATTCCGTTTTCAAATTCAGAATGGTTTTCCGTTTCTTTTTTTTCTGAATTATTACAAGAAAACAGAAGAGAAATTGTCAATATTATTTGGATTATTTTTTTCAATTCTTGGTATTTCTGAAATTATGCACAACGTTTTTGTGTATGGCTTGTTGCGGGAAATCCGTGAGGATTTTCCGCCGTTGTACCAAAGATAGCAAATAGCAATGAATTCCGATAAGGAATTCAGCCGCAATGAGCTATACACGTTGTTGTACAACGTTATTTATTGAGTTGTTTTAATATCAGACTTCAGTTTTTCTAATGCGAAAATTGCGTTTTCCAATTGTGTTTTGTGTTTAGTTCCGTACATAACTTTTCCTGTCGGAATATGGGTGACTTTTACCTTATTGAATAATTCTCCGCTATAATCAATTCTAATATTTTCTTTTCCAAAATATTTTTCGAGTTCAGTATATTTTTCAGATTCAGTAAAACAGTCAGATTCTATTCTTCGTTTATAAAATTCATCCCAAAATTCTTCATAAGTAGTTTTATCATCAATTAATAGACTCATTTTTTTAAAAGTATGCGTAACACTATCTTGCGGATAATAAAGTTCAAATTCATTTTTATTAATATAGGTTATTTTGGCTTTGGTTGAATCCGAAAACTCCCCAAAATATAAATGATAAAGAGTGTCGTTTTTTATTTCAAATTTTCTCCAATTAGATATCCAATTCATACTTGTTGCTGATTGCATTGAGTCATTTTCAATATACAATTCAGCGTAAAGTCCGTTATGGCAAGTTGAATAATTTCCATTTAATTTTTTATCGGAAGTACATCCAATAATCGCAAAAAGGAAAATCAATAATGTGGTTTTTAATGTTTTCAGGATGTTTTTTTTAATGTTGTACAACGGTTTGTGTAAGGATAGTTGCGTGTGCAAGCAACTAATTTACTAAAAATGGAACGAACCAGAGGAAAATCCGCAGGATTTTCCGAGTAGGTTAGAACCAAGCAATTATTTTTACACGTTGTTGTGCATAGTATTTTTTATTTCCTCAATTTCAGATTCAATTTCCGCATAGTTTATAAATCCGTTTTGAGTTGTTGTCTTTTTTACAGTCTTTTTCCAAAATGGATAAGCCCAAGTCAACGCAGTTCCATAATTTTCCCAACTCCCATTTTCGTTTTCAAATTCATATTCATTTCGGTAAGCAAATTTCCCTTTGTAGAAATCAATTCTCCGTTTTTTGCAAGTCAAAAATCGCAGGAATTCGTTAAACCCTTTATTCAGGTCATCATATTTTGGGTCATAATGTAAATGACTAATTCCATATCCAACTGTCAATTGTCCGTTTTCGTCAAGTTCAATCCAAATCGACGATTCGTTTTCATTTTCAGAATCCAAAGTCAGATGAGTTCCATTGTCAAATTCAGATACTCTTTCCGAAAATTGGGTTTTCAGAAGTTCCTTTATTTTACTAAATGTTAATTGGTGATTCGTCATTTTTATATTATGCACAACGTATGGATAAACACACTAGTGTGTTTATTTTTATTATGTATACACTTACAAATCTAACGGATTTTTAATAAAATCAAAGCTGCTTTTAGCTACATGCGTATAGATTTCGGTGGTTTTAGTTGAATTATGCCCAAGTAATAGCTGTATGTGCCTGAGGTCTGTTCCGTTTTCTAACAAGTGAGTAGCAAAGCTGTGTCTTAAAATATGCGGTGTGACTTTCTTTCTAATTCTTGCTTTTCTCGCTGCTTCAGAAACTATTTTTCCAACACTGTTTCCACTATACTGGTTGTCTCGTGTTCCTTCAAAAAGAAAGTTCTTTGGCTTCCAGATTTTGTAATATTCTCTTAAGTCGTTTAGAACGTTATTCGATAATAGGGTATAACGGTCTTTGTTCCCTTTGGCATCAACAATATGAATTAACATTCGAGAACTGTCAATGTCATTAATTTTCAAATTAAGTAATTCATTTCGTCTTAATCCACTTGAATAGAGGAGTGACACTATACAGCGATGCTTTATGTTATTAGTACATTCGATGAGTGATTTAATTTCTGTCTTAGATAAAACGGTTGGTAGCTTCTTATTTTTTCTGGGACGTTCAATACGATAGAGCCTATTCGGCATGCCCATAACTATTTCGTAATAGAACTTAATACTGTTTATACTTTGATTAATGTATGAGTTTGAACGCTTACTTTGAACTAATACTTTTAGGTAGTCTCTTATATCTACTTCATTGATTTGATCAATGTCTTTATCATAATAATAGTTAATAAAATCTTCAAATAATGAAATATAGGTTTTAACAGTATTATTGGAGTATCTTTTAAGTTCGAGTTTTTGCAAATAAGTTTCTTATCACTACAAAAGGTCATTAGAAGAAGCCCCACGATTTTACAATAGAGTTGATAATCAATTAAAGGCTAATAGACGTATTCTAAAACAATTCAATAAAGCAGGAAAGGCAACTGTTAGAGCATCTTTGATAAAAGATGAAGGATTTGACCCCAATTTCTTTACCCATTACTGGAAAAACAACAAAGGAGATGTTTACTTGTTTGTTTATGAATATGGGTTTCTTAAAAAGCAAGAACATAATGTTGAAAAATATATTCTTATCAAGTGGCAAGATTATATGGGAGTTAAATAACTGAATTTAGTTATTTCATCGTTGATAATATATCATGAAACAAATTTTCATAGTTAAATTTGCTTCTTATCAGGCCTTAAATAAAAAGCAATTTCAAACAACAAATAAAATAATATTGCAACAAAAAGTTGTTCTTTTTGATATGTCAAAATAACTGAAATATGCCATAGAATAAACGAGCGAACGGTGGATGAAATTGGAATTATGGCATTCGACTCTTCTTTGACCGTCGTAAAATACGCATATAATTGACCGTATATTGCAACAGCACTAGCAGCTATCATACATATTAGGCCTAAAGTTGATATGCTAACCAACATAAAACAAAAACACACACTAAAAATTATAAAAAAATAGTTTATCCAAACTGTACTTGTCCAACCAAAAACAACTGGAAATGTTCGATATCCAGTTTTTCTATCTGCATTAATATCTTTGAGATAGCCAATCAATACGAAACTGGCATAGGAAAAGAAGCTCAATGCAATCAATTTTTGGATAGTTGGTGTTCCGATTGATAAGGAGTTGTCACCCATTACAGATATATATCCCATAATGGGCAATATAGCTACAATGAGTGAATTCCATATAGGACCTCCATACCAATATTTTTTCTTAATTTTTGAATAACTGGCTAATCCAACGATAGATAGCAAGCACAACAGAATGTTCCAATAATTTAAATAAATTAATATTAATGATATTATGATTAGGCCACTTATACTGGTCGCTAGCACTGAATTGACACTAATATCACCTCGTGATAATGGTCTATATGGTGCAGAAATACTATCTGTATCAATTTGGAAACAGTCGGTTAATGCCTGACCAAATCCATAACCAAAAAATACGGGAATAAATGTTAGAATATAGGTTTTTAAATTAATCGAACTATGGAACGCTAGAGACATTCCTGCCCATCCTGAAACACCAGATACAAACAATAAATAGGGTCTCATTTGAACGAAGTACGCTTTCCAGAAAGAAAATGTCAATGGCGAATAGGTTTTGGAATTTGATATCATAGGCTAAATGAGTTTAATTTAGGATGTTAATACATTTTGGGTTAATTGTATAACGTATTTCTTTAGCAAGCTCAACTTCTCCATCAAACTCCACAGGTATTAGTTGCTTTGGATTTATTTCTAATTCTTGTACATAAAATGAGTGGCGTTTTGGTTTTCCTGAAAATTGACCTTTTTTTAAATCCATCATAGCACGTATCAATTCCCATTTGGTCATGTTTTCACAAATATTAAGACCAAGTTGTCCATCATCTTCAGTAATAAATTGATCAAATTTCAGATTACCAGAAATGTGTGGGTTTTTGATAATTGACATATGACTAACAATTACCTTGCGTTTCTTTTTATTATAGGTGAGTTCTATTGGGTAATTTCTGAAATTTAAAATAGTCTTAATAGTGACATAAGAAATAGTAAGATTCAACCATCTAGATTTTAAGAAATTGACTATTAGTTCTTTTTGATTGAATAACCAATTCGCAGATGCTCCAACTCCGATACTGGAATTACAGAGAAAATACCTTGTCACTGTGTTATTATTTACGTCTATGTATGTAGATTCGCAAAGATCCACTTTTTTGGTTCCATCCATTGAAATTTTGATGGGAATTCCTTCAATGAATGTTTTAAACGGTTTTAATATATCATTACTTGAACCTAGGCCAATAAAGCCCAAAGAAAAACGAAAACTAATAGTTTTTTGGAGTAGAATAAGTTCATTCAAAATAATGTTAGCACTTCCATCACCCCCTGCAGAAATAATGCAATTTAAAGCATCAGTTTTTAGTAAATCTGTTAGGCATTTTTTAGTATCAAATGGGACATGATAAGTAATTACTTTTGGAGGAGTTGGGAATCTTAATTGCACTTGATCAGAAATTTTTTGCCATTTTTTACTGGCACTTTTATTATTGCTATCAAGATTAACCAATATTATGATGTTGAGATTATCAGTCATCCAAAGCGGTTTTAAAAATTAATAGAAGTAAAACTGGCACCAAAAATAAATCGAGAAACAAAGCAAATAAAATCATTAAACTAACCATAAATCCAACAGCATAGATATCTCCAAAAGCAGAATTTAAAAGCACGATAAAACCCCCAAAAAGGACTAATGAAGTTGTTAGTATTGCTTTTCCCGTTTCCAATAAGGTTGTTTTTATTGATTGCTCAATAGAATTGCCTTTTTTAAGTTCGATTCTAAATTTGCTCAAAAAATGAATCGTGTCGTCTACAACAATTACAAAACCAACGGCAAAGATTATTGAAGTAGTTCCTCTTAATTCAATTCCAAAAAAACCCATAAGGCCGGCAATTATTATAAGTGGGATGATGTTCGCAATCAAAGTAATAATAACCATCTTAATTTGTTTGAATAGGAGGCCTATCAAGAATGAAACGGCAATTAAGGCAAGAATAATCCCCCAAATCATGTTTTTTATTCTAAATTCGTGTCCCATATCACTCAATAAGTCCATACCAACAAATTGAAAATTCATTCTGGACAGATCCATTTCTCGATTAATCCAATTTTTAATTTTAGCATTAAGTTTTTTAACTTCATTTCTTCCCAAATCGGGCATTCTAGCAGTAATTCGTCCTAATTTATGATTTTCATCTACCAATCGCCATTTTTGATTCTTTGAATTTTGTAACATCCAATTTTCATATGCTCTTACCTTATTATTCGTTATAGATATTTCCATGGAATCCAAATTAGTGTTATATAATTTACTAATACTGTGGTAATATGTGATTGGAGACATGATATACCCTATAGATGGAATATCATTGAGATAATCAACTAATTTTTTGATATCAGTTAGATTTTTGTCCTGATACATGCTGGAAGAATCTTTAAGTTCTATTATGAGTTCAAATGTTCTTGCTCCTCCTAGCTCATTATCAAAGAAAATATAATCCTTTTTTAATGAGTGATTGTTAGGGATATTACTTAATTGACGGTTATTGGTATTGAGTGAGGATATACCAATTATTGAAATTAATAGACACAAAATAATTATTCCAAGAACTAAAGACTTTTTGTCAATAATTATCATATAGATCCATCTAGTGACTCGCGACCAATAATGGTTCGATGTAGACTTAAGTTTCTTGAATTTAAAAGGTAGAACCAGTAAAATGGCAGGCAGTAGTAGGATAGATATGATAAATGCAAGAATTACCCCTATAGAAGCTTCTATCCCGAAATTGTGTAGTGCAGGTAAGGAAGAGGTTGCAAGAGTCATAAAACCAATAATCGTTGTTAGAGACGTTAAAAAAATACTTAATCCAACTTCTTGTATTACCAAAGAAATTGCTTGATTGGTTGATTGGGAGTTTTTGACTTCTAAATTATATTTGGTCAAAATATGAATACAATCTGAAATGCCAACGATAATAATGATTGTTGGAAAAAGGCTTGACATTATTCCTAAATCCCAACCCATTAATACGAAGATTCCATAGAATATCATTAAAGTTACTAATACTGTGATCATTGGTATTAAGACTTCCTTTAACGATTTGTAGATCATAAATAGTAACAAGACTATAATACCTACACTCATCAATATATTACTGGCAAGCTCACTGTTCAATATTCTGTTGTAATGGACTTCTATCAATTTTTTTCCCATGACATGAGTTTCATGAAATTGATAACTCTTCAATAGTTTTTCAATATCTGTAACTACGGAATCATACTTTTCAAAATCTATATTTTCCTTTAACTTAACTATTACTGAAACCGAACTAGCATTGCTGGCTATAAATGGATGGGTTGTAGCATAATTTTTGTAAATTATTATACTGTCTTGCTTCAATTTTTCTTTTTGATCCAAATGAATGTAAGGGACGGGAAAATATCCGAAAAGGGATTTGATATATCTCGATGAATTTGTAATTGATGAGGCTGATTCAATATTCGTGATTTTTTTGCATTCTCTTGTAAATTGGTCAACCCGATTCAAAAAATCAAAATTAAATATTGACCTTTCCGGTACTATGGCAATAGCAATAAAATGATCATTACTTCCAAGATTTTTAGTTATTTTATTTTGATACGCTAAAGCATTATTATCTCTGGGGAAAAAATCAGAAAAATTCACATTAGTCCTTAATTGGGGTACTAACCATAAGGATCCACAAAATAGAAGCCCTATGAAACCAATAATCAACCACTTATTTTTAGTAATAAATTGTACCATAAATATTCAAAGTTATTTTCATAGGCATCTCACATCTAATGTTACATGCTGTCCATTTTCAGCATCAAAAGTGTTCAAAATGGTATAGGGTAATTTGTTTATGGAATATGGGGATAATAATTCGTAAGTTAAGTCTTCTTTGGTGCAGCAAACATTCAAATACTGTATGTTTTTTTTGTCTAAAATTTGAAGCACTTCGTTTATGTCTTTGATATTATTAGTGTTATAATCAAATAAAGTTGCAAATTTCAGCACACTTCCTTTAACTGGGAATTTCTTTTGTTTCGATACAAATAGGTTTGCCACATTAGCACTGACATTCATTAAAAAGGGTAAATCAATTATTTTTAATTGATAAGTCTTGTAGGTTTTCCATATCCGCAAACCACTATCTGTTTCAATAATATATTCGTTTAAATTGTTCTGATGACTTAATAATCCTGTTGAAAAAAATTGATTTCTATTTGTTGTATTTTTTAACTTAATTCTTTTAGATGTTGGAATGGTAAGGTAGTAGAAGTCATAAGCATGCCACGGTTTGGGAATCACATATACTGCTTTTGCAGCACCTTCATTTCCTTTTTTTAATGTTATAAAATAATCAGATATATCGTTGCTTTTTAAATATTCGTCTACAAGTATTTTTCCTAACTTTTTGGCAATGCCTTTTTTACGTTGATTCGGAGTAACTTTTAAATCATATCCAAACCCTGTCTCTAAAAGGGTATTTTGATATTTGAAAGGTACTATTGAAACTGCAGCAACGCCTATTAGGGTGTTTTCTGCCTGATTTTCGGCAACATAGATTGCATATTTATCAAATACTTCTGATCGATTTAAAAATGACGACCGTAACATTTCGAGTTTTATCTTCTTACCTTGAGGCGTTAGTTTTTCAAGGGCCATTAAACCATCATTGTGTTTTTGTTCAAATGGAATAATTTGGTGAGCCATACGTCATTTATTAATATTTATTTGAAATACTTGATACATCCTTGTTTTTTCAAAAGGACTTAAATCTTTCAGTTTACCATATGCTAATTCTATTTTCTTTAGTTGAGAATCTGTGATTCTATTCCGTATAAAAGCCCTTAATACCAAAGAGGAATAATTATTTGATCTCATTCTTACCATTTCAAGTAATTGTTTTACGTAATCTTGGTCAACAAAACTTAACAGGTCAGAAAGAGAATAAAAACTATTTCGGCATTTAGAGAGATCAAATGATTTTATAAACACCAAGAAATCTTGTTTGTAATAGTGTATTTCAAATTTTTCATCCATTAAGGCATGCTTCACTTTTTCTAAAGATTCAATGGACAATGATATAGGCATGAATTCCTTGGGCATTTTATTAATATGTCCATTAAACACCAAGTGAAACAGTGGGTTTTTATTCACCTCATCTTCTATTAACGTTTTGTTTAGGGCTTCTGGAATAATAAATTGGTCTGCGCCTTTTGAAATAAAGGCGCTATCTTTATTTCCAGCAATGAGATAAACCCAGCGATTTGAAAAAAGCCATTTCAAGAAATTCCATCTTCGATGTGGAAAGGATTCACATGAATAAAATGATTCGTTGAAACATTGATAGAAATTCTTCCCTAAAAATATTTTTATAAGCGGTCTAACATTGGATAAAAATTTCTCAAAATGACCTACATTCAAAACACCTATTTTGATATACTTCAAACGCTTTTGCCAATAATTTTTGCAATCAAATGACAATTCCTCTTTAATATTTTCAAAAATGAGGATCCTATCTATTTTGTTTTCGGTTAAACCAATGAAATCTGAGTAATCAGAAATTGAGCAAGCCTTAAGAACAGCTAATTTTAATTGTGTTAAGTAAAGAGCATCTGTATTGTTATCAATAATATGAATTCGTCTTAACATTGGGTAATCTAATAGGGAGATTACTCTCTCTCCACTTCCTGCAATACAAAATAGGTCCTCAAAAACTTGTTCATTTAAAATTTGTCTTTCTACAGAATTATCTTCATTAATATGTGAATAATAAATCATGATTCTAACGAACTTTGATTAATCCTGACCTTCGGATCTGCCCAAATTTTTGCAAGAGTTTGAGCAAGTTTATCGATGTCTTCTTTTGTATGTTGAGACATCAAAGTAATACGAAATCGTTGTTTATTTTTAGGTACTGCTGGATATTCAATGGCATTTAAAAATATACCTTCATCATGAATTAGAGAATTTGCTTTTCTAATGTTCATCCATTCTGGAACTAATAATGCGATAATAGGGGTATTCTGTTTTGCTACGATATCATAAGAGGATAGTATTTTTTGAGCGTATTTAATATTTTTCTTTAATCTATCTCTCAGATGTGGTTCTGATTCTATAACATCCAATCCAGCAAGTACTGCTGCAAGAGACATTGGAGGCAATGCCGCTGAAAAAACATAAGGTCTTGCAAAATACCGCATGTAGTTTATCACGTCTTTATTTCCGGTCAAGAATCCACCTGTCCCGGCAAGTGTTTTGCTAAAAGTTCCCATAATGATGTCAATATCTTTCGATACACCAAAATGTTCAGCTGTACCACTACCATTCAAACCTAAAATGCCTAACCCATGCGCATCGTCCAAAACGCTAATAGCACCATATTTCTTTGCCACTGGTATTATTTCAGTCAATGGGCTTATATCACCATCCATAGAATATATGCCTTCAATGCAAACAAATATAGATCCAGTAATTGTCTGCGAATTTTCAGCGAGTTTTCTTTTTAGATCATTCACATCATTATGCGAAAAACTAATTTTTTTTGCATTATTCATTTTTAGGGCATCATATAATGAAGCGTGGCTCAATTCGTCATAAATGACCAAATCATTATTTTTAACCAGAGCGGATACAAAACCAAGATTTGCATTATAGCCTGCAGAAAAAATCATACAATCCTCATGACTCTTCAATCGGGCTAATCGCTGTTCAACGTCATTCATCAACTTAGTGTAACCATTCAATATTGGTGGTCCACCCAATCCAGTGCCATATTTATCAATGGTTTGTATGACTTTTTTTTTGATATAATCATTATTTCCAAGTCCGAGATAGTTATTGGACGCAAAAAGTAGCATGTTCTGCTCTTGGTTGCAGGCTTCCGATAAAACATGGACATTACTTCCTGGAGCAGTAGTAATTAACCTAAAGTAGCTATGTTCTTTGTTTTTTTTATGATTATTAATGAATGATGAAAATTCATTAATCAAACTACTAAACGATTGAGGAATTTTTTTGTTTAAAAAATCTTTCAAACTTGTTTTTCCACTTGTCATTTTAGATAGGTTTTTATTATTTAATGATGTTCCCATTTTTTGTGCATTTTAAAAAGTGCTTCCATGTATGCTTTGGGATTTCCATTCGATTCAGAGAACAAATTGGAGATAGCAAAAACATCTAGTATTTTATTTTTTTCTTTTGAATCATATTGTAAGATTGGTTTTTTTATGGCGGATCCGATTATAATTGGTGACCATTCGATCTTCGAAGCCTCTGCTAAAAATTCATTAATTTTGTCAGAAGGTATGGTAAAAACCAGTTCAAATTCTCCATGAGGCCCTGCTAAAAAAAACCAACTTGGTGTATTGGTTTTACTTGCAATATCCAATGCCTGCTCATCTAAAAAATCATCAAATTCTTTCGTTATTGTAAATCCGATGCCATTTAATTCAATAAGATTAGCAATAGCAGGAAAAAATCCATCGCTCGAATCAATGCATGCTGTTCCATACTTTTTGATAATTTCTCCATATTTTATTTGCGGCTTTGGTAAATATGAAATGTTGTATTCTTGATAGAACATTTTATTTAAGGCAAAACCCATTCCACTCCCCATGGGGTTGCTTATCAAGAGAACATCATTTTTGCTACAACCCTTGCGAGAAATCAGTTTTTTTTCTTCTATACTGCCAATGGCTATTGAAGTTAGTTGTAACTCATTACTGTTATTGGTATCTCCACCAAGAACATAAGTATCATATTCACAACAAGCGTCATTAATTCCTTTTTGAATTAATTTGAATTTATCTGTTGGATAATCATAGGGAATGTTTTCATTAAGTAAAACCCCAAGAGGTTTTGCGCCTACAGCTGCCAAGTCACTTATCGATGCCGTAACTGTCATCCATCCGATAAGATATGGATCTTCATATAAACCAGTGGATATTTCCTCAACAATGCCATCTACAGTTATGGCCAAAAAATAATTACTCTTTAATTCAATAATTTCAGCATCACTTTCTAAAAGATTGTTTCTCTGTTTTGGAGAACGCTTAAAACCTTCGGCAATAGTTCTTAATATGTTGTTTTCAATAATCAATAGGAAATGGTATTAAATTAAGTTTCGCTTTTATCAATAAAGTTTTCGAAACATTGCTTGATTTTTTTAGAAGTTGGGTATAGCTTCTATTGGTAAAATTGAGGTGGTCATTTTTTCCTTAACAGGAAGGTCTTATAAATATAGGAATTTTATAGTAACCAAATTTTCCAAATTTTGATAAAAAAATACTATTATCAATTGGCGCGATTATATGAAAAAAAACCATTAAATTTGATTATCATTTAATGTTTAATTACAACATCAAACTGAATACGTTTTGCATACGAGAGTGCATACGATTTTAGAAAATTAGTAAGAGCAAACACTTGTTTATCAGTAGGTTGCGTTTTTTGGGTTCAAACTCATAACCCGAAGGTCACAGGTTCGAGTCCTGTTCCCGCTACAACAAGCCAAATACGAAAGTGTTTGGCTTTTTTTATGCGTTAAACTTAAAGGGTTAACTGTTAGAGGAAAAGAATGGGTAAGTTAAGTTCCTATGTTTCTGCTCCGTCTTTCTAGTATAACGGTATCTCGCCATTGATTATCAAGTTGTGCAATTTTCTCCCGAGTGCCAATTATTCTAAATCCAAATTTGTCATGGAGTTTAAGGGTTGCCTTGTTTTCTGGAAAAACACTGGAATACAAAGTCCATATACCATGTTTTTCGGAAGATTGAATTAAAGCTTCCATAAGTTTGGAACCAATACCTTTGCCAAGCTCATTCGTATCAACATACACGCTTATTTCAGCAACGCCAGCATACGCTTGCCTTTTGGATATAGGAGATAAAGCACACCAACCAAGTACTGTGTTGTTTTCAATATAAACAAACCTTGAATGCTGCAGATGATTGGCATCCCATTCCTTCCATGTTGGAACCGTTATTTCAAAGGTGGCATTCATTGTATTTAAACCCATGCGATATATGTCGAGAATACGTTTGTTGTCTGCTTCGTTTAGATTTCTGATCATACCTGTAAATATCAGCTATTTTATTCCGCTAATTTTAATAAAGAAGATTCTGGTTCCACTTTATTATATTTTGTTTGATTTCCACTATCTAATCTTTGAATAATTAATTCCTTCTTGGTTAGCTTTATTATTTTAAAGAAAGGGTTATTGTCCAACAATATAATATTGTCCATTATTTTAAATTCGGTTGTGAGCTTAAGTCCAAATTTATTTTGTGTTAAAGAATTGTTTTTAAAAGTCAGAAAGAAATGAAGCTCATCTATGGCTGGATATTTTTTTTCTAAATCAATAGTTTTTTCTTCTCCACTTTCCGATATTTCGGTCATTTTTGTTAGTGTGGGTTTTGGAGGATTCTTATCCACATAATGCCATACACCTTTTATTAATTCATCCTGATTTTGTTGACAAGATAATATTAAGCTTATTGCAATTAATAATGGTAGGGTGATTTTCATATAGGTGTTCATTTATTTGTGCAATCGCCGCGCTGAATTATAGCCATTGTTACCCACAGTATTTTTATTCTTCGCTTTTCAGTCGAATTTGTGTTATTACTTCGTTTAATTCCTCGAACAGATTTGAAAATTCCGATTTTCCAGATTCGAGTTCACTAGTGTTTTTCTCAATATTATAAATTCCGTTGTCAGTCAGAAAATAAAAGTTAGTCATTCCGCTTTTTGGTAATTCGGCTTTCTCAATTCTAGTTCCTTTATTCAAATACTTTTGTCCGTTTTCTACATATTTTTTTACGATATTTTTAACGATTTCGTGTTGTCCAGATCCAATAAATCCACCACCAGAACTTAAGTAAAGGCTTGTGTCTCCTGTTGCAAAAGTTACGACTGTTGCAGTCGCTCCATTCATGTCCATTTCCGAAATTATTCCAAAAACTTCATCTTTTCCAATTCCATTCAAACCCAATTGTTCAGATGTAACTGAAAACGCCATATTTCGCATATCCGAATAAGGATTTTGTTCAGTTTGTTTTTTAGTTTTTTGTTGATAATCCGTAATATCTTTTTTGGCTTTGTTTCCGTATTTTATTGCGTAAAACAATCCTATTCCGACAACTAAAAAGAAGAGTAAGGTTTGTATCATATTCGTTTTTTTCATATTGTGGGTACCGGTTAGGCTATGGTTTCGTTGCGTGAAAATCCGCAAGGATTTTCCGCCGTAACCGAAAGATAGCAAATTGCAATGAATTCCGATTAGGAATTCTGCCGCAATGAGCTATACACGTTGTTGTAGGTAGTTTTTATTCAGGTTTTTTATCAATTCTAAAAATTTATCTTCTTTTAGTTGCGTTTTTTCTTTTCCGTAGCTTTTAAACATAATTGTTATTTCACAATTATTTTCGTTCGTTATTATAATCTTCTCGTTTTCAATTACGTCAATTTTAGTAATCAGATAATTTGGAATTCGGTTTTCCTTATTGTCTTTAAAGTTCTGATTCGTGTGGAAAATAAACCTTGTTTTTCGATGTCTATAATAATCAAATCCATAAATCAATAAATTATTTTCGGAATAGAGTATGTTCAGGTCAACATCGAGTAAAATATGTATTCTTGAAAACTTAACTTTTCCATTTGTTTTAATCCGATTAGAATATTCAGATTCTAACGATTTTAAAAATTCAGTAGTTTGTTTTTTCTTTTTACTCGAGTAGATTTTAACTGCAGTTACAACTAGAATTAAAATGAGTAAAAAAGTGTAATTCATTTTTTTCAGAGTAAGTTTCTTAAATTACCTACAACGGTTGGGCTATGCTGGGTTGCAGCTTGCCAGACCGTTTTTTGTTTTTTTGAAAGATAATAAAAGATCGGCCAAGGTATAGCTGCCAGTCTGGATTTAGACAAATGCATTATTGGTGATATAGAAATGTTAAACCCTTGTTATTGTTGGTTAAATTGACGAGTTACAAAAAAGGTGCAAGGATTTAATACAATGAAAAAAGAAAAGACCAAATTCAAATTTGGTCCTTTCTTTTTGCTCTCCTACCAGAATTTAGGTTTGAATATACAGGTTCTTCTTTTTGAATTGAACTGTATCTTCCTTGCTGGATATATTATTATCTATATCTTCTTTTAAAGCAAGAATGAAATTATCTATATTTTCCTTTTTTATACCGGGAACACAAATAAGATGGGAAATATCACCTTCAGTTGCCAGTTGAAATCGCTGAATAATCTTTCTCGACGGACTGTCAAAAACAACCGTAAGTGCGTCATTATTTCTCCAGGCATTTTGTCCTATTTTGTTTAGTTCCTTTTCTGTGTACCTAGCAAGTTTTTGAGCATTTTTAGCTCGTTCCTGCAAACCTTTTACTCCAAACTTCTCAATGAATGACCATAGAAGTAATGGAGTAAGACCGTTCCTGGACCCGGTAATTGTTGTATCCATTGTATCTACATACGACACAGAATTAGCAATTCTGTTCCTGTGTTTTCTCTTTGCGAGCACTAGTCCGCAAGGAATTGGACTTCCGATAAATTTATGTCCGGAGATGGAAATGCTATCGATATCGTTGGAAAAATCGAATTTTGGTTTCTCATCAACAAATGGGGCAAAACTTCCTAAAAATGCGGCATCACAATGGATATAATAATTTTTAATAGCAAATTTCTTAATGATCCTTTTAATCTCATCAATCTGATCTACTGCTTCGGTCATGGTAGTTCCGATATTGAGAAAAAATATGGCAGGTTTTTCCCTATGCAACATTAATACGCTTTCCAGATCTTCATAATCCATTTCACCATTTTCCTGTGACCTAATGACTACATTGGGTAACTGAAGAAGGTGCAAATTTTTCTTAACACTGTAATGCGTACTTTCACTATAATATACTGTTGCATTTTGAAAAGCTTCCCTGGCGACATATAAACCATATAGATTTCCTTCGGTACCACCGTTCGTAATATACCCCCAAACCTCTTCAGGGCTGGCCTGCAATACTCTTGAAAAAAATCGTATCACTTTTAATTCAATTTCCTTGGTATCTATGGCAAGGGTTGAGCTATTTTCAGGATCTCCAACGTTATTTATGCACAGATTTAAAAAGGGAGCAAAATTGTCATATTTAAAATCTTTAGATAGAGGATATCCCAAAAAAGTGTTGTTGCTTTCTTGAATTCTGTCGAAGTTAGATTTTATCCAGTTTTCCATAATTTATTAGTATTTATTTTCATTGCAAACTTATAGTATAAAAATAAATACTAGTTAAAAATGATAATAATAAGAAAATAAAGTACTAATTAAGGTATATTGCAGTGATTAATACTATTTTTATGTCATAAAGTACGATTGAAAAGAAAATATTATGGATGAAATAGACTTAATAATACTGAAAGAGTTGGTGATAGATTGTAAAAAACCTGTAAAACAGATAGCTGGAAAAGTAAATCTTTCGCTAACCCCTGTTCATGAACGAATTAAGCGTATGGAAAGATCTGGAATTATTCACCGGTATTCTGCAGTTATCGAACCTGATGCTTTAGATCTGAATTTGATTGTTTTTATGCAGATCAAGTTAAAGGAACATCAGAAATCAATTTTGAAGGAATTGGAAAAGGAGATAAGAAAGTTTGGCGAGGTATTAGAGGCCTATTTTACTGCTGGTGATTACGATGTTCATTTAAAAATATTACTAAGAGACATGGATGATTATAATCATTTTATTCTTGAACGTATTTCTGAATTGACTATGATCAACAGTATAAAAAGTAGCTTTGCAATTAGAAGTGTTCTAGATGACCAATCTTCAAAGCATTTATTATCACCTTTAAATTTGAGTGTGATAAGAGGTTAATAAAAAGCGAATTTTGCATAATTTTGAATACGTTTTAGAGGATTGAAATATTAATAGGCTCAATTCCTTAATGATGGGCTCTTAGTCCCTAATATCTATTTCGAATTCTATTAATAGCAAAGAGCGGGTTCTTAATCATTGCGTAGCTTTAAAAGCTATGAACTATAATAATTTACCTGCTCTTTGGTCAATCCTAAAGTTACTACCTTTTTTATTATGCAAGTCTAAAGGAACTATACACGTTGTTCTAGGTAGTTTTTTTATCATCAAGACTTTATTAATTTGAAGGTTAGCGAATTCTCAAAGGTTAAAAAATAAATGCCTGAATCAAGACTACTAATATTTAAAGACTGATTAGGATGAACTTTTGTCTTTAAAACACATTGACCAAGTGAATTGGTAATTGAAATATTTTGAGTTGACTTTAGATTTTTAAAAAAAATATTTTCAGTAACTGGGTTAGGAAATATTGTAATATCGGAATCAAGGTAAGGATCTGGAACACTCAATTCAGAGAGATTCATTTTAACAATTTGACTATCATCAGTTTGTGTGATAAATAATGTATCATTAAATAATAAAAGACCACCTGGGCCATCAATATCATTGATTACGTTGACAGCAGTTGGATTGGATTCAGAAATATCTAGTTTCGAAATTCTATCACCTGAATATTCAGAAACATAAAAATGATTTTCATAAACAATCATATCGAAATTAGGATTACTCAATCCAGTCGCATATTCAAAAGCATACCAATAGTTGGTAGATGGATCCGTGACATCTAGTCTTAAAATCATTCCATTTCCATTTGCTACTACAAAAAGATTGTTGCCTAAATGATAAAATCCATTCGTCCCACCAGTTCCATCAATTACCAATTCAGCCACTGGAAAATCCATTGTAATATCTAATCTGTAAATTGTGCCTTCGTAAAACAGAGAAAAAAATAAGTAGTTTTCAATTAATATAATTCCATTTGGTTTAATTATATTCTCATAAACCACCTCTACCACCGGATTACTCTGACTTAAGTCTATTTTAGATATTTTATTTCCATCAAATTCAGTATAATAAAGTATTGAACCTACCAAAAACATATCAGAGGGTCCACCGGCATTTTCTAAAACTGGTATTATTTCTGGATTTTCAGATGTAGGGTCAAATTTAGATATCCTGCTGGCATGTCGTTCAGAAAAATAAATATAATTATCATATTCAACCATTGTGGCGGGATTGCGCAATCCAGTCAAAACAGTTTCTAATTGCGCATTCATCGAATAATTTGGAAAGAATGCTATTAAGAAAAAAAGATGTTTAATTAAAGATTTTAAGCTATAGTTATTCATAGCTATAAACTTAATCCAAAAAAATGGTTAAACAAAATAACTGTTTATGGGTTTTGTTTGAAAACAACTTAAAAACTTATAGGGATTTATTTATAGAAAAGGGAAAGTAAAGACAAGAGTTTTTTCATACAATAAATTTAATGAATTGTAAACTTAAGATGTATAAACACAATTGCGTTTATTCCCAAAATGTTTATATCTCTAAAAGCACTCAAATTTATCACATATCAAGTGGATTATTTATTTTTGGCTTATGGTAGACAACTTTCATAACGAATTCTTTGGTATTGGTATTCAAAATGGTAAAACCCCAGAAAATTTAGGTGTACTGTGGCGTTCAGCTCAAAACCTTGGAGCCAGTTTTATTTTTACTATTGGAAATCGGTATGCCAAACAAGCCTGTGATACCCACAATGCGGTTAAGGCCATGCCGTATTTTCATTATGAGACTTTTGATGATTTCTACAGTCATTTACCCAAAGGCGCCATGCTGGTAGGAGTTGAGTTGAGTGATCATGCACTGTCTTTAGAGACTTTTCATCATCCTAGACGTTGCGTATATCTTCTCGGTGCAGAAGATCATGGCTTGTCTAAACAGGCTATAGAAAAATCTCATCATTTAGTAAAATTTAATTCAGAATTGAGTTTAAATGTATCGGTTGCTGGAAGTATTGTCATGTATGATAGGGGAATAAACAAACCAAGGTCGTAACTTTGTAAAAATTTTAAAATGCACAAAGCTGGTTTTGTAAATATTATTGGGAATCCCAATGTTGGTAAGTCAACCTTAATGAATGCTTTTGTTGGTGAAAAACTTTCCATCATTACGTCAAAAGCTCAAACCACAAGACACCGCATTCTTGGTATTGTCAATGGTGAGGATTTTCAAGTGATTTTGTCGGACACACCAGGTATTATCAAACCGGCTTATGAGTTGCAAGAATCCATGATGGATTTTGTGAAATCGGCTTTTGACGATGCTGATGTGTTGATCTATATGGTTGAAATAGGCGAAAAAGAATTGAAGGATGAAGCCTTTTTTAAAAAAATAACCCATTCCAAAATTCCTGTTTTACTCTTACTCAACAAGATTGACACCTCCAATCAGGAACAATTAGAAACACAAGTAGCCTTATGGTCTGAAAAAGTACCCAATGCTGAAATATTTGCTATTTCTGCATTAGAAGGATTTCAGGTTCAGGATGTATTCAATCGTATTATTGAACTATTGCCAGAGTCACCACCATTTTATCCAAAAGATCAATTAACCGATAAACCGGAGCGTTTTTTTGTTAATGAAACTATTCGCGAGAAAATATTATTGCATTACAAGAAAGAAATACCCTATGCCGTTGAAATAGACACGGAAGAATTTTTTGAAGAAGATAATATTATTAGAATGCGATCGGTTATCATGGTTGAACGAGATACGCAAAAAGGGATTATTATTGGACATAAGGGAAGTGCCTTAAAGCGCGTTGGTGTTGAAGCCAGAAAAGATTTGGAAAAGTTCTTCGGAAAGCAGGTGCATTTGGAGTTATACGTTAAAGTGAATAAAAATTGGCGCAGCAACCAACAGCAGCTGAAACGTTTTGGTTACAATCAGTAGTAATATCTAAACATTCCTTTATTTTTAAGTAACGCTAACTTTACAATAGGAGATTACATTTGGATGAATTTAAATAATCATCCAATGAAAAAATTAATTAATCTATCCATTTTAACGTTTTTATTAACCATAGTTTCTTGTTCCAATTTAGAGGATAACGTGGTTGAAACCAATCAAGAAAATCAATTCCGTTCGTCAACTGTCAATTTTCAACATAAGGCTACCGTTTATGTTGGTGGTGAGGGTGCTTCAGAGATTTCAGCATTTGATTCCAAAAACAAAAAGCTTTTTGTAGTCAATGTGGCATCCACCCAAATTTCTGTTTACAACCTAACAGACCTTGATAATATTGTAGAAGAGCCGGCTATTGCTTTGCCATCTGGAGCGCCAAATAGTGTGGCTGTTCATAACGGTAAATTGGCTGTTGCTGTTGAAGCAGACACCAAGCAAAACCCTGGTTCAGTATTATTATTTGATACAGATTCTAGCGCTTTAATTGCGTCTTATACAGTTGGAGCCTTACCAGATATGGTTACCTTTTCACCAAACGGACAATTTATTGTGTCAGCTAATGAAGGTGAACCAAATGATGAGTATACCGTGGATCCAGATGGTACAATAAGTATAATTGAAGTTGTTTCTGGTAACGTGACGACTTTAGGCTTCGATGCATTTGCAGCACAACAAGAAAATTTAGAAGCTAACGGTTTCCGAGTATTTGGTCCGAATGCCTCTTTTACTCAAGATATTGAGCCAGAATACGTGGCTATTTCCGATAACTCAAATTATGCCTGGGTGACCTTACAAGAGAATAATGGTGTGGCGAAAGTTAATTTACTTACCAAAACCATTGAAGCTATTTATCCATTAGGATTTAAAGATTTTAATATGCCAGAAAATGCTATAGATGTCAGCGACCGAGATGATGCCAAAGTATTAGCAAGTTGGCCAGTTTATGGTGTTTATATGCCTGATGCCATTGAATACATAAAAGTCAATGGAACAGATTACATTATCACTGCCAATGAGGGTGATTCGCGAGATTATGATGGTTTTGGTGAGGAAGCGCGTATTAAAGATGATAATATCGTATTAGATCCTGTAGCATTTCCAGATGCTGAATTTTTGAAAGAAGATGAAAATTTAGGACGTTTAAAGATTACCACCACGTTAGGTGATTCCGATAACGATGGCGATTACGACAAACTTTACAGTTATGGTGGACGATCATTTACGGTTTGGAATGGTAACGGTCAAATGGTTTATGATAGTGCCAATGATATTTCACAACAAACATTGAACTTGACACCAGATATGTTTAATGATGATGATGGAAGAAGTGATGATAAGGGTGCGGAACCAGAAGCTGTTGAGGTGTTGAAGGTCAAGGGTAATAAATATGTATTATTTGTTGGTTTAGAAAGAACCGATCAAGTTTTGGTTTATGATATCACGAATCCAACGGCTCCAGAGTTTATGACAATCTTATCGACACCTGGCGATGAAGCTCCGGAAGGATTGTTGGCAGTTCCGTCAAAAGATAGCCCAAATGGTAAAGATTTGTTGATTGTTTCCAATGAAGATAGTGGTACCGTCACGATTTATGAAAACAGAAATTAGCCTGATAAGTTTATATTTTTAAGATAGTAAGAAGGGAAAGTTCAACTGTATTTAGTTGGACTTTTCTTCTATAATGCTATTCATAAAATCATACAGGTCGTGCATTTCTTCCTTACTGGAATCTTTACCTATGCGACCAGCAAAATAGAGTACAAACCATAACACAACTAATAAAAACATCACACCTAATTGAACACTGTAGGAGTTGTCTAATGACCAATTGGAGTAAGCCCAGATGGCAAAAGCAATAAATAAACCAGCTACTAAAAAGTGTAAAAACATAAACATGGTCCAAACGGTTGGATTTGGGCCGAAAACCCCATAAAGGATAGATGTTTTTTCACCGTCTTCATTAATTTCCAAATGCAATTGCGGAGACCAAAACTGTTGTTTGTCTTTGGGGAGTTTTAAAAAGACATGGTCGTCAATAACCGAGACAATAAATTTATTTTGGGTAGTTTTAGCCAGTTTAAACTGTTCTAAATAAAATATGTTCCTTTTATTTAATAACTTTTTAAATCGTGGTCTTAATACAATGTCTTGTTTGTTAATGGACATTTTTATTGGACTTAATTTTGATATCGACTAGAGTAACCTTTTTTGTTGTCACTAAAATATAACGAAATCATAAGGTTATCATTATATTTGCAGCAAATTTAACAAGCAATGGGCAATATTGTAGCCATAGTAGGAAGGCCAAATGTGGGCAAATCAACTTTTTTTAACCGCTTAATTCAACGACGCGAAGCTATTGTTGATGCTGTAAGTGGTGTGACAAGAGACCGTCATTATGGGAAAAGTGATTGGAATGGGAGAGAGTTTTCCTTAATAGATACAGGAGGCTATGTCAAGGGGAGTGATGATATTTTTGAGGCTGAAATTGATAAACAGGTTGAAATAGCCATTGAAGAAGCCGATGCTATAATATTTATGGTTGATGTTGAAACTGGCGTTACTGGAATGGATGAAGATGTAGCCAGACTACTGCGAAAAGTCAAAAAACCCGTGTTTTTAGCTGTTAATAAAGTAGATAATGCCAAACGCGCTGAAGATGCTGTTGAATTTTATTCATTGGGATTAGGTGATTATTTTACAATTGCCAGTATAAATGGTAGTGGTACAGGTGATCTTTTGGATGCACTAGTTGCTGCGTTACCAGAAAAAGAAGAAACTAATGAAGGGGAATTGCCGCGATTTGCAGTTGTTGGAAGACCCAATGCTGGAAAATCATCATTCATTAATGCGTTAATAGGTGAAGACCGTTATATTGTTACCGACATAGCTGGAACAACACGTGATGCCATAGATACCAAATACAATCGGTTTGGATTTGAATTTAATTTAGTTGATACAGCAGGAATCAGAAAAAAATCCAAAGTCAAGGAAGATTTAGAATTCTATTCCGTGATGCGCAGTGTTCGTGCCATTGAGCATTGCGATGTTTGTTTGTTGGTTTTGGATGCAACCAGAGGTTTTGATGGTCAGGTGCAAAACATTTTTTGGCTGGCAGAACGCAACCGAAAGGGTATCGTGATTTTGGTGAACAAATGGGATTTGGTTGAAAAGGACAATAAAACCATTAAAGAATTTGAAAAATATATAAAATCCCAAATTGAACCTTTTACTGATGTGCCAATTGTTTTCATTTCAGTTTTAAATAAGCAACGTATTTTTAAAGCTATTGAGACGGCTGTTGAGGTTTATAATAACCGAACCAAAAAGATAAAGACTAGTAAGCTCAATGAAATTTTATTACCAATCATTGAAAGCTATCCACCACCTGCCTACAAAGGGAAGTTCGTGAAAATTAAGTATATCATGCAACTGCCAACACCACAGCCGCAGTTTGCGTTTTTCTGTAATTTACCGCAATATGTTCGTGATCCTTACAAGAGATTTTTGGAAAACAAACTTCGGGAACATTTTGACTTTCATGGTGTTCCGGTGAGTGTCTACATGCGTAAAAAATAACAGAACTTTATCTTTTTTTTAAGAAAATTCATACGAAATTCGAGTTACTTTCGTTTTTTGAAAAAATCTAATCATCCATCAATCAAAAAACATGAAGTATCTATTTCTTGTAATCACTTTTTTTTGCCTTACTTTTTCGTTTTCGCAATCTGAAGATTTTAAAATAATTGGAAGTATAAAATCAATTGACGAAAACTTGCCTTTGGAATCAGCAACGGTTCATGTAGAGCGAGTTAAGGATAGCACTGTAATCACTTACACCATTACGAATAAAGATGGAAGATTTGAATTGGAAGATAAATCCAATGACACATCTGTTAACCTATTTATATCCTATGTGGGTTATAAAACCTATTTCAAAAAAGTTGATTTAAAAAGTGAGGTTATTGATTTGGGTGAAATTGAAATGGAAGTTTCCAATGCCTTGGATGAAGTAGTCATTAAATCGGCTGCACCAATAACCATTAAAAAAGACACATTGGAATTTAATGTAAAGTCATTTAAAACCAAGAAAACGCAACCGTTGAGGATTTGCTCAAACAATTGCCTGGTGTAGAGGTGGATGATGAGGGTAAAATTCGGGTTAATGGTAAAGAAGTCAACAAGATATTGGTGAATGGGAAGCCCTTTTTTGGAGACGATCCAACGATCACCACAAAAAACCTTACCAAGGATATCATTGAAAAAATACAGGTAGTTGATACTAAAACTAAATCGGAAGCCTTTACAGGTGAAACGGTTGATGGTGAGAATAAAACCATTAATCTAACCATAAAAGAAGAAAACAATAAAGGTGTTTTTGGTCGTGTTGCTGCAGGAGGTGGTACGGATGAGCGATATGAAATGGCGGGCATGCTAAACTATTTTGATAACGACCAACGAATCAGTGTATTGGCTGGAGGGAATAATATTAATTCGCCTGGTTTTAGTTTTGGTGAGATAAGAAAAATGTTCGGAGGCGGCTATAGTATGTCTATGTCCAGCAACGGATCGTTTACCATAGATGGACGTTCGTTTGGAGGCGGTGAAGGTATTGTAAAATCTCAAAATGTAGGTGCTAATTACGCTGATGAGTTAAGTGAAACAACCGATATTTCAGCTGATTATTTTTACTCTGGCAGTAGTTCTGAAAATAAGACCGCTACTCAAAGGGAAAATATATTACCTGATTCCAGATATTACACAAATTCTCTATCGAGTAGTTATAATGATAGTGATAGTCATAGCGCCAATGTAGGATTTGATATTGAAGTAGATTCTACATTCCTGATAAATGTTGATCCATCCTTCAGATATTCCAATAGTAAAAATACCTATGGCCGATTTGAAGAATCTTTAAACGATGAAAGAATATTGACCAATGAATCCAATACCAATTCATTTGTTGAAAATAACGCCAAAAATTTTACAAATAGAATTAGTACCACAAAACGTTTTGGAGATAAAGGTGCATTTGTTAGAGTCAATTTAACCAATGAGATATCCTCACGAACCTCCGATGATTATTTAACTTCCCAAACGAATGTTTATGGTGAAGATCCTAATGATTCCACTAATACGGACTATGTATTGATAGATCAGGTAATTCGGGATCAGTTTACGGATGGTGAGGGAAATGTCAATAATTTTAATTCAGAAATCAGATACCGTTTGCCCATAATCAAGAAGGAGTTTTTTATAAACTTTGATTATGAATATAATCGTGACAAAAGCACCAATAGAAGAAGTACTTTCGATAACGATGGAAGTGGTAATTATACTACTTTTAATACGGATTTAAGTACGGATTTTGAGTACTTAAATGAAAGTATGGCTCCTGGAATCAGTTTGAGCTATCGAAAGGAAAAATGGTCAGCAAGGGCAGGCTTTGATTATATCTTTAGAACGCTGGAAAATATCGATTTGTTAAGGCCGCAATTAAATATTAAACGTCGTTTTGAGGCCATAGAATCATGGGCCAGCTTTAACTATCGCTTTAATCCCAAAGCGTCTTTATGGACAAGTTACCGTTTAAATAATAATCCGCCGCAACTGGAACAGTTACAGCCATTTGCTAATGTAACAGACCCTTTGAATACCGTAATAGGTAATCCTGATTTGGAACCGACGAATAGTCATTGGGTAAGTTTGGGTGTTAACGCCTTTGATTGGCAAAAACGCACTGGATTTTATAGTTATTTTAGTGCCAATTTTATTAATAATCAAGTGGTTTCAAAAACGACTATCGATGAAAATTTTGTAAGAGAAACCACCTATGCTAATGTTGATGGTAATTACCGCATAAATGGTAATTTAAGTTACAGTAAGGATGTCAAAGTCGATAGTTTAAGGACCGTTAAATTTGAATTCGGGGCTTTTGGAAACTTAAACAAAAACATCAATTTTAATAATGATGTACAATATGCAAGTCATGTCCAGTCAATATCTCCAAGTGCTGGGTTGACTTTTACATGGAAAGACATACTTGAAATCAGACCAAGATATCGCATAACTTTTACCAAGAATCAATACGATATAGACGATTTTGAAGATAGGGAATTTGCGTATCATGATTTGAATATCAAAACAGCCTTATTTCTGCCTAAAAAGTTTGAATGGCGTAATGATATTCAATACAATTACAACCCGAATATTGGTGCTGGTTTTCAGAAAAGTGCCTGGTTTTGGAATTCCACATTAGCCTATTCCGTTTTGAAAGATAACGGCACCGTTACCTTAAAAGTTTATGATTTATTGAATCAAAATACTAATGCCCGAAGAACGGCTACACAAAATTATATTCAGGATTCACAGAGTACGGTATTGGAACAATATTTTATGTTAAGTTTTAGCTGGAAATTTAATAGCCTCGGTAAAAAAGGAGAAACAGGTGGAGATGATGTGTTCTTTTTTGATTAAAAATTTTAGGCTACCAGCCGCCAGAAGCACCACCGCCTCCAAAGCCGCCGCCTCCGAAACCACCACCGAAGCCACCTCCACCAAAGCCACCACTGGAACCACCGCCAAACAAACCACCTCCAGAGCTGCGCCCATAACCACCGCGTCCCATGTTGCTTAAAATAATGGCATCTAATATACTCATACCGTCGTGTTTTCTGCCACCAGAACCACCATTGTTACCACCTCTTCGATTTTTGGATATGGCTATCAGTATAATTATGAAAACAATAAACAAAAAGAAGAATAGACCAATTGGGAAATCATTAGAAGAAGATTGCCTTGTACCCTGATATTCCCCGGTCATGACCTCAAAAATGGCATCGACACCACGATTCAAACCGCCAGGGTAATCATTATTTTTAAAATAAGGTATAATATCTCGTTCAATAATCCGCTTCGACATAGCATCAGTTAATAGATGCTCAACACCATAACCCGTATTAATAGCAATTTTACGGTCATCTTTAGCTAATAAAATTAGTACGCCATTGTCTTCTTTTTCTTGACCAATGCCCCACTTTTGACCCCATTGGGCACCGAGATAGTTGATGTTCTCACCATCAGTTGAAGAAATTATGGCTATCACTATTTGGGTAGAGGTGGTGTCAGAATATCTGATTAATTTTTCCTCAAGTCTATTTCTTTCTGATGATGGAAGTAAATTGATGTAATCATAGACGCTGGTTTGTTTAGTTGGTTTTTCAGGTATTTTAAATTGAGCAAAAGAGTTGCCGTTACCAATCAGTAAAAAACTGATTAGGATGACAACTTTGAAAAATATGTTACATGTTTTTATCAACCTTTTGAAATAGTATTTGGAAGTTCGTTGGTATCTCCATGTTCCCATGGGAAATAGGTTTCCAGTTCTTTACCAGCCTTTAAAACACCATCAATAAGCCCTTGCTTAAAATTCCCGTTTTTAAACTGCGCCAACATCGAGTCTCGGGTTTTATCCCAAAAATCGCCAGTAACCACATCATTAATGCCTTGATCACCATAAATAACAAAGGTTTTGTCTTCGACAGCTACATAAATCAACACCCCATTTTGTTGCTTGGTATTATCCATTTTTAGCATGTGAAAAACCTCTTTGGCGCGTTCAAATACATCAAGATTAGTCGATTTTTCTAAATGAATGCGTATTTCACCCGATGTATTTTTTTCGGCTGTTCGAATAGCTTCAATGATTTCTTGTTCCTCTTCTGCAGTTAGAAAATCTTCAATTTTGGACATAATAGTTAATCAAAATCAAAATTGACATCAGGTGCATTTTCGCTACCGGGATCGGCTTTATATCGTGGCATGTCATCAAAACCGAACATACCGGCTAACAACGTACCTGGGAATTTGGAAATATGTTTGTCATAAACATTCACGCTCTCGTTATAGCGATCTCTGGCCACATTTATACGGTTTTCTGTTCCTTCTAATTGGGTTTGAAGTTCCAAAAAGTTTTGATTGGCTTTGATGTCCGGATAGCGTTCAACAGATACTAATAATTTAGACAGTGCACCACTTAATCCTGTTTGTGCCTGTTGGAATTGCGCCATATTTTCAGCAGTTAAATTACTGGCATCAATGGTCGTGGAGGTTGCTTTGGCACGTGCTTCAATAACTTCTCGTAATGTGGTACGTTCGAAATCGGCAGCACCTTGAACCGTTTTAACTAAATTGCCTATTAGATCGTTTCTTCGTTGATACGAACTTTCTACATCTGCCCATGCTGTTTTAGCATCAGCTTGATATTCTACTGCGGTATTGTTAAATCCTACTGCCCATGAATAAAGTGCAAAAGCAATAACGGCAATAATGATTACAGGAATAAGCCATTTTTTCATAATGTCTAAATTTTAATGTTAGTGTTAAATAGTGTTCTATCTATTTGTTGTAAAAACAAATTTTTTGTTACAGTTGCTCTTTAATTTTAATGAGCTGGGCTTTGACATCTTCTAACTTGCTAATAATATCGAAGGTGCTTAATGTTTTTTGCTTTTCTTCTTTTAAATGGATTTTGGCACCTTCTAAAGTAAAGCCACGCTCTTTAACTAAATGATAAATAAGCTTTAAATTTTTAATATCATCTGGTGTGAATTTTCGATTGCCCTTGGCATTTTTTTTAGGCTTGAGAACATCAAATTCCTTTTCCCAAAATCGAATCAATGAAGTGTTGACGTCAAATGCCTTGGCAACTTCGCCAATTCCATAATAACGTTTTTCAGGTAGTTCAATATGCATTAGTCTAATGATTGGTTTTCTAAAGTCGCTTTTTCCAGTAGCTCATTAAATTCTTGAGGCGATAAACTGCCATAGTAGAAATTAATTGGGTTGATGCGCTGATCATCCTTGAAAATCTCATAATGTAAATGCGGTGCCTCTGAACGTCCAGTATTACCCACAAATCCTATTAAATCACCACGTCTGACTTTTTGGTTTTTCCGAACATTATATTTGTATAAATGGGCATAAAGGCTCACGTAACCATAACCATGGTCTATTCGTATGTGTTTCCCATATCCAGCCGAATTACTGTCTGCTCGAGTAACCACACCATCTCCGGAAGCATATACTGGTGTGCCTCTTGGTGCTGTAAAGTCCATTCCCCAATGCATTTTTCGCACTTTGGTAAATGGATCGTTTCGCATACCGTAACCAGAAGCCATTCTAGTCAAGTCTTCATTTCTAACGGGTTGAATGGCGGGAATGGCAGCTAGTAATTTTTCCTTTTCTTCAGCAAGTTTGGCTATTTCGTCAAGAGATTTTGATTGTACAACGATTTGTTTTTGAAGAATATCCAAGCGTTTACTACTCTCTATAATTAGTTTTGAATTGTCAAAACCCTCAAGATATTTGTAGCGGTTTACCCCTCCAAAACCGGCTTTGCGTTGCTCATCTGGTATGGGATTGGCTTCAAAATAAAGACGGTAGATATTATTATCTCTATTGGCAATGTCTTCCAAAACCAATTGGGCCTCGTCCATCTTCCTATTCAATAATTCATACTGCAACTGCATATTGGCCAATTCACGCTTTAAAGCTTTTTCTTTAGGTGATTCCAAATATTGGCTTGTAATGAATACCGTAAGAAAGCCAAACAAAGCGGATCCCAATAGAAATACAGATATATATTTAAGAGTACGACCCTTTCTTTTCTCAATTTTGCGGTAAGAAAGCGTTTCGGAATCGTAATAATATTTTACCTTACTCATTGGCTAAATTTACTATTTTTGCAGTTAATTATAAGGAATAATTAGTTTTTCTAATACGTAAACTAACAAATATAAAAATAGTTTAGCACATTACTGAATTTTAACATAAGCCTGAAACACAAATTCATATATGAAATCCCAAGATATACGTTCTAAATTTTTGAAGTTTTTTGAAGACAAGCAACATGCCATCGTACCATCAGCGCCTATGGTGTTAAAGGATGATCCAACTTTGATGTTTGTTAACTCTGGGATGGCGCCTTTTAAAGAGTATTTTTTGGGAAATGCCGAGCCTAAAAGCAAGCGCATTGCTGATACGCAAAAATGTTTGCGTGTTTCTGGTAAGCATAATGATTTAGAAGAAGTTGGCTATGATACTTACCATCATACCTTGTTTGAGATGTTGGGTAACTGGAGTTTTGGTGATTACTTTAAAAAAGATGCTATTGCTTGGGCTTGGGAGTTGTTGACAGAAGTATACACAATTGATAAAAATATTTTGTATGTAACTGTTTTTGAGGGAGACAAGGGTGACGATTTACCTATGGACCAAGAGGCTTATGATTTTTGGAAGGAACACATTTCCGAAGATAGAATCCTGATGGGTAATAAAAAGGATAACTTCTGGGAAATGGGTGATCAAGGACCATGCGGACCCTGTAGTGAGATACACGTGGATATTCGCTCTGATGAAGAAAAATCGAAAGTTTCTGGAAAGGATTTAGTCAACATGGATCATCCACAAGTAGTTGAAATTTGGAATTTGGTTTTTATGCAATACAATCGAAAGGCCAATGGATCACTTGAAAGCTTACCAAGTAAGCACATAGATACAGGGATGGGCTTTGAACGTTTGTGTATGGTGCTTCAAGGTGCGAAAAGTAATTATGATACCGATGTTTTTACACCTATCATTCGAGAAATTGAAACTATTGCTGGAAAGAATTATGGTAAAAACGAGAAGGTAGATGTGGCTATTCGTGTGATTTCTGACCATGTGCGTGCCGTAGCATTTTCTATAGCAGATGGACAATTACCTAGTAATACTGGTGCTGGTTATGTGATTCGTAGAATTTTACGTCGTGCCATTCGTTACAGTTTTACTTTTTTAGATCAAAAAGACCCATTTATTTACCGATTAGTTGATGTATTGAGCAAGAAGATGGGAGAGGCCTTTCCAGAGTTAAAAAAGGAGAAACATTTGATTGAAAATGTGATTAAAGAAGAGGAAGCTTCATTTTTACGAACACTGGATCAGGGTCTGGTGTTGTTGGATGGTATTGTTTCTAACACAAAAGGGGATACTGTTTCCGGAGAGCGAGCTTTTGAATTATATGACACCTATGGCTTTCCAATAGACTTGACCGCTTTGATCCTTTCTGAAAAGGGATTGAAATTGGATGAACAAGGTTTTCAGGAACAATTGGAGAAACAGAAAAACCGTTCTCGCGCGGCCAGTGAAATGAGTACGGAGGACTGGACGGTTTTAATTGATGATGCCGAACAGGAGTTTATTGGGTATGATAGTCTTGAAGCTAATGTCAAAATCACAAGATATCGCAAGGTGACGTCAAAAAAGGATGGCGATATGTACCAGTTAGTCTTTAACTTAACGCCATTTTATGCCGAAGGTGGTGGGCAAGTTGGTGACAAAGGATATTTGGAAGACATCAATGGTGATGTGGTCTATGTTTTGGATACTAAAAAGGAAAATAACGTCATTATTCATTTTGTCAAAAATCTTCCAGAGCATTTAAATGAAATCCATAAAGCAGTTGTGGATGCCAATCAACGTTATCGTACAGAGTGTAACCACACAGCAACTCATTTGTTGCATCAAGCATTACGTGATATTTTAGGAACACATGTGGAACAAAAAGGAAGTGCGGTACATGCCAAATACTTACGATTTGATTTTTCTCACTTCTCTAAAGTAACTACAGAGGAATTACAAGAAGTTGAAAACTTTGTCAATGCTAGAATAGCCGGAAAATTGCCATTACAAGAACAGCGAAACGTGCCTATGGAACAAGCCATTTCTGAAGGTGCTATGGCACTATTTGGCGAAAAATATGGCGATGCGGTACGTACGGTAAGATTTGGGCAGTCTATAGAACTGTGTGGAGGTACCCATGTTAATAATACAGGTGATATTTGGTATTTTAAAATTGTTTCAGAAAGTGCTGTGGCTGCTGGAATAAGAAGAATTGAGGCCATCACTAATGACGCCATGAAAGATTATTTTGAAGAAGGCTACCAAGTTTTATCAGAAATTAAAAGCCTGTTGAATAACGCCAAAGAACCTGTAAAAGCACTTCAAAACTTACAAGACGAGAACAATAATTTAAAAAAGCAAATTGAACAGCTTTTAAAAGACAAGGCCAAAAACATTAAAGGCGAGTTGAAAAATGAAATTTCCGATGTAAACGGGATTCAATTTTTAGCCAAACAAATTGATTTAGATGCAGCAGGCATTAAGGATTTATGTTTTGAGTTAGGAAGTCAATATGATAACCTGTTTTTACTTTTTGGGGCTGAAAATGATGGGAAAGCTTTGTTGTCCTGCTATATTTCAAAAGAATTGGTAGCTGAAAAAGGCTTAAATGCTGGACAAATAGTCAGGGAGTTAGGAAAGCATATTCAAGGTGGAGGTGGTGGACAGCCATTTTTTGCTACTGCTGGTGGTAAAAATCCTAGTGGTATACATGAAGCTTTAGAGGCTGTGAAAAACTATATAGCATAAAATTGTCTTTCTGAAGACTTTTCAGAATCTCATATTATGAAACTACAAACCCAAATACCGTTGCAATCAGAGCCACATAATCAAATAGATTATCACTCTAAACTAGCGTTATTGGGATCTTGTTTTGCCGAAAATATTGGGGGGAAGTTCAACTACTATAAATTTCAACATCTTCAAAACCCGTTCGGAATTTTATTCCATCCGTTGGCCATTGAACAATTAATTACCAATGCTATCAATGAAAAAGAATATCAAGAGCAGGATATTTTTTTTCATAATGAACAATGGCATTGTTTTGATACGCATTCTAAATTGAGTGATGCCTCAAAAGCAAGTTTTTTAAATACTCTAAATAATCAAATTTTACTTACTTCAAGTTTCATAAAATCGTGTTCCCATGTCATAATTACATTGGGTACAGCTTGGGTTTATAGACATATTGAATCGGATTCTTTAGTGGCAAACTGTCATAAAGTGCCACAAAAACAGTTTGAAAAAGAACTATTGACGGTAGATCAGATAACAGAGTCGTTGGAGGCTATTAGGGTTATGTTAAAAAGTGTCAATCCGAAAGTTTCGATTATTTTTACGATTTCGCCAGTGCGGCATTTAAAAGATGGTTTTGTGGCTAATTCACAAAGTAAAGCACATTTAATATCTGCCATTCATAATGTGGTGGAACCTAGAAATCAAAGTTATTATTTCCCCTCTTATGAAATCATGATGGATGAACTCCGCGAGTATCGATTCTATAAGAATGATATGATACATCCCAATAACTTGGCCATAGAATATATTTGGAAGAAGTTTCAAAATGTATGGATTTCAAACAAAACCGATGCAACACTTAAGGATATAGAGGCTATTCAAAGAGGATTAGATCATAAACCATTTAATCCGAATTCTGAATCGTACCAAGTGTTTCTCAAAGATCTAAAAGCAAAGCAACAAAAGGTACAAGAGGTATATTCTCATATCATGTTTTAGAAAAATACGTAATTCATCGTATTGTTTTCACTTTCATTTTATCTCATTTTTGAACCATTATTAACAATAAATATTATCAACAATGAGAATTTTAAAACAATTTATGTTACTGGTTATAGTAACGTCTATGGTATCCCTTACTTGATGTAAAAGCAATGATGATGGAGGTGATCCAGGTAGTGTGGGAGCAGCTTCAGGTACAATTTCTGCTAAAATTAACGGAGATCAATTTACCTCTCTTCAAATAACTTCAATTGCAAACATGGCTTCTGGTGGAGGTCAGACTACTTTGGTTTTACAAGGTAATACCCAGTCGCAAGCAATTAATATCGTTATCAATGGTTATGAAGGTGTTGGTAGCTATGAAATTTCAGATGACAATGTATTTATTATTGCCTCTTACATTGAGCCTAATATTAGTAATCCATCAGAAACTCAAACGTGGTCGGCACCATATCAGGATTCAGGGATTATAGGAGAAATCAATATTTCTGAACAAACGGATTCTAAAGTTAAGGGAACCTTTAATTTTGATTGCAAAAATAGTAATGATGATACTGTAAAGAGTGTCACCAACGGTTCGTTTAACTTGAATTTTCAATAAGCAAAACGATATTTTGTCATAAGAACATTAAAATCTTAACAGATAAAAGATGAATCTTGTTGTTGAGATTTGTTGATTGGGCGTGATGACAAGAGAGTTATTACGCTTAATCTTTTTTAAAAGCCGTTTATCGAAAATTTAATTTTGAAACCACTTTTAGTTGTAAATTTATTATGCTATTAATCAATATATAAAGAAACATCAATTTAATAGATCGGGTAAAAGCGATTTAAGATTGGTGTTTTTTTTGTTTATTCCTTTGTGAAAATTGTTTTACAAATTTGATTTAATGGTTAATTAACTTTTAAATAACATCGTTATTATAGTTATAGCATACTTTTGAAGTGCTATTAATCAAGGAGGACTTAAGCATTGGTAAGACTTCAACGTCGAAGTTTCCAATGCTTTGTTTTTTTATGTATTTTAGGGTATGAGAAAAATATTGTTGGGTGTTATCATAACACTCATTACCTTATTGATAGTCAAGAACTGTAACGATAAAGAAAGCGATCAAGTCATATTGAAAGAAAGCTCATCACTGATTCAGGAACAGATCAATAATGTCAGTAAGCTAATCGTTACCGAAGGTCATTTTAGTGAGGTGTTTAATTATAAAAACTCCAAAGAGATTTTTGGGGAATATTTTACTTCAGAAAAAAAAGCATTGGTTGTTGTTAATGCTGATGTTTATATGGCTTATGATTTGAGCAAGATTGCTTTTAAAATTGATGAAGCTACTAAAACATTAACCATTCTTGATATTCCTAAAGAAGAAATTAAAATAAGTCCAGACTTGGAGTATTATGATATTCAGGCCGATTTTTTTAACCCGTTTGAGGCTGATGATTACAATAACATCAAAGAAACTGTCAAGGCATCTTTATTAAAAAAACTAGAGCAGTCAGAATTAAAACAGAATGCTAAAAACAGATTGATTAGTGAATTGTCCAAGTTCTATATATTGACGAATTCATTGGGTTGGACATTAAAGTATCATGAAACACCAATATCACTTCCAGAAGATTTTCAAGGGTTAAAACTATAATTTTCGCTTAAGGCTCACCCAACCGCCACCATTAGTAGCCTCAATATTGTGTAGATTCAAAAATTTCGCAGCTTTGGCCGAACGCACGCCACTGGCACAACATACTATAAAGGGCTTTTCTAAAGATTTAAGTTCGTCAACATGGTTTTGTAATTCATTAAGAGGAATATGTCTGGCACCTTCAATATGGCCATGGTCCCATTCCCGTTGCGTTCTCACATCAAGAATTTCAGCACCGTTTTCCATATAAAATTGTACCTGCCTCTTTTTAGCTCCAAACAAAAAATCTAAAAATCCCATAATCCTCCTTTTTACTTAAATTTACAATAAAATATTAGAATATAAAATTGAGGCAAGAAACAAGAAGAGAAGAAATCATCAACACGGCGGCTAAACTTTTTAAAGAAAAAGGCTATAGTGCTGTTACTATGAGAGATTTAGCTGCAGAAATGGGTATCAAAGCAGCGAGTCTTTACAATCATATTAGTTCTAAACAGGAAATTTTAAAGGAGATCATTATTTCTTTAGCTGAAGATTTCACAGAAGGCATGCAAAAGATTAAACAAGCGAATATTTCCAATATTGACAAATTGGAAAAGGTTGTCCAGTTACATGTTGATATTACTGCTAATAATACCTATGGTATGGCATCATTGAATAATGATTGGATGCATTTAGAAGAAAAAAGAGATTACTATCTCGCTTTGCGCGCGGCTTACGAAAATGACTTTAGAAATGTTTTGATTGACGGTGTCAATAAAGGAGAAATTGTAGATCTTAATATTGAAGTCATGTTATTTTCGGTTCTATCAACCTTACGTTCATTGTATCTTTGGATACCTAAAAAAGAAGATTTAGATACCCAATTACTTTCGTCTCAATTGAGTAAGGTCTTGATAAACGGAATTAACATCTAAATTGAAAATTATTTTGTAAATTTGTCAAGCAAACTAACAAGTGTTAGTTTAATGGTTTTTTTAATTTGTATGGCAGACTTTCATAAAATAAAAATTAAAGATATTTACAAAGAGACTAAAGATACTTCGGTAGTAACTTTTGATATCCCGGAAGATTTAAAAGAGACTTTTAAATACGCACAAGGTCAGCATTTAACTTTGAGAACGCTTATAGATGGTGAAGATTTAAGACGATCCTACTCCTTATGTTCAAGCCCTATGGAGGATGAGTGGAAAGTAGCTGTTAAACAAATTCCAGGTGGTAAATTCTCTTCCTATGTTAATACTACCCTTAAAAAAGGTGATGTACTGGATATTATGGAGCCAAGTGGAGCGTTTGGAGTAAAAACCAATGCCGCAAATGCTAAAAATTATTTGTTTTTTGCAGCTGGCAGTGGTATAACACCAATTATGTCTATGATTAAGACACATTTGGCAGCTGAACCTAATTCTACATGTAAGTTGTTTTATGTAAATAAAACAGCAAAATCCATTATCTTTAAGGAAGAACTGGAGCAATTACGAAACACTTACTTTGGCCGATTGGAAATCTATTATTTTCTGACGAAAGAAAGACGTGATATAGAACTTTTCAATGGTCGTTTTGATGATGAAAAAATGAAAGTTCTTACGAGAACATTTATTGATATTCCAGACACTAGCGAAGTGTTTTTATGCGGTCCGGAAGATATGGTCAATTACGTGAGTAATTATTTAGCCAATGCTGGTTTGCCAAAAGAGTTAATTCACTTTGAGTTATTTGTTAAAGGGCTGACTGAAGAAGACATAAAAAGAGCTGAACGCCTCTCGCAACAAAATGTTGAAGGTACTCAAGTAACCATAATTGATGGCGGTAAAGAGTTTTTATTTACCATGACCAAAGAATACGATAATATTTTAGATGCTGCATTAGGTGCAGGGGCCGATTTGCCTTTTGCTTGTAAAGGAGGGGTATGCAGCACTTGTAAATGCCAAGTGAAGGAAGGGGCAGTAGAAATGAAAATTAATTATGCCCTAGAAGAAAAAGAAGTGGCTCAAAATTATGTATTGAGTTGCCAAGCGGTACCAACGTCAGATAAAGTTGTCGTTGATTTCGATGTTTAAATAAAAAGACTTGTCATTCCGCACGGACATTGAGGTGCTCGAAATGTGATGCGGAATCTAAATACTGTATTATGAGTGAAGAACAAATAAAAAATTTAGAAGAACAATTTGAAGCACGAATTTTACGTGATGATAAAATTGAACCCAAAGATTGGATGCCTGAAAAATACAGGCAAACCCATATACGTCAGATATCGCAGCATGCACATTCTGAAATTGTGGGAATGCTACCAGAGGGTAACTGGATAACCAGAGCACCTTCTTTAAGACGAAAAGTGGCGCTTCTGGCAAAAGTTCAGGATGAAGGCGGACATGGTCTGTATCTCTATAGTGCAGCTGAAACATTAGGTATTTCACGAGATGAAATGTTTGATCAATTGCACATTGGTAAGGCTAAATACTCATCCATATTCAATTATCCAGCCTTAACATGGGCCGATATGGGAGCAATTGGTTGGTTGGTTGATGGAGCAGCTATTATTAATCAGGTAGCGTTATGTGGAACATCTTATGGACCATACGCTAGAGCTATGGTTAGAATTTGTAAGGAAGAAAGTTTTCATCAAAGACAAGGCTATGAAATTATGCTAAAATTAGCTAATGGAACACCAGAGCAAAAGGACATGGCGCAAGATGCGCTCAATCGTTTTTGGTGGCCTTCTTTAATGATGTTCGGTCCCAAAGATGATGAATCACCACATACGGCGCAATCTATGAATTGGAAATTAAAAATAAAAACCAATGATGACTTGCGTCAACAATTTATTGACCAAACGGTACCTCAAGCCGACATTTTAGGTTTGACAATTCCAGATCCTGAATTAAAATGGAATGAAGCCAAGCAAGGTTATGACTTTGGAGAAATCAATTGGGATGAGTTTTGGCAAGTGGTAAAAGGTCATGGTCCATGTAATAAAGAACGTATGAAAGCAAGAGTTAATGCTTGGGAAAATGGCGCTTGGGTAAGAGATGCTGCCATGGCTTATGCCGATAAAAAGAATGAATTAAAAAATAAACAAGCGGTTTAGATATGTCAGATAAAAAGAACTGGCCTCTGTGGGAGGTCTTCGTGAGAAGTAAAAACGGATTGGAGCACCGTCATTTTGGAAGTCTTCATGCGGCTGATGCAGAAATGGCTCTTGAAAATGCTCGCGATGTTTACACACGTCGTAATGAAGGTGTGAGTATATGGGTAGTTGAATCAAAGCATATTACAGCTTCAAACCCAGAACACAACGGAGAGTTGTTTGAACCAGCTCAAGATAAGGTGTATCGTCACCCAACTTTTTATGATTTACCAGATGAAGTAAAACATATGTAATGAAAAACGAAAATTTATACAATTATATCCTTGGGATTGCTGACAATAATCTGATTTTAGGTCAGCGTTTGGGAGAACTTTGTGGACACGGCCCAACTTTGGAAACAGATATTGCATGTACTAATATCTCTCTGGATTTGTTAGGTCAAGTACGAAGCTTTTATCAATATGCTGCCAAATTTGCTGGAGATGGGCGAAAAGAAGATGATATCGCTATGCTGCGGAAAGAGCGAGATTATGTGAATGTGTTATTAGTGGAACAGCCCAATACCGATTTTGGCTATACCATAGCTAGACAATTTTTGTTTGATGTTTATCATTTTTTGATGCTAACTGAACTTGAAAAGAGTCAGGATTTAACGCTTTCGGCTATTGCAACCAAATCACTAAAGGAAGTTAGTTATCATAAGCGGTTTTCTTCAGATTGGATCAAGCGTTTGGGCGATGGGACACCAGAAAGTCATGAGCGTATTCAAACGGCCATAAATGATTTATGGACATATACCGATGAGTTGTTTCATCAAACAGAGGCCGATAAAATCATGGTAGCTGAAGGTATTGGTGTAGATGTTACGAAGTTAAAAGATGACTATTACAATCAAGTTGGAAATATCTTGGAAGAGGCTACCTTGGAAATTCCAGAAAGCAAATATTTTCAAAAAGGCGGCAAACAAGGTATTCACACCGAACATTTAGGCTATTTATTGGCAGAATTACAATATATGCAACGGGCATATCCCAATATGGAATGGTAACCAAATTCCTGTGTATACAGGAATCTTATAAAAAAATGTCACCTCGAGCCTAGTCGAGAGGTCTCAAAATGGTAACACAAGAACAACATATAGACGAAACCTTAATTCCAATTTTGGAACAAGTGTCAGACCCTGAAATTCCTGTGCTTTCCATTATGGATATGGGCGTTGTACGTTCAGCTGTTATTGAAAATAACCTAGTGAAAATTGAAATCACGCCAACCTACAGTGGTTGCCCAGCTATGGATGTCATTGGTGATGATATAAAAAGCGCCATGTCTCAAGCTGGTTATAAAGCTGAAGTTGAATTGATTTTACATCCTGCCTGGACAACCGATTGGATTACCCCAAAAGGAAGAGAAGCATTGGAAAAATATGGCATAGCGGCACCATTGGATGCGGAAGCTGATAAATCAGTTTTGCTTCATGGTAAAAAATTAGTTAAATGTCCGCAATGCGGTAGTAGAAATACGAAAATGATTAGTCAGTTTGGTTCAACAGCATGTAAAGCACAATTTCAATGTGAAGATTGCCAGGAACCATTTGATTATTTTAAATGTTTAAAGTAACATGGAAAAATCACCTCTATTAGGACTCCGAACGATCGTATACATGGTTGATGATTTGGATAAAGCAAAAGCTTGGTATGCCAAGGTATTTGAATCAAAACCTTACTATGATACAGTCTATTATGTAGGCTTTAATATTGGTGGTTATGAATTGGGATTGCATCCAAAAGAACGGGTTACTGGAACAGACAACGGAACCGTATTGACCTATTGGGGCGTTGATAATATAAGCGAGGTTTATAATAGATTGCTTGAAGCAGGAGCTACAACACATGAACCACCAAATAATGTGGGAGGCGATATTACTTTGGCTTCGGTCTATGACCCTTGGAAGAATATTATAGGGATTATTTATAATCCCCATTTTAAATTATAATGCATTCCCTCGGGAAGGCTTAATTAGTAAAAAAGGTATGAGCAGCAATTCAATTGCATTAAAAATTGAAAACAATATTGCGTACATCGCACTAAACCGACCTGAAGTATTCAACAGCTTTAATCGGGAAATGGCATTACGTTTACAGACTATTTTGGATGATTGCGAAACCAATCAAGAGGTTCGGGCCATCGTTTTAACTGGTAATGGAAAAGCCTTTTGTGCTGGGCAGGATCTTAAAGAAGTCACAACGCCAGAATTGAATCCTGGTTTTAAAAAGATATTGGAGGAGCATTACAACCCTATAATCACAAGAATAAGGAATATAAAAAAACCAATAATTGGCGCCATAAATGGTGTGGCCGCTGGAGCTGGAGCAAATATTGCCCTAGCTTGTGATGTTGTTGTGGCACATGAAAATGTCAGTTTTATTCAAGCCTTTAGTCTTATTGGACTGATACCTGATAGTGCGGGTACATTTTTCTTGCCGCGTTTAATTGGGCTTCAAAAAGCATCAGCATTAGCTATGTTAGGAGATAAGGTTTCGGCAGAAGAAGCTGAAAAAATGGGAATGATTTATAAAGTCATTCCATCTGATAGTTTTCAAGAGGAAGTGAACAAGTTAGCACTTAAAATGGCCAATATGCCAACATTGGCATTAGGGAAAATTAAGGAAGCTTTCAACCAATCGTTGACAAATAATTTGGAGCAACAATTGGCATTGGAATCAAAATTACAAATCGAAGCTGCTCAAACAGACGATTATACAGAAGGTGTTTCGGCATTTGTTGAAAAACGCAAACCAACTTTTAAAGGAAAATAATGAACGTAGGAATCATCGGTTCTGGAACTATGGGAAGTGGCATTGCTCAAGTGGCTGCCACTGCAGGTTGCCAGGTCAAATTATACGATACCAACCAAGCGGCTTTAGATAAAGCCAAAGATAGTTTAGAAAAAATATTGAGTCGATTAGTGGAGAAGGGACGTATCGATTCGGATGAAAAATCAAGAATACAAGGGAATATTACCTATGTGGATAGCTTAAAGGATTTAGGAGATTCCAACTTGACCATTGAAGCAATTATCGAAAACCTAGATATTAAAAAGAAAGTTTTTTTTGAATTAGAAAACTATTTGTCAGATGATTGTATTATCGCGTCAAATACGTCGAGTTTATCAATCGCATCCATAGCTGCATCACTAAAAAAACCAGATAGGTGTATTGGAATTCACTTTTTTAATCCAGCACCATTAATGAAGTTGGTTGAGGTTATTCCTGCTGTTCAAACTTCAAAGACGGTTTTAGATAAATCTGTTGAAACCATAAAAAGTTGGGGGAAAACTGTGGCTGTAGCTAAAGATACTCCTGGGTTTATTGTTAATCGTGTGGCAAGGCCATTTTATGGTGAATCCCTTCGTATTTATGAAGAAGGTATAGCTGATTTTGCGACGATAGACCATAGTTTAAAAACACTTGGTGGTTTTAGAATGGGACCATTTGAACTAATGGATTTCATAGGGAACGATGTTAATTATACGGTAACAGAAACCGTGTTTACGGCGTTCTATTTCGACCCAAGGTATAAACCAAGTTTTACCCAAAAACGATTTGCAGAAGCAGGTTATTTAGGACGAAAAATCTGGAAAAGGCTATTATGACTATTCAGAAGCTGCGATGAAATCTGAACCAAAACAAGATAAGGAATTATCACAATCAATTTTTGACCGTGTGTTAGTGATGCTAATCAATGAGGCGGCAGATGCCTTGTTTTTGAATATTGCTTCTGCTGAAGATATTGATAATGCCATGACAAAAGGGGTTAATTACCCAAAAGGCTTATTAGCATGGGCTGATGAAAAAGGTATTGATTGGTGTGTTGAAAAACTAGATGAGTTGTATAACGAGTATCACGAAGACCGCTATCGTTGTAGTCCATTATTGCGTAAAATGAAACGAAATAATTCAAAATTTTACTAACCATCAAAAACAGAATTATGAACACAACATTAAAAAACATTTTGGCTGTTATTTCAGGTATTATAATTGGCGGATTGGTTAACATGGGTATCATTACCATTAGTGGCTCCATCATTCCTCCACCAGAAGGAGCCGATTTGACTACCGCAGAAGGAATCAAGGCAGCAGCAGATTTGTTGGAAGCCAAACACTACATTATGCCATTTCTAGCGCATGCTATTGGAACATTGGTAGGTGCTTTAGTTGCGACTAAAATTGCAACCACCAATGAATTTATGAAAGCAATGATAGTGGGTGTGATATTCTTATTGGGAGGCATTTCAGCAGCATATATGATACCGTCACCAACATGGTTTATTGTTTTAGATTTAGCTGTAGCCTACATTCCAATGGCTTGGTTGGGTCACAAATTAGCTATTAAAAAATAATAAATTTTGAAGGGCGAACTCATACCACATAAAATGTTGAGTCTGGATCCATTCAGTACATGGTTGGGTATAGAAATATTGGAATGTGAAATTGGTCGTTGCCGAGTTGCAATGACTGTTAGAAGTGATATGTTAAATAGTATGGGCAAAGCTCATGGTGGCATTAGTTATGCATTAGCTGACACCGCTTTTGGATTTGCAGCCAATACACACGGGAAGTTTGCGGTATCCATCGAAACTAGTATTAATCATATTGAAGCATTGGAAGAAGGTGATTATTTGGTTGCCGAATCAGTCATTGATAAGGTGAATACTAAATTAGGATTTAATATCATAGAAGTCAAACGCGATGATGAATTGGTAGCCCTGTTTAAAGGAGTGGTTTATCGCACTCAAAAGGATTGGGAATAAGAAATTAGAATCATTAGAATGAAAGAAGCATATATAATAGATGGTGTTAGAACACCAATAGGAAATTACAAAGGGACCTTATCAGTCGTCCGTACAGATGATTTAGGAGCATTGGTCATTAAAGAAATTGTAAAGCGCAATCCTAACATCCCAAAAGAGGCTTACGACGATGTTATTTTAGGCTGTGCCAATCAAGCAGGCGAGGATAACCGTAACGTGGCACGCATGTGCTCCCTGTTAGCAGGATTACCATATACCGTTCCTGGTGAAACTGTTAATCGCTTGTGCAGTTCAGGTTTATCAGCCATTATTCATGCTAATAGAGCTATTAAAGCCGGAGATGGCGATCTTTTTATTTCCGGAGGTGTGGAAAATATGACCAGAGGTCCATATGTCATTGCCAAACCATCAAGTGCCTTTGGTACAGATGCCAAAATGTATGACAGTAGTTTCGGCTGGCGTTTTATAAATCCGATGATGGAAAAAATGTATGGGACAGATGGCATGGGAAATACGGCGGAAAACTTGGTGGAAATTCATAATATTTCACGTGAGGATCAGGACGCATTTGCATATTGGAGTCAAATGAAAGCAACCAAAGCGCAGGAAAATGGACGTTTAGCAAAGGAAATTGTTCCAGTGGCCATTCCGCAGCGTAAAAAAGACCCCATCGTGTTTTCAAAAGATGAATTTGTCAAACCAACAACCACAAAAGAGATATTAGCAAAGTTACGCCCTGCTTTTAAAAGCGAAGGCGGAAGTGTGACTGCTGGAAATTCATCTGGATTGAATGATGGTGCTGCAGCTACCATTATTGCATCAGACGAAGCGGTCAAAAAATATAATTTAAAACCATTGGCAAGAATCGTTAGTTCAGCTGTGGTTGGCGTAGAACCCAGAATTATGGGTATTGGTCCAGTTGAAGCTTCAAATAAAGCATTGGCTAAAGCAGGTCTTACCATAGAAGATATAGATATCATTGAGCTTAACGAAGCTTTTGCAGCTCAAGCTTTGGCATGCACCAGAGCTTGGGGATTAGCCGATGATGATCCTAGATTAAATCCAAATGGAGGATCCATTGCTATTGGTCATCCATTGGGTGTCACAGGAACTAGGATTGCTTATTCGGCTGCATTAGAATTACAAGAGCAAAATAAACGTTATGGCTTGGTCACGATGTGTGTGGGTGTTGGGCAAGGTTATGCCGCAATTATTGAAAATGTAAATATTAAATGATTTGTCATTCCGCGTTTGATGTGGAGTCTACTATAAAGTTTCAAGTATGAACAAAATAAAACATTATGTCCAAGGACAATGGACTGAAGGCAAAGAAGAAGGCATGCCTATTTATGATGCCATAACGGGTGAACATTTTACTAACTGGGCAGTAGAAGGATTGGATATTCCAGAGGTTCTGAATTATGGCCGAACAAAAGGAGGAGAGGTACTTCGTAAGATGACCTTTCAGGAGCGAGGAAACATGCTTAAGAGTCTCGCGTTATATTTAACCAAACGAAAGGAGGCTTTTTACGAATTAAGTTATCGAACAGGTGCGACAAAAGTAGATAGTTGGATAGATATTGAAGGTGGATTCGGTAATTTGTTCGCCAATGCATCTTTAAGAAAATTATTTCCTAATCAACCCTATCATGTTGAAGGTGATCCTATTGATTTATCACGTGGTGGACGATTTATGGCGCATCACATCATGGTCCCTAAGAAAGGGGTTGCTGTACATATCAATGCATTTAACTTCCCTGTTTGGGGCATGCTAGAAAAGTGTGCGGTTAACTGGATGGCTGGGGTGCCAGCAGTTGTTTTACCAGCACCCTCATCATCATATTTGGCAGAAGCTGTTGCAAGAGAAATTATTAATTCGGGTATCTTACCAGAAGGCGCTTTACAAATTATTAATGGTACTGTGACATCGATCTTAGATACGGTTGAATCTCAAGATGTTGTGACTTTTACTGGATCTGCTTCCACAGGAAGATTATTAAAAGCGCATCCAAGATTAATTCAGGAATCCGTGCCATTCACAATGGAAGCCGATTCCTTGAATGCTGCTGTTTTAGGTGAAGATGCAGTTCCAGGTACACCAGAATTCGATTTATTCATAAAAGAAGTAAGAAAAGAAATGACTGTTAAAGCTGGTCAAAAATGTACTGCTATTCGACGCATTATTGTACCTGAAAATTTGGTTGAAGATGTTCAGATTGCTCTAGGGAAAGAATTGGATAAAGTAACTATTGGTGACCCGCGATTAAAAGAGGTTCGCATGGGGTCCTTGGTTAGTAAACAACAAGTTGAAGCCGTTAGAAATTCTATTTCAGATATCGCCAAAGAAGCCGAAATAGTATATGGCAATTTAGATAAATTGGAGACCATTGGTGCTGATGCCAATAAAGGTGCTTTCATAAGCCCAGTATTATTTAGAACAAATGAGCCCTTTAAAAGTCACGCGGTTCATGAAAGAGAAGCTTTTGGTCCAGTAAGTACCATTATGCCTTACAAAACTCTGGATGAGGCTGTTCAGTTGGCGCAAATGGGTAAAGGATCTTTAGTGTCATCAATCGCAACTTTTGATGATAAAATAGCATCAGAATATGTTGTAAATGCAGCGAGTCATCACGGCCGTATTTTAGTCATTAATCGCGAAATGGCAAGAGAGAGTACAGGACATGGCTCACCACTACCTTATTTGGTTCATGGTGGTCCTGGACGTGCAGGTGGTGGTGAAGAAATGGGTGGTTTGCGAGGTATAAAACACTATTTACAACGTACAGCTATTCAAGGTACGCCTTCAACTATTACCGAAATTACCGGTATTTATCAGCAAAATGCCAAGTATAAAGACGCAGAGGATCATCTGTTTAAATACCATTGGGAGGATATCCAACCAGGAATGTCTTTAAAAACGCATAAGCGTACACTAACAGATTCCGACATTCAAAATTTTGCCAATTTAACTTGGGATCATTTTTATGCGCATACGGATATTACATCACTGGATGGTAGTATTTTTGAAAAACGTACGGCTCACGGTTATTTCATTATTTCGGCTGCAGCTGGTTTATTTGTATATCCAAACAAGGGTCCTGTAGCAGCAAATTATGGTTTGGATTCCATCCGATTTTTAAGACCCTTATATCACAACGATACCATTTATGTGCGATTGACTTGTAAAGAAAAAGTTGATAGAGATGTTAATGGTAAAGAACATCCAAGCGGTATTGTCAAGTGGCATGTTGAGGTATTCGATGCAAATTTTGAAAATAGACCAGCAAGTCAGAAGACCGATAAGGATAGTCCATTGGTAGCAGTAGCTACAATATTAACCATGGTCGAGAAAAAGCAACAGACTTTTGTTGAAATGACTAATGATAAAATCCATGAATGCCTAAACAAATTAACAGAAGATTCTAAACCGCTATGGGGAACCATGACGCCACAACAAATGGTCGAACATTTAGAATATACCTATAGAATTGCATCAGGTGACATTCAAGATTTTGATATAGCAACACCAGAAAAGATAATGGAAAAAGTGCATGCGACTTTATACAATTATGATAAAATGCCGCGTCAATATGATTTTCCATTAGCCGAAAAATCAAAGATAAAAGAAACCAAATATGATAGTTTGGAAGCCGCCAAATCCAAACTAATCGAATCTCGGGAAGCCTATTTGGAGTTTTTTAAAGAAAACCCAGAGGCTGTATTGAAAAATGCGGTGTTTGGCAACATGAACCGATATGAATGGTATTTATTGGAGCGTAAGCACTTGAATCACCATTTTGAACAATTTGAATTAATATAAATTGAAGTGTCATTCAGAGCGAAGGGAAGAATCTTATAAAAGATTGCCACGTCACTTTGTTCCTCGCAATGACAAAAACATAAAAATATGAGTGACCCATACGTAAAGTTAGAAATAGAAAACCAAGTAGGCTATATAGAATTTTTTCATCCTGCACATAATTCCTTGCCAGGTGATGTTTTGGCAGAATTAGCCCAAACTATAACCGATGCAGGAACAAATGATGCTATAAAAGTCATCGTATTAAAAAGTGGCGGAGACCGAACATTTTGTGCAGGCGCCAGTTTTAAAGAATTAATTAATATTAATGATGATGCCACGGGCAAAGTGTTTTTTTCTGGTTTTGCTAATGTGATTAACGCCATGCGAAAATGTCCGAAGTTTATTATTGGACGTATTCAAGGCAAAACAGTTGGAGGTGGAGTAGGATTGGCAGCCGCTACAGATTATTGCATGGCAACCAAGTTTGCAGCTATTAAATTAAGCGAATTGAATATTGGTATAGGACCTTTTGTAGTTGGGCCTGCTATTGAACGTAAAATGGGATTAAGTGCCATGTCTCAAATAGCCATTGATGCGAATACGTTTTATCCAACCGAATGGGCAAAAGAAAAAGGTTTGTTTACGCAAGTATTTGAAAGTACCGAAGCATTGGACGAAGCTGTCAAGACTACTGCAGAACATTTATGTACTTACAATCCTGAAGCTATGCAAGAGATGAAAGCCATTTTTTGGAAAGGCACTGAAGATTGGGATAACTTATTAGCTGAACGTGCTGCCATAAGTGGTCGTTTGGTGTTAAGTGAATTTACAAAAGAGACCTTAAAACGATTTAAGTAGTGATTTACGAATTTCAAGGTTACATACCCGTTGTTCACGAAAGCAGTTTTGTGCATCCACTAGCAGCGGTTACTGGGAATGTGATTATTGGTAAAAACTGTTATATAGGACCAGGAGCGGCCATTCGTGGTGATTGGGGACAGATTATTTTGGAAGACGGCGTGAATGTTCAAGAAAATTGCACTGTTCATATGTTTCCGGGAAAATCAATCACCTTAAAAGAAAGTGCTCATGTAGGTCATGGAGCTATTATTCATGGTGCAAATTTGGGAAGTAATTGCTTAATCGGTATGAATGCGGTTATCATGGACGATGCCAAAATAGGTGACGAAAGTATTGTGGGAGCTATGGCATTTGTAAAGGCTGAAACCAAAATACCCCCAAGAAGTTTAGTAGTAGGAAATCCAGCTAAAGTTGTTAAGGAAGTTAGTGATGATATGATTGCTTGGAAAACCAAAGGCACACGGTTGTATCAGCAACTACCAAAAGAGTGTCATGACACATTAAGGGAGGTAGAACCATTACGAGAAGTTCCTAAAGAGAGAAGGATGCAAGAAGATGTTTATCAAACACTTCGTGATTTTATGAGTAAATAATATGAAGTTTGAATTTAAAATGCCCAAATTGGGTGAAAGTATAACCGAAGCAGCCATTATAACATGGTTTAAGAATGTTGGTGATACCATTGAACAAGATGAAATGCTTTTGGAAGTCGCCACAGATAAAGTAGATTCAGAAGTACCGTCAACCGTTACAGGCGTTGTTGAGGAAATTCGGTATAAGGCAAATGAAGTTATTAAAATAGGAGAGACTATTGCTATAATCAAAACAGATGGTAAAGTTTCTGCATCTAAAAAGAAAGAAACACCTTTGAAGGTTGAAGAAAAGCCTCAAGTAAAACAAAAGGAAAATAAGAAAAGAACAGTATCAAAGGCGTCTATAGTCATGCCTTCGAGTGGCACGTCATTTACAATTTCTAACGAAGATCGATTCTTTTCACCATTGGTCATTTCAATTGCCAAACAACACCATATTAGTTTTGAAGAATTAGCTCGAATTCCAGCAACAGGAAAGGAAGGACGTTTACGAAAAAGTGATGTATTCAATTATATAGAAGAAGGTCGTCCGTATCAATTTGCCCAACCAATGCTTCAAGACCCTACGGCATATCGTATTCCACTGTTAAATTTTGATAAAGGCAAAGGTAAAATTGTGGAAATGGACAGAATGCGTCAAATGATTGCCGATCATATGGTGTATTCCAAACATACATCACCACATGTAACGGCCTATGTTGAAGCCGATTTGACTAATATGGTTAACTGGCGAAACAAACATAAACAGGCCTTTCATGAAAAATATGGCGAACGTTTAACCTTCACACCGTTATTTGTTGAGGCTGTTGCCAAAGCCATAAAAGATTTCCCAAATATCAATGCTTCTGTAGATGGAAAAAATATCATTGTTAAAGATGATATCAATATTGGCATGGCGACCGCTTTGCCAAGTGGAAACCTTATTGTACCTGTGGTTAGGAATGCGAATTCCAAGAATCTCAAGGAATTAGCCGCTAACGTCAATGATCTAGCTGAAAAAGCGCGTGACAATAAACTGAAAGCAGATGATATTCAGGGTAGCACATTTACAATTTCCAACGTGGGGACATTTGGAAGTGTTATGGGTACACCTATCATTAACCAACCTGAAGTAGCGATTTTAGCATTAGGAATTATAAAAAAGCGTCCTGAAGTAATTGAAACTAAAAAAGGCGATGAAATTGCTATTCGTAGTATGATGTATCTATCCTTGTCTTTTGATCATCGTGTGGTTGATGGATTTCTTGGAGGTAGTTTTGTACGACGGGTAGCCGATTATTTTGAACAATTTGATGTAGATAGAAAGATATGAACAAATCAATATTAAAAAAGGCATTTACAAATTTGGTTACTGCCAAAACTATGGCAGAATTATATGAAGCTAATTTTAAAGTGGTGTCTAAATATGTGCATGCCACGTCTCGTGGACACGAGGCTATTCAAACAGCATTAGGCATGCAATTACTGCCACAAGATTATGCCTTTCCTTATTATCGAGATGATGCCATGCTTCTGGCTTTTGGTATGCGTCCGTATGATTTAATGCTTCAAGTGTTAGCCAAGAAAGACGATCCGTTTTCTGGTGGCCGAACTTACTATTCTCACCCCAGTTTAAAAGATACTGATAAACCAAAAATCCCTCATCAATCTTCGGCTACAGGAATGCAAGCCATTCCAGCAACTGGTGTTGCCATGGGTATGCAATATTTAGAAAAGAAGAATTTAAGAAACCCAAATTTGGGTGATGCTGATTTATCTTCGGATTTACCAATTACGGTATGTAGTTTGGGAGATGCTTCTGTTACGGAAGGGGAAATTGCGGAGGCTTTTCAAATGGCCGCATTAAAGCAAATGCCTATTCTCTATTTAGTACAAGACAATGGTTGGGATATTTCGGCAAATGAAGCTGAAACCAGAGCGCAAAATGCAGCGGAGTATGCCCAAGGCTTTCATGGATTAGAAGCTATCTCTATAGATGGCGCTAATTTTATGGAGAGTTATGAAGCATTAGAAAAAGTTATTAAAACAATTCGACAAGAGCGACGACCATTTTTGGTACATGCTAAAGTTCCATTGTTAAATCACCATACGTCTGGTGTGCGTATGGAGTGGTATCGTGATGATTTAGAAGAGGCTAAATCACGTGATCCATACCCGGTTTTAAAACAGCAATTATTGGATAATGGTATCACACAGAAAGATATAGATAAGATTGAAGCTGATGTAAAAGCGTTAGTTGAAAGTGATTTTAAAAAAGCATTAAAAGCAGAAGATCCAAAGCCAGAAGATTTATTTACACATGATTTTGCTCCAACACCTATTTTAGAGGAAACAGGTGAGCGTTCACCAAAAGGAGCTGATAAGGTTGTTATGGTTGACTGTGCCTTGTTTGCTGTTGAAGAACTGATGAAAAAGTATCCTGAATGTTTACTCTATGGTCAAGATGTAGGAGGAAGACTTGGAGGAGTCTTTAGGGAAGCCGCAACATTGGCTCAAAAGTTTGGTGACGATCGTGTGTTTAATACCCCCATTCAAGAAGCGTTTATTGTGGGCTCTACAGTTGGGATGAGTGCTGTTGGATTAAAACCCATTGTTGAGGTTCAGTTTGCTGATTATATTTGGCCAGGATTAAACCAGTTATTTACGGAAGTAAGTCGTAGTTGTTATTTAAGCAATGGTAAATGGCCAGTAAGCATGATTTTGCGTGTACCTATTGGTGCGTATGGTAGTGGCGGACCTTATCACTCATCTTCAGTTGAAAGTGTTGTGACAAATATTAGAGGTGTAAAAATAGCCTATCCAAGTAATGGAGCTGATTTGAAAGGTTTGATGAAGGCTGCCTATCATGATCCTAATCCAGTGGTCATATTTGAGCATAAAGGTTTGTATTGGTCTAAAGTTCCAGGAACGCAAGGGGCCACATCTGTGGAACCAGCAGAAGATTATGTGTTACCTTTTGGAAAAGCTTGGCTATTACAAGAAATCTGGAAACAAGAAGATGTAGAAACCTGTACCATTGTTACATACGGCATGGGTGTACACTGGGCTTACAATGCTTCAGGAGAATTAAATATGCGGGATCAAATCGAGATTATTGATTTGAGAACATTGTATCCATTGGACGAGGATACTGTCATGAAGTCTGTAAAGAAAACAGGGAAATGTTTAGTCGTAACAGAAGAGCCTAGTAACAATAGTTTTGCTAGAGCCTTATCAGGAAAAATACAAGAAGCATGTTTTCAGTATTTAGATGCTCCTGTAATGACCATGGGAAGTGAGAATATGCCGGCAATTCCGTTAAATTCTACATTGGAACAAACTATGATTCCGTCTACTGAAAAAGTGAAAAAGAAAATACAATTCTTATTGAGTTATTAAATTTTCTTTTTAATACTTAACTTGGAGGGCAAAATAATCTTCAATGTTAACTAAAAAACGTTATTCTGTCCGAGATATCGTTATGTGGTCAAGATGGGAAACACTTATCTATTTTGGCTACGCAGGTATTATAACTGTTCTTTACAAGGTTTTTGGTTTTACTTTTTTAAATATGCCATGGACTCCCATCGCACTCATTGGTACGGCTGTAGCATTTATGGTGGGTTTTCAAAATAATTCGGCTTATGGACGTATATGGGAAGCCAGAAAAATTTGGGGCGCTATAGTCAACAGCTCCAGAACATGGGCCATGAAAGTTCAGGATATGGTATCAAATACCTACACCAGTCAACCAATTTCTGAAGTTGAATTAGCAAATCATAAAAAAACATTGGTTTATAGACATATAGCTTGGTTGACGGCTTTACGTTATGCCATGAGAGAAAAAAAATCATGGGAGACACAACATAAGGCCAAAACCAATCAGGAATGGTCAAAAATGATTCATATTCCTGAGGAAATCTCAAATTTAGAAGATAATTTATTGTTGTATTTATCTCCAGAGGAAGAAGCTTATGTTTTAAGTAAATCTAATAAGCAAACAGCCATATTGTTTTTACAATCAAAACATTTAAGGGAATTAAAGGAAAAAGGACTTATTTGGGGGTTTTCATTTCTGGAATTAGAAAATGTATTGGAAGAGTTATTTACCCATCAAGGTAAAACCGAACGTATCAAGAATTTTCCTTACCCTCGACAATATGCAAGTTTGGCATTATATTTAACTAGATTATTTGCTCTGCTGTTACCTTTTGGTATCATTCCTGAATTTGCTGAAATAGGTGAAACTATGGTGGATGATTTTTGGCATATTGGACAAAATTTTATTTGGCTAGGTATCCCATTTTGTGCAGCGGTTTCTTGGGCTTTCCATATCATGGAGCGAATGGCTAGGGCAGGAGAGAATCCTTTTGAAGGGACTTCAAATGATGTACCAATTTCGACAATAGCCAGAGGCATAGAAATTGATTTACGGCAGATGTTAGATGAAGATCCTGATTCTATTCCCAAACAATTTCCAGAAGAGCATAATGTACAGATGTGAGCTGTAGCTTAAGGGTTTCCTGACAATTTTCTCTGTATCATAATGTTATTTAACCGATATTTTGGTAGTATGAGGAATATTAAATATGTTCTAAATAAAATATTGATATATTTTGTATATTCAACCTCTTAAAATCAATAAAACTTAAAGTTATCATGAAGAAATACATTACATTATTTGGTGTTATTGCTTTGTTTTTTGTGGGAATGCAAAATTCAGTAGCGCAAGAGAAAAAACAGAGACCAGAAGAAATTGCTAAACTAAAAACTTATGAGCTTCATCAATTAGTTGATTTAACTGGTGAGCAACAAGGTGAGATTTTTAAGGTTTTTGTTGATGCTGAAAGCAATATGTCTGCTATTAATTCTCAAGGTCAAAATATACAGACATCTCAAAAGACAAAATCTGCTGTTCTTGAAAATACAAATACCAGAATCAAGGCTATTTTAAATGCTGAGCAATATGCTATTTATTTAAAATCGCTTGAGAAAGAAAAAGAAAAGGTTAAAAAATAAGTTTGAGTTAACTATTAAAAAAAAGCGGCTTAATGAAAGCCGCTTTTTTTATTTATTGTTTTTGAGGTGGGTATTTTTCTAAAATTTGTTTTACGAATTCTTTAATTCGAGCTTCTTTTTTATCAATATTATTAGATACACTCAAATAACCAACACCTTGTCCTTGCCAAACCAACTCTTTTTTATTGGCATCAATCAAATCAATGTATAAAACCCCTTCTGTTGAAGTAGAAACAGTATTGTAATTACCGTAAAAATAAGGATTCCAACCCCAACCCCAACCAGGGCCATAGAAGTTGTTGTAAACATCAATTTTTTCTCGTGATGAGGCAATAATACTAACCAGTAAATCAGGATTTTCAGATTTCGTAAATCCTTTTGCCAATAATTCGGATTCAATGGCTTTTAAAATGCGTCTTTTGTCCAAATCACTTATTTCAGCTTTATCAATCCCGGTTTTATAAAAAGCAAATGTTTGAAAATTGTCAAAATTCACTTGTTTGTCGTAATCTGCAACAACCCTAACAGAACTACATGAAGTTATAAAAAGGGTCAAGACAACCAAAATGGTCAGGTTATAAAATTTATTTTTCATAGCGTTTGTTTTAAATTAGATTATAACGAGTTTAGTAAATCCTTGTCTACAAAATTTGGTAACGTAACTTTTAAATCTGGATTGCCATCCATAGCACGTTTTATAGCGAAAATAGCACCTTCGTTTTTTGCCCAACTTCTACGCGATATACCATTATTAACATCCCAGAACAACATCGATTTTAAGCGTCTTTCCGCATCATTACTACCATCAAGAACCATGCCGAATCCACCATTCATAACTTCTCCCCAGCCTACGCCACCACCATTGTGAATACTCACCCAGGTAGCACCTCTAAAACTATCACCAATCACATTATGAATGGCCATATCGGCTGTAAAACGCGAGCCATCATAAATATTACTGGTTTCTCGGTATGGAGAATCGGTTCCAGATACATCGTGATGATCTCGGCCTAACACGACATAACCAATTTCACCTTTTGCTATAGCGTCATTGAAGGCTTTAGCTATTTTCATACGCCCTTCAGCATCAGCATACAAGATGCGTGCTTGTGAGCCTACAACCAATTTATTTTCTTGTGCGCCTTTGATCCATTGGATGTTATCGGCCATTTGCTGTTGAATTTCTTTTGGAGAATGCTTCATAATGTCCTCTAAAACTTCGCAAGCAATGGCATCTGTTTTAGCTAAATCTTCTGATTTACCAGAAGCACATACCCAACGAAAAGGACCAAAACCATAATCAAAACACATGGGTCCCATGATGTCTTGAACATAACTTGGGTATTTAAATTCACGCCCAATCGTTGGATTATTGGACATTACATCTGCTCCGGCTCGGGAGGCTTCCAATAAAAAGGCGTTTCCATAATCAAAGAAATAGGTGCCCTTTTCTGTATGTTTATTGATAGCTGCCGCATGACGACGAAGACTTTCTTGAACTTTGGTTTTAAAAAGTTCCGGATTGTTAGCCATCAAATCATTGGATTCTTCAAATGACAAACCCACTGGATAGTAACCACCAGCCCAAGGGTTATGTAAGGAAGTTTGATCACTTCCTAAATCAATATGGATATTAGCTTCATTAAATTTTTCCCAAACTTCAACGACATTGCCTAAATAGGCTATCGAAACCGTTTCTTGGTTTCTTTGAGCTAAATTCACACGTTCAACCAACTGATTCAAATCAGTTATTTTTTCATCTATCCACCCTTGATCTAAACGTATTTGAGTGATTTTAGGATTCACCTCGGCACAGATTGTGATGCAACCTGCAATATTACCTGCTTTGGGTTGTGCACCAGACATACCTCCCAAACCAGAGGTAACAAATATGTTTCCTTTGGGTGATTTGTTTATTTTTCTAAAGCCATTTAAGACGGTTATGGTGGTCCCGTGAACAATTCCTTGAGGTCCAATATACATATAGCTACCCGCGGTCATTTGCCCATATTGAGTAACCCCAAGGGCATTGAATTTTTCCCAGTCATCAGGTTTGGAGTAATTGGGAATCATCATCCCATTAGTAACGACTACTCGAGGTGCGTCTTTATGAGATGGAAATAATCCCATTGGATGACCAGAATACATCACTAACGTTTGCTCATCGGTCATGGTTGCCAAATATTGCATCGTTAACAAATATTGCGCCCAATTGGAGAAAACCGCACCATTACCACCATAGGTAATCAATTCATGAGGGTGTTGGGCTACAGCATAATCCAAGTTATTTTGAATCATGAGCATTATTGCTGCAGCTTGTTTGCTTTTTGCGGGATATTCCTTTATAGGCCTAGCATACATTTTGTAATCTGGACGAAAACGATACATGTAAATACGGCCAAATGTTTCGAGTTCTTTTTTAAATTCGGGAAGTAATGTAGCATGGTGTTTCGATTCAAAATAGCGTAAGGCATTTTGTAACGCTAATTTTTTCTCTTCATCAGAAAGGATATCCTTTCGTTTTGGTGCATGGTTGATGGTTGCATCAAATGGTTCTATATTGGGTAAAATATCAGGAATACCCTGTAGTATATGTTCTTGAAATGTCATTTAATTTATGTTTTAATCAATAATATCATCTAAATTATAAGTCTGAATTTAGATAGAAACTATGGATAGCGGATATCAACACGATGGTGGGTGTTGGCAACTTTAATACGGTATGTCATTAAAAGAATGTCCAAATCCTTTATTGTGAATTTGTTTTTTTGTTGTAGCCATACGGACAATGTCTACAACCACTTTCGCAACAATACCCGCGTTTTAAATGGTATTGTTCGGTGAAACAACGATACCCTTCAGGTGTCCAGTAAAAATCACCTTCTTCAATAGGTATTATTTTTTTCATACCACAAAGATAATGTAATTTGGATTGATTTTTGATTGTTGTAAAATATGATTTTGATTTCAAAATATTTGATACCTGGAGGCTATATTGGAATTTCAATATTTCCATTTATCATCTTAAAATATCGCACAAATAAGCAGGATAGGATATTGATTAACCATGAACGGATTCATTTGCGTCAACAATTGGAGTGTCTGATTGTAATATTTTATATTTGGTATATCTTGGAGTTTTTGGTCAAGTTCATGATGTACAAAAACTGGCAAATGACGTATCAAAATTTGTCATTTGAAAGAGAAGCATATCAACATGAAAAAGACCTTGACTATCTAAAGTCAAGGTTCTTTTGGGCATTTATAAAATATTTGTGATTTTTATTTTAATACAACTTTTTGAATTTTTTGACTGCCGTCCATCAAAGTAACTTTAACCAGTAATACATTACCTTGCCCGATATGGTTTATTTTTAATTCATTTAGGTTTAGTTGTTTTTTGTCAATCAAAGTTCTACCTAAAAGGTCATAAACAGTTACTTTGTCAATAGTACTTGTGTTGGAGACAACTTTAATATAGTTGTTATTAGGTGTGGAAATACTAATTTCAGAATCATTAATAAAATCGGTAGTTGAAAGGGGATTGCTGGTAAATCTGATTCGGAATCGGTTTGTAAATTCCCCTAGTTGATTAGCTATAAAGAAATATGGAGTATCACTCAATTCATGAACAATGTTTAGTTCGAGATCTTCTAAATAGATATTTTGATTTTCAGTTTCAAATAGCCCATCAATTTCTTGAATGTTTATGGCATATTCGCCTTCTTCATCCAGAATTATTCCCAATGGAATTATATCATTTTCATCAAAAGGGACTGATCTGCCTTGAATGCTGAATCTTTTGTCACTATTCTCTATTATGGAATATATTTTTTTATTACTTCCATTCATGAATTTAGCATCAAAAAGTTTGTCTTTACTGTTACTGGCTCCATATACATAACCAACTAATGTCGTACTAACATTTCTGGATGGAGGTATTAAATCTAACCAGATTCTGTGGCGTTCCCTATCATGATCTCCCATATATTGATTAGAAACTCTAAAGAATTGAACACCTGATTCAAAACTCCGATCTCGCATACTATTATTAAACACTAAATTAGTTCCAGAAGTGCTGGCATCATCCATAAGCACAAAAAATCCCTGTCCGGAACCTATGTATCCATTAAAGCCCCCAGTAGACCCCGTATAGTTATATTCTGTGTAGTCTTCTATATCATAATTAAATACAAATTCTCCAAAGAATGGACTATTACCTCGTCTTATTTTAGTCCCATGTGTCCATAAATAAACAGTTCCTTCAATTCTAGAATTTAAATCAGAATTTTCTTCTAAAAACAATTCAGCACTTAATGCCGATGGGTAAGGATTTCCTACTAAATTCCAATTATCATCATCCTCTGTATAATCAGTTCCATTAGTGCCACCATTACCTGCACCACTACAGCCGTTGCCAATACAATCACCTCTTAATAAAGGTATTGTAATAATACCATTGTGAGGTGTACCCTGAAATGTTGCTGTGTTCCATGCGGCAGTATCATTTGTTCCATTACCTTCCGGACCACCTCTTACAATATAGCCCTTTCCGGCAACCATGTTTTCGGTAGTTGCGGACCAATTGCCGTATTGTGTGGCACTATCTACGAATATTGTTGGAATCCACTCAAAAATATTGGGAGTATTTAATATACTGGTCACAGCAAAATTTGCAACTGGAGAAGACCAATAAACATAATCGCGACTTCGTACAAAAGTGTTTCTATTTAAAGTTAAATTTCCGGTTCCAGTATTGACTGCACTATCATCTACCTGAATTAGACTACCACTTACACTGGAACTACTGCCGTCAACGGCTCCATTAATACCCTCTAAAACAATTTCTCCTAAAGCATCTATGTTAACCAAATCAACGACTGTCAGGGTTGCACCAGCATTTATTGTTAAAAGAGCATCATCTTTTACAGATAGACTAAATGCATCACCATCTATACCACTTGTTATTATTGGATCGATAGGTTTATCAGGAATAATGACACAATTCGTATTATCAGGAACACCATTAGGTTTCCAATTGTTGGCATCATTCCAATTAGAAGATAGTCCTTGCCATACTTTAGTTTTATTTTGTACGGTAACATCTTTATTAATAACACAGCCATTGGTTAACGTGGCATTGGCCGTAAAGGTAAAATTTGGATCTTCTAATTGAGTTATTGATGGTTTAATGTAAATCGTTCCAAGAGTTGCAGTTCCTGTAACATAAGGTATTGTTGCTGCTGGATCCGTAAAGGCATCAATTGTTGTGGCACTTGTCCATGTGAATGATGGTATTAAATCTCTAGTGCCATATAGTCTAATGTTATCAATAGCCACGCCATCACACCAGGCTGCGTAATAATAGACTCTTACTTGAAAATTTGGTTCATTAACATAAGCAGATAAATCTAATGACCTATTTTCAAAATTTGTTCCATAACCAATATCATTATCATACACTTGAATATTAGTCCAATTAGTGCCCCCATCAATTGAAACGTCAATATATACAAATTCATATAAGCCAGGATTTGTGTTATCATAGACATATCTTGAAAAATACATATCAAAATCTAGAGTCAAATCATTGAAATTAGAAGTATCAACGGAAGGTGATTCGAGTGAATTTTCAATATAATAAGTAGGATTGACATCGGAAGTAGACATAGCAAAGCCATTAGTGCCAAAACCCGATGAAATTGCAGGAAACCAAACGTAATTTGCTGGTACATAGGTGCTAGCTTGATATTGCCATTCGGATAAATTATCAATAGCAACTCCATTGGCATCATAGTTGACGCTGGTGAAAACTCCTAAATTACCACTTTCAAAATCCTCATCTATTAAAAAGGCAAGTTCTGTATCACCGGTTGCTGAAATTTCAATAATATTATTTTCTCCACATATATTATTATCTGAATTAATTGTTAATTCAGAGACAGGGTTAACAGTTGCTATAATTTCGGTTCTAACTAAAGATTCACAACTGCCATTAGTTGCCGTAACCCAGTAAGTTGTCGTTTGGGAAACAACTGGCGTAAAAGTGCCAGAAGCAGTAGTCGTTATTAAATTACCTCCGGTTTCAGAATCATACCAATTATAACCATTGACTCCTGCAGATCCTGTTACCGACAAGGTAACTGAACCAGGACCACAAGTTGCGCCTTCAGTTAAACTAGTAATTTTAGCTGGACAACTTTGTACTACAGTGAATAGGTAATCTTCGGCTTCTCCCAAGCGATAATCTCCATCATTTGGATTTCCAGTAGCATCATTCCAAAAATCGAAAAACTCGCAAGCATTAAAGTCATAATTCCAATTATCGGTTGCTGAATTGTAAAATCTGATTCTAATTCTGTAATCACCAATTGGTTGATTTGCTGGAATAATAAAACCAAATGTTGTGGTAGTAGTTCCAATGCCACCACTATCATATACCTCTTCAGTGGTAAAATCAAAAGCATCATCTTTGTTCCAATCTACCCAGGCCTTCCATCTGCCTCTACCATTTTCTGCTCCTACATAAATATTAACGCCTTCTCCTTGTGCCTGAATGCTGTTTGTTAAACCTGTCCAATCTGTATATCCCGAAACAGAATTGCCAGAATTTAAATTAGACACATCATTAAGCGTCCCTATAAATTCAACATCATCAATATATTTGACCGTAGCACCATAAGAAACCAATTCATTTGATGGCGTACAATAAACAGAACTTGTTGTGGTCGTGCTCCCAGATAATGGGGTCGTGTTGTTATAAAAAGGACCACCTAAGCAACCAGTATTGAAGGAAAAGACATAAATGTAGTAGGTTGTTGATGGGTTTAATCCCGCTGCCGTGAATGTTGTATTGCTGTCATTATCCACTACCGTATATCCTGCTCCAATTGTATCCCCTATATTATAAGTTGTTCCATTAACCGGACTTGGAGGTGTTGCTGATGTACTAATAACCACCAAATAATTATCGGGTTGGTTGGCACCAGGAACATTAAAAGACCCGTTAATAGTGTCGCCAGTAGAAGTAAGCGATAAATTTGTTGGTTGATCCGGAGTTGTACAAGGTGTCAAAAGGGTACCATTAACAACAATATCATCAACTACAAAACCAAGATTATCCCCACCATTGTTATCAGTAATCCAGCTAAAACCTAAATGAAAAACTTGACCGTCCAATATAGATAAGTCCAGATTTGTTACCGATTGAACGGTATTCTGGTTTAAATAATCACCAGGAATAGTAAACCAATTATTACCACCGTCAGTTGAATAGACAACATTTCCATAATCTGAACCAGTTTCACCACCTGCAATCCAATTAAAATCTAAAGTCACATTAATATAGTTAGTCGCATCTATAGCGACAGTGTGATAGCCCAGTGTAAAAGCTCTTCTATTAGTTGCATATTGCGGTAGAGTACCTGAAGTAGCAGTGTTATTTTGGCTGACAGCCATTGAGTAATTGCCGCTTATAACATTACAACGTGAATTATCAAAAATCCACCAATAATTATCATTGGTTTGAGCAGTAAATTGAGCACTTTCCCAATTTAAATAGGCGGCAACACTCAATTCATGTTCTGCTTGAACAGGTGCAGTTGACGAAGCGGCTTCAAAGTCTTCTGTAAATATTTGACTATATCCATTAACTTGGATGAATAAAGCCAAAATAAAAATGTACAAAAATGTATTTTTCTTCATAATCTACCCCATTAAATTAAAAGCTTCATTTAAATTACTAAAAATTAAGTGTTTAAGCTAATTTTGTTAACAATTTTATGCAATTTATTCTCAATAGAAAATCAATTTCGGTGAACGACGAATATTTTATTTGAAAATCATTTATTATTGAAAATCAGTACAATAAAAAAAGGACCTTGAAATTTTCAAGGTCCTTTTGAGGGAATTATGGATTAATTAGTATGTTATTGTCGTAACACTAATTTTTGGATTTTCTGTACACCATTAGCCAAAGTTACTTTAACCATGAGTACACCATCACTTAAGGCACTATTTTCTATAATAAGCTCTTGTTCATTAACTTTATCAAAACTCATTAAGTTTCGTCCTAAAATATCGTATACTTCAACTGAATCGATAACATCAGTAGTCGTATTAATTTTGATATAATCACTATTTGGAGCTATAATAGAAATGACCGAGTTTGCAGCAAATTCATCAACACCTAAAGAGTTGGTTGTGAATCGAATTCTGAAACGATCAGTAAATTCACCCATTTCTTGAGGTGTAAAGAAATAAGGAGACTCCTTGATGTTATGTATAACACCCAAGTATAAATCTTCAATGTAGATGTTTTGTGACAGTTCCATATCAAATAGACCATCAACACCTTCCATATTTATGGCATATTCACCTTCCTGATCAATTATAATTCCTAAAGGAATAGTGTCTGACTCATCAAATGGTAAGGCTCTACCTTGAATGACATACTTTTTGTCACTATCATCAATAATTGAGTATAGTTTTCTACCGCTACCACTCATTAAACCAGCGTCAAACAGTTTGTTCTTTTTCCATAGTAGCACCTTCAATATATCCAACAAGCATAGTACTTACATTGAAAGAAGGTTGTACGAGACTTAACCAAATTCTATGACGCTCTAAATCTGAAGGCCTTTGAATTCTATTTCTGTCAGGGTTAGATTGTCTGAAGTACATTTCATCAGATCCCACACGCATACTATTGTCAAATGTAACCGTGCCGTCAAATTGGTTGCCGTTTGGAGAACCATGACTATCTTCCATATATACAAAGAATCCTTGGCAAGAACCAATTACGCCATTAAAGCCACCAGTAGATCCCGAATAGTTATAAGCTAAATAATCAGCTTCGTCATAAGAAAAGTAAAAGTCTCCAAAAAATGGACTGTTACCTGCTCTAATTTGAAGACCGTGTTGCCACAAATAAACGACACCGTCAATTCTGTCATTAGCTACTGCGTTTTCAAACAGGAAATCGTCAGCACTTAATCCAGAAGGGTAAGGGTTGCCTAATAAGTTCCAGTTATCATCTTCTGCTGTAGCGTCTTCATCTCCAGGATCACCATTATTGTTTCCATTTGAAGTACCTGAAGTAAAGGTCCCTCTTGAAACAGTTGGTTGATAAATACCATTATGTGGTACTCCAGTAAAAGAGGCTGAATTCCAAGTACCTAAAATATTGGTGTTACCATTACCATTGGGCCCACGTATAATATAGCCTATTCCAGGATCCATAATGCTACCAGCTGCTGAACTCCAATTTCCAAATTGGGTAGTGGCATCTACATAAATTGTTGGAATCCATTCATAGATATTTGGTGTACTATAAATAGAAGATGTATTCCAGTTTTCAACAGGAGAAGACCAATATACATAATCACGAGTCCTAACAAAAACATGTCTATCTATAGTAATTACTCCGGAGTTAACAGCGGAATCATCATTTTGTATCAGGTTAGCTGTCAAACTAGAGTCAAAGGTAGTTTGGTTGCCACTTGTTGTACCAGAAGCACCTGCAACACCCTCTAACTCGAGTATGGCTTCATTTTCTACAATGACTTCATTATTAACTGTAAGAGTTCCACCTGCTAAAATTAATAGGCTTCCATAATCAGCGCCTCCTGGTACCGTTGGTCCTTGAATGGTAAGTGTTCCTGCTTGTGCATTATCGTAAGTACCGTCAATAATAGGATATCTTGTAAGTGCTTGAGGAATTAAAACACAATCCGTTAAATCTGGTTCACCTGCTGGTGTCCAGTTACTGCCATCAGTCCATGCTGTACTAACATTACCATTCCATAATTTCAATGAACTTGAAGTCACTACAATATCATCAGTTAAGGTCACTGTATTACCACAAACTGTATATTCGGAAGTAGCTGTATAAGTATCGGCAGTAGTAACACTTAAGGTTGTGCCTGATCCAACAGAAGTACCCGTGCTTAAAGCAACCCAATCTACTGAATTAGGTGCAATAACGGCTCCACTAGGAGAAAAACGCCATGCTTCATTAAATGCTTCCCAGTTCGTATCTAATGAATTACGACATGGTGCTACCACATATTCGTTAGCTGCGTTACCTGCATTCTCATCCACATTATTTCCTTGAATACCAACAATGGCATTTCCACCATTCCATGGACTTACATTACCATTTTCAATCAGTTTTTGCTCAATGAAAATTTCAATAATGTTAGTGGTTTCATGTAATACAATCATACCTGTATACAGTCTGGTTGAGTCACCAAACATTGGTATATCATGCCATGTTGCTTGAAATTGTCTACAAGGCGCAGTACCAATAGTTCTTGTTTTCACAGAATTGGATGGTGCACCTACAGGGTATATGTCATGCATAACTCCAAAAATGGTATATTCAAAGTTTCTAGACCCAATACTTCCTGGTAAATTATTAGAAATAGACCAACCATGGTTTGTTCCTGGTGTATTGGCGCCAGTTGGAGCAATATCAAAAGTTAACATCCCATTTGATCCAATTAAAACTTCATCAAAACACACATCATAGAAACTAAAATCAAAGCCAATACTAGTGGCTGAACCTGACCAGTTATCATCTGATGTATTCAAACCTTGATTGGTACCAGAAAAGTTAAAATCAGGAGGTGTTGTTGGAAATTCTATTTGCTCAACAATATAATCAGTAGTTTCTCTTAAATTAGCATGGGCCTCTAGAGTCACCGCACTACTATTACAATCTATAAAGGCTGTAGGATCTGGGTCAAATGGATCCGCAGTAAATGGATCATTACCTGTTTCATCAACAATGATACCACATAATGTTGGTGTGTTAACAGTTGTTGTACAACCTGTACTAAAAGTTGTACTCTGCCAAAGCCCTTGATCGGTACCGTTACAATCACCTCGGACAAATACATAGTATGTAGTACCAGCAGATAAACCGGTTACCGTAACACTGGTCGAAAAAGTAGTGCCAGTAATATCACCACCCGGTGTATTAGGCGTGTTATCTAAAGAAATAATATACTCGTAACCATTTCCAGGAGCAGGGGTAGGAGCTGTCCAGCTAATCGTACCAGAAGTTGGTGTGTTAGCAGTTGCAGTCACAGCAATAGGATCGGAGGTACAATTCAATGGTAAAACAGTTAGCGTATAGTCATGAGTTTCACTTTGATCATCAAAGCCACACGAACTTGGATTAGAATTACCAGAATCTGATCGCACGCGCATTCTATAATCACCGGCTGCAGCACTTGCTAATACAGTAAATGATCCAGCAGTTGGATTACTGAATCCAGTTGTTTGAAATACCAATTCATTGGCATCGAAAAAATCTAAATCGTTATTCCAGTCTACCCAAATATTAGTCTCAAAATTAGTAGCGGTAGGCATTAGGACAATATTGAAATTTACGTTACTTGCAGGCAATTGAGAAACAGCCTGTCCTGTAAAATCACCATAACCTGTTCCTGAATAACCAGAATTTGTATGATTAATATTGGCTGTACCACCTGTAGTTGTAAAGTCATCGATATAATAGGATGTATTGGTTGATGATGGTATACAATAAGTTGGTATAGCAGTTGTCGCATTGTCACTTAACGATGGTGTACTATAGAGAGGACCACCACCACAATCTTCATTGTTAAATGCAAATATGTAAAAATAATAGGTTGTATTTTGAGTCAAACCTGTTGCCGTAAAATTCACATTACTGTCATCATCAATAACTGTAGCTCCTAAAGAAGTATCTCCCACAGGATATGACACACCGTCTGTTGGTTGCGTCGGAGGTGTTCCCGTTGTATTTATTAAAACCAAATAATAGTCAGCAGCAGGCACAGATGGTGGAAATGTTCCATCAATTAATGTGTCAGTTATAGTACCAAAAGTTATCGGTGAAGCTGGTGAGTTAGGTGTGGTACAAGCTGGAGGTGTTCCTACACAAATGTCAAAAGTCGTATCTCTTCCGCCCAATGATGTCCATGTATATACTTGGACATAGTAGGTGTTTCCTGGAGTTAATCCCGTAACATCAGAGGTGTTTGGGTCACTACAAATAAGAGGAGCGGCTAAACTACCACATCCTGGGGCCGCATCATAAACGGCATGGTACATATCGGTGGTATTACCAGCTATGTTTAACAACTCTATTCTGTGAGAAGTTGATGTAGCTACAAAACTATACCAAACATCATCATCTTCCGTACCACCACAGTTGGCAATTCCAGAAGCTGTTGCATATTCAACTGTTCCAGCAGTCACAGTCGTACAAGAATAATCTGGATTTACAGTCAATGGTGTTGCACTCGTACAATCATTGTTGGAAGGCGGGGGAGGAGGTGTACCAATACAAATATCAAAAGTTGAATCATGGGCTAAAGAAGACCAAGAAAATATCTGCACATAATAGGTTGCTCCGGGAGTAAAACCAGAAACAACAATATTTTCAGCATCTGAACACAAAAGAGGCGTGTCCGGACCTGAACAAGGGTTTACTCCATAAATGGAAATATATAAATCGGTAGTACTACCTACAATATTTAATAAATCAATAGTGTGAGATACACTTGTAGCTGTAAAGGTATACCAAACATCATCGTCATCTGTACCGCCACAGCCTGAAGTAATTCCTGAATCGGTAGCAGCATCAATAGTACCTGAAATAACCACGCTACAGCTTTCATCTGGGTTTACGGTTAAGACTTCCGCATTCGCACATTCATCGTTTGGCGGTGCGAATGAAATAATATAGCTTATCTCTATTTGACCAACAGCACCGTTACCACCATTTCTTTGTCCACCTTGTCTAATACAACCTGAACCTCCACCACCAGGAGGACTTCCAGCAGTACCATTACCAGATGTTGGGCCAGGAGCACCAGCACCACCATTGGCGCCATCACCACCATCACCACCATTGGTATTCGCAACACCAGCACTACCAGGCTGACCTGTAGCATTAGTTGAACCACCAGTTGCTGTACCACCAGCACCACCAGCACCACCATTAGCAACGCCGCCAGCACCACCACCTGCTGTAATGGTGAAAGGAGAAGATACATTGGTAAAGCCACCTGCACCACCAGTTCCTTGACCACCAATCCCACCAGCACCAACACGATAGGTAATTATTTGACCAGCAGTAACTGCATAAGTGTTAATGGCGTAGCCACCGCCACCGCCACCGCCACCAGGCGCATCACTGCCATTACTACCACCACCTGCACCACCGGCACCCCAGACTTCAACGGTTATGGAAGAGACGCCTCCTGGTACTACCCAAGTTTCATTGGCTCCTGCCGGGGTATTGTCCGTAAAGGTTTGTCCAAAGCCTTCAATAGAGAAGACAAGCAAAAACAGTGCAGATAATGATAGGTTAAAAAATAATTTTGTTTTGAAAAACGAGTTAAGCGTGTAATTGTGGCTCATTGTATTGTAAATTAAAAACGAATTGATCGTCTTAAGGTTGCTAATAACTAATCCTGACAACTTAATGTCATATATAACAATATAGGTCAAATTGTCTTGCAGATTTTGGGGAAATCTATAATAAATTCGTAATCAAACGAATAAGTTTACAAAGTTACGAAAAATAGCAATTTTATCCTTTAAAAGATAACAATTAATTATTGATTTATCGCAAATTTATTAACATAAAAATATTATAGTTTTTTGAATATGCATACTAGTTTATCAACTAATCGATATAAGGAGGAGAATTTTAGTTGAATAGCTTTTTTTTTCTTGAGAATCAGTTATTTGTTGAATTTTATGGTAATTAATAGGTAGACGTGAATTATGTCAAAATAAAAAGCTGGACAGTATTTATACTGTCCAGCTTCATTTTAAATCACACGGTAAAACCGTCTAACTCATTTTATAAATTACATTTCCTAGTTGTTGGCAATAATCAACTTTTTAGTTGACATACCAGAATCTGTTGCTACACGAACGAAGTACATGCCATAAGCCATACCTGAAGTGCTTAAACGATATCTAGGGTTTTGTAAGTTAGTTTCATTTTTGTTAACTAAAATCTTACCAGAGAAATCCATCATTTGGATGCTAACATCCTGATTTAGGTAATTAGTAAGATTCAATTCAACTTCACCATGACTTGCTGGGTTTGGATATAATGTCCACTCACCGTTCTCAACAATTACTGGATCAGCTTCTCTAGCACCAGAACAACTTACAGTCAAGTCAAAGTTACCTGCATTGCTAGACCATCCTGTAACATAGATGTAGTATGTAACACCATTTACAGAATTAAATGTAACAGAAGATCTTGTACTGTAAGATCCTGTACAATCATAAGTATCGTCGTTACCTCCAACACATGTTAAAGTAGCACAGTCAGTAGAAGTAAATACGCCTAATTTAGTGTCATAAGAAGCACTACAAGTATTAACGTTAATTGAACCGCCATTACCTTCTACCTTGTAGAATCTACCTGGAGCAGTATTTAAATTTGTACCGCAAGTAAAATCGTTGATACCATATCCAACAGTTGAGCCAGAAGTGGTACTGTTACAATCTACACTAATGGCAGATTCACAAGCTGGAATAACATCTGGTGGGCCAGCACAAGTAAGATCTAATGTGTAAGCTCCAGCATTTGAACCATATCCAGTTACATAAACGTAGTATGTTTCACCAGCAACTGTTTGGAATTCAACTTCAGATTGTAAGAACCCACTACAAGATCCACCATCATCAGTTCCTGTTACACAAGTTAACGCAGCGCAATCTCCAGTAAAGACACCTATTTTAGTGTCATAGCTAGAGTTACATAGACCTGCAGTTACTTCAAATCCTGTTCCAACAAATGAATGCCATACACCTGGAGCTGAAGTTAAGGATGTTCCACAGAATGATAATCCGCTAGCAACTTCACCATCAGTAGCTGTGTTACCGCTTACAGATCCATTACAATCAACAGGTGTAGCTGTACACCAAGGTCCTGATGACGTAGTAAAGTAAGAAGACTCACAAGCCGTACCAACACCAATGTTGTTATAAGGTACAATAGTTACATAATAGGTGGTATTGTAATCCAATAAACCACTTAAGTCATAATCAAGTGCTAAACCTACATCTACATTATTCAATACATCAGTACCACCATCAGTAGTACCAACACTTAAATAGTATCCAACTACATATCCAGTTGCTGCACCCCAAGAAATTTCGATATTAGCGCTAACATCTGTTGCGAATGGTGCTGGTACTTTTAAACGTGCATCACACAATGGTGCTGTACTACAGTTAACATCATCATCACAAGCACCAAGTGTATCACCATGGTTTAAGTGCGCTTGAACAGCGTTAGTAGATACGCATAATGGCTCGCCATCATGGCAAATATTCACTTTAGCATTATTATCGTTACCGTTATCTTGACAAGAAATATCTTGAACAAGAACCGTAGTAGAATCAGTAGAAGTACATCCAGCACTATCAGTCATTGTTACTGTGTAAGTAGTTTGTGAAGTTGGTGATACAGTAATTGTTTCTCCTGTTTGACCATCACTCCACTCGTAAGTATAAGGTCCTTGACCAAACTGACCAACTGCTGTTAATTCTGTACTTGCAGATGCCTCATAACCAGTGAATACTTTTACACATTCTCCTTCAGCAATATAAACATCACAAACACATTCTATATCAAGAGTAAAAGTTCCAGTTTGTCCACTAAAACCAGTCACATAAATGTAATAATCTGTTCCTTCAACTGTAGAAAATGATACTTGAGAACCTAAACCACATGAATCATCATTTCCAGTAACGCAAACTAAATTGCTGCAATCACCTTCGAAAACGGCTAATTTAGTATCATAGCTACGAACACAAGTATTAGCAATGATGTCACCACCAGTACCATGGTAAACATACCAAACACCTGGTGTATTAAGGAATGTACCGCAAGAACTAGTAGGTGCATTAAATGTTGATGCAATTGTAGTTCCATCAGTTGTACCACAATCAACAGTAATAGCATTTGCACAATCATCATTTACTGGAGGACAGTTGTAAACAAAGTCTCCTAAAATTATATCACAATCTGAATCAGAATGTACAACAGTTAATGAAGCTGTTACACCACTGTTAAATGGCCCAACAGTATTAATTCCTGTATTGTAAATTGGGAAGTTAGACACGCCATCTGTAATAGATACGGCATCACCACCTTGTTGAACATCTACACTAACAAAATATACAGGACCTAAAGATCCTTCACATTCTGCAATAACTTCAACGTTGCCAATAGTAGCTTGCTGGCAAGCAGGTACAATGACTTCAACATCTAAATCTACAGTAGCTTGCCAAGAACCAGTTCTACATGGGTCAGGAGATGATCCAAAATCAGAACCAATAATACGCATTCTGTGAACACCTAAATCTGCTCCAGCAGGAACAACGATGTCAAGGTTAATAGATTGTCCAGAACCACCTGATGAGTTTCCGCTACTTACTAATTCAGAAGCATCGAATGTGTAGTCATCGTTAAAATCAATCCAGGCAAACGTGTAATACGAATAAGCATGACCATAAGAAATGTCTAAATTACTGTTTATACCTTGCTGTAAAGTAGCTGGGCTACCAGTAACATCTTGGTAAAAACTTGGCATTGAAATTGGGTACGTCGAAGACCCAACAGTCACTGACGTAATACCCGAACCATCACCACTACTTGGTGTAGCATTACAGTACGACGTTAGAACAGTACATACAGCAGTTAATGAAACATTAGACTCATCACCACTAGCAACTACCGCACCAGTATTGTCTAAAATGTTGTAAGAGGTCTCCCAGGGATATGATCCTCCACCGTTCCAGACGACAGAAATGGCATCGCCAGTGCTAACTGCAAAAGAAACGCTTTGAGAAGAGCCACTCATGGTTTGATTGTCAAAAACAAGACCACCATTGACAAACAAATCAAGACTGTTTCCGTTCCAACCATCGCCCCACGAGTCAATCATTTCCAATGTGAAATTACATTGAGAAAAACCCGATAGCGCAAACATAGAGAACAGCACAAATGCAATCCCTCTAAAAAATGTGTTGATTTTTTTCATAAAAAAATAATTAATAGTTAATAAATTAGGTTAATGTAATAATTTGGGTAACAACATGTTAGGAATCAAATTTATTTAACGTAGCTTGGGGAAGTCGTTAAATATATAGATATTTTAACACAATGTTAAATTATTGATAAAAAATTCGATAAAATGCAAATATTTAGTATTACGTGTTTTATTTTTCATATTCTCCAAATGGTTTTCCTTTGAGATAGTTATTGTTTTGATTTAAATCTGTTATTTTAATAAGACTTGTTGTTTTTTCTGGGTACCATTTTGCAATCTTACTGTGACAATATATACACCACTAGAAAAATTATTTGTTTCTATTTTCTGATTGAAATTATTTAGATTTTTTCTTTGAATTAGATTTCTGCCAAGTATGTCATAAACACTGACTTCATCAATAGGTGAATTGTTTGAATAAATATTAATGTATTCTGATTGAGGCGTAGTAATTGAAATGGTGTTATTGATTTCAAAAGTCTCTGTACTTAATAATCGCGTAGTATAACGTAAAATAAAGCGGTCATTAAATTCGCCGGAATCAGTTGTAAATTCATAGGGTGTTGTTCGAAGGTCATGAATAATGTTGGTATATAAATCTTCGATATATATGGTTTGTTCGGTTAATTCAAAAAGACCATCTAATTTATTAATGGCAATTGTAAATTGACCTTCTTGAGAAACCGTTAATCCAAGAGGTACAATATCTTCCTCAATAAAAGGGATAGCTCGTCCCTGAATCGCCATTTTCTCATTATCTATTAATGAATAAAAACTGATAGCACCTTCGCTTAATTCCAATCCATCAAACAAACGATCATTATCATTAGTGGCACCTTCTATGTAGCCAACTAATAAAGGCGTTGCCATATTATTATGATCAATTAAATCTAACCATATACGATGATGTTCTGGTTCGTTGGTTTGCGTTCTGTAGAATTGATCATTCCTATGAGTTTCATGTCTCATTGAATTGCCAAATGCAACAGAGCTTGTCGCCATAGCCGAGTTATGATCCATTAAAACAAAAAACGCCTGCCCGGCTCCAATATAACCTGAAAACCCTGCTGGAGCAGATCCAGTATGGTTGAACTTGATGTAATCATTAGGATTGTAATTATAACCAAAATCACCATAAAATGGATCATCCACGGTATCACTTGGAGCACTCAAATGACGCCACAGATAAACCGTGCCTAAAATACTAGGATTAGAATCATCTGTTATTTCAGTTGCATTAGCTGTAATAAAATCTCGTGCAGAAATAGATGACGGATAAGGATTTCCTAACAAATTCCAATTATCATCGTAAGCTGTTGCCATTGTAGAGCCAGCTCCAGGATAATCAGCGCCATTGTATGTTCCACGTTGAATAGTTACATTTATTTTTCCATTATTAGGCTTGCCGCTAAATTCGGTGGTAAAATCTGCAGCAGGAGGTGTTGGAGTGGTTCCTGAAAGTCCTCTAATTATATAGCCTTTGCCGTTCGTCATTCTTTCACCTGTAGAGACCCATTCGCCGTAATTACCAATGCCATTTCCTGATTGCGTTGGAATCCATTTGTAAATATGGTTTGAGCCCGGAGAAACATTATTGACGTCAAAGCGATCCACCGGACTACTCCAATAAACATAATCTAAATTAGAGACTCCTCCTGGGACCGTGCGTTGCATTTTGATATTGCCAGTATTGTTATTGGTCAGGACATTATCTATTTGAATCAAGTTGGCGCTATCTCTAACTAAAAATTCTCCCGTACTTGAAACATTTATCCAATCTGTTACCGTTAAAGCTGTACCCGATGATAATTCTACGCTAGCATTGCTACCCACAGTAAAATTTTTGGCAAATGCTGGGGTAGGTGGAATTGGTGCCTCGGGATATGTTAAAACCGCTGAGTTAGGTGCATTTTCTATATAAACGCAATCATTGGCCGTTGGTTTTCCAATAGGTTTCCAATTATTGATATTATTCCAATCAGAATCTACAGTTCCCTTCCAAATCTTCCCAATAGTAAATTCAGCTTTTATTCTAGGGGCGGTACTTCCCGGACAACTCACCCAATATGTATAAACTCCCGGGGTATTTGTATTAGGTAAATTTGAACCACTTACACCTACAGGATTAAAAGTTGATCCTGATGCAATTGGAGAACCTCCAGTTTCATTAACATACCAGTCAACATCTGTTGGTGGTCCCAGAACATTCCATTGATATGGACCAATATGAGATGTGTTTTGAAAGGCAAATTTAGTAGTAACAAGTGTATATTGCACACCAGCTGTAAGGGTTGCAGTTATTTGCGGATTTAACGATGGTCCATCATCATCATCACCTGCTATATAAGTACCTGTTGCACATGAACCAGGGTTGAAATTACCATTGTTGACATAAATATATCCCATGGCGTCAAAATATGGAGCCGGCGTATTCATGGTAAATACATAAGTTCCAGTGGTGGTGACTGTGAAATTAATTGATGAATAGTTGGAGGTATTGCTTGAATCAAAAGTACAAGGGTCAGAACTTGAAATAAAAATAATAGGTTGCAATGCTACTGGATCAGATCCTTGCATAATTCCGCTTAACGTATTTCCTAAATTTGTAGTTCCGACACAAGCTAATGTGGCATATAATGGTTCGCTAGGATTACCTGGGCACGCCAAGGTAACATCTATTGTGTCTTCAGTCGTAGGAGAAGTCACGCAAATACCAAAGGTTCCATTGTTGTCATTACCTTCCTCCCAAACTCTGATATAAATAATTTCACCAGGGGTCAAACCAGTACTTGTTATGGATGGCATTAAACCATTGGCGCTGCTATTGTCATCGCAATCCAACAAGGTCAAAGTTCCACAACTGTTACCACTATAGATAGCCATTCCGCCATTGGTCATGTCTAAATCTTCCGTGTCAATGGTAATTTCTCCAGTATCATCAACAACCGCATAAAACCAAACATCTCCTCCCATATAGTTTGCACAACCTGGATTTGGTACACCTGTTGTAGCAGCTGCACCAGCGTTAGTAAATGTTTGATAGTTACATACAGGTGCGACTGGTAAACCAATGGCGCTAGAACAATAATTATTAGGTGGAGGATCAGGAGTAGTACTTACACAAATATTAAAATTTACTTGAGCGGCATTAGGATTAGGGTCAAAGCCATATACTCGAACGTAGTAGGTGTCACCAACATTTAGACCATTAATAGTTAGTACTTCGGAATTTATACTGGTTACTAAATTGAGGGATGAGCAGTTAGCAGAAGGGCTATTGTAAACACCAATACCCATGTTGACATTCGATCCAACAATAGGATTGACATCTAAAAGTGATATTTGATGGTTGGTGTTGGTGGCAACAAATGAAAACCAAACATCATTGTCAGGAATACCTACCACGTTATCTGGTTGAGGTGATTGGGTAGCAAAAGCTGTAGAGCCAAATGTTACATCATTACAAATTAAAGATGGATTTACCACTAGGCCAATAGCATTAGAACATTCATTGTTAGTTGGAGGAGGAGGAGGAGGAGATACACAAATACCAAAAGATCCATTATTATTATTGCCATTTTCCCAAACCCTTATAAATATATTCTGTCCAGGAGTTAAATTAGTATTCATAATTTGTGGCATCAATCCATTAAAACTGGAGTTGTCATCACAGGCAATTAATGTTAAAGCACTGCAAGTACCAGTATAAATGGCCATTCCGCCATCGGTCATTTCATCAATTTGTGTATCGACAATAATACCGCCACTGCTAGGTACAACGGTTTTAAACCATACGTCTCCTCCTTGGTAATTTGCACAACCGGGATCGGGAACTGAATTGGTGTCCGTTGCACCATAATTAGTGTAATAAGTATAGTTGCAAGTAGAGCTGTTTGCTAGCCAAATGGCATTGCAGGGGTTATCGTTTGAGGGTGCCGGTGGGATGTCTGATATAATAGAGATATCATCAATGGCTGCTGGTGGATCAGCACCTGTATTATTATCATTCGCCCATTCTACCACAAATCTAAATATGGTGCCTGCATAACTTCTGGGAATCGTTAAAGTTGGAGAGGCTGTCCAGGTACTGCCGCCACTATAGTTGTTGCCAAGCCTAATACGATCAGCGGTAGGCGTAATTTCTATACCGTATACAGGATCATAAGTTATTGGGACTATCCAAATACGCATACGGTCTCGGATACTTTGACCGACACCAATCCACTTAAAATCAACTGTTATTTCAGTTTCACCAGCAGGAACACTAATATCTCTATAGATATGTGCCACTCGAGCTGGGCTGAATGTATATTTATGAGGAGGAATGGCAGCAGCAATATTATTACTGATGTATGCACATCCACGACCTGTAAAACCAGGCTGGGCACCTTCATTGGTCACCCATTGATTATAAGTTTGATTCGGATTACTGGTAACACGCCAACCGAGATTATCAAAACTAAGATTCTCAAAACCTCCATCACCCGTTGGCGACAATAAAACTGTTTGGCCAAAAGTGACACCTAGTGATAAGCAAAAAACAAATGTCAAAAACATCTTGGTCATATAATTATGACAAGACACACATTCGTTAAATAAAAATGTCAAGTTATTATGAGGCATTTAAGTTTTTAGGTTTATATCTGGAATAGAATTTTATTAAATAGCATCAAAAATGTATGTATTCCATACTTTCGTTGGGGTGTTAAATTATTATAAATTTGCATATTATCTAAGTATCTGTTTTTAAATTCGTTAAAATGGTGAAAATCATAGACCAATTAAATATTTGTATTAATGAAAATCTGTTTTTGAAGCCGGAATATAAAATTGATATATTTATTTCTGGTAATAAATATCGAAAATTGAAGTATAATTTACGTGAAGCTCAAGCTAAAAACTGTAAGACTTTATTGACTTTTGGAGGGGCTTATTCTAACCATGTTGCTGCGGTTGCTTTTGCAGGCAAGAAATATGGTTTTAATACTGTTGGAGTTATAAGAGGTGAAGAATTAAAAGACACATCTGTATTAAATCCAACCCTGTTTTTGGCTAAAGAAAACGGTATGCGGTTTGTATTTGTTTCCAGAGACATGTACCGGAGAAAAACGGAATCAGATTTTATAGAATCCTTAAAAGCAGATTTGGGAGATTTTTATTTGATTCCTGAAGGTGGTACAAATAACCTGGCGATCAAGGGTTGTGAAGAAATACTGATTTCAGATGATTCAAAATTTGATTTTGTTTGTTGCCCTGTTGGCACTGGAGGTACTATTTCAGGGTTGATTAATTCGAGCAGGGCTCATCAGAAAATTTTAGGGTTTCCTGCCTTAAAAGGGGACTTTTTAAAGAAAGATATTAGTAAATTTGCAAAAAATAATAATTGGGAATTGATTTCGGATTATCATTTTGGAGGCTATGCCAAAATAAATGATGATTTAATCAGTTTTATAAATGAATTCAAAAAAAAATACGGAATTCCATTGGACCCTATTTATACAGGAAAAATGATGTTTGGTATTTTTGATTTGATTAAGAAAGGTTACTTTCCTAAAAAGGCTAAAATACTAGCTATTCATACAGGTGGCTTGCAAGGCATAATAGGAATTAATGAAGAATTGAAACGAAAAAAAAAGACATTAATAACGTGAAAAAAAACATACTGATTGTTAGCTTGATCCTTCTGGTTTTTGGCTGTGGTTCAAAAAAGAAAGTGGTTAGTAAAACCTCTAACAACAAGCCGAAAACCGAACGTGTTGTTAGGCGTCAACAACCAACCAACCAATCGCCAACAAACAACCCCATTGAAACAACAAATTCTACGAAGTTATCGGGCACACCTACCGAACAATATATCCAATTATATGGGCCCATAGCGCAAAACGAAATGCGGCTTTATGGTATTCCGGCTAGCATTACGCTGGCTCAAGGTATTTTGGAATCAGGTTCTGGTCAAGGGCGTTTATCTATTGAAGCCAATAATCATTTTGGAATTAAATGTCACGAATGGACTGGCGCAAGAATTTATCATGATGATGATGCCCGACAAGAATGTTTCAGAAAGTATAACGATGCCAGATATTCCTTTAGAGACCATTCGTTATTTTTAAAGGAGCGCAAACGTTATTATAAATTATTTGAATTAAGGTCGGATGATTACAAGGGTTGGGCAAGAGAACTGCGAGCCGCTGGTTATGCAACAGATCGAAAATATCCAGATAAATTGATCAGTTTGATTGAACGTTATGAGCTCTATAAATATGATCAGGGTATTTTAGGTGAAAATCCTGTTACTACTAACAATGAACGTATGAACACTGCCACAACACATCAAATAATGAAGGGAGATACATTGTATTCATTGTCCAGACGTTACAGCACAACTGTTGAAGAAATAAAACGATTGAATAATCTGAAATCAAATGATTTGACCATTGGTGATATCTTGGTTATCAAATCTGAATAATCCAATTTTTATGAACTATAAGAGAAGTAGTGCTTTGTTTGCCGAAGCAGAACACGTTATTCCTGGAGGTGTCAATTCGCCTGTAAGGGCATTTAAAGCCGTTGGTGGGACACCCATTTTTATTGAGAAGGCAAAAGGAGCTTATTTGTATGATGTTGATGGTAATCGTTATATAGATTATATAAATTCTTGGGGACCTATGATTTTGGGACATGCCCATGAACCTGTGGTTGAAGCCATTTTAGAAAAGACAAAAAAAGGAACTTCATTTGGCACACCTACTGAAATCGAAACCCGTATTGCTGAATTAGCAGTTTCTATGGTTCCCAATATTGATAAAATCCGTTTTGTAAATTCAGGCACGGAAGCATGTATGAGTGCCGTGAGATTGGCTAGAGGTTATACAGGTAAAGAAAAGATAATCAAGTTTTCGGGTTGCTATCATGGACACAGTGATAGTTTTCTCATACAGGCAGGTAGTGGCGCTGTGACTTTTGGCTCACCAAACAGCCCGGGAGTAACTCAAGGAACGGCAAAAGATACGTTGTTGGCAAGATACAATGATATTGAGCACGTTGAAGAAATTCTAAATGCTAATAAACAAGCAGTCGCTTGTATTATTTTAGAGCCTGTAGCAGGGAATATGGGTTGTATTCCTCCGAAAAAGGATTTTTTAAACCAATTAAGAAATCTATGTGATGAGCATAAGGTGCTTTTAATTTTTGATGAGGTGATGACTGGTTTCAGATTGGCAAAAGGCGGTGCGCAGGAATTATATGATGTTTCAGCTGATATTGTGTGTTTTGGTAAGGTCATAGGAGGTGGTTTACCAGTTGGTGCATTTGCTGCCCGTAACGATATTATGAATCATTTAGCACCATTGGGTTCTGTGTATCAAGCAGGTACCTTAAGTGGGAATCCGTTGGCTATGGCAGCAGGATTGGCTATGCTTCAAGAGTTGAATGGTGATTCGGAAATTTATAATCGTTTAGAGCAAAAAACAAAATATCTTCACGATGGACTCTCTAAGGTTTTAAGCGCACACAATGTTCAGCATACAATTAACAGAGTTGGCTCTATGATTTCAGTTCATTTTTCAGATATCAAAGTTGTGGATTTTGAATCGGCTGCCCATGGCAACAATGAGACTTTCAAGAAGTTTTTTCATGGTATGTTAAACGAAGGTATATACATTGCGCCTAGTGCATTTGAAACATGGTTTATCACTGATGCCTTGACTTATGAGGATTTAGATAAAACCATAGATGCTTGCAATAAAGTAGCAAAAAGTTTATAAAATAAAAACGGGTTGGACGCATATTGCCCAACCCGCTTTAACAAACTAACCAATCTAACTAACTCAAATTATTTTCTGTGCATCATTTGCTTTTTGTGATGACGACCTTTGCTCATTTTTTCTTTTGCCATAACTTCCCACTTTTCAAATTGTTCTTTATTTAGAATCTCTTTCATCTGCTTTTTCATTTCAATTTTTCGATCAAGCATATCATTTTTCATCTTTAGCTTTTCATCTTTAGAAATTTCTTTGGCTTCTTTATGTTCTTCCATGCGTGCCTTTCTGTCTTCCATCATGGCTTTTCTCGATTGGGCATTTTTGAGATTTACAGCCATAATTTGCTTTTGTTGCGCCTCTGTTAAATCCAAATCTAAAGTCATTTGCTTGGTTTGAAGCTGCGCCATTTCTTCGGGTGTGTATTCGCTCATACGTTCGGCACGTTCCATTTTTTGTTTTCTCTCGTGGTGGTCTCTTTTTTCTTGTGCTGTCATTTGTAAACTAACAAAGGCCAGGGCTATTAGGAATATTTTTTTCATCGTTGCTGTATTTTTAATGATTTATATGATTAGGACTTTTGAAAATGATTTTGGTTTAATCCATGCGATGATTTTAACCTGACATTAACATTTTGACTCATTTGATTTTGGAATCCCATATTGAAGTTGTTTTATTAAAATCTTTAACGTTTCCTGGTTGGGATTCTTAATAAAAGCATAAAGTATTATTAATCAGTGTTAAAGATTTCAAAACAGATGTAACGATTTGAAATAAAATGAGTCACTTCAATATAAATTAAACTTTTAAATCTTTACCACTATGAAACTAGTATTTTTAATGAGCAGCTTGATACTTGCAGCAAGTTCAGTTGTCGCCGATTCAACCATCGATGAGCCAGACGATTATGCGTCCAATAAAACAGAAACAACTGTTTTAAACGAAAAAAGTTACCTGGAGTCTGTATTGTTTCACAATCCTGACAGCAAACCAATTGCTGTTGAAGACATCCGGGTATTGGAGTTAGAGGAAGATGTTTGCTTACCTATTGAGATTAGCAAGTACTTACCAAAAAACTTTAATCCTTTAAAAGGAAAAGATGATTTAGATTGGAGCAAAATTAACCTGATAGAACTGGAAGAAACTGTTGATTTGGGCTTTGATACCAAAGATTATCTGCCAGAGAATTTTAACCCTTATAAAGGGATGTTAAAACAGTCTAAATGTATTAAACAATAAACCTATGGTTATTAAAGAAAAAATCCAGTGATTTAATTTTATAATTTAATCACTGGATTTATTAATTATTGTAAAGTTTGTAAATAAGATCTAATCAAAGAATACCCCTTATCATGCACCATAGTTGTACCAATTAAAGGCATGGTGTATGGAGGATTATAAGTACTCATTCGAGCATCTATTTGATCTCTCGCTTCAAAAATATAAGAATTTTCAAACGGTGTTTCGTAAGGTAAACGCAGTAAGGTTTGTACTTCACAAAAACCACCTTCCGAATGACAATGCGCACAGTTAACATCCATGTAAGCTCTGGCACGTTCTTCAAGCGTATAACTTTCATCTAACCAGTTTGGCAAAACAGTAACATTGCTAGGATCGGTTAAATTTGCTAAATGACCAGCATCAATAAAATCCTGTAACTGATTGTTGAAATTCATGGAACGTAATTTAGGTCCAATAGGCGTCACTTCATCATACGAATTATGACAATCAAAACATTGGTTTGCCGAAGGAATTACATAATCAATATCATAAGAGTCTCCATCCACATCAATGAAACTAACTGGAACGTTTCCTGTGGTATTGTCCAAGAGCGCTTCAGATTGATTGGCAGTCCATTTGTAGTTACCCATTTGCCAAACGCCATTATCTTTTATAAGGACACGTGTTTCAATAATTTTCTTACCTAATGACTCATCGCGTTCATCATTAAAGTAATAAAATGTTTTTGTTATAACTGTTTTGTCAGGGAAATTTGGGAACCCATCATCCACATAATCCATAGTCGTTCCTAGAGGTAATGCAATGAGGCGTTGCTTGTGAGCATGATCCGTAAACAACGGTGTGCTCAATTCATATTCAAAAGCGTATGGACTTGGTGTTAAATCCTCGATAGCACCAACATAAATGTTTAGTTCGGATAACGTTGGCATAAATTCCGGCACAACCAGTGGTGCGGCAGTTGTAAAACTAAATGCGTCAGTGTACATACTGGAATTAGTAGAACTACAATTGGCCTTAACATAAACATCATAGGTTCTGTTGGCAGTAAGGTTTAAAAATTCAACAGAATTGGTATCTGTATTGGTTTCATTTCCTGTTCCTACAGTAAATCCAGAAGGAACAATTTCAACTGTGTAGGAATTAGCATTGGTGCTATTCCAAGAGATAGTGGCACTTTGATACGTAATGTTACTGACCGAAACATTCGTTGGTTTGGCACATTGGGCAATGGTTGTATCGTCATCACTCGAGCAAGACATGACTAAAAACAGCATGAATGCTGAAAAAAGTAAGGATTTCATTATAGATTCGAATTTTAAGAGGTGTGAAAATAATAATTTTAGTTTAATACACCTTAAAAAAATCGGTAAAAATCTGATTCATAAGATTTAATGACGCTTAATGATTTTGTTAAAAATAAGAGCTTTCGCTATTTTTTAGGAAGAAACAATGTCATGTTGTCAATTTCCATGGCGTCCAAATGACCCATTTTGCGCTCGTCTTTAGTTATAAGATGCATGTGCAAAAAGGAATCATGATGGGTGAAAATGCCCTGATGTTCTGTCGAAAAAAAACCAATGATTTCTACAGTTTCATTCTTTAGGTTATAATTGGTTTGACCTTGGTGGGCTTCATCTGGAGACGACACTATTGTGCCTTCGGGTAAATTTTGAACGTGGATTATGGCACTTGAAATCTGTCCAACTAATTTGAAGGTAAAGGGTCTTTTAAGATCCATTGTTTGCTGGTCAATAAATGTTTCTAATTCCTTGATGGTCTTTATATTTTCTGCCAATTTAATGTCGTGCCATTCTTTTACATGACTATATACAAAGAAAGGCGCTGAAACATCATACCGTTTCTCGACGGTCATTGTCGAGTCCGAAGTTACTTTGGACACATAGCTCACGCCATTGTTAATCAATAGTTCACCTGTTAAATAGCTTGTGGGTCCAAGCCCATAAAGGCCAGATTTATTCATGATGGTGTCCAACTCAATACTACTGCCCAATTCACCTTTCCACATGACATGTTTCATGGCGCCAACAACCTGAATGTCTGAATATGTTGTCTCTTCTTTTTTTTGTGATTGACAGGCTATAGCCGTAAGCGTCAAAACCACAATTCCTACAAATAAAGGATGCTTGTTTTTCTTGATTTCCATAACCTGGATTAGTTTTTTCGTTTTCCAGTCCAAGGCGCTGTAAACTGTCTGTTGGGGCAGTAGGTCATACCATACAATTTGTCATCTAACAAATAGCCTGAATGATAATACACATTACTTTGATCTTTGGTGCTAAAGGCAAAATAGAGTTTTTCCCATTTGTTGTTAATATGGCCTTGTTCCAAACCGCTACCATAAAAAGTTCCGGTAAACGTGTTGTCGGATACCGATTGTACAACAAAATCTTGAAAATATCCTTCCGATTGCGGTGTTGGACGCAGGTCAATGAGCCATTCCCCGATAAGATGATGGTTGGGAGATGCATCCATCTTGGTTTCTTGATTTTGCGCTTGGCTATTTAAGCCCATTAAGAGTAAAAGCAAAACGGGAGTGACGATTTTTTTCATAAGTGTTAAATTTCTAGGAATTTGAAGTGTGTAAGGTACTATTTAAATTCTTTGGAAACACGCCAGAATGTAATGTCTGGAGGTCCGGCCAGAAAGTTGTTCGAATTGGCCATAAACGCTTTAATGTACTCCGTTTCCATGTGTTCATTATTGTAGTAGTCAACATCTTCCCATTCTTCATAAAGCAAGATATTGGTATCATCATTAGGGTCTACATGAAGACTAATACCTTTAAAGTAGAGTTCATGCTTTACTTGTTCAATCAGTTTGGTTAATGCCGTTACGGTTTCGGAACTCTTGTTAGGTTGGGTTTTAAACTTTAATAATACAATAGTGTTTGTTGTATTGCTACTGGCAGTGCTAGTGTTGTTCTCACAGCCTAATGTCATTAGAAACAAGGTTGTCATGAGGATGAGATTCTTGATGCTTTTCATGGGAATGCGGTTTGATTAATTGGTTTATTCAAACACAAGTAGTTATTATGACAAGTTTTTGGAAAGCGAACCCTAATTTACAAAATTTAAAATGGATAGAAAATTATGGTTTTAGGAAATATAAGGAGAGGACTAGTACCAATGTTAGCAATCAAAATCAATTTTTATTTTGAACCATAATGTCATATAATCCGATGAACACCATCCAGAAAATAAAATATACATACCAAATATCAACGATTAGGGTTGCTGACTCAACAAAACCAACAGAAAATAAATAAGCGAAAAACAATCCAAGAGAAATATTAACTATCCCTAAAAAGATTTTACCTAATTTAAGATTATATCTTTTAGTGAATTCATAATACAGTATAATACCAGAGAAAAATACATAACTAATAAATATCAATTGAACAAAAAGGCTTCCAATGTCAGTTTGACTAATTCTATCAATAATGTCTAAAATGACTAGTATTATGATGATTAATTTTGATATTAGCCAGAAGTACTTTGTTTTTTTGTAAAATGATAACATTATATGTGTTTTAAATTAATGCTAACGGTGTTGGCATACGTATTTATTTTATTTTTTTAAATGACCTACCATCTGCTAACATTAAAGAATAGTCATTTAGAAATTTAATAGGCACAAAAGTGTCTTCTATTTCAGATGGATATAAAAATCCGTATGTATTATCCTTTTTAGTAATGAATATCCCAAATGAGTCAGGCAAGTAGTGTTTTTTTATTAACAGGTTTATTTGGACAGAATCAGGTTCAGGCTCATTAATTGAGGTTTCTGAAATCGGAATAATTTCTTCAATACAAATTTTGTTTTCAAATGGTTTTTTAGAATCATCATTAATTTTAAGCAATATTAGACATTTGTCTATTGTCATATGACAGTTGTAAACTCCATTTTCATAAAGGTCAAGTATTTCGATGTCTTCTGAAATCCAATTTCCGTATAGTTTTGCAATAATGTTTGAAATAGAATCTTTTTCCGATTCTGAAAATTCCATATCCATTTTAGTTTGACCTTTGATGCTCAAACTAGCAATTGATAAAATAAATAGGAATATGCTTTTTTTCATATGTATGCCAACGGTCTTGTATATGAAAAGTAGCGGATTTTAAGCACTAACTTTTCGGTATATAACTGACCTTTAATTTGTTCATTTTCTTTCGATTAAGCGATTAAACCGCTATTTTTTATATACGTTGTTAGCAAACGTACTTTTATTTTATTCCGTTTTCAGCGAGTAGTTGGTCAAAAGCTTTTCCGCCCCAATCCTTTCTCAAGTTTTCATTTTTTGTTCTCGCACTTAAAATCTGATTATTAATGTTTTGATTATTATAAGATATTAACGCTTTGGTAGCAGACAGATAAATATGTGCATTCCACTCCGTTTCTAATATTTCTATTAGTGGCTTTACAAATGAGTTGTCTTTAAATTCAGATGCCTTTTTAGCATATAATGGGAAATTATGAACATTTGATTTTGTGATGTTCTCTCTGATTAACTGAAATCCAAAATCTCTGTCTTTATCTATTATTAAGTCTAGCATTTGTTCGTTCAAGCTTTTTGTTTCTTCAAGATTGTCAAAACTGAAATTCGCAATGTCCAAGTCATTAGGGTTTTGCATACTTTTTTTGTCAATTCAAATGCTCTGCTTGAATTTAGACTACTTAAATACTCGAATACTTTTGGTGAAATTTTATTTTCTTCTTCCCATAGTTTCCATAGAATTTCTTCATAGTTCTTACATTGAAATTCATTTAATGCGGAAAAAATCATATTCAAATGATACTTTCTAATATGCTTATGTTCGACTTGTGTAAAAGGTATTAGTAATTGATTTTTAGCATCTTCATTTTTGTAGCTTGCAATTGCTCTGTACAATTGTGTCCATTCATTACTAAAATGCGTATTATCTAATGTTTTTTGAAGTTGTGATTTTAAAAATGGGAAGAATTTCGGATTTGGAAAATAACTTATTGCTTTATATGTAAAAAAATATCCGCCTTCATCTTTATCTGTTTCGTCTCGAAAGTTTTTTATAATATCAATGTCTTGTTCTTTTTGATATTTAGCCAAAGTTACCAATGCACTTTGATTCTTTTCATTTATAACTAGTTCACGAATTTTTGGGTATAAACTTTCGGTTGGTTCAGCTCTATTAATAGCATCAAATCGAGCCGATAAATTGTTTGGTTGAAATATTAAAAGGCTATCTAATTCTTTCATTTCTTTAGAGTCCATTTTGTTTGAATCTAAATCGATGTATTCTGGCGTAGCAACACTTATAAAAAAATCGCCAACTTTTTCTCTACTTACAATACAACCAAACATTGTACTTACTAATTCATCGTCATTCAGATGACTCTTAATTATTGGAAATAAGTCAATGTTCTTTTTATGTGACAATGCCCAAAACGAATATGAACGTACAACTCCATTTGGATGATTTGTTAATTCAATCAGTTCCTCTTTAGAAGCTTTTTTTTCTAATTCCACAAAATAGTCATATTGTTTTGGTCTTGTTCCACCAATAGAAACCGCAGAACCCATTAATTCATTGACATTTGCTATTTTCTGAACAACTTTATCTGTTTTGTTCGAAATCTTGTTTTGGTCAAATTTTGATTGTCCAAAAAGATTTAAAGACAGTAAGAGTGATAATATGAAGGTAATTTGTTTCATTCGTATGTTTGCTAACAATTGGATAAACGCAATGGCGTTTATTCCCATTATGTTTACACCATTAAAAATAGCTAAAATTCTGACTTTTCTCGAAGTTTAGCGTATAAATTCCTAAACAAAAAACTGTAAGTTTGCAGTATGCAAGCAAACCTACATCAGCACATCCCTCAAGCAGCCATACAACAGCTGGAAGCCCTGCTGGATCATGACCATGTTAGTGTCCAAGTCAAACAGGAGCGTAAAACCCGACATGGTGACTACAGGCGCTTGCCCAACGGGTGGCATCAAATTACTATCAACACCAACTTGAATCCCTACCGATTTTTAATCACTTTGGTGCATGAGGTGGCGCATTTGGAAGCCTATCTTAAATTTGGGAGAGCCATCAAGCCACATGGCAAGGAGTGGAAGCATACATTTCAACGGCTCATGTTGCCCTTTTTAAACCCAGAGGTATTTCCGCAGGATTTATTACCGCTTTTAGCCAGACATTTTAAAAACCCCAAGGCGTCCAGCGACACTGATGTACAACTGGCGTGGGCACTTAAACAGTTTGATGCACCCAATGATAAAACCTTTGTTTTCGAGGTGCCTTTAGGTCAAACTTTTAAGTTGTATAATGGTCGAATATTCAAAAAAGGTGAAAAGCGGGTAAAACGTTACGAATGTGTTGAGGTTACATCAGGAAAATTGTATCTTTTCAACCCCAATGCCGAGGTAGAACTAGTAAATTAAATTATGAACAAAAACTATTATGCCATACTCATGGCAGGTGGTGTGGGCTCAAGATTTTGGCCAGTAAGCACCCAAGAATTTCCAAAGCAGTTTCACGATATGTTGGGAACAGGCGAAACCCTGATTCAAAAAACCTTTAGCAGGTTGGCCAATATGATTCCCAAAGAAAATATATTCATTCTCACCAATGCGCGCTACAATGACCTGGTGTTGCAACAACTGCCAGATGTTGCGCAACGTCAGGTGGTACTGGAACCAGCCATGCGTAATACAGCACCCTGTATTTTGTATGCATCATTGAAAATCCAAAAGGAAAACCCCGATGCAGTCATGATTGTAGCACCCAGTGACCATTGGATTGAAGATGAGGCGGCATTTACAGATAATGTGCAGCAAGCCTTCGATTTTTGTACGCAAAATAATGCGTTGATGACCTTGGGTATCCAACCCACATTCCCCAATACGGGTTATGGTTACATTGAATATAATATGGAGTCTGAGGTTCTCGAAGACTCAACCATTAAGTCAGTGGCTCAATTTCGAGAAAAACCCGATTATGAAACCGCCAAACAGTTTATAGCACAAGGGAATTTTTTATGGAATGCCGGTATTTTTATGTGGAGCGTGCATAGTGTCATTGAAGCTTTCAAGGGTAATCAACCCGAATTATTTCAACTTTTTGAAAAAGGAATGGCCGCCTTTAATACTAATGACGAGGCTGCTTTTATACAAGAAAATTACGCCAAGGCCGAAAATATATCAGTAGATTATGCTATTATGGAAGCTTCCCAAAACGTATTTGTACTTCCGGCTACTTTTGATTGGAATGACCTGGGTACTTGGGGAAGCCTCTATGATAAACTAGACAAGGATGACCAAAACAATGCCGTAGTGAATGCTCGGGTTTTGGCACAGGATGCATCGGGAAATATGATCAGGACTCCTAAAAACAAGGTAGTGGTTGTTGATGGTATAAATGATTACATCATTGTTGATAAAGAGGAAGTTTTGCTTATCTTTCCTAAAGCAAAAGAGCAGGATATTAAGAAAGTGCTGCAAGGTGTGAAAGATAAGTTTGGTGATAATTTAGGTTAACATGGAAGAAAATAAATTCAATTTCTCAGACGAAGAAGAAAAAAAGCAAGTATCAGCCGATGAAGCCAAAAAAGATGCGGCTGTTGAAGAATCTAAAAAAGCGGTTCAGAAAGATGCCAAAGGTTTGTTCCAAAACATACGTAAATTCCTGAACGAACTGTTAGACTTTAGGGAAGACACCGATCGTGATGAAACTATTGAAGCCATAAAAAAGGATATTCCTTTTAAAGGTGCCACTGCCTGGATATTGGTGTGTTCTATTATGGTTGCTTCGGTAGGACTGAATGCCAACTCAACAGCTGTGGTTATTGGAGCCATGTTAATTTCACCGCTTATGGGCCCAATATTGGGTATTGGACTGTCAGTTGCCATCAACGATATAGATACTATGAAAAAGTCGCTGGTTAATTTGGCGACTATGATTGTGTTAAGTTTATTAACGGCCTACCTGTTCTTTTGGCTCTTTCCGTTAAGTGAGGAAACTTCAGAACTTTTTGCCAGAACCAGACCGGATATCCGGGACGTGCTGATAGCATTTTTTGGTGGTATGGCTTTGATTATAGCTAAAACAAAAAAGGGAACTATTGCGTCAGTTATATTTGGCGTGGCTATTGCTACAGCTTTAATGCCACCTTTGTGTACAGCCGGATACGGATTGGCCAAAGCTAATTGGAGCTACTTTTTAGGAGCCATGTATTTATTTATCATCAATACCATTTTTATTGCATTGGCTACCTTTATTGTTTTGAAGGCCTTACGCTATCCAATGCTTAAATATGCCAATTCCAAAAAGCGTAAACGTATAGCACGAATAGCGTCTTTTTTGGCTATCATAGTTATGGTTCCTGCTTTTTGGACTTTTTGGACCGTATTACAGGAGAGTAACTTCAATACCGCAGCCAAATCTTTTATTGATACCGAATTAAAAGGATTGCCACAATTTGAGTATATCAAGAAAAATGCCACCTATAATTTTAACGATGGCAACTCCTACATTACATTCAATACCTATGGTCTTGAAGAAATTCCAGAAACAACTATCAATTTATTGAGAAATAGAAAATCAGCTTACCCAGCCTTGACCAATACACGGGTTGTTTTTAACCAAAGTCGTACAGAAGGGTTTGATAACCTCAAATACATGGAACAGCTACGGTATCGGGATTCCATAGACTTAATTGAACAAACGCAAAAAATAGCCTATCTGGAAGAACGTGAAAAACAACTGGCGGCACTGGAAAAGGAAATGATACCTTTTGATCAGGTAACTAAAGAAGTCCATATTAATTATGAAGCCCTGTCGAGTTTTAGTTTTGCCAATGAGATCACTTCCAACTTTAAAACTTCGGACACGCTTCCAGTCTTTACGGTAAAATGGGATGCATCTAAAATAAATGAGCGCGATATTCATAATGAAACTGATAAGTTAGGTCGTTGGTTGAAGGTTAAGTTGCAATTGGATACGCTGGTGGTAAGACGAGATCGATAATATTCGTTTATTGGCGTTCCTCAATATACATTTGACGTACTTTTTTAAATAACTCCGAAGAATACACAAAGTTGGTTACGGCTTCATTATCAGTCTTAAATATGGTTTCGTTAGAACCTTCCCAGGCTTTGTAGCCGTCTTTTAAGAACACAATTTTTTCACCGATTTCCATCACGGAGTTCATATCGTGAGAATTGATGATTGTGGTAATATTATATTCGTCCGTAATCTCTTGAATCAGGTTGTCAATGACTGTAGCGGTTTTTGGGTCTAAACCTGAATTGGGTTCATCACAAAACAAGTATTTGGGATTATTTACAATAGCTCTGGCTATGGCTACCCGTTTTTGCATACCGCCAGAAGCTTCGCTGGGCATTTTGTTATGGGCATCTGCCAGGTTCACACGTTTTAATACAAAATTGACGCGATCCATCATTTCACTTTTGCTTTGTTTGGTAAACATACGCAGCGGGAACATGACATTTTGGGCAATGGTCATGGAGTCGAATAAGGCACTACCTTGAAAGACCATACCCATTTCGGCACGCAATTCACGTCTTTGGTCCCTGGATAATTCGGAATATATTTTTCCGTCGTACGAAATGGTTCCTTTTTCAGGGTGAAATAATCCTAACAAACACTTTAGAAATACAGTCTTACCCGAGCCACTTTGACCAATGACCAAACTGGTTTTGCCTTTTTCAAAAGTGGTTGTTATACCTTTTAAAATATGGGCTTCTCCAAACGATTTATGCAAATCTTTAACTTCAATCATTAGCTCAACATCAACTGGGTTAATAAATAATTCAAAAGAATAATCATGACACTGGTCCAAACAAATGACGTAGTGCTGGCCTTACCAACTTCTAAAGCACCACCTTTCATATAATAACCATAAAACGATGGAATGGTTGCTAATAAAAAGGCAAAAACAAATGTTTTGACAAAAGCATAAGTAATGTGAAAAGTGTTGAAATCCATTTGAACACCTGTAATATAATCCTCCAACGTACTAAAGCCGCCATAAATACATGCGGCCATACCACCCAAGATCCCCAAGAACATGGCAATGGAAATAACAAATGGATAGAGCATCATAGCCACAAATTTTGGGAATACCAGATAATTGATGGTGTTGATTCCCATAACTTCCAAGGCATCTATTTGTTCGGTAACGCGCATAGTACCAATACTCGAGGTAATAAAGGATCCTACCTTACCAGCCATAATGATTGAAATAAATGTGGGTGCAAATTCCAATATCACTGATTGTCTGGTTGCGAAGCCAACCAAATATTTTGGTATGAGTGGATTGTCAATATTTAGAGCAGTTTGAATAGTTACAACACCTCCAACAAAAAATGAAATAAAGGCAACAATACCCAATGATCCCATGATTAAATCATCAATATCCTTAAAGATCAAGGTTTTCATTACCGACCACTTGGTAGGTTTGCGAAACATCTCTTTGATCATCAAGAAATAGGTTCCAATATTATGAAGGTAGGTCATAGATTTTTTTGTTCACGCTAAAATAAAAAACTAAAACGTATTTAACCGTAATTTTAAATAGTGATATTTAAAAATGAGTATTTTTGCGTCCCTAAAGGTGTTATGTCATTATGAAAAAGATTTTTTTGTCCCTTGTTTTTATTATTAGCTTAATCTCTTGTAAAGCCCAGAATACTGTTCAAACCTATAATGAAAGCTTCACTAAAGTGGATTCCGATCGGCCTAAATTGGTTGTCGGTATTGTTGTTGATCAGATGCGTTATGATTATTTAACTCGGTTTATGGATCGCTATGGAGAAGGCGGTTTTAAGCGTATGATACGGGAGGGGTTTAACTGTCAAAATAATCACTTCAATTACATTCCAACCAAGACGGGACCAGGGCATGCTTCCATTTTTACGGGAACGACGCCTAAATATCATGGTATCATAGGTAATAACTGGTTTGATAAACAATTGGGAGAAAACGTGAACTGTGTTCAAGATGATCATGTCAGACCTATAGGGACAGACAGTCAGGACGGTAAAAAGTCACCCATTCGCATGTTGAATACCACATTTGCTGATGAGAATCGATTGTTCACGCAAATGAAAGGGAAAACGATAGGTATTTCATTAAAACACAGAGGCGCCATTTTGCCATCAGGACACACTGCCAATGCAGCCTATTGGTTTGATTATGATCACGATGGCACTGGTAATTGGATTTCGAGTTCGTTTTATATGAATGATTTACCACAGTGGGTTAAAGAATTTAACGAATCTAATGTGGCTAAATCCTATTTTAAAGTTTGGAACACTTTGTACGACATCAAATCTTATGTAGCGAGTGGAACAGATTTAAATACGTTTGAAAGAATTTTTAAAGGAAAGGAAACAGCAACATTTCCTTATGACCTGAATACGTTAAAAGAATATAATGGTGGATTTAAGATTATTGCCGAATCGTCATTTGGCAATAGTTTAACAACAGATTTTACAATTAAGGCTATTGATGCCGAGGGATTGGGAACAGATGCCATTACAGATGTTCTGACCGTAAGTTATTCCAGTACGGATAAGGTGGGTCATGATTTTGGTCCAAATTCAGTTGAGGTTGAAGATACCTATTTGCGTTTGGATTTGGAATTGGAACGTTTGTTTAATGCTCTGGATGAAAAGGTTGGCAAGGGTGAGTATGTTGTTTTTTTAACGTCAGACCATGCAGCGCCCAATGTACCGTCATATTTGTTATCTCAAAGAATCCCTGCCGGACTTTTTGATGAAAGCGCTATGCGGAAGGAAATGAATGATTATTTATTTCAGAAGTACCATCAGTCTGATTTAATTTTAAGCAGAGTAAATAATCAATTGTTTTTGGACCATAACAAAATAAATGAGTCTGGTTTCAATCTTGAAATGCTTAAAAATGATATAGCCAATAAATTATTGAACTATCCCTTAATTGATAAAGTTTATGTCACTTCGCCTATCAATCAATTTATGGGACCAGATGGTTATTTGGAAACCTTGCTTCGTAATGGCCATAATCAAAAACGTTCAGGTGATATTCTGTTTGTTTATGAACCAGCAGTATTTAAGGATACACCATGGAATAGGACTGGAACAGATCATCATACGGGTATGAATTACGACACGCATGTGCCGTTACTGTTTTTTGGCAAAGGAATAGCACAAGGTCGTACCTTAAAGCGTACCGAAATTACGGATATAGCCCCTACGATATCAGCGTTGTTAGGGATTAGTTTTCCAAATGGTTCTATTGGCACACCGCTTGAGTTTGTATTAAAAAATTAATACTTATTTGCGGTACAGGAAATAGTTGTTTACTAAATCAATATAAGTTCTTTTCGCCTCATCTTGAGAAATATTCTTTACTTGAAACAAGGCATTGGTTTTAAAGGCATTGATTATTGGTTTTCGGCTGCTAGGCCTGCCATAATCATTGGTTGCCTTTTTGTAATAGGCATAGAGGCGCAATAAGAAATCAGCAGGAAATGGTTCCGTGTGCGCATTGATACGCTCAACGGCCTCTTCAAAAGCGATATCTAATTCTTCAGAAGTCATTTTTCAGCAATAATACTTTCGCCTCCACGAACCTTGTCATTAAGGGCTACTTTAATGTTAGAATCTAAAGGTAAAAATAAATCAACTCTAGAGCCAAATTTAATAAATCCGGAATCACTTCCTTGCACGACCTGTTCGCCTTCATTGGCATAATTTACAATACGTTTGGCTAAAGCTCCAGCAATTTGGCGGTATAACACTTTACCAAATCCATGGTTTTCAACAACAACGGTTGTGCGTTCATTTTCTTCGCTGGCTTTGGGATGCCATGCTACCAGATATTTTCCAGGATGGTACTTACTATATAAAATCTTACCGCCAACCGGGTATCGTGTAACGTGCACATTAATTGGCGACATAAACACACTGACTTGGATACATTTTTCTTTTAAATATTCCTTTTCAAAAACTTCTTCAATAACAACCACTTTTCCATCCACGGGTGACACCACATTATCATCATTTATGTGGATAAACCGTTTTGGGTTTCTGAAGAATTGTAGAATTAGCACTAAAAATATCAATAGTGCTATCATAATGGAAGATTTAATCCATGAAGCCAGATTGAAGTTATCAATCAATAAAAACAAGCCAACCACTATAATTAGGGTTCCTAAAATTATCTTATGGCCTTCTTTGTGAAACATAGTTATATAATTTGTAAGTACAGGTAAATAAATGGCGAAGCAAAAATAATACTGTCTAATCGATCTAAAAGACCACCATGACCAGGCATTATAATACCACTGTCCTTCACATTTGCCTGACGCTTAAACTTGGACTCTATTAAGTCGCCTAATGTGCCAAACACACTAATAATAATGGCCAAAATAAGCCATTGATTAAAATGAAGTGTTTCTGTAAAGGTAGCAATAAAATAACTTGCTACACATGAAAAAAAGAGTCCACCTAAAAATCCTTCAACGGTTTTTTTTGGTGATATTTTCGAGAACAACTTTTGCTTACCAAAATTCTTGCCCACTAAAAAAGCAAAAGTATCATTGGTCCATACCAAGATAAAGGAACCCAAAAGGATTAAAGGTTCGAAATTATGTTTAGGATTGGCGATGAGGATTAAAAAGACAAACCCACTGGAAAGGTAAAACGTGGTGATAATAAACCGTTTCGAGATAAACAACGGAATTGTTTTCTCCGTAAACAAATCTTTAATGAGGAACAATTGGACAAAAATAGTAATGACTTGTAAAATTCTTGTTGCTTCTTCCAATCCATTGTGGGAATTCATGAAAAACTGCCAATATCCAAAGACCAGATACAGAACTGTAAAAATTACAAACGGAATGAGCGATTTGTAGTCAATGAGTTTTTTAAATTCTGCTAGGCAGATTAATCCAAAGGCATAAAACAAAATAATTAAGGCATGCTCGTTTAAAAGAGAAACCATTAAAAGGCTTATGTAGAGTAATCCAGTAAATGATCGGGTAAGGATTTCTTTCATTTTAAAGATCTTCTAATAGCAACAAATATAGGTTTTTGGAGCTGCTGCCATAGGTCATAAAGTCCTTTTCTTCAATAGATTTGAAATGTTTAATAGTGGTGATGTTCGTTGGTATTTTTTTTCTGTTTTTAGATTTAATACCACGTAATCCCTCACCAATGTTGGCAGTAATCTGACTGGTTGTAGCAAAGACTATAAAGTTGTCAGGAAATTCTTTTAATTTTTTTTCGGCAATTTGGTTTGAAGAGATTAAGAGAGAACCATCGTCCGCAATCAAATTTTCACAGGTCGTAAAAAAGTAGACAGATTCAGAAACTGTGTTGGTCATTGTTATTTCAGAATCACTGAAGCGATCTTTAAGATTGTTATCCAGTATTAACCCTTTTTTTTCGTGCCAATCGTTTTCAGAAAGGATATTGTTGAACGATTCAAATACTTCATCCAGGTTTTCACAATACAAGAACTTACCGCCATTAGCCTTAAAGTTTATTGTAAACCGTTCGTCTATGGGCAGTTTGATTTCAGGCATGTATTTACTACGTTCCCCTGATTTTACTTCTTCCTCTTTGTCATCAGATTTGGAACCAAAAAGTTTTCTAAACAGACTCATGTATTAAATAGCTATTAATCTGTGTGATTTAGGTGTTTTTCAAATATAAAAAATCTTAAACGAACCTTTAAGTTTATTTAAGATTTTTAGTTAAAGTTAACAGAATAACAGATTATTCCTCTTCGTCCGAATTAGTATCATTTGATTTAAAAGGTCTTTTACCAAATATTTTTTCAAGATTGTCTTTGAAAATTACCTCTTTTTCAAGTAATACTTCTGCCAATTCGGTTAATTTATCTTTGTTAGCTTCCAAAAGGCTAATAGCACGTTGATATTGCTCTTCAATGATGCTAGATATCTCTTTATCAATCAATTCGGCTGTTTGCTCACTATAAGGTTTTGTGAAACCATATTCACTTTGCCCAGACGAATCGTAATAAGTTAAGTTTCCTACCTTATCGCTTAAGCCATAGATAGTTACCATAGCACGGGCTTGTTTGGTAACTTTTTCCAAATCACTTAAAGCGCCCGTTGAAATCTTATTGAAAATGACCTTTTCAGCAGCACGCCCACCAAGGGCAGCACACATCTCGTCCAACATTTGTTCAGGTCTCACAATCAAGCGTTCCTCTGGTAAGTACCAAGCAGCACCTAATGAACGTCCTCTAGGTACTATGGTAACTTTTACAAGTGGCGCGGCATGTTCCAACATCCAACTGACAGTGGCATGGCCAGCTTCATGATAGGCAACAGCTTTCTTTTCATCTGGCGTGATGATTTTATTCTTCTTTTCCAATCCGCCAACGATACGGTCAACAGCATCCAAGAAATCTTGTTTGTCAACCGATTTTTTGCCTTGTCTGGCAGCTATTAGAGCCGCTTCATTACAAACATTGGCTATATCGGCACCTGAAAATCCAGGCGTTTGTTTTGATAAGAAATCAATATCCAAGCCTTTGGCTTTTTTAAGCGGTCTTAAGTGAACTTCAAAAATCTCTTTACGCTCTCGAACATCTGGAAGATCGACAAAAATTTGTCTATCAAAACGTCCGGCGCGCATTAAGGCCTTATCTAAAATATCAGCACGGTTGGTAGCCGCCAGAACAATGACATTGGTGTTGGTTCCAAAACCATCCATCTCTGTCAATAACTGATTCAAGGTATTCTCACGTTCATCGTTACTTCCAGACATGGCATTTTTTCCTCTAGCACGACCAATGGCATCAATTTCATCAATAAATATAATAGCTGGCGATTTTTCTTTAGCCTGCTTAAACAAATCACGAACCCTGGAAGCACCAACACCAACAAACATCTCCACAAAGTCTGAACCAGACAATGAGAAAAAAGGTACTTTAGCTTCACCTGCTACAGCCTTGGCTAAAAGCGTTTTACCGGTTCCAGGAGGTCCTACTAGTAAGGCTCCTTTAGGAATTTTACCTCCAAGAGACGTATATTTTTCTGGATTTTTCAGGAAATCAACAATTTCCTGGACTTCTTCTTTAGCGCCTTCCAATCCAGCAACATCTTTAAATGTCGTTTTAACCTCTGTGTTTTGGTCAAAAAGCTTGGCTTTAGATTTTCCAATATTAAAAATCTGTCCTCCAGCACCACCTCCAGCACCACCTGACATTCGTCGCATGATGAATATCCAAACACCAATCAATAATATAAAAGGCAGGATGCCTATCAAGAAATCGCCCCAAAGGTTTTGTTCGGTTTTATACTCTATACGTGGTTTAGGATCTAAATTTTCAGAATTGACTATCTGGGCAATATCATCCTCAAAATTTTGTAAATCTCCAAATTCAAAAGTGTAGTTTGGTAGTCTTGTTGCACTTGGCAAAAAATTGGTAGGCTTTGACTTTTTATGAACATCTTTAGATTCGGCTTCTTTAGTCAAATAAACTTTGGCCTCACGTCTATTCACTATTTCAACCTTTTCAACGTCACCATCCCTTAAGTAATTCATGAATTGCGAAGGTGTTGTAGGATTGGCGTCTTGAAAGCCACTTCCACCTAAAACATTCAAAATTAAAAATATGGCTATTATACCAGCATAGATCCAATAGGGGCTAAACTTGGGTTTTTTATTTTTTTGTTTATTGTTGTCGTTTGTCATTAATCTGCTTAATAATTTGTTTCAATCACAGTTGTTTTGGCGTCTCCCCAAAGGCTTTCAATGTCATAGTATTCGCGAATATGCTTTTGAAATACGTGCACCACAACGTTGACATAGTCCATAAGCACCCATTCGGCATTATCTTCTCCTTCAATATGCCAAGGCTTGTCTTTAAGTTCTTTACTTACTTTTTTCTGAATGGAATTAACTATGGCATTTACTTGTGTGTTTGAGGTTCCTTCGCAAACAATAAAGTAGTCGCAAACCGTATTCTCAATTTCCCGTAAATCTAGAATGTTTATTTCCCTTCCCTTTACATCTTCAATCCCGCTTAATATAGAAGTTATTAATTGGTCTGCATTAGAATGTTTTTTCGCCATTAACTTGATTTAATTTGTGCAAAGTTATTATTTTTTAGTTCTTTATAGTGCAAAAAAATCATAAGATTTTACCTCTACAAAAGATTACAATTATATGCATATCATCAAACTTAATGCCACTGATTCCACGAATTCATATTTAAGGCAATTAAGTAACTCCAAAACCTTGGAGGATTATACGGTTGTTGTTACCGATTTTCAGGAAGCTGGTCGCGGACAAATGGGCACTGTTTGGGAGTCGGAAGCCGGTAAAAACCTGATGTTTAGCGTCTTGAAAGATGTTTCTTTTCTAAAGATTCAGTCTAATTTTTACATTAGTAGGGTAGTCTCACTGGCATTAATAAAATCGTTGCAGCAATTTTCTGTTCCTAAATTAAGTATCAAATGGCCTAACGACATTTTGTCAGAAAACAACAAAATTTGTGGTGTTTTAATTGAGAATATACTCAAGCAGGATTCTTTAAAATCAACAATCATTGGAATTGGGATGAATGTCAATCAAATGAATTTTGATGATTTACCCAGAGCATCATCGTTGAAGCTTATTCTGGGAACCCAATTTGATTTGGACGAGTTACTCATTACCGTTGTCAAGAACCTAAAGTACTATTTTAAAAAATTGGAAAAACAGCAATACCATATTCTGAAAACAGATTATGAATCCTATTTGTTCAGAAAAAATAGGCCCTCCACTTTTCAGGATGTTGACGGGAATTTATTTTCTGGATATATCAAACAAGTCACTGAGTCGGGATGTCTTCAGGTTCTTTTAGAGGATGATAAATTGTCCGATTTTGATTTAAAAGAAATTACCTTGCTCTACTAAATGGCATTTGGAATATTGGTTGATAAGGTCTCAATAAATTTTGAGATTGGACCTTTAATCATCATAGCCATCATAGGATTGAAATCACCATTGAAAACTAATTGAACCGCACTCTTATCAGTTTCAATTTCAGTAATATTACCGACCAATGAAAAATCTATTTTACCACCAGCAGCTCCCAAAACTATTTGATTTGGAGGGGTGGTTTCTTTCTTTTTAAGGACAATTTCAGGCATCCCTTTTAGAGCAAACAAAAATGTGTCATCACCCAATACTTCAAATTTACTAATGTTTTCAGGCATTAATTTTTCAAAGTTTTTGACATCGGAAAGAAAATCAAATACATCTTGTGGTGATTTATTGACAGTTGTTTGAGGAGATTCTAAATTCATAAGTTTTGTATTGTTTTCAATTGGAATATCAATTAGCGTTCCATTCTGCAGGATTGGCATTCCAAGATGCTAAAATGTCTTGTTCTTTGCTAGAAATATAGTTGGTGTGTTGTGCCTGTTCTAACAGTGACTCGTAATCACTCAATGTTAATAATTGCACGTTTTCTTTTTCGAAATTGTCTTTAGCAACCTGAAAATCGTAAGAGAAGATCGCGACCATTCCCTTGACATTGGCATTATTTGCCCTGATGGCTTTAACAGCATTCAAGCTGCTTTTTCCGGTACTGATTAAATCTTCTACGACTACTACATTTTGCCCACTTTCAAGATGACCTTCAATTTGATTTTGTCGACCGTGACTTTTGGCTTCAGGTCTCACATAAATAAAAGGCAATCCTAAATACTCCGCTACAAGCATCCCTATTCCGATTGCTCCAGTAGCTACTCCGGCTATAACGTCTGGTTTGCCGTATTGTTTTTCAATTTGCTTGGCCATGGTTTCACGAATATAATTGCGAATGGGCGGATAGGATAACACAATTCTATTATCGCAGTATATAGGTGATTTCCAACCAGATGCCCAAGTAAAAGGGTTTTTTGGTTGTAGTTTAATAGCATTTACCTGAAGTAAGACTTCAGCAGTTTTTCTGGCGGTGTGTTTGTTGAAGATCATGAAGGCAAAATTACATTTTTTTTGGAAAATCTCTGTTTGAAAAATGGATATAAAATTATTTTTTAAAGTCTTTGCAGTGATTTAAAAATTGATATTTTTACAAAACTTAATTAAGATAAGTCTTTAAGGCATGTATAAAGTTTTTGTTAATGATAAACCTATTATCTTAACAACAGAGGTTGAAAAAGAAAGTAAATTCAAAAACTATCTTTTAAAATCTGTAGATATTAGGAAAGTAATAAAAGAACTGAATACAACTTCAATGAAAGAAGTACGGCTCGTGCACCATAAAGAAGACAAGCTTCTAAAACTATTTCTTAAAAAATTACCCAATGTTGTAGCTGGTGGCGGTAAAGTCATTAACAAAAAAGGAGAGGTTCTGTTTATTTTTAGAAACGGTAAATGGGATTTGCCCAAGGGTCGAACTGAAAAAAAGGAATCGATTGAAGTATCGGCCTTAAGAGAGGTGGAGGAAGAAACTGGTGTGACAGGGTTGGAAATCATAAAGCCTTTAGATACAACTTATCATATTTTTAAACGCAACGGTAGATTCCGAATTAAAATTACCTATTGGTTTGAAATGACAAGCAACTTCGATGGTGAATTCAAACCAGAAGAATCCGAGGGTATTACCAAAGTTGCATGGTTAAATTCTGAAGAACAACAGGAGGCGCTTGAAAATTCTTATGCTAACATTCGGTCCTTAATTTAAATTTTGAATTCTAATTACCAAAGTATTCAGATAATTTCACCAATAATTGTTCAGGTTTATAGGGTTTGGGTATAACAGCATTCATACCAGACTCGATACATTTGTCAAGTTCTGATTTAACAATGTTTGCCGTCATTGCCAATATAGGAATTGGCATCATTTGATTGTTACTGCTTTCTATTTTACGAATTTCAATTGTAGCTTCAATCCCGTTCAATACAGGCATGTGCATATCCATTAAAATTATGTCAAACGAATTAGATTTGAAAAGTTCCAGTGCCTCATGTCCATTTTTAGCCTTTTTAAGCGAAAAATCCTTGATAAAATAATTCAAGTCATCTTGAATAACCATAGTATTGAATTCATCATCTTCTGCCAATAAAATGCGGATGCCTTTAAGTTCTGTCCCAATTTTTAATAGTTCTGGTTCGGTATAGATAGCTTTTTCCATGCTTTCGGTTGATTGCTTAATCAATGGTAAGGTGAAACAAAATTTACTGCCTTTGTTTATTTCACTTTCCACCCAAATCTCTCCATCTTGTAACTCAACTAATTTTTTTGAAATACTCAATCCCAAACCCGTGCCTTGAAATATTTGAGATTTTGATTTCTCACCTTGTTCAAACGAGTTAAAAATAGTTTCTATTTTTTCTTTTGATATTCCTATTCCAGTATCTTCAACACAAAAAAGTAAGTTATGGGTTGTTTTTAGTGAGCAGGTTAATTGAATGGAACCTTGCTCGGTAAACTTGATAGCGTTTCCAACAAGATTCATCAAGATTTGATTTAATCGTAAGGAGTCACCAACTATTTGATCAGGAACATTAGAATCTATTTTATAGCTTATTTTCAATCCTTTATCTTTTGCTCGGTATTGCAAGGTTTTAACGACGCTTTCTACCACTGACTTTGGATTCATTAAAACATGCTGTATTTCGAGCTTTCCAGATTCAATTTTTGATAAATCGAGTATGTCATCTAATAAAACCAAGAGATTGTCAGAACTGGTTTTCATAGCCTCCAAATAAGGTAATTGTTCATTGAGGTGAGAATTGCGTAGTAGACTATTTGTCATGCCTGAAATAGCATGCATAGGAGTTCGAATCTCATGACTCATATTGGCTAAAAACTGTTCTTTATATTTTTCTGACTGTTCTGCACGCGCTTTTTCTTGAGCAATGATTGTGTTTTGTCTTCTGATAAGTTTTAAACGATTGAAAATATAAATTAATCCTATGATTAAGATTATTAAACTACCAGAAATCAGCCAAATTATCAGACGTTGATTGGTTAATTTTTCAGTATTTATGGCTTCTTTTATTCGAGCTAATTCCTTTTGTCTTTGCAAGTTATAGTTCCCTATTTTTTGGGCCGTTTTATAGGAGTTATGCTTCTCGCTAATTTTATAATATTCATTAAAATGGTAATAGGCCTGTTCAAAATCATTTAAGGCCGCATAGCTTTTTCTTAAACTATGATGTGAGTTGGCTCTATCTGCCATATGGCCAGTACTTACAACAGCATCATAAGCCTTTTTTGCATAAATTAATGCTGAATCAGGCTTGTTTAATTTTAAATATGCTTCTGACATATTATTGTAAGTGGTTCGCACAAAATTGTCACTAAGCCTTAAGCATATATTTCCATATCTTATGGTTTCGGTATAATTTTCTTGAATAAGTGCCATCCAGGCTTTAGTTTCATATTGAGCTGCAAGAAATTCAGTGTCGTTTTGAGATATTGCCCATTCTTGTATATGTTGGAATATAGAATCTGATTTTTGTTTATTACCTAAATCATTTTCTAATATGGCCAGCCTTATTAAATGGATTTTAGCTTGTTTTATATCCTTATCATTATTAGCTGCTTGAATAGCTTTTTTTATATAAACGATGCTCTCTTCGGTTTCTTCCTGACTTTGTAACAACCAACTTATATTGTCAAATAACTTGGATTTTAATTTGTTTGAAACATGAATTTGTGGATTTTCTTCAATTAAATCCTCAAGGTTTTTCGCATCGAAATAGCTAGATGTAAAATCTTGAAAGCTCCCTAATTTATGATATAATATATCATTTAAAATGTGTATTTCGGATTGGATATCTCCATTAGCTCTAACGTTTTGTAATTCACTTTCCAGTCTTTCAAACTCAAGCAAATTAGCGTTCTGTAATGAGTCTTGATTATGTTGCCCAAAAGCCAATACAGATATTAATAATACAAATAGAGTTAAGGTGTATCTCATATTAATTCATTATTGAACCAATCTTTAAAAGTGTCTTTTTTTCGTCTAGAAATTGGAATTTTCATTCCATTTGATAAAAACAGAGTGGTATCATTGGGGTTGTCAGCAATATGTATCTTATTTATTAAATATGATTTATGACATCTGAAAAAGCCTTTGTCTTCCAATAACTCCTCCAGATTACTTAATGTTTTTGACACCAATTCTTTCTTGCCATTTGCCATATTGATATAGCTATAATTCCGTTCGCCTTCTATGCTAATAATGTCTTTTAATTGAATATGCAATTCACCTTGCTGGGTTTTTAAAATTAAAATTTGATCGCTTGCTTGTTTTGACTTCAAATTTTGTAGAGCAATGGGTACATTATTTGATTTTTGATTCTTCTTAAAACGAATTATGGCATTTTTTAATTCTTCTAAATCAAATGGTTTCAACAAATAATCCAATGCATTGAATCTGATTGCTTTAATTGCATAATGCTTGTATGATGTAATAAAAATCGTTTTAAATGTAATGGCATCCAATCTGGAAAGCATCTCGAACCCAGTCATATCGGTCATTTCGACATCTAAAAAAACCAAATTAGGTTTTAATTGTTGGATTTTAAGGATACCTTCTTGACCATTATTCCCTAAACCTAGAATCTGAATTTCGGGGAAATATTGATTGAGTTTATCCTTCAATAATTCTTGAATAAATGGGTCGTCATCAATGATAACTGCCGAAATAGAATTCAATTGAATATTAGACATGATATTTTTGGATGGTTTTGGTAACTTCAATTAAAGCACCTTCCAATTTACTAATTATTTCATTGACTAAAACTTCTAATTCCTGATTGGGCATCGTTTCGTATTCAAACTCCAAACGCTGAATAGGAATGATAATATTTTGAATACCAAAAAACTGTAACTGTGGACTCATTTTATGTAGTATCTGTCGTATTTGTGTTCGGTTGTCTTGGTTTTTTGCCTTTTTTAATTGGTCTAATCGTTCAGGAATTAATTCTTGAAATTGAAATAAATACTTCAGCATGCGTTCTGTGCTACCTCTTGAAACAGCTAATACATTTTCAAGATTAATATAGTGCATTTGTTGTTCAGCATTCATTTCAATTATTTTTTTGGTCATGCAATTTTATTTAAAGATACCTTATTTATTAATAAGTTGATTATCAATTAATCAAACGGTTTTTTTATGCGTTTTTTACCGTTAGATAAACCGCTTGTACAATTGTCATGGAGTTGGATAAAAAAACATAGGATGATCAAAATTGATATGTTAATATTGGTTTAAGATTTAGAAACGTAAATGCTAAATCAACTGAAAATTAATCTATTAATCTAAAACCAACTATTATGAAAAATTTAGTACTAATTTTTACACTTGCCCTTTTTACGATAAGCTGTTCAACTGAAGAAGTATCGGGGCCAATCGAACAAAATGTTAATTTGAAAAAAAACACCAACTTAACGGAATCTCTAAACATTATTCAATCTGATTCTCAAATTATGGAGTTTATTAATTCAAATCAAACGCATCGAAACAACGGCAATGGCGTTATGCTGTTGGATGACGGATTTAACTTATCCTATCTAGCAAATACAGGCGATTACTTTTATATTATTGGTGGAGCAGGTAGTATTGAGGCCATGCCAGACGGTAGAGGAAGATTTTCAATTCACACGAATTCGCCTTCAGCAGCTGTAATTAGTTTACCATTTTTTGAAACGACGTATTCAAGTGATTGTATAGAAGGACCATTAGGTACTTTCAACTATAGTTACATTAGTGAATATGAAGAAGTGGTATTCGAGCCAATTCCTGGAATGGTATTTACTTTTTACATCCCTACTGGTGAAAATGCTTCTAATGAAACAGTAAATGGCCATTGTAATATGAGTGATGCACAGGCGATGTTTGATGAAAATTTTGAATTTACGGGTTGTACTGAAGCTACAGAATATAAAACTATGCGAATAAGACCAAATTCTGGTATATCTGTAGAATAGTGCTTTTCTAATTAACCAACCATTTTTTAGTTAAGAAAGATCTCGCCTCAATTTAATTGGGGCGTTTTCTATTTTAATCTAAATACAGGATATTGCAAATGAGCTTTTTCATAATGATTGGAGCGTTCAAAAATCCAGTTGAGTTGAGCGTACCAATTATTGGCAAATTCTGAATCGGAATGCTTCTTATTTTTAAACTCTGATTTTAATTTAGGATTATCTCTTAATAAAAGTATAGCTTCATCTTCAAAGACATAAGGAGAAAATCCTTCCTTTTGTTGTAATATGGTATCAAAGAAATTCCAATTAAAGAATGAGTCGGGAGCCTGTGGCTCTAGTGTTTCCAATAAATAGCGTTTCCCGTATTGGTGGGTTGTGATGATATAATCACCTTTTCGGAAGTTTATTTCTGTCTCCGATGAACTGACTTGCGTATTATAATGCATATAATGCCCTTCATAAGCCGACTTTCGCGTTTCATAATTTGAAATTCTATAGGATTCCACTAACATCGTTGAGTCTTTTTCAAGGCGTTTCATTTCAATTTGATTTAATTTTAATAAATCAATGACATCATGCCAACCTTGTGGTATAACATAAGCGCTTGGAACGGTTACTTCCATGCTGGGTTTAAAATAGTTTTTGTAAACCACCTCTTTTGTAAAAGGTTGGTTGCGATCATATTTTAAACGGTTACTGCCAGTAATCTCACTTTTAATAAATTCTCCTTCGTAACCCTTGAATTGCAATGTGCTTGTTTGGCTTTCATCTATTTCCCAGTCTAAAGAATATGTTTCTCCTGTTCTAAATCTATTAAAAGCTGCTTCTCTCAACAAACTAATTGGTTCATGATTTTCTTCAATAATTTCAATCATACTTTTCATGAGTTCATAAGTGCCTTCAACACGTTGCTTGTAAGGTTTTAACATATGGGTTTCCACCATCATGCCCAGGGTGTTCCATAGTGTTGTATAACCTGTAGAATATCTCGGGTAATCCATAAACTGACTAAAGCCTTTTTCGGGAACCTGATTAAAAACATTTACATAAGGCGTGATGTCCCAATTTTTATTAGCCAATTTGTTTTCTAGTTGTGGCATTAATTCTCGGTGTAAAAATTCACCAAGAGAACTATCTAGCTTGTTATGCTGTGTAAATAAATGTGTTAGGGTGTATTGGTAATCGGCACCATTGCTCACATGATTGTCTATAAAAACATCAGGTTTTACCAAATGAAAAATCTGTGCGAAGGTTTTGGCGTTTTCGGTATCACATTTTATAAAATCTCGATTTAAATCATAGTTTCGGGCATTACCTCTAAAACCATATTCCTTTGGACCGTTTTGATTGGCGCGTGTTCCTGAATTCCGGTTTAAACTACCACCAACATTATAAATTGGGATAGTAACTAAGGCGGTATGTTTTGGTACAATAATATTGCCTTGAACAATATCACGATACAACATCATGGTGGCATCAATGCCATCGCTTTCACCTGGATGGATGCCGTTGTTGATGAGTAAAATGCGTTTATCGTTTTGCCTGATTTTATTAAAATCAAATTCTTTATCTGGATTTAATGTCACCACATGCAAAGGTTCTCCGGAATCAGTTTTTCCAATAGCTTGAATAGAAATCTCTGGATATGTTTTGGCTAAACGTTCGTAATACGAAATGGTTTGGTGATACGTAGCGGTTTCGGTGCCCTTACTTTTTTCAAAAACCGTCTCAAAATCTTGAGCATGCAAATTTTGGTACAGCAAACAAGAAATCAGAAAAACAAACAATCTATTCATAAAGGCAAGTTTTAAACTATAAACTTAATCAAAATCTAACAATATAAACTTGTGCTTGTTCATATTAACCGTATTTTTGCAGCCTGAAAAACGACCATCATGACAGAGTTTATTAGAAAACGAGCGGCTAATGCCAAAAACGATATTTTATCAGGTTTAACGGTTGCTTTGGCATTGGTACCTGAAGCTGTTGCCTTTGCTTTTGTAGCAGGTGTAGATCCTTTAGTTGGTTTGTATGCAGCCTTTATGATTGGTTTGATAACCTCTATTTTTGGCGGTCGTCCAGGTATGATTAGTGGCGCCACAGGTGCTTTAGCGGTGGTGATGGTTAATTTAGTGGCTGAAGGAAATGCTATGGGTGGAGCAGGTGACCAATTAGGTTTATATTATCTGTTTGCAACCGTTATTCTTATGGGTGTCATTCAAATGCTGGCTGGCGTCTTTAAACTTGGGAAATTTGTTCGGTTAATACCACATCCTGTCATGATGGGCTTTGTAAACGGTTTGGCGATTGTGATTTTCCTATCGCAGTTGGGTATGTTTATGACTACTGAAAACGGTAAAGAAGTTTGGTTGCATGGAAGTGAACTGTGGATTATGATCGGACTAGTAGCATTGACCATGGGAATTATGTTTGGTTTACCTAAGTTGACTAAAAAGTTACCAGAAGCATTAATGGCGATATTGGTCGTTTCTGCTATTGTGATTTTTGGAAATTTGGACGTGGCTACTGTTGGAAGCTTTATCCGTGATGGAGGAGGAGAAGGATTAAAAGGTGGCTTGCCACAATTTCAGTTTGATATTTTTAATAAGATTCCTTTTACTTGGCAAACCTTAAAATTCATTGGCCCATATGCCTTGATTTTGGCGGCCATTGGTTTGATAGAATCTTTAATGACCTTGAACTTAATTGATGAATTGACCGAAACCCGAGGAAATACCAATCGGGAATGTTTGGCACAAGGTGGTGCTAACATCGTTACGGGTCTGTTTGGTGGTATGGGTGGTTGTGCCATGATTGGCCAATCTATTATCAATATTAAAGCAGGCGGTCGAACTAGGCTATCTGGTATCGTAGCGGCCGTTGCTTTGTTAATGTTTATTTTGTTTGCATCAGGTCTTATTGAACAAGTACCTATTGCAGCATTAGTTGGTGTGATGTTTATGGTGGTCATCGGAACTTTTGCATGGTCCAGTTTTAGAATTGCACGAAAAATTCCGCGATCTGATTTATTTGTGTTGATTTTGGTTTCAGGTTTAACGGTATTGTTTGATTTGGCCGTTGCTGTAATTGCTGGAGTTATTGTTAGTGCTTTGGTATTCTCTTGGGAAAATGCGAAACGTATTCGTGCTCGTAAACGCTTTAGGGATGATGGTACTAAAGTTTATGAAATTTGGGGACCATTGTTCTTCGGTTCCATAAAGGCGTTTAATGAAAAATTTGATGTAAAGAATGACCCTGAAACGGTTGAAATCGATTTTGTGGAATCGCGTGTCAGTGACCATTCGGCTTTAGAGGCTATTTTCAATCTGGTTGAAAAATATGAAGCCGAAGGCAAATCCATTAAACTAAAGCACTTGAGTGAGGATTGTAAAATCTTATTATACAAAGCCAGTCCGAAATTCCGAGAAGTTATTGTTGAGGCCATAGATGATCCACGCTATCATTTGGCAGCAAATCCCGAAGAATTTCCAAAGCCGCTTTCGGAATATAAGTTTTAAGGGTTATCGAATGGGCTTTTTCAATTGCTCTTTGACTCTGTCAAAAGATTTTTTACTAGCTCTTTCCCAACGGTAAATTTTGTATTTTTTATTCTTGTTGGCTTGATATTTGGCATCACTTTCACGATTTTGTTTTACCCAATTAAAGCGTTTTGCTATAATACCTTTCAATAGCTCATCAGATTCTCCTAATTTTTCCAAAGCGTTCAAAGCAGCTAAAGAAACATTTTGAACTCTATCCGTAGTGGCATGAAGTAAAATGGGAATTGATGCAGAATTACCAGCGTGTTCTAAAGCCTCTGCAGCGAGTTTACGTGTTTTGTAATTTCCAAATTTTAGGGCATATTCCAATTTTGCAACTTGTGCTGTTTGCATCCAATAATAAATTGCTCTTTCTGAAGGTTGAATGAGTTTTATTTTAAAAAGTAAATATGTAATTCGATAGAGCATTAATTGAACTGGTCTTTATATAATTAGTGCAAGATGATATCGAGTTGTTACATAGAAAGCCAGAGAATCCTGAATTTCATAAAGTGTTTATGGTTGCTAATCCAAATTTCGAGATTGTCCGTTTAGTAGTTTCCAACCGTCAGTGCGCTTAATAAGTGTGCCCGATTCTATTATTTTGAAGTTAGAAGTCGCATTAGCTGTATCAATCATTTTTCCTTTCACAATACCAGAATAGTTAGCAATTTCTGGTGACAAAGGAAATATTTCCAAAGTTTCAAATTCAAAAGAAATAGATTGTATGCTTTTGTTATTCTGGATAAGAATGGCTTTTATGGAATCATATTTAATAGCAGACTTGTAACCTGGTGGTACCCAGAAAAAATCATCAGAATCATCTAAATAATCAAATTCAGCAGGTAAACCATTTTGTTTGATGGCTTCATGATAATTATTAAACATGGATTGAATTTCGGTGATGCTTTGGTCTTTATTAAATACCTCCGATTTTTCCTTTCGACATCCTAATAACACAAAAATTAGGAGTAAGGCATTTAGCTTGAGATATTTCATCAGTTTACTATTTAACGCGAACACTTTTTGGTACCAATTTGGTGTAATCACCGTTATTTCGGATAACATCACGAACGATGGAAGATGAAATATAGGAGGTATCAGCAGCAGTCAATAAAAACACCGTTTCAATGGGCGCTAAATCCCTGTTAGTATGGGCAATGGCTTTTTCAAATTCGAAATCAGCTGGATTTCGTAAGCCGCGCAAAATGAATTTGACATTATTTTTTTTACAGAAATCAACTGTGAGCCCTTGATAGGACACCACCGTTACCTTGGATTCATTGACAAAGGCATCTTTGATGAACTGCATGCGTTCTTCTAGAGAGAACATGTATTTCTTTTCAGCATTTATGCCAATGGCCACAATAACTTCATCAAACAAATTGACAGCTCGTTTAATGATGTCGTAATGCCCTAAAGTAATGGGGTCAAAAGATCCTGGAAAAATGGCTCGTTTCATAATTTAAAATTACAATTTTTATTTCAAAGCTTCCTCAATGGCATTTTCAAAGAGTTCAGAAAGACTGATTCCAGCAGCTTGTGCCTGTTGCGGTAAAATGCTAGCCTGCGTTAATCCTGGAACAGTATTGATTTCCAATAAATGAGGTTCGCCATTTTTGAAAATATATTCACTTCTTGAAAATCCAGTCATCTTTAAAACCTCATATACTTTTTTGGCCAATTCCTTTACCTTGTTCGTGTCTGCTTCAGAAATACGAGCAGGTGTAATTTCCTGTGATTGACCTAGGTATTTAGCTTTGTAATCAAAAAAATCATTTTCACTGACAATTTCTGTAATGGGAAGCACCATTGTTTCACCTTTATAACTAATAACACCTACCGAAACTTCGGTGCCATCTAAAAACGATTCTATAATAATTTCATTATCTTCTTTGTAAGCATGATCAATGGCGGCTTGTAAATCTTCTTTTTTATAAACTTTGGTTATACCAAAACTACTACCAGCCCTGTTGGCTTTTACAAAACAGGGTAATCCAACCGCTTTTACAATGGCTTCTTCATCAACCGTGTCACCTAAATTTAAATAATAGCTTTCGGCTGTTTTAATTCCAAATGGCTTTAAGACGCTCAAGCAATCTCTTTTGTTAAACGTTAGTGCCGCTTGATACATGCCACAGCTTGTATGCGGTATGTTGAGTAATTTAAAATACGCTTGCATGTAGCCGTCTTCACCTGGAGATCCATGAATAGCATTAAATATGCAGTGAAAATTTATTTTTTTGCCATCAACCATGATGGAGAAATCATTTTTGTCAATGGGATATTCTCTATCGTTGTCATCAACATATACCCATTTATCTGAAAAGATATGCAAGCGATACGCATGGTACTTTTCAGGATTTAATGTTTTGTAAACAACGTTGCCACTTTTCAGTGAAATTTCGTATTCACTCGAGTAGCCACCCATGATGATGCCTATGTTTTTTTTCATAGATAATTTCTGCAGGAGCAGAACCGTGTTAATTAATACTATCTATATAATCTAAAACGTGCAATAAAACGTATCTATTATTAGTTAAGCTAAAATATCACTTAAAAATCAAAACTAAAAACAGTTCTGTTTTTATATATTTGTTTCAGAAATTATCTTTCATGAGTTTATTAGGATTCCTTAAGAGTAAAGTATTTTTAAAACAATTAGCCTTGGCTGTAGTAGCTTTGGTAGTGATTGTTTTTATTATGTTAAAATGGTTGAATATTTCCACCAATCACGGTGAATTTGAAACGGTGCCTGATTTAAAAGGAAAATCCATTGAAGTAGCTAACATGGAATTAAAAGAAAACAATCTTGTCATGGAAATTTTGGATTCTTCAAATTTCAATCCAGATTATCCCAAATTTTCAGTTATTGAGCAAGATCCTGATGCTGGTAAACAGGTTAAGGAAAATAGAAAAATATACCTAACCTTAAATCCTTCTGGTTACAGAAAAGTTATGGTTCCTGAATTAAAGGAACGAACACTTCGCCAAGCAAAACCAACTTTGGAAGCACTTGGTTTTAAATTGGGAGAATTAAAGTATGTGGATAATATTGCCATTGATGTGGTTTTGAAAATGACTCATGACGGTCAAGAAATAGCAGCAGGCGATATGTTGCCTAAAACATCTAAAATAGATTTGGTCTTGGGTAACGGAAAACGCCCTGGTTCAACCGAATAGTGATGGAGGACTACACACCCGAAAATCAAGAAGAAGATGATGACTTGTATGAGCATTATGCTTTTACAGCCGAAAAAGGTCAGCAGCCACTTCGTATAGATAAATACCTTATGAATTTTATTGAAAACGCTACGCGTAATAAGATTCAAGCTGCTGCCAAGAATGGGAATATTTATGTAAACGATACGCCCGTAAAATCTAATTATAAAGTCAAGCCATTTGACAAAATTCGTGTGTTGTTTGAGCATCCACCTTATGAATATTTGCTCACACCTGAGAATATTCCACTTGATATTGTTTATGAAGATGATGATTTATTGGTGGTCAATAAAGAAGCTGGTATGGTTGTGCATCCTGGGCATGGCAATTATTCGGGTACTTTGATTAATGCGCTCATTTATCATTTTGATAACCTACCCAATAACTCTAGTAATAGACCCGGTTTGGTTCACCGAATCGATAAGGATACTAGTGGGCTTTTGGTGATTGCTAAAAATGAAGAAGCCATGACCCATTTGGCTAAACAGTTTTTTGATAAAAGCAGTGAGCGCGAATATGTGGCTTTGGTTTGGGGCAATGTTGAAGCAGACGCAGGCACTATTGAAGGCAATATTGGCAGACATCCTAAAAACCGACTTCAAAACACGGTATTTGAAGATGATGAAGCCGATAAAGGCAAACCTGCCGTAACGCACTACAAGGTTTTGGAGCGGTTGGGATATGTGACTTTGGTTTCCTGTAAGTTGGAAACCGGACGCACGCACCAAATCCGGGTGCACATGAAACACATTGGGCATACCCTGTTCAATGATGAACGCTATGGTGGTGAAAAAATTCTAAAAGGCACCACCTTTACCAAATACAAACAGTTTGTGGAGAATTGTTTTAAAGTATTACCAAGGCAAGCACTACATGCTAAAACATTGGGATTTGAGCATCCTAAAACAGGTAAAACTTTACGATTTGATTCTGAAATACCTGAAGATATGCAAGCTTGCATTGAGAAATGGCGTCAATATTCCAAGCATCAAGTTGACGAATAAATTTTAATTATCATTTCATAGGAAACAACTAAATTATAAAGTTGATTCTTACCAAGCGTCATTGTAAATTTGTTAAAAATTTAGACACTCATGAAACTCGTTTTATCTCCTGCCAAATCATTGGATTTTGAAAGTAAACTGCCAACACCTAAAAGCACTGAAGCCTGTTTTTTAAACGAAGCTGAACGCTTAAACAAGTTGCTTAAAAAGAAATCGGCTAAAAGTTTGTCTAAACTGATGAGCATTTCTGATAATTTGGGACAACTCAATTATGAGCGTAATCAAGACTGGCAGTTACCTTTTAATAAAGATAGTGCACGACAAGCTGTTTATGCCTTTAATGGTGATGTGTACAGGGGTATGGATGCCTATACCATTCCAAAAGAAAACATGGAGACATTACAAGATACCGTTAGGATTCTATCTGGACTATATGGTATTTTGAAACCTTTGGATTTGATTATGCCTTACCGTTTGGAAATGGGTACTAAAATGCCTGTTGGTAAAAACAAGAATCTTTATGAATTTTGGAAAAAGAAGGTCACTCAAGCTTTGAATGACGAATTGAAAGACGATGAGCTATTTTTAAACTTGGCCAGTAATGAGTATTTTAAAGCAGTTGATGCCAAGGCATTAAAAGTTCCGGTTATTCATATCGATTTCAAGGAGTTTAAAAATGGCGACTACAAAACCATTGGTATTTTTGCCAAAGTGGCTCGTGGATTAATGGCACGGTATATTATTGATACTAATGCCAAAACATTAGATGATATCAAGAATTTTAATGTAGAAAACTACCGATTCCATGAGCAGCTCTCAAAAGAAAACAATCTGGTCTTTACAAGATAATAAGCGCACCGAAAAAGAGCGCAATATTTTTAAGCCAACTGGAAAGAAGCCTAAAAACAAAACTTTGCAATATATTCTTATTGCTATACTGGTCTTGTTTGTAATGAGTTTTATGCTCATTCAAATTTACGAAGAGCCTCTTGAAACTTGTATTACAGCGCGTTTTTGCATCAATTCCAAAGAAGATGTTTTGCTGTATACAGGCTATGTTTTTATGAATATATTAATCATACTGACAGCTATAGCCGGTGCCTATAAAATTGGCAAAAGACTAGGAAATAAAATCAAGGTTTAGCTTTCTTGTTGACATTGATTTTATCTTCTGGTTTTACTTTTTTCTTAATGCGTGGTCGTCTGACACCGTAAGAACCTCGATTAATTTTACCACGTTTTGTTTTTTTATCGCCTTTTCCCATTTTTTACTTCCCACGAAAGTGGGAATCTCATTTAATTAAACATATTTTTATTAGCTATAAAATACGAAATTTGAATCTAAATACCAATTAGCTTGTTCCAACACAAACATCCATACGAGCCTTTTATTCAAGAAAACACGACGAAATTGATTGTTGGCACTTTGCCACCGCCACGTTTTTCTACAGGCGATTTACTGGAAAAGGATGTCGATTTTTGCTATGGGAGTTACTACAACAGTTTGTGGTTGTTTATTGATGCCATACATCAACTGGGGCTGCGGTATGACAACTCGCAGGAAGCTGTTGATGAGCGTAAAACATTTTTAATTGAACACCAAATTGGTGTTTGCGATATTGTAGCTTCTGCTGAACGCGACAAGATTGATGCCTCTGATTTGGGAATGACAAACATTACGCTGCGTGATTTGGTGGGCTATTTAAAGCAATATCCCCGTGTTGATACCCTGTTGTTTACCGGTGGCAACAGTAAAAATGGCCCGGAGTATTTTTTTAGAAGGCATATAAAGGATTATAACCTAAAATTGGAGTTGGTAGACAACGCCGTTCCCAGAATACACCAATTTGAACTGTGTCATTCAGAGCAAAGCGAAGAATCTTTAAATAATGAGATTTCTCGACAGGCTCGAAATGACAAACGTATTATTAAAACGGTTTCCTTAACATCAGGGTCGGGAGCAGCCAATATTTCCATTAGCCGCTTGCCCTTGTATAAGCAGTTAAAGGCTCAAAACCCAGAATTCAATACCTTTGATTTTCGGGTGATGCAGTATCGGGAGTTTTTTTAGGTGTTGGGCTCCCGACGTTAAAAGTCGGGACAGGTGTGGGTTATTAGTTGTAGCTTATTGGTTTCTATACTTCCAGTATAAGTTGTAATAAACGAGATAGGTGAGTATTAATCTTTGCGTTTCACTTTTAAAATCTACTTTGTGAACAAATTCAGTCAATATTTCCGAATTGGGATATGAATTGAGCTGGATTTTGTCTTTTGTTTCAAAAAGATAGTTATACTGTATTTGGTTCTTGAATGCACTCATAGTACATTGGTAAAACAATTCTTCAAAAAACAATGCGGTCATTAAATTATGCTCTATAAAATTATGACTTGAATTAAATTCCTTAAACTCTTTTTTGAGAAATCCTGCTTTTTTAATATCAGTTACTAATGCCAAATAACCATTTTTGCTGACTTCAGATAAGTTTTCAGTTTTATATAAATAGTGTTCGAACTTTTTTATTGAATCGAATACACTAACAGAACTTAAAACATAGGAATCTGATGATTCTAAAGAATATAGAACCCCTCTGTCAAAAGTTTTATTATTTATACATTTTTGGTATTCAGATTCTAATTCATTCTGACTTTTTTCACAAGAGAAAAGTGCAAGAATAATTAAGAATACAATAATTGATTTCAAATTTTTGAGTTGTTTTTTTAGCTTGTTGGCAACCGTGCCCTATACCTGTTAGTTATGGGATTAAAGTTAGTGGTTTTTGGTTTAGTATTTAGGGGTAATGGGTTGTGGTTTGTGATGTGTTTAGTTTTATATACTGTCTAGTTCAATTTTATATTTTTCTATTTGTTTTTTTAATTCATTTCGAAATTTTTGGTCTTTCCGAACATAAATTGTATCTATTTTTCCGTTTTCATTAGTCTTAATTTGTCTTACATATTCCAAGTCAAAAATCATCCGACTATGTTCAGGATTTTTATAGGAGAATTCTACTTTGTAGAAACTCCCTTTTTTGACATTTTTGGAATTGTAAGCAGATGAGGTTCCGGTATATCTTTTTCCTTTATAATTGAATTCATATTTGTAATTCCGCTTGCTGTATTGTTTATAAATGGATCTAGAGCCATAAACCATTCCAAAAGTCACTGCTGTATTATTGTTTATATCCTCTTTTTTATCCATTACGAGGAAAAACACCCAAATCATAAAAGGTATTCCAGCAAACCAGTAATGTTTAGAGATGAATTCCTTTATTTTTATTTGTTTATCTGTTAAATTCAATTCTTGTTTTCTGATTTATAGATTTGCTTGGGAATTAAACACAACGGGTTTGGCTATAGTTTTTTATTCCGCTATCAGTTTATTTATTTCAGATTTCAAATGATTTACAAAAATGTACTTATCTGTTTCCAATCTGCCATCGTATCTTAATTTTCCGTTTTTGAGTATTAACAAATGAGGATAAGCATAGATTCCTAAATTATGAACTTCTTTTATTGAAGTGGCATATAACGTTGGAAATTTGTAGTCAAGTTCATCTACTAAATTAACCACTTCGTTGAACTCATCTCTTTTTAAAGGTACGTTTATTGAATAAAATTCTACGTTTGGATTGTCCTTGAATTCTAGATAGTATTTTTCTAAATCGGGAAACTTTTTAAAACAAATGCCGCAAGATGTTGTCCAAAAATCAAGAACGATAATTTTTGATCTATCTAGTTCGACACTTTCTTTGTTCTTGTTTACTAATGATATGCCACTAAATTCTTCATTGGTATGTGCTCCAACATTATTTTGTAAAACAAATACATTTGGAAGTAAAATTAGCCCTACAAATGCAAATAAAACAATTGAAATTATGGGCATCAATGTAGACTTTCGATTAGAATACAACCAGCCTAAATAAACGCTTAATGGTATAAAAATTAAGTACAGTAATGTTCTTGAAAAACTAATAAAAAAAGATGTTATTAAGAACAGTAGAAAAATGGGAAGTATTATTGTTAATCCTAATTTTAGATGCTCTTTTTTTTCTGTTTTATTAAATAAAATTGAGGATAATAAAAAAACGGCGGTTAAGGTTAATGAAATCATCCATCTATGATTTCCTCCAAAAATTCCTCCAAAAATCAAGTAGAAAATTATGGGTGAAATGGCAATTAATAAATAAAACAGGATTTTTTTCATAGAGTGCTTAACGGATTTGGATATGGTTTAACTTCTTTGAATCTTTGATTTTATTACAGGATTAAAGTTAGTGGTTTTTGGTTTAGTGTTTAGGGGGCAATGGTTTATGTTATGCTTAAGGTAATTTATTTTAGATTGCTATTTGTCTCTTTTTTTTATCTAACATTCAAAGTGGCTCGAAGTCTTATATTGTTTGATGAGGACCCTATCATTATTCTAAAATCACCCGATTCTACTATTGGTTTCATTTTTTTGTCCAACATGGTTAGCATATCAGGTGTAATATCAAATTTTACAATTTTAGTTTCCCCTTTTTTAAGATTAACTCGCTGAAATCCCTTTAATTCCATAACCGGTCTTGCTACCGAAGCATATACATCTTTGATATATAGTTGAACAACTTCGTTTCCATCGTAATTTCCAGTATTTGTAAGCTTAAAACTAACGGTTGTGCTTTCAAACGAATTTATTGCCGTTTTATGCAATTTTAAGTCGCTGTATTTGAAAGTTGTATAACTCAATCCAAAGCCAAAAGGAAACATTGGTTTTCCACTTAAATTTATATAGTCATCACCACGTCCTGTTGGTTTATGATTATAATATAGGGGCAATTGCGATTCATGAATTGGAAATGTAATAGGTAGTCTTCCGGCTGGATTATAATCGCCAAAAATAACCTCTGCCACAGCATTTCCACCTTCATCACCTGGATACCATACATCAAGAATAGCGGGTACATCATGCAGCCAGTTTTGCATGGTTATGGCACTGCCACCGGTTAATACCACTACGGTTGGTGTGCCTGTTGCCGCTACAGCTTTGATGAGATCTTCTTGATGTCCAGGCAATGATAAATAGGCTCTGTCATTAAATTCGCCTTCTTCAATGCCTACGCAAACTATGGCAACATCAGATTTTTTTGCAATCATGACGGCTTCTTCAATGTCATTTTGCCAATTGTTTACTATACCCGCATTCCAAACGAGTTTAAACCACACGTTTCCTGTTGTTTCAAAGAATTCAACTTTAATGTCGTAGGTTTTGTCTTTAATAAAAGTGTACGGTGTTGTAATTTGTTGTACCGTTAGCTTTTTCCAGTTGTCTATGATAAGTTCACCATTTATGTATAAACGATAGCCATCATCTCCTTTTAAGCCTATATCAATAGTTCCAGTTTGCGGGGCAATTAGTTTGCCTGTCCATCTAGCTGAATAAAAGTCATAGTTAATGGTGTTTTGGTCTGGTGAAAAAAGCGTCCATCTAAAATCAATATTGTTATCAATTCTGGACAAGGCTGGTTCACCTTCAAGTGTAATATTATTGAAGTAATCTGCTTGAAGCCCTGCTTTCGTATCTCCATTTACCTCATGAAAAAAGTATTCTTTTGAAATGGCTACAAAGTCTTCTGCTGTTCTTTCAGAGCCTCTGGCATGATTTACTGTTACTAAATCTCCGACCTTATTTTGTAGACCTTCTAAAAGACTTACAGGGTTGTTACCTGGACCTGAATAACCTCCTAAACGCGCCTCATTGGCATCCGGACCAATTACTGCAATGGATTTTATTGATTTTTTGATAGGAAGTGTTTGATTGTCATTTTTTAGCAACACAATGGATTCCAGAGCAGCTGTTTTGGTCAACGATTTGTTGTTTGCAATGCTATTTTGATTTTCTAAAGCCTCAATATCCACATAGGGATTTTCAAATAGGCCTAATTTAAATTTGGCATAGAGCACACGTCTTACCGCTTCATCAATAGCTTCTTGGTCAATCATACCTTTTTCAAAGGCTTCATAAAACAACGGGTAATGATCATAGGAGGTTTGAAATATGACATCTAAACCACCTTCTATTGCTTGTTTGGTTGATTGTGCATAGTCTTTAGCGGTAAAATGAAGCACGTTGGCAGCGCCTACGGCACCTGCATCGGAAATAACAAAGCCGTTAAAACCCCAATCTTTTTTTAATGTTTCATTGAGCAATTTATGGTTCGCGGAGGCTTGGGTTCCATCTACTGAATTATAGGCCGTCATAATAGACCATGCTTTTCCTTCTTGTATACTGGCCTTAAAAGCTGGGTAGTAAACCTCATTTAAAATACGGTCGTTGAAATGAATAGGATAGGAGTCGCGCCCACCATCACCTACGTTTGCTACAAAATGTTTTGGTGTTGTGATTACGCCACGTTCTTCAAATGCCTTAATATAAGAAACGGCCATTCTTGAAGTTAAGAAAGGGTCTTCACCATAGGTTTCTTCTACACGGCCCCAGCGTACATCGCGGGCTATATTTATAACGGGTGATAAATTTTGGCGAATACCTCTTGCTTTTACCTCACAGGCAATGGCCGCTGCCACAGAATCCATTAATTTTGTATTAAATGAAGCTGCTAATCCGATAGCTTGAGGAAAAGCAGTAGCATCCTCCCGAATTAATCCGTGCAAGGCCTCATCAAAGGGGATAATTGGTATGCCTAATCGTGTTTCTTCAAGAAAGTGTTTTTGCATCTTGTTAATTAGTACTGCCGTTTCTTTGGCATCACTGCCATTGGAATAGTCTAAAATCTGTTCAGCACTCTCACCTGAAGAACTTTTAGTTGCCACTTGAAATCCAAAAATACCATGCTTGTATTTTTCTTTTCCTTCAAAGATGTCTCCTGGAATCATAAATAGCTGCCAGAATTTTTCTTCTAGTGTCATACGACTTAATAGGTCTTCTACACGGTTTTCAATAGGTAGTTCGGCATTTTTATAGGCCAATGTGTCTTTTTGTTCACAAGAAAAAAGCACACTGTATAAACTAATGAATACAATGAAGCTTTTGTGGGTATATATTTTTAAATTAATAGATTTCAAAATTTGATAGTGCAATGGTATTATTGGCTTTTAATATATTCAACTTTAATGCATTAGTTTTCACGCCGTCTAAAGATAAAATACGCTTATAACCTATAGTGGTGCCTCTATATAATTCTGTCCAAGTATTATTAACATAGGCTTCTAAAGAAAATGAAGATATGCGCTGGCCAAATTGAATAGGTTCTTGAAGCAAAACATAATTTACAATTTTTTCTTCGTCAAGTTGTATGGTAAGACTTGCTGATGACACAGTATCTTCTGTTGCCCAGTAATGCTTAAGTTTTTCTGAATCAAATAAATTTTCAGGTGCAAACTTGGGGTGATTAAACCGCTGATTTGATGCATTTATTGTGGCGTTTTTTGCATAATTATTTTTAAACGTTGTATCGATAGTCTGTTTTAATTGGAGGAGTGCTTGGACATCATTTTCATGAAATAACCCATCTTTGTTTGGTGGAATATTAAGTAGTAATACAGCATTTCTGCCTACCGATTTTAGATAGATATCCATGAGTTGTTCGGTTGTTTTTACTAGGCTGTCTTCCTCTTTATGATAAAACCATCCGGGTCGTACGGAAACATCGCACTGACCAATCACCCAATTTTTACCATTGGCATCACCTTTATTGAGGTAGGCTGGATTCGATTTTCCTATAGTAATGCTATCCGTAGTTATGGTAGACCAAAACGTTTCACCAGCAAAACCAGCTTCGTTTCCTATCCAATGGACATCTGGTCCGGCGTCTGAAAAGAGTTTTATATTGGGCTGCAATTCTTTTGCCAATTCAAAAATCTCATGCCAGCGATAGTAGGTTTTGGCTTCTATTTTGCGGGTTTCATTGGTGCCGCCATAATAGCCGTCACCACCATTGGCGCCATCGAACCAGAGTTCATTTATTTGACCATAATTGGTCAACAATTCTGTAATTTGATTTTTGTAATAGTCTACATATGCAGGGTTACCGTAATCTTTATGATTTCTGTCCCAAGGTGAAAGATATAAACCTGCTTTGATGTTGTGCTTTTTGCAGGCTTCTGTGAATTCCTTTACGATATCGCCTTTACCATTTTTGTATGGACTGAACTGTATGCTGTGATTGGTAAACCGGCTTGGCCAAAGGCAAAAACCATCGTGATGTTTTGCGGTTAAAATAAGTTGTTTTATACCAGCATTTTTTGCAGTGATTACCCATTGTTCAGCATCTAAAAATGTTGGATTAAATACGGTTGGACTTTCATCGCCAAAACCCCATTCTTTTCCAGTAAAGGTATTGGTTGTAAAATGAATAAAGCCAATGAGTTCCATCTTTTGGTAGTCTATTTGAGATTGGGTGGGAACCACTGTATTGGACCTGATATCATTGGGTTGGGTATTGGTGTTTTTACACGATAAAACAGCACAAAAGATAAAGAATAGCAGTACACTTTTAAAACTAAATAGGATACAAGAATTTGTTGTTTGCATTATCGGTTTAATTGTTTGACTCCAGATATGGATTTTGCTTCTGTTTGCAGCAAATCGAAAACTACGATTTCATTATCTCCCTGCTTCAGAAATGTTGCTGGACAATAGAGTGTAAATTGTGGTCCTACATCCCAATATCTTCCCAGGTTATGTCCATTTACCCAAACCATACCTTTTTGATAATTTGACATATCCATATAGGTATCTCCTAAAGTATCTAGTTTAAAATTACCTTTAAAGAAGACGCCATTTTTATTGAAATTTTTTGAAGGTTGTAACTCCAATAGGTCTTTTGAGTTTAATGGAAGACAATAGGTTTCCCAATTCATCAGTGTTCTGCCATCTAACGATACACGCTCTGTAATGCCTTTTCTATCAATGAGTTCTTCTCCAAAATTGATGCGTCCCATACCTTCTACGAATATTTCTAAAACAGGATTTTTACTTTCTGTTTTGGGAAGATCAATGCTATTTTCTCCTTGAGACCTGTCAATGTTGCCAATATATTTTCCATCTAAAAATACAGTGGCATAGTCGTGTAAATGCGTAATTTTTAATAGGCCATATTTTCTGCCATGAAGCGTTGTTTTATACAAGGCAAAACCTTGAAAATGATTAAGTGCTTCAAATGGTTTGGGTTGTATGGTTGAAATGGGTTTTGGTAAGTTATCCCAAATAGAACTGTGCGTTTCCATTTCTATTTCTGGAATTGTAATTTGAGGAATTGCCTCTGGCATGGATACAAAACTTGCATCACTGTCATTATAACTCGTTATGATCCTTCTTATGGCATGGTACTTATCTGTTGCCTGTCCTTGTTCATTAATAGGTGCATCATAATCATAACTGGTAACATCAGGTTGGTAACCAAATCCGCCAGAATTTGCTCCTGCAGTGAATCCGAAATTAGTACCACCATGCAAGACGTAAAAATTAAAGGATAGTTTATTGTCCATTAAATAACGCACTTGCTGTAGTAATGCTGTAGTGTCTGGTCGTTGCCATTTTTCATTCCAATGCGTTAGCCAACCAGGATAGGTTTCTGAACTAAAAACAGGAACACCTGGATTCATTTGTTTTGCCAAGTTGAAATTATGAACATTTGCACCTGGATCTAATCCAACGGCAACTCCAGGAAGTGTTCCGGCTTCCAAGGCAAAGTCGGCAGGGCCATCTGAAGTATAATAAGGGATATCTATACCATTATTATCCCATAGGGTTTTAATGGTTTTCATGTAGTTTGCATCATTTCCATAGCTACCATATTCATTTTCAAGTTGTAGCATAATAATTGGCCCGCCATTAGTTACAAGAAGCGGTTGTATTTCCGTAGAAACTCTATTGATATAGTTTTCAACGGCAGCCATATAACGGGAATCACTGCAACGTAATTTAATATCTGGAATGCTTAATAAATAAGGTGGTAAACCACCCAAATCCCATTCACCACAAACGTAAGGTCCAGGTCTAAACAAAAACCACATGCCTTCATCTTGGACTATTTCTATAAACTCACGAAGATTTTTGTTTCCAGTCTCAAAATCGAATACGCCTTTTTCTATCTCGTGGTAATTCCAAAACACGTAAGAAGCTATCGTATTGCACCCCATTGCTTTGGCCATTTGTATGCGATGACGCCAATAGGCTTTAGGTACTCTTGCATAATGTATTTCGCCTGAAATAATTTGAAAAGGTTTCCCGTTTAGAATAAATTCTTCACCTTTAAAAGCAAATGTGTTATGTGATTTTTCCTTTGTTTGCTCTTTTACAAATGTATGGTTGGTATTGGAGTTACAACTACACAAACATAGTATTAGGACAATGGCGGTAAATACTATTATTCTTTTTTGCATCATGATAATTTACTTTTTAAGCAGACTTACCCTGAAGGTCCATACATAATCACTTGGCGGGTTATTTTGCAGTTTTTTGGGAATAGAAATGGTAAACCCTGTTGTGTTTGCCTGCCACGACAACGGTTTATCGTAACCCAAAAGATAAACGTCAGCATATTTTTCTGGCTGATGCGCAGTTATTGTAATTTTTTTTGGAAGCTTGGTTTCATTCTCTTCAGCCATATAATAGAAATAAGCACTGCCATTGTCTTTTTGCGTCATGCAAATATTCTTTTCTTTGTATGGTGCCAATGCTTTTGTATCGTAAATGGACTCACTATTTATAGCCATCCAATTTTCGTAATCTTTTAACAAACGATAAGCACCATCTTGCCATTCGCCTTCAGGAGTTGGTGCGATATTGAGCAATAAATTGCCGCCCTTAGCTACAATATCTACCAGTAATTGTATGCCTTTATGACCAGACATGTATACAGCATCGTGAGTGTAAGCCCAGCCACCACCAGAAATAATACAAGATTCCCAAGGGTAGGGTAACGCTTTTTCTGGCACACGGTTTTCTGGTGTTAAGTAATTCTGATTTTTTCCGTGAACAGCTCTGTCAACAACAATAAGCCCTGGTTGTTTTTCTCTTAATTTTCCAACAAGTTCATCCATTCTAATATCTTGCGATACCATTCGGTGTTTTATAAACCCATTAGCAGCTTTATTTTCAGCAAATTTTTCGGCATAATTTTCTTCTAAATTTTGCTGGTCTCGTTTTTTAACCCAGCCACCATCTAACCAAACAACATCAATTTTACCGTAGTCTGTAGCTAATTCTAACAATTGGTTGTGTGTAAATTGTACAAAGTTTTCCCATTCTTCAGGATATAATGCAGGGTCGTAATTAACATTCCTATCAAATGCGGGCCAATAAGGATTCCAGTAACTGTCATGATGCCAATCGGGTTTAGAAAAATAAGCACCAACCCACATATCTTTGGATCTGAATGCTTCGAAGATTTCTTTGGTAATATTTGCTCTGGGATTTGAACTAAAAGCACACGCGTTGTCTGTTACTTTGTAATCTGTGTATTTAGAATCAAACATGGTAAAGCCATCATGATGTTTGGTAGTAAAAATCATGTAACGCATACCTGCTTTGTGTGCAGCCTCTGCCCAATCTTCAGGATTAAATTTTACTGGATTAAAGGTTTTTTTTAATCCTTCATACTCTTTGACATATTCGTTATAGTTGCCTGGGTTGCTTCCTTTTTTGCGCTCACACCAACCGTAGTCTTCTGGACAAATGGACCAGGATTCTACAATACTCCATTGACTGTAAGCACCCCAATGCATTAATAATCCAAATTTAATGTCTTGCCACTGGTCTAGTTTTTCCAGGACCAAGGGATCAGTTTCGGGGACGTATCTTTCATCTTCTAATATAGCTTGAGAAAAAGAAAAACTATAAACAAATAAAAGTAATTGTAGAATATTTTTTTTCATTGGCATGTTTTAACAGGATGTTTTTAGCGTATTAAGTGCGACTGTTTGTATAAGGTTTCGTTGTGTGTTTAAATCACCTAATTTAGCAAATACAAGCCGAATAGAAAATCCGGGAGGATTTTCGTAAGTAGGCTAGAACTAGCAATAAATTATATACGATGTTAGCGGCTGTGATTTTCATTCCAATCTAATTTCGTTATCTTATTTCCATCTATAATCATTACTGAAATTTCTCTGTCCAATCCTGTTCCGTAATGGTCTAAATTTATTAAAGTATAATTTCCATATTGAGTAGTGATAGGGTTGTGAGTATATAAATCACTAAAAAATAAAGGGTTGACTATTTCTATTTCATTATTTTTTATTTCCGCTATGAAAGTCAATTCCGAAAGATGTACAATATAAAGTTCTTTACCATGATTAATAAATGATGAAAATATCTGCACTCCATAAAAATCTAATTTTTTCTCAAATGCATTTGATTTATCTGTATATCCTAGGGCTTCTCCTTTTACTCTTGTATTTATTTCTGTGTCTTTAGCATATGTTAATTTTCTCGGGTCTTTAATAATTTTGATTTCAGATGAACCACCTCCGTGTCCTAATTGAGCAAGAACTACATAGCCATTTTCACTTCTAATTACTGAATTCGTGCAAGTTGATTCAGTAAAGAATGTTTTTGAAGTCTGTTTTTCGTAAAAATAAACTGTTCCTCCCCATTCTCCGTGACAATCTCCATATACAATAAATTCATCGTCTTCAAACAGTTTTGGTTGATGTCTTAAAGGAAAATTATCTTTAAATTTAATCCATTTGTTATCATTCCAGATGTAAATTGAGTTTCCTGATAATCCTCCTAACTGATTATTGATTATCCAATGATACTTAAAATTTTTAGTATTTAATTTACTCTCAAGATTTGTGTTTCGTTCAAAATTGTCAAGTTTGAAACAGGCAAATTTTCCGTTTTCAAAGAGTGAAATGAGTGAATTTTCGTAGATGACTGAAAATGATTTAGGAAAATTTTTAACGTAATCTTTGTCTTCATCAGCATCTTCGTATTTGGTAGAGAAGTAAGGATTTTTGACTACAATATGAGTTGTGTCAAATTCTATTAAATGGTCACTTATAGATACATTAAATTTATCATCAGAATAATTATTTGTATATAGACTATCTTTCGTTATTACAACATTATCCCAATTATGTTTCTGAAAATAATCCACGAGCTGCTTTTCAATATTCAGTTGTTTATTTTGAGCACAGGCTGAAATCGCAAATCCGAAAATTAATAATATGTACAGGTGATTCTTCATCATTTTCGCTAACGCCCTGCTAAACGCAGTTCGGGTATGAAAACGAAGATACGATAAAATGGATAACGAAGCCATGATAGAGTTCTGATAATGATCATGGCATCGGTTGTCAATTAGATAATGAAGATATCGTTAATTGCCATTTTATTGTATTGGGAGTTAGATTACCCGTACCAAATTGCTTTTAGCACTTGTTATGTCATGTTAAGCACTTGAGTGCGTCAGCTGGAGCTGTAATATGCTGATAAGTAAAGGCACAATTTGGTTTAGCAGGGCGTTAGGTCACAATTACTTGTGGGGTGGGAGTGCGTAGCACGTAGCAACACAAGTCAGCTTCAGCTGATTGTGACCTAACGGCTAGGCTATGATTCCGTTGCGAGGAAATTCGGAAGAATTTCGGAGTAGGAATCGAACCAAGTTAAATATAATGTTTTTTGGTTTAGCATTTTGCGAGCAATGGATTATAGCCGGTGTTGGCAATAGTATTTACTTCTTAAAAAATTAATCACTGATTATGTGGTATAATTCGCCAATATAAGTAAACTCAAGTTTGGTTGGAGAATACAAAATCGGTTTGCTTCGAAGTTGAATTATTCCCATCAAAGTATCCCCCTCTTTAAAATGGACTTTATTCATTTTCAAATGATAATATTTAGGGTCATCATAAAGAATATTTTTACCATCAAATTTTGCAAAATCTGCCCAAATAAATGTCTTAATACAGATAGTGTCCGATACTATTATTTTAATCCCATTTCCACCAAGCCCTTGTTTCATAAAACTTATTTCTAAAGTGTTATTTAATTTCTTGTCGAATGAGTAGTCAATGAGATAATCTTTTTCATAAAGGTAGTCTTTAGTTTTGACCTTTGTTTCGGTCGTTTTAATTGTGGGGTCAACAACTATTGTTTGGCAGAAACCAAATTTGAAAATGAAAAGAAGAATTATTGTAAAGAATCTATATTTCATATTATTGTCAACAATTGCATAAACGCAATTATGTTTATTCTCCATGATGTTCATACCTCTAAAAATAATTAAAATTCTTACAAACCGAGTTGGTTTTAAGATTAATTGTGAGTTGGGATTCTATAATCAAAAAGGGTTTTTAGATTAGCTAGGCTGAATCTTCGATTTCTGAATCAAGTTCAGAATGACTGGTTAGTTGTTTTTTGTAATGGATTCAATATCCAGTCCTTCACCGAAACTATAAATGGCAGACATGGCTTCTTTCATGGTGATGGGATAGTATTCAAATTCTGAATTGCTCATATAGCGAATTTCGCCAGCATCGATTTTTGGGGCATCGGGAATGTAGATAGTGGTGTACTTTGCTTTTTTGTCGGTAATGAAGGCTATTCTGTAAGCGCTGTCTTCCTTGAATACAATACCTTGCCAGACTTCGTTGATAACACGGTTTTTGTCGCCAATCATCCGAAACTTGAGCATTTGCAATGAAGGAAAGAAAATAAAGAGTTTTTTTTCAATACCGGAATTCCAGTTTTTTACAATGCCTTTTTCTATTAACAGGCCTGCCAAATAACACAATAGTATGGCTAGGATGATTGTGACAATCAACACGGATGCAGACCCGAAAACGGTGTGCAAATCAAATGTTTCACTTATTTTGGAGCTGATTGGCTGAAGGATTTCGTGCAGATGTTTCCATGCAAATAAAATCAACAAGATAGGTAGTATAAAAAAAAGACCGCCAATAATTAATGCTCTTGATGATTTATTGAAAAGTACCATAGGTCAATTAATTAAATTCCCATCCAAAAGTTGATTGAAACACATAATCAGATACCGAAGCGCCTTCAACAGGTTTGCTGTCGTAATTATAGGTTAGCCCGAGTTTTATAAAGAAATCCAGTGGGAGATCGTATTTCAGATTTAAGTTATAATCTGCTCTATATCTGCCGCCTTCGGTTAAACTGGGATAGAAGGTGACATCGGTTGTAAGGTTAAAGTCCTTGACATCAAAAATATCCAGCATGAAGCCTATATAGGCTTCCAATGAATTTCTGCTGGTATTGTTAATGTCATTAAATTTTTCGTTGTTGAAGGCCAGACCAAAACCGCCGCCAAAGTACATACTATTGGAGTGAATGATGTATTTACCCAAACCACTTTTGACTGTTGAACGCAACTGGAGTTTTTGCTCGTCGTTGGATAAAAAGTCACCTGAAAACGAATAAAACCAATCATTCTTCATAAAGTATTTAAGACCTGCCGATGCGTCCATACGGCTGGTTGCTTCCACACTGTCCTGATTACTTCTTACTTCATTATAGCTACCGTGAAATCTCCATTTGTAAGCTGTATAGCTTATATTACTATTAATTGAAAGTTGACTTAAATTGTTGCTTTTTGTGATGTTATAGCCCAATGAAACCGAAGCGACAATTCGGGACAGGAATTTTTTCTTCACGGGATTGATGTAAACAATATCCTTGATGTCTACTTTATCGTTATTATAGCCTTTTAATGTCACCACTGCCGAATCTCCAGGTTGCGTGTACATGGTACTGTTGATACGGGTTCCATCGGACAACGTCATCAAATAGGTTTGCTTACTTTTAATACTAATGATATCAATCCAGGTAATGGTGAAATCGGAATCACTGTAATCCGTTTCAATGGTCACAACACCACGATCCATAGACTTAATTTCACCAACTAATTTGTCATTATTTTTTAGAACAATGGTGTCATTTTGAGCGCATAAAGTCAGGGGCATGAGGAGCAGTAAATAGTTACAAATTATTTTACAGTATTTCATGAAATATGATTTTGTATGTCTTTTATCCTTTTGGGAACAATAATACAATTATAGCCCTAAATCCCCAATCGGCGGTATTGGCATTACCATAAGGTATTCTCGGGCCAATGGCAAATTGCGTGAGCTGCTTTCCGATGCTAAATACTTTGGCACCAACCAGATGCAAACTTCCTGATGTACCATCTGTGTCCCAATTTTGTGTAAGCTCTGTATTAATTGTTAATGAATAGCCACCCTTAAAATTTCTGGCTATAAATGGTTGTAAAAACGTATTATTGACATCAGCTCGATCATCACTGCCAGCTACAGACCAAATGTGGTTTGCCAAAGCACCAATAGTAAATTGTCCAGCTTGTTTTAACATGACGACTGTGGGTCCCATCCCAAACTTTTCGGTGCCCAGAAGGTCATCGGTTGCAGTAGGTACCAAAAATACAGGTCCAGCACCCCAAATAAGACCACTGGAAGTGGGTTCCTTTGGTGAGAAAAAACCACTTAACACGGCATCACTCAATCCAAATTGACTACCGCTGTTACCATAAACGTTATTTTGAGAAATAACAGGTAAAATAACACGCCCGATTAGATTCCAATTTTCACTTAAGCTAATGGGGACAACAGGTTGAATGTTCAAGGTCATTCTGGATCCGTTTTCAGGACCTATGCCAAAGTCAAAATTCCCCTGAAAGGGTACACTTATCAAACTGGCAACAGGATTCTGTAATTGCTTAGCTAAAGCATCTGCCTGGGATTCTTGAGGGGCCTCCTCGTTATTTTCTGTGTTTTGGGAATAGGTATAACTATAACAGAAAATAAATAATAGTAGAAGATATGCTTTCATTTTTTGGTTGTTGTTTCCCTACTAAAATAATGTTTTTTTACGGTAATTCAATCATTTTAAGTATTTAGCCAATTTTTTAAAATTTGTTTTCCATTTGGAGTTAATATGGATTCCGGGTGAAACTGCACGGATCTTACGTCGTAATGGGTGTGTTTGAGGGACATGATATGACCATTACTGTCAACAGATGTTGCTTCTAAACAATTCGGTAATATGGGACTGACCACCCAAGAATGATATCTGCCGACTTCCATAGTGCTCTCAAGACCTTTGAACAAATAGTCCTCTTTATCGGTTATCTGTATGGTTGTAGCTACACCATGGAATACTGTGTCAAGGTTAATGAGTGTGCCACCAAAAACTTCAGCAATAGCTTGTTGCCCCAAACAAATACCCAAGATGCTTTTTGTTGATGCATATTGCTGAATCAAAGGTTTGAGTAATCCAGCTTCTTCAGGGATACCAGGTCCTGGCGACAACAATATTTTTGTGTATTGGTCAGCAAGTTCCAGTTCAAATTGATCATTTCTTACAACCGTAACATGACAATCTAAATCTTCCAGATAATGAACCAAATTGAAGGTAAAGCTATCATAATTATCAATAACCAAAACACGCTTCATGAGTAATAAAAACTTTCTGTTAGCGATGCTAATTTACCGAACATTTTGCTAAACTAGTCTACAATTTTGACTTATAATGAACAGATGTTTCTTAAAAATAGATAACAAAAAAAAACTACCATACAATGATGGTAGTTCTTCTAGTTACTAGATATTTAAAGAGAATTAGTTAGCTATTAATCGAATCTTTTCCAGTAACTTGTTTAATTCTCGGGATTCATCTTTGGTTAGTTGGCTTGTTAGGTCTTTTTCTATATTGTCAATCAATACATCCAAGGTCTTTAAAACCTCCAGACCCTTATTTGTAATATTAATATTTACTTTTCGTTTGTTTTTAGCATTTACTTCTTTGGTCACATAACCCTTCGCGATTAATTTGTCAATCAAGCGTGTGGTGTTACTATTTTTAGTAATCATACGTTCTTGAACGTTGGCTAACGTGGAAGCGACACCTTTTTGACCTCTCAATATTCTCAGAACATTAAATTGTTCAATGGATACGGCATGTGACTTAAGAGCATCATTTAATTCATAATTGACCAAACAGGCCGTATAAATTAAACTAACCACAGTTTTTTTGGAATCGGATAACGATTTACTTGTTTTAAGAATGTCTTCAATTCTCATTACAACTGTTGTATATACAAATGTAAAAAAATAAATATATAAATAGCTTAAAATTAAATATTTGTTAAACATTATTTGGTTTCAGCAGTTATATCTAATTTTAGTGAAATGAAGTATCTAGTTTTATTCTTTGGAATTTGTTTGTTTAATTGCAATCAAGAAAAAAAAGATGTTGTAGCAGATTCCAATACTATTAAGGTCGAAGAAGTTCAAACGCAAGAGCCAGCAATTTCACTTGAGATTCATGATTTTACTGGTATTGAAAAATATTTGAAGTTTTCTGATGAAAAGACCTATGTTGTGAATTTTTGGGCTACCTGGTGCGGACCTTGTGTGAAGGAGCTTCCATATTTTGAAAAATTAGGGGCAACGTATGAATCAGAAAATGTTGAAGTGATTTTGATCAGTCTGGACTTCCCTAAACAGTATGATTCCAAATTAAAACCTTTCATTGTTGAAAAGAAGCTGCAATCTAAAGTTGTTGTGTTGAATGATGTGGATAGTAATTATTGGATTCCTAAAGTTGATGAAAATTGGTCAGGAGCTATTCCGGCCACATTGATATACAATAAAGAGAAAAGGCAATTCTATGAACAGTCTTTTAATTATGAAGAACTAGAAACCGAACTCAAACACTTTTTAAACTAATTATTATGAAAACACTAAAAACAGTATTCGCACTTATAGCAGTTGTGACCTTATTTTCATTTACCGCAACCAATGACAGCGGCGGTTATGAAATAGGCGATATTGCTACAGATTTTAGTCTGGAAAACATTGATGGTAAAATGGTATCCTTGGCCGATTTTAAAGAAGCCAAAGGTTTTATTGTTGTATTTACTTGCAATACCTGCCCTTACGCAGTTGCCTATGAAGATCGCGTTGAAGCGCTGAACAAAAAGTATGCTGATAAAGGCTATCCGGTTATTGCCATCATGCCTAATAATACCGATGTGAAACCTGGTGACAATATGGAGGCTATGCAAGCCAGAGCCAAAGCCAAAGGCTTTACCTTTCCTTATTTAATGGATAAAGGCCAAAAGATTTATCCGCAATATGGCGCTACAAAAACACCGCATGTATTTGTATTGCAAAAAACCAAAAAGGGTAATGTGGTTAAATATATTGGAGCCATAGATGATAATTACCAAGATGCCAATGCTGTTAATCAGAAGTATGTAGAAAACGCCGTTGATGCTTTATTGTCAGGCAAAGAAATTACCGAAACCAAGACCCGAGCCATAGGCTGCTCTATAAAAGTTTAGAAAAATAAAGAATCCGAAGCGTAACACTTCGGATTTTTTTTCGTCTGTTAATCAATAAATCTTAATTTTGTTATAAATCAAAAAAAAGAGATATGGCAGATTTGACCCAAACCGAATGGCGTGAAAAATTGGAAAATGATTCCAATGCCGTCATCATTGATGTTCGAACAGAGCAAGAAATAGATGAAGGCTATATTCCTGAAGCATTACATATGGATATTTATCAAGGTCAGGCTTTTATGGACAAAGTTCAAGAACTTGACAAAGATAAGACCTACTATATTTATTGCCGATCTGGTGCAAGAAGTGCCCAGGCATGTGCCATCATGAATCAGTTGGGATTTAATAAAACCTATAATCTTTTAGGTGGCTTTTCAGAATGGCAAGGTGCGATAACCCATAAATAATTAGAGATGAAAAAACATATTGTATTCGTTGCACTGCTCATGTTTATTGGCGTTAGCAGTTGTAAAAAAGAAGAAAAAAAAGGTGAGGTAAAAGTGGTTTCTGTTGAAGAAATGCAGTCTTTAATGGAACTGGAGGATATTCAATTGGTGGATGTTAGAACTCCAGGTGAGTATGCCGAAGGTTATATTGAAAATTTTCAGAACATTGATTTTTTATCTCCAACCTTTGATGAAGATATTGCCAAATTAGATAAAAACAAACCCGTGATTTTATATTGTAAATCTGGAGGTCGCAGTGCCAGCTGTGCTCAAAAAATGCTAGATGCTGGGTTTGTAAAAATTTATGATTTGGAAGGTGGTATTTCAAAATGGCAACATGAAGGGATGGAAGTGAAAGTGTTGCAGTAACGATCTTATCATTTGAAACACAAAGGGAATGGCCCGTTAGGTATTTCAAAGCCTTCTGGATAGCGACTGTTGAATAAAATCAATTCACTGTAGTAACAATTTTCCTCGGTCGAAACTATTTTGACGTTTATTTTATCCCCAAGTTTTACATCTAAATTTTCATTAAGGATTTTTATGCATGTTATATTGTATTCACAATCATTTAACCAAGTCACTTTCCAGACCATTTCCAATTTACCATGGTCATAACTTTTTTGAATTGAATCCTGTCTTGAGGTTATTTTATTTTCAAGGGTTGGGTAGATAAAATCTCCATTTAAAAATTTCTTACAATTGGTTTCTTGCGCTCTAGCGCTTAATGATGAGATTGTAATTAGAACTAATAAAAAATTTTTAATTATTTTCATGGGATAACACAAATAAAACTCTCCTATGCACTAGGCTAGGAGAGCATTAGTGGAGTCGGAGAGAATCGAACTCTCGTCCAAACAAGTAACCAAAGGGCTTTCTACACGTTTATTCTGTTCTTATTTTTTCGATTGCAAGCTGGTTACAGACAACCTACTGACAACTTATCTTCTTTAGTTTCAAACGCAAATCGAAGCGTTTTACGTTCTATATTAACATTTACGATGCCTCTAATCGAACGCCGTTAATCAAGGCTTTCAGGAGACATTTAGCTTGTACACCTTGTGTACCTAGGCCAATCCTACTATGATTCGGATTAGGCAGCTAAAGCGTAGTTATTCTCGCCGTTTAAAAGTTTGACCTAGCCTTTTACGTGTTTCAAAGTCATTACACGACGTGCTTACCATTTCATTAATCTTGCTGTCAAAACCAGTCGACCCCAATTTTACAATTATCTGAAATGATAAAGGTCTGCAAAGTTATCAAAAAGTTTGTATAACCTTACCAATACGCTTATTTTCGTGCAATAATTATTCCAATTTTCAATTTATGAAGTTTGCCATTATTAAAGAGCGCAAAAACCCACCAGATAGACGAGTGGTTTTTTCACCTAAAAAACTTGCTGAAGCCAGAGCACAGTTTCCACAAGCGGAGTTTGTGGTTGAATCCAGTGATATTCGTGTGTTTCCGGATTCTGCTTATAAAGCTTTAGGTTTTCAGGTGACTGATAATGTGTCAGATTGTGATGTGATGATTGGGGTTAAAGAAGTGCCTATTGAAAACCTCATTCCCAATAAGAAATACTTTTATTTCTCACATACCATCAAAAAGCAACCATACAACCGTAAGTTGTTGCAAGCGATGCTGGAGAAAAATATTGATATGTATGACCACGAAACTATTGTTAAAAAAAGTGGTGCACGTTTAATTGGCTTTGGACGTTATGCTGGTTTAGTAGGTGCTTACAATGGATTTAGAGCCTTAGGATTACGAGAAGGTTTGTTTGATTTACCCAAAGTGGAAACCTTGGCCGATTTAAATGAGGTTAAAGCGGAATTGGATAAAATAACCATTCCAAACATTAAAATTTTACTGTCAGGAACCGGTAAGGTAGCCCTTGGCGCCAAAGAAATATTGGATCATTTACAAATCAAGGAGGTTAGCGATGCTTTGTATTTAACTTCTGAATTTTCTGAACCAGTTTATTGTCGGGTGGATGTGATGGAATACAACAAACGTAAAGATGGTAGAGTGGGCGATAAGTGGGAATTTTACAAGGATCCAACAGGTTATGAAAGTAATTTTATGCCATATGCCAAACAAACAGACTTTTTTATAGCAGGTCATTTTTATGGCAACAATGCACCATTTTTGTTCACAAGGGAAGATGCCAAACATCCAGAATTTAGAATTAATCTGGTAGCGGATATTAGCTGTGATGTTGATGGTCCGGTTGCATCAACCTTGAGAGCTTCAACTATTGCCGACCCATTTTATGGGTACGATGCCCAAACCGAAAGCGAAGTAGCTTATGATGCCAAAGGCGCTATAACGGTTATGGCAGTTGATAATTTACCTTGTGAATTGCCTAAAGATGCCAGTGAAGGATTTGGTGACATGTTTTTGGAACATGTGATTCCTGCTTTTTTTAATAACGATGAACGTGGTATTTTAAAACGTGCCAAAATTACCAATAATGGTAAGCTAACGGAACGATTTGCCTACCTTCAAGACTATGTAGATGGGAAATAGTAAAACAGCATTAATAACAGGAGGTGCTTCCGGAATAGGTTATGAATTGGCTTTATTGTTTGCCAAAGATGGTTATAATTTAGTATTGGTTGATATTAATGCTGATAAACTGGAGGAAACCAAACAGGAAATAGAATCGGCATATCATGTATCCGTGCAAATCATGGCGAAGGATTTAAGTCTAGTCAATATTTCGGATGAGATTGTTTCTGAATTGGGAGATACTCAAATAGATGCTCTAGTCAACAATGCTGGTTTTGGTGCCTTTGGTCTTTTTCATGAGGTTGATTGGAAACGACAATCGCAAATGCTGAATTTACATGTTTTAACAACCACACATCTTACCAAATTACTTTTGAAAGGAATGGTTAAGCGTGGTTCGGGCATGATATTAAATTTATCATCTTTAGCAGCCTTTCAGCCTGGACCTCTAATGTCTTTATATTATGCTACCAAAGGTTTTATTCTGTCATTTTCAGAAGCCATAGCGAACGAATTAAAGGGAACAGGTGTTACGGTTACGGCACTTTGTCCTGGACCAACCAAAACATCTTTTCAAGAAGTGGTAGCCAGTGCTTCTTCCGAGAATAAAATTACCTTTAATATGGCTAGTGCTAAAGAAGTTGCGGCTTATGGTTATAAAGCCATGAAAAAAGGAAAAACCGTTGCTATTCCTGGCGGGTTGAATAAAATACTGGGAACCTTGCCCCGTTTCATCCCTCGAAATATGGCAACGAGAATTGTTAGACGCATTCAGGAGAAGAATAGAGAATAAGGATAAAAAAGGGAACTAAAATGTTCCCTTTTTTGTCTTAAGATTTTAGAATATCAATCATAATATCCATTTCCTTGACTAGCTTTTCGGTTTGACCGCTATAGCCAACGGATCTAAAACGGACTTTCCCATCTTTATCGATAATGACTTTGGTTGGAATTCCAGTAACACCATATTTTTCAGCAACTTCAAAGTCTTGACTATTTTCAGATTCCATATCATACAGCACGTGGAAATCATAGTTGTTTTCTGAAATAAAATCGGTTACTAATTTTTCACGATTGTCACCTCTTTCAAAAGTATCTACAAACAGTAGAACAACACCTTCGTCGTCTTTGTATTTAGTGACAACTTCCTGCATTCCTGGAAACGATGCTTTGCAAGGACCACACCAGGTAGCCCAAAAATCCAAAATAACCGTTTTACCTTTTAATGATTCTAAAGATACCTCTTCGCCAGCTGTATTTTTTAAGGCAAATACTGGGGCATCCTCATTAATCATCTTTTCTTTGATTTCGTTTTTGTAATTATCATAGGCCACTTTTTCCAGTTCGGCCAATTTATTTTCAAAAGACTCTGTTTCGGCATGAGTATTAGTAAAGGCTTCTTTATAATATGCCTTTATTTTTTCGGAACCATTTCCCGATTTAATGTAAGCTTCTGCTTTTTCAACAACCAAATCATATTGTTTATCAGCTGTTAAAAATTCGATGTAACGTTCATTCATTTCACCATTTTTTCCTTCGCCAACTGCTTGTTCTTGATATTCTATGGCTTCTTTGACCTTACCTTGCTTAAACAAAATAAGCGCATAGGTATCCGCATACATATTATAGGAACTTTCTAAACTATTTTCATATTGGTTTTTGGTATAGAAGTCAGGTTTGTCACCTGGATTCGCTTGGGCTTGCTTCATAAGATCCAGGGATTCTTTGGATGTTTTCGCTGCAAAATCCAAATTTTCACCTTTTTTCCGCCAAAGGCCAAGCAATACTGTTGAGCATACCAGCTTTAGCCGTTTTGTCTTTCATCATACCAGCGTACTTATCAAATTTTTCAGTGTCACCTTTGCTTTGGTATGCTTGAGCCAAAGAACGTAACATGTAATTTGCTAAATTACCATCAAGCTCATTATACTTATCCTTGAATTCTAAAAAGATTTTTTCTTTTTCAGCTAAATCCTTTTCTTCTGAAAAACGTGAGGCATAATCGTTCTTTACTGCAGAGCCATTTGGGAAAGCTGTTTTGGCTTCTTCTAATATTTTATCAGCTTGCTCTTTGTTTCTGGTTATTTGACACATTCTGATCATGCTGCTGTAATCCTCTTCGGTTTTAGGTTCTTTGGCAGCCAAAGCAGTCAGGTATTCATCAATGAGTTTTTCAGCTTTTTCTTTGTCTTGTCTATAAGCTAAACTCAAATAGACGTTATTCCAAGCTTCCTTGACTTCGGGGTTACTGTTAACATCTGTTTCAATATCATTAAACAAAGTATCCTTTTCAGATGCAATGCCAAAACTATCGCCATACATCATGATATAATTGGCAAGTGCAGCTTTACTGCCAGGTAAGTCGTTACCCTCATGGTCTTTTAGTTGTACCAAATAGCCTTTTTTGCTATTGTGTTCATACTTGCCATCTACTTTGAAATTAAACGCTAAAGCTTGCGCAGAATCTGGGATTTTGATTGTTGCTGTGTTGTTTGCGTTGAGGTTTATGTCTACCGGAAACGTGCGATAGTTCACCATATAATAGTAGTGACTTTCGACATCTTTACTATTTCCGTTGTAAGTTAATTGAACGGTGTCACCAGGTTTTAGATAGTCGGTTTGTAAAACAAAGTCACCCAAAGCCAGCTCTGGAGCTACAACGTCTTCTTTATGGTCCTTTTTACAGGCTGTGAAAATTAATGCAAGTATTGCAAAACAGGTTGTGATTTTTTTCATGATAGGTCTAATTTTTATGGAGTATGAATATACTTATTTTTTTACTTCTATCTGAATTCCCTTGAAATAAAGACTATTAAATAGCTTGTACACTATTAATAGTACAAGTGAGAAACTTACTGTAAATAGCCAGGCATCTGAATTTTGAAAAGGATGAATGACAATAGAAATAATATCGTTGAGGATTGCAATCGGGTTTTGCACTATTTCCCATGAATTGTATCGTAAAAACCGTCCCAAATAAACACCAAACCCAGATAATAAAAACAGTATACATAGCATGTAGGTACTGTATTGACTTTTCAAATATCTGCCGAAGGTCTGTAGCATGTCATTTATAGACAGGTAGTAAAAAGCTAACCCAGTTATAGCAAATGATGTTATAATTAGACCATCCAACCACGCCAAATAATTTGAGCTTATTCTTAAATGTATAAAATCCGTAACGATATAAGGTGCATTGGGAAGAAACAACAACCAAGTACCTGAATAAAGTATCAGACTGAGTTTCGAGATGTTTTTTTTGTTTTTTAGATATAGACTGATAGCATATGGAATTATGGCCAAAAATAAGTTCCAAACTAAAAATATTAGGAAAAATGAATGGGTTAGCTTGATGCGAAAGGTTAACAAAAACGTGCTTAAAAGTACACAAGCCGTCAAGTAGAAAAGGGTATTAAAATGATTAAAAATTAGGGCTTTAAATTGATTCATATTGTTTTTAGTTTTTCAAAAATTAATATCAAAAGAATTCCAACCGAATAAGCAGCTAAATCTGATAGTTGGAATGTGCTTCCTAAAACCAAGACCGCTATATTATTGTGTTGAAGGTTCAGGAGCTCCAAAAAATCATACAACTGTAAAAACTCTATGATAAAAGCAAACAGTAAGACACCCAAAGCAAGTGGTAATGGTTTGATATCAATAAAGCTTTTTACAAAGCAGTAGATGAGTATCACGACTAAAACGTCCCCAAAGGTGTGACGGATAAACCCAGATTTTAAAAATAAGGCTATGAGTGCTTCTGTAATGAATAGTGTGATGAAGCTAATAAAATAGGATTTGTTGAATTGTAGTTTCATTTAATTTCTATTTTTTTTCCTAAAAATTTAGGTTTAACATGAAATAGGATATCTAAAGAGGCCTTGGTACGAGCAAAATATTCACGGATTTTGGTTTTATAACCATAATGCCTATTTACGTCTTTTGCATTAAAGGCTATGGCATCTATATTATAATGTTGCGCCAAGTATATGGCTCGTTCATTATGAAACTTTTGGGATACAATTGTAATAGAATCTAATCCAAAAATTTTTTTGGCTCTAATCATAGAATCTAATGTTCTGAAACCTGCATAGTCTAAAAATATTTTCTCTTCTGGGACACCATTTTGTATGAGATCTCCTCTGAAATCACTGGGTTCATCGTAGTCTTTTCTGCTATTGTCACCACTTACCAAAATGTATTGAATTTTTCCAGCTTTGTATAACTTTAGGGCTGCTTCTAATCTATAAGTATAATACAAATTTGTACGACCATCCATTAAGTTTTTACTTGCACCTAATAATAATCCAACTTTGTTTTTGGGTATTTCAGACATGGAATTGTAAGTTTTACCTTTAGCGGATTTTTCTATAATGTAATTGGTTAACCAAATGGTCGAAATGAATATTAATGTTATGAAGCTTATTATTTTTAGGATATTTTTCATTCTTTGATTATAGTAAATAATTTAAAGTCATATACGCATATAAACTGCTTACAGGTATATTTAATAATATAACGCAAATAGATTTTAGGGTTTCTTTTTTATTCTTGTCAAGAAATAAAGCAGCTAAAAAGAAAAGTACTACTATTAAATTAATTATAACTGAAAGTATAAGGTAGTAGTAGCCAATTATTGTAATTGCTGTAACACCTCTCATAAAAAGTTGTAAGGCAAATAGGATGGAACCAATAGTAAAAAAAGTAATAGCAATACCTGTCGAAACTCTAAGTCTATTCATACTAATTTAAATTGAATGGTGTTAAGCAAATCAATCTGTTCATTGTTAAATATGACTTTTTTGAATTGATTGTAATTAATGTTTAAAAGATTTTTGTAATTGTAATGGTGAAATGTGTTACACTGCTTTCCAATTTTATAAGATTTCATGTAGTAATCTAAATAATCAGGTAAGATCAGGACTCCTAAAATAACAGCACCGAACATATAAGGGCTACGCTTACCGTTGCCCATACACAAACATTGTAAGGCTATTTCGTCTTCTACATTTATGCCAAAACCACAGAGTGTATGGTAAGCGTCATGACGTTCAACTTTTGGTATTAATTCAAAACCATGCTCATTTAGGAAGCATCCTAAATGATAACCAAATGAATTTATTGGGAATTTTAATAACTCTGATTTTGAAATGTTCCAAGCTTCATGGTTTTTGAAAAAAGAAGTATATATCTTTTGAGATATGCTGAATAACCATTCTATAAATTGTTTTCTCATATTATTTAAAGTACTTTGAAATACAAAGTGATTTGATAAAAAAAATAGTATTTAGTTATTTATTAATTTTTCTAATGCGTCTATGTGTTTTTTGAATTCAGCTTTACCCAATTTAGTTGTCGCATAACGGGTATTGGGCTTTCTGCCAATAAATTGCTTTTCAACTGAAATGTATTCGGCTTTTTCCAAGGCTTTGGTATGACTGGCTAAATTACCGTCAGTAACATCTAACATTTCTTTTAAAGTATTAAAATCGGCATATTCATTAACCATTAAAATAGACATGATCCCCAAACGAATGCGGTGATCAAAAACTTTATTTATGTTGGTTATAATGCTCATTAAAAATTAACTTCCAGCAAATGGTGTTCCAAAAATTCCTACTGCCAATTCGGCCCAAATTAATAAGAATAACAATATCAAAAAAGCAATTAAAATAATACGTCTTTCCTGATTTTTAACGATTCGTAATATATATTCAGCTAAAACACTAATTGTTAAAAGTAATACACCCATAACAATAAAATCGGTATAACTCCAATTCACGTCAGAGGTAAATTGCATAGCAATTAGAGGGATGAGTAAAAGTGCTTCTAAACACAACATGATTGTGAGAAAGCGTTTGTTTTGTGCTAACATAATTTTAGTTTTTAAATTAATACTTTATTGTTTGTCGTACTTATAATGCATCCAGGTGCCATAGACTATGTGCATAACACCAAATCCCAATACCCAGAGCCAAAAGCCATATCCAGGGAACAGGGCACAGATTAGCCCCAGTATAATTTCAATAAGGCCCAAATAACGAATATCACCCAAGCTGTATTTTGAAGCACTAATTAAAGAAAGACCATAGAAAATGAGCATTAGAGCACCTGCTTGTCCATATTTTTGTTGATTGAGGATGATTAAAATGTATAGTCCACCAGTGACCAATGGAATTAAAAAATTATAAACTAAACGTTTGGATGTGGCGTCCCAAATTTTCTCACCGTGTTTTTTTGCTTTCCGGGTGGTAAGCCAAATGCCTGTAACGATGCTTAAGAAGGCCACCAGACCCAGAATTAACACACAGGTTCTAAACACCCAGCCATTTAATATTAATGTGCCGTCACTATAGGTTATTACTAGCCAGTAAGCTACTGCAGCACCAATAAGAGCATACACTCCGGCCAATATTCCTGACAATCCTGATAATGAGATAAATCGGGATGATTTATTCATGAGATTTTTGATCTCGCTAATGTCCTTTAGATAATCTTTTGATTCTATGTAAAAGTACTTTGAAATACAAAGTAAAATAAAAATATGTTTTCAAGCAAGTAAAAAGATGAAATATTTAACAGTGAAATTTACTTGCCTGAATTTGGACTTGATAGCTTGATTATCTGTTCTAGGGACTTTTGTACTTTTTGTAACTCCCCGCTTGAGTTTAAAATTTGATCAAGAAAATCATATCTGCTTTTCATTAAATATTCAAACTCCAAAGTTTGAAGAGCATCAAAATGGTTTCTTTCGTCATTAAAATTAAAATTCCAATCAAAATTTTTAGACATGTAAGGGTCGTATTGGTCCCAAAGATGATCTCTAGAACGAGATTCTTCTTCCTGATAATCTTTTACTAAATCATTCCATGAAATTAATAAATCGCGCAACGTATCATTTTTAATGATATCAAAAGATGATGTACTGGCTAGTGCATTAATACTGGTTTGCGATGGGTTAAACGTATGGCCTCCATAAGTCCACCAAAGCTGAACTGTTAAAGAATCCAATACTTTTTGTTCAGGTTTTGATTTTATGGGAAAAAGACCAATGACTTTTTTACAATTATTAAAAACCCTTCTGTGTTCAAATAGTACTGAATCGAGTTGTTTTTGGTTTTCCTTGAATTCGTGATGAATGTTTTTTAGAATGGCAGTTTCCTTATTTGATTTTATGCGTTTCTCATTCCAATTATTGATTTGAAGCGCAATGAGTATGCCAATAACCACTAAAATAATTTCTCCAACAGCGTATTTAAGGTATTTGCCTGCTTTGTTTTGACTCATAAGGTTATAGCGAATTTTTCTAAAGAATTTAATCATGTGTATTCAATTCTTTATCAATTAAGGCAATGGTTTTGTTAGTGATGTTTACAAGGCCGTGTTTGACCCAAACTTCATCACTTGTATATGTAAGGTACATTTTATTTAAAGTTAAATAAGTTTCTGGATTTTTGACCAAATTTGAAAGCTCTATCTCAGGCAATAAAAATTCAGGATGTTTAGGAATTGGTGGGTGGCTTGCCAATTCATCTGGTATTTCGGGAGACATATTCAAACAAGTGATTAATTTCTCTATCTGATTATCTCTTTCAGAAAAAAATATATTACTACCTTTATCTATTATAGTATTTCTAGAGTGGGTATAATCTTTTAGTAAAGACAGATATTGTTTAAGGCTATCACTTAATAATTCAAATTTACCAGAGCTAATGGCTTCCTCCTGGACCGAACTGAAAATGGAAAGTGTTCTGTTGTAAAGCATTTCAGAGAGATAATATTTTAGAACTATCTTGTGGAATAGTATAGTCTCCAACGGAATAACGTAGCACCTTGTTAAATTTTGAATTAGCTATGTTGAGATCATAGAGATAACTGTCCAACGTATTTTTGTTGTTAACCAATTCATTTTTTAGAGCCAGCATTAGTTTTTGTTTGCTGTTCTCCAGTTTCCTACTTTCATTCCAATTATTAATCTGAAGCGCGATGAGAATTCCAATGACAACTAATACAATTTCACCAATGGCATACTTGAAGTACTTGCCGGTTTTACCTTCATTGAGTAAGTTTTTGCGGATATTTCTGAATAACTTTATCATGAATTTTCTTCGAGTTCTTGTTTAATAATCAATAATATTTCTTTAATCCTATTTTGTAGACTTAAGGATTGAATGTTAGCAATTTTGGCATCGGTTGCACATATGGCAAGATGGTCTTCAAAATCTGCACTCTCAAAAATGTTTGAAAAATCGATGTGAGTTCTTGAGTTCTTTAAATCGAACTTAACGGTTGTTCCTTTGTCCAAATAAAAGGTTTCCATAGCATTGTCTTGCCAGTATTGATTGGTTATGGACCTTATTGAAGCTTCTTTGAGTAAGAAAGGTTGGTATTGATTGTATTTATACTCTCTCCACGCAACCTCTTCTTCGGTAACCTGAACAATTTCACTCGTCCATAGGGTCAATAGTTCTTTCAATTTATTGTTTTTTAGTAACTGAATTCTTCCCGAACTCATAATATCATTGATTATGGGATCGAAGGTAGGGACCAAAATTGTTTGAACTAGGTAGCTATTTATACTATCTGTATGGCGTTTTTCAGGGTGGTCTATGTAATCCAAAAGTTTAAAAGATGCGGCAATCATATTATTGCGAATGATTATTTTTTCGTTCAGTTGCTTTTGATTACTTTCAAATTCAGATTGCAACTGTTGTAACAGCGCTCTTTCCTCTTCGCGCTCTTTGCGGGTTTCATTCCAATTGTTAATCTGAAGGGCAATGAGAATTCCAATAACTACGAGTACAATTTCGCCTATGGCATATCTTGAATAGGCCGCAGCTTTATTTTCGGATGCCAGTTTTTTACGAATGTTTCTAAAAAATTTTATCATTTTTTGATTTTTATTTGTACACCATAAGTTAGTTTTCGCCAGAGCCATTCCATGGGTCCAAACTTGAAATAATTGAGCCAAATTTTACTACATACAATTTGTATGATAAATACACACAAACCAATCATCATGACATAAGTAAAGCCAAATTTTCCGACGAGGTTAAATCCAAATCCGTAAAAAATAATGGTAGAAATAGCTGTTTGAAACAGGTAGTTGGATAATGCCGTTTTCCCAACAGGTTTAAACCAATCAAGAAAATGCACTTTTTTCTTTACTAACAAGGCAATCCCAGCGGCATAACTCAACGCTAAAGGTAAGGTTCCTAAAGCATATGCAAGAACATGAAACAGTTTTGTAGTATCTGTGCTATCAACAAAAAACTCGATGTAGCCTCTAACAATATTTACAGGTAAGCCTACCAATAAGCCAATTAGAAACACTTTTTTTAAAAATGCGGTATTATCCAAAATATTTTCATTGAGAATTTTTCTACCTGTCCAAATGCCAATTAAAAAAATCCCAAAAACTTTAAATAATCTCCCTTCATCTAAAATTCTACCTATTCTAATAAACGTATTTCCCAAATTCATTTTAAAAAAATCAGCTATATTATCATTGAGTTGGTAGGCAACAAAATCAGGAACTAACCGACCTTGGAATTCTATAATTGGCATCCCGAAATATTGATAGATATCGGTGCTTTTTTGAAAAGCCAATCCAGGATAATAGACGCCTGAAAAGTGCATGAAAGCCCAATTTACTAATGGAAACAAAATGAGGATAACAGCAGTGGTTAAAAGTGTTTTATTGGATTTTCTAACAAACCATATCAAGAAAAAACCAAGAACAGCGTAAAGAGTCAAAATATCACCTGGCCAAAAGAGCACTAAATGAATGCCTCCAATAATTAATAACCAAAACATGCGCCTTCTGAAAAATGGTGCAAAGGCCTTACCATGTGCCGTTAAGTTGTTAAACTGGATTACACAGCCAATTCCAAAAAGAAGCGAGAAAATGGAGTAGAACTTACCATCAACCAAAACATAGTTTATAAAGTCGAGAATTTCATCGGTAGGTAAGGTGTATATCCTTCTAGGTGTGTCCTCTGGAAAAAAGAATATACCCGAGAACATGAGAATGTTTGCTGTATAAATAAACAGAATCGAAATGCCTCTTAAGATATCCAGATAGGCTATACGTTCACTTTTGGAGATTGGTTTTACATTGTCGCTTTCCATGGTTTGGTTTTTTGGGAGTAATGACTATTTATGAATTGAATTTAATTCCTCATCAATGAATTTCAGTAGTTCTTTAATTTGTCCTTCTGTTCGTTTGGCTCTGTTTTGCACGCCTGCATTTTCAAATGCGATGGTTGCTAATAACCTGGAGAATGATTCGTCTCCCTTGAGCCTTTCATAATCTGCTTGTGTTATTTTGTAATTGGCATACCAGGTAGCTGTACTATCAAAATTTTTGTAAAAATATTCCAACAACTTGGGTTGGGTATTTAGATTAAAGAAACCAAATCGCTCGTCTTCATATCGTCTGTAATAGGGATAGGCTCTTTCGTAAAGCAGCGAGATATTGTTTCGCAAACTATCGTTCGAAATAACTTCAACGCCTTTAGATTGTAGAAGTCCATAGCCGCTTTTATTGGGGTCAAAATGAGGTACAACTCTCAATAATGTCGCTGAATAATTGAATTTGGAATCGGGTGTTTCATGTGTTTTTATATAGTCTTTTAGGTCCTTACAAGCTTTTACAATGGAGTCCATAGAAGCGATATCCTGTTGAATTTCTTTTAAGTCTAGCCTTAAATTACCTTGCAATTCTTTCAAGATTTTTGCCTCTAACTGTTTGGTCTTGTTAGCTTCATTCCAGTTATTGATTTGTAGCGCAATGAGAATTCCAATAACCACCAGAACTATTTCGCCTATGGCATATTTGAAGTACTTAGCTGTTTTGTTTTCATTCATCAGGTTATAGCGTATTTTACGGAAGAGTTTAATCATAAATCGAGTTATTAATATTTGTCATAGTCAAAAACACTTACTCATTCCTAATATTCATCACAAAGCTCAATAATAGTCGTTAATCTATTTTTGGCATCTAAATAAAACCGGAGCATGAAACCATTGTGTGTTATGCGTTGTGTCAAATTATTCTCAAAAGAACGCATTCTCAAGAGTTCTTCGTTTGATCCTTCAAATTTGGATTGACTCATTTTTATGGGTCCAGTTTTATCTAAATTTCTGTTTACTGAATTTTCTACCAAGTAATTAAAATAATAATGTCCCCTTTGAACATAGAAATCGCCCCAATCCAATAGGTTGTTATAAAAACTTTCCCATTCTATAAGTTGTACTTTTAGTGCTTCGTTTGACAGATTGGATAGTTTTCCAGAATTCTTGATGTTACTTAAAGTGTAGAGGCTAGGATCCCAAACGGACATTCTTGGAGTCATACTAATTAAACTATCCACATTGCTCAATGTGCCAAATTCATAATCAGGTCCAGTATGTTCCATTAAAATGTTTCCAGCTGAAATAATTTTTTCAATGGCATCAATATTGTCTTCGAGGTCTGCGAGATTTTTTTGAAACTCCAGTTTTAAACTAGCAATAGTTGCTTTTTCCTGTTTTAGTATTTTTTTGTCTTCATTCCAGTTGTTAATTTGTAAAGCAATGAGTATGCCTATTACCACAAGTACGATTTCTCCAATGGCATATTTGAGGTACTTACCAGTTTTATTTTCCATGAGGAGTGATTTACGTATGTGTCTGAAAAACTGAATCATATTTCACACATTTTAATTTTGAGCTTTCCGCAAGCGGCTATCTCCACCAAAGGTCTACAAGACCTTTGATTTTGCAAACACAAAATTACGTTTCGATAATGGAAGAATTTAATCATGATTGCGGTTTATTTGTTTCTCCAATAAAATCTTTAAACTCTTCAAGTCTTTATCCAGTTTCCTGTAACTTTCTTTTAGGAGCGTGTTATATATAAAATGGAGGTTGTCAATTTCATTTTCCCAAAATAGCATGGAGAGTATTTGACGATTATCAACCTCTTTCACTTGACTTTTTCCTAGGTTATTAAGGTTAGAGAATTGGTGGTCAACATTCCTTAAAGAGATATAATTGTAGAGAAAAGGAGTTAAATTGGTGTTGGTGTCTTGTTCAATGTTTTGCTCACGAAATTTGACTGTTTCCATAGTTGTTGGAATGCTGTAAATGATATTTTTTAAACTGTCATTTTCAAAACTGGACACTTGACCAGTAGATAATGCTTCATTTAAAACTGCATCATTGAAATAATAGGTTGGTGTACTTAAAATATTATAAATTAAACTGTCAACTTTTTTTGGGTCAACTTTATGGTAATCTTCACCTGTTAGGTGTAACATCATAAGCAATGAGTTTATTGATTTTTCTATTGAAATGATTTCTTTCTCGAGTTCAATGATGTTTTTATCAGTTTCTACAAGTAGCCGCTTACTTAAAAATATATTATTGTTTTCTTGTTTTTTGAGAGCATTCCAATTGTTAATCTGTAAAGCAATTAAAATACCTATGACTACAAGTATAATTTCACCAATAGCATATTTTAGGTATTTGCTGGTTTTGCCTTCGGCTAGAAGTGACTTTCTAATGTTTCTAAAAAGTTTAATCATGGTCATTGGTTGGTTTTGTGGCTTTAATGATTTCATCAATCAATAATTCAGTTTCGTCACATCTTTCTGCTATTTGCTGGTGGAACCACAAATTGTTGTCTAAATAATTTTCAAATTCCACTTCTTGAAACAAGTTATAATATTTGGGTTTAACTTTAGATTTGCCACTCCATTTCAAATTGTCATTCATGTCCATTTCTTTAAATGATATTTTAGATATTAAATAGGGTATAAACTTGTCATTTACCCAATTGTCTAATTTATCCATCCTAGTCTGCCTAATTTCCGACAATACATTCCATTCGTAAAGAAGAACATTAATATCCTCATTTTTTAAAAGATTTAATTGTCCACTGTTTATTAGGTTTTTAAGGGTGTTGTCTGCAAAATGTAGTTCATTGGCTCCAAAAGACACATAAAACAAGCTATCTAAATTGTGTTTTGAAAGCTCTTCTTTTGAGGTTCCAATTAAACTCATCAGTTCCATTTGGGCGTCCATTTCATTTTTGTTGGTTACAATGAAGCCTTGTATGCTCTTTTTATTTTCTTTAAAGTCTTTATGGAGTTTAGTTATAATGTCATTTTCCTCGTTTCTGTCAATTCTATTTTGATTCCAAGTGTTTATTTGAAGTGCAATCAATATTCCAATCACCACAAGAATAATTTCTCCAATGGCATACTTGAAATATTTACCTGTTTTATTTTCACTCATAAGATTATATCGTATTTTTCTTAAGAATTTAATCATATAGAATCAATTTTGGATTTTACCTTGTTCGCATCTGAATTCACACGCTCCATAAAATAGACAAAGCCTCTCCAGTGTATGCTCATACGAGAGAAAGTGTTGATAAAAACAGTATCTTGACAAAGTTGGTTAAAGTCATATTCAAAAGTGATTTTTAAAGTTTCTGGATTCGTATTGGCTCTGATTGAAGAGTTATAAACACTGAATTGGCTTTCAATGTCTTGACTTAACTTCTCATAAACGGATTCTACTTGTTGAAGATAACTGTAAAACTCTGCTAAATCATTTCTTAATTCAATATTCTCTATAAGATGTAAATCACCACTTTCTTTCATTTCTTCATAAGTGAGCATATTAGGCATTTGGTAAGTAGTTCTTGGAAACCATAAGAAGGCATAGTCTACTGTTTTTTTCTCTTCATCATTAAGAGCAGTCCCTCGCTCCAACAGTTTTTGAGTGTCCGTTACGGATTTTAAAATTCTTTTATTGAGCTCCAGAAGATTTTCACTTCTTGAAATGGATCTATTGAGGTCTTCTTCAATTCTATCCATATAATTGGAAGCTCGTATTTTTTCTTTTCTCTGCTCATTCCAGTTATTGATTTGAAGTGCAATCAATATTCCAATCACCACAAGAATAATCTCACCGATGGCATATTTTAGATAGTTGCTGGTTTTGCCTTCAGAAAGAAGTGACTTTCTAATATTTCTGAATAATTTTATCATTAATCAATTAAGTGTATTAATTCTTCTGCTAATTGAATGTTTTTGTTAATTTCAGGGATATAGTAACTTAAGTAAGAGATTTGCCAGTTGACCATTGATTTTAATTTTCCATGCTCTAGCTGTTCTATGACATCTTTGGGGTCTACTCTAAAGTCTTTTTTATGGTCGAGTATTAAAAGTAGTGGTCCTTCAATGTTTTCTGAAATAAACTTGGAATGAAAAGCAGTGATTTTATTGTAATCTGCGCAATTTATTAAATAATATGCTTGAAGTTTTTGGTTTATCTCATTATTCTCAATATGCTCAATAGCTCCAGATTCTAACATTTTATTGAATGAGATGCCACAGTTTCCAGGCTCAAGGTTTCTACTTAGAGACATGAGTAATAGAGAAAGATCAACATCCTCATATTTGCCTTCGCTTACTTTATTTAGGTAATTTGTGTAAGTATTTATGTTAATGATATCTTCATTAAAATTATCCACATCCAAGATGAGCTCTGTTTTAATTTGCTTTAAATAGTTTTTGACTTCAACTTTTTCTAATCGGTTATTATTCCAATTGTTTATCTGGAGTGCAATCAAGATACCAATAACTACAAGGATTATTTCGCCAATAGCATATTTAAGGTACTTATTGGTTTTGCCTTCGTTAAGAAGTGATTTTCTAATATTTCTGAAGATTTTAATCATGATGCTTTGCAATTTCATCGTTAACCACAGCTGTCATTTTCTGAATGGTCTTAATAAGTCTTTCTTTATATAACCAATTTAAATCGCGATCAATGCCAATCATGGTATTGATATGGTATAGGGTTTTTGGATCATCAATAAGCCCTTTCACATCCGTTCGGTATTGGTTTATGGAATCCAAACTTTTGCCTTTGCCAAAAGTTTCCCATAAATATGTCATGATTTGGGGTTCTAAATACTGATAAATATGAGTGTTGTAAGCCTCTTTTTTATGTTGACTTTCATCATAGGTGAATGATTTTGAACCATCATTAAAATTTTTATAGCGTTTGATGAGCGTTTTCAACTCCTCACTTTTTATGATGTTTAACTTGCCTGAAGAAACCAATTCATCAAATGTTGGGGTATAGGCATCAAACAAAACTAGTTTACCAATGAGAAAAGCATTTATGACCAGTGAATCTTTAGAGACATCATATTGCTTATTTTCGACGACTTTTCGCAATCTTTTAGCTTGAAGAGTTTTACCATGTGTCAGCATAATATAACTGGCTATCAAAGAACTGTCAGATTGAATATCTTTTTTAATTTGTTTGAGTAAGTATAATTCCAGTTTTTGCTCTTTCCTGTTTTGATTCCAATTATTTATTTGAAGAGCCATCAAAATACCAATGATTACTAAAATGATCTCGCCGATGGCATATTTTAAATACTGGCTGGTTTTTCCTTCCTTAAGAAGTCTTTTCCGGATAGTTCTAAAGATTTTAATCATGCTCTTCTTCTTTTTTATTTCAAAATATTTACTAATTAACCTAAGGCCTAAACGGGCAAATAGGATAACTGCAAATACGATAACAATGTCAATGCCGTTTATTGGGTATCACTTTTATATCCTCTGTCCTGTAACTCTTCATCAATATTTGCTATAACAAAATCTAAATACTCACTAATACCTTCACAAGCATTATTTCCCCATTTCCTATTAGTAATAAGCTTTCTAAGGATATTTGAGAATTCTTGGTCTGCAATAAGCGCATCGTAATCGTTAGGTTTTGCTTTAAGGGAATCAATATCCCGAGCAAAATGTTTTACAAAATAGGGCACAACCACAGACTGGCTATCTCGCCATTCAGACTGATCCCAGTCTTTGGATAAAAAGGTAAAGGCACTTTCGTAAATGTTGATAATTTGAATTCTTAACGAATCGTTTTGGATAATATCGGCACCTTTAGACTTCAATGTTTCATAAGCTGAGTAGGTTAAATAAGGAGATTGCCAGGCATGCACTTGTGAAAAAATAGTGTCTAGTTCGGTTTTATAGGGGCGTTTGGCTTCAATATGTTCCAGCAACATTATATAGTTCTTTTCAAATTGTTTATTGCTTTTTAAAGTATATTGTAGTTCATCTTTACAGGTTTTTAGGTTTAATTTTATTTCATTGAGCATATTCAACTCCTCTCCTCGTAATTTCTTTTGAGAATTCCAGTTATTAATCTGAAGAGCTATCAAAATCCCAATAACAACAAGCACTATTTCGCCTATGGCGTATCTGGAATAGGCCATAAATTTGTTTTCTGCAGCAAGCTTTTGACGTATGTTTCTAAAGAGTTTAATCATGTTCATCTATAGTTTGAAGGGTTTCTATAAGCTCTTCCGTTTTTTTGGAAACTTCCTCGTAAATCATGATTCTTGAGCCAGTAAAGTCTGCCTTTGAATTTAGTAAATTGTCAAAAACTGTGATAAACTCAACTTCATCCATAGCATCCCAAGTTTTAGATTTGAATTTATCATGTATTCCAAAAAAATTATACTTTTCGGGTTTTGTGGCCAAAAGATTTTGCGCTTGTACTGTATGTAGATAATCCGCAAGGTATAAGTCTATAAGATCATTATATTCTTCTTGAATCGCTGTGAGTTCAAGCATTATATCTTGTACATATTTAGGATATAACTGTATTTCACCCGAAGTTTGTAAAGATTTTAGTGTCTTGTCGTTGTAGTTTTTTTTGTTGTCTATAACCATATTAAATTCATATCGAGCAATCTGTTTCATGGTGTCTATAGTTGCGCTTTCTGATTTTAATCTTTCATGAAAACCTTTCAAGACTTCCATTTGTTTCTTAAGAAATTCTGTGTTCTTTCTAAAATCTGTAGTGTCTTGTTTTAGTTCTTTTAAAAGGGACTTGGTGTAAGCACCTCTTTTATTTAAACCCTTTCTGTGTTCATTCCAATTATTGATTTGAAGCGCTATTAGAATACCAATAACCACAAGTATAATTTCACCAATGGCATATTTGAAGTATTTTGAGGTTTTACCCTCGTTTAAAAGTTTTTTACGGATGTTTCTAAAGAATTTTATCATGAACGAGTTTCTGTGGTTAAAATAACTGAAGGATAGGCTTTTTCGATATGTTTTATTAGGGTGTTTATTAATTCAATATTCTGCTCTAAAGTCCAGATATAGGAAGTGTAACTAGCAAAAAAATCGGCATAGAGATTTTCAAATGCCATAGATTTAATAATAGGTCTAACATCAACATAATTATCACTTTTGGTAATTTTATTAGGGTAAATTTCGTGCATTAAATTTTTTATGCTAACGTTTTTGCTTAAAAATGGAACCAATTTATTTCTAAATACATCAACTGCTGATAAATTCATTGCAGTAATATCATCAATGGAGTTATTGTAGTCCTGCAGTTTATTTAAAAGCGTTTTGGAGTGGCTGAACCCAAAACTTTCTATACCTAATACCCTTTTCAATTTTTGGTTAATTGGTGTAAAACTGGTGATTTCTGAAGATTTAAAAATATGTTCGTTTAGCTCTTTGTTGGTTAATGACTTTAGTGAATCATTACTTATATTAAGGAGAAAAAGTACTTCTTGGTTTATTTTTTCAATACTCTGTTGGTGTTTTGTGGTTACTTTTAAGTTTTGCTGTAATTCGTTATATAGTTCGTTTACAATTACCAGTTCTTTTTGAAGCTCTTTTCTATGCTCGTTCCAATTATTGATTTGAAGTGCAATCAAAATACCTATAACCACAAGGATTATTTCGCCAATGGCATAAAGCAGATATTTGCTGACTCTGTTCTCTTTAATCATGTTTTGACGTATTTTTCTAAAGAATTTAATCATAGCAAAATGAATTCAGGTTTTGGGTAATGTCTTTTTTCAAATTCCTTGAGTAGAAGCGCAATCATTTTATCAGCATCTTCCATATAGTTTTTAAAATTTGAGATGCCTTTTTTGGTTGATCGCGTTCTTAAGTGCAAATAATTCATAAAAAGTTCATCTCTGGGGTTGTTTAGCTTAAAAGAATCTATTTCAAACGTATTACCCGACTCATCTGAAGTAATTTTATAACTAAAAATCTTGAATTCTAAATCTCTTGTTTTTTCAAATATTTCAGAATTACTGTGAAGTTGAATTAAATTAGCACGTCTTGGAATTTCATAGTCATAATGAAAAATGAGTTTGTCTCGCAACGTATCATTTTTAACCTTATCTAATCCAGCAATTTTGAGGGTTTCATAGGGTCCGACGGAATAAGAAAACATATAACCCAAGCTCAAATTTATGGCATGTTTATTAAAACTTTCCATATCAAGACTATCTCGATTATACATCTCTAGGATGGTATTAATACTGGAATCAACAACTAAAATCCTATCATTTAAAATGGCTTTCATAATATAATTATCATAGCTCAAGGATTTGTATATCTCGCCTAACATTTTTAGTTCAAAGGTGTCAGACTTGCGTTGTTCATTCCAGTTATTGATTTGCAGAGCGATTAAAATCCCAATGACGACGAGAATGATTTCGCCAATGGCGTATTTAAGGTATTTACCCGTTTTGTTTTCAAAAAGGAGATTTTGCCTTATACGGCGAAAGAATTTAAGCATTTACTGGTCAGTTCCAAGTAAATTAAATAGTGTGGTAGTTTTGGTTGGTTGTTTTCGATTAGTAATTTAGTAATTTCTTACAAAATAAAATCAATTCCGAGTAACTAAATGAAACCCATTGATGTCTATTTTTTAAATCAGAAGGAACCCTACCAGTCCATAATGCTTTATGTCAGAGAGGTGATATTGAAGACGTTGCCTGATGTTCAAGAGCGATATAGTTATAAAATTCCGTTTTATAACATAGGTAAAAAACCCATGATTTATTTAAATATTTTAAAAGGAACTGATTTTGTAGATGTGGCTTTTGTCCAAGGTGTTTTGTTGGAATCTGAATTTCCTGAATTACAAAATTATAATAATCGTAAACAGGTGCGTTCCATTCAATTAAAACACATAGAGGATTTGGATGAACATCGCTTTGTTATATTACTACAAGCTGCAGCCAGGCAATTGGAAAAAAGCAAAAAAGCTTGGTTTATTTAGAGAGCTTTTGAAACAATATAATTCTCAAAGATTATACCGTTAAGAACCTTTTTCTGCTTTTTGATGACATTGAAATAGTGGTTTTCAAAAAAGGGTAGGGCGGTAATACTGACATCCGATTTAATTTCCTCAAAACCATCCATCATAGCTTTAGATTCTATAATACGCAGTAATTTTGAAGCAATACCTTGACGTTGATAATCTTTATGAACAAACAACCCATCAAAATAATTGCCATTTTTTAAATAGGCAAAACCAACAATGGTGTCATGGCTTTCGGCAACCAAAAAGTAGCATTTGAGAATCCGCTCTTCCCATTTCTGGGTATCATTGGCACCAGCAGACCAAGTTTGAATCTGTTTATCAGAATAATGTTTTGAATTAACCTCGCGAACAGTATTTCTAAAGAGTGTGGTTATCTCTGGAATGTCCTCGATAGTTGCTTGGCGGATTTCAATATCCATACTAAAAGCCTATTTTAAGCTATTTATAGTTTTTCTAATAGCCACTAAATTGGTCAATAAATTTTCTAAATTATCCAAATGCAACATGTTGGCACCATCACTTTTGGCATTGGTTGGGTCAAAATGGGTCTCAATGAATAAACCATCCACATTATTAACCACACCAGCGCGAGCAATGGTTTCAATCATATCAGGACGGCCACCTGTAACACCTACCGATTGATTGGGTTGCTGTAGGGAATGGGTGACATCTAAAATGGTTGGTGCATATTGGCGCATGGTCGGAATACCCCGGAAATCAACAATCATGTCTTGATAGCCAAACATGGTTCCTCTATCGGTTATCCAAGCCTTGTCACTACCAGTATCCTTAACCTTTTGCACAGCATGTTTCATGGATTCGGGACTCATGAATTGTCCCTTTTTTAAATTGACCACCTTGCCAGTTTCGGCAGCCGCCACAACCAAATCGGTTTGACGCACTAAAAATGCAGGAATTTGGAGTACATCAACATATTCGGCAGCCATTTTAGCATCTGATACTTCATGGATATCCGTAACTGTAGGCACATCAAAAGTTTCAGACACCTTGCGTAATATTTTTAGGGCTTTTTCATCACCAATACCCGTAAAACTATCAATACGACTACGGTTAGCCTTTTTAAAACTTCCTTTAAAGACATAAGGAATATGCAGGTTATTGGTAATAGTTATAACCTTTTCGGCTATACGCAATGCCATGTCTTCACCTTCAATGGCACAAGGGCCAGCCAACAGAAAGAAATTATCACTATTGGTGTGCATCAACTTTGGAACGTCTTTAAGATTCATCAGCTTAAAATTTAAGCCACAAAGATAGTTAAATTAAAACGCTTTTTTTAGACTATTTCGAATCATCCAAAGTGCCATTAAAAAATTGGTAAAGACAAAAATGCCACCATAAATAATAAAGGTTTTGGTTGAAGATGAAATATCAATGATATGTAGCAAATCCGATATATAAGCCAGAATGAGATAGGACGATAGGCAGACAAAAATAATTCCTAATGAGAAATTGAGTTGTTTATTGGGTTTTATTAATTGCCAAACAAATGGTATTCCCAATAGTAGAATAGGATATGCTGTGAGTCCTTCACTTTTATTAATATCGGTAAACCAATAGGCTATTACCGCTAAAAAATATAAATAGGGAATAAATTTAGAATATTTACTAATCAGTTTCATTTTTTAATTCTTTAAGGGTTAAACATGCATGGATACATGAGTAAAGCGCCTTGGGTGGTTATGAGCTGGTTAGTAATGGCTATTTACTATCAATCAATTACTTAACGGAATTCCTTGTGTTTTATTTCAGTGCTAAATGATTATAACATTTAATTAACTAATTGATGAAATATAATGGTTTAAATATTAAAATATAACGTACCTTTGCACGCTTAAAATACGGCACCATTATGGCTACTATAAAAAACATTGCAATTATTGCGCACGTTGACCACGGCAAAACGACCTTGGTTGATAAAATTATGTATCACTGTCAGTTATTTCGTGAAAACGAAAATACAGGTGATTTGATTTTGGATAACAACGATTTAGAACGTGAACGTGGTATTACTATCACGTCTAAAAACGTTTCTGTTGTTTATAAGGATACCAAAATAAATATTATCGATACACCAGGTCACGCCGATTTTGGAGGTGAAGTAGAGCGTGTATTGAATATGGCAGATGGCGTATTATTATTGGTTGATGCTTTTGAAGGACCCATGCCGCAAACGCGATTTGTATTACAAAAAGCAGTTGATTTAGGATTGAAACCCTGTGTAGTTATTAATAAAGTTGATAAAGAAAACTGTACGCCAGAGGAAGTCCACGAAAAAGTGTTTGACTTGATGTTTGAATTGGGTGCAGAGGAGTGGCAATTGGATTTTCCAACGGTTTATGGTTCTGCTAAAAACAACTGGATGAGTGAAGATTGGCAAAAACAAACTGATTCTATTGAGCCGTTGCTGGACATGGTTATTGAGCATATTCCAGAAGCAAAAATAGAAGAAGGTACAACACAAATGTTGATTACCTCATTGGATTTCTCATCTTTTACAGGTCGAATAGCCATTGGCCGTTTGACACGTGGTGAATTGAAAGCAGGTCAGAATATTTCCTTGGTTAAGCGTGATGGTCGCGTTGTAAAATCTAAGATTAAGGAGTTACACACTTTTGAAGGATTAGGCCGTAAAAAAGTTGATGAAGTTAAAGCAGGTGATATCTGTGCTATAGTAGGCTTGGAAGGTTTTGAAATTGGTGACACGGTTGCCGACTGGGAAAATCCAGAAGGATTAAAAACCATAGCGATTGACGAGCCCACGATGAGTATGTTGTTTACTATTAACGACTCACCATTCTTTGGTAAAGACGGTAAATATGTGACATCCAGACATATAAAAGAGCGTTTAACCAAAGAGTTGGAAAAGAATTTGGCATTACGTGTTGAAGAAACAGACAGTGCAGATAAATTTATGGTATTTGGTCGTGGCGTCTTGCATTTATCGGTGTTAATTGAAACGATGCGTCGTGAAGGCTATGAACTTCAAATTGGTCAACCACAGGTTATTATAAAAGAAATTGATGGGGTAAAATGTGAACCTGTTGAAGAAATGACTATTGACTTACCTGAAGAGGTTTCTGGTAAAGCCATAGAAATGGTGACCATGCGTAAAGGTGAAATGTTGAGTATGGAAGCCAAAGGTGATCGCATGGTTTGTGAGTTTATCGTACCTTCAAGAGGTATTATCGGCTTACGTAATCAATTATTGACGGCTACAGCGGGTGAAGCTATCATGGCTCACCGATTTAAAGAATATCAACCGTTAAAAGGGGGTATTCCAGAGCGTCAAAATGGATCGTTAGTATCCATGGAAAATGGTCAGGCAATCCCTTATTCTATTGATAAATTACAGGAACGTGGTAAGTTTTTTATTGATCCAGGAGAAGATATTTATGAAGGTCAGGTGATTGGTGAAAATTCTCGAGGTGATGATATGGTCGTCAACGTGACCAAAACCAAAAAGTTGAGTAACGTGCGTTCGTCTGGAGCTGATGACAAGGCTAAAATTGTTCCAGCTATCAAATTTTCACTGGAAGAAGCTTTAGAATATATACAAAAGGATGAATATGTTGAGGTAACACCAAAACATTTAAGATTGCGAAAAATCCTTTTAAAAGAAGTTGATCGCAAGCGAAATAAAGCGATATAAAATTAAAAGTTAAAAAAGGGATTCTAAATAGAATTCCTTTTTTTTGCAATCTAAACATATATAAATATGGAAATATTGGGAGTTTCCTTAACGGAATGGGTTGGCTATGCTGCTATGGCAGTATTATTGATTTCATTTATGATGAAAGATGTTAGTAGGCTGCGAATTGTCAATTCAATTGGGTGTATATTGTTTGTTATTTATGGATTTATGCTTCAAACATCCTGGCCTATAATCATATCCAATGGAGCTATCGTTTTCATAAATCTCTATTATTTAGTGCTCAAGAAAAATTAGACTTCACTATATTTACAAAAAAGTTTGAGTATGCATTTTCTTTATTTTGATCCGAGCATTGGTGCTATGATTGTTCAGGCAGTTGTTGCTGCCGTAGCTGGGGTTGTTTTGTTTTCAAAAGGTTTGATGTTTAAAATCAAATCATTTTTTGGTCTTGTGAAACATGATGAGGACCTATTTGATGATATTGATATTAAAGAAACTGACATAGAAAACAAACAATCAAGTGATAGATAATCAACAGCATCCATCTTCATTTAGAGATCCATCAGGATTCGTTTTTAATGACAATAATGTCTATAAGCGCCTTATTAATCCGATTTATTTTAAACAATACCAGAGCCTAAAAGAAACAGGTTTTTTTGAAAAATTGTTTCAAAATAATTTGTTGATACGACATACTGAAGAGGAATCAAGCCCTTCCCATATAATCTTAATACCTGAACAGATACCTTTTCTAACTTATCCTTATGAGTGGAGCTTTTTGCAGTATAAAGAGGCTGCTTTATTAACGCTTAAGATTCAAAAATTTGCTTTGGAGCATGGGTACTCACTGAAGGATGCATCAGCTTTCAATGTTACATTTTATAAAGGACAAGCTATTTTTATTGATACTTTATCATTTGATTTTTATAAAGAAAATGAACCATGGCGTGCCTATAAACAATTTATTACTCATTTTTTAGGCCCATTACTTCTGGCACATTATCACGGTGCGCAATCCCTTAAAATGATGAGTAATTTTATAGATGGTATACCAATAGGTATGTTAGCTTCTATGCTACCGTTTAAGTCTAAACTAAACCCTTTTTTATACTCCAATGTATACTTGCTGGCAAAATTTGAAGAAAAGCATCATGCTGATTATAATGGTGATCAAAAACATACCACACTTTCAAAACAAGCACAACTCAATATTGTAAAGTCATTGTATGATTACATAAAAAAAATAGAGTTGAAGGAACATACAGAATGGGGTGATTATTATAATAAAACGAATTATACTGACGAGGCATTTAATTTTAAAGCACAAATAATCAATAAATGGATTCAACTCATAAACGCCAAGACTTTAATTGACATTGGTGGTAATGATGGTACTTTTGTGCGTAGGATAGAACAAAAATTGGAACAAGCTCTGGTATGTGATGTGGATAATAATGCTGTAGATCAAAATTATATCAGGGTCAAAAAACAGCAAGAAGCCCACATTCTTCCTTTTGTAATGGATGTTTTGAATCCTTCTGGGGATATTGGTTTCAATAATCAAGAGCGATCAGCTTTTAAGGATAGAATAGAAAAATATAACCCGGACATTACTTTAGCACTTGCTGTTATTCATCATATAACACTTTCAGGGAATGTTACTTTTAAAATGTCGGCATCTTTTTTTGAATCATTTTCCAAACATCTTATTATTGAGTTTCCAAAACTCGGGGATTCATGGGTTGAGCGTTTATTAAAAAGTAAAGGCGATTTTAGAAGTCACTTTGATTTTTATAATGAGTCGAATTTCATTGATGCCTATTTACAATTTTTTAAGGTTTTGGATAAGGTTGAAATTCCTGGTTCAAGACGAGTCATGTATTTTTTAAAAAGAAAATGATGTTAGGCTTAAGGCAAAAAATCATTGATTTTATTAACAGTGAAAAGGATTATCCAATCATTGCTGGTATTGCTTCTGGATTATACCCATTATTATATTTTTATAATTCCAATTATACACTTCTAAATTCTTGGAGTCAATTAGCATTTTTTTGTTTGTTGTATTTAATTGTACCAATAATAGTTTTTTACTCGATTAAGATTGTAAAAAACAACACCAAAAATTGGCCTTTAAATAATCATATTATCCCTGTCCTTGGCTTTGTGATTTTTGCCATATTAATCATGTTTAGCACCTATGGTTTAGGTAGAAAAAAACTCGTTTTATTAGTTATTATTGCTACATTTTGCGTCGGTATAATTCTTAAAAAACACTTTCACAAATTAATAGTTTTCCAATTTTTGCTAGCTATTATAACAGCACCTAAATTAATTCCTGATATATCAAAGCAATTATTTTATTCATATGATTGGTTGGATCAAGAAGATGACATCGCCAATGTTTCATTTAAAAAGCAACCAAATATATATCTTATTCAACCGGATGGTTACGTTAATTTTTCAGAATTAAGTAAAGGGTATTATAAATTTGACAATAGTACGTTTGAAGGCTATATGAATACATTTGGATTCAAAAATTATCCCAATTTCAGAAGTAATTATTATTCCACATTAAGTTCCAATACGTCTATGTTCGGTATGAAACATCATTATTATAATGACCCCAAGCCGAATGAAGGTGAATTATTCAATTCTCGAGAAATAATCGTGGGTAAGAATCCTGTTTTAACCATTTTAAAGAATAATGGATATCAGAATAATTTGATTTTGGAACATCCATATTTGTTGGTTAATAGACCAAATTTATTTTATGATTCATGTAATATAAATTATAGTGATGTATCTTTTTTTGCCAGAGGATTTGAGTTTAAGAGAGATGTACTGCAGGATTTGAAACAGGCAATTAATGCCAATAGCAATAAAAGTAACTTTTACTTTGTTGAAAAAATTAGTCCTGGTCATATTACTTCATATGGAGATAAAAGTGATGGAGTAGACTTGGAACGTAATAACTATCTTACCAGATTGAAGGAGGCTAATAAATTTCTTGAAGACGTTGTAAGTCTCATAACAAAAGAAGATCCTGATGCGTTAATAATTATTGCTGCAGATCATGGAGGTTATGTTGGCTTTAATTATACAGTAGAATCAAAAACGAAAGTGAAAGATCCATATTTAATTAAATCGATTTTTTCTGCTAACTTATCCATTAAATGGCCTGAAAAAATGGATTCCTATTATGAAAATGAATTAAAGACTAATGTGAACCTTTTTAGAGTAATTTTTTCTTATTTAAGTACAAATAGGACTCTATTAAATCATATGGAAGATGATAAAAGTTATATTCAAATTCTAGATGGTGCGCCATTTGGAGTTTATGAGTATTTAGATGAAAACGGACTTCCAGTTTTTAATAAAATTGAAGAACATTAAATTAATTAGTATTTTTCAAATAGAAAAAAATAATTGACAATCGAATATTCCGTAAAACCATATTATAGTGACCATAAAATTCAGTGGGATGCTTTTATGCATGAGGCAAAAAACGCTACGTTTCTTTTTTTTAGAGATTTTATGGATTACCATCAGGACCGATTTGCTGATGCTTCATTGTTGGTTTTCAAAGGAGAGAAAGTCATTGCTGCATTCCCAGCTTGCAAGGAGGGCACCGTTATTTATTCGCATAAAGGATTAACTTATGGTGGGTTATTGGTAGGTAAAAATCTAAAGTTTCATTCGATTTTGAATTGTTTTCAAATTATTTTGGAATATTATCACAATCAAGATTTCCAAATGATGGAAATTAAAACATTGCCCAGTATTTATGCCAAATGCCCCAGTGAGGAATTTCTATATCTCATGAGCGTTTTAAAGGCTAAACTATCTAAAAGAGACATGTTGGCAGTCGTCAAGCAAAATTCATTAATTAAATACTCAAAGGATAGGATTGATGGTATTAAACGTGCTAAAAATATTGGTTTGATTATTAAATGTGATGATGAATTTGATGCTTTTTGGAACGAAATTTTAATTCCAAATCTCAAAAGTAAACACGGTACTACACCTGTTCATACTTTAGCGGAGATTAAATTACTTAAGGAGCGTTTTCCCAAAAATATCATACAATATAATGTTTATCACAATGAAAAATTAATTGCAGGAACAACGATTTTTGTTACGGACCAAGTAGCGCATTCCCAATATATTTCTGCTGATGAGAACAAGAACCAAACAGGTAGTTTGGATTTTCTTCATGATTTTTTGTTAAAAGATGTTTTCAAGCAAAAACCGTATTTTGATTTTGGTATTTCCAACGAAAATAATGGTTTACAAGTCAATTCTGGATTGCAATATTGGAAAGAGGGATTTGGTGCTAGAGCGTTTGTACAGGATTTTTATGAGTTACCAATTGCTAATTACAAAATTTTAGATACCGTTTTGAAATGATAAAGTTCTTGGATTTACAAAAAATAAATGCACGTTTTGAAGCGGCTTTTCAAAAGAAGTTTCATGAGTTTGTGGAATCAGGGCGATACATTCTTGGTAATGAAGTGGAAGTTTTTGAAAGAGATTTTGCTACCTATTGCGGAACTAATTATTGTATCGGTACAAGTAACGGCTTGGATGCTTTAATGCTTATTTTCAAAGCTTATGTTGAACTGGGTCTGTTGAAGCCAAATGATGAAGTTTTAGTCCCAGCCAATACATATATAGCAAGTATTTTATCTATAATACATTCAGGATTAAAACCTGTTTTTATCGAGCCTGATGCACAGACATTTAACATGTCATCTGAAGAAATAGCACAAAATGTTAATGACAAAACTAGAGCCATATTAGTGGTTCATCTTTACGGACAATTGGCTGATATGGAAGCTATTAATAATTTGGCTAAAGAGCATAAATTATTAGTTATTGAAGATGCTGCTCAAGCACATGGCGCTCAAGACAGTAATGGAATTAGTGCTGGCAATTTGGGTGATGCGGCGGCATTTAGTTTTTATCCCAGCAAAAATTTAGGGGCTTTAGGTGATGCTGGAGCCGTAACAACCAATGATGAAAAATTGGCGAGTGTTGTACAAAAATTAAGAAATTATGGCTCAACCGAAAAATATTTGTTTGATAGTAAAGGTTTCAATAATCGATTAGATGAAATTCAGGCAGCTATATTGAGTATTAAACTTCCGATGTTAAATAAAGATAATTCCAAAAGACGAGGAGTGGCGATACGTTACTTGAATGAAATCAAAAACGATAGAATACAATTGCCTTATTATGATGGGTCAGAAAATCATGTGTTTCATGTATTTGTTTTAAGAGTTGATGATAGGGAGGAATTTTTGGCATTTCTGACTAAAAACCAGATTGAATATTTGATTCATTATCCAAAAGCACCTCACCAACAAATAGCACTGGAGGAATATAGTAATTTGAAATTGCCCATAACCGAAAAAATACATGATCAAGTTGTCAGTATTCCAATTAGTCCTGTCATGCGTGAAGAAGAGGTAACCATAATTATTAATCTACTAAATACTTTTTAATTGAAGAGATTATTGCACTATATCAATAATAATGTATTAATAAAAGTAGCCTCATTAAATTCGGCCTCTGTAGCTACCAAAATTATTGCCGGATTTTTGACATCTAAAGCTATTGCTTTATTTGTGGGTGCTGAAGGAATGGCTCTAATTGGTAATTTGCGAAATTTTTTAAGTTCAGTTCAAACGTTGTCTATTCTCGGATTTTACAACGGCATTGTAAAATATATAGCTGAATTTAAAGAAAATACTATTGAGTTAAGCAAAACACTGTCTACCATATTTTATTTAGGTTTTTTCTCAACTATTTTGGTTTCATTGGCTTGCTACTTTGGAGCAAATTTAATCAATGATTATGTCTTTTCTTATTATAATGATTATGCCTATGTCATCAGGATTTTAGCTATAGCCTTGCCATTTTATGCTCTCAACATGTTTACGTTTGGTATTTTGAATGGCTATTCAAAATATAAAATCCTTATTATTATCAATATTATTGGACAGCTATTAGGGCTTTCGATTACCATATTATTAATCTATAAAGAACGCATTGACGGTGCTTTGATTTCGGTGGCTATTTCTGAATCCCTTATATTTTTAATAACGCTGGTAGGAGTTGCCAACCGAAAAAGTTTAGCACCATTGGTGAAAGTAAAAAATATTAGTTTCGATTATATTAAAAAGTTGAGTTCATATTCATTGATGGCGATTTTTTCTGCGGTCATGCTACCAGTTGTTGCTATAATTATCAGAAACTACATCACAGATTCCGTTGGTATAAAGGAGGCTGGATTCTGGGAGACTATGAATCGGATTTCAAAATATTATTTGATGTTTGTGTCTTCTTTATTAACCCTTTATATTCTACCGAGGTTATCAGAAATTGACAATAAGAAAGAGTTTAGAAATGAGGTTTTTAATTTTTATAAGACCATTATTCCAATTTTCGCTGGTGGGTTACTTTTGATATATCTATTGCGTAAATATATAGTTCTATTAATTTTTTCAGAGGAATTTTTGCCTGTTCAAGATTTGTTCCTGTGGCAGTTGTTGGGAGATTTTGTAAAAGTACTGTCAATTGTAATAGCCTATCAATTTTTGGCCAAAAAGATGTTTTGGCATTATATTATTACCGAAGCTTTTTCTGTTGTTATTTTGTATTTCACCAGTATTTATTTTATTGATATCTATGGAACTAAAGGTGCTAATATTGCCCACTTTGTGACTTATGTAGCGTATTATGGATTGATACTTTTGATATTTAGTTCCTCCTTGTTTGGTGTATTGCCCGAAGAACCTGATTTGGAAGAATAATTCAGGAGTGATTATTCCAAACATCAATATAACGTTTGGCAATATTAATATAGTGGTGTTCATTTTCAATAAACAAGCGTGCCCTTTTAGAAATGTCATCGAGTTTTTCTGGGTTTTCAATAAGCATAGAGAGTTTCTCAACTATATATTTTGAATCGGGTAGAGCATTAATGGCAATGGTGTCTTCATCCAAATGATAATAATCTAACCATTCTTGTTCGGCTCCAGTGAATACAACTTTGCCTTTAGCCATAGCCTCTAAGGCATTGTATCCTTGGTCATATGCATAAACCTGATCTAAAAGTATGTGAGCGCGGTTATAAGACTGTATATACTTCGCATAAGGTAGATTTTCTGTTTTTATAATAGTAACGCCATTACCATATTTTTCTGAAACAATGTCCAAAGCCTGCTCAAAATAATCAATACCTTTTTTGCAATAATTTGGACGATTAATACCTAAAAAAATGACTATTGGATTATTTAATTTCAAGTCTTCATATTTTATTATGTCAGTATTGATAGGATTTGGTATTAATCCTAAATATTTTGGATTCTTGAGTAGTGGTAAATGATAGTCTAAATCGGATGCAATGACTCCAGCAATGTTTGAATAAATAAAATCATGTAGTTTTTTGTATGGCTTTGAAACATACTTTAAGGAATAACGGTAAGTTTTTTTTAATTTTCCATCTTTTAAATATGGTGTTAAGATTGAGTATTTTGAGTTTTGATTCAGATAATGGTTTATTGAAGAAAAGTCGTCGCCACATGATAGTAGGTAGGTTTTTTTATTGCGATTCATGAGATACTTCAGAAGTGGAATTTGTAAATTGGGATGAATAAAAAAGGCATCTTCATTTATCAGTTGTACCACATCAAAATTCTTTAGAATGGGTAATTTGTTTTTAATTCTAAAGTAAATTTCAATTTGAGCAATATCGATTTTGGTTATTTTATGAAAGATTTTCCTAAATAATTGGAGTGGTTGTTTTTTAAATAGTTTGGCGTCAATATTAATATCAACAGGATATTTTTTAAACTGATCACCGCTGCCAATAATCACTACTTCATGACCTAGTTTTATTAAGCCTTCTTTCAAAGAATTGTGTAATCGGCTAAATTCGCCAACCAAGAGAATTCGCATGCTTATTTTAATATCTTTGTTTCAAAGATAAATGTTTAAATGAATAATCAGGCAGGAAGCGAAATTGAATTGGAAATCCTGATTTCGACCATGAATAGAAACTCATTGGAATTTCTAAATAATATGTTTCCAAATAATGAGCAGGAGAATCTATTCTTGTTAATTATTAATCAAACGTCCGAAGAGCATCTATTGACTTCCGATTTCCCAAATATTAGGGTTATTAATTCATTTGACAAAGGTTTAAGTAAAAGTAGAAATCTGGCTTTAGAAAATGCGTTAGGTCGTATTTGTCTCTTGGCTGATGATGATGTCATTTATTTGAAAGGGTTTTTAGATAACATAATAGAAGCTTTCAAAAATCATGAAAATGCTAGCCTTATAACATTCAAGACTCAAACAACGAATGGTAATTCATATTGGAATTATCCAAAATCAATTACGCCTATAAATGCTATTTACAGAAAAGTCCTTTCAATAGAAATTGCTTTTAGAAAAAAAGCAATAATTAACCATAATATAAAATTTGATGAACTTTTTGGATTAGGAAGTACTTTTGAAGATGGTGAAAATGTTTTTTTTCTCCGGCAGGTTTTATCAGAAAAAATCATTGCTTTGTTCGTTCCAGAATTTATTGTCATTCATAAACCGTATAGTTCGAGTGATGATGTAACCTCCGATAAACATTTTTTTGCTAGAGGGGCTATGAATTATAAACTTTATGGGTTTTGGGCGTATTTTTTGTTATTAAAGTTAATTGTTTCGTTATTGCGAAAGCGATTGATAACTTTTGCCGATGTCAAGAATAAATTTGAGATTGGATTGAATGGTATTAGAAGGTATAGACAAATTAATAGTTATTAAATGGAGACATTAAAAGATGTACAACTTATTGAGATTCCTAAAATAGAAGATGTAAGAGGTAATTTAGCAATCATCGAGAAAAATGTGTTACCCTTTGATATCAAGCGCGTATATTATCTATATGATGTGCCTAGTAACGCTTATAGAGGCGGACATGCCCATAAAAAATTAAGTCAGGTTTTAATTTCTTTAAGTGGGAGTTTTGATGTCGTATTGGACGATGGTAAAAAACGTTCTAAAATTTCCTTGAATAAACCCAATAAAGGACTTTTAATACCAACTGGGATTTGGAGAGAATTGGAGAACTTCTCGTCGGGTTCTGTTTGTCTGGTCCTAGCTTCCGAGGTTTTTGAAGAAACTGATTACATTCGGGATTATGATGAATTTATTTCATACAAAAATCAATAATACGACTTCTTATTCGAGGTTTTTTGATAAAACTTTACAATAACTGCTAAAAACGGTTTGGGTAATGCCAAAATAAGAAATTGCTTAAATGTCAAATATTGCCTCGGGATTAAGCTTTTTATTTTATTGCTATTTTCAATATCATCATTTAATTTTAACTTAAGTATTGATGAGTACATGTTTTTGGTCAAGAATTTTAAAGCGTCTGGATTATCTGAAGCAATGGAAAGATACTTTTTAAAATTAATGGGATTATAATCCAATTTGTTTGACCTTGTTAATCCATCACTGACGGATCGATGCGTTGCAAGTATCTCATTCAAAAAAACGATTGAGTATTTCAAACCAGTTCTAATCCAATAATCTGTGTCTTCATTAGTCATTAGCGACTCATCGAATTCACCAATGTCTTCAATTGATTTTTTGCTGAATACTGAATTTGCGCAATGCAATACGGAATGTCCGATGCTGCTCTGAAAGTAATTAATTGTGTCATGGTCACCAGATTGAATATTTAAGCTTTTGTAATTGGCTGGATAAGTAGTTCTTTCAGTTTCTATCTTTAAGGCAGTAGCAAAAACGTGTGAATCTGGATATATTGAAATGAGTCGCATAACTGATTCCAAAAAAGACTTTTCCCAATAATCGTCAGCATCTAGAAAAGCTAAATAATGACTGTTAGATTTTTGGATGCCTAAATTTCTGGCAGCGGAAACCCCATTGTTTTTGGTAGTAAAAATTTTTATTCTATTGTCATTGAATCCCTCAACAATTTTAAGGCTGTTGTCAGTTGAACCATCATTAATTATGATGATTTCAAAATCCAGATAGGTTTGATCCAATACCGATTGAATGCATTTCGTTACATAATTTTCTTTATTAAATAAGGGTATTATTATTGAAAAATTTGGATTCATTGATTTTTATTTAGCCTACTGAAGTATCCTAATCTATATAAGTCAAATAACAATAAACTAGGAGAGTTTCCAAGTAGATTTTTCTCTAAAACATTATTGAACTTGTTAGTCAAATACATAATGGGACCTATTAGTTTAAGTGATAATAATTGAAAATATAATCGTAATAGCGGTGTTGAGGATTTAGGAATGGTGTTTTGAATAACGAGCTCATGCAATGTTTTAATGGATTCTTTTGACTTTGATAAATAAACGTGGTTTGTTTCCAAACCATAATGAAATACAGGATTATTTATATGACTTATTTTAGCATGAGTACATTTTAATTTATGCGTAAATAAAATGTCCAGTCCATATTTTGACATTAATAAATGTTGGTTAATGTCTAAAAACAATTTTTTTTTCACACAAAAAGCACCTGATATGATGGATGTATAAGGCTGTTTTTTTCGATAAGGAACAGATTTTTCTTCCCTTTTTTTGCCATACTTCCAGCGCAGTATATGGTTGTCATCGGGTTTTTTATACTGATAGGATATTCCGCCAAAAATTACATCGCTTGTTAAAAAGTCATCTGACATTAACCTTGTTAAAAAGTCATCATGAACTGGTAAAACATCAGCATCTAAAAAAAGCAGCCAATCAAATTGCGCTTTATGGGCTAAAAACTGTCTGGTTGCTGTTCTTCCTGAGTTGTTTTTATTTTCAATGAAAAGACTATTTTTAAGATGGTTTATTTGTTGATTGACACGGTTGGTTTCAGACAATGAGCCATCATCGACACATATTAGTTCATAATTTAATCCGATGTTTTCAGCTTCTAAAACTAGTTTTTTTGCTAATGGATAAACATTGTAGTTGAATGTAGGAATTAAAATAGAAAGCATGAATCTCACAATTATGTCAAATCTAATCAATATTAAACAGTTTTTTAATTAAAACCAATTTTAAACGTTGATGTGGTATGGTAATTGTAATTTTGTTTCTATGAGATTGATTATAACGACATTTTGTTTATTGGTTTTTACTATTCAAGGATATAGTCAGAAATCATTTCACGTTTTTCCAAAAGATCACTTGACCAACAAAGGTTCGGAAAATGGTGATGGAAGTTTGCATAAACCATGGGACTTGAAAACAGCATTAAGACAGAAACCAGAAGTTGTCAATGGAGGTGATACGATTTGGTTGCACGGTGGTGTTTATTCGGGTAAATTTACAAGTAAATTGAAAAGCACCATTTCTAATAAAAATATTATCGTTTCATCATACAAAGATGAGTGGGCAATTTTGAATGGAAATATTTCTGGTTCTGCTGAACCCACATTAACCATCGTCGGAAATAATGTCACCTTCAAAGATTTTGAAATTTCACCAGTAGGAGCTTACACCAGAAATGAAAATGATAAAGGATTTAACCAATTCGGTGGTATTAATCATAATAGTGGTGCAAATTGTAAATTCATTAATCTTGTAATACATGGTAATAATGGCTTAGGCTTTGGTTCCTGGAAAAAAACAGGAGGCACCGTAATTGCTAATTGTATTGTTTACGATAATGGATACATTGGGAAAAGTAACGAAGGATTAGGAGAAGGGTTTTATGTTCAAAATGATAGTGATAATGAAACAAGAATTATTAAAGACAACATCATTTTCAATAATTATTACAAAGGCATTGAAGTTTGGTCAGCAAGTAAACGATCAAAAAGTGAATTTGTAAAGAACATCACACTTGATAATAATGTGATTTTCAATAGTGGTTTAGTTTCTGGAAGACCTGTTGACAATGTTATAGTGGCTTCCAATGATAGAAATGGAATCAATATCGCGAAAAATGTTGAGGTTACTAACAATATCCTTTATCACAATACAAACTATGAGCAAAATCAAATCAACGGAAATGCGGCTTCATTAACATTAGGTTTTATTTTCAAAGCCCCGATCGAAAACGTCGTGGTTAAAAATAACATCATACTTGGAAGAAATAATGCCTTTAGGGTGCTTCATGCAAAATCTGTTACAATTACAGATAATATTGTTTATACTGGATACGCTTATTTGATGTTGCATACTACCAATAGTCTATCTTCGGGGAGCTTAAATAACAATACCTATTACACAAAAAATGAAACCCCATTTATAATTGAAAAAAATAAATATCCGTTTGATAAGTGGCAAACAACTTTTAAGCAGGATAACAATAGTGAACATAAAAACATAAAGCAATTTGACTTACCGCCAGTATTGGATATTACAAAAAATGAACACAAATCAAACTCTTACAGAGTGGTGCTTTTTAGTAAGAATGAAGAGGCAATTCAAGTTGATTTCCATGACTTTATTGGTAAAAATAACGTAACCTATACAGTTCGTGATGTTGAAAATTTAGATGAGGTTTTAATGTCTGGTGAACTTTCAGATTCTTCTACTGTCGAATTTCCAATGAGTTTAAAACGAACAGCAAATAAAACACTTAACAATTTTGGGGTTTTTATTGTTGATTTTGAAGAAAAAAAATCTGATATAATAGAAGAGCCAGAAAGTTTTATTAAACGTTTATTTAAGTGGTTGTTTTAATTTATTCAGGCCTCTAATTACTACCTATTTTGTAAATATTCATTACATTAGACTGGTCGTGTTAAATTGATATGAAATTTTATAAAAATTTTATTGTTTTTTGGTCAATAATTTATTTAAGCCTAGCTTTTATTGGTAGATTCACGACATACAACAAGGAGATTTTTCCTTTTTTCAGGTGGTCTCTGTACTCAAAAACACCTAACACTGTTGAATTTCCCTATGTTTTAGTTACTAGAGTTGGTGATTCTATAATACCACCTACTAATATTTTAGAACTTCAAGATATTCATCATCTTTCCTTAATTGATATGAATTTGAACGTAGCTAATTTTTATATTGCGGTTGCCAACAATTTTGATGAAACCAAAATTGAGGAAACTAGGTTTTTGAAAATATTGCCAGTTGGTAGTAATTATGATTTGTTCATAAAAAAGATTGATTTGAGTAAAAAAGATTATAAGAACACCGAAAAATCAATCAAGGTTTGTTCTGTTATTAATAATAAGATTGTAAACATTGAATGAGTATATAAAAAATCATTTTTTTTGGAAACTTACCTTTGGTAAATTTTCAATTTTCTCAAAACCAGTTGATAAATTATATGAGGACATTCAAATCATAATTAGGTTTTCATATGTGTTTTTTGTGGTTTTGGTCTTCAATAATGTCTTTAATATCAGTATCTATGAAAATGCTGAAAGAATTAATCCTTTGTGGCCATTGGTGTTTTTTAAGGGAATTCCATCAGTTTATCTGGCATTATATTTCAAATTGAGTTTACTTTCGGCATTCATAGGACTTTGTTTTAAAAACAATAATTTGTTTTTAAAGGTTTTTGCATTTGTCAATTTCTTTTTCTTTATAGCGTTTACCAATTCATTCGGTAAAATAAACCACGGACTCTATTTACCATTAATGTATCTTTTTTGTTTAATGTTTATTCCTGATAAAACAAAAGCACATTTCAAAGAGAAAACCATTCTGATGTTTGCAACCATGCAATTTTTCTTGCTGCTTTCTTATTCATTAACTGGTTTTTGGAAAGTGTTTTGGGGGGTTATTGAGTGGTTTAACGGTCAGGTCAGCTTGTTCTCTCCATTATCTATGAGGAACGTTATTATATTGCAAAATCAGCTCATTGAACCCACTTTGGTAGGCACTTGGCTTATAGATCATTATTTTCTAGCTTGGTTTCTGTATTTAGGAGCTGTTTATATTGAGTTGTTTTCAGTTGTTGTTTTTTTTAGAGCTTATCTGCATAGGGTTTGGGGTGTTTTATTGTTGCTATTACATGCAGGAATTGCCTTGACCTTAAATGTTTCAATGTATGGTGCGATTTTATGCATAGGAATATTGCTTATTATGTCACCATTCAATATGAATTCCAAATTAAAGGATACCATTAAATCCTTACCAATTATAAACATTATAAACAGGGGAACTAAAGTCAAATTTTAGTCAAGACATGCTTTTTAATACCGTAGATTTTGCCATTTTCATGCCCCTTGTATTCTTCTTGTATTGGTTTGTATTTAATAGAAGTCTGCGAGTCCAAAACATATTTTTAATTGTTGTCAGTTATTTTTTTTATGCATGTTGGGATTGGCGCTTTTTGTCTTTAATTTTTATAAGCTCTACGGTTGATTTTTTAGTAGGAAGGTACTTGTATAAAGAATCAAGGTCTTTGAATAGAAAATTCCTGTTACTGACAAGTTTAGTGGTGAATTTGGGGCTATTAGGTTTTTTTAAATACTATAACTTTTTTGTAGAAAGCTTTAATAGTGTTTTTACGATTTTTGGGAGTAGTTTCAATACGGCAACACTTAAAATAATGCTACCAGTTGGTATTAGTTTTTATACGTTTCAGACTTTAAGTTATACAATAGATATTTATAATAATAAAATTCAGCCAACCAAAAACCCCATATCTTTTTTTGCATTTGTGAGTTTCTTTCCACAATTGGTTGCAGGTCCAATTGAAAGAGCGAGTAATTTATTGCCTCAATTTGAAAAGATTAGGGTAATCAATTATGTGACTGGTGTAAATGGTTTACGCTTAATTTTATTGGGACTCTTTAAAAAAATGGTCATTGCTGACAATTGTGCCAAAGTTGTCAATGAATTGTTTCAATACTATCCGGAGCAAAGTGGTAGTACCTTGTTTTTTGGGGCCTTCTTTTTTGCTTTTCAAATTTATGGTGATTTTTCTGGATATACCGATATTGCTATAGGTTGCTCAAAATTGTTGGGATTCGATTTAATGCAAAACTTCAAAATGCCCTATTTGTCAAGGAATTTGGGCGAGTTTTGGCGCCGCTGGCACATTTCACTGTCCACATGGTTTCGGGATTATGTATATATTCCGTTAGGAGGTAGTCGTGTTTCAAAAATAAAAATAGTTAGAAATATATTTGCAGTGTTTTTATTGAGCGGTTTATGGCATGGTTCCAACTGGACTTTTGTGATTTGGGGATTGATTCATGCTTTATGCTTTTTACCTCTAGTTTTATTTGGTTGGCATAAAGACCATAAAGATGTTGCAGATGAAAATAAATTATTACCCTCATTCAAGACTTTCATTCAAATGGTGGTGACATTCTTGATTGTAACGTTTGCTTGGGTCTTTTTTAGAGCAGAGAATTTCTCGCATGCCATTTTGTATTTGCAGGGCATATTTAATGCATCATTGTTTTCATTGCCTCAAGTATCAAGAGGGTTGATATTGCTGCTTTTTGGTTTCATAATCTTGGAATGGTTCCAGCGCAAAAGAGCACATTTACTGGATATTGATTTTATAAAATCGAGATTTTTAAGAATGTCCATTTACTATGCAATAGCAATTTGTATTTTCTATTTTTCTGGCAATTCGCAACCTTTTATTTATTTTCAATTTTAATGAAAAAACTGTTACAATATACGGGATTGTTTTTGTTGCCTATTTTATTGGTATTAGTAGGTATAGATATATTTTACAGGACGGTTCCGACTAATTACAGCTTTAAGCATGGCGAAATACTCAAGCGAGCAGACTCCCTTGAGATTTTGATTTTTGGTGATTCTCATGCCATGTATGGTATTAATCCAGAATATTTGGATGGCAACGCATTTAACATAGCTAATTTGAGTCAAACCATCTATTTTGATGAATTACTCTTCAAAAAGTACATTAATAAATTGAATAACCTTGAATACGTTATTATTCCTATGGAATATACCACCATGAGTCAGGCGGATAACACCCAAGAGGATGTTTGGAGAAAGTATTTTTATGAGGTGCAAATGGATTTAGAAGTGCCACTCGTAAAATGGTATGACCCAAAAAAATATAGTTTAGCATTATCTCAAAAATTAGTTAGAACTGTGCAGGCGTTAGATATTTTTAGGCATAATAATACGCTTGTTAATTGTGATACAAATGGTTGGGGTTTGGGTTATGATGCGTCTGTAGATTCCTTGGAAAGATTAAGACTGGCTAAAGTTATTTCTAGAAAACACAATGATGGCAAAACTGATATTTCTCAAAACCTTGAGCGAATTGAATCGATGATTACCATCTGTAAATCAAAAAATATTCAAGTTCTTTTGGTCAATTTACCGGTTAACCAGCAATATTATCAGTTATTAGAACAGGATGAGGTATCAGAAATATTAAATAAATCAGAAGAATTGGCTGTTACAAATGAACATGTAAAGAATTTAAATTTGGTCCAGGATACAAGATTTGAATTAGAGGATTTTCAGGATGCTGATCACTTAAATAAATATGGTGCAAAAAAATGCACCAGTATTATTAACGAATTTCTTAAAAATCATTGATTCTTCTTTTGAACCACTTCATAGACTTGATTGTCATCACACTTAAGTGTCTTGCTGGGATATTTTAAAAGTAAAGCATAATCATGGGTGGCCATTAAAATCGTATTGCCATTTTTATTGATATCCTGAAGGACTTCCATGACTTCAACACTGGTTTGTGGATCTAAATTTCCTGTAGGTTCATCAGCTAATATTAGTTCAGGATTGTTTAACAAGGCTCTTGCAATGGCTATTCGCTGTTGCTCACCACCAGAAAGTTCATGAGGAAATTTAAAGCCTTTGGTTTTCATGCCAACCTTATCAAGGACTTCCTCAATTCGTGTATTCATTTCTTTTTTGTCTTTCCATCCCGTGGCCTTCAAAACAAAACTCAAATTATCATTAACCGTTCGATCCGTTAATAGCTTAAAGTCTTGAAAAACAACTCCTAATTTTCTCCTTAAAAACGGAATGTCTTTTTCTTTCAAAGTTCTTAAGTCAAAGTCCACAATACTGCCTTCTCCTTTAGTTAAAGGCAAATCAGCATACAGCGTTTTCATAAAACTACTTTTTCCTGTTCCAGTCTTACCAATGAGATATACAAAATCGCCTTTGTTTATTTCAACATTGATATCGGACAATACCAAGCTATCACCTTGAAAAATAGAAGCGTCTTTAAGATAAAGTACTTGCTGCATACTTATGAATTAGAGTTTTTAAAAGAAAATAAATTCGATACGACAAAGTAAACAATTAATGCGAAATAGGGAAAATAGAATGCAGTAATTGTTTAATCGATTTATTAAGTTTTGAGATTTTATAACTCTGTTTATAATTATAAGTTAATTCCACCGTTATGGAATACATATTGAATTATCTTTGATTTTGAATTAAAAAAATAGCATTCATGTACAGAAGAATAGCCTTATTTTTCACACTGGTTTTTGGAATTTTTCAAATAACATTAGCACAGCAGACCGAAGCTTACACCAACGATTTGGTTGAGTATCAAAAAGCATTATCCCTCTATAATAATAATCAGTATCTCGCGGCACAATCATTATTTAGAAGCATCAAAAAAGATGCTGAAACAGATGCCTTGAAATCCGACTGTGATTACTATATCGCTAATTGTGCAGTGAGGCTCAATCAGCAAAATGCCGATAAACTGGTAGAGGATTTTGTTGAAAATTATCCAACAAGTACCAAACGCAATACCGCCTTTTTAGATGTTGCCGACTATTATTTTGTGAATGGCAAATATGCCTATGCTAAAAAATGGTATGATAAGGTTGATGAGAATTCTTTGGCAAGGAGTGAACGGGACAAATTTAGTTTCAACAATGGCTATGTAGCCTTTACTACAGGTGATTATAAAACGGCAAAGACTTATCTTTCCAGATTGGAAACATCCCAAAAATATGGTTCTCAAGCAAAATATTACATGGGTTTTATGGCCTATCAGGATGATGATTATAATCAAGCTAATGAATATTTTGATCAGGTAAGCGATCAGGAAAAATACAAGGAGAAGCTGTCATACTATCAAGCGGATTTAAATTTTAAACTTGGTAAGTTTGAAGAAGCTATCAAATTGGCTAAAGAACGTTTACCGGATAGCGACCCAAATGAAGTTTCTGAGCTCAATAAAATTATAGGTGAAAGCTATTTTAATCTAGAAAAATATGCCGAAGCTATTCCATATCTCAAGGAATTTAAAGGTAGACGTGGTAAATGGAACAATACGGACTACTATCAGTTGGGTTATGCCTATTATAAACAGGGCAATTATGAGGAGGCTATATCAGAGTTCAATAAAATAGTCGATGGTAATAATGGTGTGGCTCAAAATGCCTATTACCATTTGGGAGAAAGTTATGTGCATCTTGATAAAAAACAGGAGGCACTCAACGCCTTTAGAAATGCATCCCAAATGGATTTTGATCTGAAAATTCAGGAAGATGCATGGTTAAACTACGCCAAAATAAGTTATGAAATAGGGAATCCTTATCAATCAGTTCCTCAAGTGCTGACTTCTTATTTGGACAAGTATCCCGATACGGCTTACAAGGATGAAATAGAAACCCTATTGATAGATTCTTATATCACTTCAAAAAACTACAAGGAGGCATTAACCTTACTTGAAGGAAAACGCAGTTTTGAAAATAAGGTTGCTTATCAAAAAGTAGCATTTTATAGAGGGCTGGAATTGTACAACGAAGGCAATTACCAAGAAGCTAAAAATTTATTTGAGAAATCAATCAAGGAGCCACGGGATGATATGTATACGGCTCGTGCGACTTTTTGGAAAGCCGAAACCGATTATAATTTAACCAATTATGAAGATGCCTTAATTGGGTTCAAACAGTTTAAGCAACAAGCCAGTTCAACTGATACACCAGAGTATACAAATATTGATTATAATTTGGCTTACACGTATTTTAAGCAAAAGAATTACGCCCAATCAGGCGAACATTTTGATGCTTTTATTAGTCAGGTAAAGGAAGATGATATTCGTTTAAATGATGCCTATTTGAGATTAGGTGATGCGCATTTTGTATCGACAGAATATTCAGAAGCCATTCAGGCTTACGATCAGGCAGTCAAGTTAAATAAAGTCGATACCGATTATGCTTTTTTTCAAAAAACCTTGAGTCAGGGTTACGCCGGAAATACAAACCAAAAAATTTCAGGATTAGAGTCCTTTATTGAGAGATTTCCTAAATCTACATTGCGCGATGATGCCATGTATGAGTTAGGTAATTCTTATGTTAAAAAAGGCGAATCAGAGAAGGCCATTAAAATGTATGACCGACTGAACTCGGAATATCGTATGAGTGTTTTAACACCAAAAGCCCAATTGAGACAGGGGTTGATATATTATAATGCTCGAGATAATGAACGCGCGTTAAGTAAGTTTAAAACCGTGGCAACAAATTATCCAGGAACACCAGAAGCTAATCAGGCAGTTGCAACAGCACGATTGATTTATATTGATTTAGGACGTGTAAATGACTATGCATCTTGGGTAAAAACATTGGATTATGTGGATGTCACGGATGCTGACTTGGATAATACCACCTTTGAATCAGCCGAAAAAAAATATATTGAAAACAAAACGGATGATGCCATTCGTCAATTTAATGGCTATTTAAATGAATTCCCTCGAGGTATTCATGCCTTGCAGGCACATTTCTATTTGGCACAATTATATTTCAAAAAAGATTTAAAATCGAATGCGGGACCGCATTATAAAGCAGTTGTGGATGCCACCCAAAATGAATTTACTGAAGAAGCACTGTCTAGGCTATCGCAGATTTATTTGGAAAACAAAAATTGGAATGAAGCCATTCCTATTCTAAAACGATTGGAAGTGGAAGCCAGTTTTCCACAGAATGTCATTTTTGCCCAATCCAATTTAATGAAAGCCAATTACCAATTGGAAAAATATGATCAAGCTATTTCATATGCTGAAAAGGTTTTGTCGAATGGCAGCATTGATAATAAAATCAAAAGTGATGCGCATGTCATTATAGCCAGATCATCTATTAAGCAAGGAAACGAAGAACGCGCTAAAACGGCGTATGCAGAAGTAGAAAAAACAGCAACAGGAGAAACAGCTGCTGAAGCATTGTATTATAATGCGTATTTCAAACATCAATCTGGAAATTATGAAGCTTCCAATACAACGGTCCAACAATTAGCCAAAGACTTTTCGGGTTATAAATATTATTCTGCTAAAGGCTTGATCATTATGGCTAAAAACTATTATGCTTTGGAAGATGCTTTTCAGGCAACCTATATTTTAGAAAGTGTCATTGAAAATTTTCCAGATTTTGATGACGTGGTGGAGGAAGCACAAACCGAATTGAATACTATAAAATCCGAACAAGCTAAAACCAACGCATCTGTTCAAAGTGAAGATTAGTTCAAACAATTTTGAACAGAAAGAAAATCAAAAAAAGACATCAAACAAAAAACAAATCTATGCGTAAGCAAGTTTATCAAATCTTAATAGCGGTAACCGTTTTTTCAATTACAAATTCTTGGTCTCAAGAGCGCCCAAATGATACATTGGACACCAATGTTATTAATGTCGTAAAACCTTACGAGCCAACTATTTCCGATGCGTTTAAAGTCAAGGAAGAACCATCATTGGATGATGAAGTGACTACCACCAAAAAAGACATTCAGTATAATATTTTTTCCTTTCCAGTGGCTTCAACGTTCACCCCTGCCAAAGGTAAGGCAGCTGTAGTCGATAAGGAGAAACCACCTAAATTATATGATAACTATGCATCTTTGGGATTCGGAAATTATGTCAATATTCTAGGAGAATTATATCTCAATCATGCTTTATCAAGAACGGAAAGCGTTGGAGGCTACATTAGTCACCATTCATCGCAAGGTGGTATTGATGGGGTTTATTTAGATGATAGTTTTTACGATACTAAGTTGAACATTAACTATGCGCAAAACTTGAGGGACATGGCCTGGAATGTGGAGTTGGGAGGTCTGCATCAAAGTTATAATTGGTATGGTGTGCCCAAATCTATTTTTGAGAAATCTGATGTCGATCGCTTACCGGTTTTACACGAGTTTTACGGGGCACATGTGTCAGGTGATATCTCTTTTGAAGACTCATACATTAATTCAGGATCTGTATTTTTTAGACGCTTTGGAGATGATAAAGGTTCAGGAGAAAATAGGTTTAAGGCCCAGGCAACTGCAGATATTCCTATTTCTGATTTTGAAATAGCCACAGTTCTAAAAATTGATTATTTAGGTGGTTCATTTGATCGCAGTTATTATCTGGATGAAGAATTAAAATATGGTAACTTTAACATTGGTCTAGCACCAACTTACAGATTAACCCAAGATGATTTGACATTGGATTTGGGAGTGTCATTATATTATTTGAATGATACCGAATTAGGGGATAATAAATTCTATATCTATCCGAATGTTTCGGCCTCTTATCGCGTGGTTGATGAGGTGCTTATTGCCTATGGAGGTATTCAAGGAGGTTTGAACCAGAATAGTTACTACGACTTTGCCCAGGAGAATCCTTTTGTATCACCAACACTTTTTATAACACCAACTGATCAGCAGTACAATGCCTTTGTGGGACTTAAAGGGAAGCTGTCCAATAGCATGGGTTACAATATTAAAGGTGGTTATGTCGCAGAAAACAATAAAGCTTTGTTTTTGAATAACGATATTCTGGCTATGGGTGAAAGCTATACCTATGGGAATTCTTTTGGTGTGGTGTATGATGACGTATCTACCTTTTCCATTGGTGGCGAATTAAGTGTGGATGTCAGCCGAAATTTCACCTTGGGTATTCAAGGGGAGTATTTTATTTATGATGTCAGTGAACAACGTGAAGCTTGGAATTTACCAGACATCAAGGCCTCATTATTTATGGACTATCAAATTAATGAGAAATGGTTTGCAGGAGCTAATCTGTTTTATGTAGGAGAACGAAAAGATTATCTTTTCTATCCCAATCTAATCCAACCGTTTGAAGGCGTTGTGACATTGGATAGTTATTTTGATTTGAATGCGCATGTAGGGTACCATATTACCGATAGATTATCAGCTTATTTAAAAGGAAACAATCTGGCAAATCAAGACTATCAGCGCTGGCAAAATTTTGATGTTCAAGGTATTCAGTTGTTAGGTGGTGCCACTTATAAGTTTGATTTTTAAATTCCTGCGAAAGCAGGAATCTCATTGTCATTTCGAGTGTGGTCATTGAGGCAACTCGAAATGAAGTCGAGACATCTTAAATACATTAAAAAACGCTCAATTTTTGAGCGTTTTTTTGTTGTTACAAATATTAGTATTTTGCACACAGAATGCTTTAACCCCTATTATTCATGAAACACTATTACTTAATTTTATTTGCCCTTATTTCAATTAACTTTTCTCAAGCACAAATTATTGATATACCTGACGCCAATTTTAAGGATGCTTTATTACATGATAATGTGGCAACACTTCTCAATGGGATTGTCACAGATGTAGATGCTAATAATGATGGAGAAATACAGGTTTCAGAAGCAGAAAATGTAAGGAATTTAGATGTAAGATATAAACAAATTGTGTCATTGGAAGGGATACAGTATTTTTCAAATATGACAGCCATATATTGTTCAAATAATGATATTATCAATTTAGATTTTAGTGGTAATACATTGTTGACCTATATAGCTTGCGCCAATAATGAATTGGATTCAATTGATGTTAGTCAAAATTTAGATTTAAGGACTTTAATTTGCGATGGAAATAATTTAATTAATTTGGATGTTAGTAATAACTCCCAACTTGTTCATTTAAATTGTTCTGTTAACTGGTCACTTACAGGTTTAGAGGTCACTCAAAACCCTGATTTAAATTTTTTGAACATAAATTCGACAGATGTTTCTTCACTAGATTTAAGTAATAGCAGTAGTTTAAATGAATTAAGGGTAGTTGGTACTGGAATTGCAAATTTAGATGTAACACAATGCCTTAATTTAGTGATTTTATGGTGTGGTAGCAACTCAATTTCTAATTTAGATATCACAAACAACCCACTACTTGAAACATTAAGTTGTGAAAATAATCAAATTACAAGTCTGGATGTCAGTCAAAATCCTAATTTGAATTATTTAAGTTGTGGTTCAAACCTGATAAGTGAATTGGATGTATCAAATAATCTGTTACTTGAAACTTTTTACTCAAATTCTAATGGTCTTACAAGTATCGATGTTACTCAAAATCCTAATTTAACTCTTTTAAATTTAAACGCCAATGAATTAGAGAGTATAGACCTTTTTCAAAATATTAATTTGGAGCAATTATACTTAAATGATAATTCACTTTCGAGCCTCTATATAACAAATAATGGAGCCCTTGAAAAGCTTCAATGTAATAATAACCAATTAGTAGGTCTGTTTCTTAAAAATGGTTCAAGAATGTATGGCTCTACTAGTTTGAGCTTTGAGGGCAATCCTGATTTGAACTATATATGTATTGATGAAATTGAATTAAGTTACATTCAAAATTTTGTTGATGATTATGGTTTAACTGGTTGTGAATTGAACACGTACTGTTCATTTGTACCCGGAGGAACATATTATATTGTTGAAGGTGAAATTAACTTTGACATTGATTTAGATGGATGCGATATTGACGACTCTAGTATTCCAAATACCAAATTTAACATCCAGAGCGGCTCAATAGTAACGCAAACAATAGCCAATTACTCTGGAAATTATTTTATCCCATTGGTAACAGGTTCCCATACGCTTACTCCAATTTTTGAAAATTCAGATTACTTTGTATTTGCACCTGAAAGCATATCAGTTAATTTTCCCACAGAGACAAGCCCTTATAATCAAGATTTTTGTATCACAGCCAATGGTACCCATAATGATTTGGAAATCGTAATTCTTCCTGTGGAAGAAGCGCGTCCTGGATTTGATACGGATTATAAAATAATTTATAAAAATAAAGGCAATACCGTTATGTCAAATTCATTAGAATTTAGTTATAATGAAAATGCAGGACTTATGGAGTTAGTGTCATCTACACCAGTGGCAGATACACATGTTGATAATGTACTGACTTGGAATTTTACTGATTTGATGCCATTTGAAACCAGAGAGATTTTAGTAACCATGAATTTAAACTCACCAACTGATACACCACCACTGAATGGAGGTGATGATTTGGGTTTTGTAGCAAATATCTTTCCAATTGCTGATGATGAGTTGGCAGGGGATAATAATTTCCAACTAAAACAAGAAGTTGTTAACTCTTTCGACCCTAATGATAAAACTTGTTTGCAAGGTGAGACCATTGAACCAGAAGATGTTGGTAAATATGTACATTATTTAATCCGTTTTGAAAATACTGGAACGGCCAGTGCCGTAAACATTGTGGTCAAGGATGAAATAGATATGGCAAAATATGATGTGTCATCATTGATTCCATTGGATGGTAGCCACGATTTTGTAACGAGAATTAAGGATGATAATATTGTAGAGTTCATTTTTGAAGATATTAATCTACCATTTGATGATGCTAATAACGATGGCTATGTACTATTCAAAATAAAAACACTGGAGACTTTGGAATTGGGTGACACCTTTTCAAACGATGCCGAAATCTATTTTGATTACAATGCACCAATAATCACTAATGATGAGATGACAACCGTTGCTGAAAACTTGTCCGTTGGGGAAACTGAATTACAAAACTTAATAAACATCTATCCAAATCCAGCTTCAGATGTCATTAATTTAGAAAGTAGAACCAATTTGGAATCCATAACAGTCTATGACGTGCATGGGAGACAAATATTTACACAACTGATATCAACAAACCAAACACAAGTAAATGTCAGTCAGTTATCAAAAGGTGTCTATTTTTTGGATATAAAAACTGCCGATGGTGAACAAACGTCAAAATTCATCAAGCAATAATTTTGTCATTATGAAACAAGTTCTGAATCTAATAAAAATACTTAAAACGCTCAATATGAGCGTTTTTTAGTTGCCATAAATATTAGTATTTTGCATACACAATGCTCTAACCCTATTAATCATGAAGCACTATTCCTTAATTTTATTTGCCCTTATTTTATTTAACTTTTCTCAAGCGCAAATTGTCAATATTCCAGATGCTAATTTTAAATATTATCTTGTGAATTCGACTTGTGCAGATTTGGATAATGACGGTTATGCTGAATCGACTGTTGATACAAACAATGATGGTGAAATACAAATTTCTGAAGCAGAAGCGGTATATTCTTTGGAAGTCACGCAAGAATGTGTTGCAACTTCAATAATAGGGATAGAAGCATTTGTTAATTTAATAGAGTTTAAATGTTTGAACTCTTTAGTTATAAATCTTGATTTAAGCTTTATGACTAATATGCGACAAATAGAAATTTCTAATAACAATAATCTAATAGATATAAATTTAAGTGGGGTTGCAGCCATTAGTAGACACTTCTATTGTGATAACAATGTCAATTTAGAGAGTCTCAACATGATAAATTTAACAACTCTTGGGGGCACATTTTATTTCAATTCAAATAATTTAGTTTCAAATTTAGATTTGAGAAATCTTTTAACTATAGGTAATTATTTAGACATCACAGATAATCAGCCTACTGAGCCATTAAGTGTCAATCTTTCCAGTCTAACTAATGTAAACCTGATTACCGAAATATCTGATAATAATTTAGAAAACATAAATTTGGATAATTTAGAAACTATTCATGGTTTTTTTTTTAAAAATAATAGCACAATAACAGATTTAAATTTAGGTAGTTTGACTTCAAATGAATTGTATATGAGTTATTCTCAAGGTATTGAAATTTCATATAACAGCGACCTTGAAAACATTAATTTAGAAAATCTACAAAGTTCTATAGAAAGAGTATGGATACAAAGCATAGGAAATACTATGAGTGTAAATTTGAATAGTTTGATTAGTGTCCCATCGTCAATGTCTTTATTTTATGATTCTGACATTTTAAATTTACCAAACCTTAGCCATGTTAATTCATTGAGTATTAATGGACATAGAAGTGAAGTTAATTTAGAATCTTTGGAAACTGCTGGGAGTATTCATTTAAACTCTACAGATGAAAATTTAACATCTGTAAATTTGAGTAGTTTAGTAACAGTTGACAATATTAACTTAAATAATAATCATTTAGTAAATCTTGATTTAAACAATCTTATCTCTGTTGGATACTTAACGGCAAGAAATAATCACATAACAAGTATTGGTCTCAACAATCTTGAAGATGGTGAAATTCAATTGGGCGATAATCTTTTGAGTGATGTAGCATTACCAAATATAAATAATTTGATTTATTTGGATTTATCAAATAATCCATTAAATAGTTTAAACCTTTTTAATTCCTCAATCGGAACTTTAGTCCTTTCTAACTCTGGGTTTGATATGTTAGATTTTAGCAATGTTTTTATATCAAATTTAAGAATCTCTGATTGTACTAATTTAAACTATTTAAATCTAAAGAATGGGACAACATTGGATAATGCTACTTTTAATAATTTGCCCAACTTAAACTATATTTGTGTTGATAGCTATGAAAAGAATTATATTGATGAACAGCTTTCTATTTCCGGTATTCTAAACTGTGTTACAAATTCTTATTGTTCATTTGTGCCAGGAGGTGAATTTTACACCATTCAAGGAGAAAATAAATTAGATTTAGATGTCAATGGATGCGATTTTAATGATACTAGTTTTCCTTATTTTAAGCTTAGTATAACTAATGGTAGTGAAACAGGAGAAATAATCTCTAATTCAACTGGAGGGTATTCAATTCCCATTTTGGAAGGTGAACACGTCATCACACCTGTTCTGGAAAATCCAAATTATTATGCGGTTTCTCCAGAGAGTGTATCAATCAATTTCCCGTCTGAGTCAAGCCCCTATAATCAAGATTTTTGCATTACACCTAATGGCACGCATAATGATTTAGAAATCGTAATTATTCCTTTAGAAGAAGCTCGACCTGGATTTGATACGGATTATAAAGTAATTTACAAAAACAAGGGCAATACCGTTATGTCCAATTCATTAGAATTTAGTTATAATGAAAATGCTGGACTTATGGAGTTAGTGTCATCTACACCAGTAGCAGATACACATGTTGATAATGTACTGACTTGGAGTTTTACTGATTTGATGCCATTTGAAACCAAAGAGATTTTAGTAACCATGAATTTAAACTCACCAACGGATACACCACCCCTAAATGGAGGTGATGATTTGGGGTTTGTCGCAAATATCTTTCCAATAACTGGCGACGAAATCCCAGGGGATAATAATTTTCAACTAAAACAGGAAGTTGTCAACTCCTTTGATCCCAATGATAAAACCTGTCTGCAAGGTGAAACCATTGCGCCACAGGATGTTGGTAAATATGTGCATTATTTAATCCGTTTTGAAAATACTGGAACGGCCAGTGCCGTAAACATTGTGGTCAAGGATGAAATAGATATGGCAAAATATGATGTGTCATCATTGATTCCTTTGGATGGCAGCCACGATTTTGTAACGAGAATTAAGGATGATAATATTGTAGAGTTCATTTTTGAGGATATTAACCTACCATTTGATGATGCTAATAACGATGGCTATGTACTATTCAAAATAAAAACACTGGAGACTTTAGTATTGGGTGACACGTTTTCAAATGATGCCGAAATCTATTTTGATTACAATGCACCAATAATCACTAATGATGAGATGACAACCGTTGCTGAAAACTTGTCCGTTGAGGAAACTGAATTACAAAACTTAATAAACATCTATCCAAATCCAGCTTCAGATGTCCTTAATTTAGAAAGCCAAACCAATTTGAAATCCATAAATATTTATGATGTTCATGGGAGACAAATATTTACACAGCTGACATCGACAAACCAAACGCAAATAAATGTCAGTCAGTTATCCAAAGGAGTTTATTTTTTGAATATAAAAACTGCCAATGGTGAACAAACGTCAAAATTCATCAAGCAATAATTTTGTCATTCTGAACTTGTTTTAGAATCTAATAAAACACTTAAAACGCTCAATTTGAGCGTTTTTTTGTTGTTACAAATATTAGTATTTTGCATACTTAACACTATTATCATGAAGCATAATTACTTAATCCTAATTGCCCTCATTTCGTTTACATTTTCTCAAGCTCAAATTGTCAATATTCCAGATGCTAATTTTAAGAATGCTCTAGTGAATACCAATTGTGTTGATGTAAATGGGGATGGTGTTGGAGATTTAGATGCTGATACAAATGATGATGGGGAAATCCAAGTTTCTGAAGCGGAAACTGTTCTTAATTTATTATTGCCAGGTGCATATATTACAAATTTTGATGGCATTCAACATTTTCAATCTCTTGAATCTTTAGACGTGAGTTCTTCAAATAGTATCAGTGGTTTAGATTTATCAGGAAATGTTAATTTAAAAAAATTAAATACAAGTAATAATGGATCTTACTATTTAGATTTAAGTAATAACATTGTTTTAGAGGAATTGATTTGTAATAACAGTGGATTTAATAATTTTGACGTTACCAATAACCCTGAATTAAAGAAATTAGACTGCAGTAATATTGGGATTCCTTATCTGGACCTTTCTCAAAATAATTTATTAACGCATTTAAATGTTTCTCAAAACCCCTTAGAAGATTTAGACTTAAGTAACAATCTTATGTTAGAAGAATTAATACGATACTCTACCTTTTATTTAGGAGATATTAATTTAACTAATAATAATAATTTGAAGAAATTAGATTTGAGAGATAGTCAGGTTACCCAACTTGATGTAAGTAATATGGAGTTTTTAGAGGTTTTATTCTGTAGTCAAAATAATTTAACTAGTCTAGATGTTAGTAATAATCCAAGATTATTAGAATTAGCAATTAGTATAAATCCAATTGGATCAATAGATATATCTCAAAATCCACTATTAGAAAAGTTTTATGCTATTCAAAATGATTTTACAACAATAGATATATCTCAAAATACTTTGTTAGAAACACTATATATCTCAGCAGTAAATATTCAAATGTTAGATTTAAGCTCTAATGTAAATCTTATAGATTTGTCAATAAGAGATTCACAGATTGAATCATTGAACTTAAATAATTGTTCGGTTCTTGAGTGGTTAGTTATTAGAAATAATAGTGCTTTAGAGGTGGTTTATTTAAAAAACGGAGTGGATTTTTCTCAAAATTTTTCAATTGAATTAAATGGTAACTCAAATTTAAACTACATATGTTCCGATGATTTTAACAATGATTTCATACAAAATTTGATAGATAATGAAGGCTTAACAAATTGTGAGATCAATACGTATTGCTCATTTAATCCGGGAGGAACATATTATACAGTTCAAGGTAATAGTAGATTTGATTTAAATAATGATGGTTGTGATAATAATGATGAAGTGGTACCAATGCTTAATTTTTATATTACCGACCAAAATCAAGAACTATTTAGTGTATATATACCTGATGTAAATGGAAATCATTCAATACCCGTTTTAGAAGGGACTTATAATATTACTCCATTATTTGAAACCCCAAATTATTATCAAATTTATCCTGAATTTATAACAGTAAATTTCCCGACAGAATCAAGTCCCTTTAATCAAGATTTCTGTGTTATGGCCAATGGTATTCATAATGATTTAGAAATCGTAATTATTCCAGTGGAAGAAGCTCGCCCTGGATTTGACACAGATTACAAAATAATTTACAAAAACAAAGGCAATACCGTTATGTCCAATTCATTAGAATTTAGTTATAATGAAAATGCTGGACTTATGGAGTTAGTGTCATCTACACCAGTAGCAGATACACATGTTGGTAATGTACTGACTTGGAGTTTTACTGATTTGATGCCATTTGAAACCAGAGAGATTTTAGTAACCATGAATTTAAACTCACCAACGGATACACCACCCCTAAATGGAGGTGATTATTTGGGCTTTGTAGCGAATATTTTTCCAATTGCCGATGATGAATTAGTAGGTGATAATAATTTTCAACTAAAGCAGGTTGTCGTGAACTCTTTCGATCCTAATGACAAAACCTGTCTGCAAGGTGAGACCATTGAACCAGAAGATGTTGGCAAATATGTACATTACTTAATCCGTTTTGAAAATACAGGAACGGCCAGTGCGGTAAACATTGTGGTCAAGGATGAAATAGATATGACAAAATATGATGTGTCAACATTGATTCCATTAGATGGCAGCCACGATTTTGTAACGAGAATTAAGGATGATAATATTGTAGAGTTCATTTTTGAGGATATTAACCTACCATTTGATGATGCTAATAACGATGGCTATGTACTATTCAAAATAAAAACATTGGAGACTTTAGTATTGGGTGACACGTTTTCAAATGATGCCGAAATCTATTTTGATTACAATGCACCAATAATCACTAATGATGAGATGACAACCGTTGCTGAAAACTTGTCCGTTGAGGAAACTGAATTACAAAACTTAATAAATATCTATCCAAATCCAGCTTCAGATGTCATTAATATAGAAAGTAGAATCAATTTGGAATCTATAACGGTTTATGATGTTCATGGGAGACAAATAGTTACACAGCTCACATCAGCAAACCAAACACAAATAAATGTCAGTCAGTTATCAAAAGGAGTTTATTTTTTGAATATAGAAACTACCGATGGCGAACAAACTTCAAAGTTTGTAAAAAAGTAAGTGACTTATTATTATAAACGGACGTTGAGGTTCTCGAAACGTGTTTCGTAATCTTATTATCGTGTAGTGGTATCTCAATTTTTAATTATAATTGTTAATTTAGGGCAGATTTTGTAAATATCTATTCATGATAAAACGTATTCTGCCTTTAATTTTTTTAAGCATCTTGTCTTGTCAAAAAGAGAAACCACAGGTTGATGCCATTGTCATAAATGCCAACGTTTATACGCTTTTGGATAGCTATGATAAAGGCGAAGCGTTTGCTATAAAAGATGGGAAGTTTTTTGATCTAGCCTCATCAACAGAATTACAGGAAAAATACGCTGCGGACACCATAATAGATGCCGAAGGGCAAACTGTTCTACCCGGACTTATCGATGCACATGCCCATTTTTTAACCCTAGGGCAATTGCAAAAACAGGTCAACCTCATAGGAACCACAAGTTTTGATGACATGATTATACGTGTGTTGGATTTTCAAAAAGAACACAACATGCCATTTATAAAAGGCAGAGGCTGGGATCAAAACGATTGGGAAGATAAAAATATGCCTGATAAAACGCTTTTGGACAAATTGTTTCCTAATATCCCTGTGGCGCTTACGCGTATAGACGGCCATGCATCTTTTTGTAATCAAGCAGCATTAGATTTGGGAAAGGTCACAATTAACAGTACCATTGAAGGTGGTGAAGTGGAGGTAAAAGATGGAAAGTTAACGGGTATTCTTTTAGATAATGCCGAACAATTGGTTATGAATAATTGGCCAGAATTTAATCAGGAACAACTTATTGAAGCCCTTTTAGCAGCTCAAAAAATTTGTTTTGAAAATGGACTGACCACAATTTCAGATGCTGGACCTGATATTTTTACATCACCATGGATAGAAACTATTAACTTAATCGATAGCCTCCATAAATCAGGCGATTTGAAAATGAGACTTTATATGATGGTACCTGGTACAGAAACGAATTTGAATCATTATTTAAATACAGGAATTACCAAAACAGAACGGTTGAATGTCAGATCTTTCAAGTTTTATGCCGATGGTGCTTTAGGATCCAGAGGAGCGTTGTTACGTGAACCTTATTCTGACAAACAAGATGCCTACGGATTACCTGTGATGTCTTTAAATCACATAAAAAATTCTGCAAGTCGCATTGCAGATTCTGAATTTCAAATGAATACCCATGCCATAGGGGATTCTGCCAATCATCAGGTGTTATTGACCTACAAGGATGCCTTGTCAAGTAAACAGGACAGACGTTGGCGCATCGAGCATGCACAAGTAGTGTCACCAGAAGATTTTCAATATTTTGACAATATTTTGCCTTCTGTTCAGCCTACACATGCGACCAGTGATATGTATTGGGCGGAAGATCGCGTTGGTGAAGAACGTATTCATGGAGCTTATGCCTACAAAAAATTATTGGAGCATTATGGAAAAATTGCCTTGGGTACTGATTTTCCTGTGGAGCAAGTGAGTCCCTTTTTAACATTTTATGCTGCCGTTGCCAGACAAGATTTAGAGCATTATCCGGAAGGAGGCTTTCAAAAGGAAAATGGTTTGACACGTATGGAAGCTCTTAAGGGAATGACCATTTGGGCAGCATATTCCAATTTTGAAGAACAGGAAAAAGGCAGTATCGAAGTCGGTAAATGGGCTGATTTTATTATTATCGATAGAGATATTATGAAGGTGCCTATTGACGAAGTTCCAAATACAAAAGTATTGCAAACCTATGTTAATGGAGAAAGAGTAAATTAACAGTTCTGAAAAATATTATGAAAAGCGTTTTACTATTACTAATTCTACTATGTTGGCAAAATGGGTTTTCTCAATACAATGAAGACTGGGAACCTGCTGAAGTATATTTAAAAGATGGAAGTGTTCTAAAAGGAATGGCAAGAGTATCTGACCCATCTAAAAGTAAAGAAACATTAAGATTTTCGGAAGGCAAAAAAAAGCCGACTGTAACCATTAAAATTAATGATGTTGATAGCGTAATTTTTGAACTGCATTACAGGTCGAAGTCTAATGGTAAAAAATATGATAAAACAAGAACAGCAAAATTTGTAACATATTATAAAAATGATAAAAAAACTAAACAGGGATTTGCTGAATTAATTGTTGATGGGGAAATAAGACTTTTAAAAAGGACAATTGCATACTCGCAGAATAGAGCTTTTGGTACGTCCTACGATATGATTGAAGAAAGTTTATTGGTGCGAAACGATGAGATTCCTGAAGGGTTTCACAAATACACAGGTTTTAAAAAACGCGCCATTGAATATTTTAAAGATTGTCCAGATCTTGTAAATAAAATTGAAAATAATACCTTTGAGAAAAAAGATTTAGAAGCTGTTGTGACTTACTATAATGACAATTGTGCCAAATAATCAAAGTGCTCACCATCCATGATTTTTCCGCAGTTAAGTCCAACGCTTTTACAAGCCAAGAATAGGGTTTCAAAATCCAAATAAAGCCATTTCATGGGTGTTTCTTCCTCACCTTTATAACTTAAATAATAATCCAATTCGCCATAATAACCAGCGTTGGTATCAATCCATAAACCACCATCTTCATCTTGGTACATATATTGAATATCTGAAGAATCTATCAAAATTTGACCATTAGGTCTTAACAACGATTTTAAATGTTTTAAGTATTTGGCAACCTGATTAATTTCCTGAAAAATGCCAGTACCATTCATTAATAACAGAATGGTATCAAATTGTTCGCTTTCATCTAGTAAATCCAATTGTTGAACTTTCTTACATCCACGTTTTTGAGCAACTTCAACAGCGCCTTTTGAAATATCAATGGCTTTCACGTTCAGGCCCTTGTTTTGAAGATACAAACTATGAGATCCGGATCCACAACCCACATCCAAAATAGAGCCCTTGGCAAGCTGTAAGGCCTTTTGTTCTAATTTAGGCATATTCTTAAAATCTCTGAAGAGGTAGGGTAAAGGCAGTTCATCTTCATCCGAAATATTGGTTGCCGTTATAATATCTTCCGTATAATTATCGTGGTAATAATCCAATAAGGCTTTCCCAAAAAGATCTTTCATATTTTGTCATTCCTGCAAAGGCAGGAATCCATTTTTTATAATTAGTTTGACTATTTTTACAGCATGCAAGACTTTATTGATAATCTGCCACAGCTGGCCAAAGATAAACATAACGAGAATAAAGCCTTCTTTAAAAAACTAAAAAAGAAGCCACCCAAGCAACTAGATTATGTGATGCAGGAATTACATGATCAGGAGTTTCAAAAAACGGATTGTTTAGAATGTGCCAACTGTTGTAAAACGACTGGGCCTTTATTTACCGATAAGGATATTGAACGTATAGCCAAACATTTTAAAATGAAACCTCAAGATTTCATTGAGACGTATTTGCGAATCGATGAAGAGAATGACTATGTTTTGCAATCGGTTCCGTGTACTTTTTTAGGAGCAGATAATTATTGTAGCATTTATGATGTGAGACCCAAAGCGTGTAAAGAGTTTCCACATACTGATAGAAAGAAATTCCAACAGATATCTAATTTGACACTCAAAAATGTGGCTATTTGTCCAGCAGCTTTTAACATTGTTGAAGAAATGAAAAAAAGAATTAAATTGTAGAAAATATAGTAGGTATTCATGCAGGATTTAATTAATTATTTTGAAACCATCCCGTCACTTCATAGAAGTATCATTCTGGTAGGTGGTATTACCTTTTTTTGGTTGTTGGAAGGTTCGTTGCCATTATTCAAATTCAAATACAAAAAGTGGCAACATGCACTCCCTAACTTGTTTTTTACATTGACCACTATCATTATTAATTTTGCACTAGCTTTTTTACTACTTAACACCGCGGATTGGGTTTCGGTAAATGAATTTGGACTTATTAATTGGTTACCTGAAATGCCACTATGGCTTTACGTTTTGTTAGGTGTCTTATTGCTGGATTTTTTTGGTGCCTATTTAGCGCATTTTGTTGAACACAAGGTAAAACCTTTATGGATGGTGCATTTGGTTCATCATACAGACCATAATGTTGATACAACCACCGCCAACAGGCATCACCCCATTGAAAGTATTATTCGATTCGCGTTTACCTTGTTTGGGGTATTCGTTGTTGGGACACCTATAGGCATTGTCATGCTTTATCAATCATTATCTCTTGTAGCAACACAGTTTACGCATGCCAATATTAAAATGTCCAAACGAGTTGATAAACTCTTAAGTTATGTTCTTGTATCGCCGGATATGCATAAGGTGCATCATCATTATGTGTTGCCTTATACCGATTCGAACTATGGCAATATTTTTTCAATTTGGGACAGACTCTTTGGGACTTATATGGAATTGGATCGTGAAAAAATAGTTTATGGCGTAGATGTTTTTCCAGATGAAGAAGCCAATGGAAAAATTAGTGAGTTATTGAAACAACCCTTTCAAAAATATCAGAAGCCTACCATATATAATAGTAAACAATAGTTGCATTTTCTTTAGTTTTTAAGTTTATTTCACTTATCATTGCCTAACAATTAAAAAACCAAAAATGAAAATCTTCAAACTTGCCATGATGTTATGTGTAACATCTGTAATGGCACAAACTAACTACTTACCAGGAACAGTTACTACTTCAAACAATCAGGTAATACATGGAGAAATAAATTATCAAGACTGGAAAAAAACACCTGAAACAATTAGTTTTAAAAATGGTTCCAACGAAGCAACCTACAGACCAGAAGATTTATTAGCTTTTGGTGTTGTAGATGATAAATATATCAGTCATAAGGTAATTGTTGACGTGACGGAACAACGTTTGCAAAAAATGGATGAGACAACAAAGCCTGAATTTAAAGAAATGCATATTTTTTTGAATGTGCTTGTTGAAGGGAATCTAAGCCTCTACCATTTTTATGATACAAGAGATCATTTTTTTTATGGCAAAGATGGAGAAATAAAAGAATTAATCTATCGAGAATCCTTTTCAAAAAACAACGATAAAATTTTCAAATTGCGACAATATATAGGTCAGTTAAATCTTTTGATGAACGATTGTGGAAATGTCCGAGCCACTGAAAATTTAAAGTACAAAAGAAAAGATTTAATGAAAATTATAAGTGAATACAATAGTTGTACATCGTCAGGTAATGACAAAACGAATTATTACGTCAAAGAAACCAAAAAGGTAAAAAATAGATTTTATGCAACTGGAGGTTACTATTTTTCTAGCTTTAAGGTTAATAGTGATGTTAATCAGTTGGAAGACTTTGACAAAGGATCGGTTTCTAAATTCAATGTAGGTATAGCCTACGAATTAATTATTTCAAGAAAATTAGGTAAATGGTCCATGTTTACTGAATTGACTTATAGTCAGATTTCTGGCGAGCTAAATAATAAGACCAATAGTACTCAATTTATCATTTATAATCCTTTGCATGTTAATCATACGGTCCTAGATGCTTCTTTGTTATTTCGTTATAGTTTTGCTAAACCAGAAAAAAAGCTGTACCGTTTATTAATGCTGGATTAGGAAGAAGTCAAACCTTGTCTGAAGATTTTTTTGTGACAAGAAAAAATACATTTAATGGGTCTAGTGAAGATATACCACTTGAAACCATATCTGGAGGTTATTTTAATTTTGTTGTTGGAGTAGGCGTTCGATTTGATAAGTTTTCAGCTGAATTGAGATATATGGGATCAGAAAAAATTATAAATAATCCGGGATCCAATGGACTTTCCAATTTTGGGATTATGGTTGGATATCAGTTGTTTTGATTTGATGGGTACTTCTTGATTTTTAGTAATCTTATTAGCAAAAGTTTATTCATTCATCCTATTTTTTTGCCGTTTACAGATTAACTGCTATTTTAACTAGTTGATTTGTATATGTTTACCGTTTGGGATTCATTATGTGTTGTTTTAAACATATGGAATAATGATTGGGAAACTAACGTTTTATTTTGCTTTAGCTATTTGTTGTGCTACAGGAACTTGTTATCAAGCTTCAGCACAGTCAAGTCATATTGGATTAATTGAAAAAAATTCCAATATCAGTGCATCCGATATTTTTCACGATTTAAACCAGACAAAAGACACTTTATTGTTGCAAAGTAATAAGCCAATTACTTATGTGTATTCCATAAATTCTGATTACAAGCGAGAGATAGATTCCTATGTCAATAAAAATGAGTTTAAGCTTCCTCTGTCAGAACTTTCAAAGGGGAAACATGTTTTAGTGGTCAGTCAATCTTCAAAAAAGATTGTGTTCGTATTACACATTTATGACTCGAAAAACTTGACCTCTGTCGAGCGCACAAAACTATCCTATTCAGATAATTAATTATACAACAGGTACGGTTTCCGCATGTTGCGATAATCCTTTAAGCCTTCTGCCCAAGACGCTTTAATAGTTTCTTCAGTTAAACCATTTTCAATTTGATGCTGAAGTTTTTTAGTTCCTGCCAGTTTGGTAAAGAAGTCAATAAAAAATTCGTTTTGGTTTGCAGTGTTTTTGTAGGCTTGAATTAAATAACTTAAATCTAATCGATCTAATTTATTAGTATCACTCAAATCCATACCATAGCAAGCTTTACCCTCATGTTTGGGGTATTTTGCACCATCATTCGATTCGGGAGTATATTGAAATTTAAATATCTGGTTATTCAAGTAAGGACTGCCAAAAACCTGAAATTGTTTATCAGTCCCACGACCAGCATTGATATTAGTACCTTCAAAAAAACATAAGCTTGGATACAAATTGATTGCTACATCATTTGGTAAATTAGGTGAAGGTTTTATGGGTAAACTGTATGATGATTGATGTGTGTAATTTTTGCAGCTAATAATTTTTAAATCACATATCACATTATTTTTCAGCCACTTTTCACCATTAATCATTTGAGCATATTCACCTATGGTCAAACCGTGAACTACAGGTATTGGGTGCATACCAACAAAACTTTGGTGTTCAGGTTCTAAAATAGGGCCGTCAATGTAGTGCCCATTTGGGTTGGGCCTATCTAAAATCAACAGTGAAATGTCCTGTTCTGCACAAGCCTCCATAACATAATGTAAGGATGAAATGTAAGTATAGAAGCGGGCCCCAACATCCTGAATATCAAAAATAACTAAATCGATATCTGCCAGTTGTTCTTTAGATGGTTTTTTGTTCTTCCCATAAAGGGAAATAATCGGTAATCCCGTTTTGGTATCAATACCATCTTTTACGAGCTCACCGGCATCTGCGGTACCACGAAAACCGTGTTCTGGGGCAAATACTTTTACCACATCAACGTTTAAGGATACTAATGAATCTACTAAATGGGTGAAACCTGTTTCTTTAAAAATAACCGATGTTTGATTGGCAACAATCCCTACACGTTTACCGTTTAGTATTGACAGGTATTGCTCGGTACGGTTCGCACCTACAATGATCTCTATATTTTTTGGAACTTTTTTAGGATTTTCTTCAAAAGGTTTTTTATTGGAGGCTTGTTCCGTTTGCGAAAAGTTTCCACAGGAAATCAATGCCAAAACAAATAATAAAACAGTATTTTTGATTTTATAAAAACTTAATTGCGCCATTTGAACTTCGAGTATTTTACAGCTAAACGTATAATTGATAGTAAAGCGTATAAAAGTAGCGTTTCGGCACCAATAATAAAAATTGGTATTGCAGCTATTGCCATAGGTATGGTGGTCATGATGATTGCTATTGCTACAGGTATAGGCCTGCAACAAAAAATTCGGGATAAGGTTGTAGCCTTCAATGGCCATATTATGATTTCTAAATTTGGGAATAATAACTCCCAGGAAAGTGATGGATCCATATCACTGAATCAAGAATTTTATCCAGAGTTTAAAACGGTTGAAGGTGTTGATCACATTCAAGGGGTGGCTACTAAATTTGGAATCATCAGAACTGAAACCGATTTTGAGGCGGTTATTGTAAAAGGTGTTGGTACCGATTTCAAGTGGGATTATTTTCAGGAGTTTTTAGTGGCAGGTGAATTACCTAAATATACTGACACTTACAGTGAAGATGTATTGATATCCCAATACGTTGCCAATAGGCTAAAACTCAATTTGGGTGATACTATTCAAACCTACTTCCTACGCGAAGATTACAACAAACAACCACGAATTATTCCTTACAAAATAGTGGGGATTTACAATTCGGGTTTTCAGGAGTTTGATAAAACCTATATCATTTCAGATATCAAACATTTGCAGCGTCTGAATAAATGGGAAAATGATCAGGTTGGTCATTTTGAAGTTTTTGTTGCGAATTATGATGATTTGGACCAAGTTCAGAATGCTATTTATCAAAACACTCCTTCGGAACTTAATACGATTACTGTAGAACAGAAATTTGCCTCCATTTTTGAATGGATTAACATTTTTGACAAAAACATCTATGGTATTATTGGCATTATGATTTTGGTAGCAGGCATTAATATGATTACCGCTTTATTGGTTCTTATTCTGGAGCGTACGCAAATGATTGGAATCCTAAAGGCATTGGGAAGTAGTAACTTGGGCATCCGAAAAATATTTCTTTACAATGCATCCTATCTCATTGTTTTAGGATTGTTTTGGGGTAATCTTATAGGTTTGGGTATTCTGCTGGCTCAAAAATATTTCAAATTGTTCCCCTTAAATCCGGATGTGTATTACGTTACTGAAGCACCTGTCTATTTAAGTTTTGGTTATATGGTCGCTTTAAACATTGGTACCTTTATCATGTGTTTGCTCATGCTCATTGTCCCATCTTATGTTATTACCAAAATATCACCTGTCAAGGCTATGCGTTTTGAGTAGTCTTGTCATTGCGAGGAGCTAGCGACGTGGCAATCTCAAAATGGAGACATGTTTTAAATAACCACATCATTTCTTTACTTTTCTAACTTTTCCTGTAAATTTGCATCGCAAATATTTGACCATGAAATACGCTAAAAATATATTGGAAACTATTGGTAACACGCCTTTAGTTAAAATAAACAAGCTAACTGCTGAATTACCATGTTTGGTGCTGTCCAAATACGAAACCTTTAATCCAGGTAACTCGGTTAAAGACCGTATGGCTCTAAAAATGATTGAAGATGCTGAAGCCGATGGTCGCTTAAAACCAGGTGGGACCATAATTGAAGGTACTTCGGGTAATACGGGAATGGGCTTGGCATTGGCAGCCATTGTAAAAGGCTATAAGTGTATTTTTGTAATTTCAGACAAGCAGTCAAAAGAAAAAATGGATATCCTTCGTGCGGTTGGAGCCGAAGTGGTTGTGTGTCCAACGGATGTAGAACCAACAGACCCTCGCAGTTACTATTCAGTATCTAAACGTTTGGGAGAAGAAACACCAAATTCATGGTATGTCAATCAATATGACAATCCAAGCAATACCAAAGCACATTATGAAAGTACAGGTCCTGAAATCTGGGAACAGACCGATGGTAAAGTCACGCATTTTGTAGTTGGTGTTGGTACTGGTGGAACCATTTCAGGCGTGGGCAAATATTTAAAAGAACAAAACCCTAATATTAAGGTTTGGGGTGTAGATACCTATGGTAGTGTGTTTAAAAAATATCACGAAACAGGTATTTTTGATGAAAAAGAAATCTATCCGTATGTAACCGAAGGTATTGGTGAAGATATCCTACCAGAAAATGTGGATTTTTCCATTATTGATGGCTTTACCAAAGTAACCGATAAAGATGCTGCGATTTACACCCAGTTATTGGCTAAAGAAGAAGGGATGTTTTTAGGCAACTCGGCTGGTGCGGCTATAAAAGGGGTATTGCAGTTAAAGGAACATTTTGGTAAGGACGATGTGGTTGTGGTCTTATTTCACGATCACGGCAGTCGTTATGTAGGCAAAATGTTTAATAACGACTGGATGCGAAAAATGGGGTATATCGACTAGTTTTTTTGAAATCAGCTTGGTTAAATTTACATATTTTCCAGAATAGGGCATAAGCCACGCTGAATTATAGCCGATGTGTAGAGCGTTTTTTATTGTTTTTCAGTTGTTTCTTTTTGTTGGTTAAATTTCATTATTTCCATATGATAACTTAACGTCTCAAGATATTTTTTTAAGTAGTAATCCTTATAACTAACTTTTGGTTTTCGAATATCGACAGTTATTAGAAAGTCACTAAAGTCAAAATCATTGTATTTATAATATTCTTCTCCGTTGTATTTTGGATATCGATTAATAACTTCCAATGCGCTATCGTAGTCAGTTTGTTTGGGAATATTCATAAAACCCCAAATATCAGAACCAAATCGTTCCATACTTGTTAAGAAGAAAATCCCCCTTTCCTGCTTCGTTGTTAAATTCAAATTGACTAAATCAAAACTCTTTTGGCTCAAATCCAAATCCTCGTGTTTATTAATTAGTACTCCGAAAATCATATTGTAATAAGTACTTAACATTTCTTGATAACTGATTTGTTCAGATTTCACTTGTTCAATTACTTTATTGTTTTTTATTGGTTTGTCTTTAAACATATTGTAATTCAAAGCTCTGATTATAAATATATTCTCTAAAGTAGTTATGTCTGGTTTAGTGAGGAATTTGACATTCAGAATATCATTATTAGGTTTGATTAATTCCGCAATGAATTCTTTTTCTTTAAATAGTTCGGGCGAACTAATTTTATCGATTTTTTCAAAAATGGAATTGTCTATATTGTTCGTATAATGGTATTTATGATAAGCTTCCGCTAAAAGAACTAATTCAGATTGTTTCGCTTGTGAAAAGCAACTAAAAGTTGAAATCAGAAGTAGGATTGTGGTTATGTTCTTCATTTTCTTAAATGCTCTACAACGTTGAGTATATGATATCGTTTTAATGATTTATATACAACGTTAAACGAAGTTCGACTTTTTATTTTATAAAGTCAAACGAGATTTAAAAAGGTTTTTGATTGCAGAATTTTCTTGTTAAAAATGAGGTATTTTTTTGTAACTTGTTTTAATGCAAGAAACCCTATTGCACCATATCTGGAAGTTCAACAAATTCCAATCTACCAACTTAAAGACAACCCAAAACCAATTGGTTAATATCAAGTCATTGGGTCAACACAATTTGGGTGCAGGTCCTGATTTTTTTAATGCCCAAATAAGTATTGATGGGCAATTATGGGCAGGTAATGTCGAAATTCATATAAAATCCAGTGACTGGTATGTCCACCATCATGAAACAGATACCAATTACGACAATGTCATTCTGCATGTGGTTTGGGAACATGATACCGATGTGTTTCGAAAAGACAATACAGCGATTCCAACGCTAGAGTTAAAACCAATTGTAGATAGTAAATTTCTAAACAATTACAATCAGCTAGTTCAAAAACAAAACCACTGGATTTATTGTGAAAAAGATTTTGCACAAGTAGATGATTTCGTCCTTTCCAATTGGTTGGAGCGGCTCTATTTTGAGCGTTTGGAACAAAAGTCTCAAGTTATTGAAAACCTTTTGCAAAAATCAAAAAACAATTGGGAAGCGGTGTTGTGTGCCATGTTAGCCAAAAACTTTGGTCTCAATATTAATGGCGAGGCTTTTTTAAGTATGGCCAACTCCATAGATTTTTCAATTATCAGAAAATTGCAATCCAATCAGCCAGATTTGGAAGCCTTGTTTTTTGGGCAAGCTGGATTGTTGGATAAGCAACAGGAGGACGGCTATTATGATGAATTAATTAAACGATATAACTTTATAAAACACAAGTTTTCATTGGATAATAGCAGTGTCACACCAGTACAATTCTTCAGACTGCGTCCCACCAATTTTCCAACCATTCGATTGTCACAGTTAGCTAGCTTGTACCATACACATCAAAATTTGTTTTCCAGTATCATAAATTGTGATGATTTAGAAAGTATCTATAAGCTATTTGAAGTGTCTACACCCAGCTATTGGGAAGCGCATTATAACTTCGGGACACCATCAAGAAAATCAAAAAAAGGATTGACCAAATCGTTTATACACCTATTGATTATTAACACGATTGTTCCTATTCAGTTTGCCTATGCTCAAAGTCAGGGACAAGATATAGTAGAAGCTGTTTTTGAGCTCATGCAACAAATACCTGCGGAGAAAAACAGTATCGTTTCGAAGTTTCAGGATTTAAGGTTCCTGCCCAATTCGGCTGGATATTCGCAAGCGCTCATTCAGCTAAAAACAGCCTATTGTGATAAGAAAAAGTGTTTACAATGTGCTGTTGGAAACGCCTTACTAAACGAATAAATTGTTACATTGCAGCATGAACATTTTCTACAGGTCTTTACTGTATTTTCAAAAGCATGGATACTATGTTTGTCAGCGCATAGCAGATCGATTGGGAATTCGTGCCAAGGTAGTCAGAACCTCGTTTATGTACCTGACTTTTGTGACCTTGGGATTTGGTTTTGCCTTGTATCTTTTCATTGCCTTTTGGATGCGAATTAAGGATTTATTATATACCAAACGGTCATCAGTTTTTGATTTATAAACATGAGTAATAAAATACTACGCTTATTCCGATCTAAAATTTACACAGCTATTATTCTGTTGGTAGCCTTATTGTTTATCGGCGTTGTTGGATTTAAAGTGCTTTCGGGTTACTCGTGGATCAATGCGCTGTACATGACTGTAATAACCATTACAACGGTTGGGTTTGGAGAAGTCAGACCACTGGATGATGCTTCTAAAATTTTTACTATTTTTCTAATTTTAGCCAGTGTTGTTATTGTGGGTTATGCCTTAAAGGTTATAACGGAATACATATTGAGTCAAAATAATGTTGATGAACTTAAACAAAAAAAGATGCAAAAAAAGATTGATAGTCTGTCTAATCACATTATTGTTTGTGGCTACGGACGAAACGGCAAGCAGGCAGTTACGAAGTTAATAGCCTATAAGAAACCTTTTGTTGTTATTGAAAGAGAGAAGGAGATAATTGATAAGTACCAAAATGAATTGGTTCCGTTTATCCATGGAAATGCTAATGAAGATGAAATCTTATTTCAAGCAGGCATTGAACGAGCCAGTACGTTAATTTCAGCTTTGCCAAACGATGCTGATAATCTGTTTGTGGTGTTATCAGCTAGACAAATCAATAGTAAAATGACCATCATCAGCCGTGCATCACAAGAAACTTCATATAAAAAGTTGAAATTGGCTGGAGCAAATAATGTCATTCTTCCAGATAAAATTGGAGGAGACCACATGGCATCCTTGGTTGTAGTTCCAGATTTAATTGAGTTCATTGATAATTTATCCATTGTGGGGAAGGCTAATATCAATATTGAAGAAATTCCTGTAAATAAATTATATGATGCTTCTGAAATTAAGACCATTCGGGATTTGGATTTACGAAGAAAAACGGGTTGCAACGTTATTGGTTATAAAAATGGTGACGGTGAGTATATTGTTAATCCTGAAGCAGATCAGCAACTCCTGCCCAATTCAAAAATTATTGTATTAGGTAGACCAGAACAAATACAGAGATTGAATTCCGAATATAATATCAAATCGCATTTGTAGGGATTTAACAACTCTTGTTTTAAAAACTCATTTTTTTTTAGCATCTTGCTAGCTTTAAAACAAAAACTAAACTAACTTTTCAAATTATGAAGAAATATCTTCTGTTTCTATTGACCTTAATTGTCCCTTTTATAACTTTCGCTCAAGAAAAGGGAATTGATGAAAAAGTAAATGATGCCTTTATGCCTGTCGCATCTTGGTGGGAAGGTTTTATATTGACTTCAGTACCCATAGCAGGACTTAATGTGCCTGTTGTTGTAATTCTATTGGTTGCTGGAGCAACATTCTTTACCTTATATTTTAAGGTGCCAAGTATTACCAGGTTTCCAACTGCCATCAGTACTGTAAGAGGTAAGTATGTTGATATAGAGAAGCACGGAGTAGATAAATTATACGATAATGATGAAGCGCTTGCTGAAGAAGATATAAAAGATACTATTCGTGATGAAAGTGCTCATGGTGAGGTTTCTCACTTTCAGGCTTTGGCAACGGCTGTGTCCGGAACAGTTGGCCTGGGTAATATTGCCGGTGTTGCTGTTGCAATTGCTACTGGTGGACCAGGTGCCACTTTTTGGATGATTGTTTGTGGATTATTGGGTATGTCAACAAAGTTTGTGGAGTGTACGCTTGGTGTCAAGTATCGAGATGTAGGAGATGATGGAACCATTTATGGTGGTCCTATGTATTATTTATCCAAAGGATTGAAAGCAACAGGAAAAGCCGGAATTGGTAAAGTTCTTGCTGTACTTTTTGCTATATTATGTGTGGGAGCTTCATTTGGTGGCGGAAATGCGTTTCAATCAAATCAGGCAACAGTTCAATTATCATCACTTATGGGATTAGAAGGTGGTGCTACAGGTACGATTATTGGTGTAATTTTAGCTGTTTTGGTTGGTATTGTAATCATTGGTGGTATCAAGCGAATTGCAAAAATTACTGAAAAAGTGGTGCCTTTCATGGCTGGTATTTACATATTAGCAGCTTTAATAATAATCTTTGCTAACTACCAATATATTGATGATGCTTTCGGATTAATTATTGAAGGTGCCTTCACGCCAATGGCAGGATTAGGTGGTTTTATGGGTGTCTTAATTGTTGGTTTCCAACGTGCGGCTTTCTCGAATGAGGCAGGTGCTGGATCGGCTGCTATTGCGCATTCAGCTGTTAGAACTAAATACCCTGCGTCAGAAGGTGTTGTGGCGCTTTTAGAGCCTTTTATCGATACAGTTGTTATCTGTACCATGACAGCATTAGTAATCATATTCTTCAATATTGATGGTGCTAATATGCAGAGTGTATTTACCTATGGTGCGGTAGAAGGCAGTAATGTTATGATTAATGCTACTGGGGAACGAATTGGTGGTGTTGATTTAACATCTGAAGCTTTTGACTCGGTTATTCCAGGTTTCTCTTATGTGTTGACTATTGCAATTGTGTTATTTGCATTTTCGACTATGATTTCATGGTCTTATTATGGATTACAGTCTTGGAAATACTTATTTGGAAGAGGTAAAGCAGCTGATTTAACATACAAAGTATTGTTCCTGTTATTCGTTGTTATTGGAGCAGCAGCAACTTTAGATGCTGTTATTAAATTCTCGGACGCTATGATCTTGGCTTTGGTGTTTCCAAATATGATAGGTTTATTACTCTTATTCCCTAAAGTACGTGAAGAAATGGCACGTTATCTAAATGCGATATCTATCAAAAAGGAGGCATTAGAGGATGGCCATGAAGACATTACAAAACACATGTAATTAAAACAGAAAAATGCAATATATCAAATCCCATTTCACGTTTTCAAAAAAGCAGCGAAATGGGATTTTTTTATTGTTGCTATTGGTTATTGCTTTTCAGTGCTTGTATTATTTTAGTGATTTTTCAAATGATGAACCTTTTAAAAGGGATGCTGAATTAATCGCATTTCAGAATGAGATCGATTCTTTGAAACAAGTAAAAGTAGAAAACTCGAAACCTAAAATCTATCCGTTTAATCCAAATTACATTACAGATTACAAAGGCTATACTCTCGGGATGTCGTCAGAAGAAATTGATAGACTTTTAGCGTTTAGGGCTAAAGACCAATGGGTTAATTCAGCAGAAGAATTTCAACAGGTTACCCGTGTATCGGATTCGTTATTGGGAATTATGTCGCCTTATTTCAAATTTCCTGAATGGGTGACAAATCCAAAAGTTAGCAAAACCTATAACAGTAAAACGTATGATAATACCCCAAAGACTTACGAGCAAAAAATCGATTTGAATCAAGCAACGGCTAGTCAACTACAAAGTGTTTATGGAGTAGGTGAGAAACTTTCAGCAAATATTATAAAATACCGGAATCAATTCAACGGTGGTTTTGCATCCGATGTGGAATTACAGGAGGTTTATGGCTTAAAACCCGAGGTTATTGAAAATATCATAAAGAAGTTTACTGTAAAGACACCAAGACCCATTAAGCAAGTAAGTTTAAATACTGCCACACGTGACCAACTGGTCACCATTAAGTACATAGACTACGAAATAGCCCATAACATTATTGAAGCGCGAACCTTGCGAGAAGGCTTTGAATCTCTTGATGATTTAACAAAAGTAAAGGGTTTACCACTCAATAAAATTGAGATAATTAAGTTATATTTGACGCTCGAATAAAACGTTAAAATTTGATTTATGAATAGTATGTACTTCACCGAAGAACATCAAATGTTTAGGCAAAGCCTACAGGATTTTTTAAAGAAAGAAGTCACACCACATATTGAGAAATGGGAAAAAGATGGGACGGTTGAGCGTTTTATCTGGAAGAAGTTCGGAGATATGGGCTTCTTTGGGGTCAATTACCCAGAGGCTTATGGCGGGTTGAATCTCGATTTGTTTTATACCGTTATTTTTCTTGAAGAATTACAAAAAATAAATTCAGGCGGTTTTGCCGCCAATATGTGGGCGCATGCCTACTTGGCGATGACGCATGTCAATGCAGAAGGAAGTGAAGCTATTAAACAAAAATATTTAACGGCCAGTATTTCTGGCGATATGATTGGCTGCTTGTGTGTAACCGAACCTTTTGGAGGAAGTGATGTAGCTGGTATGCGCACAACAGCTGTTAAGCAAGGTGATAGTTATGTAATTAATGGATCCAAAACATTTATCACCAATGGCGTTTATAGTGACTACTTGGTGGTTGCTGCTAAAACCAACCCGGAATTAGGGAATAAAGGTATCAGCATGTTTATCATTGATCGTGATACGCCAGGTGTTTCGTCAACAAAATTGGACAAGTTGGGTTGGCGTGCCAGTGATACTGCTGAAATAGCTTTTGATAACGTAAAAATTCCGGCATCCAATCTCATGGGAGAAGAAGGGAAAGGATTTCCGTATATCATGCAGCATTTTGCTTTTGAGCGATTAATTATGGGCGTGAATGCACATGCACGAGCAGAATATGCATTAGATTACGCGAAACAATATATGAGTGAGCGTCAGGCATTTGGAAAAACCATCAATTCGTTTCAAGCTTTACGCCATAGCTTTTCTGATGCATACAGTTACATGGAAGTGTGTAAGGAATTCAATTATTCTGTAGCACATAGAATGGATAAGGGTGAGTATGTTGTAAAAGAAGCGACCATTTCAAAATTACAGTCAACTAAAATGGCCGATGAGGTTATTTACCAATGTCTGCAATTTTTAGGAGGTTATGGTTACATGGAAGAATATCCTATGGCGCGATTACTTCGTGACAGTCGATTAGGACCAATAGGCGGTGGGACTTCTGAAATTCTACGTGAAATTATTGCAAAAATGACTTTGGACGGAAAGGACTATAAACCTGCAACCAAATAGCTTAAGAATGAAGTCAGTTAAGTATTTTTTGGGAATTACCATCTCGTTGTTTTCAACTATGGCCTTTTCACAGACCGAATTAAAAAACACCGTTTTGGATGGCGAAACATTTATGCCATTGGAAAGTGCCAGTGTATATGTTCAAAACACAACCATTGGAACCATTACCAATACCGATGGTAAATTTGTACTTGTTGTTCCCAATAAACATCTTAAGGATACTTTGGTGATTTCTTCCATAGGGTTTAAAAGTTATAAGATTCCTGTAGGTGAGTTTGATAGTTCATTTGATGTGTATCTGGACCCAGATGTAGCATCTCTGGATGAGGTCTTACTTGTAGCTGAAACGAGACCCAAAACAGGAAATGATATTATGCTTCGGGTCTTGGAAGAACTTCCTGAAAATTTGCCAGATTCATCTTATTTGCAAAAAGGATTTCTACGTCATAAGGAACGAAACAAAAAGGAGTTCAAATGGTTAATAGAAAGTGCGATTACATTATATGATCCAGGTTTTGATTCCATTTCGCTAGGTGATGTCAAAGTAAATGTCGATCAGGTTAGAAAAAGCTATGATTTGCGCGATGTGGATAGTTTATTGACCTATACATCCTATTTGAGAAACAACGGTATTCAATTAAGGTCAAGAAACTTAAACCGTGATACCATTAAAACGGCCTCGCTAATAAAGGCTATTAAATGGAATGACAATCGAATTAATGGTTTGGAAACGTTGTTTCATGGTAAGTTAAACATGGTGAGAAATTCTGGCAACCCGAAAGCGTTATTTAATTCAGATGACATTTTGAGTAAGCATCAATTTAAACTGGATACGGTTTTAGTTGAAAACGACAGAAAGATTTACAAACTTCAGATATCTGAAAGTTTTGAGCATGTCAATTTAGAAACCAAGGGTGTGTTTAATGACGGATTTCAACCCAAAGGGTGGATTTATGTGTATTGGGATACCTATGCCATTAAGAGAATTGAGTATGAATTGCACGCTGCCTCTCAAGCGCAGCGCAATAGAAGTAAAACACTTTTTGACACCGATTTGAATCATAAACTAATCATTTCCTACAAAGAGTATCAAGATAAAATGTATTTGAATTACATTTATTATGAAACGCCAAAATTGGTGAATGTTGGTGTTGCTGTAGATGACCCAAGAACAGAAGTTGATGAATCGGCCGTCAATAAAGATGAGCGGTATTATTATACAGTGCAGGAAATATTGTTTACTGAAATTATAACAGATCCGGAAGCCGTAACAGAAGCCGTAACCAAAATGTGGGATGCGGATATATTTTCGCCGAAACCTTATGATAAAGATTTCTGGAAAAATTACAATACGCTGTTGGAAAGTGAGGAAGAGGAAAAGCTTATTCAAGATTTAACAAAACGCTATTCATTGTTTAAAGAATAAAAAATTATAATTTCTATTGCAGGATTTAAATTTGTTATTATTTTTGCATCCTGAAAATTCTAAAAGAGAGGAGGTTAAGAACTATGTTAATTATACCAATTAAAGACGGAGAAAATATAGATAGAGCGCTAAAGCGTTACAAGCGTAAGTTTGATAGAACGGGTACAAAGCGAGCTTTACAAACGCGTAAGCAGTTTACAAAGCCTTCTGTTGCACGTAGAGCGCAAATTCAAAAAGCGCAATACATTCAGCGTTTAAGAGACCAAGAAGATATTTAGTATTTCACTAATTATGATATAAAATCCTGCACATATAATTGTTGCAGGATTTTTTTTGCATTAAAACGTGATTATTAAAAAAGATTGTAATTTTATAAAAATACAATTAAATATGTCCTTGAAGTCTTTTTTAGAATACTTACAGTTAGAAAAGAACTATTCCAACCTAACAGTCAATGCCTATGAAAGAGACTTAAATGAATTTTCTGATTTTATAGTTTCGGAATATGACGACGATAGCTTACTTCTTGTCAATTATTCTCAAATAAGGAGCTGGATCGTCTCTTTGGTAGAAAAAGGCTTGACCAATAGATCGATTAATAGGAAGATATCCTCACTGAATTCCTATTTCAAATTCCTAATGAAAGTAGGAGACATCACAACCAATCCATTAGCAAAACACAAAGCACTTAAAACAAGTAAAAAGGTTCAAATCCCTTTTTCTGAAAAAGAGGTGACAGCGGTTTTGGATGATTGGGAGTTTGACAACACCTTTGAGGGCATACGTGATAAGTTGATTATTGAATTATTTTATTCAACAGGGATTCGGCGCATTGAATTGATTGAAATTAAAATTGCAAATATTGATTTTTCAAAAAGAACATTAAAAGTATTGGGTAAGCGCAATAAAGAACGTTTTATTCCGTTACTTCAATCTGTGATTGAAACTTTAAAAAGTTATTTAGAATCCAGAAATAATTTAGAAATAATCAAAGATTCTGATTACTTGTTTTTAACCCAAAAAGGCGTTAAAATTTATGAAACACTTGTTTACCGAATAATAAATGAGTATTTTAGTTTAGCATCTTCCAAGGTAAAAAAGAGTCCGCACATATTAAGACATTCATTTGCGACTCATTTATTAAATCAAGGTGCAGATTTAAATGCAGTAAAGGAACTGCTTGGTCACTCTAGTTTAGCCGCGACACAGGTATATACACACAACAGTATTTCGGAATTGAAAAAAGTATACCTGAAATCGCACCCCAGAAGTGACGAATAGGAAAATTTAATCTATTGTTTAACGAAAATTAGTAGAGTATGAAAGTAAACACGCAATCAGTCAATTTTAACGCAGACAGAAAATTGATAGACTTCATTCAAAAACGAATGAACAAGCTGGATTTATTTTATGATAAGGTCATTCAATCAGATGTATTTTTAAAAGTGGAAAATACCAGTGACAAAGCCAATAAAATATTTGAAGCCCGATTAAGTGTACCAGGTGATAGTTTTGTTGTAAAAAAACAATGTAAAACCTTTGAAGAAGGAGCTGATAGTGCTGTTGCCTCACTGGAAAGACAGCTTAAAAAGCGAAAAGAAAAATTAAGAGCATATTTATGATAAAATTTTTCGAAAAATGTTTTGAATAAGAAAATAAATATATACATTTGCAGTCCGTTAGAAATAGCGGGCTTTTTTTTAGCTAAAAAAGTGATGAAAAGCCGATGTAGCTCAGCTGGCTAGAGCAGCTGATTTGTAATCAGCAGGTCGTGGGTTCGAGTCCCTCCATCGGCTCAAGTTCTTTAAGAAACTGAAACATATTTTTTATTGGGGAGATACTCAAGCGGCCAACGAGGACAGACTGTAAATCTGTTGTTTTTTAACTTCGCAGGTTCGAATCCTGCTCTCCCCACAAAAAATTAAGATTGCGGGAGTAGCTCAGTTGGTAGAGCGTCAGCCTTCCAAGCTGAATGTCGCCGGTTCGAACCCGGTCTCCCGCTCTAAAATTTACGAGTTACGGTATGCGGTTTACGAATCGTAAATCTTAAATCGGCAATCGTAAATGAAAAGCCGGTGTAGCTCAGGGGTAGAGCGTTTCCTTGGTAAGGAAGAGGTCACGAGTTCAAATCTCGTCATTGGCTCTTTTCAAGATGCATTAAATTGAACACTAATATAAATTAAGATTAAAATAAATTAAACATGGCAAAGGCAACTTTCGATCGTTCAAAACCACACTTAAATATTGGTACTATTGGACACGTAGATCACGGTAAAACAACTTTAACTGCTGCTATTACTAAAGTATTAGCTGATGCAGGTTTTTCAGAAGCAAGATCATTCGATCAAATCGATAACGCTCCAGAAGAGAAAGAAAGAGGTATTACAATTAATACATCTCACGTAGAATATCAAACAGCAAATCGTCACTATGCCCACGTTGACTGTCCAGGTCACGCGGATTATGTTAAGAACATGGTAACTGGTGCTGCTCAAATGGATGGTGCAATTTTAGTTGTTGCTGCTACTGATGGTCCTATGCCACAAACTCGTGAGCACATCTTATTAGGTCGCCAAGTAGGTATTCCAAGAATCGTTGTTTTCTTGAACAAAGTTGATATGGTTGATGACGAGGAATTATTGGAATTAGTTGATATGGAAGTTAGAGATTTATTAAACTTCTATGAGTATGATGGTGATAATGGTCCTGTAATTTCAGGTTCTGCTTTAGGTGCCCTTAATGGTGAGCAAAAGTGGGTAGATACTGTATTGGAATTAATGGAAGCTTGTGATACTTGGATTGAAGAGCCAGTTCGTGATATGGATAAGCCTTTCTTAATGCCAATTGAAGATGTATTCTCTATTACTGGTCGTGGTACTGTTGCTACTGGTCGTATTGAAACAGGTGTTGCTAATACTGGTGACCCAGTTGAAATTATCGGTATGGGTGCTGAAAAGTTAACATCTACTATTACTGGTATTGAAATGTTCCGTCAAATTCTTGATAGAGGTGAAGCTGGTGATAATGCAGGTATCTTATTAAGAGGTATTGAGAAAACTCAAATCTCAAGAGGTATGGTTATTACGAAACCAGGTTCTGTTACTCCTCACAAAAAATTCAAAGCTGAGGTTTATATCTTGAAAAAAGAAGAAGGTGGTCGTCACACACCATTCCACAATAACTACCGTCCACAGTTCTACGTACGTACAACTGACGTAACTGGAAACATCGCGCTTCCTGATGGAGTTGAGATGGTAATGCCTGGTGATAACTTAACAATTACTGTTGAGTTAATCCAACCAATCGCCATGAACGTAGGTTTACGTTTCGCTATCCGTGAAGGAGGTAGAACAGTTGGTGCTGGTCAGGTAACTGAAATTTTAGATTAATAAAATTCAATAAATAATAAAGTTAAGGTATTCCGTTTTTTCGGAATACCTTGACTTGTATTTACGGGTTTAGCTCAGTTGGTAGAGCACTGGTCTCCAAAACCAGGTGTCGGGAGTTCGAGCCTCTCAACCCGTGCAGAGTTAAACAAAGTATAGAGCTGTCGTCATTTTGAGGCTCTCAATATTGAAAAAAAAATATATAATGGCTGGATTTGTAAACTATATAAAAGAATCGTTCGGAGAATTAAAAAATAATGTGACTTGGCCGTCATGGGCAGAAGCACAGAGCTTAACTGTTTTAGTAGCAGTTTTTTCAATTATTTTCTCGTTAGCAATTTGGGGAGTAGATACAGTGTTCAGCAAAGCCATAGGATTTTACTTTAAATGGATTAACGGATAAAATAAAATTGTATGTCTGAAGGAAATGAAAAAAAGTGGTATGTAGTTAGAGCTGTAAGTGGTCAAGAAAATAAGATCAAAACTTACATCGAAAATGAAATTGCCCGTTTAGGATATGGAGATTATGTTGATGAGGTTTTAGTACCAACAGAAAAGGTTATCCAAATCAGAAATGGCAAGAAGATAAACAAAGAAAAAGTTTATTTTCCTGGCTACATCATGATAAAAGCAAATTTGACAGGAGAAATACCTCATATCATTAAATCAGTAACGAATGTTATTGGCTTTTTAGGTGAAACAAAAGGAGGAGACCCTGTGCCATTAAGACAATCTGAAGTAAACAGAATGTTAGGTAAGGTAGATGAGTTGTCTTTAGAGTCAGATGCTAATGTCGCGATTCCGTTTACAAAAGGTGAAACGGTTAAGGTAATTGATGGGCCATTTAATGGATTCGATGGAACTATTGAAAAAATCAATGAAGAAAAGCGTAAACTTGAGGTAATGGTTAAGATTTTCGGAAGAAAGACACCATTGGAATTAAGTTATATGCAAGTTGAAAAAGTATAATAATTGTTACAAGATATAATACAATCTTACGCTTCCAATCATAAGAATTGTATAAACTAAATTATTAAAAATGGCAAAAGAATTAAGTAAAGTAGTTAAACTACAAGTTAGGGGAGGTGCAGCGAATCCATCGCCACCGGTTGGACCCGCTTTAGGTGCCGCTGGAGTTAATATCATGGAGTTCTGTAAGCAGTTTAATGCGAGAACTCAAGATAAGCCTGGTAAAGTATTACCAGTTGTGATTTCTGTTTACAAAGACAAGTCATTTGACTTTGTAATCAAAACACCTCCTGCAGCAGTACAATTATTAGAAGCGGCCAAGGTGAAGAAGGGTTCTGGTGAACCTCATATTAAAAAAGTAGCTAAAGTTTCTTGGGATCAGATTAGAACCATAGCTGAAGACAAAATGCAGGATTTAAATGCATTTACAGTTGAATCTGCCATGACTATGGTAGCTGGAACTGCAAGATCTATGGGTATAACTGTAAAAGGAGGTCAAGCCCCTAATTAATCTAAAAAATTTTAAAAAATGGCAAGATTAACAAGAAAACAAAAGGAGGCTTTAGCGAAAATAGAAAAAGGGAAACTGTATTCTATTGATGAAGCTTCTTCATTAGTGAAAGAAATTACCAATACCAAATTTGATGCATCAGTAGATATTGCTGTTCGTTTAGGTGTTGACCCTCGTAAAGCCAATCAAATGGTTAGAGGTGTTGTAACATTACCTCATGGTACTGGTAAAGACGTGAAAGTATTAGCATTGGTAACACCAGATAAAGAAGCTGAAGCCAAAGAAGCTGGAGCTGATTATGTTGGTTTAGATGAATACCTTGATAAAATAAAAGGTGGTTGGACTGACGTGGATGTTATCATTACCATGCCAAGCGTAATGGGTAAATTAGGTCCTTTAGGACGTGTATTAGGTCCTCGTGGTTTAATGCCAAACCCAAAAACAGGTACGGTAACTATGGATGTTGCTAAAGCTGTAAATGATGTGAAATCTGGTAAAATTGACTTTAAAGTTGATAAAACCGGTATCGTACATGCATCTATAGGTAAAGCATCTTTCAGTGCTGATAAAATTGCAGGTAATGCAAATGAATTATTACAAACATTATTAAAACTTAAGCCAACTGCAGCTAAAGGAACTTATGTAAAGAGCATTTATATGTCAAGTACCATGAGTCCTAGTTTAGCCGTTGATCCAAAAATTGGTTAAGTAGTTTAAAACTTTTATTATGACTAGAGAAGAAAAATCACAAGTAATTAAAGACTTAACTGCACAATTAGCCGATAATGCAAATATATATCTTGCAGATATATCTGGATTAAATGCAGGAGCGACTTCAGATTTACGTCGTGCTTGCTTTAAGGCTAACATTAAATTAGCAGTTGTTAAAAATACCTTGCTTGAAAAAGCAATGGAAGCATCAGATAAAGATTTTGGAGATCTTCCTTCAACATTAAAAGGAAATACTTCAGTCATGTATTCTGAAACTGGTAATGCTCCGGCCAAAGTAATTAAAAACTTCCGTAAAAAATCAGATAAGCCACTTTTAAAAGGTGCCTTTATTGAGGAAGCTGTTTACATTGGCGATGCGCAACTTGACGCTTTAGTTGATATCAAATCTAAAGAAGAAGTTATCGGTGATATCATTGGCTTGTTACAATCACCAGCTAAAAGTGTTATTTCGGCACTTCAGTCTAGTGGCGGTAAGCTTGCAGGTATTATTAAAACATTATCCGAAAAAGAAGGATAATCTAAAAAAGTACGCACTTTTTACACAATTATATTAAAATTAAAAATTTATTAAAACGATAGAAAAATGGCAGATTTAAAAGATTTCGCAGAACAATTAGTTAACTTAACAGTAAAAGAAGTTAATGAGTTAGCTACTATTTTAAAAGATGAGTATGGTATCGAGCCTGCTGCTGCTGCAGTAGCTGTTGCTGCTGGCCCAGGTGCTGGTGCTGGTGAAGCTGCAGAAGAAAAATCAGAATTTGATGTAATCCTTAAAGCCGCTGGTGGTTCTAAATTAGCAGTTGTAAAATTAGTTAAGGAATTAACTGGTTTAGGATTAAAAGAAGCTAAAGAATTAGTTGATGGTGCACCAAGCGCAATTAAAGAAGGTGTATCTAAAGACGAAGCTGAAGGCTTAAAATCTTCTTTAGAAGAAGCAGGAGCAGAGGTTGAGCTTAAGTAAGCTTAACACCCCAAACACATAAAGGTTTAGGCCTGAAGTTAATCACTTCTGGGCCTAGACCATTTTGCGTATATAACCGTGACCTATACGCAGTCACATTTTTTTTAATCAAAATTCCGTCCATTGATGTTAGAAAAACAAGCTGAAAGATTAAATTTCTCATCTATTGTCAATAGAACAGAATATCCAGACTTTATGGATATTCAGATAAAATCCTTCCAGGATTTTTTCCAGCTAGAAACTAAATCTGAAGAACGAGGAGATGAAGGTTTATACAATACCTTCATGGAAAACTTCCCAATAACAGACACACGTAATCAATTTGTTTTAGAATTTTTAGATTACTTTATCGATCCACCACGATACACCATTGAAGAGTGTATTGAGCGAGGACTTACCTATAGCGTTCCACTGAAGGCGAGGTTAAAATTGTACTGTACAGACCCTGAACATGAGGATTTCGAGACCATTGTTCAAGATGTGTATTTAGGGACAATTCCATACATGACGCCAAGTGGTACCTTTGTTATTAATGGAGCAGAACGAGTTGTGGTTTCACAATTACACCGTTCTCCAGGTGTCTTCTTTGGTCAATCATTCCATGCGAATGGAACTAAATTATACTCGGCTAGAGTTATTCCATTCAAGGGTTCTTGGATTGAATTCGCTACAGACATCAATAGTGTGATGTACGCCTATATTGATCGTAAGAAAAAATTACCAGTTACTACGTTGTTTAGAGCAATTGGTTTTGAGAGAGATAAGGATATATTAGAAATTTTTGATTTAGCTGAAGAGGTAAAAGTATCTAAAGCTGGATTGAAAAAAGTACTGGGACGTAAATTGGCTGCCCGTGTTTTGAATACATGGCATGAGGATTTTGTTGATGAAGACACAGGTGAAGTTGTATCGATTGAGCGTAACGAAATTGTTTTAGATCGTGATACAGTTCTTGATAAGGACAATGTTGAAGAAATCCTTGAGACAAGTGTCAAAACGATTCTTTTACACAAGGAAAGTGCTCAACAAGGGGATTACGCTATTATTCATAATACATTACAAAAAGATCCAACAAACTCTGAAAAAGAGGCAGTTGAACACATATACCGTCAATTACGTAATGCCGAGCCGCCAGATGAAGAAACGGCTCGTGGTATTATTGACAAGTTATTCTTCTCGGACCAACGTTACTCATTAGGTGAAGTAGGTCGTTATAGAATGAATAAAAAATTAGGTCTTGATATTGGAATGGATAAGCAGGTGCTTACAAAAGAAGATATCATTACCATTATTAAATATTTAATTGAGCTTATCAACTCTAAAGCAGAGATTGATGATATTGATCACTTATCTAACCGTCGTGTACGAACTGTTGGTGAACAATTATCACAACAGTTTGGTGTTGGTTTAGCGCGTATGGCACGTACTATTCGCGAGCGTATGAATGTTCGTGATAACGAAGTATTTACACCAATTGATTTGATTAATGCCAAGACATTATCGTCTGTTATTAATTCTTTCTTTGGTACTAACCAGTTGTCTCAATTCATGGATCAAACGAATCCATTGGCGGAGATAACACACAAACGTCGTTTATCAGCATTAGGACCTGGTGGTTTATCAAGAGAAAGAGCTGGTTTCGAGGTTCGTGACGTTCACTATACGCATTATGGTCGTTTATGTCCTATTGAAACACCAGAAGGACCAAACATTGGTTTGATTTCTTCGCTATCGGTTTATGCTAAAGTAAACTCCATGGGATTCATTGAAACACCATATAGAAAAGTTGAAGAAGGTGTTGTAGATATTAAAGGAGATCCAGTTTACTTAAGTGCCGAAGAAGAAGAAGAACAATTAATTGCGCAAGCAACTGTTGAAGTTGATGATAAAGGTAAAATTGTTCATGATAAGGTAATTGCTAGAATGGAAGGTGATTTCCCAGTGGTTGAGCCAGACAAAGTTCACTACACGGATGTTGCTCCTAACCAGATTGCTTCTATTTCAGCATCGTTAATTCCATTTTTGGAGCATGATGATGCGAACCGTGCTTTGATGGGGTCAAACATGATGCGTCAGGCAGTTCCATTATTGCGTCCGCAGGCACCAATTGTTGGTACAGGATTGGAAAGACAGGTAGCTACTGATTCACGTGTTTTAATCAATGCTGAAGGTAATGGGGTTGTTGAGTACGTGGATGCCAATGAAATTGTCATTAAATACGATAGAACTGAAGATGAAGCTAAAGTAAGTTTTGACAGTGAAACCAAAACATATCCTTTAGTTAAATTTAGAAAGACAAACCAAGGGACTTCAATCAATCTTAAATCCATTGTTAGAAAAGGAGATAAGGTTACCAAAGGTCAGGTACTTTGTGAGGGTTATGCAACTCAAAACGGAGAATTGGCTCTAGGTAGAAATATGAAAGTAGCCTTTATGCCTTGGAAAGGGTATAACTTTGAGGATGCGATTGTAATTTCTGAAAAAGTAGTTCGTGAGGATATCTTTACTTCAATTCATATTGATGAATATTCACTAGAAGTTCGTGATACTAAATTAGGTAACGAGGAATTGACTAATGATATTCCTAACGTTTCGGAAGAAGCTACCAAAGATTTAGATGAACACGGTATGATTCGTGTGGGTGCTGAAGTAAAACCTGGTGACATTCTTATTGGTAAGATCACGCCAAAAGGTGAATCAGATCCAACACCTGAAGAAAAGTTATTACGTGCCATCTTTGGAGATAAAGCTGGTGATGTTAAAGATGCGTCTTTAAAAGCGTCTCCTTCATTAAACGGTGTAGTAATTGATAAAAAATTATTCTCTCGTGCAGTTAAGGATAAACGAAAAAGAGCACAAGATAAAGAGGATATAGCTCAATTAGAGGCACTTTATAATAAGAAGTTTGATGATTTACAAAGCATTTTAGTTGATAAACTATTTGCCATTGTAGGTGGAAAAACGGCTCAAGGTGTTTACAATGATTTAGGTGAAGAAGTATTGCCAAAAGGTAAAAAGTACACACTTAAAATGTTGAACGCGGTTGATGACTATGTTCACTTAACGAGTGGTCAATGGACAACAGATGATCATACTAATAAATTAGTTGCCGATTTAATTCACAATTACAAGATTAAAGAAAACGATTTACAAGGTTCGTTGCGTCGTGAGAAATTCACGATTTCTGTAGGTGATGAATTACCAGCTGGTATTATCAAATTAGCGAAAGTTTACATTGCTAAAAAACGTAAGCTTAAAGTTGGTGATAAAATGGCAGGTCGTCATGGTAACAAAGGTATTGTGGCGCGTATCGTTCGTCAGGAAGATATGCCATTCCTAGAAGATGGAACACCTGTTGATATTGTATTGAATCCTCTTGGTGTACCATCGCGTATGAACATCGGTCAGATATATGAAACAGTTCTTGGATGGGCTGGTCAAAAATTAAACCGTACGTATGCAACACCAATCTTTGATGGTGCTACATTGGATCAAATCAATGAATTTACAGATGAAGCTGGAATTCCAAGATTTGGACATACCTATCTATATGATGGTGGTACTGGAAATCGTTTTGACCAACCAGCTACAGTAGGTGTTATCTATATGTTGAAACTTGGTCATATGGTTGACGATAAGATGCATGCGCGTTCTATAGGTCCTTACTCTTTAATTACGCAACAACCATTAGGTGGTAAAGCACAGTTTGGTGGTCAGCGTTTTGGTGAGATGGAGGTTTGGGCTCTTGAAGCTTATGGAGCATCTGCAACCTTAAGAGAAATATTGACCGTTAAATCTGATGACGTTATTGGTAGAGCTAAAACATACGAAAGTATTGTTAAAGGTGAGCCAATGCCAGAGCCTGGATTACCAGAATCATTCAATGTATTAATGCATGAATTGAAAGGTCTAGGATTGGATATCAGATTAGAGGAGTAGTTAATTAAAAAAATCATTTCAACCATATATTATGGCAAGAAAACAAGATAAGAATACAGTACAGAGATTTAACAAAATCTCAATTGGTTTAGCTTCACCAGAATCTATTTTAGCAGAATCTAGAGGTGAAGTTTTAAAGCCAGAAACTATCAATTATCGAACTCATAAACCAGAGCGTGATGGTTTGTTTTGTGAGCGTATTTTTGGTCCTGTAAAGGATTATGAGTGTGCTTGTGGAAAATACAAGCGTATACGATACAAAGGTATTGTATGTGATCGTTGTGGTGTTGAAGTAACTGAAAAGAAAGTACGTCGTGATCGTGTAGGGCACATTAATTTAGTGGTTCCTGTTGCGCATATCTGGTACTTCCGTTCGTTACCAAATAAAATAGGTTACTTACTTGGTTTACCATCTAAAAAATTAGATATGATTATTTACTACGAACGCTACGTAGTAATTCAGCCAGGTATTGCCAAGAACGCAGAAGGTGAGCCAGTACAAAAAATGGATTTCCTGACTGAAGAAGAATATTTAAACATTTTAGAGACTCTTCCACAAGAGAACCAATATTTAGAGGATACTGATCCGAACAAGTTTTTGGCTAAAATGGGTGCTGAATGTTTGATTGAGTTATTATCGCGTATTGATTTAGATGAATTATCATTTGAATTGCGTCATAAAGCCAATACGGAAACATCTAAACAACGTAAAACTGAAGCGTTAAAGCGTTTACAAGTTGTTGAAGCATTACGTGAGTCTAACGAAAATCGTGAGAATCGTGCAGAGTGGATGATTATGAAAGTTATTCCAATCATCCCGCCAGAATTACGTCCGTTAGTACCATTAGATGGTGGTCGTTTTGCTACTTCAGATTTGAATGACCTGTATCGTCGTGTCATTATCCGTAACAACCGTCTTAAGAGATTGGTTGAGATTAAAGCACCAGAGGTGATTTTACGTAATGAAAAGCGTATGTTACAGGAATCTGTAGATTCGTTGTTCGATAATACGCGTAAGTCTTCTGCTGTTAAAACGGATTCTAACAGACCGTTAAAATCATTATCTGATTCACTTAAAGGTAAGCAAGGACGTTTCCGTCAAAACTTACTAGGTAAGCGTGTTGATTATTCAGCGCGTTCGGTAATTGTTGTTGGACCTGAATTAAAGTTATACGAATGTGGATTGCCAAAAAACATGGCAGCAGAATTATACAAACCTTTCGTCATTAGAAAATTAATTGAAAGAGGTATTGTTAAGACTGTGAAATCTGCAAAGAAGATTATAGATAAAAGAGAGCCAGTGGTTTGGGATATCTTGGAAAATGTTCTTAAAGGACATCCAGTATTACTAAACCGAGCTCCTACATTACATAGATTGGGTATTCAAGCCTTCCAGCCAAAATTAATTGAAGGTAAGGCTATCCAATTACACCCATTGGTAACTACGGCATTTAATGCCGATTTTGATGGTGACCAAATGGCGGTGCATTTACCTCTTGGACCCGAGGCTATTTTAGAAGCGCAGTTATTAATGTTAGCTTCTCACAATATCCTGAATCCTGCTAATGGATCTCCAGTAGCGGTACCATCTCAAGATATGGTACTTGGTTTATATTATATGACCAAGGAGCGTAAATCTACTGATGAAGTAAAAATTAAAGGTGAAGGCTTAACATTCTATTCTCCTGAAGAGGTTGTCATTGCTTACAATGAAAAACGTGTTGATTTGAACGCGGCTATTAAAGTAAGAACTTGGGATTTCAATGAGGAAGGAAAGTTAAAACTTCAAATTATTAATACCACTGTTGGGCGTGTACTTTTTAATGAGAAAGTACCTCACAATGCTGGTTTCATAAATGAAGTATTGACTAAAAAGTCATTACGTAACATTATTGGAGACATTTTAAAAGTTACTAGCGTTCCAGAAACAGCATTGTTTTTAGATGAAATAAAAACGTTAGGTTACAACTTTGCTTTCCAAGGTGGACTGTCATTTAGTTTAGGTGATATAATTATTCCACCAGAAAAACACGAAATGATTGAAAAGGCCAACGGATTGGTTGATGGTATTACTGCCAACTATAATATGGGTCTTATCACCAACAACGAACGTTATAATCAGGTAATTGATATTTGGACGTCTACGAATGCTGAATTAACCGAGTTATCTATGAAGCGTATTCGTGAAGATCAACAAGGTTTTAACTCGGTATATATGATGCTTGATTCTGGAGCTCGTGGATCTAAAGAACAGATTCGTCAGCTTACAGGTATGCGTGGATTGATGGCAAAACCTAAAAAATCAACTGCTGGAGGTGGTGAGATTATTGAAAACCCAATTCTTTCAAACTTTAAAGAAGGTCTTTCAATTTTGGAATATTTTATCTCTACTCATGGTGCGCGTAAAGGTCTTGCCGATACGGCTCTTAAAACAGCCGATGCAGGTTACTTAACGCGTCGTTTGGTTGATGTATCTCAAGATGTTATTGTAAACAGTGAAGATTGTGGTACGTTAAGAGGTGTTGAAGTAACTCCATTGAAGAAAAATGATGAAGTAGTTGAAACGCTTGCAGAAAGAATTGTTGGACGTATCTCATTAAATGATGTTTACAATCCATTAACCGATGAGTTATTGGTTGCTACTAATCAAATGATTGATGATGAAGTGGCTAATGCTATCGAGAATTCACCAATTGAATCTATTGAAGTGCGTTCTGCTTTAACATGTGAAGCAAAACAAGGTATCTGTGCCAAGTGCTATGGTCGTAACCTAGCAACAGGTAAGATGGTTCAAAGAGGTGAGGCCGTTGGTGTTGTTGCTGCTCAATCTATTGGTGAGCCAGGTACACAGTTAACATTGCGTACATTCCACGTAGGTGGTATTGCTGGTAACATTTCTGAAGAAAATAAATTGGTAGCTAAATTTGGTGGTATCGCAGAAATTGATGAATTGAAGACTGTAAAAGGTGAAGATTCTGAAGGAAATGCTATCAATATTGTTATTTCAAGAACATCTGAATTAAAATTAATTGATAAGAAAACTGGAATTACATTAAGTACCAATAACATACCTTATGGTTCTACAATTTTCGTTAAAAACGGTCAAGAACTAGATAAAGGCGATGTTGTTTGTCAATGGGATCCATATAACGGTGTTATTATTTCTGAATTTGCAGGTAAAGTTCGTTATGAAAATATCGAACAAGGTGTTACCTACCAAGTTGAGATCGATGAACAAACCGGATTCCAGGAAAAAGTAATTTCTGAATCTAGAAATAAGAAGTTGATTCCAACATTGCATATTGATGATGCTAAAGGAAATGTTATCCGTTCTTACAACTTACCAGTTGGTGCACACTTGATGATTGATGATGGAGAGAAAATTAAAGTCGGTAAGATTTTAGTTAAAATTCCTCGTAAGTCTGCGAAATCAGGGGATATTACAGGTGGTCTTCCCCGTGTTACCGAATTATTTGAAGCACGTAATCCATCGAATCCAGCTGTTGTTAGTGATATTGATGGTGTAGTTTCTTTTGGTAAGATCAAGAGAGGTAACCGTGAAATTATTGTTGAATCTAAATTAGGCGATGTCAAGAAATACCTAGTTAAGTTATCAAATCAAATTCTGGTACAAGAAAATGATTTCGTGAAGGCGGGTATGCCATTATCTGATGGTTCTGTGACACCAAACGATATTTTAAATATCAAAGGTCCTTCTGCAGTTCAACAATATTTGGTTAACGAAGTACAGGAAGTATACCGATTACAAGGTGTGAAAATTAACGATAAGCACTTTGAGGTTGTCGTCAGACAGATGATGCGTAAAGTTAGAATTATGGATTCTGGCGACACGACTTTCCTTGAAAACCAATTGGTGCATAAAGATGATTTCATTGAAGAAAACGATGAAATATTCGGAATGAAAGTTGTTGAAGATGCTGGTGATTCTGAAAATATCAAAGCAGGTCAAATCATTTCTCCAAGACAATTACGCGATGAAAACTCATTGCTACGTCGTGAAGATAAGAAATTGGTTGAAGCACGAGATGCGCAACCAGCCACTGCAACACCGATACTTCAAGGTATTACCAGAGCTTCGCTTCAAACGAAATCGTTTATTTCTGCTGCTTCTTTCCAAGAAACAACAAAAGTTCTTAATGAAGCTGCTGTAAATGGTAAGGTTGATAATTTAGAGGGACTTAAAGAGAATGTTATAGTAGGTCACAGAATACCAGCTGGTACTGGTATGAGAGCTTACGAAAACATCATTGTAGGTTCCAAAGAAGAGTTTGACGAAATGATGCAAGCTAAACAAGAAGTTAATTATAACTAAACATAAAATAGCGTGAAGAAATTCACGCTATTTTTTTACAATATATATCATATTATGAGCGATAATAAAAATCAAAATAAACAAGGGCAAATAAATATTGAAATTGATGAAAAAGTAGCTGAAGGTACTTATTCCAATTTAGCGATTATAAATCATTCTGTTTCAGAATTTGTTGTTGACTTTGTGAGTATTATGCCAGGAACACCTAAAAGCAAGGTAAAGTCGCGTATCATTTTAACACCTCAACATGCCAAGCGCTTATTAAAGGCGTTAGGTGAGAATGTTACCCGTTTTGAAAATGCCCATGGAGAGATTAAGGATTATGAACAACCTCCAATACCTTTAAATTTTGGGCCAACGGGTCAGGCTTAATCAATCATTTGATCAGAAATAAAAAATAAAAAAGAGGGCTGTTACTTAACAGGCCTCTTTTTTATTTAAACAAAATTGTAAAGCACCAGAAGGGCACTTTTTAACTTGATTAATAATTTCTGAAGTTGATGCACCATCCAGGTCAATCCAAGGAATAACAGAGTTTCTAAAAACATTTGAAAGTTCACGAGCACATCGCTCTGCATTGATACATGCACTTGGGTTGTAGGTCACAGTAATATCAGTATTACTGAAAACATTGTCGTTAGTTTCCATAAGTAGATCATTTTTGGGGTTATAATCTAGTTTAAATGTATGTATCTAAATAAATAGCATATTTAGAACATCGATTAAAAGTATTAAAAATTCGATTAAAAGCAAATTATTTCCAAAATATTAGATGAACGACACGCTTTTTAATTGAATTCTGATGTAAAATGGAATTTAATACTCGGATATTTTTGTTGAGTCATTTGTAATGAAAAGGGTGAGTCAGCCAGAAAAACCAACTGGTTTTGCTTGTCTTTGGCTAGAAAACGTTGTTTGACTCTTAAAAATTCTTGGAATTCTTCGTTCTTTTTATCTTCGGGGTCTACCCAACAGGCTTTATGTACATTAAGATTTTCATAAGTACATTTGGCACCATATTCATGTTCCAGTCTGTATTGAATCACTTCATATTGAAGCGCCCCAACAGTACCTATTACCTTCCTACCGTTAAGTTCTAAAGTAAATAATTGGGCAACACCTTCGTCCATTAATTGGTCGATGCCTTTATAAAGCTGTTTTGATTTCAAAGGATCGGCATTATTGATATATCTAAAATGTTCAGGAGAGAAACTTGGGATACCTCTGTAATTTATTGTTTCACCTTCCGTTAAGGTGTCACCTATTTTGAAATTACCAGTATCGTGCAATCCCACAATATCTCCAGGATAAGAAACATCAACAATTTCTTTTTTTTCAGCAAAAAAGGCATTTGGACTGGAAAACTTCAGCTTTTTGTTATGTCTTACATGTAAATAGGGTTTATTGCGCTCAAATTTGCCTGAAACTATTTTAACAAACGCCAATCTATCTCGATGGTTTGGATCCATATTGGCATGAATTTTAAATACAAAACCAGTGAAATTCTGTTCATCTGGTTTTACCAAGCGTTCTTCGCTTTGCTTGGGTCTTGGTTTTGGAGCAATTTCAACAAAACAATCCAAAAGCTCACGAACACCAAAATTATTTAATGCCGAACCAAAGAAAACAGGTTGTTGTTTCCCGTTCAGATATTCTTCCTTATCAAAAGTTGGATAAATACCTTCTACCAGTTCTATTTCTTCACGTAAAGTATCAGCAGCTTTGTCACCCACCAACTTGTTAAGTTCAGGTGAAGCTAAATCATTAATCTCAATGGTTTCTTCAATATTTTTTCGGCTATCACCACTAAATAGGTTAACGTTCTTTTCCCACAAGTTGTAGATACCTTTAAAATCATAACCCATACCAATTGGAAAGCTCAATGGTACAACACTCAAACCCAATTTCTGTTCTACTTCATCCAATAAGTCGAAGGCATCTTTTCCTTCTCGATCCAACTTGTTAATAAAGACTATCATGGGGATATTTCGCATGCGACAAACTTCCACCAATTTTTCAGTTTGCTCCTCGACACCTTTAGCTACATCAATAACCACGATGACACTATCTACCGCTGTTAGGGTTCTAAAAGTGTCTTCAGCAAAATCTTTGTGACCTGGTGTATCAAGAATATTGATTTTGATACCATTGTATTCAAAAGCTAAAACAGAAGTCGCTACCGAGATACCTCTTTGACGTTCTATCTCCATAAAATCACTGGTAGCCCCTTTTTTTATCTTATTACTCTTTACGGCACCTGCTTCTTGAATAGCGCCGCCAAAGAGTAATAATTTTTCTGTTAAGGTTGTTTTTCCGGCATCCGGATGCGAGATGATTCCGAAGGTTCTACGTCTTTCTATTTCACTTTTAAAACTCATAATATGCTTTGAAATATGGGTTGCAAAGATAGTATTATTAAACACAATTTAATCCATAGTTTTCATAGCTTTTTATTTTATTAAAACTTTGATATATATTTAATTTTAGGATTGGTATTTTTGTGTTATGATAGAAGAACATGTAATTCTTGTTAACGAAAAGGATGAGCAGATTGGCTTAATGCCCAAATTGGAAGCCCATGAAAAAGCATTGTTACATCGGGCGTTTTCAGTATTTGTTTTCAATGACAAAAATGAGCTCATGTTACAGCAACGAGCCATGCATAAATATCATTCACCTGGCTTATGGACCAATACTTGTTGTAGTCATCAACGTGAGGGGGAAAGTAATATCGCAGCCGGAAAAAGACGTTTGAAGGAGGAAATGGGCTTCGTTACAGATTTAAAGGAAACCATTTCGTTTATCTATAAAGCGCCTTTTGATAATGGACTGACTGAACATGAATTTGATCATGTTATGATTGGTTATTATAATGATGAACCTCAGATTAATGTTGATGAAGTAGCCAATTGGAAATGGATGTCATTAGATGCTGTAAAGCAAGATATGGACAATGCTCCTGAACAATATACCGCATGGTTTAAAATTATTTTCGATAAATTCTACCAATACATTAATATTTCAAATTATGAGAGTAACGGTTAGTAGAAAAGCCCATTTTAATGCAGCCCATCGTTTGTATAGAAAAGATTGGAGTGAAGAAAAGAATGATGCAGTTTTTGGAAAGTGCAACAATCCAAATTTTCATGGACACAATTATGAATTAATTGTTAGTGTTACTGGAGCGATTGATTCAGAAACTGGGTATGTAATTGATATGAAAGATTTGAAGGATATTATCAAGAGTGAGGTGGAGGATGCTTTTGATCATAAGAATTTAAATGTTGAAGTCCCTGAATTTAAGAATCTAAATCCTACAGCAGAAAATATTGTCGTGGTCATTTATAACAAAATGAAAGCCAAACTTCCTGACGATTTGGACCTTGAAGTGACACTCTACGAAACGCCTAGGAATTTTGTAAGTTATTCTGGGAATTAAGTTATGAAAGACAAATTATATCCATTAATGTTCAAACCTATATTAAAAGATAAAATATGGGGCGGACAAAAATTAAAAACCTTTCTAAATAAACCATCAGATTTAACGAATGTTGGTGAAAGTTGGGAAATAAGTGATGTTGAAGGGGATACTTCAATAGTTTCCAATGGAATTCTCAAGGGGCAGTCTTTAAAGCAATTATTGAGGACATATAAAGATGAACTTATCGGGACTAAAAACTTCGAACAGTTTGGTGAAAAATTCCCATTGCTCATCAAGTTTATTGATGCTCGTGAAGACTTATCGATACAATTGCATCCTAATGATGAACTAGCAGCAAAACGCCATAATTCATTTGGTAAAACAGAAATGTGGTATGTTATGCAAGCCGATGAGGGTTCTAATTTGATTGTGGGTTTTAATCAAGATATGACACCAGATAAATATCTAAAACATCTTGAAGAAAAAACACTGACAGATATTTTAAATTTTGATCAGGTAAAGTCAGGCGATACCTATTTTATTGAAGTAGGTCGTGTACATGCTATTGGAGCTGGTGTGATGCTCGCTGAAATTCAGCAAACAAGTGACATAACCTATCGTGTATATGACTGGGATCGTGTGGATGATCAAGGCAACGAGCGTGAATTACATAATGATTTGGCCATAGATGCTTTTGATTTTAATATGCCTGATAATTTTAGGGTGTCTTATGAGGAAGAACTGAACACTTCAAATAACATGGTTAGCTGCCCTTATTTCACAACTAATTATTTACAAGTCACTCAAAATATCAAAAAGCGAAACACCTTTGATTCTTTTATTATTTATGTATGTGTGGAAGGTGAGGCCAAAATTGTAACTGACAACCATCAAGAAAGCTTAAAAAAAGGACAAACAATCTTAATTCCAGCCGGCTTAAAAGACTTTGAAATTACTTCAGAAAAAGTCACGCTATTGGAAGTTTATGTGTAATTTTGTATCCAATTAAATTATATAATCATGGCAAATAAGAGAGACCTTAAGAAGGATATTAATTATGTTTTAGGTGACATTATTGAGGCAGTTTACGTATGGGAATACAACAATACTGATAAGGACACTAAAAAAAGTGATGCTATCATTGATGAAGCTATTGAGACTTTCGATTCATTAATTGCTAAAGTGAATGATAGAGCTGTCGAAGATAAAAAGGCTCATTTTAAAGCTATTAACCAAGAGCTTGAAGACAAAGGAAGAGCCTTAATCGAAAAAATCAATAAATTAGGCTAAATTCTAAAAAAAATATTTGCAAATGTTTTCCACAAGATTATATTTGCGAACTATTTTGCCGATATAGCTCAGCTGGCTAGAGCAGCTGATTTGTAATCAGCAGGTCGTGGGTTCGAGTCCCTCTATCGGCTCAAAATGAAAGTTCAGTTCAACACTGGACTTTTTTGTTTGTAATGGTTTTGAAATTGTGAAGTAGAGACGAGAAGTTTATCCTGAATTTAGTCGAAGGGAGTCCCTCTATCGGCTCAAAAAAAACCTCTCAAAATGAGAGGTTTTTTTTATTCTGCTTTTCTTTTTGTAATAAAGGACTCAAGTTCTTTACCGTATTTAGAGTTTTTGATTTTAGGAGTTAATGCGTTGTTGATGGTGTCTAACCATTTTATTTGAGCATCGTAAATTTCTGTTAATGCTAAATAAGGTGCTACTTCACTATCATTATTGGTTACTGCAAAATTCACGGTATACAAATATTTGCTCTTAACTAAATTTTCAAAATCTTTTTGATTTTCCTCCAATAATATGGAATCATTTGCGGCTTTGGCATCAAACTCATTTTTTATCAAGTCTAGATTTCTATCATTGAAGCGTTCCATCATTTTCAGGTATTCCTCTAATTTTTTCTGCTGCTCTGAACCATTTATTTTAGCATTGAATGCAAAGTCCTTTAATGATGTGTGAATTTCTGTAATACCCTTGTCAGCAAAGAAAACTATTTTACGATCACTGTCTTCATTGGTTTTATTTAAATGCAAATAGAATATTTCTGGTGATTCCAAATCGCTATAAAGCTCAAATTCAGATTGCCCACTAATAACTAATGAGTCAACATTGATTAGTATGGAATCTTGCATTTTTTGTAAATACAGGGTTCCTTTTTTTAAATCTTTTACGGTGCCTTTTACCGTTAAATCGTGTTGTTCTTTAGAACACGATGCAACTATGCCGATGAGAACTATTAGCAATATTTTTTTCATGGAATTTTTTGAAATTTATGAGCGCAAATATCTATAAATATTTTTTAAAAACTAACTCACTGCTGCCAATTCCATTAAAATCGTGCAACCTATGGCAGCAATAGTGCCAATAGCATAACCAAAGACAGCCAATAACACTCCAACCGTAGCTAATGAAGGGTGAAATGCTGAAGCAACAATAGGAGCGGAGGCTGCACCTCCAACATTGGCCTGACTTCCAACAGCTAGGAAAAAGTAAGGAGCTTTAATTATTTTGGCAATAATAATCAAGAGAATGGCATGAATGCTCATCCAAATTAAACCAACAATAATTAGCCCTGGATTATCAAAAATAGAACCCAAATCAATTTTCATACCTATGGAAGCTACCAATATGTAAATAAAAACACTTCCAAATTTACTGGCACCAGCTCCTTCATAATTTTTAGCTTTTGTGAATGATAGTAGTATGGCAACTAAAGTTGCGATACTTATCATCCAGAAAAACTGCGAATCTAGAAATGTAAATGTATTTCTTAATGTTGTAGATTCTATGCCACTCACTACACTTTTAAAGAATGGCGCTAAATTATTGGCGCCAATATGTGAAAAACTTACCGTTCCAAAAGCAATTGCGACAATAATCATAATATCAGTTAATGAGGGATTGCGCTTTACACTCTTGGCAAAAGAGGTTACTTTATCCTTTAAGGCCTCAATAGCAGAGTTGTCAGCTTTTAGCCATTTGTCAATTATTTTTGAGCGACCAATGCCTATTAAAATAATGGCCATCCAAATGTTGGCAACAACAATATCAACAAAAACCATTTTACCATATTCCGATTGATTATAACCATAAATTTCTAACATGGCTGTTTGGTTGGCTCCACCACCAATCCAACTTCCTGCAAGAGTAGATAATCCACGCCATACGGCATCAGGACCTACGCCTCCAACAGTTTCTGGCGAAAACATTGAAACTATAAGTATGGCAATAGGACCACCAATTACAATACCTAATGTTCCGGTGAGGAACATAACCAAAGCTTTCCAACCTAAATTAAAAACGGCTTTAAGATCAATACTTAAGGTCATCAAGACTAGAGCAGCTGGTAACAAATAACGACTGGCAACATAATATAAATTTGTGCTGTGTTTTAAGACTTCACCTGATTCTGAAGTGGTTTCCCATTCGGGAGCAATAAGCCCTAAAGTAGTTAATACAGCGGGTAACATATAAGCCATAAAGAGGCCTGGTACAATTTTATAGAATTTAGGCCAAAAGCCTGTTTTTAAGGATTCTGTATAAAAAATAAATCCTAAAGTTAACATTAGGAGTCCAAAAACAATGGTATCGTCAGTAAATAATGGTGCCTCTTGCATAAGTGATTAATTAGTGTTGCAAAATACCAAAATAAATGGGTTAAAAAAAGCGACCTTATTGGTCGCCTTTTTCATGGGTGTCTTTTTTGGATTTAGGTTCTCTTTTATTGTCTTTTAAATATTGCATCAGCATCCATTCAATCTGTCCATTGGTACTCCTGAACTCATCAGAAGCCCATTTTTCAATAGCTTTGAGCATATCTTCATTTATACGTAATGCAAAGGCCTTTTTCTTAGACATTTTTTTAAGACTTGTTTATTTTACGATTGTACAAGAGAATTCCGATAGGTAACAAAACACTAAAAGAAATAACAATGGGCAGAAACCAACTGCTAAACTGTAGGTCTTGCTCCTGGGCATTTTGTACAATATAATAAATAATGTAAGCAAACATAATAACTGTTAATGTATTTACAATTCGTACGATTCGTGTACTGAATCGATAGTTTTTTAAGGCGTTTTCTTCAGTGATGTTAATCATATAATTGTGTGCATGTGGATATTTATTGAGCACAAACAATCCAATATACATAGCCGTGGATAATAAAGGAATAAACCATAAATAAACCTTGTTGCTATAACCATCTGCTTCCCCTTTTCCATTAAAATGGGATGCAATAATGTCAGGGAGTTTTGGGTATTCAACCAATAAATAGATCCACATTATTAATAGACAAGCAATTGAAAGTAATTCAAGAATAATATCAATACTCTCCAACGGTACTTTTATACGAGGTCTATTGTTTATCATAATTATCTGTTTTTATCACGTTCAAAAACAATTCTTGTTGTTTGTTCGCTTATATGAATGACGCGCCAACCAGAAATGGCATGCTCGTTTAAAACCATTTCCAGCTTTTTATTGTTATTCGACAATCCCATTTTCCAATTGACAACCTTATATTCTTTCATATTTTAATGGTTTAAGGTTCCGGCGTTAACAACTGGAGAAGCGTCTTTATCACCGCATAAAATGACCATTAGATTACTTACCATGGCTGCTTTGCGTTCTTCATCTAAATCAACAATTTGTTTTTTGCCTAATTCTTCCAGGGCCATTTCTACCATACTCACAGCTCCTTCCACAATTTTATGTCTTGCAGCCACGATAGCTGTTGCTTGTTGACGTTTTAGCATAGCATTGGCAATCTCTTGGGCATAAGCTAAATAACCAATTCTAGCCTCTAAAACTTCAATTCCGGCAATAGATAGTCGTTCATCTATTTCCTTTTCCAAGGCATTACTCACTTCATTAACACTGGAGCGCAATGTGATATCCTCGTCAACCCCTTCATCAGCAAAATTGTCATAAGGATACATGCTTGCCAATTTTCTTACGGCAGCATCTGTTTGAACGCGAACAAAGTTTTCATAATTATCGACATCAAAAGCAGCCTTGTAAGTGTCTTGAACACGCCAAACCAAAATAGTACTGATCATGACTGGGTTACCAAGTTTATCGTTAACCTTTAACCGTTCACTGTCAAAGTTGCTCGCCCTTAAGGAAATCTTCTTTTTAGTATAAAAAGGATTGACCCAGTAAAAACCGTTCTTTTTGACAGTACCTACATATTTTCCAAATAATAATAGCACACGCGAACCGTTAGGCTGAACCATAATAAAGCCCGGAGCAATAAGAATGGCTATTAGTATTATGGGCAGATATTCTGGTTGTTCTTTTAGGATAGCTAAAGCTATGGTCCCAAAAAATAATATTAGAAATACAAACAGCATCAAGTAGCCATTGGCAGGGACGATGATTTTCTCTTCTTTCATGATTTAAAAATTTATAATGATATTAAAATGATATCACAAATATATCACAAAAGTTTTTATCCTGCAAATCAAGTTTGGCACGCTAATTGAATTGTATAAACTGTTATTGTAGCTAACTTTTAGTTAAAGTGTGGTTACTTTAATAAAAGGCAATAACATTTCATATTTTTGGTTGGTTAGTAAGTAAAAGCATCCCTCTCGGGATGCTTTTCTTTAAGGAAACCTAATGTGTTGTGCTTAGTGTTTTATAAAACTGGAAATAGCTTCTACAAGATCTGTTGAAATGGGTCTGAAGGATTCATTGTAAGATTTGGAGTTCTCTAAATCATCACCTTCAATTATAAAGAGTACATGGTTCATGTTCTCTATAATCGTTAATTGTGCCTTTGGATTGGCTTCTTTTAATTGATTGGCTTCTTCAACTGAAACCTGCAGATCTTTGGTACCGTTTATAATGAGAATAGGAATATCTACTTTAGAAATAATTTCTTTTGGTTGGTATTGCATCCAATTGGTTATAAATGGTTGCGTGTCAATATTAAAAACCGAAGCTAAAGCAGGAGGGTAGTCCGTTGTAGTTTCCCCTTTTTTAAGAATTTCAAAGGTTTTCTTGGCATCTTCGGTTAAACCCGGTGCCATTTTTTGTATCTGTTCGGTAATAACCGCATCAATGGATTGTCCGGCACCAGCCAGTGAAATAAAACCAGAAACTTCATCCGAAAGCGCCATCATACCAACTAAACTTCCTTGGCTGTGGCCAATAACATAAATGGACTTAAACTGATTCTTTTCAGAAAAATAGTTAATCACTGATGAGGCATCGGTTACAAAATCATCGAACATGATATTTTTATCCACATTACCTTTGCGGATTTGTTTAACAATACGTTTATCATACCGAAAACTGGCGATATTTTCTTGGGCTAAACTATGGGCCAACTTTTTAAGGTTATTACTTTTTAAAAAATTCTGATTGCCGTTTCTATCCGTTGGTCCTGATCCAGCTATGATGATTGCCAAATAATCAGATTGCCCAGCTTCAGGCAATAGGAGTGAGCCCTCAATGTGCTCATTGATGACAATATCGGTTTCCAAAGGATTTCCCTCTTGAGAGAATCCAATAAAATTAAAAATCAGAAGAAAAACTAAAAGTGATAATCTCATTTAAATGATAGATTTTTAATGGGTGACATATTTTCTAATAACCGTAAAAATAGCTTTTTATTATATAATTCTATCCTCTAAAAAGTTTGTCAATCGTTTTAGAAAAGATGCATTTCGTCGATAAAATGTAATATTTCGACTTCAAATGTTAAAAAAAAGTGTATTTCATCGAAAATAAATGTATTTAAACGTTGTTTTTAAAATATAATTCTACATTTGAAGTGTACTAAAAGACATACTTTTTAGTTCAATGGATTAATTAATTAATATTTGCATTATGTCGTTGATACTAGAGACCCTAAATCTAACAGCATAATAAAAGTGCAAATTAAATTAAACCGAGGTTGAGGGACCTCGGTTTTTTTTGTTCAATAAATTTGTTTAAATGTCAGATTGATTCGCTCTCCAATACTTTTTTTTGTTTTTGGAATCTGATGCAACCAATTGTGCTGCATAGCTCCTGACATTATTAATAAACTACCATTTGCTAATGTTATTTTGTGTCTCTCTGATTTGATTCGACGATGTTTAAAATGGAAAACTCTGTCAGCGCCTAAACTCAATGATGCAATTGTGGGATTAGTCCCAAGTTCTTTTTCATTGTCAGCATGCCAGCCGTTACTATCTTGACCATCACGATAAAGATTTAGCAATACCGAGTTGAATTTTGAATGAGAAATTTCTTCTATAGTCTGTTTTAATTCTAACAATTCTTTCGAAAACGGTTCCGGATACATGGTGATATTAGAGTAGGAGTATGTTTTACCTGTATTATTAAATAAGGCCGTTAGCCTGGGCTGGTTGTATGTTTTGCCGAATATGGAAATGGTATCCTGCTGCCAATTTGTATTCTTTTTAAGTGATTCAAATAAGTTTTCAGCTTTTTTCTTGGGCAAGAAATCAGCGATATAAGTCAATTCAGCATCAGGCAGATTTAAATGGGTTTTTTGAGTTGAAAACAAATTCATGGCATTTTTTTTCTAAATTAGCTTTTATCGTATGAAAAACAAACTCGTCATCTTTGTTTTGGTAATATTCTTTTTGGCATTTTCAAAACAGAATCACTTACCAGATACTTTTGTTTATGCGAAATCGATTATTCCCGATTTAGAAGTTGATTTGCGCTATTATGGTATCCATAATTTTGTTGGAGATACAATTGATGGGTATCATTCCAATTCACTAATAATAACCGAACCAACAGCTCAAGCCCTTAAATTGGTTCAAGAAGAACTACAACAACAAAACTTGTGTTTATTGGTTTATGATGGTTACAGGCCACAACGTGCGGTCAATCATTTTATGCGTTGGGCAAAAGATTTGAATGATACAATTAACAAACTACAGTTTTATCCCGAAGTTTATAAACGAAACCTGTTTAAGGAAGGTTATATTGCATCGCGTTCAGGTCATAGTCGCGGCAGTACTCTGGATTTAACCATTATCGATGCCAATACACTCCAGCCATTGGATATGGGAAGTCCTTATGATTTTTTTGGAGAAGAATCTTGGGTTGATCACGCAGAAATTTCAAAAAAACAAAAACAAAACCGCCAGTTATTACAGGCGGTTATGCTAAAATATGGTTTTCGAAACTACCCTAAAGAATGGTGGCATTTTACATTGAGAAATGAACCATTTCCGGATACGTATTTTGATTTCGAAGTTAAGTAGTTACCATTTTTAAATTAGAAGCCCAGAATAAACATAAGACCAACCGTGTTTAGGTTTTTCAATCGCTGTTCATCATTAATGATTTGATTGTTTTTGGTTTCTAATTTTGACAAATCAGATTGCCCCAAATAATTCAGACCTAGACTGAATCTGTCGCTGACATCATATAAAAAGCCTAGACCTAATTGAAATCCAAAATTCCATCCTTCATAAACATCTTTAACCTTTGCATTTACAAAAGTATATTCATCATTTACAATAGTTTGAGCATATGGACCCAAATAAGCAAACACCTTAAAATTGTCGCCGACATTTTGATCGATACTTAATAATAATGGAATTTTTATTAAGTCACGTTCGTGATAAAATTGTCCAGCACTATTAAATCCGTTACCACTTAATTGGTTTAAACCTAATCCAGTAGCAACACCAAAATTTTTGGAGAATTTGTAGTTAATTACGAGATCTCCTGAATTACTGTTTAGATTATAGTTTGCTTGATTGTCATTATCAACAATCCCATAGCCAATACCACCATAAGCAATAACACTAATTTTTGAATATGCTTTTTCTTCGACCTCTTGGGCAAATACAATTCCAGTCATGAAAATTGCCATTATTAATGTGAAAGTTTGTAGTTTTTTCATAATGTCATTTTTTAGTTTATCTAAAGATACTAATAATGTGAGTTTCATAGTTCACTAAACTATTTGAAATATTAATAGCACAATTGAAAATCTGAATACAAAAAAACCACTTCAATTTTGAAGTGGTTTTTTTATTAATTGTATACTCAAATAGTTACTTTATCATATCATAACTTCGCTTAATGAAGTTTGTTAACTCTTCACCTTTTAGAAGCCCTTGACTTAATCGTGCTAAGTCCAAACTCTGATTAATTAAACGCTCTTGTTTTTTCTTGGTTTTGGTGTTTAAAATTTCACCTACCAATTCAGAATTGGTGTTAACAATCAAGTTGTACATTTCTGGCATATTACCCATACCAAACATACCGCCTCCACCGGTTTGCTGCATTTCTTTCATACGACGCATAAACTCTGGTTGCGTAATCATAAACGGAGCCGCATCACTATCCATAGTTTCCAGTTGAACCATAAATTTTTCAGAAGGGATGACCTCTTTTAATAATTCATCCAATTGTTTCTTTTCGTCTTCTGAAAGTTTTGAAATTTTGGTATCCTCCTTTTTGATGAGGTTATCAATATGATCGGCATCCACACGTGCAAAAGAGATATTTTCTTTACTACCTTCTAATTTCTGCATCAAATGCGAAACAATCGGTGAATCTAATAACAACACTTCATAGCCTTTGGCTTTGGCAGTTTCAATATAGCTGTGTTGCGCGTCATTATCTGAAGCATAAAGAATCACTAATTTGTCGTCTTTATCAGTTTGCTTGGCCTTAATGGCATTGTATAATTCATCATAGGTGTAATACTTACCATCAACTGTTGGGTACAATGCAAACGCATCGGCTTTTTCAAAGAATTTTTCTTCTGAAAGCATACCGTATTCAATTACAATCTTAATATCATCCCATTTCTTCTCGAAATCTTCACGATTGTTGTTGAACAACGATTTTAATTTATCAGCTACCTTGCGCGTGATGTAAGATGAGATTTTCTTTACAGCACCATCGGCTTGTAAATAACTTCGCGATACATTTAACGGAATGTCTGGTGAATCAATTACACCACGTAACATGGTTAAAAACTCTGGAACGATTCCTTCAACATTATCAGTCACAAAAACTTGGTTTTGGTATAACTGAATCTTATCACGTTGAATATTTAAATCATTCGTCATTTTTGGGAAATAAAGAATTCCCGTTAGATTAAATGGATAGTCTACATTTAAATGAATGTGAAATAAAGGCTCCTCGAACTGCATCGGGTATAGCTCGCGGTAGAAATTATTATAATCTTCATCTTTTAAATCCGTTGGCTGTTTGGTCCAAGCAGGATTCGGATTATTAATAATATTATCAACCGTGATTTTTTTATGTGGTTCTGTGGTTTCTTTACCGTCCTTATCTGTTGTGGTTTTTGGTGTGAAATCTGGATCGTTAATTTCTTTGGTGCCAAACTTGATTGGGACTGGCATAAATTTATTGTATTTCACCAATAACTCACGAATACGTGACTCTTCTAAAAACTCTTTGTCATCTTCAGTAATATGAAGAATGATTTCGGTTCCACGATCAGATTTCTCTGCTGGCTCTAGTGTGAATTCTGGAGATCCATCGCACGTCCAGTGTGCGGCAGGTTCATCTTTGTAAGATTTCGTAATAATTTCAACTTTATCAGCAACCATAAAAGCCGAATAGAAACCTAAACCAAAATGACCGATGATACCAGAATCTTTGGCAGCATCTTTATATTTGTCCAAGAATTCTTCAGCACCTGAAAAAGCTACTTGGTTGATATATTTCTCAACTTCTTCAGCAGTCATACCAATACCTTGGTCAGTGATGTGAAGTTTTTTGCCTTTTTTGTCAATTTTAACCTCTATTTGTGGATTGCCATATTCTACTTTGGCCTCACCAATACTGGTTAAGTGTTTTAGTTTTAGTGTTGCATCTGTCGCATTACTGATTAACTCACGTAAAAAGATTTCGTGGTCACTGTACAAGAATTTTTTAATGAGTGGGAAGATGTTTTCAACCGAAACATTAATATTTCCTTTAGTCATGATATCTATTTTTTAATTGTGTTAAAATTCTATTGGGTGGAAGACAAAAAAAGTACCAAGACAAAAAAAGTGACAAAGTGACATTTTAAGTTTGTTATGCATGCATAACGATTGCGATTGACATTTAAAATTATTTAGGTGCTAAATGGTTAAATTGCATGACTTATTTAAACTTAAAATATGTACAATTCAAAGATAATTGGGCTAGGATATTATGTTCCTGATAATGTGGTTACCAATGATGACTTATCTAAAATGATGGATACCAGTGATGAATGGATCCAAGAGCGTACTGGTATTCAAGAGCGTCGATGGGTAAAACCAAACTCTGGCGAAACGACCGCCAGTATGGGTGTGGAAGCAGCCAAGGTTGCTATCGAGCGCGCTGGAATCGATAAAGATGATATTGATTTTATTGTATTTGCGACATTAAGTCCCGATATGTACTTTCCGGGACCTGGTGTACAGGTACAACATGCATTGGATATTAAAACGGTTGGTGCGTTAGACGTCAGAAACCAATGTTCAGGTTTTGTTTATGGGTTATCTGTAGCTGATAATTTTATCAAAACAGGCATGTATAAAAATGTTCTGGTGATTGGTAGTGAATTACATTCACATGGATTGGATAAAACAACCAGAGGGCGTGGTGTATCTGTGATTTTTGGTGATGGAGCAGGAGCAGCCGTTTTAACTCGTGAAGAGGATACTTCTAAAGGAATTTTGTCTACACACTTACACTCACAGGGGGAACATGCCGAAGAATTGGTGTTAGTCGCTCCGGGAATGGGCAAGCGTTGGGTAAATGACATCATTGCAGACAATGACCCTAATGATGAAAGTTATTTTCCGTATATGAATGGACAATTTGTATTTAAAAATGCTGTGGTTCGTTTTAGTGAGGTGATTATGGAAGGGCTTATAAAAAATAAACTGCAGGTTGAAGATATTGATATGTTAATACCGCATCAAGCTAATTTGCGAATAGCCCAATTTATTCAGAAAAAATTTAAATTGAATGACGACCAAGTATTTAATAATATCCAGAAATACGGAAATACGACGGCAGCTTCCATTCCTATTGCTCTAACAGAAGCCTGGGAGCAGGGTAAAATTAAGAAAGGCGATACGGTTGTGCTGGCAGCATTTGGAAGTGGATTTACTTGGGGTAGTGTGATTATTAGGTGGTAATGGATATTAAAGGAATAATAAATAAAAAACCCGAGACTTAATAGCCTCGGGTTTTTCGCTATTAACCAATTTTAACTAACACTAACCGCGAGAAGTTCACAGTTAAATTACTTAAAAACTTATCACTTATTTATATAGACGTGAAAAGTCTGTTTTTATTTCAAACATTAACATTTTTAACTATCATTTAACAATATATAATCAAAAACCCAAGGCAGTGACACCTTGGGTTTTCTCATTTAATAGCCAAACAATAACACTAACCATCAACTATTATGAAGGCTACTAAATATATCTTACATAAATCCGCCGCTACCAGATTTTTCACGACTGTCTCGTTGTTTACGTTGTAATGCTCTGTACTTACCACCCCCAAAACGGTAGTTTAAACCAATACGCCATTGGTTGCTTTCCCAGTTAAATTCACCTTCCGATTCATAAGGTCTGGTGCCGTCAAAAGCAAACTTCATCGTATTGAAAATATCATTGTAGCTAAAACTAAATGTCGCTTTTCCTTCCAAAAACGCATAACGCAAGCCTGTATTTACCAATATCATCGGTTTTCTAATAAATTGTAAGCCTTCATCTTGCCCACGATACATACCAAATACAGACAGATTTAGATTTTTTGTGGCTTTGACATTTGTATTGAGTCTAAAGTTAAATGTGCCATTGTCAATTTGAACATTGGTGGGTGTAGCTGTGGCATCTTGAACAACTCCGTTTACCGTTTTGAAAAAGTATTCGGCACTGGCATTTAGGCTTAACCAGGTCGTTGGTCGTAAGTTGGTCGATGCTTCAAAACCATAAGCTTTGTTATTATCAAAATTATCATAGCTTAACAATAGTCGATCACCATTTGGGTCTTGTGGGTCAAATGAAACGGATCTACTGATTTCATCATTAATTATTCTGTAAAATCCACCAGCTGTTACACTACCTTTTTCAAGGTTTCGCGTGTAATTGAATTCAATGGAATTAGTGAATTGTTGTCTTAAGTTGGGATTTCCAACTGAAGTTACCCTTGGTGTGCTCCATTCCCTAATCGGGTTTATTTGTCCCAGTCCAGGTCTGTCAACTCTACGACTAAAACTTAATTGATAAGTGTTCTTTTCTGAAGGTGTATAAGTTAGAAAACCAGAAGGGTATACACTGAATTGATTGTCGGTAAATTGAGCTTTTTCTTGAGTAAGCTGTTCAAAGTTGGCTTCAACATCATACTGTTCCAGTCTAGCACCTATCTGATAGGACCATTTTTCAAAGGTTTGCCCGAATGTTGTGTAAAATGAATAGATACTTCTGTCATAGCTGTAGTTGGAATTGAATAAACTGATATTTGATGTGTTGTAAACATTATCAGAATTGTTATCTCGATATTCCGCACCAATTTCTAATTTGCTTTTTTCAGTAAGCGGATTTACATAATCCAAATTGATAACCGTGTTATTCCGACCATTATTGACTATATCAATATAACTTGGAGCACCAGAAAACCTAAAATTAGCCGTTTCATCACTTTCAAAAGTGCTATAGTCACCCTCTAAAATGATATTATGTCCTTCTTTTTTAAAGTCATGTTTAAAGCTGGCATTATAGGTGGAGGTATTATTGCTGTTTTCATTGTTGAAAATCTGTTTGAAATTCGTGTCATTGCCTAAAGGATATAGAATGTCTGTTGTTCCAAAGCCTTTGCCATCATATATATTCTGATTCGTATAAACCGAAAAAGTATTGTTGTCATTGATGTAATAATCTAATCCGATTTTGTATAAATGGGATTTGTTATTATTGCCAAAATTGAACAATTGTGTTGAATTGTCATCAAAACGATCAATATGACCATAATTTGCTTGCTTTCCAATGTTGTTCCCGTAATTACCATAGAAATTAAACTTGCCATTTCTGTAGTTCATATCTATGGCACTGTTAAAATTGGCATTGATTTCTTTTGCTAGACCAACGTCAATGCTTCCGTTGAATCCTATATTCGTGTTCTTGTGCAGGATGATGTTAATAATACCACTCATACCCTCTGGATTATATTTGGCTGAAGGATTGGTAATGAGTTCAATACTTTTTATTGAGGTTGAAGGAATTTGTTTTAGTAATTGGGAAGCTGGCACATTAGTTGGTTTGCCATCAACTAAAACCCGAACATTCTCATTGCCCCTTAAGCTTATATTACCACTCTGACTATCTACGCTAACAGAAGGTAAATTGTTCATGATATCAGAAGCTGAAGACCCAGTGGTAGTTAAGTCTTTACCCACTGTTATCACTTTGCGATCTACTTTTTGTTGAATAGTTGATACTTCTGCAACTATAGTTACCTCGTCCAGGTCCATAGCTTCTTCTTGAAGCATTATATTTCCTAGATCAACATCCTTATGGTCTTTGTCAATTAAAATGGTTTGACTGACAGTCTTATAACCAATGAATTGAATATTCACTGTGTACGAACCAGCAGGAATTTTCTCAACATGAAACTTTCCATCATTGTCTGTAATCGTTCCGTTAATAGTCTCATTAGTAGAATTTTTGACTATAATCGTTACATACGGTAAGGGTTCATTCAAATTGGCGTCTAAAATGGTTCCAGTAATACTGCCATTTAAAAGTACAGCTACATAATTTGTAGATGTTTGAGCTTGAATAACTAATGATAATAATAACAAGCACGTGGTTAGTAATTTTTTCATTGAGGTTGATTGTTTTTTGATTGATGATTGATGTTACAATTTGTTATTATTATCATAGACGCTTACTTTTAAGAGCTGTTACTCTTTTTAACATTACTTAACAACACTTTAACACATGGGCAAAAAAACGTTGGTGCTTGGCGCATCATTAAAACCAAACCGATATTCTTATTATGCCATCCAAAGATTGGTGGCAAACAGCCATGATGTTGTGGCTTTTGGCTTGAAATCAGGTCGGGTCTCTGGAGTAACTATTGATACCGAGTTACTTCAGTATGAAAATATTGATACTGTAACCTTGTATCTAAATCCTGCGAGGCAACAGGAATATTACGATTATATTATTGGCTTGGATCCAAGGAGAGTTATATTTAATCCAGGGACTGAAAATCCTGAATTTTATAAATTGTTGAAAGAAAATAATATTGCTTTTGAAGAATCCTGCACGTTGGTGTTACTTTCTACGAATCAGTATTAAGCCCAGAAAAGTAAATAGTCCATTAATAATTAATATTTCAAAACCAATTTGATAGCCACTTAATAAATCAACCGAATATAAATTGAGGAAGTAAGACATTATTGGCGCCACAATAGCAATAAGCCAAACATGCTTGTCTTTTATTTGAGCTTTCGTTAAGATGCCAAACGCAAATAATCCTAATAATGGACCGTAGGTGTAACCTGCTGCTTTAAATAGTTCCCAAATAACCGATACGTCTTTAAAAAGTGAATCAAATAGGATAATAACCAATATTAGGATAACACTGAATAACACGTGTACTTTTTTTCTAATACTTTTCTGTTTTTCTAGAGGTTTATTATCCAATTCCACAATATCAATACAAAATGAGGTGGTTAAAGAGGTCAATGCAGAATCGGCACTGGAATATGCTGCAGCAATAAGACCTAACAAAAAGAAGGCTGAAGTTACCACGCCAATTTCTGGAAGCATGGCAATGGTAGGAAATAAATCATCCTTTTTAGCAGTGATTCCGTTTTGTTGTGCATATTGTGTGAGCATCAACCCCAATACCAAAAAGAGTATGTTCACAAAAATCAACACCACACTGAACGAAATCATATTTTTTTGGGCTTCCTTAATATTTTTACAGGTCAGATTTTTTTGCATCATATCTTGATCTAGGCCAGTCATGGTAATGGTAATAAACATTCCTGCAAGAAAACTTTTGATAAAGTATTGCGCATCGTTTACATCTTCCCAAAAGAATACTTTACTTAATGCACTCTGTTTTACATTAGTATAAACCTCTGAAACACCATGCAAATCCAGAGAGGAAGCTAAAAAAATGATAGTCACAACCACCGAAATCAACATAAACAACGTCTGTAAGGTATCTGTAAATATTATCGTCTTGATGCCTCCTTTAAATGTGTAAAGCCATATCAAGGCTATAGTAATGATAACGGTTACAAAAAAGGGTACGTCTAACTGATCAAAAACCAATAACTGCAATACTTTGGCAACAAGAAACAAACGAAAGGCTGCGCCAACCGTGCGAGATATTAAGAATGCTACTGACCCAGTTTTGTAACTGGTATTACCAAATCGATCTCTTAAATAGGTATATATGGAAGTGAGGTTTAATTTATAATATAGAGGTAGTAAGACATAGGCAATAATTAAGTATCCAAAAAAATAGCCAAATACAACTTGCAAATAGCCAAATTGTTTACTTTCAACCGCACCAGGAACCGATATAAAGGTTACTCCTGATAACGATGCGCCTATCATTCCAAAGGCAACCAAGTACCAAGGAGCAGATTTGTTTGCTTTAAAAAAAGCGGCATTGGAATCTTCCTTGCCAGTGAAATAGGATATTAAAATTAATAACCCAAAGTAGGCCGTAATGAGTAAAATAATTTGTGTTGGACTCATAAAAATGGATTGTTAAGCCAAAATACAAATTACGATTGTATATACAATTCTTAAATGTAAAATCGTAAATTCGCAGCAATGGAATTTTCATCAAAATTGTTGGAACGAGCTGTGAATGAAATGTCACAATTGCCGGGTATTGGTAAACGCACAGCTTTACGTTTGGTATTGCATTTATTAGGTCAGCCAGAAAGTCAGTCTTTGGAATTGGCAGACGCTTTGAAAACATTGCGTTCTGAAATTAATTTCTGTAAAAAATGTCACAATATCAGTGATCATGCTGTTTGTGAAATTTGCTCAAATCCTCATCGTACCGAAGAAATTATTTGTGTGGTTGAAGATATCCGTGATGTTATGGCCATTGAAAATACCAGTTCGTTTAGAGGATTGTATCATGTGCTGGGAGGTAAAATATCGCCTATGGATGGTATTGGACCTAATGATTTGAATATTGAATCGTTGGTTGAAAAAGTAAAAGCAGGAAAGGTTAAGGAGCTGATTTTTGCTTTGGGTTCCACTATGGAAGGGGACACAACCAATTTTTATATTTATAGACAAATTCAAGATTATAATATTGTGACTTCAACCATAGCCAGAGGTATTTCGGTTGGTAATGAACTGGAATATACCGACGAAATTACCCTTGGAAGAAGTATTATTAATCGTATTCCTTTTGAGGCTTCCCTAAAATCTTAAGACTTAATTATTGAAACTTTCCATAGTCATATTAAATTATAATGTCCGTTACTTTTTAGAGTTATGTCTCAACAGTGTTGAGGCTGCTATTGCCAATTTAGATGCAGAAATCATTGTGATAGATAATAATTCTGAAGATGATAGTTGTCAAATGGTTAAAACACATTTTCCAAATGTCAATCTGATAGAAAACAAAAATAATGACGGCTTTTCTAAGGGGAATAATTTAGGTGTAAATCAAGCCAAAGGGGAGTATATATGCATTCTAAACCCAGATACTGTTGTAGCTGAAGATACCTTTTCTACATTATTACAGTTTGCGGACCTGCAATCCAATTTGGGTATCGTGGGTTGTCGTTTAATTGATGGTACAGGACATTTTTTACCCGAAAGTAAGCGGAATATTCCTAAACCAGGTGTTGCCCTTAAAAAACTGCTTGGGAATTCCTATGCTTATTATGCCAATCAAGTGAATGAATTTGAAATCGGGGAAGTGCCGATATTCGTTGGAGCATTTATGTTCATGAAGCAATCGCTTTACAATGAGGTTGGTGGTTTTGATGAAGACTATTTCATGTATGGGGAAGATGTCGATATTTCTTATAAAATTTTGACAGCTGGGTATACCAATTATTACAATGGCAATACCAGCATCATTCATTATAAAGGAGAAAGCACATTGAAAGATGTCAAATATGCCAAACGCTTTTACGGCGCGATGCAGATTTTTTATAAAAAGCATTTCAAGCGAAATAGGTTATTCAATATGATGGTTTGGCTTGGAATAAAAGGTGCTTATCTTATGCGAAGCGAGCCTAAAAAGCCTCAAATTCGTGTAGATAGATATGTGGTTTTGTCTAGTCGCAACTGTGAGTTTTTAAAAACAATATTGAAGAAACCTTTTACGGTTGTTACTGAATTACCAGACTTAAAAGCGCACACTGAAATTATTTTTGATGCTAAAACCATGACCTATAAAGGCATCATAGAATTAATTGATAATTATAAAACACAAAAAGGAATTTCATTCAAGATATTGTCAGAAAACCAAAGTTTTATTTTAGGAAGTAATAGTTCTAAAAACCGCGGAGAAGTCATTCTTGTTGAAAATAATTAATTGAAGAAACTGCAATACTTTCAATGAATTTTCATTAATTTTGCAGGCGTAATTTAAAAAAACAGCGTTCCATTACAGATATGGCAAAATTTGAATTAAAACTCCCTAAAATGGGGGAAAGTGTCGCAGAAGCAACCATCACATCTTGGTTGAAAGAAGTAGGTGAAACTATTGATGCAGACGAAGCCGTTTTAGAAATCGCAACCGATAAGGTTGATAGTGAAGTGCCCAGTGAAGTAGAGGGTATTTTAGTTGAAAAGCTATTTGATGTTGACGATGTGGTTCAAGTGGGGCAAACTATTGCTATTATAGAAACTGAAGGAGAAGGCAGTGTTTCTGCATCATCACCAGAATCGGCAAAAACGGAAGCAGCTCCAGCAGCACCTGTTGTTGCCGAAGTTGAAAAAACCGTGGTAGCAGCTCAAGAAACTGCTGCTCCCATAGTCTCTTCAGGTGATCGATTTTATTCACCGCTGGTTAAGAATATTGCAAAAAAGGAAGGCATTTCTCAAAGTGAATTGGATGCTATGCCTGGAACTGGTAAGGATGGACGCGTTACTAAAAATGACATACTTGCTTATTTAGGAAACCGTTCAGCGACTCCAAAAGTTGAGGCATCTGCCACATCGAGTACAGTCGAGAAGTCTCAACCAATCAGTGAAACTGAAAAAACAAAAGCGACACCTGTCGTGGCTTCTGGTGATGATGAGATTATTGAAATGACGCGAATGGGTAAACTCATCGCGCATCATATGGTCGAGTCTGTTCAGACATCAGCACACGTGCAGAGTTTTATTGAAGCTGATGTGACGAAAATCTGGAATTGGCGTAATAAAGTCAAAAATGAATTTGCAAAACGTGAAGGCGAGAACTTAACTTTTACACCTATATTTATGGAAGCCGTTGCTAAGGCATTACGGGATTTCCCCATGATGAATATTTCGGTGCAAGGTGACAACATCATCAAGAAAAAACATATCAATTTAGGTATGGCGGCTGCCTTACCAGATGGTAATTTAATTGTACCGGTAATTAAAGATGCCGACCAATTGAATTTGGTTGGAATGACTAAAAAAGTGAATGATTTGGCTAACCGCGCCAGATTAAACCAATTAAAGCCAGACGATATTCAAGGCGGAACCTACACAGTGACGAATGTTGGAACTTTTGGTAGTATCATGGGAACACCAATTATCAATCAGCCGCAAGTGGGTATTTTAGCATTAGGTGCCATTAGAAAAGTACCAGCAGTTGTCGAAACACCAGAAGGTGATTTCATTGGTATCCGTTACCGCATGTTTATGTCACACTCTTATGATCATAGAGTTGTTAATGGCGCATTAGGTGGTCAGTTTGTGAAGGCTGTAAAAGATTATTTAGAAGCCTGGGACCCAAATAGAGAAATTTAAATTGTCATTCCGAGCTTGTCGAGAAATCTCTTAAAAAAACAAAAAGCACCACATTTTATGGTGCTTTTTTTGTTTAAAAACGGAATCTTAAGGCATCCAAGCATAGCCTCTTTTTGATTTCCACAGAAAGTATTTTTCCAACAAAATTTTGGTAAAATCGTAAAATACATTCGGTAGCATAATGGCAATGGTTCTAGGTTTAAACAAATTATTGGAAAAAATAAGGACCTCTTTCTTACCGGCATCCATGACACAAAGTCCTGGGATTTTACCCCAAGGTTTTTTTACTAACTTGGAATTACCATTAACGGTTCGAATAATATTTTTAGCCACAATTTTACCAGTTTCATCAGATGGATATCCGGTTTTTGGTGCAGAGAAAGGAATGTTTTTACATTCAAATGGTAAATCAACTTGCACAGCAATACCAGCAGCCCATACATTTTCTAACTGCTTATGACGATAAGTGTCTTCAACGGGAAGATAGCCATTCTGATTGGCATAAAGTGACGGTGAGTTTTGAACAAAATCGACACCTACAAATGGCGGCATCAATTGCGTTAATGAACTTTTTATTTCTTCTCCGTTAGAAAGAATCACAGAGTTGGGAGTCACTTCTTTGACGGCAACTTGCGTTCTGTAATGAATGTTGAACATCTTCATAAAAGTCTTGAGCATCGTTTCACCAAGTGGCATGCCATCGATTCCAAAATGGCCAAGGTAATCCTCTGGTGTTATCCAGTAGAGATCGACTTTTTTTCTGATTTTTTGTTCACGTAACCATTTTTCTACATTGAATAAAAATTCATAGGCTGCACCCATACAACCAGCGTTTTGCGTGGCGCCAATAACAATCGGACCAGGATTTTCTTTAAAAGCCTCCAAAGCACTTCTCAATTTCATAGCACCATTTGGTGTTCCTACATAGTGTGAGTATTCGGCAACACCTGGAGCAACATCAAACTTGACTTTTGGTCCTGTAGCCACAACTAAATGGTCGTAGTTGAAATCACCTTCAGTGGTTCTAACTGTTTGTGATTGGGTATCGACACTCAACGCTTCCGCGTGGATAAAATCAACGCCTTTCTTTCTTAAAATATATTCTTTTTTAAATGATATATCCTTCATTTCCCGTCTTCTAAAAGGAACCCAGATTAAAGAGGGAATGAATAGAAATAATGGCGATTTATCTATGAGAATAACTTTATGGTCTTTTTTACCTTTACGCTTAATTTCCAAAGCCGCAGTCATACCTGCAAAACTGCCTCCAATTACTACTGTTGTTGTCATGATTAATTAGTGTTTTAATTAATTCTAGTTTAAATGATAATTTTATAACAAATGTTGTAACAAAATCATAGTCAAAATTACTGTATTAATAAGATAAATAATATGACAATTATCAGTTGCGAATTGATTTCCAATGTACTTATTGTGTGAAAAACATAAGAAATAAAAGTTTATAATAAGGTATTGATAAGGTATTTTAAATCTAAATTTTATTTACCAAGAAACTCCGTTATCTTTGTCAAAACATTCTTTTTTAATGAATTTAAACTTATCAAAACCCATCTGTTTTTTCGATTTAGAAACGACAGGGGTTAACATTACTTCAGATCGTATTGTTGAGATTGCCATTCTTAAAGTGTATCCTGATGGGAAGGAGGAATCAAAGCGATGGTTGGTGAACCCAGAAATGCCTATTCCCAAAGAAGTGACTGCTATTCATGGAATATCAGATGCTGATGTAGCCAATGAACCAACCTTTAAGGAATTAGCAAAAGAGATTCATAACATGATCAAAGATTCCGATTTAGGAGGATTTAATTCCAATAGGTTTGATATACCACTATTAGCAGAAGAAATGCTACGAGCCGATATGGATTTTGATATGAAAAATAGATTATCGGTAGATGTGCAAACCATTTTTCATAAAATGGAACAACGTACCTTGAGTGCCGCTTACAAATTTTACTGCGATAAGATTTTGGAAGATGCACATACAGCAGAGGCAGATACCAAGGCCACTTATGAAGTTCTTAAAGCCCAGGTAGCTAAATACGACGAATTGGAAAACGATTCTAAATTTTTAGCGGAATTCAGTTCTCGTAAAAAGTTTGCGGATTTTGCTGGGTTTATTATTTACAACAAAAAGGGCGAAGAGTGTTTTTCATTTGGAAAACACAAGGGGAAACGGGTAGAAGATGTATTGAATGAAGAGCCTGGATATTTTGGCTGGTTGCTGAATGCCGATTTTCCGTTATACACAAAAAAAGTGCTAACAGCCATTAAATTACGGGCATTTAATAATAAGTTGAATTAGAATGAAGCTCATTTGTATAGGCCGTAATTATGCCAAGCATATTGAAGAATTAGAAAATGAAAGACCAACAGAGCCCGTTGTGTTTTTAAAACCAGATACTGCTATTTTATTGAAAAAGCAACCGTTTTTCATTCCTGATTTTTCAGATGAGGTTCATCACGAGGTTGAGGTGTTGGTCAAAATAAATAGGGTCGGTAAGTACATCGATAAAAAGTTTGCACATAAATATTACGATGATATAGGTTTAGGAATTGATTTCACGGCACGTGATGTTCAATCAAAACTAAAAGAAAAAGGGTTGCCTTGGGAAAAGGCTAAAGCCTTCGATGGTTCAGCCGTTATAGGAAAGTGGCTTTCCAAAGACCAGTTTTCAGATTTAAACACTATCAATTTCTCGCTTCAAAAAAATGATGAAGTGGTTCAGATGGGAAACACCAGTCATATGATGTGGAAAATTGACGAGTTAATAGAATATGTCTCTAAATATTTTACTTTAAAGATAGGAGATATTATATTTACCGGAACACCTGCTGGTGTTGGCAAGGTAGTTGCCAATGATAAACTAAAAGGATTTTTGGAAGACAAAGAAATGTTTTCAATAACAATAAAATAAATGGAACAACATTACAAATTATACCGAGTACGTGAAATGGCTGATAATGATGAAGATTTTGTAGCGGCTTTGGCTGCTGCATTTTTGGAAGAAGTGCCAGAAGATTTGGAACGATTAAAAACCGCTGTTGCCAAAACAGATTACTACTCGGCTTACCAAGCAGCTCACAAAATGAAGCCAACTGTCGATTTGTTCGAGTTGGGTGTCCTTCAGGATTTAATTGAGGTTCAGGATTGGGGAAAGTTTGAGAAAACGGATATGGACCCAACTGAAAAATTACATATTGTCGCAACGGCTGTTGAGAATGCAATTGAAGAAATAAAAGCTGACTTTGGATTGTAATGCAAGCTGAAATCATAACCATTGGAGATGAGATTCTAATTGGTCAGATTGTCGATACCAATTCAGCCTTCATTAGTAAGGAACTCAACAAAATAGGTGTTTCAGTATATCAAATCACATCGGTTCAAGATGATAAGGAGCATATTCTAAAATCACTGCGCGAAGCTGAAGAAAATGCTGATATAATTATTATTACGGGTGGTTTAGGTCCTACTAAAGATGATATCACCAAACGAACCCTTGCTGAATATTTTAATGACACTCTAATTCAAAGTCCTGCGGTTTTAAAAAATATAGAACATCTTTGGGAAGTCTATATTAAAAAGCCACTAACACAAGTGAACATTGACCAAGCATTAGTCCCTTCAAAATCTACGGTTTTGATGAATAAATATGGTAGTGCTCCAGGTATGTGGTTGGAAAAAAACAATAAAATTTTTATTTCGCTTCCAGGTGTACCCTTTGAGATGAAAGCCTTGATGAATGATGAAGTCATTCCGAGACTCCGCAAAGCCTATCAGTTTCCATATATCAAACATGTCACATTGTTAACGTATGGTATGGGTGAAAGTTCCTTGGCGGCAAAAATTGAAGATTGGGAAGATAATTTACCGAGTTTTATGAAGTTGGCTTATCTCCCTGGACTAGGTCGTGTGCGGTTGCGTCTATCGGCTAAAGCAATGAGTAAGGAGTTGGTAGAAACCGAGATGCTAAAGCAAATAGATGCTTTGTTGCCACAAATAGATGATATTTTTGCGGGCTATGAAACCGATGAATCCATTGAAGCTCTCATTGGTAAGCAATTAATATACTTAGAAAAAACTGTTGCTACTGCCGAAAGCTGTACGGGAGGAAAGATAGCAGAGTCATTTACAGCTATTCCTGGCGCTTCCAATTATTTTAAAGGCAGTGTGGTTAGCTATGCTACGGAAGCTAAAATTAATGTACTAGGGATTTCAAAGGAACTCATTGATGAATTTTCAGTAGTTTCTAAACCCGTGGCCGAAGCTATGGCTAAAAGTGTTTTAAATTTATTTAATACAGATTATGCTATTGCAACAACGGGAAATGCTGGGCCAGATAAGGGTGATTCTGATGCCGAAGTGGGTACAGTTTTTATTGCTATAGCAACAAAACAAACAGTTTTTTGTGAAGAATTTAATTTTGGAAACCATCGTACCAAAGTAATTGGAAAGGCTGTAAGTAAAGGTTTTGAAATGCTACAAAAAGAAATTTTAAAAAAGTAGTTATTTTAGTTTGTTGATATTCCAAAGATTTACTAAATTTGCACCCTGTTTTGAAATAATAGATTGATCAAAGCACATTAACATACTTAAAGTTAGAAAAATGTCAAGAGTTTGTGAACTTACAGGAAAGAAGGCAATGGTTGGAAACAACGTGTCTCATGCAATGAATAAAACGAAACGTAAATTCAATGCGAATTTAGTTAAGAAACGTTTTTACATTCCAGAAGAGGATAAGTGGGTTACATTAAAAGTGGCTACTTCAACATTAAAAACTATTAACAAAATAGGTATTTCTGCTGCTTTAAAACAAGCCAAAGCAAACGGATATATTAAGTAATAGCTAAAAGTTTAGAAAAATGGCAAAGAAAAGTAAAGGTAACAGAATACAAGTAATATTAGAGTGCACAGAGCACAAGGAGTCTGGTATGCCAGGAACTTCAAGATATATTACAACTAAAAATAAAAAGAACACACCAGATAGAATGGAGATTAAAAAATTTAATCCTATTCTTAAGAGAATGACTGTTCATAAAGAGATTAAGTAATCACAGAGATTTTCACCTGGTGAAAATGTCCTAAAATAATTAAGACATGGCAAAGAAAGCAGTAGCATCGTTACAAACAGGATCTAAGCGTTTAACAAAAGCTATTAAAATGGTAAAATCTCCAAAAACAGGATCTTACACATTTGTTGAGTCTGTTATGGCTCCTGAATTGGTTAACGATTGGTTAAGTAAGCAATAATAAGTCTTTACTTAAGTAAAAAATATTCAAGCTGCTTTCGGTTTATCGAAAGCAGCTTTTGTTTTATATTTATTGGCGAATGACAAATGGGCAGATTTTCAATTGAGGCAAAACATTTGCTAGGATCTGTTTAGTTATTAATAGTACTATGAGTTTTTTTAAAAAAATATTTTCTTCAGAAAAAAAAGAAACCCTCGACAAAGGGCTTGAAAAATCGAATACGTCTTTCTTTAATAAATTAAGCAAAGCGGTAGCAGGGAAATCTAAAGTAGATGATGAGGTTTTGGATAACCTTGAAGAGGTTTTGGTGACCAGTGATGTAGGAGTCAATACCACTTTAAAAGTCATTGAGCGTATTGAATCCCGTGTTGCAAAGGATAAGTATCTAGGAACAGATGAATTGAATAAAATACTTCGTGAAGAAATCGCAGGGTTGTTAAGTGAAACAAATTCGGGTGAAGAAACAGAATATACCATTCCAGCAGATAAAAAGCCATATGTTTTGATGGTAGTGGGAGTCAATGGTGTTGGAAAAACAACTACCATTGGAAAACTGGCTTATCAATTCAAGAAGAAAGGATTAAAAGTAGTTTTAGGAGCTGCCGATACATTTAGAGCTGCTGCCATTGACCAATTGCAAGTTTGGGCTGATCGTGTGGATGTTCCCATGATTAAACAAAAAATGGGTAGTGATCCAGCTTCTGTAGCTTTTGATGCACTTCAGTCTGGTGTTAATCAAGATGCCGATGTCATCATTATTGATACGGCTGGTCGTTTACATAATAAAGTTAACCTTATGAACGAGCTAACCAAAGTTAAGCGCGTTATGCAAAAAGTGGTTGGCGATGCTCCTCACGATGTCTTATTGGTTTTGGATGGTTCTACAGGTCAGAATGCTTTTGAACAAGCCAAACAATTTACAGCAGCAACCGAAGTCACTTCTCTAGCAGTTACCAAATTAGATGGTACTGCAAAAGGTGGTGTGGTAATTGGAATTTCTGATCAGTTTCAAATTCCCGTAAAGTATATCGGAGTAGGTGAAGGTATCGAAGATTTACAAGTCTTCAATAAGTATGAGTTTGTAGATTCTTTCTTTAAATAGATAGCGTCTAATAAATCACTGCATTTATCTGTTCCCAAAGTTCATTATCGAAAGTAGAGAGTGCAAAATTTTCATCATCAGCAGCTTCTCCCATTCTGATGACCACTAAATTTTTACTGGGAACTACATAAATTTTTTGATCGTTTTTACCTAAAGCAGCAAACATATCGTTGGGAGCATTAGGAATCAATTCACCAGTAAATTCAAATTGGGATTGTGGTAAATGAAAACTTGATTTACCATTCAACCACCATAAATAGCCATAAGCTTCATTAATGTCTTGAGAGGTATTGGTAGCATCATATAAAAAGGCTTCAGGGATAATTTGAGTTTCCTCCCATTGACCATTGGCAAAAATGAGTAAGCCAAAACGTGCCATACTGCGAGTATTACTCCAATAAACACTTAAATCGTTCAATGGAATCCAATTACCCGACATACCAATGACATCTCTTAAGTTTGCGTTGAAATAGTTAGGCCAAGTTTGGCCACTTGCTTGTGAAATTACATCCTGCATTTTTACATAAACATTGTGGTATGCCCAACGCGTTCCGGCATCAGCAATATATTGTAAATTTTCAGGAGAAACATCATCGCCTAAACTATCATCCAATCCTGAATCCATAGACAACAGATTTCTACATGTAATCAGATTTTCCTTTTCCAAAGGAGCACTGGTCCAGGCGGTTCCAAGATAATCAGACACTTTATTATTGATGTTGATAGTGCCATTGTCTTGAGCAATTCCTGCCAATGCAGTTGTCAGTGTTTTTCCAGCGCTTGCCCAATACCAAGGTGAGGACTCTGAATGACCATTAAGATACCATTCCACAGCAATTTTACCATTGTAAAGCATGATAAAACTTCTGGTGTTTTTTTCTTCCAAAAAAGTCATCAGGTTTGATAGCTCTTGGTCATTCCAATTCAAGTCGCTAGGAGCAATCGTTTCCCAATTGTTAGAATCTATTGGCGGGAAATAAACAGTTGAATTTTCAGGGTTGTTAGGGATGTTGGGTTCAGAATCACTGGAAGAACAGGATATCAATAACGATAGACCAAAACATAACAAAAGGGAGGCTTTCATAGACAGATGTTTTATTTATGACTGTTAAAGGTATAAAAGGTTTAATTAATATGATTTAAAAATTTATATTCCACCCCAACATATTCATAAACATCAAAAATCAAAAATCGTCAATCTAAATTCGTCAATCATTCAGTATCTTTGCTGCCTGAAATTTAGTTATGAGAACAAAGTCGCTTAAAAAGAATAAGATTAATGTGGTTACATTGGGTTGTAGTAAAAATGTTTACGACAGTGAGGTGCTCATGGGGCAATTAAAAGCCAATGGCAAGGACGTGGCTCATGAGGAGGAAGGTAATGTTGTGGTTATCAATACCTGTGGTTTTATTAATAATGCGAAGGAAGAGAGTGTGAATACCATTTTGGAATTCATGCAGAAAAAAGAGGCAGGTGAAGTGGACAAGGTTTTTGTAACAGGTTGTTTGAGTGAACGCTACAAACCCGATTTGCAAAAGGAAATACCTGATGTTGATGCCTATTTTGGAACAACGGAATTGCCACATTTATTAAAAGCTTTGGGTGCTGACTATAAGCACGAGTTAATAGGTGAGCGCTTAACAACCACTCCTAAAAATTATGCTTATTTAAAAATAGCTGAAGGTTGTGACAGACCTTGCAGTTTTTGTGCTATTCCCTTAATGCGCGGTAAACATAAAAGTACACCAATAGAAGAATTAGTGACTGAAGCCGAAAAACTGGCAGCCAATGGTGTCAAAGAATTGATTTTGATTGCACAAGATTTAACCTATTACGGACTCGATTTATACAAAAAACGGAATCTGGCAGAACTATTGGAAGCCTTGGTAAAAGTGGATGGTATTGAATGGATTCGATTACACTATGCCTTTCCAACTGGATTCCCATTGGATGTCTTGGATGTGATGAAACGAGAGCCTAAAATCTGCAATTATTTGGATATTCCGTTGCAGCATATTTCTGATGACATTTTAAAAAGTATGCGTCGTGGAACTAACAAAGAGAAAACAACTAAACTCATTAAACAGTTTAGAGAGGCTGTACCAGAAATAACCATTCGTACCACATTAATTGTAGGGTATCCAGGTGAGACCGAAGAAAACTTCCAGGAGTTGAAACAGTGGGTGCAGGATATGCGTTTTGAACGATTGGGATGCTTTACCTATAGTCACGAAGAAAATACCCATGCCTATAATTTAGAGGATGACGTTCCAGAAGATGTGAAGCAAGAACGTGCTAACGAAATCATGGAAATCCAATCCCAGATTTCGTGGGAACTCAACCAAGCCAAAATAGGACAAACCTTTAAAGTGGTTATTGACCGAAAAGAGGGCAACTACTTTGTGGGCAGAACTGAATACGATTCACCAGACGTAGATAACGAAGTCCTGATTGATGCCTCTAAAACCTATTTGAAAACTGGTGAATATACCCGTGTAATGATTACGGATGCGGCGGACTTTGACCTTTATGCAGAAGTGGTGAATTAAAAATGAGTTATAAGTTTTCTTTAATTGCTTTTCTCCAATAGTAATTACCAAAAACAAGAGTAACTATGGCAAACATAATGCCATTCTCACCCAACCAATGCTCACTTCCTTCAACTTTCATGGTTAGTGGTGGCATTATTTTTTGAATATAAACATTGCTAACGGCGTGAAAGATTACAGCTGGCCATAAACTTTTAGATTTAAACGTGTAGTAGGTCATAATAAATGACATAGAAATAATGACTGTAAAGAAAGTTATAAATTCCAAAAGCATGTTATTGCTGTAATAAACAAGCAGCGGCCAATGCCAGGCAGCCCATATAAAGCCACTAAATATAGATACTCCAGTAAAAGACAGTACCTTTCTTAACTCATAGATAAAAAATCCTCGCCATCCAATTTCTTCTCCTAGAGTAGTGGCCATAGCTCTTACGACGCCTACAGTCCCCAAAAGTAGAATAGCAATAATTGTTATCGACAAGGGGCTTAATGTCCCAATTCCAATCAAGCCAAGTTCTTTTCCCCAATCAGTAATAGCTTCACCATTTACTACACTTCCGAAACCAAAAATCCAGATAAGTAAATAAGTCATGATACCGTATAAGGCTGGAATAAAATAAGACCATCGAATATATTTCCAATCTCCCCAATTCCAATTTAAAGATGATATCTTGCGCCCTTTTATTTTTAGGGTAATAAATGCAGCAATTGCGGGGCACCACATAATAGCACCTACATATATTCGAGAAGGATATAAGTTGACTATGGCATAATGAAAAGGTGAAGTAAGAACAACGACGATTAAAAGAAATAAAAAGATTGTTTTCCAAGCGTCCCTCCGTTCCGATAAATCTTTAAGCATTTGGTTTTTTTGATTGGTTTGTTAAAGGTAGACGAAGGGATACGGGATTTGTTACACCACAATAATTGTCTTTCTTTATTATTCGGATTCGTCCTTTTCTAATTGCTTATTAATTTTTTTAATGGCGTTTTCAATAGATTTTTCAGGTTCAATAATATTGTATTGCCCCCAAAATTCAGGATCTGAAAATCCAGATATCTGATCTATTAAAATGGTCGTCGGTCTTAATATTAAATCCCTATTGCCAGGTTTTGTAAATTTTTCTTGGGCAATCGCCCAATCGGTAATGGCCATTTCACTATTTAAGGTGTAATAGCTATTGAACAGTCGCCCTTTCCAATTGACCTTGAAAGTTAGAAGAATATTACTGTAACTAAAATACCATTTACCATTTCGGGTACGATAATTTACACGATAATTGGCTTCGGTAGGATACACTCGAACCCTATTGGGCTTTTTACGAATAAATAATTCGCTGGCTAAAACTCTGTTTTCTACATTCAGACTGTAAATGGCACTCGTGAGTGCTAAACTTTCAGAATCAATGAATAATTTGCCATAATATAGTGGAATCTTCAATTCAGGTTTTTGCTTGAAGTTTACCACATAAACTAATTGATCATTAATTTGTGTAGACGTATCAAACGAAAAAATGTATTGTGATAAAGTTTCTTCCGAAAAAATATATTCAGGATACTTCACCACATCGGCATATAAGTTGCTAAATGGACCACCTTGTAGTTTTAAGGCCAAAGTATCTAGTTTAGAATAATTGGTATTTTTTCGAACCTTCACAATCGTAACGGCATCCTGTCTGTTATTGGTATAAGGTTGTTTGTTGATTTTAATTACTGCCTCTGAAAGTGATGCATTTGTGCGTCGTTTTTTTATGGTTTCACGATAAAAGGCCGTCATGGTTACGGGTTCTGTAAAGTAATTATCACCACTTTTCGTCAGCATTAATCGTACTAGCGACTCGGCATCTTTGGGCCTGGAAATTCGTATTTCATCCAGTTGTGTGAATGTTGGTTTTAGGGATACCTGACCATTTTTTAGAAGCTCGGAAACGGAAACGCTATGATCGGCATAGCCTAAAAATTGAATAGTGACCAGAGAATTCAAATATTGTTCCGGTACTTTTAACAAATACTCACCTTCGGTATTGGTAATGGTAGCAATATTAGTGTCTGCTACAATAATATCTGCAAAAACCAACGGATCGTTGTTGGATGAGTCCACGACAGAACCCTTGATTTCAACAAAACTATTTTGTTCTTGTGCTACCAGATTAGGTATTGTTAAAACCATGAAAAGCATTGTAGCGTAATTTCTAAAGTTGAAATAATACCGCATAGTTTAATTTTTTTTTGTAGCTAATGATAAAGTTATGAATAAAATAAACAAGATGGTAATTTCAGTGTGCTAAGAATATCGTTGTGTTCCAATTAATAATATGTTATTCATAATTAGTCGTGTTAAAAAAAAGCTAAAAACACAATATCTGTTTAGAATCTGTAAAAGATGGTATCTTTACATAAATTTTGAATTGAAACTATGCATTCCGAATGTATTCCGTTTAAAGAAACCGGTTATTTTTCAGATTTAATTTGTGACTATCTTGAAGAGTATGCACAACTAAAACCATTTTACAATAGGTTCCCAAATATTGAAAACTTCAAAGCACAAATTTTAGAAAAGCAATCCAATTACAACAAGCAGTCAAGACAAGTATTGGTTGATTCCCTTAAAAATCAATATCAAAATATTCATGTTTCAAAAGAAACCGAATTAAATATTGAGTCTCTTAGCCAAGAAAACACGTTTACAATCACTACGGGTCATCAATTAAACTTGTTTACAGGACCACTTTATTTTTTCTACAAAATTGTATCTGCCATTAACTTGAGTAAGGATTTAAAAAAGCAATATCCAGAATATAACTTTGTGCCAGTTTATTGGATGGCAAGTGAAGACCATGATTTTGAGGAAATAAATTTCTTTAATTATCAAGGAAAGAAAGTACAATGGAGTAAAAATGTATCTGGAGCGGTTGGTGAGTTAAGTTTAGAAGGACTCGATGAAGTTTGCAAAGTCTTTTCAGGGGAGTTGGGGCCTGGAATAAATGCAGATGCCCTAAAAAATCTATTCAAGGAGTCTTATTTAAACCACAACACGTTAACTGATGCTATGCGGTATTTAGTTAATAGTCTCTTCTCTAAGCATGGACTCGTAATTCTTGATGGAAATGATGCTGATTTGAAACATTTATTCATTCCATTCATAAAAGAAGAACTACTAAATAACATATCATTCAAGAATGTTTCCGAAACCAACGAGCGTCTAAATAAGTTGGATGCCAATTATAAAATTCAAGTAAACCCTAGGGAAATCAATCTATTTTATCTGGATAAAAATCTGCGGGAGCGCATTGTTGAAATGGATGGTAAATATCATGTTTTAGAAACTGACCTAGTCTGGAGTAAAGATGAATTGATGACCGAAGTTGAAAAGCATCCGGAGCAGTTTAGTCCCAACGTCATTACCAGACCTTTATATCAGGAGGTAGTACTTCCTAATTTATGTTACATAGGTGGTGGCGGTGAATTGGCCTACTGGTTTCAGTTAAAGTCTAACTTTGAGACTCAAAACATTCCTTTCCCCATATTATTATTGCGGAATTCGGTGTTGCTTCTTACAAAAAAACAAAAAGGGAAACTGGATAAACTAGATGTAACTATCGAGGATTTGTTCTTGAAACAAGACCATTTGATATCGAAAGTTACCAAACAACTTTCAAAAATTGACATCGATTTTTCTTCACAAAAGGAATTCTTGAATAAACAGTTTAAAGATCTCTATGCATTGGCTGAACAAACAGATAAATCTTTTGTGGGAGCCGTTGCTGCTCAAGAGCAGAAACAAATTAAAGGATTGGAACACCTTGAAAAACGTCTTTTAAAGGCTCAAAAACGGAAATTTCAAGATCATATTGAGCGCGTTGTTTCAATTCAAAACAATTTATTCCCCAACAAAAGTTTACAAGAACGTCAAGCCAATTTTTCTAGCTTTTATTTGGAGTTTGGAGACCAATTAATTGATGAGTTAGTGTTAAATTTGCAACCGTTAAAAGGCGAATTTACAATACTAAATCTAGACTGATTCATGCATAAAATTGATATTGAGCTAATTGAAATGACCCTGGATGTTATGAAATATGCCATTGGTAGAATTTCAGCTACGGAGCATCATATAGGGAAACCCAAAAAATCAGAAGAATTAAAGGCACTTGTAGGAGAAACGATTACCGAAAAAGGTATCGGAGGTGAGTATGCTTTTAATCTATGGAAAGAGCATTTGTCAAAAGCCAATGTACCCGTGGATCATCCCAGAAATCTGGCCTTTGTACCAGCATCACCAACGCGTGCTGCTGTGATGTTTGATTTGGTTACTTCGGCTTCAAGTATCCATGGTGCGTATTGGATGGAAGGTGCTGGTGGAATTTTTTGCGAGAATGAAGCCATGCAATGGATTGTGTCACTCACAGGGTTACCTAAAGGTGCTTTTGGCGTGTTTACCAGTGGAGGTACAGCAGCTAACTTATCAGCAATTGTGACGGCAAGAGAATACTGGCGACGCGACGATACCTACAAGCGCGAAAAGGGTTTGATAATCACTTCAATTGGTGCGCATTCATCAATCAAAGCTATGGCGAAAGTTGCGGATGTGGATATTCTTTTGGTAGACACTGAAGAAAAACTAACGGGTCAATCATTAAAGGAGACCATTGAAAACTTAACATTTCATCAACGTAAACGCTTATTTGCAGTGGTAGCAACAGGAGGTACCACTAATGCTGGAATTATAGATGATTTAGATGGTATTGCAGAAGTGTGTCAATCCGAAAAACTATGGTTTCATGTGGATGCAGCTTATGGTGGTGGTGCTTTAGCAGCTGATTCCGTAAGGCCGCTGTTCAAAGGCATAGAAAAAGCAGATAGTATTACTATAGATCCTCATAAATGGATGTTTTCACCCTATGACTGTGGAGCGGTTATTTATAAAAAACCCGAATTGGCAAAAGAGGCTCACTCTCAACAAGGTTCTTATTTGGATATTTTCAAGGATGAAGGTGCTCATGGATTTAATCCAACCGATTATCAAATACAATTAACCCGTCGTGTTAGGGGATTACCTTTGTGGTTTTCACTGGCAACACATGGTACTGAAAAATACAAGCAATCGGTTGAACGTGGTATTGAATTAGCTAAAATAGCTGGGCGAATGATTGATTCAGATCCTAATTTAGAACTAGTTAGGGAACCTAGTCTCTCTTGCGTGTTATACAGAAGAAAGGGTTGGAAACCCGAAGATTACACGCATTGGACCTATGAAAATCACAGAAAAGGGTTTGCTTTGGTAACACCTACCAAATGGAAAAATGGCGATACATTTGAAACGGTTTCCAGATTTTGTTTCATCAATCCAGATACTACTGAAAAAGATATTCAGATGATATTGGATTCCATGGCCTAATTTTTTAAAATATATAAATACATTTTTGGTATTAAATATTACTTTTGCACATGCAACACAACAACATACTTATTTTAGATTTCGGTTCGCAATACACACAGTTGATTGCCCGACGAGTCAGGGAGTTGAACATTTATTGTGAAATTTACCCTTACAACAAAATTCCAAGTAACATAGATGAATATAAAGCCGTAATCCTTTCCGGTAGTCCGAATTCTGTAAGAGGAGAAGGTGTTTTACATCCCGATTTAAAAAACATTCGCGGTAAAAAACCGCTTTTAGGTGTTTGTTACGGAGCACAATATTTAGCCCATTTTTCTGGAGGCGAAGTAGCACCGTCAAATACTCGTGAGTATGGTCGTGCCAATTTATCCTTCGTCAAGGAAAAGGAAGATTTTTTTCATAATATCTATGAAGGTAGTCAAGTTTGGATGAGCCATAGCGATACCATAAAAAAACTACCAGAAAATGCGGTTTTATTGGCCAGTACCCATGATGTTGAAAATGCGGCTTATAAAATTGAAGGTGAACCAACTTACGCCATTCAATTTCACCCGGAAGTATATCATTCAACGGATGGGAAACAATTATTAGAAAATTTTTTAGTGCATATAGCAGGTGTCAATCCGGATTGGACACCACAATCCTTTGTAGAAGAAACTGTTGATGAACTAAAGTTGAAACTTGGGAATGATAAAGTGGTATTAGGACTTTCAGGAGGCGTTGATTCATCGGTGGCGGCTATGCTATTGCATAAGGCTATTGGAAAAAATCTGTATTGCATTTTTGTGAACAATGGTCTTTTACGGAAAAATGAATTCCATGACGTTTTGGAGCAATACAAGGGTATGGGACTAAATGTAAAAGGTGTTGATGCTTCGGCACGCTTTTTGGATGCATTATTAGGATTGAGTGATCCAGAGCAAAAGCGTAAAGCTATTGGTCGCGTGTTCATTGAAGTGTTTGATGATGAAGCTCATGAGATTACCGATGTTAAATGGTTGGCACAAGGAACTATTTATCCGGATGTCATTGAAAGTGTATCGGCAACTGGTGGACCAAGCGCGACTATCAAAAGTCATCATAATGTAGGGGGATTACCAGATTTTATGAAGCTTAAGGTGGTTGAACCGTTGAAGGCATTGTTTAAGGATGAAGTACGTAGAGTGGGAGCTTCTATGGGAATGGATAAGGCGCTTTTGGGACGTCATCCGTTTCCAGGACCTGGTTCTGGCTATCCGAATTTTAGGTGATATTACTGCTGAAAAAGTTCGTATATTACAAGAGGTTGATGCAGTATTTATTGGAAACTTAAAGAAGTATAATTTATACGATAGCGTGTGGCAAGCAGGTGCGATTTTGCTTCCAGTGAATAGTGTTGGTGTTATGGGCGATGAGCGTACCTATGAAAAATGTGTGGCTCTTAGAGCAGTGGAAAGTACGGACGGAATGACGGCTGATTGGGTGAATCTACCCTATGAATTTTTGCAAAAAACGTCCAATGAAATAATAAATAAAGTTAAGGGCGTTAATAGAGTAGTATACGATATTAGTTCAAAACCACCGGCTACCATAGAATGGGAATAGTCCAATACGTTGTAGTGTCCGTATATTAATAAAATATATTTATGAAACAGTTTTTTTACCTTCTGGCTTTTATTATGACTATTGGTTGTGCCTCTGCAAATGCACAAAATTATAAAACCCACAAAGTAAAAGCAGGTGAAACCATTGAGGAAATAGCCAAACTGTATAATGTAACACCATTTGATATCTACAGTCTCAATCCTGATGCTAAAAAAGGCTTGAAACGCAATGCGGTATTGATCATTCCAAAATCAAAAATTAGTACATCTTCACCACAGGCGGCAATTACTAAAGAATTATCGGGTTTTAAGGAATACAAGGTTAAAAGAAAGGAAACACTGTATAGCATATCCAAAAAATTTGATGTAGAGCAAGAGGATATCAAAAAGCATAATCCCTTTTTGTATGCTGATAATCTAAAAAAGGGAGATCGACTAAAAATTCCGGTTTATAAACGCGTTTTGGAAGTTAAGGAGCCAGAGTCTGCAACACAACAATACACAGTTTTACCCAAAGAAGGTAAATGGCGTATTGCCTATAAATATGGCATTACGGTTAACGAATTGGAGGCATTGAATCCAGGTATGGCGGAAGTATTAAATCCAGGCGACAAAATCAACGTACCTAATATCAGGCCAGCTGATCAAAAAGAAGTCGATAATCAATACTCCTATTACGAAGTCTTACCGAAAGAAGGATTTTATAGACTGAAGCTTAAATTGGGACTGGAACAGGAAGAGTTGGAAGCATTAAACCCAGAGCTTAAGGAAAGTGGCCTGAAAGTAGGTATGGTTCTAAAAATACCTTATTCTGAAAATGTGGATGCTGCTTTGCCAGGTTTGGAAGAAGTGAATTTGGGTCATACCATTAATACAAGAGAAACGAAACGAATTGCTATTATGCTTCCGTTTAAGTTGAATAAAATTGATATAGACTCGGTGGCTGATACCAAAGCATTAATGAAAAAGGATCCTTTTTTGAAAATGTCCATGGATTTTTATTCAGGAGCCATAGTCGCATTAGATTCTTTGGAGAAAATGGGAGCATCGTTAAGAGTAAATGTTTTTGATACCAAAAATCAGGCAAGTGAAGTTTCTAAAATATTAAATGATAATGACTTCAAAGAAGTATCGGCTGTTATTGGACCATTTATGCCCAACAATGTTGAAAAAGTGGCCACTGAATTAAGGAAATATAATATCCCAGTGGTGTCCCCAATTACCAAAAATGTCACTTTATCAGAAAATGTGTTTCAATCCAGACCATCTGAAGATTTATTATATGATAAAATTGTCAACACCATAAAACAAGATGTAAGCATTGATCAAATAATCATAATAGCCGATAATGATCATGTTAAAGTCAGTGACAATCTTAAAAGGGAGTTCCCAATAGCACCACAAGTCTATTCCCGTAAGGATAAGAATGATAAAGAAGCCTATTTTATTTATGATGATGATATTCTGCCAAAACTAAAACCAGGTAAAAATGTAGTCTTTTTAGAAACATTAAGCCCTGGATTGGTTTCTAATGTGTCCAGCAAACTGAATGCATTTATAACAAAGGAGCGTCAAATTGTTCTGGTGACAACCAATATGAATGATGCCTTTGAAGATGATGAGGTTTCTAATTATCATTTATCCAATTTGCAATTTGAATTTGCAGCCATTGCTAAAATGTACAATGAGGACGATGCCAATAGCTTTGCCAAAAACTATGTCAAACGATTTGGAGTAACTCCCAATAAAGTGGCAGTACGTGGTTTTGATATAACCATGGATGTTATTTTGAGAGTATTGAATTATGAGGACCTTTATGAGTCGGTCAATGAAGCACCACTCACTACCTATGTAGAAAATAAATTTGCCTACAAGAAGAAATTCATGGGTGGTTACTACAATAACTCGGTTTATTTAGTTAAGTATCAGGATTTAAAAATTGTTGAAATCCAAGATACTTCCGAAAAGCAGGACTAAAATATATAATATTGATCGGGTTTATACGTTTCTATTATATCATTTTAAATAGTTATCATGTATAAGGGCTTAATGCTTTTATTTGTTTTTGTATCGCTTCAAACCAAAGAATCTGAAATAGCCTGGTCTTCGGATTATAAACTACAATGGTCCAATTTTAAGGGAGCACCCAATATGAATTCTGATGCCGCAGCAACAACGGCTTCGGGAATAACGTTTGGTTATAGAATGAGTGAGACGGATGGCCAAATAACGCAGTTTATAGCCGATGTTACGGCCCATTTTTATCCTGATAAATCATGGTATAAACCAGAAGAGGTCAGCAATCATATTTTGGAACACGAGCAATTACATTTTGATATAACCGAGTTGCATGCGCGTATCCTGCGTCAACATATCAGTAAAATACAGGTGTCTAATTCGGTCAATTCCGAACTGGAAAATTGGCATCAACGCGTTTTGAAGGATCTGGGAGCTATGCAAGACGCCTATGACGCAGCCAGTGATTTTTCCAGAAATAGGGAACAGCAAACACATTGGAAAGAAACAGTTACTAAACAACTAGAGGAACTAAAGGCTTTTACAAAACAAGAATAATGTTGCAACCCGATAAAGATTTTCTGATTAAACTGGCTCATACCAAAATGCCTTACGGGAAATATAAGGATCGTTATATCATTGATTTACCGGAATACTATATCGTTTGGTATCATAACAAGGGATTTCCAAAAGGGAAATTAGGTGAATACCTTCAAACAGTTTACGAGCTGAAAGTGAATGGACTGGAAGAAATTGTGAGAAACATCAAATCCAATTTTCCAAAGCGATAATAGCTGTTTTAATCCACTTTTTTAAAGACCAGCAAATCAACGTCAGGGTTTGAGAGCATTAAACGATTATTCTCAATTTGGTAGCGGGTACTGGCTTTTAAAGCATTCAAAAATTCCGTTTCCAGGTTATCAGGACACATTTTCCTTGTGGCAGCAATATCAACAAAGCGGATAGTACCATACTCAAAAAACAATCGGCCATTCATATTATTACAACCGGCGTAACCCTTAAAAGAATTGGATGCTGAATCAATTTCCATGGAAGGTAGGTTGTTTGCAAAATTCTCTATGGTTACTTCTTTGCCATTAAGGACTTCCAAAACCCAAATATCATGTAAGCGATAATCCGTAATATATTCACCACAACCAACTAATTTCGTAAATTCAGTTTCATTGCCTTTCATATAGTTAATGGTAGCGGAATACGGAGACTTCTTACCGGACATCGCATTGATACAATCTTCCTGTTTGATTTCAATGTTCATTTTTGTCAATTCCGTATGTAGCTTATATAACTTTATGTTGGCATCCTGTGCACGTTCAGGATTAGTGTGAGGTGTCATGATGGAATCACCCTCAATCGTTTTGAGTTTGATCATTTTTTCAGAAATAGTCAAGCTCCAAAAAGGTTCCGTGCCATTGGCTATAAAATAAGCATCTGTAAGAGACTTTTGTTCAATGGGTTGTTCTTTAGTGTTAGCAGTAGTATTTTCTATATTGTTGGTTTCAGAAACCTCCTCAATATTATTAGGTTCAGTTTTGTGAAAGCGCATCATAGTTACATCGTCCAATATCAAATTCAATTTACCATCTGTAACGGTAAATTTATTTATCTGTTTCATGGTCTTTAAAAACACGTTTTCCCCTTCGCCACAGTACATCAGTGTGCTTGGGCCAGGTTCACCAAAAGAAATAACATCGCCTTCTAGTGTGTAATCAGCTGAATACCCGTTACAACTGTTATTGCCTGTTACTTTTTTTGCTTCCTGATTAAACGTTATTTGTGGTTTCTTATCGGGAAAAAGCCCTTCAAAAGCTATCCGCGGACCAGAAATATATTCCAGTTCCCAAGTAACATTATAAAGCTCGTTGTAGGTCGTTTTCTCGTTTTGGTTGCATGAACCTAAAGTAATACATAAAATACTCACAAAGATTAGTTGAATGGTTTTCATCATGATACAGGTTTTTATTGTTAGGAGCAATTAGCTTGCCAAACAGTATCAAAAATAAGCAATACATGAATAGCTTCTTTAAAAAACACTTAAATAAATAGTTGCTATCAGTCTGAAATTCAAAACTATCTAAAGTTAACCCTTACCACCCTTGACCAACAACCAAATTGCAAACGACATCTCTCCAACAATACTTGGCACGGCTACAAAAGCTAAAAATATATCACTATAGTCGTCGTAATTGGACATTAAAAAATGGGCAGAAGTGTCAACGATATACATGATTCCTGCGATCAAAAGGAATAAGGCAATAAGTTTAGGTTTGCCAATTATCTTGCCCAGCAATATTAAATGTATACCAAAAAAGAACAGGCCAATGAGCCAAATAGTATTAAAATTATTTACTTGATCAAGAATGGTATCTGCATGGTTCAAACGTAAAGTAATAGGCAGGGCAAAAACCGCAACACCCATTATGGCTGCATGCATCATTCTAAAGTAGGTGCTCAATCCTATAAGAGGATGTTCCTGATATATTAGTTTTAAAGCCCAGGCAACCACCACATCAAACACAACGGTTATTAAAAAGGCCATAATACCCAACCGGACCATTAGCCCCTGATTTTGTATAGTCTCTAACGGATTTTTGCTCAAGGCTTCCAAGGCAAAAAAGTTAGCAAAAATAGCTGCAAAAAATATAACCAGGTAACTAATCCCTGCAACCAGAGAAAGACGTCTAGTGTTCATTGTTGTTAAAAAAGCTTCCTAAAATTCGTTAACAGAATCGACCTTAAATAAATAACCTGCTTCGCCAGGAACCATCTTATAAACTATTTGACGGGTTTTACCTGTTGGCTGGCCGTTTTCATATACAGGGAATTGATGTGCCAGTTTACCTTCAATGACTGTAAACGCATCACCACCACTATAACCACTATTAATCTGACTATTATCAACTGTAGGTGTAAAATAAAAACCACTCATTGATTTATTTGAGTTCGATGCATAGCCAATAACATGTCTTTGGTTTTCCTTGTTTACGGTCAAAATGAATAGTTCCGGAAACCCGTCTCCATTCATGTCATCAATAAAGGCATCATAAACTTTACCTTGGTATTCCAACATGGACTCATCATTTACAGCTTCATAGCCGGAAGGTTGTACCTTAACAACAGGGTTGTTGCCATCTACAACATCAGTCCAAACTTTAAAAGTAATATTTCCCAAATAGCCCTGCTGCCCCAGGTCTTTTGAAAAAGAGTCATTGGTGTTGTTATAAAAATCCGATAACTGTGTTTGCACTTCCGGTTCATCAGGCGTTTCGGTTATTTGGGTTTCAGGGCTGTTTTCTTTGATTGCATCGGTGTTGTTGTTTTTGCAGCCAAAAAACATTAAGGAAGTAAAAAGGGCTAGAGTGTAAATTTTTCGATTGGTAATCATTATGCATGTTTTAGTTGGTTATAATGTTTTAAATATCTGTTGCATACTGTTATTCAGCGGTAACAGGATCAATAATGGCTACGACCTTACTGACACTGTTGGCAGGAAATCCTCCGAGCTTGGCATGTTCTCTAACAATGTCTTCATTGGGTGCGTTATATATACAGTAAATTTTGTTGCCAGTTACATAACTGTGGACCCATTGTATACTAGGTCCCAATTCATTTAAAACACCGCAGGAGGTTTGTGATATTCCTTGTAATTGTTCTGGAGTTAAATCACCAGCACCCGGTATTTCGCGTTCAATAACAAATTTTGGCATGATTAAAAATTTTTAATTCCTACTCGTTTGGTTTTTCGGATTTACCCCGTTTTTAATGGTCTCTGGACTCCATCTATGTTATAAAGTTACGATTTTTTGAAAGACAAGCCTTATAGGGTATATAAAATTTAAGATTGTTTGAGCGTATTTTTTTTATGGTAATTCATACATCTAGATAGAAGTTCAACTAGATTTATTGGATATGATTCTAATTATTTGGTGAATTAAAGGAAACCATATATTTGAATTTGTCATGATTATGGCAACACGTCCATCCTACCTTTAAGGGTTAGTTTTTATGGTTTCCAGGTTTTTAGGATTCCTTATGTGGTTGATGTGTTGATATCTAATTTAGGTACTCTGATGACCTCAATGGTTGCCGAAGCTAATTCTACTTTGCCATTTGTTTTACCTATTTCTTGACCTATCAGTGAATTCAACAGATGCTTGGTATAACGTCTTTTTTTGTAGTCAACGATATAGCGTAAATTAAAACGCACCCAATTGTCAGTCATGGTCAGGGCTAAAGTAGGCTGCACTTGGGCATCTTCAATATAATATTTGTCAACAACGGTTTTCCATTCAGCTATGGATTTTTCAACATAGTCCGATAGTTGCTCAGAAGCAATACGAATAATAATTTCTTTGGCCAATTCTAAATCGGAGCCATAACGTATGGGTAAATCAATTTCATCCCATATAAATGGAAAGTCTCTGGAATAATTAAAAACGGGGCCTTTAAAAACAAATGCGTTGCTCAACTTCACAATACGTCCGCTGTAATTATCACTTGTTACCCACTCGCCAATTTCCATCATAGTGGTATAAATACTGTCAATATCAATCACATCACCTTTAATACCATTTATTTCAATGCGATCACCTGGTTTATAAACCTTAACTAAAAATATATAGACAGAACCCGCAATACTCAATATCAATTCCTGAAGGGTAATGGTTATACCAGCGGTCAATAAACCAATAGCCAAAGCAAAATCTTTAATATTGCCTGTAAAGTAGGATACCGTCAGAAGAATGATAAATACATATCCAAGTACTTCAATGCCTTTTTGCGTCCGGTAACGTGTATCGGTATCTGGTAATTTTTTCCGAAGTAATCGTCTTAAAAACTGGACCAAACCAATAACAACAATCACCCATAGTATATAGGTAATCACTGATGCTGTTGTTGGATGTGCTGTCATCCATTCCCTGATAAATTCAATTGACTCCAATGCTACGTTTTATTGTGATTCTACATATTTCTTAAAATTATTAAGTATGGCTTGCCAGCCATTTTTTTGCATATCTATGGGGTTTTCAGTTTCAGGGTCAAAAACCACTATGACATCAGTTAGGTTATTATGAGTCGTAAAGGTTACCGTAGCCTCACGCCCGCCAAACTCATAAGTAAACTGCTTTTTTGGTGAAACATCTGTGTACACAGCTTCAAAGTCAAAACCAAAACTACCATCTTTGGCTTCCATGCGGGCAAGGTATGTGCCGCCTACTTTCATGTCGTTAGATGCGCTTGGGCAATGCCAACTGGGGTCGGCAAAATTCCACTGGGTAATGTGTTGTGGGTTCGTGTAACAATCCCAAACCGAATCCAGATCGGATACAATGGTGGCTCGCACAGTTATAGGGTTTTGGTTAGAGGCCATACTCTTTTAAAGAATTAAATTATTAAAACTAAATATACAACAGTTTACTCATAAACCGAACGTTCCACCTTATTGTGAATAGGTGGAATAGTTTGGAGGTAATCAAAAATGGCTGCAGCCTCGGCATCTGTGAGTTGTGTATAGGGCGTCATTGGGTAGGATAGGGCATGCTCGCCATCCTTAAGGCCATATTTTACCGCTCTTATAAAATCGTTTTGAGTCCAGGTTCCAATACCCGTTTCCTTATCAGGAGTTAGGTTTGATGTTAGCATAACGCGACCTTTCAGGTCTAGTGGCTTGTTGCCACCTCCAAAATAGCCTTTGCTCAATTCAGGATTTAGAAAATCGTTGGTTTTAAAATCAGCCGAATGACATGAAAAGCAATCCAGATTATGGGCCAAATATTTTCCTAAAGCCACCGTATTCGTACTGTCGGGCAATTCAATTTTTGCTGTTGGCATAGGAAATGGTTTAAATGCCACGCGACATAATACTTTAGTCAGCAACGAGGGATTGGTAGGAGTGTCAGGTACGGCTTTGGCGGCAACCATCGGGTCATCCGAGCGTAAAAAGGCTATTATAGCATTAATATCTTCGTCCGCCATGGTTGGTAATTTAGCCATATACGGCGGACTGTATTGCCCATCACGTTTAATACCGGTTCGCAATAAATAAACCAACTCGCCATCAGTCCATTCGCCAATGCCATAGGTTTTGTCTTGAGTAATATTGGCCGAATAAATATCTCCAAATTCAGGAGGTGCATCTAGCATTCTAACACCGGTTAAGGATCTTGTTTCTTTGTTCATATGGCAATTGGCACAAAGCATAGTGGCCAGTTTCTTGCCACGTTCAATGGACTCTGGAGTACTTTGTACTTGGTAATCAATTGTAGCAACGTCGTACGATGGAATGTCAGACATACCAATATAGAGCAGCCCAAGACCTATGAGTACTACTAGAGAAAGCAGTCCAATACCAATAATTTTTAAGAGTTTTTTCATGACGTCATACGTTTTAGTTGGTTTAGTTAGGCACAGCGTAGCGTTAAGATTCTAGTTTGGTAGAGTAAGGGAAGCTTGATAAATATACAGATTTTTGGGTTAGCATTTAGCACGTAATGGATTAAAGCCATAGTTCCCCACAGTATTTTTTTTAAATTATAAATGAATTAATTGATTTTAGAATGGATACTATTTTTTAATTATTTTTTTTATCTCAATTCCATTTTCAGTTTCAATTTTTAAAAAATAAACTCCAGTATTAAGTTGAGTTAGATTTAAAGTCTTTTCCAATTCAATTAAATGTCCTTGTTCCCAAATTTTCCCATTTAGATCGTATACTGAATAGTAAATCTGTTCATGACATTTAATAGATAATGTATCTTCTATAGGATTTGGAAAAACGTGTATTGCCTTATTTGTGAATTCTTCAGTACTTAAGTTTGCGCAATCTAAATCAAAATATGACTGCATATCAATTAGTTCTATCCATTGAATATTAGAATAGTCCACATCATCTACTTGTATGCACATGAGGTCGGGATTACTCCTTGTATCTATAAGCATGTTCAAGTTGTTTTCGTTTTGTAGATTTAACTCAACTAGCTGATTATTAGAACTGGAAAATGATACCAGCTCATGATTAAAGGAAACATCTAGATTTGTAATAAAATTGTAATCACACCAAAATATCATTAAATCTAAATTGTGTTCTGTATTAATAGAATGAAGTTGATTAAATCTAACTCTTACATGTTCTAACTCTAAGTTTTGTGAAATATCAAGACTGTTAATTTTATTTTGATCAAGTAATAAATTCTTTAAACTAGGATTTTGGGTAGTGTTTAAGGTCGTTATCAAATTATCTCTACAAACAATATTTTCTAAAGTAGTCGTATTTGGGAGAATTATATTGGTTATGAAATTAGAATCACACTCTAATTCGTATAATTGTGTGTTTTGAGAAAGATCAATAGTGCCACTTATGTTATTCTGATTGAACTTTAATATAACAAGCATTGAATTTTGCGACACATCAATACTTGTTAAGTCATTATTGTCAATAATTAAAATGGATAATGCTGAAAAGTCTTCAATGCCTGTTAAATCTGAAATAGATGAATCTGGTATATTTAGATAGTTTATGGAACTGATGTTTATGGTATTGACATAATCGTCTAAAATATCATCATATCCCAAATTTATTAATGTCTGTTCAAAATTATCGTCAGGGATATAGGTTGTTTGTGAATAGGTGCTTATACAAAAAGTCAAACTTATTAATAGAAGTATGTTGTTTTTTATATAATTCATTCAAAGTTTTATTTTCATATTGTGGCAACGGTTATATATTGTTGTGTGGCGTTTTTATTCGGTTACTTTTTGTGCATTATTCATAGCCTCTTCAACGTACTGAACAGCTTCTTTAATTGTTATTGAGAAGATTCCGCCTTTATCGCTGTCAAATGCTCGTTTCCAATTATTATATCCATCCTTATAGTCAGACAATTCGTTGTTTTCAGAAACGAGAGAAGTAACACTTTTGAGTACAGCTTCTTTTGATAATGGTAAATGTCCAATCTCTTCTGAAAAACCAGAAGGTTTATTAGGGTTTTTTAGTTTAAGTTCTCCTACATAAATATGAATCACTATTCCTGATTTGTCATATTTCTCAACTTTTAAAATCTCTACTGTAGAATTTTCTTCTCCAGTTCGAGTGTTATATTTCCAAATTTGCCCGACTTTAAATTTTTCATCTTCAAAATCTCGATTATCAGATTGACCTTTGCATCCAGTAAACCAAGTTAAAAGTCCAGCCATAAGTATTATTGTTTTCAGTTTATTCATTTTTTAATAGGTTCTGTTTAAATGACACACAACGGTTTTGGCTATGGTTTCGTTACGGAATGGTACGCGAGTATCATTCCTCCGTAATCATTAATTTAGTATAAAGGCTAGAAATTCCGATTAGGAATTTCAGCCGTAATGAACTATAGCCGTTGTTGGCGAAAGTAATTATTCCTCGCTCATTCAATTATTTCAAAGGTTTTCAAAAGGTTCTTTTCTGAAGCCATTGGCACTTCAGAAATAAGGGCATACTTACCTGGCTTTAGAGTTGCTTTAAAATAACCCTTACTGTCTCTTGGCATATCATTTACTCCTCCTAAAAACGTCAAACCTTCCGGTGCTGGTTCTTTCATACCTGCAATAAAATCAACCCATTTTTCCAAAGCCACCAGATCAGCTTCGTCACGATATTTCACAAGGTGTACATCAAGTCCTACGATGGAAGTTTCTAATGAATACTCAATCTGGTCAACAAAATTCACCAAAAATGTGTAGGTGCCAGCTGATGTAGGTGGTTCCCAGACCATACCTTTATCGGTAGAAATATCAATTGTATAGTCTGCTGTTGGCTCATTGAGGTTCGAAGTCTCTTCCGTTACTACAAATTCCTTTATCATCCCCATAATATGATGCATCATTCCATTTTCCATTCGTATATAGCATTCGGCATAATATTTTCCTGGATTCAAATTCATAGTCGTTTCAGCCGTGAGACCAGGGGAAATCAAACCAACACCGCCCGGGAATTTAACTTGGTTAAGCCATACCGGTAATTTGCCGAATTCTGCTTGCCCTTCTTTTACTTTTCCTTGGTCAAATAGTAGCATTCCATCATTGATAGGCTTCAATATTTTTTGTCGGATGGTATCTATGTTGTGTTTGTCCTCTGGCCAATCATCTATAAGAATAAAGTGAGTCTGGTTTGATTTGTTGTGATAACGCCAAGTCGTCCAACCTGATGGTATGGTATCCGGCATTTGGAATTCCATCGTTTCGGTAACGACTTCAACTATATTTCTATCTACTACCATCTCGTTTTCAACTTCTGTTTTGTCTTTTGATTTTTGGTCATTCTTGCAAGATTGTAGAAAAGAGATTGTTACTATAGCCATTATAAAAAGTAGAACGGTTACTTTGCTTAATGTGAATTTTTTGAATTTCATAATATTATGGTTTTAGTTAATCGTTATTTTCGCCAACGGTTTGGCTATGGTTTCGTTGCGTGAAAATCCGCGAGGATTTTCCGCCGTAAACCGAAGATAGCAAATTTGCGAGGACTTTCCGATAGGAAAGTCAGAAGCAATGAATTATAGCCGGTGTTAGGCAACGTAATTTTCTTTCCAACCATTGGTCTTGGCGATTAATTCTGGATAAAGACAAGATTCATTCCCGTCTTGAGAAACCAAAATTCTAATTGAATCTCCAATTGATTTATTATTGGTCAAGGCGAAATTATTTGTTCTGGATTTTGCAACTTTATTTCCATATTCATAATGCACATCCATTGATGAACCAAATTTTGAAAAAGTGAAGCCTTTATTATGACTTATTGAAATTATTTTTCCCTCCTTAATTCTGCCTGTTTTATATAAAGTGATTTCTTTTTTTATTCTCGAGTATAGCAGATAGCATAGAACTAGTCCGATTAATAGAACAAAGCCTGCTATGTAATACATAAAATTCAATCTAAACGAATATTGTTCGAATTCAGTCGGGATTGAATCTCCGTTCAGATGTTTAATCGTTATAATGTCGCCAGTATTTAAAGCGCTGGTTTTGTCGGGGTCTAATACAGTAAACTTTGATTTCGTTTTTTGTCCATTAAAATCAAATTCATAGGTCAAAATTTGAGGATTATTTCCATTAATATTTATGTTGTCAAATGCTTTGATGTCAGTCAGAATTGCATTTGTTTTTATACCATCATTTTGAATTTTTTCCAAATTCTCATTATATGGTAAACTATTTCCTAATGAACTCATCATGAAGCCTAAAGGAAGAAAAAGGAATAATGAAAATCCAATTCCTTGAAATGCAAAAAGTAATAGTATAGGTCTGATTTTAGCTCTTTGCCAAATAGTTTTGAAGTTGATTTTTCTGTTTGTCAATGTTCAGTTTTTATGTTGCCTAACATGTTGTGTATGGTTAGTTGCGTGCTAATACGCTGTTATTCTTTGCTAAGCAATATAATAAAAATAGGGAAGAACCGTCGTCTTAACCAACTTGCGCAGCAATTAACTATACACGCTGTTAGGTGCAGTTTTTTATGTACCTTTATTAAACATTCTAAACTACTGCTATGAAAAATATTTTATTTAATTTTTTGTTTTTTCTCGTTTGTACATCATCATATTCACAAATCATAAATTTTCCAGACACCAATTTCAAAGCAAAATTATTGTCCGCAGTATCAGGAAATGGGATTGCATACGCATGCAATAATGGTAATTCTATCAAGATTGATGTTAACAATGATGGAGAAATAGAAGTTTCAGAGGCTTTATTAGTGTGTAGTTTGGCCATAAGTGATTCTAATATTTCTGATTTGACAGGAATTGAATTTTTTACAAACCTTGAACACTTGCAGTGCAATAATAATTCGATTTCTGAATTAGATTTATCAGCTTTAACAAATATGGTTGGTTTTGATATTAATAATAATCAACTTATAAATGTCAATATTTCAGGTTTATCATTAGTCCATAATATATCGTTTAGGGATAATCAATTAACAACCATAAATCTATTAGGATTATCAAATTTGGCAGTTTTAGATATTAGGAACAATCAAATTGCATCTTTAAATTTAGATGAAACACAAGCATTGAGATACTTGTATTGTCATAACAATGATTTAACAACTATTGATGTAAGTAATTTGGGTAATTTGATATTTTTAGATTGTTCATTTAATGATTTGACAACTTTATATATAAAGAATGAATCGGTAGAGAGTTTGAATTTCTCGGATAATGAGAATTTGCAATATGTATGTGCAGATGGGAATCAATTGAGTGATGTAGAAGAAAAAATTATTCAATATGGTTATGTGGATTGTTATGCCAATTCTTTATGTGATTTTAGTGAAGGAGAGTCTTTTTATTCTTTAGCTGGAAATGTTAAGTATGATGAAGATAATGATGGATGTTTGGCTACAGATATAAATTATGAAGGTTTAATGCTAACAGTGTCTGATGGCATTAATTCAGGAGACATGTTTTCAAATGAGTTAGGGAATTATCAATACAGTTTGCAAGAGGGTTCTTTTACTATCACACCAGTTTTGTCGAATAACACCTATTTCAATATTTCTCCAACAAGTGTTGTAGTTATTTTTCCAGACGAATCAAGTCCAGTTGTTCAAGATTTTTGTATGACTCCAGTTGGTTCATATCCTGATTTGAAAATTTCTATCGAAACAATTAATTCTGATTATGATTATTCTGCTACTTATAGAATTAATTACAGAAACCAAGGAACTATGACGCAGTCAGGATTCGTGAATTTCAGTTTTGATGATAACGTAATTGATTTTAGTTCGGCTAACCCAATGGTGTCAGAGCAAAATACTAATGAGTTAATTTGGGAATTTATCGATCTTAAACCTTTTGAAAATAGGTCAATTGAATTTACATTAGATTTTAATGTTCCACCTATTAATGAAGGTGATGTTTTAAATTTTACTGGAACTATAAGTTCTGATTTAACTGAAATTACACCTAGCGATAATGTTTTTAATTTAGAACATACATTCCAATGTTGTTTATTAGATGTTCCTAGTTTTGAATTTTCTGATTATTTTATTCAATACCCTAACCCAACCAATGATTTTTTTAATCTTAAGATGAAAAAACAAATTGATGTTGAATCAATTATTATATTTAATTTTTTGGGACAGGAAGTAAAAAAAGTGTCACCAAATAACGAGCATATTAAAATTGATGTCTCAAATTTGAAATCTGGTCATTACTTTATTAAAATATTTGCTTCTCAAAAAAAGTTTTTCACAAGGTTTATCAAAAAGTAATGTCGTTTTGATCAAATTGCACCTAACGTATGGATAACATTACTAGTCATGTTATATTTATTATAGTTACACCCAAATCGGGCAGATAACATCACTTGTTCTGTTATTCATATTCCCAAATCTAATCAATTTAAACCACTTAAACCATACATACCTGTACCTAGTTTTTAGCGCCAAATCTGGGTCAGTGTTCCTTAAGGTCTGCCTCAGGTTTTATTAAGGTCTCCTTAAGGTCAACCCGTTAAAATTCCTACAAACCCAACCCCGCAAAAGCTGGTTTTACTAGGAGCTCCTTGCGGTCTCCTTCGGGTTTCCTTCGGGTCTCCTTCGGATGTCCTTCGGGTCAGCTATCGAAAATTCTTACAAAAGGAGGGCGTTTACGCCATTTAAACCCCAAAACCCCATAAAACCACCTCAAAATCAAGCCTAAAAAAAATAGCTTTTTTATCAACCCATCCATGCCCAAATACCTAATTTAATTTTGTAAATTTGCCTGCGTTTAACAACGCAACATGACAACGACAACTAAATACATCTTTGTAACCGGAGGCGTAACCTCTTCACTAGGAAAAGGCATTATTGCCGCCTCACTCGCCAAACTACTGCAAGCACAAGGATACCGCACCACCATTCAAAAACTGGACCCTTACATCAATGTAGACCCAGGAACCCTAAACCCCTACGAGCATGGTGAATGCTACGTAACTGATGATGGTGCCGAAACCGATTTGGATCTGGGCCACTACGAGCGCTTTCTAAATGTGCCAACCAGTCAGGCAAACAATGTGACCACAGGACGTATTTATCAAAGTGTTATTGAAAAGGAACGTCGTGGTGAGTTTTTAGGAAAAACCGTGCAGGTTATTCCACACATCACCGACGAGATTAAAGAACGCGTTCAAATTTTAGGCAAGTCTGGCGATTATGATATTGTCATTACAGAAATAGGAGGAACCGTGGGTGATATTGAATCCCTGCCCTATATAGAAGCTGTACGTCAGTTAAAGTGGGACCTGGGCGAAAACAATGCCATTGTCATTCACCTGACACTCATACCATACCTGTCCGCAGCGGGTGAGCTTAAAACCAAGCCAACCCAGCACAGTGTCAAGACCCTCATGGAAAGCGGTGTGCAAGCCGATGTATTGGTGTGCCGTACCGAACATGAATTACCAGAAGATTTGCGTAGTAAATTAGCTTTGTTCTGTAATGTGCGAGAGGAAGCGGTTATACAATCCATTGACGCATCAACCATTTACGATGTGCCTAACTTGATGCTCAAGCAAGGGCTGGATCAAGTGGTTCTTAAGAAATTAGGCTTGGAAAGTGCCAAGCCCGATTTAACACAGTGGAACCAATTTTTAAAGCGTCATAAAAACCCAGTTACCGAAGTCACTATTGGATTAATTGGTAAGTATGTGGAATTGCAGGATTCCTACAAATCCATCTTGGAAGCCTTCATTCATGCAGGCGCCGAAAATGAAGTAAAAGTTCATGTGGAGCCTATCCATTCAGAGTATTTAAACGAAGATAACATTGCGGTTAAATTAGCACACTTAAATGGTATTTTGGTAGCGCCAGGTTTTGGTGAGCGTGGTATAGAAGGTAAGATTGATGCCGTAAAATATGTTCGTGAAAACAATATTCCATTCTTTGGAATTTGTTTGGGTATGCAAATGGCAGTTATTGAATTCGCCCGAAATGTATTAGGTCTTAAGGATGCCAACTCTACCGAAATGGAACCAAAAGCCGGCAATCCGGTTATCGATTTAATGGAATCGCAAAAAGATGTGACTGACAAAGGCGGAACCATGCGTTTAGGTGCTTGGGCCTGCGACTTAAAACCAAACAGTATTGTGCACAAAGTCTATAAAGCCAATGCCATTATGGAGCGTCACAGACACCGTTATGAGTTTAACAACAAGTACAAAGCCGATATTGAAGCAGCTGGTATGATAGCCACAGGAATCAATCCGGATACCCAATTGGTGGAAATTATTGAAATCCCAGAGCATCCCTGGTTTGTAGGTGTGCAGTATCACCCTGAATATAAGAGTACGGTAGCCAATCCACACCCCTTATTTGTGGCATTTGTAAAGGCTGCCTTAAAACATAAGAATAAGCAGAAAGGTGTCACTATGGCACAATAACAATATTGGAGAGCTTTTTGTAATCCCAACGTAACTCCAAAACTAATTGGAGAAATAGTGAAATATGGAAGAAAAGAAATTTGATTTAAATTCGATTATAGGATTCATTCTTATTTTCGGAATATTAGTGTACATGATGTACACCAACCAACCAACTCCTGAAGAACTAGCCGAACAGGAAAAAGCCCAGCAAGAACAAGTTGAAGCCGAGAAAAAGGCAGCCGAACAAGAAGCCACAGCGGTTACCACTGCTGAAGACTATTCGGTAACCAACGTTCAGGACTCCATGCAATTGGTGGCATTAAACAACAAGTTGGGAGCTTTTGCATATTCGTCAACATTGCCATCGGCCGAGCCAACCGAAACTTTGGTTGAAACCGATTTGCTGGCCATCAAGTTCAGCAACAAGGGTGGTTATATTTCTGAAATCAAACTCAAGGAGTTTGTTGATTTTAATGAGGTGCCAATCTACATCATTAAGGATGGCAACGCGAATTTCAATATCAATTTCGGTACAACCGATAGCCGTATTCTGAATACAAAAGATTTGTATTTTGAGCCAACGATTACCAAAAATGGTGACAATACGGTGGTTTCCATGAAGCTGAAAGTATCACCGCAACAATACTTGGAATACCGCTATGAATTGAAGCCCGATGATTACATGATGGATTTTACCATTCGATCACAAGGGTTGAGCAACGTCATCAATAGTTCTCAAGAAGTCAATTTAGACTGGGATTTAAAGGCGATTCGTCATGCCAAGAGTATTTCGTATGAAAACAGATATACTGAAGTAGTTTTTGAATATGAAGGAGGCAAGGATGATTATTTGGGTCAGCAGGAATTAACCGATGACACTGCTTCCGATGTTACTTATGTGGCGTATAAACAACATTTCTTCACATCTATTCTTTTATCAGATTCACCGTTTAAAACGGGCAATTTAGAGTCTAGAAACCTCGTTAAAGATGAAGAGATTGATACCTTATTCACAAAAGCATTTGCTACCAAATTACCTTTGGAATTACAAGGTGGTGAAATCAATAAAAACATGAACTGGTACTATGGTCCTAGTGATTATAAAATCCTAAACAGCTACGACAGAAACCTGGATGAGGTGGTGCCATTGGGTTGGGGAATCTTTGGTTGGATAAACCGTTATGTGTTTATTCCCATGTTTGGTTTCTTAAGCGGTTTCTTACCGTATGGTATTGCGATTATTGTCATGACTATTTTAGTGCGAATTGTGATGTCGCCAGTAACTTATAAGTCCTATGTGTCTCAAGCTAAAATGAAGGTGTTAAAACCTGAAATAGCCGAGATTAACGAGAAGTACAAGGATAACCCAATGAAAAAGCAGCAGGAAACAATGGCCTTATATAGCAAGGCTGGCGCGAGCCCAATGGCTGGATGTTTACCAGCATTGATGCAATTGCCGGTTTTCTATGCCTTGTTCCAGTTTTTCCCTTCGGCATTCGATTTAAGACAAAAGAGCTTCTTGTGGGCAGAAGATTTATCGTCATATGATACCATTGCTAAACTCCCATTTCATATTCCATTTTATGGAGATCATGTGAGTTTGTTCCCGATATTGGCTTCATTGGCAATCTTCTTCTACATGCGCATGACTACGGGTCAGCAAATGGCGTCACAACCAACACAGGAAGGCATGCCAGACATGGGTAAAATGATGAAGTACATGATTTACTTCTCGCCAATCATGATGTTGTTTTTCTTCAACAATTATGCATCTGGTTTAAGTTTGTATTACTTTATTTCCAATTTGATTACCATTGGTATCATGTTGGTGATTAAGAACTACATCATCGATGAAGATAAGATTCATGCCAAGATTCAGGAAAATAAAAAGAAGCCTAAAAAACAAAATAGGTTCCAGAAGAAAATGGCCGAAATGATGGAACAGGCAGAGCAGCAAAAAAAGAATCAACAACGTAAGTAAATAAAGGAATGTCTTATCCTTAATAATTAGAAAGGAAAGATCGAATACAAAAGCTGCCAACTGTATGACTGATTACTGTGACTATAGTTTGGCAGCTTTTTTGTTATAACATTTCACAAAAAGTTTCGTTAACAGAAGTACAAATAAGAAAACAGGTTTTATGAAGCAGTTCGTTTTAGTGATGATGGTTTTGATGTCAGCTACCATGTTAGGTCAGACTTTAAATGGATTTGACAGTAATGGTAAGCGTCATGGTAAATGGAAAAAGAACTTTGAAGGCACCCAGGTTGTCAGATATGAAGGCGAATTTTCACATGGTCAGGAAGTGGGGCTTTTTAAATTCTATAAGAATATTAAAGGTGTCCCGGTTTTAACAGCAACCAGGCAATTCCATCCCAATGATGATTTAGCTGACGTGACGTTCTATGCATCCGATGGTCGCGTAATAAGTGAAGGTCTTATGCGCGGAAAAACATATATAGGTCCTTGGAAGTATTACCATAATACCAACAGTAAACAACTCATGACATTGGAACACTACAACAATAAAGGTGAGTTGGATGGCAAAAAGTTTATTTACTATCCTAATGGTCAAATAGCGGAACAATCCATTTATAAAGCCAACAAACTGGATGGTGAAGCTGTTTGGTATAGTGAAGAAGGCATTCTGATTAAAAAATACTATTATGTTATGGGAGAGTTACATGGTGAGGCCAGGTTTTATGACAAGGCTGGAGTATTGGTCGCTGAAGGGGTGTATAGAAAAGATAAGAAACATGGTATCTGGAAATACTATGAAAATGGAGAGCTGAAAGAAGAAAAGGATTTTACAGTAAGAAGTAAAAACCCATACAAAAAGAAAAAATAACTGATCGTAACGCGTATAAAAAACGAAAGCTCCTTAATCAGTTAAGGAGCTTTTCTTATTTAGGTATAAACATTTTAATGTTGTGAGCTATTAATCAATCAAAATGGAGAGTTACCTAAACATAAGTGCGGTCAAGATAGATATTAATATCAATATTTCAAAACAGTTTAAAGTAAAAAATCACAATTAGATACGTATTGTATTGAATATCAAAACAATAAAATTCATTTATTTAGTTCAATTAATTTCAAAATGATAGGATTGACACAATCATATAATATAAATATTGCGGTAATTGCCGTATATTTGCAAGCAAATTATGAGTAAACAAAAACGCGTTATAGTCGGGCTTTCTGGAGGTGTAGATTCCAGTGTTGCTGCATACCTTTTAAAAGAGCAAGGGTATGAAGTCATTGGCTTGTTCATGAAGAACTGGCACGACGATTCCGTAACGATTTCTGATGAATGTCCTTGGTTGGATGATAGCAACGATGCCATGTTAGTGGCCGATAAATTGGGTATTCCTTTTCAAACAATTGATTTGAGTGAGCAGTACAAAGAACGTATTGTGGATTACATGTTCAAGGAATATGAAAGCGGTAGAACACCCAATCCTGATGTGCTGTGTAATCGTGAAATCAAGTTTGATGTATTCATGAAAATCGCTTTGGATCTCGGAGCTGATTATGTAGCAACTGGTCATTATTGTCGAAAAGGGACCATTGAAAAAGAAGGTGAAACCATTTATCAGTTATTGTCGGGTGTTGACACCAATAAGGATCAATCCTATTTCTTATGTCAATTATCGCAGGAACAGCTGTCAAAGGCATTATTTCCAATTGGCGAATTGACCAAACCTCAAGTTCGGGAAATTGCGACTAGACTTAATCTGGTAACCGCCGATAAAAAGGATTCACAAGGATTGTGTTTTATAGGTAAAGTACGCTTACCGGATTTCTTGCAACAGCAACTCAAACCAAAAGAGGGGGTCATTGTGCAAGTGCCAGATTCCAATTCCAATTATGGGGAGCATATTAATCAGTTTGACTCCAAGGTTGCTGAATTGGAGTACAAATCCAGAAAACTAAAATATGCTATCACTGACGGTAAAATTGTGGGTAAGCATCAAGGTGCGCATTTCTATACCAAAGGACAGCGTAAAGGACTGGCTGTAGGTGGTACTATTGAGCCCTTATTTGTCATTGATACCGATGTTGCAGAGAATGTGATATATACAGGTGAAGGTAAATCACATCCAGGATTATATAAATCGGCACTGTTTATTTCAAATAGTGAACTCCATTGGATTCGTGAAGATTTGGCCTTACAGGATGGCGAATCTATGAGTGTAAAAGCGCGAATTCGATATAGACAACCATTACAAGTAGCTACATTACACAAAGTGGATAGCGGTATGTACATGGAATTTGAAGAACCACAATCGGCTATAACCGAAGGACAGTTTGCTGCCTGGTACCTAGACGATGAACTCATTGGTTCTGGCGTTATTTCTTAAAACTTATTTCTGCTGATTAAAGTGATTTCATTTTCTTATTTTTGAAAATGTCATTTCGAGTTTGGTCACTGAATCAACTCGAAATGTAGTCTTGAAATCTCCCCATAAAAGAAGTAATATGCAAAATAGAGTAACTAAACTTTTCAATATACAATATCCCATCATTCAAGCAGGAATGATTTGGAACAGCGGCTGGCGATTGGCATCAGCAGCCAGTAATGCAGGCGCTTTGGGTTTGATTGGCGCAGGCAGTATGTACCCAGATGTATTACGGGAACATATCCAAAAATGCAAGCAGGCAACCGACAAACCTTTTGGAGTGAATGTACCCATGCTGTATCCTAATATTCAGGAAATCATGGATATTATTGTGGAGGAAGGTGTTCAAATTGTTTTCACCTCTGCAGGAAACCCAAAAACATGGACCGCCTGGTTACAGGAAAAAGGCATCACGGTTGTCCATGTGGTAAGTAGTGTGAAGTTTGCTTTAAAAGCCCAGGAAGCGGGTGTGGATGCGGTAGTGGCAGAAGGTTTTGAAGCAGGTGGTCATAATGGCCGCGATGAAACGACAACCTTGACATTAATTCCTATGGTAAAGGAACAATTAGAAATCCCATTGATTGCAGCTGGAGGCATCGCGACGGGTCAGGCTATGTTAGCTGCCATGGTGTTAGGTGCCGATGCCGTTCAAGTGGGTAGTCGGTTTGTCGCCAGTGAAGAAAGTTCAGCTCATATGGCCTTCAAGCAAGTGGTAGTTGATGCCAAAGAAGGAGACACCCAATTGACATTAAAAGAATTAGCACCTGTTCGTTTGGTAAAGAATAAATTCTACAACGACCTGCAGGAATTGTATAAAACAGGACCGTCTGTAGAGCAATTAAAGGAATTGTTGGGTCGTGCCAGAGCCAAACGTGGGATGTTTGAAGGCGATTTGGAAGATGGCGAATTGGAAATTGGCCAGATAGCCGGATTGATTCACGACATCAAGCCAGCTGCACAAATTGTTCAGGATTTAATGCGTGAATTTGAGGATGCCAAAAAGACGGTATCTTCATTATAAATCAGGTTTATTTCTTTTAAAGGAGGCTTTTATTCGAGGTTAAATTACCCACAAAACCCAGATGAATATACTACATTTGCCCTATGGTTTTGAGTAACTACACCAAAGAGTTTAAATACAATTGGCAATTGGCGGCTCCAGTTATGTTAGGCATGTTAGGGCATACCTTTGTCAGTTTTGTTGACAATATCATGGTTGGGCAATTAGGAACTGCAGAATTGGCTGCAGTGTCTTTGGGAAATAGTTTTATGTTTATTGCCATGTCTTTAGGGATTGGTTTTTCCACAGCCATTACCCCTTTGGTTGCTGAAGCAGATGCTGAAAAGAATTTCAAGGAAGGAAAATCAGCTTTTAAACACGGGTTGTTTCTGTGCACTGCTTTAGGGATAGTTCTGTTTCTAATGGTCTTTTTTTCAAAACCTTTAATGTATTTAATGAAACAACCTGATGAGGTTGTTAAATTGGCTATTCCATATTTGGATTTGGTGGCATTTTCTTTAATTCCATTGGTGTCCTTTCAGGCTTTTAAGCAATTTGGTGATGGACTGTCTATGACCAAGTATCCCATGTATGCGACATTGGTGGCCAATATTGTGAATATTGTTTTAAACTATTTGCTCATTTTTGGTAAGTTCGGTTTTCCAAAATTGGGTATTGTTGGGGCTGCCTATGGAACCCTGATCTCGAGGTTCGTGATGGTCGCTTTTTTATGGTGGATGCTTAAAGGTCATGAAAAATCCAAAGCTTATGCGAGTCAGATTAAGATTTTTGTCTTGGATAAAATCATGTTCAAAAAAATAATAGCACTAGGGTCTTCTAGTGCTATGCAAATGTTTTTTGAAGTGGCCATTTTTACAGCGGCTATTTGGTTAAGTGGTTTGTTGGGTAAAAATGCCCAAGCGGCCAATCAAATAGCTTTAAATTTATCATCCATGACCTTTATGGTGGCCATGGGATTAAGTGTGGCTTCCATGATTAGAGTGGGTAATCAAAAAGGGTTACAGCGGTATTTGGATTTGAGACGGATTGCATTTTCCATTTTTTTAATGGGAACCTTGTTTGCCATATTCTTCGGATTGGTATTTTTTGCATTCCATACGGAATTACCCAAATTATATTTGGACGAAAAAGATCTAGTGAACCTCGCCGATAATACTGAAGTACTTCAAATAGCCTCTAAATTATTGATAGCGGCAGCTATTTTCCAAATAAGTGATAGTATTCAAGTTGTGGTACTGGGTGCCTTACGAGGTTTGCAGGATGTGAAAATTCCAACTTTAATTACCTTTATTTCATATTGGGTGATTGGGTTTCCCATTAGTATTTATTTTGGACAGGAAAATAAGATGGGTAGTTTTGGTATCTGGCTAGGGTTGTTAGCAGGACTTACAACTGCAGCAATATTATTGTATATTAGATTTAATTATTTGACCAAAAAACTAATTGATATTAAACATGGACTTTCCTAAATTTTTATTGGGCGATAACACAGATTATCCCGATTCTATTTTTGTAATTCACACAGAGTTTCCAAGATTTATTATTAATCTGGAAAACGATGATGTGGAGTGGTTAGAGGATTTTGATCAGCATGATCAAAAAGAATTGGAACAGGAGGCAGAGAATTTAATTCAACAGGCAACAGATTTTTACGATCGTGAAATTGCACGTTACGAGGATTAATTATGATTGAGCAATTAGTACAACTGGATACCGAACTATTTTTATACCTAAACAATCTGGGATCCACAACATGGGATGCCTTTTGGATGTTTTATACTACTAAATTTTACTGGATTCCCCTGTATGCTGTTTTGTTGTTCTTAATTTTTAAGATGCCCAATCCTAAAATTTTTATTCTAACAGTTGTTGTCATTGTTCTGATGGTGTTATTTACAGATCAGGTTACCAATTTATTTAAAAAGGTCTTAGTAATGCGATTACGGCCTTGTCATGATCCCACTTTGGAAGGATTAGTAAGGTTGGTAAAGCCGAGTTGTGGTGGTAAATTTGGATATTTTTCAGGACACGCATCTAATTCTATGGCTGTAGCGGTTTTCAGTGGACTGATGTTGCGGTATCGTTACAAATACCTCATTTTCATTATGTTATTTTGGGCAGCCCTCATGGGTTATAGTCGCATTTATATTGGTGTTCACTACCCATTGGATGTTGTCAGCGGAATGATATTTGGAGCGCTTTCTGGCTTTATGTTTTATAAATTGGACAAGTACTTGCAAAACCGGTTTAGAATGCGGTAATTATTTTTTGGTAAGTACGTAATAGTTAGCTTTTAACCGATCCTTATATTGACGGGAATCTTTAGATACGCGGTTTAAATCAAAAACAGTTACTTTTTCAAAATCATAGCTATTTTGAAGCATTTCAAAATCTTTTGGGCTAGCACCAATGGTTAGTAATCCAAAAGTATCTTCTTTAGGAAGTTCAATAGTGTTTGTTTCTGATTTAATGGGAGGTATTTTGTCTCCATATTGCCAAATCAGTTCTGGTGCAATGTAATTTAATTGATAAAGCGCTTTACCATCAGTCTTTTTTAATTGACTAATGGGCTGGTATTCATCACCTGAAAATGCATTTTTAAGCGGCAAGCCTGTTACCATTAAAATGACAAATAAGCTAAACGATAGATAAAATGTTTTTGAAAGGTCTCTATGTCGCAATGACTTGAAAATTGAGAAACCAATTATAAAAAGAAGGAGGGAGGTTGTAATAAAATACATCCAATAACCTGTTAGTACATCTTGTAAATACCAATAACCAAGTAATCCGAAAATAAATCCAATAAGCCCAATTAAACCGAAATTAAAGTAAACAGGTATAGTTTCTCGTTTGTCTTTTAGGCTTTTAAATTCTCTTATTAAATAATCAATATAAAAAGTAATGTTGATTGATAACGGAATCAAAACAGGCATCAGGTATCGTGATTTTTTTTCTGGAACTAAAGACAATAGCACAACGGCCAATAGTGTCCAGAGTAAACTAAATTGATAAGCTTTTAGATTAGTTACACGACTTTTTAAATAAGGATAAAGCAAACTTATAAAAGCAGGAATGGTCCATAAGCCACTTTGGGTAAAGAAACTCCAATAGTAGTAAAATGGTCTCACATTATAACTACTCCAGTTTCCCGTTTCTTTTTGAGCTATGGCTGCAAAAGTTTCAGGGTCATTCATTCTTACGAAAATATACCACCAACCACCAAGTGCCATTCCAACTATTAATAATCCAATAATCATCAATATTTTTTTTGGCAAAGGCTTGTATTTATAGGTGAATCCGTAAGCTATTAAAAAAGGTAATAATAGGGCGTAAATCGAAATAGGACCTTTACTTAAAAAGGATAATCCAATAAAAAAACATACTAAAAAAAGATGTTTAATCAAGAGTTTTGATTCTTGAAATAGAACTATGAGGTAGTAGATGGCAACACTCATAAAAGCATGGGTGAAAATATCCCAAGGTGCCTCTATGATAATTCCAATGACATAAAAAGACGACCCTAGTATCAAACCATTATTAAAAGCAAAGGTTTGATTATGGTTTAATTTATGGGAAATTTTATATATCAATGTCACCAATAATATGACCATGAGGGCAGCTGGCAATCGCATGGCAAAAACACTATTAATTCCAAAAATCAATCCTGAAATGGCAGTAAGCCAGGTGGGTAAAGGGGGCTTTTCATAGCGTGCTTCACCGTTCATGGTTGTTAATAACCAATTGTTGTCGGTTATCATTTCGCGAGCGGTAATGAAATTTCGAGCTTCCATTATGGTCACATCCAAAACATGAAGATTGGGCAACAACATGATCGCAAAGATTAGACAGAGTGTTTGTATGGGATATTTTTTAATGAGGCCGGCTAGCATCTTTATGAATTAAAATTAAATTTCGAATATAAATAATGGCTCCTAAAACATGACCAGTAAACAATACAGGGTCTTTTCTGAAAATGGCATAAATTAAAATGAGGATGGAACCTGCCAAACTCAATAACCAAAATCCAAAAGGCAAGGAAGATTGTTTTTGCCTTTCTGAATATAGCCATTGGTAAACAAAACGCAAGGTAAATACCACTTGTGAAACGATACCCAAACTTAATAGCCAAAATGGGATGGCTTCATTTTTAAATAATTTCTCTACGTCAATGGTGTTGTTATTGAAATAATAAATAATGACAAAAGTTGGCATCAATAAAATGAACCATTGTAGCCATTTAGGAAATTTTTCCCATTCATTCTGCAATTGCAAATTACGGATGTAGATAAAATAAGTCAGTCCCTGACCCAGCATGATGGCAAAATCATCACGTAAATAACCATAAATGAACAATAGGAGTGAGGCAATTAAACTTAAGGTCCAAAATATAGTTGGGGTTATGACACGTTTATGTTTTTCTGAATATAGCCATTGAATTATTAAACGAGAAGAGAAAAGGATTTGGGCAAAAAACCCGATACTATATATTATCCAGTTACTCATTCGCTTTGTTTTGCAACAGAATAATTAATGTACTTTTTCTTCATCCATAAATAGGCAAAACAATCCATTAATGGGCCTATCAATCTGTTCCAAAGCCCAAATTTAGCCTGACCGGCAATTCGCGGAAAATGCTGAACGGGAATTTGAATAATTTTACCATGTTGCAGTAAAATCATAGCAGGCAAAAATCGGTGAAGTCCTTTAAACATAGGAATGCGTTTGGCATATTCTGTTTTTATGACTTTCAACGGACAGCCTGTGTCATCCATACCATCATGGGTAAATGCTCTTCTAATACCATTAGCAATAGTTGAAGACATATTTTTTACAAAGGAATCTTTTCTATTGGCTCTAACGCCTGTCACTAAATCGTATTCACCAATGTACTCCAGAAGTAAATTAAAGTCTTCGGGAGCCGTCTGTAAATCGGAATCGATATACCCTACCAATTCGGTATTGGCGTAATCAAAGCCTGCTTTGATGGCAGCACTTAACCCACGATTTTCAGCAAAACTGATATAACTGAAATTTTCCTGTCGCTCACATATTGTTTCCATAATCGCCTGACTAGTGTCTTTTGAACCATCATTAACGAAAAGAATCTTTGTTTTTTTGGAAGCTATTTTGGAGTATTCTAAAAGCTCTTTTTCAACACGAAGTAAGTTGTCTTCCTCATTATACACAGGTACAATGATTGTAAAATCGTAAGCCATATTGAATGTGTTGGTTATACAAATGTATTCTTTTTAGTGGAATTCCAATCTTACAGAAAAAAAATGTTTCTTTGTAACAGAATATAGATTTATGAAAATACTGGTTACAGGAGCTGTAGGATTTATTGGATCGCATACGTCGGAACGTTTAAAGCAATTGGGTCATGACGTGGTTGGACTCGATAATTTTTCACCTTACTATAGTGAAGAATTAAAGAAGTTGAATGAATCTGCCCTTAAGAATCAAGGAATCGAAGTTCTTAAAATTGATTTGCGAACTGCAGATTTAATAAACGAGTTACCGGAAGATATCCAATATATCTTTCATTTTGCAGCTCAACCAGGTATTTCAGCGTCTTCAAGTTTTGAGGATTATTTTTCCAATAATATTATTGCTACCAAAAATTTAATTGATTACGCGTTACAGCTTCAGGATTTAAAATTATTTGTCAATATTGGAACCTCTTCAATATATGGTTTAGAGGCCACTTTTCCGGAAGATATGGCACCTAAACCCGCTTCGCACTATGGTGTTACCAAATTGGCAGCCGAACAATTAGTACTTCAAAAAAGTCGTGAAAAGCAAATGCCAGCTTGTTCATTGCGCTTGTATTCCGTTTTTGGGCCAAGGGAGCGTCCTGAAAAAATGTATACCAAACTCATAGCCTGTGGTTTTAATAATGAAGCTTTTCCTTTATATGAAGGAAGTGCCAGACATTTACGAAGTTTTACATATGTTGATGACATTGTAGATGGAATAGTGAGTGTTATTGGTAAGGAAACATTGGTAAATGGCGAAGTTATTAACCTGGGGACAGAGATTGAGCATACCACACAAGAAGGTATTGATGCCGTCGAGGAAGTTATGGGTATGACCATTAAAATAGATCATGTTGCTGCCAGAGCTGGAGATCAATGGCGCACCAAAGCGAATATTGATAAAGCGATAAAATTATTGGATTACAACCCTGAAACTTCTTTAGTTGATGGCGTTAAGAAGCAGGTGGCTTGGTACAAAGAAAACTTTCTATAGACCAGTTTTTAAATTAAGGAGATAATCAGCAGCGGCAAATGGTGTCGTTTTGTTTTGTTCTATCAGATGTAATTGCTCTGTTAAGGCTTTTTTTATAGCGGGATTTTCAAAGAAAGCTAGATGTAATTGCTCCTTGATGGTTTGGATTAACCAGTACTTATTTTGTTCTTGGCGTCGTTTTGAAAAATAACCGTTTTCTTTTGTCAACTGTAAATAAGCTTCAATATTACTCCAAATAGCGTCAATACCATCATTTTTTAAGGCACTACATAGCATGACATTGGGTTGCCATCCGGATGATTTCTTGGGATACAAATGTAGCGCTCTACTAAATTCAACCTTTGCTAATTTGGCCGCTTTTAAATTGTCACCATCAGCTTTGTTAATCGCTATGGTGTCGGCCATTTCAATAATCCCCCGTTTAATACCCTGTAACTCATCACCGGCACCTGCCAATTTTAAAAGTAAAAAGAAATCTACCATATCATTTACGGTAGTTTCACTTTGCCCAACTCCTACAGTTTCTATGATAATGGTATCAAAACCTGCCGCCTCACATAGTATAATAGTTTCACGTGTTTTCCGAGCGACACCACCCAAGGTTTCTCCCGAGGGTGAAGGTCTTATAAAGACATTTGTGTCTTTTACTAAATCTTCCATACGGGTCTTGTCGCCTAAAATACTGCCTTTAGTCACAGAACTGCTTGGATCAATGGCTAACACAGCAATTTTTTTTCCGAGTTTTGAAAGATACTTACCAAACGATTCTATAAAGGTACTCTTTCCAACACCAGGTACTCCAGTTATCCCAATTCGTGTAGATTTATTTGTAAAGGGTAAACAGCCCGTTATAATGTTATGAGCTGTGTTTGAATGTTGCGGATTTTTACTTTCAATAAGTGTAATGGCGCGACTTAATGCCGTAATATCACCCTTTAAGATATTTGAAATTAAGGTTTCAGATGATGGTTGTGATTGACGCTTTTGTTTGATTTTGTCAATAGCCTGCAAATTCGTGATTTCAGAATCTGAAATACCTGCACGTTCATGTAAAGCTGATGTATGTGGCTTTTTTTTAGTCAAACGTATTTAATGGTACTGCTATTTTGGTTTGATCCCAAACCATGGTTAGTGCTAAATGATCTAAAGTGCTATCAAAACCAATTGTGAACTGCTCAATAGACTTGTCTATATGCTGAACAGGTACGGTCATATTAATGATATCAAATTCAGGCTCACGCATGGCTTTCATTTCAGTATCAACACCCCAGGAATATTGCTTGGTATTAAACATTACTTGCCAGGTAGAATCATTGGGTATTGTCCAAAGCGTATATTTTCCTGCAGGAAGTGAGTCATTATTGATTTTTAGGGGTTTGTTCGTTTTGAATGTGGTTGCTTCATTGGCACCTGTACGCCAAACCACTTTATAGGGTACCAATCCGCCAAAAATTTCCCTACCTCGTTTATAGGGTCTGTTGTATACGATATCCATTTGTAAGTCATTTTGAGCTAATGACACTGTATCAATTGGACTTTTTCTGGGCTTTAACAGGCTATCATCATCAAAATAGGAATAGCAGAAGAGACCAATTGCAACCAGTAAAAGGAAACCGAAAAACCACTTAAATAATTTATTCATCTAATTCTGAAATTTTTATGGATTAAAGATACCGCAATTGCTGTATCTAATAAAATACAAAACATTTTTTTTTGACCAATAGTATTAATTTAAAAAAATAAATATCTTTTTGCAACATTAGATTTTTTTTATCGTCTTTAAGTTGAACTAATCAAAAACCAAAAGTAAAGCATGTTTCAAACAGACATTATTGAAAAATGCAAAACCAATGACCGTAAAGCGCAAATGCAGTTATACAACCAGTACTGCAATGGGATGTATATTGTGGCTAAACGGTTTATGAAAAACGATGCTGAAGCCGAAGATGTTGTTCAGGATGCTTTTATAAAAGCCTTTACGAAATTACATCAATACAATGCTGAAGTGACTTTTGGCGCTTGGTTAAAACGAATTGTCATAAACACCAGTATTGACACCTTAAAAGCCAACAAACAACGTTTAGTTGAATTGGAAGAGGTGCACCTAAAAGTTGTTGATACCAGTTATGAAGACAAATGGTTGGTAGACGATGCTGTAACAGTCGATGAAGTAAAACAGGCGATCAATACACTTTCAGAAAAGTATCGATATGTTGTCATGCTTTATTTAATTGAAGGCTATGATCATCAGGAAATTTCTGAAATATTGGACATTTCTGAAGTGGCTTCAAGAACACAGCTATACAGAGGAAAAGTAAAATTGCAAGAACTGTTAAAAAACAAAAAAAATGGCACAAGATATTAGAGATTTGATTAAGAACGATAGTAGCAAAACCCAAGGGAAAATGCCAGAAGGACATGAAGCGCGATTTCTGAAGAAATTAGATGCGGAGTTACCCCTTCATGAAGAAAAATCGTGGTCTTGGTTACAAATAGCGGCGAGTGTGGTTATTGTTTTAGGGTTGAGCTTTGGAGCCTATAATTATTTTAAAGTTGATAATCTAGACACACCTACACAAGTAGCAGATACTAATACAACACAACCAGATACCAAGTCCTTAGGTGATATTTCACCCGATTTAAAAAAGGTTGAAGACTATTATTTGGCCAGTATCAATTATGAGTTGTCCAAAGTCAAACTAACTCCTGAAAACAAAGAGCTCATTGACGGTTATTTAAGCCAGTTAGCTGAATTGAACAAGGAGTATAAAAATCTCTCTATGGAATTAACCAATTCTGGGCCTAATGAGTTAACGGTTAACGCTTTGATTACCAATTTAAAGCTTCGTTTAAATCTTATGTATCGTCTTAAAGAACAATTAAACACATTAAACAATTCACAATCAGATCAAAAACGAACAACAGCGTAAAATAAAATAACATGAAAAATAAAATCTTAAATATGATCCTTCTATGCTTTTGTTTGAGTCTGACAGCTCAACAAAAGTTAGATAAAATTTCACAGTCAGTGAACGTCAATGATAACGTGAACATTGACTTGAATACGAGTTATACCAATATTGAAATTGACACCTGGAATAAAGACATTATTGAAATTGAAGCCTATGTTGAAAGTAATGTTTTAAGCAAGGATGAACTTAAAAAGCATTTGGACAACTGGCGAGTAAGTGTTGATGGTTCAAAAGATCGCATCATCATTTCATCAAATTCTGATGGCCTATCATGGTCTGAACCGTCAACTTTATTTGAATTGCAATCATTGGATGCACTGCAAGATCTTGAACTGGAACTTGCCGATATCCCAGTCATGCCAATGGTGGACAAATTACTGGAATCCATGGACTTGGCCAATATGCCTAAAATGCCCAAAATGCCAAAGATGCCTAAATTACCAGACTTACCAGAAGGTATGGATGCTGTGAGCTTCGATTTTGACAGGTATGAAAAGGAGGGTGAAGCATACATGGACAAATGGAGTGACGAATATGCTGAAAAATATGGGGAGGCCTATGCAAAAAAAATGGAAGATTGGGCAAAATCTGTAGATTCTGAAGCCTTGGCAAAATATGAAAAAGAAATGGAAGCTTGGGGTGAAAAATTTGGCGAAGAGTTTGGTGAAAGTTTCGGTAAGGACATGGAAAAGTGGGGTGAGGAGTTTGGTGAAAAATTCGGAAAGAGTATGGAAAAATGGGGAGAAGAGTTCGGAGAAGAATTTGGAAAAAGCATGGAAAAATGGGGAGATGAGTTTGGTAAGCAAATGGAAGAACAAGCCAAAGTTTGGGAAGAACAAGCTAAAGTACTTGAGGAGCGTGCCATGGAGAATGAGGAGGTCCAACGCATCCTATTTGAATCTCAAACTTCAAAAAACTTGAATGTTAAAAAGACCCTTAAAATTAAAATACCCAAAAAGGCTAAATTAAATTTAAATGTCAGACATGGTGAGCTAAAAGTATCATCTGTAATCAATAATCTGAAGGCTGATTTAAACCATGCTACATTTTTGGCAAATAGTATTGACGGAGAAAAAACCTCCGTCAATGCTTCCTATGGATCTGTATTTATTAAAAAATGGCAGTTGGGTACCCTGAAATTGAGTTTTGTTGAGAATGCTATTTTACAAGATGTCAATGGCTTGGTCCTAAATTCTAATTCATCCAGTATTGGAGTTGATAAACTATCGGGAAATGCTATTCTAACTGGAAGTTTTGGCGATTTGACGGTTCATAGTGTATCTGATGATTTTAATAATCTTAATATTACTTTAGACAATAGTAATGCCGCTATCAAGTTGCCAAATGTTGATTTTAACTTACAATATCATGGCAAAAATTCAAGATTATTCCATCCAAAAAATAAGGAAAGCAATCAGGTATCTTCATTTAATTTGGGAAGTATGAATAGCAACAAGACTATTGCTATAAATGCACGTTACAGTAAAGTTGTCATGGAATAGATTGTTATATTTGGGTTCTTATAACCCAATGGCATGTCACATGATTTCCTATCCACTATATCTTCTTTAAGCCCAAATCCATGCTTTGTATTAGACAAAGCCATTCCAATTCAAAAATATGTTTCCATTGATTTATCGGTCAATAACCATGATCTGGACTCATTCAATTTAGAAACTGCTGTTACCTGGGAAGCCTATATTACTAATTATTGTCAAGAAAGAAACGCTCAGGTAGCTTTTGGTGGCTATTTAGAAAAACGCAATATTTATAAACGCAGTTATCATTTTAATGCGGCCCACTCGGATTCAGAACGCAATATCCATTTAGGGATTGATTTATGGACGACAGTTGGGAGTCCTATTTTTGTACCATTGGATGGCGTGATCCATAGCTATGCCAACAATACTAATTTTGGTGATTATGGTCCGACCATAATTTTAAAGCATGAAATCCATGGGTTTGTATTTCATACACTTTATGGGCACTTGAGCATGGAATCAATCAAAAATATAAAGATTGGGCAGATGTGTAAAGCAGGAGAACATCTAGGAACTTTGGGATCATCGGCTGTTAATGGTGATTATGCACCACATCTTCATTTTCAGATAATAATTGATATCGAAAATTATCATGGTGATTACCCTGGGGTTTGCAGCCAATCAAACGTTACATACTATCAGACCAATTGCCCAGACCCAAATTTATTATTAAGATTGGCTTAATGGGAAACTAAAACTTTGTAGGTTTTTTTATGTCCATTATCATTAAAAATATCCATAAAGTACAAGGCGTTTTTTAAGGAGGAAACATCAACTGAAATACTTTGATCAGTTTTTTGTAAATCCGTCATGTCGGTGTTTAAAACCATTTTTCCTTCTATGGTATAAATTGCAACGGATTCAATAACAGCCTCGCCATTATTTTTGATTGTAATAAAGTTATTTGCCGGATTCGGATAAATCGAAAACGTCATGAGGTTGTTTTGGGTCACACCTAAAGTTTCCAACAAAATGTCATTAGCAGTTCCTAAAATATCGTTACCACCACTATTGACTACAACAGTCCCATCAACGGCATCATAATTATGAGCAATAGAAATAGCTTGGTTGCTATCAAGGACTTCAAATTCAATTGTGAAAATGACTTCATCGGTTGTAATGTTTCCAGAAAGACTGGCTGCTTCATACTTTACGAGTCCAGGCGTACTAATATCATTCACGGGCGTAAAATCAAATGCATAAACAGGTGTGAGGCTATTCAGTTGTAACACGCTGGGATTGTATTCCAATTTAATTCGTAATGCATTATAGGGACTGCCTGTTGAAGTAATCGAATAGTTAAACGTTTGTCCATTGGTGAATGGAGGCATTTGATCCACACTCGCGACTAAATCAACCGATTGAGCCGATAAAAATGCTGTTGAAAAAAGCAGAACTACGATTACTGTAATAAGTTTTTTTAATGAATCCATGATTGGTTTTTTAGTCGTTTTGGGTTTCTCCAAATAATTGATAATTACCTGAAAATAAGCCTAAATCAAATATGTTAATGATTAAATTATTGTCAAAATCGGCACGTGCATCAAATCCCGTATCTCCTGAACTTAAATTATAAGTGCCAGAAAATATTCCTAAATCAAAGATATTGACAACATTGTCGTTATTTACATCACCTGCTAATAAGGCATCGCTGTATGTCTCAACCGTGTTTTCAGTTACATTAATGGTTTTAACACGTTGTAAATACATGGGGTGTTTGACCAATGCCTTATATTCTCCTTGGCTTATAGAGCTTGGTAATCCAATTTCGCCCAAAGCATTGGCTGTAGCATTAAAAGTGTATGACGGTGTTGCTAAATCACCCAAACTATACAGATTAATATCATAATTACCACTGTAATCAGATCGCCCTTGAAGACTGACATTTAGTTGTAATGTAAATTCGGGAATTTCTACTGTAACTATTTGTTCACAAGAATCGGAAATATTACCAGAAGCATCTGTTGCAATCCAGGTGATTGTTGTATCGCCTAAAGGAAAAGCATCAGTCAATTCCAATCCATCTGACCGTGTTCCAACTAAATCAATTTCGCTTTCACAGTTATCAGTTACTAAAGGATCAACGATGCTTACAAAAGCTTCGGTAGTACCCAAAGATACTGCCTCAATAAGAGTATCAGGGCAGGTTATTTCAGGAGCTACAATATCATCAACTACGGTCCAAATAAAGTCAGTAGAGACATCCAAACTTCCCGGTTTGCTTACAGTAACGGTAACTTCATGAATACCATCATTATTAGGCCCGCCTGTAACAGCAGTTTCATCAATAACACCAAAAATCAGTCCGTTGGTTGGTTCTATATCAATACCTAAAGGTTGGCCACTTATGGAATACACCAAATTATCGGCAGGATTACCTCCTGAACCAATTGCTTGAAAATCGGATACTTCAAATTCGCAGTCTGATCTATCTGCAATCGGCATCAGATTAAGTGGTGGATAGGTTATACCTAAAATTTCAATAGCATTTATTATGGGGTTTTGTAATTCAAATAAAAATTGGATATCCATGTCACCATCAGTGATTTCTACATTAGTTTGAACCATACCAGCAACCCTGTGTCCAAATTCTTTAGATGGATCAAATTTCTCGATAACCCTTTGGTTTTCTATATTGACATCAAAAATGCGCTCGTTAGCTTCAGACGTACCATTATACAAATTCGCAAAATATAAGTTGACAATATAAAATCCATTAGGAAGGCTAATAGAATAGGTTACTGGGAAATCGTGATCATTGGTACTTAATTCACAACGCATTAATTCTTCATATTCTGCTTGGCTAATGTAATCAGGAATGGAAACATCCCGATTCTCATAATCAATATAGCTAATGGTAAACGGAGAGCCTGATGTAACTACATAAGAATTACCTGTATCACTGGTATTATCTTCCCATTCAGGACCTCCATCAGATGCAGGAACCATAACACCGCCAGAATTAATACGAACAATTGGAGTAAAAATATCCGTTAATTCACCAGTTAACTGACTTGTAACAGGTGAATTGGCACCACTGTGCATGACTTCTAATGAAGCCGTTTTTTCTCCTAATATTTGATCTGAGCTAAAATCAATAGGTACTTTAACAGATGATCCAGGGCTTAAGTTGAAAGGCAATTCAAAGTCACTTGAGAATAAATTGGAATCTGTTCCCAGAAAATTTAAAGCGGTAATACTAATTGTAGTATCAGTTGGTCCACCCTCATTATTAAGCGTTACATACTTTGTACGTTGTGAGTTGTTAACTGGTGTTAATCCAAAATCTAATGGATCAGGGTCAATAGAAAGTACACCATCTAAATTTTCATAAACTTCAATATAATCCCAGGTTGCGGTGAATGGATTTGGTGTGGTGTCACTACGAGATGTTGAAATCATACCAACTGCCAGTCCTTGGTTATCAGAGTCATCCAAAAAACTATTAGGTAAAGGGATTGGTAAGCCTAAAAGGTTTAGAGTTTCTCCACCATTAATAGAGTAAAACGGTTGTGCAGTATTACTTGCGGGGTCTATAGAAATATAGAGATTAATGGCACTGGAGTTTATGATATTGGGAATGTCATAGCTTTCATTAACGGTCACAACACCGCTATCTTCTAAAACTACTTGCAATCCATATAAGGTGTCGGCATTCAAAATTCCATTCATAAATACCAACTTTAGATAGTTGTCTTGGTCGCCAGTACCAACTTGAACTCCATATGATTGGTAATCAACGGGCGTATTTTGAGAACCATTTGAACCAAAGTAAGGCGATTCGATTTCCGTATGAACGGTAAAAGGATTGGAATTTGAGTCAACATTAACACCAAATTGAAAACCATAATCCTGATTGTTTAGGGAGCCAAAAGCATCACCTCCTGTAACATCATCTACAGTAGCTTTTCCAGCTGCACCTCCAAACGAAACACCCGCTTCTTGAAATTGTGTTAGATAATCTGTTGTCCCATTAGGGGCAAGCATTAATCCTGTGAAGCCAAGACCAAAGAAACCTGTTCCGGGATCATTATTCCAAAATGGATAGTCAATAGGCAGATTGGTTGTGGTACCATTATCAGGATCCAGAGCAAAGGCATCATTGACATCTAAAATACCATCATTATCATCATCAGGATCATTTAAATCTGAAATAAAATCACCATCATTATCTTTAGGTTTGCTACTTTGCGAGCAAGAGTTGGTATCATTATCAACTTCATCTTGATTGGTGTAACCATCATTGTCGCTATCGGCATTGGGATCATAACCTACATCACCAGGTAAAAGACAATTAATATCTGTTGGTTCAAATACGGTCACACTATTAGAGCCATAGGTAGCTGCCCAAACAGTTCCCGGAAAAATGTCGTCATCGCCTTGTGCGGTAACATCAAGCGGTAAGCTACCAAAGCCATTAAAAGTAGCTTCTTCAAGCGTGACAGCATCGCCAGTTTCATTCAAGACATAACGATTGATGTTACCATTGAATGAAGCTGTTAAAATATTCCCTTGCATGATACCTCCAAAATTGGAAGCGGTATATTCTGTTATACCATTAGTAGAAGAACTGACACGAGCTAGAATATTATTTCTGGGGCTTGCTATAGGTTCGTCAGCTAAAAATTCACCTACTTCAGGGCGATCAGGAAAATCGGAAATGCTAAAACTTGAATTAAAATAACCAGACGTTCCTAAAATTAAAGATTCTAAATCATAAGTATTCGTCGCAACCCAAGAGTCATTAACTTTTTCATAAGTAAAAATACCAGCTCTGGACGGGAAAGCCAAAATAGGAATTGGATGACCACCATAGTAGGTTTCATTGGCATCGTTAATAGTTCCTACATAATGTAAGGGGTCATGAATAATGGTACTGCCATTTTCATTTAACTCGTTTTTTATGTAGTGGTTAACAGGGTCGTAGGTTATGGTACTTTCATCACCAAGAAATGTATCCGTAGCATTATCATAAATTCTAGGTAAACCGCCCCAAAGAGAATTTGCGCCATTGTCGGAAGTATATATTTTTCCGTTTTCAGTAATAACTACATCGTAGGCATTTCGGTATCCAGCCGAAAAAATTTGAATGGGACTGTTATCTTCAGGAAATGCTTGGTTTAAGCTATTGTTTCCTCCAAAAGGGTCACCAATATCAATGGTAGCATTGTACATAGGATGACCAACAGGATAAGGAAATTCTGGATGTGTATTATCTATATCCAAACGGGTTGGATCATTCAACGTTGGTAAATCATACACGTAATTGGTACCGCTTCTTGGATCTGTATACACAGGCATACTTTCCAATTGAGTTAGGTTGACAATTAACATGGAACCTGAAAGAAAAAATTCAGGAGTCCCAGCAAAATTGTTGCTTGGAGCCCCTTTATTGGTTTGTCCACCTTGAACTATCAATAAATATGTGATGCCGTCCCTTTCAAACATATCCAAACCATTTATGGCATGATTTTCTTCACAACGAGGTAATCCACGTATTAAATCGGTTTTTTCCCAAACTCCACCTATTTTTTCAAGTTTTGACAACATACTGGAGTTAGTGTCCAAATTGGTATCATTTCCACCGCCACCACCACCCAAAAGGTAATCGGATGAGGTTACATATACAATAGGGTTTTCAACTGTCCCAGCTGTCATGATACCTGTGATTAAACGTTGTTGACTCGGATTAAAATTTCCCTCGTCATCATGATTGGGAATGCCAAAGCGGATATTGGTGATTTCTTCACTGTCAATAACTGTGTAGGTGCCATCACCGGCAACGGCATTATCACGTTCTATGGTATAAGCCCAAATGATACCGTTTTGTTGGGCCACATATAATCTATCGTCTGGTCCAAATTCCAAAGACGTAGGATTTAAAACATTTTCATTTTGCAATCCCGTTGAACCAAAACTAATGGTTTGGGCATTGCTATTTGTTGACAGAAATGTCAATAGGATTAAAATAACAACGGGTAAGTTACGAGTCATATTTGGTTGGCTTCTAAAGAATGTCATTTTTATAAATTTTCAATTATGCTATTAACCGAAAAATTTTCTTGGAAAGGTCATTCTAACGTAAAGTTAGTGATACAGTAGTAAGTAAATGAGTTATTTAACACTTATTCGATGTAAGGAAAAAATATTAGCTGTGCTGAAAAAAAATGCAAAAAAAAGCCTTGAATGAACAAGGCTTCTCTTACGATAAATATGTTTACGAATTTATTCAACCAATACCCAGTCTCCTTTGGAAATTAAAGGTTCTGCTTGTTTGTATTTCAAGGTTTTGTTTTCACCACTCATCACGTGTTTTATAGTTACCCGGTCATTACGACCAATTTTAGGTTTGTCACGTACGATGGTTTCAACAACCTCTGGTTGTTTTTGAGTATTTCCAGCAGCACGATTTTGAGCAGCACGCTCATCCATATTGGGTATTTCTTCTTTAGAAGTTTCTAATTTTTCCTTCTGACGGGTTTGACGTGCTTCTTGAATAGTGTTTTGGGTTTCTGTTGGTAATTCCCCTTTAAACAAGAATGAAATCACATCTTTGTTAACTTGGTCAATCATACTTTTGAATAACTCAAAAGCTTCAAATTTATAGATCAATAATGGATCTTTTTGCTCGTGAACGGCCAATTGAACAGATTGTTTCAATTCATCCATTTTACGCAAATGTGTTTTCCAAGAGTCATCAACGATTGCCAGTGTAATATTCTTTTCAAAATCATTGATTAACTGCTTTCCATTGGTTTCGTAGGCCTTCTCTAAATCGGTAACAACTTGCAAGTTTTTGACACCATCGGTAAAAGGTACCACAATACGCTTAAATTTATCACGTTGCGTTTCATAAACGTTTTTAATGACTGGGAATGCTATTTCAGCATTGCGTGTCATTTTTTCACGATAGTGTTCAAAGGCAGCTTTATATATTTTTCCTGCTAATTCTTGAGCACTCAATTTTCCAAATTCAGCTTCAGTTATTGGTGAGCTCATAGAGAAATAACGGATCAATTCAAACTCAAAATTCTTAAAGTCATTTGCAGCCTTGTTACTTTCAGCAATGCCTTCAGACGTGTCATAAATCATATTTGCCAAATCGACACGTAAGCGTTCCCCATGAAGTGCATGACGACGACGTTTGTAGACGACTTCACGCTGCGCGTTCATAACATCGTCATATTCTAATAATCGTTTACGTACACCAAAGTTGTTTTCTTCTACTTTCTTTTGGGCACGCTCAATCGATTTTGAAATCATGGAATGTTGAATCACTTCACCCTCTTGTAAGCCCATTCTATCCATCATTTTGGCAATACGCTCACTACCAAACAAGCGCATTAAATTGTCTTCCAATGATACGTAGAATTGCGAACTACCTGGGTCACCTTGACGACCAGCACGACCACGTAACTGTCTATCTACACGACGCGAGTCATGACGTTCTGTACCAACAATAGCTAAACCACCTGCTTCTTTGACGGCATCCGATAATTTGATATCCGTACCACGCCCCGCCATATTAGTGGCTATAGTTACTTGTCCTGAATTACCCGCTTCGGCAACAATTTCCGCTTCCTTTTTATGTTGCTTGGCATTCAATACGTTATGAGGTATTTTACGAATACTCAACATTTTGCCCAATAATTCAGATATTTCTACCGATGTTGTACCAATCAATACAGGACGACCAGCTTGTGATAATTGTGTAACTTCTTCAATAACCGCATTATATTTTTCACGCTTGGTTTTATAAACTAAATCCTCACGGTCATCACGGGCAATTGGCTTGTTGGTTGGTATTTCAACAACATCCAATTTATAAATTTCCCAGAATTCACCCGCTTCAGTAACGGCAGTACCAGTCATACCCGAAAGCTTGCGATACATTCTAAAATAATTCTGTAAGGTTACCGTAGCAAAAGTTTGCGTAGCATCTTCAATCTTAACATTTTCCTTAGCTTCAATTGCTTGATGTAGGCCATCACTGTATCGGCGACCATCCATAATACGACCGGTTTGCTCATCTACAATCATGACCTTATTATCCATAACCACATACTGGATGTCCTTTTCAAAAAGAGCATAGGCCTTAAGCAATTGGTTTAAGGTATGGATGCGCTCTGATTTTACGCCAAAATCTCTGAATAATTCTTCTTTAAGATTCGCTTCTTCTTCTTTTGATAAGCCTTGCGATTCTATTTTGGCAATTTCCAAACCAATCTCTGGCATGACAAAAAAGTTCGGATCATCCTTACCCGATAGGAATTCAATTCCTTTATCGGTTAATTCAATTTGATTATTTTTTTCTTCAATGACATAGTATAATTCCGCATCAATCTTGGGCATTTCGCGGTTATTATCCTGCATATAGAAGTTTTCGGTTTTTTGTAATAATTGCTTGATACCTTCCTCACTTAAAAACTTAATTAAGGCTTTGTTTTTTGGCATCCCACGATACACACGTAATAATTGGAAACCACCTTCTTTGGTATCTCCATCAGCGATTAATTTTTTAGCTTCCGCCAAAACACCCGTTAAATATTTTCTTTGAACAGAAACAATATCGTCAACTTTTGGCTTTAATTCGGTAAATTCATGACGATCACCTTGAGGAATTGGACCTGAGATGATTAATGGTGTACGTGCATCATCAATCAAAACTGAATCCACCTCATCGACAATGGCATAATGATGTGGGCGTTGGACTAAATCATCTGGCGAATGCGCCATATTATCACGCAAGTAGTCAAAACCAAACTCGTTATTGGTACCGTAAGTGATATCTGCTAAATAAGCTTTTTTACGTGCTGCCGAATTTGGTTGGTGATAATCAATGCAATCCACACTTAAACCATGGAATTCAAAAATGGGTGCCATCCAAGCGCTATCACGTTTAGCAAGGTAATCGTTAACCGTAACCAAATGCACGCCACGACCTGCCAAAGCATTCAAATAAACGGGTAACGTAGCAACCAATGTTTTACCTTCACCTGTTTGCATTTCTGCAATTTTACCTTGGTGCATGGCAATACCACCAATAAGCTGTACGTCATAGTGAACCATGTCCCAGGTAATCGGTTTCCCAGCGGCATCCCAAGAGTTAGCCCAAATAGCTTGGTCATTATCAAGGGTTACATAATCTTTAGTCCCAGATATTTCACGGTCAAAGGTGTTGGCAGTTACTGCAATTTGTGTGTTATCCACAAAACGCTTGGCTGTTTCTTTAACAACAGCAAAGGCTTCTGGTAGAATATCATTTAAGACATCTTCAGTGACTGCGTAAACATCATCTTTTATTTTATCTATTTCAAGATAAATGTCTTCACGTTCATCAATGTCTTCGGTGTTTTCGGCTTGCTCTAATAAGGTGTCAATTTTCTCATTAAGGGGTTTGCGAGCTTCAGCAATTTTCTCTTTAAAATAGGCTGTTTTGGCACGAAGTTCATCATGTGATAATTGCTCGAGTGCCGTTTCAAATGTTTTTATTTGTTTGACTATGGGCATGATGGCGCTGACATCTTGTTTGGATTTGTCGCCAACAAATACCTTTAGTACGGAATTTAAAAAACTCATGTTTGTTTGTTTAAGTTGAACCAGCTCCAAGGCTAGCTATAAAATATAATTTTGTCTTCAAGAATTTGAGTTCTCAAAGATACGGTTGTATCAATCAATTAAATAATTATTAGACACAAAAAAAGCCTCTGACGAGACTTTCTTCTAGGCTTAATAAATATTAATATTCATCCTCATTCCAGAGGTAATCTTCGTCGGTTGGATAATCTGGCCAGATTTCCTGAATAGACTCATAAGAGTCACCCTCGTCTTCAATAGATTGTAGGTTTTCAACAACTTCCAAAGGTGCTCCCGTTCTAATTGAATAGTCAATTAATTCATCTTTTGTTGCTGGCCAAGGCGCATCACTTAAATAGGATGCTAATTCTAATGTCCAATACATTTGTAATTCGTTTTAATTTTTTGCAAAAATAAATTTTTAGTTTAAATAGGCAAGAAAAAAAACAATTTATTACGCAATAATCATAAGAACGTGTTTTTTGCCGTAATCCGTTGTAAAATAGCACCATTTTACGGCATCAAAATTCAAAAAGGCGATGACTTACTTTTTTTCAGGAATCCATTTAATTTCATCGGCTTGCAAGTCATGGGACAATTTCCGTGCCAATACAAAAAGATAGTCTGATAGTCGGTTTAAATACTTTAATGCCAAGGGGTCTATGGGCTCTAAATCGTTGAGCGCGGCAGCCAAACGTTCGGCTCTTCGGCATACACAACGGGCAATGTGACAGAATGACACGGTTTGATGCCCACCGGGAAGTACAAAATGTGTCATAGGGGGTAATGCATCATTCATCGTATCCATCTCCGTTTCTAAATGGGAAATGTTTTCCTCGGAAATTTTAGGAATGTTTAAGCGCTCCTTACCGCTTTTTAAAATGGCCTTTTCAGGGTCGGTTGCCAGGATAGCTCCAACCGTAAATAAACGATCTTGAATGTGAATGATAATGTCTTTATAATGTTGATGGATGTCTTGGTCACGAATCAGTCCCAAGTGCGAATTTAGTTCATCAACAGTGCCATAACTGTCAATACGAATATGATGTTTGGGAACGCGTGTGCCACCAAATAAAGCCGTGGTTCCAGCATCGCCAGTTTTTGTATAAATCTTCATAGTAACAAAGTTAACGGTTATCTGTTATTGAACAATACGTTTACACGCGAATTTTAAAATGCTCCTTAGCTTGTTCCTTTCTAAAAAAAACAAAACCCCAAAAATAGGTATCAATAGTAACTGTTACTTCGGGATGCTGTTTGATGGTTTCCCATGCTTCTGTCATGCCTTTAGACCAATAAATGTCATCAAAAATAAACACACTATTGTTATTTGCTGTTGGTAATAATTCATTAAAATAGTGCAACGTGGCTTCTTTGGTATGGTTGCCGTCAAAAAATATCAGGTCATACGCGTTCGTTTTTAATGTATTCAGATAAGCATTAAAATCACCCGTCAGGAAATTAATATTTTCAAAATCTTGAAAATGTTTTTTGGTAAAGTTTGAAATATTGGCACAGCCTTCAATGGTGGTAATTTGGGAATTTGGTTGCCCTAAGTTCAAAGCATTGGTGGCAATACCTAATGAAGTCCCTAATTCTAAAATGTTATTGGGTTTAAGATATTGTGCTAATCTAAAAAGTAGTTTACTACGCTTTAAAGATGTGCCAGATGTTTTGGCAATTTCTGAAATTTGCCGATTATTAGATTTTGTTTTTTTTGACCCAGGCCCTAAATCGGTTAAGGAAATGAGGCTTTCATTTCTCAATAGATGATTTCTGTAGGCAATTAATTTTGAGTAATCAGCATATTTGGTTTTGTCATAAAAGCATTTGGTAACCAAATCATAAACAAATGGGGAGTGTACGCCATGTTGGTTAGTGGAAGCTATTAAAAATTTGAAGTATGACCAGATAGAATACCACATCTTTAATCTTCCATTTTAGAAGTGAGTTCAAACCAGCGCAATTCCTTTTCTTCAATCTCGTCAATGATTTCCTGAAGTTTATGTGATAGCTCGGTTACTTGATCAGCATTTAAATCCGAATTGTTAAATGCTCTTTCCAGTTCTTTTTTGTCGTATTCTAAACTATTTAATTTGCTTTCAATGTTTTTATATTCTTTCTGTTCATTATAGGATAGTGCATTGTTGCTATCCTTTTTCCACTGTTTTTTATCCTTTTTAGAGGTTTCCACTGTTTCAGGTTCTTGACTATCCTCATAAATTCTGAAATCTGAATAATTACCAGGAAAATCATCAATGACACCATTGCCGCGAAACACTAATAGGTGATCCACTATTTTATCCATAAAATAGCGGTCATGCGATACTACAATAAGGCAACCAGGGAAATCCAACAAGAAATTTTCCAAAACGTTGAGCGTCACTATATCCAGATCGTTAGTGGGCTCATCCAAAATTAAAAAATTGGGGTTTTGTATCAATACTGTGCATAAATACAGGCGTTTACGTTCACCGCCACTCAATTTTTCAACAAAATCATATTGCTTTTTTCTGTCAAATAAAAATCGTTCCAATAATTGTTGGGCACTAATTTGTCTGCCTTTTTTAAGCGGAATGTAATCCCCAAATTCTCGAATGACTTCAATGACCTTTTGATCAGGTTTAACAGTAATTCCCGCTTGCGTATAATATCCAAATTTTACCGTTTCACCTGTAATTACTTTGCCTGAATCTGGTTCAATGCTTTGCGTAATAATATTTAAAAAAGTTGATTTTCCAGTGCCATTTTTTCCAATAATGCCAACCCGCTCTCCTTTTTTAAAGGTATAGTCAAATTTGTCAAGAATGGTTTTATCCTTAAAGCGTTTTGAAACATGGTGCAGTTCCAATATTTTGCTCCCCAAACGTTCCATATTGAGTTCCAATTGAACTTCATGGTCTTTTCGGCGTTGGTGAGCCCGATGTTTAATGTCGTGGAAATCGTCAATTCGAGATTTGGATTTGGTGGTTCGGGCTTTCGGTTGGCGACGCATCCAATCCAATTCTTTTTTAAACAATTGTTTCGCCTTGCCAGTTTCAACAGCTTCGCGTTCAATTCTAGCTTGACGTTTATCCAAATAATAAGAGTAATTGCCTTTATAGGCATACAATTCGCCATGGTCAAGCTCTATTATTTCGTTACAGACTCTTTCCAAAAAATAGCGATCATGGGTTACCATAAACAGGGTGATTTGTTCTTTGGCAAAGAATGATTCCAGCCATTCAATCATTTCCAGATCCAAATGGTTAGTGGGCTCATCCAAAATTAACAAATCAGGTTTTTTTAATAGAGCATTGGCCAAGGCCAGACGTTTTTTCTGACCACCAGACAAAGTGCTTATTTTTTGTTGGAGATTGTCCAATTTCAGTTGAAACAATATTTGCTTGTATTGAGTTTCAAAATCCCAGGCATTGTGTCTATCCATATTATCAAAAGCTTTTTGATAGGCATCTGTGTCGTCAGGATTTTCCAATGCGTTTTCATAGGCTTTAATAATGCCCAGTATGGGATTTTTAGTATCAAAAACAGCCCGCTCTACGGTTAACTTGCTATCCAATTCGGGTTCTTGGGCTAAAAAGGCCGTTGATATATCATTTCTAAAAATTATCTGCCCGGAATCTGGAGTGTCTTTTCCTGATAGAATATTTAAAATGGATGTCTTACCCGTTCCATTCTTGGCTACAAAGGCTATTTTTTGATCCTTATGAATGGAAAAAGATAGGTTTTCAAACAGCGTTAATTCGCCATAGGATTTCGAAATATTTTCAACAGTAACGTAGTTCAACGGGTCTTTTTTGCAAATAACGTAAAAAAACCAAAATTTAAACGATTAGTTTTGATATTCCTACTGAAAGGCTATATTTGTGAACAAACTTGAGCCCTCGATATGAAGCAATTGCATATTCTCATAATTCTTATTTTTTCAATCGTTCTATCGTCTTGTATTCCCAATAAAAAATTGGTGTATTTACAAAACCAAGGACAAGCCATGGATAGTACCTTGGCCATTACCGAAAAACAAAAGCCTTACCGCATTCAGGTTAATGATATATTGAACATTAGGGTTAAGGCATTGGATCAGGATAATGTTCAAATTTTCAATCCAGTAGGTGATGAAAATTTAAATGCGGATGGTGATGAACGAGCTTTTTTTGATGGTTTTACAGTGGATTTACATGGAAATATCCGTATACCTGTTTTAGGCGAGATTAATGTACTGGGATATACAACTGAAGAAATAGAACAAATGCTTGAAAAGAAGCTTTTGGAAGAAGAGTTTAAGGAAACTGCCAATATTTTTGTTACGGTCAAGTTAACGGGCTTGCGATACACTGTCAATGGAGAAGTGGGAAGTACAGGAACCAAAACATTATACCAACCTCGCGTCAATATTTTTGAAGCTTTGGCCAATGCTGGCGATATAGGATTTGAAGGTAATCGTGAAGATGTGTTGGTCATCAGACAGTACCCACAAGGTCAAAAAATCCATCATTTGAATTTGTTGGATGAATCTGTTATGGAATCACCTTATTATTACATACAGCCCAACGACATCATTTATGTCAAACCCTTGAAGCAAAAATCATGGGGATTTGGAAGTACTGGGCGTGAAACCATGGTGGCAGTTATTAGTATTTTGTCTTTTTTAACGACAACCATTTTATTAATTGACAGGCTTCAATAATCATGAGTGAAGATCATTTAGATTTAGAGTTCGTAGAAAAAAACAGGGTTACTTTTGACTTTAAAGGCTATTTATTCAAAGTACTTAACCTATGGAAGTTTGTACTGGTGTGTATAGGAATGGCATTACTGATAGCCTATTTAATCAATGTTAGAAAACAGAATGTCTATAAATTAAGTTCCCTGATTTCAGTGGAGAATGACCAGAACCCATTTTTTACAGCCAACACGAGTATTTCATTTAACTGGGGAGGCGTATCCAATAAAGTTGGAAAGACCATAACAACACTTAAGACCCGAACACACAATGAAAAAGTTGTTGATTCCCTGCAATATTATTTGGAGTATTTAGCCGAAGGGAAATATCGAAAAGTGGATATTTATAAGCAAGCCCCATTTGTTGTGGATTTAGACTTGTCAGGAAACCAAGTTTTGGATTATCCTATTGGTATCCGGTTTTTGGACGAAACAAATTTTGAGATTTTTACCGAGTTTGAGTCAGCAAACAAGTTGGTACAACGATACGATAATAAGAATACGACTTCGGTTTCTGTTCCAACGGGAGAGTTTACTCAACAATTTCAGATTGGAGAACCCATAACATTATCTTTCTTAAACGCTGTTGTTGAGGTTCGAAATCCTGGTGTTAAGATCAGGCCTCAATCCGAATTTTTTATTTTATTCAATAGGTTTGATGCTATTGTCAATCATTATCAAACAAGCATCATTGTCAACACGTTCAATGCCAATGCCTCATCTATTCTACAGTTGTCTTTGGCAGGCCACAATAAGTCGAAACTGGTTGATTATTTAAATGCGACTTCGTCTATTTTAAGCCGCAGTGAATTGGAACGTAAAAACTTATATGCCTCTAATACCATCAAGTTTATCGATAGTACATTGCGAGCCGTTAATGCTGATTTAACGGATGTGAATGACGAGATGAATACCTTTAGGAAAACAAATAAAGTATTCAATATTGACGCCGAGATGACTGAAATTTCTTCTGACCTGAAGGAATTTGAGGCTCAAAAGGAAGAAGAACGCACCAAATTGGATTACCTCAATTTGTTGGAGTCCTACTTAAATACAAAAACTGATTACACCAATATTGCGGCACCAACTTCCGTTGGTATTGATGAACCAAACATTCTTAACAGTGTTCGAACTATTACTTCTTTGGCAATTGAACGTCAAAACATGGAATATACCACCCGGGAAGGTTCTGATTTATTCAAAGACTTGGATCGTAGAATAGAATCTGAAAAGCAAGTTTTGTTGGAGACCATTAGTTCTACAAAAGCTACCATTAATACCTTAATCAATTCTATTAATAGAAGTATTGCCAATCTGGAAAGTAAATTGAGTGTTTTACCAGAGGATCAACAAGAGTATTTACGTATTCAACGTAAAATGGATATCAGTCAGGAAGCTTATGATCTATACTTGGCTAAACGTGGTGAAGCGGCCATTGTGAAAGCAGCGAATATTTCTGATATTGCTATTGTTGATGAAGCCAAAGATATTGGAAGCGGACGTATTGGGCCCAACAAGTCATTGAACTATATGATGGGCTTGATGATGGGCTTTTTCATTCCCATGTTCCTCATTTTTGTCATTTTCTTGCTAGATACAACCATTCACGGTTCGGATGAGATTCAGCAATTGTCCAATATTCCTATTTTGGGTCTTATTGGTAAATACCGCTATCATAATAATTTAGTAGTATTTGAAAAGCCTAAATCTGCAGTGGCTGAATCATTCAGATCGATTCGTTCCAGTTTGCAGTTCATCCTCAACAAACAACCCAAAACAGGTGGTAGGACCATTATGATTACCTCTTCTGTAAGTGGTGAAGGAAAAACATTTACATCCATTAATATTGCAACGGTTTATGCCTTGTCAGGTAAAAAAACCATATTACTGGGACTGGATTTGCGAAAGCCCAAAATATTCGATGACTTTGAGTTGACCAATGATCGTGGTATGGTTAATTATTTTATTGGTGAATCGGATTTTGATGAGGTTGTCAATGAAACCCATATTGAAAACCTGTATGTTGTTCCTGCTGGACCCATTCCTCCAAACCCATCCGAATTGTTAATGAGCAATAGAATGGAGGCACTTATTAATCATCTTAGGCAAAACTTTGATATCATTGTGTTGGACACACCACCTCTAGGGTTGGTAACAGACGCTTTAGAAATCGTAAAGTATGCTGACACTTCTGTTTTTATGGTACGATTGGATTATACTAAAAAAGGTATGCTACAGTTAATCAATGCTAAATATCGTGGTGGTGAGATTAAAAATATTCATTTTGTACTCAATTTCTACAAACATAAAACAAACCATAATTACGGCTACGGTTACGGATATGGTTATGGCTACGGATATGGTTATGGCGTTTATGGAAATGCGTATCATGAAACAGGTAAGCGTAGCGCTTGGAAGAGAATTAAGGATTTTGTAAAACGGATTTAACGTTGAGTTAGAATACTACAAAAAAATATGCAAAAACATAAAATAGCTATCATTGGATTGGGATACGTGGGATTGCCTTTGGCTGCTGAATTTGCCAAAAAATATCCTGTTGTTGGATTTGATATTAATACGAAGCGTGTTGCCGAACTGCGAAATGGATTGGATAAGACCTTGGAAGTAGAACAGGCCGAATTACAATCGGTATTATCTGAAGATGTGTCAGCTAATGGGCTGTTTATTACGGATTCAGTAGGTCATTTAGAGGCAGCAAATATTTATATTATTACGGTTCCTACACCTACTGACGAGCTTAATAAACCCATTTTTACACCACTGGTAAAAGCTAGTGAAACCATAGGTAAGGTGCTTAAAAAAGGGGATATCGTCATTTATGAATCAACTGTATACCCTGGTGTAACGGAAGATATTTGTGTACCTATTTTAGAATCGGTTTCTGGTTTGCAGTTCAACACTGATTTTTACGCCGGTTATTCTCCAGAGCGTATTAACCCAGGAGATAAGAAACATACAGTGACAAAAATTTTAAAGGTCACATCAGGTTCAACACCTGAAATTGCCAACATCGTTGACGATTTATATAAATCCATCATTACGGCAGGCACCCACAAAGCACCCTCTATAAAAGTAGCTGAAGCTGCCAAAGTAATAGAGAACTCGCAGCGTGACATTAACATTGCTTTTGTTAATGAACTATCTAAAATTTTTAGATTACTAGATATTGATACCCAGGCTGTTTTAGAAGCAGCTGGGACTAAATGGAATTTTATAAAATTTACCCCTGGTTTAGTAGGTGGACATTGTATTGGTGTTGACCCGTATTACTTGGCACAGAAAGCCATTGAAAGTGGCTACAATCCTGAAATTATATTGGCCGGTCGTAAGATGAATGATAGTATGGGTGCTTATGTGGCGACAGAAACGGTGAAAATGATGATAAAAAAAGGGGCCACTATTAAAGGTTCCAACGTATTGGTGTTGGGTATTACTTTTAAGGAAAATTGTCCAGATATTCGAAACTCCAGAGCGATAGATATTATTAGGGAATTTGAAACCTATCATGTCGCAGTAGATGTGTATGATCCTTGGGCTTCCAAAGAGGAGGTTCACGAGGAATATGGATTTGATTTATTGACTGATGCTTCCGAATTAGCCCCTAATTATGAGGCTATCGTGTTGGCAGTTAGCCATAATGAATTTTTAGAATTGGATATTAAAAAACTAAAATCTGACAATGGTGTAATTTTCGATGTTAAATCATTATTACCAAAAGATTTAGTAGACGCTAGGCTATAATGAACAGTGTTAGTAATAAAATAAAAGATTTTAGTTACTTAATAACCGGAGGCGCAGGCTTTATCGGTTCCAATCTGGTAAAATATCTATTGGAACATGGTGCTAAAAAAGTACGCGTTCTGGATGATTTTTCCAATGGGTATCGTGAAAATATCACGGAATTTCAGAGTCATCCTGCTTTTGACTTATTAGAAGGCGATATTCGCGATTTGAAAACCTGTCATGAAGCCATGAAAGGTATAGATTATGTGAGTCACCAAGCGGCATTAGGTTCTGTGCCCAGATCTATCAACGATCCTGCCACTACCAACGCTGTAAATATTTCTGGCTTTTTAAACATGATGATTGCATTAAAGGATTCTAATTCTGTGAAACGTATGGTTTATGCTGCCTCCAGTTCAACCTATGGTGATAGTCAAACCTTACCAAAAGTTGAAGATACTATTGGAAAGCCCTTATCACCTTATGCTGTTACCAAATATGTGAATGAGTTGTATGCTGATGTGTTTGGAAAAACATACGGCACCGATGTTATTGGACTACGCTATTTCAATGTTTTTGGTCCCAAGCAAAGTCCAAATGGAGCTTATGCCGCTGTCATCCCATTATTTATGCAAGCTTTAAAGGATAACATCTCACCAAAAATAAATGGTGATGGTGAACAAACACGCGATTTCACCTATGTAGATAATGCGGTTCAAGCCAATATAAAAGGTTTCTTTGCTGATAGCGAGGCTAGTAATCAAGTTTTTAATGTGGCATGCGGCGAACGCATTAGTGTCAATTACTTGTGGGAAAGTCTTCAACTTGCCGCAGGTTCTAGTTTAAAGGCCGAACATGGGCCACCACGTTTAGGTGATGTTCGTGATAGTTTAGCTGATATTTCAAAAGCTCAAAATCTTCTAGATTATCATCCACAGGTTTCGGTTAGGGAAGGGTTGAAATTGACTTGGGATTATTTCAAGTAACATGCGGTTCCTACTTAACAAAACTGTTAACTTTTTTATTATAATAATCGTTTATATAGCTGTATAATACTTTGCTGTTCAAGTGGCATTTTTTATATTAGCCCAAATCAAAAATATTCCTAACATTGGGTCATACTAAAAACGAACCATGGCTTTATACGATCTCTGCAAAACGAAAGCTCATTGACTTTAATTTTCAAGAGATATGGCGCTATCGCGACCTACTCATACTTTTTGTAAAAAGGGATATTGTTACGGTTTACAAACAAACCATTCTAGGTCCATTGTGGTATGTCATTCAACCATTATTTACCTCGGTGATATTTACGCTTATCTTTAATAATCTAGGTAGTATCAGTACAGGTACGGTTCCTAATTTTTTGTTCAATTTGGCGGGTATAACGGCCTGGAACTATTTTAATAACTGTCTAACAGGAACTAGTGATACCTTTAAAAAAAATCAAAATATTTTTGGTAAGGTCTATTTTCCAAGGGTTATTATGCCCATGTCTATTATTATTTCCAATTTGTTGAAGCTGTTTATTCAACTGGGTATATTTCTCGGTTTTTATGTGTATTATGTGAGTATTGGTTCATCCATACAACCTAATTGGAATTTATTATTGTTTCCGGTTTATATTTTAATGATGGCTTTAATGGGGCTTGGTATGGGAATGATTTTGTCGTCTATGACTACAAAATATCGCGATATGTCTGTTGTTATTAGTTTCGGCGTTCAATTACTGATGTATATGTCTGCGGTTCCATATCCGCTTTCCGAGGCACGATCTAAATTTCCTGAAGCCGTCGCACTTTTTGTGGAATACAACCCTATGACACAGATTATTGAAGGGTTTCGTTATATGATGCTCAATACGGGAACATTTTCTTGGGGTGGATTTATCTACACTATGGCAGTATGTGTGTTCATGTTTCTGGTGGGAATTATTATTTTTAACAAAACAGAAAAGTCCTTTATTGATACGGTTTGATTGGTTGGTAGATGGTAGTTGGTAGATGGTAGTTTTTAGTATTAATTACAAAGAATTAAGAATAAAGAAGATGCATGGTCATATTAAAGGCTGAAAATATTAGTAAACAATACCGATTGGGATTGGTAGGTACAGGGACCTTAAGCCACGACTTAAACCGTTGGTGGCACCGCATCCGTGGGAAGGAAGACCCTTATTTAAAGGTTGGTGCTGTTAACGATCGTAGTCGGCAAGCCGCCAGTGATTATGTCTGGGCACTGCGTGATATTAATTTTGAAGTAAAACAGGGTGAGGTATTAGGTATTATTGGTAAGAATGGTGCTGGTAAAAGTACCTTATTAAAAATATTAAGTCGGGTTACCAGTCCCACTACTGGTGAAATTAAAACCAGAGGTCGTATTGCCAGTTTGTTGGAAGTAGGTACTGGTTTTCATCCGGAATTAACGGGACGAGAAAATATCTATCTCAACGGTGCTATTTTAGGCATGACTAAAGCCGAAATAAAAAGTAAGGAAGCTGAAATTATTGATTTTAGTGGCTGTCAAATGTACATAAATACACCCGTAAAGCGTTACAGTAGTGGTATGCGCGTCCGGTTGGCATTTGCCGTTGCGGCGTTTTTGGAACCCGATATTTTGGTGGTTGATGAGGTCTTGGCTGTTGGTGATGCCGAATTTCAAAAGAAGGCGGTTGGCAAGATGCAAGATATTAGTAAGGGTGATGGGCGTACCGTTTTATTTGTAAGCCATAATATGGCAGCGGTGCGAAGTCTCTGCTCACGAACGGTGGTATTGGAACACGGTCAAACGGTTTTTGAAGGTGATACGGATGCTGCCGTAGATTTTTATCTACAAATGGAGCGGGAAACCATTTCCTCAAATGGACGATATGAACATCCTAAAGCAACCAACAAACCTTTTGCGCTAAACTCGGTGAGTCTTAAAGATGAAACCCAAGAAGAAAAGGGCCTTTTTCTTTCTGAAAGTCAGATAACGGTTACCATAGCCTATGAAATAGCAGCTAAATTGAGTGATTTGAGAATCAATTTGAGTGTTTTGACCGATAAGGATATTATTGTGTTTACTAGCAGCTCCCACGATGCGGATACCACTGATAAAGATCATGGACATTATAAAGCCTCGGTGACATTACCAAAAGATTTTTTTAATCAAGGTGTCTATAAAATAGTGATTAATGCAGGTATTCCTAATATGAAAGTGTTATTGGAACCCATGACGGTATTGGAGTTTGAAGTGGCCAAAATGACCAGTACGGGATCGCGTACGAATGCCATTTTTCCAGGTATCACAGCACCAGAATTACAATGGCAAGTTGAAAAAAACGAGGCATGAAGCAAAAAATTAAAAATAAACTATTAAACAAGCTCCTTTCGGAAAAGCAGCTTCAGAAAGTTAAAAATCCTGAAGTGACATTTCCAGGAGGTATTGTGCCCATTGCCGAAACTCAAGATCAAGATGTGTTTGTAGTGGGTTTTCCAAAATCAGGTAATACGCTCATGCAGCATATTATTGCACATTTGGTTTATGGTTTTAATGATATGGGTAGCCGGAGTTTGGTTAATTTAATTGTGCCAGATATCCATGCTAATAGCCATTATTTCAGATTTAATGAGGTCTGCTTTTTTAAATCCCATAGATTGCCAAATCCTCATTATAAGAAGGTTATTTACATTATGCGTGATGGACGAGAGGCACTGTTGTCGTATTTTCACATGATGAAAAATATGGAAAGTCCAGTGAGTATGGAAGATCTTTATACGGGTAAAGAATTGGTATTAAATACCACGTGGGGCGAACATATTACCCAATGGGAAGCTAATCCTTTTAAAGCGGATATTTTGTGGATAAAATATGAAGACTTAAAAACGGATAAATACAAGGAGTTGACTCGTATTTGTGAGTTTTTAGATTTAGAAAGAACTAAACAGGAATTGAATCAGGTGGTTGAATTAACATCTTTAGATGCTATGAAAAAACTTGAATCCAGAGCGGACTGGTCAAGAATGAAAGATAATGTTAGTTTTAACAAAGGGTCTTTTGTGAGAGAGGGTAAAATTAATTCTTATCTAGAACAGGTTCCTACTGAAATAATTCAGAAATTTGAGGTTTTGAACGCGAAAGCATTGAATGAACACTATTTGAAATGAAAAGATTTATTTCTAAAATTATTATTAAATCTTTAGGTAAGAAAAATGTCATTGATGCAATTGATATAAGTTATCTTCAAAAAAAACTCAATAAAGCTTTAATTCAGAAATGTAATTCTCAAGTTGTTAAAGGAAAGAAAACAAGATTTTATGAAGAAGCAATAGTTCATAATTTTCAAGATAACCCTGATAAAATTAAGATAGGTTCAAATACGCATATAAGAGGAAGGCTTTTACTTTTCAAATATGGTGGTGAAATAAGTGTTGGAGATAATTGTTTTATTGGTGAGGGAACGAGGCTTTGGTCTGGGGAAAAGATTTTTATTGGCAATAATGTATTAATTTCTCACAACGTTAATATTGTTGATACAAACAGCCATGAAATAGACAGTGTTGAAAGAGCTAAAAGATATCAAGAACTCATAAGCGAAGGACATTGGGAAACTAAAGGAAGTATAATTACAAAACCAATTTATATAAATGACAATGCCTGGATTAGTTTTAATGCTACAATTTTGAAAGGTGTTACAATTGGGGAAGGTGCTATAGTAGCTGCTGGGTCAGTAGTTACAAAGGATGTTCCAAGTTGGTCTATGGTTGCTGGAAATCCGGCAGAAGTAGTTCGAAATATTTCAAAATAACCATCGTGCAAAAAATATTAAAAAAGTTACTTTCGGTTTTTAAGGGTAAGGATTCAGGTAAACTTTCTGCTGAAACTATTTTTATAAATAATGGTAAAATTCCATGGTCAAAGGGGTATCATCGTTACAAAAGAAAACTCATCAGGGAAGCCATTAACAATGATCATGTTCTTCAAAGTTTCAGAAATCAAGTTTTAGACAGTGATTTTGGACATCGAATTGACGAGCGGGTTGTTGAGTATCCTTGGATATTTTCTAATCTTTCAAAGGGCAATGAGAACATTTTAGATGCCGGCTCTACATTTAATTTTCAGTTTGTTGTCAATCACCCAATTATTGAAGCAAAAGACTTAACCATATTTACATTTGCTCCAGAAGAAAATAATTTTGCCCACAAGGGCATTACTTATGAGTATGGTGACTTGAGGGACATGCCATTTGAGGATGCGCATTTCGATACCATTGTTTCCCAGTCTACCATCGAGCATATTGATATGGATAATTCAATATATGGTTATGATATTTCTCATAATGAAGACGATACTAAAAAATCTTATTCTTACATGAGTGCCATTTCAGAGATGCTCCGAACCCTAAAACCTAATGGTACGCTGTTACTAACCTTTCCTTATGGAAAGTTCGAGAATCATGGATTTTTTCAGCAGTTTGATGAGGAAATGCTTAATCGCATTCTGGCTGAACTTCAAATAGCAGGAACATTTACAACAACTTTTTTTAGATATCACGATAAAGGTTGGCAATTTGCCGAACAAGAGGAACTAAAAGAAGTTATTTCTTTTAATCCGCATACCGGAAAGGGAAAATTAGATGATCACGCAGCGCATTGTAGAAGTGTCGTGTGTATTAAATTTACCAAAGCCAAAAAATGACCTGGGAGGAAACCATAGAGTACATTCGAACGCAGCCAGATTACCAGGACTTGGTATTAGCGGCTTATTTTCATGAGGATTTGGAATTGAATGTTACCAATTTTGGCCAAAGCGATGAATTTCAAGAAACACTCCAAATACTTAAAACCTATCAGCCAGATGCCAAAACCATTTTAGACATTGGTTGCGGTAATGGTATTAGCACCATAAATTTTGCGTTACAAGGTTACAGCGTTACTGCGGTTGAACCCGATGCCAGTCATACGGTAGGAGCAGGTGCTATTAGAAAACTTAAGGATGTGTATAAGTTGGATAATGTGCAGGTTTTTGAAGATTTTGCCGAAAACATTCAGTTTGATTCTAACAGCTTTGACGTGGTTTATGTACGTCAAGCCATGCATCATGCTCAAGACCTCAATAAGTTTATAACTGAGTGTGTTCGTGTGTTAAAACCCAATGGACTGTTACTTACCATTCGAGACCATGTGATTTTTGACGCGTCTGATAAACAGTGGTTTTTGGAGAACCATCCCTTACAAAAATTTTATGGTGGTGAAAACGCATTTACAGCCAAGGCTTATAAACAGGCCATTACCCAGGCTGGTGCCACGGTACTCAAAGAGCTGAAACACTATGACAGTGTTATCAATCATTTTCCAATAACCACCGCAAAAATTAAAGACCTTACAGCACAACGTACCCAAAAGCAACAAAAAAAATTACAAGATAAACTTGGTGTTATTGGTAATATTCCATTAGTTTGGTGGTTGTATAAACTATCCAGTGGCTATAAGCCTTTAGATGAAAAGCAGGTGCCTGGACGGATGTACTCCTATATTTCGGTTAAAAAATGAAAATACTCATTATAGGTTCCAAAGGATTTATCGGCTCTCACGCTGTTGACCATTTTTCAAAATCTCATGATGTTTGGGAATGTGATGTAGTTACCGATTATACCACAGCGCATTATATGCAGGTAGATGCTACCAATGCCGATTATGTAGCTCTTTTTGAAAATGGGCCTTTTGATGTTTGTATTAACTGTTCTGGTGCTGCCAGTGTTCCAGATTTCTATTAAAAATCCGCAACGCGATTTTATGTTGAACACAGTTAATGTTTTCAAACAATTGGATGCCATAAGAAAGCATAATCCCAATTGCAAGTATATTAACTTAAGCAGTGCCGCTGTTTATGGAAATCCGGAATATTTACCCATTGATGAATCGAGTTCATTAAACCCGATTTCACCGTATGGTGTACATAAAAAAATGGCAGAGGACATTTGCCAATCGTTTTACGATCATTTTCAAATACAAACCTGTTCATTGCGTATTTTTTCGGCTTATGGAGTCGGTTTAAAAAAGCAACTATTTTGGGATTTACACCAAAAATCAAAACAGGGTCAAGCAGTCTCGTTGTTTGGAACAGGAGCAGAAACACGCGATTTTATTTATGTGAGTGATGTGGTGAATGCCATGGATTGCGTGATAAAACAAGCGCGTTTTGAGCATGATATTATTAATGTTGCCAATGGCGAGCAATTGTCCATTAAAACCGTAGCCAAAACCTTTTTTGATATTTACAACCCACAGATAGCCGTGAGCTTTCAAAATGAGGAACGACCAGGTGACCCATCTAATTGGGTAGCCAATATTGAAGTCCTCAAAGGATTAGGCTTTCAAGCTCAAACCGATTTGAATTCCGGATTAACCCATTACATTTCATGGCTGAACGATTACGTGTAGGATTGGTTTTTTCGTACAACGAAAAATGGATTGCAGGGACTTATTACATCCTGAATATTGTTCACGCCTTACAGGTCTTACATGATGCTCGTAAACCCATTTTGGTAATCTTGTCTGATTCCAAAGATACCTTTAATACGCTGGCTTCTGAAACGCAGTATCCGTATCTGGAATATGTGCAGTATCCGTATTTGGATGCCAAATACAATTTGCTGGAACGCTTGATTAATAAAATAAGTCGAAACATTTTAAAAAAGCATGTGATAGTTAAGTTTTCCAAGTATCCTAAAATGGTCATGATTTATCCCAAAGAAATTAAAGGTTTTCCAAAATATTTGAAACGAGTGAATTGGATTCCTGATTTTCAAGAGGATTACTTGCCTCAATTTTTTACAAAGCAGGAAGTCAAGCGTCGTAAACTCAATCAACGAACCGTAGTAGCCACAGGCGATATTGCCGTGTTTAGTAGTCATGATGCCAAAGACGATTTTATAAGGCTATACCCTGATGCCCAAGCAAAACCTTTTGTTTTGCCATTTGCCGTAACACATCCTGATTTTTCATCGCAGGATATTAATAAGCTTTTACAGAGGTATCATTTACCTCCACATTATTTTTTTGTACCCAATCAGTTTTGGGCACATAAAAATCACATGGTTGTTCTGGAGGCACTTAAATTACTCAAGGATACAGGTGTTACGCCACATATAGCCATGTCCGGTAAGGAAAATGATTATCGAAATGCCGATAATTTTAAGAAACTAACGGCTTTTGTGAAAACGCACGGATTGGACCATCAAGTACACTTTTTAGGATTTTTACCACGTGAGGAACAGTTGTGTCTCATGCAACACAGTAAGGCCGTCATACAACCCTCGTTGTTTGAAGGATGGAGTACGGTGGTTGAGGATGCCAAAGCTTTGAATAAATACCTGATTGTTTCTGAATTAAAAGTTCATAGAGAACAAATACAAGAGAATTGTAGTTTCTTCGATCCTAGAAATCCGGAATCTTTAAGTACCGTTTTATTGGCGTTTTTGAATAATGCACCACAGGTGACACCTATTGATTATAAGAGCTATGTCAAAACATTTGGCGAGACGTTTCTTGAACTGGTAGAGCTCGCCAAACCATAATTTGCTACAGGATGCTAACCGTTATCATTCCTACATATAATTCAGAAAAAACACTGGCAAATTGCCTAGATAGCTTGTTAAGGCAAACATTTCAAGATTTTAAGGTGCAAATTATTGATGGAGTATCTACCGATAGTACCTTGGATATCGTAAAGGCCTATGAAAGTAAATTTTCACAATATTCTTGGGTTTCTGAACCAGACAAGGGCATTTATGACGCCATGAACAAGGCTGTTAAACGAGTTGCTAAAGGGTATCTTTATTTTATGGGAAGCGATGATTCGTTGTATAAGGACACCGTATTTGAAAATTTGATATCCAGTCCGTATTATGGTATTCAGGATGTGATTTATGGTCAGGTATTTTCAGAAAAGGATCAGGATTTTTATGATGGCCCATTTACTTATTTAAAGCTTTATAATAAAAATATTTGCCACCAAGCCATTTTTCTTAAAAAGGAAGTTTTTGATACAATTGGTCTGTATGATTTAAAGTATAAATTGTTAGCTGATTGGGATCATAATATTCGTTGGTTTTATTCAAAAAAAATATCCCATATATATATTGATTTGGTAGTAGCTCATTATGCCTATGGTGGTTTGAGCTATCAAATGCGTGATGAAGCCTTTAGGAAGGATAAACCAAGCAAATTTTTGATAAAAGGTTTGGGTCGATTGCCTGTATCGGTTATGTGTGGTGTTTATGAAAAAATTATTAAGAATAATAGCGAAGAGTATAGTACATTACAAATTCTCGGTATACGGTTTTTGAAAACCATTCTCAAGATGTTGCTTGGATTCAGGAATCTATTTAGATAACGATATTGGAATTGTTGTAATAACTATTTTTTTATCAAACGCATTACTATATATTTGAACAAGCCTTACAAAAGATAATGCCAAAGACAATAAAATCAATCTTAAACAAACTTCCTTACATCAGAACGTTGTACTCCCAAAACAAAAATCTGAAAAAACATGCCAAGTTTCCTGCTGGGCATTTTTATTCACCTATTGTTTCTTTGGAAGCTGTCAAGCAGAATGAAGAAAAAATTTGGCAGACAGGTAACATACAAGAGCCACATGGTATTGCATTGAATACGGAAAGCCAAAAAGAGCTGTTACAGGAATTTAGTGCTTATTATGATGAGCTACCATTTGAGAAAACCAAAAGAGATGGTCTGCGCTACTTCTATGAGAATAATTTTTATTCCTACACCGATGCCATTGTTTTATATTCCATGATTAGGCATTATAAACCTAAACGTATTTTTGAAATTGGTTCTGGGTTTTCATCGTCTGTTATGATGGATTGTAATCAACGGTTTTTTAATAACAGTATGGAACTTGTTTTCATTGAACCCTATCCTGAACGGTTATATTCATTAATGAATGATGATGACAAGCAATCCTGCAAGGTTATAGAGGATGGTATTCAAAATATAGATTTGTCCTTGTTCAAAAAGCTTGAAAAAAATGATATCCTATTTATCGATAGCTCCCATATTGTTAAAACAGGAAGTGATGTGAATTTCATTCTATTTGAAATTCTACCACTTTTGAATTCAGGGGTTCAGGTACATTTTCATGATATTTTTTACCCGTTTGAATATCCTAAAAAATGGGTTTTTGGAGGATTTAATTGGAATGAGACCTATTTTATTAGGGCATTTTTAATGCATAATCCATGCTATAAAATAACCTTGTTTTCTGACTATATGCATAGAACCCATAAAGAGGCGTTTGAACGTATGCCCTTAACCTATTTAAATACAGGTGGTAACCTTTGGATAGAAAAGATGTAATTTAGTCATGACTTATTTGAAAACAAAATTACCATTATGGACCATTTAAATACTTTAGTTTCCATAATATTACCAAATTACAATCACGCCAGTTATTTACCACAGCGACTAGATAGTATTTTTAATCAGACCTATCAAAATTTTGAAGTGATCATTCTTGATGATTGTTCTACAGATAACAGTCTGGAAGTTTTAGAGCCGTATAGAAATCACCCAAAAGTATCCCATTTTATTGTTAATGAGTCTAATAGTAAAGCAGCATTTAAACAATGGCAAAAGGGTTTAGGGCTGGCAAGTGGGTGCTATATTTGGATTGCTGAAAGTGATGATTTTTGTGAGACTAATTTTTTGGAATCACAGTTGGAATACCTCAAAACAGCCGATGTTGCCGTAGCCAAAACAAAAGCCTTTATGGATGGTGTTATAAAGCAGGAGGTCCAGCATCCAGTTTTTGATCAGGCCAAACAGGCTGATGCTTTATTGTTTTGCCCCATTCTAAATGTGAGTAGTGTGCTTTTTAAGGCTGAATTGTTGCAAAACAACCGAGAAGCACGGTATAACCGTTTTAAAATTATTGGTGATCGGGTATTTTATTTTGAATATTTCAGGAACTCCAAAATGGCTTTTAATACGGATACTCTTAATTATTTTAGACGCAGTGGTTCCAATATTTCAAAACTGGATGATAGAGTCATGTCCTACTATAGAAATTATTTCAATGAACATTGCCAGTTTATTCGATATGTGAAGCAAATGGATTATAATGGTTCAAAAAACAAAGTGGGACCCTATTTAGATAAATTTTTTGGTCGTATAAGAGATAGGGTGCCAAAACCAAAAAAATTTTCCTTGGACTATTTGCGTTTATACGTGAGCTATAAATTCAGAAAGATATGGTATTGAAAGCTGACTAATTCAGACGTTATGATAATTGTGAAAAAGCTATGAAACAATCAAAAATTTGTATAATTGGACTTCATAAAACGGGTACGACAAGCTTATCGGTCATGCTGGAAAGTTTTGGATACCTTGTGACAGGTCCTGATACAGATTTGTACTATGATTATATGAATAATCATTTTGAAAACATAGATGATTACATTCAGAAATATGATGTTTTTCAAGACGATCCATGGTATGCCATTTTCGAATATCTGGATCAAAAAGTGCCAGATGTTAAGTTTGTTTATTCGGTGAGAGCAGAAAATTCCTGGCTTGATAGTGTACAGAGATTTTATGGTCCGGATAGGTATAACAATAAAGTAAGGCGCCATTTTTACGGTCATCCCAATAGTTTGGAATTTCCGGAGCTTTATCTAGATACCTACCGATCTCATGAAAAACGGGTTATGGAATATTTTAAGGATAAGTCTAATTTTATTAAAGTAGATGTTAGAAATCCAAATGATGCCATAGCTTTACAGGAATTTTTGGGATTAAGAAAAAAGTATGATCAATTTCCATTGGCCAATAAATTCCCGACAACTTTTAAAGAGAAACAACTTAAGAATTTTAAGCTCTTTGTTAAGGGTTATTTTGGTTTAAACGAATTAGTGAAATACCTGATCAAGAAAACGGTTGGTTATGACAGGTATATTGAAATAAGAAAAAATATACGTTATAAACGATCGGTTTTTAAAAAGTTTAAAACCCAGACATTCAATAACATATTTAAGAAATAATGATAAAAATGATGATAATTTTTGGTCTATATGATGCTGCTTAAACGGATAAAATACAAAATCAAGTTACTATTGAATAGGGAATTGCTTAAGGTATATTCCCATCCACGAAGTGGGACCCATTTTTTAGAAGCATTTATTGCTGAAAACTTTTATACGGGTTTGGATTTAAAGACCACCAATGTAATTTGGGGGCATTGGTCCAATAGAAAAACAAAAGTCGAAGGAAATCCCTTCGGTAAGTTATTCGGGAACCATTTTTTTGCAGACAGAAATACCAGTTACCGACCAAGAATTTATATTATAAGAGATGTTAGGGCAGTGGCCTATTCGATTTGGAAAACAGATAATTTTTTAAATGCTGAGGTTAAGAGATTGACGTTTAAGGAATTTTTGGATTATAAATTAGATTGGTATGGCACACCGGCCAGAAAGCATGATCAGGAATTTACCATTGTTGAGCATTGGAGCAAACATGTTGCGAGTTGGTTAGAGCTTAATCAAAATGATCCAAACTTATTGATTGTGCGCTATGAAGATTTGGTAGAACAACCTTATTTGGTTTATGAAGAAATTAGAAATCAATTTTTTAGACACAAACCCAAAAAATCACCACAACAATTAATAGAAATAAAAAAACCAATCGGATTATTGCCCAATAAAGGAAAAATTGATTCCTGGAAGATAGCTTTTGACTCGGATGATATTAAAAAAATATATGCCGCAGTGCCACCAAAACTGCATAAATATTTAGTTGATTGATAGTTTTGAAATTTATAACACCTATTGATTTCTTTGTTCGTGTGTTAAATCCTATTTTTGAGTTTTTTAAAGGATGAAAATAGCCCTCGTATTAACTGTTAAAAATGAAAGTCGCTTACTGCGCAGGAATTTGCTTTATCATCAGGCTATTGGTGTTTCTAAAGCATATGTGTATTTTGATGGTACTACGGACAATGGTAAGGAAACTATCCAAGATTTAAGTTTTGTTCAGTATCAGGATTCTGTCAGTTCCAATAAATTCAAGAATTTTGAATATTTGGAAACTTTTACTTCCAATGCCCATGAACACCATACTGCCAGACAGTGTTTAAACACATTTGATGCCCTGCAACACTGTAAATCTTTGGGATATGACTGGCTGATTTCCATTGATGCCGATGAATTGATTACCATCAGTCTTGATAAACCAGTAGATCTTGAAAACTACTTTTCAAATCTGGATGATACCATTGATGTAGTCAATTTTAAAACCTTGGAGGTTCTCCAAAGCAAACAGCATTTTGAAAATGTATTTGCAGAAGCTATTTGGTTCAAAACACGAAAGAATTTTAAATATCGTGGCGAAAATGTTTTTCGAAAAATATACAATCCAAGTCATAAAACTTTTGAGAAGCATTATTATTGGTATGGACAAACCATGGGTAAGGCGGCCATAAAGGTAGCTAGTGATTTAATACCTAAAAATGTCCATAGGTATGTAAGGGTATCAGGCGAAATGCCACAATCTATCAAATATGGTTTTGTACTGCACTATCATGCTTACGATGCCCAAGATTTTATAAAAAAATTCAGGAATTTTAGTGAGCATCCACAAAACTTTTTATCAGGTAATCGTGTAGAGTCTTTAAAGTTATTATTGAAAGACGTTGTCAATAATCAAGGTTACACGGATAAACAGCTCGAAGACTATTTTGAGAACAATTTATTGTTCACGGCTAAAACCATTAAGTCGTTGATAAAAAACAAAAAGCTCATTTTTATTAAGCGAAAACAACAAGCCCTAAAAAAAGTAACCGCTGCAACCAAAGTCTTTGAGCAAATTCAATCGGGATAATGATTCAAATTCCTGTTTTCTAGAAACATTTTAAAAGCGTGTATGTAGATATTTGGTTTTATAAGTCCTATTCAAACAATAAAAAAATGACCTATATTTACCACAAAGTTTTATATAACATAATATCGCATAGCCTATAAAAGCCCGCCAAACATGATACATTTTTTGTATAACTACTTTTTAACTAGAAAATCAGAAAAAAAGAAAAGTCAATTGTATTTGTGGCTGCAATGGCAACTCTATAAATTTCTGAAATTTAGTTTGATGCGGTATTATAAGCAAATATCCCTGAATTCTTTGGGCGTAGATCCAACGAGTAATGTTATTGTGAGTCTTACATCCTTTCCGGCCAGAATAGATGTCATTCATTTGGCTATCAAGAGTATGTTCAACCAAACGGTAAAGCCCCAAAAGATTGTTTTATGGTTGGGTATTGAACAATTTCCGGAAGGAGAAATAGGCCTTCCAAAACAATTACTGGAATTAAAACCCCTAGGTTTGGAAATTGCTTTTTGTGAAGACATCAAAGCCCATAAAAAGTACTTTTTTGCCTTTCAGAAATATCCTGAAAATCTGGTTGTAACTATGGATGATGATGTTATTTATCCCAAAAACCTATTGGAAGTTTTGTTGCATACACACCGTAGATATCCAAACAGTATAGTTGCGAATCGTGTTCGCGCCATGGAACTCCATGAAAACGGATTTACACCCTATAGAACTTGGAAAATCAATAGTTCAGATTTTACAAAGCCTTCCAAAAAAATATTTTCCACAGGAGTTGGTGGTGTATTGTACCAACCCCGTTTTTTTAAGCAGTCGTTTTTTGATATAGATGGCATCAAAAAAACGGACTGTCGCAATGATGATATTTGGTTAAAAGCAGGTCAAATAGACAATAATATTCCTGTAGTCTTCACAAATTATTATTTTAAGCAATTTATTGAAATTCCGGATTCACAAAGAGAAAGTCTGTTTTCCACAAATGTCTTTGAAGCCGATAACGATAGACAAATCAAGGTCATTTTTGATTATTTTGGAATTGCCAAAAAATCTTTTGAATAGACCAGTTTATTTCAACTATCTTCGTGCTATTCTGATATGACTACCATTAACACATCCATAATTCCGTTCTGAACAGACCTTTGCGAAAGTCAATGAATCGCATACGCTTAATCGCGAAGCTATTTGTGTCTTTGCTGCAATCGGCTTTTTTTTGGATCAGGATACCTATTGGAATGATACGGTTGTATTGCGGCCAGGTACGGTGACACAACTCGATGCCAATGGGACTATGCTAAAAAGTGACACACGCTTTAAATGGTATCATGAGCCTCGTAACATGTCCTTTGAGACGGCAGTTGATGAGTTTTCAGAATTGTTTGAAAATATTGTCAAGACCCAAACAGGACATAATAGGGTATTGCTGCCATTGTCTGGAGGCTTGGATAGTCGTACGCAAGCAGTCGCTTTAAAATATCTAAATGCCGATGTACATGCCTATTCCTACAGCTATACAAATGGATATAAGGAACATGCTATTGGAAAGCAGATTGCTGAACGTTGTGGTTTTGATTTCGAATCATTTTTGATACCGCCTCATTATTTGTGGGATGTAATTGATGAGGTGGCAAATGTCAATGGATGCTATTCCGAGTTTACCAATCCCAGACAAGTAGCCGTCTGGGATAAATTTAAGTGTATGCGCGGTGAGTTTTCTCTTGGTCATTGGGGAGATGTATTGTTTGATAGGGGATATGCCGCAGTTGACGAAAGCTATTCTGATTTGGATATTGTTTATAAAAAACTGGTGAAGAAAGGTGGCTTAACCTTGGCCCAAAGACTATGGGAAAGTTGGAACTTGTCAGGCGATTTTGAAACTTATTTAAAACAACGGATTCGTGATTTGCTGGATAACATCGATATTAGCGACAAAAGTGCCAAAATCCGTGCTTTTAAATCGTTGTATTGGGCGCCACGATGGACTTCTGTTAGCCTTGGTTTTTTTGAGGCCATTCATGCCATTCACGTGCCTTATTACCATGATGCTATGTGCCAATTTATATGTGAAATTCCAGAAAAATATTTGGCAGATAGACAAATTCAAATAGCATATATCAAAAAACGAAATCCACAATTGGCAAAAATTGCTTGGCAAGAGCATAGACCCTATAATTTATATAATTTCCATAAAGATCAATATCCCAATAATATCCCTTATCGTCTCAAAAACAAGTTGCTACGTGAGTTTAATGGCCTTGTAGGGAAAAAATATATTCAACGCAATTGGGAACTTCAGTTTTTAGGTGAAAAAAATAATAATGAGCTTAAAAAGTATCTTTTCGATACTGAATTTTTACATTTTGCTGGAAATGATGTTGTTACGAGTATTTACCAGAAGTTTAAAAATGAGGATGCTGTTTATTATTCGCATGCTGTTAGTATGTTGTTAACGCTTTCTGTTTGGCATGGTAGGCAGAAGACTGAAGACGAGAGTCAGGAGTTAGGAGCTGGGAGTTAGAAGTTAGAAGTTAGAAGAGACCGTATTGGGCAATCTTATATTCTTGACAGAAGGAATTACCCCTCGAAATGATTTGCTGTTGCTATTCTGATATAAAATCAGTTCAAGTGGTGTATGGATTGGTTTTGATTTGTGATTTGGTTAGCTTGATATTCTGTGTTTAAAGTCCGGTATTTTAGCCTTACATTTTTATTAAAAAGTGTATTTTTGAATTTTTAGATGTCTTATGACCGAAAAAGCAAAGGTGCTATTTACAATTCCTAATTTTGATACAGCTGGGAGTCAATATGTATTGACAGCCATTATCGAAAAGTTGGATAAAAGTTTGTTTGATATTTATATCGGAGTTTTCAGGAAACCAGAGCTCATTCCGAATATTGTCCCTGAAACCCATAAGTTGTACATACCTGTGAGCGGTCATGTCTTTAAGGATGTCATTCGTTTCTCTAAAATCATAAAATCCCACAAAATTAATCTGGTGCATTCTTGGGATTATAAACCGCGTTTCGTTGAAGCGCTCTCCTGTCGTATGTTGTTTAAGCCTTATGCTTACACAAAAAAAAATGATGCCTGGTCTAAACGCTGGTTTTTAAAAAGCATGTTGTCAAAACATATAGCCTATGATCATCCTGAAATGAAGATTAAGTTTTTTAATCATGTTTTGTTAAGACATAAAATAAGTTTCATTCCACATGGTGTCAATTTAGAAAAATTTAAACCTATTGAGATACCCAAAGTAGATGAAAGTTCATTTAACCTGTGTTGTATTGGGAATATAGGCTGGAATAAAAATCAGCTATTTCTTTTGGAGCAAATAAAGAATCTACCTAATTCTATTCACTTACATCTATTTGGGAAAGCGGAACCGAACTATTTGAAACGGATGGAAGCGTATATCAATGAAAATGGTTTAGAAAAACGTGTTTTTATTAAAAATTTTGTTGAGAATAAACACTTACCAGAAGTGTTAAATACATTTGATTTATTTGTCCTAGCATCTCGAAACGAAGGTTTGCCGGTGTCAGTTCTTGAAGCATTAGCTTGTGGTGTTCCTGTTCTATGTTCAGATTCGGGAGGCGGAACCCGTTATATTTTTGAATCGGGCAAAGGTGGCCATGTATTTAGTCTGGACGCTCCGGAAACATTTAGTGACGGACTTATGAGATTTTTTAGGAATCCTTCGTATTATGAACAGAAAAAACAGGAAGCGGTTGGCTTGGCAAATAAATTTGGTGTTTTACAGGAAGTAAAGGCTTATGAAAATTTATATAAAAATATGTTGTGAGAAAATATCATAAGCATCTAGTAATATTAGGTTCTGCCCGAAGTGGCACGAGTTGGTTATCTGAAATAATCGGGTTGCAACATAGATATCGTTTACTTTTTGAGCCCGAGCATGAGTTTAATACGCCAAAAGGTAAATTGATTTGTGATCGTTTGATAACATCTGAAAATACAACCAATAACATACGACACTATTTAAAAGCTGTTTTTGCTAACAAAGTTGATTCTGATTGGATTGGGCAGTTAAGCAATAGAAAATGGAAACGACACCTTTGGCCATTGATACCTAAAAAGTTTATTATTAAGTTTGTTCGTTGCAATTTGGCAGCTGGATATTTAGCGACTGTGTTTAAAATTCCCATTCTTTTTGTTGTTAGAAACCCATATGATGTTATGGCATCCCAAAGCCGTGTAAAATTCCCTTGGCTTTATGATTTATCTTGGTTTAAAAATCAAGATGATTTATGTGATTTAATTCAAAACATCTATGGATATAACTTACGAGAGGTAAGGCACCAAACAGAATTTGAAAAACTATGTATTCGATGGTGTATTGAAAATTCAGTCCCTTTTATTGATGCTGATCAAAATTTTAAAGTCGTTAAATATGAGACAATAAAAGAGGATATAGGTGTTTTTTTAGACCTGTGCAAAGCATACGGACTAGAGCCGCTTTCTAATATCGATTCAGTTTTTTCAAGACCATCCAGTAAAACCCATAAAAAAAGTGATATTGTTACTGGTAAAACAACCCAAAGAGTGTTGAGTACGGAACAATATAAAACACTTAACACTTATTTAGATATCTTTAAGATTAATTTATACCAACGAGAACATTAGTATATGAAAGTTGCTTTGGTTTTATCATCTGCACCGGGTTATTCAGAAACCTTTTTTAATTCCTTAATCAAGGGATTGCAAGAAAACGGGCATGAAGTTTTGTTGTATACTGGTAACTCTGATTTTACGTATGAGTTTTGCAGGCATCTTAAACACCCAAAGATTCATAGAAATTTAATAGCACAGATTTTGTTGATGTTATTAAGAGGGTTAACATTATTGTTCCATATTCAAGTGGTTCGCCGTTACTTTTTACTTGAAAAAAAACAAGGAACATCTGTAAAGCGCATTTTTGAAAAAATATATTTGAATGCTGAGCTCTTGAAGTTTAAAGGTGATTGGATACATTTTGGATTTGCTACGATGGCATTGGATCGTGAATTGGTACCAAAAGCTGTTGGCGCCAAAATGGCCGTTAGCTTTAGAGGTTATGACATCAATGTTTATCCCTTAAAGTACCCAGGCTGTTACGATTTATTGTGGCAACAGGTAGATAGAATTCATAGTATTTCAAAAGATTTGTTGCATAAGGCTTATAATTTAGGATTGAATTCGAAAACGTCTGCCCAAATCATATATCCCGCGGTTAATTTGAATGATTTATCTCATTTGAAAACAATATCAAAATCCAATTCCAAATTAAAAATTGTAACGATAGCTCGTTTTAATTGGATCAAGGGGTTGGATTATTTAATGGAAGTTGCTTCTAAACTAAAGAAACGAGGAATTGATTATGAATGGTTATTAATTGGAACTGGAAGTCCTACAGAAATGGAACGCTATTTATTTGCTATCGCAAACAAGCAACTCGAGGAGTATGTTTTTCACAAAGGTGCTTGCTCGCACGAAGAAACTTTATCAATATTGAAGACCTGTGATGTTTATGTTCAAACCAGTTTAACCGAGGGTTTTTGTAATGCACTGCTGGAAGCGCAGGCATTGGGAATTCCGTGTGTGGCTTTTAACGTTGGCGGTATCCCGGAAAATGTGGAAGACAGTAAAACCGGATGGTTGATTGAGCCCTATAATACTGAAGATATGGCAACAGCCATTGAAAATCTGAATACGATGTCCATTGAAAATAAAAAAGCTATATCTGAAGTAGCAATTGCGCGCGTCCATAAGCATTTTGATCTTGAAAAACATAAACAAGCATTTAACGAGTTTTACAGATTTTGAATAAAATATATTACCCTAAGGAATTTTATAATGAGGCATTTAGATGGCATATCTTTCCATTGTTAAAACCCTTGCTAAAAGATACTGGTATGCAAAATGATTTCGTTTTGTGTCAGGAGCTAGATGAAGCGGATGTAGTCATTTTACCTATGTCGTGGAATTATTATTATCATAATCAAGGCTTGAAGGAAATCAAAAATTATCTTAAAAAAGTTAATACCAATAATAAAACACTGTTATCTATTATAGTTGGCGACCTTGGGAATAAAACTCCCAAAGATTACGAAGGTTTTGTGTTGCGAGCCAGTGGCGATAAATCTACGTTATCTAATGAACATTTAGGTATCCCCATTTTTGTAGAAGACCCTCTGAAGAAACATTACAGCAGAGATTCTATTTTTAAACGATCTTATTCTGAATTCCCAGTTATTGGATTTTGTGGTTTGGCTAATCCATTACAGGTTCAGACTTTGGTTGATATTTTGAAAGTAGGCTTTAAAAATATGCTATCAAAATTAGGATTAAATCATACAAATCCCCAAAAATTGATTTCAACTACTTATTTTCGCTACAAGATTTTAGACTGTTTGAAAAATTCAAAGCGGTTAAAAAGCAATTTTATTATCAGAGACCGCTATAGGGCAGGGGTGACAACGGATAAAGCATCTCACAAAACAACTTTGGAGTTTTATGACAACATGAAAAATTCTGATTATGTTGTCTGTATGCGTGGAGCTGGAAATTTTTCCAATAGGTTCTATGAAACATTGGCCATGGGACGCATACCTGTATTTGTGAACACGGATTGCCTGTTGCCTCTTGAAGGTAAAATTGATTGGAAGAAACATGTTGTTTGGGTTGAGTATGAAGACCGTCATGACATAGAAAACAAAATAGTTTCATTTCACCAGAAGCTTGATGAAGTGTCTTTAAATAATTTATTTGAAAGTAATAGAAGATTATGGGAAAACCACTTACAATTATTGCCTTACTTTAAAACCTTATTACATGAAATTTAAGAAAGTATTGACCGCTATTAAGCAAAAATGGACAGAACGTGACATCGTTTTAGAAACGTCGAATCTATGTGGTATTCCATTGAAAACCATTCCCGGAACCATCCGGAAAAGGACCGATCAAGATGATGCCTGGTTTTTTTACTTGGCAAAACATCACCATGTCATTTTTGATATTGGTTGTAATATAGGTTATACGACACTACTAGCAATGATTCAAAATCCGAATCGTGAGTTTGTATTGGTGGACCCGAATCCCAAAGCGCTCAACCAGGCCCATTTGAATTTGGTAAGCAATAACCTAGGATTTAAAGCCCAGTATTTCTCCGGGTTTGTTAGTGATAAGCAAGATGACACCGTAAAATTTTATACACTTGGATCAGGTGCCGCGGGAAGTATGTATGCTTCCCATGCAGAGTCAGCAGCATTAGTGAATGCGTTTACGCAGGTCAAGACGGTCACTTTAGATTTTCTATACAAGTACTATGGGTTGAAGCCTGATTTAGTAAAAATTGACGTGGAAGGCGCTGAAACTTTGGTTATGATTGGCGCTGAAACTTTGGCAAAGGAAACGCAATGTGTTTTCTTTGTTGAAATGCATACGGTTGAGAATCTGGGTATGGAAAAAGCTGGACAGCTGATGTTGGATTGGTGTCAAAAAAACAATTACAGAGCTTGGTATTTGAAAGATGCCGTTGAATTTTTAAATGCCGAAATGATTCAAGATCGTGGAAAATGTCACTTGCTTTTGCAACCAGAAAATATGGAGTATCCTGAATACCTTAAAACCATTCCTCAAAGTGCACCTTTACCAAATTCCATAAGCGGAAATTAATGCTTTTTAATTTTTTAAAATATTTACAACCCACACAGTATTTTCAATTGTTTCAAAATGATGGTAAATCTATTTTTCCAATGGCTTCATTTTTACGAAACGATTTGAAAAACCAACTTCATATTGATACTAACTATCATTCAAAATTAGCCCAAGATTATGACCTCTCTTGGCAGGCCATTTTTTCTGGTTACATTGGTGATGTGGAAACGTATAAATCATTTGAAAAGTTACCACTTGATGATGAGTACTATTTTATTAGAAAATATTTTAGTCCATTCTGGGTTTTTTATGTTTTTCTGATTCGTGTATTAGGATTCCATAATCCGTTTAAGGAATTCATGAGTTGGTTTCGAACGCGAAAAACGAAGCGCGTTTCTTTGGAAACTCAACATATTAATTACGATCGGTGGCGTGAATTCAAATCAGAATTAATATTAAATGCTCCAAAAGTTAGTGTTGTCATCCCAACGCTTAACAGATATGAGTATTTAAATGACGTTTTAAAAGATTTAGAAAAGCAGAGCTATACTAATTTTGAAGTTGTAATTGTTGATCAATCGGAACCCTATAATCCTGATTTTTATAATGATTTTGAATTAGATATCAATCTTATAAGACAAGAGGAGAAGGCTTTGTGGCTAGCCAGAAATACAGCAATCCAGTCATCTAAAGGTCAGTTTATTGCACTCTCGGAAGATGATGTCAAAATAAAGCCTGATTGGATTGAAAACCATTTAAAATGTCTTGATTTTTTTAAGAGTTCTATTTCCGCCGGGGTATTTTACCCATTAAATCAATCTTTACCTAAATCACGTTCTTTTTTTACGATAGCCTCACAATTTGCTACAGGCAATGCCATGCTTTTCAAGCATGTTTTTAAGGAAATTGGCTTGTTTGACCGTCAATTTGAGGGACAGCGTATGGGTGATGGTGAGTTTGGATTACGTGCTTGTCTACATGGAATAAAGAGTGTTTCCAATCCTTATGCTGCCTGTGTAGATGTTAAAGCGGGAACAGGTGGTTTACGTTTTATGGGAAGCTGGGATGCTTTCAGGCCGACGAACCTTTTTGCTCCGAGACCTATACCTAGCGTTCTTTATTTTTATAGAACTTATTTTGGTAAAAAAAGAAGTCAATTGGCCCTGCTAAAAATGGTGCCCTTATCGATTATGCCCTATAAGTTTAAAAATAATAAGTTCATGCTTTTAATAGGTACATTAGTTTCCATTGTTTTTGTGCCATTTGTTTTTTTTCAAGTATGTAAATCATGGCAACACTCTAGTTCCAAAATGCAAATAGGACCGCTCATACCCCAGTTAGATTGAAAGCAAACGGTAAACATATCATTCTTGTGACTTCTGAGTTTCCTCCACAACCGGGCGGGATAGGTAATCATGCCTATAATCTGGCTGAACAGTTTACCTTAAATGGTTATCAAGTGTCCGTTATAGCGGATCAACGATCTAAAAATGGCCAAGAGGAATATGAATTTGATAGGTATTTAAACTACTTGGTCCATAGGATTGCCATAAAGCAATTTCGACCAATGATGTATATTAATCGATTTGTGAAGTTAATAAAGTATATTAAAAATGCCGAAGTTGTTATTGCTTCAGGTAAATTTTCATTGTGGATGGTGGCGACTTGTAGCTTTTTCTATTCCAAAAAGTATCTGGCTGTAATTCATGGTAGTGAAGTAAACTTTAAAAATGAATACCTTAAAAAAAGTATCGATTATGCGTTAAAAAGGTTTCATCACATTATTGCAGTTTCAAATTACACTAAATCCCTAGTGAATTATTTGAATGTAGAAATATCTGTTATTCCAAATGGTTTTGATTCCAAAAAATGGCGATTGGATGTCAAAGAGGCCCAAGAAGTAATGGGGGATCCAAAACTCGTTACTGTAGGCAATGTGACATCTAGGAAAGGTCAATTACATGTTATCAAACATCTTCCAGTACTGAAAAAAGTATTCCCCAATATTCATTATCATTGCGTAGGTTTAAAAACACAAGCAAGTCAATTTGTTTCAGAAGCTTTGCGTTTAGGTGTAGATGCTCATGTGAGTTTCCATGGCAGAATTGACGATAATAAACTACAAAGTATTTTGTTGTCTTCGGATATTTTTGTGATGTTGAGTAAGGAAACCCAAACTGGTGATGTTGAGGGTTTTGGAATTGCCGTTATTGAAGCAAACGCATTAGGTCTTCCAGCAATTGGTTCTCAAAAAAGTGGTTTGCAAGATGCCATTAACAATCATGTAACCGGTGTTATTGTTGATCCAGATGACCCAGATGATTTTTTGTATGCCATTCAGGAGATATTGAAGCGTTATGCTGAATTTAGTAAGGCATCCAAGCAGTGGGCAAAAAAGCACGAATGGAGACATGTTATCGACAGGTATAAAGAAGTCATTGAAGCGCTATGAAATTAGCTATAATATCACATACGGAACATTATAAGGACTCTAAAGGAACTATTGTTGGCTGGGGTCCGACCATCAGTGAAATAAATCATTTGCTGGACGTTTTTGATACCATATATCATGTGGCCATGTTTCACGATATGGAACCACCCCCAAGTGCCCTGCCGTATGTTTCTGATAAGGTTGTTTTTGTCCCCTTACCAGCTTTAGGGGGTAAGAGCCTAACGGATAAGTTACGGTTGATTTGGAAGGCGCCTATAGTTTTAAAAATTATAGACAAGACCATACAACAAGTTGATTTTTTTCAATTTCGGGGACCTACAGGAATTGGTGTTTACGTCATTCCATTTTTGAGCATGTGTGTCAAGACGCCAGGATGGTTTAAATATGCCGGTAACTGGAATCAGAAAAATCCACCTTTGGGTTATGCTCTTCAAAGATGGTTTTTAAAACACCAATCCAGAAAAGTTACCATGAATGGACATTGGAATAAGCAACCGAGACACTGTATTACTTTTGAAAACCCATGTTTAACGGAGGGTGAATTAGTTGAAGGTAATGCTTTGGCAGGAAATAAAACTTTAGGTGGCTCGTTGACATTTTGTTATGTTGGGAGGTTGGAAAAACCAAAAGGTGTAGGGCGTATTATTCAGGCATTGACAGATTTAACAGGTGCTGAAAAACAATTGATTGACAAGGTACATTTGGTTGGGGATGGTTCTGATCTAAATTATTTTAAGGACATAGCTCAAAAATCTGGTATCAATTTTGTTTTCCATGGATTTTTGCCGCGGCGACAAGTTTTTGAAATTTATAAGAGCAGTCACTTTTTTTTAATGCCCACAACGGCTTCTGAAGGCTTTCCCAAAGCGATAGCTGAAGCTATGAATTTTGGATGCTTGCCTGTGGTGTCAAATATTTCCTCAATTGGACAGTACATCAAAGACAGGGAAACAGGTTACTGTTTAACTGATGTAACAGCTTTAGGCTTAAAAACCGTTGTAAGAGAACAACTATTGCATATTGATAGTCAGCAGTTTCGTTCTATTTTACAGAACCAACGTTCGATTGTTAAGAAGTTTAGTTTTCATCATTACAACAACCGAATTAAAACTGAAATTATTAACTAAAAATAAAGTAATCCAGTTATAAAAATTGATATCTTCTTTATTTTAAATAATTTACTATTTAGTAAAGCATAAGGGGATAATCTTTTTGTTAAAAGTGATTATTTTAAAATAATTCAGCTATTAAAAAATAAAATGATATTTTTAACCAAATTAAAAAATTGTTAACTTATTAATGTTACTTAAAAAACTTCGTTGGACATTAAAGCGTCACCCTTTTTTATATTTGTCCCGATTTAGATTATTATCTGAAAATTCTAATGAGGATGACATTGCCACGATTTCTTATAACGATTGGAATAAGAAAGAGGACATTCCTGATTTTTTTTATAAGATCAACGATAAAGTTTTTGAAGATGGTAAACCCGAATCGGATTTTGAACTTGTGTTGAAATTATCATCTTGGTTGTACAATAACACCAATACGGGATCAGGTTTAAGTAAGCCTTCTGATAAAACTTTGGAGACCATGATATATGGCAAAGGCGGTGTTTGCAGTGATATGGTACAAATTTTTAATAATTTTTGTGTCATTAATGACATTAAGGTTCGCGAATGGGGAACTACGAGTGCGCCTTTCAATAGAGAAAATGGTGGACATTCGTTTAATGAAGTATACATTGATAGCTTAAATAAATGGGTATTTATTGATCCATCTTGGTGTATGTTGTTTTATGATGTGTCCAATCAGCCATTGTCAGTCGTTGAGGTATATAAATTGGTGAGATCTGGAGATGTTGTTCAGTATAAATCTTTTATATCTGGAAAAGAGATAGATGTTAACCAAGTAAATAAGAATTATTTAAACCCTGATGTTACCCCTTTTTTAATATGTGCCTACAGAAACAAAGTCTATGATCGTTATTTGAAACTAGCTAGACCTTATATTCCTGTTTTTATCATTCATTTTTTTCTGTACCTCTCTGGTAGAAGCTACTTCTATAAATTCCCATTGGATGATTATAAGCGCATATTTGCTTAAAGGTCTTTTATGTGCCATTTAAGCTGAATAGTCAAATGTTGAAGTAATTTGTAAACGGCTTTGAGCTAATAAAATATAAAACTTTGAAAACCAATATTACCTACATCAGTGCCATTGTATTTCATGCGGTTATAGGAATGTTGATTTATTTCAATGAAATTCTTGCTAAAGTCTACTTTTTTGCGGCCCTTTTTTATTGGCTATATAGGGTAATTATGGTTACAAATTCTCAAAAAACATTTGAGGTTTTAAAAGCTTCGGCCTATTTTGTTGGTTTGGAGGTTTTGATGCGCACTACCAGTGGATCTGTTTCCTATGAAGCATCCAAATATTTGGTCATGCTTTTTATGATGTTGGGCATGTTCTATAAAGGTATTTCAGGTAAAGCTTATCCTTATTTTATTTACTTAATGTTTTTAATTCCGTCGATTTTCGTAGCCTCGACCACGTTAAGTTTTGATGCCAACTTCAGAACCAATATTGCTTTTGTATTGAGTGGTCCTGTTTGTTTGGGGATTGCTGCACTCTATTGTTACGATAAAAAAGTGAGTTTTAAACAAATCAATATGATTTTGTTATTTGTACTGCTGCCGGTTATAGCTCATATGAGTTATAATTCATTTTATACACCTGACCTTAAAGAGATTATAACTAGTACGGCATCAAACAAAGCTGCTTCTGGAGGTTTTGGGGCCAATCAGGTAGCTACAGTTTTTGGTTTGGGTATGTTTGTGTTGGCTGTTCGATTTTTTATATTGTCGCCCACCATTGGGTTGAAAATTTTAAATATTAGTCTTTTTTCATTTTTGAGCTTTAGGGCTTTAGTAACATTAAGTAGAGGAGGTATTTTTGCGGCTATTATAGGAGTCATTGCATTTTTGGTTGTGTTTTATGGTTATGTTAATGAAAGAAAAAGGAACAGTCTCATTCAGCTTTTCGGATTGTTCTGTTTCAGTATTTTTGCTATTTGGATATATTCTTCCTTGCAAACCAATGGTATGTTGGAAAAACGATATGCCAATGAAGATTCGTTAGGTAGAAAAAAAGCAGATATATCTACTGGTCGAGCCGAACTATTTATAGATGAAATTGAAGGCTTTATGTCCAATCCATTTTTTGGAATTGGATCTAGCCGTGCCAAAGATCAACGGATAGAGGAAATAGGTCAGGGGGTAATATCCCACAATGAAATAAGTAGAACATTGGCCGAGCATGGTTTTTTTGGTGTTGTAATCTTAATCATTTTGATTTTTAAGCCGTTATATTACCGCTCCCAAAACAAGAAGAATGTCTATTTTTATGCGTTTATATGCCTTTGGTTTGCTACTATTAACCATTCAGGCATGCGAATAGCTATGCCTGCTTTTATGTATGCGCTTGCTTTATTGAATGTCACAAATGAAAAATATCCTGTACATAGGAAACAACTTAAACCACAAGCAATCTAATGTTTCAGCTATTGCTGTTTTGGGGCCTTTATTGGAAGAAGCTGGTTATGAATTAAGGTATGCTTCTTCAAAGTCTAATAAGGCTTTAAGACTTTTAGATATGATTTGGGCTTCTTTATTATCTTTTAGGAAAAGCGATTGTGTTTTAATTGATACTTACAGTACTCAAAATTTTTACTTTGCCTTTGTAATTAGTCAATTGTGTAGATTATTGAGCCTAGATTATATTCCTATTCTTCACGGTGGTAACCTTGAGCAAAGATTACAACAGTCGCCAAGATTATCTTCCTTAATTTTTAAATATTCTAAAATCAATGTGGCTCCGTCACCGTTTATAAAATCGGTTTTTGAGAGATATGGTTATTTAAACCTAACTTTAATACCCAATACATTAAATTTAAAAAACTATCCATTCAATCATAGGCCAATAGAAAAGATAAAAATACTTTGGGTACGATCTTTTTCTAGTATTTACAATCCTTTACTAGCTGTCAAAATTCTCAAGCTTTTAATTGACAAAGGTTATGAAACTGACTTATGCATGATTGGTCCTGATACAGGAGATGGTAGCTATAAAAAAACTCAAGAATTGGCAAAAAAACTGACTGTAGATATAACCTTTACGGGTAAGTTAACTAAAGCTGAATGGATCCATTTGGCAAGAAACTATAATGTATTCATCAATACAACAAACTTTGATAATATGCCTGTCAGTGTTATTGAAGCAATGGCTTTGGGTTTACCAGTTGTTTCAACAAATGTTGGAGGAATCCCATATTTAATCAATGATGGGCTTGATGGTTTATTGGTTCATCCGAATAATGAAAATGTTTTTGTAGATGCTATTTTGAGACTTCAATCTCAACCTGACTTGACTAAAAATATTAGCCACAATGCACGAAATAAAATTGAACAGTATGATTGGAGTTTTATAAAACAAAAATGGTTTGAAATACTGTAATTATCATGAGACGGATGTTACTTTTGTTTACATATATCGATACACGTGATGTCTATCTAAGTAATTATCTTTACATTTAACATTTTATTAATAAAATGGCTGGCCAAGACATACACTTTAATATTTCTGAACGTAAGATACTATTGCGTATCATGGATGTATTATGTACACTCTCTGGGCTTTATTGGGTTGGTTATGGATTTGACTTTGATTATTTTGCTGTAACAAAGGAGAACTGGACATGGGTATTGGTGCTCATACTCTATATTTCAGTATTTGGAACTGTTTTTGAACTCTATGATTTACAGAAAGCAGGTAGGTTGGAATCGGTACTGCCCAATATTATTCTTACAGTATCCATCACGGTTCTGTTTTATTTATTGACGCCATGGTTTACACCGTTATTGCCAGACAATCGTTTGCAAATTCTCTATTTCTATTTAGCCATATTGATTTCAATAAGTATTTGGCGGTTTGTTTATATGACACTTATAACCTCACCAAGATTTTATAAAAAAGTCTTGATTGTTGGAGAAATTTCTAATATTGAAACGATTGTTGAGGCATTTAAGAACTCTGACCCAAACTATAAAATTGTTGGGTTTATCAATTGTGAGGAAACACTACCAAACGGTGTTAAATATAAAGGGATTAAAGAGTACAGTCCTGAAGAAATCCATAGTGTTATAAAAGAAGAAAGTATCTCTGAAATTATCGTGGCCAGTTACAACGCAGAAACGATTACTTCAGAAATTTATCATGATTTAATTGTGCTTTTAGAGCGTGGATTTCCTATTAAAGAATACACCCAAGTTTATGAAGACATAACTTATAGAGTCCCTGTACAGTTTGTGGGTAAGGATTTTTACAAGTATTTTCCTTTTAGTAGGAGCAACCAAAACAAACTTTATTTATTCTTTCATAGGTTATTTGATCTATTGTTTTCTTTAGTTGGTGTCATGATAGGAATGTTACTTATTCCATTCATATTTATAGGAAACTTCATGGCCAACAAAGGGCCATTATTCTATTTTCAAGAACGAGTTGGTAAGAACGGTGAAGTTTTTAATATTATTAAATTCAGAACCATGGTTGTAAACGCTGAAAAAGAAGGGGCTGTTTGGGCAACAAAAAATGATCATCGGGTAACGCCTTTTGGTAAGTTTTTAAGACGGTCTAGATTTGATGAAATACCACAATTCTTGAATATTCTCAAAGGTGATATGAGTTTAATTGGTCCACGACCAGAGCGGCCCTATTTTGTAAAAGAACTCTCGCAAGTCATACCATTTTATGAAACCCGACATATCATCAAACCCGGACTAACGGGTTGGGCGCAGGTTAAAGTAAGATATGGATCAACAGTGGAGGATAGTTTGCTAAAACTACAGTATGATTTATACTATATCAAACACAGAAGTTTCTTTTTGGATGCGAACGTCATTATAAAGACCTTGAGCACGATGGTGTTTTTTAGGGGGCAGTGATAAGTTGTAGTTGGTAGTTGGTAAGAAGTAGTAGGCAGTATTCAGTAAGCAGTGACAGTTAACAGTTGTGGCTGGAGCCTGATGCTCTCGAAGGTATCGATTTGAGGACGTTAAGGATCGAGTAGGCTTTAGTTGTAGAGGGTAGTAATTAGTGGGTACTTTTCTTGATATATACAATTAGAAAAACATAACGAACAGTAATTGCTATTAAAAGCGGGATGAGCGCATAAGCAAAAACCTGAATTCCAACTAACCAATGAAATACTAATAAACACATCATAATAACTAAAAACTTCAAAAATTTAATTATCCAAGGTTTAGGTTGCTTTAATTTCCAAATAAGGACAAGATTCAATGGGAATGCCCACAGGAGGTTGTAATTTTGAGCTGTGGCAGTATGGTCAGTTGCAAACCATAGCAATAGCAGAAAGATCCCAATGAACCCAGAAAGTAGAAATATCATAACATCCAAATAATGACTGCGTTTTTGCTTAACGTAATCACGATATGTCATGAATATTATTATAATTGCTAGAATACTAAATACAAATAAGGGACTGCCAAAAAAAATATTTTTTTCTGGTGTCGTTCGATGTTTGTAGATAGGGGATTCTTTTTGTACCAATTTCTCTGAAGAGTTAATTGTGGCTAGCCCAAAAAATGTGTGTATGTATTTCGGTAAAAACATATAATCTTCAGCTTTGGCAGTTTGATCTATTACAGATCCTAATGCAATATCAATGCCTACACTGCCCCAGGAATTATAATTGAGATTTTCTTGAATAAGTGTTCTAAATGATTTGGGTTCAAAATTATCGGGCTCATGAAAGGTAATATTATCAACAACAGATACTTGTAAGACATCTTTTATTTTAGTAGCACAATTATCATAGAAGAAATCATACAAATAATTTCGGTTTTCGGGTTTGTAATTATTTATTAAATAATGATACAAGGTTTGTTTTTCATTCAGTGTGAGATTAAGCACTTGTTCGTAAATGGACCTATTTTGCCACATATAAAAGTCCTTTATGTCACGATAATTACTTTTTCCAATAGAATAATTAAGCTTGCCTCTAGCAAAATTTAAATAGAAACCAGGTTCGTCAAATGGAAATCGACCATAATCGTAAGTAATGTCCAGGCGGGTGGTAGGATCTTGAATCCTGAATAAACTATGACCAAAAGCATCGTTCAATGATGTGCCTGGTCCAATGGTTAAGACACTAATTTGTGCCTGTTCCGATAAATTTTGTGCAAAAGTTAACTGTGTGAATATAAAAGCTATTAAGAATCGTAACTGTATTTGCATGAGATTAATTTATCTAAAAATACTGAAATCGAGTTTGAGTGAAAATACATTGGAATAGATAGCAACACTTTGGTCTCCAATATCTGTAAAGGCATAATCAACTTGAATGCCCTTATATTTGAAGCCCACACCCATGGTAGGTTGAAAAGACAGGGATTCATTATTGTCAATTTGTAACTCATTTTGAAAATTACCAACACCTGTTCTTAAGAACACCATATCCAGATAACCAAATTCCAAGCCCAAAGCAGGTGTTATGCTGGCAAAGGATGTGGAAATAATATCATTGTTCTCCTCAAAACGGACATTCAGATCCAGTTCGGCTAAAAGGGAATAATCATAGCGGATAATAAACTTTTTCGCAACGCCAATTTGAAGTTTTGGGATAGTAATTTCGGTAGTTTCTGGCAATTCTTGATTTTGACCTTCAACAGCATTTTGAATCGTTACAAATTCATCTTCATCAATAGCCCAAGCATTGAAAGTTGTGGTGATATCTCTGGCCATGATACCAAATTTCCACTCGTTACGCGTTTCAAACTGAATGGCTGCATCCAACCCAAATCCCCACGAGGAAGCAAAGTCACCAATAACACGTCTAATGACCTTGGCATTGATACCATAGTTCAGACCATCCAGCGGTAAGGTTCTGGCATAAGAAAACGTGACGCCATAATCAGCAGTTGAGAACAGGCTAATGCGATCGTAATTAATATTTCCCTGATCATCTATTAATTGGGTTGTATTCAAAATGTCATCAACGGCAAAGCGAATGATGGAAATCCCAACTGAACTTCGCTTGTCAATGGGCATGGCAAACCCTATGTAGTCGTAGTTGGCAATATTGGCAAAATAACTGGAATGCATAAGTGCAATTTGCTTATCTTCAATGTGCACTAAACCGGCAGGGTTCCAATACCCTGAATTCACATCAGCTGAATGGGCTACAACGGCATTACTCATTCCTAACGCTGCCGCATCAACACCAATATTCATGAATTCATTGGAGTACTTCCTGACTGTTCGACTGAATATCGTTACCGATATCAGCAATAGTGTTGAAGTTAGTAATGCTTTCAAATACAATTCTTTTTTGCAAAGATGCTATTATTTTTCAATATAATAAACTTGAAAATTAATGACTTATTGCGTGTTGATTGTTTTAGACGCAAATAGTTTACTATTTTTACAAAACCTAAAAGAAAAGTATGAAGAAACATATTCCTAATGTCATAACCTTATTGAATTTATTTTCAGGTTGTATTGCGGTTATATTGGTTTTGTCAAATGATTTTGTGTTAGCAGCTTGTTTTGTTTTTTTAGGGATATTCTTTGATTTTTTTGATGGCTTAATTGCTAGAAAATTGAATGCGCAAAGTGCACTGGGTATTCAATTGGATTCATTGGCTGATATGGTCACCAGTGGCTTGGTACCAGGTCTAGTGATGTATAAATTATTGGAATTAGCCGGACCACAATGGCATGACTTTGGTTACAATCAAACAGTTGGATTTGAATTTTCAAACCCTGAATTTCACCTGCTTTTACCATTAATAGGCTTGTCAATTCCTTTAGCTTCAGCTTATAGGTTGGCCAAATTTAATATTGATGAAGACCAGCAAACCTATTTTAAAGGCTTACCAACTCCAGCAAATGCCATATTGATATTGTCTTTTCCTTTGATTATGGAGTTTCAGAATAACGATTTAATCAATGCCACTATCACCAATGGCTGGTTTTTGGTTAGTTTGACCATTTTGAGTTGCTTTTTGTTAAATGCGCCAATCAAATTATTTTCTCTAAAGTTTAAGACTTGGGATTTCAATTCCAATACTATGCGATATCTATTTATTATTTTGTGTGTGATACTGCTAATTGTATTGCAATTTGCAGCAATCCCTTTAATCATAATGACCTATATTTTATTGTCCTTACTTTCACAAAAGACAATTGTTTAATCTAAATTTAATTTATGGCTTCTGGTTTTTTTGCATTGTTGGATGATATTGGTGCCTTAATGGACGATGTTGTGGTTATGAGTAAGGTAACAACCAAAAAAACGGCTGGTATTTTAGGTGACGACCTTGCGGTTAATGCTGAAAAAGCTTCTGGATTTATGTCGTCCAGAGAATTACCTGTTTTATGGGCTATAACCAAAGGATCTTTTTTAAATAAGCTCATTATTTTACCTATTGCTTTTTTATTGAGCGCTTTTCTACCGCCCGCAGTTACAGTCATTTTAGTTATCGGAGGCATTTATTTAGCGTTTGAAGGAGCTGAAAAAATCTATGAGTTTCTAGTGCCGCATAAGCCTGTTGAAGATAATCAGGTTTCTGCTCAAATGTCCAAAGAAGCTGTTCTTGAAATTGAAAAGAAAAAAGTGAAATCGGCTATTCTCACTGATTTTATCTTGTCAGTTGAAATTGTAATTATTGCTTTGGGAACAGTTGTGGAGCAGGAGTTGCTTTTTCAAATACTGGTTGTTTCCATTGTTGCCATTATTGCTACAGTTGGGGTATATGGTATTGTGGCATTATTGGTGCGTATGGATGATTTTGGGTTGTGGTTAGTAAGCAAAAATGAAGAAAGTAAGGGGTTTCTTTATAGGACAGGTAATTTATTGGTAAGAGCTCTGCCTTGGGTTATTAAAAGCCTATCTGTTATTGGAACCATTGCGCTATTATTGGTAGCTGGCGGTATTTTTGTTCATAACATAGAATTTTTACATCATGTGTTGGAATCCTGGCCCGGTATTTTAAGGGATTTTGTAATAGGCCTAGGAGTTGGTTTAATTGCTCTTATACTGTTTAAAGGAATTAAACTTCTGATAAAAGCAATTAAGAAATAGAGGCCTTAAAAGATTAATTAATCCCGTATCTTCTTTTTGCGAAGCTCAAAATTTTGACCAAGATAAACCTTACGTACCATTTCATCATTGGCTAACTCTTCAGGTTCTCCAGCTTTAAGAATACTACCTTCAAACATTAAGTAGGTTCTATCGGTAATTGCCAGAGTTTCTTGTACATTATGATCGGTTATAAGAATACCAATATTTTTTTTGGTTAGTTGGGCCACAATACGTTGAATATCTTCAACAGCTACAGGGTCCACACCTGCGAATGGTTCATCGAGTAAAATAAAATTGGGATCTGTAGCTAAAGCTCGTGCAATTTCTGTTCGTCTTCGCTCACCACCAGACAACAAATCACCACGATTCTTGCGAATATGTCCTAAACTAAACTCTTCAATAAGTGATTCCATTTTAAGGTGCTGCTCTTTCTTGCTTAATTTAGTCAGCTGCAGTACGCTTAAGATGTTATCCTCAATACTTAACTTTCTAAAAACAGATGCTTCCTGAGCTAAATATCCTATGCCACTTTGTGCGCGTTTGTACATGGGGAATTTCGTGATATCCGTATTCTCTAAATAAATAGTGCCTCCATTGGGTTTAATCAACCCAACAATCATATAAAACGACGTGGTTTTACCGGCACCATTTGGTCCTAAAAGCCCAACAATTTCCCCTTGGTTTACTTCCAAAGAAACATCTTTAACAACCTTTCGGCCGTTATAAGATTTCATCAAATGTTCTGCTTTTAATTTCATTTTATAGTACTCTTGGCTAAAATAGTAAAATAGGATAGACTATTCGAAAATCCGTTTTAATTTAAATAAAGTTTAACGCTGTTGTTCCAGTGCATCCCAAAATTCGTAGGCTCTACGCAAATGCGGAATAACGATGGTACCGCCAACAAGTGTAGCGATACTTAAAGACTCTACCACTTCCTCTTTGCTCAAACCTTCCTTATAGCAATTCTCAAGGTGATACCTGATACAATCGTCACAACGTAACACAGCTGAAGCTACCAATCCTAAAAGCTCTTTGGTTTTGACATCCAATGCGCCAGCTTGATAGGCATTCGTATCTAAATTGAAAATTCGCTTGATAATTTTGTTGTTATCTCCCAGGATTTTATCATTCATTTTAGAACGATAATCATTAAATTCTTTGACGATATCAGACATGTTTTTCCTTTGTTTTTTGTTTTTTGACAACCAGTTTAGAGATGTAAATACTCACTTGATATAGTATTAAAATTGGAATAGCCACGATAATTTGACTGGTAATGTCTGGTGGTGTGATAATGGCAGACAATATCAATACAATGACCAAGGCAAACTTTCGATATTTTTTCAAAATTTGAGGGGTTACCAATCCAATTTTTGTCAAAAAGTATATGACAATTGGTAATTCAAAAATGAAACCTGAAGCCAATGATGATGATCGTACAAGCGATATGAACGAACTGATATCTATTTCATTGGATATTTCTGCACTCACGGTATAGGTTCCCAAGAAATTAATGGATAACGGTGTCACTACGTAATAACCAAACAATACACCTAAAAAGAATAAAAAGGAGGTTACGATAATAAAACCTCTTGAATGCTTTCGTTCATTCTCATGCAAGCCAGGACTAATAAAGCGCCAAAATTGATAAATAACATATGGAAAAGCAATAACCAATCCTGCATAAATGGATGTCCAGATATGAGCTGAAAACTGTCCGCCCATAGTTCGGTTTTGAATAATAAAAGGGAAAGCATCCATACAGAAGGTCGTGTCTTCTATTCCGAAGAACTGCGAAACACTGCATAGCCACTTGTAGGTAGGAAATGTCATGTGTTTGGGCCCTAGTATGATGGTATCAAAAATGAAACTTTTGAATAAAAAAGCCACTATGGCAGCAATTAAAATACCAAGAGAGGCTCTTATTAAATGCCAACGTAGGTCCTCAAGGTGATCCAGGAAAGACATCTCATTGATATTCTTTTTAGCCATTATAGAATACCTTCTTTTATTAAATCGTGTAAGTGAACAACACCAGCGTAATGGCCATCTTTTTCAACCAATAGTTGTGAAATGCCGTGAGATTCCATGACCTCTTTGGCGTCAACAGCCATGGCGTTGTAATCAATCCGTTTAGGATTTGATCCCATAATATCTTTAGCGGTTAATTTTGAGATATCCGTCGATTTATTCAACATCCTTCTTAAATCACCGTCGGTTATGATACCCACAATTTGATTGTTTTCCACAACAGCAGTAACACCCAGCATTTTTTCTGAAATCTCAACAATCACATCTTTGATGGTCGTTTCAGGATATACTGTGGGTTTTTGATTGTTGTCTGACATATCACTTACCCGTAAATACAGTTTTTTTCCCAAAGCACCACCTGGGTGGTATTTAGCAAAGTCTTTACTTGAGAATCCTCTTAATTCCAAAAGACAAACCGCCAGTGCGTCACCCATAACCAATTGGGCCGTCGTACTGGTTGTAGGTGCCAAATTATTGGGGCAGGCTTCTTTTTCTACAAATGTATTTAAAACATAATCGGCATTTTTCCCCAAAAATGATTCTGGATTACCGGTTATGGCTATCATTTTGTTTTTGGCACGCTTAATAAGCGGTACAAGCACTTTAATTTCTGGCGTATTGCCACTTTTTGAGATACATATAACCACATCATCATCTAGAATCAATCCTAAATCACCATGAATGGCATCAGCAGCATGCATAAATACGGCAGGTGTTCCAGTTGAGTTCAGGGTGGCAACTATTTTGGTCGCTATAATGGCACTCTTACCGATACCCGTAATTATGACGCGTCCTTTTGAATTATAAATGCAAGAAACAGAATCTTCAAAATCCTGATTGATAAAATTAGAAAGATTAGAAATCGACTGGCTTTCCAATTCTATTGTTTGCTTGGCTATTTCAATAATGGAATTTTGACTGTTCAAAATTTATTATTTTTTTGGGTTGATGCTTTTAAAGAATTTGTTATCTTTAATGTAATTCAAACCACCCGATTTGGGTTGGTTTTTAAAGCTACAAAGCTAACAAAAAAATAAATGTGAGTTCTCTAATACACTGCATAATTAATTAATAGCATTTTTGGTTTTGGTGTATTTGATTTTGAAAATTAATATTAAAAAGTAGATGTCTGTTATTGAAAAAGACCTGCAGGTTGCACTAAAAAAATATTTCGGATTCAGTAAGTTTAAGGGATTACAAGAAGAAGTCGTTAAAACACTATTGTCAGGTAAAAACACCTTTGTTATAATGCCTACAGGTGGTGGTAAGTCGCTTTGTTATCAATTACCTGCGCTCATGCAGGATGGCACAGCCATAATTGTATCACCTCTCATTGCACTCATGAAGAACCAAGTTGACGCTATTCGAGGTGTTTCGGATAATGAAGGTGTGGCTCATGTTTTAAACTCTTCTTTAAACAAAACTGAAATAAAAAAGGTAAAGAAGGATATCGTTGATGGTATCACCAAGTTGCTATATGTTGCTCCTGAATCCTTGACCAAGGATGAAAATGTTGAATTTCTTCGTTCTGTCAAGATTTCATTTATGGCAGTTGATGAAGCCCATTGTATTAGTGAATGGGGACATGATTTTAGACCTGAATATAGAAATTTAAGGCATATTATTGCCCGTATTGGTGACGACATTCCAATCATAGGATTAACCGCAACAGCTACCCCTAAAGTTCAGGAGGATATTCTTAAGAATTTGGGAATGACTGATGCTGTAACGTTTAAGGCCTCTTTTAATAGACCCAATTTGTTTTATGAAGTGCGCCCTAAAACAAAAAATGTTGATGCCGATATTATTCGCTTTATCAAACAAAATGAAGGTAAGTCCGGAATTGTTTACTGTTTGAGCAGAAAGCGTGTTGAGGAGTTAGCGCAAACCCTTCAGGTCAATGGTATCAAGGCCGTTCCTTACCATGCTGGATTGGATGCCAAGTCGCGAGCCAGTCATCAGGATATGTTTTTAATGGAAGATGTAGATGTTGTTGTGGCTACCATTGCATTTGGTATGGGAATTGACAAACCGGATGTGCGATTTGTTATTCATCATGATATTCCTAAAAGTATTGAAAGTTATTATCAAGAAACAGGTAGAGCGGGTCGTGATGGTGGAGAAGGTCATTGTTTGGCGTTTTACAGCTATAAGGATATTGAAAAATTAGAGAAGTTTATGTCTGGTAAACCAGTTGCTGAACAGGAGATTGGTCATGCATTGCTTCAAGAAGTTGTGGCATATGCCGAAACATCGGTTTCAAGACGAAAATTCATTCTCCATTATTTTGGGGAAGAGTTTGATAACGACACAGGTGAAGGTGGCGATATGGATGATAATATGCGGAACCCGAAAAAACAGCATGAAGCTAAAGATGATGTTCTAATTTTATTACAGACTGTTCAGGATACGAATGAAAAATATAAATCCAAAGATTTGGTAAATGTGCTGATTGGTAAGGAAAATGCCTTAATAAAATCCCATAAAACCAATGAGCAATCTTTTTTTGGAAAGGGAAAGAGCCAGTCAGATAAATATTGGATGGCGTTGATTAGGCAGGTTTTAGTTGCGGGTTATCTTAAAAAGGATATTGAATCCTACGGTGTTATTAAACTCACGACAGAAGGCGAGAACTTTTTAAAGGCCCCAGATAGCTTTATGATGACTGAAGACCACGTTTTTGATAGCGAGGCAGATGAGTCCATTGTTACAGCATCAAAAGGTGGCGGCGTGGCAGATGAGACGCTGATGAACATGCTCAAGGATTTACGAAAACGCAATGCCAAAAAATTGGGAGTGCCGCCATTCGTTATCTTTCAAGATCCTTCTTTGGAAGACATGGCTTTAAAATATCCTATTACGTTAGATGAATTAAGTAATGTGCATGGCGTTGGAGATGGTAAAGCCAAAAAATATGGAAAGGATTTTATTGAGCTTATAGCGCGTTATGTAGATGATAATGATATTGAGCGACCAGATGATATGATTGTGAAATCGACAGGTTCCAACTCGGGTTTAAAATTATACATTATTCAAAATATAGATAGAAAATTACCTTTGGACGACATTGCTTCGGCAAAAGGTATGGAAATGGCAGATTTCATTAAGGAAATGGAAGCTATTGTCTATTCGGGAACCAAATTGGATATTGATTATTGGATCCAGGATATTTTGGATGAAGACCAACAGGAAGAAATCCATGATTATTTCATGGAATCTAAAACCGATAAAATAGACGATGCCATTGAAGAGTTTGATGGTGATTATGACGATGAAGAGCTGCGTTTGTATCGCATTAAATTTATAAGCGAAGTGGCGAATTAGTTGGTAGTGGATAGTTATATATTTTAATTTTTAATCTAAAATCGTAATTCTAAAATCATTGCGTATCTTTGCACCTCATTAAAAATATATAAGATGCAAGACGGATTATACGCAAAATTTCATACTTCAAAAGGTGACATTCTAGTTAATTTAGAATTCCAAAAAACACCAGGTACGGTAGGTAACTTCGTGGCTTTGGCAGAAGGTAATTTAGAGAATTCAGCCAAAAAACAAGGTAACCCATATTATGATGGGCTTCAGTTTCACCGAGTAATTCCGGATTTCATGATTCAAGGCGGTTGTCCTCAAGGTACGGGAACAGGAAATCCTGGTTACCAATTTGACGATGAATTTCATCCTGATTTGAAGCATGATGGCCCTGGTATTTTGTCCATGGCCAATGCAGGACCTGGAACCAATGGAAGTCAATTTTTTATTACGCATGTTGAAACCCCTTGGTTAGATGGTAATCATACTGTTTTTGGAAATGTAGTTGAAGGCCAGGACGTAGTGGATGCCATAGCTCAAGGAGACAAAATAGAGTCTTTAGAAATTATTAGAGTAGGCGATGAAGCTGAAAATTTCAATGCTGTAGAAGCATTCAGAACATTTGAAGGTGCTCGTGAAAAACGTATGGCTGCCGAAAATCAAGCTCGTGAAGCCGAATTAGATAAAATTGCAGCTGGTTTTGAAAAAACAAACAGTGGTTTGCGTTATCAAATTCTTCAGAAAGGTTCAGGTAAAAAAGCAGAAAAAGGGCAAACGGTTTCTGTTCATTACAAAGGTCAATTAGCTGATGGAACCGTATTCGATTCTTCCTATAAAAGAAATCAACCACTTGAATTTCCAGTAGGTGTCGGTCAAGTCATTCCAGGTTGGGATGAGGGAATCTGTTTACTAAAAGTTGGTGATAAAGCACGATTGGTGATACCAAGTGATTTAGGTTATGGTAGCCGTGGTGCAGGCGGAGTCATTCCTCCAAATGCAACTTTGGTTTTTGATGTGGAACTAATGGATGTAAAATAGTAACGTTTGAATAAAAAAATCGTCTCATTTTTAATGGGACTTTTTTTTTGCCTATATTTTACAAACCAATCAATCAAAATTATTATGAAATCAAAACTGTTAGTACTTATTCTAGTTTCCACGATATTAGCGGTAAGTTGTTCAAAAAACATAGACTATTCACCAGAGCATATAAAGAAAACTTCTGGTAGATATTTGTATAGTGCCGATGAGGTTATAGATGTTTATTATCAAGACAATAAACTTTTTGTAAAATGGCGCGGTGCTGAAAAAATTGAACCAGTAATTTTGGATGAGAATACTTTTTTTATGATAGATATGTACAAAAAACTTCGTTTCGTACAACATCCAGAAACCAAAAAACGGTACTTAGGAGTGGTGTCTGAAGAGGATGAAACCCAATTTACCTTTGATTATTTAAAGGTGGCCGATTCTTTTAAAACCCCAAGTATGTATTTAAAGGAACATAATTTTGAGAAAGCTCTGGAGGGCTTTTTAGAAATAAAAGAACAGGATTCCACCAGTATTTTTATTGAGGAACGCGAATTTAATAGTTATGGCTATGAATTGTTGAGGAAGAAACAATATGATGATGCTTTAGAAGTGTTCAAAATGAATGTTGCCTTATATCCTGAAAGAGATAACGTTTATGACAGCTTGGCTGATGCGTATTTGAGAACAGGTGATAGTTTAAATGCCTACAACAATTACAAAAAAGCTTTAGAATTGGATTCTGGAAACCCTAGAGCTAGAAAATATGTGTCAAATTATGAGAAACAACAGAATTAATATCTTGAATTATGACCAATGAGGAATGGAACAAATTAAGGTACCCTATTGGTTTGTTTGAATGTCCAAAAAATATTACTTGCAAGCATATTTCAGAATGGATAGAAGTTCTGGATCTTTTTCCAGATCGATTAAAACAATTGGTCAGTGGGCTTTCAGAGAGTCAATTGGATACGCCGTATAGACCTGAAGGATGGACCATTCGGCAAGTAATTCACCATGTAGCGGACAGTCATCACCATAGTTATATTCGTTTTAAATGGGCGCTAACAGAGGATAATCCTGTTATTAAATATTATTATGAGGCGTTATGGGCTGAGTTATTTGATTCAAAAACTGGACCTATTGATATGTCCTTACTCCATTTGAAAGCTGTTCACACAAAACTGGTCTTTTTATTGAAAGGCTTGAGTGAAGCAGAATTAAACCGGACTTTCATTCACCCGGAACATAATGAAGAAGTGGTTTTAAAAAAGAATATTGGTATTTATGCTTGGCATTGCAATCACCATTTTGCGCATATTGATAATTTGATGACGCAAAAAGGCTGGTAATATTTGTGATATAACTATTTGAATTTTTTAAAAAGAAGGGATACTAAACCATGTATCGAAACTCCAAATAAAATAATATAGAGGCTTAATCTTGTTAAAGGGCGTTCGATACCTTCAGAGGGCAATTCAGCGAAAAAAGCATAAATTACTAAAGAACTTGCTGTAATTATTGCTGTTGAAGCAATCATTTGAAAGATTTTCATTACGTTGTTGGTCGACATTTTATAGTAACTTCCAAGTCCTAAATTTATTAACCCAAACAATAATATATATAAGTGACCTGCTCGAAACAAAGCACGATTCATTAACTCCATATCTTTTAAATGATCATATTGATGATGCATGTATTGTCCTGTTAAAAGAAACACGATAATAATAAGTATTCCCAGAAAAAGATGGATTCGCCCTAACATCTTATTTTATTTTAATTACGCCATTCCTATACAAATCGAGGGCATTGTAAAGTATCTGATTAATAGTTTCTAATGGCAAGTTTTTAGTAGGGTCAATTCTTAAAATTTTCATTCTTGCCCGACTACCGGTTTTCAATTCTGGAAAATCCAGATAGTTGCCTTCAACAAACAATATGTAGGGCTCTTGAATTTTTTTATCGAGCCATAAGTAGGCAAACATTTTATTTTTGAAACAAAAACAAGGCATGCCATATTTTTTGGTTTCAGTTATGTTGTCACCTGCATTCAGAATAAGATCTCGTAACGCTAAAAAGCAAGCTCTATTTATTTCTGATTGTTCATTATAGAAATTTTCGTTTAGGACCATTTAAGGATTATTTCCATTTAATATTACAGCCAATACTTGGTTTTTGAGCACGAAGATTTTCTTTGCTGTCTAAAATACAATCAAGAGCGTGTCGTAAGTCTTCTCCATTCAGGGGTTTATCATTTCCAGGGCGGGAATCATCCAATTGACCTCTGTAGACCAATTTTAAATCTGTATCAAAAACAAAGAAATCAGGAGTACAAGCGGCCAAATAATCTTTAGCGACCTGTTGGGTCTGGTCATATAGATAAGGGAATTTAAAATCGTTGTTTATAGCCTGTTCCTTTAATTTTTGAGGGTGATCTTCAGGATAATTGTCTGCATCATTACTTGAAATCGCAATAAAACCAACACCTTTACTGATATAATCTTTTGCTAATTTTGAAATTTGAGCATTAACATGTTTAACAAAAGGACAGTGATTACAGATAAACATAATAACCGTGGCTTGAACACCTTTTATTGATTCTAATGACTGATTGGTGCTTGTAATAACATTCAAAAGTTCGAAATCAGGAGCTTTTGTCCCAAGTGGTAACATATTTGATGGGGTTAATGCCATAATGAGTTGTTTTCCTCAAAGTTCGTTAAAATTTGTACTTTTAAAAAATGGATGACACAATAAATTTTGATGACTTTTCTAAAGTCGATTTACGGGTAGGGACTATTATTGATGTACAGGATTTCCCTGAAGCCCGTAATCCAGCTTATCAACTAACCATTGACTTTGGAGATTTAGGAACTAAAAAGTCTTCAGCGCAAATAACCACCTTATACAGCAAGACAGAGTTGTTAAATAGGCAAATTGTAGCTGTAGTCAACTTTCCAAAAAAACAAATTGCCAAATTTATGAGCGACTGTTTGGTTTTAGGTGCTGTAAAGGGTCAAAAGGTAATATTATTAAATCCTGAAACTAAAGTCAGAAACGGCTCGATAGTTTCATGACAAAAAAGTTTCTTTTCATATTATTTTTTATCTTTCAGAATTAACTAACTAATTCTTCATGCAGGAACTGGATCAAGTTCAAATCAATTTTGATTCCAATAATCTTTGGGTATTAAATATAGCATTAGCTGTGGTTATGTTTGGTGTAGCGCTAGGTATTACCTTGGAGGATTTTAAGAATCTTTTGAGACAGCCCAAATTAGTTTTAGTTGGGGTGCTTTCTCAATTCATTTTATTGCCATTGGTAACCTTTTTGTTTATTTACTTTGTCAAACCTCAAGCCAGTATAGCTTTAGGAATGATGATGGTTGCGGCTTGTCCAGGAGGGAATATTTCAAATTTTATGACGCATTTGGCTAATGGTAACACGGCATTGTCGGTAAGCCTAACAGCTTTTTCAACCCTAATAGCCCTATTTATGACACCATTTAATTTTCAATTTTATGGGAATCTTTATGAACCAACATCTCAATTATTAGCATCTGTGTCATTGAATCCCTATGAATTGGTAAAACTAGTGATACTCATTTTAGGAATTCCATTAGTTATTGGTATGATTATTAGGTATCGGTTTGAGGCAGTGGCAAAAAACATATCAAAAGCACTGAAACCACTTTCCATTATGGTTTTTATAGCTATCGTTGTGATAGCTTTTATGAATAATTTGGATGTATTCAATAATTATATTCATCATGTGTTGGTTTTAGGTGTAAGCCATAATGTGATAGCAATTTTATTAGGTTTTTTTGTAGCCAAAGGATTCAAACTATCATTCATAAATCAAAAAACACTAGCCATTGAAACGGGTATTCAAAATTCAGGTTTGGGTCTATTGTTGATATTTACATTTTTTAACGGGTTAGGAGGCATGGCCATCATGGCTGCTTTTTGGGGAATTTGGCACATTATATCTGGATTGATTTTAGCTTATTATTGGTCGGTTAAAACAAAAAAACAAGAAGCACTGGTTTGAAATTTATCTGGTTACATATTGTCAGGTTTTATTTGAGATTGGGATTGTTTTTTTATTATCGAAGAATATATGTTTATAATCAAGATCAAGTTCCAAAATCAGGTGCCTTGCTATTGGTGTCCAATCACAACAATGCCCTTATTGATGCGCTGTTAATTGCTACAAATTCAGGAAGATTCTCATATTTTTTAACACGAGCAAGTGTCTTTAAAAAGCCATTGATAAATGCCTTTTTGAGGAGCTTGAATATGTTACCAGTTTATCGGGTACGGGATGGCTGGAGCACAATTTCCAATAATAATTCGATTTTCAATAGCTGTTCTGAATTACTTTCGAAAGGACAAACAGTAGCTCTATTTCCTGAAGGAAACCATAATATAAAACGGTCGGTTAGAAATTTGAGTAAAGGATTTACAAGGATTGTATTTGAGACTTTTGAAAAATACCCGAAAACCTCTTTAAAAATTGTACCTATAGGCTTGAATTTTCAGCAAGCTGACGCATTTGCTGATAGTGTATCGATTTACTTTGGTGAGACGATTGAAAAACAAGATTATTATTCCAACGATACAAACGAAAGTGTCGTGAAATTAAAAAATGAAGTATCACAAGCGATTAAACAATTAACAACTCATATTCCTGCTGACAACTATGAGGAAACTTTATTCAAACTGGATCAATTACATGCGGACTTTTTAAACCCAATGGCAGTTAATGCATGTATTCAATCAAATTTTCAAGATTGTGACGCTCGTATGAATGAAACTAATTTAAAAGTTTTGAAATCGATTTTTAGATTTCTGTTGATTGTTATGCTATTCCCAGTTTGGGCTATTTGGCTGTTATGGATTAAACCTAAAATAGAGGAAGTGGAGTTTGTGGCAACCTTTCGATATGCCCTGGTAATTACTTTAGTGCCATTATGGCTATTGGCTGTTGGTTTAACTTTGATGTCAACTTTTGGAATCGGTTATGGACTCGTTTGGATTATAGCAACAATGTTGATAGCACTTTTAGCGGTTAAACTATAAAAAAAAGCCATGGCACTTCGAGAACCTCAGTGACCAATGACTTTTTTGATTTGTTTTTTTGGTATTAAATATCGTCGAAATCGATATCTGTAAAACTTCCTGATGATTGTGAATCGGTATTTGATTCATTAACATCAGCAGTTTCATCGCCGTCGTATTCTTTCTTGAAATCCTTTTGATGACGTTCACTGATGACTTCATCACCTTTCTCATCAATAATATAATCAGTCATTTCTTGAAGAATGTTATTGAATTCAGAAAAATCTTCCTTGTATAAATAGATCTTGTGCTTTTTGTAATGATAAGATCCATCATCATTGGTAAACTTTTTACTTTCTGTAATAGTTAGATAATAATCTCCCGCCTTTGTGGCACGTACATCAAAAAAGTACGTTCGTCTACCAGCTCGTAATACTTTTGAAAAAATCTCTTCTTTCTCCATCATGTCACTATTATTCATAATTCAATTAAAATTGCATTGTTGTTTCACCAAAAATCTAAAAAAAATGGAAACCAACCAACAATTTATGAATTTTCTTTTGTTTTGAAGCGTGTTTTGCATTTAACTAACTGTAAAACAGTTTGTTAGATAGGTTGGGTGAATGAGGAAATTACTCGGAGTCAGCTTCGCTTAATTGTTTTAAATATAGATCCTTATAGTAGCCATCTGTATTTATCAAGGTTTCGTGTGTCCCTGATTCTATGATTTTACCATTGTCCAATACAATAATTTTATCGGCATTTTTTGCCGCCGATATACGGTGACTCACAATTATAGTCGTTTTACCTGACGTTAGTTTATTTAAATTTTTAAGGATTTTTTCTTCCGTTTCAGTATCAACAGCAGAAAGGCAATCATCAAACAACAGTATTTTAGGGTCTTTGATGATAGCTCTAGCTATAGAGATCCGTTGCTTTTGTCCACCAGAAAGGGTGATGCCGCGTTCGCCCAAAACGGTGTCATAGCCATTTTTAAAACCCATTATGTTTTTATGCACTTGGGCATATTTAGCAGCTTGAATAACTTCTTCGTCAGTGGCATCTTCCTTGCCAAATTTGATATTATTTTTAATGGTGTCTGAAAATAAGAAGGCATCCTGCGGAACATATCCCAAATTGGTTCTTAAATCGTTTAGATTAATTGAGTTTACGGGGTTCTCATCAATTAAAAGGGTTCCACTATCAATATCATACAATCTACCAATCAAGTCCAAGATGGTCGATTTTCCGGAGCCTGTTTTACCAATGATGGCCAGAGTTTCACCATGATTGACCTTAAATGATACGTCTTTTAAAGCCTGAATGTTTGTATCGTCATAAGTGAACGACACATTATTAAATGCAATATCACCCACAATATGAAATGGTTCTTGGGTGGGATTTTGAATTTCAGATTCAATCTTTAAAAATTCATTAATTCGTTTTTGAGAAGCTTCAGCCTGCTGTACGATAGAGGTTACCCATCCCACTGTGGCTACTGGCCAAGTGAGCATGTTCACATAAATGATAAATTCGGCAATAGTACCCAGACTTTCAATTTCACCATTAATATATTGCAAACCACCAATATAAATAACCATTAAATTACTAACACCTATTAATAATATCATCATAGGAAAAAACAAGGCACTCACTTTTACCAGACTTAATTGCTTATACCGACTGTCATTAGACAATTCCGTAAAGTTAGTTGCGGTTTGTAATTCTAAACCATAGGATTTAATGATGGCTATACCACTAAAAGATTCTTGGGTAAATGTGGATAATTTAGATAAATACTCTTGTACAATGGTACTGCGTTTATGAATTTCGCGACTCAATTTGTATATGGCAACCGATAAAATTGGAAGCGGTATAACTGTGTATAGTGTCAGCATGGGTGCTTCGTTGAACATGAATATCAAAGCAATAACGAATAGTGTAATCGTATTGATGCTATACATAATGGCTGGACCAGCATACATACGCACGCGACCAACATCTTCACTAATCCGGTTCATTAAATCTCCCGTTCTGTTTTTTTTATAGAAGTTTAATGAAAGTCTTTGGTATTGCTGGTAGATTTCATTTTTTAAATCATATTCAATATATCTTGAGACATTAATAATGGTTTGTCTCATTAAGAAGGTGAAAATCCCTGCCACCACAGCTGCACCAATAATATAGAGAATGGCAATAAACAATTCGCTTCTAAAGGCTTCTTTGGTTAAGGTGCCATCCAATGCTTGTTCAATGGCCGTAAATATTTTTCGGACATATCGCGGGGTGAAAAGCAGAAAGATTCTGGCTATAATCGTTATGATGATCCCGACTATTAACTTGTATTTATATTTTAAAAAGTACTTATTTAAATGCCTTAATTCCTTCATTAATAGTTTGGGTTAAAAAATAAAGTTTTTAACAAATTCGTATTTTAAGATCAATTATGTTGTTTAAACATGAATATTCACGTAATTTTGCACGTCGTTTTTATAAAATAGACAAAGACGACCCTAAATATTAATTATTATAAAATGGTTACAGACGTCATTAATACTAAAGATTTACAAAAAGCTGATCCGGTTTTTGGACAGCAATCTTTTGACAATCACGAACAAGTTGTTTTTTGCAACGACAAAGATACAGGTTTAAAAGCAATAATCGGTATTCATAACACAGTCTTAGGACCTGCCTTGGGAGGTACCAGAATGTGGGCTTATCAGAACGAATGGGAAGCACTGAATGACGTTTTAAGGTTATCACGAGGAATGACATTTAAGTCAGCAATCACAGGATTAAACCTGGGTGGTGGTAAAGCTGTTATTATTGGAGATGCCAAAACTCAAAAAACACCGGAATTAATGAAAAAATTCGGTGAGTTTGTGCATTCTTTAAATGGAAAATATATCACTGCAGAAGATGTTGGTATGACTACTGCCGATATGGACACTGTTCGTGAGGTAACACCTTATGTAACAGGTATTTCGGAATCTAAAGGTGGTGCCGGAAACCCTTCTCCTATAACTGCTTATGGCGTTTTTATGGGTATGAAGGCGGCTGCGAAATTTAAATTTGGTAGTGACGTATTAGAAGGTCGTTCGGTCTTTGTTCAAGGTATTGGTCATGTAGGTGAAGCGTTAGTAGAGCATTTGGTTGACGAAGGTGCCAATGTAACAATTGCTGATATCAGTCAAGAGCGTTTAGAAGAAGTGCGTGCTAAATATGGTGTGACTATTTATGGAGGTAAGAATCTTTATGCAGAAGAAATGGACATTTATGCACCATGTGCATTAGGAGCTACCATTAATGATGACACTATTTACAATTTGAAAGCGTCCATTATTGCGGGTGCGGCTAACAACCAATTGGCTCAAGAAGAAAAGCATGGTAAAATTCTTCAGGAGCGTGGTATTGTCTATGCGCCAGATTTCTTAATCAATGCTGGTGGTATTATTAATGTGTATGCGGAGTTGGAAGGTTATGATAGAAAAGAAATTATGCGTAAAACTGAAAATATCTACAACACGACGTTAGAGATATTATCAAACGCACAAACACATAATATTACAACAAACCATGCTGCTTTGAATATTGCACAAAGCAGAATTGATGCCAGAAAAAAGGAAAATTCAAAGTAAGTTTTTAAAATAGTATTATTTTTGCGAGGCGAAAGTTGCATAACTTTCGCCTCTTTAAATTAAAAGTTCTTTGTAAGTATGCTAAATAGAAGACATATTCGTATCAAGGTTATGCAAACTATATACGCCTATACAGGTGGTGAAGGTGATAACTTTAAAGCAGATCAAACATTTTTGTTGCGAAGTTTAGAAAATATGTACAATCTCTATTTGCTTATGCTGTCGCTACTCATTGAGCTGCAAAAGCGTTCAGCTGACCACCTTCAAAAAACTCAAAAGAAGCATCTGGCTACGTCAGAAGATAAAAATCCCAATAGTAAATTTGTCAACAATGAAGTCCTTAATCAGATAAAGGATAATACCCTACTGAACCAAGCTTTGGAAGACTACAAAATAACCAATTGGGAATTGGATAATGAATATGTGGATGTCATTTTTAAGGGATTATTGTCAAGTGATTTGTATAAAGAGTACATGCAGACGCGAACATCAGATTATAAGGAGGACAAAAATTTTCTTATAGACATTTATAAAGAGATTATTGCACCCAACGACAAATTGTATGATTATCTGCAAGATCAAAACTTAACTTGGACCGATGATTTGCCTGTTGTCAATACAGCAATTCTCAAGATTATCAGAAAACTTAAATTGAAATCGCCTGAAAAACAGTTATTGCCTGAATTATATAAGGATGAAGACGACAGAGCTTTCGCACTGGATTTATTCAAAAAAACCATTTTAAATCAAAATAAGCTAAACGGAGCTATTTCAGAAAAAACTAAAAATTGGGATGCCGACCGTATTGCCAATCTGGATACCGTATTACTTCAAATGGCCATTTGTGAACTTACAAACTTTCCCTCAATACCTGTAAAAGTCACCATTAATGAGTATCTGGAGATAGCCAAGGAGTATTCAACGCCAAAGAGTAGCATCTTTATAAATGGTATACTGGACAAGTTAGTAAAAGAGTACGAAGAAGCCGATAAGCTAAATAAAACAGGCAGAGGGTTGATGTAATAAGAAAATATTATTACTTTTACTGCCCGAACAAAAATAATTTATTATGAAAAAAGTAATATTAGGCTTAAGTGCCATGTGCTTAATCGCATTCACATCTTGTAAAGAAGATGCCACTAAAAAAATTGATGATAACAATGTAGCTGAAGCTGCTGAAAGAGATGCTGCTTCATCAAAATTCCCAGTGTTAACGTTTGATAAGACAGAGCACGATTTTGGTGAGATTGAAGCTAAAACAGCTGTTGAAACAGTTTTCTCATATACTAACACAGGTGAGGCTCCTTTAGTTATTACTGATATTAAGAGTTCTTGCGGATGTACTGTACCACAAGATTGGAGTAAAGAGCCTTTAGCTCCTGGTGATAAAGGTCAGTTTACTGTAAAATTCAACGGTTCAGGTAAGAATAAAGTTTCTAAAACAGTTACCATTACTGCTAATACAGAATCAGGTAAAGAAACTGTAAAAATTACAGCTTTTGTAAAACCAGATCCTAATGCAGTTGAACCAGCTAAACCTGCTGTACCGCAAGTAAAATAATTTATGGGAGAAGGTATTAGTACGTTTTTACCGTTTATCTTAATGTTCGTGGTTGTGTATTTTTTCATGATCGCACCACAGATGAAACGTCAAAAACAAGAAAAAAAATTCGCAGCCGAATTAAAAAAGGGCGACAAAGTCATTACCAAAAGCGGTATGCACGGTAAAGTAGTCGAACTGAATGATAAAGATGGTAGCTGCGTGATTGAAACTTTGGCAGGAAAAATCAAATTTGATAAGTCAGCAATTTCTATGGAAATGAGCAAGAAATTAAATGCTCCTGCTAAATAAGATTCAAATCAAATCAATATAAAAAACTCCGAAGTCGCCTTCGGAGTTTTTTATTGCCTAAATGTTAGCCAGCTAACATTTTAACCCAACTAATATGGCTAATATCGTAGTCTAAACTTTAAGATTACTATTATGAATGCAATTAGAATTTATTTAGTCGTGTTTGGGCTTTTGGTATTGGCTGCATGCTCAAAAGAAGACACCAACTTTCAACAGGAAAATCAAGTAGATACCTTTAAAACCAGTAACACCAGTCTTGATGATTATTTTGCAGTTGCCAATCGCGGTGAAGGCACTGTTTCTATTTACAACGCGAGATCTCGCGAAAGACTTGATGATATTGTTATGGATATGGAAGGATCGGCACCTACCTATGTGACCTATAGTCAAAGTCGCGATTTATTGTATGTGGCCGATTTTAATAACCCACGCGTTGTAGCTTATCATGTATCCGACTTTTCAATGGCTGATGAGTTTCCAGTTGGAGCTGGTGCTTTCCACATGTGGACCAATGATTATAGTAACCAACTTTGGGTTAACAGTTTGGTTGATAAAACAACTTCGGTGGTTGATTTAAACTCGGGTATGGCCCTTCAAACCATCGGATTGCCAAATATTATGGGAATGCCACAAGATGCTGTACAACATGATGTTATTATCTCACCTAATGGTAATTATGCTTATGTGAGTATTCTGTCATTAACAGGAACAAATTATGTGGTACAATACAATGCCACTAATTTTGAAATGATGAATTACGTTATGGTTGGAGGTGACCCACATTTAACTGTTACCCAAGACCATTTATATATTTTGTCTCAAAACGATTCCAATATTCTAGAGTTTAATTTTGACGACTTATCTCCAACGGGAAAAGGTGGTTCTATTCCCAATGCACATGGAGTAACACCTGGTGATCAGGATGATATATTGGTAACTAATATTCCAGAACGACAGATAGCTGTTTATAATAGCGATTCAGAGGAGGTAGATAGAATAACTAATAGCGGTTCCATGGCAGGTGTTGCGCATAATGTAGCCTTTAATCCCAGACAAAATATTTTAGCACTAACCCTTTCGGGAAGTAATACCGTTGATTTTTTTAGAGTCTCTCAAAAGAAAATCACTTATTTAAGTTCTGATGTTTCTGGAGCCAATCCATTTGGAATTGTCTTTATGGAACGATAATAGTTAATAAATTTTATGAAAAAGAAAAGAGCCCAATACATACAACTGTATTGGGCTCTTGTTATTTAGCAGTTTTTATACTTATCATGCAAACCAACACCTTGTAATATCATAGGTGTAATTTTTTCCAAACGCGATTGCTTGGTAGCTTCCCGTTTGGCAGATTCTATATGTTCACAGTATTCACGCTGTTTTCCAGGTGATAAAGCTTTAAAGCTACTGTGGACATCAGGCTGGCTTTTAAAAAGAGTTTTTAGTTCATTGGGAACCGTCACGCTTTTGCCTTTGCGTTCGGGTTTGATTTCTTTACCCAGTTTTTGGTTTTCTATAGCTTCTTTTACATAGGCAAGAACAGCTGCTTGGTCTATATCATCGATATTTTCAAAACGCATTTGGCGCAAGGCTTTGGTTTTGCCCTCTTGGGCGTTTAGTAATAAGTTCTTTTCATCCTTTAGAAATACGCCATTAAAGAACCAAATACCAAAATGGTTTTTAAAAGCACCCAAACCAACCACATTTTTACCATCAAGGGCGTAAACAGGCGCGCTCCATTTTAAGGTTTCTTCCAATTCGGTTTTGGTAATAATATTTCGTAATAGCGTTAAGGCTTCACCAAAGTGACCGTTGTTTTCTATATATTCTTCTACAGAGGATACTTTTTTCATTTAGAATTTATTTTATAAAAAACTATTCTCAAAAATTTGAAAAAAAATTATTGTTTGCCTGCCTGTAGTTGTTTTACTAATTCAGAAAAATCAAGAGTAGCGGCTTTTTGTACAGGAGGGTATTCCGTTAATGATTTAATATGTTCTCCTAATATTTCCTGAACAGGCTCATTTAAGAATTGCTTTTTTTGTACAATATCAGAGCGATCTGTCAGGTTATCAAAACTTTCATAAGGATCAAAATGTATATTGTACATTATAGGAAACTTCTGCTTAACGTATGGTGCGTAATAGTTTTCACTTGTTTCAAAGTGTAATTTCCATTGATTAACTCGAATAGCTCTTATTGTAGATTCGTGATAGTATATAAAATTATTACGTTCACTTTTGTTGCTTTTACCTAACCAATAATCTAGGTTATTAACGCCATCTATATATTGTTTTTGCTCTTTCATAATTTTCTCTGCTACATCTGGAACACCAGCGGCTGCAGCTAGTGTGGTAAAAATGTCCATATGAGATTGTATTCCTTGTAGCACCTGTCCTTTGGGAATGTGGTCTTTCCACATCACCATCATAGGCACCCGAACACCTCCTTCGTAAGTGGTCATTTTTTCTCCTCTAAAAGGCGTTGTTCCTCCATGAAGACGTGCACTGTGTTCTGGACCATTGTCTGTAGAATAAATAACGATGGTATTTTCTAAAGCGCCCATTTTTTCCAGTTGATCTAACATTTCACCAATCATCATATCGTGTTCCATCAAGCCACTACCATACATATCATGCTCTGTTGTATGAGGTAATGCTAAATACCGGTGTTCAGGCTTTAAATGAGTATACATATGCATTCTACTAGGATTAAACCATACAAAGTAAGGTTTGTCATCTTCTTGTGCCCTTTTAATAAAATCAATGGAGGCAGCCATAAACTCCTCGTCTACGGTTTCCATACGTTCTTTTGAAAGTTGCCCAGTATCTTCAATACGTTGTTTTCCAACTTTACCAAATCGAGGATCTTCAGTAGTGTCGTCAAAATCTGTAGCCCAAGTATGTAATACGCCTCGGGTTCCATATTTTTTGAAGAATTCAGGATCTTGAGGGTAATCTTTTTGCTGGTATTCTTCTTGTGTATTCAGGTGATACAAATTTCCGAAGAACTCATCAAAACCGTGAACAGTTGGTAAATGCGAATTAAGATCACCTAAATGGTTTTTACCAAACTGTCCTGTGGCATATCCTTGTTCTTTAAGTACTTCAGCAAGGGTTGGAGACTCTTTCTTTAAACCTAATGGTCCGCCTGGTCTACCTACAGTAGTCATACCACTTCTTATTGGGTATTGACCGGTAATTAAAGCGGCACGTCCTGCAGTACAGCTGGGTTGAGCATAGTGTTCAGTAAACATTACGCCTTCTTTAGCAATGCGGTCTATGTTAGGGCTAGTATATCCCATAACGCCATTACCATAGGCACTCACGTTGCTCCAACCCACATCATCAGGAAAGATTATCAAGATGTTTGGTTTGTTTTGTGCGATTGTTTCAATACCAACAATTAATAAAAGCAATAAAATAATTTTCTTCATGGTAATGATATTTAAAAGGTTATTATGTTTTTCGAATCAAAAAAGGAACCATTAAATTAAGAAAATTAATTTAATAATAGACTAGATGTTTTGAAAAAACTAAATGGTTTATCCTACGGACTTTTTAGCTGTCAATTCTGCAATCTTGCAAATGACTTCCGTGGCTTTTAGTATACTCTCTACAGGTACATATTCGTAACGTCCATGAAAATTATGACCACCTGCAAAAATATTGGGGCAAGGTAAACCCATATAACTCAATTGCGAACCATCGGTACCACCTCGTATGGGTTTGATAAGGGGTTTAATGTTTAATTGTTTCATGGCTTCTTCGGCAATATCCACAATATGCATAACCGGTTCAACCTTTTCTTTCATATTAAAGTACTGGTCTTTGATTTCAACAGAAATAACCTCTCTGCCATATTGCTCATTGAGTTCGTCGGTCAATTTTTGCATCATCTCCTTGCGTGCTTCAAAATGGCCCTTATCATGGTCACGGATAATGTATTCCAAAACCGTTTCTTCCACAGCACCATTCATATTGTGTAAATGAAAAAAGCCTTCATAGCCTTCGGTATGTTCTGGTGTTTCCAATCGAGGTAATGAGTTAATAAACTCGGTGGCAATATACATGGAGTTCACCATTTTACCTTTAGCATAACCTGGATGTACTATTTTTCCCTTAACAGTCACTATAGCACCTGCAGCGTTGAAATTCTCGTATTCCAATTCGCCAATTTGACTACCATCCATTGTGTAGGCCCAATCGGCTCCAAATTTTTCAACATCAAATTTATGGGCACCACGACCAATTTCTTCGTCAGGTGTAAATCCTACACGAATAGGACCGTGTTTAATCTCGGGATGCTGGATTAAATATTCCATAGCCGAGACAATCTCACAAATTCCAGCCTTATCATCGGCTCCCAATAGGGTAGTACCATCAGTAGTAATCAAGGTTTGTCCTTTGTATAACAGCAAATCTTCAAAGTAATCGGGAGACAGTATAATATCCTGTTCAGCATTTAAGACAATGTCTTTGCCGTTATAATTCTCAACAACTTGCGGTTTCACATTGGCACCTGTAAAATCGGGACTGGTATCAAAATGTGAAATAAAACCAATGGTAGGAACCTCGTGGTCTACATTGCTCGGCAGGGTGGCCATAATGTAGGCATTGTCATCAATCGTGACATCGCTCATACCAATGGCTTTAAGTTCTTTGGCTAAAGCATTTGCTAAATCCCATTGCTTGGCTGTACTGGGTGTGGTTTCGGATTTTGGATCAGATTCGGTATCGACAGTTACATAACCAATAAAACGGTCAATAATATGTTGTTTGTTAATCATAACGTTTTTTGAAGTGTTTATACATTAAAACATAGCTCAAAAATACTATTTTTGCAGCACAAAACTGGTATTATGTACAAAGCTTTCGTTCGGCCTATTTTTTTTCTATTTGATCCTGAAAAAATTCATCATTTCACCTTTTCAATGATACGGTTTCTGAATAAGATTCCATTGGTAACAACCCTGTTTAGAAGTCTATATTTCCTTGAAGATAGTAGATTGGAACGTGAATTGTTTGGATTAAAATTCAAGAATCCCGTGGGATTAGCAGCTGGTTTTGATAAGGATGCGAAATTATATAATGAACTATCCAATTTAGGTTTTGGCTTCATTGAAATTGGGACGCTGACACCTAAAGCACAGCCTGGAAACCCCAAAAAACGCTTATTTCGACTACAGTCAGATTCAGCAATCATCAACCGTATGGGTTTTAATAATGGAGGAGTGGCAGAAGCTGTAGAGCGTTTAAAGAAGAACAAAGGCGTTTTAATTGGCGGTAATATTGGAAAGAATAAGATAACACCCAACGAAGAAGCGGTAAATGATTATATACTATGTTTTAATGCCTTGTTTGATTATGTGGATTATTTTGTGGTCAATGTCAGTTCACCAAACACGCCTAATTTAAGGGAGTTACAGGATAAAGAGCCTTTGACTAAATTGCTACAAACTTTAAAGGACTTAAATTCAAAAAAAGAAAATCCCAAACCGATCCTATTAAAAATAGCACCCGATTTAACCGATTCGCAATTACTGGATATTATTGATATTGTTAAGGATACTAAAATTGATGGCGTAATCGCAACCAATACCACCATTTCAAGAACCGGACTTAAATCTGAAAATAAAGATGAGGTCGGAGGTTTGAGTGGTAAACCATTGAAGAAGCGTTCCACAGAAGTAATTCGTTTTCTTTCAGAAAAAAGTCATAAGGCTTTTCCGATTATTGGTGTGGGTGGTATTCATTCGGTTGCCGATGCTTTGGAAAAACTGGATGCAGGTGCCGATTTAATTCAACTATATACTGGTTTTATTTATGAAGGACCTAAACTTGTTAAAGCTATCAATAAAGCATTGCTTGAAAGAGCCTAACATCTAAACTGGTTTTTCAAGAAGGTAATCATCCATGATAAAACCATTGCCAATATCAAATTCTACTTTTTTCTTGATTTGAAACCCTTGTTTTTCATACCATTGTATGGAATGGGTATTGTATTTATTTACCGTTAACCAGATAGTTTTGAAACCTTCGTTTTGAGATTTTTTAACTGTGAAATCCAAAAGCGCATGACCCAGACCCAAGCCTCGGTAATTATGATCGACATATATCTTGCTGATCATAATTTTACCTTCAACTTGATTAGGCACTAAAGCTAAATAACCACAAGGACGCGATTGGTGTTCAATCATGAAATACTGATAACCTTCCTGTATTTGTTGAGTTATGGCTGTTTCACTTTGGAATTTTTCAATCATATAATCCACTTGGTCTTGACCAATGATGGGCACATAATGTTGATTCCAAATGCTGTGCGCTAATTGGGCAGTTATTTTTATTGCTGATTTTGATGTGACAGTTTTAATCAATTTTTATAATTTATCAGGTTGCCAAGCTATTACGGTTTTGTAAATCTAATAAAAATAGAATCACAGCTAAATTGTTTTTTACTAATGGGTAAAAATCCTATTTTTGAGATTATGTCTGAAATCAAAATCATTGAATGTCCCCGTGATGCCATGCAAGGTATCAAGGATTTTATTCCAACCGAAAAAAAGGTGCAATACATCCAGTCGTTGTTACGCGTGGGATTTGATACTATTGATTTTGGAAGTTTTGTGTCTCCCAAAGCAATACCGCAAATGGTTGATACTGCTGAAGTGCTTTCGCTGTTGGATTTATCAAAAACAACGTCAAAATTATTGGCCATTATTGCCAATACTCGAGGTGCTCAAGATGCCTCTCAACATTCAGAGATTGATTATTTGGGCTATCCATTTTCCATTTCTGAAAATTTCCAGATGCGTAACACCCATAAAACCATTGCACAATCGGTGGTTACTCTAAAGGAGATTTTGGAAATTGCCAATAAATTAAATAAAGAAGTTGTGGTATATATTTCAATGGGATTTGGTAATCCTTATGGAGATCCTTGGAATGTGGATATTGTAGGGGAGTGGACCGAGCGGTTGAGTAATATGGGTGTTAAGATATTATCCTTGAGCGATACCATAGGAAGTTCTGATCCTGAAAACATTGACTATTTGTTTTCTAATTTAATTCCCAAATATCCCCAAATAGAGTTTGGTGCGCATTTACATACAACACCTTCCACTTGGTTTGAAAAGGTGGATGCGGCCTATAGAGCTGGCTGTAAACGATTTGATGGTGCCATCCAGGGCTTTGGCGGCTGTCCGATGGCTAAAGATGAGCTCACTGGAAATATGCCTACTGAAAAATTACTTTCTTACTTCACTTCCAAAAAGAAATCGGATCTCAATGCCATAAGTTTTGAGAGCGCTTATAATGAAGCAACTAAAATCTTCTCTGTATACCACTAATTTTTGGTCAACTATTTTTCTTGTTATCAGATAGTTAAATTTTCCTGTTAAAATTTAATTTAAAATTAATCTAAATAAACTTTGCGAAAGTAAAAATCAATTCTATTTTTGCATCTGAATTGTATAACTATTTATAATAAGTCTAAATAAAAATGAATAAAAAAATCCTAGGCGTAGCAATAGCTACCATGTTTTTATCCGCTTGTTCCAGCGATGATGATGCTATAATAAACAATAATGAAAATCAAGTTCAAGCACCAGCAACTTACGTGTTTAATCGGGATGGTTCTTCAACAGTAAGTTTTGATGGGCAAACCACGAGAATTGCTATGGCAAGTGAACTAACGACGGCATTAAAAGACAATTCAAAAACAGAAATACAATTAGATGCTATGTTTGCCCATGCAGAAGATGATAACGACTTCACTGACGCAAACTTAAACGCTTCAAATAAAAATATCCGTAGTAAGACAGCTGCTTCTAGCGATTATTTTTCAGCTAATACAACGGTGTCTAATGCTATTAAGGCAGATTTTGATGCGTGGATTGCTGATCAGGCTAATAATGTATTTCCTAATTGGGACGTTGTTGCCACTGCAGGAAGTTCAGGGCAATTACAACAAGCAGGTGGAGGTTCTGTTCGTTATATAAATGGTAAAGGGGTAGAATTGAATCAAGTTGTTGCCAAAGGACTGATAGGTGGCTTGATGACTGACCAAATACTCAACAACTACTTAAGTACGTCAGTATTGGATGCTGGCGATAATGTAATGAACAATGATAATGATGTCGTAGAAGAAGGAAAGTCTTACACCACTATGGAGCATAAATGGGATGAAGCCTATGGTTATCTGTATGGCGCTGAAGCGGATCCGACGCTTCCAGTTTTAGGGGCTGATAGTTTTTTAAATACCTACTTAAACCAAGTTAATAATGATGATGATTTTACTGGTATAGCTGAAGAGGTTTTTGAGGCTTTCAAATTGGGAAGAGCAGCTATCGTTGCCAAGAATTATGATGTTCGTGATGAACAGGTTGAAATCATCAGATCACATATTTCAAAAGTAAGTGCTGTGCGTGCTGTTCATTATTTACAAGTTGGAAAAACTAAAATTGCAGAAGGTGATATGGCTGCAGCTTTTCATCAATTATCAGAAGGATTTGGTTTCCTGTATAGTTTACAATTTACGAGACAACCAAATTCTAACCAACCGTATTTTTCGCATGCCGAGATTAATGATTATGTATTTGAATTAATGGCAGGCAACGGTTTTTGGGATGTTTCAGACGAGACATTGGATACGATTTCTGAAGAAATAGCAGCACGATTTGGCTTTACGGTTGAACAAGCTGCCTATTAATAAAAAATGGATTAGTTTTTAAGTGCGGTAATAAGGCAGGTGCTTTACACACGATGTAAGTGCCTGTTTATTTGCCAAATGATAATCTCTAAACAGTTATAAATTATGTGTAAAAGAATTGTTTCAATAATTATTGTGGCTCTTGCTGTTATAGCATGTAGTAGTTCCGATGATAGTAATCCAGGTACTTCTTCTGACAATTTTAATAGACAAACCTTGCTTGTTAATTGGGCAGACAATATTATTATTCCAGCCTTTCAGGATTTAAATGCAAAACTAACCGAATTAGTCAATACCAAAGATGCATTTGTAGCAACACCTAATCAAGCCAACCTGGAAGCACTTCGTACTGATTGGTTAAATGCTTATAAAGTTTGGCAATATTTAGAAATGTTTGATATTGGGCAGGCAGAAGCCATAAATTATGGTTTTCAAATGAATATTTATCCAACATCCATTACGGATATTGAAAACAATATTGCTAACGGAACGTATGATTTAACACATCCAAACAATAACGATGCCGTAGGATTTCCAGCAATGGATTATATGTTGTATGGTTTAGCAGAAACCGATACAGCAATTTTAGACACCTATATAACTAATGACAATGCCATCGGTTATAGAACTTATTTAAGCGACCTTGTAGATCAAATGAAGTTGCTAACTGAAACGGTCTTGAATAATTGGACTTCAGTTTACCGAGATCAGTTTGTAAACAGTACTTCCAATACAGCAACCAGTTCTACGAACAAGCTGACAAATGATTTTATTTATTACTATGAAAAAGGATTAAGAGCCAATAAAATTGGTATTCCTGCTGGAATTTTTTCAACCGATCCATTGCCCGAAAAAGTTGAAGGGTTTTATCATAGTACGGTTTCAAAAACACTGGCGCTGGAAGCTTTAGATGCGGTTCAGGATTTCTTTAATGGTAGATCTTATAATGGTGTTACTATAGAAAACAGTTTTAAAGCTTATTTGGATTACCTCAATATTGTAAAAAACGGAGAGGATTTAAGCACACTCATAAATAATCAATTGAATTTGGCTCGTACTAAATTGCAGGATTTGGATGCCAACTTTACAAATCAGATTACTGTGGATAATTCAAAAATGACTGAAGCCTATGATGAGTTACAAAAGGTTGTGGTATTGTTCAAGGTAGATATGGTTCAGGCTTTCAATATAAGCGTTGATTATGTTGATGCAGATGGCGATTAACAACCAAACAAAACAAGGCTATTAAGGTTTCCTAGACATTTAGTGAATCTTTCTTTTTGGATGCAGTTTAAATTAAAAACATATCTGATTGCTAAAACGGATGCAGCACCTCTGGCAGTATTTCGCATATTGTTTGGTGTCATGATGTTGTATAGTATCATCCGTTTTTGGGCAAATGGTTGGATTGAAACACTGTATATTGAATCTAAATTTCATTTTTCGTATTATGGTTTCGAATGGATACAACCTCTTGGACATTATACTTACTGGTTGTTTGGATTTTGTGGGCTTTCAGCTTTGCTCGTTGCTTTGGGACTTAAGTATTGAATAGCCATTATTAGTTTTTTCTTAAGCTTCACTTACATCGAGCTTATGGATAAAACAACCTATTTAAATCATTATTACTTTATAAGCTTGTTGAGTTTTTTAATGATTTTTCTGCCGGCTAATGCCTATTTCTCTTTAGATAATCTTTTAAAAAAAACAAGCTTTAAAACGATTCCTAAATGGACTATTGATAGCATTAAATTACTTTTGGGAATTGTCTATTTTTATGCAGGATTGGCAAAGCTCAATTCAGATTGGTTGTTTAAAGCCATGCCGTTAAAAATATGGTTGCCCTCAAAGTATGATCTGCCTTGGTTGGGACAAGGGTTTATGCAGCAGGAATGGTTTCATTTCGCGATGAGCTGGGGAGGTATGCTTTATGATTTACTTATCCCATTTTTATTGCTTTACAGAAAAACCCGATGGTTTGCGTTTGCATTGGTTATTTTCTTTCATGTCTTTACAAGAGTATTGTTTCCTATAGGAATGTTTCCTTTTATCATGATTGTCTCTACCCTTATTTTTTTTGATGCTGATTTACATCAAAAAGTTATTTCAGCTTTAAGAAAAGTCATGAAGTTGTTGTCACCCCAAAATCAATTAAGTAGCGAGAAATTCAACATAGCTAAAAAAGAATACTCATCAAAAAAACAAAGGGCAGTGCTCATGGTTTTAAGTGTGTTTTTTGTTATTCAGTTGTTGTTTCCATTTAGATATTTGTTGTATCCTGGGGAATTGTTCTGGACCGAGGAGGGTTATCGATTTTCATGGCGTGTTATGCTTATGGAAAAAATGGGCTATACAACATTTACCATTAAAGATGCCAAAACAGGGAAGCAGTTTACAGTTGATAATACCGATTTTTTAACGGCTTTTCAGGAAAAACAAATGAGTTTTCAACCCGATTTTATTTTGGAGTATGCCCATTTTTTAGGAGACCATTTTACATCTCAAGGGCATAAAAATGTTCAGGTTTTTGCTGAAAGTTATGTGGCCCTTAACGGACGGTTAAGTCAGCCTTTTATTGATAAAACAGTCGATTTATATAAAGAAAAAGAATCATTCTGCCATAAAAGGTGGATTTTACCATTTAATGATGAAATTACGGGATTGTAATATATTTTGGATACTCATTTTGAGTATTTCAGCCTATTCGCAGCATAAAATATCGGGTATTGTTACACATGCCAAAACGAACAGAGCTATCAGTCAGGTTTCTGTTTATGATAAAGATTCCGGATTGGTAGCCACAACGAATACTTCAGGATATTATGAGTTTGAAACAAACAAAGACAATATCACTATGGTGTTTTTCTCATATGAATTTGAAGTTTACGAATTATCGCTAGCAGTTTCAGAAAATAGTGAAGTAAATGTTCAATTAAATGAATTGTCCGTAACACTTTCTGAAGTAGAAATAACAGCTAGAAAAACTCAAATATTTGAACTATCCAGATTAAAAGATGTGGAAGAAACCGCCATTTACGCCGGTAAAAAGACCGAAGTGGTTTTGGTAGAACAATCTATGGCCAATTTGGCTTCAAACAACGCTCGTCAAATTTACAGTCAGGTGGCTGGATTGAATATTTATCAAAATGATGATGCGGGTTTGCAATTAAATATTGGTGGTCGTGGTTTAGACCCCAATAGGACAGCTAATTTTAACACAAGGCAAAATGGTTATGATATCAGTGCGGATGTTTTAGGCTATCCTGAAAGTTATTATACGCCAGCTTCAGAAGGATTGGAAGAAATTCAAGTAATCCGAGGAGCAGCTTCACTACAATATGGAACACAGTTTGGAGGACTGATAAACTTTAAAATGAAACGTCCAAATCCAAACAAGCCCTTTGAGCTAATAACAAGAAATACTTTAGGAAGTTATGGTTTATACACCAATTTTACCAGTGTAAGTGGTACCCAAAACAAATGGAGTTATTATGGGTATTTTAATTACAAAAAAGGGGATGGATTTAGACCAAATTCTGAATTTGAATCAAAAAATGTATTTGCACATGTAGGTTATGAATTTTCAAAAAGGACATCATTAACCGGAGAGATAACATATCTGCATTATTTGGCACAGCAAGCAGGAGGGCTCACGGATCAAATGTTTTATACAGATCCTTACCAAAGCAACCGAAGGAGAAACTGGTTTCAGGTAGATTGGTTTTTATATAATTTAAAGTTGAATCACAAAATTTCGAAAAATACAAACTTTACATTTAATTTCTTTGGGCTTAATGCGTCACGTGATGCTCTAGGATTTAGAACGAATAGAGTGGACCAAATTGATCCGAACACAGAACGTGATTTAATAAAGGGGGATTTTAAAAATTTCGGTTTTGAAACCCGGTTATTGAGTAAGTATCAAGTTTTACAAAAAAATGCAACATTTTTAATAGGAGGAAAGTTTTACAAGGCTGATAATTTTCAACGGCAAGGACCTGGCAGCGAAGGTACCGGACCCGATTTTAATTTTTATAACGATCGGTTTCCTAACTATGCCAACCAATCGCAATTTGATTTGCCAAATTTGAATGTAGCAGTTTTTGGAGAAAATATATTCTATTTAAACGATAAATTGTCATTCACACCAGGCATGCGTTTTGAATATATAAAAACGCAAAGCGACGGGTTTTACAAGAACATTAATACCGATGCCGCTGGTAATGTCATTTTTGAAGAAACCATTGAGGAAAATCAAAATTTTGATAGATCATTTATCTTATTGGGAATCGGAATGAGTTATAAGCCAACATCGAGCATGGAAATATATGGAAATGTATCACAAAACTATCGTTCGGTAACATTTTCGGACATTAATATTGTCAACCCTGCTTTTGCTATTGACCCTAATATTACGGATGAAAAAGGCTTCACAGCCGATTTAGGATTCAGGGGACGGTTCAAGGATGTTTTGTCATATGATTTGGGTGTTTTCGGTCTTTTTTATAACGGTCGAATAGGATTCGTACAGGATGTTCAAACAGATGGTCGTATAATAAGTTTAAGAACGAATGTTGGTGACGCAGTCATGTATGGTGTTGAGTCATTATTTGATATTAATTTAAAAAAAATTGTAGGGTTTAATAATGAGTTTAGCTGGAATTACTTTCTAAATACCTCCTTTATCAATTCAGAATATACAGAATCGAAGCAATTGGGTATTACAGGTAATAGTGTGGAATTTGTTCCAGAGATAAATATTAAAACAGGACTTAAATTTGGGTATAAAAATTTTGCAACAAATATTCAATATACCTATCTATCCCAACAATATACTGATGCAACAAATTCAGTAGATGCCAATATCAGCGGTGTCATTGGGGAAATTCCTGAATATGATATTTTAGATATATCATTTTCTTACACTTATAGGCGCTTTAAATTGGAGGCGGGTGTAAACAATGTATTAGATAGTGCATATTTTACGAGAAGGGCTACAGGTTATCCAGGTCCAGGTATCATTCCTTCAGCACCAAGAAATTGGTTTGCTACGTTACAGATAAGGATATAGAAAATCATATGTAACATTAGTTGCATAATAATTAAAATAAATGTTGTTCATTTACGTTTTGAAAGTATCTTCTTCAAAGATTTTAAATGAAAACATATTTTACAATATTATTACTGACCGTTGTTAGTTTTAATACCTTCTCTCAAAATTGGAACCACAATTTTAAAGAGGCTCAATTAGAGGCCCAAAAAATGCACAAACCAATGATCTTGGTTTTTTCTGGTTCAGATTGGTGTGCACCATGCATCAAGTTGGACCAACAAATTTTTCAAAGTGATGCCTTTATAAACTATTCGGATGCCAATGTCGTATTGGTTAAGGCTGATTTTCCACGAAAAAAACAAAACGCCTTGTCTGAAGAATTACAAACCCAAAACAGGGGTTTGGCTGAAAAGTATAATAAAAATGGTTTTTTTCCATTGGTGCTGGTTTTGAATGAAAGCGGACAGGTTTTAGGAGAAATGGGTTATGAAAAATTAGAACCCCAAGCCTATATTGATAAACTGAAATCATTTGTCAAGTAAATGAAATATTTTCTGCCTCTATATTGTTTTTTTATAGTGTCTCAACTGACTTTCTCACAAGGAACCTATAAACGGACATTAAAGCTTATGGGCAGCCGGTTTGATATAACTGTTGTCGCACAATCTCAAGAACAAGCAGATGAGTATATCGATGATGCCGTCAATGAAATTCAACGTATTGAACGTTTAATTTCATCATGGGATCCAAATTCTCAAACCTCTCTAGTCAATAAGAATGCTGGTGTTAAACCCGTTGTTGTGGATCCGGAATTGTTTAATCTGATTAAACGTGCCATTGGTATTTCAAAACTCACGCAAGGTGCTTTTGATATTTCGTATGCCTCCATGGATAGAATTTGGAAGTTTGATGGTAGTATGACTAAAATGCCTGAACCCTCTGAAATTGAAGAATCGGTTTCTGAAGTAGGCTATCACAATATCATTTTGGATGACGATAATCATAGTGTATTCTTGAAATTAAAGGGAATGAAAATTGGTTTTGGTGCCATCGGCAAGGGTTATGCGGCAGACATGGCTAAAGAACTATTGAAGAAGAAAGGTGTTTCTGGAGGGATTATTAATGCTTCAGGCGATATGAACACCTGGGGTTACCAAACCAATGGTGAGCCCTGGCGAATTGCTATTACAAATCCGTTGAATAAAGATCATGTTTTTGCCATGTTACCAGTAGATAATCGCGCTATTGTGACTTCTGGAAATTATGAGAAATTCGTGAAGTTTAATAATGTACGTTATTCCCATATCATAGACCCCAGAACGGGTTATCCAAGTACAGGTGTTATAAGTGTTAGTGTATTGGCTCCCAAAGCTGAACTGGCGGATGCTTTGGCGACATCTATTTTTGTTATGGGTAAGGATATTGGGTTGGATTTTGTAAATCAGCTCAATCAAATAGATTGTATCATTATTGACGAAGCCGGAGCTATATTTTACTCCGATCATATAAAACCAAAAGAATGAATAAGTTTTTAGTGCTTTCTGTATTGGCGTTAACATTATCTTCCTGTGTAACAGTTAAGGAATATGATAAGGTAAACATTAACGACCCTGAAATGGTTCTTTCTGCAAAAAAGATAGAACGATTTGAAACCAATTTCCAGTTATACCGCGAAGGCTCTTCAGGAGCTAATGGAGGAAAAACAGGTGGAGGCTGTGGTTGTAACTAACATGAGAAAGATAATAATCATAGCATTGTTTTCCTTGATAGGAGGGATGACCTTTGCTCAAGACATTGAAACAGAAAAGACAACATCCTACAAAAAGAAGGTCTTGGAAACTAACGAAGTTGATTTCTTGATGAGCTACTATACGCAAGATGGTACGCATGCGGCCGTTTCAGGAGGGATAGGAACCGAAAAATTAACCGATATCACACCAACTATTGTTGTGGCTATACCCTTAAACAGTGATGATGTTTTAACCGTTGATGCAGGTATTTCTGCCTATTCATCGGCATCTTCGAGTAATATTAATCCGTTTGATTCACCGCAGCCTGCAAGTCCTTATTCGGATTCATCAGGTGCTTCAGCTTCCGATGTTTGGACAGGTGGAACCATCAGTTATGCGCATAGTTCTGATAGTAGAAATCATATTGTTGAAGGCCATTTAAGTGTGGCTTCGGAGTATGATTATTTTTCCATTGGTTTTGGAGGAAGCTATACGCACTTGTTTAATGAAAAAAACACCGAAATCAGTATTAAGGCCAATGTATTTTTGGATAGTTGGAATCCACAGTATCCTATTGAATTACGTCCTGGCTTTTCTAGCAGTGATATTGTAGGCACAGGAACCTACAATCCATTTAAATATCAAGCCTTTAACGATGAAAGCCGAAATTCCTATAGTGTATCACTAAGCTTTTCACAAATATTGACCAAAAATTTGCAGGCTTCAGTTTTTGTGGATTTTGTGCAACAGCAAGGGCTTTTGTCCACACCACATCAGCGTGTATATTTTAAGGATCAACCAGATTTTTATATTGATGATTTTCAGTTGGCTGACGATGTGGAGCGCTTGCCAGATTCCAGATTTAAAATTCCAATTGGTATGCGGTTAAACTATTTTTTAAATGAACGATTGACATTTAGAACCTATTATCGTTTTTACAATGATGATTGGGGTGTGAATTCGCATACAGCCAGTATTGAAGTACCTTTTAAAATATCGGATAAGTTTACAGTGTATCCTGTTTATCGCTTTTATACACAAACTGCGGCAGACTATTTTGCACCTTATGAAATGCATCTTTCAACACAAGAATTTTACACTTCAGATTATGATCTATCTAAATTTCATAGTCATCAATATGGATTTGGATTTAATTATACGGATATTTTTACAGCCATGCATATTTGGAAATTTGGCTTAAAGAGTATTGACTTTCGATATGGTTATTATGATCGAAGTGATGGTTTGACAGCCAATATTTTTTCTGCAGGCTTTAAGTTTTTATTGGATTAAATAGCTCTTGATAATAAAATTTGTTTAATAGCATAGACCCTCGTAATATTATAACATGAAATATGCTTGGGTTTTTATTTTATGGTTTTCTTTTTTTAAGGTCTCTGCCTCGGAATGGCAATCTTTAAAAGAATATCAAAGGCAAACAGGACTATTAGAACTGATGCCTTCAGATTGGTTGAAATCAGATAGGAAAAAAAATAGCCAAGTTTGGCAACAAGCCAATAACTACAATTTAGAAAATCAACTGCCCCAGGAATATCAGACCATTATGCAACGGCGTGACTTTTATGAATGGTACTATAAAAGTTTGGAAGCAAAGGGTCATGAAGTCATTTGGCCTAAAATGGCACATTATATATCTAAAAAATTACGATTGACCAAGGCCTTTCCTTTTAGTTTGTTTACTAAAAAATCAGTTAAGGAATATGCCTACCAAGGTAGCGAGATGGTTTTTAATTCGGTTTTTTTGAAGTTAAAGGCTATTTACAATTCTTCTAAAAAGTTACAGGATTCAACGGCTATTGAATGGGACAAGGAAATATTGTACTCGGAACAGTATCATTGGCTTCAGGAAATTTATGCAGATATTGATGCAGAAACTCTTAAGACCATCAAGCGCATGTCCCAAGGTAAAGGGTTTTATGCGCTTTTGGTTCCTTCAGAAATACGCTTTAAAGGCAACATTACAGATGCTAAAACGCGTTACGAGTATGCTTTAGGAACATTGCGAGACTATTGCAAAGCACATTATAAATAAATTAACCCTTACTTAAAAGATAGTTACTGTTTTAAGTTGTATATTTGCATGCAATTATAATCGTAATTGCATCATGATCGCACATCAAAATAAAATATTAGGAGAAGGTCTAACCTATGACGACGTCCTATTAGTTCCAGCTTTTTCAGAAGTCTTACCTAGAGAAGTTAGTATTACTTCAAAATTCTCAAAGAATATTGCTTTAAATGTTCCTATTGTATCCGCAGCAATGGATACCGTTACCGAAAGTAAAATGGCCATTGCTATTGCACAAGAAGGCGGTATTGGTGTATTGCACAAGAATATGACCATTGAGGAGCAAGCTTCCAAGGTGCGTAAGGTGAAACGAGCTGAAAGCGGTATGATAATCGATCCGGTAACCTTACCATTGACAGCTATTGTTAGAGATGCCAAAGAAAATATGGCAGAGCATAGCATTGGTGGTATTCCAATTGTAGATGATCATGGTGTACTGAAGGGTATTGTTACCAACAGGGATTTGCGATTTGAGAAAGATAATAATCGTCCTATCATTGAAGTGATGACTTCAGAGAATTTGGTTACGGCAGGACAAGGAACCTCTTTAGTTGATGCAGAAGATATTCTTCAGGAAAACAAGATTGAGAAATTACCCGTAGTTGATGATGATTATAAATTGATTGGTTTAATCACCTTTAGGGATATTACGAAACTCACCCAAAAACCAATAGCTAACAAAGATTCTTATGGACGTCTACGTGTGGCAGCTGCCATTGGTGTAACAGGAGATGCTGTTGATAGAGCAGAGGCCTTGGTGAGTGCTGGTGTTGATGCTATTATTATTGATACGGCTCATGGGCATACGAAAGGTGTTGTAAATGTTTTAAAAGAAGTTAAATCAAAATTTCCAAAACTGGATGTCGTTGTTGGAAATATTGCCACTGGTGAAGCTGCAAAATATCTGGTTGAAGCTGGAGCTGATGCTGTGAAAGTAGGTATTGGACCAGGTTCTATATGTACTACAAGGGTTGTAGCCGGAGTTGGATTTCCGCAGTTTTCAGCCGTTTTAGAAGTAGCTGCAGCTATAAAAGGTTCTGGAATCCCAGTAATTGCAGATGGTGGCATTCGTTATACCGGTGATATTCCTAAAGCTATAGCGGCAGGTGCTGATTGTGTGATGTTGGGTTCTCTTTTAGCTGGAACGAAAGAATCTCCAGGTGAAACCATTATCTATGAGGGTAGAAAATTTAAATCTTATCGCGGTATGGGTTCTGTGGAGGCTATGAAGCAAGGGAGTAAAGACCGTTATTTTCAGGATGTGGAAGACGATATTAAAAAACTGGTTCCTGAAGGTATCGTCGGGCGAGTGCCTTATAAAGGTGAGTTAAATGAAAGCATCCACCAGTTTGTTGGTGGTTTGAGAGCTGGTATGGGTTATTGCGGGGCCAAGGATATTCCGTCACTGCAAGATAAAGGACAGTTCGTGAAAATAACAGCATCTGGTATTAATGAGAGTCACCCTCATGATGTGACCATTACCAAGGAGTCTCCAAATTATTCGCGGTAAACCATTAATTACTTGGAATTATTTTTTTATTTTTAAGTAAATAAAAAAATATGAGCCCGAAGGTTACAACAAAATTTGAAACTGGTCAGGCGCAAATATTCAAGAATCCCGTTTTAGAGCGCCTAACCAAAACAGACCCGATATCAAATGTCATTGTTTACGGGATGGTAAGTATTGGTATGGCGTATCTGGCGATAGGTATTATTAAGCTATCCGTTTTACAATTTGTCATACTTTTTTTATCAGGTTTATTATTTTGGACTTTTGCAGAATATGTGCTTCATAGATATTTATTTCATTGGATAACAGAATCCAAATGGGTGCAACGCTTTCATTTTATCATGCATGGCTCTCATCATCAATTTCCTAAAGATGAAGAACGACTGTTAATGCCACCTTTCCCAGGAATTATTTTGGCCTCCATGCTGTTTGGTATGTTTTATCTGGTATTTTGGTTGGTAGGTTTTTCCAATTTGGTTTTTGGGTTTTTCCCCGGCTTTTTTATTGGATATTTGATGTATTCGTTTGTGCATCGCGCCATTCATGTTAAGCGACCTCCTAAACGATTTAAAAATTTATGGCTACATCATAATTTACATCATTATCAATACCCGGAAAAAGCTTTTGGTGTATCCAATACCTTTTGGGATAAGGTTTTTGGAACGATGCCTCCAAAACCAACAAAGCGATAAATTACTTGTTGTAAATCTGCCCTCTGTGGGGCTTAAGTGCATCCCTAACCGTTTTCATGTCGGTCTCATTCACCACCAAATAAGCAACACTGTGCATTTCTGAAATAACCTCATAGCCTGTGATACCTAACTCTAATTTTTCAATAGCTACATATTCCTTTAAATGAATGGCATGATGACTGGCAGTTTGAATAGAGTTCGGACCTCTAAAGTCCCAAATAAGTTTTATTTGATGCATAGATAGCTTTCTTTAATTTAAAATTGATATTCAAAGTTACAACATGTCCCTGTTTTCCTGAATAAAAACCTACCTCTAAATTTGGTTTCTTTTCATATGGTTTTGTAAAAATATAAGTACTTCCAATTCCGACTGTTGCACCACCAAGCACATCCCATATATCATGCCACCCATCAGGACCTTCCATACGACTGACTCCCACTACAGCGGCCATTAAGTATGCCCATTTCCCATATTTCCATCCATAGCGACGTTGAATAAATGATGCACCGCTGAAGGCGGATGTGGTATGACCTGACGGAAATGCATCATATAATTCGCGACCTTCAGGACGAGGTTTATGTATAATGCGTTTTAAGGAATGTGTTATTACAATGCCAGTTGTATAGGAAAAAGCAAATTGTTTGCTGCCTTGCCAGTCTTTTTTAATGATGGTTGTCAATCCAGCAGCAATTGGCAGTGCTAATTGTAGAATGTCACCGGTATCTTCAAGGACGTATTCCCATTTCTCATGTTTGCTGTCATTGGGTTCTGGGGTTTGTGATAACGCACTGAAATACATTAGTGTACATAAAACAAATAGGAAAATGACCTTTCTCATTTATGGATTGGTTATACCTATAAAACTGTAAAACTAACGAGATTATTGTTAAGTCTTTAAATTTTGTATTCTATCCAGTAGCGTAGGATGCGAGTAATGCATAAACACATAAGCTGGATGCGGTGTTAAGTTACTTAAACTATTTTTAGATAACTTTTTTAATGAGGTAATTAGCGGTTCAGCTTTATAGGTTTCCTTGGCATAATTATCGGCCTGATATTCAAATTTTCTGGAAAACCAATTCATTATTAATCCTGTGATTTCTGATATAGGCGAATACAATAGTCCAAAAGCAATCAATCCAATATGGAAACTAGGTATTTCAACTCCTAATGCGTTCGATAATAGCGGATTGGATATAAAAATGGATAGAATATATAAAGTCAATCCTGTCAATGCAATAGAGGTGATTAAGTTGAAAATGATGTGTTTTCTTTTATAGTGTCCCACTTCATGAGCTAACACTGCAACTATTTCTTCCTCATCTAAATCATTAATTAAGGTGTCGTATAACGTAACCCGTTTTTCACTGCCGAAACCTGAAAAATAGGCATTGGCTTTAGTACTGCGTTTGGAGCCATCAATGACAAAAATCTTGTTCAGCTTAAAACCGACTGTTTCAGCATATGCTGAAATTTTATCTCGCAAATCGCCAGCTTCCAAGGGTGCTTGTTTATTGAATAAGGGAACTATTAGACGGGAGTAAAACATATTCATAAAAACAGTAAATACAGTTACCAATCCCCAGGCATATAGCCAAAAATAACTGCCAGTAGCATTATAGAACCAGATAATGGCCGCTAATATTCCACCACCTAAAATGCTCAACATAATCCAACCTTTAATTTTGTCAAGAATAAAAGTCTTTTTTGTGGTTTTATTGAATCCAAAACGTTCTTCAATTACAAAGGTTTTGTAGTATGAAAACGGGGTTGTGAGTATATCGCTGCCAATCATGATGATTCCAAAAAATATTAAAGCAATCAAAATAGGATTTTCAGAATAGTTCCTGGCGATATTATCAACATACTCAAACCCATCTAAAAACAAAAAGGCCAGTGTTAATAGCAATGAAAATGTTGAGGTCATAATACCAAATTTATAATTGGTCAGTTTATAAGCTTGGGATTTTTTATATTCAGCATCATCATAAACATCCTCAATGGATTCGGGAAGATTGTCATTAAAGTGCTTGGCATTAAGTGCATCCAATATTTTGTCAATGATAAAATTGAGAATAATAATGGCTATGATAATCCAAAAAAGCGTAGTAGCAGTCATGATAATTATTTGAAATCGCGTTGTCTTTTGGCTTCAAAAATAAGAATTCCAGCGGCAACTGACACATTCATGGAGTCTATTTCTCCTTGCATGGGAATGATAATATTTTGGGTAGATTCCTGAAGCCATTCATTGCTTAATCCAGTGGCTTCTGTTCCTACGACAATAGCCGTTGGTTTTGTGTAATCTTGTATATGATAATCTTGTGAGGCCTGCAAAGCCGCACAATAAATAAGGATATTGTTTTTTTTCAAAAACTGAATAATTTCAGAGGTGGTTCCTGTCGCAATTTGATTTGTAAATAAGCAACCAACGCTGGAACGAATAATATTCGGGTTGTATAAATCGGTTTTAGGATTGGCAATAATTACAGCATCTAAATTGGCGGCATCTGCCGTGCGCAATAGTGCACCTATATTACCTGGTTTTTCAGGAGCTTCTGCTACTAATATTAATGGATTTTGTCTGTTAAATATCAGATTATTGATGTTATGGTCATTGGATTTAGAAACCGCCAAAACACCTTCGGTTGTATCGCGGTGTGCCAATTTTTGATACACATCTTTAGAAATTTCAATAAGTTCTGTGGACTTGCTCGTTAGTTTGGTTACAGCTTGTTCCGATATTAATTCAGGCAGAAATAAAATGTCTGATAAATCATAGCCGCCTTTTGTGGCAAGTGTTATTTCGCGAACACCTTCAATTAAAAATTGACCAGATTGTTTTCTGGAACGTGATTTCTCCTTAAGCTGGTAAAGCTCTTTGATAAATGGGTTTTGGGTACTGGATATTCGTTTAAGTTGCTCCAAATCTTTTTGTTATCTTTAATGCAAAGTTATGGCAATATGAAACAAAAATTACTTTTTCTGATATTTATTCTGGTATCTTTTCTAAATACAATTAATGCACAAACACCTTGTGGTATAACCGAGTTAACAGCTTGTGATGATAACGATGACGGTTTGGCCATATTTGATTTGACTGTTTTGGACGATATCTATCCATTTTGCATGGTTGATGCAAGTGCCAGTGATTACAACCAACCAACCCATCATTTAACACAGGCCGATGCTGATACGGGTGCCAACCCAATAGCCAATCCAGAAGTATATGAGAGTACAAATGGTCAGGCCATATTTATGCGCGCGGAGCCATTAAATTCTTCAACGCATGATGTATTGGTTTTTGAAACTTATGAATTGGTTGTCCATTGTCCAGACCCTTCTTTCTTCCTCATGCCAAGTTGTAATGGTGCTCTAGTAACCATACTAGGTGATTTTGGAGGCACTTTTAGTTTTGATCCAGTACCAACTGATGGTGCTTCGATTGATCCTATAACAGGAATAATTACAGAAGGAATACCTGGGGAAACATACTGTGTTACCTACGCATTTTCAGGAACCACAACGGTCTCTAGTACAGAATGTGTTACGCTATTACTTAGTGATGATTCGAGTTTTTTTATGACACCAACGTGCGACGGTGGAACCGCAACAATAACAGGTACTCCAGGAGGTGCTTTTATTTTTAATCCGGATCCAGGTGATGGTGCTGTAATTGATCCTGCAACGGGTTCTGTAACTGGGGCTACAATTGGAGCCATTTATTCTGTTGAATACACTACAAATGGTGCCTGTTCGAGTTCGTTTATAGTAGCTTTTGTTGCTGGTTGTGATGATTATGTAGGGATATTAGATATCAATGCATTTCTAGATGAAAATTCTAATATGATTTTTGACGATTCCGAGGTGAATTATGGAAGAGGTGAATTTACTTACGAATTAAATAATGATGGTATTGTTCACTCCGTGGTTTCAAATTCTGGTAGATTTCTTTTATCGGTGGCGGAAGAAGGGGATACTTATGATGTTGGTTTTACTATATTTGATGAATACAATAGCTGTTTGAATCAGACCATAACTTTGGTTGAGGATGCCACAGCTACGAATAGTGAAACGGTTCGAATAGATTTCCCTTTAGTTCCTATTGGTGAATGTAACGACATTGGGGTATATTTAATTTCTAATGTGTCTCCTAGACCTGGAGTGCCTAATAATAATGTATTAGTTGTGAAAAATTATGGAACTATCCCAATTTCCGGTACTGTTGAATTTACCCATGATGATATATTATCTCTAATTGAAGTTTTTGGTGTGGAATCCGGAAATTCAATTACTAATACAACTAGTGGTTTTATTTTAGAATTTAATGATTTGCTGCCAGGCTATTTGGAATATATAACAATAAGACTTGATGTTCCTACAACTGCAAATTCTGGCGATATTGTAACGAATTCAGTAACATATAATGTTGATGATCTTAATCTGGATAATAATGAGTCTATATTAACGCAAATAGTGGTTAATTCTTACGACCCTAATGACAAAATGGAATCCCATGGGCCTAAAATTGTATGGGATGATTTTACCAGTAATGATTACCTATACTACACCATCCGATTTCAAAACTTGGGAACTGCCGAAGCTATAGATATCCGTATTGAAGATGTCTTGGATTCCCAGTTGGATGCCTCGACATTTAAAATGCTGCATGCCAGTCACGATTATGTATTAACGCGTACAGATAATAACCTGACATGGCAATTTGACGACATTGAATTGCCAAGCGAAAGTATGGACGAACCTAACAGTCATGGCTATGTCTATTTTAAAATCAAACCTATGTCAGGTTATGCTTTAGGCGATGTCATTCCAAATTATGCAGATATCTATTTTGATTTCAATCCAGCAGTCACAACCAATACATTCGAAACAACATTTGTTAATAATCTCTCGATTTCAGAGTATGATAATACAACTTTTTCAATTTACCCTAATCCAACAAACGACATCATTAATATAGTTTCAAAGAGTGAAACCAATGATTTTACGGTAGAGATATTTGATGTTGTTGGAAAATTGGTAATGAAAAAAAGAATAAATGGCAATAGTCTAAATCTTTCGCAATTAAATGCCGGAGCTTATCTTTTGAAGATAAGTTGTTGTGATTCAATGAAAAAAACGTTTAAATTAATCAAGAAATAATAAAGAATTAAAGGGCGTTCTAATTTTTTTTTGCATTTTTACTACTTATAATTAATCGGTATAAAAATGAAAAAAACGACTCTTTGCATTTTAACTTTATTGTATCCCATAATTTATATTACAGCTCAAGTATGTCCACCAAGTGTTTTTTCCAGTGGTCAAGGAAGTCATAATTTAACAATTACATCCAGTGATGAAGATTTTAATATTGTAATTGGGGATTGCGTTGATTTAGTGGCAAGCTATACTGAAATAGGAGAGACTAGTGATTATGCAGTTCGTTCCATCAACTTTAATCCTTCATGGGGTTTTGGTGATGTTGGTTCTGATACGGGTTTATTTGGTGATGATAGATGGAGTCAATCAATTCCTATAGGATTCAATTTTACAATGTATGAAGAGTGCTTTTCTGAGTCGAGACTATCAACAAATGGAGCGGTTAGTTTTGATCCAAATTTAACCACTAATCAATTCCATCATTTTGCACCAGAAGAAGGTGCTTTTATACCAAGCAATACGGATGCAGCTTTAAAAGATGGTAATATTTTTGGGGCAATTCATGATATGGATGCCAATGAAGGTGAAGATCCCACTACATATTACATTACCTATGGAGTAAAAGGCCAAGCACCTTTTAGGGTATTTACTTATAATTTTTTTAATGTTCCCCATTATAACTGTACTAGTTTAAGAACTTTCCAACAAATATATTTTTATGAAACAACCAATGTTGTTGAGGTTTACATTTACCATAAGCCAGTTTGCACTGGTTGGGCAGGTGGAAGAGCAGCTTTGGGAATTCAAAATGTTGCAGGTACTCAAGGTTTGGCAGCACCAGAACGTAATACATCTGACTGGGTAGTTGGTGATCCATCTTTAACCAATGGCGAAGCGTGGCAGTTTTACCCAACTGGTTCAGGAACTTACAGTATCAAATGGTTCGATGAAAGTAATACAGAAATAGGAACGGATAACACGTTAAATGTTTGCCCTACAACTACCACTACCTATACTTTGGAGTTAACTTATACAGCCTTAAATTCATCATGTGAAGAAGTCAATGCTGTGGTTACTCGTTGTGTAACCATTAATGTTGAAGAAGATACAGATGGTGATGGAGTAGCTGATGTTGATGAAGATTTGAATGAAAACGACAATTTGGATGATGATGATACAGATGAAGATACCATTCCTAATTACCTAGATACGGATGATGATGGAGATAGTGTGCCCACTTCGGTTGAAATAAATATTGATGAAGGCAGGATATTGCATAACTTTGTAGATACAGATGGTGATTTAATTGAGAATTATTTAGACAATGATGATGATGGCGATGGTTTGTTGACCATTGAAGAAGATTATAATAACAACGGAGATCCAACAGATGATGACACTAATACCAATGGTATCCCAGATTATTTAGAAAACGGTGTTACATTAAGTGTTGAGAATTACAATGCAACATATTTCACTATTTATCCTAACCCTGTAAATGATATATTAAATATCAGCACAAGTAGTCAATTAGGAAATCAATTATCTATAGCAATTTATAATATTCAAGGCAAGTTAATTTCAGATACCTCGTACAATTTGGAAACAACCAATTTCCGAGTAGATGTTTCTAATTTATCCACTGGATTGTATGTTATCAAGTTTTACAACGATGACATTCAGGAGATAAAAAAGCTCATTATAAATTAGTGTCAAAAAAAAGCCTCAAATTACTTGAGGCTTTTTTTATGCTATTGGTTTTTATATTTATCAGAATACCGTTTTGCCAGCTCTGTTTGATGCGATTCCAAACTAATTTCTCGACCTTGTATAAAAGCATGAGTCAAAATATTGGTTCGCATATCCAAGGCATCACCTTCACTAATAAATAGGGTGGCATCTTTGCCAACTTCCAGTGTTCCGCAAAAATCATCAATACCTAAAATTTTAGCAGTGTTTGATGTTAGAAGTTTTAAGGCTTCTTCTTTATCCAATCCATAGGCAACACAAGTCCCAGCATAAAATGGGATGTTTCGTGTATTAATACGTTCATTCCTGCTTTCGGATTGTAAACCAACGAGTACACCTTGGTCAACCAATAATTTGGCTGCTTTATAAGGTAAATCATAATCGTCATCATCACTATTGGGTCTACTATGAACACCATTCAAAATAACAGGAATATTGTTCTGTTTTAAAAGAGCACCAACTTTATAGGCATCGTAACCACCAACTATGACCATGTCAAGCTTCATTTTTTTACCAAATTCCACAGCGTCTGTAATACCTTTCTCATCATTAACATGTACAAACACTTTTTGCTTTCCGTTGTAGACACCGGATAAACCTTCATAGAGTAAGTTTTTGTCTTTCTTGCCACCTGCTAAATAGGCTTTTGAAGCTGCAAAAAAATCGCTCAATTCGGTTACTTGATCATGATAATTGTCATTAGGTTTTAAAACATTAGGTTCGCCTAACCACCAACGGCCTCTGGAATAGGGACTTGGCCAGTTGATATGGACTCCGTCATCAACCTTTACAGTTGCATCTTCCCAATTCCAAGCATCAAATTGTACGATAGAAGACGTTCCTGAAATACGGCCGCCTTGTGGCGTGATTTGTCCCATCAGGACACCGTTGGGTCTCACAGATTCTACAATTTTAGATTCCGCATTGTAGGCAATAATACTGCGGATATTTGGATTCATTTGCCCAATTTCGTCATTGTCTTGAGTTGCTCTTACAGCATCTATCTCGACCAGACCCAAAGTGGAATTGGGAGCTATAAATCCAGGATAAACGTGCTTGCCTTGAGCATTTATGGTTTCCATTTCGGTTGTGTTAATGCGAATGGTAGTCATATCGGCAACTGTTTCAAGTTTCCCATTGTTAAAAATGATGATACTGTTTTCAATAACCTGTCCATTACCAATATGAGCCGTTGCGCCTACTATGGCAACAGCCTTTTTTTGTTTAAGAGCAGGTGCTTGTTGTGCCTGAATGATGCTTGTTACTAAAAAACATGCAATAATGGTATATAATTTTGTTACGTTCATTTTTCTGGTTTTTTAGTTTACGGTATCACAGTGAAACAATTCATCTTCTTTCTTTTCAATAGGTTTGGTTTTTAAGCCTTTGTTTTTGGCCTGAAGCATCATGGTCGTAAGTTCATTTTTTTCGCGTTTCATAGTGTCACGCATGCGTTTATCACGGTCAATATCAAAATATACAGTACCATCAATAATAGTTTTTTCGGCTTTGGCATAAATCGATAATGGGTTGTCACTCCACAGTACCACATCAGCATCTTTACCTTCTTTAATACTACCAACACGATTGTCAATATGTAATAATTTTGCTGGGTTTAAGGTTACAAATTTCCAGGCTTCTTCTTCACTGATACCCCCATATTTTACAGATTTGGCTGCCTCTTGATTTAAACGCCTGGACATTTCGGCATCATCACTGTTAATAGCAACAACAACCCCTTGGTTATGCATAATCGCGGCATTTTGAGGAATAGCATCGTTAACTTCAAACTTATAGGCCCACCAATCGCTGAATGTTGAACCGCCAACACCATGAGCTTCCATTTTGTCAGCAACTTTATAACCTTCCAAAATATGCGTAAACGTATTGATGTTAAAATTGAACTGCTCGGCGACTTTCATCAGCATATTGATCTCACTTTGCACATAGGAGTGACAGGTAATAAAACGTTCTTTGTTCAGTATTTCAGCAAGAACTTCCATTTCTAAATCTTTACGATAGGGTTTGCCGCTTTTTTTGACTGCATCATAGGCTTTAGCACGTGTAAAATAATCGATATAAACTTGTTCAACGCCCATTCTGGTTTGAGGAAAGCGTGAACGCACATTATCACCCCAGTTGGACTGCTTTACATTTTCACCTAAAGCAAACTTGATGAATTTAGGCGAATTGTTATAGATGAGTTTGTCGGGAGACTCACCCCATTTTAATTTTATAATGGCTGAACGACCGCCAATTGGGTTGGCCGAACCATGTAATATTTGAATAGAAGTGACACCACCTGCCAAATTTCTATAAATATCAACATCTTCAGAATCTACAACATCTTCAATGCTGACTTCGGCAGTGGAATTATGCCCAGCTTCATTAACATCGGCTGTAGCAATGTGCGAGTGTTCATCAATAATTCCAGCAGTCAGATGTTTTCCTGAAGCGTCTATTATTTGAGCGTTTCCAGCACTTAAATTTTGACCAATTTTAGAAATCTTGCCATCTTTTATTAAGACGTCCGTTTGTTCTAAAATACCATCAGTCTCATTGGTCCAAACGGTAGCATTTTTAAATAGAATAGTTTCTGGTTTTGGTAATTCGGTGAAACCATAGGCTTCATTAGGATAGGTTACAGGAAATACTTTTGGTGTGCTTTCTTCCTTTGCTTTATCGTCCTTTTTATCTTCTGAAGCATCTTCTTTTACATTCTTGGTGGCATAAAAGGAAGTCTCATTGCCGTTCGGTAATATGGCAACGCCATTAAAGTTATTGGTTGTAATGATTTTTGACGTTAGTCGCGTATAATCTTGTTTGGTTGAATCAATCCCAGAAAAAATTAACGTTATCCAATCATCATTGAGCATAACCTTAGAACCCAGTTCATGACTGGCTGTTTTAACTTTGGATTTCGGTTTAGTAATTTCTCCAGAAATGGAGACCTCATATTTTTGTCCTGCCACAGTAAATGTATAATCACCACGAATATCTATAGCATCCAATGGTGTAATTTCATGTCTGTCACCTATTGACCAATTTTCATATAAAGTGGTTTCCTTATCAAAAATATCACCAGAAGTGATTAGGAAGTTTGCATAAAAACCTGGTTTTAGTTTCCCCAGAACGGATTCTTTGCCCAAAGTTTTAGCAGGAATAGTTGTTAAAGCTTCCAGAGCTGCTGTTTTATCAAAACCATATTCTATAGCTTTTAAAAGGTTGTCTTTGAATTCTTTAGGCGATTTTAAATCGTGGGTTGTCAAGGAAAATTTGATGCCGTTTTCATTCAAAACTTTTGGATTTGAAGGGCGCTGATTCCATTCACGTAATTCCGAAAGGCCAACAGCTTGTGACAAGAATGGATCCTCCATATCATAGGCATCGGGAAAGTTAATTGGTATCACAAATGTCGCGTTGGTTGCTTTGATGGCCTGAACAATCTCATATTCATCACCACCACCTACAATAACATATTGTGTGCTGAATTCATCACCAACCTTATCAAATCGCAAAGCATTCATTTTGCTTCCTGCATCCATGAACTGAACCAATGATTTATTTTGATTAAAAGCTTCCAATGATCGATCAGTCACTTCAGACAAACCTTTGGCATACCAGTCAGCATCGTAATTTACTTGCTTCAACAACGCAATAGTTCCCATTAATGAGGTAGGGTAAGCCTGATTGGACGTTACACTTTTTCGAGTTGAATAGAACTGGCCACTATGATCGTCTAAAATGCGTTCGGCATCATTTGTATTAGGAGCTAATGCTATAATACTGCCAGTACCTTGAACAATACCATCAGATACATGGGTATTGACAACACCAAAACCAGCCTCGCGTAATTCTTTAGCCGATTTAGCATCAAAATTATAATGTTCAATGGCATGTTGTTCTGGCTTTATGTGATCATTCCAATAATAACCTTCTCGCGACGCATCATATTGAGGGGAATTAGAACGTTCGGCTCGTTGCGGTTTTTTAATGCCAAAATCTGTAAAAACATCAATAAAAGATGGATAGATATGTTTACCGCTTAAATCATAAACCACTGAATTATCAGGAATGTTAACCGATTGTCCACTGGCAACAACTTTACCATCTTTTATTAAAAGGGTTCCATTTTGTATGGTTTCAGTTGGTGAAACGTATATGGTGGCATTGGTAAAGGCTGTGTAATTGGAATTTTCAGCTTTGACACCATCGTTTTTTGGAAAATATTTTTGTGCCGACGAATAATAACAACACAATAAAAAAACAGGAATAATGAGTTTTTTAATCATAGAATTGTTGGTTAGAAATTTTAAGGATTAAAGATAGTCAATCAGATGTGGACAGAAACCCAATTGTTTTATTTTAACATTTCAGGAATTATGGGGAAAGAAAATAATTCACATATAGTGCTACAACATAACTGTATGATTGCATGCCCTTTGTTTGATTGTTGGCAATTAAAAAATTATTGTAGGTTTTTCTAAAAAATGGTTCGGTAGGATTTTTATAGGAATCCCAAAATAGTTGGACTTCTTGATAATTTTTTAGTATACCATAGTGAATGGAATTTAGCAATTCAGCATAAATTTCTGGGTCTCGTTTATAAACTTCATATAAACAATGGCGAAGTGCAAAGGTGTAACCACTATAATTAAAGTAGATGTCATCGTGATGCATGGAAGCCAAGGCTCCGATAAAATTAGCTTCATTTTCGGCAGCATATCCTAACTGATGGGCAATTTCGTGAGAAGCTGTTGTTGGGAATTTGAATGATGGTATAAGTCTATCAACTTGTGCTTCATTGGTCAAAGGATTCAGATAGCCACTAAACCCCATATAGGTGAGAGGTAAGCTATAAAGAGATTTTTTTAGGCTGGACGGCGAATAAGCCAAGTGCGGATATTCTTGCTGTAAATTTTTATACCCTTCAGGCGCTAATTTTAGTATGTCAGTTTTTGAGTACGGTATCTCTATTTTAGCACTATCATCTTTTGAAATAGCCTCATGAGCGTCATTTGATCTATCAATTAGCATTTTGGTTACAGAAACCAGTTGTTCCGTTGTATAATCTGCTTCTAAATTTAAATTCTGGTGTAAAGGCTGCCTATGATAGTTTAAGGCCCATAGAAAATGAAAAGCAAAAAAAACAATGGAAATGGTGGCAAAAATATCGATTAGCCAGTTTTTGGTGTCCTTAACTATTCGCCAACGATTTTTAAAAAACCAGCGAATGACATAGATTATGGAAAGCGTATAAAAAATATCACCAAACGAAAAGGGTAGCCATCCAAAAACCCATCTAAACAGTTTGGAAACCCACTGATACAGACCATTACTGTAATAAGTTTCAACAATTTCAGGAATGTAGGATAAGGCTTTAACAACCAGTATTTGGGGAATTAAAGCCAGAGCAATATATAGCTTTGGGTTTTTGTGCATAACTCAAAAATAGGGAATAGTTTTAATACTCAATGCAATATAATTACCTTTGTCCGACTTTTAAAACGATACTTATGAATGAAGCGATAAGAGAACTTGAACCAAAAGTACTATGGAATAAGTTTGCCGATTTAAATGCTGTGCCCAGACCTTCTAAAAAAGAAGCGCGCGTTATAGCATTTATGAAAGATTTTGGTGAGAAATTAGGTTTGGAAACCATTGAGGATGCCGTGGGAAATGTCATTATTAAAAAGCCAGCTACGCCAGGAATGGAAGACCGTATGACTGTCGTCTTGCAATCCCATTTGGATATGGTGCATCAAAAAAATAACGATACTCAATTTGATTTTGACACGCAAGGTATTGACATGTATATAGATGGTGATTGGGTTCGAGCTAATGGAACAACATTAGGAGCTGATAACGGTTTAGGTGTCGCGACCATTATGGCCATTTTAGAAAGCAAAGATATACCACATCCAGCCATTGAAGCCTTGTTTACAATTGATGAAGAAACAGGCATGACAGGAGCTATGGGATTAAAAGGAGGGTTGTTAGAAGGTGGTATTCTTTTAAATCTGGACACAGAAGAGGATGATGAAATAGGTGTGGGCTGTGCAGGTGGTGTTGATGTCACAGCAACGAGAGCCTATCATTTAGAAGAGACTCCTGAATTTAAAATAGGATTCTCTATTACTGTTAAAGGATTACAAGGCGGTCATTCGGGTATGCAAATACATGAAGGATTGGGTAATGCCAATAAGATTATGAACCGTTTACTTTTTGATGGTTTTGAAAATTTTGGTTTGCGAATTTCCGAAATAAATGGTGGAAGTCTCCGGAATGCCATACCCAGGGAAAGTCAAGCCATAGTGGCTATTGATGCCATTCACGAAGACGCTTTTATTATGGAGATGGCCCAATTGGCTCAAACTATTCAGTCGGAATTGAGGACTATGGAACCCGATTTGGAAATTATCGTGACCAAATGTGAGACCCCAAAAATGATTATGGATTTAGGGGTTCAGGAAGGTGTGACGCGAGCTTTATATGCTGCCTGTAATGGTGTTTACCGAATGAGTGCTGATATTCCTGACCTGGTTGAAACCTCAAATAATATAGCAAAGGTTTCCATTAAAGATGGTGAGATTAAGATTGAATGTTTAACCCGATCATCTGTTGAAAGCTCGAAATGGGATTTAGCAAATATGCTTCGGGCTACCTTTGAATTAACTGGTTGTGAAGTGGAATTTTCAGGAGATTATCCGGGTTGGCAACCCAATATGGATTCCAAAATATTAAAAGTTCTGGAGCGTATTTATATTGACATGAACAATGAAAAACCTCATGTTGCTGCGTGTCACGCAGGATTGGAATGCGGTATTTTAGGGCAAAACTATCCAGACATGGATATGATTAGCTTTGGACCTAATATCAAAGGTGCTCATTCTCCAGATGAACGTGCTCAAATTTCATCAGTTCAAAAATATTGGAAATTTGTTTTGGAGATTTTAAAGCAAATTCCAGCGAAGGCATAGTTTTTAAAATTATAAAATAAAAAAGCAGCTCATTGAGCTGCTTTTTTATAGATAGTATTATTTCTATTTGATACCGACTAGCTCAATATCAAAAATAACATTCGCATTAGGAGGAATAGGACCAGAGCCTTGTTCGCCCCAACCTAGATAAGACGGAATAAATACACGAACCTTATCACCAACATTCATATTTAGCATAGCTTCTTTAAAACCAGGAACCGTTCTAGCTGTGGCATTATAGGCATCTTCAAATGGTTTATAGCCACCTTGATTATCACGTTGTTCGTTATATACATTGTTTTCTTTGGCAACATCAGCCCAGCTGGTGTCAAATAGGCGTCCATCTTCAAAATAACCAGCATAGTTTATTAATACACGATCAGCGCTACTTGGCTTATCACCTTTACTTTCATTGATATATATCATCACAATGCCAGTGTCCGATTTTACAACGGGACCTGGAAGATTACTGTTATCAGTCACAAATTTTTCAGCAGCAATGCTGGCAGATTCTTTAAGTTTCTTTTGTGCTTCTTCTTTTAGAGCTTTTTGTTTCTCTTCAATTTTTGGTAATTCTTCGGTATAGACTTTAGCAGCATCAAAACTTGCCGCAGCTTCACCTTTTCGAATAATATTTAGTTTTTCAATAACTACAGGTTCCACTGGTTTGTTGCTGCCTGGAGTAACCTTAACGTTGGAAATAGTATCCAGAACATTCATGCCAATGACTAACTCACCAAAAACAGAATGTTTGTTATCCAAATGTTGTGTGGGTACTTCGGTAATAAAAAACTGACTACCGTTTGTAGCGGGACCAGAATTGGCCATTGATAATATACCAGGTTTATCATGCTTTAAATCAGGGTGAAATTCATCTAAAAAACGGTAACCTGGAGAACCAGATCCAGTTCCTGTGGGGTCACCACCTTGTATCATAAATTTATCAATAACTCTATGGAAGGTTATTCCATCATAAAAAGGCTTCCCTTTAAGAGAATCAGTAACGTTTGGGTGTGTTCCTTCTGCCAATGCCACAAAATTAGCAACGGTCACAGGAACCTTATCATAATATAATTTGGCTACCATGGTGCCTTTATTGGTAACAAATTCGGCATAGAGTCCATCTTCTAAATCAGGATATTTTTCCTGTTCACATGAGGTAGCAGTCATTAATAATGCAAGTACTAAAAATTTCATAGTCTGTTTATAAATGTTCATATTGTTGTTTATTATTTTTTCGGTTGTTTTAATATTAAAGATCTTTAATCGAATTTATGGTTACTTCACAAATTAAAGGAACATTGGTGCCTATTTTATTTTCATCACCATAGTATCCGTATGCTTTTTGAGATGGGAATAAGAACGTTGCTGTCTCTCCCGATCGCATGAGCTTTAAGCCTTCTCGTAAACCAGTAAAAAGCTCTTGCTTATCCATAAGATAGTTTTGGTTTTGTAAACTACCTTTAGAATAAATAAGCGATCCATCTAATGATTTCACATTGTAATCAAAGTTTACCAAGTCGCCAAAACCAGGTGTTTCCAATGAATCAGCAACTTTGTGATTGTAGTAATACCAGAATCCGCTTTCCGATGCGATGTAATCAATTTCTGGATTTTCAGACATTATTTTTTCAATATCAGCTGTTTCACGTTCATTAAGTTTAATGTTGCGCTGAACCGATTGATCAATAAATGAACCGGTTTTTGCCGATATGGGTCTTCTGGCTTCAGGTGATTTGCAGGAAGCACAAAAGACTGCTAACGTTAAAATTAAAAAGAATCTAGTCATCATTTAGGGCTTTATTATAGGATGGTAAGATACTAATAAATTTATCAATTGTCGATTTTAGGTTGGTTTCACTTTTGCCACCAGCTGCGTTGATATGTCCACCACCATCAAAATGGGCTCTGGCAAACTCATTTACAGAAAATTTGCCTTTGGAGCGAAGCGATATTTTTATGATTTCCTGTTGCCTGTCTTCAATAAAAATGGCAGCAAACACAACATCGTTTAAAGACAAGGCGTAGTTTACAAAACCTTCAGTGTCTCCTTTTTTAAAATTGTGTTGTTGCAGCTCTTCTTGAGAGAGCGAAATATAAGCGGTTCGCGATTCGGGAATCACCTTTAAATTCGATAGTGCTTGACCTAATAATTGCATGCGGTCATAACTGTTGGTGTCAAAAATCTGATTATGTATCTCGGCATGGTTGGCACCACAATCCATTAAAAATGCGGCAACCCGAAGCGTGTCACTGGTTGTTGACGGAAATCTAAACGATCCGGTATCAGTCATAATACCGGTATATAAACAGGTAGCTATATTTTCGTCAATCAGATCTTTGTCATCCAAATAGGTAATAAAATGATAAACCATTTCGCAGGTGGAGCTCATAGCCACATCAGAATATACATATTGGGCGTAATCATCGGGTTGTTGGTGATGGTCAATCATTATTTTTACTGCCGAACTGCTCTCAAGAGCTGATGCCATATCACCGGCTCGGTTTAAGGCATTAAAATCTAATGTAAAAATAATTTGTGCCTCATTAATTAAGGTATTACAAGTATCTAATTGAGTATCGTATTTTAAAATGTCTGATTCATTAGGAAGCCATTTTAAAAAATCAGGATAATCATTAGGTGAAATAACTACGGCATCATGATGTTGCTTTTTTAAGTAATGCTCCAATGCTAAAGTGGCTCCCAATGCGTCACCATCCGGATTTTTGTGAGGTACAATGACTATTTTTTTTGGTGCGTTTAGCAGCGTTTTTATGTCTCTAATATCTTCCTGTGTCATAGGCAACGAATATACAATTTTTTAATATGGGTTTACATGGTTTTTATGTAGAAAAACATTACTTTTGCAGCCAAATTAAAACAAAGAAATGGCAACAAATAGAACATTTACTATGCTTAAGCCAGATGCTGTTGAAAAAGGACACATTGGCGCAATTTTAGAAAAAATTAATGCTTCAGGATTTAGAATCGTAGCAATGAAATTAACTCAAATGACCCAAGCAGATGCTGAAGCGTTTTACGCGATTCACAAAGAGCGTCCGTTTTTTGGTGAATTGGTTGAGTACATGACTCGAGGACCAATTGTTGCAGCTATACTTGAAAAAGATAATGCTGTTGAAGACTTTAGAACCTTAATTGGTGCTACTAACCCAGCTGAAGCTGCCGAAGGAACTATCCGTAAATTGTATGCTGCATCAATAGGTGAAAATGCTGTACATGGTAGTGATAGTGATGAAAATGCCGCTATTGAAGGCGCGTTTCATTTTTCAGGACGTGAGATGTTTTAGGCTACCTATATAATATAAAAAAAGCCAGAACACCTGTTCTGGCTTTTTTATTATCGTAAAACAAGTTTTTTTATCAATTCTTTGCCTAAACGTTCATTCAACATGACAATGATTTTTTGGGAGCCATAACTTAATTCCTCTCGTAAGACGCTGGAACTTAATTGTACATACAATACATCGCCTTTTAATTGGATGTCAGTTGTGTAATTATTGACGCCATTTCCCATCATTTGAGCCCAGGCATCTTGGACATTTACAGCATCTAAACCTTTATCCAATTTATTGGTTTCAACAAATTCTTTTAATGCATCGGCAATGTTACGATATTCGGTGTGTCGTTTGGCCATTAATCAAGATTAATAGGTTGATACTTTCTGTAATTATATATGATTTTACTGGCGTTGATTACCTGTAAATTATTGTCGTTAGCATTTAAAACAGTCTCTTTCCAATGATCATATGGTGTTTGATAATATAGGTTTAAACTGTCATTTTCAAATTTAATAGTAAAATTTTCAACAAGATTGGATGTTTCAAAATTGCCATTAAAGGTTGGCTTTAATTTTTTTCTAAAGCCAGTAAGACTGTCATTCACGGCAATATAATCAACAGTATTGCTAAAGGTGTAATCTTTTTGCTGGCCATCAGGAAGAATCACGGATTCAATTTCCCAATAGCCATTTAAATGATTTGCATAATCTTCAGTATTATTTTTACAACTAATTAATAATAAAACTATTAAAGTAGTTAATATAATGTTATAGTTTGAATATTTCATAAGATTGATGTACTTGTTTTATGGCAGCTTCCGTTCGGTCAGTATGGGTATCGCTAATGAATAATTGACCAAAATTTTCGTCATCAACCAACTTAATGATTTGGCCCACACGCTGCTCATCCAATTTATCAAAAATATCATCCAATAGCAAAATAGGATTGACACCACTTTGAGCTTTAATAAAATCAAATTGCGCCAGTTTCAAAGCAATTAAAAATGATTTTTGCTGACCTTGACTTCCAAATTTTTTGATAGGGTGTCCTTCAATATTAAAAACCAAATCGTCTTTATGAATTCCAGTATTGGTATACTGTAAGGCTTTGTCCTTGTTGATTCCCTTTTGAAGTAGATCAATAAGATTATTATTGGTCAAATCACTTTCGTAAATCAAATCCACATCTTCATTGCCACTACTGATGGCCTTGTAACGCGATCTGAAAATGGGGATGAAAGTTTCCAAAAATTGCATCCGTTTTTTATGAATGTCATGACCATATTGATCAAGTTGCTCGTTATAAATGCTTAAGGTATCATTATTAAAGGTATTGTTAAGGGCAAAGTATTTTAAAAGCGAATTTCTCTGCGCTAGGACCTTGTTATATTTTATGAGTGTTTCTAAATAGGTCTTATCACTTTGTGAAATAACACTGTCAACAAATTTCCTCCGGGTGGCACTGCCTTCAATGATTAAATCCCGGTCTGCTGGCGAAATAATAACCAAAGGCAAAAATCCAATGTGATCGCTAAAGCGATCATAGGCTTTACCATTGCGCTTTATGATCTTTTTTTGTCCCTTTTTTAAGCTGACTACAATTTTTTCAACCTTATCGTGTAATTCATATTCACCGTTGACAACAAAGAAGGATTCGTCATGTTTAATATTTTGAAGCGCAATAGGGTTAAAATAGCTTTTTCCAAAGGACAGATGATAGATAGCATCCAGTACATTGGTTTTTCCGACACCATTTTTCCCTACAAAACAATTGATTTTGTTGTTAAAAACGAAGGCTTGATTTTCAAAGTTCTTATAATTAAGTAAGGCTAATGACTTTAAAATCATAAAAAAGCAGCTTGTTAAAGTTTTTGAGTTTGTTGTGCTAAAAGATGTGCAAATTATTGAAAAATAACAAAAAAATACCCTTTTAAATCTAAAGAAAAATTATATTTTTGCGGCGCACAAATTTAGAATATATGGCAACGTACAAGAAGAGAGGATATAAACCAAAGACTAAAGAAGAAAAACAACACGAAGTTGAGGAGCACTCAACAACGGCTGAAGTTTTTAATACGCTTGACGAAACAGCTTCCAAAACGGAAGATTGGGTTATAGCCAATCAGAAATATATTTTTGTTATCATTGGAATAGTAGCTGCTGTGGTATTGGGATATTTGGGATACAATGAGTTTATAGCCAAGCCAAAACAAAATGAAGCCATGAACGATATGTTCCAGGCTCAAAAATATTACGATCAGGCAGTGACGTCTACTACTGCAAAGGATTCCTTGTTTAACCTAGCCTTAAATGGCGGTGAAGGTAAATTTGGTATGTTGGATATTGCTTCAGAATACAGTGGTTCCAAAGCAGCTGATATGGCAAATTATTATGCAGGAATGGCTTACTTAAATTTAAAGGACTATAAAAACGCAGTCACTTATTTAAGTGAATTTTCAGGGGAAGATGAAATATTAGCGCCTATGGCCAAAGGTGGTATTGGTGATGCTTTTGTGCAATTAAACCAGGAGGAAGATGCTTTAGGTTATTATGAAGAAGCAGCTAATATGCGTTCCAATGATTTCACCACACCTATGTACTTGTATAAGGCTGGAATAGTGGCTATGGATTTAGGGAAAACAGCTGTAGCATTAAAGCATTTTGAAACCATTAAAGAAAAATATCCAGAGTCAACAGAGGCAACCGATATTGATGTCTTTATTGGAAAAACACGTGCCATGGCAAATAAATAAGATGGCAACAATAAATAAAAATTTATCAGATTACGATAAGAACACAATCCCAAACGCGAAGAACTTTCGGTTTGGGATTGTTGTTTCAGAATGGAATGATTCCATAACCGAAGGGTTGTTTGAAGGTGCCTACAAAACGCTTATTGAAAATCAAGTACCTGAAGATCAAATTACGCGATGGAATGTTCCTGGTAGTTACGAATTAATTTTTGGCTGTAAAAAAATGCAGGAACAGGATGTGGATGCTGTGATTGCTATAGGAAGTGTTATTCAAGGTGAAACCAAGCATTTCGATTTTGTTTGTGATGCGGTTTCTCAAGGAATCAAAGACCTTAATATCATACATAATGTACCCGTGATTTTCTGTGTTCTAACAGATAACACCTTACAGCAAGCCATTGACCGATCAGGCGGTAAGCATGGTAATAAAGGTACAGAAGCGGCTGTGGCTGCCATTAAAATGGCGCATTTAAACCTGTCAGCCTAATCACTATTAATAATTTCCCTGTTAACAATTTTTGGGATTTTTACTTTAGTATTTCCTTGTAAATTCAGTATTTTTGAGGGTATTTCATAATTGGTATTACTTTGGCAAAGTCAGCGAGACGTTTTAATTATAAACCAAGATTTCAAGATAACGAGACTGAAACCAGCAATGCCAATATTAAAGCTGAATGGGAAAACTTAAAACAATCAAGAACACGTAAAAAGAACTTTTTTAGTTCCCCAATATTTTTGGTCTTGTTTTTGATTACTGTACTAGTAGTGATATATGTTTTAAGTCAATATGAATAATTAAGATTATGGGTGTTTTTAAGGCTAAAAAAAATAAAAAATTCAGTTATACTCCAAGACATTATAAAGGTGAAGGAAACCCTTATGAAATCAAACATAAGTTTGATGATTTCAGAACCACTGTTGGAAATAATGGCGGCTTAAAGAATAAATTTGTTTCAGCTTGGGATGACTATCGAAACAATGCTGATGAAAATGCCAACCGTCGCGTGTTGATTATTGTGAGTATTTTGGTCTTAATCTTTCTGTTTATCATAGGTTTTGATTTGTCAATTTTCTTTCCAAAAAGCTAATGGCAGATATCATACAATTACTTCCTGATCATGTGGCCAACCAAATAGCAGCAGGAGAAGTGGTTCAAAGACCAGCTTCCGTTGTTAAGGAGTTGTTGGAAAATGCTATTGATGCTCAAGCGACTACCATTAAATTATTGATTAAAGACGCTGGAAAAACACTCGTTCAGGTTATTGATAATGGTGTAGGTATGAGTATTACCGATGCTCGATTGAGTTTTGAACGTCATGCAACCTCCAAAATACGCAGTGCTGAAGATTTATTTCAGTTGCATACTAAAGGCTTTCGTGGGGAAGCTTTAGCCAGTATAGCCGCGATTGCCCATGTCGAGTTAAAGTCAAAACAAGAAGCTGATGATGTAGGGACTGAAATTGTCATTGAAGGCAGTGAAGTAAAATCACAAGAGGTGGTGGTGACACCTAAAGGAACTTCTATAGCCGTAAAAAATCTTTTCTTTAATATTCCTGCGCGTCGTAATTTTTTGAAGTCCAATCCAGTGGAACTACGTCACGTTATAGATGAATTTCACCGTGTGGCTTTGGCGCATCCTAATATCGCATTTGTCATGTATCACAATGGCAGTGAGGTTTTTAATTTACCGGAAAGTAATTACAGACAGCGTATAGTCAATATATTTGGAAACAAAACCAATGAGAAATTGGTGCCTGTAACTGAAGAAACGGAAGTTCTAAAAGTTTCAGGATTTGTTGGAAAGCCCGAGTTTGCTAAAAAAACCAGAGGCGAGCAGTTTTTTTTCGTGAATAACCGGTTTATCAAAAGTGCTTATTTAAATCACGCCATAAATTCAGCTTTTGAAGGTTTGTTGAAAGATGGCACTCATGCCAGTTATTTCCTGAATCTGGACGTGGACCCGCAAAGCATTGATATCAATATCCACCCTACAAAAACTGAAATTAAATTTGATGATGAACAGACCTTATATGCTATTTTAAGGGCATCGGTAAAGCATAGTCTGGGGCAATTTAGTATAGCTCCGGTTTTAGATTTTGAGCGTGATTCTAATTTAGATACACCTTATAACTATAAAGATAAGGATGCTCAATTTCCAAAAGTTGAGGTCGATACAACATTCAATCCGTTTCAGGAGGAGAAAGTTTCCGGTAAAGGAACGCGAACAGCCTTTAGAAAGGAACCTGCTGCTTCATGGGAAAGCCTGTATGTAGGACTGGAATCTAAAGGAACACATTCACAGCAGGATTTTAGCGAGATGCAGTTTGAAAGTGACCATCAAACCGAAAGTATGTTTGAAGATTCCAAGCAAACGGAAACATCGCAATCCACATATCAAGTTCACAATAAATATATTGTGAGTAATATAAAATCTGGTATGTTGTTAATAGATCAATATCGTGCACACCAACGTGTGTTGTATGAAGATTTGTTAAAACATATTACTATAAAAGAAAGTGTGAGTCAGCAATTGTTGTTTCCAGTCGAATTATTTTTCTCAAGTGATGAAATTAGCATTTTACAAAACGTTCAGGAAGATTTAGAACACACAGGATTTGTGTTCTCGAATTTTGGAAAGGATAGCATTGAAATTACGGGTGTGCCCATTAATGTGCCAGCCAGTGAAGTGTCGGTTGTTTTGGAGCAATTGATTGCTGATATTCAAAATGAGATTCCAGATAGTCATTTTAGTTCATCCGATATGTTGGCTAAATCTATGGCTAAAAGTTTGGCCATTAAAACCGGTCAGTCATTAACAGCAGTTGAGCAGGAACATTTAGTCAATAGTTTGTTTGGCTGCAAAGAACCTAATGTATCACCAACCAATAAACCCACGTTTATTACGTTAACGGTTGACGAGTTGGATAAAAAGTTTTTATAAAAGTTTATGCTGAATAATATTACCGATACCGTTAAGCATTTAATAATCATTAACGTGATTATGTTTATAGGTACGCTTGCCATAGGCGGTGCTGCTTTTGGTGAGAATACCGTTTTTTATGATTGGTTTGCCTTGCATTTCCCAAAGAATGCCGCATTTCAACCATGGCAAATTATAACGCACATGTTTATGCATGGAGGATTTATGCATATTTTCTTTAATATGTTTGCACTTTGGATGTTCGGAACGGCAGTGGAGCAGCGTTTTGGTAGTAAAAAATTCCTGTTCTTTTACATATCCTCGGGATTGGGAGCAGCACTTATCATGATAGGGTATTATTATTATCAATTTTATTCGGGATTGAATATCCTAAATGAAGCTGGCTTTGATCAGGCGCAAACTTTAGAGACTCTGAAGTCCGGATATGCTATGTATGATACGCGTTGGGTAAATCATCTTTCTACTGATAAATTGTCGAGTTTTATTACTGTATTCAATAGTACAATGGTAGGTGCTTCGGGAGCTATTATGGGTGTTTTAGTTGCTTTTGGTATGTTGTATCCTGAATCTAAATTGATGCTCATCTTTTTACCCATCCCAATTAAAGCTAAGTATTTTATTCCTGGTATTATTATTTTGGATTTAATTTCAGCTATTACAGGTCAATCATTCTTTAGTCCAAGTAACACAGCTTATATGGCACATATTGGAGGTGCATTGACTGGTTTTTTAATGATGTGGTACTGGAAAAAAACACAGTTCAACAAAAATCGATGGGATAGGTAATGACCAGTTTAAATCATGACATAAAAGACAAATTACAACGACTGAATGTGTTTGAGAAACTCATAGTCATTAATTTTATTTTATTCATTGTTGGCCTGTTACTCAAAAACCTTTTTCAGTTTGGGCTGAATTGGTTTGAATTACCCAGTGATATTTCAGACTTTATAGTACAGCCCTGGAGTTTGCTTACCTATTCCTTTGTACATTATGGCTTTTGGCACTTTTTGTTCAACATGATTTGGTTGTATTTTATTGGCGGGATGTTCTCGAATTTATTTAACACCAAGTTGGGTCTGAATGTTTATTTTTTGGGAGCCATTTTTGGCGGACTCATTTTTCTGCTTGGTTACAACCTTTTTCCTGATGTATTCAAATATGGAACCAAATTAATTGGTGCCTCTGCGGCCATTAGAGCCTTGTTGATATTTTTATGTGCCTATATGCCCAGTATGGAAGTGCGTTTATTTACATTTAAAATCAAACTATGGTATATTGGGGTAGCCGTAGTCGTTTTTGATATTTTAGGTGTTGTGGCTGGAATCAGTGATCCTGTTCAGGGTAATGCTGGTGGGAATTTAGCGCATTTAGGTGGTGCTGTTTTAGGATATTTTTATGGTAAACAATTATTGAAAGGGACCGACATTGGAAAAGGGTTTGAAAAAATGATGGATAGCTTCGCCAGTATCTTTAAGCGCAGACAAAAATCGCCATTGAAAACGGTTCACAAAAACAAATCCAGTAAAGTAGCAGGTTATACTAAAGCTGAATTTAATGAGTTTAATAAGCAGAAAAAAATAGACCTCATTTTAGATAAAATCAGTAAAAGTGGTTATGATAGTTTAACCAAGGAAGAAAAAGAGTTTCTATTTAAAGCGGGTAAATAGTTATGAAAAATCTCAAGTTAATAGACAAGATTATCTACCTAGTAAATGGTCTATTAGCTTTTGTTTTACTGCTATCTTATGTGTTACCGTTTGTGCCGCCAAAATCTTTTGCACTACTGTCAGTTTTGAGTTTAGGAGTACCTTTTCTTATCGTAATCAACATGTTATTTCTATTGTATTGGTTGATTAAGTTAAAAAAACAAATGCTGATATCTTTACTGGTTTTGGTTATTGGTTATTTAAGTTTTGGGTCGCTCTACAAGTTTTCATCATCAAATAATGACGTGCATGACAGTCAATTGGATGTCATGAATTTTAACGTGCGCCTGTTTAATCTGTACAATTGGATACCGGAAAAAGGTATCGAAACAAATATTGTAGATTTCTTGAAAGATAAATCGCCCGATGTATTGAGCATTCAGGAATATCATCCACATGAAAATATCGATCTATCCTTTTTTAAATATAAGTACGAAAAATTATCGGGACGAAAAACTAAATACGGGCAGGCTATTTTTTCGCAATATCCTATTGTTAATTCGGGCTCTGTTGAATTTCCTGAAACATCTAATAATGCCATTTTTGTAGATATTGTTAAGGCATCAGATACGATCCGAATCTATAATATCCACTTGCAATCATTGAAAATTGATACCAAAGTGGAATTGAACCAGGAGGACTCCGAACGGTTATTAAAGCGTGTTGAAAAAACGTTTGAAATGCAGCAGGAACAAACAGAATTGTTCTTAGCCCATAAAGCACAATGCCCTTATAAAATGATTATTTGTGGGGATTTTAATAATACCGCTTTTTCCTATGTGTATAAGGAAATTAAAGGTGAATTAGAGGATGCCTTTAAGGAAGAAGGAAATGGTTTTGGTCGTACCTATGAATTCAAGTTCTTCCCTGTACGAATAGACTATATTTTTTATAATCCGGAACTGGAGTTGACTTCCTTTAAAACATTTGACAATAAACTTTCGGATCACTATCCTATTATGGCGCGATTCAAATTACATGAGTAAGCAATCTGCCCAATCTGCTATAATATGAATAGTCAAACCAAGTCCCAATATTCGGGTTTTTTTAAAAAGCACTAATAATAAGTATACTCCAATAGCATAGTAACTATGCAGCGGATGGAAGTTAATACTGCATCTGTTGGCATCAAAAACAGGACTGGCTAGTAAATGGTCTAAATCAATAAGCATACAGGCTATCATTATCAAATAGGCATTAACCCAAATAGATTTAAAAAATAACAAAGCAACCAAAAGAGGCACTATAAAATGAATGCCATAGTGAATAACAACCTGCCACATTAGATAGGGATTTTTTGCGATTCCAAATAGTTGATACTGTTTGGACCTTCATTGAACAGCAAGTCTAAAATACTCAAGTTCCCAATGAATCCGTGCTTATCTGAAAAAACTTGTATATAATCATCAAAAGGCATAGTGGTTTCTTGCTTAGCATTTACCAGAAAACGATAATCGGTTTTGGTAGTTGGTGTTTTTTCATAGGTAACCGATTTATCAGTTTTTAATTCAATTTGAAGACAGTCGCAAATGGTTTCAATACAGGTGAGGTTGAAATCATACAGATTATCAACAGGTATTTCAAATAAGAACTTTAATTCATCTTCGTAGAACTCAAAATAGGGCGAGGTTCTGTAAGCCGATTCCAAAGATTTCCAATGATTGCGTTGCCATTTTTCGGTGTTTTGAATTTTAACCGTTCGATATTTTTGACGCTCTTTTTGTGTGTGGATAACCGGAATATTCAAGGACAGTTTTCCATTGGCACCGTAAACATAACAACGATTTCTATAGGTCTGCTTCTGAAAATTATCATCCCATTCAAAAGTAACAGTATCAGCTTGAACCATAGCCGAAAAATGTGCGATGTTTGGAAAATAAGTTGGGTGAATTAAAATATCACTCATAAAAAACAGGTATTCTATTTAGGCTTGGTATTTAAGCTTGCGCTTTTTTACGCTTTCTAAATTTACTGAATCCAAACCATGCGGCTAATAAGACTAAAAACGGAATCAAATAGGAGACAGGTTCGCCGCTTCCATTTACAGTGGTAAACAAACGCTCCCAACGGATTTTTTCTTTGATGCCTTTACCATTGGTGTTCCAGCTCATCCAGATAAATACCGGTTTACCAACTACATGGTCAAATGGAACAAACCCCCATGAACGCGCATCCAAAGAATTGTGTCTGTTGTCACCCATCATCCAGTAATAATCTTTTTTAAAGGTGTAGTTAGGTGCCAATTCACCATTGATAAAAATTTGATTACCCTTAACCTGAATGGTGTTATTTTCATACTCCGTAATGATTCGCTTATAGAGTGGCAATACCTCTAAATTTAAGTCAACTGTGGCACCTTGTTGCGGTATGTACATGGGGCCAAAGTTGTCATTATTCCAATTATAATTAGGGTCATGAGGGAATATACCGCTGTCTCGTGTTTTGGAATTGTTTTTGACTATTGAAACCACATTGGGGTCTGCTTTCATTTGTTCAGCTAACTCTAAAGTGGCATTGGCACTGATTTTATTATTAACAAAACTGAATTTGAGTCTATCAAAGGCCGTTTGACTCATTTGTCCAACCACATGAACATTCGTGCTATCCTTGTAAACAACATCTAAATGTGTGTTGTTTGTACTTAAAAAATCCTGCACGCGCTCATCATCCCAAACATTGGTTGGCAGTGAAAACACTCGGGTAAACTCGGTAATACCATATTTGTCTAAAAAGTTTTGGCTAATATCAGACTTGGTCTCAACCGTATGGAAGAATTGCAATTTGGCTCTATCTGGCAACACATTTTGTTTGCCATTGATATAAACGAAGCCATCCTTTATTTGTAATGAGTCACCAGGCAAGCCAACACAACGCTTTACATAGTTGGTTTTCTTATCAATAGGCTTATCATATTTTCTATCAGGATGGTTTACAGCCATACTGTATGAGGAATCGGCCGGCCAGTTAAAAACCACAATGTCATTATGTTTTATTTTCTGAAAGCCAGGAATCCTCAAATACGGAAGCGATAATTTATTGACAAAGGCATTTTTATCATGGTCGTTATATAAGTATGATTTTTTCTTTAAAACAGGAATGGTATCATGAACCATGGGTGCCGCCACACTGGTCATGGGAACACGCGCACCATAATGGAACTTACTGACAAATAAAAAGTCACCAACCAACAGGGATTTCTCCAGCGATGAGGTTGGAATAGTATATGGCTGAATAAAATACGTGTGTACAATGGTGGCTGCCACAATAGCAAAGAGAATGGAACTCACCCAATCACCCAATGAGGTTCTGGGATGTAAATCCCGATCTTTAATGTGTTCTAAATCTAAAGCATAGTTTAGGTAGTAGTTGTAAAAACCAAGGGTTACAATAGCCAACAAGGTGTCAACAGCTGAATGTTTTCCATAGCTTCTGGCGGTTTCAACCCAAACCACAGGGAACATAATGAGGTTCACTATGGGTAAGAATAATAAAATAACCCAGTACCAAGGTCGGTTGATTATTTTCATTAAAACCACGGCATTGTAAACAGGAGCAAAGGCTTCCCATGCTTGTCTGCCTGCTTTCACATATAATTTCCAAGTTCCTAATCCATGGATAACCTGAATGATCAGGAAAACGATAAATAATTGTGTCAATGTCATATCCTAAATTTTATTGTCTGTATTAGTGGTCAAGTTTGCTCCTAATGTTACCGAAATAAGTCATCTTAACCAATATTTAACACATCTTTCATAGTGTAGACGCCTGTTTTGCCCAATAGCCATTCAGCAGCTATTACGGCTCCTAGAGCAAATCCTTCACGATTGTGTGCTATGTGTTCTATTTTTATACTGTCTGTTGGGCTGTTGTAGGTAATGGCATGCGTGCCAGGCACATTTGGAATACGTTTAGCGTGAATGGGGATATTGCCTATAGATGCTTCATTTAATTTCCAATTGCCGTAAGCGTCATTTTTTTCAATAATGGATTCAGCTAATGTAATGGCTGTTCCGCTTGGAGCGTCCAGTTTTTGCGTGTGATGAATTTCTTCCATTGCAACTGTATACTGTTTTTGACCATTCATCAGTTTGGCTAAATGGGCGTTCAATTCAAAAAATATATTGACTCCCAAACTAAAATTGGATGCATAGATAAAAGCCCCTTTTTCATCTTCGCAGATTTTAAGGGCTTTTTCGTAATTGTGTAACCAGCCTGTTGTGCCTGAAACGACAGGTACTTGGTGCTTGAAACAATTAACAATATTGAAAAAGGCTGCTGTTGGCACACTAAAGTCTATCGCTATATCAGCATCTTGAATGTCATAACCACCTTCTTCCGATGTTTTGATGACGATTTCATGACCACGCTCTAAAGCAACACGCTCAATAATTTTTCCCATTTTCCCATATCCCAGTAATGCGATTTTCATAACCTAAAATTTAAAATTAACAGTTAATCCCAAATCACCAGTATTGTCAAATTCATTGATTTTATAATGGGGTCTCAACGACAGATTTTCATCAACGTTATATTGCATCAGATGTGCATCTACATTGGCATCGATAATATTTAGGGCATAAATGCCTATAGTTACCAATAAGGATATTTCTTTATTTCGGCGTAAGGTTTTTTGAGCCTCGCGCAATCCATCATCCGTTACGGTTCCAAAAAACTCATCGTCTTCAAATCCAGCTAAACGCCGTTTATAGGCATCTCTATACCGATTGTATTCTTTATCGTTGTCTAAATAGAAATACATACCAATTCCTAAACCAGCATATACAATAGGAATTTTCCAATATTTTCCGTTATAAGCCTGACCAAGTCCTGGCAGTACAGCAGAATAAAAGGCAGCACGAGCAGGTGCCAATGGATCAATAGGGTCTCTGATAACTGTCGCTGCTTCTACTTGAAGCGTTTCAGTTGATTCCTTTTTGTCTTCCTGTTTCTCGTCCTCTTGCGCAAAAGCAGTGAAAGAACAAAAGGTGAAGAGGGAAAGCGCTATCAGAAACCTATTTAGCACGCTTAATCAGTTTAATTATTCGATTGAAATCTTCTTCGGAATGAAACGGAATGGTAATATTGCCCTTGCCATTTTTTGAGACCTTCACATCGATTTTATGACCAAAGTAATCCGAAAAATCCTTAACACCCTTTTTGATGTATTTAGGGATTTCAACGGCTTCTTTAGTTTTAGCTGGTTTGTCCGTTTGAAAATTACGTACCAGAGCTTCTGTTTCACGAACAGATAATTTATTCGTGATGATTTTTTCGTAAATATCCAATTGCTGGCTTTGGTCTTCAATATTTATGATAGCTCTACCATGTCCCATGCTAATAAAACCATCGCGCATACCTGTTTGAATGATAGGGTCTAGTTTTAGCAATCGCAAATAATTGGCGATGGTCGAGCGTTTTTTACCTACTCGATCACTCATTTGCTCCTGGGTCAGGTTAATTTCATCAATTAAGCGTTGATAGGATAAGGCTATTTCAATAGGATCTAAATCCTGACGTTGAATGTTTTCAACCAAGGCCATTTCCAAAGATTCCTGATCGTTGGCAATACGAATGTAAGCTGGAATAGTTTCCAATCCGATTAATTTGGAGGCTCTAAAACGGCGCTCACCGGAAACCAGTTGGAATTTATTGAAATTTAATTTTCTGACTGTAATCGGCTGAATAACTCCCAATTCCTTGATAGACGATGCTAATTCTCGAAGCGATTCTTCATTAAAATTGGTTCGCGGCTGAAACGGATTTATTTCTATGGCGTCAATGTCCAACTCGACAATATTTCCAATAACCTGATCAGCATGCTTATCCTGAACCGAAGTAATATCGTTCGCAGGATCTTTTAGTAATGCTGATAAACCTCTACCTAATGCTTGTTTCTTGGTTGCCTTCGCCATAATTAGGAGTTTTTATTAATGATTTCTTTTGCCAAACTTAAGTAATTACTGGCACCTTTACTACTGGCATCATAATTTATGATACTTTCACCATAACTAGGTGCTTCACTTAAACGCACATTTCTTTGAATGATTGTTTGAAACACCATGTCATTAAAATGTTTTTGGACTTCTTCAACCACTTGATTGGATAGTCGTAAACGCGAATCGTACATGGTCAATAGCAAGCCTTCAATATCCAATTGCGAATTGTGGACTTTTTGAACACTTTTGATGGTATTCAATAATTTACCCAATCCTTCCAATGCAAAATATTCACACTGAATGGGGATTATCACCGCATCAGCGGCTGTTAGCGCATTTAGGGTCAGTAATCCCAATGAAGGTGCACAGTCTATTAGTATGAAGTCGTAGTCGTCTTTTACAGATTCAATGGCTTTTTTTAGCATGTATTCGCGCTCATCTTTATCGACTAATTCTATTTCAATAGCAACCAGGTCGATGTGTGCGGGAATTATATCCAGGTTTGGTGTGTCACTTGGTACAATAGCATCTGTCGCGCTATTGGTGTGTTCCAATAGCTGGTAGGTTCCTATTTCCACAGTTTCGACATCTATGCCCAAACCTGATGTGGCATTGGCTTGTGGGTCTGCATCTATTAGCAGGACTTTTTTTTCAAGAACACCCAATGAAGCGGCTAAATTTACCGAAGTGGTTGTTTTTCCAACACCGCCTTTTTGGTTAGCAATTGCTATGATTTTACCCATTAAATTGATTTGGTTTTAATACGCGTAAAAATACAATTATTTGTGGGTTTAGAAAACGGAAGTTGTTAACAAACGTTAAACATTTTCGGTTAAAAAATAGCCTGAAATTTGATTTAAGATTTGCTTTTTTTACTGCGAATCATCGCCTCCAATTGATCCCACATATCTTGTGGTATATCTTCCAGTAGATTGAACTCTCCAGCACCTTTTAGCCACTCGCCACCATCAATAGTAATGACTTCACCATTGACATAGGCTGAAAAATCGGAAACCAAATAAGCTGCCAAATTGGCTAATTCCTGATGCTCACCGACACGGTTTAGAGGCACTTTTTTAGCCATATCAAATTTATCCTTCAGGTTACCAGGTAGTAATCTGTCCCAAGCACCTTTGGTTGGGAATGGTCCTGGAGCAATGGCATTAAAACGCATGCCATACTTGGCCCATTCAACCGCCAAACTACGGGTCATAGCCAGCACACCTGCTTTGGCAGCCGCACTGGGTACCACATAGGCAGAACCTGTCCAAGAATAGGTTGTCACAATGTTCAGAACTACGGTATTGTTTTGTTTGGTGTCTATCCAATGTTTTCCAACAGCCAACGTACAATTCTTGGTGCCTTTTAAAACGATATCAATAATGGTATCAAAGGCATTGGCTGATAAACGCTCGGTTGGTGATATGAAATTTCCAGCCGCATTGTTCAATAAAACATCAATTTTACCAAATTTCGCAATCACGGCATCACGCATAGCTTCCACCTGGTCATAATGACGGACATCACATTGCAAGGGTAAACAAGTGCCACCAGCCTGCCCGACCGTAAGGCGGGTTTCGGCTTCCAGTTCTTTGGCCGTGTTTTCCAGTTTTTCCAAATTTCTGGACGTGATGGCTACATGAGCGCCTAATTCCAAAAAGTATTTGGTCATGGCTTTGCCCAAGCCAGAACCACCACCCGTTACAATAATGGTTTTACCTTTTAAGGCGTCATCTCGAAGCATTTTTTGAGTGTGGTTCATGGTTACTAGTTTGCGTTTTTGGTTTGAGTGTGGAAATAAAATACTTTAATCTTTTATCAACTTATCAATCAGATACTTTGCTACATTCTCGTTATTATTATTTATATCATGAATAACATAAATTATAGTTTTAAAACTGAAAGTTATTGAGTCTTTGTGTTTTAGCTGTCCGTCAAAATTAAATCTCATAATTCTGTCATAGCCATTTTTTTCATCAATTAATTCAGAATTGGTGATGTTTAAATAGAATGAGTACTCATTATTATTGTTTTTGTCTTTTGATTGATAATGCTTTTTTTCTCCCTTGTATTCTAACGAAATTTCGATTTTCTTCTTAAACTTCTTTTTAATTTCTTTTTCAAGATCTGAATAAAAATATTGTATATATTTCGGGTTTCCAGATAAAACAAAATTAATGCTTGATGGGGTTTTGTAGTTTTCTGAATAATAACTTTCAATCTCATTAACTCCTATTTTAGATTTGTTTTGAGCACTTACTAGAGAAGTAGTAATCAAAAAAATCATAATGAGTTTGATAGGGTTTTGTGAGTTCATTTAATATTTCTTTGAGATTAGCTAATTGTTTTTTTTAATTAATCTATCAAAATCTCTAAAATCTTAATCGCCGCATCACTAATTTTGGTCCCTGGCCCAAATACAGCCACAGCTCCTGCATCGAATAAATATTGGTAATCCTGTTTGGGTATCACACCACCAACAATCACCATAATATCATCACGTCCGTAAGCTTTAAGTGCTTCAATAACTTGGGGTACTAGCGTTTTGTGTCCTGCGGCTAATGAAGAAACCCCTAATATATGGACATCGTTTTCTACCGCTTGTTTGGCGGCTTCCTGTGGTGTCTGAAATAGAGGGCCAATATCTACATCAAATCCAACATCGGCATAACCTGTAGCCACGACTTTGGCGCCTCGATCATGGCCATCCTGACCCATTTTGGCAATCATAATACGTGGTCGTCTGCCATCTTGCTCGGCAAATTTATCGGCCAGTTCTTTGGCTTTTTTGAAGGATTCGTCGTCTTTGATTTCTTTACTATACACGCCTGAAAATGATTTAATTTGTGCTTTGTAACGCCCAAAAGCCACCTCCAGAGCGTCACTTATTTCACCTAATGTGGCACGCTCTCTGGCTGCTTCAACAGCTAAAGCTAATAAATTTTCTTGTCCTGTTTGTGCGGCTTCGGTTAATTTCGATAAGGCATTGCCCACTTTATCAGCATTGCGCGTTGCTTTTATGTTGTTTAGTCGCTCTATTTGTTGGTTGCGAACTGTCTGGTTATCAACTTCTAAAGTAGCAATGGGATCTTCTTCATCCAATCGGTATTTATTAACGCCCACAATGATATCCTGACCAGAATCAATACGCGCCTGTTTACGTGCAGCGGCCTCCTCGATTCTGATTTTAGGAATACCAGCCTCAATGGCTTTGGTCATACCGCCCAAATCTTCAATCTCCTGTATGAGTTCCCATGCTTTATGAGTTATATCGTGCGTTAATTTTTCAACATAATAACTGCCTGCCCAAGGATCGACTGTTTTGGTAATATGGGTTTCTTCCTGTAAATAAATTTGTGTATTTCTGGCTATACGCGCCGAAAAGTCGGTTGGTAGGGCAATAGCCTCATCCAAGGCGTTGGTATGTAAACTTTGAGTGCCTCCAAAGGCAGCAGCTGCAGCTTCAATAGTCGTTCTGGCGACATTATTAAAAGGATCTTGTTCGGTTAAACTCCAACCAGAGGTTTGGCAATGGGTTCGCAATGCCAGTGATTTGTCATTTTTAGGATTGAATTGCTTCACCAGCTTGGCCCAAAGCATTCTGGCAGCACGCATTTTGGCAATTTCCATAAAGTGGTTCATGCCTATTGCCCAGAAAAATGACAAGCGTGGTGCAAAGGTATCAATGTCCATACCTGCATCCAGCCCTTTTCTGATGTATTCCAAACCATCGGCTAGGGTATAGGCCAATTCAATATCGCAGGTGGCACCAGCTTCCTGCATGTGGTATCCCGAAATACTGATACTGTTGAATTTGGGCATATTCTGACTGGTGTATTCAAAAATATCCGAAATGATTTTCATCGAAGGTGTTGGCGGATAGATATAGGTGTTTCGAACCATAAATTCCTTCAAAATATCATTTTGGATGGTTCCAGCCAATTGTTCTGGTTTTACACCCTGTTCTTCGGCAGCTACAATGTAGAAGGCCATAATGGGTAACACAGCACCATTCATGGTCATGGAAACGGACATTTTATCTAAAGGAATCTGATCGAAGAGAATTTTCATATCCTCAACTGAATCGATGGCTACACCTGCTTTACCAACATCACCAACCACCCGTTCATGATCCGAATCATAACCTCTGTGGGTTGCCAAATCGAAAGCCACTGATAAACCTTTTTGACCTGCCGCTAGATTGCGTCTGTAAAAGGCGTTACTTTCTTCAGCAGTTGAAAAACCCGCATATTGTCTGATGGTCCAAGGTCTACGAACATACATAGTAGAGTAGGGACCACGCAAATTGGGCGTAATACCAGCTACAAAATTAAGATGCTCAACGTCTTTTAAATCCGCTTTAGAATAGGTGGAATGTACCGGAATATCCTCTGCAGTCATAAATAGTGATCTGTCTGATTCCGATTGGGATTTATTGGATTCTAATGTGATATGCTGAAGGTTTTTACGGGTCATGAATACTATTTATTAATCGTGGTTATGTCCTGCGTGTGGATCGGCATCAGGTTTATTATTTAATTGCTGTTGGTTTGGCGCAGCTTGAAGCTCTTTTAGTTCCTCTTTCATTTCAGGTTTTTCTGTCACTTTGGTAGGGTCTACATTTCCTAAATAACGATAATACAAGTCCAAAGCTATATACATAGCTAAATATCTATCGTTATGCGCTAGCTTAATTTGGTTTTGTAATGGGGCACTTACCAGTTCCAAGCGCATGCTATTGGTTGAAATAAGCGAATTTATGGTTGTGCCAAATCCTTTATCATTAAAATTAGCTGTCAAACACTTGAAGATATCCGTATGATAATTCATGCTGTTATCAGCATTGATTAGTTGTGTCTGGTTTTTTAAAGCATTAAAAACCTCCATAGTATGAGGGGAAGCTATGGCATTAAAATCCATATTTTGTTTTGATATGAGTGCTCTGTAGTATGATGTGTAAGCCACACGAATATCCGTGTTTTGCTTGTTGTAATATTTGGCTATATCATCTTCAAACGATAGTAGGGCTTCATGATATAATTTGGTGTCAATACCCTCACATTTTAAAACATTTTCGGTTTCAGTATACTGATAATCACTAAATGTGGCGGTTGAATTTTCGTTTTTACAACCGTAAAATGATAGACATATTACAATAGCAGTTAATTTTAATAGGGTTTTCATTGTGTTTGTTTTTTTGATATTTATTCTGTTTTTAAACGTTCTTGTTCTAATTTTTCAGCTAACCTAAAACCAATTATAGGCTCTATTAAGGTTTTTCTGATATCTGTTTTAACGAAGGGATATAATTCCAATTCTCTATTCATTTTATCACTTGGATTCGGATGCTTATTGGTACCCAGCAAGGTGATTTCACCATTGTTAAAACTTTCTTGTTCTTTTGAGGCTTGCTCTTTTATTTTTCTCTGGATGGTTCCTTCTTTTAGCATCTTTAAAAAGCCTCCGTTGGATTCAATATCCTTAAACAGATTTAGTGCTTTTTCGGCCAACGAATTGGTCAGTTCTTCTATGTAATAAGCACCATCTGCCGGATTGTTGACTTTATCAAAGTAACTTTCGTGTTTTAGCACCAATAATTGATTGCGGGCAATACGGTCGCCAAATTCATTGTTTTTATGATAGATGGCATCGTAGGGTAAATTATTGATAATGTCGGCCTCACCCAATATGGCGCTCATACATTCGGTTGTGGTTCGCAACATATTTGTATTGTAATCATAAATAGTTTTGTTGCGTTTAGTAGGCTGTGCAAAAATCAAACAGTCTGTATTAAAATCGAACTCCTGCGCTACAGTTTTGTATAGCACCCTAAAGGCGCGTAATTTGGCAATTTCAAAAAAGTAATTTGATCCAACAGCTACCTGAAAAACCACTTGGATTGTAGACTTTTGTTTTTTGTCAATTTTAGCGTCCAAGAAATTAAAATACTCGTTCAGGTGAGCCATTCCATAAGCCAGTTGTTGTACCATAGTAGCACCCGCATTTTGATATAATGTGGTATTGATACTTATGCTAGGAGCACTTTTTAGTATAGATGCCAATTGTTCATGGTCAGTAGTTGAATCTTGAAACCAATTACCTGTTTCACATAAATTGCCAATAATATCTGTTTCTAATTTTACCGTTTCTTTGCCAAGTATTTTTTCAAATGTCCTGACGTATTCGCTATCCAAAAACAAGAGTTGAATATAGATAGTTGTAGATTCCAAATCAATATTTTGTAATAAATCTGATAATGAAATGTCTTTAGATGGAACTATGAATCGTACACTTTCAGCGCCACGGTTAAGTGCTTCTAAAGCTTTGGTGTTAGAAACATCTGTGTGCTGTACATAAATAGTTTGACAAATTTTCCAATTTGAATTGGTTTTGGAACCCCCAAATAACGGCTCTTCAGCAAAATCAAGGTGGTAAAAAGGCTTGACATCAATACCCTCGCTTGTTTTCCAAATGAGTGTTTCATTATAATCAGCTCCTTTTAAATCAGCTTGTATTTTTTGTTTCCACTGTTTTGAGGAAACTTCCGGGAATTGATCAAATAGTAATTTAGTCATTTTTGTCTTCTTTTGGAATGCTATCTTCATATTCTATAATGAAGATATCCTCATTCTCTTTCTTCATATAGTATTTTTCTCTGGCCAATCGTTCAACACCTTCTTCATTGCTCAATTCTTTGATAGCTTTTTGGTCCTTGTCAATTTCTTTTCTGTAGTATTCTTTTTCGGCTTCCAATTCATCAATTTCCGTATTCAGTTCATGATGTATAAACCAGGAATTAGCATCAAAAAATAGCATCCAAACAGCAAATACAATGAATATCAATAGAAAAACATTTTTAAAGGGTTTTAAATATTTACTATTCAGTTTTGCCATTACACCAGACGTTCGTTTATGATAGTTTTTACAATATCAACAGCAACTGTATTGTATTTATTGTTAGGAATAATAATATCGGCATACTCCTTCATGGGTTCAATAAATTGTTGATGCATGGGTTTTAGGGTGTTTTGGTAGCGGTTAAGCACTTCGTCCAAATCTCTCCCGCGTTCTGAAATATCCCGCTTTAAACGCCTTATCAGCCGCTCGTCACTGTCAGCATGCACAAAAATTTTGATATCGAACATATCACGCAATTCAGGATTGGTTAGTATGAGAATACCTTCAACAATCATAACTTTTCTAGGATGTGTTAGGACTGTGTCGCCAGTTCGGTTGTGTTTTACAAATGAATAAATGGGTTGCTCAATGGTCTTTCCTTTTTTTAATTCTTTTAAATGCATTTCCAGCAATTCAAAGTCAATGGATCTTGGATGATCAAAATTGATTTTAACCCGCTCCTCATAGCTCAAATGTGAGGTGTCCTTGTAATACGAATCTTGTGATATAACACCAACTTCACCCTCTGGGAGTTGATTTAGAATTTGATTGACGACAGTAGTCTTTCCACAACCAGTTCCTCCTGCAATACCAATTATTAACATGCGGTAAAAATTTACAAACACAAATTTAGTTATTTACCTTTTAAAAGAAAGGCTTTCTTATGAAGCTTTTAAATTTATTGGTTTTTTACTTTTGTTTTAAGGAAAAGCTATATATTTGCAGTCCTAAATTGATAACCAAAATTCTCGGGGTGTAGCGTAGCCCGGTTATCGCGCCGCGTTTGGGACGCGGAGGTCGCAGGTTCGAATCCTGCCACCCCGACAAAATCCAATCAAGAAATTGATTGGATTTTTTATTTTGTAAAATTATCTAAAGTGTTAAGGTTTCCTTAATCTTATGGGATTCTTCCAATTATATTCATTGAGCCATTTTATAAACACTAGCTTTGCTTCAAATTTTAATATTATAAATATGAGTCATGTAAAAGAAAATGATACTGTAAAAGTTCATTACACGGGAAAATTAAGTAGTGGTCAAGTTTTTGACAGTTCGGTTGAAAGAGAACCACTGGAATTTACTCTAGGAAAGGGTATGCTGATTCCTGGTTTTGAGAAAGCGGTATTAGATATGAAGGTAAACGACAAAAAGACAGTGGTGATTTCCAAGGAGGACGCTTATGGCGAAGTTCAGAAAGAATTGTTCCATGAAGTTAAGAACGAGCAATTACCACAAGATATTAAACCAGAGGTTGGTATGGGACTATCATCTAGAAATCCAGATGGAACGGAACATAAATTCCGCATTGCGGCGGTCAATGATGACCATATCATTGTTGACGGCAACCACCCTTTAGCGGGTCAAAACCTGACTTTTGAATTGGAATTATTGGAAATCAAATAATTACCCTTGAAATAAGCACTATAAAGCTTGGGTTCGCTCAAGCTTTTTTGTTAAAGTATTTTTAAATATTAGGCTTTTTAATAAATTAATACTATACTATATTAATGAAAAAACAATGATTTATATCTATTATTTTCAAATCTAATGACTATCTTTTAATTAGATTTTAAATGCGCGACTTCTAATCAAGCATTCATATTACTTCAAAATTATTTATTAACATTAAAACAATATAACATGGGAAAAGAAAGTAGTACATTGTTGGGAATATTAGCTGGAACCGCCATAGGTGCCACATTGGGAATTCTATTTGCTCCAGATAAGGGTTCCAACACCAGGCAAAAAATAGTTGACGAAGCATCTGCAGCACGTGACAAAGTTTCAGAAAGCGCACATCACATGCGTGATAAAGTGGCTAATACGGTTGCTGCTAAAAAAGGAACTTTGGATGAGCAAATTGAATCTATTGTTTCTGATGTAAGCCATAAAGCTGAAGACGTCATCACATCGCTAGAAAAGAAATTGGCAGAGTTGAAAGCTAAAAATAAGCAATACCAAAAAAATTAATTTCTAATGAATCTTTTTGAGTCTTTAAATGAAACATCTGGCAAAATGACAGATGCAGGAGAAACTTATGTAAAAAAATCACAAGAATACTTTAAATTAAAAGTATTTCAGCAGATTAGTGTTTCAATTACTTTTGTAACCAAGGCTCTCATTCTTGGGAGTTTGATGCTTATAGGCTTGTTTTTTGCTGCATTCGCTTTGGCTCTTGCAATAGGAGAGTGGCTTGACAATTTAGCATTGGGTTACCTCATATTAGCAATAGTGTTTTTTTTAGCTTGCATAGTGGCCTATTACCAAAGACATATAATTGACCGAAAGTTAATAAAGAGTCTATCTTCTAAATTCTTCAGTTCTTAGTATGAAACAGTACGAGTCGTTTGATGACATTGAAAAAGATTTAAAGCGTTTAAGTCTTGAACGGAATATAGCTTTGGAAGAAATGAAACTTCTTAAAAGTGAGTTTAAAGATGATTTAAAACCTATTAATTGGGTCAGTTCCATTTTTAGTATTCTTGGTAAATATGGGATTTATGCCGTAGTTAAGCGTATTTTTAGATAACCCGTTTTAGTTTTATTCTAATCAAATTAAACAACCATTATATTTTCCAATGGTTGCATAATAACTTTTAATAAGTTTCGCGAAAGGTTTTTGACAAAAACTCTACTTTTGTCTTATAAATTTTAATCTAAATTATGTCAGATACAATAGAAAAAGTAAAATGCCTTATAATAGGTTCTGGCCCAGCTGGATATACCGCAGCTATTTACGCAGCCAGAGCTAATATGAAACCTGTTTTATACCAAGGTTCTCAACCTGGAGGGCAATTAACGACCACTAATGAAGTTGAAAATTTCCCAGGCTATCCAAACGGTATTACTGGACCGGAAATGATGATTGAATTGCAAAAACAAGCTGAACGATTTGAAACGGATGTACGTGATGGCTGGATTACCAAAGTTGATTTTTCAGGTAATGTTCACAAGGTTTGGGTCAACGATACCAAAGAAATTCATTGCGATACGGTTATTATCTCAACAGGTGCTTCGGCGAAATATCTAGGACTTGATTCTGAACAGAAATACTTGAAACTAGGTGGCGGTGTTTCGGCTTGTGCTGTATGTGATGGTTTCTTCTATAGAAATCAAGAGGTCGTGATTGTAGGTGCTGGAGACTCTGCTTGTGAAGAGGCTCATTATCTATCTAAATTATGTAAAAAGGTTACTATGTTGGTAAGACGTGATGAGTTTAGAGCTTCTAAAATCATGGCGGCCAGAGTGAAGAATACAGAAAATATTGAGATTTTATTCAATACAGAAACTGATGAGGTTTTGGGTGATGGTCAAGTAGTCACAGGTGTTAGGGTTTTTAACAACCAAACTGGCGAAAAACAAGAAATTCCGGCTACAGGTTTTTTTGTAGCCATAGGTCATAAACCGAATACCAATATATTCAAAGACTTTTTGAGTTTGGACGAAACAGGGTATATCATTAATGTTCCTGGAACATCTAAAACCAATGTTGAAGGTGTATTTGTTTCTGGTGATGCTGCAGACCATGTTTACAGACAGGCTGTTACAGCTGCTGGAACTGGATGTATGGCGGCTTTGGATGCCGAGCGTTATCTAGCAGCTAAAGATGCTACTTTTGAAGTAAGTACCTCTACCTATAATTAAATTCAAAAACATACAATATATCAAAACCGGAGTTTATACTTCGGTTTTTTAATTTATGAAACTCTAATGAAAGAAAATATCGCTGTCATAATGGGTAGCTCCAGATCAGATGGTAATACCAGGAAAATAGTCGATTACTATTTGAAATTAGGTGTAAACGCCACGGTGTTTGATTTAAGCCAATACCAAATAGGGTATTATGATTACGATCTCAAAAACGCTGATGATGATTTTATGAATCTATTTAAAAAACTATTGGAATTTGATACGTTTATCATGGCAACACCCATTTATTGGTACACAATGAGTGCTCAAATGAAAACGTTTTTCGATCGGATATCTGATATGTTAAAGGGTGATAATAAAATATTAGGAAGGCAGTTAAGAGGTAAGTCTATGGCTGTCATAAGTTGTGGTTCTGATGCTGAAATTTTCGAAGGTTTTGAAATGCCATTTCGAGAAAGTGCTCGTTATTTGGGTATGCATTATAAAGGACATGTGCATACTTGGTTGGAATCCGATAGAACGATTTCAAAACCAGTTCAAGAAAGAATGGTTGACTTTTTATTTTAGTAAACAACAATAACCAGAGTAATGAACTTGATAATACTTCATTAGGTTTATTAACATATATCCTTTTCTTTATATTTAATTAGTAATTTCTCGAGACTTATCTAATTCTTCATGAATGTCTGGCATTATCATGTCGCACTCATTATTTTAGTTGACTAGTATTTTAAGGGTAATGCTAATGCATACCCGATAAATTTAACTACTATTTTATATTTATTTGAGTTTTTTACTTTACATGACATTAATCATGTTTTAGGTTTTTCATATCCCCGAAATTTGTATCATAAAATTAATTATAAAGGGTATGAGAACAATTAAACTTAATTGGATGTTGAAAATTATCAGCATCCTCATGGTAATCTTCACTAGTCAAAATCTATTAGCACAACAATTTAATCTTAATAATTCTAAATCAACCATGTCAATTTTTGGGACATCTAGTTTACATGATTGGGAAGAAGTTATTGAGGAACAATCCGGAAGTATTCAATTATCTACTGAAGGAGAATTGGCTATTATTAATTTAAATGTAAGTATTGTTGCTGAAAGCATTAAAAGTGAGAAATCAGCTATGGACAAAAACACTTATAAGGCCTTAAAAACTGACACTTACAAGAACATTACATTTAAAATGACCGAGTCTAAAAATATTACTGATTTAGGTAATTCTGAATATCAAGTAACAGTTTCTGGTAACTTGAGTATTTCGGGTGTTACTAAAATGGTCGATCTGACTTTCAAAATGAAGTCAACAACTAATACTGTTACTTTACAAGGTGAGAAATCTTTAAATATGAAAGATTATGGAATAGAGCCACCAAAAGCATTGTTTGGGACAATTACTACGGGTGAAAAAGTAACTATAAAATTTAAATCAATATTAACTAATCAATAATCAATCTTTAAAACTAAATATTATGAAAACGATCTTTAAAAAATCAATAATTTTATCGCTGATGCTAATGGGGGTGAGTTTATTTGCCCAAAATAGGGATCTGGATAATTGGAGACCTACAGACCAAAGGGGTGTTCATGTGTTTGAAGCACCAAAAGATACGGTCTCTACCTTTGAAAAAGTGAGAGTAAGAGTAGGTGGTCAGTCCACATTGCAATTTCAAGCCATAGATCATGAAAATGGGGTAGCACCAGCTGATCAAACAGAAACCAACACATTACAACAAATAGGTTATAACTTTAATTTGGCTACTGCAAATTTAGATTTAGATGTCGCTTTAGCTAAAGGTTTAAGAATGCACTTAAGAACCTATCTATCTTCTCGTCACCACCCAGAACCTTATGTAAAAGGGGGTTATTTTCAAATAGATAATCTAGATTTTATAAGTGATGGTTTATTGAATAACCTTATGAAATATACCACTGTAAAAGTTGGACATATGGAAAATAACTATGGTGATGCCCACTTTAGAAGAACGGACAATGCCCAAGCAATCTATAACCCATTTGTTGGTAACTTGATTATGGATGCCTTTACCACTGAAGTTGGAGCTGAAGTTTATTACCAAAGAAATGGATTTATTGGAATGATTGGATTCTCTAATGGTAAGTTAAATCAAGATGTTCTCAAAGATGCTAATGGCAAAACTGGTGGTGCTGCATTCCTTGCAAAATTGGGATATGATAAGCAATTCAATGAAGATTTCAGATTTAGATTAACAGGTTCTGTATACACTACAGGATATGTTGCAGGTAATTACCTTTATACAGCGGATAGAGCAGGATCTAGATATTATTCTGTTTTGTCTCCAGAAAAATATTATGATTGGAGAACACAGTCTTTACAAAATACTTCAGCTACTAATACATTTAGAACAGGACGTTTTGACCCTGGATACAGTAACAGAATTACTGCTGTTATGTTCAATCCATTTTTGAAGTATGGTGGTTTGGAATTCTTTGGAACTTTAGAAATTTCAAAAGGTAGATCAGGTTCTGAAGACAATAATAATGATGGTCTCAATAATAAAGATGATAACCGTAGCACTACACAATTGGCAGGAGAAGTTGTATACCGTTTTGGAGCATCTGAAGACTTCTATCTGGGTGCTCGTTACAATACAGTAAAATCAGAACAAACCTTTGGAGATGTAGATGTTAACAGATTCCAATTATCAGCAGGTTATTTCCTGACAAAAAATGTATTAGCAAAACTCGAGTATGTTACTCAACAATATGACGGCTATCCATCAGATAACGTCCTATACGAAGGTAAATTCAATGGCTTAATGATTGAAGCGGCAATTAGCTTCTAAACTATTATAATGTCATATTCAAACATGTCTTATGAGCAGGTTTCGAATTTAAAATTTGTTTCATAAGACATGTTTTTTTAATTTAAAACGGTAATTAGACTTTTAATAATGAAAAAGATATTATTATTTCTATCGTTTATAGCTTTTACTGCGTTTACTACAACTTATTTTGATTTTAAAGAGTCTTTGGAAATTGTAGTAAAAGATGACAGTGAAGTATCAATTTCTGGAACTAGCAATATAAATTCTTTTAATTGCTGTTATAACATTTCTAAATTAGAATCTCCTGTTCCTGTTTATTTTGAGTTTAGAGAAAAAAACATGCATTTTCAATCAACAGTATTAGAGTTGGAAAGTAATTGTTTTGATTGTGGTCATAATGCTATAAATAAAGACTTTAATAAACTCCTAAAAACGCAAGTATATCCTAAAATAAAATTAAAGCTATTAGCGATTGAAAAGGATTCCGAAACTAATAAAACCTTTAATGCGAAAGTTGAAATTTATATAGCAGATATTGTCAATTGTTATACCTTTCCAGTACAGGTGTCTAAAGATGAAGACATGCGTATTATTGGCGATATCTCATTAGATTTGAGAGATTATAAACTGGAAGCTCCTAAAAAAATGATGGGATTAATTACTGTGAATCCTAATGTCAATGTAAATTTTAATCTACACCTCAAACAAATTTAAAAAATTTTTGATTGATAATATGAAAACCATCACGCACTCTCTAAAGAGTTTGTGATGGTTTTTTTGGTTGGTGTTTTAAGTTTATCGCTTGCTAATGCCTCCAGAAACACCTTCAGATTTCTCTAATCGTTCTGGATTTCCGTAATAGGTAACATCACCGCCACTATTGGCTTTAGCTATTAATTCCTTTGAAGTATTAACAGAAATACTCGCGCCACTCGTTGCTTTTACGGTTGATTTTTCAGCCATTAAATCTCCAGCATCAATATCGCTTCCGCTGGTTGCTTCGGCGTTGAGAGTAAATGTTCTGCCTGTTAACTCTAAATCACTACCGCTGGTAGAATGGCAGTATAATTTTTGGGTGTCTATGCTCAATTCCATATCACTGCCACTATTGGTTTTTAATTCCAAATCGTCGGCTTTAATGGTGTTCGTTGAATATACATCACTACCACTAGTGGCAACAATCTTATTCGCATTTTTAAAGGTTACCAGAACCTTTTTTGATTTAGCTGATCGAATGTTTTCTTCAGCCGTAATCTCCAGAACCTGATTGTTTACTTCCACCAGAATGATGTCGTGAAGGTTTCCGTCAGCTTCAATAACGACGTGGTCTGAATCGCCTTGTGTTAAATACACATCAAGGCCGCGACTGACATGAATTTCATTAAAATCCTCATGAAGCATTTGCTCTTTAGTGATTACATGGCGATCACCAGTGACTCCAGGTCCCCAGCCAGTATTGAACTCGCAAGAGAACAGGAGTAAGGATAAAATAATGGATACAATAATTTTTGTTAATGTTGTCATGATTGTGATTGATTTTTGATTGATGATTATATTGTTTAGTCGTTTTCAGAGGTTATTTCAATACCGTTTTCGTCAATATTGACCTTAACGTCTTCGCCATCTGCTTTAACGCCATCTTCATTAATTTCAAGACTCGAGTCATTGGTTTTAATTTCTAGCCCGTTTTCGTCAAATTTTAAGTGTGTTCTGTCATTACTGACATCTACTTTCACTTTATAATCTTCTGGGCAATCTAAACAAATGACACCATCATCTACAATGCGCAAATAATGTTCTTCCATACCATTATCCAAAATATCATTATAATAACTGGAATTCCTGTGAAAACTGTAGGTGTTGTCATCAGCATATAACACAGAGCCTTCAGGTAAATAAAGCGTGACATATACTTCCTGATCTCTAAACTTGTTCTCGAAATCGGTAGTCAAGAAGGCATCTAAATTCAATTCGTTACCAACAAGCGCATAATTGTAATTAATATTTCTGGCGCGTTCTCTTGCTGCCAATATAGAACTGCCTTCAGCATTTTTCTCAACATGAATGGAAGCTAAACTATCCTTGGTTGATTTAACAATTAATCTAACATCCGACGTGTATATGACTTTTTGTTCGTTTTCATCATAGGTCAATCGAAATGAGTGTCCTTGTCTATACAGATGGTTTTTATAAATGTCATTACCTACCATTTTTACATATAATGTATCATTTGCTGAAATGTTAAGTTGCGATTTTTCAATAGCAGCACTTTCCTCATAAGCATGTTCGCTAGCTTGTTTTACACCAATAATAACTAACCCAATAATGGAAAGTAGCCATAATCCTAACAAGGAGAATTTTGCAATGTTACCAATGGATTTTAGGTTATTGACTAAAACTTTGAGTCCCAAATAGAACACAAAAAAGAATGGGATACCAGCAGCAAACAGAATTAACAGGGAAACCAACCATACAGGTGTATTGGCCGCATTAGCCGCATCTACAAAGTCAAAACCAGGTACATGAATAAAATCTGTTGCACCTACGGTAAATAACCCGACGATTAAACCTATTAACGTGGCCGCACCAGTAATTACCAAGATCACGCCAATAAATTTTGCAAACACTTTAAAGAAAAATAAAATGATATCGCCAATGGCGTCAAAGAATGACTTTGATGAAGACTTTAGCCGATTACCTTGTTTATCGAAATTTACATTTTTGGCAGCTTCCGATACCGAATCTGAAACATTTTTAGCTGCTCCCGTAACAGATTCAGTGACGTTTTTTGCGACATCTGATACGCTGTCAAATCCGTCTTTAATTTTTTTTTCAATGTTGGAAATGTTCACGGGTTCACCACGCATCATGAGTTTGTCTGATGTGGTTACCGCTTCAGGTAGTAATATCCACAACAATATGTAGAGTAAAACACCTGTTCCTGCACCAAAAATTAATAAGATCCAAGCCAAACGAATCCAAAGAGCGTCAATTCCAAAGTAGTGACCCAACCCTGCTGAAACACCACCGATATAGGAGTTTTCTGTATCTCTGAATAATTTTTTTGAAGGACCAGAAGTTCTGTGATAGCTTTGCTTAGGTTCGTCCTCAAAAATTTCGTCATCAACAATATAGTCTTCAGGTTGCCCCATGATGGCAATAACCTCATCGACTTCTTTGATACCAATGACTTGTTTTTCATGTTTTACACGTTCACCAAATAATTCGGCAATACGGGCTTCTATGTCTGAAATGATTTCAGATTGACCTTGAGAGTCTGTAAATGAACGTCTTATAGCCTCAAGATAGCGTTGTAATTTGGCGTATGCATCTTCATCTATGTGAAAAAATATACCTGCTAAATTTATGTTGACTGTTTTATTCATTTTGATTTTTGTTTTTGACTTGTTACTATATTCACTGCATTTTGTAATTCATTCCAAGTTGTGTTTAATTCCTTTAAAAACAACTTACCAGTTTCGGTTAGACCATAGTATTTTCTAGGTGGTCCAGATGTGGATTCTTCCCAGCGATAATTAAGAAGCCCAGCATTTTTTAGCCTAGTAAGTAATGGGTAAATGGTGCCCTCAACTACCAGCAACTTGGCGTCTTTTAAGGTGTCCAGAATTTCTGCAACATAAGCATCATCATCTTTCAGTACAGAAAGGATGCAGTATTCTAGAACGCCTTTACGCATTTGTGCTTTTGTGTTTTCTATCTTCATGTTCTAAAGCGTTTTAATGTTTTAAACTGTTCATTTTTTGATTGATTTGATGAAGCTGATTACGAATCAGCATTTTTATTTTAAAAAGTTTATGGTCAAAGGATACTTAAACAATTCACCTTCTTTGGCTGCCAAACTGGCTCTGACTATAAAGACCATTTCTAACAAAAAGGCTATAAGCGCCAGAAATCCTAGTCCGCCACCTATATAGAGTAGAGGTGATGGTTTATCTATATTTATATGGATGCTTTCAAAAGCATCAATGTCGATAAAATCCAAACCGTTGAAAATATTGAATACAAAAAACGGAACTGTTAGCATTCCAAAAATCAAGGCATACAATAGAATGCTTATTTGAAAATTGATGATTTGCTTTCCATGCGCGTCAATAAATTCAGACTTATCCTTGTTCGCAATCCACAAGATTAGTGGACCCAGAAAGTTTCCAAACGGAAATACAAATCTGGAAAAGCTAGAAAGGTGTATGAATGTGGCAATATTTTTTTGGTGATTATCGATCATTTTTAAAATCATATAATAGTTTCTTATGCAAATATATATCTAAAAGAAGGTATTATGCAATACAAAGTACTTAAATTTAACATAATATTAACAAATTGAATTGTCGAATATTTTCAATATTTTTAGAAAATAATAGAGACTAAATGAAGCTAACACCTAGAAAAATTAACCTATTCAACTTGTTTAAACTGCCTGCAGCCTATTTTACAGGTGTTCGGGTTACTGACATTGATGATAACTCGTGTACAGTATCGGTAAAGCACCGATGGATCAATCAAAATCCCTTCAATTCCATGTTTTGGGCAGTTCAGGGCATTGCGGCGGAGTTGACAACAGGAGCCTTGGTTTTGGGGAAAATAAAAGGTAGCGGTAAAAACATTTCCATGCTCGTATTAAATAATAATGCCACATTTACCAAGAAGGCTACTGGAAGAATTCACTTTATATGTCGAGACGGTGCCAAAATTGATCAAGCCATTAAGCATACCATCGAAACCGGTGAGGGCCAAACCATTTGGATGCAATCTGTTGGAGTCAATAAAGATGGGGTTGAGGTGTCCACCTTTAATTTTGAATGGACTTTAAAGTTAAAAAGCTAATGCTATTTTGTAACGAATAAATAGAATTGGAAACTAATCAATAAATCAATCAATAAAAAAACTATAACATGAATGCACACGAAATAGATTACCATATTTATGGTGAAGAAATGCAATATGTAGAAATTGAGCTGGATCCTCAAGAAGGTGTTGTGGCAGAAGCTGGAAGCTTTATGATGATGGACGATGGTATTAAAATGGAAACCATATTTGGGGATGGTTCTACCAAAAATAAAGGGTTTTTAGGTTCTATATTGGGAGCCGGAAAGCGCATCCTGACAGGCGAAAGTTTGTTTATGACCGCTTTTTATAATGATTTGTCCGGTAAGCGCAAAGTAAGCTTTGCGTCTCCTTATCCTGGGAAAATTGTGCCCATTGATCTCACCGCTTACCGAGGGAAGTATATCTGCCAAAAAGATGCGTTTCTATGTGCGGCGAAAGGCGTGAGTGTGGGTATTGAGTTTAGTAAGCGTTTGGGTAGAGGATTATTTGGCGGTGAAGGATTTATCATGCAGAAACTGGAAGGTGATGGTATGGCTTTTGTGCATGCAGGCGGTACTTTGGCAAGACGCGAATTACAAGCAGGTGAAACGCTACGCGTGGATACTGGTTGTATAGTTGGCTTTACGCAAGATGTGGATTATGATATTGAATTTGTTGGCGGTATTAAAAATACCATTTTTGGAGGCGAAGGTTTATTCTTTGCAAAATTACAAGGACCTGGAACGGTTTATATTCAGTCACTACCATTCAGTCGTTTAGCAGGTCGGGTATTGGCGTCTGCTCCCAGAGGCGGCGGCAAAGATAAAGGAGAAGGTAGTATACTAGGTGGTTTAGGCGATTTATTGGATGGCGATAACCGGTTTTAAAAAATGAACAATGTTATTAACAGTCCTTTTGCCTTTGAAGCACTAGTGAATATGGATGGTTTTTAATTTTAGCAATTAATATTAGTATCTGGAATCTGTTAAAATTTTCTATACAATGAATTTTCAAAACATTTTTTTTGTACATTTAATCGGATTAATAAACCGTTCGCCTATAAAACAACTATACCTATTTAACCAAAAAACCTTAAGATTAATGGCAAGAGCAATGTTTGAGTACACCAAAACGGTACTTAAAAAAGTCAGTTTTGATGCTACGTTGTTTTGCAAAGAAGTACAAAAGGCACTTCAAAGATTACTTCCTTATGAAATTGAGGAGCTTAAAATCTTTATCGAGTCTTTAGTACGGCAAAACCCCGAATTAAATCAATGTCTAATTTATTTAAAACCATAGAATAGAAAAAGCGACCAATTGGTCGCTTTTTTTTATTTGGGTATTGGACTAATAATTTGGACATTTTCAAAGGCTATGGCACCTCGTATGATTCCTGAAATAACGCTTTGAAGGGCTTCTATGATTTGCATTTTCAATTCACTTTTGTGATAGATTATGCTCACTTCCCTGGCAGGAGCCGGCTCAACAAAGTAGTGTAGGTTTTGTTTTTCTTTATCGTTCAAATTTAAGGTATGCAAGTAGGGCAATAGTGTCATGCCTAATCCCTCATCCGATAATTTTATGAGTGTTTCTATACTGCCGCTTTCCAGCTGGAATTGATCATCGGTGTGGTCCTTAAATGCTTTGCAGAGATTGATTACACCATCTCTAAAACAATGGCCATCCTCAAGAAGGAGCATATCATCAATCTCTAAATCGGATATTTGAATTTTTCCTGATTGATGTAATCTGTGATGATTGGGTATATAACCAACAAACGGCTCATAATACAAAACACGTTCTTTGATGTTGTCATTTCCAAGAGGCGTTGATACAATAGCTGCATCTAAATGACCATCGTTTATTCGAGAAATGATTTCTTCAGTAGTTAACTCCTCAATTTTGAGTTTAATTTTAGGATACTTCTTAATAAAGGATTTTAAAAACATGGGAAGTAATGTGGGCATCACCGTTGGTATTATACCAATTTTAAACTCACCTCCAATAAATCCTTTTTGTTGATCAACTATATCCTGAATTCTGTACGATTCATTCACGATATTTTTGGCTTGAGTTACTATTTTTCTGCCTACATCCGTTAATTCAATCGGTTTCTTACTTCTATCAAAAATTTGAACATCCAATTCATCTTCTAGCTTTTGAATTTGCATACTCAAGGTTGGCTGCGTAACAAAGCATTTTTCGGCTGCTTTTGTGAAATTTTGGTGCTCTGCAACTGCCAGAACATAATATAATTGTGTAATGGTCATCGATATCAATTTAGGCTATAAAAATATAAAAACTATCAATAAAATTTATGGAAACACTAGTTAATTATAAATTAAATTTGTGGTATTAATTTAAAACAACAACAATGAAACTCAATAGTATTGGTCTGGATGACCAAAAAACAAAACATATTGCTCAAGACCTCAATCAATTATTGGCTAATTTTCAAATTTATTATCAGAATTTGCGAGGTATTCACTGGAACATTAAAGGCAAACGTTTTTTTGATTTGCATGTTAAGTTTGAAGAACTCTACAATGATGCTAATATGAAGGTAGATGCCATTGCGGAACGCGTATTAACTTTGGGTACAACACCACTTCATACCTTTGATGATTACATTGAGGCAGCTAAAGTACCTGTAGGTAAAAATATTTCAGAAGATGAAAAAGCAGTGAGACTTATTGTAGATTCAATCACTGAATTATTAAAAATAGAACGCGCTATTTTGGATAAGTCTGATGAAGCCAATGATGAAGGCACCAACTCCATGATGAGTGATTTTATTACAGAACAAGAAAAAACGGTCTGGATGATGAAAGCGTGGTTGGGCGAAACAGTATAAAATATATGTTAGAAATTAGTGGGCATAATTTGGATTATGCCCTTTTTTATACTTAAGATTCTTTAAAAACGAATAACGATTTCTTTGCTTTCAGTTAATTCAAATTGGGCGTCTGTAAAGGTTGGTGGTCCATAAAGCTTCGGGTTGTTGGACATACCATAGGATTCTTTGGGCATGCCATTGGCCTCAAAATCCATACGTTCATTGTCATTTTCATCATGCAAGACCATAATAGCATAATTACCAGGAGCTACATCTTCAAACGTTATTAATACTTGGCCATCTGTAACTTTGGATTTAGCGTTTAAAATTCCTTTTCCTTTCATAAAGGTGTCTGCAGTATGCAGACCGATCAGAACATGACCGTTGTCATTTAATGGGTTAGCAACCTTAACAGTTACAGAATAGGTTTTGGTTTGTTCTTGAGAATAACCAAATATGGAGGTTACTACAAGGGCAATAATTAGTGCGATGGTTTTCATATCATAAAATGTTTTAGTTAATATGGTGTAAAAGTCTTATGATATAGGGATAAAAAATAAATTCTCTGACCGAATTGTAGAATTATCCATACGAATTGTAGAAAGGCAATCATTCAGGATGATTCAAAGCCTGTGAATTACTAAATCAACCCTCGTGCTTTAATTTCAAGATATTTGTTGATGGTATTTATAGTCAGGTCTTCTGGAGGAGTCAAGATACTCTGAATGCCATGTTTTTGAAGTTCATTGACAATAAGTTTCTTTTCATAAACAAATTTTTCAGCAATGGTTTTTTCAAAAATTTCGTATGTGCTATCGGATTCTTTTAAAGTCAATTTTTCCAATTCGGTATTTTCAAAGAAAATAACCACAAGCACATGATTTTTGGCAATAGCCTGTAAATAGGGGAGTTGTCTGTGCAGGGCATCTAATGTTTCAAAATTGGTGTAAAGCAAAAGCAGACTTCTTTGCGTGAGATTTCGTTTAATATCAATATATAATCTCGAAAAATCAGATTCTGAAAAATCGGTATTTAAGTTGTATAAGGTCTCCAGAATTTGATTCATTTGTGATGGTCGTCTTTCGGCCACAACTTTGTTTTCGACCTTTCTGGAAAACGAGAACATACCGGCTTTATCTTGCTTTTTAAGTGCCACATTACTGATTACCAAGGTGGCATTAATAGCATAATCCAATAGACTTAATCCATCAAATGGCATTTTCATCGAACGACCTTTATCAATTACTGAATAAATAGGTTGGGAGCGCTCGTCTTGAAATTGGTTCACCATCAACTGATTGCGTTTGGCCGTGGCTTTCCAATTGATATTCCGTATGTCATCACCCGGTACATAATCCTTAATTTGCTCAAATTCCATGGTGTGGCCAATACGTCTGATTTTTTTCAGGCCAAATTCAAATATCTTGTTTGAAAATGCTATTAGCATATACTTTTTTAGCTGAAGAAAAGACGGATAGTTGGGTACCATAGCATTCTGTCCAAATTGATAACGTCGCGATATCAAACCAATTGGGGAAGTCGTGTAAATATTTAAATGACCAAAATGATACTCACCGCGTTCCAGAGGCCTCAATGTATAGGTGATTTTTTTTTCGGCACCTTTCTTAATATGCGTATTGATTTGAAAATCCCGTTTTTGATACTGAAAAGGCAATTCGTCTATGAGATTCAGCGCGACATTAAATGGATGTTTATTCAGGATTTTGATGTCAATGGGATTCTCGTCACCATTACTCAATTTTTCAGGTAAAACCCTAGTGGCTTCAATGCCTTTTTGCTTAAATAGTAATACGCCATCAACCAATGTAATGGCTACAAATACAACAAATAAGGTTTTACAGATTATTAATAAACCAGGAAATTGAAAGGCCATTATGAATAAAAAAGCCAATACAATCAGTCCGATAAAAAACCGAAATTCTAAATAAATATTTTTAAACAGGCGCTTCAATTATCTCGGTATTTCTATTGTCTCAAGAATTTGGTCAACCACTTTATCTACCGTAAAGGCTTCCATTTCACGCTCTGGAGTTAACACCAAACGGTGTTTTAAAACAGCTTTCGTACAGCGCTTGATATCATCGGGAGTTACAAAATCTCGTCCATGAATGGCCGCATTGGCTTTAGCCGCATTTAAAATGGCGATAGAAGCTCTGGGTGATGCTCCTAAATACAAATTGGCATTGGCACGCGTATTATTGATTATCGAAGCGATGTAGTGCAGCAAATGATCTTCAACCAATACCTGCTTAATTAAATTTTGATATTCGGTTATGTCGCTGGCAGTTAAAACGGCATTGATCGTATCATAATCTAATTTGTCCTCACGTTTATGGTTATCCATCAAAATTTTCACTTCTTCATCCAGACTGGGATAATCAACATTAATTTTAAATAAAAAGCGGTCTAACTGTGCTTCAGGCAAACGATAGGTGCCTTCTTGCTCAATAGGGTTTTGAGTTGCAAAAACTAAAAAGGGGGCTTCCATAACAAATTGATTGTTGTCAATGGTTATTTGGCGTTCCGCCATGACTTCAAACAACGCTGCCTGGGTTTTTGCAGGAGCTCGGTTTATCTCATCAATAAGCACAATATTGGAAAAAATCGGTCCTTTTTTATATTCAAAATCATTGGTCTTCACATTAAAAATGGATGTCCCTAATATGTCACTGGGCATCAAATCTGGTGTAAACTGAATTCTGCTGAAATCCACATTTAAAGTTTTGGCCAAAAGCTTGGCAGTAACCGTTTTGGCTACCCCAGGCACACCTTCAATTAGTGTGTGACCGTTAGATAGGATTGAAATTATAAGCAATTCGATCATATCATCTTGTCCGACAATAATCTTTCCTATTTCAGCTTTTATTTTTTCAACATGCTCTTGGAGCGGTTGCAAATTAATTCGACTGGTAAAATGGGAGTTTTCAGCTTCCGGTTGGGTATTTTCAAATGCTTCTTGATGTTCTTCCATGTGACATTATTTTATTAAGAATTTTTCAATCTTTTCGTTTAATTCAATGAGTTCTTTTTCGGTATGACGCGATTTGGATTTTAAATAGGTTATATAATCTATTAAAGATTTGGTTTCTGGTAGCGCATTTCCAGATTTTACTGATAAATTCTGAATGAAGCGTTCGCTAAATTCATGAGTTTCCAGATAATAATGGCTGCGTATATGTTCTAAAAAATAGGTGATTTTTTTATTTATAATATTGCTATAGTCACCATGTTGAAAGTACAAGTCTCCAATGGTTCTGGTAAAATCTACAGTCGCATTCTTAAGGGGTTCCGCAACTGGTATAATTCGCTGGGTGCGTTTGCCCTTAAAAATCACAAACAAGATTAATGACAACAAACTAATGTAAAAAGCCCAACGTAAAGCATCATTTGAAAGAATGAAACGTAATGGACTGGTGACAATTTTCCGACCACTTTTATAATAATTATCCCAAATGAGATTGTCCTTTGGAAGATAGGAAAGCACAGTCGCAACATAATCACTTTTACCATCAAGCATGTGATAGTTCGTAAATGCAAATGGATTACTGTGAATATAAAAAGCACCGCCATTGTCGCCAACGGTTGTTTTAACGAAGTTTATTTCTGAATATTCTTTGTCTTCATTCCAGTAATATCCCAATACAACACTATTTAGTGTGTCTATAGAGGTGATGAAATTGTTTTCTATGACATCAGTAAAAAAGGTATTGTTTTTAGAGAGTTTGGGATTCGAAAAGGTATTGTGAGAAGGGCTTTTTAGAAAGCCTTCATAATTTCGTTCAAATTCAATATTCAGTGTATCAGCGAGTTCTCCATAAAAATAGCTGGCACTGATAAAAACAGAATTTCCTTTTTCAACAAATTCTACAAGGGCATCTGTTCCCTCTGACTCAAGGGAAATGTAATTATTTATCAATAGGATGGTTGAATTGGTTGAATCGGGAACTTGCTTTAAGGTCTCATACAATGATTTTGATGAGGTTTCCAAGTTGTTATCGGTAAGATCCTGTAATTCCTGAAACAGTATGTAACAACCTAAAGGAATTTTATCAGCCGCTGAATAGGAATCACGCCAATTAATGGCCTTGGGTTTGGAAACTTCAGCAAACATTAACAGCAGAATAATAAAACCAATGCTGTAAAGCGCAAATTTCGAGCGTTTATCCATGAATAGCTTGGTTTAGGTTATTAAAATCCTGTTGATTTTTAAGGAAGCTGGATTCATCAATACTAAATTCACCATACCAAACATAGTCATATATGTAAGACACGCGCTTAAAATAAGCTTTTATGGTTTCGTCCTCAATTTCGTTTAGGTAATCGTTATTGGTCTTATCATAATGCCAATCAATAATATTTTTACGGGTCAGTTTTTTCAGGGATGCTAAATACAGGTAGCGCGTTGCTAAACGGTAATTAGTGTCCTTCAGTGCTTTTTTTATTAAGGCATCAAAATTAACTTCCGTGATGTCTTCTTCCACATATTGAAATTTTTCAATGGTTTGTTCATCTGTTTTAAAAACGGACTGAATCGGTGATTGCAATAAGAATTTCAATAACAGGTATATGGATCCTAACGCCAATAGTCCATAAACTATATATTCCAAGGTTTGATAGTCTATAAAGTCTAAATCAATGCCAAAAACTTCACCAAGCCACCTAAAGAACTTTCTGAAAATACCTTGAATTAAATTGACACCACCCGTATCGTTGATATCGTATTTAAAATCGGAGTCATCATAACGTTCCTTGATATTTTCTTTAAAATATGTAACGGACACATCGGATGAATCAGTTTTTACAGGATCTTGACTGAACGCATATTGGTTGGGGTAAATAACAAACCCAATAACGAGTATTATGATATGTTTGATGGTTTTAGTCATTAACGCCAATCTCCTCAATACGTTCCCTCAAAAATATATTGTAAGTCTCTTCATGTAAATTAAAATACAAAATGCCATAAGCCAGTTGTGATAAGGCTTGTGTGAAAATAAAAGATAATAGGAATATGGCAAAACCCAGAGTGAATATCACGGTAGCAAGTGTGCTCGTAAAGATTTCTACATCACTTTCAACAGAGAAATAAACATAAATTCCCAAAATAAATCCTGGAATAGATAAAATTAACATGGTAATCATCAGGTTTAAAATACCTATAATCAGGCCATAGAATACGACACGTATAAAATTGTTGATTGTGAAATTCCAACCTTCAGAGAAAGCTTCACCAACAGATTTATTGCCAACAAAAAGTGAAATAAACGCAAGACCGAAAAAGGCTCCTATGGTAAAACTTAAGGCATATTGGGCCAACATGCCTAATAAAGGTATAAAAGCCAAAATGAATGAAATTATAAGATATCCCAGATAAATTCCAACACCAATGAGAATAAACAAAATCATGTAACCTACTTTGCTTTTAAGTGAATTCCAAACATTTTTGGAATGTACGGTTCCTTCATGTTTAACATACTCATTGATATAGGCGCTGGAAATACCATAATTAATTAACGCTGTGAGCGCGAAAATGAACACTAAAACAACAGCTCCCAAACCAATGTATAGGTTATTGTCAACATTACTACCCATCCCAAAGCGAAAATCACGACTGGCCAGTCCCATGAAGCCAGTAACCAGTAAGTAAGATCCCATAATAGTTAGGATCATACTAATAGCATTGTACCGTAAATAGAGGTTGGTGTAATGCTTGAAGTTATACTTTAAAAACAAAAAGTAGGTGTTAATAATATCACCGAATGTATTTCGTGTGCGCAGTTCTATGTAGGGTTTAGGATTCATTAGTTAACTTGAGATTTCTGTTTAGTTTAATCGGATATATAACGTAATAATAGATTATCAAAGTCAATGATGCCAAAATAATACCATAGCGTAATATCCAGGGCATCTGTTCACCAAAACGGGTAAAAAATCCTTCAATAAATCCTGCAATGATAAAAAATGGAATGGTACTGACTACAATTTTAAGACCGTCTTTAGCACCTTTCATAAAAGCAACCCGCCTGGAGTAGGTTTTTGGGAATAAAAAACTATTACCCATTACCATGCCTGCGCAGCCAGCAATAACGATGACCGATATTTCAATGGTGCCATGTAACCAGATGGTTGATGTTTTTTCTAAAATACCATAGTTGTAAAAAAAGGTAATAAAAGCGCCTAGCATAATACCATTGCTAAACAATACATATATGGTTCCAGCACTAAACAACACGCCAAATGCAAAAGCAATGATAGCCACCCGAATATTATTGATGGTAATCCCTAAAAACGTGCCAACCTGACTACCGCTTTTATAAACGGCCATAGGTTCGCCGTTTTCAATATTTTCAATAGTCATATTCACATAGGCATCTCCAAGAATGAGCCTGACAAAACTATCGTCATGTAAGGTTGATATAACACCAATAAGCACTGCAGACATGAATATTAGAAAAGCATAAAGCAGCGTTTTGTGATAGTGTTTGAAGAATAGTGGAAACTCATATTTCCAAAAGGATACAATCTTGTTTTTGGATTCCCGTTTGGTGATATAGATTTTTTGATGCGCTTCAGATGCCAACGAGTTTAAATACAATAAAGTCTTACTGTCGGGATAGTAAGTCTGTGCATAGGACAGGTCATTGGTTAGTTGAATATAGTAGGAAGCGAGGTCATCAGGATTAATTTTTACATTATTGTGTAATGCTTTTTCAAATACCATCCATTTTTCCTTATTTTGCTTCACGAAAGATGCTTCGCGCATAGAAAAAATTTAATTTGAACGAATATACATTTCCATGAGCAAATTAGCAATTAACACTGCCCAAAATGTTAATTTAGATTATAAACTGATTGGTGTTGGGGAACGATTTGTGGCATTCTTGATTGACGGACTCATATTAACGGCTTATATGTTTGTTGTGGAAAACCTCGTAGAGGTTTCAGCTATTTTTGATACGGATAGTTGGACACGTCGCGGTATGTTGGGGTTGTTTTTATTGCCGGCGTTTTTCTATTCCTTGTTATGTCATATTTTGTTTAGTGGACAAACTATCGGGAAGATGCTTCTGAAAATTAAGGTAGTCCGATACGATGGTTCCCCAACACAATGGTATAATTTATTGGTAAGGTGGATGTTACGCATTGTAGATATCTGGATGTTCTTTTCTTCCATAGGTGTTATGAGTATTTTGTTATCTGATAAAAAACAACGGGTAGGAGATGCGGCTGCTGGAACCGTGGTTATTAGCGTCAAGCAAAAACATAAAATAACCAGTACCATTTTAGAGGATATTACTGATGATTATCAACCGGTTTTCAGCACAGTAACTCAATTGAGTGATAAGGATGTTAGGATCATTAAGGAGACCTTTCAGATTTCTAAAAAGAACAATGATTTTAAAACACTCACCCTCTTACGAAATAAAATTTGTAGCGTCCTCCAGATAGAATCCGAATTGTTTGATAAGGAATTCATTGATACTATTCTAAAGGACTATAACTACTATACGCAGAATATGTAATGTTTTACACCATTGATATTTTAGGAACTATTGCTTTTGCCATATCTGGTGTTTTAGTAGCATTAAGCAAAAAAATGGATCCTTTTGGAATCTTGATTATTGCTTTTGTGACAGCCGTTGGTGGCGGAACGCTTCGTGATATCCTCATTGGGGATACACCTGTTAGCTGGATGAAAAATTTAACATTTACCTATGTCATCATCGGGTCATCTATTTTCGCCATTCTTTTTAAAAGTAAAATTGATTATCTCCGCACCTCTTTATTTTTGTTCGATACCATCGGGATTGGGCTTTACACCGTAGTAGGTGTTGAAAAAGGTATTTCGGCTGGGTTGCATCCTATTATTTGCATAGCATTGGGTACCATGTCAGCTTGTTTTGGAGGTGTTATCCGTGATATTTTGTGTAATGAAATTCCGGTCATTTTCCGTAAGGAAATTTATGCTACGGCCTGTATTTTAGGCGGACTCTCTTATTTTTTAATTAAAAAATTACCCATAGATAACAATGTGGTTTTTATTATTTCAGGGTTGGTGGTTATAGCAACGCGATTGATTGCTGTACGATTTAAAATCAGCTTGCCAAGTTTGTATAAAGCGGATTAGCGTACTACTTGATTATCTCAACCTTTTTAATATATATATTATTCAAAGGCCATTCGCCCTTGTCAGTTTTTTGGGCGGCTATCTCATCAACCACGTCCATGCCTTTGGTAACTTCACCAAAAATCGTGTATTCGCCATCCAAATGATGCGCGCCGTTTTCAGCCTGAACAATAAAGAACTCATATGGAGAAGCTAATTTATAGGCATTTTCAATTTCACTACTGGGCATACTCAAAACACCTCGGCGATGGGTATAACCACGCTTGGTGTCAGGTGGTAATAAATAGTGTCCTATTTTATTGCGTTTGCGTTTCACTTTAGGATCATCCGTGTTGCCAGCTTGAATAATAAAGTTATTAACGACTCTATAAAATTGGGTTTTGTCAAAGTAACCGCGTTTGATGAGATAGATAAAATTAGCGCGATGGAACTTGGTTGTATCGTAAAGTAGGACTTCGATTTCACCAAAACGGGTGGTGATACGCACCTTGTTTTCTTTGTTATCCTTCTCATATTCCAAAAAGAACTCCATGGCATTATCATCCGTCAAAAAGGGAAATTCAGGTTCTTTCTTAATAACAGAATCTTTTTTTACAGGCGCTTTTTTGGTTTTTTGAATAGGTTGTTTGGTTACTTTTTCTTGTTTGGATTGTTTATCTTCACAGCCAGTAATTATTAAGCAAAAACAAATTAATAGAATTCGATTCATAGATGGATTTCAAGGAGTTTTTAAGTTCAGTCTCAAAAATAGAAAATATCCCGCTACCAGCAGAAGCATCACAGTTTAAAATGTCGCCGCCATTTCGTGAGAAACTGCAGGCTTTGCAAAAGCAAAACATGAAACGTGCGAAGCAGGCTGGTGTGATGGCTTTGTTTTACCCAGATAGTGAGCAGTTGACTAAATTGGCCTTAATTCTCCGTAAAACCTACAAAGGTGTCCATTCTGCCCAAGTGGGATTTCCTGGTGGCAAGTTGGAGCCTACCGACAAAGACCTCATGGAAGCAGCTATTAGGGAAACCCATGAAGAAATTGGGGTACACCCCAAAGAAATCACAGTTTTGAAGGAATTAACCCGAGTATATATTCCACCCAGTAATTTTTACGTACAGCCTTTTATGGGGTTTGCCAGGCAAACACCGCTGTTTAAAAAACAGGATGAGGAGGTTGAAGACATTCTAGAGGTTTCTTTAATGGATTTTATTGATGATAGAAGTGTGGTAACGAAAAGCGTATCAACATCTTATAAGCTCAACGTTGAGGTTCCGGCCTTTAAATTAAACGATCATATTGTTTGGGGAGCCACGGCTATGATGTTAAGTGAAATAAAAGACTTGTTAAAAGAACTGTTGTAAACTAACAGTTTTATTACATTTGTATTCTCAACTATCAAGGACATTAATGCATGGGATTGTTTAAAAAAAATCCTTTTGGACATATATTATTCATAAAAAAGTGGCTCATCAGAATTCTGGGAGCGGCTACCCACAGGCGGTTTAGAGGATTTAATGAGTTGCAGATTGACGGCTCTGAAATTATTAGAAGTCTGCCAGATAGAAATGTCCTGTTTATTTCCAATCACCAAACTTATTTTGCCGATGTCGTGGCTATGTTCCATGTGTTCAATGCCAGTTTGAGCAATCGTGAGGATTCCATCAAAGGTATTGGTTATTTATGGAATCCAAAGTTGAATATTTATTATGTAGCCGCCAAGGAAACCATGAAAGCTGGGTTGTTGCCCAAGATTTTGGCATATGTAGGGTCTGTTAGTATTGAGCGTACTTGGAGGGCAGAAGGGAAAGATGTGAACCGTCAGGTAAAAATGAGTGATATCTCCAATATTGGTAAGGCACTTAACGATGGTTGGGTAGTGACTTTTCCGCAAGGTACAACCACGCCTTTTAAACCTATTAGAAAAGGGACAGCTCATATTATCAAAAAATACAATCCTATTGTAGTGCCTATTGTTATTGATGGTTTCAGAAGGTCCTTTGATAAAAAAGGGCTGCGTATTAAAAAGAAAAATATTCTGCAATCTATGGAAATAAAAGAACCGTTGCAGATTGATTACAAAAACGAGTCGGTTGCTGAAATTGTAGAAAAAATAGAGTATGCCATTGAGCAGCATCCATCATTCCTGAAAGTTATTCCACAAGAAGAAATTGAAGCTCAAGAAGCACTCAACAAACAAAGGGAATGGCGACCAGAAAAGACCTCATAAATTACACTTCCATTTTTTGAAGTTCCTTGTAATTTTTATTAAGTCTTCCCAGTAAAATACCATAAACCAGCCAGTAGAATAGGAGCAATACGCCAATAGCTATAGCCAGGAATAGCATTGTTGTTAGGATAAACACAGCATAAAACTTAAACATTTCGCCATCGGCTGCTGCTTGTTGTACTTGAGAAATTATTTGTGGGTCCTGTTTGAATTCAATAAATAACACCACAATAACCGATACGATCAAATAGCCTAGATTAAAGGCCACATAATGTTTTACGGTGCGTCGTGTTTTTAGAATATTCTCCATCAAACGTTTGGCGTTATCGGTTACTGAAATGGTACGGTAATTTTTAAAGAATAGGTAGAAAAAATACGCCAAAACAATATAGCCCAGAATCGCTAATGGAATCAATATAGCATCAGCATTGTACTCGTTAAAACGTTCCATGCTCTTGGTGTCCTTAAGAATAAAGGATATACCCACCCAAAAAACAAACTCCAGGATGCTGATAATAAAAATCCACTTTACAATAGATGACGATTTTCTTAAAATCATTTTGTAAAGGTCATTATAAGACAGCTTCGGATAGCGGTCATCCGATTTTTGCCAGTCTTTCTTTAATAAATCTAATTCATCCATAATCTTACGGATTTAGTATGGTTTTTAGTTTGGTTTTCACCCGGTTCATCTTCACTCTGGCATTCACCTCACTGATACCCATAGTTTCACTTATTTCTCGATAGCTCTTATCTTCTAAATATAGGAATACAAGGGCTTTTTCAATGTCGTTTAACTGATGTACCGCTTGATACAGCAATTTTAACTGCTGTTCTTCGGTGTCATCATATTCCTCACTTTTAATTTTAAATTCAAAGGCATCAAAAGCTTCGGTATTAATACGACGTTTCTTTTTTCTGTAAAGCGTAATAGCGGTATTCAATCCTACACGATACATCCAGGTGCTAAATTTAGCTTCACCACGAAACTTGGGATATGCTTTCCAAAGCTGTATGGTTATTTCCTGAAATAAATCGTTGTGAGCATCTTGATTATTGGTATAAAGTCTGCAAACCTTATGTACAATATTTTGATGCTGTTCTAATTGCTCGATAAAACTATGTTCTAATTCTTCGCTCAAATCGGTTGTTTAGTTACTCTATTTGTAGCATTAATATGAAAATGTTACAAGCTTTTGAATTTTTGTTCAAAAATAGTCTTTCAGATTGGGATGTCGTATCTTTGTGATACATTTTTCTTACAAACACGATGAATATTCCCGAGTCTGAATTACCAAGAATGGTCATAGTTGGTGGCGGTTTCGCCGGCATTAATTTGGCTAAAGCACTTAAAAACAAACCAATTCAGGTTGTTCTCATTGACAAACATAATTATCACACCTTTCAACCCCTGTTATATCAGGTGTCCAGTTCGGGTTTAGAGCCCGATTCCATTGCCTATCCGCTTCGGAAAATTATAAAAAAATCGAGAAATATTTTTTTTAGGTTAGCGGAAGTTCAGGAGATCAAACCAGATAAAAGCGAAATTCAAACCTCCATCGGTAATCTGGCCTATGACTATTTGGTGGTGGCTACAGGTACCAAAACCAATTTTTTTGGTAATAAGGATGTGGAGGCTAATAGTATGTCTATGAAAACCGTGCCACAGGCTTTGAATATTCGCAGTTTGATTTTGCAAAACCTTGAAAAGGCTACGATTGCTAAAAGTGATGAAGACCGTAAGGCTTTTTTAAACTTTGTCATAGTAGGAGGTGGACCAACAGGAGTAGAACTGGCAGGTGCCATTGCGGAGCTCAAAAATCATATCGTCCCGCGTGATTACAGGGATTTGAACGCCAGCGATATGCAAATTCACTTATTGGAAGGTGCTGATCGATTGTTGCCGCCTATGAGTGCGCATGCCTCCAAAAAAGCTGAAATGTTTCTGAATAAATTGGGTGTTCACGTTCATTGTAATACGTTAGTCAAGGATTATGATGGCAAAACCGTGGAAACCAATTCCGATTTGGAATTAGAGTCCGAAACCCTTATTTGGGCAGCTGGTGTTACCGGAAGTCCCGTTATCGGCTTATCAGCCGATGTGTTAATGGAGCGTTCTAATCGGTACAAGGTTAACGCCTATAGCCAAGTGGATGGTTACCAAAATATTTTTGCTTTGGGAGACATTGCTTACATGGAAACCGAGGCTTATCCAAAGGGTCATCCACAGGTCGCGCAACCAGCCATTCAACAGGGTCAATTATTGGGTAAAAACATCTTAAAATTGATTGCTAAAAAGCCCATGCAAAAATTCAAATATAACGATAAAGGTTCCATGGCTACCATCGGAAGAAATAAGGCCGTTGTCGATTTAAACCGGGTTAAGTTCGCCGGATTTTTTGCGTGGTTCGTTTGGATGTTCATTCACCTGATGGCACTCGTTGGATTTCGAAATCGGGTAGTGGTTTTCTTTAATTGGGTGTATAATTACATCAATTTTGATAAGGCGGCACGCTTAATTATCCGTCCTTTTAATAAAGTAAACTAATAGTTTAATATATTATATTTAAGTAATTGATTATTAATTTTAAAAGTATTAACTATAAATAAAATCTATGGCTGTTTTAGGAGCCCAAAAACGATAAAAAGCTGTGCGGAAGCGTATGTAAACATAATACTTATATTCGAATAAGCCAAAGGCTCATAAAATTTGTTTACAGCCAATAAACTGTCCGAAATTAAAAATAAAATAGCACCCGTTAGCACCAAATTATAGTTTAAAACCCGCACACTACCCTTTCGTAAAAATGCTGAAGTTGCCATAGTTAAAATAACCAGCATGTAAAAAAATACCGGTAAAAGCATCACTCCCAAATGATCCTTTAACACATAAAATAGGGAGCTGCCATAGGCTATCAGAATAGTTAAAAATAGCCAGGGTTTTTTGGCCCGATTTCGAGCTTTTAAAAACACTAAAATATACAATACATGTGCCGTTAAAAACGATACCAATCCAGCAGTAAAAAAATGGGGAGATTGATCAACAAACATCAAAAGGATATCACCTAACAGAGAAAACACCAAAGCACCCAAGGTTAATTTACGAATATGGGCATCTATATGTTGGCTTTGAAACACATAAAACGAAATTAATGAGATTAATAAAGCAGGTTTCGCAAAATAATGGAGTATAGGTACCTCCATTGCCGTGTACATTTCAAAAATGAGCACTAGGCAAAACAATATGGCAAAGAGTCTTTCGGATTTTGTAAGCATAAAAAATGGTTTCTTCTCAAAAATATGCAATTCGTCATAGAAATTTGACGGTTCGGTTCTAATTAGTTTCGCTAAATTTGTTTTGTTCGCACTTTTGCTGTGTCAATTAAAAAATCGAACAGTAAAATCTAACCACATGAAATCACTAACCAACCTTTTCTTTTTATGCTTTGTTTTGATAGGCTATTCCCAAACGACTGTTTCTGGGAAAGTCACCGATTATAAAGGTAATCCCTTGGAAGGCGCCAATGTATATCTCGATGGAACCTATGATGGCGCCACATCACAAGTGGATGGGTCCTTTAGCTTTCAAACCGAAGAAACTGGGCAGCAAATCTTAACGGTTTCCTTTTTAGCCTATGAAACCTATCAACAGGCAGGTGATGTGAAGACATTTACAAATATCACCGTAAAACTCCGTGATGATGTCAATTCGTTGGATACGGTTGTTATTTCAGCGGGAACTTTTGAAGCTGGTGATAACAGTAAGGTCTCGGTATTAAAGCCACTGGATGTGGTCACCACAGCCAGTGCTATGGGCGATTTCGTGGGCGCACTGCAAACATTGCCCGGAACATCAACGGTAGCCGAAGATGGGCGTTTGTTTGTACGAGGTGGTGACGCCAATGAAACCCAGATTTTTATTGATGGTATTAGGGTATTCACACCCTATACACCATCAACCAACAATGTGCCGACTCGAGGTCGCTATTCCCCGTTTTTATTTGATGGTATTACCTTTTCAACGGGTGGTTATTCTGCCGAGTTTGGTCAGGCGTTGTCTAGTGTTTTGTTATTAAACACCATTGAAGAACCGGACCAGGAAAAAACCGATATCGGTATTATGAGTGTAGGTGCCGCTTTGGGGTATACCGAAAAATGGGAGAAAAGTTCCTTGAGTGTCAACGGATCCTACATCAATTTAGCACCTTACATAGCCTTGTTTCCGGATAGAAACGATTGGGATAAGCCTTTTTATGGTGGTTCCGGTGAGGCAGTGTTCAGACGTAAATTCAGTTCCGGAATGCTGAAGTTGTATACAGCATTTGATGCTGGCGGTTTTGCATTGACTCAAGAGGATATTAACTATCCAGAGGGAGTGTACTATAAATTAAACAATAATAACCTCTATTTCAATGGCTCTTATCGTGGGATGTTAACTGATACCTGGTCTATTTTTGGTGGGATGAGTTATACTTATGCTAAAAATGATTTTCAATTTATTTCAGATGATATCAAGGATACCGAAAACTCGGTTCATGCCAAGCTGAAATTAAAACGTCGCTTTAGTAGCCGATTTAAACTGAATTTCGGAGCCGAATACTTTGCAACCGATTTCAATGAGAAATACAAAGGTCAAAGCATAAACACGGTAAGCTATGGTTACAATAATAACATTGCCGCAGCTTTTGCCGAAGCCGATTTTATTTTCTCTAAGAAACTAGCTCTAAAAGCGGGTGTGCGTTCAGAATACAGTGAGATTTTCAAACAACTCACCTTGGCACCACGTGTATCGTTTGCTTATAAAACTGGTCAAAACAGTCAAGTATCATTGGCGTTTGGTAATTTCTACCAAAACCCCAACAGTGCCGTTTTAAAATTTGAGCAGGATTTGGAAGCTGAAAGTACCACGCACTACATTCTGAATTATCAATTAAACGGAGATGGTAAAATCTTCAGGGCAGAGGCTTACTATAAAGATTACAATAATTTGGTTAAGTACGACACCGATTTTGCCAGTTTCAACAGTCAATATAATAACAGAGGTTCGGCTTATGCCACAGGATTAGACTTGTTCTGGCGCGATAATAAAAGCATCAAAAATGTTGACTATTGGATTAGCTATAGCCTGTTGGATACGGAACGTGATTACCAAAATTACCCACAGGCGGCTAGACCCTCTTTTGCCAATACCCATAACCTGTCTGTTGTTGGAAAATATTGGATAAACGACTGGAAAAGTCAATTGGGTATCAGCTATACCTTTGCATCTGGTCGTAGCTATACCGATCCGAATTTAGGTGGCTTTCTCAACCAAAAGACCAAGAACTATAACAGTATCAGTATGAATTGGGCTTATTTAATCACACAGCAAAAAATACTCTACGTATCCGTTAATAACGTGCTTGGCACACAGAATATCAATGGTTACCAATTTGCAAATACACCCGATAGCAATGGGTTTTATGAAAGCAGAGCTTTAAAGCCTGCAGCCGACAGCTTCTTTTTTATTGGCTTTTTCTGGACTATTAGCGAAAATAAAACCGATAACCAGTTGGATAACCTATAGTACTTCGTGTTTAACCACCAGCTGGCCAATGGTTACCAAGCCAATCAGTAGTATTAACACCAAGGATATCACTCGGAATTTTGTTTGAGGAATGTGAGCCAAGATCTTTTTACCTATGTAAGACCCTACGAGTCCAATAACAAATAAAAATGGCACATATTTCATATCATGGCCATGAATGTATCCGTTTTGGTAATAAACAAAAGTTCGTGAAAAGTCAATCATGAAATCAATAAAGGCCGATGTGGCAATAAATACACTCTTTTCTAGATTAAAGGCAGCCATGGTCAGACCCCTAATGGCGCCACCAGTTCCCAATAAGCCGGCTGAAAACCCGGAAAGCGATCCGCCAACAACAGCGTTTTTCTTGTTGGGTAACACAATGATGTTGCTTTTGATTAAAAAGAACAAACTGAAAGCAACCAAAAAGACTCCCAAAATCACTTCCAGATAGGTGCTGTCTAAATACTTGGATAAAAAACCACCAATAATTACAAAAACGACAGATGGGATTCCAATATTAATCAGCAGTTTTTTGTCCAGACCTTTACGGAATAGAAAAATCTTACTCAAATTACTGGACAGGTGAAACAGTGCAGTCAGTCCCAAAACCGAATAAAAATCGAAGTAGAAATTGGCAACGGGCACGAAAAATACCGAGGAGCCAAACCCACCAATGGTACCGACTATTTCGGCAACTAATGCTAATAGTAAAAAGATGTAACTAATGTCTCGCACGGTAAAACTTTAGAGCTTTCAATATAATTATTTTAGCAACAATAGACCGTTGTTAATTTTTTATTTTCGTTAAATATTCTGCTCTAAAATCTTTTAAAACAGGCCACTTATGTCCCCATTTTCATTTATATCAATATGTTCAGCAGCTGGATGAGCGGGCAATCCTGGCATGCGCATAATATCACCTGTAATAGGAATTAAAAACCCGGCACCTGCAGCTATTTCAATTTCTCGTATGGTAATGATAAAATCTTTAGGTCTTCCTAGAAGTTTTGGGTTGTCTGATAAAGATTTTTGAGTTTTAGCTATACAAATGGGTAGGTTGTCTAAACCTAAACTTGATATCTTTCTTAAGTTTGCTTTGGCTTTTAAACTGTAATCCACGTGCTCAGCGCCGTAAATCTCGGTGGCAATGGTTTCTATTTTATCTATAACTGGAGAATTCCATTGATAAAGAGGTTCAAACTGTGATGTCGAGGTGTCAATTATTTTTATGACTTCTTTTGCTAAATCCAATGCACCAGCGCCACCTTTAGCCCAAACGTCGGCTAAAGCCACAGCAACATTTTTTTGTTTTGCAAATGCTTTAATAAGCGCTATTTCCTCTTCGCTATCGGTAGCAAATTTATTAATAGCGATAACGGCAGGTACTTTGAATTTTGAAATGTTTTCCAAATGCTTTTCTAAATTGGGCAACCCATTTTTTAGAGCATCTAAATTAGGTGTGGTTAAATCATTTAAGTCGGCACCACCATGATATTTTAAAGCTCTTATTGTAGCTGTCAATACAACCACTTTTGGTTTTAAGTTGGCACTTTGACATTTAATATCAAAGAATTTTTCAGCACCCAGATCAAATCCAAAACCAGCTTCAGTGACAGTATAGTCTGAATGCGACATACCCATTATTGTAGCTATCACACTATTGGTTCCCTGGGCAATATTGGCAAATGGACCACCATGAATAAGGGCTGGATTTCCTTCTATAGTTTGTACTAAATTTGGTTTGATGGCATCCTTAAGCAAAACTGTCATGGCACCTTCAGCATGCAAGTCGCGTGCATAAATGGGCTGTTTGTCATAGGTGTAACCCACAAAGATGTTCCCTAATCGTTTTTTGAGATCAGTCAGATTCTCGGCTAAACAAAGTATAGCCATAATTTCTGAAGCTGCCGTAATATCAAAACCGGTTTCTCTTGGTACACCAGAAGTGGTGCCACCAAGGCCCACAATAATGCGTCGTAGGGCACGATCGTTAAGATCAACCACCCGTTTCCAGCTAATCGTTCTGGGGTCTAGTTGTAAGGAAGCTGTTTTACTTTGAATGTTGTTATCAATAATGGCAGCTAATAGGTTGTGTGCTTTTTCAATGGCCGAAAAGTCACCTGTAAAATGCAAATTAATATCCTCCATGGGCAATACTTGTGCATAACCACCACCTGTTGCACCGCCTTTTATACCAAAAACGGGACCCAAAGAGGGTTCTCTTAAAACAACCGTGGTCTTTTTATGAAGCTGATTTAATCCTTCTGACAACCCAATAGAGATCGTAGTTTTGCCTTCTCCTGCGGGTGTCGGTGAAATTGCTGAAACCAGTATTAAATGACTATTACTAGCTTTGTTTCTGTCAATATAGGTTAATGGAATTTTGGCTTTATATTGGCCATAGGTCTCAATTCGGTTAGAATCGATTCCTAATTTACTGGCTATTTCAGATATAGGCTCAAGGGTAACGGTTTTGGCAATTTGTAAATCAGTCATAATTATGGTGTTTAAACCATAAATTTACTAGTCATCTACAAATTATTCCATGATATTTATCATGCTTAACCTTAGACAAATTACTGTACGTGATGTTTCATATGTATCCGCATGAAACTATGTTATTATTAACAGGTATTGTCTATTTCAGAACTCTCTCAAATAATCATACTCAAAGGATTGACCAGTTAAAATTGCATTTTATGGCTTAATAATTTGAATGATACCAATTTATTCAACAATTCAAATGAATAGTAAGAATAAGAAATAAATGTTTTCTATAAAATTATTTCAGTTTCATCAGCAAATAGGAGAAGGATAAAGCAGTCGATTTAGCCCGTTGCTCATTGGTTGAAGATCCAGCATGTCCACCTTCGGTATTTTCATAATAGTAAATAGGGTAACCCATAGCCTGCATTTTGGCGGCCATTTTTCGGGCATGCCCTGGATGCACACGGTCATCACGCGTGGAGGTATAGAAAAACACTTCCGGGTATGCCGTATTTGGCTTTAAATTGTGATACGGCGAGTATTTTTTAATGTATGCCCATTCTTCGGGAATATCCGGATTGCCATATTCACCCATCCAGCTGGCACCTGCCAATAGTTTATTGTAGCGTTTCATGTCTAGCAATGGTACTTGACAGACTACAGCATTATATAGGTCAGGACGTTGTGTAAAACCAACACCTACCAATAGGCCACCATTACTGCCACCCATAATACCCAAATGCTCTGGAGAGGTCACCTTTCGGGCAATCAAATCTTCGGCAACACTATGAAAATCATCATACACATTTTGTCTTTTTTCCTTTAAACCAGCCTGATGCCATTTAGGGCCGTATTCGCCACCACCACGGATATTGGCCAGCACAAATACACCACCATTTTCCAGCCAGCCTGTTCCAAAACCACCAGAATAAAATGGGGTTGAAGATGATTCAAACCCACCATAGGCATACAGTAGTGTTGGGTTGCTGCTATTGGTTGCCATGTTTTTAGGTGACACAATAAAGTAGGGTATTAACGTGCCGTCTGTAGATTTGGCTTTATGTTGGTTCACCTCATATTGACTACCGTCAAAAAATGCGGGTAACGATTTGAAAGCCTTATACGTATTATCTTGGGCATTCGCACTGTAAAGTGTTTCTGGAGTTAAAAAGTTTTCAAACTGAAAGTAATAATCATCTGTAAGCTCATTAGTGTTTACTACCGAAAGGGACCCGAAATCAGGCGCATTTACTGGTTTGTTGTGCCAGTGTTTACCATCAAAAGTATAGATGTATAACTTACTGATAACATGGTTGAGCACATTGAGTATTAATGTGTTTTTGGTGGTTGACATACCAGACACACTCGAAAATGCATCTGGTTGGTACACCCGGTTAATAGTATGTTTGCCCTTCAATAAATCAGTCATATTCAAGCTGATAATAGCGCCTTGCTTATAAGTGGTATCATTCACTGTCCAGTCAGATTTTAGACTCATAAGCATTTGATTCTTTAAAATACCACTGGGTGCGGCATCTTCAGGAATATCCAAGGTAACCAATTGGTTATTGTGCCACACTTTCATGCTTCGAGTATAAAAGGTCACCGCTTGATAAACCGCTATATATTTTTTATCACCATCCCGAATAACAGCTGGCCATGAGCCTACATTACTTGTGTTACCTTCATGAATCAATTTGGCGTCCTTTAAATCTGTGCCACGGGTCCATAATTTTACCTGATTAGGGTAACCCGAAGTGGTCATAGTATTCTCGCCAAAATCCGAAGCAACAATCAAGGTGTTTTCATCCACATAAGAGGCACCACCTTTAGATTCCGGAATGTAAAATCCATTAGTTATAAACTGCTTGGTTGTGGCATCAAACTCTTTGGTTTCAATAGCATCGCCACCACCATTACTCAATTGTATTAAAAATCGGTTATAGTCAGGGTATAGACCCGAAGCGCCTTTAAATACCCATTTTTTTCCATCAGCAGCCGATAGCGCATCAATATCCAGAACCGTTTCCCATTGTGGGTTACCGGTTTTATAGTTGGCTTGGGTCGTACGACGCCAAATACCACGCACATGGTCTTTGTCTTTCCAAAAATTGTATACATAATTACCGTAGGTGGTTGGGTAGGCAATGCGGTCCGTCGAGTTGTAAATGGCCAGGGCCTGATCATAAATATCTTGGTAATACGGTGTACTGGTCAGCTTGTCAACTGTTTTTTGGTTTTCTTCAGCCACAAAGGCAAGAGCTTTGTTGCCATCAACCTCTTCAAGCCATAAATAAGGGTCCTCCTGTGCTGTTATATGCATACTTAAACATAAAAAGATTCCGGAAAGTAATAATGATTTCATAGTGTGCTGGTTTTTAGTGGATTTTAAAGATACAAATAATAGGGTTAGACTGCAGTAAAAATAACAGAAGATGTTATTGGGTGATGTATTTTTAATTATCTGAATTTTCTTTTAAGTAAAAAGTGACGTTTGCAATCAATGTCATTTTGGTAGTAATTTATTTTAAAATCGTCATGGGTAAATTCCAATCGCCAATCAATAGCGGTATAAAACAAAATGGAAAATAAAGACCAAATTATAATGAGCCAGCCAAATAGCCTAATAAAAATTCTTGTGATATTATTTTTAAACTTGTTTAAAATGAAAACAACACTACTTATTATAATCGCCCAAAATATGAGATTACCTAAAAAGCCTATCAAATAAATGTCACCTGACATACTGAAAATCCATGATGAATTGGTTTGTTGCACAAAAGGAAAACCATAAAATTGAGGTCCATGTTCAGGATAATCGCAGATGTATTCAAAAGTCAAAAATTCATCAGTAATAAATCCAAGTGCGGCTATTATTGAGAATATAGTTTTTTTCAAAATAATATAGACTTGTTATTATTTAGGTTTTTTTAGAGCTTCTATCTCTTTCAGGTAATTTAGTCTGTCAGTTTCCGAGACGGAAGGGTCCTGATTTATAAGTTCAATAGCCTTGTTAAGATATTGTTCTCCTGTTTCAAACTTTTTGAGAGTCATATATATTTCTCCTACCCAACCATGGTAATCAAAACTATTGGGATACTTTTCTAGAGCTTTTAACAGAATTTCAAGACAAAAATGGAGATGTTTGTCTCCGTATAAACCGTCATAGTCATTGTAATACATCGAAGCAATACTGTTGAAGAATAATTCTTCAGGTTCGATTTTAAATCCAAAATCAGACGATAATGATGCATACAATTCCATAAAATCTTGCCATGGCACGTTATTCGGGAATTTCCTGGCAATCTCAAAGCATAAGTCTATCCGTCTACCATATTCTTTAAAAATGTCACTTAATGCGCGCCCTACTGTTACACCTGGTGTGAGATCATGTGCTACTGGATTTTTGAAGTATTGCCATTGGAAATTCTTTGGCAATTTTTTCGAAATTAAATACGCATTTAAAGTATCTACGGCCGACTCATGTAAGTCGCCATAAGCTGTTTTGCCTACAGAAAAATAGTAATAGTACTGCTGTGAGCTAGAAGCAATCTTATTCAAAAAAATCTCAAATTGTTCCTGCTGCAAATCATCACCAAAGTCAAAATTAGAAACACTACTGGCTACGGCACCATTGAAAAATTCGGGGCGTTTTGATAGGGCATACGACGAAAAAATGGCTGTGCGCGAATGTCCAATCAATAAATTAAAGTTTGCAATTGGGTATTGTTTCTTTAATTCATCATGCAAGTCGTTTTCTATAAACAACAGCAAATCATCTGCTTGGCCACGTGTGGCATTGGGATTGGTCCAAGACGTTCTGCTTTTAAAAGGAAACGTGATACCGACTACGACGGCTTTGGGCATCCAGTTTAATGAACTTAAATAGTCAATAGTGTTCAGGTTGTATCGGTAATTGCTCTGTAGCTGTCTGTCCAGTAAGTAAATGACGGGATAGGCCGTATGGGTTTCGAGGATCCGTTCCTTTGGGATGGTTATCTCCAGACTTACAGAGTCTTTTAAAGCTTCCGAATACAAACTAATTTCTATGGGTTTTTCGTAAGTGGCTAAATCTTGGGCTTTTACAACCCAAGTCGTTAGAAATAATAGAAAATAGATATAATAGGGTTTCATGGATGGATTTAATTGAATTATGAGTGAAATGGATTATCGTCGTTTTGGCAATTGTTTTTATTTCAATATCAGTTCTTCTTTCAACGTAAAATGTTCAGCCCTTTTATCATATCTCGATAAGATACGTTTAGCATTGTCTGGTATATAAGCTTGCTCATAGTCTTCTCCTGCAAACTCTTTAACAGAATCCAGTGAATCAAATTGAAGTACAAGAAAAAATTCCATCTCATCATTTTTTACCATCGTGGAAATACTAACTTTTTCCAATCCTTCAACACCCTTTCTTTTTACTGTTGGAAATACCTCATTAATGAGCATATCTTCATAAATCGTTGCATTTTCTAAAGTTGTCCAACCTTTCCAAGTTCTGATAATTTTATGATTTATATTCATGATATGGCTGTTTTTTACAGCAGTTTTTATTGATAAACTAATTCACTTGACTTAAATATTTCGACCCATTCATTTACAAAATCGTCACTCAATTGCTTTTCTTTTACGGCTACAAAATTTGAATAAAGCGAAGATTCCCCTTGTATGATATAATATAATTGAGATTCAGGGTTTTGTCATTTGTAAATCTTGGTGATTCAATTTTAAAGATAGCCCAGTGATTTTGATCCGTTTCGTTTTTCTCAATAACTGTTAATTTTGCTTTTGGTGCAGTAGATTTGGTTTGGTCAAACATTAAATTTATGGCAACGTCCATAGGAACGTTTTTTGCGCCTTTGATGGACATCATGGTCCCAATTATCGTCCAATTGTCTAAACTTTCATTGCCTGGTACTAATTCCATAAAATGCATTTGATCGGTTTCTTGGTTTGAGCCAATTTTCCACTCATATTTTTCTGGCCAGTTGAACTTTAAATTTTCGATTTTGTTTTGTCCCAAAACATTTAGTGAAATAGATAAAGTGAGAAATAAAATTAGATTTTTCATTTTTAATTTGTTGTTAATATGTAAAACATTTGTGTGATAATCATCCACTAGTCCAAATCTAATCATTTTAAAATACTTTTAATCATGCTACCCAAGTATAGTCTTTTTTACAAATTTTAGGTCATGTCTTTTTTGAGATAAGCCCTATATTAGTCGTGTCAAAGGTATGGTAGTCCCACTTCACAGGTCTGGGATAAACACGCAAGCCTTATTTCCCAGTTTTAAAACTGATATTTGTCATAGTTTTTGGCTTTCATACTGCCTAACTTCATAGGTATAAAACGGAGTATTATGGAAGTCAAAAAAAATCCCAGTTTAGAAATAGGCCGCAATAGCGGTATTTACTTTGCTATCGGTCTCAATATCATGTTGTTTTTTACCTGGCAAGGCTTGGAATACCGAACCTTCGATACGGAGATTACCTCCCAGGATATTTTAGCTATGGCCGATGAAGTCGATGAAGATATTCCCATTACAAATATTGATGCACCGCCACCACCACCGCCACCACCTGCTGCAGCCACACCTGATGTTATTACTATTGTTGAAGACACCGAGGAGATTGAGGAAACGGTAATCGAAAGTTCCGAAACCAATCAGGAGGATGAAATAGCCGATCCCGTTGAGGTCGAAGAAGTGGAAGTGGTTGAAGTGGAAGAGGAGGTTGTCGTACCCTTTGCCGTTGTAGAAAAAGTACCCATATTCCCAGGCTGTACTGGAAACAATGCCCAATTGAGCGCCTGTTTTAATAAAAAGATGCAGGAACATATTAGTAAAAACTTCCGTTATCCTGAAAACGCTTTGGAAATGGGTGTTTACGGAAAAGTATTTGTGCTGTTCTCCATTGATGCCAATGGACATGTTTCCAATATAAAGTCTCGTGGACCCGATACTATTTTGGAAAAAGAAGCCGAGCGTATCATAAACTTATTACCTGTTATGGAGCCTGGCAAGCAACGAGGCAAGCCAGTAAAAGTGCCTTACAGTATCCCAATAAATTTTATAATTAAGCAGTAACACTGTGCTATTAATCGTTCTATAAACTAAAGCCATGTCCAAGTAATTGGATGTGGCTTTACAATTCATCATAAAAAAATAACAGTTCAGTTATTTCCATTTTCGTTGGCTTTGGTTTATATTGATATTTGTACCGTTAATCAATTACGAACGGTAAAACACTAAAACCATCATTATGAAAAAACTACTATGTATTGCGTTCACCTTTGTGCTGGTCGGTATGCAGGCACAAACCCCTTTTGAAAAGGGTATGACCCGAGCATTTTCGCTTTGGGAATCGGGTGATATGTCTGGTGCCGAACAACTGTTTGAGCGAATCGCTAAAGCAGAACCAAACGAGTGGCTGCCCAATTATTACGTGGCACAAATCAACAGTTTAAAAAGTTGGGAAGAAAAGGACATCAATGTGTTAACGGCTCAACTAAACAAAGCCCAGGAATACATTGATGTGGCCAAAAGCATCAGTCCGGACAATCCAGAGATTATGGTCATGCAGGCACATGTTTACACCAACTGGGTAGCCTATGATGGCGCAACCTACGGCATGAAGTACGGTGCTTTAGTTTCGGGTATTTATGAAAAGGCTTATGAACTAGCACCTCAAAATCCACGTGTGGTGTCCAGTAGAGCCGAATGGGGTATGGGTAGTGCACGTTATTTCGGAACGGACATCGCACCCTATTGTGAAGCCATAAAAAAATCGGTGGAACTATTTGATGCCTTTGAGCCCGAAACACCATTTTCGCCAAACTGGGGAAAAGAGCGCGCAAATCAGGTAGCGGCAGAGTGTCAATAAGCATAACCATTATAATCAACTATGAATAAGCACGTCAAAAATATATTTATCACTTTTTTTATTGGAATAGGTGTGTTTATTATTGGAAGCTTTATTGAAGATGGTTTTCAGTTTGAGAACGCCAAAGATTTTGCGATAGAATTCACTTTTTATCAGATTTATGCCTTTGTGTTAGGCTATTCCAATATGTATTATTTTAACTTTTTGAGTTCTCGAAACTGGAAAAAGTCGGAGGGAATTAAACGGGTAATTATAGGAATTGTTGGTTCGGTCATTATAACCTTATTAGGGTTGTTTATAATCCGAATGCTCACATCAATGTATTACTTTGGAAATACATATGAGCAGTTTATCACGCATGAAGAACCGAGAGCTTACTATTTTGGTCTTTGGATTACCTTGAGTATCGTCGTGGTGTTTCACATCATTTACTTTTATAACAAATACCAACAAAACCGAATCAAGGAGCAACAGGTTATTGCGGGTACGGCCAGTGCTAAGTTTGATGCCCTAAAAAATCAATTGGATCCGCATTTTTTGTTCAATAGTTTGAATGTTTTAACAAGCCTTATTGATGAAAACCCGGAAAATGCCCAACGGTTTACAACGGCCTTGTCAAAAGTATACCGTTATGTGCTGGAGCAAAAAAACAAGGATTTGGTAACCGTAGATGAGGAACTGGATTTTGCCCGAACTTATATGATGCTGTTAAAAATGCGATTTGAAGACAGCATTGTGTTTGATATCCCAGAACGGGCTTCAAACCCTGAAAGTAAGGTGGTGCCTTTATCGTTACAGTTATTATTGGAAAACGCGGTCAAGCACAATATGGTCACCACCAGTAAACCTTTACATATAAAAATTTATGAGGAAGCTGGTGATCTTATTGTAGAAAACAATTTTCAACCGAAACAAATTGTCAAAAAGAGCAGTGGTGTTGGTTTGAGTAATATTATGCAACGCTACCAACTATTGACTAATAGAAAAGTAAACATCAATCAACAAGCAAAAAGTTTTGCAGTAGCAATACCCATGCTTACAAAACAAATCACAATTATGGAATCAAATTATTCAAACAGTCAAGAGGAAGCCTATTATAAGGCCAAGAAACGTGTAGAGGAAATCAAAGGTTTCTATGGAAACATTATTTCTTACATGGTTGTCATCCCGTTTTTAATATTCATAAACTATAGAACGTCATGGGAATTTCAATGGTTTTGGTTTCCAGCATTAGGCTGGGGCATGGGTATTGTGTTTCATGCCTTTGGTGTCTTTGGATACGGCAAAGACTGGGAAGAGCGTAAGATTAAGGAAATTATGGAGAAGGAGAATCAAAATAAAAACTGGAACTAATGGAACTGAATTTCGAAGAACAAAAACGATTGGAACGTGCTAAAAGCCGAGTCAAAAAAATAAAGGGATTCTATTCGCACTTACTGGTGTATGTGGTTATAAACATTATGATTGTAATTATCAATATCAATAATTTAGAGCCAGGCGAATCGTACTTTCAGTATAAAAACTTCTTTACTCTGTTTTTCTGGGGTCTGGGTTTAGCAGTACATGGTCTCTCGGTTTTTCTTCCCAACATGATTTTGGGCAGAAACTGGGAAGAACGCAAGATCAAGGAGATTATGGAACGAGAAAAAAAGGGCTGGAATTAATCAAACCATATTTTGAAAAATAAGAAGCATTGAATAAAAAATTAAATAATGAAATCATTATCTAAAGATAGAAGTATATCATATCATAGAGCCGTAAAAAAGGCCAAACAAATTAAAGGGTTTTACGTGCATTTATTTTTGTTTTTGCTGGTAAACATAACCTGGTTTATAGTAATGGCCTTATTTGACCTTTTACATGCATACTCACTATACGGTTTTTGGGGTATGGGATATGGTCACGTTTCGATGGCTATTTTTTGGGGACTTGGTCTCTTACTTCATGGTGTTTTAGTATTTGGTGGAAACTGGCCATTTTCGAAAAAATGGGAACAACGTAAGGTTCAGGAAATCATGGACAAGGACAGGCAATTGTGGGAATAGCCAACTAATTGAATTAAAATTGAAAATTAACAACACACATGAACGTAATTATCATTGAAGACGAAAAACCATCAGCAAGGCGCTTACAACGTATGCTGGATAAATTAGGTGTTCAGGCAGAGACTATGCTGCACTCGGTTGAAGAATCGATTGCATGGTTCCAGAATCATGGACATCCCGATTTGATATTTTTAGATATCCAATTGAGTGATGGTTTATCGTTTGAGATTTTTGAAGCAGTCGATGTAAAATCGGCCATTATTTTTACGACAGCCTATGATGAGTATGCCTTACAAGCGTTTAAGCTCAACAGCATAGACTACCTTTTGAAACCCATTGATGAAGATGAACTGGGGGAAGCTATTCATAAATATCAGGAAAACCAACCTCAAAAGCAACGCGTGACTTTGGATTTTGATGATATTAAAAAACTATTGGTAAACCCATTGGAACGTGAGTATAAAAAGCGCTTTTCCGTTAAAGTTGGGCAGCATTTGAAGCTGATAAACATTGATGAAATTGAATGTTTCTACAGTGAGAACAAAGGAACTTATCTCTATACCACAGATGGTAGAAACTATTTACTGGACACAACTTTAGAACACTTGGAAGACGAACTTGAACCGCAGACCTTTTTTAGAATCAGTCGTAAGTTTTTTGTGAATATCCACGCAATTAAGGATATGGTAAGCTATACCAATTCCCGTTTACAGATCAAGTTGAACCATTTCAATGAACAGGAGGTTATCGTAGCCAGAGAACGGGTTAAGGATTTTAAGAATTGGTTGGAGTAAGTCTATTCTTCAATCCGATTATCATCAAAAGCCGAAGGCAATAATTTCGGAATAAACTTTATAACCAACGGCAATAGCAAAGCACCACCAGGTAACATGAAAATGGCTAAACTTGGAATAGATTTAAAAATATCCAATAACTGATCATTGACGCGTTTTTGTTCCTCCTCACTTAAATCACGCACTGTCGACTGGGTCAGTAATTTCATCAGCTCCTTGCTTTCTCGAAGTTCATTCAGGAGGCGTTTGCTGTTTCGGGAGATGAGTTTATGCACCATTTTACTGGAATTATCGTAAAATGTTTTTACGATATTTTTGGAACTCAATAAGGCAATTTTGTTCTTATGCGTTTTATAAAATACATTAATGGCTTCCATAGCCGATTCTATAACTGGACTGTCCAGATTCAAATCAGCACCCAGTTCATTTAAAAACTTCTTTTCTTTATGGTCAATTACCGAGTCGCCCCAAGTAGCCATACAGGAAATATCAACCATATAATAGGCTTCTTCAGGTGTCTTAATGTTTCCAAGAGCTTCATCGTAAGTCAATTTGTGAGTCTTCTGGTAGCGTAATGATTGTTCAAATAGGTCAATGAGACTATGGTCATAATCACTTTTGGTGATTTTAGCGTTTAGGGCCTTAATAACAAAAGCTTCAATGGAAGCTTCCAGATTTTGGATATAGGTCTCCGAAATACTATTGGTCTTAAGGAATACCTGATAAGCCAGAATATCACTGTATAAAAGGGCGTTGGTTATAAAGTAATTGAAACTTTTATCAATGATGTTGTCATCAATTTGAATGCGCTTGTGGATGATTTTTTCCAGAAGACCATGCGATTTTTTCTCACCCAGCAATTCGGAAAAAAAAGAGGTTTTATGCGCGTTAATTCGGGTGTAAAAATCAATAACACTATCAGCAAAGTGGCCCTCATTGTCTGAAGTCAGGTGTGTGTAATAAAAAGCTATTAGAAAATTGACTTTGCAAATTTCTTCGTTGGTAAAATCATGGTTTTCAACCAAGTCATCAATAACCAACACATTGCTACCATAAATAAATCCTGAAGAACGCAGGATTTTATAAAAGGTTAAGTTGTCATAGCCTTTTAGTAACTGGGAAAGGGATTCGCTTTTAAGTAGTTTTTTTATCCAGCCGTTAGCAGATGGATTCATGCCATTAATTTTATGGGGTAAAGATACTTTTTTAATTGAAAAATGAACAGATTTTTAGTGTTATCAAAAAATTTATAAAACCACTTTTCGTGTTTTTCCGTAGGTAGGGTAAAGAGTCAATAATAAATAACTAAAACTCAAAATTATGAAAAACACAAAAATGTATTTGGGAATCGGAATGATAGCCATAATCGGTTTCCTATTAGTTGCTGCAGACCATATTGATGCACCAGCTGTATCTGGAGGTACTAGCGATATCACCGACTTTTATGCTTTCCAAGCTGAAGATACTGATAATGTGGTGTTTGTTGCCAATTTACAAGGATTACTGGCACCTGGATCTACAGATGCCGCAGCGTTTGATGAGAACGTACTCATTGAATTTAACATCGACACCGATCAGGATAATATAGAAGATATGGTTATTCAAGCGATACCTCGTGATGGTAAAATGTATTTTTTTGGACCAGCCGCGCCAAGTAACACAGGATTGAACAGTACTGTTTTAACATCGGCTACACAGTCCAGCGTGGATATTTCTACCAGAACAACACCCTCTATGAGTGAAAATGCTGGCATGAAGTTTTTTGCAGGCCCACGTGATGATCCGTTTTTTATGGACTTCGCACAATACAGTGATATTATAGCAGGCAACGCCACAGGGTTCAATAATCCTGGGAGTGACACCTTTGCTGGCACCAACGTACTGTCTATAGTTGTTGAGGTGCCTAAAGCTATGGTAGGAGGTTCGGGAACCGTGAATACCTGGGTAGAATCAAAGAGAAAACAATAATAACCAATAAGACAAAATATTATGAAAACAATCAATATAAAATATTTATTAATGATATGTGTCATGGCGACATTAGGTTTCAGTTGCTCCAATAATGACGATGATTATACACCACCCAACAATGGTGGTGGCAATGAGCTTGATTTTTCAGGAGTTTATGTACAACGAGATCAAATGGGGCGACCTGCCGTAAACACGGTATTCGTTTCCAGTGGTAGTAAAAATATGTTTAACACTACCATACCATCAGAGCAAAATGCCGGATTTCAAACCATGTTTCAAACCAATTTGGAAGCTTTGAGTCCTGCATTTGCTAATCCTGGTGATATGAATGCTCTGGGACAGGATTCCGCAGCTTTCACAACGCTTTTAGCTACTGATGTACTGAATTTATCACTAGATGGAACCACTACTTTTTACGATGGTACCAATGTGTTAACAGGTAGAGCATTAGCAGATGATGTCATTACAGTAGAACTCCTACTGATTTTTGGAGGTGAGGACTTCAGCGAAAATCCAACCTTATCAAATGATAATGTGGATGCCAACGATAAACCGTTCTTAACCTCGTTTCCTTACCTGGCAGCCCCTTGGTAAGGAGTTACAGTCAGGGCATACGTTCTGTATGCTCTGATTTTTTTAACAAAACCCACTAAATTATGAAAACTACAAACTTATATAAACTAGGTGTGCTTGTCTGTTTGCTTTGTTTCATTAGCTGTAACAAGCAACAAGAACAAGTTACGGATGCTAATACTTACAATACATACCTTGAATTAGTTGAGAATGATGCGTTGCTAATGGCTAAAAACGATTTGCTATTTTGGGAAGAAAAGCTAGAAAAAGAACCGAATCAGTTTCCATATCTTGCTAAATTGGCAGCGTGTCATTCTCAATTATTCAATCAGACAGGTGAGATTGCCCATTTAATCGAGGCTGAATCTTATTTAAAGAAAGTAAACGAACGCACCAATTACAATCACGCAGGGTACTTAAGAGCCTTGGCACGAAATTACATTTCGCAACATCGGTTTAATGAAGCGTTAGATTTGTTGGAAAAAGCAGTTGCCAACGGGGAAAACATACAAGCGACTTATAAGATTTTGTTTGATGTGCAATTGGAATTGGGTAATATAGTAGCCGCCAAAACTTATTTAGACAGGATCAAGGACTTGAGTGATTTCGATTATCTAATCAGGTTGTCAAAATGGAGCGACCACGAAGGCAATTTAGACGCCGCCATTAAGTATATGGAAAAAGCCACAGCCATTGCAGAATCCTCTAATATCAGCGATACCAAACAATGGGCTTATACCAATCTGGCCGACTTTTACGGTCATGCCGGGAACATTCAAAAATCCTATGATTATTATCTAAAGGCTTTGGAACTGAATCCTCATGATGCTTATGCCAAAAAAGGCATAGCTTGGATTGTCTTTTCCTATGAACGAGACGCAGAAGAGGCTTTGCGGATTTTAAATTCGGTTACGCAAAGTTATCAAACACCAGATTTATATTTACTGAAGGCCGATATATTGGAATACTTGAACCAAAACAGGGAACAGCAAGCCAATATAAACAATTACTTGGCAATGGTATCCGATGAACAATATGGCACTATGTACAATGCCTATAATGTTGAACTGTATGCAGAAGAAGACGCATCTGTAAATGCAGCTTTAGAGTTAGCCAAACAGGAGATTTCAAATCGACCCACACCACAATCTTACCATCTATTGGCCTGGGCTTTTTACAAACAAGGAAACGTTAAAAAGGCGTTAACCATTATGGAGGATTTTGTGGTTGGTTATACTTTTGAACCACTTGCTATGTACCACTTGGCAGTAATTTATAAAGCCAATGGTATGGAGGACAAAGCCAAGGCATTGAAACCAGATTTAGAATCCAGTATCTATGAGTTGGGTCCTTTGCTGGAGCGAGATATCAAAAACATATAATCAACCTAAAACCTATCCATGATTTCTAATAAAAATCTATTCCAATATTTACTATTGTTCTTCCTGTGTCAAACCGTTTGGTCACAACAAACCATCAAAGGTCTTGTGTATGACGAATCCGGTCAGCCATTGGAACATGTTTATATCTATAATGCCACGTCAACCAGTCATGCGCATTCCTTGGCCAATGGATCGTTTATTTTGGAAAACAACCAGGTAGGTGACACTCTCAATTTAGGATTGTTAGGCTATGAAAAGCAAATGCTTATTGTCAACCAAAAGTATTTTGATAGTGGTTTGGAAGTTGGATTACAGCCTAAAACTATTTTATTGAATGAATTGATCCTTACCGAGCAGGTTAACGCTCTAAATAGTATTGCCAAGGTTGACTTGGAAACCAATCCTGTAAACTCTTCACAGGAGATTTTACGAAAAGTACCTGGACTTATTATTGGTCAGCATGCTGGAGGCGGAAAGGCCGAACAGATTTTCTTGCGTGGGTTTGATATAGACCATGGAACTGATGTCAGTTTAAGTGTGGATGGCATGCCTGTTAATATGGTTTCCCATGCACATGGTCAGGGTTATAGTGACTTGCATTTTTTAATACCTGAAACCATCAATACCATTAACTTTGGAAAGGGACCTTATTATGCCAATAAAGGTGATTTTACCACGGCAGGTTTTGTGGATTTCAGGACCAAGGATAAATTGGAGACCAGTGAAATCAGTTTGGGTTATGGTCAATTTAATTCCTTGAGAACCTTGGGTCTGTTCGATTTAATGAAAAACAACAAGCGTTCCAATGCCTATGTGGCTTTAGAATATATTGAGTTTGATGGCCCGTTTGACTCACCACAAAATTTTAACCGCTTGAATCTGTTTGGTAAGTATACCACCTACTTAAAAGGAAATGACAAGCTATCGATTAATGTATCGCACTTTACCAGTCGTTGGGACGCCTCGGGTCAAATACCACAACGGGCTGTAGATAGCGGCTTGATTTCACGTTTTGGTGCCATTGATGATACCGAAGGTGGCAATACTTCCAGAAGCAATGTGAACGTGAGTTATAACGCTTTATTGAAAGACGATTTACAATTCAAATCCAATATATTCTATTCCAAATATGACTTTGAATTGTATTCCAATTTCACCTTCTTTTTAGAAGACCCTATTAATGGCGATCAGATTAAGCAGCATGAAGACCGTGATATCTTTGGATTCAATACCCAGTTTATAAAGGATACCCAGTTGGGAGCCATTGATACGCAGATTTCTTCGGGTTTCGGTTTGCGTTACGATTTGGTAAATGATGTGGAATTATCACATACTCGAAATCGTAATGAAACTCTGGAATATCTGGTATTGGGTGATGTCAATGAAACCAATCTCTATGGTTTTGTAAATGTAGATTTTGAATTCGGAAAGTTTGTAGTAGCACCGGCTTTGCGTTTAGACCATTTCAAATTTATGTACAATGATGCTTTGATAACCGATTACGAAACACAGTCGGAAACCAAAACAATCGTTAGTCCGAAACTGAACCTGTTTTTCAATCAGAACCAAAACTTGCAGTGGTTTATAAAGTCAGGTATTGGATTTCATTCCAATGATGCTAGAGTAGTAGTCCAACAAGGAGGTACCGATATTTTGCCTAGGGCTTATGGTACTGATTTAGGTGCTATATGGAAACCATTCAATAAGATGGTTTTTAATGCCACAGCCTGGTATTTATTTTTGGAACAGGAGTTTGTGTATGTGGGTGATGCCGGTATTGTGGAACCAAGCGGCAAATCCGAGCGCTATGGATTGGATTTGGGTATGCGTTACCAATTTACCGACTGGTTATATTTTGATACCGATGCGACCTTGACACATGCGCGCAGTGTGGACGAACTTGATGGTGAAGATTATATTCCATTGGCACCAGATTTCACGTTAACAGGCGGATTGGCCATTAATGATATTAAAGGTTTTTCAGCGGGAATACGCTATCGCTTTATTGATGACAGACCAGCTAATGAAGATAACTCCATTATAGCCGAAGGCTATTTTGTAACCGATGTGAATATGAACTATGCCTTGACTAAAAACATCAATCTAGGTGTCGTTATTGAAAATCTATTTGATACCGAATGGAACGAAACCCAGTTCGCCACGGAATCTAGATTGCAAAACGAAATAAACCCTGTTGAAGAAATTCACTTTACGCCAGGGACTCCCTTTTTTATTAAGGGCATTATAAGTTATCGATTTTAAAGACAAGATTATATTACAAGGTCTTATTATTAACTGGATGCTATTTTTAATGAGGTCATTGTTAATGATCCTGCCACAGGTTTGTCATTGAATAAACTGATGTCGTCGTTGGTTTCTTTCAGCGCCAAGGTGTAGAGTAGTGGCAAATAATGTTCTGGTGTAGGAATGGCCAAATCAAAAGCTTTTCCTTGTGATTTAAAATCGATTAATGGTTGAAAGTCACCACTTAAAATATAGCTTTTCATTTTTTCGTTGGCTTCGGTTGCCCAATCAAAGGCGAATATATCATTCAGTTTGTTCCAGGCCACCATGCGCAGATTGTGTACCATATTACCACTTCCAATAATCAATACCCCTTTTTGGCGTAAGCTGCTGATTTGCTTTGCCAGTTCAAAATGATAACTTGCAGGTTTTGTATAATCAATACTCATTTGGATTACTGGGATATCGGCATTTGGGTATAAGTGCTTAATCACGCTCCAAGCCCCATGATCCAATCCCCATTTATCATCCAGTCCGACCTCGGTTTTGGTTATGAGATGCTTGGTTTCTTTTGCGAGTTCAGGGCTCCCTGGTGCGGGATACTGTACATCAAACAAGGCTTGTGGGAAACCACCAAAGTCGTGAATGGTTGGTGGGTTTTGCATAGCTGTTACAAAAGTACCCCTGGTTTCCCAGTGTGCTGAAATGCAGAGAATGGCATTCGGTTTGGATATTTCGGTGCCTATTTTTCTAAATCCAGCAACAAATTCATTTTCTTCAATGGCATTCATCGGGCTTCCGTGTCCCAAGAACAACACAGGCATTTTACCTGTATTGCTCATAGATGCGGTCATTTTGTTTAAATCTTTTAAATTCATATTTGAAGTTAATAGTGGCAAAAGTGCCATTGATTTTATAAAATCTTTTCGATTCATTTATAAGGAATAGAGTTTATGGATTTATTGTGCTAACCCAATTTGTTTCATGAAATCTTGATTATCGTAAAATAAATATTCTTCAGTCATTTTTCCATCCTGCCAATGTGCAATGGTTGCCATGCGTAATTTAAATGATTTACCAGTTGGTGGAATTGTTTTGCCTTCGCCAATAGGCATGGGTTCGGTAAAAGTTCCTTGTAATTCACCAATAACGGCCGTCCACTCTCCACTTCCAAACTTTACCGGATGATTTTCAATACGTGTGTTCTGGTGCAAATACAAACATGGGTTTTAAATCGTCAATATGCGCTGGATAAAGCCCTTGGGTAACACTGCCATCGGCATTGTAAACCACGATATCATCTTTATGGCTATGACTGAATTTATCCCATTTTTGATTGGTATAAAATTCGTAATCCAAAGAATCAAAAGCCACCAGGCGTTGCTGTGTTTTGGCTTCAGCATCTTTGTAGATTTTTAGTTCAGCTTCCAATTTTGCAACCTTGGCCTGTAAGTTCTTCTCGTTAGTGTTTGAACAACTTGTAAAAAGGGTTATAAATCCTATTAGCACGGCTACTGCAAAACCTGATATTTTAAAATTTGTTTTCATCTTATTCATTTTTATAGTTTCTAAATTTGATTATGCAAAGATGATTATAAAAGTAAGTTGCTTGTTTACACTTTTAGGAAGACCTATGGTAATTTTAGGAAATTAGGGTGTTTTTCATATCCTCTCTAAATTCACTAGGTGATTGTCCCGTCTTCTTTTTAAAGACTTTGGAGAAGTATGAGTTTTCATTGTATCCTAATTCGTAAGCTATTTCGGCAACTGTTTTATCGGTAGAAATGAGCAGGTTTTTGGCCTCAATCAATTTTCGGGTTTCTATGATTTCTGAAACACTTTGTTCCAAGATATTTTGGCAGATGATATTCAGGTTTCGCGAGGACATAAACAATTTTTCAGCATAAAATTCTACACCAACAGGCCGGTGATAGTTTTCTTCCAATATGCTCAAAAAATTGCCAAAAGAGATATGCTGTGTTTTTTGGGATGTATGATCAGCAGGCAATAATTTTTTTCGTTCCGCTTCAATCATTGTTAAGAGTACACTTAATAACTGTCTGATAATAGCATAATCTGAATCTTCCTGCTGGGTCTCGTCGTACATCATTTCACAAATCTTAACCAGTCGTAGAAAGCAATTATCTCGTTTCAATTCAATATTGGCTTGGTTGTGATATAAGGCATACAATTGAAAAGTAGTTTCTGGTATAAATTCACTTTTAAATCGAATGCCCCAAATTTCACTTTTGCCATGTAATGGTTTTGGAATAACCCGGTGTGTTTTTCCTTTGGTTATGAAGCTAACAAAAGGCGCTTGTATTTTAGAGGTTTTAAAATCAATGAAATGTTCCAATTCACCTTCTATACCAATAAGCAATTCTTCAAAATTGTGGTTATGCGGTTCATTGGGTGATTCTGCAATTCTTTTGACTTCATTGGTATCTACTTTGAATATGTGAAACAATTTATTCATGATATGAGATTTGCTGTATACATTTTCATAGTTCAAACTGTAACAAGGCTTCATACGGATTTCCCTGTAGCCCTAACAATTTTGCAAAAGCGGGTTCTGTTTTCAGGCCTGCTTGCTTCAATCGTATGATTTCTGCTCTAAAATCGGCATTCTTCGATTTTAGGATTTGATATTCAATCAACATATGCCTATAAGCATGTTGCCGTTGTGTCGGGCAATCCTGTCCAAAAATTTCAATGTCGAAGTCGCCATACCGAAATGTTGCTATGGTCGTTTTTAAATGATTCCAATAACTGGTTTTTATTTGAAAATAATCCTTATCGGAATAACAAGCCATCAGGGTTTCAGTAAAGGCCTTATGATTGGCACATTCACAAATAATGTCCAGGTCACTATCTGCAAGGTCAATACCTATTGGAATCGTTCCTGTTAATATGAGGTTATAAGCCTTTAAACTTTCAAAAACTGACAGTTCGGTCAATTTTAAATAGGCTTCTTGTTGGCGTTTATTCCCTTTTTTAAGATAGCTGATATTTGTAAAATCGGTAGACAATTTTTTTAATTCATGTAATATTCGGCAGCCTTAAAGGTAATGATTTTTATATCTGTAGTATTCCTGAATGGGTGATTTCAAGGATGACATATTTTCGGTGCGGCCCTATTTCATTTTTAGAATATCAGTTGGGGCCTCATTTTAGCAAGAATATAATCTTAAGGGTTTTCTAATTCAGTATTTAACAAGGTCATTAGAGCTTGATTTTGTATTTGGGTATTCATGATCAATTCATTTTGATTGAGAATAATCATTTTAATTCCAAAAAGATCGGATAACAACTGCTTATCTGTGGCAATATCCAAGTCATTAACAGAAGGCATTTTTGAAGGAATCCCCATCCAATTGGCCACAAATTCTTTGGTAAAAAACTTCGGGTAATATTCGTCGACAATCCGTCTGTTCAAAACCATAATACGATTTTGAACACCCATTAAGTAGTCATAGTCATAATATTCAGACAAGGCTTTTCGAAGGTCACTATCAGCAATAAGATCAATATTTTCTGCCGAAAGCATATTATTGAATGCAATTCGCACAGGGTCAAACACTTCATAGAAGGTAAATTCATTGGCGTTTTTATTGAAAATATGAAAACGTTCGACATTGGAGATTGTATCCACAAAAATCTGAAGCATCTCATCAACCATACGTGTTTTTTTTACGTTAAAATCTAATACGGTTTGGAGCCTCATGGAATCTTGATGAAGATTATTTCGTATTTCCTGCAAATAGGTCTGTTCCTTGTGTTTTGTTTGCCGTTTAATGTTCCAATTGTTAACCTGTAAGGCTATGAGAATACCAATAACGACCAATATAATCTCGCCAATGGCATATTTTAAATACTTGGCAGTTTTGCCTTCAGAAAGTAAGTTTCGACGAATTTTTCTAAATAAATGAATCATCTTTTATCTTTAATATTTATTTTGGATTTCGTGTAATAGATTATCTATTTCCTTACTCGCATTGACTAGAACGGTTTCATACCAGGTCATTTGTATAAAATGAAAGTAAAGATCGTCCAATGTCTTTGATAGTTGTAAATCATCGGAAATATTAAACTTTTTGGAACGTCTTTCGTGAATATATTTTTTACTGATATCACTCCATCTATCATCCACTATTTTACCATTGTCTATAAGTCTTTCATAGGTTGAATTGTAAAGTTTGATGATAGATTGTATTGTTTTTTTGTTTTTGTAAGTGTTTATCTGGTTGCCGGAAATGGCGGCTTGATACGAACCCGAAATGGGGTAAAAAGTACGTTGACCAGTATCAATGTATATTTTAAATAAGGAATCTATTACAATTTTATCCTTTTCAATATCAATAGATTCTGTGTTCAGTTGATTGTAGGCTTCCAGTTTAGGCTTCATGGTATTCAAAACCTCTATGATGAATAACTTATCTTGTTCCAAGTCATTTTTAATGCCTTTTAAAAACGCCATTTCTGCCTGTTCCTGTTTTCTGCTTTCATTCCAATTATTAATCTGTAAGGCAATCAAGATTCCAATAACCACCAAAATGATTTCACCAACAGCATATTTGAGATACTTTCCGGTTTTGCCTTCTGAAAGTAATTTTTGGCGAATTTTACGAGAGATTGTTATCATTTACGTTTTTGTTTCTTCAATTAATTCAACCAATGTTTTTCTAGCTCTCTTAAGCCATTTTCTAGTCATCACATACATATATAATTTGTCGTCTATGTGATTTTCAAAACAGGAGTCAGAGAGTAAAGCCGCATTGCTTTTCAAAATGGTTGATGGTCTATAATTAAATTCGTCATCAGAAACATCAACATTCCTTAAAGAACCATATTGTTTTAAATAAGCTATAATTTCCTCACCTGTTTGTTCCGTTCTTTGTTGAACCTCTTGCATTTCTTTTGTTTGTCTAGACCATTTGTAAAGTAAAAGTTTTAATTGTGGGTTGTTAAGCTCTGCAATGCCTCCTGAATTATTCAAATTGTTTAAAAGATATTCACTGGGTTTCCAGTTTGGAGATTCCAGTGCGTCGGAGAGCCAGATGTTCAGTGAATCCAGAGAATGGTTGGTTGTTTGAGCAGAAAACTTACCAAATAGTTTTTCAAGAGAACCAATAACGTCATCGACTTCAAGAGAAATAGAATCTAAATCTTTCAAATTGTCCTCAAATTCCCCTTTAAGATTTAAAAGGAGTTGTTTCTCCTGTAAATTGGCTTTGCGCTCTTCGTTCCAATTATTAATCTGTAGGGCAATCAAAATCCCAATGACCACCAAGATGATTTCACCAACGGCATATTTGAGATACTTTCCGGTTTTACCCCCTGAAATTAGGTTTTGACGGATGTGTCTGAAGAATTTTATCATAGTTTGCAAAACTTTGTTATTTGTCAAGCTCCTTTTCGATAAGAAATATAATATGGTCTATGGTTTCCTGCATATTTTTTCCTTTGCTTGATCGTGTCTCTTCAACCAAAATAACTTGACTATACACCCAGCATTGGTTTAAATAATTATAAAACACATCAGACTTCAGAAGGTTGAGGTCAATCTCTGGATAGTCCTCACTATTTATATGATATTCAGTATCTAATCGTTTGAGCTTGGAAGGTAATTTAGTGAGCTTTGATATAAAAGGGAATAGGTAGGTGAATTTATAATCTTGTGCCAAGCGTTGGGTATTTTGAAAGTTGATGACTTGATCGTTCCACTGTATCAACAGTGACTTTAGGGTGTCATTATGGATTATATTGAGATTGCCAGAATTGATAAGCGAGTTAATGATGCCCCGTGAAGGTTCAAACGTTTTTGAACTCCATGCACTTCTGTCCAAATGAATATAAATACTATCAGTTAAATGCTCACTAACTTGGTTGGTATCTAACATGTTTAGCAAATATTTCATGCTATTATATACTGATTTACTATGACGCTGGCCTTCATTAAAAAGCTCACGGCTTTCAATAAATTCCCCATGCAGACTCTTTAAGGCTTGATATTCTTCCTGCTGTAGTTTTCGGTTTTCATTCCAATTATTAACCTGCAAGGCAATCAAAATACCAATGACCACCAAAATGATTTCACCAATGGCATATTTTAGGTACCTGCCTGCCGGCAAGGCAGGCTTTCCAGTTTTACCCCCTGTAATTAGGTTTTGACGAATCTTCCTAAAGAATTTAATCATGAGTGATTGGTTTTTCTAAAGATATGGTTTTTAATCATTTGAATACAAAAAAACAAAACCTATCAGAACATAACCATGGATTTGTTGGCGCTAGTCTTCTTGTAATTCCACTAATACGGGTAAATGATCCGATATGTAATGGCTATTAGGCATCTTGTCGTCTATGTGCCTATAGGTAGCAACTTCTATGTTTTTTACAAAAATGTAATCAATCCGTCGTTCAGGAATGGTGTTTTCCGTAAAACCCGTAAAGGTACCTACAGGGCCATAAATACCTATTTTTGAAGCATCTCCAAAGATGCTTGTTAAGGTTTTAATGGCTTGACTTTGGGGTTCCGAATTAAAATCACCCATGAGTATCACGGGATAATTGGCAGTATTTAAGTTGCTTATTTTTTTAAGGATGAGTTCCGATGATTTTTCTCTAGCCAGTACCCCAAGATGGTCATAATGGGTATTGAATACCCAGAATTTTTGCTTCGACTGTTTGTCTAGAAACAAGCCATAGGTGCAAATACGCTCCATAGAGGCATCCCAGCCAACGGAAACGGTATCTGGTGTTTCAGATAGCCAAAAGGTAGAACCCTGTATCAATGATAATTTATGATGGTTATAATATATGGCACTAAACTCACCTTTGTTCATACCATCATCTCGGCCAACACCAATTCTGGAATAGTCAGTTAGCTGGGTATCCAAATACTCTAATTGATGTAGTAAACCTTCCTGTATACCCAGCACATCGGGCCTGTAATAGGTAATTAAATGTGATAATTCCTGTTTTCGGTTATCCCATTGGTTAATACCGTCTCCTGGGTTATCATAACGGATATTATAGGTCATGATTTTTTTTATTTGACCATACGCCTGACTATGGAAGCCTATTGTAACTAGTGAATACAGGAATATGTTATAAATAAGTTTCATGTTATGTTGTTACATGTCTATGCCATCAGGACTGCCTACCAGCGAAACAGATTTCTAGATTAGCTTAAAAAGATTGGTTTTTTAACACAGTTTTTTGTTGGCATTTCGTTTTTAATTAAATTTCTAATATTTCCCTCCTTCTAAATTTATTTCTTTGTTTTTTAAAATCTTTTTAATGGCTCTTTCAACTTGTGATCGATTAAAGCCAGCCTTCATTTTGGGATGATATAATAACTTAATTACGTCTTTATCTAAATATGAATACTCAACAGGATTTATTTCTTCAGATTTATGCTCAAAGAAAATACTATCTTCGTAAGATTCAGGGTCAAAAGGTAGCCCTATGCTTTGAGTTATTTCTTCCAAAATTGTTGATTCTTGAGTTGAGATATTTTCTTCAGTATTTATGTAAATTGAAGACCTGAAAATATTATAACTTGGCATATAAAATTCGGAAAAACAAAACCCTGAAACTTCTCCAATTTCATTTTCTGTTCTTATTAGTTCATCATAAAATTTCGAGTATGTTTTTTTGATTTGTTCTTTATTACCCAAGAATAAATATGTGTTACTCTCTTTAAAAACACTTGTTAGTTTTATTTGAAATTCTTCACCAGCTAATGCATTAATCTTTTTAATTGTATTATTAATAAAAACACTCTGTTCTTTATAATCGTTATTATTATCCTTGATTATATAAATAGTCATTGGTTTTCTCCATTTTATGACTTTATTTACGTTTTCATTAAATTCAGATTTTAAAGCAACCTCTTTAAAATATTCTATCAATTCTTGTTCGTAGGTCGTTGGTTCATATGATAATCTGATATAGTTAAAATAAATGAATGAACATATAGAAATAATTAAAATAAATATGATTATCAATTTATTAGTGCTAGTCATTATTACAAATGATGTTAGTGGCTTAAATTTCTTGTTTTAATGAAGACTGATAACTCTTGTAACCGTCCAATGGTCATTGGTTTTTTTCCAAACCGCAATAAATCTACTTGCTTTTGATTTATTTTCGGGTGTGTTTTTATTATTGAACGTATGATATCCCATTTCAATAGCTCCATAGTCTTTTATAGGATAAACCTCAATACTGCCTTCAATTAATGTTCTGGTTACTTTACCGCAAATATTGTTTTCCAGTGCGGTTAAAATTTGCTCTTTTGAAGTCACTAAACCGCCTTGATCATGATAGAACTCCAAATCTTCTGAATAGAGGGCTTTTTGCGTGGCCATATCACAATTATTGTAGGCGTCAAATAGTTTTTTATCCAGGGCTACAATCGTGTCATAGAGTTCTTGATTGGCTGGCACATAAGTCCTGTTTAAAACAGCTTCATATGTTTCTTGAGAATAACCCCATGCACTATTTAGCAGCATCATGGTAAAAAAAATAAATTGTAGTTTTTGGAGTACCATTTTATTTGAGTTTTGATTAGTGGTTTTGAGGTTCTTGAAACTAACTATTTGCATAAGAATTGAGAGCTTTAAATGCTTGATTATAAGTAAAAAAAATCGCGATAAATAGTCATGTATTGTACTAAAGATATTTTTTTAATTGATGTTAAAATCTCTAAAATGACGTTTGCCTTTTAATGCTTTTTCGTATTCGTTTTTGCTTAAAATGTTTTCATCCAGCACCATGTTTACCTTGCAAATGGAATCAATTAAATCATGCACCAGTTTTTGGTTATGACGGACTTGTTCATCAAAATAATGATAATCAACATTGATGCAAATGGCGCCTACAAGTCCCATTTTATCTTTATAGATGGGTATGGTGGTACATTTAAATTTCCTGGAGCCAATATTGAGTTCGTAGTTTAATTTATCTTCTTTATTGGAATCCCGCCTTTTTAAATCCATAACCAGATTGGTTGCCGGAGCTTCAACATTTCTGCCAGTAACATTGTTTTTAATGTGGTAAAGAGCCTTTGAGGGATTGCTTAAATTATGAAGTAAAATTTCAATTCCGCAATCCGGGAAACTATCTCCAATAAGCCTGACAATACGCTTGTAGTTTTCCAGGAACTCTGTAGAGTCGTCCAGCACTTTGTCCCCATTATAAACCTTGTAGAGTCTATTATAATCATTCAGGGCACTTGCGCTTAGAACCTGACGTACATTGTTTTGCTCTCCAATCAATACCAATTGTCGTCCTGCTTGATAGTCCCTTTTTTTTAATAGTGTAGCAACGGCTTCATTAAATAAATCAAAATCAAACTGAAGCATCTTTTTGTTGTCTACAACAAAGGGATAGCACTTATAGTTTTCAAGAGGATTTCCTTGATTCTTCTTTCGCTCACGGTATCGACCATATAAAAAACCAACGCCAACAAAAATAACAGATGCTACAAGCCCATAAATAATATTTAATATACCTTCAATCATATATTGTTATGATTTTCACCTTTCTAAATTACTAAAAGAAAATGAATATGCTAAAACGCCGTGTCATTTATATGCTATGGCGTAGACTGCACCGCACCCAACGCATACAACTGTTCTAGGGTAGGACTTTCACTACCACCAGCAGGCTCCAGGGTAATACCAAAGGCTTCGGAGGCATTCGCATTGCTAATGGTAAAGATTTTGTTTTCATCGGTAGTAAAACTGTCTATGGTACCTAAATTGGTTGGCATCAATGGGTTTAGGGTTAAGGACCACACCTGGTACACCTTGCCACGTGGTGGCTCTGGTAAGCCTTGGGCATCTAGGTAAATGTTGTTAGTTTCCTTATCCCAATATACCATGGCATAGGCTTCCGGATATACGGCTTGTCCGGCTAAAGGTACGGTAACCATATCCTTATCACGTAATACAGACAATAGTTTTTGGGCTTCTTCCAAACTCACCTGGGCTTTGCTAATTTGTTCTTCCAGCAACTGGTTTTCAATAAACTGTTGGTTGAGTTCGGTCTCAACGGTTTGTATTTCAGACTCTAAAGCACTTTTTTGGTTGAATAGCCAAATCAAACCACCAGCCAATAATACCGAAGCTGCCCAACCGGTGTAAGCATACCAACGGTTTCGTGGTTTGCGATCCAACGGTATGACTTTAGGGTCTGTACCAGTTAATCCCAAGGCTTGTTTAACCGCCGGGAACAGGTATTTGGAATCCCTTGGGCTTACGGCGGCCGTAAGCTTTATGACAGAAGCCTCAATGTTTAGTACCTCGCTCAACAAATCGGGGTTTTCCAAGAGTTTGTTGTAGACGGCTTCGTTTTCTTTGTCAGAAAGGGAGCCTGCAACATATAGTTCCAATATTCCAGATTCTATGTATTCTTGATTTGTCATTTATTTACATCCAACATGTTTCGCAATTCATTGATGCAATTTCTATTGCGTGTTTTTATAGTGCCCACAGGCATATCTAACGTTTCAGAAGCTTCTTTTTGGGTATAACCTTTAAAGTATAACAGCTCAATCACTTCAATGCATTTTTTGGCGAGTTTCTTTACAAATTTTTGGATACCAATGGCATCGGTTTGGCTGTTTAGGTTGTCTTGATTTTCAAGAATATCTACGAAAAATTCCGCTTGGAGGTTTTTTTTGGAATTCTTAAAGGCTTTTGATCGGGTTTTATCTATGGCTGCATTACGAGCAATATTAATAAGCCAGGTAAAAAAACGACCCTTTTTAGCGGAATAACTATCAGCATTATGCCAGGCTTTGATAAACACATCCTGCATGACTTCTTCGGCAATATCGCGGTCCCTGACAATATTGTAGATAACCCCATGCATACTGTTACTGTACATATCGTAAAGGGTTTCAAAGGCTTTTTCGTCGCGTTCCTGAAACTTTGAAACCAAAAGGTCTAATTGCATAGGGTGTGGTTTATGGATACAAAATAGGCATTTAAAGTCAATAAAAAAAGCTACCCATGGGTAGCTTTCCTTTTATATTTTGAATGACGCTCTTATTCAATGATACCGGCACAACTCACACGACCTCCTGCCGCACCAGTAGGTTGTGTAGTAAAGTCGTCCACACCTTGGTGTACAATAATGGCCTTGCCTATGATATCCTTGGCAGGGTCGCCACAGCCAATACACCACTCATCGGTAGTAAAAGTAGCGGTTCCGTTGCCATTCTCATCGGCATGAAAGTTACCGATATCACCTTTGTGGTAGCCGGCTTCGTCACCCCATTTACCATGTGGCTGTGCTGTAGGGTTCCAGTGGCCACCAGTTGAGGTACCATCATCTGCCGAGCAATCGGCTGTTTCATGTAAATGGATGGCATGGTCACCTGGTTCTAATCCAGACATAACAGCCGTAAATTGCACGGTGCCGTTTTCTTCTCTAAATACAGCGTTACCACTTACGGTGCTACCGCTTTTTGGGTTTAAGGCTACCTTTATTTTTTTAACTTCTTCGGTTTTGGTTTCAACCACTTCAGGTATTTGTTCGGTAGTGGTTTCCGTAGTTTCCGTTTCGGTTTCTGTGGTTTCTTTTTTGTCTTTTTTACAAGCCATCACGCTTACAAAAAGCGCCATGATTAACAATAAACTTATTTTTTTCATGTGTTTAATTTCAATTTTAGTTCCCATAAAATTACACATAATTTAAGACATACTAAAACCTGAAGCATAAATATGACAATTATCATATTCTGTTTAATCCCTTAGCCATACTTTTGAATATAGTTAATAGGTATGACTAGCAAATTGATACATAAATATAACATAGCGGGACCACGCTATACCAGTTACCCAACTGTGCCTTATTGGGATGCCGATACGTTTTCGGCCCATGCGTGGCAGGATAGTGTACAGACATCATTTACGGAAAGCAATGCTCAAGAAGGTTTGAGTATCTACATTCATTTACCGTTTTGTGAGAGTCTGTGTACCTTTTGTGGTTGCAACAAACGCATAACCAAACGCCATGAGGTTGAAGAACCCTACATTAATTATGTTTTAAAGGAATGGGATTTATACTGTGATTTGTTTGAGGGTAAGCCCTATATCAAGGAATTGCATTTGGGTGGCGGTACACCCACGTTTTTTTCACCTGAAAATTTAAAAACATTAATTAACGGTATTCTGAAAAAAAGCACCTTGGCTTCCCAGTATGAATTTAGTTTTGAAGGGCATCCTAATAACACGACTCGGGAACATTTACAGACCTTGTATGATTTAGGATTTAGACGTGTGAGTTTTGGGGTTCAGGATTATAACCTCTGTGTACAAATGGCTATTCATCGGATTCAGCCTTTTGAAAATGTCCAGACGGTTACCAACATGGCGCGAGAGATTGGCTATACATCCGTTGGTCATGATATTATTTTTGGGCTACCTTTTCAAACCGTAGCGCATGTGCAGGAAACCATTGCAAGAACCAAGTTGTTACAGCCAGACCGTATAGCCTTTTATAGCTATGCCCATGTGCCATGGATTAAAGGGAATGGGCAACGCGGTTTTCATGATTCCGATTTGCCAGCCGCCAAAGTGAAACGCCAGCAGTATGAATTGGGTAAGCAGTTGTTGTCTGATATAGGTTATCATGAAATTGGTATGGATCATTTTGCATTACCAACGGATTCTCTGTATCAAGCTATGGAGCACCAGACATTACATCGTAATTTTATGGGCTATACAGCCTCTAAAACCCAAATGATGATCGGGTTGGGTGTATCGGCCATTAGTGACAGTTGGTATGGTTTTGCCCAAAATGTGAAAGACCTACCGTTATATTACAAGTTGTTGGATGATAATCAGATTCCAGTGTACAGAGGTCATATATTGACCCAGGAAGATATTGTTGTAAGAACACACATTTTAAATTTGATGTGTCATTTTGAAACCTCGTGGCAAGATGATACCTTGCGCTTTGATGAATTGCCAGATGCCTTGATCAAACTCCAGGAAATGGAAACAGACGGCTTGATTGCCATACATTCAAAGGCAATTCGGGTAACCCAAAAAGGACAACCGTTTGTACGCAATGTGTGTATGGCTTTTGATAGGCGTTTACAGCGAAGACAACCGGAAACACAGTTGTTTTCAATGACTGTTTAGGCTGTGTTAATAAAAGATTAAACTCCTTGAAAAGGTGGGTTTTGACTAAAATAAATCGTAACTTAAAGTATCATTAAAATAGAATTTGTTTAACCAAAAATAACAATCATGAAAAAAATTATAGTCCCTATAGATTTTTCTGAATATTCAGATTACGCGTTGGAAACAGCTGCTATGTTAGCTAAAAAGAACAACGCTGAAATATTGGCCCTTCACATGTTGGAAATGTCCGAAGCCATATTGACCAAAGGCGATAGTGAAATGCAGCAAGAAACTATTTTTTATTTAAAACTAGCCGAAAAACGCTTTAATGAGTTTTTGGATAAAGATTATTTAGATGGCCTGACTGTAACACCTATTGTGAAGCACTTTAAAGTGTTTAGTGAGGTGAATGAGGTAGCCAAAGAACAACAGGCCGATTTAATTGTCATGGGTTCTCACGGATCTAGTGGTCTTAAAGAATTTTTTGTAGGTTCTAATACTGAAAAGGTGGTGCGTTATGCCGAAATACCTGTATTGGTGATCAAGCATAATCCAATCCTTACCGAGTTTGACACAGTGGTATTTGCCTGTGACTTTTCAGAAGATTCTGTTGCGGCTTATTTAAACGCCAAGCGTATGTGCGATAGTTTAAAAGCCAAAATGCATTTAATCTATGTGAACTTACCAAGCGAAAGTTTCAAGAGTACAGCAGAAATTGAAGCTAAAGTTGGTGGATTCTTAAAGAAAGCCGATGGCGATTTAGAGGGTTTGAGCAACGTGGCCTATGTGAATGATTACACGGTAGAAAAAGGTATTACCAATTTTTCAAATCAAGTAGGTGCCGATTTAATCGCTATTGCTACTCACGGTAGAAAAGGATTAGCACATTTCTTTGAAGGCAGTATCTCTGAAGATTTGGCTAATCATGCTACCTTACCCGTTATGACATTTAAAATTTAAACATCCATAAGTTTAGTTTGAGTTTAATATGCAAAAGGCGTTGAATCTGAAGTTCAACGCCTTTTCTTTTTTATTTAATTAAAACTTGTACTGAAGAAAAGCAGAAAAATTTCTCCCAGGTTCTGTGATTGGGATCCTTCCAAAATCGGCTTGATTGTTAAAGGAAAAGTTTAAATGGTTGTTGTAGGCTTCGTCAAAAACATTTAAAGCTGCTAGACCCAGCGTAACATTTTTCAACGGATTAATACCTAATCGAATATCAAAAGTTTGCCAACCATCTGTTGAGGTTTCACCAAAGCTCTCTGCAATATGGTCTTGCTTACTAACTAAATGATACTGAACGTTCGCCCAATATTTTTCCTTTTGTAAACCAAGTGTCAATTTAGTTGTAAAAGGTGGAGTAAGTGGTAATGACTCACTTAAATCTTTGTTCTTTGTATAGACATAAGCAAAGTCTGTTTGAAAATAGAAGCTGTTTAAAAAGTCTACTTTTATCATAGCCTCAAAGCCTGTTTTATAAGCCTCATCTAAATTCCTAAATACCTTTGGGTGTCTAGGTTCAGCCATTGGCATAAACTTTCTGTTTAAGGTTGAATCCACAACAGCGACTATGTAATTTTCAAAAAGTGAATAATAGAAAGAAGCGGAATAGCTAAATTTATTAAAACCATTGCTTAATTTTTCATGACCTTTAAAACCAATTTCAAACTGGTTGTTTATTTCGGCATCTAGATTAGGATTTCCAATATATTCATAAGGGTCTTGCCCAACAGTAAAGTGATTGATGTAGCGTTCTATCATATTTGCTGAACGAACTCCGCGGCCATAGGCAGCTTCTAAAGTAAACTTATTAGACACTAATTTCTTTACTGAAACTGTTCCACTTATGTTGTTCTCTGTACGTTTTTCTAAATCGTACATTTCTGCAAAATCAGCTTCAGGATCATTGATATCGGAAACCACCATATCGTAGCGTACGCCAGCTGTAAATATCGTAGAATTGGTCAAAGACCATTTAGCTTCAGTAAAAACGCCAAAGTCATTTACATAGGAATCTTGCCAAACTTTGTCAGTAAAAAGCATTGGCTTATCTAGTATATTACCATTCATGATTTTTACAAGTCGTGTTCTATTGCCATCTCTGCCTATATGCATGGCATCCAATCCACTGTATATGTTTAACTTTTTGTTAGGTTGCCAATGCAATTCTAATTTTCCACCAATGGTAGTAGCATTAACATTGGATTCGGCTTCCATCATCCTGAAAGTAGGTCTGTTTCTATTGTGCATTAAATGGTCTACATAACTGTAATATCCTTTAACGGTTAAAGCTTTTGCTACATTTCCAAGATTATCCGCTTTGTATTCTAAAGCCATGATACTACTGTTATCAAAATCAGTATCCATTGGTAATCCAGCATGTAGGACGTCTTTACCAAATGATTGTCTCCAATGTGCCTGCAAACGCTGATTTTCGGTAAAATTATAGCCAGCTTTTATGCCATAATCTGTACTTCTAAAAGATGAAGGGATTTCAGTGTCATTACCATCTTCATAATTTCCAAAATCACGATATCCAGCATTTCCAACTATGTCATACTTGTCTTGTATGTATTGTATCTGAACCATACTGACCAAAGAATTTCCATTGGTTTCATAACCAGCTGATGCCTTGCCATGAAAGCCTCTATCTAGATAGTCTGGTTTTTGTGTAACCATATTGATAACACCACCAAAGGTAGTCCCATAACGTACCGTGTAGGGCCCTTTAACGATTTCAATTCTTGCAATTTCTTCAGGGATAATATGTGTGGTTATAGGATCCATGCGGTTTGGGCACGCATGCATGGCTTTTGTCCCACCGTCGTATTGTACATTGAGCTGCTCATATTGAGCCGCCCTAAATGATGGATCAATAGCATAATTACCTCTTTTTATAACCGAGAACCCGTTTATGTTGTTAAATAAATCAGCTACGTTTTTAGGTTGTACAACATTTTCTTCATAATCGTTTGAAACTGAAGTTAAAATGGGATCTGTTTTTACATTTCCAGTAATAATAACTTCATCTAGTTGTACTTGTTTTTGCTTTGTAGTGTCTTGTGTTATTTCATTTTTTTCTTGAGAATAAGACACGCTAAATAGTAGCATGCTGAAAAGCACACTATAAAATATTTTCATTTTTAATGATTTTAAGTGTAATTAAATTAGTGATGTAAAAACCTATTTGCTTTTACAAAAAAGTAAGGAGTGAATTACACTTGAGGCGGATGGAAACAATTGTTATAACCTACAAAGGAATACAGATTATGATATTCAGTTGAAACTTTTGTATTGTTAGTTTTAGATTTGAAGTTGTAATTGTCAACTTTTTGAAAGTATAGTAGTATTTCCTTAAAGTCAACTAGGCGTGAAGGTTCGTTACTACTTTTATTGTTCGATTCCGAAACCTTTTTCAAATGACATTGACCATTACATTGCAACTCTGGTTTATCTTTATTCTCACATAATTTTTCAATAAATCCCACAGGATCAAGCTCATAATAAGCATAAGTAAGCGATACATTTAGACTATTAAATAGTATAAGAGTGCTTAATAGGTAGGAGAGAATTATTGAGGTCAATTTCATTGTTGCAAAGTTACACCTAATTAAAGTTTTTTATAAATGAAAACCTTAAAATTAATGACATTCTATAGCACTACTAGCTATATCGGTAATTGGAGCAGGCGAGAGGTAGGGAATGCCCAAACCAAGCCCTCTAATAATGAATAATAGACCAATGATAATTATGAATACAGGAATAGCCTTTTGAATACGTTGTTTAGCCTGGGCATTTAAAAACTTACCAAAGTAAATGGCCGTAGTCATCAACGGAATGGTTCCCAATCCAAAAAACGCCATATACAAACTGCTTTGCCATATGTTTTGTATGGCTATGGCAGCAAAAACAGCCATATAAACCAGACCGCAAGGCAGAAAGCCATTTAAAAAACCAATCGTTAAAAAGGTATCGGCTGTTTTCTTTTTTAGGGCCTGACCCAAAGACGATTTTACCTTGGAAATGACTTTGTAAATGGGTTTTGAAAGATTGTATTTGTTAAAAGTGTTTACAGGAATCAGCACCACGAATATCATTAAAACACCTATGGCTATGGATAATTGTTGCTGTATTCCAAAAATATAGAGGCTTTTGCCTACCAAACCAAAAAACAAACCAATCAGGCTATAAGCTAAAATACGACCGATGTGATAGGTCGTAATTTGAGATACTTTTTTTATGGAATTGCTACGATCTACGGGCAACATAAAGGCAATAGGACCACACATGCCTACACAGTGGAAGCTGCCCAATAAACCTAATATGATTGCCGACCAAAGCATTTAGTACACAATTTCTTTTTTGAATAGATATGATTTTCCGTTATATTGCCAATCTACTTTAATGTTCCAACGACCATCCAATAAACGTTTGTCAGGTATGAGCAAATTGTGGTTTGACAAAGAAATGTCCGTTTCGAAGTCAAATTGTTTATTAGATGGTCTGTATAGGAACACTGTTCCAGTGATATTATCGGAATTTAAGTTTTCAGGGAATGCAATGAGCAAGCCTTCTGCTGTTTTTTCCCAAGTGACATCTTGTGTCAATTTTTTGGCATTGGCCTCTTTATTGATGTCTTTTTGAAATTCTAGTTCTTGTTTATAGTAATCTTCAGTTACTAAATCGTGATCATATTTTTTATTGACGTTCATGTTGATGACGAAATACAAGATGAATCCAATAAATCCTATAAAAGCAATCACAATGCCTGTTCCCCAATTAATTTTCATAGCTTGTTAATTATAACTTCGTGGTCCTAAAAAGTTAACTGTTGTTGTTTCTATAAGCGTATCACCGCTATAAACCTCAATCAGTAGTTTATTTTTATCACCAGTCAGTTGGTTTTTGTTTATTTCAATAAATAATGTCCCTTCAGCGAGACCTTCTTCTGGTATCACAATATTGTCGGTATTAGAAACCACTTTGATAGTTCCTTCATATTTACGTAATTTGAAATGTACGCTATCAATTTCATGAACTGTTTTGTTGACCAGTTTATAGGTAAATACATTACTGATCATGTCATTTTCCTTGTGTTCGTAAAGCTGTCCTGGTAATCGGAGTACACGAGCTTCCACATCATTTCTAATTAAAAGCATACCAATCAAGACGCCAATAAGAATGACCAGCACAGCGATATAGCCTTTCATTCTAGCTGTAAGCTTAAACTTTTCTTTCTTTTCAATTTCATCTTCACTAGCATAACGAATCAATCCTTTAGGCAGATTAATGCTCTCCATAATATTGTCGCATTCGTCTATACAGGCCGTACAGTTCACACATTCTAGTTGCGTACCATTTCTTATGTCAATACCTGTAGGGCACACATGTACACACTGTAAACAATCGATACAATCGCCATGACCCAGTGCTTCTCGGTCTTCATTTTTTCTGAACTTTTTACGACCATTTTCGCCTTCACCACGCTTGTGGTCGTACGCCACAACTATTGACTTGTTATCCAATAACACGCCTTGCAGGCGTCCATAAGGACAAGCAATAATGCAGACTTGTTCTCTGAACCACGCGAATACAAAGTAGAACACGGCCGTAAAAATAATTAGCGGAAATAAGGTGCCTAAATGTTCGGCAGGTCCATCGGTTATGTATTTTAAAAGCTTGTCACTTCCAATTAAATAAGCCAAAAAGATATTAGCAATTAAGAACGAAATAACCAAAAAGATAAACCACTTTAAAAGGCGTTTTCTAATTTTTTCGGCATCCCATTTTTGTCTATCCAGTTTACGCTGTTTGTTTCTATCACCATCAATCCAATACTCAATACGACGGAAGACCATTTCCAGGAAAATAGTCTGTGGACAGATCCAACCACAAAATATACGGCCAAAACCTACTGTAAATAAGGTAATGAAAATCACCCCTATAATCATGGAAATGACAAATAGGTGAAAGTCTTGTGGCCAAAATGGAAACCCAAAAATATTGAATCGGCGTTCCAGAACATTGAACATTAAAAATTGATTACCATTAATTTTTATGAATGGCGCTGCAAATAGAAATGCTAATAGAAAGTAACTAACTATTTTACGTTTTTCATAAAAGGGACCACTCGGTTTTTTAGGATAAACCCAATTGCGTTTTCCTTCCTCGTTAATGGTACCAATGGAATCTCTAAATGATTCGTTTTCTGGGATTTCCACGTGATATTAATTAATAGGTTCTTCTTCTATTACAATTATGGAATCGGTTTTAACTTCCATAGCTTCCGTTGGAACATCTTCAGCTGGAGCATTTTCATCTACCCAAATCTCTCCTTCAGCATCTTTTGGTTTGGCAGGCGTAGTGCCTTGAAATTGTAGTACATAACTGGCTACCTGCGCAATTTCAGAAGGTTTCAAACTTTGTTTCCAGGCAATCATTCCTTTACCATTTCGACCACCTTCAGAAACGGTATTAAAAACGTTTTTAATGCCACCACCTAGAATCCAATACTCATCGGTTAGGTTTGGTCCAATACCACCACCACCATCAGCCATGTGACAGGCCACACAATTGGTTTCGAAAATGGCTTGCCCAGCTTTTAAATCGGCCGCATCGGTTAATACCGTCACGGTATTAATATCGACCAAATCCTTGGCAGTTAGTTTATATTTTTCAATGGCAATTTTAGCTTCAGCATATTCTGTTTCCAGCTCGTCATATTGTCCATCGCCATTAAATACGTGGAATCTTAACAAATAAACGGCTGCAAAGATTATGGATATATAAAAGCTCCACAACCACCATGGAGGTAAACTATTGTCCAATTCGCGAATACCATCATAGTTATGGTCCAAAATGATTTCATGTTCTTCTTCAATAGGTTTGCTGCCAAGTAGTTTTTTATAGATGTTGGCCATCCATACGATGAACTTGGGCATTTTAGCTTTTTCGGCATTATAGCGCGCTTTGGCTTCAGCATCTAAACTTTGATATAATATATTGTCCATAGAACCCACAATGGCTTCAATGGCAATTAAAATAAGTAACACCAAAACCAAAAAGAGCATGATTACCGGTTGTTCCATGAATGCAGGTTTTTCACCCGATTCAATAAAATATTCGACGAGACCGTAGATTATAAAAAATATTACAGGTACTCTGATCCATGATGGAAAAAATGATTTCATAATTCTGTCTGGTTTTGGTTATCTAATGGAATGTTACTTACGGCTTTTATATAGTCCTTTTTAGCGGTGAAGACCCAGTAAAAAAGAACTACAAAAAAGAGGAAAAAGATCAATAATGATATAATCGGGTAAATTTCAACACCGTTTATACTATCCATGTGGTTTTTTACAAATTTTAACATCGTTCTAGTTTTGAGTGGTTACTTCTTCTAAATCGGTTACTTTAATGTCAGTACCTAATCGTTGTAAATAGGCTATAAGTGCCACGATCTCTCGATTACGCATTTCGATAAAATCTGGTCCTCCAGCTTGTTTATCGGCTTCATAGGTTTCAGCAAAATCAGGGTCTGCATAGAGATTCTTTTCTATTTGAGTTCCTTGTTCCAACATACTGGTTTGTGCATTGGCAATGTCTTCATCAGTATATGGAACCCCTAATTTAACCATGGTTCGCATTTTAGCTTCTGTTTGTGATTTATCCAATTCATTTCTCACAAGCCACTGATACGCTGGCATAATAGAACCAGATGAGGTACTTTGTGGATCATACATGTGGTTTAAGTGCCAGTTATCGGAATACTTGCCACCCACACGGTGTAAGTCGGGTCCAGTACGTTTACTTCCCCAAAGGAATGGGTGATCATAAACATATTCACCCGCTTTGGAATATTCACCATAGCGTTCCACCTCACTTCTAAATGGACGAACCATTTGGGAGTGACAACCCACACAACCTTCTCGGATATAGATATCTCGTCCTTCCATTTCCAAAGCCGTGTAAGGTTTCACACTGGTTATGGTTGGAATGTTGGATTTTACCATAATGGTTGGTACTATTTGTACGATACCTCCAATTAAGATAGCAATAGTTGCCCAAATAGTCAATTGAATTGGTTTACGTTCTAACCAGGTGTGCCATCCTTCGCCAGCAACACGACGTTTTGATACACGTTGTAAAGCAGGTGCTTCTGCTAATTCATCGGTTACTTTGCTACCAGAGCGAATGGTTACAATAACATTGTAAACCATAATTAGCATACCTGTGATGAATAGGGTACCACCAATGGCACGCATCCAGTACATGGGGATAATTTCGGAAACAGTTTCTAAAAAGTTTCCATAAACTAAAGTGCCATCTGGATTGAATTGTTTCCACATACTGGCTTGAGTGAATCCTGCCACGTACATTGGTAAGGCATACATAATGATACCTAAAGTACCTATCCAGAAATGGAGATTGGCAAGTCCTGTTGAAAACAATTTGGTTTTAAATAATCGTGGAATTAAATAGTATATCATACCAAAGGTCAGGAAACCGTTCCAGGCTAATGCGCCAACGTGTACGTGTGCAATAATCCAATCAGTAAAATGCGCTATGGCATTCACGTTTTTAAGTGATAATGTTGGTCCTTCAAAGGTTGCCATACCATAACCCGTAATGGCTACTACCATGAATTTTAAAACAGGGTCTGTACGGACTTTATCCCAGGCACCACGCAGTGTTAATAAACCATTAATCATACCACCCCAGGATGGCATTAAGAGCATGATTGAAAATGTGGTTCCTAAGCTTTTGAGCCCACTCTGGTAAAGCAGTGTATAATAAATGGTGAGGTCCTGCCCAGATATAAATGAATATCAATGACCAGAAGTGAACAATAGATAGTCGATAGGAGTAGACAGGTCTATTGGCTGCTTTTGGCACAAAATAATACATCAATCCTAAAAATGGTGTGGTCAAAAAGAACGCTACGGCATTATGGCCGTACCACCATTGCACTAAAGCATCTTGAACGCCTGCATATACTGAATAACTTTTTAAGGCATTTACAGGTAATTCTAAACTGTTGAATATGTGAAGTACAGCAACTGTTACAAACGTAGCAATGTAGAACCAAAGCGCTACATACAAATGGCGTTGTCTTCGTTTTAAAATCGTTGCGATTAAGTTCCATCCGAATACGACCCAAATTAAGGCAATGGCAATATCAAAAGGCCATTCCAGTTCAGCATATTCCTTGGAAGTGGTATAACCTAAAGGTAAAGTTATAGCTGCACCAACAATAATCAATTGCCATCCCCAAAAATTAATTTTACTCAACAGGTCACTGGCCATACGAGCTTTCAGTAGCCTTTGGGATGAATAATAAACACCTGCGAAAATGGCATTACCCACAAATGCAAAAATAACCGCATTGGTGTGTAACGGTCTCAAGCGTCCAAAACTCAACCAGGAAATACCATCGGTGAGGTTTGGAAATAAAAACATGAATGCCAGTAGTAACCCTACCAACATCCCTACAACTCCCCAAAGCATCGTTGCATAAAGGAAATTTTTAACGATTTTGTTATCGTAATGAAACTGTTGTACTTCCATAATAATTAATTAGTCTTTTTGGTTTTAATAGATGGTTTTTTTTGTTCTTTGATAAGTTCGTCTTCAAAGAGCATTCTTACTGAAGGTGTATAGCTATCATCATATTGGCCGTTTTTAACAGCGAAAATAAAGGCAGCAAAAAAGCCGATGGCAACTATGACACTGATACTTAATAAAATATATATAACACTCATACCTGTTTGAAGTTATGGTTCAAATTTACTTGTGATTGATTACTTAAAACATGATTTTTATCATGTTTGGATTTTCTTAATTTTTTCCCCAAGACATTGGTTGCTATTGTTGTAAATACGACAATACTTATGGAGCTTAACGGCATCAAAATGGCTGCAATAATAGGTGCTAGTTGACCAGTTACCGCAAAGTATAGTCCTATGATGTTATAGAGAAATGATAGCACAAAACTCCATTTAATAATTTTGATAGCTTGTTTGGACGCTTTAATAAATTGATACAACTGATTGAATTTCGTAGCATCCAAAATGGCGTCACAAGCTGGTGAAAAAACATTAACATTTTCAGAAATGGCAATACCAACATCACTTTGGGCCAGAGCCCCAGCATCATTCAAGCCATCTCCAACCATGAGGACTTTGGCACCTTCGGTTTGATGGTATTTGATGTATTCTAATTTATCATCTGGTTTTTGGTTGAAAATTAGTTTGGTCTTTGAGGGTAATAGTTTTTTTAGATTTTCCAATTCGCCTTCATTGTCTCCTGATAAAATCACCAAATCAAAATGTTTCTTCAGTTTATTAAAAAGTTTGGAAATTCCTTTTCTATAGCTATTGTAAAAGGTGTACTTGCCTTTATATTGATTATTTGAGCTGATATGAACAGTCGTGTTTAAAACGGAAGTATCTATTTGCCCAACAAACGCAGCCGAACCTATTTTAATAGAATCGTTATTATATGATGCTTCAATGCCTTTACCAACATATTCCTGAAAATGATTTAAGGAAATTATATTATGTTCATCTAAAATATCGTAAAGAGTCCTACTTAATGGATGATTGGAACTGCGCAAGGTATTCTTTAAAAGAATTTCTTCGGAAGGGGATAGGGGATTGCCTTCATAAGTAGCGGTGCTTTTTTTGTTGGAGGTGATTGTTCCCGTCTTATCAAAAATAATGGTATTGATATGGGCCAATTGTTCAATAACCGAAGCATTCTTGACATAGAACTTTAATTTTCCAAAAATACGTAACAGGTTGCCATAGGTAAATGGTGCTGATAAAGCAATGGCACATGGGCATGCAATAATTAAAACTGCCGTGAAGACATTCATGGCTTTGGATGCGTCAACAAGTAACCAAAAGGTTGTAGCTAAGATGGCGATTGATAAAACGGTGATTGTGAATCGTTTACTGATAGCGTTTGTAAGAGTTGTAGAGCCACTTTCTTTATTTTTATTGAAAACGTCATTACTCCACAATTGGGTTAAATAACTTTGCTCCACGGAATTAACAGCTTCCATTTCAATGACACCATCTGTTTGTTTACCACCAGCATATAACTTATCGCCTGATTGCTTACTGATTGTTTCTGATTCACCAGTAACAAAACTATAGTCTATTCGTGCATTGCCATTGATTAGAATACCGTCAACGGGAATCAATTCTTCATTTCTAATGAGTAGTCGGTCACCTTTTTGGATATCATAAACTTGGGTTGGAATTTCCGCATCATGCTCCAATTTCGTAACTGCGATCGGGAAATAGGATTTATAGTCACGCTCAAAGGATAAAAATGCGTAGGTTTTTTGCTGGAAGAACTTGCCAAGTAATAAGAAAAAGACCAATCCCGTTAGGCTATCAAAGAAACCCGATCCTAAATCAAAAATAATTTCCGCTGTGCTTCTAATGAATAATACCGCAATACCTAATGCAATGGGCACATCAATATTTAAGATTCTTGAGCGTAAACCTTTGTAGGCCGATATAAAATAATCTTGTCCAGCATAGAAAACAACTGGCAGAGAAAAGATAAACATCAGCCACCGAAACAGGTGCTTGTATTGTTCTAACCAAAATTCACCAACTTCAAAATATTCCGGAAAAGATAGAAACATGACATTGCCAAAAGCAAAACCGGCCACACCAAGTTTATATATCAATTGCCTATTGATAGATTGTTTGCCTGTTTGGAAGTCATCTAACGAGATATAAGGTTCATAACCAATGGCACTCAATAACAAGACAACTTCCTTCAAAGAATATTCCTGGCAATTGTAAGTTACCCGAACCGTTTTTTTACCAAAGTTGACTTGAGAAGCCGTGATGTGTTCATCCAGCTTGTTTAAGTTTTCCAATATCCAAATGCAGGAACTACAATGAATATGTGGAATGTAGAGGGTGACAATCTGAATGTGACCATCATTAAATTCGGTGAGCTTTTCTATGATATTTTCTTGAGATAAGAAATCATATTTTCCCTGAATTTCTTTGGGTGTACTTCCAGGTGAGGCTTGCAAATCATAATAGCAGGTCAAATCGTTTTCTGAAAAAATTTCATAAACGGTTTTACAGCCATTACAGCAAAACGATTTGTCATCGTGAATAATATGCTCTGATTCACAAATGTCACCACAGTGAAAACAAGAAGCCTTGTCCATAATATTTGCTCATTTATACCTGTAACAAAAGTCACTAAACTTGTCCTTTAAAAATATGATATTTGTCATGTTTTGTGTAATTTTACAGAACATTTAATAGGTATGAGTAAATGTGAACAGTGCATTATTAGGCAGTTCAATTCCATGAAGGCATTGACTAAAGAAGAATTAGTACGGATTTCTGGGTGTAAAACATCTAAAATCATAAAAAAAGGTGAAGTTATTTTTGAAGAAGGCGATATGCTTAATGGTATCTTTTGTGTTAAAGATGGTATTTGTAAGTTGTCAAAATTAAGTGCTAATGGAAAAGACCAAATTGTAAAGCTCGTTGTTAAAGGTGATTTATTAGGTCAGCGTTCGTTGATTGGCAATGAATCTACAAATTTGAGTGCTGTAGCGTTGAATGATATGGAAGTTTGTTTCATTCCTAAAAGTGAAATTATTGATGATCTTCAAAAAAATGTCAATTTTTCAATGGAAGTGTTGCAACAAATGGCTCATGATTTACGAGAGAGTGACAACGTCATTGTTAATATGGCCCAAAAATCAGTGAAGCAGCGATTGGCAGAAACCTTGTTGTACATTCATGAACATTTTGGAAATAACGAAGATGGTTATTTAAATGTTGTTTTATCACGTGAAGATTACGCGAATATAGTAGGAACAGCCACCGAGTCAGCCATTAGAATTTTATCCCAATTAAAGAAAGAGGGTTTCATTTCTACATCTGGTAAACAAATCAGAATCGAAGATGCTAAAGCATTAGAACGTATTGAATAAAAAAACGCTCTGAATTAACAGAGCGTTTGTAATCATTATTTTTCGGCTTCAATTTCAGTGTTCTGGTATTTCACCATCAACAGGTTTGTTCTACTTCTTTTAAGTAGTGATCTAAAAATTTAAGAACACGACTGTATGCTTCAATCTGGTTTTCCTTTTTGACAAAACCATGACCTTCATCTTCAAAAAGAACATACTCTACAGGAACGCCATTGGCTCTAACACCTTCCACAATTTCATCAGATTCTACCTGTAATACCCTTGGGTCTTGAGACCCTTGTAAAACAATTAAAGGTTTAGTGACTTTATCTGTATGAAACAATGGGGAAATTTGTTTGAGTCTCACGGAATCTTGTGAATAAGGGTCACCTAATTCCAGGTATAAAGATTTTCTAAACGACTCCCAATAAGGCGGAATACTTTTTAAGGTTCGCAACCAGTTGGTTACACCAAAAATATTGACACCAACATCAAATTCTTCGGGTGCGTAGGTTAGGGCGGCCATAGTCATATAACCACCATAAGATCCACCAATAATTCCAATTTTACTACCATCAATTTCAGGTTGTGTGGCTAACCAGTTTTTACCCTCAACACAGTCTTGAAGATCTTTTTCACCATGATTTAAGTCATCCATTTTATAGAAGGTTTTGCCATAGCCACTACTTCCTCGGTTATTAACAGCCAATACCGCATACCCATGATTAACCATATACTGTATCAATGAACTAAAGTTTTGACGTGATTGCCCACCTGGGCCACCGTGTACCCAAACCATTGCAGGAACTTTGTTGGTTTCAGTGGCTTGATGCGGTAAGTAATAAATAGCTGGGATTTCTACACCATCAAATGATTTATAGCGAATAACCTTGGCCGTGACTAAATCATCTGGATTAATCTCTTTATTGAGAACATTAGTTAGCTTATGTTGTTCTTTGGTTCCAAAATTATAAGTGTATAAATCTGAAGGGGAATTTGAACCGCCCACATACATGCGCATCCAACTTTCATCATCAGAAAAAGATACACTTGTAATACTTTTAGAGCCAAAATCAGGCATTGAAATTGGTTTCATGGTTTTGGCATCAAAAACTTCTATGGCATTTTTACCATCATCGTTCACAAAGACGGTCATATAGTTTCCTTTATCAGTAAAGCTTGCTCCCAATATATCCCAATTTCTTTCTAAAACTTTTGTTTTTTCTCCTGACTCTAGATTATAGGCCATCAGGTATGCGAACTCGGCACCATCATCGGTTGTATAATAGAATGTACTACTATCCAATGAAAAATCTTGGGCGGAATTTCCACTTAAATTATCATTTACCTTGGTCTTCTCATTGGTTTTTGTATTAAAAATATACAAGTCAGAGTCATTAGTATTCAATGACTGTGAAAGGGCAATATATTGCCTGTTATCGGAAATATCACTAAAGTTTAATCCGTCATTGTTCTGATAAATTAATTCGGATGAGAAGTCTTCAAGGGTCATTTCGTAAACATCAAAATACTTCGGATCTCTTTTGTTGGAACCGTAGTAGAATCCTGTTTTGTCCGTATTCCAACCATAAAATGATGCTTTAGCACCTTTTTCTGGTGTTAGGTCTGTGATGGTTCCGGTGGTATCTCTCAAATACACATGATTAATTTCATCGCCATTTCCGTCAGCTGAAAACAGAATGCGTTCATCTTTTGGAAAGTATGAAATAGCAAAAATAGAAGAGCTGTCTGATTGAGTCAAGGGTTTTAATTCACCTCCCTTAACAGGAACTTCATATAAATTATAGATTCCAGAGCGATTGCTGTGAACCAATAATTTAGAATTGTCTGGTGAAAAACTACCGTTACCAACAGCCTCATTGTCCATAAATTGTTCAATGGTATACTGTTTAATGTCTGGTGTTTTTTCAGCAACAGGTTCTTTAGTGTCCTTCTTGCAGGAAACAAAAGCAAGAATTGTGCAAAGTGCTAAAAGTTTTTTCATTGGTTAAAAATTAAGTTTTGCAGGTTTATTTTAATCGATTTTAAAGGTCTTTGTTTCTTTGAAAGGGTTTATTTCTAATTGTTCCATTTGAGATTGATACTCCATCCAGTCGTTTTTGAAAAAGTTATTTGTTTCTTCAAGCGCTTTCGTAATGGCGTCTTTGGCCAATTCTATCAATTTGGTTTCTGTACTGGTTATTCCAGTTTGACTGGAACTGACATAACTTCTTGCCAATCCCAAGCGTTGATTAACAGTAACTTCAACATCACGCGTGATTCCTTGTCTGTCATCTACTTTTCCAAGATAGCCATCAATAAGCGAATCTATTTTTTTGGTTACCTCACTGGATAATTTTATCTCTTCTTTATATTTTTCCTTATCCAGTTTTTTTAAATCAGACTGATATTTTTTTGCAACATGTTTACTTTCTACTAGTTGCTCAATAGCATTAGCTAAAGTCTCCTGATAAATTTCCAACTCTTTGAGTGTTGTATAAACTTCATTAATGTTTTTGGAAGATATATTAAGTCTTGGGTCAGATTTTATGGTTATAGTTTGTTCTGACCGCTGATCTCCAAAGCTCATAACGACTTTGTAATTTCCAGGTTTAACACTAACACCTCCCGGCTCGTTTTTAGATTCTCTGATACTTCGTGAAGGTCTCGATACTCCAGATTCGTCCATATACCACGTCCATTTGTGAACACCAGTTTCTTTAGGTGCTTTTTGTTTAAGGGTTCGTATCAATCGGTCACCATCATAAATTTTCATGGTTAAGGAATCCCATTTGACTTCATTGCTTTCAGATTCTTTAGATTCCTCATTTTCTTCATTAGTCTCTTCTAAATCATCATCATCGTTGTCTTCTTTTTCGTCTTCTTTAGAATCTAATTTTTTATCATCTATCTTGAAATAATAGGATAATTGAGCACCATAGGCTCGATTTTCACCATTGTACAGCGCATCACCACCAAAGCGGCTCCCAGTCGGTTGCTGATAGGCCGATTGGTAGGCTGTTGGAGGCTCGAATAACATTAGTTTGGAATTCAATACAGCATTGTCTTTTGCCATTACCCGCAATGGTCTGATATCATCTAAAACCCATGCGGCACGACCAAAGGTACCAATTACCAAATCGTGTTCTCTTGGGTGAATAACCAGATCTTTAACCGAAACAGTTGGGAAACCTTCTGTCCATTTGGCCCATTGGTTTCCGGCATCCAAGGATATATAAAGACCATCATCAGTACCTAAAAATAGGAGGTTGGGTTCCTCAATATCTTCAACTATGGCTAGAGTATAACTCTCTACGTCGTTTTCATCTACAATTCGTGTCCAAGTCTTACCATAATCTTTGGTTCTATAGGCGTAAGGTGTGTAGTTAAAACGTCTGTAATCATTAACAATTAGTAAGGCCTCGCCTTTGTTTTTATTTGATGCTTTAATTTGAGGAATCCAACTTCCTATTGGTAATCCTTTGATGTTTTTAGATACATCAATCCAAGTTTCACCACCATTTTGAGTTATGTGTACACGACCATCATCGGTGCCAACCCAAAGCATATTCTTTTCCACAGGAGAAGGTTCAATAACCAGAATGGTACAATGATTTTCGGCACCAGTAGCATCCATAGTCAGGCCGCCACTTTCAGATTGTTTTAATTTTTCAGGATCATTAGTAGTTAAATCATCTGAAATTAAGGTCCAGGTTTCTCCTTTATCGGTTGATTTATGGACATATTGACTTCCAAAATAAATCGTATTGTTGTCAAAAGGATCAATATTGATGGCTGCATTCCAATTGAATCGTAATTCGGTATCAGCATCCAGAGCTACAGGTCTCACTAAAAAATTATTGCCTGTTTCCCAATCGTAACGGGAGACATAACCTTGCTGACTCATAGTCCATCCAAACCTGGAATCGTCTCTGTCTGGAACTACGTCAAAACCATCTCCAAAACTGATTTCCTGCCAGTAAGAATTACGAATTCCTTGAGCACGCCACACATAAGCTGGTCCTCGCCAGGACCCATTATCTTGCATGCCACCGTAAACATTATAAGGAAATTCATTATCAACATTAATGTGATAAAATTGTGCGATGGGCAAATTACCAATAAAGCGCCAGGTTTTACCTCCATCGTGAGTAATGTTCATTCCACCATCATTACCGTCTAGCATAAAGCTACCATCCTTTGGATGAATCCACCAAGCATGGTGGTCTGGATGAATGCCATTATCTACACCATAAGCTGGCATGAGTTGGTAGAAATTTTTACCACCATCTTCACTGACATTAACATACGTAAATACCGAATACACACGGTTTTCGTTTTGTGGGTCTACATATATTTCAGAATAATAAAAGGGTCTGTTACCAATATCATTTTTGTCATTAATCTTCCGCCATTTAAAACCACCATCCTCACTTTTGTAAAGCGCATTTTTTTTGGCTTCCACCAAAGCATAGATAATGTTAGGTTTGTTGGCCGCTATTGCGACACCAATGCGACCTAAATTGCCTTCCGGGAAGCCATCTTCAGAGGTTACTTTTTTCCATGTGTCACCACCATCATAAGTAATATGTAATCCAGAACCTTCACCTCCTGAATTAAAGAACCAAGGATCTCGCTTGTGTTCCCACATGGCGGCGATTAGTTTGTTAGGATTCGTTGGATCCATTATCAAATCAGCAGCGCCTGTTTTGTTATTGGTAAAGAGAATTTTCTTCCAGGTTTTACCACCATCGGTGGTTTTAAAAACACCACGTTCGGGATGTTCGCCCCAAGGTGACCCAATGGCGCCTGCATAAACTGTGTTTGGATTGGTTGGATCGATAACAACCCGATGAATATGTCTAGTTTGCTCAAGACCCATGAGTTGCCAGTTTTTACCACCATCCAAGGATTTGTAAATACCATAACCGCCATTTAAGCTGTTTCTGGGATTCCCTTCACCAGTCCCAACCCAGATCACACTTGGGTTGGTTTGCTGAATGGCTACAGCTCCAATGGAAGCGGTTACTTCCTTATCAAAAATAGGTTCCCATTTAATGCCTCCTGAAGTCGATTTCCACAAGCCCCCAGATGCTGTCCCCACGTACATAATATCTGGGTCATTGTGAACCACATCTATCGCGGTCACTCGACCAGACATACCGCCTGGGCCGATGTTTCGGGGTTTCATGTTTTTGACTAAATCTAATGAGAATTCTTGTTGTGCAAATAGGAGTGTCATGCTGAAAAACATGACGAGGGATACTATTTTTTTCATTCGTTTTGGTTTGTTAAACTTTAAAAATAATGAAAAAGAAATGGTTAATTTCTTGTTTTCATATTTTTAACACAGTAGGAAATAATTTCTGAAATGCGTTTTTGACGTGTTTCAGATCGTTTGGCTTGATTAATCCAATACAAATAACTTTTTCTATATGAAGGCGCGAAGTTTTGATAATTCTTAAATGCTATGGAGTTTTTATCAAATGCCTCCTGAAGATCTTGAGGAATGATTTCATTTTCAACATCGTCTAATGCTGTCCAGCTACCATTTTGTTTTGCTATTTCAATTTTTTTAAAGCCACTTTCATGCATTAACTTTTTAGCAGTTAACTCTGTAATGTGTTTTTTGTTAAGTGCACTCCAGACACTTTTGTCATTTCTGGGTGTAAAATATTGTCTGCGTTTACCATTTCCTAAACTTTTGACAGTGGAGTCAATCCAGCCATAACAGAGAGCAACTTTCACGGCCTCTTCCCAGCGCATGCTATCTTTTTCATGATCAACTTTGTAAAAAATGAGGTAAACTCCATTGTGGTCAAGATGATTTTCATGAAGCCAATCGCGCCATTCGGAATCATTTTTAAAATACAATTCAGGGTAATCCAAACTTATAGTTTTTTGCTGTAAACATAGAAGTTTTCATCAATTGTCATGCTATCTGACTGAATTGACATGGTTTTCCATTCCGCATTAGGAAAGAGCCATTGTTTTTTGTTATCAATGTTCACTTCAATAGGCATGTCAAAATTATCAACAATATTAGTCCAGCGATATTTTAAATTTCCATCTTTAATTTCATACTCTAAATTTGGAATCATGGTAGTTCTTAAGTATTGGTTAAAAAACTCCTTGAGATCAATACCTGATTGTTGACTGATATAATTTTCAACTTGCTCCGTCGTCACTGTTTGGTGGTAGAAGGTACTGTTCAAACCTCTTAAAATTCGTCGCCATTTTTCGTCATCTTCAATTAATTGACGTAACGTATGCAATATGTTGGCACCTTTAGCATACATATCACCAGAGCCTTCCTTGTTTACGTTATAATAGCCAATAATGGGACTTTTGTTTCCAATTCCTCTACGTTGGCCAATAACATATTCTGAACCGGCTTCTTTGCCGTAATAATATTCAACAAACAAATTTTCAGAATAGGTGGTGAAGCTCTCATGAATCCACATATCGGCGATATCTTTATACGTAATATTGTTGGCAAACCATTCGTGTCCGGCTTCGTGGATAATGATGTAGTCAAATTTCAAGCCCCAACCAGAGCCTGAAATATCTCTTCCTAAATAGCCTTTTTTATATTGATTACCATAGGTAACCGAACTTTGATGCTCCATACCCAAATAGGGTACTTCAACTAACTTGAACCCATCTTCATAAAAAGGATATGGTCCAAACCAATGTTCAAATGCTTTCATCATTTTTGGCGTGTCCTTAAAGTGTTCTTTTGCCTTATCAAGGTTATAACTCAATACGTAATAATCTAAATCCAATGGACCTTTTTCTCCTTGATAGACTTCTGAAAAATGGACATAATCACCAATGTTCACATTAACCCCATAATTATTAATAGGATTATCCACAAACCAATTGGAGGTAACCGTTCCATCATTATTTTCTTTAACAGACCTCAAACGGCCATTTGAAATATTACTCAATCCCTTTGGGTTTGTTACGCTTATGAGCATACTGTCTACTTCATCATACATGTGGTCTTTGCTGGGCCACCAAACACTGGCGCCTAATCCTTGACAGGAAGTGGCCACAAAGTGATTGCCATTACTGTCTTTTTTCCATGATAAACCACCATCCCAAGGTGCTCTCACAGCTTCTTTGGGGTTACCTTGATAGTGTATTTCCAAAGAATTGATGGTATTTGGAATTTGTTTGTCAATAAGCGAAATGAAATGGGCATTGCCATTACGTTTCACATGCAACTCTTTACCATTTTGTATTGCTTTAGTAATAATTAATGGTTCCTGCAAATCAATTTGAATGGTAGAGTAGGGCTTTAAAACTTTATAATTTATATTGTTTTTGCCTGAAATATATTTTTCGTCAGGATTAACCGAAATATCCAAATGATAATAGGTTAAATCCCACCATTCGCGTTCTGGCGTAATAGATCCCCTCAAGGTGTCTTGTTCAGTGAAATTGTTTTTCTCCTCCAGTAAACCTTGTGCTTGGGAAAAATATGCAGTAAAAAATGCAATGAATAATGATATTTTATGGATGTTCATTTTTGAAAGTTTAAATCAGATAAATTTAGTCAATAATTCCCTGACATCTTCTGTGTTGTTAATGTAATATTTTGCCTGTGTTTTTTTTAAACCAACCTTAATTGTAAAAGCATTTTCAGGAAGTTCTTCAAACATATATTCATCTGTCCAGTCATCTCCAATAGCCATAATAAAATCATAGTCGTTGTCTACTAACCATGCAGAGGCAGCTCTACCTTTATTCACATTACTACTCTTGATTTCAATGACTTTATTGCCTTGTAAGACGGTGAGATCATTGTTTGAAATCAAACTTGTTAAAACCGTATTAAGCTCTATAGTTCTTATTTTAGCAAGTTCCGGATCAGCTTGTCTGTAATGCCAGGCTAAAGAGTATTTTTTTTGCTCGATAAACGTACCAGGGGTTCTATCAACAAAAGTTTCCAAAATGGGTTTGATGTTCTCCATCCAGTCGGTCTTTAATCGCTCCAACATTTTCCAGTTGGTGGATTTTGTTTTTAGCCACACACCATGGTCGGTTATAAGGTTGTAATCTTTATTGCCAAACCAATTTTCAAAGGTTTCTTTGTCCCTTCCACTAATAATAACCACATCCGTATTTTTTTGTTGGTTTAAGGAATCCAATAAAGAGATTAATTGGTTGTCTGGTTTCGCGTCTTGAGGATTGTTTTGAAATCCAACCAATGTGCCATCGTAGTCAAGTAACAATAATCTTTTTTTTGAAGACAGGAAGGAATCCATCATCTTACTTGTTCTTTCACCATCAAGTTTTTTTGCAATTATGGATGTCTTTGAACTTTTTGTAGCATTCAAGGACTTCATAAATTCGTTGGCCCATTTTTCTACCGAATAGCGCTTGAGTCTTTTTTGAAGAATTTTAAGTCGCTTTTTTTGCTCTTCAGCACTCATTTCTATAGCTTGTTTGAGTGCATCTGCAATTTCTTCAAAATTATTTGGGTTGATAAGAATAGCTTCATTCATTTCTTTTGAAGCACCAGCCATTTCACTTAATATCAGAACTCCGTTCATATCGGTTCTTGTGGCAACATATTCTTTGGCTACGAGATTCATGCCATCACGTATAGGTGTTATTAAAGCGATATCTGATGAGGTATACAGATCAATGAGATTATCGAAAGGCATGGATCTATAGAAATACCAAATAGGTGTCCAGCTTACGGTAGCAAATTGACCATTAATTCTACCTACAAGCTCATCGGTTTCACGTTTTAGTTTTTTGTATTGTGGCACATCAGAGCGCGAGGGTACTGCTAACATAACCAATCGGACCTTTTCTTTGAATTGCGGGTATTTTTTCAGAAAATGTTCAAATGCTCTTATGCGGTTTGGGATGCCTTTGGTATAATCCATGCGATCAATGGATAGAATTAGTTTGGCTTCGGACCCAGATTGAATATGGTCGTCTAATCGTCGTTGTAATTCGGATTTTTCATCAGCCTTGAGTCCTTTGTGCTTCATGGCTGCATCGTGAAATTTATTGTAATCAATTCCCATAGGGAATGAATCTACCTTAATAACACGGTCGTGATAGGCAATTTCATTGAACTTTACTTCCAATCTCAATATACGTTTTACCGAACTTAAAAAGTGACGTTCGTAATCATAGGTATGAAAGCCTAGTAAGTCTGATCCTAACATGCCATGTAATAATTCTTCACGCCATGGAAACGTCCTGAAAATTTCATAGGAAGGATAGGGAATGTGCAAAAAGAATCCAATAGTAACATTGGGTTTTTGGTCCTTAATGAGTTTTGGTAACAGAAGTAATTGATAATCATGTACCCAAACCGTATCACCATCCTCTATATTCTGTATAACAATACGGGCAAATTTTTCATTGACAAGTTTATAGGATTCCCATTGAGAATTCTCAAACTCGGTATATTCCATAAAATAATGAAATAGTGGCCATAACGTTTTATTACTAAACCCTAAATAGTAATTGTCAATATCATCTTGGGTTAATGGTACAGTAGCACAGTTTTGTTTTGATACGGCCTTTTCAACTTTAGTATTCAAGTCGTCATCTAGTTCTTCTTCTGTTAATCCAGACCAGCCTATCCATAAGCCATTTCCATCCTCATGTACCGATTTCATACCTGTCGCTAAACCACCGACACTTGGAACAACTTCTATTCTTTTATTATCAAGCTTAATTTGTAATGGTAGTCTGTTAGATACTATGATGGTCTTACTCATGGAAATACTTTGGTTTAAAGATAGGATTTTCGTTAATTTAATGAAAAATTAACTTGTAACCATAATAACAGCTCAATTTGGGAAATAATTTAGATTACGGAATAATAGGAAACTGCCGAAGTGCCGCTTTAATATCAAAAACAGGATCTATCGATTGGTGCTGTTTACCTCAATTTGATTCCTCCTCAATTTTTGCAAAATTATTAGATGAGAACATTGGCGGGAGCTTTGAAATATTAACTGATGAAAGTTTTGAAATTAGCCAAAAGTATATTGATAACACGACCATATTGGTTACAAGGTTCAGTAACGGCATTGATACCTTTGAAGTACATGATTTTATGCCACGTTACTACAAGGCAAATGGTGGTTATCAGGCACCACCGGAAATCATAAGATACTTTAAATATATCTCTGGTAAACCTACATTTAAAGTACTCTATAATCCTAAATTAGAGTATGCCAGAGGAGAAACTAAAATGTACGTTAAGGAGCATTTTATTGCCAGTTTAACCCATGGGGAAAAATTTGATACGCTTTTTCTTTATACTAGTTTTAATAAGCAAAAAGTGGTTAAAGGTGCAGATATTGAACTAACCTCGGATGGTTATTTTTTAATCGGATATAATGAAAAAGTTTTCGAAACATCTGTAGAAAGCATGTTTTTAGAACATGAACGAACCAAGGTATATTGGTTAAATTGGATGGATAGAACACCTTCTTACAGTCTGTATAATAAGGAAATAGCTAGAAGTGCTATGACGCTGAAGCTTTTAACTTATGACAAAACAGGTGCTGTTTTAGCAGCGGCTACAACGTCTTTACCAGAAACCATAGGAGAAGTAAGAAATTGGGATTATCGGTTTTGTTGGATTCGTGATGCTTCCATGGTAATCAAAGTGGTATCGCAACTAGGACATAAAAATATTGCCAAACGTTATTTGAATTTTATCATGGATTTAATACCTGATAAAGATGAAAAGCTTCAAATAATGTATGGAATAAATAAAGAAAAAAAATTAACCGAAGTCACTTTAGATCACTTAAGCGGTTATCAAAACTCAAGTCCTGTGCGAGTGGGTAACGCTGCCTATAAACAAAAACAAAATGATATTTATGGCATTTTGATGGATGTTATTCACCAGCAATTTATCAATTTTCATGTGGATATTGAAAATACTGAAGAACTTTGGACCATTACCAAAGGAATTGTTTGGGTTGTCAATAAACATTGGCAAGAACCTGATAAAGGCATTTGGGAATTTAGAACTGAAGATAGGCACTTTACTTTCTCGAAGGTGTTGTGCTGGGTAGCTGTAGATAAGGCTATCAAAGTTGCCAAATTATTAGGAAAAACATCAAAAATCACCAAATGGAAACTCATAGAGAGTGATATACGTGAGGATATCATGGAAAATGCCTGGAATAATGATGTCAAGGCTTTCACACAATCTTATGGTTCTGCCGATTTGGATGCTTCTGTATTATTAATGGAACCCTATGGATTTATTGATGCTAAAGACCCGAAGTACGTTAGTACCGTAAATGCCATTGAGCGCGAATTAAGTAATGATGGACTGTTATATCGTTATAAAAACCAAGATGATTTTGGATTGCCATCATCTTCGTTTACTATTTGTACATTTTGGTTTATAAATAGCTTATACAAAATAGGAGAGGTTCAAAAGGCAAAACGAATGTTTGATCAATTATTGTCTTATAGTAATCATTTAGGGCTATTTAGCGAAGATATTGACTTCAAAACAAAACGTTTGCTGGGCAACTTCCCACAAGCTTATTCGCATTTAGCATTAATTGAAACGGCAATTAATTTATCGAAAATAACCAATGAAGAAAAAATAAAAGAATCCATCGAACAATAAGTTGGGTTTATCATAATAAAAAAAGCCGCTTCCATATGGAAACGGCTTTTCTCTTCTAACTAAACTTAACTACAATTAAAAGCAGTACTTATTTTCAGCTTTTACTTTTTCGGCAATTTCATTACGTAAATCAACAATATCAGGGTAGTTTTGATATTTTGTAAAACGTTTAAGTCCCATAAGCATCATACGTTGTTCATCGCCTTCGGCAAAAGAGATTATACTTTCTTTTCCTTTATCTTCCACTATATTTACGGCATTGTATAAATATAATTTTGCCATGGCTATTTGAGCCGATTGTTCTTTTTCACCAAAGCGTTTGACATTCTTTTCAGTTCTAAGAATAGCGGATTCTGCCATATAGATTTCGATAAGAATGTCTGCAGCAGCGACCAAAAGTTGTTGGTGTCCTTCTAAATCTGGACCAAATTTTTGAACAGCACCACCTGCAACCATTAAAAAGGTTTTCTTTAACTTCTTAATCATTTCCTTTTCTTCCGAAAATAATTCAGAATAATCAGGAGTTTCAAAGGAAGGAATACCCATCAGCTCTTCTTGTACAGCTTGAGCAGGACCCAATAAATCCACATGTCCTTTCATAGCTTTTTTAACCAGCATACCAACAGAAAGCATGCGATTAATCTCATTGGTTCCTTCATATATTCGTGCAATTCTGGCATCTCTCCAAGCCGCTTCCATAGGCGTTTCTTTAGAGAATCCCATACCTCCAAAAATCTGAATACCTTCATCAGCACAGTTTTGGACATCTTCAGAGACCGCTACTTTAAGAATAGAGCATTCAATAGCATATTCTTCAACACCTTTTAATTCTGCTTCTTGATGAGAATTTCCGGCCGCTTCACGTAATGCTATTCTGTCTTCAATGTTTTTTGAAGCTCGATAAGTTGCTGATTCGCTGGCATAAGCACTGGCTGACATTTCAGCTAATTTTTTCTTAATGGCACCGAAATCAGATATTCTAGTTTTAAATTGTTTACGTTCGTTAGCATATTGAATGGCAGTGGTTGTAATGCGTCTTTGCGAATCCAAGCAAGCAGCGGCCAATTTAATTCGCCCAACGTTAAGTGCGTTCATAGCGATCTTGAAACCTTCGCCACGACCAGCCAACATATTCTCTACCGGTACAACAGTGTCGTTAAAGAATACTTGTCTGGTAGATGAGGCATGAATACCTAGTTTATGCTCTTCCTCACCCAAAGTAATTCCGTTTGGCTTTACTGGATCATATTCCACTATGAAACCAGTAATATTCTTGTCATCTTCAATACGTGCAAAAACAATCATTAAACGACAAAATCCAGCATTGGAAATCCACATTTTTTGCCCGTTAATTTTATATGTTTTTCCATCGGCAGATAGTTCAGCAGTTGTTTTACCAGAATTGGCATCACTACCAGCACCTGGCTCTGTTAAACAATAGGAACCAAACCATTCTCCAGTAGCCAATTTTGGCACGTATTTTTGCTTTTGCTCTTCGGTACCATACAGTGTGATTGGCATGGTTCCAATTCCCGTATGCGCCCCAAAGGCTGTACTAAAAGAACCAGTTCCGCTGGAAATATAGTCACAGGTCAATACCGTTGATACAAATCCCATTCCCAATCCACCATAGGCTTCAGGAACCGCTACACCCAAAAATCCGAGCTCACCAGCTTTTCTCATGCATTCTTCGGTAAGGGCGTAATCTTTAGCTTCAAATCTATTTTTATTAGGAATTATTTCACGGTCATTAAATTCCATAACCGCTTCCTTCATCATGTTTTGTTCTTCCGAAAAATCTTCAGGAGTAAACACATCTTCGCAGTTAGTTTCCTTTACTAGAAACTGTCCACCTCTTAATATGTCTTTTTCAGTTGCTTCCATTGGTATAAGTTATATTGTTTTAATTTAAAAATTCGAAAATTCCACAAGCTCCTTGACCCGTTCCAACACACATGGTCACTGCACCATATTTCCCTCGCATATTGCGCTTACGCATTTCATCAAAGAGTTGAACTGATAGCTTGGCTCCAGTACAACCTAGTGGGTGTCCGAGAGCAATGGCGCCACCATTAACATTAATAATGTCATTATTTAAACCAAGTTCCCTGATAACAGCTATTGATTGTGATGCGAACGCTTCATTCAGTTCTATTAACTCTAAGTCAGCTTGTTTTAAACCTGCTTGTTTTAAGGCTTTTGGAATGGCTTTTACAGGACCAATTCCCATAATTCGTGGTTCCACACCAGCGGCGGCATAGTTTACTAAACGTGCAATGGGTTCAATATTGAGTTCTTTTACCATATCTTCACTCATTATCATAACAAATGCTGCACCATCGCTCATTTGTGATGAATTACCTGCTGTGACACTTCCACCTTGGGCAAAAACTGGGCGAAGCTTGGCTAAAGCTTCCAAATTTGTCCCTTTTCGTGGGCCTTCATCTTTAATAACTGTATAAGATTTGGTAACTTTTTTACCATTTTCATCAATATAGGTTTGTTCTACTTCAATAGGAACTATTTGATCTTGAAAACGGTCTTCCGCTTGAGCTTTCAGAGCTTTCATATGAGAGTTGTAGGCAAATTCATCTTGATCTTCACGAGATATTTTAAACTGATTAGCAACGGCTTCAGCAGTATTTCCCATACCCCAATAATAATCAGGATGGCCAGCTTTTACAGTATCATAATTTAATTCAGGTTTAAAGCCTGTCATAGGAACGGCACTCATGCTTTCGGCACCGCCTGCAATAATACAGTCTGCCATACCAGCTTGAATTTTTGCCGTTGCAACACCAATGGTCTCTATTCCAGAGGCGCAAAAACGATTAACCGTCACACCAGGAACGTCAATACTGTCCAAACCAATTAAGGAGATGAATCTTGCCATATTAAGACCTTGTGATCCTTCAGGCATAGCATTGCCCACAATAACATCATCAATACGTTTTTTGTCTAAATTGGGAAGTTCTTTCATCATATATTGAATGGTTTCCGCAGCTAACTCATCAGTTCTTTTAAAACGGAACACACCTTTTGGAGCTTTACCAACAGCTGTTCTATATGCTTTTACTATATATGCTTGTTTCATTTTTTTAGTTTCTTAAAGGTTTACCTGTTTTTAACATATGTTGTATGCGCTCTAATGTTTTTCTTTCTGTACATAATGAAAGAAATGCTTCACGTTCTAAATCCAGTAAATATTGCTCTGATACCAAGGTAGGTTCTGATAAATCACCACCAGCCATGACATAAGCTAGTTTATTCGCAATTTTATGATCGTGTTCACTGATATAGTTTGCAGCTTCCATAGAATCCGTTCCAACTAAAAACATTCCTAAAGCTTGTTTACCTAAAACTTTAATATCGTTTCTCTTTACAGGTTTTGTATAACCAGCATCAGCCATTAACCTTGCATGTGCTTTGGCTGTTGCAATTTGTCTGTCTTTATTGACAACAATAACATCTTTGCCTTTTTGAAGAATTCCTAAATCAAAAGCTTCATAGGCAGAAGTCGACACTTTAGCCATTCCAATGGTCAGGAAATATTCTTGCAAAACATTTAATTCAACATCCCCTTTACGGAATGTGTCTTGAGCTCTTAAAGCCATTTCTTTGGAACCACCGCCACCAGGAATGACACCTACTCCAAATTCCACCAATCCTATATAAGTTTCAGCTGCTGCAACAACTTTATCAGCATGCATTGAGAGTTCACAACCACCACCAAGAGCCATGCCATGTGGTGCAGATACTGTAGGGATGGAAGAGTAGCGCATACGCATCATGGTGTCTTGGAAATATTTGATGGCCATGTTGAGTTCATCATATTCTTGTTCGGCAGCCATCATAAAAATCATGCCTATATTGGCACCAACAGAGAAGTTTGCAGCCTGATTTCCAATAACCAAACCTTCAAAATCTTTTTCGGCAAGATCAACCGCTTTATTTAATCCAGCTAATACATCGCCACCAATGGTATTCATCTTGGACTGGAATTCACAATTCAAAATACCATCTCCTAAATCTTCAATAACAACACCTGAATTTTTGAACACTTCGTTCGATTTTCTAATATTATCTAATATAATAAAGGCATCTTGACCGGGGATTTTAGTTTGAGTTTTAGATGGAATATCATAGAAGTACGTTGCTCCATCTTTTACTGAATAAAATGATTTACTACCTGATGCTATCATCTCATTTACCCAATCGGCTACTTGATGACCTTCAGATTTAATGAGCTCCAGTCCTTTTTCAACACCAACAGCATCCCATATTTGAAATGGTCCATGTTCCCAACCGAAACCTGCTTTCATGGCATCGTCTATTTTGTATAAATCATCAGAGATTTCTGGAATCCTGTTTGAAACGTAAGCAAACATGGCTGCAAAGTTCTTACGGTAGAATTCGCCAGCTTTGTCTTTTCCAGACACCAGAATAGGGAAGCGTTCAATAACTTTATCGACAGTTTTTGTCATTTCAAGAGTTGCAAACTGCGCTCTTTTTTTAGATCGATATTCTAATGTGTCTAAATCCAGTGACAAAATCTCACTATTACCTTTGTCGTCTTTTACTTTTTTATAGAAACCTTGACCCGTTTTACTTCCCAGCCATTTGTTTTCCATCATCGTATTGATAAAGTCCGGAAGTTTAAATAGTTCGTGGGCTTCATCGTTTGGGCAATTGTCATATATACCATTGGCAACATGAACCAATGTATCCAATCCAACAACGTCAACTGTTCTGAAGGTTGCCGATTTTGGTCGTCCAATTACGGGACCAGTTAATTTATCAACTTCCTCAATAGTTAACCCTAATTCCTTTACTTGATGGAACAAGGACTGAATTCCAAAGATTCCAATTCTATTACCAATAAAAGCTGGGGTGTCCTTGGCAATTACCGATGTTTTTCCCAGAAATTGTTCACCGTAATTGTTTAGGAAATCCAAAACATCTTGAGAGGTTTTGGGACCTGGAATAATTTCAAATAACTTTAAGTAACGCGCTGGGTTGAAAAAGTGTGTTCCACAGAAATGCTTTTGAAAATCTTCACTGCGACCTTCACTCATAAAATGTATTGGAATACCTGAAGTATTTGATGTAATTAGTGTCCCAGGAGTCCTAAACTTTTCAATGTTTTCAAAAACCTGTTTTTTGATGTCCAAACGTTCAACTACTACCTCAATAACCCAATCGACCTCTTTAATTTTGGATAAATCGTCATCTAGGTTTCCTGTTGTAATTCTATTGGCAAAATTTTGATGATAGATTGGCGATGGCTTCGATTTTAAGGCAGACTGAAGGGAGCTATTTACAATTCGATTACGCACTACTTTGTCTTCCAATGTCAAGCCTTTAGCTTTCTCAATCTCGTTAAGTTCTCTTGGAACAATATCGAGAAGGAGCACATCCACACCAATATTGGCAAAATGACAAGCAATTCCACTTCCCATTATTCCTGAACCAATAACAGCTACTTTATTTATTCTACGTTTACTCATATTACTTAAGTATATGTTCTTTTTGGTTATATATTTTTTTGTTTGAAATCATGTTATTTATAAGCTCAACTACTTCATAAAAATTATCCAGTTTCTCTTGAGATATATTCTTACGAATGGCATCGTTGAATGTCAATACTTTTTCCCTTGAATAGGCTCGTTTTTCACGTCCAAATTCTGTTAAATGAATAATGACACCGCGTCCGTCTTCCGGATTGGGTTTTCGTTCTATTAAGCCTTTTTCTTCCATGGTTTTCAATGTTCTTGAAAGTACTGGTAGCTTCCATCCCCATTTTAGGTCCTAATGACGTTGATGGTGTGCCTTTTTCCGGATCAATGCTCAATAGGGCAAACCCTGTAGCCATAGTTGTTCCAAACTGCGCAGCTTCTTCATTATACATTTTGTTAATAGCTAGCCAAGTAGTCCTAAAGACATAATCTATAGTTTTATCTTTCATGAAAGTGACATTTTGAATTTCAAATATAGGAAAATTTATTATGCACGCATAATAAATTATTAAATTTAACAATGGAAGATTAAAAAGCCTGACAAATTAATCAGGCTTTAAATTAAAGACGATAAATTTTTTCGATCAAATCGTGATATTTTTCTTTTATCACTTTTCGTTTCATTTTCATAGTAGGGGTTAGGTGGCCACCTTCAATGGACCAAATATCAGGGGTGATTTCAAATCTCTTGATTTGTTCCCAATGTCCAAATTTTTTATTGGCGGTATCAATTTCTTCCTGAATTCTGTCTTTTAACTGCTGGTTGTCTATAATGGATTCTTGGGAGTAATTTATTTTGTGACGTTTAGCCCATTCTTGAACAAATTCATAATTTATTTGAATGAGGGCTGCCGGCATTTTTTCACCTTCACCAATAACCATAATCTGTTCAATAAACCGTGACTGTTTAAATTCGTTTTCCAATAGGGCAGGAGCAACATATTTGCCACCAGAAGTTTTAAAAATTTCTTTTTTTCTATCCGTAATTTTTAGGAATCCGTCTTTGTCAATTTCACCGATATCTCCCGTATGAAAATAATCACCTGTCATGACTTCTGCTGTTCTATCAGGGTCTTTGTAATAGCCTTGCATCACATTAGGGCCTTTAACCAATATTTCGCCGTCATCAGCAATTTTCACTTCAACATTGTCAATCAAACGGCCTACGGTACCAATTTTAAATCCGTGATTCCTTTGATCGTTTACCGATATGACTGGTGAGGTTTCCGTAAGCCCGTATCCTTCCATTATTGGCATGCCTGCAGCGGCAAAAACCCTGGTTAATCTGGGTTGTAAAGCAGCACTTCCTGAAACCATTAACTCCAAATTTCCGCCAAGTCCCTCTTGCCATTTACTAAAAATGAGTTTTCTAGCCAATTTTAATTGTTGTTCATACCACCAACCATTGACACCGTAAGGCTCATATTTTAAACCAAGATCTATAGCCCAAAAAAACAATGCTTTTTTAAGTCCTGTTAGTTCTGTGCCTTTAGCAACTATTTTGTCATAAACTTTTTCATAAAGTCTTGGAACTGCCGTCATAACATTAGGCTTAACTTCCTTTAAATTATCACTCATTGCTTCTATGGATTCTGCAAAGTGAATTTCAACACCACAAAATTGGTATAGATACAGAATCATACGTTCAAAGACATGACAGACTGGTAAAAAACTCAAAGCTTTTGATTTTCCGTAATCAAAAGGAACGCGTTTTTCGCTGTCCAAAACATTGGATACAATGTTTTTATGAGAGAGCATCACGCCCTTTGGTGTACCTGTGGTGCCCGATGTATATATTAAAGTTGCCAAATGATCTGGCTCGACGGCATTTTTAAGCTTTTCAACTTCATCCTGATTGGACTTGTCTTCGCCTAGTTTCAATACTTCAGTCCAATGGGATTCACCATCTATTTCATTAAACGTATAAATGGTTTTTAGTTGTGTATTGTTTTTAACAGCATTTAATTTTTCTAAAATATCGCTATCCGATACAAAACAATAGGTGGCTTCTGAATGCTTTAAAATATATTCATAATCCTCTTTGGAAATGGTGGGATAGATTGGCACATTTTGGGCTCCAATTTGTAAAATACCCATATCAACAATATTCCATTCGGTTCTATTATTGGAAGAAATTACAGCAATCTTGTCATTGGGTTTGACACCCAAACGCAATAATCCACGACTAATCATATTAGCTTGGTCAATATACTCTTGAGTGGATATAGATTTCCACTCTCCGTTATATTTAGTTGTGAATGCTTTTTCTAGATTATAAGTTTCCAATTGATGGTAAGGAAAATCAAATAGTCTTTTAATATTGGCCATGAATTATTGATAAAAAATTAGTATCGTTGCAAAATAATAAATATACTTGATTTTTTAAGAAGCATATTGTTATAAAAAAAAGCATTTGTATTTTTGTGGTCTTAAAAACGGGATGTGGCGCAGTCCGGTTAGCGTACACGGCTGGGGGCCGTGTGGTCGCAGGTTCAAATCCTGTCATCCCGACAAGATAAAGTAGAGAGTTCTTGTAGAAAGCTTGCTTTCTTAAAATAACTTTATGCTTTAGATTAAAAACAAAGCACTGCTTTATTTTGCAACAATAGCGATGTAAAAGGATTCTCTAAATCCTGTCATCCCGACAAAAAAAGGAGCTTAATTTTAAGCTCCTTTTTTATTTTATTTTTTCTCAATCCACTTTCTGGCATTTACAAAGGCTTCCAACCAAGGCGAGACTTGGTCTTTTCTGCCTTTAGGGTAGTTTGCCCAGTTCCACTGGAAGGTAGAGCGCTCAATATGTGGCATAGTAACTAAATGACGGCCAGTTTTATCACACATCATGGCGGTGTTAAAATCGGAACCATTTGGGTTGTGTGGATATCCTTCGTAACCATATTTAGCGACAATATGATAGTTGTCTTCATTGTAAGGTAAACTGAATTTGCCTTCGCCATGCGAAATCCAAACTCCTAACGTACTACCTGCCAATGATGCTAACATCACCGAATTGTTCTCTTGAATTTTTACAGTTGTAAAGGCACTTTCGTGTTTATGCGAGTCGTTATAAGTCATTTTACCATGAACTTCATGTTCTGGATTGATCAGGTCAAGTTCCATCCATAATTGGCAACCGTTACAAATACCCACAGACAGCGTATCTTCTCTGGCAAAGAAGTTTTTGATAACTTCGTTAGCCTTTTCGTTGTATTTGATAGCGCCTGCCCAACCTTTCGCAGAGCCTAACACATCAGAATTTGAGAAACCACCTACTGCTCCCAAAAACTGAATGTCTTCTAGCGTTTCACGACCCGAAATTAAATCGGTCATGTGGACGTCTTTCACATCAAAACCAGCTAAATACATAGCGTTTGCCATTTCACGTTCGGAGTTGCTTCCTTTTTCACGAAGAACAGCCGCTTTTGGTCGCGGTTTACTACTGTCTATTTCAGGAAGTTTTCCTGTAAAGTGTTCAGGAAATGAATGCTGTAACGGTTGATTTTTAAAATTGTCATAACGTTCTTTGGCTAAACCATTGGCTGTTTGCTTTTGGTCTAATAGGAAGGATGTTTTATACCACATATCACGTAAACGTGAAATGGTCATTGTAAAGACATCATTACCGTTAATGATGCTCAATACATCAGCATCTGTGACTTTTCCAATGTTGAAAAACTCAATATTGGCTTCATTTAAATCAGCTTCAATTGAAGCATCTTTCCCTTGAATAACCAATCCGGCATTTTCAGCAAATAATACTTTAAAGGAATCATTTTCAGCTAAAGCGGTGATGTCCAATTCGGCACCTAAATTATTATCCGCAAAGCATAACTCCAAAAGTGTGGTGATTAATCCACCAGAAGCCACATCATGACCAGCTACAATTTTTTCGTCTAAAATTAATTGCTGAATGGTATTGAACACGGTTTTTACGTAATCGGCACTCTTCACCGTTGGTGCTTCGTTACCAATTTTATTTACTACTTGAGCAAAGGAGCTACCGCCTAATTTAAAACCATCTTGTGAGAGGTTGATGTAATAGATATCGCCTGCATTCTTTTGTAAAACAGGTTCAATTACTTTATTAATGTCTATACAGTTGGCTGCAGCCGAAATAATGACAGTTCCAGGTGAAATGACTTCCTCATTAGGATATTTCTGCTTCATGGAAAGCGAATCTTTACCAGTTGGTACATTGATTCCAAGGTCAACAGCAAACTCTGAAACCGATTGAACAGCATCATATAGTCGCGCATCTTCACCTTCATTTTTACAGGGCCACATCCAATTGGCGGAAAGTGACACATTTTTTAAGCCATCTTTTAGTGGTGCCCAAATGATGTTGGTCAACGCTTCTGTTATAGAATTACGACTACCTGCAACCGGATCAATTAATCCAGATATAGGTGAATGACCAATTGCCGTTGCAATGCCTTCTTTACCTTTAAAATCCAATGCCATAACACCTACATTATTTAATGGTATTTGCAATGGTCCCACACATTGTTGTTTGGCTACTTTTCCACCAACACAACGGTCTACTTTATTCGTCAGCCAGTCTTTGCAAGCAACAGCTTCCAATTGTAGTAGCTGATCTAAATAATCGAAAAATTTATCTTTATTATAGGAGACATCAGCATAATTACGAATGATGGAATTATCAGTCATGATGGTTTTTGGAGAACTACCAAACATGTCTTCCAATGCCAAATCCATAGGCTTGTTACCTTTCGTTTTTGACTCAAATGTAAATCTATGGTCGCCTGTTACATTGCCAACCGTATACATTGGTGAACGTTCTCTATCAGCAATTTTTTGTAGGGTTTCTAAATGCTTTTCAGCAATTACTAATCCCATCCGTTCTTGAGATTCATTACCAATAATTTCTTTGTCAGAAAGTGTTGGGTCTCCAACAGGTAGTTTATCTAAGTCAATCTTTCCGCCAGTTTCTTCTACTAATTCACTTAGACAATTTAAGTGACCACCAGCTCCATGATCGTGAATGGAAACAATAAAGTTTTCATCGCTTTCTACCATACCGCGAACAGCATTGGCGGCCCGTTTCTGCATTTCTGGATTGGAACGTTGAACGGCATTCAATTCAATACCTGTTGAGAATTCTCCAGTATCGGCACTGGAAACAGCTGCACCACCCATTCCAATACGGTAGTTTTCCCCACCTAGAATGACTACTTTATCACCTGTTTGAGGTGTATCTTTTAAAGCTTGGTTTGCCTTACCATAACCAATACCTCCTGCAAGCATAATCACCTTATCGAAGCCTAATTTTCGAGCTTCTTCTTCATGTTCAAAAGTGAGTACAGATCCGGCAATTAAAGGTTGGCCAAACTTGTTTCCAAAATCCGATGCGCCATTAGATGCTTTTATTAAAATATCCATAGGGGTTTGGTATAACCAATCACGCTCTTTAAACGCTTGTTCCCAAGGACGGTTTTCTTCTAATCGCGAATAAGAGGTCATATAAACAGCAGTTCCTGCTAAAGGAATAGAACCTTTTCCACCAGCCAAACGGTCACGGATTTCTCCGCCTGAACCTGTTGCTGCGCCATTAAATGGTTCTACAGTGGTTGGAAAGTTGTGCGTTTCAGCTTTTAAGGAAATAACCGAATCGAAATCTTTGGTTTGGTAATAGTCAGGAACATCTGAACGTTTTGGAGCGAATTGCTCCACTTTGGGACCTTTAATAAATGCCACATTATCTTTATAAGCCGAAACAATATCGTTTGGATTTTTGTTAGATGTCTCTCTAATCATTTTAAAGAGTGACATCGGTTTTTCTTCACCATCTATAACAAATGTGCCATTAAAAATTTTATGACGACAATGTTCAGAGTTTATTTGTGCGAACCCATAGACTTCGGAGTCTGTAAGTGGTCTGCCCAATTTTTTGGAAAGGCTGTTTAGATAGTCAACTTCTTCATCATTTAAGGCCAATCCTTCTTGAGCATTGTAAGAGGCAATGTCTTCAATATTTCTGATTGCTTCAGGCTGAATGTTTATGGTGAAACTATCTTGATTCAGACCTTTATATTTTTGGGAAATCATGGGGTCATAACCCTTGAAATTTTCAGTTGTTGCTTGAAACTCCTCAATACGAATAATACCATCTATACCCATGTTTTGCGTAATTTCTACAGCATTGGTACTCCAAGGCGTAATCATGGCAGCTCGAGGGCCAACAAAAAAAGCATCCAATGATGCTTGTTCTATTTTAGGCTGGTTGCCAAAGACCCACGCTAGTTTCGAAATGGTATCGGTTGATAATTCTTTTGTTGCTTGAACAGCAAATACCTTGCTGTTTTGGTTTCCAAAGAAATGAATCATTATGTAAAAGTTATAGTTGTGTTTTGAAAGTGCAAATTTACTTTTTTTCGTCGTAATAGTATCTATTAATCTGGATGAAAAAATTTAGTTATTCACGTTCTTATTAACCAACAAAAAAGCGACTGATTTCAGTCGCTTTTTTAATTATTGTTTGATTAGTTTTTTGGTAATCGTTCTTTTGCCTATTTGAAGCTTTATCAAGTAAATACCTTTTGTGAGCTTTCCAACATGAATTTCACCATTTTGAGACGTCCCTTTCAAAGTTAACTTCCCTAACAAATTATAAATTTCATAATCCAATGATTCCGTTGCATTGACTGTAATATGATTTCCAGAAACAGGGTTGGGGTATATGGTAAATGTTTTTTGATTAAATTCTTCATTACTCAATAAAAAGCAAGACCAATTTAAATCATCAAACATAACACGGTTTGACGGGTTGCTATTATTGTTTATTGATAAATCAACAACATTATTAATATTACATGGTATTGTTGTGGTTACAGGAGAATCACCGTAAGGAATAGTCCCAATGACACTTCCATTAATCACTAGATCAAAGGTGCCAGAATCTCCAGAGAAAACACGTTGTGTTGTGACTGTTAATTCTTCTATTGGAAAATTTGAGTCATTTAGGATTAATTCTCCATTTCTAATCGTTATGGCTCGGCTTCCGTTTAGTGTTTGATCTGTTCTGGCGTCAGTAGCATCCCATGTAATACCCTGATCACCAGTCCATGTTCTAAATGAATATGAACTTGAATTAGCTGGCATGTTTTCAAAACTTTCATCAATACAAAGAAGGTTGGTGTTTTCTAAAGTCGTTTCGCAAGCTTCATTACTAAATCCTGATTCATTTCCAGCAGCATCGATAGCTGTTATTTTGAAACAATAAGTGGTATTAGGTGATAAACCTAAAACCGTATTAGAGGTAGTTGTGTTCAGAACAGTTGCCGAATAAACATCATCAATGTAATAGTTATAACCTACCACACCAATATTATCAGTAGATGTATTCCAATCCAAATCAATAGAATTACCAGTAGGATTTGAGGCTACTAAATTAGTTGGAGCAGTTGGATTTTCGGTGTCAGGATCGGTGTCCCAGACTAATGCCACCCATTCTGGATGATCAACAAATGGATTTCTATTTGATTGGTGATTGTAAAAAATATTATTGTTTCTATCAATTTCCTTTTGTGAAACGGGATCCATTTCATGCCAGGTTCTCAAAATGGTTAAAAATGGATCGGCGATGGCTTTATCGCTACTTCCATCAAACATGTCATAAGCGGACCATGCGCTTATTTGATCTTCATAACGCGTCACAAAGTAAAAATAGATACGTGCCACATCTCCTTTAAATTCATCTATGGGTTCAAAAACCTCATTAGTATAACCAGCTGAATAGCCACTGTTTAAGTTATTGCCCAATTTGGAACCATTTTGAGTTGGATTGGTAATACCACTTTGACTACTTAATTGACTATCGTCCACACGGCCATATGGAAAATTACTTCTGAAACCATTGACACGACCATCTGAAGGTAACAATTGATGAGCATCACCACGCATGGGCGAATTGGAACTAAAAACAGACTGCGGAATAATGTGCTCCTTGTTGTAGCAATCACCTTCAGCACTGTATTCCCCACATTCATCAGTCACTGGACTAAAATTGTAAGGATCGTTTCCATCAGGGTTTTCTGAATAAATATCTAGGATGGTGTTGCTGGCTGTTTCATAATAGTCATCCAGATCGTATGTAGCAAAGAATGCATCAATGGCATCATATCCTTGATCCATATGTTCCACTTCAACCGTGTTGTTGATTTCCGGATCATCTACATTATCAATTATTTTTTTGAGTTGTGTTTTTAATTCGTAACCAGTTCCTGTGGCATAGTCATAATAGCCAGAAGGAATTTGAGCAAAGCTTGCTGAGAGTGAATAGTGTAAAAAGTACTGTGTAAAATTGTTTCATTATGATTTTCTTTCCATTAAGGCCATATAAAATCCATCGTATCCAGATTTATGAGCCAATATTTTAATGTCTTTGACAAAGGTAAAATCTTTTCCGTGTTCCGATGTTAAAAATTTATCAACTTGTTCTTGATTTTCAGATGGTAAGATGGAACAGGTTGCATAAACCAACTGTCCGCCGTTTTTTACAATTTTGGAGTATTGTTGTAAAATATCCTGTTGGTTTTCTTTTATTTTTTCAAGATAGGATTCTTCCAATTTCCATTTGGCGTCTGGATTACGTCTTAAAACTCCCAACCCAGAACAAGGAGCATCAATTAAAACCCGATCAGCATTACCATAGAGTTTTTTGATAACTTTTGAAGAATCAATATGTCTGGTTTCTATATTATGAGCACCATTACGTTTAGCCCTGCGTTTGAGTTCCTTGAGTTTGTTGGCGTAAATGTCCATGGCAATCACTTGTCCCTTATTTTCCATTAAAGCTGCTAAATGTAAGGCTTTACCACCAGCGCCAGCACAGGTATCTACTACACGCATACCTGGTTTCACATCCAGAAAATCAGCAACCAATTGAGAAGACGCGTCTTGTACTTCAAACAGTCCGTTTTTGAAAGCTTCCGTTTGAAAAACATTGGCGCGTTCTTTTAATTTTAAGGCATTTGGATAATTTTTGATAAATTCGGTTTCAATATCTAAATCAAATAATTCAGCCTGAAGTTTTTCTTTGGTTGTTTTTAAGGTGTTGACTCTTAAAATGACATCGGCTTGTTCATTTAGAGCATGAATTTCTTTGGCCCAGATGTCTTTACCTAGTTCTTTTTCTCCCAAATTGTCAATCCAATCTGGAATCGATTCTCGGTACTTTCTAATTTTTGACAGCTCATCAAAACGGCCTTTGATTTTTCGTGTTGGGGTATTTTCAAAATACTTCCAGTCGGGTAATTTGATCCCTTTTAAAGTTGCCCAAACAGCAAACATGCGCCAGATATCATCACGACTAAACGGTTCTTTGACTTCAGCTATTTTGGCATAGAGACGTTTCCATCTTACGATATCATAGGTGGTTTCGGCAACAAAGGCACGGTCACGGCTTCCCCAACGCTTGTCACGCTTGAGTAGTTGTTGAATAACCTTATCGGCATACTCGCCCTCATTGAAGATTTTCATTAAACCATCAACAGTAGCGAAGCATAAATTTCGATGTAATCTCATATCGTTTTGAATAGCGTGCAAAGATAGGTTTAATATGTTGATTTGTAGAATCGTTTAGATGATTATTTGAGTTTTGTTTTCTTGAGTTGTTATCAAACAGCCAATTGTATCGAGAAGTTTTCTATTTTTAGGGAAATTTTTGAAATTATGCGAATTCTTTTGGCACTCTTAATTACTCTTTGCTTTTTATCTTGTAAAAAAGAACATACAATAAAAATTAGAGATTATTCCAAAGTAGAAATAAACGTTTTGTTGCAGGATTCTTTGTTGAATGTAAGGGCTTTGGAATTGGATGATCCACCTAATTATTCGATAGCTTCGTCAAATGGATTAATAATTTATGCGATAAAGAATGATACTGCCAAATTAGCCGTTGGATATTACGATGTCAAATATGATAGCATTATCCCTAATTTCCGTTCATTAGCGGCAACTACTGAATCTACATTTGCTTTAAGTATAGGGAATCCAGCATTATTATATAAAATTACTTCAGATACAACTAAATTGGTTTATATAGAAAACCACTCAAAAGTTTTCTATGACTCTATGGATTTTTGGAACGATCAAGAAGGTATTGCTGTTGGCGATGCGATAGATGGTTGTTTGAGTATGATAATAACAAGAGACGGTGGTAAAACTTGGAGCAAATTATCTTGTGACCAACTACCACCTGCTACTGAAGGAGAGGGTGCCTTTGCTGCCAGTGATACCAATATTGCCATTGTTGGTAATAAAACTTGGGTTGGTACTACAGCTGGACGCGTATATTATTCTGATGATAAAGGCAAAACATGGGACGTTGTAGACACACCAATAGTTAAAGAAAAAGACACTGAAGGCATTTATTCACTAGATTTTTATGATGAGTTTAATGGCTTTGCTATAGGAGGGGATTATACCAAACCCGCAGATAGTTCGGCTAATAAAATGAGAACGCAAGATGGTGGTAAAACGTGGCAATTGGTAGCCGAAAATCAAAGTCCAGGTTATAGAAGTTGTGTGCAATATATTCCTAATGGACATGGGAAGGAGCTTGTAGCTATTGGTTTTAAAGGCATTGATTACAGTCATGATGCCGGGGACACCTGGAAGCACTTGAGCGATGAGGGCTTTTATACCATTCGGTTTTTAAACGACAGTGTGGCCTATGCTGCAGGAGCTGGTAGGATTGCAAAATTAACTTTTAGGGAATAAAAAAAGAGCCACTGGCTCTTTTTTTATTTAAGGTCTATCCTTTTTTTCGTGACGCCTTTTTTTGAACTCCTCAAACATTTTTCGCTTAAAATCGTCTTCTACCTTTTTAAGCATAACAATTTTTTTGGATGAAATGACTTTTTGCAAATCACTAATGTATTTGTTGTAGAATTCGTTTTTCTTGGAATTCGAAAGTTTAAACTTTTGAATCAATTCTTGCGCTTGAGCCTCGGTTAAATTGTCAAAATCGATTTGCTTTCTATCCTCAAATGATTGTTTACGTAACTCGTGCATTTGTTCTTCAAAGGTATTGTAAATAGGCCAAAATTTTTCGGCTTCAGCCTTTGAAAGATCAAGCTCGTCTGTAATGTAGGCAACCTTTAAAGCTTTGATTTTATCGTTTCTGTCCATACGGTCCTGGGCAAATGTATTTACGCCAAACGCCAGAAAAATTAATATGAGTAAAAGTTGTTTCATCTTATGTTGTTTATTCTAAATTTAAATCTTCCAATTCCATATTATTGTACAAATAGTCTTCTAAAGGTACATCATTCAAGGTTTCCTCTAGTATACTCGTTTCAAAATCTGATGGATTTGTGATGAGGTTGTTCAATTCAGCAGAATCAAAATCATTAGTTAAAAGATAACTTTCTATACTGTCACTATCCAATGACGCAAAGTCCAACGAGTTTTTTTGCCCTGTTGGCATACTAACCAATACGATAAAAATAGCGGCGATACTTGCAGCTACTAACCATTTTTGATTTCTAAATAGTGAAATTACTTTTGGCTCTGATTTAGACTTATGATTGATTGGAGTTGATACCTTAAAATCAGCAAAGTAATTTTCGGGTACTTGAAATCCGGGAGTATTGACCTTCTCTTTGAGTTTCAATTCTAAAAGTAATTTCTCCTCAAATGAATTGAAATACCCATCAGGTGTTTTAAATCCGGTTTCTGATATGTTATGTTTATTTAAGTTTTTCATTTGTAATCATTAGAACTCTTAAATCGACGATTGGTTTAATAAATAGCTTTCAATTTTTTTTATAGCAATGTGATAGGAGGCTTTTAATGCGCCTTCACTGGTTTCTAATATTTCAGACATGTCTTTATACTTTATATCCTGAAAATATTTCATGTTAAAAACCAATTGCTGTTTTTCTGGTAATGTAGCTATAGCGCGTTGCAATTTTATTTGAATGTCATCACCTTCAAAGTAAACGTCCGATTTTAAATTTTCAATTGCTAAATCTTGAAATTCTTCGTCGTTTATTTGTAGTTGGTTTGCACGTTTCTTAATAAAAGTCAAGGCTTCATTGGTTGCTATGCGGTACATCCAGGAATAAAGCTTACTGTCTCCTTTAAATGAATCAATATTTCTATAAACCTTGATGAAGGTGTTTTGGAGGACATCATCAGCATCATCATGCGATTTAACAATATTACGGATATGCCAATACAATCGCTCTTTATAGAGCGACACCAATTCATTAAAAGCAAAGTCTTGTTTTTCCTTTGATTTTAAATCTGTAAGTAATTTAGCTTCTTCCAAAAAACCGATTTTGATTTTAGACTATTAAAACACCGTAAGGTTTAATATACCTAAAATAAATAATAAAAATTGATAATAATAATGATAAAAGAATTTCAACTTATTGAAAGTTAGATAAATCCATTGAAATACTACAACGTTGTAGTTGTTTTTGGTCTAAATTATTGTCGTTTTAAAGATAATTTTTGCATTTCATCGTGTATAACAGCTATTTTTATTCTTATCCGTGGTAAAAATCATGGAGAATGATTTATGGTCAAAAAGGTATTATTTGGTTTTGCCTTCTCACTCTTTTTTTTAACTAGTTTCTCACAAGTAGGCATTGGTACTACAACGCCGTTAAGTACCTTGGATATTAATGGAAATTTATCGGTTAAGGTTGTCAATTTAACTGGAGATGGTAATGGAGGTGCTGCAACTTATGTAGATATTGATGATGGCGTTTATATTTCAGTAAGTCCTCAAGCCACAGATGATGAATTTAGGCTTCCTGATGCAACGATGTATCCGGGTAGGGTATATATTATCAGGAATGTTCAGGATACCGTTACTGCCAAAATCTCATCTTCAGGGGGTCTGTTATTTTCTTCAGGATCGACGACCAATGGCGCTACAGCTATTTATTTATATGAGTATGCACCAGGTAATGACTATAAGAAAAGCATTATTGTGTTAAGTGATGGTGCCAATTGGACCTACTTCTTCGGACTTTTTTAATTCATAATTGTCCTTTTTATCAATTTAATAGGCCCACTTTTATATAAAAGGTTAATTTTTGGGAATTTAGACAATTGTTGTAAGTAATTGTAAAACAATATTTTAAAAATTTACACATCGATTAAATGCAAAAAAAATCGATAAAATACATTTTTTTCTAGGTTAGTTTGTTTTTTTGTTTTATGTTTACACCAACAAACCTACTTATGTTTGTTAGTCGTCCCCAAGTCTAACAATAGCTAAAAAAAGGGCTGAATTATATTCAGCCCTTTTTATTTGTTTTTTATTATTCAAAACTTTGCATGTCCACAAGTTTTTTATAAGTCCCATTTTTAGCGATTAGTTCATTGTGATTTCCTTGTTCCACTATTTCACCTTTTTGCATGACGACAATTTTATCAGCATTCTGAATGGTAGACAATCTGTGTGCAATAATGATGGACGTTCTGTTTTTCATCATATTTTCCAATGCGTTTTGTACCAGGCGTTCGCTTTCAGTATCTAATGCTGATGTGGCTTCATCCAGTATCATGATCGGCGGATTTTTTAAAACGGCTCTGGCAATACTTAAACGTTGTTTTTGACCACCAGATAGTTTGTTTCCAGAATCACCAATATTGGTTTCTATGCCATTGGGTAATTCTTTAACAAACTCCCAAGCATTGGCAATTTTAAGGGCTTCAATAACTTCGTCATCTGAAGCATTTTGTTTGCCCAGCAGGACATTGTTTTTGATACTATCATTAAATAGAATAGAATCTTGTGTAACAATTCCCATGAGTGCTCTTAACGAGTTTTTGGTAATATCTTTTATATTCTGCCCGTCAATTGTGATGCTGCCTGAATTGACATCATAAAAGCGAGTCACCAAATTGGCAATAGTACTTTTACCACTTCCTGATTGGCCAACAAGCGCCACGCTTTTGCCTTTAGGCACATTAAGTGTAAAATCTTTTAACACTAATTCATCTTCGTATTTAAACGAGATATCATTGATACTAATATCATTTTCAAATGATGATTTGGTTTCAGCATTAGGTGCATCAGCAATGGGTGATTGGGTTTCGAGTATTTCCAGTACACGATCTGCAGCTGCGTTTCCAGCTTTCACTAAATAACTAGCCTTACTAATGGCTTTGGCTGGTGTTAGAATTTGGTATGCTAATGCCATATAACCAATAAATGCACCTCCGGAGAGAGTATTATCTATCAATACCATGCTGCCTCCATACCATAAAAGGGCTGCAATGGTAGCAATACCCAAAAATTCACTAGTGGGCGAAGCCAAGTTTTGCCTGTTTAAAAGGATATTTGAAAAATGGTAGAAACGGTTGGTAGAATCCTGGAACTTTTCGTTGAAACGTTTTTCCGCATTATAGCCTTTAATAACCTTAAGACCACCTAGTGTTTCCTCTAAAGTTGAAAGGAAGATACCTTGTTCCCGTTGAACATTAGCAGACTTTCGTTTTAAGCTTTTTCCAATTCTGGATATAATTAAACCTGAAATAGGAATGAATATAAATACAAAGATGGTTAGCTTAAAGCTTATCGTAAACATGGCTATGATTGCAAACAATATGGTTAAGGGTTCTTTGATTATTAATTCCAAAATTGCTAACAAAGAGTTTTTTACTTCGGCCACATCATTAGAAATACGTGCAATGATATCACCCTTTTTCTTTTCAGAATAGTAGGAAATTGGCAAATGCAATACTTTATTATAAATTTCATTTCGAATATCCTTTAATACACCATTTCTTAAAAAAGTAATGAAATAAAGAGCTAGATAGTTGAAAATATTTTTTAGCAGAAAAAGACCAATTATCAAAAAAATCATATACAGCAAGGCGCGTTGTGGGCCATAAGAGTCTGTCGTTGATGTTATCAGATAATTAAGAGAATTTTCTGCATAGGATTTAATATGCTTAAAGCCTTGATATTCCGGTTTAACTAAAACTTTTTTGGTTTCGCCAAACAATACATTGATCATGGGCATCAATGATACCATAGCCAATGTACTGAATAAGGCATAAAAAATATTACATATAATATTTAGAACACCAAATCGCTTATATGGGATTACGAAACGTGAAAGTTTTTTTAAATATTCCATTAATACAAATTCATATCCTTCAGGATGTCATCAATTCGGGACTCCAAAAGGGTTTCAACTTCCTTAAAACTAACAACATTTTCCAATTTTGAATTCACGCTAATATAGAATTTTATTTTAGGTTCCGTACCACTTGGTCTTAAGGCTATTTTACTACCGTCTTCGGTGTAATAAATCAAAACATTGGATTTAGGAATCATTATTTGGGATTCTTCACCTGTAACCATATTTTTTGAAATGGAACTTTGATAATCTTCCAGTCTAATGACTTTTGATTCATTTATTTCAGCAAATGGTGATTTTCTGGCATCAATCATCATCTGTTTAATTTCATCTGCGCCTTCAATCCCTTTTTTGGTTATGGAAATTAAGCGCTCTTTATATAAACCATGTTTGACGTATAGTTTCAATAATTCCTGATAAAAAGAACTGTCATTTGCCTTCGCTTGTGCGGCAATTTCACAGGCTAAAAGCGTAGCGGTCACTGCGTCTTTATCACGTACAAAATCACCAACCATAAAACCAAAACTTTCCTCTCCGCCACCAACAAAATCTTGATTTGGAAAATCTTTGATCATTTTTGCAATCCATTTAAAACCAGTTAGGCCTATTTTGCATTCAACCTTATAGGAATCAGCTAGTTCTTGCATCATGGGTGTAGATACAATAGTCGAGCCAATAAATTCATTGCCATCTAACTTACCATTTTTCTGCCATTGTTGCAGTAAAAAGTCTGTCATGACAACCATGGTTTGATTTCCATTAAGTAAAACCAACTCGTTGTTGTTGTTTCTTACAGCTACACCTAATCGGTCACTATCAGGGTCAGTACCGATAACAATATCAGCATTTATTTTATTGGCTAAATCTAAAGCCATTTTAAGGGCTTCAGGTTCTTCTGGGTTTGGAGACTTTACTGTGGGGAAATCACCATTTGGTTCGCGTTGTTCTTCAACAATGTGAACCTGTTTATAACCAGCACGTTTTAGGGTTTCAGGTATGGTTGTGATTGATGTTCCATGGAGTGAAGTGAAAACGATTTTTAGATTATCTTTTGTCTCTTGTGAAGTGAAACTGCCATTTTTTACAGAAGCATTAATAAAGGCGTCATCAACACCTTTTCCAATTAAATGGATTAACTTCTCGTTAGCTTCAAATTTAATTTCTGAATAATCTAAAGATTGAATTTCAGATATAATGGCAGCATCCTGTGGTGGCACCAATTGCCCACCATCTTGCCAATAGACTTTATAGCCGTTATATTCAGGTGGATTGTGTGAAGCTGTTAAAACTATACCACAATTACAATCTAAATGCTTGACAGTAAATGATAGTTCAGGAGTTGTTCTTAAATCCTCAAATAAAAACACTTCAATGTTGTTAGCTGAAAACACATCGGCGACAACTTTTGCAAGCGATTTACTATTATGGCGACAGTCATAGGCAATAGCCACTTTTATGTGTTCATCTGGAAATACTTTATGAAGGTAGTTACTCAATCCCTGTGTGTTTTTCCCTAATGTATATTTATTGATTCTGTTGGTGCCAATACCCATAATACCACGCATACCACCAGTACCAAACTCTAAATCTTTATAAAACGATTCTTTTAATTCTTTTGGGTTAGAGGCAATTAAGTTTTTTATGTAGTCTTGTGTATCTGTATCAAAAGCTGGTGTTAACCACGTGTTTACACGTTCTAATAATTCAGGTTCAATGTATATCATAATGCATTTAAATTGAACGCAAAAATACGCAATTCAGAAAGATGTTAAGGAGAATAGATGGATTTATTGGTAATTCACTCCAAATTAACGGATTCCTTAACCAAATACCGTTTTTTGTCCTGTTTGGTACGTAGCATAATTTCTCCAAGAAATCCAGCAACAAAAAACTGGGTGCCAATTATCATGGTAGCCAAGGCTAAATAAAATTGAGGTCTTTCAGTAATCAGCCTTCCTGTTCTATTGAGATATAATTTATCAATACCCAAATAAAGAGCAAACATAAACCCAATGGCAAACATCAATACACCCAACGCGCCAAACAAATGCATTGGTCTTTTTCCGAAGCGCGATAAAAACCAAATAGTAATCAGATCCAGAAAACCATGAATAAAGCGATCTATGCCAAACTTGGTTTCACCATATTTACGTGCTTGATGCTTAACAATCTTTTCACCAATTTTTGAAAACCCAGCATTTTTCGCTAATACGGGAATATAACGGTGCATTTCGCCATTAACATCAATATTTTTGACAACGGTCACTTTATAGGCTTTGAGGCCACAATTAAAATCATGAAGTTTAACTCCAGAGGTTTTTCGGGCAGCCCAATTAAAGAGTTTAGAGGGCATGTTTTTGGTCAACACAGAATCGTAGCGCTTTTTCTTCCATCCAGAAACCATATCATAGTTCTCTTTAACAATCATATCCAGTAATTCTGGAATTTCCTCCGGATTGTCCTGAAGGTCAGCGTCCATAGTGATGACCACATCACCTTGCGCTTTTTCAAAACCTGCATGTAATGCTTGTGACTTGCCAAAATTGGCTAAAAACCGAATACCCTTAACATTTGGATTTTTTTCAGAAAGTTGGGTGATTGTTTCCCAAGAACCATCAGTACTGCCATCATCAATAAAAAGGATTTCATATGAAAAATGATTGGATTGCATAACCTTTGCAATCCAATCATGTAATTCTTGTAATGAGTCTTTTTCGTTAAGTAGTGGTATGACTACTGATATATTCATTTAATCTTACTTGTCTAAAATCTAGGTATAAAAAAACAAATGTAAAATTAATTGGAAAATTAATCATCACTTTTCATTATTAATCCAGCGATTAAAGAAATAATAATTCCAAAAAATAGACTTCCAATTAATGAGAATGTGCTCATAGCAAATGGTGAAGTGAACATATTATTTATTTTGGAAGCTTGTTCAATCTGTTCGTTAGTCATATCAGGACTACGCTCTAGCATTTGTTTAACAGATTCATCTCTGATATTTTCAATAAATTCAGGATATATCATAGTATAATGCACGTAGGAATAAATAGCTGAAACAAGTCCTCCAATTACGGCTATAGCTAAACCTAATTTCATTGCCTGGCCTAATTTTAATTGACCATTATTAGTATTTTTGAAGGCTTTTAAAGCTAAAACATAAATTGTAATTGTTAAGGCAATACTAGTAATGCTTAAAGGCCAACTTTTGTCGATTTCAAAAATATACATGATTACGAGCATGATAATCGATAACGCACCAAGGTATAGCCCGTAATTATAAGCAAAAGGTTTAATTGAAGTTGTGTTATTTTCCATTGTTTGTTAGTTTAATTAATTTATAGTTGGTTAGTAAACAAATATACCAAAACGTTACAGATTTTTTTAATTAATAAAAAAAGCAAAAAAGTATTGTGATTTTACTAAAATTGCTTAAATTTGCACCTCGAAAAAAGTTAAGATATTAAAGCGTAAATCGATGAAAAAAGATATACATCCAGAAAATTATAGAATGGTAGCATTTAAAGACATGTCTAATGATGATGTGTTTTTAACAAAATCTACTGCAAATACTAATGAAACTATTGAAGTTGATGGTGTTGAGTATCCATTAGTAAAAATGGAAATCTCTAGAACATCTCACCCATACTACACTGGTAAATCTAAATTGGTAGATACTGCTGGACGTATTGATAAGTTCAAAACAAAATATGCTAAATTCAAAAAATAATTTAGTTTAAAAATATATTCTCAAAAGCCTTTCAATTGTTGAAAGGCTTTTTTTATTTTTACCAAAAGCATCCTTATGAACTACATTCTTTTTGATGGTCCCTCTAGAAACAACCTATTACCTTTTACCTATACAAGACCTGTGGCCGACATACGAGTTGGTATTTTAACCATTCGTGAAAAATGGGAGAGTTATTTGGAATACACAACAACGACCATTACTGAAGATTATTTGGCTGAAAAATATCCCATGGTCGAGATGGAAAGCAATATTATGATTAATGCATCCTTTCTACCGAATAAGGAGTTGGTTGAAATCATCAAAGGGCTTGAGGAAAACCAGGCTGTATTTAAAGATGAAGATGTGGTGGCTTTTTATACGAAAGAAAATCAGGAAAATATTGATTTGGATACTTTCGAAGCTATAGAGTATTTGGATGACGTTTTGAGAATTGAAAATACTTGGGATATTTTTAGTAAAAATGGTGCTGCCATCGAAGAGGATTTTGAACTCATCACAAAAGGGAGGCAATCACAGCCCATTCCAGAGATGACCGTTGCTTTTAACCGAAAAGATATTTTTATTGAGGAAGGTGCTAAATTACCGCTTTGTTCTCTGAATGCTGAAAATGGTCCCATTTATATAGGTAAGAATGCCGAAATAATGGAGGGTTCTATGATAAGAGGGCCATTTGCATTATGCGAAGGTGCTACCGTAAAATTGGCAGCTAAAATTTACGGACCAACAACTGTAGGTCCTTACAGTAAAGTTGGAGGTGAAGTCAATAATTCAGTGATTTTTGGATATTCCAATAAAGGGCACGATGGATTTTTAGGAAATTCTGTGTTAGGAGAATGGTGTAATTTAGGTGCCGATACCAATAATTCCAATTTAAAAAATAATTATGCCGAGGTTCGTCTATGGAACTATGACACCGAAAGTTTTGCAAGAACAGGTTTGCAATTTTGTGGCCTCATGATGGGAGATCATAGTAAATGTGGTATAAATACTATGTTCAACACAGGAACTGTAGTGGGTGTGAGTGCCAATATCTTTGGAAGTGGTTTTCCAAGGAATTTTGTGCCTAGTTTTTCTTGGGGAGGAAATAGCGGATTCACCACCTATCTAACCAAAAAAGCCTTTGAGGTTGCCAAGGTGGTTATGTCCCGGAGAAACATTGAATTTACCGATCAGGATGCTGCTATACTTGAGCATGTCTTTGAAGAAACCAAAAAATTTAGACGCGATTAGTCAGTTTTACTAACGTGTTTTAACTCCAAAAGATTAATCGGATTTATTCCTAGCCCTTTAACGTTTTTTCTGGTAAAACGAACCACTTCATCATAAAACATGGGGATTACAGGTGCGTTACTCATAATGAGTGAGTCCATTTTTGTATATAATTTTTGGCGTTCTTTTATGTCCGTTTCCAAAAAAGCCTGTTCATACCAAATGTCAAATTGCTCATTTTTAAAATGTGTATAATTGGGACCGTAAGGGGCAAAGTTCTTGCTGTAATACAACGATAAATAGTTTTCGGCGTCAGGATAGTCCGCTACCCAACTAGCCCTAAACAAATCTAACTTTCCATTTGCTTTGGCATCCTTCAAGCTAGAAGCAGGAATGACATCCACATCAACTATCAATCCTGTTTTTTGAATTTCTCGTTGAATATACTCGCAAAAACTTAAATAATTGCTGGTTGTTGTAATGGTTATTTTAGGGTTTGTATTACCTGTTTCATCAATATATTGTTGAACCAATTGTTTGGCTTTATCAGGTTGATAGTCAAAACCAATACTATTGTCGTACCCTGGAAGTCCTTTTGGAATGAAACCGCCATAAGCTGGAATACCTATTCCGTTTCGTAAATAAACCATCATTTTTTTTCTGTCGAAGCCATAATTTACGGCTTGACGAATTAAACTGGATTGTATTTCGGAAACATTTGAATCCATATAAAAAGCAAGGTATTCTGTATTCAAATACGGTCCACGAATCATATTCACATCTTTAGCATATTTTTCTCGGAGTATTCCTTCAGTTGTTAAAATTTCATCCTTATAGGATGCGTCCAAACCCGAAACATAGTCAATATTCCCTTGTGCAAATTGTAAGAACTCACTTTGTTTGTCTGGTAAGAAGGTTATGGCAATGGCTTCTAGATAAGGGAGCTGATTACCATTTTCATCAACTTCAAAATAATTCGGGTTTTTTCTGAATACCAACTTTAAATTTTCTTCCCATCGTTTAAATTGGAAAGGTCCTGTACCTATGGGGTGAGACCTGAAATCATTGCCATAGTGTTCAACAATTTCTTTAGGAACAACCGAACAGTATTTCATTGTCAACAGCCCTAAAAATGCTGGAAATGGTTGTTTTAATTTAATTTCAAAGATGGTGTCATTTATAGGGTAAAATCTGTCCACTTTGTTAAGTACCCAGCTTCCTGGAGAGGCTACTTTGTCATCTTTTAATCTATTGAAACTATAATAAAAATCATGGGATGTGACCGTTCGTGTGGAATCATTTCCAAATAATACGTGCTTGTGAAAGGTCACATTATTTTTGAGTGTAAAAGTATAAGTAAGAGCATCATCAGATATTTGCCAGCTTTTAGCAATAGCTGGTTGTACATTGAGAGAATCATCCATTTCAACCAAACCATTAAAAAGTTGGTTAGTGGCCCAAATATCAGCCAAGTCTTTTGAAAATGCAGGATCTAAAGAACCAATATTTTTATGTTCATTGTACCTAAAAACGTTCGAATTTGATGTGCGACTTGGGTTGCAGCTAACTAAGAATAAAAAAAATATAAATCGAAAATTCATTTGAACCAAATTAATAATTATATTTAAAACCATTATTAACTTTTAAATCTTAATTATGAAAAAAAATTACTTCTTATTTCTATTTTCGCTTTTAACAATTAGTGTGACCTGGGCACAGGTTACACTATCACAATCGGTAGATCCAACCAATGTAACCGATGGCGGTGTAGCCTGTTGGAATAATGCCAACGGAGAATATCGTGAAAACTCTTTTTTAAGAGCTTACAATTTAGCTGATTTTGGTATCACGGATGCTTTTGAAGTTACAACCGTTGAGTATGGACAAGGTGCTGCAGATGACTTTAAAGAAATAACGCTGAATATATATACGGCAACTTCTGATGATTTAACTTCTGCTACGCTTACTTTAGTGGGTACTGCTACACATTTTTCTTTATCTTCTGATGATTTAACATTGATTAGTGTGCCGCTTTCAGCTAGCATACCTGCTAATTCTACAATCGCTTTTGAAGTTTTAGCCGGAGACAGTGGTACAAATTCTGGTGAAACCTTTTTTCCAGGTATAAACGCTGGTGGTGAAAATGATAGCAGTTACTTGATGTCTACAGCTTGTGGTATTACTGTTCCAACAACTACTGCTGCTATTGGTTTTGCTGACAATCAGTATGTTATGAATGTTGTTGGTAATGTTTTAAGTGTAGATGAATTTGATATGAATCAAATTTCTGTTGCACCAAATCCAGCCACAGATTTTATTAATATTGAAATTCCTAACAGCGGTTTAAACTTTGTTTCGGAGCTTTATGACATTACAGGAAAACAAGTCTTGAGAAAGGAAAATATAGAAACTCTTGATGTCTCTCAATTAAAAAGTGGAATTTATATTTTAAGAATTAAAACAGATAATGGAGTTGTTTCCAGAAGAATTGTAAAAAATTAGATTTTTTCACAATTTAAAATTTTTAAAAGGGCGCTTTTTTATAAAAGTGCCCTTTATTTTTTAATTTTGCAGTCCGATATTACAAGGTTTGATAAAAAAGGTTGCATTTTATACACTGGGTTGTAAATTAAATTTTTCAGAAACATCAACCATTGCTAGGTCTTTTAAGAATGAAGGTTTTGAGCGTGTTGATTTTTCGGATTATGCTGATATCTATGTTATTAATACCTGTTCGGTAACGGAAAACGCTGACAAGCGATTCAAGACTATCGTAAAACAAGCCCAAAAAAGCAATCCATATGCTTTTATTGTAGCTGTTGGCTGTTACGCCCAGTTAAAACCTCAAGAATTGGCAGACGTTAATGGGGTTGATTTGGTTTTGGGGGCTACTGAAAAATTCAAGATTACAGATTATTTGAACGACTTGACTAAAAATGATTTTGGTGAGGTGCACTCCTGTGAAATTCAAGAAGCCGATTTTTATGTTGGAAGCTATTCTTTTGGAGATAGAACGCGGGCGTTTTTAAAAGTTCAGGATGGTTGCGATTATAAATGTACCTATTGTACTATTCCCCTTGCCAGAGGTATTTCTAGAAGTGATACCGTTGAGAATGTGATTGAAAATGCCAAGGAAATCGCTGCAAAAGATATTAAAGAAATTGTATTGACAGGAGTGAATATTGGTGATTATGGTAAAGGCGAGTTTGGAAACAAACGCCATGACCACACTTTTTTGGATTTGGTCAAAGAATTGGATCAGGTTGAAGGTATAGAAAGGTTGCGTATTTCCTCTATTGAACCTAACTTACTTAAAAATGAAACTATAGAGGTTGTAGCGCAATCGAATAGTTTTGTGCCACATTTTCATGTGCCGTTGCAAAGTGGAAGTAATGATATTCTCAAAAAAATGAAACGACGCTATATGCGTGAGCTCTACGTCGATAGAGTAGAGAAAATTAAGGAAGTTCTCCCAAATGCTTGTATTGGCGTTGATGTCATTGTTGGATTCCCTGGTGAAACGGAAGATCATTTTTTGGAGACCTATAATTTTTTGAATGATCTGGATATTTCTTACCTCCATGTTTTTACCTATTCAGAAAGAGATAATACCGAAGCATCCAAAATGAGTAGTGTGGTTCCAAAAAATGTGCGTTCAAAACGCAGTAAAATGTTAAGAGGTCTTTCGGTTAAGAAGCGTCGTGCATTTTATGAAAGTCAGATAGGAACTTCTCGAGAAGTCCTGTTTGAAAGTGAAAATAAAGAAGGTTATATTCATGGTTTCACAGAAAACTACGTAAAGGTTAAAACACCTTGGAACCCTGAATTGGTCAATACCATTCATCAGGTTGAATTAACCAATATTGATGAAGATGGTATTGTAAGGTTTGATTTTCAAGAACAATCTGCTGTGCTACAGTAGTCTATAATGACTTTATTGGTATTTTAACGATTTTAAGAGTTGTTTGTCTTTTTTTTATTTGGACAAACGTTTATAGGATTACTTTTATCTCAAAATCACCTACTTATGAATAACATACTCTCAATATTCCTACTTACCATATTGACTATTTCGGTTACATCTTGCTCTTCAGACCAAGATGATAATATTATAGATTATTCTTCTTTAGTTGTGGGTGTTTGGGAACAAGAAGGCTTTATGGATGTTTCGGGATATAGATTGGTTTTTGCAAATGATCATTCTGGTTTAAAAATATTTAGAACCACAGATGGCGAAGAGGTTTCGTCTACGCTAACTACCTGCTTATGGGAGTTTGATGGAAGCGTTTTAACAGTTTACGAAGAAGAAAACGAGATTATAGGAATATATTCAATAGACGCTGAAGGCCAGCTTATTTCAGATGATATAGATGAACTGCCTTATTCAAAAATATCTAATACGACATTGGATTATTATTAAGTTTTGGTAAAAAAAATCCGAAGTTTATGAACCTCGGATTTGATATTAATTGTACTCTAATTTAAATTCTCACACCAACAGGCAACATGCTTTTATACTGCCTATTTCGTCTAATAAATTTGGCTATTTCAGGGCTTGTTGGTACAACACTTAAGTTGCGTTCTTCAATGTGTTCAAAAACGGTCTTTATAAATTCGTTTTGAAATTCCTCAGAGAATATTGGTTCAGGAATAATCAATTTGGTTAAAAATATTTTACGCTCTTGAAGGGAGTATTCAACTTTCGCAAGCTCATTATCAATTTTTAATTCAAACTGACGTAAAAAGTCATTGTCAATGAGTTCATGTGCTTCTATCATAATATCTTTTTTATTCAATGGAACTATAACGAGTAGGACTATTTTATATAGCTTTGTAACGCAAATTTACAAAAAAATATTGTGTTTTCAGGCATAATACTTCTATAAAACCCTATGAATCAAGATATAATACATGTGTATTTTATGCCAGGAATGGCGGCAAGCCCCAAGATTTTTGAAAATATTCAACTTCCTGAAAATCAATTCCAAATGCACTTTTTAGAATGGTTTAACCCAGAACCAGATGAATCATTGGAGAATTATGCCTTACGAATGACCAAAAAAATTAAACATGAAAATATCGCCTTGATAGGGGTTTCGTTTGGAGGGGTTTTGGTTCAAGAAATGAGTAAGTATTTAAAATTAAGGCGACTTATTATTATTTCAAGTGTGAGTTCAAAACATGAACTCCCCAAACGTATGAAAATTGCCCGCAAGTTAAAAGCATATGCTATTGCGCCAACAAGTTTGGCAAGTCATGTAGATACATTTGCTAAATATGCATTCGGTACTAATGTCAAAAAACGTATTGAGCTATATCGGAAATATCTTTCGGTAAATGATAAACGTTATTTGGATTGGGCTTTAAGAAATATGGTATGTTGGGATCAAGATAAACCAATACCAGGAACAATACACATTCACGGCGATAAAGACATGGTTTTTCCGTGTAGCCATATTAATGATTGCATTAAATTAAAGGGAGGAACCCATATCATGATTATTAATAAGTTTAAATGGTTTAATGAACATTTACCGTCTATAATTTTAACGGGTAAAGCCGTTTAGCGTGTCTCTTTTTTTTATAACTTTAAACAAAACTAATTCTTATGAAAATTGTTAAAAATTCATTGGCCTTATTCGGGTTAATTGCTTTGGCAGGCCTATTTATATTTGCTTTACAGGATGCTCCAACTGATGAAAATTTTGAAAAAAAACTAATAAATGATTATAATGTCTATGCAATACAGGTTCCTGAAAATTTGGATTTTGCAGGAGAACGATTACCGTTAAGCAATCCGGATATATTAGAACGCATGGATCGGGAGTTATTGGTTAATACCTATTGGCAATCTAATGGTTTACTGATGTTTAAAAGAGCCAATAAATATTTTCCAGTTATTGAGCCTATTTTAAAAAAGCATGGTATTCCTGATGATTTTAAATATTTAGCGGTCATTGAAAGTGGCCTCACCAATGCGGTTTCTCCAGCTGGTGCTAGGGGTGTATGGCAAATTATGAAAACAACAGGGCAGGAGTTTGGTTTGGAAGTTAATGATAATGTTGATGAACGCTATCATTTGGAAATGGCCACAGAGGTTGCTTGCAAATATTTAAAGGAATCAAAAGAAAAATTAGGTTCTTGGACATTGGCTGCAGCTGCATATAATGCAGGTATGTCTGGAATAGCCAGACGTTTAGAAGAGCAAAATGTTGCAAATTATTACGATTTATTACTAGGAGAAGAAACTGGACGTTATATGTTTAGGATTGTTGCACTCAAGGAAATACTTTCCCATCCAAACAAATATGGCTTTAATTTTAGGTCCAAAGATCTGTATACTGAAGTTCCTACTTATAAGGTAGAAGTAGATACAGCCGTAACCGATTTTACAGCATTTGCAAAAAAATTTAATATCAATTACAAAATATTGAAGCTGCACAACCCTTGGTTACGTGAACCGCATTTGAATAATAAATCAAGAAAGCAGTACTTTATTGAAATTCCAAAAGAGGGTTATTATTCCGCAAATCCTTGATGATTGAATTTTTAAAAGCACATATTTGGTCAATATTGGTTGGCTTAAACTATCTACTAGCTTTATTTGCCATTGTAGTTATATTGTTTAAAAACATTAATCCTACTAAAACCATTACTTATATTTTGGTTTTGGTGATGCTTCCATTTGTTGGCTTATTGGTGTATTATTTTTTTGGTCAAGAATATCGTAAGAGTAAAATTTTTAACAGAAAAAATATTCTAAATAAGAGTATTGTTAAAAAATTGGCCGATGAGTTTCATTTAAAAAGCAAAGACATGGATCGTCTGGATGCTTTTTTAGATGACAAAATCAAATTAGTCAAATTACTCTACAAGTCTGAAAACACACCAATAACCAGGTTTAATGAGGTTTCTATATTAAGGAATGGAAAAGAAAAGTTCCAATACCTTTTTGAGGATTTAAAAAATGCGAAACACCATATTCATCTAGAATATTATATCTTAAAAGATGATGATATCGGTGGCAAATTAATTGAAATTATATGTGAAAAGGCAGAGAGTGGTGTTTCTGTGAGGTTGAGCTTTGACGATGTTGGTAGTAAAATTTCTTCTAAATCACGTAAGAAAATGAAACAGGCAGGAGTAGAGTTCCATGCCTTTATGCCAGTTTTATTCCCGCAGTTTACAGGTAAATTGAATTATAGAAATCATAGAAAAATAGCTGTCATAGATGGCGAAATAGGCTACCTAGGAGGTATCAATGTTTCTGATAATTATGTTAATTACAAAAACGGTGAATCCTTTTGGAGGGACACCCATGTTAGAATTGTGGGTGAAGCCGTAAAACCACTTCAAGTCCATTTTCTGATGACTTGGGATTTTGTATCTGACTCTAATATGAAAATCACCCAAAAGCTTTTTCCGGAGAATACCATAAAAACGGAAACGGCGGTTCAGATTGCAGCCAGTGGTCCTGACACCGATTGGGCAAATATTATGGAGGCTATTTTTGTCGCCATCAATACAGCAAATGATTACGTTTACATTACAACACCCTATTTCATACCTAATGAGCAAATAATTACGGCTTTACAAGTAGCGGCAAAAAGTGGCATAGACGTGAGATTATTAATCCCAAAAATTTCAGATTCATGGACTGCTAAACATGCCACCAATTCCTATTTGGAAATGCTTTTGGAAGCTGATGTTAAGATATATCGATATGAAAAAGGATTTATCCACGCCAAAACTATTGTGGTTGATGATGTTTTTTCAACAATAGGTACGGCGAATTTAGACTATAGAAGTTTCAATATCAATTTTGAAATCAATGCACTTATCTATAATTCTAAGACCAGTGCAGAACTCAAAAATCACTTTTTAGAAGATTTAAAAAATAGTGAGGAATTAACCCTTAAGGACTGGCAGGAACGTTCAACTTTCACAAAAGTAAAAGAGGCTTATGCACGCTTGTGGTCTCCGTTACTGTAATTTAGCGGCGACTACGTCTATTTTGACGCGCAGATGTTGGTTGTCCATAATGCTGTTTTGGAATGGCTGCCTTTTTCATTTGTTGCTTGAACATTTTTATCTGATCGGCCAAGATATTTCTTTTATCAAGCGCTTCCGCTTCTTTCAATAGTATTTGGGCCTCTTGCTTTCTTCTCTTGGAAAAAGCTATTCCAGCTAAATTTAATTTAGCCATGGCTAAATCATGGTCCATAGACAGACCAAGAGAAATAGCTTTTTTAAAATATTTTTCAGCCTCGTTCATATTGTCTTGAGAGACCATAATGCCATGTAAATAGTTGTAATAGCCTTCCTGCTTTTTTACTAGTGCTGAACTTGGATTCTTTATTTTGTTCAACCATTTTTTGGCACCCTCAAAATCTTGTTTTCGAAGTCTCAAAAATGCGAGTAAAATAAACTCATTTTTGAAATATAAGAAGATGAAAATTCCTGAAAGCAGTATATACATAATACCATTACCAATATTTCCTTCCGTAAATTGGTAAATCGCAAAAGCAATGATACCGAAAGCAATAATTAATTTGATAATCTTATTATACATTTTGATAATATTTTATGAGGTTTATTTAATTTAGCCGTTAATACAACGATAACGAGCTCTAATATCGATTTGTTTAGACTGCAAAGAAACTAAAATTTTATTGAAAAAATATTTTTAAAATAAGGTTTGTCAAATAAAAAAGGGTTTGTATATTTGCACGCAGTTTTGGGTAAGCCTTTTAGTTATTCAAAATTCAAAAATTAAATAAGAAGATTTTAAAGATATAAGCAATGAGTAAAAGAACATTTCAGCCATCAAAAAGAAAAAGAAAGAACAAGCATGGCTTTAGAGAAAGAATGGCTTCTGCTAATGGAAGAAAAGTGCTTGCTCGTAGAAGAGCTAAAGGAAGAAAGAAATTGTCTGTATCTTCTGAACCAAGACATAAGAAATAATGATTAACAATTGTTAATATTAAAAAGGTGTTACTTAGGAGTAGCGCCTTTTTTTATACCCTATTGATAACTATTTTTGCAAAACAAAATTTTCAACATGCCAAAAAACAAAGACATAAAATCGGTTTTAATTATAGGTTCTGGTCCAATTATCATTGGTCAAGCTTGTGAATTTGATTATTCAGGTAGCCAATCATTACGCTCCTTAAGAGAAGATGGAATTGAGACTATTCTAATCAATTCCAATCCAGCCACAATTATGACAGATCCTTCTATGGCTGATCATGTTTACTTACTGCCGCTAACAACTAAATCGATAGTTAAAATATTACAGGAACATCCTCAAATAGATGCTGTTTTACCAACTATGGGAGGTCAGACTGCCTTGAATTTAGCCATTGAGGCAGATGAAAAAGGTATTTGGGAAGACTTTGGTGTGAAATTAATAGGTGTAGATATTGATGCCATTAATATTACGGAAGATAGAGAGCAATTTAGAGAGCTAATGCTCAAAATAGGAGTGCCCATGGCTCCTCAAGCAACAGCAACGTCATTTTTAAAAGGAAAGGAAATTGCTCAAGAATTCGGATTTCCATTAGTTATTCGTGCTTCTTACACTCTTGGAGGGGCTGGAGCATCCATAGTCTATAAGGAAGAGGATTTTGATGAATTGTTAACTCGTGGATTGGAGATTTCTCCTATTCACGAAGTGATGATTGACAAGGCCATGATGGGTTGGAAAGAATATGAATTGGAATTGTTGCGTGACAAAAATGATAATGTTGTTATTATTTGTACCATTGAAAATATGGACCCAATGGGTATTCACACAGGAGACTCCATAACTATTGCGCCTGCCATGACATTGTCGGATAGAACGTTCCAGCGTATGCGCGATATGGCTATTCACATGATGCGCAGTATTGGTGATTTTGAAGGTGGATGTAATGTGCAATTTGCAGTAAGTCCCGATGAAAAAGAAGAGATTATAGCTATTGAAATTAACCCAAGAGTATCACGGTCTTCGGCATTAGCAAGTAAAGCAACTGGTTATCCTATTGCCAAAGTAGCAACCAAATTGGCCATTGGATATACATTAGATGAATTGACCAACCAAATTACAGGTTCTACTTCGGCTTTATTCGAACCAACAATTGATTATGTTGTTGTCAAAATTCCAAGATGGAACTTCGATAAATTTGAAGGTTCTGACAGAACGCTAGGTCTACAAATGAAAGCTGTAGGAGAGGTTATGGCTATCGGACGCTCATTTCAGGAGGCCTTGCACAAAGCAACACAGTCATTGGAAATAAAGCGAAATGGTTTGGGAGCTGATGGTAAAGGCTACAAGAATTATGATCAAATAATTGAAAAACTTACCAACGCCAGCTGGGACAGGGTTTTTGTGATTTACGATGCCATTCAAATGGGTATTCCATTAAGTAGAATCCATGAAATTACGAAAATCGATATGTGGTTCTTGAAGCAGTATGAAGAATTACATCATATTGAAAGAGAGATATCAAAATACACCATTGATAACATCGACAGGGAATTATTGTTGGAAGCCAAGCAAAAAGGTTATGGTGATAGACAAATAGCCCATATGTTAAAATGTTTGGAAAGCCAGGTGTATACCAAACGTGAAGAATTTAAAATAAAGCGTGTTTATAAATTGGTAGATACTTGTGCGGCAGAATTTACAGCACAGACACCTTATTACTATTCAACTTTCGAAAATGAAGTAGAGGATGCCAATGGAAACAAGCAATCTGCGAACGAAAGTGTCGTGACAGATAAGAAGAAAATAATTGTTTTAGGATCTGGTCCTAATAGAATTGGACAGGGAATTGAGTTTGACTATTGCTGTGTCCATGGTGTTTTGGCCGCTGCCGAGTGTGGTTATGAAACTATAATGATAAACTGTAATCCAGAAACGGTTTCAACTGATTTTGATATAGCAGATAAGCTATATTTTGAGCCTGTTTTTTGGGAACACATCTATGATATTATTCAACACGAAAAACCGGAAGGTGTTATTGTACAGTTAGGTGGCCAAACGGCGTTAAAACTAGCTGAAAAGTTAGATCGTTATGGTGTTAAGATTTTAGGAACAACTTTCCAGTCTTTAGATTTAGCTGAAGACAGAGGTAGTTTTTCTAAACTTTTAAAAGATAATAATATTCCATATCCAGAGTTTGATGTAGCTACTTCTGCTGACGAAGCATTGGCTGTAGCAGATCGCTTGGATTTCCCTATTTTGGTTAGACCATCTTATGTGTTGGGAGGCCAGGGTATGAAGATAGTGATTAATAAGAAGGAGCTTGAAGAACATGTTGTAGACCTACTTCGAGGTATGCCAGATAACAAATTACTGTTGGATCATTATTTAGATGGCGCCATAGAAGCAGAAGCCGATGCCATTTGTGATGGTGAAAATGTTTACATTATTGGTATTATGGAACACATTGAGCCTTGTGGTATTCATTCAGGTGATAGTAATGCAACCTTACCACCATTTAATTTGGGAGAATTTGTGTTACAACAAATAAAAGACCATACCAAAAAAATAGCCTTGGCATTAAATACTGTTGGGTTGATTAACATCCAATTCGCCATAAAAGACGATAAAGTTTACATTATTGAAGCGAATCCTAGAGCTTCAAGAACGGTTCCATTTATAGCAAAGGCTTATGGAGAACCATACGTTAATTATGCAACTAAAGTTATGTTGGGTGAAAATAAAATATCGGACTTTGAATTCAATCCGCAACTGGAAGGTTTTGCCATAAAACAACCTGTGTTTTCATTCAATAAGTTTCCTAATGTGAATAAAAAATTAGGTCCTGAAATGAAGAGTACTGGGGAAAGTATTCTATTTATTGATAGTTTAAAAGATGATGAGTTTTATAACCTTTATTCTAGACGCAAAATGTACTTGAGTAAATAATGGTGTTGGAGTATTTTTTAATCATCATTTTGTAAAATTGTTTATTTTAGCTTCAAAATAGTAGTTATGAAGAAAACATTACTTTGTTTATCCTTTATTTTCACCTCAATTGTTGGTTTTTCACAAGTATCTGCGGGACAAGTAGATGATTTTGAAGATGGAACTGTTCAAAATTGGATAATTGGAGCAACTGGATCGAGTTCACCTATCAACGTGAGTACGGGTGGTCCAGATGGAATAGATGATAATTTTTTGGAATATACTTCTAATGGGGCTAGCGGTATAAGTAGCCGTATGGCCATTTTTAATTCAAACAATCAATGGTCTGGAGACTTTATTTCTGAAGGAATTGTTGAGGTGCAATTTGATGTTGAAGTACTGACCAATGATTTACATTTAAGATTGGCTTTTCAAGGTCCTGGTGGAACACGTATGATTTCTACAGTACCTGTTGTGGTTACAGCAGGTTCAGGTTGGAATAGTGTTGCACTGCCTTTAGGGTTGAGTGATTTTACCATTGTTCAAGGTGCTAATACTGTTTCAGAAGTTTTATCTGGTGTATTAACCATGCGTATAATTAGTGTTACCGATGAAAACATTGATAATTGGAGAGGCCAAGTTATAGCAGCAACATTGCGAGTTGATAACATTTCAGCGTCAACAACTTTAAGCAGGGAAGATATTTCAAAAAACAACGATTTTGATATCTATCCCAACCCTAGTACTACGAACCTTAATTTGCGTTTAAAAACAATTGGGAGAAATTCTCGAATAGAAGTATACAATATTTTAGGATCCAAAATATACAGCAGAGCAATTTCCAATACGAATGTCACTGTTAATACCTCTCAATGGCAAAAAGGTGTTTATATGGTTCGTGTTGTGTCTGATAACAAAACGCTTACTAAACGGTTTGTAAAGCAGTAAACTAATAAGAAGAACAATATATATGTAAAAAAGCCATCAAAAATAGATGGCTTTTTTATACTAAAATAGTGAATAGTATTCCAGTAAGAATGGCTATTCCAAAGCTTATCAGTGTACCAATTAAGATATATTCGGTAAGCTTTCGGTGTTTACTTTCTTTCAAATCTCCAAACCTGAAAACCGATTTTGCAGTAATCAAAAACCCAACGGCCTCCCAATGGTTACAAACAATAAAAATAAACACCAAAATACGTTCCAGAATACCTATGTATTTACCAGCATCCTTTAACGACTCGTTACCTTTAGTTAGTTTTTCAATATTCCATTTGCTGAAAATGGCTTTCATAATAATGGAAACGGGTTGTGTTAAAAACAGTAAGCAGGTAACCAATAAAAGGGCATTTTCGATAGATATATTCTCAAAAGAAATGGTTTGATTGGTAAACACTATATAGACTATGATAATGCTGGCTATATGTAATATTTGATCTATAAAAAACCAGTTCCTTTTGGTGTTCTTATTCTGAAAATACAGTTTCACACCATCAATGATTAAATGCAGCAACCCAATGGTTATAATTAGGGGCCATAGTGTAAGATCCCAAACAATTAGGAACAATAATACAAGGTGTATGGCAGCGTGTATGTAAAGTTTGGAAGACTTTAATTTTTTTTTCTCTTTTTCCTTTACCCATTTTCTTGGTTGAAGTAAAAAATCGCCAATTAAATGGGCTAATATGAGTTTAGTTATTAGAAGCATGTATTTGTGCCATTTTTTGTTTAAGCATTTGATTGACTTCTAATATCTCATCAAGATAAGCGCGCTTCATACGCTTGCTTACGGCATCTTGACTTATGCCAATTAGTTTTGCCAATTCTTTTTGAATTTTATTCTGATTTTCTAAATACAATTTAACTATTTCTGCCGAATTTACTGTCCAATTATCCATAAGGATACTGATTAGTTTCAAATATAAGTTTAACTCACTATCAAGTTGAATATTTCCAGTTCCTTTTAGTTTTAAATTGGTTTTCACCTGTTTTAAATGCTCTAACAGGTTTCCAGATTCCTGAAAGGCACTTCCGTTGGATTCTGTTATGGTTTTTCCTTCATATGTCTTTGTCCCCAAACCTATAGCCACTCGAACGTCCAATCCTTTTACCATTTTTATACAGGCTTTTATATAAACTGCATTTATAAAGCATTTATAAACATCATTGACCTCAATTTGAAAGCTATCTCCTCTAAATATTTCCCAATTTTTAGTATCGTCAGCTATTTGTTCAAGAGCATTTCTCAAAGGGTTTAGCCAAACATTTGGATCCTTATGTTCGGTAGAGTTTATTATATCTCCCGTTATTACGCTTGTCATATCAATCTGTTTTGTGATAGTTTTAAGTATCATTTATTTATATGATAATTAATAATATCATTTTAAAGCACGATATTCAAATATATGCCATTTTTATGGAATAATCAAAAATATTCCATATTTATGGAATAAATTAAATTATTCTTTTATAAAGGAATAAAACTTTATCTGTTTTCAGGTAAGTCAATTTTAACTTGGTACTGTTTAAGGTCTTCAATATAATTTTCTAAAGAAAATGTTTCACTGTTGAATTCCTCTTGACGGTGTTTTTTAGTTTCTTTACGCTTTATGGCTTTTAAAAAGCGTTTCACTTCAGTTTTGTCATTTAAAATCAAACCAGGCACTGGAATAGGATTTCCTGAATCGTCTTTAGCAACCATTGTAAAATAAGACGAATTGCAATGCTTCACTTTTCCGGTTCTAATATCTTCTGATTCTACACGAATACCAACGACCATAGAGGTTTTTCCAACATAGTTAACAGATGCTTTCATCGTCACTAATTCGCCAATTTCAATGGGTTGAAGGAAATCTACGGTATCTACCGATGCTGTTACGCAGTAAGTTTCAGAATGTTTGGATGCACAGGCAAATGCAATTTGATCCATCAGATTTAGGATGTAACCTCCATGAATTTTCCCGCCAAAATTTGAATGAGAGGGTTGCATGAGTTCGGAAATGGATATGCGAGATGCATCAACTGTTTTATATTGGTTAATCATTTAGATACTGGTTAATGGAATTGTCTTCTTCAACTTTGGTAACAAAATATTTAGTGTCACCAAGCCAAAATAATTTACCAAAACGTTCAAAATAATGTAGTTTAACAAATTTACCTTGTAGACGGGTTAGGTCGTCAATGACTTGTTTTTCACTACTCTCTACTGAAAAAATAAAAACTTGAGCATCGGAAACACCTTGACTAATTTCACCTTCCCAGGTTTTGACAATAACACCTTTGTGACTAAACTTTACCAAGCGGCCTGCTCGGACACCATCGCTATATGTAGCAAAGTATAAGAAGCATAAATAGGCCACAAAAAGGACTAACAATATGCCCAAGAATTTTAATAAGAATTTTTTCATAATCGTAATGTATTATTCATCTTCCTCATCAATATCTGCACGTTTTAATATAGGTTCTGGGAGCGCCTTTTTGGCTTTGGCTCCCATTTTTTTCAATTTCTCTACGCGACTAATAATGTTGCCCTTGCCTTCAACTAGTTTATTCATGGCAGCCGAATAATCACTTTTAGCAGCATCAATTTTTTTACCGACACCCGTTAAATCACTAACTAACCCTTCAAATTTATCATATAGAGCACCAGCTTGTTTGGCGATTTCAAGGGCATTTCGTTGTTGTTTTTCATTACTCCACATGGTGTCAACCGTACGTAACGTGGCCAAAAGGGTAGAAGGCGTTACAATAACAATGTTCTTTTCAAAGGCTTTGTTATAAAGTGTATTGTCTTCATTTAAAGCAATGGCAAAAGCAGGTTCGATAGGAATGAACATGAGCACAAAATCTGGAGATTCCATATCATACAAATCCTCATACTTTTTATCTGATAGCTGACTGACGTGTTTATTAATAGAGTTAACATGCGCTTTTAAGTGTTGCGCTTTTTCCTCGTCTTCAGCATTGGCATAACGTTCATAATCAGTTAGAGATACTTTGCTGTCAATGATCATACGTTTGCCATCCGGCAAATGCAAGACTACATCTGGCATGACACGAGAACCATCTTCGCGATTAAAACTTTGTTGTACAAAATATTCGCGGTCTTTTTCCAATCCTGATTTTTCCAGAACACGCTCTAAAACCAATTCACCCCAATTACCTTGCATTTTACTATCACCCTTAAGGGCTTTGGTGAGGTTGTTGGCTTCTTTGGTCATTTGCTGGTTGAGATCTTTAAGTCCCAGTAACTGCTCTTTTAAAGCAGAATGCATACTAATGCTTTCTTTTTGGGAGTCCTCAACTTTCTTTTCAAAGGTTTGAATTTTTTCCTGTAAAGGATTTAATATTTGTTTGATATTTTCTTTATTCTGAAGTGTGAACTTTTCGCTTTTTTCCTCTAGAATCTTACTGGCCATCAACTCAAAATCCTTACGTAATTGCTCTTGCTGTTTTGCTAATTCTTCGTCGCGTTTCAGGTTTTGTTGTTGTAAATTTTCAAACTCCGTATTCTTACGGATCAGTTCGGAATTAAGGAATTCTTTCTCCTTGCGAATGTCCTCACGCTCCATTTCAATTTTATGCAAATTGTCTTTTAGCTCAACAATAGTATTGGATAGTTGGTTTTGACGTTCTTCTAGAGTACTGTTTTTCCCTTGACTTTTAAGTTTGGCAATCGTTAGGCCAATAAAAGCCCCAATACCACCAGAAATTAAAATAGCAAGGATAAGAATAATGTTGTCGTTCATTTACAATGCAAGTTTACTCAAAGATAAATTTTTACCTTGAGGATAAAAAGAAATGTAGTTGTATAAAATAAATAATTTTTAGAGCGCTGATGTTTTTATATCAATATCCGCATCAGCCCATGCTTTATTGAATTCCTGCATAATGGCAGCAGCTTCGTCTTCCTTATTTTGGGCAATCAGACTCTCATACAATCCCATTAATGACCAACCATTCTGTCTTAATTTTTTTAAATCTTCTAAATAAATGGATTCTGCTTCACCATATTTTTTTGCTTTCAAAAGAATGGCCCCTAAATTTTGTCTAGGTGGAATATGCCATGCAGATGGTTCATTATAGACCAGGTTGTCTTCCATTTCAACAGCTTTTTCTAGATGCTCTATGGCCAATTCTAAATGACCTTCTAGAGAAGCAATTTCCCCAGCAACCACTTCATAAGCCAATTTTGCAATCGTGGTTCCGTTATCAAATCCTGTAGCGACAATACTTTCCATGCTAGGATCTTTGACAAGTTGATCGATGGCTTCTAATTCTTCTTTGGCTTCTTTGGCATTATTCTTTCGAGTAAAAGCGATACCACGTGAATAGTGCCATATCAGTTTTAAATGTTTGATACTGTCATTTGGTTTGGGGTAGGTTAAAACATCGTTCCATTTTCCAAATCTGGTGTAAGCCAATAAAGGTGTTGCTGCAAAATTTTGTAAAAAATGTAGTTCCTCCATTTCACCCACTGGCACCTTTTCGGCTGTTTTTTTTGCCGCATCAATAGCTATTTCACTATTGCCCAATAAACTCGAAGCTGACCATAAGAAATGAATATTATGTGGATAGTATCCCAACGGATACATGCCTTGTGAATAGCATTGCGATATATAGTCTTCATCGGCCAGAATAGCTTGTTGATTGGCTAAAACAGCGTCTTTATAGCGACCAACCCGAATATAAATATGCGACGGCATGTGTACCAAATGACCCGCTGCAGGCATAAGAGTACCTAGTTTTTCAGCACTGGGAACGGCCAAATCTGGTTTTGGAAGTTCTACCATATGGATATAATAATGATGGGCTCCTGGACTATTGGGATTTATCTCGATAGCCTTCTCCAAAGCTAGTTTGGCCTCTGGAATATTGGGTGAAGGATTGCCATCGTTGTCCCAATAATTCCATGGCACTGTATTCATTACAGAGGCAGCATACAGTGTCAAAATATCGGAATCATCTGAAAATTGCTTCATCACTTTTTCCATTTCTACCATATAGTTTTGGTTCAATTCAGAAACGTCTTTATCTAATTCAGTCGAATATCTATGGGACAAAGCATGAATTAAAGCTTGTTCTTTTTTAGAGGCCATTGGTGCCAATTGAATAGCTTTGGCAATGGCTTCATTGTATTTGTTTTTTCGTTCATCATCGGGTAACGGGTCATTGATGTTAGGTCCCAATGTATAGGCTTGTCCCCAAAATGCCATAGCCAGTTTTGGATCTAATCGAGCTGCTTCCATAAAAGATCGGTGGGCTTCAGCATGATTAAAGGCATAGGTTAATCGTAAACCTTGGTTAAAGAAACGCTGGGCAAGTTCATTGTCAGTACTCACTTGATACGTATGATTTCCTAAATTTTCAAATAGGGGAGAAATTTGCTTTGTGGTGTCAACATCAGTCAAAAGAAATTTAGCAGGGGTACATTTAATGAAATTTAAGCCTACTTTTTCAGTCGGATAAGTTTGATTTTTTTTATTGAAGTTAATCAAGAGGAGACCGCAAATAGCGATGGACAAAAGAACAATGAGTGCGGATTTGTTTTTCATGACATTTGAATTAATGGTTAATAGTAGTAGATACTTAATTCAAAATGTAGTTTAAAGGCTTGATAACGAAGACACTAAATTTAGTGAATTAAATTCAGGATTAAAAATTATTTATTTACGCGAAAACTGCCTGTTTTATCATCAAAAGCAATCATATCCTCTGGAAACAGTTTATTGAAAATCCCACGAGATATCAAATTACAGGGATCATCTGAAATTACTTCGGAATCTGTCATAACAATCATTCTGTCACATAACTGAATGGCTAATTCTATTTCATGAGAAGAAAATAAAATAGTTTTATTGGTTTCTTTGGCCAATGTCTTTAAGAGTTTTAATATGTAAGCCTTATGATACATATCCAAATGTGTTGTAGGCTCATCAAGTACAATGATGTTGGTATCTTGTGCTAGTGCCCTAGAAATCATGGCTTTTTGTAATTGTCCATCGCTTAATTCAAAACACTTTTTGTTTTTTAGTTGTTGGATATTGGTTTGAATAAGGGCATTTTCAATTATTGAAATATCTTCAGAAGCAAGACTACCAATCCAATTGGTATAGGGTTGCCTTCCCAAAGCCACCAGTTCCAAAACGGTTAGATTTTTAGAAGCTGGTGGTTCGGTCAATACCAAGCTTAAAATTTTAGAAAGTTCTAAAGGACTAATTTGGGCAAGCGATTTGTTATTAATAAAAATGGAACCATTAAGTGGCTCCTGTACTTTTGTAAGTGTTCTTAATAAGGTGGATTTACCTATGCCATTGGCACCAACCAAACCAACCAACTCACCTTGACGTAATTCCAAATCAATATGGGATGCAACAACAATTTGATGCTTTTTTGAAGCATAACCGATTGTAAGATTTTCGGTTTTAAGGATGTTATTTTGATTTTTCTTATGATTCATTAAAACAACATTTTACGTTTTCGGACTAATAACCATATAACAACCGGAGCACCAATTAATGATGTTATGGCATTAATAGGTAGTGTGTAGTCACTCATTGGTAATTGGGAAATGCTATCACATATAAGCATGACTATAGCTCCAAATAAAAAAACAGCAGGTAACAAAATTTTATGGTTAGCGGTTGTGAAAATTTGCCGAACCATATGAGGGATAGCCAATCCAATAAATGCAATGGGTCCGGCAAACGCGGTTATGGTTCCTGCCAATAAACTTGTAGCAATGATAATTATAATGCGACTTTGGTTTATGTTTAAACCAAGGCTTTTGGCATAATTTTCACCTAGTAAAAGCGTGTTCAAAGCCTTAATGGACAAAATACTCATTAATAGTCCAACTAGATAAATGCTAAAGAAAATGGACAACTCATTCCAGGAAAGATTTCCAAGACTTCCAAAGCCCCAAAAAATGTATTGTTGTAATTGTTCAGCTGAACTAAAATAGGATAATACACTCACTACAGCCGCTGTGATACTACCAAACATCAATCCAATGATCAGAATTGCCATAGTGTCTCTTACTTTTAACGAAACTGCCATGACGGACAGTAACACCAAAAAACTACCCAAACTCGCAGCTATGACCACACTCCATTTTGAAACCAAAAGTATGGCAAAACTTCCTCCAAAAATGCCAGCACCCAGAATCACAATGGCAACACCTAAACTTGCACCAGAGCTGATACCTAAAACAAAAGGGCCTGCTAACGGATTTCTAAAAAGGGTTTGCATCAATAATCCTGAAACGCCTAGACCAGAACCTACCAGAAGCGCAGTAAATGCTTTTGGTAGTCTATAATTGTGAATAATGTAATGCCACGATTCATTATCTATAGAAGCAAATAAACTTTTGAAAACTGATGACAGTGGAATTGATACTGAACCCAGGCTAATGTTACCTAAAAAGCATATAAATAGTGTTACCACTAAAATCGTAAATGGAAATTTGTATGTATTGTGATTAGGCAATTATTGTAGCGGTTTAAAAAAGTGGGTTTCGTATTCAGGTAATAATTCTGGGTGGCAAACTTTTATGATGTCTTTTAAAACCAAATCAGGTCTAGCAGTACCTTCTTCATAATAGGTAACACCACCAGTTGGGCCTGTCGTGTTTACAAATGAATAAACATGCGTATTCTTAAACGCATTGAATTCAGTATAATGTTCATTAGCATCTTTAAGGGCTTCCAATGAATTGTAATAAGAAGGACTTAACCATATATCAGCTTGTTTTGCTTTATTAAATACAGCTTCAAAATTTAAGGCTAAACTCCCTTCACCGGAAACATCCTGCCAAAGGTAATTGACATTGGCGTCTTTTAGCAGTTGCGCTTCCGGACTGGTGCCACTTGGTAAATACCAAACGTCTTTATGTAAGGCACCGCTTAAAACTGTTGGGGATTTTTTAACTTTTGAAGCCAATTGTTTAGCATCAATATAACCTTTTTTAATGGTATTGTAAATAGAATCAGCTTTTTGGGGTTTATTGAATAATACTCCAAAAAATTTAATCCATTCTGCTTTGGCTAAAGGAGTTTCTTCTACCCAATCACCATTGTATAGGATGGGTATTCCAGATTTTTTAATAGTTTCAAAAGTTTTATTATTACCATCAATGCCAAAACCAACAACGACTTCTGGCTGTAGCTCTAGTAGAACTTCGGTATTGATACCATCGTTTTTCCCTAGTTCTCTGATGTTTCCAGAATCTATCAAAGCACGCGTTTTTTTAGAGGATATATAGTCGACACCAGGAAAACCTACCAAGGCTTGTTCAACGTTCAATAGTTCTAATGCTGGGATATGCGTTGTGGAAGTCACAACTATTTTTTCTACAGGTATTGAAATAATACCGTCAAATTCATCTTTGTTTAGAGTTATAGTCGCTAGGTTTTCTCTTGGAATTAAAGCATACCTAAACGTCTTATCCGCTTTTGGCCAAGGGTTTTTGATACTCAATATGGTATAGTTCTCATTAGTCTGAATGTCAAAACCTCTAGCATTTTCAGAGGTATTGCTAAAAGGGGGTAATTCTCGAGTTATGCCTTTGTCTTCTTTACAATTAAAAAGAACCATGAGGATCAGTAAACTAAACAGTTTTTTCAAAATATCTCTAATTTCATTCAAAAATAATATTATTTCATTTTATAGCTAAAACATATATTAGAATGTTTACATTCGCACCGAATTTTGGTTTGAGTTTGTTTTCAATCTCGATTAAAAGGGAATCAAGTGCGTTGATTTACGAGTTTAGATTTCAGATTTATGATTATTACAATCGTAATTCGCCAATCGTAATTCTACAATTCTTGAACTGTTCCCGCAACTGTAAGCTACCAAGCTTTGTGTTACACTTCAAATGTCACTGTTACGCTATGCCGTAATGGGAAGACCAATACAAAGACGCAAGTCAGGAGACCTGCCAAATTCAAAAAAACAAGTCGAACTTTCGGGATAAAAGTTTGAGTATGCATTACCATACTTTCTCGAACAATTAATTTTAAAATGAACAAAAAAACACTGTTTTTTGGTGTGCTTTGTGCTACATCAATTTTTGGATTTGCACAGCAGCAAAAGGATTCTACACGAGTAGAACAATTAAATGAAGTCGTGATTACCGACTCAAAATTTAATCTTAAGCGTGAAAATTCTGGTAAAGTGATTACCAAAATAACACAAGAAGATCTTCAGCACCTACAAGGAAAAACCATAGCTGAAATTATCAATACAACAGCTGGAATTGAAATTAATGGAACTAAAAGTAATGCTGGACAAAATTTAAATTATTACATCCGAGGAGGGAGGAATAGGCAAGTTTTGATATTAATTGATGGTGTTGCGTTGACAGATCCTTCTCAAATAGCCAATGATTATGATTTACGTTTACTGAATCCAGACCAAGTAGAAAGTATTGAGATATTAAAAGGTGCGTCGAGTACTTTGTATGGTTCTGGAGCAGCAACAGCAGTTATCAGCATTAAGTTGAAAGAAGCTTCAAAAAGTGCCATTTCGGCTGATTTTAAAAGTGTATTTGGAACTAACCAATCCCAAAATGACAGTGATTATGCTGTAGAGGATTTTAGAAATAGTATTTCAGTAAATGGAACTCTTGGCAACTTTAATTATTTAGCAAGCTTTGGTAATCAGTTTACTAATGGTTTATCGGCTTTGGAAACGGGAACGGAATCTGATGCCTATAATGCCATCAATGGTAATCTGAAATTGGGTTACCAATTTTCAAATCAATTTAAATTGCATGCTTATGCCAGTTTTGATAAGTTCAAAGCGGACTTTGATGACGCTTCAACTTTTACAGATGCAGACAATTCTTCAACAAGTAAGCAGTATCGTGTCGGGATTGCCCCAGAGTTTAGCTACAAAAAAGGGAGCATTACTTTAAATGCTGCTTATAATGATGTTGAACGCGTTGTGGCTTCTGGTTATCCAGCGGAATATACTGCAACCAGTTTGGTTGCAGATATGTTTAATAGATATCATTTTAACAACAAATTCTACACAATTTTGGGTGTGAATTTTCAGGAAAACGACATGGAAAGCTATCTAATTCCATTTGGATCGAACAATTTAGAGCAAAGTATTGATCCAGAAACAGCAACATTTAGTATCCTTGACCCTTATGTTAATGTGGTTTATATTTCTGAATTTGGTTTGAATGTAAATGCTGGGGTTCGTTTAAATAATCACAGTGAATATGGAAGTCATTTAGTTTACAGTTTAAACCCGTCTTTTAAGAAAAAATTCAATTTTGGTTACTTAAAAGGAATGGCTAGTTATAGCACGGCTTATATTACACCTTCATTGTATCAATTATATGAACCCGCTTACGGAAATGCCGATTTAAAACCTGAAGAAAACGAAACGATTGAACTTGGTATTGAAGCTGGAATTAAGGATAAAGCAACGTTTAGTTTTGTATATTTTATTAGAAATGAAAGTAATTTTATTGACTTTGTTGATAAGGGAAATTTCGTGTATCAATATGACAATGTAAATGAAGATTTTACTACGTGCGGTTTGGAATTCGTTGCTAACTATAACATTACAAAAACATTACGGTTAAATGCCAATGTTACCTATACTCAAGTTGAAGACCATTTGAATTTGAGAATTCCTGAACTTAAAGGAAACGCCCGATTAGACTATAATCTTTTTAAAGATACATTCTTAAGTTTAGCTTATCAGTATACAGATGAGAGACGTGAAGGTTATTTCAATAATATGACGTTTTCAACAGAAGATGTGACTTTAGAAAGCTATAGCCTGTTAGATTTTTATGCGAGTCATACAATTTTGGATGGTAGGCTGAAACTATTTGCCAATGTAAACAACATACTAAATGAAGAATATCAGGAATTGTACGGATATTCAACTAGGGGACGTAACGTAAATATCGGATTTAATTTAAGTTTATAATGGAAAAAATCTGGTCATTGAGCGAATCGCCATGACCAGATTTTTTATTTTTCTACATACATATTGTCTTGTAATGGTGTGAAATCACTTTTACTGCCAATAATTTTTAAGGGCTCAAAAGTTTGACTAGCAATGCGGCTGTTGTCCTCAATATGCTGTAAGGCAACTGATAGTAACAATTCGTTTTCGTCTCCCAATACACCCATATTGGCGTAATTTTCAGAGACCAAAATATCAGGATCCAAACCATTGAAATAATCAGTAACTCCAGCAACATTCACCGACTTGAGTACCAAAGGCTGCATGGCATATAAATGAGAAGGATTGGCACCGCTTCTCCTAAAATCTGGAGAATCATAGAGCGTGATAGAAGCTTGATATTTTCCAGTTGTTGAAGTTCCAATTTGTACAACATCTAGGTATGGCCTTAAACAATTAATCACCAATTCACTGGCTGATGCTGAACGCTTGGTTGTTAAAATATAAACACGATTGAGGTTGAGAATATTTAAAGGAGTCCCGTCATCATTATTGGTGAATCTGTTTGTTGTTGATTCAGGTGACAATTGTGCTTGAATATCACTGTTCCATTCTTCTGTATTAAATACTTCACCATTTCTACCTGCAATCATACTGGATAATAAAATGGCTGTATTGACAGAACCACCTGGATTATAGCGCAAATCCAAAACCAAATCCTGAACATCGTTGCCTAAAAAATATCCAAAAGTATCATTTAATTGAGAATCAAAATCCCGAGTAAATCCATTATAAACCAAATAACCAACATTTCTACCAGCCACATTAAAAACATCTCTTTTAAAAATAGGGTTTTCGGTATAAGGTGACTTGGTAAGTGTGATACTTTGTCCGTTTGGTGTTATACTATCATCACTAGGCTCTGGAGTACCATTATCATCATAAGTTCCTAAATTAATAGTATAAGTATTGCTACTCAACAAGCTTTGATAATTATCAAGGTTCAGAGGCGTACCATTAATGGCATAAAAAATATCACCACGTTGTACCCCTTGATTGGCGGCATTCGTGTTTGGTAACACGTACCCGACATACCCAAAAACATCCGAGGCACCAGTTTGCCGCTCCACGAGGCCAAAATCCATTCCATTGTTTTGCGTGGTGCCATTTAAAAAGGCCTCCAAAGCTATATAATCATTGGTAATCCAGCTAAATCGGTCAATTGTTGCAGGTTGGTAAAGTAAATTGTAGAATAAGTTTTCGGGTGAACTGTAACTATTTAAAAAATCTTTGTATTCACCCTCACTATTAAAACGATTATTCGATAAATCGTCAACATTATCTTTATAGAGGTAATAAAAGTTTAATCCGCGCCAAACAAAATCATTTAAATCTTCAACTGATGCTGGATTGTCATCAATATCTTCGAAACACCCTATAAACAATAAGGAAATAACAATTAGAGATAATTTAAAAATTGATTTTTTCATAGCTATATGGTATTCTTTTTCACCTTAAAAGTAATTACTTTATGGCATAATAAAAATTATTTGTAACAAAATTAATAGTTGTTCGTCGTAATGATAAATACCCACAAAAAGGGTAATTTTAACCAACCACAACTTATGACACAGAGTGAATTTTTAAATATAGTCATGCCTTTTAAGGATAAGGTATTTCGTTTAGCTAAACGATTACTGGTGTCCAGAGAGGAGGCTGAAGATGCCACTCAAGAAATATTGTTGAAGTTGTGGAACAACAAAGCAAAAATTGAAGAGTATAAAAATGTGGAAGCATTTTCGATGACCATGACAAAGAATTTTTGCTTGGATAAGTTAAAGTCCAAACAGGCTCAAAACTTAAAAATTGTACATAGCAATTATCAAGATCACAGTGTTTCTGTACAAAAACAAGTTGAGTTAAATGATAGTTTGGATTGGGTAGGAAAGATTATTGAGGACCTACCAGAACAACAAAAAATGGTTATCCAGTTGCGGGATATTGAGCAGTATGATTATGATGAGATAGCTAAAATGTTGGATATGAATAATACGGCTGTACGCGTGGCATTATCACGAGCCAGAAAAACAATAAGAGAAAAATTAACTAATACGCATAGTTATGGTATTAAATAATATTGAAAAGTTACTTGAAAAGTACGAAAACGGTGAAACAAGCCTAAAAGAAGAGCAACAGTTAAAAAGCTATTTTTCTCAAGAAACTGTAGCGCCACATTTAGAAATGTATAAACCCATGTTTACGTATTTTTTGGTAAATGAAAAAGAACAGTTCACCAAAAACATTCCATTAAAAACTAAAAGAGTATTCAACTACAAGTGGATTTCTGTAGCTGCAGTGGCCGTTCTTTTAATCAGTGTTTATTTTGCAAACCCATTTGGAACTCCAGATGATTTAGGTACTTACGATGATCCAGAAATGGCTTATAATGAAGTAACCAAGGCATTGGAGTTAATTTCTGCAAATTTTAACAAAGGTGTTGGTAAAGTAAACTACTTAAATAGTATGGAATCAGGAATGTCTAAAGTTGGCTATCTGGATGAAATGCACAATACCACAAAGAAAATTTTTAAATAACACTAGAACAAAACAAAATGAAAAATAAATTAATATTCACACTCATGGTCATGGTCATGATACCATTGACTTCCATGGCACAAGATATATTTGCCAAGTACGACGGAAATCCGGATGTTACCTACATTGATATCAAACCTAAAATGTTTCAAATTTTAGCCAAAGTAGATGTTGAGACAAATAGTCCAGAAGCTCAAAATTTTACAGAAATGGTCAATAGTATAACTAGTTTAAAAGCTATTGTTACTGGAAAACAAGCGGTTTCATCGGATATTGCTAATTGGGTAAATTCCAAATCTAAAAGTTTAGAAGAGTTAATGGAGGTTAGAGATGAAGGTACTGTTGTTAAGTTTTTTGTCAAAGATGGTAAGGAAGCTGATCATGTTGAAGAACTTTTAATTTTTGTGAATGGTATCAGTAAACACATGGATGGTACTCAAACGAATAACGATACCAAAAAGCGCAACATTGAAACAGTTGTTGTGTCATTAACGGGAAATATTGATCTGAATCAATTAAATTTTGATTTGATAGGTGATCAAGTTCAAATGAAAGAATCTTCAGCAAATATTTTAACGGAAGACAGTATGATTTTTAAAGATTTAAAAATCTATCCTAATCCATCACAGGATATGGTAACAATTGACTTACCATCTGAAATAGAAAATGATGTCAATATAACGGTTTTAAACGCTCAAGGAAAAGAAATACAGAATCATATCATAAATGCAGAAAATAACACTTTAAATGTTTCCGATTTACAAGCTGGAGTCTATCTCATTCAAATCAAATATGATGATTCACGTGTTGTGAAACGCTTCGTAAAACAATAATTCAAACATCAAAAAAAGAAAAAAATTCAATTACCTAATAGAAAAACAATGAAAACTCAAATAAACTCTAAAACAAAAACAATGAAAAAGTATACAGTAACCCTATTAATGGCAATTATGTTATTACCATTAACATCTATGGCACAGGATATTTTTGCCAAATACGCTGAAAATCCGGATGTAACCTACGTGTCTATTAAACCAAAAATGTTTCAAATGTTAGCGAAAATGGATATCAATACGGATGATCCTGAAGCACAAGAGTACATTAAAATGGTAAACAGTATTACCAGTTTTAAAGTAATTACTACCGATAACAAATCTATTTCAACAGATGTAACCAGCTGGGTGAATTCACGTAAGAATTCTTTGGAAGAATTAATGGTTGTGAAGGATGATGGTGTCAACATGACTTTTTATGTAAAAGAAGGTCGTGATTCTGACCACGTTAGTGAATTCCTAATGTTTGTTGATGGTTTGAGCGCCATTACCAAAGATGCCAACATTGAAATGAATGGTAAAAAACGTGAGTTTGAAACAGTTGTCGTATCACTTACTGGTGATATTGATTTGAACCAAATTTCAAAATTGACTCAAAAAATGAACATCCAAGGTGGTGAGCATTTAGAAAACAAGAAAAAGTAATTTCATTTAAAATTAAGATAGATGAAAACATCAATCAAAACAATATTGTTCGGTTTACTAGCATTATCCATGCTGGTAAGCTGTAACAATGGGCCATCATTACAAACGTATTTTGTGGACAATCAAGAGTCTGCTGATTTTATTACTGCAGATATACCAACATCTTTAGTGACTTTACAGGAAGATTCGCTTACAGAAAGCCAAAAAAAGGCCTTTAAATCATTAAAGCGATTAAACTTTTTAGGTTACAAGAAAAATGATAACAATGAAGGTGTCTATAATGCGGAACTAACAAAGGTGAAAGCCATTTTAAAGGATGAAAAATATATTGACTTAATGGAGTTTAGTGATAAAGCCATGAAGTTTGATATCAAGTATATTGGAGATGACGATTCGGCCGATGAGGTTGTGGTATTTGTTAATTCACCCGATATGGGCTTTGGGATAGTACGTGTTTTGGGAGATGATATGCGTCCCGAGAATATGGCAACTTTGGTTGATGCCCTTCAAAAAGCTGATTTTGATGAATCGCAATTAAACGGCATTACTGATTTTTTTAAATAAACAATTAGTTTAATATGTTAATTAAAAAAGTGACCGGTAGGTCACTTTTTTTATGATTGTTTGTCTTGGTCGTCTTTCAAATGAACCCAAATAATATTGAGTAGTATCATTATCAGGCCAAACAATAGTAAACCAATAATGGCGAAATTTTCCAGTATGCCGAAAATACCAGATACTACAAAAAGGATCGTGACTGCTAGGCAGAGTATTATGGATTGTTTGTCGGTTAGCATAACAAAATGCTAAATACCAGTGTAATTACTTGGTGAAATAGCCTTTAGTTCTGTTTTTATTTGATTTGATACTTCTAATGTATCAATAAAATTTGAAATGGCCATTTTATTGATTTTGTCGTTGGTTCTGGTCAATCCTTTTAAAGCCTCATAAGGGTTAGGGTAGCCTTCTCGTCTCAAAATGGTTTGAATGGCTTCAGCAACCACCGCCCAATTATTTTCAAGATCTTCAGCAAACTTGTCTTCGTTCAGCAATAATTTGTTTAATCCCTTTAAAGTTGATTTAAAACCTATTAATGTATGTCCAAAAGGCACACCAACATTTCGAAGCACCGTACTGTCAGTGAGGTCACGTTGTAAGCGAGAAATAGGGAGTTTGGCTGATAAATGCTCAAACAGCGCATTGGCAATACCCAGATTTCCTTCGCTATTTTCAAAATCTATGGGATTCACTTTATGTGGCATAGCTGAACTGCCCACTTCACCAGCCTTAATTTTTTGTTTAAAGTAATCCATGGAGACATAGGTCCAAATGTCACGATTCAAATCGATGATGATGGTATTTATACGTTTCAAACAATCAAACAAAGCAGCCATATGGTCGTAATGTTCAATTTGGGTTGTTGGAAAGGAATGGTATAGGCCTAATTTACCTTGTACAAAATCAGCTCCAAAAGTTTTCCAATCCACTTCAGGATAAGCAACTTTATGTGCATTGTAGTTTCCAGTAGCTCCACCAAATTTAGCAGCACTTGGAATATCATTCAATAAATTGAACTGTTCTTTTAGGCGTGTAGTAAAAACGGCTATTTCTTTACCTAATCGTGTTGGCGAAGCTGGTTGACCATGGGTTCTTGCAAGCATGGATACTTTGGACCATTCTTCAGAAAGCGATTGGAGTTTTTCCAATACCAATGCATATTCAGGAACATAAACATCATTCATGGCATCTTTAATACTTAACGGTATGGCCGTATTATTGATGTCTTGAGAGGTTAGTCCAAAATGGATAAATTCTTTGTATTTGGAGATGTTTAAAGCATCAAACTTTTCCTTAATAAAATATTCTACGGCTTTGACATCATGGTTTGTCACCTTTTCAATGTCCTTGATAGCTGAAGCATCAATAGCCGTGAAATTTTTATAAATGGTGCGTAAATCTTCAAATAGATTCGAATTGAAATCCGCCAGCTGTGGCAACGGAATTTCACACAAAGCAATAAAATATTCTATTTCAACTTGAACGCGATATTTAATAAGGGCTTCTTCTGAAAAATAAGGTGCTAATTTTTCAACTTTATTTCTATAACGACCATCAATAGGAGAAATGGCATTCAAAGATGATATAGACATGATTTATTTGTGTTTTTTGAAGTTGCAAAGATAGTTTTTTTCGGTGTAAGAGTGAAGTTAAAAGCATGAAGATTTTGAGTAAACACCTAATTATTTGACTATATTTAGGTACTTAAACATAAAGCCATGAAAAAATATTTTTTACTGTTTTTGGTATTTCTACCTGCCTTAAGTTTTTCTCAATCATTTAAAAAGTCCGAACCTTTTACACACACGTATTCCATTGTGGCTCGTGATTCTGTTACTGGTGATATGGGTGTGGCTGTCCAATCGCATTGGTTCAATGTTGGTGGCATAGTCATTTATGGAGAAGCAGGTGTTGGTGTTGTGGCCACGCAATCTTTGGTTAATCCCAGCTATGGGCCTAAAGGATTAGCATTGATGTCCCAAGGATTAGATCCGCAGCAGGCTTTGAATGTTTTGTTGGCAAATGATTCGGGTCAAATGTATAGGCAAGTCGCTTTTTTAAATTCAAAAGGGCAGGTTGCTGCACATACCGGAAATTTATGCATTGCTGAAGCAGGACATCGAAAAGGAAAAAACTTTTCGGTTCAGGCCAATATGATGTTGAATAATACGGTTTGGGATGCCATGGCCGCAGCTTTTGAAGAAGCAACAGGGAGTTTAAGTGAGCGTATGTTAGCAGCTATGAAAGCGGCCGAAAATGAGCGCGGTGATATCAGAGGAAAACAGTCTGCAGCTATTTTAATTGTTAAAGGAACATCAACAGGAAATTCATGGGAAGATACGGTCATGGATTTACGAGTAGAAGATCATGAAAACCCTACTCAGGAGCTGGAACGTTTGATACAAATTCATAAGGCCTATGATTTTATGAATAAAGGCGATTTGGCTATGGAAAAAGGGAATTCCGTTGAAGCTGAAAAACTTTATTTAAAGGCCCAAAAACTATTTCCTGAAAATTTGGAAATGCAATATTGGTATGCGATAAACTTGCTAAACAATAAACAGTTTGATAAGGCTGAACCTATTTTAAAATCAATTTTCAAACAAAATAATGACTGGAAAACCTTGACATCTCGATTAATAGTGAGTAAGCTACTAGCTGTCTCCAATGAAGAATTACAACAAATATTAAGTTGGTAAATTAGTTTTTGATTTTTTTGAGTATTTGGCGAGCACGAGCTTTAAATCCGGAGCTTTGCATCTGGTAATCGCGTTCTAAAATCAAAGCTAATTCGGGGTGAATCCAATCGTAGTCCTGTCCGAGTAAATAGAGTGTATTCATGGCATAGGCTTTGGGAGCTATTTTTTCATCGTTAATCATATAATCAAAACACGCTTCTATAATGCGTTCCTTGTGAACAGGATTTAAAGCGGTCTTAATTTTGTTATCGGTTTTCGAATAATACGCTTTTACCAAATATTCACAAACTTTCGCTACTGGTCGAACTGCGGGATCTAAATAAACCTTGTGCATATGTTCAGTAAACCTATCTAAAAATGGTATGGAAGCTTCTAAATTTTCGCCACACATAAATTCGAAGACCCAAGCCGCTCTGCAAGAGACCTTATCATCGACCATAAAAAGTATGTCTAACAACTTGGAAATCAGGTCGGGATTTTCAATAACCAAATTGGCATAATGCAAGCGTTTTTCGCGTGAATGGTTTACATAATTTAATTCTTCGTAAAGTTGTTCGGTAGTCACGAATATTTTCTATTTTTAAAAATCTAAAATTACATAAAATGAAAATAATCAAGAAACTCTTAATCATACTGTTAGTCCTATTTGTAATAGCACAATTTTTTGGCCCTGAAAAGAATGATGGCGATTTGGCCATCGATGCTTTTTTGAGCGATACCAATCCGCCACAGGATGTTGCGGCCATTTTAAAGGAAAGTTGTTATGATTGCCATAGTAATGCAACAAGATATCCTTGGTATAATAACATTACACCAGTCAATTATTGGTTGGCAGACCATGTAGAACATGGCACCAAGCATTTTAATGTGTCAGTTTGGGGAGATTATTCTACAAAGAAGAAAGACCATAAACTGGAAGAATTGATTGAAATGGTTGAAGAAAAAGAAATGCCTTTGGAATCCTATACCTGGACTCATACAGAAGCTAAATTAACGGATGCACAAATTCAATCGGTTATTAATTGGGCTCAAGCTGTCAGGGTTAAATACGGATTAGAAGCCAAGCCAGAATAATCCATGCCTAAATTACTGATCATAGGCTACGTTTGGCCAGAACCTAAAAGTTCTGCTGCTGGCTGGCGTATGATGCAGCTCATTGAAACATTTCAGTATCTAAAATATCAAATTACATTTGCCAGTCCATGTGAAAAAATGGACAATGCCTTTGAATTGAAAGAATTGGGAATTGATTCCGTTTCGATCGAAGTTAATTCCAGTTCTTTTGACCATTTTGTAGCGGCATTCCAACCCCATGTTGTATTGTTTGACCGTTTTATAATGGAAGAACAATTTGGCTGGCGTGTGGCTGAAAATTGTCCTAATGCTTTGCGAATTTTAGATACTGAAGATTTACACGGACTTCGTAAAGGGAGACAGTTAGCCTTTAAAGATCAAAAAACCTTTGACATAACCTATTTAATGAATGATACCTTTAAGCGTGAATTGGCGAGTATTTATAGGTGTGATTTAAGTTTGATTATTTCGGAGTTTGAAATGGATTTGTTAGTTCATGATTTACAGGTTGATAAATCGTTTTTGGCTTATTTGCCATTTATGGAAGATAGGTTAGAAGAGGATCATACTGCAGAACTGCCAAGTTTTGAATCACGTCAACATTTTATAACCATTGGTAACTTTTTACACGAGCCCAATTACCAGGCGGTTTTGTATCTTAAACAGACTATTTGGCCATTGATTAAAAAACAATTGCCAAAAGCCGAGTTACATGTTTATGGTGCTTATGCCTCACAAAAAGTAACCCAATTGCATAATAAAAAAGAAGGTTTTATCATCAAGGGATTTGCTGATGATGTTAATCAAGTCATGCAACAAGCTAAAGTGTGTTTGGCTCCCTTGCAATTTGGTGCAGGATTAAAAGGGAAACTCATTGATGCTATGAAAAATGGTACACCATGTGCCATGAGTGCCATTGCAGCTGAAGGGATGTTTGGTAATTTAGTGCCTAATGGATTTACTGCAGACGACCCGACCAAATTTACTGAAGAAGCGATAAAACTTTATACCGATGAGTCACTTTGGAAGACTAAACAAGAAAACGGCTATACGGTTGTAAACTCGCGATTTAATAAGAAAACCCATCAAAAAGAATTTATAGCACGATTACAAGAATTGCAAGAAAATTTAATAAACCATAGGTTGCAAAATACAATTGGGCAAATACTCCAACACCAAACCCTACAAAGCACCAAGTATATGAGCAAGTGGATAGAGGAGAAGAATAAATCTTAAAATTTAAATATTTTTATAAGTTATCATATAAATTGATCAAGTCAATTTTCGTGTAGGTGTCTGTTTAATATTGAAAAGATAATCACAAAGGATAAGCAGTAAATTTTATTTTATTGTTTAACTTTATACAGTAACTAACCAAATTATTGTAAACTATGGACAGATTCCTGTTAAGCTTATCATTTATTTTCCTCTGTTTCGTTTTTGTTCACGCTCAAGAGGTTCCTACATACGAAGTGGATTATGATTATGTAAAATCGTTAATTGCAAATTATAAAAAAGATGTTAGGGGTCCTTACAAGGATATTAGGTGGTTTTGTGACGATGGCACTATTAACATGCCCAAGGAGCCCTGTGAAGATGGAGGTGTACAGCATGCAAGGTATAGGGATGAAGTTGTGGAATTGGGAACCAAAAGCCACGTATTTTTAGGACAAATTTTGGCATCGACCGATTTTGAGGAGTTTTGGGATAAAACAAATTACCATTCCAGAATAAAACAGTACATGCTCGGGAAGTATTTAGAGTCTGTGGATGATGGTTGGATAAATAGACGCGGCCGTTTTTATAGAGGTGCCATTCAAGCGGAAGATGAACAAGCTTGGGGAAAGGATTTTTTTAATTGGGTATTAAAGAACGATGACAACCTCTTAAAACATTTTTATTTGTTGCGTCAGGCTGTGAAGGATATCCCTCATTCTGGAGATGATAATGTGGCGCAACTTATGCGAAGCCAATCAAAATATATTGCCGATAACGAAGATGCTTTCATGAAAACCCGTATTAAAATTCACGGTCAACCTGAAAAAGCCGATATCGAACGTGTTAAACAGTTTAAGCAACAGCACCAAGCATCACTGACAAGTGATTTGAATAAAAAACTGGATGAACTTGTGGTTACTATGGAGCGTTTTTTTTCTCCTGTTAAATTGTCATCGTTGGAAACGTTAACCAATGAAATCAGTAACAAGGAAATAGCTGATTATTTAAATAATTATATAAATGGCTATAAAGATGAGACGGTAAAGGAGAGGTTGGGTGCAACATCTGAGACTATGTGGTACATTCGTGAGAATATTTTGTCCGAATCAAGTGCGCAAGGACGTTTGGCCTTACTGGACATATCCTTGAAATTGGAAGCGTTGATAATTAATGAAATCAATGAATTTGACGTGGAAAATTTAGACCAACTGCTTGATAAAGTGTGTCATTTAAGTACAGCGTCAGCCAGTTCTGGATACACCGAAATATGGGAATGGGATAAATTACAGGGGCAATTGACAAAATCCAACACGTCAGAATTGACCTTAAATGAACTCAACAGGATTTTGATAGCTGCCCGAGATCAATTGGAATGGGGAACGGGTAAAAACAGTGCGGTTTTTGAAAATGTTGTAAATGTGTATGGAAATTTTGAACCACTGACACATGGGTTTTTGGATGATAGGATTCGCGGTTCTGTTGCCCTTTATTTAGGGAATGCCATTGGCCAATTGGGGAATCTTATTGTTGATGAATCCTCACTCAATAATCGTGTTTTGGATATACCAAACCAAAGCCATGTTCATGGTCTAAATCCAGGATATGCACTTGGGAAACTTGTGGTTGTCGAGGGGTCTAGTGAAGGTTTGGAAGTTGACCAAAAAAATATTTACGTGTTTGACAGACCATCATCAGACTTAAAGCCCATTTCTGGAATTCTAACCGTTTCTGAAGGAAATTTGGTTTCGCACGTTCAGTTATTGGCAAGAAATCTCGGAATACCAAATGCAGCTGTGTCAAGTGAGAATTTGCAAAGTATGAAAGCCTTTAATGGACAAAACATATTTTACGCTGTGTCCAACAAAGGTACGGTGATTATGAAGTTGGAAAAAGATATGACCGAAGAAGAAAAAGCCTTGTTCACAAAAAAGGAGGTCACACACGATATGATTACGGTGCCCATTGAAAAAATCCGTCTGGACAAAACAACAACTATGAGTCTCACTGAAGTCAATGCACAATCGTCGGGTATTTTTTGTGGCCCAAAGGCGGCTAATCTTGGTGAATTAAAACAAAATTTTCCGGATCATGTTGTTGATGGTTTTGTTATTCCGTTCGGTATCTTTTTAGACCATATGAAGCAGTCTATTCCTAATTCAGATAGTACCTATTGGGAATATTTAAACAGTATTTTCAATACGGCCAGACAAATGGCCCAAGAGAATAAATCGGAAAAGGATATTGAAGCGTATCAACTAACTGAATTGGCAAAATTGCGAGATCTCATTCTGCAAATGCCTTTAAAGGATAGTTTTATGGCAGATATCGAAAATTCCTTTAAAAATATCTTAAACAAACCTTTTGGGGAACAAGCTGTGTTTTTGAGAAGTGACACCAATATGGAAGACCTGAAAAGTTTCACTGGAGCCGGACTAAATTTAACCTTGTTCAATGTTTTGGAAAAACAGAGAATATTGGATGGTATAAAAGAAGTTTGGGCTTCACCATATACCGAGCGTAGTTTCAAATGGCGACAAAAATATTTAACAAACCCAGAGAATGTTTATCCATCCATAGTGGTTATTCCTGGAGTCAATAACGATTGTTCTGGGGTTATGATAACCAAAGGTGTGACAACAGGAAATACTGATGAAATTACTACGGCTTTTAGCCGTGGTGTAGGTGGTGCGGTAGATGGTCAGGCAGCTGAAACGTGGTCCATTAAAAATAACGGCCAACACACTTTGATTGCACCGTCAAGAGAACCGTTCTACAAGGCTTTACCAAATCAAGGAGGGACAGTTAATATGGCGACAACATTTCATGAGCCAATACTGAAGTCTAAACATATTTCCCAGTTAAATGCCTTAAGCAAAGAACTCAATAGTAAAATGAATGAAAAAGGTATTAATGGCCCTTTTGATATGGAACTAGGGTTTAAGGACGATAAAATATGGTTGTTTCAAGTTAGGCCCTTTGTAGAGAACAAAAAAGCTGTAAGCTCCACATATCTGGAATCAATTACACCAAAAGTAGATTTAAATAAAACTGTTTCACTAAACACAACCTTATAGATATGAAAAATTTAAAAGTCTTATTAATTGTATTGGTCTGTATGGGTTTTACACTAAAAGCAGAATATCCAATAGATGGGTATAGCCTGACTGGAATAAAGCGATTAGCCTATTTAGAAAGGGTGAAGAGTGGTGAAATTTCTAGCGATAGAATTCCGGAAGGTGCATTCCGTCCTCTTGATTCCATAAAATTAAATCTAAATGACAAAAGAGGGAAAGCCATTAAAGGCATTCCTGAAACCGATTCTGATTTGCAGAAAAAAATAGACCATTTATTTAATGGTTTGGATAAGAATTATTCCATAGCAGTATTGGATATGACCAAAGGAAAACCTGTGCGTTATGCCGATCATCGGGAAACCGCACAATACCAACCAGGGAGCGTAGGTAAGCTTGTAGTTTTGGCAGCTTTCTTTACTGAACTATGCGATCTTTATCCCAATGATTTTGAAGAACGCCGAGCATTATTGAAAAGGAAAATAATTACAGCCGGAAAATGGGCATTGCATGACCATCATACCATTCCGGTATATGATTTGGAAACCAAAAAATTAGTAAAACGAACGGTGCGCGATACCGATACGTTTTCCTTATATGAATGGTTAGATCATATGGTGTCTGTTAGTAATAATGGTGCAGCTAGTGTTGTTTGGAGGGAAGCCTTATTAATGCGTGTGTTTAAGGATAAATATCCGGATTTGACATTTGAAGAGTCTGAAGAATATTTTAAAAGCATGTCAAAATCGGAATTATCTGAAATGGCTATAGAGATGGTAAATGAACCACTTCGAGAACTGGGTATTTCTGAAGACGAATGGAGATTAGGTAAGTTTTTTACAAGCGGAGCTGGAAGTTATATACCTGGAAGAGGTGGTAGTATTGGAACAACCAACGGGCTTATCAAGTACATTCTGGCTCTAGAAAAAGGCGAGCTGATAGATGAGCCAACAAGTTTGGAAATGAAACGGTTACTGTACATGACGGATAGGAGAATACGATATGCCGCCTCAAAAAAATTGGATAGTGCAGCAGTTTACTTCAAATCTGGAAGCCTTTACAAATGTGATCGGGATAAAAATCCAGATTGTGGCAAATATCAAGGAAATGTTTATAATTACATGAATTCTGTTGCCATAGTCGAGCAACCAGATGGCTCACGTTATGCCGTATGTCTAATGTCCAATGTGCACAATAAAAATTCAGCGTATGACCACTTGTCATTGGCGTCAAGAATTGATGCCATCATGCGGGAGTAAATTGGGTTTTAAGGTAGTTTAAGGTGCTTTTTGCTTGTTGTTTTACAGAATGGTGAGGATCCTCAATTACTAAATATATTAGTGGTATAAAACGCGTGTCATTTGTTTTTTCAATCAAATATAAGACGGCATGTTTTATTTTTATATCATGTAATTTTAGCAAAATTTCATAACATTCATAATCAGTATATTTTTTTAAATTGAACTTCCTTATCAGATCATCGGTTATCTGATTGTCAATAAAAGCGGATTCCGCTATAGGGATGAGCTCTCGTTTTAATTTGCTGTCTAAGATATTGTCAAGAAATTCTATGGCATTTACACGTTGGGTTTCATCGCCTTTTAAAATAATATCTGCAATGGGTTCAATTTCTTCAGGAATGAATTTTAGTCCCAAAAACTTAAAAATTCGATGCAATTGTTTATCCAGTCTATGTTCTAGAATTGTCATTAACCCTTTTCTTGCCTCAATTTCTGAAGCGTTCTTTTCTTGATTGTTTATTAGAATCTGTGAGTGAATTGATGAAAGAGTCAATTGGTACATGTGACATTCATCTAAAATCTTACTCAATACAAAATGGTTTTTGATTTGTAATTTCTTGTTGCTCCATTTTAGGCGCTGCAGAGATTCTATAGCTTCAATAGATATGGCATGTTCTGTATGGTCTATAAGACTTATGAGGACTTTTATAGCTTCAGTAGAATCGAATTTTTCTATTATTTTTGGTATAAATAAGGCGTTTTTTAGTTCAATTTTTTCTGAAGTGGTTTTGGAAGCTAAATATTGAATGATATTACTTCCATAATTGTACAAGCCTGTAATGGCATTCTCCCTATGCTGTTTATTTGACAATAGTTTTACGATGGAATCTACGGCATTGAAGTCTTTCAGCTTGACAGCATTGTCTATGGCTGCATTGACTATTTCAGGAGAGTCACTTTGCAGGCATTTTGTAACTATATGATTGTAACCTTGAATTCTTGAGTTTCCTATAACGTTTAAAATAGTAATAATCTTATTTGTCTTTTCTTTGGAAGTTTTCATTAGGGCAGACGTTTCAATTGCATGGTCAAGCCATTTTTGCAATTTGTATTTTTCATGCGTAAGCTGCTTTTTGTTTAACTCCAACGACATGCCTATAAGCACGGCATTCTGAACACTATCGTGTGTGTCTTCAAAATATTTGTTTATGTAGAAATATGGATTTTTTCTATGCCTACTTAAAACATATCGAAATGCATCTATGGCAATTTCCTGATCAGGATATAAAATTAATGGTTCTATGGAATCGGATAAATCTTGGGTATTTAAATAGTATAAACTTTCAATAGCCTGCGCTTTTATCTTATCCGATTCATGGTGTAAAAGAGGTTTGATTGAATTAAAAAAGCGTTCATCAGGGCTCTCTATAACTCGGTTGAGCATGTGAAGGATTTGGGACTCTGTACCTTGTTTGAATATCCAATTTACAGTATCTACAATAGTATTTATAGGGACTTCTTTTTCTTGCTCCTTTTTTTCAGCATGATGATGGTCTGTGCCTAGCAGGTTCTTAAAAGATTCAATGTAGGCCTTTTTCAATTTATATAAAAAGGACATCCATAGTAATATAAAAGCTATAATAATTATTGTTACATAGGTATTGGGAATATTTAACCCATTTATGATAAAAATTAATAATAAACCGGCCAATCCAGTCGCAATACTATCTATGACAACATCGATAAATGTTTTTGTCTTTTTCTTGAGTTCTATTGGAATAGGAATGGATAATAATTCAACCGAAGCTTTGTTAACGGATTGTTTTAAACTACCATCAGCAATTTTTATAATGATTACCACCCATAGTTCTGGAAATATCAATAGTAGAATAGAAGCAATTAGGATGCCTATTGGCAATAGAAACACCGAATTACCAACACCAAATCTGCCAACAACCCTTTTGGTAATGAAGAGCTGAATGAAAAGGGAAACAACACTCAATGTCGAGAACCAAAAGCCAAAGAACGCTGTTAGCTCTTCAGGGTTTTCAATGAGGTCTGAAGCGTAATGGCTGTATTGGTAATCTACCAATTTGGCAACAATGACACTTAAGCCAATTGTCAATGCTATCCATGACAATAAATAGGATTGTTTAATAAGTTTAATTGGTGATTCTCCTTTAACAACAGTACTGCGGCTTTTTGTGACAGCACTATCTTGAAAATGAACCTCATTTTTCCAAATATATCTTGAAATAGGAATGCAAAAAAGTAATAGTCCAGCAGCTATATAGAACAAATAGGGTGTTTCTATGAACTGCGAAAGTAAACTGGTTAAATAACCGCCAAATATACCTCCAGCAATAGCCCCAGAGCCTATGAAACCAAATACTCGTTTGGCTTCCCTGATGTTATAAACTAAATTGGTCAATATCCAAAATTGAGAGGTTGTCAACAGACCAAAAATAGCAACCCAAATGTATGGTATATACATTAAGTACCCTAAATTTATTCCCGAATTAAAGGCTAATGCAAAAACAATCAATGAGCCAATACAACCTAATAATGTATATTCAATAATTTTATTTAGAGCGAATTTCTCCAGTGCTTTGTCATAGAAATAAGAGCCAACAACAGCAAATAGTGCTGTGAAAATATAACCAATTGGTAAAGCGTTTGCGGTAAGTTCTGAAAGAAACAGCGAATTAATGGAAGGCTTTACAATTAAAAGGGTTGTAATGAGTATGAAAATATAAAGTTGTAGAAGTAGGGTTTTCCGCAACTCATTCTCATCTAAATCAAAAACTTTAAGTAAGTATGATTTAAACGTATGGTTATTGGTCATTTTGGTTAAGTTTTAGCACCTTTTCAACAGGAGATACTAAATTACGAATAATTTGTTCACCATGTTCGTTATCAATTAAGGCAACTAAAATATATTTTCTTTCCTCATCCCAAACCAAAACAGAATCTGAATGCCAATTCTTCCAGGAACCAGACTTTCTAAAAACACGTGCATGGGGAGCTATTTTGTCTAAAGCATAAACAAATTTATGATGTAGTTCAGGATTTTCCATTATTTTAAGCATGTGTTCTGAACGCTCCCTGGTAACTAATCTTCCATTCGCCAATAGATAGTAAAAACGGCATACTTGGTTAACTGTTGCAGCATGACTTAAATTTTTTAAAGGCTCCCTATTTGTAGGGCCAGAAGCAGCATAGCGTTTACCTACCCAAAGTCCGCCTCCATTTTTAACGTCATAAAGATTGTATTCGGCTTTGGTTAATACGCGTTCAATTTTATCATATCCAACCAAGTCAATTAATCTTGTAGTTGCTTGATTATTAGATTTGCTTATCATTAAGCGCATATCAGAATATATTTTCTTTGATTCTGGTAATTCACCGTTTTCCAAGGCATTTTCGGTAGTTAGTAAAACAGCAATCTTCGGTAAACTGGCTGCATACATCATTTCATTACCATTTAAAGATGCAAAACGTGGTTTTTCAGGATTGTTTAAATCAACAACTCCAATGGACATTTTTTTTGTTTCAATTAAACTTTTCCAGTGCTTGTTTTTTAGGATAGCTTGTTCCAGCTCAAATTTCAATTCTGAATTCTCATAATTAAGCAGTGGCTGAAATTGACCATCGGGTATGTTTAAGGGAAGTTTTGAAAAATCTAAAGCTGTAACTTCAGTTGTAGGTCTTTTGGAAAATGGCCTATACTTTAAATCTTTTTTAGAGATTCTTCCATGACCTAAAAATAAAGTCGTGAACAGCACTAAAAATACTATGATAGATTTGGTTTTCAATATAATTTTAATTTAAAATCTTCAAAAGTCGAAATTTTAAATCGACAGGCAAAGATAAGTTAAAATTTAATTCAAAAATGAAATTTAACTAAAATTTATAGTTATTAACATGTTGATAGTCAGCGGTGTTATTTAAGATATAACGTATTTTGCCTACCGTTTATTGTAGTTTTTTATATATGTAAATAATTGAATGGAGGAATCGTAATGCAATAACTTACTAGCTAGAAATTTTGAGATAAAACCTATAACTAAACTTTGCTAATATTAATTATTATACAAGTTGATGGAAAAATAATAAAAAACTAAACAAACTCCTTACTGTTATTCATGTACTTGTAAAAGGTTTTTTCTTTAATTCTATTGGCAAAATACATATTCATCATGCCCTTGTTCTTGACTTCAATTTCACCACGATATTCACATTCAAAAGCATCTTTAATGAGTTGGTAGGTATTTTCGGCAACATTGACTTTTCCTGGAGTTGAAGCCGATTCCATTCTGGAGGCCACATTGACGGTATCACCCCAAATATCATAGGCAAATTTTTTGGTGCCCACGACGCCAGCGACAACAGGTCCTGTATTGATGCCAACACGAATATCAAAATGTGCAATATCCGTATTGTATGAATTCTTGGTGTCTTCAACAAACCGAATGATTTCAAAAGCAGCCAGTGTCATTTTGGTTGCGTGATCTTTTGTTGGGAAGGGAAGACCACCAGCACACATATAGGAGTCGCCTGCGGTTTTGATCTTTTCAAGTCCATATTTTTCAATAATGGCATCAAACTTTGAAAAATAATAATCAACACTTTTTACAAGTTTTTCTGGAGGCAAATTTTCTGAATAACTGGTGAAGCTTTTAAAATCAGTAAACAAAACCGTAACCGAATCAAAACGTTTGGCTTCAACCTTACCATTTTGTTTTAGCTCATGGGCAGTATCTTCAGGTAGAATATTCAACAATAGATCATCAGACCGATTCTTTTCTTCTTCAATAATGCGCTTTGTTTTTTGAATGAATATATTACGTCTATAAAGTCCGAATGCAATAAGCGCACTTAAAAATAACGCCACAATAGTGGCTATGGCTAAATTTTGACGATTTTTCTTTTGTTGATTTAGAAGATCAACTTGAATTTGTTGATTTTTCTGCTGCTCGGTGAGTAAATCAACTTCGGTTTGCTTTTTGGAGACTTCAAAATCTGTTCGTAAATCAGCTATTTTTTGAAAACGTTCAATGTTGGCAATACTGTCTTTTAATTGCGCATATGTTTTGTAGTGCTCTAATGAAAGTTTGAAATTATTTGAGGTTTCATACAATTTAGAAAGTTGTAAGTTAGCTTCACTCAATTGTTCTTTTAACCCATATTTTAAAGCCAAATCATGGCTTCTTTTCGAGTAATTTAAGGCAGCATTCCAATTGCCTTTACCGAGATAAATATCAGACATATAGGTTAAATAAACCGAAATAGGATAATAGAGCTCCAGATCCTCCATGATTGTAATGGCTTCATTCATATTGGCTTCAGCTAAATCATCTTTTCCTTGTTCAGCATATACCATGCCCATATTGCCCAAAACAAATGCATTGCCTTCAAGAGAATTTATTTTTCTGAATATGAGTCCGGATTCCATAAAATGCTCGATGGCTAAATCATATTCCTGATTCATAAAATATTCGTCACCTAGGTTTGATAAACCATTGGCAAAATTCAATAAGTCACCTGATTTTTCTAATAAATTGATGCCAAGCTCGTAATATTTAACCGCATTATCATGATTTCGCATGATGGAATACACATCGGCAATAGAAATGTCAACTAATCCTAAATCTCGATCTATATTATTTTCAGAAGCTATACTCGCAGCTTCAAAGTAACTTTCCAGTGCCTGTGTAAAATCACTTTTAAGTCTCAAAGCGGCACCTCTATGTATATAGCCTTTAAAAAGAAAATTAATAGAATCTTTTTTTTGAGCATTTTTAATTAGTTCATCACTGTAGAATAATTTTTTTTGAGGGTCTGGATGGTTTTCTGCCAGTTCATTGAGATTTGAAAGTTTTTTAGATTCTTCAAATCCTGTCATTCTATAAACAGATTCCAAACTATCAGTTCGCGTTAAATTTTGAGATAAACCGTTGAAATAACAGCAAAAAAAGCCTATTAAAAAATAGGCTTTAAACTGATTTTTCGTTTGAATTCGTTTATAGTTTTTCATTTTAAATAAAAATTAAAAAACTACTTTAGGGTCTAACAGAAATTTTTGGATCAACTTTAAAGGTGCCGCCACGCCTTTCTCCATTGTTTAATACCGTAAACTTTATGGTATATTTTTCAACCTGGCCATTGGTGTTAGGTTGAACGACACCTACAACTTCTTCGGGTGTTTCACCATTACCATTCAAAATATTGGTATCAAAAACGTTATCACCTCCATGATAGTTAATGGAAGTCACATTAACAGTATCTCCATCAGGATTACTGGTTGATACACCGCGCCATATAATGGTGTCTCCAGCTGAAACAGTAATATTGAAATCCTCAATATTACCTTCGGATGTAATAGGGTCCATACCTGGAGATTGTGAGGTAAAATAACACATTTCCAGTTCATTTTGGCCAGTAATGTCTGCCGTATTCACATGTATGGTTACATAGTGAACTTCTTGGGCAAAAGTTGTTGCAAATGAAAAAAATAATACAACAACCAATGCTTGAAATAATCGATTAGATGTTTTCATTAGTCAATTAGTTAGTGGTTGGTTAATAAATACGAAATTTTAAAAAGGGATAAAAAATCGTTTAGCATTCACACATAAGGAAGTAAATTATTGGTCTGGTGTGATTTAAAGGAAATTAAATATAGTAAATAATTACTTACAAAAAAAACTTTATTAATTCCAAAGTGAATTTTTGAATCAAAGTCAAATAGGAATATCGTTTTCAAATAACTATCTTTCAAACACCAATTAGATGAAAAATACTATGAAATTACGTTCTTTAAAACTCCTGTTATTATTTTTAATTGTCCCCTTCGCACCATCACAAATTCATGCACAAGTTACTTCACATCAAATAGACTCCATTGTCAATTATGCCATGACCAAGTTTAATGTAGCGGGTTGTTCGGTTGCTGTTGTAAAGGATGGAGACATATTGCATGAAAAGGGCTATGGTGTCAAATCTATTGAAACTAAAGAGCTTGTTAACGAACATACTAATTTCGCCATTGCTTCAAATAGTAAGGCTTTTACTACCGCTGCTTTGGCTATATTGGTTGAGGAAGGCAAAATCAGCTGGACAGATAAAGTCAAAGATCATATTCCAGAATTTACCATGTATAATGATTATGTCCAAGATAATTTTAATATTATCGATTTAGTAACACATCGTAGTGGTCTGGGTTTAGGCATGGGTGATTTGATGTTTTTTCCACAAGGATCCGATTTCACCATTGATGACTTGCTGGCAAACTTCAAGCATTTTAAGCCAGAATCAGCATTTAGAACCAAATGGGATTATGACAACCTGTTATATTTGGTAGCAGGTGAATTGATTGCCCGGAAAAGTGGTATGACCTGGGAAGCTTTTGTGGAAAGCAGAATTTTTGAACCTCTAGGTATGGACAATACCTATGGATCATTGGCAAATATTAAAAACACAAATAATTTATCCGCTTCACATTCCACCGAAAAGGGAGACATCAGAATCATTCCAACGTTTGAAGAAATGATCAATGGTGCTGCTGGTGGGATATTTTCTAATGTCAATGATTTGTCTCAATGGCTATTGTTGCATTTAAATAAGGGAAAATACGGACAAAACCTTAATAAACAATTATTTTCCGCTTTCAACCATAATGAGATGTGGAAGATACACACGGTTATGGATGTGAATCCAAATCCGCGCTACAACTCACATTTTTCGGGTTATGGCTTGGGTTGGTTTCTGTCAGATGAAAAAGGGAATATGAAAGTGGAGCATACCGGAGGATTACCTGGTATGTTATCGCAAACCATTTTGATTCCAGATTTGAATTTGGGTATCGTTATTTTGACCAATACCAGTAATGATGGTGGTGGTTTATTTGCTTCAGTCTCACAGACTATATTGGATATGTACTATGGATTGGAAGATTTTAAATGGATTGATAAATATGCGGCATATATGGCATCCAACAAAAGCGGCGATGATGCTGCCACTAAAAAGGTTTGGGAAACAGTAGCCAATATGGACCAAAATGCCGTAGATAAAACAAAGTATATTGGTGTTTTTATGGACCCATGGTTTGGTAAAATAGAAGTGTTTAACAAGGATAACCAGTTATGGATTAAATGTCATCGGTCACCATTACTTAATGGACCTCTAAAACATTATAAAGATGAAACATTTGCCATAAAATGGGAATACCAAGATATGAATGCCGATGCCTTTGCGATGTTTACTCTTGACAACAATGGAAAAGCTACTGGTTTTACTATGAAAGGCATTTCACCCAATATAGATTTTAGTTTTGATTTCGAGGATCTTAATCTAAAACGCGTTGACTAATGGTATCGGCATTACGAAAAATCAGGAAGAAATTGTTAGAAGAAAAAAGGGCACAGCGTTATTTCTTTTATGCAATTGGAGAAATTGTGCTCGTGGTTATAGGTATTCTTATTGCTTTACAGATTAACACATGGAACAAGGAAAAACAAAATAGGGTTCATGAAACGACCATTCTTGAAAATTTAAAAGAGGATTTAGAAATTCAAAAGGAATTGATTCAAGAGCAAATAGATTTTGAGACAAGTATTTTAATTAAAGTAGATTCTGCAAAAACCTTTGTTTCAGATACCGCAAATAAAGTCGTTTTAGAAAGATTATTTAGAGATCTTGGTGCAAGACGCACGTTTAAAGCTAATCGTGCAACATTCAGTAACATGATTTCCAGCGGCAGTATTAACCTAATTACAAATGCAGATTTACAGAATAAAATTGTGAGGTATTTTCAACGTCTCGATTATACAGAATCTGTTGTGAACAATAACAACTTGTATATGGTAGATTCTAACTTTGGCGCTTTTGTGGCCAATAACGGTCTTGATTTAGAAGTTGACGAAAACAACAATATTGTAGCCACTACTAAATTCACCAATAAGCATAAAACCACCATATTATCACAACTTACTTATCGAAGTGCAGGCTCTAACAGTGCTAAAACTTTAAGTGAGGTTCTATTGGGAATCACAAATGATTTAACTCAAGAAATAGAACAGTATTTAAAGTAGTTTTATGAGTTGAATGGCCTGGCTAACACCAATTGTGGCTGGCTGTGCAATAACCTTCAGATTATTTGAACGCGTTATTGCAGGTTTAGGATCAATATAATAGATTTGTGTGCCATTGGGAACGTAATGCATCAAACTTGCTGCGGGATATACCTGCATAGACGTTCCGACAATCATTAAGATATCAGCAGTGGCGCAAATATCAATAGCGTTTTCAATCATCGGTACAGCTTCGCCAAACCATACAATATGAGGCCGCATTTGATAGCCTTGATTGCAAACATCTCCCATAACCAAGTCGGTTTTCCAATCCACAACATCATGTTCATTATAAGTACTTCGGGCTTTAAACAACTCACCATGTAAATGTAGAACCTTTGAACTGCCAGCACGTTCATGTAAGTCATCAACGTTTTGAGTAATGATGGTTGTTTTATAGTGTTTCTCAAGGTTGGCTAAATCTTTATGTGCAGCATTAGGTTCAGCTTCGTGTAATTGTCTTCTACGCTGATTATAGAACTCCAATACCAGTTCGGGATTTTTGGAGAACCCTTCAGGAGTGGCTACTTCCATCACATCATGACCTTCCCAGAGGCCATTGGCATCTCGAAATGTTTTTAAACCACTTTCGGCGCTCATACCAGCACCAGTTAATACAACTAAATGTTTCATAGTTTAAAATTATAAAAATTACGAGATAATAATTGATAACTTATTTGGTTTTATAGTTTAAATTGTAAATTTAGACAGTCTAAAAATCAAATCATGAAACATTTTTTAGTAGGATTTTTATTTTTCATCACTATAATATCATTAAATGGTTGCGCTAACGATGATAATATCACCCGTTTAGAATCCAGTCTTGTCTACAAAGTCTATGAATTAAATACTATTAGTGATCCCAGTGTTACAGGTTATGCACGATTTGTGAAAAATGAAAACCAATCGGTTACTATAGAATTGAATTTATCCGGACTATTAATGGATCAAATGCATCCAGCACATATTCATTATAATACAGCTGCAGAAACCGGCGATATTGCCCTTACTTTAGGCACTGTAAACAGCAATACAGGAAGAAGTGAAGTAACCATTACTGAACTCGATGATGGCACACCCATTACTTATGAAGAATTGTTGGATTTTGATGGTTATATCAACATACATTTAAGCAATTCAAATTTGGATATTTTAGTTGCCCAAGTGGATATTGGACAAAACGAATTAACAGGTGTTACAAAAACTTATGCTTTGTTGCAGTTTGATAACTCGGAAATAGACGGATCAGCTAAATTCTCCCAACGAAAGAATGGAGAGGCATTGGCAACCATTCAGCTTACAAATGCTGTTGATGGTGAGTTGCATCCGGCGCATATTCATCATAATACCGCATTGGAAACGGGTGATATTGCCTTAACATTCAATCCAATCGATGGCGACACAGGGATTAGTTACACGAACATCAATCAATTGGATGACACTACTCCTTTTCTTTATGAAAATGTTGAAGCTTTTGATGGTTACATCAATGTGCATTTAAGCGAAATAGATAATAGTATTGTTTCACAAGGTGATATTGGCGAAAATGAACTTACTGGCGAATCAGTCGTGTATGACTTAAACGAAGTGGATATCGTGGACATTAGCGGAACCGCATCTTTTTTCAGACGCCAAAATGGTGAAGCCTTGGCTATTATAGAATTAATGAATACACCTGTTGATGGCATACATCCGGGCCATATTCACGAAAATGATGTGGCCACTACGGGTCCAATTATGTTCACATTCAATGACGTTGATGGTAATACCGGAATAAGCCAGACTAATGTGATACAATTAGATGATGGAACACCTTTTGGATATGATGACGTGTTGGAAGTTAATGGCTACATCAATATTCATTTAAGTGCTTCTGATTTGAATACCTTGGTTGCTCAAGGAAATATTGGTGTAAATGATTAAATGGTCGATTTAGAATTACTGGAATATTTAGAAGGGTATCTTACCGAGAATAGAAAAAACCGATTTACAAAAGTACTAGACCAACGTACCAAGCATTTTACGGTAGCCATTGAAGATGTTTACCAATTACACAATACCAGTGCTGTCATAAGAAGTTGCGATGTTTTTGGAGTGCAAGAAGTCAATATTGTTGAAGAGATTAATAGAAAGCGCATTGACCGAGAAATTGCTATGGGAGCCCAAAAATGGGTAGATTTAAACCGCTTTAATTCTGTTAAGGACTGTTTGCAGGAATTAAAATTACAAGGTTATCAAATTGTTGCCACAACACCTCATACCAATGATTGCTTATTGCAGGATTTTGATGTCACCAAAAAATCCTGTTTCTTTTTTGGCCGCGAAACAGAAGGGTTGTCGCAAGAAGTTTTAGATCAAGCCGACAGCTTTCTAAAAATACCTATGGCAGGCTTTACTGAAAGTTTGAATATTTCGGTTTCAGCAGCCATAATCTTACAACAGGTTACTTCAAAACTCAAGTCATCGGAAGTTAATTGGCAACTTACTAATGAAGAAAAAGCCGGTAAACGCTTGGATTGGATTAAGAAGACGATCAAAAGTTATGACGACATTGTTAAAAGATTTTATAATCAGTAACTATTTTGTAGTTTTAACTTAACTAACTAAAACACATAGCCATGATTTTTCTTTATATAGTATTGGGTATCATAGCCTTGATATTGGTACTTGCCATAGTTGCACCAAAATCTTATGACGTCAGTCGCAGCATTATTATTAATAGGCCTTTACCTGAAGTCTTCAAATATCTAAAGTCCATTAAAAATCAGGATGAATGGTCTCCTTGGAAATTAAAAGACCCTAACATGAAACAAACATTTACGGGAACTGATGGTGAAATCGGGTTTATCTCCAAATGGGAAGGCAATAAAGACGTCGGAATGGGCGAACAGGAAATTATAGATATTATAGAGGAGAAGCAGGTCATTACAGAACTACGCTTTTTAAAACCCTGGAGATCAGTTTCTAAAGGTTATTTGAATGTCGAAAAAGTAGACGATAACCAGACCAAAGTCATTTGGGGATTTGCAGGAAAAAACCCTGTACCTTTTAATATATTCATGCTGTTTTTCAATTTTGAAAAAGCGGTAGGTAAGGATTTTGATGAAGGACTATCGAGATTAAAACAACGTTTAGAACAATAAGATATGAAATACAACATGGTTGGCTGGTTTGAAATACCAGTATCCGATATGAATCGTGCTAAAGCATTTTATGAAGCCGTTTTTAAGGTTGATATTCAAGTGGTAGATTTTGGCGGCTTGTTAATGGGCTGGTTTCCGGATAGAGGTGAGGTTCCCGGTGCTCAAGGTACTTTAATAAAGCAAGAATCCTACATACCAAGTCAGGAAGGTACTTTAGTTTACTTTATTTCTGACAATGTCCAAAATGAATTGGATAGAGTAGAAGCGGCTGGTGGTAAAATATATCAACCTAAAACACAAATATCACCTGAACATGGTTTTATGGGTGTATTTTTAGATACCGAAGGTAATCGAGTTGCTTTGCATTCTAGAGAATAATAAGTATTTACAAACGCCCTTTCTTACGGCTACGACTTAGTACTTTGTATTCTTCGTAGCATTCACTTATGGCATCCAGAATTTGAAGATCATTGGCAGTCTGAATAAAACTAGCCGAGTAGTTACATTGTCTTACAATTTCATCTAAATCTACACGATCAACTTGAAGCAAAACAGTCAACATTTCTCGATCAAAACGCGAAGCTAGGAGATTTCGTATCTCATCATCCTGCTTCATTTGCTTGAGTTTTTTCATCTCGTTTGGTTTTCTACCAAACATCTTATAGAGAAAATCGGCTGGATTAAAAATGGCACCCAGTACTTTGGTTACAGAATTAGAACGGTTGCCAGCTTCATAACCAGTGGTAGGCAACCCTGAAATACTATAACGATAATTAGTGTTTACAGGAACTTGAAGGATATCGACTTCCAATACTCCAGTCAGTTTAAATTCGTTTATAACAACTTCTTCAAGAGCAAAAGCCAATTCGGTCAATTGAATGGTTGAACTACCATACTTTATCCAGTCATTGGTAACCCGTACCTTGATAGACTTAAAACCTAAATACGAAAAATGCAGCGTGTCATTGGGTTGCGCCTGGAGTTCAAATTCGCCTTTGCTGTTTGTAGTTGTTCCGACAACACGATTAAGATTGACAATGTTAACACTTTCCATGGGAATACCATCGGAAGCATTGGTCACAATTCCCTGTACCATAGTATCTTCCTCTTGCGAGAAAGTAAAGGTAGTCGCAAAAACTAAAATAAGTAGGAAAAAGTGCTTCAACATCATTACGAAATTAGGCATAAAAGTACTAAACAAAAAAATAGATTGTGAAATTAGGTTGGAATTTGACTAAAAATTAACAATTTGGTCGGAATTAACAGTCAATTAAAGGGTTCAATTTTTTTTGGTCGTTTTTTTATCCTATTTTAGAAACTTGCTATTAATCATTTGCTTAAGACATGAGGTTATTTTCTTGTTTAGCCCTGGTATTATTCACTTCAGTATTATTTGCACAAGGAGAGGCTAATTACTGGTATTTTGGTCGTAACGCAGGTTTGGATTTTAGTTCTGGAACTGCGGTAGCTATTACTGATGGTGCATTAAATACTAATGAAGGTTGCTCAACTATTTCAGATGCTGATGGCAATTTGTTGTTTTATACCGATGGGATAAGAGTTTGGGACAAAAATCACAATACCATGCCGAATGGGTTTGGTTTAATGGGAAATGATTCAAGTACACAATCTGGTATCATAGTTCCCAAACCTAATGACCCCAACATATATTTTATTTTTACAGTTGCACAGTTAGGTCAAAGTGCTGGATTGCGTTATTCTGAAGTAGATTTAACCCTGAATGGAGGCAATGGCGATGTGACAGCAAATAAAAACATTCTCCTTTCTACACCATCTACAGAAAAAATTACAGCAATTCAACACGCGAATGGATTAGATTATTGGGTTATAGCCCATAAATGGAATAGTGCTGATTTTGTGTCATATCGAGTTACTTCGGCGGGTGTCGAAACATCGGCTGTAGTAAGTACCGTTGGAAGTGTGCATAATGGTAATCAAGCAGAAACTATTGGTTATATGAAGATTTCGCCTGATGGACAAAAATTGGCGATTGCAAAGTGGTATAACAATACTTTTGTTGAGGTCTTTGATTTTGATGCCAATTCCGGAACAATCAGCAATGTTGTTAATTTGTCTTCCATGTTTTCAAGTGGTTTTAACAATGGTGTTTATGGAGTCGAATTTTCACCCAATAGTGAACTGTTGTATGTATCTGATACACGATTTAGTTCTGGGTTGTTTGAAGTGCATCAGTTCAATATAGCTTTGGGCAATGAAACCGATATTATCAATTCCGATCAGATGTTATATCAAGGCACTGATGTTATTGCTGCCCTTCAATTAGCTATTGATGAAAAAATTTATCTGGCGAATGGCAATTCAGGTTTCTTGGATGTCATTGAAAACCCCAATGAAATTGGTGCAGCAGCAGGTTATGTTAATAGAGCACTCTCGTTATTGGGCCGTGATTCAGCTTTAGGGTTACCGCCATTCATTCAATCGTTTTTCCAGGTTGGAATTAATGTCGAGTTTACATGTGTAGGCGATGAAACACAGTTTTCGATTAATTCCAGTCAGGAAATAGCCAATATTCAATGGGATTTTGGAGATGGGAATACAACCAGTGAAGTGAGTCCCACACACGTTTATACTATTGCAGGAACCTATCCTGTTACCGTTTCCGTGAATTCGGTTAGTGGGACCAATCGGTTTTTTACAACCAATATCGTAATTCATGATGTTCCTATTGCGAATGAGGTAGCGGATTATCATTTATGTGATGATAGTACAAATGACGAAGTCGAAATTTTTGATTTGAGCACTAAAGATTCAGAGGTGTTGGGAACGCAATCAGATTCGGTATTTGATATTCGGTATTACGAAAGTATGGAGGATGCTCAAAATCACGAAAATGAACTACCTACAAGCTATACCAATATATCCAATAGTCAAACTATTTATGTTAAGATATATAATGTTGATAATTTAGATTGCTACGATATTACCAGTTTTGATTTAGTAGTCGATACCATGCCAGTTGCCAATACACTCAATAATTTGATACTATGTGACGATATTTCCAACGATGGTACAGAATTGGTTGATTTAACGCAGTTTAATGATGCCATATTGAACGGACAAACAGCTTCCGATTTTAATATATCGTATCATATTTCTCAAATGGATGCCGAGAATGATGCTAATCCATTACCAGAAGATTTTCAGACGGTCGATAATCCGCAGCAGGTGTTTATTCGCATTGAAAATGTTGTCAACGAGAACTGCTACGATACAGGCAGTTTTGAGATTATCATCGATGAACAACCAATAGCATACCAACCTGACGATATGTTTCTATGTGATGATCTGAACGATGGAGAAGAAGCCTTTAATTTAAGTTCTCAAAACAACCAAGTATCCAACGGACAAGTGGGCTTTAATATCACCTATCACTTGAGTCAGGAAGATGCAGACGATGATCAAAACCCATTGACATCGCCTTATACCAATGAAACTAATCCACAACAAATATTCGTTAGAATAGAAAACACGAATAACAGTAATTGTTATGACACTACCAGTTTTACTATTCAGGTAGATGCCCAGCCAATTGCCAATACAGTTACCGATTTGATGGTATGCGACGATGTTTCCAACGATGGCACTGAATTGGTTGATTTAACGCAGTTTAATGATGCCATATTGAACGGACAAACAGCTTCCGATTTTAATATCACGTATCATATCTCTCAAATGGATGCCGAGAATGATACTAATCCATTACCAGATGATTTTCAGACGGTAGATAATCCGCAACAAGTTTTTATTCGCATTGAAAATGTTGTCAACGAGAGCTGTTATGATACAGGGAGTTTCGAAATTATCATAGATGAACAACCGATAGCTTATCAACCTGACGATATGTTCCTTTGCGATGTTTTGAACGATGGTGAAGAAGCCTTTAATTTCAGTTCTCAAAACAACCAAGTATCTAATGGACAAGTGGGCTTTAATATTACCTATCACTTGAGTCAGGAAGATGCAGACGATGATCAAAACCCATTGACATCGCCATATACTAATGAATCCAATCCGCAACAAATATTCGTGCGAATAGAAAACACGAATAATAACAATTGTTATGACACTACCAGTTTTACTATTCAGTTAGATGCCCAACCAGTTGCCAATGTGGTTGCCGATGTGACTACCTGTGATGATGCTTCCAACGATGGCACTGAATTGGTTGATTTAACACAGTTTGATAATGTTGTACTGAACGGACAAGCGGCTTCCGATTTTAACATCACTTACCATATTTCTCAAGTTGATGCCGAGAATGACGCTAATCCATTACCAGATAATTTTCAGACGGTAGATAACCCACAGCAGGTTTTTATTCGCATTGAGAATGTCAATAATGCCAGTTGCTTTGAAACAGGTTCATTCCAGATTATAATCGATGATTATTTGGAAGCCTATCAACCTGATGATATGTATCTATGTGATGCGTTTAATGATGGTGAAGAATCTTTTGATTTAAACTTGCAAAATGACCAAATATCCAATGGACAAACAGGAAATTTTGCAATTACTTATCACGTGTCACAAGCTGATGCCGATTTGAATGAAAACCCGTTAAGCATACCGTATACCAATATTACGAATCCGCAGCAGATTTTTGCCAGAATAGAAAACATGGAAAATTTTGATTGTTATAACACAACATCATTTTACATTGAGGCTTTAGAAACACCGGATCCAGACATGGAAACCACGTACTATTTCTGTACAGATGAAACAGTGGTTCTGGATGCTGGGTTTGGTTATGACTCTTACCTGTGGTCTACCGGAGAAACAACCCAGTCTATTGTTGTTGGTAGCGCAGGAAATTATGATGTTACAGTTGCTTACGACTATCCAACTATGCCGCCGTTGTCTTGTAGTTTTACCGAAACGGTTCAAGTCATTGAATCAGATGAAGCCATTATAAACGATATTGAGATAGAAGATTGGACGGCTTATGATAACACCATTACGGTTGAGGTTTCTGGTATTGGAGACTATGAATTCTCAATAGATGGTATAAATTATCAAAGCAGTAATGTCTTTAATAACCTGCCTGTTGGCGAATATACGGTTTACGTTAGAGATCAAAATGGCTGTGGTGTTGTGAATGAAGAGGTCTATGTGTTGTATTATCCTAAATTTTTCACACCAAATGGTGATGGCGATAATGATAATTGGCAGGTATATTTTTCTCAAACAGAACCTGATATTACCGTATTGATTTTTGATCGATATGGTAAATTGCTGAAGCAACTCAATGCCTTAAGTGATGGTTGGGATGGTACCTTTAATGGAGAATATATGCCAACATCTGATTATTGGTTTGTAGTAAACAGACCGAGTAAGGGCAAACAGTATCGTGCGCACTTTACATTAAAACGATAAACAAAAAAGCCAAGTTTTAAACTTGGCTTTTTTTTGAAATCTATCTTCTGGAACGTCTTGGTCTGGATGAACCCGAGGACGTTCTGGTTTCAGAACGTCTGGATTTAGATCCGCCTTCAGAACTTCTACGACTGCGTCTGTTCCCTGAATCATTTTTAGAACTTGATCGTCTTTCACCTCTTGGTTTGTCATCGCGTCTGCGCTTACCACCATCACGACGTCTTTTACCGCGACTGGTGCTTTTGCCTTTGTCTTCACTGACTTCCACATTGACGAAGCGGCCGTTATGTTTAAAATCGGTAAAAAAGGCTAAAACTTTGTCCTGTAATTTACTTTCGGTTGTAAAGAACGAGAAACTGTCCTTAACATCGACCTTAAAGACATCATCGCGACCCAACTCTAAAATTTCTTTCAAGAAGTCTTTCAGTTTCATCCAATCATACCCATCTTTTTTACCGACATTTATAAAGTATCTGGTATTGTCACCAGAATCTCCTGGTCGGTCACCTGATACATCACCTGAAATGTTTAAGTCATGTGATTTTTGATAGTAATTGAAGAAACGTGTGAACTCAACCGAAAAGAATTTCTTAATCAATTCGTCTTTACTTGTATCTTCAAATAGTTGATTGATACTATCTAAATATTTATCAATTTCATGGTTTACTTCGGTGTTGTGGATTTTATTTGCCAATGACATCAATTGCACTTCGCAAATTTCCATGCCATCTGGAATATCCTTTTTTACAAAGTCCTTTTTAATGATGCGCTCAATACTTTTAATTTTTCGCACTTCACTTTTAGACACAATAACCATAGAAACACCTGTTTTTCCAGCACGACCTGTACGACCGCTACGGTGGGTGTAAGTTTCTATTTCGTCTGGTAATTGGTAATTGATTACGTGTGTGATATCATCAACATCAATACCACGAGCAGCCACATCAGTAGCCACAAGCATTTGGATTTGCTTGTTACGGAATGCTTTCATTACCAGATCACGTTGGTTCTGACTCAAATCGCCATGCAAAGCACCAGCACTATAGCCATCTTCAATGAGTTTTTCGGCAACTTTTTGTGTGTCGCGTTTGGTGCGACAGAAAATAACCGAGAAGATATCAGGGTTGGCATCCGCTAAACGTTTCAACGCTAAATAGCGATCTCTGGCATTCACCAAATAGTATTCGTGAGAAACCTGATCACTACCCACGTTTTTAGTACCAACCGTTATTTCAACAGGTTGATACATGAATTTTTTAGCAATGGTTGCCACTTCTTTAGGCATGGTAGCCGAAAACAACCAGGTGTTTTTTTCTTGCGGTGTATGCGATAAGATATCGGTAATATCTTCATAGAATCCCATATTCAGCATTTCATCGGCTTCATCTAAAACTGAATATTCAATTTTAGAGATATCTACCAAACGGCGGCTAATCATATCTTTCATACGACCAGGTGTGGCTACAATAATTTGCGCTCCTTTTTTAACCTCTTTGGCTTGCTCGGTAATACTCGCACCACCATAAATAGCCACCACATGTAAGCCTTTACAATGTTTGCCGTATTGCTTGAGTTCATTGGTGATTTGTAAGCAAAGCTCACGTGTAGGCGATAGGATTAAGCCTTGAGTGGTGCGGCTATCCATCTGGATTTTTTGCAACATAGGGAAACCAAAGGCAGCTGTTTTACCAGTTCCAGTTTGTGCCAAGGCCACCAAATCGGTGTCTTGATTCAATAAAATAGGGATGGCTTGAGCCTGGACATCACTAGGGGTTACAAAACCCATGTCATTAATAGCTTGTATTAGGTCTTGGTTAAGACCTAAATCTTGGAATGTGTTCATTCTTAAATGTAAGTATTCGATTATGTTATAAGGTGTTACAACAGAAGCGAATCGACATACTTAACCTGAAACTTCTTGGTAACACATCCTCACCCTGAGGAATACGAAATACAAAACGCTGTATTTCAGTCGGCAAAGATACACTTTTATTTGAGATGTCATTCCTAAATTAATTAGATGTTAAATATCTTTAACATAGCTTGAAATAAAAAAATGAATAATGAGATATAGAACTTTTGTTTATTGGACTATTAATTCAAAATTCACTCGGTTTATACTTTTCATTTTTTCAGTGAAAACTAACTCTCCGTTTTTATTGAAAACTTGTTTTTCTATTATTAATCCATCAGGTATATGTATATTTAATCTTCTCCAAACATTCAATATAAATGGATCTGTCAACAAAGGCTTGGTATGTAAAGTAGTATCAATGACATAAATATGATAGCCATACTTATTTTTCTTTCTAGTCTTTGTTGTTTTAAAAATAACTCTATTGTACTTTTTATTATTAATTAGGGTGTCTTCTAATTTTTCAAGCTTATAATTTTTAGAATCCCATGAGTTACTTTTAAATTGTTTTATATACTCATTAGGCAAAATTATGGTGCTTGGATTTATATAGTCTACATTCGTAATTCCTTGAGCGGTAAGCGTGTCCTGATCACGGAAGTACAATTCGAAATTTATTGTCTGAATTCTTCCAAATAGACAAATAGTAATCATTGGTTTTACTATTAACATAATAGTTCACATTTCTAACTGAATTCGATTTGAAAGACTCCCTTTCATATTCAATACGATAGTCAAAATCATAATTCGACTTACTTGAGAAAGCAGTCAGCATGAAAAACAATACTAAAACTCTCAAAACCATTTAAAAATCAGTTATTTAAATATTTTAAAAATTGAAGTCTTTTTAATTATGATAAGCCGTATTATGGGCTAACGCATTGCCGCAAGAAGCACAATTCCCAGCAGATGCGCCACCGCCTGCACAACCGTTGCTACAGGTATAATGCCATACGCCAGCTGCATTTTGACCACCAGTTTGAGTGGTTTGAGTGGTTGGTGTGGTTGTTGGCGTCGTTGGTGTTGTAGTATTGGTATTGGCATGATAAGCCTGATTGTGACTTAAGGTGTTGCCACAAGTTGCACAATTTCCAGCTGCTGCGGCACCACCAGCACAACCATTACTACAGGTATAATGATAAACACCTGATGTGTTTTGAGCAGTGTTGGTTTTTTGTTGGTTTTGCGCATCAAAGACGCGTAAGGGCTGTAATTCGGCTTCTTTGGATGTTTCTTCGGTTGTTTCGGCTTTGTTTTTGCAATTATAAAGTGATAAGGTTGTTATACAGATAAGTACTGTTAGTATTTTAGAGTATTTCATGATAGAATGTTTTAGGTTGCCTAAATATAGTATTAATTTTTACAATTGGTGTAAAGTTTGGGTTCTTCGGCATAAATTATATACCATTTAAGAAATCCACCAATTTCAGGACTGCTTTACCACGATGGCCAATTTCGTTTTTTTGCTCCAGAGTCATTTCAGCAAATGTTTGGTTAAAACCATCAGGTTTGAAAATAGGGTCGTAGCCAAAACCATCAGTTCCCTTTTTTTTAGAAGTAATGTCACCTTTACAAATACCTGTAAATGTATGTAGCTGACCATGGAGGTGCAAAGCTATAATCGTTTTAAACTGGGCATTTCTATTGGATTTATCGGTTAGATTTGTCAATAATAAATCCATATTATCATTAGCATCACGTTTTGCGCCTGCATAGCGTGCTGAAAATACACCTGGTTCACCATTAAGAGCTTCAACTTCCAAACCAGTATCATCTGCAAAACAATCATAGCCATATTGGTCCTTAACATATTGCGCTTTTTGAACAGCATTGCCTTCTATGGTAGATTGCGTTTCAGGGATATCCTCAAAACAACCAATGTCCTTAAGACTTAAAAGTGTGATATGGTTTGGTATTAATTTTTGGACCTCTTGGAGTTTGTTGAGATTATTGGTAGCGAAAACAAGTTGCATATTTGTTGAATTAATGTAATTTTAGCTTCAAACGATTATTTGTGAAATAAATCACGGTAAATTTAGTTGTTTAATATGATATGATTCAGAGATTTCTAGTTCTTGTTGCCTTTTTGTTTGTATCAGTATCGGCACAGTCCCAAATAGAACAAAAGCGGGATTCTTTAAACCTTTTTAAGATCATTGATTCCTTATTTATTGATCATGATTTAAGTAATTATTCGGCTAGATTGTTTTCCAATTATAAAGTCAAGCAATTTCGAATTTTAAACGATGGTAATCGCTCTCGTTATATTCCCAACAACAGATTTGGCGTTGGGTTTGGAGTAGCCAATAGTAAATTACTTATAGATATTGCCTTTAATATAAAATCTGGTAAAAAGGAAACCACAGACAGATTTGATGCACAGGGTAGTTTGATATTAGGAAAGCACAACTACATCAGTTTTTATTTGCAGACTTATAAAGGTTTTAACATCCGAAATAATTTTGATGAACCTAATGTTTTTAGGCATGATATAAAATCATCAACTGCTGGATTTAATTATCTGTATACGTTTTCCGAAATTGAATTTTCTTTAGCCTTACTGAAAGCTGGTATGCCAAAACGAAATCGTAAATTACAGATTACGGGAGGTATTGGAACATTTGCAATGTTTGATACGTTTAGAGCTGATGGTGATATTTTAACCGAAAATGGTGTGCAGTACTTTAATGAGGAAGCTGAAATTGAAAAGTACAGTGGTAGAGCAGTAGGTATTCTGGGAGGTTTTTTATCCCAATATGTTATATCGGATAATTTTATTGCTACATGTAATTTGATGCCTGGTGTGGCTTTGATGAATAAGAAAGTCAGATTGGATGATGGTAGTTACCGACCTTCAAACCCCATGCTTTATAAACTGGATTTTTCCTTTGCTTTGGGATACAGTATAAAAAGGTATTACATCAACCTCATTTACGGAACCGGAATTTATGCTACTAATTTAGATTTTGGAAATGAGTATTTGTTTAATCATTCCATGGCCAAGTTTGCTATTGGTTATAAACTGAAAGTGAAGAAATAATTAAATTTAAATCATACTATTAAAACTGACCAATTAAAATTATGATAACCAAATTAGGCGAAAAATTCAGTTACCTGTTTTTAAAGTTTATGCCAGATGCTTTTGTATTTGCCATTGTATTGACTTTGGTTTCGGTTTTGGCAGCTTATTTTGTGGTTGATGCCTCGTTTATCACCATTATATCCTCATGGTATGAAGGCTTTTTTGATTTACTGGCTTTTGCCATGCAGATTATTTTAATTTTAGTTACCGGTTTCAGTATTGCCTTGTCTCCAGTTATTGGCAAACTCATAGATAGATTGACCAAATACATTAATTCACCAGGCCAAGTCTATTTTTTTGTGGTATTTATTGGATTGCTCTTAAGTTTGGTGAGTTTTGGTTGGATCGTTATCACCGGAGTTTTGGCTAGAGAATTAGCATTGCGGGTGAAAGGCGTTAACTACCCCTTTTTAATAGCCTGTGTTTATGTGTCAATGTGTGGCTGGGTTACTGGTTTGTCCAGTACCATTCCATTGTTGTTGAATTCTGAAAATAACTATTTGATTGAAGCAGGCGTCGTGTCGAATACCATTCCAACATCGCTGACATTAAATTCATATTTGAATTTCAGTATCATCGGATCCTTTTTCTTGCTTATGCCAGCTTTTATGATGTTTGTAGGAACTAAGCTAAAACAAAACGTGGAACTAAAAGACTTGTGTGATTTTAATAAACTGCAGTCGGAAAAAAGCATTGAAGAAGAAGCGAACGGTATGAAATTACCTTTTAAAGCATATTCTGATAAGTTTAATAACAGCTTCATTTTACAAGGCATAATTGTTTTAATGGGTGTCATATATATCGGATATTACTTTTACACGAAAGGTGTTGAACTGAATTTCAACATCATGATTTTTACCTTTATTGTTTTAGGCATGCTCTTGCATAAAACGCCTTTACGGTATGGAATTGCCATGCAGCGCTCCAGTCGGAATATTTCCGGGATACTATTTCAATATCCTTTCTATGCGGGCATTATGGGAATAATGCTTTACACGGGATTAGGTGAGTACTTGGCAAAGGCACTGGCTTCAGTGGCTACCGTAGACACCTATGCTTTTTATGCGTTTATAACGGGAGGGTTGGTGAATTTTGCTATTCCTTCAGCCGGCGGTGAGTTTGCCGTTGTTGGCCCGAGCTTAATAGCTGCCATTCAGGAAATAGGAACAGGACTGCCTGAAGCTGAAATTACTACTATGGTTTCAAGGGCATCATTGGCAGTAGCCTATGGTGAATCGTTAACTAATTTATTACAGCCTTTTTTCTTACTGCTGATTGTTCCTGTGATGGGTATGGGAACCAATTTGCAATCTCGCGATATCATGGGGTATTTGGTCATGCCGTTTATGATTTTGTTTGTTGTGCAGTTGTGTTTGATTCTTTGGATGCCATTATAAAAAGAGGCAAAACTTTAGTATCTTTAGGAAATTCAACTAACTTGGTATGCCGGATTTTCACTCACCATTGGAGGCTTTCTTGTATTGGGAAGCCAAAACGCCTAATCATGTTTTTTTAAAGCAGCCTCATGATGGAAAAGAGGAAACCTACACCTTTGCAGAAGCTGGCGCTGAAGCCAGAAAAATAGCTAGTCAGTTAAAAGCTTATAAGTTACCAAATCGCAGTCATGTAGCTTTACTGTCAAAGAATTGTGCGCATTGGATCATGGCCGATTTAGCGATTATGATGGGTGGTTATGTTTCCATTCCCATTTACCCAACTCTCAATGATGCATCCATAAAGCAAATTTTGGAACACAGCGATTCCAAGGCTATTATTGTCGGAAAACTGGATGATTTTGAAGCTCAAAAACCAGGGATTCCTGACATTCCCATTATTAGTGTAGCTGCTTATGGTGTGGATCAGGGTGATAGTTGGGAAGAAATCATTGAATCACAAAAAACCTTGCAAGATACTTACATTCCCAACCATGATGACTTGCATACAATCATCTATACGTCCGGAACTACGGGAAGTCCAAAGGGCGTCATGCATACTGTAAGTAATTTTATGGTGAGTTCCAGAACCTTGGTAAAGGTTTTTGAATTGCCTAACAATTTGCGTTTATTTTCATATTTACCACTAGCTCATGTTGCTGAACGTTTGATGATTAATGCTGGTGTGTTTTTAGGCGCTTCCATTTCATTTTTTGATACGATGGATACTTTTGCCAAAGATCTGGAGAAAACCCAGCCACATATATTCTTTGCTGTACCTCGAATTTGGACAAAATTCAGAGAGAAAATATTGGACTCCATGCCCCAAAAAAAATTGAATATCCTGTTGAATATTCCAGTTATCAATACGATTGTCAAAAGCAAACTCAAAAAGAAATTGGGGCTAAAAGAAGCAGTTTTTATTGTATCAGCTGCGGCACCAATTGCGTCTAGTTTGGTGAATTGGTATAAAAAGTTGGGTATAACCATTCAGCAAGGTTATGGCATGACCGAGGATTGTTGTGTGTCTCATTTTAATTTACCAAATGCCAGTAAAACAGGCACGGTAGGCAAAACGCTTATTGGTGTTCAAGCCAAGTTATCTCCGGAGGGTGAAATTTGCGTAAAAAACGATTGCCTCATGTTGGGCTACTATAAATCACCAGAAGCTACTGCTGCAGTATTTGATGAAGAAGGCTATTTAAAAACAGGTGATAAAGGCGAGTTTGATCATGATGGTTATTTATTGATAACAGGACGTGTTAAAGATCAGTTTAAAACCGATAAGGGAAAATATATTTCGCCATCACATATGGAACTCATCATGTCGGCCAATACTGATATCGAACAAATATGTATCGTAGGTACTGGAATTCCACAACCAATTGCGCTAGTCACCTTATCGGAATTGGGAAAAATGAAATCCAAAGAGCAATTAACGGCTAGTTTGGTAGAAACAATCGAATCCATGAATCCAACTCTTGAAAAGCACGAAAAAATAGAAAAGGTTGTCGTCATGAAAGAGGATTGGAATGTCGCTAACGGACTAACAACACCAAGTTTGAAAGTTAAACGCAATGCCATTGAAAAAATTCATCAAGAATTTTACCAAACGTGGTTTGAAAACTCAAAAACAGTCATTTTTGAATAACAAGAAAATAAATTCTTTTTGAATATGACAAATGTCATTCATAAAGAAAATGCTTTACATTAATTTTAGGATATAAAAATAGAAATTATGACAATAAACATTCAATACGTCAATATGGCGACCAGCGAGGCAATGAATGCCTATGTAACACAACGATTGGAAAAATTAGGAAAAAAGTATGAATGGGTCATCAGCGCACAGGTTCACTTTGAAGTCATTCATGACCCAAAAGGAAATGGAAAAATATGTAATATAGAATTAAGTTTACCGGGTCCACGTATTTTTGCCACTTCAAACGAAAAAAACTATGAAAGTGCCGTTAAGGAGACCATAAAGGATTTAGAAACACAACTTAAAAAACGCAAACATCAATTTACGGCTCATAAGTAGTACAATTTTTACATAAATCAGAAATTGCCTACAGATTTATTAAGAATCATCAGTATTTGTTAACAAAAGGTTAAATACTGATGATTTTTTTATACATTAATCACATCATCAGTCAATTACGGTTCTCAATCAGAACTTATAAAGTTTAAAGTAACCATCCAAAAGTATGAGAAGTCGTGTTGAAAGTGCATCAGTATTAATTCTGTTGGCATTTGCTGTTTTCACCCTAGTAAAACTGATTGTTTTTATGATTGGTTTTTTCAGCAATATCGGAATAGATGCTACGTCTATGTCAAGTAGTTTATCCTAATTGGGAAACTATTATCTATGATGATAGGGCTCATTGCGTAAGATTGTAAAGGCCCTATATAGTTGTTCTATGGCAAATAATCGAATCATTTGATGAGAAAAAGTCATTTTGGACAATGATAATTTTCCGTTTGCTCTGCTGTAAACGTCTTCTGAAAATCCGTAAGGACCACCAATAACAAACACTAATTGCTTGATTCCAGAATTCATGTGCTTTTGCAGATATTGTGAAAAAGCTATTGAGTCAAGCTGTTTGCCATTTTCATCCAATAAAATTAAGACATCAGATTGATTGAGTTTACCGAGTATGAATTCACCTTCTTTTTGTTTTTGTTGAGGTTCGGATAAGTTTTTAGCCTTTTTTAAATCGGGGATAATATCAAATTCAAAGTTAATATAATGACTTAACCGTTTTTGATAATTTTCTATCAATTTTATTAGTTCCTTATCGTCAGTTTTTCCTATGGCTATTAGTTTGATGGTCATTTAGAAACAGTGTTTTGGATGATAAAAGGAGTCAGATGTTTTAAACATGCCTTTGCCATTACTTTGTTTTGAAAAATATGTTTTTTTCCAATCTGATTTAAAGGGCTCCCAGTTTTCCTTTTTTATGAGGATTTTTAAGTTTTTATCTGTGAAATGACCTCCAATCAAAAAATAATCGCCATTGGGTTTTATTAAGACAGCATAATAGTTAAATAAAATTTGGAAAAAGGTGTTTTTAAATGTGCCCTTATCATCTATCCAATTAAAGCCATCATATGTATCAGCAACATTTTCGTCATGTTGGTACATATGAAAAACTCTAACGTTTTCTAATTTTTCAAATTTTTGGATACACTTTTTTCTATTCTTGATAAAATCAGATTTATTTTTATTGTATATATCGATGTTGTATTCATGTTTATGAATTGGTATCTGATTTCCTAAAGAATCTGTTTTTGGTTCAATATGTTTTAAATGCCTACTGTAGATACTTTGGAAATTAATTAATGAATCATAATATTTGACAATTATAATTGAATTGGAATCAATAGATGTTTTTGAATCTCGAATTAATAATTTTCTGATTTGATGATAAGATGTGTCGCTTATTTTTCCAAACCGATATCGAAATAACATTTTATTAATGGATAAGCTATCAGATTTATATTCTAAACACTTAAAGATATTCTTTTTACATTTATTGCTATACTCAAGTTTACTTATGTTCCTAAAATTTTCATCGAGATAAATTTTTTCTTGGGCATAAACACTAATGGTCGTTACTAAAAGAAGTATTTTAAAGTATTTCAATTTTATTAGTTTTTGATTCTAAAATACTCAAAACCTGAAGTTAAACAAACCTATTGATGCTTATTTGAAAAAATAATATTCATGATAGCTTCCAGTTTCTTATAATCCCACATTAAAAGGTAAATATTAGCTAAAAGCATTAAACCAGCAATATAGGGTATACCCTTAAAGCCAACTGATGTGACAATGATGAAGATGTTGATAATTATGGGCAAATAGATTATAGCGCCCAAAAATGCGGTTCTGGGAATTATGATCAGTAAGGCGACCAATAATTGCATCAATCCAAGAAACTGCCAATAGAAACCTGTTTGATATAAGGCTTCAAAGAAAAATCCAACAGGATTGTCTGTACCAAGTAGTGTAAAACGTTGTCCCAATACTTTTTTTAATCCTGATGGTATAAAAGCCAAGGATAATAATATGCGGGTGGATCAAGTAAATAGTTTGAAAATGGTTTTTTTTCTGATGGATTCAACAGGGTTTGAAATGACACGCATACGACTGTGGGTTTATTTATGACGAATAACAGACAATCTTGTTACCATTGGCTTAAAAAATCAAAAAGCAATTACTATTTTAGCAGTAAACAAATGTTTATGATAAGTAAGGAACAGTTTGATAAGGAAATTGAAGGTATTATTGTTAATGCCATACGAGAAGATGTTGGAGATGGTGATCATAGCTCTTTAGCTTGTATCCCTGAAACAGCAACGGGAAAAGCAAAACTGTTGGTTAAGGATAAAGGCGTTATTGCTGGTGTAGCATTTGCTAAAATGGTTTTTAACTATGTTGACCCTGAGTTAAAAGTTGAAACGGTCATAGAAGATGGTGCCATGGTGGAGTATGGTGATATCGTTTTTTACGTATCAGGCTCATCACAGTCTATTCTGAAAGCGGAACGGTTAGTGTTAAATGCCATGCAACGTATGAGTGCCATTGCTACTAAGACCAAACAATTTGTTGATTTGTTAGAAGGAACTAAAACGAAGATATTAGATACCCGAAAAACAACACCAGGAATCCGTGCCTTGGAGAAATGGGCTGTTAAAATAGGAGGTGGTGAAAATCACCGATTTGCATTGTACGATATGATCATGTTAAAGGATAATCATATTGATTTTGCTGGAGGTATTACCAAGGCCATTGATAAAACCAAACAATACCTGAAGGACACGAAACGTGATTTAAAAATAATTGTTGAAGCCAGGGATCTGGATGAAATTAAGGAAATCCTTCAGTCAGATGGTATTTACAGAATTCTGATAGATAATTTTAACTACGAAGATACTAGGAAGGCTGTTGAATTAATTGGAAACAAATGTCTGACTGAAAGTTCTGGCGGTATTACCGAGAAAACCATCAGAAAATATGCTGAATGTGGTGTCGATTATATTTCGTCAGGAGCCTTGACCCATTCAGTTTATAATATGGATTTGAGTTTAAAAGCGGTTTAACAATGACAAAACCCATAGAGGACAAATTAGAATCCATTCCAGTTGTCAATGTATTGGTTCGATTACTTAAAAAAATCAAATTACCAGCATTGGAAGGATTATCTCTTTATGATTTATTGGAGTTATATGCTATAGGGATTATAAAAGGCGCATTGACTACACGTGCTAGTGCTATTGCTTTTAGCTTTTTTACCGCATTATTCCCGTTTTTGCTATTTATCGTCATAGTGATTCCGTTTATTCCCATAGATGACTTTAAAATTGAGTTTTTAAAGTTTCTGGATTCTTTTTTACCACCAAGCACATCCGATTTCTTTGCTACCAATATTTTTGAGAATATCGACAGTACGGAACGTGGTGGATTGATTTCATCAGTGTTTTTTATCTCTCTGATTTTAATGGCCAATGGAATTAGCTCCGTGTTTTCAGGCTTTGAAAGCTCGTATCATGAGCAATTAACTCGGAATTTTTTCAAACAATATTTATACGCATTTGGTGTTGCCTTGATTTTAGCCATATTATTACTGTTAACAGTAGCTGTTTTCGGATATTTTCAAATTTATATCATGACCAATTTGGAAAGTTATGGTATCATTGATAAAGAAAACACGCTTGGCTGGATCATTGCTGCTAAATATGTCTTTTTTGTGGTTATGGTTTACATCGCAACAGCGACACTTTATTATTTTGGCACTAAAGAAGGGAAACATTCAAAATTCTTTTCCATAGGTGCTTGGTTTACCACGTTGTTGATTATTTTGAACTCGTATCTATTCGGTATATATATAGAAAACTTTTCCAAGTATAACGAGTTGTATGGCTCTATAGGGGCTTTATTGATCCTGTTGTTCTACTTGTGGTTAAATTCAAATATACTTTTATTGGGTTACGAACTGAATGCTTCCTTGAATCGATTACGTAAATTAAATGTAGGTTTATAAGGTGGGATATTCATGTTGAATTTTATTGATGTCATACTGCCCATTCCATTGCCAAACCTGTTTACCTATTCCATAACTAGGGCAGAAGCAGAGTTTATTAAGCCAGGTATGCGCGTATCGGTACCTTTTGGTAAGTCAAAAATTTATACGGCTGTCGTTTTTTCTGTTCATAACCAAGAACCATTAATTTATGAGGCCAAGGAAATCCACCAAATTTTAGATGAAACACCCATAGTTTCCAGGTATCAATTTGAGCTATGGCAATGGATTTCAGATTATTACATGTGTACTTTAGGTGAAGTCATGCGTGCCGCTTTACCCAATGCCTTTATTTTAGAAAGTGAGACCATCATATTTAGAAATTCAGCCACCACAGTTAATGACAGTGACTTAAAAGATGATGAGTTTTTGGTTTTTGAAGCACTACATTATCAAACGTCTTTAACAATCCAAGATATTACTGGTATAATCGATAAGAAGAATGCGTTACCTGTTATTAAACGCTTGATGGATAAAGAGATTATTTTGGTCAAAGAAGAAGTATATGAAAAGTATAAACCAAAACTGGTTAGATATGTAAAGTTGCATAAACAGTATGCCGCTGATGGGCATTTACAAGCACTTATAGAAACATTGTCTCGCGCACCAAAACAGCGAGAAGTCGTGATGCGACTTTTTACATTATCTGCAAAGGATCATAAGCCAATTAAAGTATCTGAATTGATTCAGGAGAGTAACACATCTTCGGCAATTATAAAATCGTTAGTAGATAAAGAAATATTGGAAGAATACTATCTTCAAACAGATCGGATAGAGTCCAATGAAGCTAAAAAAAATAGTCAATTCGCATTAACCAACTATCAAACTGAAGCTTTAGATAATATTTTTCAAAACTTTGAAAATCAAAATATTGTATTATTAAACGGCGTAACATCTTCGGGGAAAACCGAGATTTATATGAAGCTTATTGAATCCATTTTGGAAACAAATAAGCAAGCTTTGTATTTACTACCAGAAATAGGCTTAACGACTCAATTGGTTCAAAGGCTTCAGGATTATTTTGGAGAATCAGTAGCTGTTTATCATTCACGATATTCGTCTAATGAACGGGTTGAGGTATGGAATCATGTTTTGAATAATTCCTCAAAAGCACAAATTGTAATTGGTGCGCGTTCAGCTGTATTATTGCCATTTCAAAACCTTGGTTTGGTCATTGTTGATGAGGAACATGAACAATCCTATAAACAGTTTGATCCAGCACCTCGTTACCATGCCAGGGATACAGCAATTATGTTAGCTAGTATTTTTAAGGTAAAAACACTTTTAGGCTCTGCGACTCCTAGTCTGGAAAGTTTTTATAACGCCCAACAAGCTAAATATGGATTGGTGGAACTCAATGTGCGTTATAATGATGTGTTAATGCCAGATATTGAATTGATAGATTTAAAGGATAAACATAAACGTAAACGCATGAAAGGACATTTCAGTGATCGGTTGATTACGGAAATGGCAGAAACTTTGGAAGCGGGTTATCAAATTATCTTGTTTCAAAACAGACGCGGCTATTCACCTATCGTTGAGTGTCAGACCTGTGGACATTCGCCACAATGTCCCAATTGCGATGTCAGTTTAACTTATCATCAATACCGAGACCAGTTACGTTGCCATTATTGTGGATATAACACGGTCATGATAAAAACGTGCGAAGCCTGTGGTTCAAATACCCTGGATTCAAAAGGATTTGGAACAGAACAGGTAGAGAAGGAGGTAAGTGCATTATTTCCTGAAGCCAAAGTGGCAAGAATGGATTTGGATTCAACAAGAGGAAAATATGGCTATGAAAAATTAATTGATGCTTTTCAGCAAGGAGACATCGACGTGCTGGTAGGCACGCAAATGCTGACAAAAGGTCTCGATTTTAGAAACGTGAAGCTTGTAGGTGTCATGAATGCTGATAACATGTTAAATTTCCCGGATTTTAGAGCTCATGAACGCAGTTTTCAATTGCTGATTCAAGTTTCTGGTCGTGCTGGCCGAACTAAAGAACGTGGAAAAGTACTTATTCAAACTTATAATCCTTATCATAACATTCTGCAACAGGTTTCAACGAATAATTATTTAGGGATGTACCATGAGCAGATGGATGATCGTCACAACTTTAAATATCCACCCATTTACAGGCTCATAAAAATAACCTTAAAGCATCGGGATTACAATAAAGTCAATACTGGTGCCGACTGGTTTGCTAAATCTCTACGAATGCTGTTTAAAGAACATGTATTGGGTCCAGAATTCCCTCCAGTTTCAAGAATTCGAAATCAGTACCATAAAAATATCTTGGTGAAAATCCCAAAAAAACAATCGCTGTCAAAAACAAAAGAAGCCATTGTTAAAATTAACAATAGCTTCTCTAGTGTGAAAGATTTTAGGGCTGTAAGAGTAGTATTAAATGTCGATAGCTTCTAAATGTTGTTTAGGGCATCAACTAGTTGGGTCTTCTTATTCCTACTTAAAGGAATTTCGTAAGTACCAACTTCTACGTTCTTGCTATTAAATCTATCTACTTTGTCTAGATTCACAATGTAAGATTTGTGAATTCTTAAGAACTTGCCTTCTGGCAGTTCGTTTTCAAAAGCTTTCATGGTTGAAAGTACCACTAAACTAGTTTCTTCAGTCACAAGTTTTACATAATCACCAAGGGCTTCAATCCACTTGATGTCTTTAATGTAAACCTTACGCTTCTTCAGGTTACTCTTCACAAAAATGTGTTCGCCTTCAGTTTCGTTAAAGTCTAGTTTGAGCTTGTGTTGTTCTACAGCTTTCTCAACAGCTGTGTTAAAACGTTCTTTTGTGATTGGTTTGTGTAAATAGTCCGTAGCATCATAATTAAATGCTTTAAAGGCATATTCTGTCTTACCGGTCACAAAAATAATTTGGGGTTTGTTGTTAAGGACGTCAAGCAATTCAAAACCATTTAAAACCGGCATCTCAATATCCAGGAAGATTAAATCTACCTTGTGGGTATTCAGACCGTTTTTGGTTTCCAACGCACTATTGTACTCAGCTATTAAATTAAGAGAAGGATGATTTTCAATTAACTTTACAATTGAGAGACGTTGTATCGCTGAGTCGTCAACTACTACACAGTTTAATGTCATAACATTTGTTTTATTTCGGTTAAGATATCGACAATAGTACAAAAAATTCGGTTAAAAACCAAAAAACATCGTTAAAAGGTTAATTTTAACATTTTTTTAACATATCGATTATGTAGCATATTATTATGGGTTTAGTTTTGTAATATATAGAAAAATAGTTATTTTTGCACCCATTTTTAATTATAAATTAGATTTTTATGAATCATTATGAAACTGTTTTCATCTTAAATCCCGTTTTATCTGAAGATCAGATAAAGGAAACAGTAAAGAAATACGAAGATTTTCTTGTTTCTAACGGAGCGAAGATGGTAGCCAAAGAAGATTGGGGCTTAAAAAAGTTAGCTTATCCAATCCAAAACAAAAAAAGTGGTTTTTATCACTTATTTGAGTACACTGTACCAGGAGAAGTCATCAACCAGTTAGAAGTCGAGTTTAGACGTGACGAGCGTTTTATGCGTTATTTAACTGTAACCCTTGATAAGCATGCGATATCTTGGGCAGAGAGAAGAAGAGAAAAACTTAAACAAAAAGCGTAATTATGTCATCTATCGAACAACAAGCAAAAGGAAAAAAGGACGGAGAAATCAGATATCTTACGCCTTTAAACATCGATACGAACAAAACCAAGAAATACTGTCGCTTCAAAAAATCAGGTATTAAATATGTTGATTATAAAGACGCAGATTGGTTATTAAATTTCGTAAACGAGCAAGGTAAAATTTTACCAAGACGTTTAACAGGAACTTCTTTAAAATACCAAAGAAAAGTATCTGTAGCTATCAAAAGAGCGCGTCATTTAGCATTAATGCCATACGTGGCCGATTTATTAAAATAAAATTATCATAACAATGGAACTTATATTAAAACAAGACGTTGAGAATTTAGGATTTAAAGACGATATTGTAACAGTTAAGAACGGTTATGGTAGAAATTATTTAATTCCTCAAGGTCAAGCTGTATTGGCTACAACTTCTGCTAAAAAAGTATTGGCAGAGAACTTAAAGCAACGTGCTTTTAAAGAGAAAAAGATTATTGAAGACGCTCAAAAAGTAGCAGAAGCTTTAAAATCTTTAGAATTGAAATTAACTGCTAAAGCAACTGAAGGTGCTTCTGCTGGAGATAAATTATTTGGTTCTGTAACCAAATTGGATTTAGTTGAAGCTTTTGAAAAAGAAGGACACACTATTGACAAGAAATTTATTAGTATTACTGGTGGTAATATTAAGCGTTTAGGTCAGTACAATGCTGTTATTCGCCTTCATAGAGAAGTAACTGTAGAATTCCCATTTGAGGTTATTGCTCAAGCATAAGCATTAAATAACATATTAAAAGCCTCAACCTAGTTGGGGCTTTTTTTTTAAAATAAATTGAAAAATAAAATTGACTATGAAATACGCCAGATTAACAAAAGAACAGTTTGACGAATTACATCCGGAATTCATTAATTTTTTGGCAACGCAATCTATCACTGCGGACGAGTGGTCAGAAATTAAGGAAACAAAACCCGAAGTGGCTGAACAGGAATTGGATGTGTTTAGCGATTTAGTTTGGGAAGGTGTATTGAGTAAAGTCGAATTTATTGAGCATATTTCACCACAACAAATGCATTTATTTAACTTAAATGATGCCAATATGCATGTGATAGGTGTTAAGTTAAAAAATGCCATTGATTTAACCTCAAAAGATGGTTTTAATTGGCTTCGTGAGAATTTGATGGATGATGATGTGGAATTTATGCAAGCTAAAAAGGACTATTCTGAAAACCGACATTTGGATAAATTTCAACTCATTCAGCAAGGAGGCGTAATCACCAAAGGTGAATTGTTTCAGTATTTTGATAAACTGATTAATTAATTTGTCATTCCTGCGAAGGCAGGAATCTATATCAAATTAATCCACTATTTTTGTTACAATTATTAATCAATAAAGAGATTCCTGCTGTCGCAGGAAGTTAGTATGGCACAAAAACCAAGTATTCCCAAGGGCACACGCGATTTCAACCCGGAACAGGTTACCAAACGTAACTACATATTCAATACCATTCAAGGCCAGTTTGAAAAGTTTGGCTTTCAACCCATTGAAACACCCAGCTTTGAAAACTCGGATACTCTTATGGGTAAATATGGTGATGAAGGGGATCGGTTGATTTTTAAGATATTGAATTCAGGGGATTACTTGAATAAAGTCAGCGATGACTTATATAATGAAAAAGATGCCAATAAACTGACGTCATTTATCTCCGAGAAAGCACTTCGTTACGATTTAACCGTACCATTTGCGCGTTACGTTGTGCAAAACCAAAATGATATTGAATTTCCGTTTAAGCGCTACCAAATGCAACCCGTTTGGCGAGCTGACAGACCTCAAAAAGGTCGTTTTAGAGAGTTTTACCAATGTGATGCCGATGTGGTTGGTTCTACATCCTTATGGCAAGAAGTGGAATTGGTACAACTGTACGATGCTGTTTTTTCGGCTTTAGGTTTAAAAGGAACGACTATAAAAATCAATAATCGCAAGATTTTATCCGGAATTGCTGAAGTAATTGGTGCTAGTGATAAACTCATTGATTTTACAGTTGCTTTAGATAAACTGGATAAAATAGGTGAGGAGAAAGTCAAACAGGAAATGCTGGAAAAAGGTATTTCTCAATCAGGTATTGACAAATTACAACCATTATTTACGCTATCTGGTAATTTTGGTTCTCAAATCACACAATTAAAAGCCATTTTAAGCACTTCTGAAGACGGTAAAAAAGGCATTGAGGAATTAGAGTTTATTGATAAGGCAATTGCAGAAATAGGTCTGGAAACGGCTCAATTAGAATTAGATGTTACCTTGGCAAGAGGACTCAATTACTATACAGGCGCTATTTTTGAAGTTTCTGCTCCAGAAGGCGTTAATATGGGCTCTATAGGTGGAGGAGGTCGTTATGATGATCTAACCGGTATTTTTGGAATGCCTGATATGTCGGGTGTAGGTATTAGTTTTGGATTGGATCGAATTTATTTGGTGCTCGAAGAATTGAATCTATTCCCTGAAACTGTAGCCAAAAGTTTAGATGTGTTATTTATCAATTTTGGTGATGCAGAGGCGCTTTATAGCCTGAAAGCCATCAAATCCTTGCGTAAAAACAATATCAATGCTGAATTGTATCCAGATAATGCTAAAATGAAGAAGCAAATGCAGCATGCCAATAAACGTGAAATACCCTTTGTTGTTCTTGTTGGCGAAAAAGAAATGCAAGCCCAGCAATACACCCTAAAGAATATGGTTTCAGGTGAACAGAAGGCTGTTTCCCTAAACGACTTAATTACCAAGCTAACATAAAAAAAGAGTCCCGAAAAATCGGGACTCAATTAAAGTACGGTTATGGCTATGGTAGATTTGGGACCACCAATTTGGACTATTTAACCAGTACTTTTTTCGTTAGTATAGCATAATATTTACCTGTTTAAAATCTAAAAAAGGCAACTTGAATAAGTCGTTTTTTTACTATGAGTAATTTTATTGCTTGATAACCACTTTTTTGTTAATGGTTTGATTATCCTTAGTTATTACTTTAACGATATAAGTGCCATCGGTGATACCTTTCACAGGAATTCTGATTTCAGATGCTAGTAAATATGCACTGGCATTTGTTATTTCCCATGAGTTCACCTTTCGACCAAGAATTTGTATCAAGAAAACCTGTTTGACACGAACGTTGCTTGGAACATTAATATAAATCTCTCCTGAATTATTTAGATAGTTAACTAATAGTTCACTAGTATCATCTGTTTGAAATTCGTCAACAGACAGGCTTTCAGATTGAAATGTAACAAAGAACCTGTCTAGGTATTCGCCAGCATCCATAGCCATTTCAAATTCAGAATCGTTAATTTGAGTATAGGTTCCTAATAAGGAATCATAAATGTAAACATCAATTTCAGATTCGAAATTCTCCAATTCAGTCAATTCAATTTTAATAGTACCATTTGATGTTAAGAATAAACCAAGCGGATATTGTTTGGTAACATCAAATTCACCAACTCCTTGAATGACATAGCGGTTATCTTCAATCATCCAAGACAAGTCACTATCAGTTGATTCATCATTATTCTTGCCATCATAAGCCCAGTCCACACCATCCGTAGCGTTACCATTGGAAACAAAACCAAGTAATAAAGGTCTTTTGCCACCTTCAGGCGATGTAAATCGTAATCTTATACGTTGAATTAAATCTTCGTTTCTATGAGACTCACTATTACTGTTACTTCTGACAAACACTGAACCTTCATAAGAGCTAGCTGTATAGGCTTCGGTCTCATAAATACGTTGACTGTTGTTGAAAACAACATTACTGGATATTGAACCTGCTTCTACAAAGAAACCTTGTCCTACAGGAATATAACGTTCCGGTATTTTAGTTCCGTTATTACTGATTATCAGATCTGGATGCTGTACGGCACCAACACCACCAGTAAAGTTTAATGCGGCATAACCACCTTCATACAACTCGGTAACATGCGTAGCATTGGACGTATAATGCTCCCAGAAATATAGGGTACCAGTAATACTATTCGTACCACCTGGACCATTATCCAATATAAATTCTCTGGAATCTATGGCAGAAGGATATGGGTTTCCAACTAACGATTGTCTAGTGGCACCAATCGGCGTGTTTATGGTTCCATTATTTGGTTTACCCACATATACATAGTTTTGTGTTGCACCGGCATTGCCACTACCTTTCATGGTATAACCCAATCCAATTGGAATAGATGATGAATTTCCAATAAATTCCCATTCATAATAATCTTCAGCTGGATTATTGATATAGGCATATAACCATCTGGTACTCACTTGAGCCGGATTACTCGCAGCAGCTGTGTATCCACCAATCCAGTTAATAGGTCTTCCCATTGGGTTATTGACTGTAGTTGTACCATCTCTTAAAACACCGCTTAAACTATAACTATTACTATTGTCTGCAGCAGCATTGTTTGGCGCAACTGGTGAACTCCAGTAATTGTAATTAAACGGGTTACTAGTGCCTTGTTGATCACGTTCAATATATCCTAAACTCGTGTTGTCAAATACACTTTCATCAACTTGGTTGGCATCATATCGCTTTTGAATCAATTGCGATTCTCCAACTAAATCAATTTTACCATCTAAATCTAAATAATGGGTTACCCATAGCATTTGACCCGTATTGGTTTCATCTTGTGGAGATCCAGAATTAGCAATGGTTAATTCTTTATTGGTATTGTCGGAAATCAATCCTAAAACAGTAATGTCCTTGTTTCCTGAATCAATATTATGTGATATACGCACAATATTCCAGTCAATACGTGTTGAATTATCAATTCCAACACTATTTGGTGCATCCCACACTTGGAAATGTGTCCAAGTATTGTCTGTAGCCCATTGTTGTCCATCTACTCTTGAAGTATATGGAATTGGTGCATTTTCTGTTTGCTGCGAATTGATATTTTTTAGTTTACCTGAAACGGAACCTGCATAAGGTGTCAGTTTGCCACAATTTTCTCCCATTCGGTAATAACCATCCAAATCGTTCCAATTTAAGCCAGGAACATCAAGAGGAATAACTTCACCAGATACAGCCCCAGCATTATCACGAATTTCTTGGTTCATAGTCTCGCGTATTTGATTCACATTCAGTGCTTTATTCCAAATCCGAAGTTCATCCATCCAACCATGATAATAATTTGTTTTGCCTGATGCACGTTCAACGGTTCCCAGCAAACAATCGTTATTGTTAGTGTTAGGAGCAGCTCCAGTGGTTGTATTTATTTGAATACCATCAATATACAATCTATAGGTGCTGCCTTCATGAGTAACAGCTACATGATACCATCTGTTGACGGTTAAAATACGTGAACCTGAATGTATAGTACTATTGTTATATGCAAAGATTAATCGACCAGAGTCATTCAATCTTAATTCATAACCTGAATTAGGAGAACTTGGGTTTCTTTTGGATATGATGGTTTGGTCACCACTTATGGATTCTGGTTTAACCCAAGCAGATATACTAAAGTTACCAGTTAAATCAAAATTATCATCAAAAACCACATGATCATCGTTGCCATCAAAATCCACATTTTGACATTGTGGAATTTTGACATTAATACTGCTGCTACAAGTTACCGCATCATTAGCTCCTGGTGCAGATTCAGATTCTACAACTACAGTCCATGTTAGATTATATTCACCTGGTTCTCCAATAAATTTGGAGTTTGGGCTGTCAGCATCTGTAAACAAATAACTAGGATTGCACCCGCCCAAATCGTCTACAACTGTTGCTGACCAAAATCCATTCTTGCCAGTTCCAAGAGGGTGGTTAGGTGCTATTAAATCTGGTGTTCCTGGATTATTATCATGATCATAAGATTGACCTGGATAAATATAGGCACCAGGTTCCCAAACACCATTGTTATAATTATCTAACGCTGAAATGGTATTGTCGTATGCGGCCAATTGAATTTCGGTTTCACCACATTCATTTCCAGCAGTCAAATCAACATCTTGACCAGCATAAGCTAAACTGGCACTCACGTCAATAAATTCAGTTCCTTCATCACCTTCTGAGCGACAGCCGTTAATTAAAGAGGTCACCCCATAAACTTGAACACCTGGGGTAATAGGGGTAATAGTTGTTGTGGCTCCTGTTGTTACCACTACACCAGCTTCGTCTGTCCACTCGATAACTTCATCAATAGGTGCTTGGGGAATTCTAATATTATCTAGAGCCCATGCACTTCCTGTTGTTCCATTAAAAGTGAAGCGTATTCTTAAATTAACCATCCCTATATAATTTTGTAAATCAATAGAAACAGGTTTATCAATTAATGTGCCTGGAACATTTCTACACTGCCCTGTAAATCCAGGATATGGATTCATAAAACCAGTATCACTTGGGCCAATATAATTATAAGCAGCACCAGGGTCTAATTCTATGTTATAGGTAGCACCACCATCAACTGATAGTTCAATTTTACACCATGAGCCTGCATTTAGATAGTAAGCTTGTTCAAAATCTAATGTCGCAGTGGTAAGGCCTAAAGTATTGAAAACGGGCGTTTCTAGAAGTGTTTGGGGAGAATAGGTTCCTCCAGCAACACCTACAGCTATAGCAAATTTTGTATTGTCGGTTGTATCGTAGCAACGACCTGCAAAATTTTTAGGACCATTGGTTTCAGCCCAAATAGTCTCATTGCCATTATCCGCATTGGCTGGGATGTGACCTAATCCATCTGAATCCCATCCAGGAGGATTAGCTTGGTTAAACAGACCTCCTTCATTAAAATCGGGGATAACACCATATGAACTTTCAGCAGTCACCGTAATCACATCACCAATACAGTTGTCAAATGAGCTAGGACCCACAATAGTTGGTGGTACATCAGGTGGTACTACGGCAACGTAAACGAGATTCGAGTAAGCTTGACAGGCACCAATTTGGATAACTGCTCTAACTAGAGTCGTTTGTAATATATCAATAAAACTATAAGTTGTTGTTGTGTTGGCAACACTTGTCCAGTTTAAACCTCCATTGGTGGAATATTCCCATCGAACAATATTCCCAACATAACCACTTAAAGTGATAATAGCATTTTGAGGTTCATTGGGGCAAGCTGTTACTTCAATGATGTCATCGGAATCAGCTGGTGTTTCCGTATTGGTTAAATAACCAATGGCATTACCACCGTTAATATTCGGACTGGTAACCGTTACAGTTGCTGTACAGGTATCCGTATTGCCACCTGCATCAGTAACGGTGAATGTAATAATATTAGGTCCTATGTTTGTACAATCAAAGGTTGTTTGTGATAACGAATAAGTTAAGTTACTTAAATTACAATTATCCGTTGAGCCATTGTTGATTAGCAAAGGGGTAATACTGGCAGTACCGGTTGCATCATTTAAGGGTAATGTAATGTTTTGACAATTAGCAACAGGATCAACCGTGTCATTAATTACAACTGTTTGGTTTACTATAATACTATTGCCATTCCCATCATCAAAAGTCCAAGCGATCGTATAGGATCCTTGAGTATTGTAAGTTGTTGGATCTGATGTCGTTCCAGTAATCGTTCCATTACAACCATCTGTAGTCGTTGGCGTTGGCACTGTTACGCTACATTGCGCAGTTATAGTTGATAGAGTTGGAATGACAGGATCAACATTATCCTCAACAGTAACTAAAGCTATACATGTATCAGTATTACCTTCAGCATCTGTCACAGTCAAAGTAATATTATTGTTTCCTAAATCCGAACAATCAAAATTAGTTTGAGAAGCACTCAAAGAAATGGTACTACAACTATCGCTTGAGCCATTATTGATATCGGATGCAGAAATAGAAGCATTTCCAGAAGCATTCAATTGAACTGTTATGTTTTGACATATGGCATTGGGATCAGTAGTATCGACCACATTCACGGTACGGGTGACTTGCACCGCTGAATTACCAGCGGCATCATTGACGTTATAAGTTACGGTATAGGAACCCACAGTCGTTTCATCCACAGATGAGTTATCAATGACCACGGCACCAATAGCCAAACAGCCATCACTAGCGGTAGCACCCAGTTCATTATAAGTACCACAGGCTTCCACGGTCACAGTAGCTGAACCATTAAGCGTAATGGTTGGAATCGTGGTATCGACCACATTCACGGTACGGGTGACTTGCACCGCTGAATTACCAGCGGCATCATTGACGTTATAAGTTACGGTATAGGAACCCACAGTCGTTTCATCCACAGATGAGTTATCAATGACCACGGCACCAATAGCCAAACAGCCATCAGCAGCAGTAGCGCCTAATTCATTATAGGTACCACAGGCTTCCACAGTTACAGTAGCTGAACCATTTAAAGTAATGGTTGGAATGGTGGTATCGACCACATTCACGGTACGGGTTACTTGTACAGCTGAATTACCAGCGGCATCGTCTACGTTATACGTTACGGTATAAGAACCCACAGTCGTTTCATCCACAGATGAGTTATCAATGACCACGGCACCAATAGCCAAACAGCCATCAGCAGCAGTAGCGCCTAATTCATTATAGGTACCACAGGCTTCCACAGTTACAGTAGCTGATCCATTAAGTGTAATAGTTGGAATGGTGGTATCGACCACATTCACGGTACGGGTTACTTGTACAGCTGAATTACCAGCGGCATCGTCTACGTTATACGTTACGGTATAAGAACCCACAGTCGTTTCATCCACAGATGAGTTATCAATGACCACGGCACCAATAGCCAAACAGCCATCAGCAGCAGTAGCACCTAATTCATTATACGTACCACAGGCTTCCACAGTTACAGTAGCTGATCCATTAAGTGTAATAGTTGGAATGGTGGTATCGACCACATTCACGGTACGAGTGACTTGCACGGCTGAATTACCAGCGGCATCATTGACGTTATAAGTTACGGTATAAGAACCCACAGTCGTTTCATCTACAGATGAGTTATCAATGACCACGGCACCAATAGCCAAACAGCCATCAGCAGCAGTAGCGCCTAATTCATTATAGGTACCACAGGCTTCCACAGTTACAGTAGCTGAACCATTTAAAGTAATGGTTGGAATGGTGGTATCGACCACATTCACGGTACGAGTGACTTGCACGGCTGAATTACCAGCGGCATCGTCTACATTATAAGTTACGGTATAAGAACCCACAGTCGTTTCATCCACAGATGAGTTATCAATGACCACGGCACCAATAGCCAAACAGCCATCACTAGCAGTAGCGCCTAATTCATTATAAGTACCACAGGCTTCCACGGTTACAGTAGCTGATCCGTTTAAAGTTATAGTTGGAATGGTGGTATCGACCACATTCACAGTACGAGTGACTTGCACCGCTGAATTACCAGCGGCATCATTGACGTTATAAGTTACGGTATAAGAACCCACAGTCGTTTCATCCACAGATGAGTTATCAATGACCACGGCACCAATAGCCAAACAGCCATCACTAGCGGTAGCACCTAATTCATTATAAGTACCACAGGCTTCCACGGTTACAGTAGCTGATCCGTTTAAAGTTATAGTTGGAATGGTGGTATCGACCACATTCACGGTACGGGTTACCTGCACAGCTGAATTACCAGCGGCATCGTCTACATTATACGTTACGGTATAGGAACCCACAGTCGTTTCATCCACAGATGAGTTATCAATGACCACGGCACCAATAGCCAAACAGCCATCATTAGCGGTAGCACCCAGTTCATTATAGGTACCACAAGCTTCCACGGTTACAGTAGCTGAACCATTAAGCGTAATGGTTGGAATGGTGGTATCGACCACATTCACGGTACGGGTGACTTGCACCGCTGAATTACCAGCGGCATCATTGACGTTATAAGTTACGGTATAAGAACCCACAGTCGTTTCATCCACAGATGAGTTATCAATGACCACGGCACCAATAGCCAAACAGCCATCACTAGCGGTAGCACCTAATTCATTATAAGTACCACAGGCTTCCACGGTTACAGTAGCTGATCCGTTTAAAGTTATAGTTGGAATGGTGGTATCGACCACATTCACGGTACGGGTTACCTGCACAGCTGAATTACCAGCGGCATCGTCTACATTATACGTTACGGTATAAGAACCCACAGTCGTTTCATCTACAGATGAGTTATCAATGACCACGGCACCAATAGCCAAACAGCCATCAGCAGCAGTAGCGCCTAATTCATTATAGGTACCACAGGCTTCCACAGTTACAGTAGCTGAACCATTTAAAGTAATGGTTGGAATGGTGGTATCGACCACATTCACGGTACGAGTGACTTGCACGGCTGAATTACCAGCGGCATCGTCTACATTATAAGTTACGGTATAAGAACCCACAGTCGTTTCATCCACAGATGAGTTATCAATGACCACGGCACCAATAGCCAAACAGCCATCACTAGCAGTAGCGCCTAATTCATTATAAGTACCACAGGCTTCCACGGTTACAGTAGCTGATCCGTTTAAAGTTATAGTTGGAATGGTGGTATCGACCACATTCACGGTACGAGTGACTTGCACGGCTGAATTACCAGCGGCATCGTCTACGTTATAAGTAACAGAGTATGATCCAACAACAGATGTATTTACAGCAGAAGCATCAATAACCAAACTGCCTATTCCAGAACAATTATCATTCGCATTAGCTCCTAATTCAGAATACGTAGAACAAGCTTCTATGGTTTGTGGATTGGGTCCATTTAAAGTTATTGTAGGGATAACTGTATCAAGAACGGTTACTTGAGAGGTACAGGTATCACTTAAACCAGTCAAGCTATTAGTAACAGTTAGGGTAACAGTTACGGGTGTTCCAATATCAGAACAGGAAAAACTGGAAATATCCAATGAAAATCCATCTCCAACACTTCCATTATCAATATCAGCTGGAACAATACTGGCACTACCAGTACCATCTAGATATACCGTGATATCTTGACATACCGCTACAGCAATGCGTCTGTCATCAGGGTTAAATGAAACATAATTAGTAATAGAAGCTTTAGAAGTAAACGTAGGTTGATTGTCTTCTAAAGAAAAATCATCCAGCGTTACACTTTTTGAAAAACCATATCCTATGGTCACCAAAAAGGCTACAATAAGTGAAGGCAACGTAATTTTTCTCATACTCAAATAGTTAAAAGTTATGGGGCGTTAACCAATAACCAAAACGAAGCCAAAAATTTAAATGGATTAATTGAACTCTAGCTTGCTTTTAGTCATAGTTAGCTATTAACTGTTCAAGAGGGATAGAACGAAATTATTGTGATACGGTGGTGAGAACAAATATATTCGTTAAAATACCATTTTATTCTTTCTAAAACCGTAAAACAAAGAAAGTGAGTGTGTTATATTATGTTTATGTTAAATTTATGATTATAGCTCACTTTGCATAACTTATTTACAATTACACAAGACAATAATAAAAAGAAATATTCAAAAAACCTACAAAAAATGCATTTTATCGGATTTTTTATACATTTCACGGATTTTTATAGAATGTATTTTATGTAATATCTATGTGATTATAATACTCTTCAAACCAGGTGTCCTTTAGTAAAAAGAGTGTTATTGTTTTATGATAATTTTCTTATTAATAGTTTGATTATCTTCAGTTATAACTTTAACAATATAGGTGCCACTGCTAACATTTTTTACAGGGATTCTAATTTCATGAAAAGATGAAAAATTACTGTCATCAGTTATTTCCCAAGAATTTAGAGCTTTTCCTTGAATTTGAAATAAGAAAACTTGTTTCACACTAATCCCGTTCGGAACATTGATATAAATCTCACCTGAATTGTTTAAATAATTAACCAATAGATGATTTGAGCTGTTATCAAATTCATCAATTGACAGGCTTTCAGATTGGAATGTTAAAAAGAATCTATTCATATAGTCCCCAGCATCCATTTCAAAATTAAACGCACTGTCATTAATTTGAGTGTAAGTTCCAAGAACACTATCATAAATAAATACGTCGATAGGTGTATCAAAGTTTTCTAAATCTGTTAAAGCAATTTTGATATTGCCATTCTCTGTTAAGAATAAACCTAAAGGGTATTGTTTGGTTACATCAAAATCACCAACTCCCTGAATCACATATTTTTCATTTTCTATCATCCATGATAAATCACTATTAGTAGATTCATCATTATTTTTACCGTCGTATGACCAATCTACAGCATCTGTAGCCTCACTATCTGGAACAAAAGCTAAAAGTAGCGGTCTTCGTGCTTGTTCAGGAGAAGTGAATTCTAATCGAACACGCTTAATGAAGCTATCTGTATTTTCACGATTCTCAGAATGGGTTCTTAAAAACACCGAACCTTCATATGAATCTGCAGCAGGGGCTTCGGTCTTAAAGATACGCTGACTGTTCTTGAAAATCACATTGCTATTTGAATCGCCACCTTCCACAAAGAAACCTTGACCAACTGGGATATAGCGTTTAGGTATTTTGGTTCCATTATTACTAATTATTAAATCAGGATGCTGTTCAGCACCAACACCTCCAGAATTGTTTAATGCGGCATAACCACCTTCATACTGTTCTGTTATATGTGTAGTATTAGATGAATAATGCTCCCAAAAATATAGTGTTCCTGTAATTCCTGGATTATCACTAATAAATTCTTTGCTATCAATTGCAGAAGGATAAGGGTTTCCTACTAATGACTGTTGGTTAGCACCAATTTCTGTAGTAATGGTGCCATTATTGGGTTTTCCAACAAATACATAATTTTGATTGGCTGTTGCATTACCACTGCCTTTCATAGTATAACCAAGCCCAATAGGGATTGAAGTTGAGTTCCCAATGTATTCCCATTCATAATAATCTTCTGCTGTATTGTTAATATATGCATATAGCCAGCGAGTACTTATTTGAGCTGGATTACTGGAGTTTGCTGTGCTACCTCCAATCCAACTAATTGGCCTATTAATAGGATCGTCTACAGTAGTGGTGCCATCTCGTAATATGCCACTTAAGCTAAAACTATTACTGTTATCGTCAGCGGCATTATTCTGTGAAACTGGAGAACCCCAATAGTTATAGTTAAACGCGTTGGCTGTACCTTGCTGGTCTCGCTCTATATAACCTAAACTTGTGTTGTTAAAAACACTTTCGTTAATTTGATTCTCGTTATAGCGTTTCTGAATCAATTGTGATTCGCCTACTAAATCTATCTTGCCATCTAGGTCTAAATAATGGGTAACCCATAGCATTTTTCCCGAATTGGTTTGATCTTGCGTTTCATTTGGATTGGAAATAGTTAACTCTTTATCGGTTGTATCTGAAATTAAGCCAAGTAATGTAATATTTTTATCTCCAGAATCAATATCATGTGATATTTGAACGATATTCCAATCTATTGGGCTGCCATCAATTCCATTGCTATTTGGGGTATCCCAAACTTGCCAATGAGTCCATGTGTTATCAGTTGCCCATTCTTGCCCATCTAATCTTGATGTGTAGGGTACAGGAGCGGTTTGAGCCTCACTGGTTGAAATATTTTTCAACTTCCCGCGTATGGAACTTGAAGTTGACTCTAAATAACCACATTGTAGCGTTTCCATTTGAAAATAGCCGGTTAGGTCATTCCATAACAATCCAGAAATATCTATTGGAATTGTTTCCCCATGAACGTTTCCTGGATTTGTTGGACTCGGGATTATTTTTTGATTCATCATCTGATGTAGCTGATCAGGGGTAATGGCTTTATTCCATAATTTAAGTTCATCTATCCAACCATTAAAATATTTCGTTGGTTCGCTAGAATTGCTACTATCCATGGCTCCTAAAATGGTTCTAGAATTATTTCCATTAGGTCCAGAGCCACTTGTTGATTTAATTATTATTCCATCAATGTATAATAAATACTGCCCTGATGCATAAGTGACTGCTATATGGTACCAGCGATCGGTATTAATTCTATATGGAGATGAATTTATGGTCACGGATCGATTTGCATTAAAGGATACTATTCCTAAATTATTTATACTTAAATCATAGCCATTATTAAGATTACGACTACTATCTTTTTTTGAAAAAATAGTTTGATCTCCAGAAATTATCTCGGGTTTTACCCAAGCTTCAATACTAAATTCATCGCCAGTTAAATAGAAGGTGTTACTTTTAAAATCTACGTAATCATTAATACCATCAAAGTCAATTTGATTGCAATTTCTGGTTGTCACCGTGATAGAGCTTTCGCATCCAGCAACAGTCCATGTTAAGGTGTAAGTTCCTTCTTCTGCTGTGAAAAGGGCATCAGGGTCATGAATATTAGAAAACGATCCACCGCCACAAGGACTATTTCCTGAAACACTCCAGGTGCCAATTTCACCGGTGCCCTCATCATCACAATTTATGCAATCGGCTGGCATGGTAAATGCTCCTTTTGTCGCATTTTCTCTAGCGGTTAAGGAATTGTCATAAGCGTTTAATTGTACAGTGTTTTGACCACATTCTTGATCCGTATAGGCCACATTCTCTCCAGCATATGAATATGAAACATATATAGTGGTTAGAGATGTGCCATCTTCATCATAAGTTCGGCAATCATTCACTAAAGCAGTACTACCATATTCATGGACTCCTGGAACTTCTGGAACAAAACTAAATCCTACTTCCGTGGCACCTTCTGCAATTGGTGGTTCATTAGGATTTCCAATGCCATCTGTCCATTCTATTTCAGTTTCAACTACCACCACTGTATTGACAAAAATATTATCCATGGCCCACGCACTTTGATCAGTTGTGCCTGTAAACGACCATTTAATTCGAACATTGTTTTCTCCTAAATATGCTGCAAGATCAATAAAAGTGTCATCGGTATCAAAATTATAATTTGTTGGGTCTGAAGTAGCTACAGATGCAGCTGTTCCAGCCGTAAACCAATCAACATCTCCAGTTCCCGGAACATGCATTATTTGAAGTGTTGAGTAAGTGTTACCACCATCGGTTGATATATCTATGGCTGCATAGTCATTATTCGAAAAATAATAGGCTTGATCAAAAGTTAGACTGGCTGATTCGGCATTGGATAAATCCATTATGGGTGTCTCTAATGTTGTAGGGTTTGCTCCACGGTATTGACTCGAACTATAGTCGCCATAAGCTATGGTATATTTATCATCATTTCCACAATAGACAATTCCTCCATTATCTTGATTGTTACATGTCTTTGCAGACCAATTACGCGGTTTAGTTGCACTACCTCCAGCTGTAAAGCCGCCTGGTTCGCCATCAACTAACCAACCATTGGGATCTTGAGTGTTTAATTGCCCTTGATTAAAGTCACCTGAAGAGTCTGGAATCGATTCTTCCGTTGCCGTATAATTACTGGTGGCAAGAAGATTAACAGTATCTCCTAAACAGTAGGAGGAATCCGGATCTAATATGGTTACTGTTGGAGCTGAACCAGTAGGTAACGCTCTGATAAAAAATTGGGTAGAGTAGGCCGAGCAAGTTCCGGTTTGTACTAAAACACGGTAATATGTAGACACCAAAGCACCAATATCAAATGAAGCAGTGAAATTATTGTCTGTATCTGGAATCACTTCCCAAACCCCATTATTTACAGCATATTGTTCCCATTGAATGATTGTTCCCATTTCGCCACTTAAATTTAAATCTACATTTATAGCGACACTACAGGAAGAAATATCAACACCATTAGAAAAAACGGTAGATTCAAATGTCCCTTGTAATGTTCCGCCATCCACCGGAATAGGATTCAATGTAATATCTTGTGATTGAATGGTCATATTGCCATTACTATCTATAAACTCCCAATCTATTGTCTGGGTTCCGCTAAATGAATAGGGAAAAACAAAACCAGCACTCAATGAGCCATTTATGGTTCCATCACATAAGTCTGTCGCAGTTGGAATGACCAAATCTGAAATATCTGTAATTTGACAACCGTCTAATACTAAAGGGGCTAAATTAGGTAAATCAGGTGTTGGAGCGTTATCTGTAATTGTAATATTTTGTGGATGTATTATAGAATTACCAGCTTCATCAGTAAACTCCCAATAGATGACATCTGTACCTATGGTATCAAATGTTAAACTAATAAGACCTGTTGTGCCTGTAATAATCCCATCACAATTATCAGTAGTTGTTGGAGGTGTAACAGTTAAGCTACATTCTGCTGATAAATTAGGTAGAACAGGTGTATCAGGATTCGTGACATCCTCGATAACGACATTTTGCGTTTGGGTTGTGGTATTGCCATTTCCATCGTCATAGGTCCAGGTTACCACAGTAGTACCTTGCGAGGTAATAGGTAATGTTGCGTTATGTGTAACCGTTACTAAACCATCACAGTTATCTCTTGCTGTAGGAGCGGTTAACGAACCCACCGTACATTCAGCTGTAATATCAGGTAAAGAGACTAAACTAGGAATTGGAGCAGTTATATCATCAATAATAACGTTTTGCGTTTGGGTTGTGGTATTGCCATTTCCATCGTCATAGGTCCAGGTTACCACGGTAGTACCTTGCGCGGTAATAGGTAATGTTGCGTTATGGGTAACCGTAACAGGTCCGTTACAATTATCTCTAGCTCCTGGTGCGGTTAATGAACCAACGGAACATTCAGCAGTAATATCGGGTAAAGAAGCTGAATCAGGAGTTGGTGGTGTTACGTCATCAATAATTATTTGTTGTGTTTGGCTTGTGGTATTGCCATTTCCATCGTCAAATGTCCAAGTAATTATATGTGTACCCTGTGTGCTATAGGTTAAAGGGTCTGTTGTTCCTCCTGTAACAGTTCCAGCGCAAGCATCTGTTGTTGTAGGTGTTGGTGCAGTGGCACTACATTCTGCTGTTATTGTATTTAGTATTGGAGTTACGGGGTCAATTGTGTCTACTACAGTTACTACCGCTATACAAGTAGCTGTATTGCCTTCTGCATCTGTAACAGTCAATGTAATATTATTATTTCCTAAATCTGAACAATCAAAAGTTGTTTGTGAGGCACTTAAAGTAATGGCACTACAACTATCAAATGAACCATTATTAATATCCGATACTGTAATAGTGCCATTTCCTGTTTCATTTAATTGTATGGTAGTATTTTGACAAATGGCATTAGGAGCTGTAGTATCTTTAACATGCACTGAACGTGTCATCTGTGTTGCAGGATTTCCAGAAGCATCCAGCACATCATAAGTAACAATGTATGTTCCCACAGTAGTAGTGTCAACAATATCACCACCAATAGTTACGGAACCGATAGATAAACAACCATCATTAGCAGTCGCACCCAGTTCGGTATATATATCACAAGCCTCCACGATTATTGTAGCAGCTCCATTAAGTGTAATAGTAGGCGGTGTGCTATCTTCAACATATACGGTGCGTGTCATCTGCGTAGCAGCATTACCTTCGGCATCGGATACGTTGTAGGTTAAGGTGTAGGTTCCCACGGTCGTGGTGTCCACAGTATCCCCGCCAATGGTCACAGCACCGATTGGCATACAACCGTCATCTGCGGTTGCACTTTGTTCGATATAGGTACCACAGGCCTCCACGGTTACGGAGGCAATACCGTTTAGTGTTATGGTCGGATCGGTTGTATCAACGACGTTTACGGTACGGGTTACTTGTGCGGCATTATTTCCAGAAGCATCGGTAACATCATAGGTTACCGAGTAAGTACCAACAATCGAAGTATTAACAGCCGAGGCATTAATAGATAGACTGCCCACCCCAGCACAATTATCATTCACACTAGCGCCTAGTTCTGTATATGTTGAACAGGCTTCAATAGTTTGCGGGTTAGCTCCTGTTAATGTAATTGAAGGGTTTATATTATCTAATACGGTTACTTGTGATGTACACGAATCGCTTAAACCTGTCAAACTATCTGTAACCATTAAAGTTACAGTAACAGGCGCACCAATGTCTGAACAGGAAAAAGTAGAAATATCTATTGAAAAACCATCTCCAACACTACCGTTATCAATATCGGCAGCAACTATAGATGCATTACCTGACATATCAAGATATACATTAATATCTTGACAGGAAGCAATTGCTATTGGTCGAGATGACTCATGAGGTCTAAATGAAACATGATTTTCAATAGAATTAATATTTTGGATTCTATGAAAATATGTTTGAAAACCATAATTATCAAGCATACCTGGTTTGGAGAAACCAATAAAACTTGTAAATATTAGAATTACGGCAAGCAGGTAAAAAGTATTATTTTTCATACTCAAATAGTTGATAGTTTGGGGCTTAAACTATATATAATTAAAATTTAAATAGACGAATTTAATGTTAACTCATATTCTGATGTTATAATTTTAAAATTGTTATTTTAATAGCTTTTAGGTATTAATAAAACTTCATTTTAAAGTTAGTTCAATTACTTTTCGATGCAATGTTAGGTATTTTTTTTGATAAAACCTACAAAAAAATGCATTTCATCGTGTTTTTTTTACTTTACATCGATAAAATGAAACGATCACTCTTTAAAAAAGCGCCTGTTTTGCTAATATCAGATGCCTTTTCAATGAGCCAACTTAAACTATAAGTCTCAAAGCATACTTTTTTGTGATTTTAGAAAAAGCCCGGTTTTGAGTTTTTAATAACAACCAAATAACAATATGAAAGCTTAATATCCTGAAGTTTTTTTTGATTTTCAATCATTTAAATAGGTTTGGGCATTGGAGGCTATTTAAAATAAAAAATACTATATTCCCATAATCAAACTATCAATTAGAATTACACCTTGTTAAAAAGAGTCAATAAGATCATTGCCCGCTTGTTTACTACCAGAGCAGCTGGTTTTTATTTTTTAGTATTTGCTGCTTCTATTGGATTGGCAACGTTTATAGAAAATGATTTCGGAACCAGTGCAGCACAAAAACTAATTTTTAAAGCCTGGTGGTTTGAACTATTATTAGTGTTATTTGGAGTAACCATATTGATGAACATTTTTAAGTTTCGCATGGTGCAACAAAAAAAATGGGCTGTTTTGACTTTCCACATAGCCATTGTCATTATTATTATTGGAGCAGGTGTTACGAGGTACTTTGGTTATGAAGGCGTGATGCATATTCGGGAGCAGGGTACCAGTGATTATTTTTTGTCAGCTGAAAGCTATCTGAAGTTTCATGTTGAAAAGAATGGCAAATCTTATGCTTTTGATGAACCAGTACTATTGGCGTCATTAGGAAATAATAATTTTTCAGAAGACTATCTGATTGATAACGATGAAATCACGGTAACCCTTCAGGAATTTATTCCGAACCCGGAATTAACCGTCGTAACAGATGCTGACAATGGAAAGCCAACCTTAAAAATTGTAATCGCCGGCATGAACGGTAGGGAGGAGTACTATCTATCGCAAGGAGATATAAAACGCTTTGGTGGGCGGGTTTATAATTTTTCCAATCAAAGTCAGCCTGGAGCATTTAATATTCAATATCAAAATAACACCTTATCATTCGGTACGGATAGAACCCTTTTTGAAACGGTCATGGCTACCCAACAGAGGGATACAATCGAAGCTGGTCAGACAGCTAACTTAAAATTAAGAGCCTTATATTCAGACGGTGTCAATAATACGGTCTTTCCAGAGTTTTATACAAATGCCAAAACGGAAATACAATCCAGTGATCCCAAGGTCAAGAATGAGAGCACGGTAGCGTTAATCTTGAATGTCTCGGCAAAAGGACAAACAAAAGAAGCACTGGTTTATGGAAATAAAGGCATGCCTGGTGTTCCAACGGTTTTGGATTTTGATGGTCTCAAGTTTAAAATTGCCTATGGTTCCAAAGAAATAAAAGTACCGTTTCAGGTTCAGTTGAACGATTTTATTATGGAGCGTTACCCAGGCACCAACAGTGCATCTTCTTATGCCAGTGAAGTAACGGTGATAGACCCAGATAAAGGCGTCAATATGGATTATAGAATCTATATGAACAATATTTTGGATTATGGAGGTTTCCGATTTTTTCAATCCTCATTTGATAAAGATGAAAAAGGAACCTACTTAAGTGTCAATCACGATTGGTGGGGAACGATTATATCCTATATCGGTTATGCACTGTTGACTATTGGTATGCTACTGACCTTTTTTAGTAAGAATACACGCTTTTACAGTGTGCTTCAAAAAATAAAAAGCTTGCGAGCTAAAAGTGGGACATTCCAATTACTGGTAATAGCCCTAATACTGTCTAGTTCAAGCATATTAGCTCAAAAGCAAGTGGTATCCCAGGACCATGCGGAAAGTTTCAGTACAGTTGTCGTACAAGATTTTAAAGGACGTATGAAACCCATGCATACCTTGTCTCGAGAAATTATGCGGAAAGTGTCCAGAACAGAAAAGCTGGGGTGAGCTCACGGCAGATCAAGTGGTTTTGAGTATGTTCATCAACAAACAACAGTGGTATGATGAACCTATGATTTATTTAGGTAAAAGTGAAAAAATTAAGAACCAGTTAGGTGTTAGTACCAAATATGCATCATACAAAGATTTTTTTGGTGCTGATGGTAAATACAAATTACAATCCGAAGTCAGACGCGTGTACAGTCTGGACCCAATTGATCGGGACATCGATGCCAAAGACCTTATGAAGATTGATGAGCGCCTGAACATAGTCAATATGGTTTTTTCAGGCAGTATTTTTAAAATTGTACCAAGACCCAATGACCCGAACCACCAATGGGATGGTTATACCGGTCATAATCACGATCATGATCATCCTACTGTAGCCCAAAACTTTTTTAATACTTATGGCAATACCCTGATTGAGGCTACCAAAACGGGAGATTATAAGCATGCAGGTCATCTGTTACAGGAGTTGAAGGATTTTCAGGCGCAAGAAGCAGCATCTATTATTCCATCACCATTCAAAGTGAAACTGGAGATCATGCTGAACAACATGAATGTTTTTACCCGGTTAGCTGGCTTCTATATGATATTGGCACTGGTGTTATTAGTGTTGCTCTTTATTTCAGTATTCAAGCCCTCATGGCATCTCAAAAAAATATACTACATCCTTTTTGGATTGATTGTTCTGGGTTTCATATTACATTCTGTGGGATTAGGTATTCGTTGGTATGTTTCAGGTAGAGCACCATGGAGTAACGGTTATGAATCGATGATCTACATCGCATGGACATCCACTTTGGCTGGATTAATATTTACAAGAAAGTCATTTGGAGGTTTGGCGGCAACTATGGTATTGGCAGGAACCGTTCTGTTTGTATCGACATTAAGCTTTCTGGATCCTGAAATTACACCATTGGTTCCCGTATTAAAGTCCTATTGGCTTACTATTCATGTATCTATGGAAGCAGGTAGTTATGGATTTTTAATGTTAGGTGCTATCATTGGTTTAATCAATTTAATTCTGATGATTTGTTTAACTGAAAGCAACAAACCCAGAATAAAACGCATGGTTCAAGAGATGAGCTATATCAGTGAGTTGACACTTATGGGTGGATTGGTTATGGTTAGTATCGGAACTTATTTAGGTGGTGTTTGGGCCAACGAATCCTGGGGACGTTATTGGGGATGGGATGCTAAAGAAACCTGGGCTTTGGTAACAATTTTGGTCTATGCATTTATTTTACACATGCGCTTAATCCCCAAGTTACGCGGTTTGTTTGCTTATAATTTAGCAACGATATTTGGCCTGGCTTCCGTATTAATGACTTACTACGGTGTCAACTATTATTTATCAGGGTTGCACTCTTATGCAACAGGCGATCCAGTTCCCATTCCAACATGGGTATATGTGGCTGTTGCTTGTATCATCGCTATCAGCATTTTGGCGTTTATCAGAAAGCGGAAATTTAGTATGAGCTGATACTAATGTTTGGTGATTTCGCCATTTTCCAAAATGAGGTCATAACGATACCCAGCACCAAAATCCACATCACGGTGCACCACGGCCTTAACGGTTACAGTATGCCCTTCAGGAATGTAGGTGTTGGATGTTACCACAAAATCATAATCATCTTGAGTACCGTCTTGTAAGTGATACCAATTCCGATCCATGATATTCGGATTAACTTTCACAATCTTGCCCGTAATTTCTACCACTTGGTTTTCATATTGTTCAATATTATTAACCACATCAGCAATACTTACTGCACCTTTTTTAGGGGTTGCTGACGTATTTTCAGAAGTTGAAGATGGAGCTGAATGATCATGATTTGTATGAGTTTTAAAGTTATCTGCCGTATTCATGGAACTATTCCCACCATGGACTTTGGGCACAATATTGGAAACCAGATAAATGGTATCAAAGGTCTTTTGATACTCCTTGCTTTCAAAATTGGTTTTTAATAAAGCATCCTTGTAAAAATAGGTTTCCCCAATAGTAACATCTTGGTTTCGTGTAGCAATCCAGAAAGAGCGTCCATTTTCAGTGACGTTCATATAGATATACTTATCAGTAGGAAGTGTTTTGTTCACAACAACAGCATGCAAGTTTTCCATAAAACCATTACTAGTTGACAAGCTTTCAGATGTGTTACTATTGTTAGTTTGCGTATTTTCAAAGATACCACTGGAAGGTTGATCCTTGGAGTCTTCAGTGGCTGTAATAACTTTAGGACCTTGTTTACAAGAGTTGATGAATAATATTGAAAGAATAAGAGTTAGGGTTAAGGGTGTTCGAGTCATGATTTAGTTGTTCTTTTTACTTCTAAAGCGTTTGGTCAATTGGGCATAAACGCGAATGTTGTTTTCTTCTTCAAATTGGGAATATTCACCAGATAAAGCAAATTGCCAGGTCCTGGCGAAATTAAAGTTTAAGTTAGCACCATAATAGTCCTGTTTGTAAGGCGTACGTTGGTTTTCATAATCATATTCAGCAGTTCGGTAGTATATTTCGGCGTAAAGCAAATCCTTAAAGAGGGAGCGTGAATATCTTACAGAGATAATATTACTGGTTAGATAGTTGTTTTGGTTTAAATTATAGGAACCATTCAAACGCCCACCCACTTTCGGAATATTGGCAAACGTCAAATAACCAAAATAGTTATCCGATTTGTTTTGTTGGTCACTGGCAAAGCGTTTACTATAACTACCGCCTAGCCAAATATATTTAATGGGTCGCAAGTTCAGTCTCGCCCTAAAGCCCTGTCTGGCTAAATCGTCATCCAATATTTGATCGATTTGCGACTGAAAGGTTTCATAATAAATAATGCGTTTTCGCGAATCATAGGATACCATAATGTTGGCATAACGACTAAAGCGGTATCGCAAGGACGAGTACAGATTAGTCAAACGGACATCCCCTTGTGGATTAAATAAATCCAGCTCCGAAGACACAAACAGCCCTAAATTCTTGGCAATCGTACTGGAATGCTGAAAGAAAAGATACCGTCTGTCTGTGGCACCTTGATTGGTTTGTTCCATAGCACCAACGGTTGTGGTACTCCTAAAATGACTATTAGTGGTTTCCACACCAACATAACCACCATATTGAAATAAATCCGAATTAAAGCCATAATCAAATACGTCTGGCCTAAATCCAACAATACCGCCCACATAAAACTTGCCGAAATATTTCTCTAACTGCAAACCATCATTGGCTCCAAATACCGAAGCTTTTGGATTGATTTTTCGTCCCACTGCAGCCCAAAAGGTAGGTGTAATATCATACTTGACATTAAGGTTGTACACATTGAAAATATTCGTTCTGCCCAAATAATTATCGGCAACCGTAATGAGGTTTTGATAGGACAGAAAGGTTTCAACCGAAAATTTACCACCACCAATATGATTGGCGTTCAAGGATACACGCCCCAATAAACGCTGATTATCATCCCGAACATCGGAAAATTGATTATAACTGGCCAAACTCACACGTCCTGTTATGAATTCTTTGTAAAGGGTTTCCTTTTCTTCGGGAACGGTTTGTGGTACGGCAACTTCAGCTGGAATACTTTCATCCACATTATCTTCTATGACTTCTGTTACTGGAGCAATGGCTGGCAAGGTATATATAACCGTATTGCCTGTTTGCAACTCACAGTCATTGATGGGAACGCAAACAACCGATGAGGACGATTTTACAGTCACCTTTAAACAATCCGTGCCATTGAATTGGAGCACATCATCAACCGAAATAGCGTCTGTTGATGTGAACTTCACATAGATATTGGATGACGTCACAAAGGAAACGGTTCCCTGCAAGGTGTTATTCTGCTGCTCTTGACAAAAGAGCGGAGCTGAACTGAATAGGATAATATGTAAAACTATAAAAAATCGTTTCATACCATGCATTAATCAGAACCATCTGGATGACACTGCAGGCAGGCTGTACTCTCATACACATAGCCATTAACATCTTCATGTTCATCAGCTGTGTCACCAGCTGTATGACAGGTTATACAGGTGTAAATGGAATAGTCATTCGGGTTGGTATGGCAATCGGTACAGGAACTCCATTCATTATCGTGTCTACCACTATAAATGGGGAAATACTGCCCGTCATGGTCAAAGGTCGCTGGTGTCCAACCTGGGTTGGTACTATGGCAAGAGGCACAATCCGTTGGGAAATTGGCCGCTTGATGGTTGGGGTCATTGGTAGCATTGTAATCATCTTGATGACAGGCTACACAGTCGGTTGGTGTATTGGTATAATTACCGTTAATATGGCAGGCTGTACAATCGTTGATATCATGTCCACCACTTAAAGGAAAAAAGTCGTGATTAATGGTCGCTGGTGTCCATCCAGGTCCTGTAGAATGACATTCAGCACAATTAGTCGGAAATCCGGCACTGGTATGGTTCGGATTGGTAGTGGCTATATAGTCATCCTCATGACAGGAGATACATTCGGGTGAAATATCAGAAAAATTCGTAACATCATGACAACGACTACAATCCTGAATGTTATGTCCACCTGTAAGCGGAAAAAAATCATGAATAAAACCATCCGAACTCCAGCCGGTTCCGGTAGGTGAGTGGCATTCGGTACAGTCTGTTGAAAAACCCGATGCTGTATGGTTAGGACTGGTCGTGGCCATAAAATCTGCTTGATGGCATTCAATACACTCATTGCCCAAAGGCGTAAATACCAGACCCGATTCACCTTGATGGCACTCAATGCAGTTCACACTAAAATGGGCTCCAATTAAGGGGAAACCATTGGATTCATGAATTTCAGGGACATTAAAAACCAGCCAGTTTTGGGTAGAGTGGCAGCGTACACAATCATTACCAACCGATTGTTCATGGACATCAGTATGGCAGGATAGGCAATCATTGGGCGTATTATCAAATACCAGCGTGTTGTGGCAAGATTTACAGTCGGTATTCTTATGGGCACCCTCCAAAGTAAAATTGGTGGTGCTATGGTCAAAGGTTGTGGTTCGGTAGTCCACAGTCCAACCATCTGGATTATGACATTGTGAACAGTCTATCTTCAGACCATCTCCATGGGGCGATTGCGCCCATAATGCCGTGCAAGAGAGGCAAATCAAAACGATTATGAATGGCAGTCTATACATTCCAATTTGTTTAACTTATAGATAAAGGTTGGCTCTCCTTGTTTATTTTGTGTCTCATGGCAAGCCCTGCAATCCAACCCTTCATGCTTTCCGGTTAACGGGAAACGGGTATCGTTGTGGTTGAACTTTTCTGGCAACCAGCTACTCGTTACATGGCATCGGGAACATTCGGTTACACCATTTACGGCAAAACTATCATCATGAATATTCTCATGGCATGATGCACAATCTGTGTTTAAATTAGTAAAATTCTGCGAGATAATCGTCTCTTTTTCAGAAATTTCAAAATGACATTGGCTACAGGCAGCCTCCAAGTGGCGTCCAGTAAGTGCCCAATCTGTTTGATTGTGGTCAAAATTAACGGCATCCCACGCTTCGGGCCCGTGACAAGACGCACAATTTTGCTCTGGATAATAGCTTTCAGGAATGGCATTCTCATGAATATTATCATGGCAATCAATACAGGCTATGCCAATATCCCGAAACTTCCAACGCTTAGAGGCTTCATCAACATGACAGGCAAAGCAAGGTGTTGCCGCATGTGCTCCAGCCAAAGGAAACGCGGTGTCTTGATGTTTGTCAATAGAAAAGGAGGTAAAGGTAAAAGGTTGCTCTAACGAATGGCAGGTATCACAGTCCGGTGAAATACCGCCTTCAGCAAATTGCCCCTGATGATAATCATCATGACAATTTTGGCAGGCTGTAAAATCAATAGGCGTGGAGAAGCGCTTTTCATGGCAGGCTCTGCAATCTACGGATTGATGTTGACCTTCCAGAGGAAAATCTGTGACACTATGATCAAAAAAGTCCATAGATTTTAAAGCAATAAAACTTTGTTCCTGATGGCACTTGGCACAATCCTGACCGTATTTGTTCTCATGTGGATCTTGATGACAGGCCACACAATTACTTTCGGCTACAGCGGTTTTATCTTGAAATACGGTTGTAGGACTACTGGTTTTAGTATGGCATTCAAAACAGTTGATGGTTTTATGCTGACCATTTAAGGTAAATCCAGTTGCCGTATGGTTAAAACGCCCAGTTCCGTTAAAGGCACTAAACGAACTTTCGGTATGGCATTGAGCACAGGCTCCTGGTAAGTTTCCTTGGTGCGGATCGCTGTGGCAGGCTTTACAATCATTAAATGCCAAGCCTTTAAACTGTTGAAATTCCTTACCATCTTTAATGGTAACTTTATGGCATTCCTTACAGTCAACAGTGGCATGACTACCATTAAGTGGGAACGCAGTGTCGTTATGGTCAAAATTGGCAACTGGCGAAAAAGCCTCCATGCTATGACATTTTAGACAGTCATTGGGCATACTACCCTGATGAAAGTCATCATGGCAGGACAAACAATTGGTTTGCAGCCCCAAATACGTATCGGGTCGTTTTCTAATATCAGCATCCGCAATATTGGTAGCTTGATGACATTGTTTGCAGTCTACAGATTTGTGCGCACCTTCTAGGGTATACCCCGTTTTATTATGGTCAAACGATTTGGAATCAAAGCGCACCATATCAAAGTTACGCCCGTGGTGTTCGCTGTGGCACTTGGTACACGATTGTGTTTTGACTTCTCTACTGGCATGGAATCCACGATTTTGGTTCATCAGGTTACTGATCTCATCATGGCAGTCCAAACATTTAGTATTCGTAACCTTATCGCCCAATTCGTGACATTGGGTACAATTACCCATACCTTCCAATTTGGCATGTGCCTTGGTCAAGTCACCTGGGGATATTTGTGCCATAGTGCGGAATCCTATGAATAGGAAACCTAAAATGAAGCCATATGTCAAAAACTGTTTATACAAAATCAGCTACTTATACTTTTTCACAATGTAACCAAAGCGTTTGGTGATTTCAATACCCGCACGTTCCAGAAACTTGGTGGGTAATTCACCACCGGCAAAAATATAGACCAGATCATTGTCTAAAACGGTGGTTGAACCATCCTGTAATTCTAAATGTACGTTATTATCATTAATTTCAGTCACATTAGACTCAAAAATAATATGCAAGGAACCATCCTGTTCTGCTTTTAGAACGTTATCCTTATTAGCAGGCTTCAACCGCGAAAACTTATCCTTACGGTAGGATAAAGTCACCGTATTGCGGTCTTTGAGTAATAGGGCAGACTCAATGGCCGAATCGCCACCACCAACAACTAAAACCTGTTTGTTTTCAATGGTTTCCGAATCTAGTAGGCGGTAAGCTACCTTTTCTGAAACTTCTCCCGGAACGTCCAATTTACGCGGTGTACCACGTCTGCCAATAGCCAACAGCACATTCTTGGCAAGATATTCGGTATTTTGATTCGTCACCACCTTAAAGCTTTGATTAGGTTGTGGCACAATATCCTCAACTTTGGTTTGCTCAACAATGTCTAAATCGTGTTTATCAATAACTTCATTCCAGATGGTTAACAGTTCATCTTTGGAGGTGTTGAACAACTTAACCTTACCATGTAACGGTAATTCCATAGGCGATGTCATCACAACTTTGGCTCTCGGGAATGTATATACAGTACCACCCAGGGAATCCTGCTCCAGGGTTATCGCTTTTAAACCATGCTTTTTGGCAGCAAGCGAAGCTGAAATACCAGCAGGACCTGCACCTACAATAGCCACATCATATTCGGTTTCAGTGGCTTTGCTTTTACTTTTAGCAATACTGTCCATAGCCTGCTGACCTTGTTCCACACTGTTTTTGATAAGTCCCATGCCGCCAAGTTCCCCGGCAATAAAAATACCAGGCATATTGGTTTCAAAGTTTTGATTCACATGGGGCAGATCCACACCACGGGTTTCCGTACCAATTCTTAAAGAAATGGCTTCAACCGGACAAGCGTGAAAACAGGCACCATGTCCCACACAGTTAGAAGCATTAATTACGGTAGCCTTCCCGTTTACAATGCCCAGAATATCCTTTTCAGGACAGGCTCGTACACAGGCACCACTGCCAATACATATATCCGGATTAATGTAGGGGTGTAGGGATACCGGTTCAAACAAACCCTCTTCCTTGGCAGTGGCTACCTTTTTTGCCACTACTTTGGACGATTTGTTTTTCTTCAATAGATAGAAACCAATAATCAGGGCACATATTAAAAACACGGCACCGTACACAATGATTTCTTCCAGTAACAAATCACTCATTAGAAAATCCATTTATAGCCAAAGGTAAAGGCCACCACAATATGGATGATGACTATCACCAGCATAATTAATGCAAAAGGCATGTGCGCTACATGCCAGTATTTAAAGTATTTTTTCATGGTCTCCAGGCGCGCAATCTTTTTAGATAAACTGCGTTCACCTTGAAGCATCTTCAACAGGTTTTTACTATCGGTTTTAGACAAGTTGTTGTTTTTAATGACCTGCTTGATACTGGAAAGCGATAGCGTTTTGTCAGTGGTATAATTAACAAACAGATTGATATCGCTTTCGGCAACCTGATAGTCTTCACGCAGCACTTGGGCAATATCGGTTTTCATGTTCTGGACTTCACTCAAGCTTAAGGCACGACCCTCAATGGTACGCGGTATTTGGATGTAGATAAACCGTCCAATCACACCACTGGCAACCACAGCCACCATACTCCAGAAAGCAATGGATACAATACCACCAAACTTAAAAGCCGTATGAAACAGGATTAAGATAGGGCCAAGGGTGCATAAAAAGATATGGAATTCCAACAAGTACTTCAACCGCACATGCCTGCCCAAAATATTATATCGTTTATGTAAAATATAAACCGAAACCCCAATCAGCATCATCAGGGTGCCAAACACGCCCAGACCTTGACCAAACAGGCCACTGGGTTTAAACCAACTGTGTTTAGGGTGATAAAAACGCTCTTCTAAAGCGGTGGAATAATACGAATAGCCATTAATGGCTAAATAGGCGGTTACAATGACTATAATGGAGACTAGAATACCAATATAGATTTGATGGGCTGTCTTACTCAATGTTAATGACTTATGTTATAATGCATCTAATGTAATAAAATTTCCATATAATTTTTCCTAGCCTTTTCAATATAACAACTCAAATACCAAAACTCCTGAAAAAAACAACCTACCATGTCTAGAATTTAAATGCGTCAGCTCGAGTGGGCCTAGGGTAAACGTCCGTACCTATCGAGAACTAAATGCTTTCAAGGTTTAATATAGTAATACGTTTTGTCATCCTGTCCCGACCGATAACGCTTAGATATTCAAGGCATAAAAATGCAGCATAGATTTTTTTGGTTCTTTTTTGATCAATGCAAAAAAGAATGAATAAAAACTAATTAAACCATACCGCATACCGTTGCCGCCGCAATTCCAAGGCTAAAGCACGCTCCAGTTTCAAAGCTTCTGCTCGGGTACTCAAGGGCGCAATATGATTATACAAACTAGGGCGGAGGTAGGAACCGTATTTTTGTACAATATTGGATGATAGCTTCACGCCCTTGCTGTTTCGATAGCCCGTTTTATGTTGCAACAGGCGTTCTTGGGGTGTTTTACTGGTCATACCCACATACAAACATTCCAGCACCCCATTAAACTGTGGATTGGCAGCACGAAACTTGGCGTTTTCGGTGAACACCTTCTTTTTGAGTTCGACCACGTAGATACGATATTGAGTTTTGGGCATCACATAATAGTTGATTTATAAATGCAATGACCACTACTTAACAATAACCCGCAAAACAGCACGCTGCTGTCCAGATTGAACAGTCACCAGATAAACTCCGGAAGCCTCATTAATGGAAAGCTCCAATAATTCAGACTCTTTGTAAGTCATGGTCTTCACGGTTCTACCGGTAATATCGTTAATGGTTAACTGAATATCGGTATAAACTTGCCCCAGATTAATGGCAAACGCCCCATCCGTTGGGTTGGGGTAGAGAACTGGTTCAATCTCAAAGGAATTCTCAATAATACCTAACGACTCCGAAACTACCAAGGCATAATCTTCCACCTCACCATCAAAATCGGTTTCACATAAGGCTGGTGCTGTATTGTACTTGGCCGCAATGCGCATGGTGGTTTCACCCACTACCGCATCATTGGGAACGGTTATACTTACTGGCGATAAATTGGTAATCCCATCGGCAGTATTCACAGCAAACCCTAAATCATAGGTTTCATTGGCATCCTCAAAATCAGAATCTTGGTTCCAGTCTATCCAGGCTGTCGCACGCACGGTATAATTACCATCAGTATTCAGGTTCACGTTCAATTCATAAGTACTGCCTTGCTCTACATCAGAGGATAGGGTTTCGGTATAATCTGTATAAGGCTGGGTTTTTCCTGTGGCATTAAAAATGCCATTAAAATCCACCAAAGTAATGGCCGTATTCCAAGTCATGTTTCCAAAGGACTCACACGGAGGGCAGTCATCCACCACAGTCACCATATTGGTAATGGTTTTCGTATCAGAGTTGCCGTTACCATCTGTAACGGTCAAGGTCACATCATACGATCCGGCTGCACCAAAAACCACTTCCGGATTTCGAACCGTTGTGGACGATATGGACTGCGGTTCAGGGCTAATGCTCCAGGTCCAGGTAGCCCCATCATGGTTCAATATCGAGTAACAATCAAAACGCACCGTTTCTTCCAAGCAACGCACTTCGTTACTATAGGTTATCGGTTGGGCAATAGGCTGAAAGTCGTTTTCTACCATCTGGCGTCCCCAGACACCACGACCATTAGTGCCTAGTCGTAATTCCGAATCGCGGTAAAACGGATTAATCTGTAAGGATTTGGTAATTAAAGGTAAATCGGTGGAATAGTTCAACCAGTCGCTAGAACTACTATCCCAGTAAAACACCCCATTTCGGGTAGCCACATATACCACGGTATTAGAGCCGCCTTGGTATAAAATATCAGCTGTATCCTCACCATCCAGGGTACTCGTGGTACGGTTCAACCAGGTATCACCACCATCAACGGTTACATGTACTTTACTACCATCATTCCCGCGAGGGGTACAAACCCAGACCTCATTTTCATTTTCTGGATGCACCGAAATACGAAAACGCCGTCTGTTACCCGTAGGGTCCGTAGTCGTTTTGTTCCAGGTTTGCCCGGCATCGTTGGATTTCCATATTTCACAGGCATCCCAGTAACCACCTAGTTTATTATAGACGGCATAAATCACGTCCGGATTACTTCGGGATATCTCCATTTCATAAATCAATCCGTTGGTATCTGGAAAGGTGTAAATAATGTCAAAGGTCGTCCCGCCATCAGTCGATTTATACACATTATTGGCAAGTCCCACATAAATATGGTCGGCATATCGCGGATCAAAATACACACCGCTGCGTTCTGCTGCCAGATAAGATTCATTAGGGCGCACCGGTAAGGATGGGTGCGTCACTATCGCTTCCCCAAATACTTCAGGTATGGTTCTTACCGATGTATTGTTACTGGCATAGTGCGTGCGGTACAGCAGTTTTCGGCTTTCAACCGGATGCACATAGCCAGAGGCTTCTTCCACACCACCAATATTATAGGCCTTACCCAGACCGTAATCCTCAAACCAGCCCGAAGTCCCATCGTGGTATTTACCACCCGTAAAAGTGTCTTCATTCCAGCCGGTATTAAAGCCCCAAAAATGCGCGGCTTGGATGCCGTGGTTCAACGCTACATGACTGGCAAGCTCATCATTGGAATAGTTTATACCACCATCGGAAGCCACCCAGATGTCGTTACCATGCACTTCCAGGTCCTGCACATCGGCATGAATATAGGTTAAGCGGGTACTATTGGCGGCACCAATAGACTGAAAGGTTTGCCCACCATCAGTCGATTCAGTTAAACGAATGGTGGCAATCCAGATTTTATCAGGATCCGTGGCACTGGCTTCCAGATCAAAATTAAAGAACCCCTGATGGTAACCATCACTATAGGCAGCCACATTCCAGTTATCGGTGCTGTTAATGGCCCCATAAGGACCACCATCCTGTCCCGAGGGATTCGTCCAGCTATCCCCACGGTTAGTACTTTTATAAACCCCAATCCAGCCTTGGTCGCCTGCTTTCGAGGCACCAATTAAACAGGCATACACCAGGTCTGCCGAGGCTTCAGTCACCGCTATTTTAGCACCGCTGTCATTGGCATTGGCTAAATCGCTGGGTACATACCAGCCCGTATCTTTGAGGCTCCAGTTGGACCCATTATCATCACTTCTAAACAGTTCACAGCGTTTGGCTGTAGGATTGGTTTTCAATAGGTACACCACGTTGGTATCAGTTGGGTGGTACTCAATATCCCAGCAGGTATCGGTAAAAACTGGCGTCCAGGAGGTTCCGGCATTGGTACTTCTAAACAAACCGGAGGAACCCACATGATAAATAATATTGGTATTGGCAGGCGAAAACACAAACTCATAGCCCGTGCCATCTGTAAAATGGCGTTCGTTCCAGCTCGTGCCACCATCCAGTGATTGGTAAATACGGCGGTTGGAGGCTACCAGTAAATGGTTGGGATTACTGGGGTGTATTTTCACGGCGGCATTCCCACCGGCAAATACTTCACCCAAAGAAATCAGGGTCCAGTTGTTTCCCTTGTCTACACTTTTATAAACCCCACCAGCTTCGGTACCGCAAATCAGGATATCGGGGTCGGACTCCGATTGGTCCAGGGCATACACGTTTTTGTGCCATGAAACTGGTATGGCGGGATTCCCACCATAGGTTTCAAAAGGACCCATGGCCACCCAGCCCAGATCCGAACCCGGTACACGCATGCTTTGGCGATCATCATACTGACTTTTTAATTGATTGTTTCGTTGGGTTTCTTCCTCCAGGGTGGGTAGTTTAATATACCCATTGCCATCCAGTAAGGGTTCCACCTGCAGGATCCAGTGCTTGTGGTTTTGGGTATGCACGGTCTTCACAAAGGGGTTGGTTTTATAATAGGCGTGGTATAAATTTTCTACCTCAATCACATTCGGGTTGTCACTGTACATCATTCGGGCCCACTCGGGTGTATTGGCATCGATGATGGGGATGGTTTTAAAGAATTCGGGGCGGTTTTGGCTATAGCCTAGGGTTAGAAAAAGGAAACAAAGGAGGGATAATATGGCGCGTTTCATGTTGGGTATTTTTTGGTAGGGTTGTTAGTTTTTAAGTAAAGGTTAAAGATACCGAATAAAATGTAATTATTGTAAGCTGTTATAAAGGAGTTAAATTGTTTGCCTGTATTAAATCGATTTTATTAGAAAATTATTCATAACTTTAGTACCAATACTAACCAAAAGCTTTTCTTCGCTTCTTCTCTTACCCAATCGGGTTGATTAAAAAAGGGCTTTACGAAATTCAATTATTATGAAAAATTTATTGTTCGGTCTTGCACTGTTATTTTGTGCAAGCTTACATGCACAACGTAGTGCCGAAAACGATTATTGGAACTCTTGGCGATACACGCCAAAACAAGGCATGACGGCCGATTTTGAGGCAGCCGTGGCTAAAAAAATGCGCCAGTTTAATAATTCTGCAGAAACAGGTATGGTTACCTATAAGATTGTCACGGGCAGAAACAGTGGCACCTATGAACGTGTGGAGTCTATGAAATACCCAAAAGATTATGACAAAGATCGCTCTGCTGAAGCAGACTATTGGCAAAAGAATGTGTCTAAATTTGTTGAAAAAGCAAGCGGACAATTACGTTGGGATCGCATTAACAATGCCACACTCAATTGGGACCCGGAAAATCCAGGGTCACCTTCAAAATATTTAGAGCGTACCACGTATGATGTAAAACCAGATGGCATAATGCATTTCAGAAGATTTGTATATCGCATCACAAAAACATTGGAAAAGAGAGGCTTTAAAGACACCCAATTAATGTTTAGATGCATTAGTGGTGGCAGTGATAATATGTTTGTTGTTGTTAGGGGTTGGAATAATTACGCCGATAAACCATGGACTGACGTCGAGCACGAAAACGATTTTATGGAAGACTACGAGGAGTTATTTGGCTGGGGCACCTTTAGAGAAGACCAGAAAAATTTCGACGGGTCTTTGGAAAGTTGGGGAGAAATGACAGAGACTATGCAATTAGTACCGTCTTTAACAACTGGAATGATGAACTAGTTTACATTACCTATGATAATTATAAAGCCTATCTGTAGCAGATAGGCTTTGTTATTTAGAATCATTAATCATAAATATTATGGTTAGGTGATCATAAGGTTACCATTATTACATGTACTAGACAAACTCTCTAATGTTAAGACAATGCTAAATATATGATAATTAATGATTTAAAACATCTATGCTGGGTGTTTACACCGTATCTTTAATAACACCAAAAACAAATGCTATGAACTTATTAGAAAAATTACGACTACAACGATCCAAACCCCAAAAAGACACATCACCAAAAGCAAACAGTGAGCCAGTGCTAACGCAAAAACAAAAAGCACTCAAAAACTTTTACAAAGACGAGGATAAGAACTTGTTTATCTAGATGGCACTTGCATCCTCTCTGAGTCTGAAAACTGCGTTTGATAATACATTATAGGTTTTGAATGAAATCATACCACTTTAAAGTTTCCACTTAAGAAGCTGGCCTTATTTTTATAACGTAGTAAAACCAAGTCAAGGCCAGGTAGGGCAGTGGAGCATTGCCAAGTAAAACGATTGCAATGCGCATGATACGGCTTTGACGCTAGGTTTTCAAGGAATAAAAAGAGATTTAAAGAATCCATATTGGGTAGCTGTACAACAGTAAAAGCCTACAATACTGCGTATTTCTGCGTCACTAATGAATAACGTTTGGTTTAAGATTTACCTGACGGTGAATCCAAAGGGGAATGCTTTACCGCAGTAAAAGCCCGCAATACTGCGTATTGCAGTCCTTTTTTATACCCCTGTGCTTACAAGCAAGCTTGACGCTTCGGGGTATAAAAAAAGCCTGATGATACCATCAGGCTTTTACTGCTGTAGCGAGGACGAGATTTGAACTCGTGACCTCTGGGTTATGAAAATTTTAACTAAATGAAAATCAGTTAGTTAAGTGTATTTTTCATTCAAAACGTGTTCAAAAACGAGCTGGTTTTTGTTCACTTGATTAATAATAATTTTGAATTTCAATATATAAATTATTTGGAATAAAACACTGTTTTTGAACGAGATAATTTTAGTTCGAATATTGAACTGTATTTTCAAAATTTAGAAGTCAGCAAAAGAGCAATAATCGAAATTAAATGAACACGATTTTTGGGTAGCCAATTCTGCATAAAGGCTCAAATCATTCATTATCCAATATATATTTTTTAATCATATACTCTGTTATACCTTTTAAAGTCTTTCCAGTTACAGGGTGCATACCGTAATTATTGAAATATTCATACTCCCCTTTGACTGATTTACCATACCAAAGATTTGGAGAACCATCTGCTTTAAAAAATGGGTATGTATCGTCTGGTTCAACTCGTTCAAATTGAGAAAGTAATCGATCATCTATTGGTACCGTATTTTCGGCTTCACAATTAACCTTCTCATATCTCGTATTATCTACCCAAGCCATGCATTTATCAGCTGTTGCTTCATATCCAAAATAGCTCGCTAACACAACCAAACCACCCATGACTACTTTTTGAGGTAAGCTCTTTTTGGTTTTTTCTCTAACAACAACATGGTCTTTTTTGAATGCGGCAAAGTCATGATAACCCAAGTATTTGGATAGGGAATTAGCTATGTCTTGTCTGATGTTTACATTGGGATTATGTCCTTTAACCAAATCATTGTAATAATTACGAAGAGTTTTGTCAGTAATAGCAATGTCATAACGTTCATCAATTTCATTCACGATGAATTTTGCTTGTTGAGTTAATACATCAGATTGAGAATCGGTTGCAGCTTTTTCAAAGACTAACGTTACTAATTTCTGGTTGGCATTCATACAAAGAAATATTCCGTAATAAAACTACAAATATTTAGGAAATAGTCATGGAAAAATCCTTTCCATAGCATTTCCATGCGCTTTCCATGTATACTTCAAGCTATTCTTTTCATTTGCTACATAATTGATTTATGCCTTTTCGCAGAGGCTTGCGGAAATCAATTTATGGAGTAGCAATCCTAGGTGTGTTCTTGTTGAGAAGTAAAGAAACACTCGGGACTTGCGCTCCAACTTCTCAAAGCGAGAACGACGTCTTCTCACAACATGAAGCGTGCTGCTGGCCATGAAAGTATCCAAAATCTTTTGGACAGCAACACTATTGTAAAATTTCAAAACTTTTTTAAAAATGAAAAGATTACTAATCATGCTCATGGTAATGAGCACATACATAGGTTTGGTGTCTTGTAGTCCAGAAGTCATTCAAGATAGCACCGAACAGGCACAAGATTGCTGTGGTAACGAAGGAGAAATTCCACCGCCACCACCACCGCCACCACCAGGAGAAGGCGGATAATGTTGTCTATTGACAATTAGTTTTTAAATTAGGGGAATGATAAACAAAGTTAAATCATTCCTCTTTTTATTTCTTTTCATATCACTTGGTATGTTTTCTCAATCCATCAAGGAAGGCAATAGTCCATTAGATAGTAGTCAATATTATTACCAGAAAGTTTTAAAACCCCAATCAAAAAATGACTTGGTCGAAGCCTATGCTTACTATAAAAATCAAAAAGAAGTTCAATTACAAGATTCTGATACTACCAATGCGATTTATAGCCTAAGGCAAATAGCCATTATTCAAAATGGACTGGGTATGCTGCATGATAGTGAAAAATCATCTATTGAGGCCTTAAGACTATTAGAAAATCAGGAGGTAAATGCAATAACTAATGAGTCAAAAGTTGGTATTTATAACCGTTTGGGCAAAACGTATCGGGAATTAATGGAATATGAAAAGGCTATCGAATTTTACAATAAAGCTATCCAGTTAACCTCTAATCAACAACATAAAATTATTTTATGGAATAATATCGGGTATGCCTATTTAATGAGTAATAATTATCAGGAGGCAGAAGCATTATTGTTGCGTGTATATGACCAAAGTAAAGTCATGAACGATTCGGTAAATCTGGCTCGGAGTGCTGATAATTTAGGCATTGTTTACAGCAAACTTCAGGATAATAGGGCTTGGGATTATTTGACTGAAGCTCTGAATATTCGATTAAAATTGGAGAATAATTCACAAATCATGTCAAGCTACTATGATATAGCCGAACATTTTAAACGCCAAGATAATTTTGAGGAAGCGAATTTTTATGCCCAAAAGGCTTTAGATTTAGCACAAATATCCAACAATCCAAAAGAACTGATGGCTGTACTTGGCTTATTGGTCAGTTTAAAGCCAGATCAGGATATCCGTATGTACAAAGAAATACAAGATAGCATTCAGCAGGCCGATTTGATATACCAAGGCAAATACGCTTCCAAAAAATATGATTTGGAGAAACAGGAACAATTGGCCAGGCAACGCTTATTGGAAGTTCAAAAACAAAAATCCTATAAAATTATCTACGGTCTCTTGGCGCTTATCATTAGCCTGATAGCCTTATTCATTTTCTTTTATTTAAAAAGTAAATACCAAAAGGAAAAAGAAGTTGAAATTGCCAATACCGAGTTACGTATTTCTAAAAAAGTTCATGATGAAGTTGCTAATGATGTCTATCATATCATGAACAAAATTCAACACACAGCATCAAAGTCAGATACTGTGCTGGATGATTTAGAAATAGTTTACAATAAAACAAGAGACATTTCCAGGGAGTATCATGATATTAAACTGGATGATGATTTTCAAGAAGTGTTGCTCGAACTGCTCTCAAGTTATAAAAACCAGACTACTAATGTCATTGTTTCTGGCATATCCAAAATTCAATGGGATAAGGTATCCAATAAGAAAAAGATAGCTGTATATCGGGTGCTACAAGAACTCATGATAAACATGAAAAAACACAGTCATGCAAGCTTGGTGGCCATTACCTTCAGTAACGATAATAAACATGTCCTTATAAATTATAAGGATAATGGTGTGGGAACCAACCTGAAAAAACAAAATGGTCTCTTGAATACGGAAAACCGTATTTTTTCTATAAAAGGTTCTATTACTTTTAAAACCGAAATAAACGACGGCTTTAAAGTCTTAATGAAAGTTTAGCATGTTCAAAAAAGTAATAGTGTCAGATGATTTGGTTAGCATGAACCTGGGTATGCTCACGGCACTCGAAACCTTAAAGGTAAAAGAAGTCACTCCTGTGCAGTATTGTGACGATGCCTATCTAAAAATTAAAAAAGCATTTTTGGATAATGCCCCATATGAATTATTGATTACCGATTTGTCCTTTAAAAAAGACCATCGGGATCAAAAGTTTGAATCAGGCGAGGAGTTGATAAGAGCTTTGCATCAGGAGTTTCCAGAACTTAAAATAATTGTCTATTCCATTGAGGACCGCATACAAAAAGTGCGTAGACTGGTTAAAAAGTACCAAGCCAAAGCCTATGTATGTAAAGGTCGACGAGGCCTTATAGAATTATCCGAAGCCGTAAAATCAGTTTACAATAATGAGTTGTATTTATCCGATCAGGTCTCACAGGCTTTGAACAAGAAATCCGATTTGGAAATCGATGATTATGACATTCTTTTGGTAAAAAAACTGGCTAACGGGCTATCACAGGATCAAATAAGCCAATTGTTTAAAGAAAACGATATTAGTCCATCTAGTTTAAGTTCCATTGAAAAACGATTAAACAAACTACGCATACAATTCAAGGCCAACAATGCCATACACCTGGTGGCAATTGTAAAAGATTTAGGACTTATTTAACACAATACGGAAAACAGTAAGGAAAGTAGTATAGCTTCTTGTAGTTTAGCTGTGCTATTAATTAATTAGTTAGTTTAGGAGGATTATGTAAGGTATGTCTGTTTAACGGGCATACCTTTTTTTACTTACGGAATTCCGTAAGGATATTAAACGGGATGGTAATAAGTTTGGAATATTAACTAATTAAACCATTATGAAAAAATTTATTATTTCTATCTGTATTATTTTTTTAGGCACCTTATTTTCTTTTTCTCAAGATATTATTGTAAAAAAGGATGGGGATGAAATCAAGTCTAAAATATTGGAAATAACCACCAATGTCGTGAAGTATAAGGATTTTAATAATCTTGAAGGTCCAATAAGAAATATTGAAAAATCAAATGTTTTTATGATTATATATGAAAACGGTACACGAGAAAAAATCAATACTGATAAGGCTAAAGAAGAAAACCAATATACAAGAGTTGAAACGCCATCAATTTATAATGATTATGATGGTTCTTACCTTTTATTGGCAGTTGGATATGGTAATAGTTATGGGGGTGCAGGAATTAGAGTTTTGTACCGAACTGGAGGAATTGTGGGTGTAGGGTTTCATGCGGGAGTAGGGTATTTTCCAGAAGCACCAGTGCTTGGCTCTGCCGGTATTAAATTTTATCCATATAAGGGACTGTATATTAATGGTCAATTTGGGTTATATGGCTATGAAGAAACCTATTCTTACAACTATGGAAGCAACTATTATAATAACGACAAGGAGTTATTGTATGGTCCGGCAGCCTTAATTGGTGTCGATTGGACTTGGGGTGATAAAATTGGTTTTGGATTTAATGCAGGAGTTGGAGGTGCTTATTATTTGAATACTAATTACAATGATGAATTCGACATCGCTTTAGATTTAGGGTTTGTAATTAGATTATAATTTTAAAAGATTATCAGAAATGAAAAACTGTTTGCTAATATTGTTTTCAATTATTCAGGGACATTTGTGTGCTCAAGATATAATTATCAATATAAAAAAGGATAGCATATATGCTAATATCGAAGAAATTGGTTTGGAAGAGGTTAAGTATAAAAGATCAGATTTAGACGATAGTCCAATATATTATATCCATAAAAAGGAAATATCAAAGATTATTTATTCAAATGGTGTAGAGGAATCTTTTATCGATAATAAGGGCAATGAAATATCTTTACAGGAAACCAAAGATTTTATAGTTGAGTATATAAATAAATATGGTTACGAAGAAGATTCTTTTAAAAGCCATTACAAAGCTGTTTTTGAAGGGAATTATTTACGATTAATTGAGTTAAAGAAGAACAGTAACGAAGAAAAAAACAAGGGAATTCTTTATGACTTTTCTAATGTTTACAAATTTCAAAGAGTATCAAGGCGGTCGGACCAGTTGGCATATGTTAATATTTTTGTATCGATTTTAAAAAATGAGAAAAGAAACACTTGGGATAAACATAAATTGATTATGAGGGTAAGTAGTCCAGATAAAGCCGATTCTATTTTGAACGCTTTAAAGCATTTAAATAAACTACTAAATGAATCTAAAAAGATTGATTCAAAATTTTAATTATATTTTTTTAAATTTGAATTTGTAAGTTGTATAAAAATACCACTTGCTAATTTTATTTTAGTATCCGTTAAAATAAGATCCCCATTTTCCTTATTGATTATAGCACAAAATGGATATCATAGTTTTCTATGGTATCAGTAAATATTTAAATCATGTCATATGATGAAAAGAAAGACACTGACACTGTCATTACTGATTTTTTCCTTTTATGCAACAATATTGGGATTAAACAATGGAAATAAAAGTATAATAGACACAAATCAACTTCCTCCATCAGTTGATTTTACCTTTAACAATAATGTTTGCTCTGGAACAGCAGTATCATTTAATTCAACTGTTACAGGCGATGGACCTTTTGATTATACCTGGAATTTTGGTGACGGCGGGACTTCAACTGTTCCAAATCCAAATCATGTATTTCAAGCACTTGGTTGTGGAAATAGAAATTTTAATGTTACCCTCACTGTGACAGATGATAATGGTGATTCTAGCTCAATTACTCAAACTATTACAATCAAGGAAAAACCAGATATCGAGTTTGAAGATTTAAATCCTGGTCCTGCAGGACATTTCGACAATTGTGGGAATTCAGAGATAAGTAATGAATATTTAATAGGAGTTGGAAATATTTCAAATTCTGCTGGATGTATAAGCAGCTATAATATCAATTGGGGGGATGGTAGTTCACAAAATAATGTTAGCTTCCCAATTTCTCATAATTATGTTGGATTTGGAACATACAATATGCAGATTACAGCAATTGGTGATAATGGATGTTCAAATACAATTAGTTATGATGTAAAAAACTCTTCAAATCCATCAGGTGGTTTAGCGACTCCTGGAAATACAGTAAATTTATGCGCACCAACTGAGGATATTCAATTTCAAATAGGATCATGGGGTACTAATACTTCCGATACCACATATGAAATAGATTATGGTGATGGAACAACAGTGATTTATACTCAAATTGAACTTGAAGCATCAATATATTATAATGCCTCTAACCCTTCAGAATCCTTGCCATTTCCAATTCAACCTCATTCTTATACAGAATCTAGTTGTCCCGGGGAATTCGTTGCTCGTTTATGGATAAGAAATGCTTGTGCCCCTGAACCCAATCCAGCAACTGTGCCGAATATAGTTATAATAATTAGTCCAGATGCTAGTTTTACTGCACCAGAAACAAGTTGTATTAATACATCAACACAATTTATCAATACTTCAGAACAAGGTTTTGGGTTTAACTGTAATGAAAATGTTGATTTCACTTGGGATTTTGGAGATGGAACACCTATTTATGAAACATCTACTTATGAAAATGTGAATCATACTTATACAAGTAGTGGTACGTATACTGTCACATTAAGTGCCGATAATAATTTTTGTGATGCTACTGAATATTCTCAAGAAATATGCATTGAAGGTCCATTAAGCCCAACTTTTTTGACCAGTTTAAATGAAGGTTGTGGTCCGTTAAATGTTAGTACCACAAATACAACTGATGAATCTGTAAGTTGTGTAAATACAGATTATCTATGGACAGTAACCTATGCTGCCGATTATTGTGGGACAGCACCCGCAGATTGGAGTTTTATAGGAGGTTCGAATCAAAATTCAGTTAATCCGTCATTCAACTTTGAAACGCCAGGAATTTATACATTGAGTTTAACCGCCACGAATTCATGCGGAAGTTTTGATACTTCTGAAGAAATTATTGTAAAAGCACCGCCTTCAGCTTCAATTAATCCAATTGAAAATGAATGTGGACCTAGTTCAATAACTCCGGTTGCTCTCATTGATACTTGTGCTCCAAATAGTGAGAATGTAACGTATAGTTGGTCTTTTCCAGGAGGTTCACCAGCATCATCAAACAATTTGGATCCAGGAGCAATTAATTATGCAACTAATGGTGATTATGTAATAACGTTTAGTATTACAAATAGTTGTGGAACATCCACTGTCACAGAAGAATTTTCAATCAATGAATCGCCCACAATTACCAACACAGAATTTGAACAAGAAATTTGCTCTGGAAATAGTATTACTGAAATCGTATTGGTTTCAGATTCAAGTGAAACTACTTATACCTGGGTTGCAAATGCAGACGCGGGGATTTCTGGATTTGATGCATCAGGGAATACTAATGTCATTGGGTCGCAAACGTTAATAAATGCCAATAGTACTTCAGGGACAGTTACCTATACAGTGACTCCCGCAATTGGACCTTGTGTAGGAGAGGAGGTTGAATTTGTGGTGACTGTGAATCCAGCCCCCAGTTTTGTAGATATACCGGTATCGAGTAGCGTTTGTTTAAATGGAGATGCTCCAGAATTGGAGGTTTCGTTTACTAACGCAACTGGTACAGCAACATATACATGGTATTCATATCCTGAGGCAGATCCATCCGACATCACGGTTGTAGGTTCAGATTCCCCAACTTTTGATCCGCCAACAGATACAGTTGGCGTAGTATTTTATTATTGTGTGATTACATTTAGCGGTACTGGAAGCTGTTCGGAAATAGAAACAGTTCCGGTTTCAGTAACTGTTGTAGATAATGTGGCAATTGATAATTCACCAACCTCGGAAACCATTTGTGAAGGTGGTACTGCAAGCGCTTTATCAGTTGAACTAAACGGAACGGGAACAGGAACTATCACATACCAATGGTATAGTAACACTGTTAACTCCAATAGTGGTGGTACGGCAATTACTGGGGCTACAGGTCTTACATTTACACCACCTGTTTTAAATACGGTAGGAACATACTATTATTATGTGGTTATAAACGTAGATGAGTCTTTGGGCTGTTCAGATGTATTGAGTGAAGTTTACACTGTAGAAGTAGTTGAAGACCCATTAGTAACCATAACACCTCCAGAACCTCAAGTGCTTTGTCAGGATGCACAGGCAAATGTTTTAACCGCTGAAGCATCGGGAGGCATAGGTACAGATTATTCATATCAGTGGTATAGCAATTCAACAGATTCCAATACAGGAGGAATGCCAGTAGGTGACGGTACAGCAACCTTTACACCGCCTACTGTAACTGTAGGTATTACTTATTATTACTGTGAGGTTAGCCAACCAACAGCCATTGGCTGCATTGGTGTTAGCGAGACTGTTTGCATAACAGTAAACGAAGGTCCTAGTTTTGTGGATATACCTGTGTCGAGCAGTGTCTGTTTAAATGGAGATGCTCCCGAATTGGAGGTTTCGTTTACAAACGCGACCGGTACAGCAACATATACATGGTATTCATATCCTGAGGCAGATCCATCCGACATCACAGTTGTAGGTTCAGATTCCCCGACCTTTGATCCGTCAACAGATACAGTTGGCGTAGTATTTTATTATTGTGTGATTACATTTAGCGGTACTGGAAGCTGTTCGGAAATAGAAACAGTTCCGGTTTCAGTAACTGTTGTAGATAATGTGGCAATTGATAATTCACCAACCTCGGAAACCATTTGTGAAGGTGGTACTGCAAGCGCTTTATCAGTTGAACTAAACGGAACGGGAACAGGAACTATCACATACCAATGGTATAGTAACACTGTTAACTCCAATAGTGGTGGTACGGCAATTACTGGGGCTACAGGTCTTACATTTACACCACCTGTTTTAAATACGGTAGGAACATACTATTATTATGTGGTTATAAACGTAGATGAGTCTTTGGGCTGTTCAGATGTATTGAGTGAAGTTTACACTGTAGAAGTAGTTGAAGACCCATTAGTAACCATAACACCTCCAGAACCTCAAGTACTTTGTCAGGATGCACAGGCAAATGTTTTAACCGCTGAAGCATCGGGAGGCATAGGTACAGATTATTCATATCAGTGGTATAGCAATCCAACAGATTCCAATACAGGAGGGATGCCAGTAGGAGATGGTACAGCAACCTTTACACCGCCTACGGGAACTGTAGGTATTACTTATTATTACTGTGAGGTTAGCCAACCAACAGCCATTGGCTGCATTGGTGTTAGCGAGACTGTTTGCATAACAGTAAACCAAGGCCCTAGTTTTGTTAATCAACCCATTTCGCAAACTATTTGTTTGGGAGATAATATTCAGGAATTAGTAGTAAGCATTAATAATGGTACAGAACCTACATATCAGTGGTATTCTAATGATACGAATGATACAGATACTCCAAATATGATTCCACTTCCAGAAGGCGGTAATCCCAATTATTTACCTCCATCCGATAGTGTAGGAACAGTTTACTACTATTGCACAGTAAGTTTTGAAACAGGTGGGTGTGATGTGATTGTTTCAGAAATAGTTGAGATAACCATTAATCAAGTACCAGAAATAAGTGATTATTCTGAAACTATCTGTAGTGGTAATAGCTTTGAATACATACCAGATGACTCGGGTGGTGATATAATTCCAGACAACACACTTTATTCTTGGAATACACCCACAATTAATCCAATTGGTAGTATAACGGGTGCATCTGAAGAATTAACACCAATTTCTTCAATTACTCAATTTTTAGTGAACACAACAACAGAGCCAGCTACCGTAACTTATACTATACAGCCCATTTCCGGAGATTGTATAGGCTCTGAATTTGAAGTGGAAATCATCGTAAATCCTTCCATTTCAGTAACGCCAATTTTAAACAATAACAGTTGTTTTGAATCAATGGATGCATCAATTGAAATATCGATAGTTGGTGGTGTGCCTTTTACAACTGGCAATTCATATAATATCAGTTGGACGGGTCCAAATGGCTTTGTCAGTAGCGATGAGGATATTTTTAATCTGGAAGCTGGAACATACTTTTTAGATATTGAAGATAATGGAGGATGTCCATATTCAGATAGTTTCATTATTGAAGAACCAGAACTTTTAAGTTTTGATTCTATAGTTTTTGATCCAGAAACTATCTCTTGTTTTGGAGCAAATGATGGCGAAATTAATATTAATATTACAGGAGGCACTATGCCATATGTATACAATTGGACACTTGATGGGGTGCCTTTTTCTACAGATCAAAATCTTTCAGGATTAGGACCGGGTCTTTATGAAGTGACCGTAACTGACATTAATAATTGTCCTTCAATTACTGAAAGTTTTACAATTGAAGAACCTGACCCCTTAATTGCTAATTTGGTTTCTAAAACCGATGTTTTATGTTTTGGTGATAATACGGGAGCAATTACTATAAATCCAACTGGAGGTAGGCCAGATTATTTGTTTTCTTGGTCAGGACCTGGTGGATTTTTAAGTACGGATCAAGATATTGTAAATTTAATAGCTGGAGTATATACACTCACGCTTTCTGACAGTTCAGGTTGTGTTGACATTTTGGATGTTGAAATCATTCAAAATGATGAAATTGATATTGAAGTTACTATTACAGAAATAGTATGTTATGGAGATAATAATGCCTCCATAACTATAGATAATATTTTTGGAGGTGTTCCTCCATACAATATTGAATGGAGCAATTTTGGTACTGGTTTCAGTCAAACAGATTTATCAGCAGGTATCTATACTATAACAATTACAGATTCAGTAGATTGTATAAATACTTTTCCCATTGAAATCGAAGAAGCACCAATTTTTTTAATTGATCCTGTAGTTACTCAAATTTCGTGCGCAGGAGAGGATGATGCAAGTATTGTACTTAATTTTGAAGGAGGAATTGACCCCGTAACGGTTGTTTGGGATGATGATCCAACAGCAGGTATTGAAAGAAATAATTTAGGACCTGGCACGTATTCAGTAACCATAACAGACGGGACACCTTGCGTAATACAAGAGGATTTTACAATTTTTGACATTGAACCTTTATTAATTTCTGCTAATGTAACTGATGCATTAGATTGTGACGACACCAATAGTGGCGCAATAAATCTACTAATAGAGGGAGGAATGCCTCCGTATGACATCATATGGTCAAATGGTGCAACAACAGAGGATTTAATAAATATTCCGCCTAATAACTATACGGTTCAAATAACTGATAGTAATGGTTGTGAAATTCAAGGAAGTTGGAATGTGAACAGATTTGATCCATTAACTATAAATGTTGAAACGCAATCTGAAGTTGACTGTCAAATGCATACTGTTGATCAATCATTTGTTGCAACTGCAAGCGGAGGAGTTCCGCCATTTCAATACACGTGGTCAAGTGGAATCATTAGTGGTGATGATAATGAAATTATGACGACCGATGAAAATGGGTTAGTCATATTGGAAGTTGTAGATAGTTTCGGGTGTACGGCCAATTACAGTCTAAATGTTCAAATACCAATTCTAGGAGATCCGGATTTTTCAATTTCTTCGTTTGGTTATACCAATTATGGCGTATATGCCATTCAAGATCCAATTCAGTTCACCAATGAAGCAACGGGCGATTTCGTTAGTATATTATGGGATTTTGGAGATGGTAATTTTTCTTCTGAAGAAAACCCAACCCATACATATTTAAATGTTGGGAATTATGTTGTAACTCAGACTGTCACCTATCCGTTTGGGTGTGTTTATACAAAAATCATTACAATAATTATAGAGGCGGGTTACAAACTAATTATGCCAGATGCATTTACGCCAAATACTGATGGTATAAATGATTATTTTGGTCCCGTCTATATTGGTCTTGATGATATAGAATTAAATGTTTATGATACTTGGGGAAGTTTAATTTATTCTGAATCAGGTGATGATATAAGGGGCTGGGATGGAAAAGTAAAAGAGCAAGAAGCAGAAAATGGCAATTACTATTACACGCTTTCTGCTAAAACATTCTATGACGACGATATCAACATCAACGGTGCATTTGTATTTATCAAATAAGAATTTAAATGAAATCCAACTATCTCTTTTATATATTTTTTCTATTTATCACTTGTTTGGTGAATGCCCAAGATCCAATTTTTACGCAATCTATCTTTATACAAGAAACATTAAATCCCGGGTACTCTGGTTTTGAAGACAATGATAGAATTTATGCAGGTCTAATCCATAGAACACAATGGCCAAGGCTGGATTTAAAGATTAACACACAGTACTTATTTTTAAATAAGTCAATAGATCAAGGTCCTAGGCTCGGATATGGTTTAGGGATTAACGCCTTAAGACATCATGAATCCTTTACGAACTACAGTCATACACAAATTAATGTTAATTATGCACAGAGGTTTAATTTGAATGAAGGTTGGGTTTTTAGGCCAGGTGTTGAGGTTGGTGCTGGTTTCAAAGATTTTCAATTTGAAAACCTGACTTTGGAAGATCAGATTAATATCAATACAGGAGAAATAAGTTCGTCTACGGTTGATCCTTTAGCATTAAACAATGATAATGTCTTTTTTATTGATATTTCATCAGGTTTGGTTTTTGAACGAGAGGAACGTTATGGTATAGCTTATTGGTTTGGGTTGTCCGTAAAACACCTTAACCGACCCAATATTTCATTTGTTCAAGGAGAAAACAAAAAACTCGATATGTTCTTTTCTCTAAATGGTAATTACCGTTTCCCTTTTTTGGGGGATCATAGTGCATTAATATCTGCCGTTTATATGCAACAGGGTAATTACAATCGATTGGATTTAGGGTCATTATTTCAAGTTAGACAAATGCTATTTGGTATTACCGCAGCAACAAATCCTGCTAGAAATAGCTCAAATAGTCATATCTTGACATCAATAAATGGGTTTTTAGGATTAGAATACAATCAATTTAGGTTTGGATTGTCCTATGATTACAATACTTCTAAAATTGGAAATACGAATGGAGTTTACGAGTTATCAGTAACTTATTTAACGAGATGTCGTAGTTGTAATATTGATCGAAGTAGAAAAAGATAATATGTAATAATAATTTTAAGGTTTTGAATAAATTAGTTATCAGTTATATAATAACACTATTTTTAGTAGGTAACCTGAATAGTTGGAGTCAAACCTTATCAGGCAAAGTAGTCGCAATAACAGATGGGGATACCGTAAAACTATTAACTTTAGACTCTACACTAATCAAGGTAAGAATTGCTAATATTGACTGTCCAGAACGCAAACAGCCCTTTTCAAATCGAGCCAAACAATTCACATCAATGCAAGTATTTGATAAAGAAGTGAAACTAGAGTTCTTAAAAAAGGATAGATACGGCCGGCACATATGTAATGTCATTTATAATGATTCATTATCTTTAAGCAAGGAGTTGCTTAAAAACGGCATGGCATGGCACTATGTCAAATATTCAAATGATAGTACACTTCAAGTGCTAGAAGATTACGCCCGACTCAATAAAATAGGTCTATGGCAAGATCCAAACGCCATACCGCCATGGGAATGGCGATCAACCAAAAGAAAAAAGAAATGAAAACGCTTTTAGAGAATCAATTAACAAAAGTACTGTTCCTATCAGTCATGTTTTTCATGGTTATTTCCATGAATACCTTTGAAACTAATGTCTACATCTGCAAAGGAAAATACAGTAAAAAATACCATTATAAAAAAACATGCCGAGGCCTATCTAATTGCAAGGCAACCATCAGCAAAGTGACAATAAATGATGCAAAAGAATTGGGGCGTACACTTTGTGGTTGGGAAGATTAAATTTTACATAAAATTGCACAGCTTACGGATTCCCTCAAGGAAACTAAACCTATAGATTATAAGTTTATGATTAATTAAAATATTAATCATGGATAAACACTATTTACAATCAAAAATCAAATCAACAGGTACGGCTTATTTACTATGGTTCATTTTTGGAGCTCATTATGCTTACTTGGGTCATTGGGGAACGCAAATATTATATTGGATAACTTTAGGCGGGCTTGGTTTTTGGGCGCTAATAGACTTATTTACGATGTCTGGAAAGGTAGATAGATACAATGCTAATATCTTTCGACAAATTGAAGCTATAGAAAGAAAAGAAAAAGATGAGGCTCATGAGCGGAATATGGCAATGTTTTCAGCTGTAAACAAATCAAACTAAAATCTCTTTGATTAGGTTTTGTGATTATGGATTATAAGATTTTATAATATAAAATCAAAAAGAACACCTCTGAGTAATTCACTCTGCATGTTAAAGTTTGGTTAGATTGCTCAAACTTCTTTGTACTTCCTTTTCTTTTATTATCTTTAATCTCTCCCTATAGAATAACAGAATAGTTTAGTTGATTTTAAACTTATAAATGAACCAATCAAATTTTTACTTTCTTGAGAAAGAATACCCAATACTATGGAATATTGGGCAAACTGCCGAATATAATGTATTCAGTGATCCTGTTGTTGCTATATTTAAAGTTAGGCAACTTGGAGAAAAATTAACGGAGCTTATTTTTGAGGAACATTATCTGGAGTTTCCTTCGGACAATACCTTTCATAATCGGTTAAAAATTTTACATTATGAAAAGCTGGTTCCAAGTAATGTTCTCGATTTATTTTTTGCTGTTAAGGGAAAAGGAAATCAGGCTGTACATGCTAATCAGGGTACAGAAAATGATGCAAAATCTGTATTGTTCTCTGCATTTAAATTGTCAAAATGGTTTTATCAAACCTATGGAAGCGATAATATTGACAACATTAGATTTAGTCCTCCCAAAAATTTAGATACCAGGCACGCCCTTCATGTGTTAACTGAAGAATATGATGCTCTTGAAATAAAATACAAGGCCTTGTTACAAGAACGAGAGATTAAAGAGCAACCTCTTGAAGAAAAGCAAGAAATAAGGCAGCGTTCTGAAAGGGCTGCTTTAAAATTAGATTGGGATGAAAGTGAGACTCGTATTTTAATTGATAAGCAATTGCGAGAAGCTGGTTGGGAAGTAGAAACTGGAGTGCTTGATTACAAAAAGAACAAAACCCTACCTGAAAAGGGTAGAAATATGGCGATATCTGAATGGCCTGTTGGTTCCAAATGGGCCGATTATGCTCTTTTTATTGGTAAAGAACTATATGGTATTGTTGAAGCGAAAAAATATGACACAGATATTTCTACCAATTTACAACAGTCTAAACGTTATTCTGAATTAGCTGAAGCAAAACACGAAGTCCAGCTATTGGGTGAATGGCGGAAATACAAAGTGCCTTTTTTGTTTTCAACAAACGGTAGAGAATTTTTAGAACAGATTAAAACCAAAAGTGGTGTTTGGTTTTTGGACGTTAGAAAGGAAAGAAATATATCCAAGCCTTTGAGAGGCTGGTATTCTCCAGATGGTTTGGTAGAATTGTATAAAAGAGATATTTCAGAATCTAACAGTAAGCTTAAAGATTCAAACATATCTTACTTACAGGATAAAGCTGGATTAAGTCTGCGGGATTATCAAATTAAGGCCATAAAAGCTATAGAGGATTTGGTTGTCAATGAACCTGAAAGAAAAAAAGCGTTGCTTGCTATGGCAACAGGAACCGGTAAAACCAGAACAATCATTGGATTGTGCTATCGTTTAATAAAATCGAATCGTTTTAAGCGTATTTTGTTTCTGGTTGACAGACGACTACTAGCCGTGCAGGCCATTAATAACTTTGAGGACAATAAAATTGAAGGTCTTAATACGTTTGCGGAAACATACAAGGTTGATAAATTAAAAGATACCATTCCTGATTTGGAGTCTCGATTGCATTTTTCAACCGTACAAAGTATGGTAAAACGTTTGTTTTATAAGGATGAGCAGGATGATGTTTTACCAATTGACACCTATGATTGTATTATTGTAGATGAGGCTCACCGAGGCTATTTACAGGATCGCGAACTGGATGATGAAGAACTCAACTTTAAAGACCAACGCGATTACGTAAGTAAATACCGTATGGTTGTTGATTATTTTGATGCATTTACAGTCGGTTTAACAGCAACACCAGCTTTACACACTACAGAAATTTTTGGGAAGCCTGTTTTTACGTATTCGTATAGGGAAGCTGTTATAGATGGGTTTTTAATTGACCATGAACCTCCAAACACCATTAAAACTAAATTGAGTGAAGAAGGCATTAGCTGGAAAAAAGGAGAAAAACCCAAAGTTTATATTAAAGAAGACAACCGCATTGAAGAGTTAGACGCATTAGAAGATGAGTTAAATATCGATATTGAAGGTTTTAATAAAATGGTTATTACTGAATCCTTTAATAGAACTGTTGCAAAACAATTGGTAAAAGTCATTGATCCAGAGGATGACGAGAAGACTTTGATATTTACAGCTTTGGATGAACACGCTGATTTAATTGTCCAGTTATTAAAGGACGAATACCATAACATTGGAGCTGATGTTCCAGATGATGCCATTGCCAAAATTACGGGTAAATCCTACAAGCCACAAGAGTTGTTAACACGATATAAGAATGAAAAATTTCCAAATATTGCTGTAACTGTAGATTTACTTACTACTGGTATTGACGTACCTGCCATTTGTAATCTGGTATTTTTAAGGCGTATCAAGTCCAGAATTTTATATGAACAGATGCTGGGTAGAGCCACAAGGCGTTGCGATGACATTGGTAAAGAAGTATTCCATATATATGACGCTGTAAGGTTGTATGAATCATTAGAAGATTTTACAACCATGAAACCTGTGGTGGTAAGCCCAAAAGCTTCTTTTACGCAGTTAATAGATGAATTAGACGATATTAAGACTAACGATAGAGCCAAAAAACAGCTTGAACAAATTATCTCTAAATTACAACGTAAAAAGAAGAAAATTACTGGGCAAAGTGCGGAACTATTTAAATATAACTCTGGGGGAAAAGACCCAGAAGATTTTATTAATATGCTCAAAGACCTTGATGGAGAAGGGGCCGCTAAAACTTTGACCAAGTATAATCAGCTATGGCGGTTTTTAGATGATTTTAAGCCGGCGCCAAAAGCCCAGTTTGTTTCTGAGCATATCGATGAGTATTTAGGAACCGAGCGCGGTTATGGTAAGGGCCAAAAACCTGATGATTATTTAAATAGTTTTAAGGCATTTTTGGATCAAAACTTAAATAAAGTAGCCGCCTTACAAATTGTTTGCAGTAAACCAAAGGAACTGGATAGACAGTCTTTAAAGGAGTTAAAATTATTATTAGACCAAGAAGGCTATAATGCCAGAAATTTGAATGCGGCCTGGAAGGACAGTAAAAACGAAGACATCGCTGCAGATATTATTTCTTACATTCGTACACTGTCTTTAGGAGATGCTCTAATTAGCCATGAAGAGCGGATAAAGAATGCCGTTACTAAAGTAAGAGCTATGAAAACTTGGAATAAAATCCAATTAAAATGGATAGACCGCATTGAAAAACAACTATTACAAGAAACCATAATTACTAAAGAAGATTTGGATAAAGAGCCCTTTAGGTCTGACGGTGGTTTTAAACGACTAGATAAAATTTTTGAAAATCAACTCACAACAATTATCGATACCATTAATGATAATTTATATATACCAGCATAAATGAGCGCAGAAGAAATATCCAATAAACTATGGAACCTTTGTAATGTCTTGCGAGACGATGGAGTAACCTATCACCAATACCTAAACGAGTTAACCTATATCTTATTTTTAAAGCTGTCTGAAGTTAAAGGCTTCCAAAATCAAATTCCAGAAGAATACCAATGGAGTACGTTGTTGGAGATTACAGATAATAAAGAATTATACGACCGTTACAGAGATTTGCTAGCAAACATAAGTGCTGGAGAAAATGTAAATCCTACCATTAGTCAAATATTTACCAATGCATCTACCACCTTACGTAAACCAGTTAATTTAAGAACCTTAATTACACAAATAGATTTAATTGACTGGTATAACGAAAGTGAGCGCGATACTATGGGGCAAATTTACGAGGACCTTCTAGAGCGTAATGCCAATGAAAAACGTAGTGGTGCAGGACAATACTTCACACCACGTCCTTTAATAAAGGTGATGATAGAATTATTAGCGCCAAAATTAGGAGAACGATGGAACGATCCAGCCTGTGGTACTTTTGGATTTATGATATCACTCGACCAATATTTGGTAGAACGTTATAATTATAAATACGATTCTAATGAAAAGGAACGCGATTTTCAAGTAAACGAGGCTTTAAGTGGTGTAGAATTAGTACAAGATGCACACCGTTTGGCTTTAATGAATGCCAAGCTACACGGTTTAGATAGTACCATCTATTTAGGAGATACCTTAACAGACTTGGGTAAAACCCTTAAAAACTTCGATGGTGTATTGGCTAATCCACCATTTGGGACTAAAAAAGGTGGTGAAAAACCAACCCGAGACGATTTAACCTTTGTATCCAGTAACAAGCAGCTTAACTTTTTACAACATATTTATAGGTCTTTACATAAAAAAGGTACAGCCAGAGCAGCCGTAGTATTACCTGATAATGTCTTATTTGAAGATGGTGATGGGCAACGCATTAGGCGCGATTTAATGAATAAATGTAACCTACATACCATTTTACGTTTGCCAACAGGTATTTTTTATGCAGCAGGTGTTAAAACCAATGTGCTCTTTTTTACACGAGGCAAAACTGAAACCAATAACACCAAAAACGTTTGGTTTTACGATATGCGTACCAATGTGCCCAACTATGGTAAGCGTACACCATTTACCAGAGCAGCCTTTAACGACTTTATAAAAGCCTATACTGGTGGTATTACAGAAGAGAACGTATTAATGGACTATAATGGTGAAGTTGATGATGAAAAACGAAAAACCATTAAAGACGAACGCTGGAAATGTTTTACTAGAGATTATATATCAAATAGAAGTGATTCTCTTGATATAGGAATTATAGAAGATGAGAAAGTTTCTAAAGCAGAAGATATTGGTGAACCAATTGACGTTGCTATAAACGCATTAAATGAGATTGATAGTATAAAAGTTGCCTTGAATGAAATTATTAATGAATTAAAATAAATGAGCGGAAGGAAAGCAACAACAGATATAATTCCTGGTCGATATATTTTGTCAGTAGGCAGACCTAATACGGATTTGCCTAAAAATTGGTCTTGGGTTTTGTTATCAGATGTGGCTACTTTGGCTACAGGACATACGCCTAGTAGAAAAAAGCCAGAATATTGGAAAGGTGAAATTCCTTGGATGGCTGTTGGTGATGCTAGAAAAGTTCATGGTAAAACCATTACAGAAACTAAAGAATATACTAATCAATTAGGTATAGATAATTCAGCAGCTGTTCTGTTACCTGCTGGTACGGTTTGTTTAAGCAGAACAGCATCTATAGGATATAGTGTAATATTAGGAAAGGAAATGGCAACCAGTCAGGGGTTTGTGAATTGGATATGTTCTGATTTGTTAAACCCAAGGTATCTTCAGTTAATATTTATGGTTGAAAATCAGTTCTTGAATGAATTAGCAGAAGGTATAGCCCATACAACAATATATTTTCCTGAAGTTAAAGCGTTTAATATTGGCTTACCGCCAAAGAATTTACAAGATTCAATTTGCGAAAAGGTTAATAGGTTATTCTTCCAATTAGATGAAGTTAAAAAACGTTTAGAAACTATACCAGAATTACTTAAAAACTTTAGACGAGCTGTTTTAAACAAAGCAGTAACAGGTAAGCTTACGGAAGAGTGGAGAAAGGGGAAGAGTTTGAAGGTTTTTGAATTAACCAAGCCAAAAAGTGTTTTTAGAAGTTATGGTTACAATTTACCGCAAAATTGGGAAGTTCATTCTTTCGAATCTGTAGCAAATATCAATTCTAATTTGAAAGACCCAAATGAGTATCTAGATTATATTTTAGTTGCACCTAATCATATCGAAAAAAATACAGGTGTTTTATCAGAAATTGAATATACAAAAGATATAATGCCGAAAAGTGGAAAGCATTTTTTCAAAAAGGGCTCAATAGTATATTCTAAAATTCGACCTTATTTAAATAAATTAATTTTAGCTGATTTTGAGGGTCTTTGTAGTGCTGATATGTACCCTATAACAGCTGAAATCAACCAAAAGTATCTTTTTTATTACATGTTATCTTCTGTTTTTTTGACCTACTCAACCACAGCAGGTGAACGAAGTGTTCTTCCAAAAATCAACCAAAAAGGATTAAATAATATACCTGTTCCGGTTCCTTCTATTATGGAACAAACAGAAATAGTTAAGAGAATAGAAAGTTTGTTTTTAAAAGCAGACCAAATTCAACTGCATTATGAAAAATTAATAAATAAAATAGAAAACTTACCACAAGCCATTTTACAAAAAGCCTTTAAAGGTGAGTTGGTAGAACATTTACCAACAGATAGTGATGCTAAAGCGTTGTTGGAGGAGATTAAGGAGTTAAAACAAGAAGTTAAGCTTAAAAAGAGAAAGAAGTAATGAAAATAAAACGACTTTGGGTTTCAAAATACAAAAACATTGAAAAAATCAATTTAGAGTTTCAATCTGATTTGGTAACACTTTTAGTCGGTAGAAATGGATTGGGTAAATCAAACCTAATAGAAATTTTAGCTTTAATTTTTAGAGATTTGGATTTGTTGGACAAGCTAGAAGATTTTAAATCTTGGGCTTATGAACCAGAATATTTTGAGTACACTATTAATTATGAATGCCAAAATAACGAGATTCTAATTACACTCAAAGAAGATGTGTTTAATGTTCAGGTCAAACCAACAAACACAAATACAAAAACAGAATTTCAAAATTTAAGTTTTTCAGAATTTATAAAAAACCGAAGAGAACATTATTTGCCTAAATACGTCGTAGGTTATTATTCTGGGGAAAATAAACGAATAAGAGATATAATTCTTCCTCATGAAGAGTTACAAAAAAAGAGCTTATTAAATTGGCAAAAGAATTTTAAAAAAATAGAAGAAGTCAATAAAGAAATAAAAGAAAACGGATTAAGGCGTTTGTTTTTCACAGAGAACTATCACAGCCAACTGTTCTTGCTTACACTCGTATTATTTAAAGAGCATGTAAAGTTTAAAGAGCGTATCACCAAATTATTCAAAAAATACCTCGGTATCATTGATATTATAGACTTTAAAATAACCTTTAATAATCCCGATTGGAATTATACAAAAATTGATAACACCAATAAAGGCATGGATTATTTAATTGCAAATATTAATAATCCCAAAGTTGATTTCCCTTTCTGGAATTTAAAAGGAAAAGTAGATGGTATTTTAACACGATTGTATAATCATCAATATGATAAAGGAAGTGAGCCAATTAATTATCCTAATGAAGAAGAAGACGATAGAAGTTTTGTAAAAGAGTTTTTGTTATTTGATAGTATAGATTTCGATGAGTTTTCTAAAACTATTAGTGATTATTATAAACATCCCATTGATTTTTTTGATGCTTTAGAATCTACAACTATTGTTGACATTTTAAATTCTATTACACTTAAAGTAGTTAAAAAGGATGTCGATGAACCAATTGCCTTTAATCAGTTAAGTGAGGGTGAGCAGCAATTATTGACTGTATTAGGTTTAGTATTAATAACAGGAAATGAAGATTGTTTATTCTTATTAGACGAGCCTGATACACATTTAAATCCAGAGTGGCAACGAGATTATTCTGATTTGCTTGTCGATTTTAATTTGAATGACAAAAACAGTCACATATTTGTAGCAACCCATAGTCCACTTATAGTTCAATCATCAAGAGATTCTGAAGTGATATTATTTTCAAAAGTTGATAAAAAAATAGTTGCAGAAGAGTCAAAGTTATTTCAAAAAAGTTGGAGCATAAATCATGTCCTAACCAGTCCATATTTTGATTTAGAAAGTGTTAGACCAAAGAACGAGAAATTTGATTCTTTTATGAAAAAAAGAAGAGAGATTCTTGATAAAGATGAAATGAGTGATGAGGATAAAGAGTTTTTGAAAAACTTTGAAAAGGAAATAGGTGTTTTACCAACAGGTGAAACTTTCGAAGACATGCAAATGTTGCAATTTGTAAATAAAGTAGCAAGAATAAAAGGTTATGGTAAAGCTGAATAAGCCAGATGATGCTATAGAAATACCTCATGCAGTTACTGGAGTATGCAGATTGATAAATGCTACTCGAAAAATAAAACAGCGTTTTGATGCAGGTGAAGACTTGATTTTTAATAAAATATATAGAGATGATACGATAAAACAAGCAATAATGGTTAATGTACAGAAGAACAAATGCTGCTATTGTGAAAAAATTATTGTTGATGATTTCGAAGTTGAACACTATAGACCAAAGGAAGCGGTAATTCATGGTGGTGTATTATCAAATCCAGGATACTATTGGTTGACTTATGATTGGGATAACCTTCTGTATAGCTGTAATAAATGTAATAAGAAAAAAGGAAATGATTTTCCTCTTGAAGATGAAACTGTAAGAGCACGAAACCATCATATGGATATTGAAGACGAATCACCTCAAATAATAAATCCTTGTATTCAGGACCCAGATGATTATTTCGAGTTTGTAGGTTTAGAAATGGTTGCAAAATCAGGTGACAATTTTGACATAGCAACTACAACTATAGATACCATAAAATTAGATAGAAATGAATTGTTTCATTTAAGAAGCTATAAGTATTTTGAATTGAAAACATATGTTCATGATGTTTATGAAATTGCGAAAGGTGATGAGGAACTAGAAAAGGAAGCAATAAGAAAGTGTATTGATTATCTTGATTCTAATATAGAAAAAGATAAAGAATTTTCTATGATGGTAAAATGTAATTATGAACAATTGAAGCCAAACTTGATAGCTGTTTAATTATAAAAAGACTATAAATGATTTCATTTTATTCATGTAGTGTAGGGGAGGAAGATAAAGGTTATGATAAGGAAAATTTAGAGAGAATAATACATCAAACCGCCTTTGTTTTACACGAAAACACACCTCAAAAGGGAGACTACAGCAAAATTAAAGAAGGTGATATTTTGTTATTAAAGTATCGTAAGCAGTTTATTGCCTATGGTGAAGCTAAAAGTATATTCAAATCTAACGAAGAAGAGTGGAACTTATGCGCGCCTGTTAAGCAATGGTATTTTTTAGATAAAAATAATTTTGAGTTGGGAGTGCCCATTTATGGAATGTCTCAAGCTACTTTAAGCGGTAGTCAATATGGAACAGTGAAACCATTGGATAAAAATTTTTCCATTGAAAAAATTAAACAAATTAATGATTCATCAAAACTATATAAGGATTTAATTCAGATGACGATTTTAGAAGAACAAGATAATATTAAAAGTTTACTACTATATAAAAAGCAAATCATTCTTCAAGGTCCACCAGGTACAGGTAAGACAAGATTGGCAAAAGAAATAGGAGAAGTATTAACAAAAGGAGAAAAACAAATTTCAATATACGAGTATGTTGAGAATTATGTTGAAAAATTCAAGCATACAGATAAGACGATTAAATTTCAAGAGGTTTCTAAAGAGCTTTTAGAAGAGTTTCAAGAAACATTTACAACAGAAGTTTTAAGTGAATTGTCTTTAGATGAGTATGCTTTGGGTAACGGTTCTCAAGAAAGTTTTTGTTATTGGATAGAAACGAAGTTGGCGCCACTATGTAAATTTTCTCCTGGACAAAAAGGAACTATGGTTTATGGGATTTCATATATTAAAGATACAACAGGTGAAGTTAGATTACAAAATGATTACACGCAGCAGGAATATATGGCAGAGCTTCGTCTGGCCTTATCAGAACTAGCGAATAATCAAAATTATCAACCAGCTAGAGATATGTCTTTTTGGTTTAGTTATATTTTAAAGATTTTAAATTCATATTATCCAGATGATTATTTTCCTGTATTATCAAAAGACCATCTAAAATTATTTGCTAAAATATTTAGAGTTGAGACACGAGGTTTAAATGACATACAAATTAATAAGGAAATAAACTCTAAATTTCTAGGTCTAAAGGCTAAGTATAACAGTGAAATTTCTTCCACACTACTAATGAGACATTTGTATGATAAATTTGATTTGAAAAGTTCAGGTTATCAAGAACACGTGAGTCATTCAAGTGAAGTAAATATATCTGGGGAATATAAAATTATACAATTCCATCCTTCATATACCTATGAAGATTTTGTAAGAGGTATTGTTGCTGAAAGTATTGAGGGAAATATCAACTATAAAGTTATAGATAAGACTTTAGCAGAATTTTCTAAAAAAGCGTTGTTAAACCCAGAAGGAAAATATGTTCTGATAATTGATGAAATTAATAGGGCTAATTTATCTTCGGTTTTAGGAGAGTTAATTTATGCTTTGGAGTACAGATATAAGTTTAATGCACCAAAAAAGGAACAATTAGAAGCCCAAGTTGATAGCCTCTATAGTATTAAGAATGATGAGGGAGAAATAGAGGATAGAACTTTAAGTATTCCAGAAAACTTATTCATTATAGGCACTATGAATACAGCAGACAGGAGTGTTGGGCACATAGATTATGCTGTTAGACGGCGATTTGCCTTTGTGGATATTTTACCAAGAGATTTGTCTGATGATGGTTCAATTATTTTTTATTCTGAATTGTTTCATGCCGTAAAAGAGCTGTTCTCCCTTGATGAATATAAAACCAAATCAAAACATTTGTCGGAAGAGTTTGAGCCGAAGCATGTGGCATTGGGGCATTCTTATTTTATTGATAAATCTCAATATGGAGGTAGTATGGATTTGCGCCTGGAGTATGAGATAAAACCAATATTGTTTGAATATGTAAAAGATGGCATTTTAAAAGAGTCTGCAAAATCAGAAATTGAAAAGCTAAATGCGTATTTAAATGCTGACTCTTAAGGAACATAACCATTACTACTATCCAGAGTGTCATAAAGATTATTTATTTCAGTTTATTGACAGTGAAAGTGCCTTAAAGCATCCTTTTCCTCTTTGTTTTGGCAATAATGATGAGGCTGTTTGTTTTAATGCTATAATTAATAGTGATGCTGATGGTATTAATGATATTAAACTTGAGACCTCTTATTTTATTGGGCTGCATTATATCAAAGAATGGAACCTTCCTGTTTTAATTGAGCCCAAACTAAATATTGGTGGTCAAAAGCTTGATTTTTATAAAATGTTATCCGATGCTCTTATTGAGCCTGAAAACTTTGATCATTTAGATGGTTTGATGGATATTGATTTTAAGAGTGAGTGGATTGAAGTACCGCCCAATAGTCAGGTTGAATTAACCCCTTTTTTAGTGATTCAGTTTTTAATGGCTGTTAAGCGTTTGGTGAAAAAAGGACTAAAAAAATCCTATTATATAAAAAAAGAAAACTTAAAAGGTAGGGTCAAAGGAAAAATACTGGTGGGTGAGCAAGTAAAACAAAACTTATTAAAGCATCGTTTGACACATACCGTATGTAGTTTTCAAGAATTTGGATTTGATACACCTGAAAACCGGTTTATTAAATATGTTTTGCAATTTGTACATGCTCATTTGGCTAACTATGAATATGATGGTTTTAAAACACAATTAAAGGAACTACTGAGCTATAATCTTGCTGCTTTCCATCAGGTTGGTGAAGAATCGTTTACCTATTATTCAAAAAAAGAAACCAATCCGTTCTTTAAAATTTATAATACTGTATTTGATTTAGGCAACCAAATTCTTAAACTCATAAGTCATTCTTATGAAAAAAGCACCCAAGAAATAAGAAAGTATCCACCTCATTGGATTGATATGAGTAAACTTTTTGAATTGTACGTATTTAAGAAATTGCGTGAAAAGTTTCCGAAACAAGGAGAAGTTATGTATCATGTTAAAGCGCATTATCAAGAATTGGATTATCTAATCCAATCAGGAGATTTTAAAGCTGTTGTGGACGCGAAGTATAAGCCGCGATATGCTAATGGCAATCCTTCAAAAGATGACGCCAGACAACTTTCTGGCTATGCACGATTGGAAAGGGTATACAGTAAATTGAAGATTGAAGATGACATCACTATCCCAATTTATTTTATATATCCCAAGGAATTAGTTGTTAATCAGGACGAGAATTCAACCGATTCTACTGAAGAAACTTCAGCCATTTTTAGTAATGGCTTAGTTATATTGAAAGATAACCTTAATGTTAGGGCGGTTAGTTCATACCGTAAAATGTTTTTACAGGAAATACACATGCCAATAATTGTAGAAAAAACAGATTGAGCTAAATCAGTTACTACACATCACTGTATCAAAATCTACGTGTAATTGGGTGGAGCCATCATCGGCCACGGCTACCCATTTAAAATTGGTTAACACATAGGCATTGCCACCATCCAGTTGTACCCATTCATCAATACCTTGGGCTGCAAAATTTAAGTCGTCTTTAACGGTAAAACCTACAGGAGCTGTATAGGAACGGCCTTTAACTAAATAGGAGCAATTGCGATTAGCAATGGTTTCTTCAGCTTGTGATTGTGGGATAAAGGTGCTGTTGGTTAAAGAAGGCAGGGTATTATAAACTTCAGTTGGTGTCATGGATGTTTTACAGGATTCCATTAAAATTAAAAGCAGTAAAAGTTTAATATACCTATTCATGATTACTAATTTAGGAAAATATATTGATTCAATACTATCCTTGCAATTCATAAAGAGCACCCTTGCTTTTTTGATTCTTCACCCTTGCTGTTAAAAGATTGCACCCTTGCTATTGACTACTTATGTAGTCATTTTGACGACAGTGGTAGTCATATATGCCCTTTTTAATAAAGGAACAGTATAGGGTTGTTTACTTATCTAAAGAGATAAAGCTATATTTCACCTCGTTGGTTTCTAAATCAAAATACGGTAAGGCACCATAGTCATTAGGGGGTAAGTTATTTACTTTATGATAACGTTTTATCTTAGATGCTAAATAGCTTATATCATCTTTGGTTGCTGATTTATTGCCTTTTGGAGTAGCAAGTTTTGTTATACCATGAGCAAGTAAACTTCCAGCAGCAGAATTTCCAACTCCAGCGAAACTCATTTTTTCAATTTTACTGATTGACTGTTGATTATTCTTGTTTTCATCATTAGTTAGCGAATCTTGATTTAACTTTTTTGCATGATGTGCCTTTGACCTACAGGTGTTACTACAATATTTCTGAACGCGACGTCTTTTCGGTATAAATTCCTTAAAACAGTATTCACAAGTATAAAATTCTTTTTCCATTATTTATGCGTTAAATAAACGTTCATTTGACGTATAATTTGTATGTTTTTAATGATTTCGGTTACAATTGTCACCATTTTGACTAAAGATGTTGTCAATTTAAATTATCATTTTCGTGATATAAATATTCAGTGTCTATTCCAAAAACTGTTTCCAAAATATAGTTTCTGGCTTTTTCATCAGTCATTAGAGATTTTTTTTGTTTAGCCTTAACAGGTTCTTCTTTCTTCCCTGCTTTAGTAGGTCTTTCAATCTCATTATTTATGTCGACTTCTGGAAGTTCCTCTAAAGTTTCAGATACTATTTCTAAAATATGATTGTCATCTACTTCAAATGTGATTGTTTCTTCTCCTAAATAGCTTTCAATTTTATTGGCGTGTTTATCAAAAGCATTCGCCTGAACTTGAAACATGCTTTCCGTTTTAGAGGTCGTTATTGGAATATCATTTTTCACGTTTTTGAACATCCATTGTGTTAGTATACAATGAATCCCAACATACTCTCCATATTTTTCCATAGTATGCTTAAATTCTACTGGAGACACATTGTTTTTTAGAGCTATAAGATCAGTGACATTATTATCCAATAGATTTTCTTTTTTCATAATCTCTAAACCATCTATTGCGGAAGGGTTGCTATGTACTTCTTGTTGCAAATTGGAGTAGTAAACAATATTTACCATGTTGGGCTTTATAATGTCACTTAAAAATGTTGGGTCTATATAATGGTAGTACCGTTTTGGTACATAAAAAATATAGCTTTTAGATAGATTAGAAATAATCTTATTTAAAACTTGCTTACTATTCTCCATCCATTCGTATTAAATCGGAATAATCACTTGGTAAAAAAGCATCAATATCACGCAAGTATTTTTCCAAGGCTTGCATGGATGTATGGCCTGTAATGGTCATTAATACGCTTTTGGCCTCAAAAGGCGAACTATTTTCAAGTAGCTTGCGATATAGTTTTGTGATAAAGGTATGTCTGAAGCTATATAAGCCAAAATCAGTTCCCAAATTGAATTTATCTTTGACCACGCGCTTAAATCGCTTTGAAAAATAATCCCTTCGGTTATCAACAGCAGCATCCCATGGCAATCCGATGCCTTTTGGTGTTATGAGTACATTATCACCTGATAATTTTGTTAAATCAGGAAGCGATTCTAATATAAGTTCTGGAATAATTTTGGTTTTAAAATTGCTGTTCTTTGCTTGGAATGTTAAGGTTTTGGTTTCAAGATTCAAATCCTTGACTCGAAGTCTGTTAACCTCAATAGGCCTCATATAGTTGTAAGCGATAAATTTGATGTACAATAAAAGTATGGGATCATTCTTTTCAAGGTAGCTAAATATTGCTTCTAAAGTCTGTGAGTCATATCGTTTATGACGTTCTGGTTTTGCTTTTAGAACTGGTGTTTTTCGCATGACGTTTGCAGGAATGATTTCATTGTCCTCTAATACCTGCATCATACTACTTAAATCTACCCGACTATTGTTTCTACTACGAGGGGTATTTTTAACAAGGTGCTGGTTTAGATAGCCCATAGCCATTTTTCGGGTGATCTGGTCTGGATGTATGACTTCTGGATATTCCTTGTTCAACCATTTTATGAAATTCTTCGATCGATTTCGATAATCCTGAAGGGTACGAGGCTTAACAATTTTTTCTTTCATCTTCAAGGCAAAATCAAAGCCTTCCCTTAAGGTCATTTTCTCCTCTTCTGTCTTTTCGGTTTTATTTTCAATTATTGAGACAGTATTTTCTGATACAGATATGGTTTCGGTCTCCGTACTTTTTTTGAGAAAAGGCAGGGGTTTAATATTTTCTTTTGGATAGGTTATGGTAGGTACAAGTTCAACCTTTGGTTCTTCTGGGACGTAAGTTGGTTTGCTACCTAAAAATCGCGCTAAATTGTCTTCGTATGGATTATAGCCCTCCCTTAAAAGCCGATGCAGGGTCTTCTTATAAAATGTTAGGACGTTAAGACGGTCTGTTTTGGTTCGTAGTTTATTGGCTATGCCATAAATGTTTTTCTGCCGTTCCATCTTTCCTGTAGAGGGGTTTCTAAATGAAAAATAGACATACCAACGGCGTTTTAGGTTTCCGTTGCCAGTGTAGATCTTCGGGGCTGAAAATTGTTTTTTGTTTGCCAAATTGTGTTCTAAAAAGGGCTCCTTTTCGTGTTCAAATGTAAGAAATTCAGTTAAGGTTAACATAAAAAAAACGGTTTAGAGTGAACTAAACCGTCTATTTACGCTGAACAACGCTTTGTAGCGAGGACGAGATTTGAACTCGTGACCTCTGGGTTATGAATCCAACGCTCTAACCAACTGAGCTACCTCGCCGTTTTTAAGGCTGCAAATATAACAACAAATTTATTCAGTACAAATAAATGTCCGTATAAAATATTTATAAAAAATAGTTTTGAAAACTTCTCAATTAATGTATATATTGAGCGCACAAACATAACAACGACTATGGACGAAAAAGTGAAATTTGAAATGGAGTTTCCAATACATGCTTCACCACAACTATTATATCAATACATTTCTACGCCTTCAGGCCTATCTGAATGGTTTGCCGAAAACGTCAATTCACGTGGCGAATTGTTTCGCTTTATCTGGGACGGTACCGAGGAGCAAGCCAAGTTGGTGAGCAAGAAAAGTGGCGAGCGTATCAAGTTTAAGTGGGTAGCCGATGAGGATGAACCTTACTATTTTGAAATTCGCATTCAGGTTGATGAGATTACCAAGGATGTATCAGTCATTGTGATTGATTTTGCCGAGGAAGATGAGGTGGATGAGGCCAAGATGCTTTGGGAAAATCAAATCTCGGATTTAAAGCAAGTATTGGGTTCGGCATAACAACCCTTTTTAATATAAAAGCTATCTTTGTCCCAAATTATTTGGGACTTTTTTTATGATTAATTTCAACGGCACACTCACCGAAAACACCAGTATACTCGATAGCAACAACCGTGGTTTTAACTATGGCGACATGGTTTTTGAAACCATACGCTGCTCGGTAGGGAAACCCTTGTTTTGGGAGGACCATTACTTTAGATTGATGGCGTCTATGCGCATTCTGCGTATGGAGATCCCCATGAATTTTACCATGGAGTTTCTAGAAGCGCAGTTAGTCGCTACTTTGCAAGCCAATGATTTGGAAAACCAAACAGCTCGAGTAAAGTTATCCGTGTTTAGAAATACTGGTGGGCTTTATTCCCCAGAAGACAACGGTGTGGGGTATTTGATACAGGCCAGCCCGTTGGATGAGCCGTTTTATCTGTTTCGTGATGGTGTTTATGAGGTGGACTTATTTAAGGATTACTATCTGGCACCTGGATTACTATCCACACTAAAAACCAATAACCGCGCCCTGAATGTGGTGGGGAGTGTATTTGCCAAAGAGAACAACCTACACAATTGCCTGTTATTGAATACCAACAAGAGTGTGGTGGAAGCGCTAAATGGGAATGTGTTTTTAGTAAACGGCAACACCATTAAGACACCACCTTTAGCTGATGGTTGCCTGAAAGGGATTATGCGCAAACAGTTGATGGACTTGATAACCAGCTCTAAAGATTATGAGTTGGAGGAAGCTTCCATTTCACCGTTTGAACTGCAAAAGGCTGATGAGTTGTTTATTACCAATGTGATAGGGGGTATTCAACCAGTTAGTCAATACCGCAAGAAAGGTTTTGCCCACACTGTGGCCAAGGATTTATTTCAAAAACTAAACGTGAAGATCCGCCTGACTAGTTAAAACTAGGGTCTTCGGGGGCATTGGACCAAATGGAGTATTCGCCACCAAACTCCATCATTTTTTCCTTCCAAAAGGTTTCGTAGTCTTTTTCAATAATGGATTTCTTATAGACATTCTCGGTAACAATCCAGGAATTGGACTTGAGTTCCTCATTCAACTGGTTGGCATCCCAACCGGAATATCCTAAAAAGAACCGAATGTGCTTTTCGTTTAATTTGTTGTTAGCAATAAGTTCGGCTACCTTATTGAAGTCGCCACCCCAATATATACCCAAGGAAATCTCGATGCTTTCCGGAATGAGATCGGGTACCTGATGGATGAAGTAGAGGTTATCCTGTTCTACAGGGCCGCCATTGTAAACCTTGAAGTGCGCATCGACTTCCGGAATAAGGTCGTTGATGGTATATTCCAAGGGTTTGTTAAGAATGAAGCCTATGGAACCTTCGTCATTATGGTCGGCAAGTAGGATTATGGAACGGTTAAAAGAAACATCACCAATTATAGATGGCTCGGCGATTAACAAGTGACCTTTTTTGGGCTGGATTGTAATCATATAGTTGCGAGTTTATATACTAAATCTAATATTTTTTTTATTAATAACCAACAGAAACAGGACCTAACTAAAAAAGGCCTTCAAAATACATGAAGGCCTTTTTAGTATGGTTACATTCTAAAAATTTAGTTGATAGCCTTCGATAAATCCGAACCAGCTTTAAACTTTACTACATTTTTAGCTTTTATTTTAATAGTCTTTCCAGTTTGTGGGTTTCTTCCGTCTCTTGCAGCTCTTCTAGAAACTGACCAAGATCCAAAACCTACTAGAGAAACACGCTTACCTTTTTGTAAAGCACCTTCAATATCAATTAAAAAAGAGTCTAATGCTTTTTTAGCAGCAGCTTTAGTAATTCCGGCATTTTCTGCCATTCCATCGATTAAATCTGATTTATTCATAGTATATAAAAATTATAATTAAGTTATTGATTATAGTATTAGTTAACAGCTTGAGACAAATCAGAACCTGCCTTAAACTTCACCACATTTTTAGCTTTTATTTTAATAGTCTTTCCAGTTTGTGGGTTTCTACCGTCTCTTGCAGCTCTTCTAGAAACCGACCAAGAACCAAAACCTACTAGAGATACTCTGTTACCTTTTTGTAAAGCACCTTCGATATCAATTAATAAAGAATCTAATGCTTTTTTAGCAGCTGCTTTAGAAATTCCAGCATTTTCTGCCATTCCTTCGATTAAATCTGTTTTGTTCATAAGTTTAATTTTAAATAATTAATAGATTGTTGATTAATCCTTTACGTGGATATACGTTTTTAGGTTAATCCTCTACAAATTTATACGGAATATCAAACCACGCAAGTAATAGCAAGGGAAATGCCTTAATTTGTTAATAACTTAACACATTTGTTAATAAAGACTATGCATTTTGTCGATGTTTTTGAAATATCAATAACGACAAGGGGTTAGAGCATTTTTGCGTAGGGTAAAAATTGATATCCGTTTAATAAGGAAACACTATCCATTTTTCGTTTGCCCGGAAGCTTCAATTCATGGATTTGAATATAACCATTCGCAACGGCTACCTTGATGGTTTTTTTATCGGTCAGGATATGACCCACGCTGTAGTTGTGTTTGTCCGAAAGGACACTGGTTTTATAGATTTTGATATCCAGAGTATCCTCACCATTTTGTAAATAGCACCAGGCTCCCGGATAGGGATTTAAGCCGCGTACTTTGTTATGGATGTGATCAATGGCGTCATACCAGTCAATCTTGCAGTTGTCCCGATCGAGTTTATTGGCATCCTTAATAGCGCTCGTTTCGTCCTGTGGAACCGTTTTTACTGTGCCTACTTCGATGCGCTTGACAGTTTCCAGTACCAGCTGGCTACCAACAACCATTAATTTGTCATGTAAGGTACCTGCATTGTCCTCGGGTTCTATAAAGACTTCCTGTTGCAGAATCATATCGCCCGTGTCAATTTTTTCATCGATGAAGAAGGTTGAGACACCCGTTTTGGTTTCCCCATTGATAATGGCCCAGTTAATGGGAGCAGCACCGCGATAGTTGGGAAGTAGGGAGGCATGCAGATTGAAAGTCCCTAATTCAGGCATTTGCCAAACCAGTTTGGGTAGCATTCTAAAAGCGACCACAATCTGTAAATTGGCTTGCAAGGCTTGTAACTCTTGAATGAAATCTTCGCTTTTCAGATTCGTGGGTTGCAGGATATGCAGACCTTGAGACTGGGCATAGGTTTTTACTGCCGATTCCTGAAGTTTACGACCTCTGCCAGCCGGTTTATCTGGTGCTGTGATGACTCCCACAATATGGTATTGGTTTTCGACCAAGGTTTTTAGGGTTGCTACAGCAAAATCGGGTGTGCCCATAAAGACTATTCGTAGTTTGGTGCTCATAGGTGTGCTAATTTATAGGTGTTTGTTTTGGTAATATCAATAATGTGATGTTCTAACAATATATGTAATGTTTCCTGTATCTCCTCCTTGTTGTAGGGCAATCGTTCCGTGAGTTCCCGAGAAGATAGTGGCTGATTCTCCAATTGGGAGATAATAGCATGCCTAACCGATTTGGCATCTGGTTTTTGCGAGGTTTTTTTCTTTTGAATACAAACCGAACAGATTCCACAATCCTGAACATGGTTTTCACCAAAATAGGTGAGAAGCTGCACGTTCTTGCAGGTTGTTTGATTGTCTACATAGTCCAAAACCGATTGAATCTGTTTCTTTTTTAAGGTGTTTTGCTGTTCAATGGTCTGGGCGATGCGGTTGATGGTTTTATCGTCTTCCCGTGGTTCTATAAAGGTAATCTGGGCGTCGGTTTTGGATAGTTTTAATGTGATAATCTCATCCTTTTCCAACTTACGGAGATGCTGTTCCAATTGCGGTTCGGTGATGCCTGCTTTTTCAGAAATACGCAAGGTGTTTATAGGTGTTTCGTGTTCAAACACACCACCATAGGTACGTAATATGGATTTTGTAACCATAGCCAGCTCGGGATAGGTATCCAGATAGTCAAACAAGGTGTCGTTGGCTACAATAAACTGTAATTGGGTATGGTTCTTAAATTGCTGGGTCAAGCTAATAATGCTGCTTCTATCCAAAGCTTGTATGGCATTGTAAGTCACTGGACTTTCAAATCCGTAGGTTTTGCAAAACAGGTTAAAGTTGAAATTATAGGTAGCCTGTTGCCCTTCACCGTAGGGAATTTGAAAATAATTGCAGAGCTTTCGGTAAACGGTTTTTATAAAATCTACCGACGGTAAGGCACTTAAAAATTGATTCTTTAAATGGAGGTCGTCCTGCTTGCCCTTCAAAATAACCGCAAAGGCTTTGTTGCCATTTCTTCCGGCTCTTCCAGCTTCCTGAAAATAACTTTCCAGACTATCGGGTAAACTGAAATGTATGACGGTTTTAACATTGGGTTTATCGATTCCCATACCAAAGGCATTGGTAGCCACCATGACCAATTGCTTTTCCGAGAGCCAATCATTTAACTGGTCTGTTTTTTCCGTATTGGACAACCCGCCATGAAAGTAGGTTGCCGCTATGCCGTTGTTGCTTAAATAACTGCTTAACTCGATGGTCAATTTTCTGTTGCGGACATAAATTATGGCTGGTTCCGGATTTTTTTTGAGTATCCTTAAGATTTCATAACGCTTGTCGTTAGTGTCAAAGGTCATGTAAGCCAAACTACTTCTATGAAAGGATTGCTTGAATATTTTAGGATTGATAAAATCCAGTTCCGTGACAATATCATTAACTACTTCGGGTGTCGCCGAAGCCGTTAAGGCTATACAATTGACTTGAGGGTGCCATTCCCGTAATTGCGCAATGTTTCTGTAGGCCGGTCTGAAATCATGTCCCCATTGTGAGATGCAATGCGCTTCATCAACCGCAATGAGATTCACGGGCATTTGCCTGATACGATCCTGGACGATTTCCTGTTGCAAGCGTTCTGGCGACAGATACAGAAATTTGTAGTTGCCATAAATGCAATTATCAAGCTTGGTATCTAATTCGTCATACGATATACCACTGGTCAGAGCCATGGCCTTAATACCTTTATCGTTAAGCGTTTGAACCTGGTTTTTCATCAGGGCCACCAAAGGTGATACTACCAAGCAAATACCGTCCTTGATAAGAGCAGGAATTTGGAAACAAATAGATTTACCGCCACCTGTTGGTAGTAACGCAAAGGTGTCTTCATTCTCCAGAACCGCCTGTATGATGTCTTCCTGAAGGGGTCTAAAAGTGGTGAAGCCCCAATATTTTTCCAGTATATCAATGGGTTGCTCCATTAGAGGTTCTTTATCGAATTTAGGATGTGTTGTGCCCTGTTTTCAACACTATCAAATGGTACATCCATCAACTTGTAGTTGAATCGTTCATAGGTATTCAATAAATGATGGTGTATTTTGACTGCTTGATCAAAGTTTTCGTAGCGTTCATTGTCACTCACAAAAATTTCCTGCCAGGGTTCCAAAATAAAAACCATATCATAGGTATGGGTTTTACAACTGTTTATAAAAGTCTCTGGATAAGAATCTCCAATATAATCCATATACGCCAAAACGTCAGGTATGCCACGGTCTAAAAACACGAGGTCAGTCGGTGATTTTTCAGCTTGATGATATTGCTTTTCACGACCTGCCAATAACAATTCACTGAATAAGAGTGGTTGACTTAAAAATAACTGATCCACACCATCTTCGCGGGCTTTGAGTGTTACCTGTTCTGGAAATTTCTTCCAGGCAAATATGTCCGCGGGATAGCAATTCGTTAATGATGGATGTTTTTCCGGTACCTGGACCACCCGTAATAACAATTCGTTTTGTGTTCAATTTGGCAAGGTTTTGGCTGTAAAATTCGTAATTAAAAAGCAAACTAAAAAATACAAAGGTAAAGCCTATCTTTGTAGTTTATCTTAAAAACGATTATGAGCGAAGAAAATAAAGAAAGAGCCTTTTACGAAAAGCTAAAAATACAATTATACGAAACCAGTTCCTGGCCAACTGAATATTTATTCAAGTTTATTGTAGTAACAGATTCTACAGGTATTCAGGATGTGGAAGATCTGTTTAATGGTGTTGGAGCCGTGATTACCACCAAAGCCTCTAAAAATGGTAAATATACCAGTGTTTCCATTCATGTAAATATGAAGAATCCGGAGGCGGTTGTAGCCAAGTATATTGAAGTTTCAGAAAAGGTGGAAGGGATTATTAGCCTTTAGTTTTTTTTTGTATTTTGCGCAAGCATGAAACTTCTTGCAAAACCTTAACATCTACACATTTTTTATTTTGATAGAACATTTAGAATACAATTCAGAACGCGAGCATTTGATTATTCCCGAGTACGGTAGACATTTGCAGAAAATGATCAATTATGCCAAAACGCGGGAGTCCAAAGAGGAACGCAACAAGCTGGCTCGTGCCATCATATCGGTTATGGGGAACTTACAACCGCATTTGCGTGATGTACCTGATTTTCAGCATAAGCTTTGGGACCAGTTGTTCATTATGTCCAATTTTGAACTAGATGCTGATTCTCCTTTTGAGAAACCATCCAAAGATGCCTTGGCCGGGCGTCCTGAGCCCTTAAAATATCCGCAGAATCACCCTAAATACCGTTTTTATGGTAACAACATCAAAACGATGATTGATGTTGCCAATACCTGGGATGATGGTGAAATGAAAGAGGCATTGGTATATACCATTGCCAACCATATGAAAAAATGCTTTTTGAACTGGAACAAGGACACCGTTGAGGACGATGTTATCTTTGAGCATTTACGTGAACTATCGGATGGTAAAATTAATCTCCAACATATGGATGAGGATTTAACCGATGCGACCAGTTTGATGCGCAATAAGAAAAAATATGGTTCCAATTCCAAAAAGGGACATCACAAAAAAAACAGAAATAGAAAACGCTATTAGACTTCATGGGAATATTTAAAATTGAAGGCGGTCATCAATTAAAAGGGAAGATACAACCTCAAGGCGCCAAAAACGAAGCACTACAAATTTTATGTGCTGTGCTCTTAACTCCTGAACAAGTTACGATTCATAATATTCCGGACATTGTTGATGTTAATAAACTCATTGAGCTTTTAAAGAAATTAGGTGTCAAGGTTGAAAAACTGGGTGCTAATTCCTATTCTTTCCAGGCGGATGAAGTGAATTTGAAGTATCTGGAATCAGAGGCTTTTAAAGAAGATGGACGTGGGTTACGTGGTTCTATTATGATTGTTGGACCCTTATTGGCGCGATTTGGCAAAGGCTATATTCCAAAGCCTGGTGGCGATAAAATTGGTAGAAGACGATTAGATACGCATTTTGAAGGGTTTATTAATCTAGGTGCTAAATTCCGTTATAATCGTGAAGACTATTTTTATGGTGTAGAGGCCGACAAACTGGTTGGCACCTACATGCTTTTAGATGAAGCATCTGTTACAGGTACAGCCAATATTGTGATGGCAGCTGTTTTAGCAGAAGGTACAACCACGATTTATAACGCTGCTTGCGAGCCGTATTTGCAACAACTGTGTAAAATGTTGAATAGAATGGGTGCCAAAATTCGAGGTATTGGCTCCAATATGTTAATTATTGATGGTGTTGATAGTTTGGGTGGTACGGAGCATACCATGTTACCTGATATGATTGAAATAGGTAGCTGGATTGGATTAGCGGCCATGACCAAAAGTGAACTGACCATTACCAATGTGAGTTGGGATGACCTGGGGCAAATACCCAATGTGTTCAGAAAATTGGGGATTACCGTTGAAAGACAGGGTGATGATATCCATATACCAGCCCATACTGATGGTTATGAAATCCAAAATTATATTGATGGTTCCATCTTAACCATATCAGATGCACCATGGCCAGGATTTACGCCTGATTTATTGAGTATCATATTAGTTGTAGCTACTCAAGCCAGGGGTAGCGTATTGGTTCATCAAAAGATGTTTGAGAGTCGCTTGTTCTTCGTGGATAAATTGATTGATATGGGGGCAAAAATTATTTTATGCGATCCGCATCGGGCTACGGTCATTGGGCACGATTTTAAATCAACCCTGAAAGCGACGACTATGACATCGCCCGATATTCGTGCCGGTGTTTCCTTATTGATTGCAGCGCTTTCTGCTAAAGGTACTTCGGTGATTCACAATATTGAGCAGATTGATAGAGGTTATGAAAACATTGATGAGCGATTACGAGCGATAGGCGCCAAGATTGAACGGATTAAAGAATAATATATAAACAAAAAAGCTTCGAAAATTTCGAAGCTTTTTTGTTATCTGTCTTAACAATTTTATTCCTTAATAATCTTATGGGTGGTTTTGGAATTTTGCGATGTCAATTGCATAATATAGATGCCATTGCTTAAATGGTTTATATTAATTTGATTGGAAGCTGGTAAAACTGTTTCCGTTTGAACTTGCTTACCGGACAAATCATAGATAGCATAGCTGAAACTGCCATTGATTGTAGTTTCAATATTTAATATGTCATTTGTTGGATTAGGTGAAATATGGATTGTTTGGCTGCTAAACGATTCCGTTGATAATGTTTGTCCTTCTTCAATGACTAAAACTTCGTTGATATTTGGATTGGAGACCGTATCAACACTTCCTGAAGGCCAATGCACAACCACTGCATCAATTTCTGTGGCTGTTCCCAGACCAAAATGGGTCATTAAAGAGTTCATAATTCCATAACTTTCACCGGAGCGTACTTCCCGAATTTGGCTTCCCCAGGCGCCTTGAATTTCTATTCTGGCACCAATACCATTAATGTTACTAGCGTCGCCAATTAAGCGGATTTCACTCCAGTTATTGGCATTACCATCATTTAAATAAAGCACGTCAGGATTACTTGATGGTCCATTGTAACCCGTTGCAAAACCAGCCATCACGTCGATAAAGCCATCGTTGTTTAAATCGCCCACAGCGGCACTTTGGATCCTTGAGGGACCTGCTGGTAGGGTGAATGGTGCTGATACTTCTGTAAAGGTTTTATCACCATTATTTTTAAATATATGGTGAATACCACTACGCATGGTAACGAATATATCGATATACGTATCGTTGTCAAAATCTTCCATAACAACCTGAATACCACCAGAGCCTAAACTGGCTAATTCGCCTGTTATGCCGCAGGTTGGTGTAATATCCGTGAAATTTCCCGCGCCATCATTTACAAAGATCATACTAGTAATATCATGATTGATAAGGACACAATCCAGATCACCATCATTATCGATATCTTCAAAATTAGCAGACCAAGATTGTCCCAATGGAGCCAAACCTCTGGTTGCAGCTTCATCAGTATAATTATTGGTGCCATCATTCATAAATAGTAAATTGACACGTCTACCATCATTTGGATCGTTAACGCCTAAACGGCATTTTGAAATGTATAAATCTAAATAACCATCATTGTTCACGTCTGCCCAAATACTGCCATAGTTTCCAGAGTTATCTGATGGGATTGTTGAAACGGCATTAATCAGCCCGTTATTAACGGTCATGTTACCACTACCATCATTAGAATAGGCTAACGAAACGCCATCGTCATGACAGGCAAAAATATCAATGCTACCATTATTGTCAATATCAGCAAAGTTGACGTTTTGCATAAAAATACTTCCTGCCAGAGTTGTTGACGTGTATAATGACCCATCAGAATTGGCTTTAATGAGTTTAACACCATTATAGGCGCCACCAGTAATGACGTCATTATAGCCGTTTTCATCCACATCGGCTATGGCTAGACCCCATTGGGAACCACCCACGCTGCCAAAATTGTATTGGGTGAAGTTGCCACCACCTGCTGTTTGATATTCGATTTGTAAGTTTCTAGCATCATCCAGTCTAATGATATCGTCAAGTCCATCACCATTCATATCGCTTACGCCAATGGCACAGCCACTCGTTAATGAAGCATTAACCAATAAAGCGTTGGAATTTGTAAAGGTGATTTGGGCTATTGAAAGCATTGGGAGCAATCCCAAAACCAAAAGTAGTTTTTTATTCATGATGTCAATTGTTAGATGGGTAAAGATAATTCAAATTATTAAAAATCTAACTAACTGCCTGTTTATAAGTTTTTAAACAGCGTTCTCTAGCACCCTTGTGATCGACGATGGGTTGCGGATAGGTGAGTTCTTGATATTCCGGCACCCATTTTTGGATGTATTCGTGATTTTTGTCAAATTTTTGAATCTGGGTCGTTGGGTTAAAAATTCTGAAATAGGGCGCAGCATCGACACCGCATCCCGCTACCCATTGCCAATTTCCAATATTACTGGCCATTTCATAATCATGTAGCTTCTCTGCAAAATAAGCTTCGCCCCAGCGCCAGTCTATTAATAAATGCTTGCATAAAAACGATCCCACCAGCATTCTCACACGGTTGTGCATATACCCCGTTTCATTCAATTCGCGCATACCAGCATCAACTAGCGGATAACCAGTTTGACCATCGCACCAAGCTTTAAATTCCGACTCATTGTTACGCCATTCGATTCTATCATATTTGGGTTTGAAGCTTTCATGCACTGTTTTGGGAAAGTGCCATAATATTTGCATAAAAAACTCGCGCCAGATGAGTTCTTGCCAAAAAACTTCGTTTTTTTCAGAAATAGCCTTTTTGACCATTTCCCGAATGCTCACCGTACCAAACCGCAAATGCGGCCCTAAATGGGAGGTAGCATCTTGAGCTGGAAAATTACGCTTGGCTTCGTATTCTTGAATGATTTTGGGGGTGACCTGATATTGTGCAATTTCTTGATTGGATTTTTCGAATCCAATGTCAGATAGCGACAGATTTGGCAATCGGGAATGTGCTACAACATTTTTTAAATACTTACTGGTATCATAATTAGATAAGTTTTCTGATTTGAAGGTGTTTTTCCAGGTTTTCATATATGGCGTATAAACCATATATGGATCACCATCACTTTTAACAATCTCATCTTTCTCGAAAATGACCTGATCTTTAAAGGTTTTAAAGTCAATACCTTGATTATTTAAAAACTGTTTAACGTCCTTATCACGTTTGATGGCATAAGGTTCGTAATCGTGATTGGTGTAAACGGATTCTATCTTGTAATCTGTGGTAAGGCTTTTAAAAATATCAATTGGTTTTCCGAGAAATATAGCGATACTACTTCCTTGATTTTCCTGAAGGGAATCCCGCATAGCTTGAAGCGTCTTGTGAATAAAAGTGACACGAGCATCATTGGAAGGGAGTTTATCTAATATATCCTTATCAAAAATGAAAATAGGCATCACAGGATTGTCACCTTTTAGGGCTTGCATCAAGCCATGATTGTCATCCAATCTTAAATCTCTACGAAACCAAAAAATAGATAAGGGTTCATTCATCATTAAAACGTTCCAAAAAGTTCGGCCAGCTTGTTTTGTCTGTATTTAAAAATTTCCTCCAATTTGGGTTTCACCAAAATAGGATGGACTAATTGTCCGACAACTCCCATTGGAATTTTGTAGTCTATAATATCTTCCATTTCGACACCGCCATCAATTTCTTTTATAAAATGTTTGTGATGCCAGAGTGCATAGGGGCCAAAACGCTGTTCATCTACAAAATACTCCTGATCAATAACATGGGTTATTTCTGTAACCCATTTTGTTTTAATACCTAAAACAGGCGTTACTATGTACTGAATGATTTGTCCAGCATACATGGGTTTATCAGCACCAGACAGAATATGAAAACCCATATAATCTGGGGTGATAGTTTTTAAATTTTTAGGGTTTGATAGAAAGTCCCAGGCTTCAGCAACTGATATGGGTAAATTCTGTTTTTTGTGTAGCGTGTAGATTTTCATTAATTATAAATAAAAATATAAGCATTTAGAGACGTCGCAATCATTAACCATAGCATATATGGAACTAAAAGATATTTATATGCTTTCATGTCATCCATTCTAAATTTAAGGAAGAAATAGAAAATGACTAACGTTAACAGGGCGATATTAATAAGTCCTAAACCAACATAATGCTGATTAAAAAAGATATAATTCCAAATAACGTTTAAAAACAGCTGTACGATAAATAATAACCTTAAAAACCTTGAATCCAGTTCCGAAAATAATTTAGCCAGATAGATGGAGAAACAGATCATGATAACAGTCCAGGCTACTCCAAACACCCATCCAGCAGGTGTCCATGGTGCTTTATTTAAATCTTTATACCATGAGGATTGTGGGCCATTGTCCATAAGCCAACTGCCCAAAGCCAAGGCTCCAAAATTAATAATCAGGAATAATATTAATCGTTTTGCAAAGCTCACTTAAGATGTTTTGTTATTTTAGAACTCATGGGCTTCGTTATTGAATAATAGTAGTCGATAAATTCGCCGTTTTTTCCAATTAAATATTTCTGAAAATTCCATTTAACGGATGAACTGGATTTGCCATTGAGATCTTTATTGGTTAGCCATTGATACAATGGATGCTGGTTGTCGCCTTTAACATCTACTTTTTCGGTCATCAAGAAGGTCACGCCATAATTTTTCTCACAAAAGGATTTGATTTGACTGGCTGTTCCAGGTTCTTGACCTCCAAATTGGTTGCAGGGCACTCCAATAATCATCATTTTGTCTTGATAGGTATCGTATAATTTTTGAAGATCAGTATATTGACCAGTAAAACCACATTCAGACGCCACATTGACAAAAAGAATATATTTTCCTTTATAATCTGAAAGACTTATGGGGTTGCCTTCTAAACTAGTAATTTCAATGTCGTATATTGATTGTTGTGAACTATTTTGAGCTGTAGATTTATTAAAAATGTTTAGCATTATTAAAGTTATTAGGATGTTTTTCATTCTTTAAATTTTAAATGATACAATACCGCAATCCATTTCAAAAACCTGACCAGACATGGATGCTGCTTTTTCTGAAAGTAAAAATAAGGCCATTTCAGAAACTTCGGTGGGTTCTAAAAACTTTTTCAAGGGATGCCTCTCCGTAATTTTTTCTATCATTTTATCATTTCGCAGTAATTTTGAAGCTAAATCGGTATTGGTAATTGTTGGTGCAATGGCATTGATACGTATTTTAGGCGCCAATTCAGCGCCCAATGATTTTGTTAGGCCTTCGACTGCAGATTTGGCTGCGGCAACACTAGTGTGATAAGGCATACCTAATTTTGTAGCCACAGTACTAAACAACACGATAGCAGGATTATTGCTAGACTTTAGCTTGGGTAGATATTTTTGAATGGTTTTAATAGCGCCAATGACATTGATATCAAAATCATCTTTAAAGTCTTGAGGGCTTAAACTCTCAAATGGTTTTAAATTAATACTACCTGGACAATAGATTAATCCATCACAGGTATCGACATCAGGCAAATCATCGGTCACAATATCAACCGTATAATGCGTGAGATTGTTGTGGGAAATGGACGGCTCGGTTCTGCTAATATTGATAACGTTATGGTCTTTTACTAAACTCTCAAGAAGGGCCTTGCCAATTCCTTGACTACCGCCAACGATAATATAGGTTTTCATAACATTACGCTGTTAAAGGCTTGCCTTTTAATCTTTTCTCGACCTTACGCTTAATAACTGTAAGACGTTTCATAATATCCATTATTTTCTGGTCTTTTTTCTTTTTGTATATCTGATTTAGTTCTAAAATTAATCTTTTGGCCTCTCTGGATATCTTTATCCGATCACTAGTTGAGAGGGATTTCATTTTTTGCTTTTCAAATTCCAGAGCTTTTTCTATTGTTTCCATAGCTTTATTGTCTTTTTTAATTCCCATTCAGTTACTCAAATTTATATAAAATAAAATTAATTGTCTAATTATTTTTAAAAAAAGTTATACAAAAATATATCATACAATATAGTTTTAATATTCTATTGGTTACATGTTAAGTAATAGACTAAATCTATCATTGGATTGTCTCTATCTTTCACATTTTTAATTTAGTACTAATCAAGTATTAATCGTATATTTACCTTTCTTTAAAACAAAAAATATATTTAAGACTTATTAAACACTACTAATCACATGAAAAAATTATCATTTTTTACGTTACTAATAGGCTTGACATTTAGCTTAAATGCTCAAGTAAAAACACCTCAACCGAGTCCGTTTAGCAAGGTTGAACAAAAAGTGGGTTTGACTGACATAACTGTTGAATATTCGCGTCCAAGTGTTAAGAATAGAACCATTTTTGGAGACTTGGTAGCCTATAATGAGGTATGGCGCACAGGAGCCAATAAAAATACGATCATTACGTTTACTGATGCCATAACGATTCAGGGAACAAAGGTTAAAGCAGGTTCCTATTCAATTTATTCAGTACCTGGTGAAGAAAAGTGGACTGTGTACTTATATAATGAAACCGAAAATTGGGGCACGCCACAAAAATGGGAAGAAAATAAAATTGTAGCGACTGCTAAAGTTGAACCTTACACACTGCCTTTTGCTGTTGAAACATTTACTATTGATGTCAACAATATTACCAATGGCGGAGCCTCTTTAGATATTATGTGGGACAAAACATATGTTTCAGTTCCATTCACAGTTCCTACTGACGCTAAAGTTTTAAGATCTATCAATGATGCCTTAAACAGTGAACCGACAGCTCAAGATTTTTATGCATCTGCTGTTTACTACTTACAGGAAAATAAAGACATAAAACAAGCTAAAGAATGGATTGATCAGTCTATGAAAATGACAGATAAACCAGCTTTTTGGCAATTAAGACAACAGTCTTTGATTTATGCCAAATATGGTGATAAGGAAGGCGCTATAAGATTGGCACAACAATCACTGGAAGGTGCTGAAGCTGCTGGTAATGTTCAGTATATTAAGTTTAATGAGGCTTCTATTTCTGAATGGAGTAAGAATTAAATTGTCTCATCATTATATATAAAAGAGCGACCTTATTGGTCGCTTTTTTGATTTTAATCATTAATGTCCAAAAAGAATATTTCCTCAACAGGTTTATTGAATAGTTTGCCAATTTTCAATGCTAACACCGTTGAAGGGACATATTTGTTTTTTTCCATAGCATTTATGGTTTGCCTACTGACCCCAATTTTTTCCGCCAATTCAGCTTGTGTTAAATTGTGAATAGCGCGCTCTACCTTTAAATTATTCTTCATGGTCAACAGATTTAAGTTTAATAAAATTAAATCTAAAGAGAAAAAAGAGTAGAGGTGTGAAAACGTTAAAAATCAACACGTTGAAAAAAGTCATGTCATACACAAATACTATTGTGAAAAGCAATAAGATATAGTTGAAAATAATAGCCCAAACTAGCGATTCGGTTCGAAGTTTGTAGATGTATTCATCTTCTATTTTTTCTTTGGAAAACCCAACCAAGAGGCCTCCAATAATAATACATACAAAAACCAATTCATCGGCAATGCCATTGTCGATGATTTTAAAAAATCCAGCATCTCCAATAAATGGATCACTGTAAATGGAAAATACTTTTGTCACCATTAGCTCGCCATCATAACCAATAGCGTATAAGACTATTCCTCCTAAAAGACCCGCAATAAAGAGAAACCAGCCTATTGGCTTCCATTTATTAGGTAATAAATAATTTGTTTTCATAACTGTTCGATTTTAAAATTGATAAGACAAATGTAAAATAAACTTTACATATTAGCAAATAAACTTTACATAATAAGGTTTAAGTATCCATATCACAGGATTTTGATTAAAATGACCAATAAAGGGATTAAATGGTTTGTTTATCTAGAAGGCGAAGTAGATGCGCTATACCCATAACGATGGCACATCCCACAAAATTTAACCATAGAAAGGGTAAATTAATTATTTCATACTGGTTTAAAAAGAAAAGACCGATAACCAGTATTTGGGTAATAATGGCAGCGACAAATACAGCATTGCCTTTGATTTTTTTAAAGAAAAAGGCCAATAAAAATATACCAAGGACATTGCCATAAAATATGGAGCCAATGATGTTTACCAATTGAATAAGGTTTTCCGCCAGGTTGGCCACACATGCAACTAGAATGGCTAATATGCCCCAAGCCAATGTAAACCAGCGTGATATACTTACCATTTCTGTTTCTGTTTTTTCTCCTGTATTTCGTTTATACAGGTCGATGGTTGTGGTAGAGGCCAAGGCATTAAGTTCGCTGGAGGTGCTGGACATCGCTGCACTTAAGATAACTGCCAGAAGTAAACCAATCAATCCTCTTGGGAGGTTGTTTAATATAAAATGAATAAATACATAATCCTTGTCATTACTTTCAACCTTAACCTGTTTGACTTCACCTGCTTTATCAATTAAGGTTTGAGCACGTTTCCGAATGCTATCATTTTTCGAATTTGTTGCGGCTACCTGGGCTATAGTTTTGTCATTTTTATTTGAGATAAAATCTGCAATCAAAGATCGTTTTGTTTCATGAATAGCATCTTGTTCTTTTTGTAATTGTTCATATTCATCAGCATATTGGGTATTTAAAACCACTTCAGAAGCTACAGGATTAAAGTTAAGAGGCGCTTTGTTAAACTGATAGAATACGAATACCATGACACCAACCAGTAAAATAAAAAATTGCATAGGCACTTTAAACATGCCGTTAAACAACAAGCCGAGTTGCATTTCCTTAATCGATTTTCCTGAAAGATAACGTTGTACCTGACTTTGGTCCGTACCAAAGTAGGACAGCATTAAGAATGTTCCACCAATAATACCACTCCAAAAGGTGTATCGATTATTCAAATCGAAAGAAAAATCCAGAATATCCATTTTGCCACTGGCACCCGCAATGTCCAATGCATTACTGAATGTAATATTTTCAGGAAGTTTGTTCACTATCAATATGAAGGCTATAATCATACCAGTGAAAATCACGACCATTTGATGTTTTTGAGTAACGTTAACAGCTTTGGTACCTCCTGATACGGTATAGATAATCACCAAAACACCAATAATGATATTCAATAGCAATAAATTCCATCCTAATACAACGGATAAAATGATGGCTGGCGCAAAAATGGTAATGCCTGCAGCTAAACCACGTTGGATTAAAAACAAAATAGCTGTTAGGGTACGGGTTTTTAAATCGAATCGGTTTTCCAGAAATTCATAGGCTGTGTAAACCTTCAATTTATGATACAGTGGAATAAACACCATACAAATGACCACCATGGCAATAGGCAATCCAAAATAAAACTGGACAAAGCCCATGCCATCGTTAAACGCTTGACCAGGTGTTGACAAAAATGTAATAGCACTGGCTTGGGTTGCCATTACCGATAGACCAATGGTCCACCATTTTGAGGTGTTGCCACCCTTTAAATAATCTTGAACGTTTTTGCTGCCTCGTGTTTGATAGGTTCCATAGGCAACAATAGCCAAAAGGGTTAATGAAAGTATAATCCAATCTAAAGTTTCCATGCTAAAAGGCTTGCATTATTAAATAGAATACAATCCAATACACCACATTAGCCACAAGAACTAGGGTGTACATTTTTTTCCACTTATAGCTGGATTCATTCATCGGTTAGTTTTTAAGACTTTGATTGGGTTGAATAGTGTCTTTTCCAATAGAAAGCATATTGGCAAATAGGCGGTAAGCACCAGAAACACCAGCCGGAAATTCCCTGAAGAAACTCAATCCAGTATAGATGTAATAACCTTTGCCATATTGAGCTACCAACAAACTTCCTTTTTTTGGCGATTCACCTTTATCATGCATGGACAGGATAGGCGTAAACTCCTTGCTCCAATTACTTGGAAAATACAGTCCTCGTTCCTGTGTCCAGCCTTCAAAATCCTTTTGGGTAATCTTATTGGGATAATTTAGCAACGGATGATTTGGTTCTAAAAATTTGACTTCTGCAAATTCATCAGTTACACGATCACGTGATAACTCTAATTTGTAAGGCGCTAGGTTGTCAATCTTTAATCCGTGTCTGGTGTTGTATTGCACAATCATGTTGCCACCATTTTCAACAAAATCAAAAAGGACTTCTTGTTTTGAATTTTAAGTCTTCAACCGTATTGTAAGCACGAATACCAATAACTACGGCATCAAAACGGCTTAAATTTTCTGCTGTAATTTCAGAAGGATTCAAAGTTATTACTTGATAGCCTATCTGTTGCAAGCTTTCAGGAACCACATCACCGGCACCTGCTATATAAGCAATGTTTTCACCTGTTTTTTGAATATCCAATCTTACTATTTTACTTTCACTCGGCATCAAAACCGTTTGAAAAGGGATATGTTCATAATCCAATTCAATCAATTCATCAGAATACTTGTTTTCATCTATTGTAACTATTGGACTGATAAATCCTTCAGATTGATTTTTAGGAGGTATCACCTTGAAAACCACCGTTTGTTCTTCACCTTTATTTTTGATAGAAATTTCTTCATTTTTTGGATGCACATTCCAATTCTCTGGTACACATAGTTCAACAGAAGCTTGTAAGTTGTCATGACCAGCTCTAACGATAACTGGAATTTCTTTTTCTGCATCGGTATTGAAAATGATGACTTTTTCAGCAATTTTAACCGTTGCTTCCGGTATGACTTCAAATGGTTTGTAGACTTCGCCTTTTACGGGATCATTCGTTTTATAAATAACTGGACGCGTGAAAGGTATGGTAATGCCATTAATACCCACATTAAACACGACATTAAAATAGTCTGGTGTTTCTGGTTTGCCAATAAGGGATTCGTCGGTAACGTTGTACATACCTAAAGTTCCTTTTTTGTCAGCCAGTAGGGTGTGGTAATAATTTCTTTGTCTGATGATGAAGAAATATTAAATGTTTCATCCATTGATAGAAGATTGTTGTTGTTCAAAGAAATACCCTTGTTAACGTGAAGTCCGTTTGGATTGGTATAGGATACCAAGCTCATAGGAAGATCGGAGCGATTGATTACTTCTAACGACAAATTAATAGTTTCGTTTAAAGTAGCTTGATTGGTTTCAGCAACAGCTTCTAAATAAAGACCTGAACAAGCTGCTATGATTTGCTTGATTTCTTTGGTCTTGACGGTCTTCCAATGATCGTTGTCTAATCGTTGAATCATGGTGTAGGCCTCAACCAATTTAGGAACCGAAGCAGATGGGTTTTTGAAATCGAAATTAGCTTCAACATTCTTTAAGATATTGTCAATGGCTTCACCGCCTTTAACGCGGTTCCAGCTGGTATCTATGCCTTCAAACAGGTTTGTCTTATCAGACGGCATATCGCCTTTAATTAATTCAATATATTCCATTTGGGAACCACGGGTTCCTGTGTTGCCAAAGCCCTGTGATTTGTGCTGACTGCGGCTCAATGCCGCAATTTCAGTATTACTCAATCCAAAGGAAGGATAATAGGTTCCGATATCAAAACCGATTAAATTGGATTTGTCTGCTTTCTCAAAGCGTTCCTGGCTGCCATAAAACCACCATGAGGTGTTGAAAAACAAACGTTTTGGTTGCCAAGTACCAAATTCACTCACTGATTTGGGAAACTGTACTTGGTTTGCTGCAAGCTCAAATGCTTCTAAGCTCAACATGGCCGAACTGGTATGATGCCCATGCGTGCTACCTGGTGTTCTATGGTCAAAGCGGTTGATAATAATATCTGGTTGGAATTGTCTGATGGCCAAAACCACATCGCTTAAGACTTCATTTTTGTTCCAAATTTCAAGCGTTTCATCTGGATGTTTGGAGTACCCAAAGTCATTGGCACGTGTGAAACGTTGCTCGCCGCCATCAATTTGTCTAGCAGTTAATAATTCTTGCGTTCTGATAATGCCTAACAGTTCCCGTATTTCAGGGCCTATCAGGTTTTGACCACCATCACCACGCGTGAGCGATAGATACGCTGTTCTGGCTTTGACTTCATTCGCCATATAGGAGATGAGCCGTGTGTTTTCATCATCGGGATGTGCGGCTACATATAAAACAGATCCTAAAAAGTTTAACTTTTTAATGGACTCGTATATTTCTGAAGCATTAGGTTTTTGGGGTTGTTGTGCTAGTGCGCTTAAGGAAATTAAAAGGCAAATAAATGTGACATGTATTCTTTTTAGCATAATAATGTGGTTAGCTAGAGCCAAATATAATAAAGTAAAGTAGGGAAGGCTTGGGTTTTAAAGTTTCTTTAACGGTATTTGTTAGTCTGTGATATTGACAATGATTGCTATTTTACTGAATAGGTTGATTTTTTAGGAATTAAAATTAAACTAGATGCTGAAACAAGTTCAGCATGACAAAAGGGAATAAATAAAATTGTAAATTTAGAATATGAAAGGAAAAAACAAATGATGGGTAATCGTTATATACTATGCATTCTGTTATTGATGTTAAGCGTATTTGAAGCACAAGCGCAAATAATAGCGGAGGCAGACTGCCCAGACGCGTATACTATTTGTGATGCTAGCCAAAGCTATTACTTTGAAGTGAATGGACCTGGTGCGATAGATGATGCTAATGATGAATTAGATCTTTTTTGTCAAAGTCAAACGAGTGCAACCGCTTTTGAGTCCAGTTCTGCCTGGTTTACCTTTACCCCGAAATATACGGGTGAGTTTGGTTTTTATATTCTACCTGAAGTTGAAGAAGATTGGGAGTATATGCTTTTTGGGAACAATCCTGATTGTACGGATTTACATAATGTAAACTATCAAATAATTTGTAATTCTGAAAACCCAGGCAGTTCCATTGATGCCTATACTGGTATTGGTGAGCATCCCATACAAGGTGGTGGAGGTACTATTAGTGGGTTTTGGCCCTATATTACCGTGAATGCTGGGGAGCGGTATGTGTTGTTTATAACGACTTTTGTAGCTGATGGTGGTTTTAACCACCGTGCGACCTTGACGTTTCAAGGTGGGTTAATAGATACATACGGTGCTGATGCCTTTGAGCAGGTTGAGGCTTGTACGCTTGGAGTTAGAGAGTATGGTTTGGATGTGGTGCAGGTTTACCCCAACCCTGTTGGGGATGTGTTGCGGGTTATCGCTAAAAGCCCTATAACGTCTATTACTGTTTATGATTTATTGGGGCAACGGGTGTATGCTTCTGTGTCTGAAGCTGGTGCTTTGACTGATATTGTTGGTATGAGTGGGTTTGAGTCGGGGCTTTATTTGGTAAGGGTTTTTGTAGGGGAACGGGTTGAGACGTTTAAGGTTTTGAAGCGTTGAAAGGTTTCTGTTAATTTCTAACTCTCCGTCTAAAACAACTGATTGTTGTTTTAGCCACCTCTCTTTATCAAAAGAGAGGAGTTGTTTTTGTTTCTTCATTTTTTGCTGGTCAAAAAAACGAAGCAAAAAAGACCTTTACTGTCAGAGGTATTTTTAAAGCATTTTCATGCTTTAAAACCATAAACAAATCCCTAGATTTTTTCCAAGGCTTCAAAAATCTTTAACGGGATTTGTTTATTTATACTGCTGACAGCGAATTCTGGCGTTGCCAGAATATGGTTGTATTAGAGAGCCTCAGGCACCATCCTTTGAGAGTTTTTTAGATGCTGAATCAAGTTCAGCATGACAAAAGGATTATTTTAAAGCCACTTCTTTCTTTTAAAATAATACAGCATAGCTAAAAAGACTACAATCATAACAGCCCATAGGATGTAGTAACTATATTGATAATGGAGTTCTGGCATGTGGTCGAAATTCATACCGTAGATACCTGCAATGAATGTGAGCGGAATGAAGATGGTTGCCATAATGGTCAATACCTTCATGACTTCGTTCATTTTGTTGCTTATGGAGGTCATGTACATATCCATTAAACTGAATATCATTTCGCGATAAATATCAATGGTATCGGATAGTTGAATGATATGGTCATAAATATCACGATAGAACTGAATGGTTTTCTTTTTGATGAGCTTGTGGTCACTTTTTTCAACGCGGCTGATGATTTCTCTAAGCGGGAAAATGACTCTGCGGACTTTAAGTAATTCTTTTTTAAGATCCAATACCTGTTTGTTAAGGTTTTCCTTGATAACGCCTTCAAAAAGCATATCTTCCAGATCTTCTACTTTATTACCCATAGTTTCATTGACAATGTAGTAGTGGTCCACAACGGCATCTATGAGGGCATACAACAGATAATCGGAACCTAAATTGCGAATACGTCCTTTAGCTTGACGTAATCTGTCGCGAACGGTATCAAATACATCTCCTTCTGATTCTTGAAAAGTGAGTACATAATTATCGCCCAGAACCATGCTTACCTGCTCGGATACAATGTTCTCATCTTTATCATAATACAGCATTTTAAGAATGATGAAAATGTAATCCTCATATTCATCAATTTTGGGGCGTTGGGAGGTGTTTACAATATCCTCCAGAATAAGTGGATGTAAATCGTAGTGATTACCTATTTTTTCAATTTCGTCTATGTAATTTAGGCCATTGATATTAATCCATGTAGTGGATTCTGTGCTTTTGTAACTAAAAACATCTTCAATGTTCGTAAGTTCCTGTTCAGTGATTGTTGACTCCGTATAGTCAAAAGACTCGATAAATAACTTTTGTGCTGTTTTTTCACCGGTGTAAATAATGGCTCCCGGGACCTGCCCGATGTGTTTTTTGTATTTAGTAGTTCTCTTTTTTCCCATAGAACAGAAATTTACGACAAAATTTTCTAAATGGCGTCAGCGCCTTCATCAATGGCATCTTTTTCAACCAAAGTGACCGCCTTTTGAAGGATGAGGTTGTTAGGGTAGGTCACCAGGTCGCCATTATCCAATCTTAAGTGAAGATGGAATGCGCGAATGTCTTCAATGATAGCTTCAACTGGAAAATCTTTATCATGAATTTGAATTTTGTCACCTACTTTATAGGGAAACGAGAAAAACATGATCACTCCTGAAGTGATATTGCTCAAAATAGACCAAATAGCAAACAAGGCAATCCCCATGATGGCAAACACCGATGAAAATACCAGGGCTAAATCCTTAAACTCGGCACCGAATATAAAAGCTTCCAACAAAAGCCATATCGAGAAGATGGTGACTGTGGTATAACGACAAATTAATTGTATTCGCGCATCATTAATACCCGATTTTCTGCCGAGTTTTTTTATTAATGTATGTGCAATGGCACGAATAATAAATAGTAAAAAAAGGAGGGAAGCACTGACGATTAATTCTGATTGGTAGGTTTCTAAAAACATGAATATTGTTCTGGATTTTATTTGTAAAGATACTACAGAAACCTCTTAAAATATAAACTTATTAACTTCTAATTATGAAATTAATGATTGCAGTGTTTCGTAAACCAAATGGGTGGGAAGGCCAACGACATTGAAATAGGAGCCTTCGATTTTTGTGATGCCAATTTGCCCTATCCACTCTTGAATGCCATACGCGCCAGCTTTATCAAAAGGTTTACATGTTTCTATGTAATAATCTATTTCTGAATCGGTTAAGTTTTTAAAAGTCACTTTAGTAATCGCATTTACTGTCTTTTGAATTTGCTGGGTTGTAAAGCAAACGGATGTAATGACTTCGTGGGTTGAACCGCTTAATGATTTTATCATATTGAAAGCATGCTCGTAGGAGGTAGGCTTGCCCAAGGCCTCATGGTTGTGCCATACAATGGTATCACTGGTAATTAGGATATCATTTGGTTTTAATTCTTCTTTAAATGGTAATGCTTTTAACTGGGCTAAATAATCACTGATTTCAAAATGCTTCAATCTATTTGGGTATTCTTCTTTTAAAGGTTTTAAGCGCACTTCAAAATCGAGACCTAAATCTTTAAAAAATTGTTGTCTTCTGGGGGAACCAGAAGCTAGGATGATGTGATAGTCTTTCAGAATTTGTTGTAACATTAATCTAAAAGTACAAATTTATAGAGTAACAACGAGAGCATGCCAAAAAGCATAATAAGCTTTGATAGGTTGCTCAACTTTTTCAAGTCCTGTTTGGTTTCCGCAGTATATAATTTAATAATCAGATAGATTAATGGAGCCACAATAAAAATGAGAAAATAGAGGACTACCAGTGATTGTTTATAGAGGTAGGTGATCACATAATAAACCACCAAACATAGTGGGATAAGGGCTATGCCAAATGCGACTTTTGTTGCGCGCTCACGCCCAATGGCAATAGGCAAGGTATTCATGCCTGCTTTGTGGTCACCATCAATATCCTGAATATCCTTGATAAGTTCGCGAACCAGATTTAATAAAAAGGCAAATACTGCGTAATCAAAAATAATTTTGAAAAATGTTAACTGGGTTTCCTGATTTTGAGTGGTGATAGCGGGAAGTAATTCGAATAAGCCCACCAATATCAAACTCATGGCTACCAATGCGGAAATTACCAAATTACCAATAAGCATCATTTGCTTTAAGTAACTAGCATAGATATAGAGTAGTGCCGAGATGATGACAAAAATTGCAAAGAATCCACTCCTTCCAATCAGGTGTGATAGATAAAACCCAACTAAAACACCTATAACATTAAAAATGATGAATAGATTATAGGCCATTTTTTCGGAAATACTTTTTCCAACAATCACTTTATCTGGTTTATTGATTAAATCAGTTTCCACATCATAAATATCATTGATGATGTTTCCAGCTGCAGCAATACTTACTGTTGCCAATACCAATAGGGAAAATCCAAACCAATTGAGTGTAATATCAATTCCAAATGGAACCAATAAGGCATATTTAATGAGGTATTGCACGAGCGCAATCATTAAAAGGTTTTTCCAGCGGATGAGGTTTAGAATGTTCAAGTTATAAGTTGTTTGTATTAATTAGAAAGAAAATCAACCGTTAAATAAATTATTGGGATCATAATTACAACGGTTATTATTAATGCTAAATTATTTTTCCTTCTATGTTTGTTTCTGATTCGAGTTTTTATCTGATTTCTCTCTGAAGCTGTCAACTTGTGATGGTCGAAATTGATATTGAAAGCTTTGATAGCTTCATTATTTAGTTTGTCTTTTACCAAAGAAAATGGTTTGGTTGCTTTTCGATTAAAAACGTTTTGATCATTACCAAACCCAATGTAACCGAAACCTGTTTTATGTCTTCTCTGTGTCCTGCTCACTAATATTAATCATATTTGGCGTCAAAGCTATCCAGCCATTTGTTCCTGGACTTTGAGGACTTGTTCAATAACATCGCGTGCGGCGCCTTTACCACCATTTTTATGTGACACATATTTTGAAATAGCCTTAATTTCTGGAACAGCATCTTGTGGACAGGTTGGCAAACCAACCAATTTCATAACGGGTAAATCGGGAATATCGTCTCCCATGTATAACACATTTTTTAAATCGATGCCATTGGAAGCTGCATAAGTGTTTAATTGTTCAATTTTGTTGTGAGCACCTAAAAATACATCGGTAACACCCAAACCGTTCAACCGAACCCGAACACCTTCGTTAGAACCTCCAGATATGACACAAATGTTATAGCCTTTATCAACTGCCGTTTTTAAGGCATAACCATCTTTAATATTCATGGTTCGTAACATGTCTCCTGATGTGGTAACCATGACTGTACCATCAGTCAGAACACCGTCTATATCAAATATAAAGGTCGTGATGTGTTTTAGGTATTCTTTGTAGCTTTTATCTTCCATGCTTTATTTGCTTTTTTCTCTTCTAATTCTTGGTGGAGATGAAACACCGTGTGTTTTTTTTATGGATTCAGTCAGGAGTTCATAAATAGCTTTATGGTTTTCCTTTTCAAGAAGTTTCAGGTGCTTCTTGATTGTTTTTTTATCGTTACGTTTCGCTGGCCCAGTTTGTGCGATATAGGGTGATACTTCTTGAATTTTTTTAGCAGTCTCCGAAATAAGGGGCTTTAAAATTTCAAAATTGATGTTTTTGGCATCACTGATTTCATGGGCTATTCGGTATAGCTGGTTCGTAAAATTATTCACAAATACGGCAGCTACATGAAGCGTTTGGCGTTGTTCGGTGCTTATTTTATACCATGGACTTCCAATGGCTTCTGCTAAATGGGTTAAAATATTTAAATCGTTTTTATCTAGTGCTTCCAAACAAATCGGAACATTATTAAAATCAATAGGTACCTCTTTGGAAAATGTTTGAAGCGGATAGAACACACCGCGTCTATTTTTTTTATCCAAATCATGAATATTCACACTACCTGATGTATGTGCTACTAGTCTATTTTGTAAAGGAAGCATAGTTGATAATGCTGAAATGGCATCGTCGCTAACGGCAATTATGTATATATCAGCTTCTGATAATTTTGATATATCATCAATAATAGTCACATCGTTCTTATATGCTGATATTTTTTTTAAATCCCTATTATACCATTGAACGATATGGACGTTCTGGGCACTTTTGAAGGCCTTATAAAGATGTGTAGCGACATTGCCAGCTCCTAACAGACAAACTTTAATCATGATGCTAAAATAAGTAAGTATGGCATGATATAAAAGTAACATACAGTATCTTTGTAATGATATGGTAAAAAAAGATATCCAAACCCGTAATGATGTTCATTTATTGGTGTCTTCATTTTATGATAAAGTGAAGCAAGATGATTTATTAGGGGCATTTTTTCTGCCCATTATATCGGATTGGGATGCGCACATAGACCGATTAACCACGTTTTGGGAGAGCAGCCTGTTTATGACCAGAAAGTTGCCTAAAAAGTACCTAGGAAATCCCTTGGAAGCCCATGTGAAAGTTGATAAGGATCACAATCACCAAATCACGGAACTTCATTTTGGAATATGGCTTAATTTGTGGTATCAAACAATTGATGAACTGTTTGAAGGTGAGATAGCTGATAATGCCAAACGTAGGGCCAGAAAAATGGGTACTTTTCTATACTTAAAGATATTTGAGGCCAGGCAATAATTAGCTGAATTTTAACAAACATTTCGAGTAGCTCAATGACCTCTAACTAAACAAAAAGCCTTAAATTTGCACGACCCAATTTTAGAGTCTCATACTATGCTTAATAAACTCTCCAAAATTCTTTTTTCCACTCGTTTAACGTCCATTTTATTTATTGCTTTTGCTGCTGCTATGGCCATTGGTACTTTTATGGATGCTGGGCAGGAAACATCGCCAACGCCTTACACACGTAACCTGATTTATAATACTTGGTGGTTTGAGGGTATTATGTTGCTTTTTGTAATCAATTTTTTGGGAAACATCAAAAAGTATCGCCTGTGGCGCAAGGAGCAGTGGGCCACGCTTATTTTACATCTATCTTTTATTTTAATCATTTTAGGCGCTGGAATTACGCGTTATATTGGATTTGAAGGCATGATGGCGATTCGTGAAGGTGAAACTGAAAACACCTTTTTATCGCAAAAAACTTACATAACTGCCTATATTGATGGTGACTACATGATTGATGGATTACCACAACGTAAAATAGTTGAAGAGGAAGTGGATTTTTCACCACGTTTGGAGAATAGCCTGACCATTACTGAATCATACAACGGCCAGCCTGTTATTTTTGAATTGGAAAAGTTTATTGCCAGTGCAGAAAAAGATATTGTACCAAATGATGAAGGTGAGGAATATTTAAAGCTTGTTGAAGCGGGAGGAGGTGCTCCGCATAATCATTTTCTGAAAGTTGGTGAAGTACAAAGTTTACATAATGTATTGTTTTCACTGAATAAAAAAGTGGAAGGTGCTGTTAACTTAACGTATCAGGATGGATCTTTAACCATTCAATCGCCGTTTGAAGGGGAATACATGACTATGGCAACAGGTCAGACCGGTAAATTGGTTAAAGATAGTATCCAGCCATTAATGTTGCGCTCGCGATACATTATTGGGAACATGCAACTGGTTTTTCCGAAACCAGTAATCAAAGGAACCTTTGACATTGTTAAAAAATCGCAGTTGTTAAAAGGGGATGAAGATGGGGTTGTTTTAAAGGTGACTTCAAATGGGGAGACCAAACGTGTCAGGCTTTTGGGAGGACAAGGCTACAGCAAGCCTTTTGAAGTCGTTACTGTTGGTGGCTTGGATATTGCCGTGAAGTATGGTTCGAAAATATTGGAATTACCTTTTAGTGTTAAGCTAAACGACTTTATAGCCGATAAATATCCAGGAACCGATAAGAGTTATTCGGCGTTTGCCAGTGAGGTGACTGTTTTAGATAATGAACAAGGCGACTTCAATTATCGCATTTTCATGAATAATATCTTGGATCATAGAGGGTATCGATTTTTTCAGTCAGGTTTTGATCCAGATGAAAAAGGAACCAAGCTTTCTGTAAATCATGATATGTTGGGGACCTGGACAACCTACATTGGATATTTTCTCTTGTATTTAGGATTGATGGCTATTCTTTTTGATAAGAATTCCCGATTTGCCGACTTAAAACGATTACTTGAAAAAGTAAAAGGTAAAAAAGCCAAGACATTGATGGTCTTGTTTATGGCATTTGCACTTCAAGGATTTGCTCAACAGCATTCTGCTAACGATGGTCATGATCACAGTAAACCTTCCAAAGAACAAATAGATTCTATCTTAAAGGCTAACATCACACCAAAAGACCATGCTGATAAATTTGGACATTTGGTTATTCAAGATGTTGGGGGTCGTATGATGCCAGTCAACACATTTGCGTCGGAAATGTTGCGTAAATTGAGTAAACACGATACTTATGAAGACTTTGATGCAAACCAAGTGTTTTTGTCCATACAAGAAAGTCCGCTGTTGTGGTACAATGTGCCTATTATCTATTTAAAGCCTAAAAAGGGAGACTCTATTAGGAGTCTGATAGGCGTTGAAAAAGATCAGAAGTATGTAGCCTTGGTCGATTTCTTTACACCTGAAGGGAATTACAAACTGGCGCCTTATCTGGAAGAAGCCTACAAAGCACAAATACCTAATGGATTCCAGAAAGAATTTAAGGAAACTGACCAGCGTGTTAACTTATTGTACAATACCATTGACGGCTATGCTTTGCGTATTTTTCCAATCCCTGATGATGAAAACAATAAATGGATATCTTCTATTGAATTTCGTCGCGATGGCTATCGGGAGCAAATAAAAGACACCTTGTATGGTAACTTTATAAACAACGGATTCAGTGCCTATTTAATGACTCTCAATATGGCTAAAAAGTCTGGAGACTATAGCCAGGTTAATGAAATATTGGAGTCCTTCACTAAAACCCAAAACAAATATGGCAGTGAGGTGATGCTTTCGGAAAAGAAGGTAAAAACTGAAATCGCCTATAACAAATATGATATTTTCAAGAAGTTGTTCAGCTGGTATTTGTACGCGGGCTCACTTATGTTTGTGTTTTTAATCATTCAAATATTCAACCATAGAAGTAAGTCATTAAACCTAGTCGTTACTGTATTTAAATGGCTGATTGTAGGCTTGTTTTTACTGCATACGGTTGGTTTAATTGTTCGCTGGTATATTTCTGGACATGCTCCATGGAGTGATGCCTACGAGTCTATGATTTATGTTGCCTGGGCCACAATGTTTTTTGGATTGGCTTTTGGGCGTAAAAGTGATTTGACTATAGCTTCCACGGCATTTGTGACTTCCATGATATTGATGGTTGCCCACTGGAACTGGATGGATCCAGCTATTGCCAACTTACAACCTGTACTGGATAGTTATTGGCTCATGATTCATGTCGCGGTTATTGTGGCTAGTTATGGACCGTTTACCTTGGGCATGATACTGGGAGTAGTTGTTTTGTTGCTTATGATTTTCTCTAATAAAAATAATTACCAAAGGTTACGGCTTAATATCCAGGAGCTGACCATTATTAATGAAATGGCCTTAACAGTCGGTTTGGTGATGCTTACTATTGGAAACTTTTTAGGCGGTATGTGGGCTAATGAAAGTTGGGGTCGTTATTGGGGTTGGGACCCAAAAGAGACTTGGGCTTTAATCAGTATCATGATTTATGCCTTTGTTATCCATATGCGCCTGGTGCCAGGTTTACGCGGTCGTTTTGGATTTAATCTGGCTTCCATAGTTGCGTTTTCTAGCATAATGATGACTTATTTTGGTGTTAACTTTTACTTAGCAGGATTACATAGTTATGCCAGTGGAGACCAAATAGTCAGCGTGAAATTTATTGCTATTGCGTTTGGAATTGTTGCCATACTGGGTATTTTGGCATATCGCAAGTATGCTAAATTCTACAAAAAATAATTTTTCACATGAAAATTTTCAAAGAGTTTAAAGAATTTGCTGTAAAAGGCAATATGATGGATATGGCCATCGGAATTATTATTGGAGCTTCATTTAATAAGGTCATAGATGTATTGGTCAAGAAGGTTTTTTTACCACCATTATCATTGATGACTGATGGTGTCAATTTTCAAGACCGACGCATTATTCTTAAAGATGCCGTTTTAAATGATGCGGGTTCTATCATTACCGATGAGGTAGCGATAGGCTATGGTGCTTTTGGTGAAGCATTACTTGATTTTTTGATCATAGGCTTTACCGTATTCATGGTCGTCAAGTTTATGAATCGGTTACGCACAAAATCACATGATACCAAAGATGATACGGTTGCGACACCAAAGGATATAGAATTACTGTCCAAACTCTCCGATTTAATGGAAGAGCAGAATCAATTATTAAAATCTCAATCTAAAAAATTATAATTTAATCGGTTTCTTATCCAGATTTAAATCATCTAACATGTCTTGGGTAAATTTGTAGTGTCCACGACGTGTAATGATTCTGAATTTATGATCTTTCATTCTGGTAAGTACATCCAAAAAACGCCATTTTGATTTTAAGAGGATGGGTTGTTCGGATTTCAGGCTAATTTCAAAGTAATGTTTTCTACCTGCTTTTTCGGCAACAATATCAGGTGTTATGGTAACATCGCTCCCTTTTTTGAAATAGGATTTTGGTGTTTCATAACCTTCTAAATCGGCCTTAATGTTGTCGTAACCTAAATTTTCTAAATAGCTTAAAGATTCTTTTAAAAAAACTGTATTTTCTTGTTTGTCTGCTGTAGTCATAACCTCAAAATTAAGAAAAAATCAGCAGATAATCAAATCCTTGATTTTAACCTATTGGTTTTCAAAATATTAAATCATCAAAACATTCTTTGAATTTTGGCATTAAATTATCATATTTGCCTTGCCTATGATTGTTTAATATAACCTTTCGGATACTGTCGTCAACAAAACGACTATTACTTTCAAGTCAATCTTGTGACTTGGATATTATTTATATTAAACAATTTCAAAATGCAACAAAAAATTTCTTTAAAACAATTTTTCAAATACTTTAAAATTGCTGTTTCAGGTAAGGAACAGGAATTTACTTCTGGTAGTATCCGTAGAGCGGTATTTATGCTATCTATTCCCATGATTCTGGAAATGCTCATGGAATCCATTTTTGCTTTAGTGGACATTATGTACGTATCTCAAGTAAGCGTGAATGCGGTAGCTACCATTGGGTTAACAGAATCCGTGATTACACTTGTTTATGCCATTGCCATCGGATTGAGTATGGCAGCGACAGCTGTGGTCGCCAGACGCGTTGGAGAAAAGGACATAAAAGGTGCCTCAAAAGCAGCTGTGCAGGTTATAATTTTAGGTACGATAGTGGCTTCATTCGTTAGTGTAGCAGGGATTATTTATCCAAAAGAATTGTTATCTCTCATGGGTGCCGAACCCGATTTAATAGCCGAGGGCTATGGTTATACGCAAGTTTTAATAGGCGGTAACATAACTATTATGCTACTCTTTTTGATCAACGCTATTTTTAGAGGGGCTGGAAATGCTTCTGTCGCTATGTGGACCTTGGTGCTCTCCAACGGTTTGAATATTATTTTGGATCCTATTTTTATTTTTGGGTTTGGATCCATTCCTGCTTATGGGGTTGAAGGCGCTGCCATTGCAACAACTATTGGAAGGGGAACGGCTGTTATTTTTCAGTTGGGCATTTTATTTTATGGCTACAGCAAAATTAAAATTAGAATCAAGGACTTGGTACTACAATTTGAGGTCATGTTAAACCTTATAAAAGTGTCACTGGGCGGTATCGGGCAATTTTTAATAGGTACGTCCAGTTGGGTGTTCTTAATGCGAATAATGAGTGAATTTGGTAGTGAAGTTTTGGCAGGTTATACTATTGCTATTCGTGTCATGATGTTTACATTGATGCCTGCCTGGGGCATGAGCAATGCAGCAGCAACTTTAGTTGGTCAGAATCTGGGAGCCCAAAAGCCGGACCGAGCTGAACAATCCGTTTGGAAGACAGGAAAGTATAATGCCTGGTTTATGGGATTGGTTTCCATTGGTTATTTGATTTTCGCACCACAAATAATTAGCATGTTCAATACGACTCCAGATGTTGTTGAATATGGCAGTTTGTGTTTACGTGTTATGGCGGCTGGGTATATTTTTTACGGTTATGGTATGGTTATTATCAATGCTTTCAATGGAGCTGGTGATACCAAAACACCGACCTATATAAACTTTGTCTGCTTTTGGTTATTTCAATTGCCGTTTGCCTATTTGATGGCCGTTTATTTGGATTTTGGACCTATGGGTGTTTTTTTGGCCATCACCATAGCAGAAGTTCTTATAGCTGTAGTAGGTATGATTTGGTTTAAAAAAGGTGCTTGGAAGATGGTTAAAGTCTAGAACATAATTTGTAATTTAGTTGGACTTTAATAATCGAGATATATGGCAAAAAATAAGTTGGGATTAAATACGATCTGTATTCATACTGGTGAGGTTAAGGATGAACAGTTTAAAGGTGCTATTTCTCCCATATATTTGTCCACATCTTATGCCTTTGAAGATGTTGATGTTATTCGTTATCCACGAAGTTTTAATACACCAAATCAGGAAAATTTAGCCAAGAAAATGGCCGCTTTGGAACACACTGAATCGGCTCTGATTTTTGGTTCGGGAATGGCAGCTTTGAGCGCCATGTTCTTAACGATATTAAAAGCCGGTGATCATTTGGTTGTCCAAAACACTCTTTATGGTGGCGCCAGTCATTTTATACGTGAAGAATTTCCCAAGTATGGTATCGAGTTCACATTTACCAATGGGTATCAGGTGTCTGATTTTGAGGATGCCATACAATCCAATACGAAACTGATTCACATAGAAACACCTTCTAATCCATTATTGACCATAACTGATATAAAAGGTGTTGCTGAATTGGCCAGATCCAAAAATATATTGTCAAGTATCGACAATACATTTGCAAGCCCTATCAATCAAAATCCAATTGATATGGGTATTGATATTGTCATGCATTCGGCGACGAAATACTTGGGAGGTCACAGTGATATATTGGCAGGAGTCTTAATGGCGTCCGAACCCTTAATTCAGGAGATATGGCATGTTGCTAAAAACTTTGGTGGTAATTTAAGTGATTTTACTGTCTGGATGTTAGAGCGCAGCATGAAAACCTTGGCTTTAAGAGTTAAAGCACAAAATAGAAATGCCAAAAAACTAGCGCGCTATTTAGAACAGCATCCTGACATTAAACGGGTGAACTATCCAGGGTTAAAATCACATCCAGATTATTCTTTGGCTAAAAGCCAAATGAAAGGGTTTGGTGGTATGATGTCATTTGAATTAGCTGACGGATTAAACGCCAGTGCCTTCATGAAACAATTAAAACTAATTAAGCCATCCGTAAGTTTGGCTGGTGTTGAGAGCACCATATTATCACCACATCTTACTTCACATGCTTTACTATCTCAAGAAGAGCGTGATAATTTGGGTATTAGTGATCAATTAATGAGATTTTCGGTTGGCATTGAGTCGAAACGTGATTTAATTGCAGACATAGAGCAAGCTCTACAGAAAACAAAAGAAGAATCACAAATATATTTATAAAGAGTATCATGAAATTAGACATATTGGCATTTGGAGCGCATCCGGACGATGTTGAGTTGGGTTGTGGAGCTACCATAGCAAAAGAAGTAGCTAGCGGTAAAAAAGTAGGCATTATTGATTTAACCCGTGGCGAATTAGGAACCCGAGGTACTGCAGAAACACGAGATGCTGAATCTGAGCAGGCTGCTAAAATTTTAGGAGTGACTGTTAGGGATAATATGGAGTTTGCAGATGGTTTTTTTGTCAATGATAAATGGCATCAAATGGAGCTCATTAAAATGATTAGAAAGTATAAGCCAGATGTTGTGCTTTGTAATGCCATAGAGGATAGACATATTGACCATGGAAAGGGAAGTAAACTGGTTAGTGATGCATGTTTTTTATCTGGTTTGCTGAAAATTGATACAAAATGTGATGATTATGACGGTTTTCAAGAGCCATGGCGGCCAAATGCTGTTTATCATTATATTCAATGGAAGAATTTAGAACCTGATATCGTTGTTGATGTTTCAGGATTTATACAAAAAAAGGTAGATGCTGTTTTGGCTTATAAAACACAATTTTATGATGCTAGTAGTAAAGAACCCGAAACACCTATTTCAAGCAAGAATTTTACGGAAAGTATTGAATATAGAGCCAGAGATATGGGACGTTTGATCAATGCAGAACACGGAGAGGGTTACACAGTGGAACGTTATCCAGCCGTCAATAGCTTGTTTGATTTGAAATAATATTTTAAAAACACTTTGTAAAAAAAAGGAAATAAATTACATTTGCAGTCCAATTTAAAATGGTGGTTGTAGCTCAGTTGGTTAGAGCGCCTGATTGTGGTTCAGGAGGTCGTCGGTTCGAGACCGATCTTCCACCCCAAGACGACACAACGTGTGTCTTGGTACAGACAGTATCGTCTGTACCAAAAAAATCATAAAGCTTCTCATTCCGAGAAGCTTTTTTTGTATTTTAAAATTTATGGAATACATAGTCTATATTATTTATTCAAGAAAGTTAGACCGTTATTATAAGGGTTTCACTAAAGATTTGAAAAGCCGATTAGAAAGACATAATAAAGGAAATTCAATTTATACTTCTTCAGGAATACCTTGGGAATTAACACTTTTTGTTAAGAAAGAATCTCGAAAAGAAGCTCAAGCATTAGAAAGAAAACTTAAAAACTTAAATAGAGAGAGGCTTGAGGCCTTTATTCAAAAATACAGTGTTTAGGATAATTAAAACAAAAGAAGCCTTTCAGATATCTGAAAGGCTTCTTTTGTTTATGGAGATAGTTATATTATTCCGTTGCTTTATCTACAACAATTCTATTGTCTCTATTGGCTAATTCCCAAGCTGTATAAAAAATTAAACGGGATCTATTTTCCAATAAATCATATCTTATTTTATCAGGTGTGTCACTTGGCTTATGATAATCGGCATGGGTACCATTAAAATAAAAAATAACAGGTATATTATTTTTAGCAAAGTTATAATGATCTGAACGGTAGTAAAAACGATTCGGGTCATTATCATCATTATAGGTATAATCAAAATTCATATTGATATACTTTTTATTGATGTCTTCAGAAATATTGTGCAACTCGGTACTTAATTTATCACTACCAATTAAATATAAATAATTGTCGTCTCCAGCTTCCTCATGCTTGGGATCAACGCGACCAATCATATCAATGTTTAAATCAGCAACTGTGTTTTCTAAAGGAATGATGGGCTCCATATCAGTATAGTATCTAGAACCCAAAAGGCCTTTTTCTTCTCCTGTTACATGTAGAAATAATATAGATCGTTTTGGGCCATGTCCATTTTTAGCGGCTGTTTTAAAAGCTTCTGCAATTTCCAAAATAGAGATTGTTCCTGATCCGTCGTCATCCGCGCCATTATAAATCTCACCGTCTTTAACACCCTCATGATCTAAATGCGCCGATATGACAATCACTTCATTTGGTTTTTCAGTTCCTTTCAGAAAAGCGGCAACATTTTCAGAATAAAATTCATTAGATGCATTTAAATATTGAAGATTAAATGGTTTATTAATGGTAGTTGTACTATTGTTAGTATCAATATCTTCCAAAATAGCTGTAGCCAATTCGGTGTTAATTAAAAAATAGTACATATCATCAGCTTTGCCTTTTAAAGACATACGACCACTAGATCTTCCAAAACGATTTGAAAACATCGAATATATTTCAGGATAGTAAAACAATACAGCCGCAGCACCATTATCTTTCGCTACATCTCGTTTCGAAGCGTACTCTTGTCTGAAATTGGACCATTTTGACGATTCTGTCGTACCACTAACGAGGTAATTACCATCAGCGGATTTAGGTTCACCTGACTTAATTAAAACCACTTTTCCCTTGACGTTTAAATCTTTATAATCAGAATAGTTATTATCTTGAATACCATATCCTGCATAAATGATTTCATTGGTAGAAATACCACCATTTTTAGAAGTCGAAACCGAAACAAAATCGTCAATGGCTTTGAATTGTTTGTTATCAACTGTCAAATCCACTTTTGGAACTTCCATTATTTCCAATGGTACACTTTGAAAATAATCACCATTGGCTTTAGCCGCAGGAATTCCCATGTCAATGTAGTGTTGCTTTAAGTAGTTAACGGCTTTCTTTTGACCTGGTTGACCAGTTTCACGGCCTTCAAATTCATCAGAAGCATAGGTGTAAAGCATTTCTTTTAACTCTTCCGAAGTGATGCTATTGGCATAATCAGTAGGATTGGTAGGGACTTTACTTTGAGTTGCTGATTTTTCTTGGGTTGAACCACAGCTAAATATCAATAAGGAAGTGGCTAAAATAAATAGGGATTTTTTCATTTGTAATATGAGTTGAAATAATTGTATGCGATATTACAAAAAAGCACTGTATTTCATAGGTTTACAAGGCGCTTTTTAACAAACTTTAACAAGGGGTTTAAGTGCCTCTTTTACAGATTCACATTATGTATTAAATCGGTCTCCATATTGGCCAGATGCCAGGCTGTGGCAAAAATAAGTCGTGTGCGTTTTTCCAGCAGTTCAAATTCAATTTTATCTGGAGTATCGGTTGACAAATGATAATCGTCATGCTCTCCATTGAAATAAAAAATAACAGGAATATCCTCGCTGGCAAAGTTGTAATGATCAGACCTATAATAATAACGGTTTCTATCATTTTCGTCATTATAGGTATAATCTAATTCCAGTTTAAAATATCGCTCGTTTATTTTTTCTGATATGTAATGAAGTTCTTTGCTAATTCTGTCAGAACCAATGAGGTACAAATAATTACCATTTTCTCTGTGCCTATTGTCAATTCTTCCAATCATATCAATATTTAAATTGGCAATTGTTTTATCTAAATCAAAAATAGGATGTTGAATATAAAATTGAGATCCTTGAAGACCGATTTCTTCAGCTGTTAGATGTAAAAAGAGTACACTACGTTTAGGAGCATATCCATTTTCGCTAGCCAATTTAAATGCTTGAGCCATCTCCATTAGGGCAGTGGTTCCAAGAACCATTATCATCTGCTCCATTGAAAAACTTGCCATCCTCAACACCTAAATGATCGAGGTGGGCAGAAATGATAACGACTTCATCAGGTTTTTCAGTGCCCTTTATGTATGCTATAACATTTTCAGATGTTCCTGTTCCTTCAGGAAGATTTTCAGCAGGAATGTTTTGAAAATATAGAGAATCATTAATAGGAGATAGGATATCCTGTTCTGCATAATAATTCTTTAAGAAATTGGAAGCTTTTTTTTGACCTTCAGTACCAGCTTTACGACCTCTGAAATCTTCGGAGGTAAAATCATATAACAACACTTTTAGTTCTTCTGCTTTAATCGTGTTGGCATAGGTCATTACAGTAGTACTATCATTTAAATGAATACCATCCTTTAAATTTTCAATTTTAGTACTGTAACGAGTCGTTGCACAAGAACCAACGAGTGTTAATGCAGAAATGATTAATAAAGATTTCATTGATTAATAGCTAATTATCAGACAAATAAAATGAAAAAATGCTAAACAGCAATGTTAAATAAGCTTAAAGTATGGTTATTCCAAATCTAAATCATCTAAATCCAATTCTTCCAATTCTTCCAGAGCTTCCTCTTCAGACTGTTGTTCTTTTTGTTCCAGTTCCTCGGTATTTCCTACTTCAGATGTACTAAAAATACTTTTGTAAGTGGCCAGACTAAGTGCTAAAATGGTTAGTAAAAACGCTAGTTTAATGGCATGCTTTGGTTTTAGATTTTTATTTGATATGTAAAAAGCCACTAGTCCAAAAATCAAAGCTGCAATAGCAGGAATAAAAGCTAAATTAGACAACGGTAAAACGGATAATATAACAGCAAGAACAGCGGCAATCAATGCTAAAGTCGTAAATAGGTTTCTCATAAGTACTTAATTTTTTAATCCTGAAGCCGATTTTATTTTTAACTCCCCATTGCCGACTGGAATTTTAAATTTGGCGAAAACGGGAACTTTATTGGCATCGGCAGTCAGCCAAATTAAATTATCATTGCTGCCGCTCAAAACGGAACTATTATTTATAGAGATAGCCAATTTATGGCATTCTTTAGTGCCTATTTGCGTTTTAATGGTTTCTTTTCCTTTGTAAACAGCCACCACTTTAAACTCGGTATTATCAAAAAGCACATTAAATGTATAAGATTTGTTTGATGAAGCTTGTGATAAGTCTAAATTTCTCATTTTATATATAGTAGTCACAATATCTATGGTTGAACTTCCAATTTTGAGATTGGCATTTTCTTCATAAAATCCGCCAACTTTGGCTCTTTTTCGTTTAGTGCTTTCAGCAATATTTGATTTGTGCTTGAATTTATATTGCATGAATTTGTAATACCCACCTTCATTAATATCACGCTTGTGTAAATAGGGTGTTAGGGAATTCATATTGACGTAACTTTCATATAAATCCCGGATTTTAAAAAAACTATCCCATTTGCTGTAGGTTGTTGCCGTACATTTTAATTTCAAGAGTGTTGTTTTGGATGTTTTTACGGGACTGGTCTCCATTGTGACTTCTGCTAAATCAGTCATGAGACCTGACATATTGTAAGCAGCAGTAAACACTAATTTTTCATTTGATGAAACGGCCATGTTTTGTGAAAATCCTATGGACAATAAAAAAAAGCAGAGTAAAAACAAGGTGCAACGCATAAATTAATAAGATTTGTTAGATAACGTATCCATAAACATTTATTGTGCCGAAAATACAAATGATTATAAAATATTACTAATAAAAAATGGGGACTCTCAACCTCATGACAATTATCAGTTTAAATAAAAAAATATTGTAATATCTTTAAGACACATAAATGGACTATGAAAAATATTTTAATTACTACCGATTTCTCGCAAAACGCCAATCATGCTATTCATTATGCCATTAACTTGTTTCAATATGAACCATGCCAGTTTTATATATTGCATGTCGTAAAAGCATCTAGTTTCATTTCGGATGATTTAATGAACATGAAACCTTCGAGTTCTTTGTATTCTCAAATAATTGCAGAAGATAAGGAAAGACTGGAGAAGGATATAGAAACATTAAAAAATCAGTATAATAACATTTTACATCACTTTTCACCAATAGTAGACTATGATAATTTTATTGGAGCTATTCAGCAAAGTATCGAAAATAATGATATTGAATTGGTGATTATGGGAACGAAGGGCGCCACCAATAGTATCAAGAAAATTTTTGGCAGTAACACGTTACGGGTTATTGAGAATATTAAGATTCCTGTTTTGGCTATTCCGCAATCCTGTAAGATAAAACCTATTCAGAAGATTCTATTCACTACAAATCTAAACAGAAACTACCATTCGGATGATTTGAAATTTCTAGTTAATTTCTCTGAACATTATAATTGTGAAGTCCATATGTTGCATGTTTCTCAAGCCAATTCCTACACAAAAGAGCAGGAGCGCATCAAAGAACAATTGGATGACCTGTTTAAGAATACCACCCATCAATTGATTGATGAATCGAAATCAACCTTTCTGGCTTCTGTTATTAAATATATAGAAATTCATAAAATAGATATGTTTTCCATGGTCAGTCGCCAGCATTCATTCTTTGAAAAGTTGTTTAATGAACAAAAAATAGAAAAAATAGCCAATCATCTGGAAGTGCCATTTTTGGCTTTAACAGATTCACAGCAATAAATTATTATATTAATTTTCAAAAGAAAACCCCTCCATATATGGAGGGGTTTTTCATCACTAAAACTACTATGGTTGGTTAGTATCGCACCAGTCTGACCGACTTGGTGATACCGCTTTGGGTCACTTTCACGATGTACACGCCACCGTCGAGTTTGTCACCGAACACGTGCGTACCGTCATAACTAAAGTCTCCTTTGTGAACAAGCCTGTTGTTCATGTCGTACACTTCAATATCAACATTCTCGGTACTCACGGCCGTTTTCAGCTTCAGGTTGAAGTTGCCCTTGGATGGGTTCGGCCATGCGGTCACTTCCATGTCGATACCCAGACGCAGGTCACTGCTGTCGGTTACATCACCACCGGATACTGGTTGGTCAACAGGACATGGATCGCAGAGATCATCAGCATTCCAGACGGTATTTTTGTTACCATGCACACGGTTGGCAATAAACAGACCCGTCATATAGGTAGGCGCACCATTCTGGTCACCTTTGACCAATAATTCATGGAAATAGGCATGAATACTGGCACGTACATAAGAACCTTTCTCGATCTGTACATCCTGGTTCACATAGAACACCACCTTGTTCGGATCGTCCGCATTGATGGTACCGTTCTGTGCCAGCATAAATTTCTCGTTGATAAAGACATTGGCGCAGTTCTCAAACTCGATGGAAGCCCCATCAAAGGTATTCAACTCGTTGATGTACACATTAGATTGTGTAAATATCACTGTTGCATTCTGCTTCACGGTCACCACGTCATAGACACTGCCATTGAGGGTCTGTGTCTGGTTGTTGTTCACGGTCGCATCCGGACTACCGGCATTTGAAAGTGTGTTGTATACAAACGCAGGGATTGTTGGGTTAGCAGGTGCAAACACCTGACTGCCAATGGTACTGCCCTGATTCAAGTCAAAGCTGACCGCCTGTCCAAAGTCGACCACCGTGGTGGCTTGGTGCAATCTGATATTACCAATATTTGGATCCATGGCACCCACGGCACCAGTTTGTACTAAATTATTGCCATGCAAGTAAACATCCTCTTCCGCCAATATGGTATAGGCCGCCACAAGCGCACCAGCATCAAAGCCAGTCACCTCAAATTCAGCATAAGCTGTACAGTTGGTAGCCGATGTTACTAGGACACCATAGATACCGTTGGCACCCACTTCAATGGAAGCTGTTTCCTCACCGGAGTTCCATAAGTATTCCACAGCCTCATCACTGTTGGCCGTTAAGACCACTACAGCACCCTGGCAGAATTCTGGAAGCTCACTTTGAGAAATAGTCACCTCTGGGAAGCTACCATCCACTGTTACGGTAGCCGTACAGGTAGATGAGTTGCCATAATCATCCGTTACCGTTAAAGTAACCGTATTGTCACCTTCTTCGGCACAAGTGAACGTATCAGGAGATACACTATATGTTAAATCGGTATCGCAGTTATCCGTACTGCCATCAGCAATGGCATCAATATCACTTTGTGATAGGGTATAAGTGCCATCCGCATTGAGATATATAGAGATATCGTTACAGACCGCAATTGGGTTAACCATATCTTCCACAGTTACCACAGCCGTTTCACTGGCCGCATTACCATGGATATCTGTAACGGTTAGGGTCACCGTATTCTCTCCAATATTAGAGCAATCAAAACTGTTTGGTGTCACCGCATAGCTTTCAATACCACAGGCATCGGTAGAACCACCATCGACATCAAGCGCTTCAATGGAAGCATTACCCTGATCATCCAACTGAACCGTAATGTTCTGTGTCACCACCGTAGGTGCCACATTATCTTCTATAGTGACTGTGGCACTACAGGTAGCGGTATTACCATTAACATCTGTTACCGTTAATACCACTGGGTTGGCCCCAATGTTCGAACAATCAAACTCGGTTACATTCAATTCAAGGGTCGCAATACCACAGGCATCATCAGATCCATTATCCACTTGGGAAGGTGCTACAGTAGCCGTACCATCAATACCCAGTTGTACGGTAATATCCTGACAGGCAGGAACCGGTGGAACCAGATCCACAACCGTTACATTACCCTCACAGGTAGACACATTGCCACTGGTATCGGTTACGGTTAATATCACGTTATTAGCCAAATCGGTAATCTCAATATCATGAGCCCCTAGGTTACTATAAGTACCTTGAGGATATTGCGTCCATTCAGTTGCCATATTGGCTACAAAGGCGTTGATATTGCCTTGAAGTACGTCATTGTTTCTAACAAGTGTTGTACCAGCAGTACTGACACCACCAGAAGACCATCCTGTTCCAGGGTTGTTACCAATGACACCAACGACGTCAACGGCATTACCATCCTTAACAAGGGCTACGGCATCGTTACCATCAAAGGCAAAACCATCAATCTGGTCAGCCTGTGAAGCACCATCATTGTTACCAAAGCACAGGACGTACACATCACGGTCGGCAATCGTACCCAATAAAGGCACTTCATATAAAGCCGTGGTACCACCATCGGCATAGACGCGCAGCACGTAGTTATCACCATATAGGTTAACCGTATTACCGGTACCGTTAAATATCTCGATACAATCGTTGTCACCGGCACCATCCACATATTCGGAAATGATCAGGCCATCCAGGTCACCACCAATATCGGAACAATCAAAGTCCAATTGTGACAGCGAGATACTTGCAATCTCACAGTTATCTGTGGAATCACCATTAATATCTTCTTCAGAGATACTACCGTTACCAAATTCATCCAATTGCACTTGTAAGCTCAAGCAGTTGACTACTGGAGCTTCATTATCCTCAACAGTCACCTCGGTTGTACACGTTACAACCTGGCCATTACCATCATCCACGGTCCAGGTCACTAGGGTAGTACCCTGTGGGAATATGGCTCCAGCAAGGGAAGCATCGTTGTTATAATCGTTGGTAATGCTACCGGACGAACAGTTATCGGTAAAGGTGGCATCCAGTTCAGATCCCACTACGGTATAATCACATACTCCTGGATCGGTATCCAAAGTGGTATTTGGTACACAGGTGATCTCTGGTGCGATGTTATCCTCAACGCGCACGATAGCTACACAGCTATCGAAATTGCCGTAAGTATCCGTGACTGTTAAAGTGACTTCAACACCTCTAGCATCTACTTCATGACTTCCTAAATTTTCTAGATTATTTTGAGAAAATTCAGTCCATTCTGTACCTAGCGATGGGAAACCTACAGTGTTATTAAGGTTTCCTTTGGTTACATTAATATTTCTTCTTAAAGTTCTATCTTGAGTTTCGTTTCCAGATACATTCCATTCGGAACCTGGATCTTCTCCAACACTTCCAAAGATATCAATCACATTGCCATTATTAACCAATTCGTAAGCATCATCACCATTATGGCTAACACTGCCAGTTGTTTGATCGGCTAATGCAAGAAATGCTCCATCAGCACTGGAATTACATATTACATGAACATCACCATCTGCAATGGTTCCTGATAGACTTATGTTAGTACCATTTGTTGAACCATTTGAATATCTCACTAATGTATAACTAGAAAGATTGACAGAACTTCCAGTTCCATTGAATATTTCAATACACTTATTGTTGCCACTTCCTTCAATATATTCTGAAATAAATAAATCGTTGATAGGCACCACGGCATTGACATCATCACAGTCAAATGTATTTTGACTGATTTCTAAAATCACATCGCTACAAACATCATAAGAACCACCATCTATATCAGCTGGAGTAATGGATGCTGCACCATTGGCATCTAATTGAACCGTTAAGTCCTGACAGATGACCACAGGTGTAGTCACATCAACAACGTTCACCGAAGTTGTGCAGGTATTTTCATTACCGTTATTGTCAATAACTGTTAAGGTTACCGTATTGAAACCTATTTCCGCACAAGTAAAGCTATCAGGTGAAACAGTCAAACTTGCAATGCCACAGGCATCATTAGTGCCATTTGCAATAGCATCAATATCTACAGAAGATAAGGTATAGTTACCAGTATCGTCTAATTCAACAGTTATGGCGTTGCAAACTACTGTTGGCGCTATATTGTCCAGAACAGTTACTGTGGCTTCACAACTACTAGAGTTACCATTAACATCGGTTACGGTTAGAACGACAGTTGGTGAATCCAGGTTGCCGCTTGACATAGTATGTGTACCCAATCCAGATACATCATCTTGAGGAAGACCTGTCCATTCAGTACCTAAAGAAGGGAAACCACTTAAATCATCAACATTTCCTTGAGTCACGTTGGCATTTCTGCGTAAGGTTTGATTTTGAGTTGTATTTCCAGCAACCACCCATTGTGATCCTGGATCCTCACCAATTTTACCAAAAATATCAACAGATGTTCCAGAACTTATTTTGTACAATTCAATAGCATCGTCACCATTCCAGTTTACAGCACTGGCCACTGTAGTAGCACCTCCGTAAACAACAGCACCATTATTAGCGTACACGATAACATCGCCGTCTGCTAAAATTCCAGAAAGTGGATTGCTAGTTGATGGTGAACTATTGCCATTTGAATATAATCGCAATTCATAGTCAGATAAATCAACATTACTACCTGTACCATTGAATATTTCTATATACTTATTGAAACTGGATCCTTCCACATATTCCGAGAAGAAAATATCGGAAGCAACAACAGGTTCAGAAACTACCACATCACTACAATCAAAATCAGCATTATCAACACTTAAAGAAGCAATACCACAAGCATCGGCACTGCCGTTGCCTATAGCTTCAATATCAGCTTGAGTTAATGTATAATTACCTGATGCATCCAATTCCACAGTGATGTCGTTACAAACCACTGTTGGAGGGGTTGAATCGACAACTAAAATGACTGTTGAACAGGTATTGGTATTGCCGTTGTTATCAGTAACAGTCAGCGTGACATCAATCACTTGATCGGCATCCGCACAGCTAAAAGTATCAGGTGATACACTTAAGCTTGCAATTCCACAGGCATCCGAACTTCCTGCTGCTATTTCAGCGATATCGTTTTCTGTTAAAGTGTAATGGCCATTCTCATCCAATTCTGCCTCAAATGGGTTACAGGAAACAGTTGGAGCCACATTATCTTCTACTGTTACAGTAGCCGTACAAGTGGCAGAATTACCATTTTCATCAGTTACTGTCAATGTTACAACAGGTGAGGAGCCACCACCAACAGAATGACTTCCGAAGCCATCAATCGTGTCAATGTCAAATCCGTCCCATTCGCTGGAAGGATCAAAAGCATCGGATCCATTGGAATCTCCATCAGTCACAGAAGGTTTTCTTCTTATTGTATTGTTTTGAGTCGATACATCTCCTGTACCCCATTCAGAGCCTGGATCAAAACCAATTTGCCCGATAACATCAATAGTGTTATTATTATTCAATAATTCAATAGCATCATCACCATTATAGAAGCTACCATTATTATCTAAATCTCCTGATATAATAGTTGCATCATTATCACAAACCACATAGACATCACCATTGTTAAGACTTCCAGAAAGCGCTATGGTATTACCCGGAGACGTGCCACCATTAAAATAGAATCTCAAACTGTAGTTTGAAAGATCTACGGTATTGCCTGTACCATTAAATATTTCAAGACATTTATTGTTAGAACTGCCCTCCATGTATTCAGAAATAAAGAGATCATTGGAAGGTGTGGCAGCTGCAACTACATTCGAACAGTCAAATGTATTGATGTCCACACTATATGAAACCTCACCGCAGGCATCGGAACTGCCATTGCCAATAGCTTCAATATCGGCTTGGGTTAAGGTATAATTACCTGAAGCATCCAACTCAACAGTAATATCATTACAAACAACGGTTGGTGCAACCTCGTCCAGCACTGTTACGTTGGCCGTACAAGATGCCGTATTGCCACTGGTATCGGTAACCAATAAGGTCACGGTATTGGTCTGTCCAACATGGCTACAGTCAAATGCTGTTTGGCTCAATTCCATAGAGGCGACCGCACAATTATCATTTGATCCGTTATCCACCTGTTCTGCAGTAATGGAACCATTACCTGAGCTATCCAGTTGTACGGTTACATTTTGACAAATCGCATTTGGAGCTGTGTTGTCTTCAACAGTTACCGTTGCTGTACATGTAGCGACATTGCTGTTTTCATCAGTCACCGTAAGAGTAACTTGTACACCACTAGGACCTGCTGCCAGGCTATGCGTTCCTAAACTACTGTAATCACTATCTGCAAGTACGTTCCATTCACTATCGGAAGCATTGGTGCCACGAGAGGCATCCCAATTGGTATTTCCACTGGTAACCGAAGCTTTTCTTGTAAGAACATGGTCTGCCGTTGCATTGTTTACACCAGCCACATCCCAGCCGGTTCCAGGATCAGGACCTTCTTCTCCTACAAGATCAATGATTGTATTATCACTTAATCTCACAAGGGCCCAAGCATCATCACCATTATGAGAGATATTACCGCTGCTAATATTAATATTGCCAGCTGTTGTTACAGGAGCAGTGGCACTTGAATTACGAGCAATAAGAACCTCGCCATCCTGCAACGTACCACTTAAGCCAACTGTAGCTTCCGGGAATGAACCACCATTGCTAACACGCTGTAGTTCGTAACCGCTCATATCTACAGGACTTCCAGTCCCATTGAATATTTCTAAATATTTGTTGGATCCAGATGCGGCCTCACCATATTCAGAGAAAAACAATTCACTTGCAGTAGCACTGCCACCAGATACATCACTACAATCAAACGTAGTATTATTCACACTAAATGATACATCACCACAAGCATCGGTACTTCCGTTGCCAATAGCCTCAATATCGGCTTGGGTTAAGGTATAGTTACCTGAAGCATCCAATTCTATGGTAATGTCATTGCAGACAGCAGATGGTGCAGTATTATCTTCTACTGTTATGGTTGCTGTACACACATCAGTAAATTCACCATCAGAAACAGTTAATATTACATTGGTTGTACCTAATGGATACGGACCGGGATTATCAACTGCAAAGGTCAATACATCATTATCTGGATCGGTTGAACCACCATCAAAGGCAGCAGCAAGTACCGTTGCCGAACAATTGGCATCGGCATCTATAGTGATATTTTGGCAAACAGCTATTGGTGGCTCGTTACAAGCACTTAACGGGTCAAGAACAGTAATATTAAATGTGCACCAATCAGATTGATTACCGCTAGTATCCGTAAGACGGACACTTCTCGAATTTGTTACACCAACATTTTCACAATTAAAATTTGTTCCTCCTGCAAATGATACTACGTTCGTTACAGTACAGTTATCGGAATAACTAGTAATTATATTATCAAATACAAAGTTTGCACTTGTAATAACAAATGTTCCATTAGCATCTAAGTTTACAGTGATGTCTTGACAAACTAATGTGGGCGGTGTGTTATCTACAACAGTAACAGTGGCATCACAAGTAGCAGTATTGCCGTTTTCATCGGTCACTGTTAAGGTTACGATGTTGTCACCTAAATTATTACAATCAAAGCTGTCCGTATCCAAACTCAAGGTTACCGCACCACAATCATCAAAGGAACCATTATCTACCGCTTCTGGTGTAATGGTTGCTATACCGTTGGAGTCAAGCTCCACAGAAATATTTTGGCATAAAGCTTCAGGAGCAGACAAGTCTTCAACAGTTACGTCGAATGTACATGAGGATACATTCCCATTAGAATCTGTTGCTACAGATGTCACTGTGGTTGTTCCCACAGGGAAAAATGAACCTGAAGGCGGATTTGACACTACACTAGTGGTTACAGGATTGCTATTAGAACTGGCAAGTTCAAACTCTACCGTCAAGGTTTGAGATTGAGCAACACATGTTGTCCATGAGGATGTTGTACCAGTTGATATACCACCCCAATTAGGATTATCATTTATTCCTACTTGAATACATGGCCTGACTGTATAATATCCATAACAACTACAGGTAGAAGATGGACCATTTGAAACCGTGAATTCAATTGCATTACCATAAATAGAATTACCACAAGTTCCAACAGTCCACCAAAGGCTACCATCATTGACAGAAATTTGATTTCCAGTTCTTAAACTATTGGCTAATTGTAAAACTTTAACAGGATCTGAAATTGAAACTCCAGTTGGATTCAGGCTTCCTCTTATGGTAGCTTTAGTATATGGTAAATTACCTAGTAAAGAGGCTCTAAAGTCGTTCCACGCCTCACAATGAGGAGAATTTTGTCCTTGAATAAATTCTTCAGAAAAAATTATTGAAGGATTACAAAGGCTCTGGGCTTCCACAGTAAAATCAACATTTGCTCCGCATTCACCGTTTATGGAATTAGCCGTAATATTAGTTGGACAAGTAATATTGGGTGGGCTGTTTAAAACTTCAAACGTTGCCTTAAAATTATTTCCAAAATTACTCCAATAATTATCCAAGTCAATTTGATTGTCATTATTGGTGTCTACTTGAGATCTTACATAGACTTCAATAGTATAATTTCCAGGAGCCAAACCATCCAACAATTGAATGTCTAATGGGAAACCTGTTTGAACATTATCCCATTGCTGATCACCTGGGTTTGCTAGATTTAGATGAAAATTTAAATTAATTTCAGAAAAACCTCCAGATGGTGAACCTGTTGGATAAATTCTGTAAAACAAACTACTGTTAAAGACGTTGTGGCCACCATTTTTGTAAGTTTTAGCTTGACCACCTCTAATGACAAGGGTTTCGGTGCAGCTAAAGCTACCTAAAAAAGCACCATTAAAACCACCAGTATCAACAAGGTGATTATAAAAATTACCACCGCTATTTGTTTCAGTAACAATGTAGGCGTCAAAAATTCCTGAACTTTGTGCTTTTAGCGAAAAATTACAGGTTAGAATTAAGGAAAAAGCAATTAGAAAGTAAAAACGTTTCATTTTGTTTCGTGTTGGTTAATAACAATACCGAACACAAGTAATGCCTTCAGAGACAAAAAGCTGTTCTGTTAGAAAGATTTAATTTACGTAGATATTGGTTAGTTACAACCTATCCCTAAAGAAGTAGATATGTTGATTAATAGCAGGTTAAAAGTAGGTAATTAAAAATTAAGTTCCCAAAATTTAAAGTTTAATAAAAGGTTACGAAATTGTTTTTTCGTTAAATTGTTAAAAAATTTGGATAAAAGACACAAGTAGCTCTTATATCATAGCGATCTAAAATGTAGACGTGTGGAGACTACGTAATATGCAAACAACTACACCAGGTCATTGCACTGCTAATGTTTACAGTCAGTAGAAGTAATCTCTTAAAATTTGGCTGGTGTTTGAAGTTCTCAATGACACCTTTCAATTGAATACTAACATCAAAATATACACGACTTAATTTTACTATCTAAAAAGTATTCAATAAAAGTAATTTCAGTGATTAAAAAAGTAATTATTTTTGAGTTGATTTGAGTTGATTTGAGTTGATTTGAGTTGCGGATAAGAATAAAAAAGGGCAACCATTTTGGATGCCCTTATTTTTAATTCGATTATAATTAATTAGGGACAAGTTAAGGAATAAATAGCTTCAGCATCTTTGGTCCACCAGTACGGAGCTGGTTGTGGTGATAGTGTTACGGCTGCAAGTTGCGTTTCATTTACCTGAACACAAGTAAGTGGATTATTTTTAACGTGCAACCAGTTTAATACGGTGTTATTACTTACGTCCAGACTTGTTAATTCATTTTGATCTGCCCATAATTGATTTAAAGCGATATTCTCACTCACATCGATATCAGAAATAAAAGGTCCTCCCCATATAGTTCTTGGGTCGTCATCAGGAAGCGTATAAATAGACCAATTAGAAAAACTCAAAACTGTTAGCGCAACATTTTTTTTAACATCGATACTGGAAACCAACGTGTTGTCAAAATTTAAAATCTCTAAAGCAAGAAGTTTTTTAACATCTAAGCTCTCAATAGGATTACCACTGCAATCAAGTATAACCAAGCTAGTGAAACTTTCAATTCCTGATAAATCAGAAATTCCTCTATTGGAAAGAAATAACTCGGTAACAGTTTCAACATTGCTTTCTAATACTAACCCATCCTGAACATCATCAATTCCTAATTCAATTAAGGCCTGCTCAAAATTGATATCTGGGATACTTATTGTTTTCTTTGAGGGTTTGTCATTCTTGTATTGATTACCCTCTTCAGCATTAGGAGAACTAATTTCATCTTCTTGGCAATTTTGTAATAACATACCAACCCCTAATAACAGTGCATATAAGCACAAATTTTGCATTTTAAGTTTCATAATAATATCGATTTAATTAATATTCTTTAAGTTGTTTATAAATAATTTAAGAGTTAATATCGTACCAGTCTGACCGACTTGGTGATACCGCTTTGGGTCACTTTCACGATGTACACGCCACCGTCGAGTTTATCACCGAACACGTGTGTACCGTCATATCCAAAGTCTCCTTTGTGAACAAGCCTGTTGTTCATGTCGTATACTTTGATATCAACATTCTCGGTACTCACAGCCGTTTTCAGCTTCAGGTTGAAGTTGCCCTTGGATGGGTTCGGCCATGCGGTCACTTCCATGTCGATGCCCAGACGCAGGTCACTGCTGTCGGTTACATCACCACCGGATACTGGTTGGTCAACAGGACATGGATCGCAGAGATCATCAGCATTCCAGACGGTATTTTTGTTACCATGCACACGATTAGCAATAAACAGACCCGTCATATAGGTAGGCGCGCCATTCTGGTCACCTTTCACCAATAATTCATGGAAATAAGCATGAATACTAGCCCGTACATAAGAACCTTTCTCAATCTGTACATCCTGGTTCACATAGAACACCACCTTGTTCGGATCGTCCGCATTGATGGTACCGTTCTGTGCCAGCATGAACTTCTCGTTGATAAAGACATTGGCACAGTTTTCAAACTCGATGGAAGCCCCATCAAAGGTATTCAACTCGTTGATGTACACATTAGATTGTGTAAATATCACTGTTGCATTCTGCTTCACGGTCACCACGTCATAGACACTGCCATTGAGGGTCTGTGTCTGGTTGTTGTTCACGGTCGCATCCGGACTACCGGCATTTGAAAGTGTGTTGTATACAAACGCAGGGATTGTTGGGTTAGCAGGTGCAAACACCTGACTGCCAATGGTACTGCCCTGATTCAAGTCAAAGCTGACCGCCTGTCCAAAGTCGACCACCGTGGTGGCTTGGTGCAATCTGATATTACCAATATTTGGATCCATGGCACCCACGGCACCAGTTTGTACTAAATTATTGCCATGCAAGTAAACATCCTCTTCCGCCAATATGGTATAGGCCGCCACAAGCGCACCAGCATCAAAGCCAGTCACCTCAAATTCAGCATAAGCTGTACAGTTGGTAGCCGATGTTACTAGGACACCATAGATACCGTTGGCACCCACTTCAATGGAAGCTGTTTCCTCACCGGAGTTCCATAAGTATTCCACAGCCTCATCACTGTTGGCCGTTAAGACCACTACAGCACCCTGGCAGAATTCTGGAAGCTCACTTTGAGAAATAGTCACCTCTGGGAAGCTACCATCCACTGTTACGGTAGCCGTACAGGTAGATGAGTTGCCATAATCATCCGTTACCGTTAAAGTAACCGTATTGTCACCTTCTTCGGCACAAGTGAACGTATCAGGAGATACACTATATGTTAAATCGGTATCGCAGTTATCCGTACTGCCATCAGCAATGGCATCAATATCACTTTGTGATAGGGTATAAGTGCCATCCGCATTGAGATATATAGAGATATCGTTACAGACCGCAATTGGGTTAACCATATCTTCCACAGTTACCACAGCCGTTTCACTGGCCGCATTACCATGGATATCTGTAACGGTTAGGGTCACCGTATTCTCTCCAATATTAGAGCAATCAAAACTGTTTGGTGTCACCGCATAGCTTTCAATACCACAGGCATCGGTAGAACCACCATCGACATCAAGCGCTTCAATGGAAGCATTACCCTGATCATCCAACTGAACCGTAATGTTCTGTGTCACCACCGTAGGTGCCACATTATCTTCTATAGTGACTGTGGCACTACAGGTAGCGGTATTACCATTAACATCTGTTACCGTTAATACCACTGGGTTGGCCCCAATGTTCGAACAATCAAACTCGGTTACATTCAATTCCAGGGTAGCAATACCACAAACGTCGGTAGAACCGTTATCCACTTGGGAAGGTGCTACAGTAGCCGTACCATCAATACCCAGTTGTACGGTAATATCCTGACAGGCAGGAACCGGTGGAACCAGATCCACAACGGTAACATTACCCTCACAGGTAGACACATTACCACTGGTATCGGTTACGGTCAGTATCACGTTATTGGCCAGATCGGTAATCTCAATATCATGAGCCCCTAGGTTACCATAGGTACCTTGAGGGAACTGTGTCCATTCACTTGATAAATTGGCCACAAAGGCGTTGATATTACCTTGAAGCACATCTACATTTCTAACAAGTGTTGTACCAGCAGTACTGACACCACCAGAAGACCATCCCGTTCCTGGGTTGTTACCAATGACACCCACAACGTCAACCGCATTGCCATCCTTGACAAGGGCCACGGCATCGTTACCATCAAAGGCAAAACCATCGATCTGGTCAGCCTGTGAGGCACCATCATTATTACCAAAGCACAGGACATACACATCACGGTCGGCTATGCTGCCCAATAAAGGCACTTCATATAAAGCCGTGGTACCACCATCGGCATAGACGCGCAGCACGTAGTTGTCACCATATAGGTTAACCGTATTACCGGTACCGTTAAAAATCTCAATACAATCATTGTCACCAGCACCATCTACATATTCGGAGATGATCAGGCCATCCAGGTCACCACCAATATCTGAACAATCAAAATCCAATTGTGACAGTTCAATACTTGCAATCTCACAGTTATCCGTGGAATCACCATTAATATCTTCTTCAGAGATACTACCGTTACCAAACTCATCCAATTGCACTTGTAGGCTCAAGCAGTTGACTACTGGAGCTTCATTATCTTCAACGGTCACCTCGGTTGTACACGTCACAACCTGGCCATTACCATCATCCACAGTCCAGGTCACTAGGGTAGTACCTTGTTGGAATATGGCTCCAGCAAGGGAAGCATCGTTATTATAATCGTTGGTAATGCTACCGGACGCACAGTTATCGGTAAAGGTGGCATCCAGTTCAGATCCCACTACGGTATAATCGCAAACACCTGGATCGGTATCAAAAGTGGTATTTGGTACACAGGTGATCTCTGGTGCGATGTTGTCCTGAACAGTCACGATCGCTGTACAGGTTGATTGGTTGCCATTACCATCGCCTATCAATAAGGTAACCATGTTGGTTCCAATATTTGAACAATCAAAACTGTTGGGTGTCACAGATAACGGATTGGTAAAACCACAATTGTCAAACGAACCACCATCTACCTCACTAGGTGCTATACTGGCTTGTCCGTTGTGGTCAAGGGCGATAGTAATATTTTGACATACGGCAGTAGGTGGTATGATATCATCTACTTCTACGTCAGTCACACAGGTACTACTATTTCCATGAATATCGATTACGGTTAAGGCAACAGGAATCAATTGCCCTTCTTGGCTACAATCAAAATTAGATGGGTTCACTGAAATACTTGCAATACCGCAATTGTCGGTTGAACCGCCATCCAGATCTTCAACCGCTAGGGTACCAATACCATTGTCATCCAATAGAACAACAACACCCTGCTGACAAATAGCCAAAGGCGCTTCCGTATCATTCACCACTACATCAAACTCACAACTAGTACTTCCCACAGCATTAGTAGCTGTTGCCGTCACAGTAGTAGTACCCACAGGGAAGAAATCCCCTGGCTGGTGACTATACGTAATCGTTGAAGCAGGAATACCTACGGCATCAGTAGCTTCAAAACTCACCAAAGCACCACATTGCCCGATATCGTTACTCACCGTTATGGTGTTAGGACACACTATTTCAGGAGCCACACCAACAACCGTCACCACAAAGGAGCATTGTGTGCTGTTACCACTTACATCGGTTACTTCGTATGTTACTGTCGTATCTCCAATAGGGAAGGTGGAACCACTTTCCAAGCCTGCTATTAAGGTGGTGGTTGGTGTACAGTTATCTGTTCCAACAGGAGCGGTATAGGTTACTTCAGTACCAGCAGCACTGGTAGCAATTGTATTGATATTGGGAGGGCAAGTTATGTTTGGAGCAATATTATCTATAACCGTGACATTGGCTGTACAGGTAGATATATTGCCATTGTTATCTGTTACATTTAAATTAATGTTATTATCACCTAAATTGTCACAATTAAAATTAATTACATTAGATTCAACTTGTGTTATAGAATTAATATTAAAAAATATACCCTGGTATGGCGAAAAAGAACCTTCATTATAATCATAACCACCAAATCTTACACTACTTTGATCACCATCTAATAAATTCAAATCGGGAGCAATTGTAGGAAGTTGATCATTAAAAATTGCATCACCGTCATATGTAAATCGATGTATTCTTCCAAAATCCCATGTGAGACCGGCAAAAACCCCTGTTAATAAAGTAGGATTGCTATCCATTCTTACAGAATACTCATCTACTGTTCCACCCCCACTAGAATTATTGTTTATAAAGAAATTAGCATTAGAAGCTTCTATTACAGAACTATCTTCAAATTCCAAATGAAGTAAAACAGGACTATACCAACCATTAAAAGTATTACTAGTGTTTTGATCTGTTAGGTTAGGATCATAACTGTAATAACCAGTTATTTGAGAACCATTTGTTATTGAAGTAAATTCAGAGCTTGTTACCGTGGCAGTAAAATTAAAAGTTAACAAACCATTATTGGAGGTACCATTTACAAACGATAAATCAGAAATACCACAGTTATCACTGGCACCTCCATTAATATCAGACACATCAATGCTAGTTTGGCCATTTTCATCTAATGCTATGGTAATATCCTGACAGCTCACTACAGGAGCTTCCGTATCATTCACCACAATATCAAACGTACAGATACTGGTTCCTACCGCATTGGTTGCTGTAGCTGTTACGGTAGTAGTCCCCACTGGGAAGAAATCTCCTGATTGATAATCATAGGTAATGGTCGATGCAGGAATACCCACAATGTCCGTGGCTTCAAAGGTCACCACAGCACCACATTGTCCAGCATCGTTACTCACAGTAATCGTAGCCGGACACACTATTTCAGGTGCCACACCTACAACCGTCACCACAAAGGAGCATTGCGCACTATTCCCTGATGTATCGGTCACTTCATAAGCCACAACCGTATCACCAATAGGGAAAGTATCTCCACTGGCCAAGCCACCAATCATAGAGGTCGTAGCTCCGGTACAGTTATCCGTTCCAACAGGAGCGGTATAGCTTACAACAGCACCAGCCGCACTGGTGGCAATGGCATTGATGTTTGCTGGGCATACCAGTGTTGGTAGCTCCTGCTCATAGGCAGGTGAACTAAATATATTGGATTCTAAATTACAGGTCGTAACAACGATATCCGCTGCACAGGCATTATTTAAATTAGGTACCGTAACAGTGATACTGTTAAAACTTTCTGAACTTATGGGCGCATCAAAACCATTGATAGTGACGCTATTTTGACCAGGATTAAAGTTTATTCCTTCTAGGGTCAAACTAGCTCCAGGTACAACAGGGCTTGGGTTAATACTGACGATACTAGGCGGAAAAACTTCAAACGCAATGGATTCGGAACTGGTTCCGCAAGCAGTGGTAACAACAATCGAACCACTGCATAGCCCAGCAGGAGCAGTTACCGTAATAGAATTGAAACCTTCATTCTGAATATTAGTACCTGGCACACCGTTAAAACTAACCGTATTGTTTGAAGCACTAAAACCAGATCCGTTTATAACCACTTCTACACCGCCTTCATAAGGTAATGTGCTTGGGTTTACACTGGCAATAATAGGGCTTTCCATAGTGTAACTAAGACTATTGGAAACCTGTCCGCACGAGATAACTTCAATACTGCCTTCACATAAATCTGGAGGTGTCACAAATGTTAGGGTGTTGGAATCTAAAACGCTAACGTTCAATCCAGGTTGGCCACCAATGGTTACCGTACTGTTACTGTTAAAATCAGTCCCGTCAAGGGTAATTAATTGATTGCCCGCTGTCGATAGATCATTGGGCGTAAACACATTCAGGAATGGTGCATTAACCGTATAAGGAGAGCTGTTAGATGCCAGTCCGCAACCATTCGTTACAGTAACCATTCCTGAACAAATATCCAGTGGGGCAGTAACGGTTATACTGTTTACTGTTTGCGAAATAATAGGTGCCTCAATACCATCCATAGTAACCGTATTGTCAATATCGGTGAAGAAATTACCGGCAATAACGACCGTATCACCAGGGGAATAATTACTAGGTGATACAGTATAAATTATAGGGTTTGGTGAAATCACTTCTATTAATTGTGAACACACATCAGAATTTCCAGCATTGTCAGTAGCAGTCCAAGTAATATATGTCTGCCCAATAGGTAAAACTGCGCCAATTAACGTATTGGAATTATTATAATCGTTCACAACGCTAGCGCTACAATTATCTGTAAAAGGAATATCAAAATTAGTGTTCGTTATTGTAAGGGTACAGGCGCCATAATCAGTAACAATATTTGTAAAATTAGTACACTCTATCTCTGGCGCTTCCGTATCTTCTACCACCACATCAAACTCACAACTAGTACTTCCCACAGCATTCGTAGCTGTTGCGGTCACAGTAGTAGTACCCACAGGGAAGAAATCGCCCGGTTGGTGACTATATGTAATCGTTGAAGCAGGAATACCTTCTGTATCTGTAGCTTCGAAAGATACTATTGCACCACATGATTCTGGTATATTTTCAACAAAAAAATCTGAAGGGCAGTTTATAACAGGCGGTACGTCATTATTTCTATAAGTAATTCTTAATATTTGGGTTCCATAACCACTTCCGCCAAAAAGATATCCGTTTCCAGATGTAATTCTACCACCAATGGTAATGTAATTCCCTGCTTGTGATTCTAATGCATTCAATGCCGTTTGATTTAAACTAAAATCTCTTCTATAACCAGCAGAGTTATTTACGCTGTATGACCCATATATAGGACCAGAACCTAAATCATTCCATATAGAAATACTACCTGAGGAATTTCTTACTGTATTATAGTTACTACTAACATTGAATAATGTATACGTCGCATTTGATGAAGATATTACTGAACTTGCAGAAATTACAGATAATTGCGCGCTTATTATTTCAACATTTTGAGGTAATGAATTTAAATTAAAAATAAAAAAGTTATGGTATACTCTACCGTTATATGGACCAACTAAATAATTGGTATTAGATGAATCATGATAGCCATTGTTTTGGTACCAACCAGTATGCCAATCACCTATTGTAATCGTGGTGGTTTGAGAAAATGTAATTTCAGTGCAAAAAGTAACTAGAGTAAAAACTACGAAAAAGTAAAAACGTCTCATAATAGTTGGTTTTAATTAATAGCATTACAATAACCAAGTAGCACACCCAACTAGGGGAAACGGTTTATAGGGAAGACAGAAGCAAAGGTTGGTATAAAACTACCAATTGCCAACAAACCAAAACATACCCAATACCGGGTATATTTTAAAAACAAAAAAGACCTGCGGTAAGATTTTTAAACCAAAACCAGCCAGGTCTTTAAGCATCATTTTCAAAAAAAGATTGATTAATAGCAATATAAAATTGCACGAAATGGTGGGTATATGCAATACTCAATTTGAGTATTTCGAGTAATTGTGGCTTTTATTCGATAAAACGCACCTTTTTTTTGTCATTGCGAGTAGTGAAAAACGAAGCAATCTCTAACATTCAACCCGTCACTTCGAGTGTCACGACCTTTAGAGTCGTAATGCCTGCCTGTCGGCAGACAGGTATAGAGAAGCGTTCAAATTATCCATTTGACATTCAGCCTGCGCAGACCTTGCGTCTGAAAAAATGTCTCGATGGCCGGTGTCTGAGGTGCCACATTGAGCTGTCCTGCATTGAGGTCCTCGAAATGTCGATATGCTCTCAAAGACACATAATTCATCAATAATAATAGTCACTTGTTATGCTGAATGGACGTTGAGGTTCTCGAAACGTATTCAGCATCTAATTCCAATACTTAAAAACAGAGCACGATCACAAATCACAAAGGCATCTTCCCCGCCTTCAACATCCCAATCAATTCTCCTGTTGAAGCAATATTTAGTTTTTTCAAAATATTACGTCTATGCGTATCCACCGTATTCGGACTAATGCTCAATTTATGCGCAATAGCTTTACTGGAGTGATTTAGTACCAATAACCTAATAATATCCCGTTCCCGATTACTAATACCATCGGATAGCAAACCTTGCGAAAAATTATTAAAATACTTGGTTTCATAAACGTTCTGCTCGTTCAAATACTTGGCGGTGGCCGTTATGGGAAGTTTGATACCAATATCCGCGTGTAAAACCGTATAATGGGCCAACCCAATAATAGGCTTCATTGCCGAGTCAAATTCCAGAGGCGTGGTATTTTGCACCACATTCACATAAACACCATCGGCATTTTTAATCCGGTAGTTCCAGGTATAACTCATGCGGTTGCGCTGCTCCTCTGATATTTCCGAAAGCGTAAAATCCATCAGGTGGTTCATGGCCTTCAACCATATTTCAATATCTTCCGGATGCATTCGGCTCCAAAAGTAGCGCATCCCTTTGGCTTTCAGTTCCTCGTGGTCCAGCCCCAAACAGGCATGCATGTTTTTACTAATATATTCAAAGCTTAATTCTTGGGTATTGGTCACACAAAAATAAGTCGAGCTATACGGCAAAAAGGCATCCAGCTCCATCATTTTAGTAATGTGTTCTTCCAATGAAGGCTTGTAATAAGAAATAAAAATATCCTTATAAACCTCCTTAATGTAGTCTGATTTCATGTGCTATTAAATGAATCGCATTTATTAAAGGTTTTTTAAAATAATATAGATTAAGTTACCAGTAAATAAAAAACCTATAAAACACACTTTTTTTCGTTAAAGCACATGTGACGTATGTGATTGAAAAGGTCTTACTAATCTTTAGAAACAACCACCTTTTTCGAAATAGTACCATCGGTACCAATAACCTTTATGATGTAGTTGCCTTCGGCCAGATTTTTAACAGGAATACGTAAGGCTGTTGATTGGTCCATATCACTGACATCCCAGGTCTGTACGTTTTGACCCAGCATATTAAACAAGGATACCCCTTCAATAAGTGAAGAATATGGGGTGTTGATATAAATAACCTCCGAATCGTTCAGGTAGTTGACATCCAAGGTATCCATATCGTTATCAACTGTTGACAAGATACTATCAGGAGTAAAGGCTATATAAAAGCGGTCCAGATAATTACCACCAGCCAGGGTATTACTGTAATTGGAATTATTGATAAGTGTAAAGGTTTCCAATAAGGCATCATAAACATACACGGTAATGTCTTCTTCAAAGTTTTCCAATCCACGTAATGAAATCTCAAATGTTCCCGTGTCTTCCAAGAATATACCTAAGAGATAGCGTTTAGTTATGTCAAAATCGCCAACACCTTGTATAATATAGGGTAGACCTTCAATCATCCATGACATATCGTTTGGTAAATCTTCAGTATTCAAGGCATCATAACCATAGTCTACGCCATCTGTTGCTTGGTTGTTAGGAACAAAGCCAATCATAATAGGTCTTAAAGCGCCTTCTGGTGTCGTAAAGTCTACGCGCACCCGTTGAATAGGCTGGTCTTCTGGTCGGTTTTGAGCATGGTTTTGGTTTCGCATAAACACCGACCCGTTATCCAAGGCACCGGTTACAGCTTCCTTAACAAACGTACGCTGATCATTGTTGAAAACCACATCGCCACCAGAACTATTACCGCGTACGTTGAACCCTTGTGCAATGGGGATGTAGCGTTCCGGAATTTTTGACGGTGTCCCCAAACCACTTATTTCTGGCGGTGAAATTGCAGGATTGCCACCAGTTAAATTATAGGCAGCAAAACCACCTTGGTACTCAACCGTAATATGGGTATTATTGGATACATAATGTTCCCAGAAATAGAGGGTTCCCAATGTACTGGAACTATTATCATTGATAAAGGCATGTGCATCAATAGCCGATGGATAAGGATTGGACACCAAAGCTTCATAGTCTGCTGTAATGGGTGATAAGTAAGTGCCGTTATTAGGTTGACCAACAAAGGTGTAGTTCTGCTCTGGATCAGTCGTGCCGCTACCTTTCATTAAAAAGCCAAGTGGTACGGCAACTGATGATGTTTGATTGATTCGTACCCAATCGGCATAGGAATTTACCGGATAATTCTCATAAATATACAACCAGCGACTACTCATGGTCACTGGCGTGGTACTGCCAATGCCATCATAACCGGTGGTCCATTGCACGGGTTGGGAACCATCATAGAGACTGCCACCTACAGTATAGGAAAGCCCGTCAGTACTTACTGGAGAGCCCCAATAATTATAATTATAAACATTGTTGGTACCCTGCTGGTCACGGTGTAAAGCACCCGTTCCGGTGTAGTCAACCACACTACCAACATCCTGTAGCAGCTGCGATTCACCAACCAGTTTTAGAACCGTACTGGCACCATCAATCATCAGATAGTCGGTTACACGCAGACTTTGTCCATCAGTCGGATCGGTATTTTCAATGCGTAGGGTATTAGCATTTACTTCGAGTCCCAGAACCGTTAAATTGTTGTTACCTGAAGAAATATTATGTGAGGATCTGACAATATTCCAATCGATGACTGTACTGCCATCAACACCCATACTGTTTGGTATTGCTTGCGAATTACCATAAAGCCAGGTATTGTTGTTGGTCCAGTCCCCATCACTCACTGATTGATAGGGCAGTGGCGCTGTTTCCGGTTGCAGGGTAGTCATATAACGTAATACCCCATTAATACCGGTTAGACTATTGGAAACCAGATTACCACCGGATAAATCGGTGTTTTGGTTCATTTGATAATACCCATTTAAGTCGTTCCAATTCAATCCAATAATATCCAAAGGCACCACCGAGCCTCTGACGACCCCCGAATTGTCTTCAATTTCTTGATTCATCATCTTACGGATTTGGTCTTCTGTCAGAGCAACATCCCAAATACGTAATTCATCTAAACCACCATCAAAATAATTTTCAGGTAAAAAAGGTGCATTGAGGGTCTGATCCATAGCGCCTGCTATACAATCGACCGTATTGTCAATGGGCTCATTGGTATCCGAAGTACTATTAATAAAGACACCATCAATATAGAGTTTATAATCAGCTCCATCATAGGTCACTGCAATATGGTACCAACGATCATTGATGATTTGTATTGCTCCTGATGATACCGATTGGCCATTATTCCAATGAAAGGATATGGCATTATTGACCAGTCGTAAATCATAACCATCTACAAGATTAGTAGCTTCGCGTTTGGAGAATATGGTTTGAATATCCGAATTTTGGGTGTCTGATTTCATCCACACTTCAATCGTGAAGGCACTGCCTAAATTATAGTTATCACGAAAGGTAATATTGTCATCGACACCATCAAAATCCAAGGCATTACAGCCTATCATAGTTACTGTTAGACTATCACTGGTATCCACACAGGGATCAGGATTGTCAATACTCCAGGTAAGGGTATAGGTTTCACCAATATCTCCTGTAAAATCAGATGTTGGACTATTGACATCTGAAAATGAAAAGCCACTAGTTTGCCCAGAAGTTACGGACCAAGTTCCAACGGCTCCAACGCCATTCACTGCACTACCACTTAAAGTAATGGTGGTATCAACACAAACCGTATTAGTAACATCGGCACCAGCATCGGCAGGTGCATTAAAATCATTAACGGTTATGGTAATTGTATTACTGGTAACGGGTACAGCACAAACTGAAATATTGGATGTCATGATGACGGTTACCACATCACCATCATTAAAAGTACTGCTTGTGAACGTATCAGTAACTTCTCCAGGCACGTCAATACCATTTATTTGCCATTGATAAGTTGGGTTGCTGCCACCATCAACAGGCGTTGCCGTTACTGTGATTTCTTGATTTAAGCATATGGTAGTAATTGGTGTTGCAATGTTCACAGAAGCATTCTCGGCTAAATCGGTTATGGTAACGGTTGCATCACAACTGGATGTATTTCCATTGGAGTCTGTTGCTGTAAGCGTAACCGTATTGTTACCTATATCACTACAATCAAAAGTATCTTGAGATAGGGATAAGGTGAAACTACAATTATCGGATGTTCCATTATCCACATCACTAGGCAACAAAGTTGCTAGTCCCGATACTGGATCTAGCTGCACACTAACATCTTGACAAACAACATTAGGCGACTCCATATCATTGACAGTAATTGAAAAGAAACAGGTATCTGAATTGCCATGTGAGTCTGTAACCGTATATTCTAAAATAGTGGTTCCAATGGGGAAGGCATCACCCGATGTTAATCCAGTTGCATCTGTTTGCGTAATGGTTTCTCCGGAACAGTTATCATTGGCAGTAACCGAATAGGTAACCACAGCCGAACATTGACCAGCATCATTATTAACCACCATATCAGCAGGGCAGGTAATGCTTGGTGAAGTGGTATCAACCACGGTTACAGTTCTGATGACTTCTATAGCAGCATTCCCTTCAGCATCCATAACATTATAGGTCACATTATAAGAGCCCACTGTACTGGTATCAACCGCTGATGCATCAATGATAATATCACTAGTATAATCAGTTCCAATACAGGGGTCAATAGCGGTTGCACCTAATTCCGTGTATGGCGTACAAGCTTCAATAATTTGAGGGTCATCACCAAGGAGTGTAATAATAGGTCCTGTGGTATCGACAACGGTTATGTTTCGTATAACTTCTAATCCTGGATTACCTTCGGCATCCATCACATTATAAGTTACTGTGTAACTGCCAGGCGTACTGGTATCGAGGGTTGAGGTATCATTAATGATATCAGCTGTATAATCAGTACCAAAGCACGGATCAATAGCTATAGCACCCAAATCGGTATAAACATCACAAGCTTCAATAATTTGAGGGTCATCACCAACCAAAGTGATTATAGGGCCACTGACATCAACCACGTTAACGGTTCTTATAATTTGCACGGCCGAATTGCCACTGGCATCCGTCACATTATAGGTAACCGTATAACTTCCAACCGTACTGGTATCCACAGCAGAATTATCAATCACCACACTTGCTGAAATATCTCCAAAACAAGGGTCAATGGCTGTGGCACCTAATTCGGTATATGTGGAACAATCGGCCACTGTTAATGGATTAGGGCCCACAAACGTTAGGGTAGGAGCTGTGGTATCCACAATAGTAATCGTTCTGATAACTTGGGTTTCCCCGCCATTCGCATTGGTGACTGTGTATGTAACCGGATAGGAGCCTACAGCGTCCATGTCAACAGCTGATGTATCAATAACAAGACTAGCTGAAATATCACCAAAACAGTTATCAATGGCGGTTGCGCCTAATTCAGTATAGGTGCTACACGCTTCAAAGGTTTGCGGATTTGCTCCATTTAGCGTGATTACAGGATCTTGAGAATTAACCACGGTCACATCAAAAGAGCATGTGGCTGTTCTACCTGCAGAATCTGTTGCCGTGTAGGTTACCGTTGTTGTGCCAATAGGATAGGTGTCACTGGCATCTGCTCCGCCCGCATTATAATCATTGGAAATGGAGACTACAGCGCAATTATCAGCTGGTACTGCTAACGGAATTGTCACATTAGCATTACATAGACCAGGATCGGTACTCGCAACAATATCTGAAGGGCAATTAATGGTTGGGTCTTCTTCATCGGTCACGGTAACATCTTGTGTACAAGAAACAGAATTTCCAGCCGCATCGGTTACCGTCCAGGTTACCGTTGTGGTACCTACAGGGAAAGCGCCACCAGCTGGAATACCTGTTGGAACAATAAACAGCCCTGAACAAGAATCGAAAGCGGATGGATAGACTCCAATGGCGTACATATTAACCACAGCTGTACACTCGCCCGGGTCATTGACGGTAACGATATCATCCTTACAAACGATAATGGGGTCTGTATAATCATTCACCGTAACATCAAAGCTGCATGATGCCGAGTTACCTGAAGCGTCTTCAATGTAATAGGTAACGGTGGTTGTTCCTGCTAAAAAGTCTTCAGCACTGGCATCGTTAATTCCAGTAGCTGCACTAGTAGCTGTTGTTGCACCGCTCAGGGTATATGTTTGAATGGCGATTGCTCCGCAAAAATCAGAAGTGGTTGGTGTCAAAGAGGGAACCTGTTGAGGGCAGCCCACAATAACATCAGCAGGGCAGGTAATGTCAGGCGGTGTCACATCTGGTGAACACTGACCAAAAGCCTCAAAAGACAAAACAAAACAAAATAGTATTGTTACAATGTAATTCTTGAACCCCACAGAATCAATAGTGTTAAATTTAAGAAGGTTAAAAGTACTCTATCCTAGTTGTATAAAAATCAGATGGATATAAGTTTAATATAAACATAACATTGAAATGGGTAATTAAAAATAGAGGGTATCCGTTTGTGTTTCAAATTAACTCGACAAACGGCATGTTTATCTTTTGAATAGCTAACAATTTCAGGGTTAGACTTTTAATTTAAAAAAAAACAGTCTAGGTTTTGGATTACATTTTTAATAAAAAAGGATTGTATATCCCACACTGGAAATAAAGGGCAAGCATAGAAGCAAAAAACCAGTTTGATTTGCTTGATTTTTGCTTCCACACATTATGAAATTTAAATTTCAATCTTTCTAAAAACAAAAAACCCACAACGAAAGTTGTGGATTTCCTTTTGCGGAGAAAGAGGGATTTTGTTCCAGCATCCCTCTTACAGCATTTTGCAAATGCTAAAGTCTTAAAAACAAAAAACCGCAGAGCATACTCTACGGTTTTTCTTATTTCAAGCCTTGCGCTTGTTTGCGGAGAAAGAGGGATTCGAACCCCCGGAGGTGTGACCCTCAACAGTTTTCAAGACTGCCGCATTCGACCACTCTGCCATTTCTCCTTGAGTGCCTCATTAGGTATTCCCTAAATGCGGATGCAAATATAGAACCCTTTTTCGTTTCTTTCAAATAAAAGCCTGAAATTTTTATACAAATTTTCCATTCCATTAGTTGAACCAAAACAGTATTCCTATTTTTGTCTTTACAAATTTGAACACATGAATGTTATTGATCATTTACAATGGCGTTATGCCACAAAAGCGTTTGATTCTTCAAAACTTATTAGTGATGAAAAACTTCAGGTCTTAACGGAAGCTTTTAATTTAACCGCGACTTCATATGGTTTGCAGCCCATAAAATTGGTTGTTTTTAGTGACAAAACGCTACAGACTCAATTGATTCCAGATACCATGAACCAAAAACAAATAGCTGAAGCATCCCATGTTTTGGTGTTTTGTATCGAAACTGCTATCGATGAAGATTTTGTGGTGGAATATTTTAATAGAGTTCATGATATTAGAAATACCCCCAAATCGATTTTAAAACCGTTTCAGGATTTTTTAATTTCAGATTTTGAAAAAAAACCACAAGCTTTAATTGAAGATTGGGCGACCAATCAGGCTTATTTGGCTATGGGTAATATATTGACTGTTTGCGCTTTGGAAGGCATTGATTCTTGTCCCATGGAAGGGTTTAAATCAGATCGTTATGATGAGGTTTTAGGGTTGAAAAAACGTGGTTTAAAATCGGTTTTATTATTGCCAATAGGTTATCGAGCTGATGATGATATGTTTGCAGATTTTAAAAAGGTTCGAAAGCCATTGAAAGATTCAATAATTACTTTATAAAAAAACCAGTTATGCCAGGATTTGAATTATTCGGAGATGCGGAACGTCAGGAATTACAGGATGTATTAGATAATGGTGTATTAATGCGTTATGGTTTTGACGGTATGCGCAAAGGTCATTGGAAGGCGAAGGCTCTCGAAGAAGCACTTCAGGAAACATTGAATGTGAAGCATGCCCAATTGGTATCCAGTGGCACTGCAGCAGTAACAGTCGCTTTGGCAGCTGCCGGAATTGGAGCTGGAGACGAGGTGATTATGCCAACGTTTACTTTTGTGGCAAGTTTTGAAGCGATTATGATGTTGGGTGCAATACCTATTTTAGTAGATGTTGATGATACTTTAACGTTAGACCCCAAAGCTGTAGAGGCTGCGATTTCATCTAAAACCAAAGCCATCATGCCTGTGCATATGTGTGGTAGTATGGCCAATTTGGATGCTTTACAAACCATTTGTAAAAAACATGACCTATTGTTAATAGAAGATTCGTCTCAGGCAACAGGTGCTACTTACAATGGGAAATCATTAGGTAGTATTGGTGATATTGGCTGTTTGTCACTTGATTTTGTAAAAATTATTACAGCTGGTGAAGGTGGTGCTGTTTTAACCAATAACGATAAATATTATATAAATTCTGATCATTATTCTGATCATGGCCACGACCACATAGGTCAAGATCGTGGTGCAGAAACCCATCCGTTTCTGGGTTATAATTTTCGAATCTCTGAATTGCATGCAGCTGTAGGCTTGGCCCAGTTAAGACGATTGGATGAGTTTGTGGCTATTCAACAGAAAAACTACAGCATCATTAGAGAAGCGTTATCTCAAATTCCTGAAGTGACATTTAGAAAAGTACCAGAAGGTGGTGTTGAAAGCTATTCCTTTTTAAGTTTTTTCTTGCCTGATTTGGAAACATCCAGAAAAGTTATTCGGGCTTTTGCAGAAAATGGCATTGATGCCTGTTGGAATTACTACGATAACAACTGGCATTACATTAGAAAGTGGGATCATCTTAAAGAATTAAAATCCCTTTATCCACTTTCAGCCGAAGTCAAAGCTGGATTGAAATATTTGGAAACCAAAACGTTTGAACAGTCTGATCACTTTATTGGTCGTAACATTTCCTGCTTAATTAAATTGTCTTGGACGGAAGAAGACGTTCTTGAACGTTCAAGGAAGATGGTTAAGGCTATTACTTCTGTTCTAAAATAGGTTTGTCTAAACTTTTTTATAACTTTAAGTTACGAACCAACTGCTAATGAATTACTTAAGGTTATTATTTTTTTGCTTACTGCCTTTATTTGGGGTTTCTCAAGAGAGTCGCTCTCCAACCAATACGGCAATCGCAGATTCATTGGATAAGATTGGTGAGTATGATGAATCCATAAAGTTTCGGAAATTAGCACTAGATGAACCGAATCATTCTACAAATTATAAAACATATTTAAAAGCTAAAGAGCTCTACACGAAATCGTGCATTTTAGAAACAAGAGGTGGAAGAAAGAATATATTGGAAGGTCTTGAAAAATCTCAAGAAGCTTATCGTTTGGTTGAAACTATTATTTCAGAGGATGACAGAAAGCTGTTCTTTAGACATTTAATTTTAAATAGAATTTATCATCAATATGGTTACACAGGGCAATGGCCAGAAACTTTAAAAGAGGCCCGGAAAGATTATGAAGTTCTGCGTGACACCTTTCCTGAACATCATATTAAGATTCTTCATATTTTGGATGATTTAGGTTTTATTAATAACAAATTAGAAAACCCTGAAAAATCCAATGAGTATTATGAACGCTCATTCAAGCTTTATAAAAAATATCACCCTAATGAGTTAAAGGAGGTATACATCAATAATCATAGGATTATCAGTAATTATAGAAAGTTAGGATTAAAGAACGAGGAATTTAAACTGTTGGAGGAATCAGAAAATTATTGGACAAATATTTATGGTGGAGAGGATGCTTTTTTTCAAAAATTCACCATTTACGGGGAATTAGCAAACTGGCATCTAAACTATGGAAATAAGGAGTTGGCTGAAAGTTACTTCTTGAAAAAAGAAACCCTATTTGATTCAGTTGCCAACTCAAGAAAGAAAACTGAAAAGATTACCTTAATTAAAAGGGAACGCGTGTTACTTAATGAGAGTTACATTAAGTTTTATTTAAAAAGTAAAGATTTTAATAAAGCTAAATCCTTAATTAAGGAAACTCATGAATTATTAAAAGACTCATTAGATAAGTATCGGTGGAATGTTGAAAGCAAAGCGAATTTGTTTTTAACAGAGTCTAGTCTTCCTGATCTTGAATTCAATACAGCTGACATCTTAATTAAAAAAGCTTTGTCCCTTATTGAAGCTAATAAAGAAAAGTATTATTTCAGTCCCATTCCTTATCAGATACAGTTGTTTCATTTGTATGCTAATCATAATAAAACGGAATCAGCTTTAGAAATTTTGAAATTGATTTTAGAAAGTGAAGAGCTTACGAATCATGACAGGCTTCAGTTATTATTCAAAAGGGCCATCTTATTAAAAAATGAAGCACATATTAAGGATGCATTTTTGTTGCTTTTAAAATCTCCAAATTCTTCCCTGGAATTAAAAAATTTAAATATTAAGGATTTACATGAGTATTATACATTCGAAATTTTGAATGGCATATTGGATATTGCCAATATATATCTTGATTGGCATCATACATCCCATAAAATGGAATATTTAGAAACTGCCAATAATCTTTTCATGTTGTCATCCCATTTTTTTGAACGAATCTATAAAGGAGATGCCTTCAACAATAATTTGTATGACAGCTTTAACGATATTCAACATGGATTGCTTCAATGCGCTTTATTAAATCCTTCAAGGAAAACCTTTGACACAACTTTGGAAGCTATCGAAAATAATAGTTCTCGATTAACTTGGTCAAAATTTATTTATGGTAGAAATGTTAAAGTAAATATTCCTGATAGTTTATTGCTAAAAGAACAAAAATTACAATCACTTATAAATTTTTACCAGATAGAATTGTATGAAAAAAGAAATTCTGAAGCTATAGATCTGGATAATTTGAAACTCCGCTTGACAGACTTAAATAATCAATTACGGAACCATCAAAAACACATAAGCAATAATTACATTCAATACGGTAATTCTAGAATTAACTTATTTGATATTCAGAATTTTAGAGAGCGTTTGAAACCTGACGAAGTAGCTGTAAAGTATATTGTCTCAAAGAATGATATTTACGCATTTGCCATTACTAAAGGCAATACGAAATTGGTGAAAATAATCAACAGTGAGAATTTCAATGAAACAATTGGGAATTTTAATGAATTGGTATCAACATTCAATTCAGAGGTCATTATTCCAAGCACTTTGAGAAAGTTGATTGAACCTTTAATCGAATCGGATAAAAAGCATGTTACAATAGTTAGTTCTGGAATGATGAGTTTGATTCCTTTTGAGGTCTTGCTGCCTAATTATTTTGAATCTGATATGGTCTTGAATTATGCAGGGAGTTTAAAATTGTATTATGAACAACTGGATACGAACCATATTAATAAAAAACTTAATGTGGGTATTTTTAAGGCTCAAAATGGCAATTCATTAAACAAAAAGGGGTTTTTACCAGAGTTGGATAAAGAGATTGAGGGTATTAAACATTTGGTTGATGCAACTGATTATTACATAAAAAATAGCGATGATTTTTTTAAACATGCCCAATCTCATAATGTTTTACACTTTGGTCTTCATACTAACATTGATGAGGAAATTCCTGAATTATCTGTATTAAATTTTGCTGAAAACGATATGTTAATTGGGTCATTATACAATACTTCATTACATGCCGATTTGGCTGTATTGAGTGCCTGTGACACCGGAAATGGACGTTATGTTAATGGAGAGGGTGTGCAGAGCATATCTAAAGCTTTTACATATGCTGGCGTACCTAGTACGGTTATGAGTCTTTGGAAAGTTGATGACAAAGCAACTGCTACATTGATGACCTCTTTTTATAAATATCTCAATGAAGGAAAATCTAAATCAGAAGCACTAAAATGGGCGAAGAAAGAATATTTGGCCTCCGACATTGATAGTGAATTAAAACACCCTTATTATTGGTCTGGCTTCATAGTATCTGGTAATGTTGAGCCATTTGAAGTTCACGAAAATCAAAGATGGTGGTTATCATTAATTGTTCTGCCAATTATTGCCTTGTTTTTTATTAGAAAATCAAAGTTTCGAAAGTAAATCCTTTGCTTTGTCGCAATTATAATTTGAGGTAGAAGAACGAATCTCTTCCAAAAGATTTTTGGCCTTACTTTTTTCATCAGACTTTAAATAGGAAAGCGCTAAATACCACTGACTTTTTCCAGCTAATTTATCTTGGAAACGTTGATGCTTGATAAAGATCTCTATGGCTCGTTGTGTTTCATCCATTTCCAAGTAGCAAATGGCCTCATAGAATAACAGTTCAGTATTTTTTGTAGTGTTGTAAAGATTTGCAAAAGCCATTTGAGCTTCATTATAGGCTTCGCGTTCATAGGCAACAAAAGCCTTGGAAATATCACTATTGGAATCATTATCTCTAACAATTGGGTAAGTTGTATTGGAAGCCACTTTATAATAATCAGCAAATAACCTATCAGGACTTTTAGATATTTGATTCCAGTAGATGCTAATAGAAACCAAAATTATAATTGATGCAGCTATGTAATACCAAAGCTTTGGTTTAGTTTTGTTTTCAGTGTTGCTTTTATTTTCAATATCTTTAAAAAATTGTTTCTGCTTATTGTATTCACTGTTGTAAATGGCCTTTTGTACATTAACTTCAAATTCTAACTGTTCTTTAAAGTCAGGGTCAGAATCCAATAATTCTTGAATAGCATTATTCTCGGATTCATTTAATTCATTACGAATGTATTTTGCTATTAATTCTTCCTTATTCATTTTTTAACTGCTCATTAATCAATTCTTTTAAATTCTTAAGACAACGTGATTTTTGACTTTTTACGGTATTATAATTACCATAGTTTAGATGCTGTTGAATTTCTTCCAAAGTAAAACCATTATAATAAAAAAGCTTCAACACGGTTTGGCATTGTTCACCTAACTTATCTAAACATTGTTTAATAAGTTTATTATTTTCAACATTACTTTCGTCATAAATATTATCAATTAATTTAATAGATAACTCCAATCTTTTATCATCTAGGTCTAGTGTTTCTAACTTAATTTCTTTTTTCAATTTTTTGAAAATCATATATTTTCCTATTGAAAATAAGTAAGTTTTAACGGAACAGTTTAAAGCTATTATTTTACCATTGGTCACATTTTCAACAAATGCAATAATAGCGTCTTGATATATATCCAATAATGCTTCTTCACTCAAATTATATTTTAATCCAAAATTGAGGAAAGCCAACCTATTATCTAAATAAATAGCTTCTAATATACTACTGTCGCCCTGTCTGATTTTGGTAAAAAGCTCTTCAGTATGTCTATTCATTTAGTTTAAAAAAAAGTAAAAGGTTAACCATGTGATTAAAAAAGTTATCTAAAAGTAAGAAAATTACTAAAAATTCAAGAATGATGTTAACCTTTTGTTTTTAAACACACTAAAGAGCGTATTCTGACAATTTATAAAATCAGAAAATCTAACCATCAAATACATCATTATGAAAACAAAATCCAAGTTTATTTATGCCCTATGCATCGTATTCATTGCACTAGTTTCATGTTCAGAGGATAGTCCATTACTTGAAAATGGAAATAACAATGACAACAACGGAAACAACAATAATAACAATGACGTAACCTATACCATTGCCGATTTACAAGGCACATGGCTTCGAACAGGTGGTAATCATACAGGTAACATCGGTATGATTGTGGAAGTAACTGAAAATGATGGGGTCATTGTTGATCCCATAGACTCTGGTTTTCGAGGTGGATGACGTCAAGTGGATGAATATAGTGAGCAATGATACTAGTGATTTTACACATTCGGAATTGGGAAGCGATTATAATTACTACAGTGCTATTATAGATTTTCAATCTGATGACGTCATCTGGATCATTGTGGATGCTGGTGGAGCTGGTAACTATCAAGAATGGACTCGTCAATAAAATTTAAATGCTATTAATCTAAACTATAAAATCATGAAAACAAAAATTTTAATTACACTATTATTGCTCTTAAGTATAAGTGTGTCATTGGCGCAACCTGATATTGCCTGGCAAAAGTCTTTAGGGGGGTCAATTAATGATGTAGCAAGATCAATTAGACAAACTTCAGATGGAGGGTATATTGTGGCTGGTTACAATTCTTCTAGTGATGGAGATATTTCTGAATATTTTGGGTTTAGGGATATTTGGGTTGTTAAGTTAGATAGTTCAGGTAACATTGAATGGGAAAAGAGTTATGGAGGGACAGGTGATGAAGAAGCTTATTCAATACAGCAAACTGCAGATGACGGATTTATTTTAATTGGCATGTCTGATTCAGATAATTTTTTTGGTGACAATATTGGTGGTGATGATATTTTAATCGTAAAACTGGATAGTTTAGGAAACATAGAATGGGGAACAAAATACGGGACTACAGGTACAGATCGTGGTCACAGTATAAAGCAAACTTCTGATGGAGGCTATATAGCTTCAGGGTTTCGTTCAAATGGAGGAATTTGGGTAGTAAAACTTGATGGCAATGGAGATTTAAGCCCTAACTGGTCAAATACTACTTTTGGAGGTGCACAAGCATGGTGGGCTGAACAAACTTTAGACGGAGGCTATATTGTAACAGGGCATTATGGTTTAAATCCAGATCTGATTGTTATAAAATTAGATGCCTTTTCCAATGTTGTATGGCAATATACTTATGGAGGTGCAAATGCAGATTATGGGAGGTCAGTTAGACAAACACTAGATGGTGGCTATATAGTAGCTGGAATGACTCAATCTCAAGATGGTGATGTTTCAAGTAATAATGGTGGGGAAGATTTTTGGGTATTAAAATTGAATGCAGCAGGTGAGCTTGTATGGGAAAAAAACTATGGCGGTACTCAAAATGAGTTTGCACTAGAAATACAATTGACTTCTGGTGGAGGTTATGTAATTGTAGGGCAGACGAACTCTAATGATGTTGACGTAAGCGGTAATCATAGTTCATTTCAATATGATTATTGGGTTGTTAAAATTGATGATTTAGGTGTTTTGCAATGGCAAAAATGTTTGGGAGGTAATAAAAGTGATTTCGGTACATCTATTGACCAAGCAAGTGATGGTAATTATATTATTGCAGGTCGTGCCGCTTCGAATACTAATGATGTATCTGGTAATAATGGAGGTAATAGTGGTACGTATGATTATTGGGTTGTAAAATTAGGGCTCAATGATTGTGGAGGTGTACTTGAAGGTTCTCCTTGTGATGATGGTGACGAGTGTACTGTGAATGATAAATATAATTCTGATTGTGAATGTGTTGGTATTTTGGATTCAGATGGTGATACCGTTCCAAACTGTGATGATTTATGCCCAGGTTTTGACGATTTGGTAGATTCTGATAATGATACAGTTCCTGATTGTTTGGATGTTTGCCCAGGTTTTGATGATCTGATAGATTCAGATGGTGATAGTATTCCAGATGGTTGTGATCTTTGTCCTGGATTTAATGATTTGGCAGATACAGATAATGATACGGTTCCAGACTGTATAGATATATGCCCTGGTTTTAATGATAATCTGGATTTAGATTTAGATGGCATTCCTAATGGATGTGATTTATGTATTGGAAATGATAATGTTGGGGATACAGATGGCGACGGAATATGTGATGACTATGATATTTGTCCTGGATTTAATGATTTCATAGATTCAGATGGCGATGGTATTCCAGATGGTTGTGATGACGATAATCCTTTGGATGTTGACAACGATGGTGATGGTCAGACCGAAAACGAAGGTGATTGCGACGATACCAATCCAAATATCTATGTCGGCAATACTGAAGTACCATACAACGGTATAGATGATGACTGTAATGCAGCCACATTGGATGATGATCTAGATGGCGATGGATATTTACAATCAGAAGACTGTGATGACACCAATTTCAATGTCAATCCTGGTGCAACAGAGATTCCGGATAACGGGATAGATGATGACTGTAATCCAAACACACCTGATAATTCTTTAGATGTTGACAACGATGGTGATGGTCAGACCGAAAACGAAGGCGATTGTGATGATACCAATCCACTAATCTTTGCAGGTAATGTAGAGATACCTTACAACGGTATTGACGATGACTGTAATGCAGCCACTTTGGATGATGATCTAGATGGTGATGGTTACCTATTATCAGAAGACTGTGATGATACCAATTTCAATGTCAATACTGGTGCAACAGAGATTCCGGATAACGGTATAGATGATGACTGTAATCCAAACACACCTGATAATTCTTTAGATGTAGACAACGATGGTGACGGCCAAACAGAGAATGAAGGTGATTGCGACGATACCAATCCACTAATCTTTGCAGGCAATACAGAAGTACCTTACAACGGTATAGATGATGACTGTAATGCAGCCACATTGGATGATGATCTAGATGGCGATGGATATTTACAATCAGAAGACTGTGATGACACCAATTTCAATGTCAATCCTGGTGCAACAGAGATTCCGGATAACGGGATAGATGATGACTGTAATCCAAACACACCTGATAATTCTTTAGATGTTGACAACGATGGTGATGGTCAGACCGAAAACGAAGGCGATTGTGATGATACCAATCCACTAATCTTTGCAGGTAATGTAGAGATACCTTACAACGGTATTGACGATGACTGTAATGCAGCCACTTTGGATGATGATCTAGATGGTGATGGTTACCTATTATCAGAAGACTGTGATGATACCAATTTCAATGTCAATACTGGTGCAACAGAGATTCCGGATAACGGTATAGATGATGACTGTAATCCAAACACACCTGATAATTCTTTAGATGTAGACAACGATGGTGACGGCCAAACAGAGAATGAAGGTGATTGCGACGATACCAATCCACTAATCTTTGCAGGCAATACAGAAGTACCTTACAACGGTATAGATGATGACTGTAATGCAGCCACATTGGATGATGATCTAGATGGCGATGGATATTTACAATCAGAAGACTGTGATGACACCAATTTCAATGTCAATCCTGGTGCAACAGAAATCCTTGATAATGGTATAGACGATGATTGTGACCCAGGAACTCCTGACAATTCTAATGAATGTATAGAATATATGAGTGATTTTGCTGTTAACCCTCTCACACATTCAGGAGCTGGATTCAATATTATAACAATGCTATTACCAAGTAATAGTCAAGATGTAGCATTTACAATTTCTGATATTGATCAAAAATTAAGAGGTAACCCAAGAAATCAGTTTACTGAATACGTTGAAGTTTACTACTTGAATGAGTTTGGTTCAGAAATTCAGGAAGGTATATATAGCGGTGCTAATGCTAATACTACGGCTATTTCAATTTCAGGTCTAGTCGAATCTGTTACAGTAATTCTCTATGACGGACAAGATAATGATTCAGGGAATTCTATGATGAGCATTAGCTTAAGTCCAGTAGCATATTGTATCATTAATGCCCCTTGTGAAACTGATAGTGATAATGATGGTATTTGTGACGATTTAGATATCTGCTTTGGTTATGACGATATGGTTGATACAGATGCTGACGGTATTCCTGACGGTTGTGATAATTGCCCAAATTCAGCTACTGATGATAGTGATAATGATGGTGTTTGCGATGATTTGGATGTTTGTCTAGGTTTTGACGACACAATAGATTCAGATAATGATGGGACACCAGATGGTTGTGATCCTTGCCCTCTAGATGGCACAGATTCTTGTAGTACAGTTATGTGTGCTCCAGACCAAGTGTTAATTTGTCATTTGAAAAATAATGGTGAGTATATAGAAATATGCGTTAGGGAAAACCAACTACAACGTCATTTAGACCACGGTGATACATTAGGTGGTTGTAATAGCCAACGTTCTGGTTTCATGAATAAAGAAGAGCTTGAGTTATATCCAAACCCAGTTAAGCAATCATTAACTTTAAATATTAAGAATATGATCATTACGAATGCCAAGGTTTCTGTTTATAATAAATTGGGTCAATTGGTATATCAAGATTTAAATGTTGCTAAAAATGACATATCCATAGAGATTTCAAATCATATTACTGAAGCAGGTGTTTACTTCATTTTTGTGGAACAAGATGGTGTTCGATTGCAAGACCGTTTTATATTTTCTAAAAAATAACAATTAAAAAAATGCTGTTAATTAATTGAGGAGAAAGGGGATAGGTTAGCTCTTTTAGAGCGCCTTTCCTCTTTTTTAATTATATTTAATAAACATTAACCAAATAACTAAAACATGAAATCAAAAATTTTAATACCCGTTCTAATGCTGTTTTTAGTAGTTTCTTGTAAAAATGATAATAAGAAAACAGAACCTTCAACGCAAGAAATCGTAGAGGTTGAAGAAACCATTCAAGAACCTGAAAATGTCATTGATATAGTTACCAGAAGCATGGAATTTCAAATGAAGGATACTATTCCATCTGGCTGGAACACCTTTAGGTACGATAACAGAGCAAATGAATCCCATTTTTTCAGATTTATTAAGTTGCCTGTTGGTGCTGATATACAGAAATATAAACAAGAAGTTGATCCTGTTTTCGAGGAAGGGATGGATTTAATAAATGAGGGTAAGACTGAAGAGGGATTTGCAGCTTTTGGAAAATTACCAGCTTGGTTTAATGAAACTATTCCTGCCGGTGGTTCCGGTTTGATTGCTCCAAAAAAGTCAACCCTCACAACTTTATTTTTAGATACGGGTGATTATTTAGTTGAATGTTATGTGAAAATGCCCAATGGTAAATTTCATTCCACCATGGGTATGATTAAAGCTGTTCATGTATTGGAAGGCAAAAGTAGTATAAAAGAACCTGAACCTAGTTATGTTGTGAATATAAAGGAGGATGGTTTCCATATTGAAGATGCAATATTAAAAGGCAATAGCATATTTAAAGTTAATGTTGTGAATCAAAAATTACATGAAAATTTTGCTCGTGCTGATATTAATTTGGTACGACTATCAGCAAATGCTGATTTAGATTCTTTGGAGGCTTGGATGGTTTGGTACAACCCTAAAGGCTTTATTACACCAGTTCCAAACGGTGTCACATTTCTAGGCGGTGTCAATGATATGCCAGCAGGCAGTACAGGGTATTTTTATGCCGATTTAACACCAGGTAAATATGCCTTCATTTCTGAAGTGCCAAATACTAAAAGTAAGGGCTTATTTAAGGTTTTTGAAGTAATAGATTAGTAATTGACGTACTCCACAATTTCCAAACCATAGCCAATCATACCCACACGTTTGGTCTGTTCGCTATTGGAAATTAAACGCAGTTTGTGAATATCTAAATCATGTAAAATTTGGGCACCTATACCAAAGTCTTTACTATCCATTTCTATTCTTGGTGCTTTGACTATTTCACCAGGCGTTTGTGAATCCTTTAAAGCGTTGAGCCTTTTTAGAAGATTCATGGATTGTGATTGTTGGTTAATAAATATGATAGCGCCTTTACCTGCTTCATTGATAACATTGAACATATCATCCAATTTTTTATCTGCATTATTGGTTAAGGTTCCCAATATGTCATGATTCACCAATGTGGCATTAATTCTAGTCAGAACTGGTTCATTGTTTTTCCAGCTGCCTTTAGTTAATGCAATATGAATTTGGTTATTGGTGGTTTGATGATAGGCACGTAATCTATATTGCCCAAAACGGGTTTCAATATCAAAATCCTCTTTCTTTTCAATGAGTGAGTCATGTTGCATACGATAGGCAACCAAATCTTCAATGGAAACTATTTTGAGATCAAATTTTTTAGCAACATCTAAAAGTTGCGGTAAACGAGCCATCGTACCATCTTCATTCATGATTTCCACAATGACTCCAGCTGGTTTGAGTCCAGCTAATCTTGCAAAATCTATGGCAGCTTCAGTATGCCCTGTTCTTCTTAAAACGCCACCTTGTTTGGCAACTAAAGGAAAAATATGTCCAGGTCTTGCCAATTCGAATGGTTTTATATTTGGGTCTATTAATGCTTGAATAGTTTTGGAACGATCGCTTGCAGAAATTCCTGTAGTAACACCATGACCTCTTAAGTCAACAGAAACCGTAAAAGCAGTTTCCATCGGGTCTGTATTGTTATGAACCATCATATGCAAGTCCAATTCTTTACAACGGCTTTCGGTTAATGGGGCGCAAATAAGACCTCTTCCGTGCATGGCCATAAAATTGATGGTTTCAGGAGTGATTTTTTCGGCAGCAGCTAAAAAATCGCCTTCGTTTTCACGATTTTCATCGTCAACCACAATAATGACTTTACCATTTCTAATATCGTTAATGGCTTCTTCAATGGTATTTAATTGGATTTTCACTGCTTTATCAATGGTATTAATCATGACTATGAAATTAATGATGCAAAGATATTGCTTATTTTACACTATCTCCAATGACTTGCGAAATTTTATCCTTTCTCATAAAATGAATCAATGGAAATATCACAAAACTGATAATAAGGTAAACAATACCGTTTGATAGTTTAATATTGTCATATATTTTAGACAATGCTTGAATATTAAGATAGGTCTTTACAAAGTAGACGCCATAGCACACTAAACAAATAGCACTAAATTGAAGTGATGAATAACCAAATTCAATGAGGTTATTATTCTTAAACACAAAGAACAGAATAAAAAACACCAAAGATAATAGATAAAAAACAAGGGTGTATTTTGAATGTATGCTATAATTTGGGAGCAATTCGTTTTTAATTTGCACTTGTTCAGGCGATAAAATGATTTCTTTAGGCTTTTCAGTTTCTTTTTTAGATTTTGATTTTATTCTGAACAACTTTTTTAACGGTTCTAATATATGATCAAACTCAAAAAGCCCTCTGTCTGCAGTTGCTCTTTTAGTCAAGTAGTACCCTAACGGAAGCATAATGACCGTTGAAAACCAGGAAGCAATTATAGGATTTAAACTGCCGTCTTTCGCACTGTTTTTGGCAAAAATTCCTATAAAATGATAGGTGAGAAATAGTAAAATAGCAATAACCATCGGGAGCCCAATACCTCCTTTTCGAATCAATGCTCCTAGAGGTGCACCAACAAAAAACAAAATAATACAGGCAAAACCTAAAGCCAACTTTTCATGCAAGGCAATAATGTGTTTATTAAGCCACATATTCCTTTCTTTAAAATATTTGTCTTTGATTTTGACTATTTGTTTGGAACTTTTAATCGAATTAATAGACATATCTACTAATTGAACTTTTTTGCTATTAGGAAATAAGTCTAGAATATCACCGTTGTAAGTACTATCTTTTTTCACATTATATCCAGCGTTTATAATGGGCAAGTTGGAACGGTTATAAAGGCTTTTGGCAAAATCATCGTGATCCTTGTTTAGCGATATTTCCAAGGAGTCAATTTGTTTGTTTAAATCGGATATGTTGAGCATATTATATTTATCCGAAACATTTTTCTCATCCAAATCTTTACTATTCAACTCCGAAAGATCAATATTTATGGTATATTTCTCAAAATAGCTCCTTGTCATTGGGTGCCTTTGCTTCTCTTTAGGATCGGTTGGAGGTGTATCATCATAGAAATAACCATCATGAAGAATAAACTTTAGAATATTGGAATCTTCATCACCAATCAATTCGCCAGTTTTTGAAATAATAGTGGTGTAGTTACCTCTTTTATGCTTTCCTGTTTTTTTGTGAATAATAACTTCTTCTAAATACTGACCACGATCACCAGTTTTGTTTTTAACTTTCAGGTTGTATTCATCTCCAATTTGATTGAACTGTCCTTTAGCTATGACCATAGCTGGTTTAAGCTGTTGGATGTTTTTTCGTAAATTATAGGAATTATATTCTCCCCATGGAATGACGTTGTTTGCAAAGAAAAAGGTTGTAATGGCAAGCCCTAAAATAAATATGCTCAATCCTGCCATGGCGCGTTGTAATGAAATCCCTGTAGACTTCATAGCGGCAAACTCATAATTTTCTGCAAAGCTTCCAAATACCATAATGGATGCTAAAAGAATCGTTAAGGGGAGCACTAATGGGATGAGTTTTGGCGAGAAATAAAACAAGAATTTTCCAACAACAACGATGTCCAAATCCTTACCAGCCAATTCTTTAATATAAAGCCAGATAGTCTGTAATACAAAAATCAGCATGAGTATTACAAACACGCTGATAAAAGTCTTAAGGTATGTGCTTAATATGTATCGGTCAAGTATTTTCAAGTCACCTAATCCAGTTTATTGATGTAGTAGTCTTTGTACTTACTTTCATCAAAGGTAAATAAGGTTTTTGACAACGGTTCATTCGTTTTAAAAGAATTAACAGTTAGTGTGGTTTGTGTACCATTCTTTCCTGTTTCAATTAAATTATAGATATGATTGGTATTGGCATCGATTCCTAATAAAATATTTTTGATTTCAGAATCAGTATCAATAGGCGTTAACTTAACATATTGAATTTTTCTACCTTTAATATTTTGAGTGATGTCCATTTTATAGGTATAACCCTTTTCATAAAACGATAACATTTTGCTGGGTGTAATACTGTTTTCGTCTTCGGAATTGTCTTTGGAAATGGTCACTTCTTCATCTTCGGGGCTGATACTGTATAATGTCTTGCCATCAAAAATACGGGTAACACCCAAAATATTCAATTTGTATTTATTCCCTTGAATCACCACGTCACCGCGAGTTTCCTGCTTGACATTTTCTGAAAGATTTTGAAGTACATATTTAAAGTCAATGCTGATGTTATCATAACTTTTAACTTTCTCTGATACTTTATTCAATAAAGATTTAGCTTCATTGTCTTGAGAAAACACAAAGCTTGATGATACAATTAATAAAAGTGTAATTATTTTTTTCATTTTAAATACAATTGTCTGATTATTGTCCTTCGTTTGCTAATAATTGATCCAGAGCTGTTAAGTCAGGTACCAAAACTTGCCGAGCCTTACTTCCTTCAAAACCACCTACGATACCAGCTGCTTCTAATTGATCGATTAACCGACCTGCACGATTATAGCCCAACTTGAGTTTTCGTTGTAACAACGATGCGGAACCTTGTTGCGCGGTCACAATAATTTCGGCAGCTTCTCTAAATAGGGCATCTCTATCGTTAATATCTATATCAAGACTTGTGCCACTTTCTTCACCAACATATTCTGGCAGCATATAGGCGTCTGGGTATGCTTTTTGAGAGCCAATAAAATCGGTTATTTTTTCAACTTCTGGTGTATCCACAAAAGCGCATTGAATACGAATCATATCATTACCTTGGGTATACAACATGTCACCACGACCAATCAATTGATCGGCTCCTGAACCGTCCAAAATCGTTCGAGAATCAATTTTACTGGTTACCCTGAAGGCAATACGAGCAGGGAAATTGGCTTTGATTATACCTGTAATCACATTAACCGAAGGTCTTTGTGTGGCTATTATTAAATGAATACCAATCGCCCTGGCTAATTGTGCCAAACGAGCGATAGGTGTTTCTACTTCCTTGCCAGCCGTCATGATTAAATCGGCAAATTCATCCACAACCAATACAATATACGGTAGGAATTGATGACCGTCATTGGGGTTTAACTTTCTGGCTTTAAACTTGGCATTGTATTCGGCAATATTTCGACAGAGCGCGTTTTTTAATAGCTCATATCTGTTATCCATTTCAATACACAGCGAATTCAATGTATTGATAACCTTGGTGTTGTCAGTAATAATGGCATCTTCACTGTCTGGTAGCTTGGCTAAATAATGTCTTTCAATTTTATTGAAAAGGGTTAATTCTACTTTTTTTGGATCGACCAAAACAAATTTAACTTCAGCAGGATGTTTTTTGTAAAGCAAGGAAGTCAATACAGCATTTAATCCTACCGATTTTCCTTGCCCCGTAGCACCCGCCATCAGAAGGTGAGGCATTTTAGCTAAATCGACCACGAAAGTTTCATTACTAATAGTTTTTCCCAATGCAATAGGTAATTGCATTTCAGCCTTTTGAAATTTCTGCGAAGCAATAACCGATCGCATAGAAACAATCGTAGAATTTTTGTTAGGGACTTCAATACCAATAGTTCCTTTCCCGGGAATAGGCGCAATAATTCTGATTCCAAGTGCTGACAATGACAAAGCAATGTCATCTTCCAGGTTTTTAATCTTGGAAATTCGGACACCAGCTTCAGGAATGATTTCATATAAAGTAACCGTTGGACCAATAGTAGCTTTGATATTGGCAATACCAATCTTATAATTATTGAGGGTCTCTACAATTCTATTTTTATTTTCTTCAAGTTCCTCCTGATTGATCGTGATGCCTTCGGTTTCATATTTCTTTAAAAGATCCAAAGACGGAAATTGATAATTACTTAACTCCAAGGTGGGATCGAATTGACCAAAATCTTCCACTAGTTTGTTGGCAAGATTATCCGTTTCAGACAATTCCTCTTCTACCTGTTCAACTTCGATTTTAACATCAGACTCTTCACTTTGACTGGATTTAGAAATTTCTGGTTTTGGTTCAGGCTGACTTGTTTCAGTAGGATTAGAAGTATCTGGTGTCAAATCAAAAGCTGATTTGATATCTTCAGCTTCAGCAGATAAATCATTGTCCAACGCCACGACTGGTTCTTCTTCATTGCGTAATTCAGAAGTGACTTCACTAAAATCATCTTTAATATCTTTTTTGGCTGATTTAAATAACCTTTGGAATGTTTCCGCAGTCATTTTAAATCGAATGGCCAAATAGGTGATAAGCGCAAAAATCAATAACAGTAAGGTTCCTATTTTACCAAGATATTCTTGTAGAAATGTGTTCATTTCAAAACCAATAACCCCTCCTAAAACATCCAACTTATCTGAAAAGAACCCAAACAATATAGAAAACCAAATAACGATAAGTGTTCCCCAAAACCAATGTTTGCGTAATCTTGCTTTACTTGCATTGGTTAGTACATAAACTCCTGAAATAAAAATAAGACCAGAAAATACAAATGAAGAAACTCCAAAACCCTTGTAAATAAAAAAGTCGCTTAACCAAGCACCCGTTTTATTCAGCCAATTTTCAGATTGAATACCTCTTGAAGCAAATTCAGACAGGGTACTTTGATCTGCTTTTCCCGTAAAAAAGAATGAGACAAACGCAATGAAAAGTAGTAAACCTAATATAATGAGAAAACTACCCAAAACCAGTTTTTGTTGATTGGATAGTTTCAGACTCGGCGCTTTAAATTTGGTTTTAGATTCTTTTTTAGATTTCGATTTTTTCTTTGCCATTCAAGGGTTGTTATATTAGCAAAAATACAAATTAGAAACGTTTATCCTAAAGCAAATAGTATTTAAAAAATCTTTGGAAAATAAATCAATATACCGACTATAATGGCTGTGACAGCAAATATAAAAACAGCTCCAGCCGAAATATCTTTTATCAATCCAATTTTAGTGTGTTTATTTGGATGAATAAAGTCCGCTATTTCTTCTATAGCGGTATTAATTCCCTCAATAGCGATTACTAACCCTATGGTTAGGCATTGAATAATCCATTCAGTTCTTGAAAGACCCACAACAAAACCTAAACCAGTCATGATAATTCCAATAAATACTTGAACCTTTATACTAGCCTCCGTTGTCACTAGAATCCAAGCACCTTTAAAAGCATATTTGATACTTCTTAATCGATTGACTAAAAAAGATTCCCTGTTTTCCATGCTTTATTGGGTACAACTATTTGATGGCATTCAACGCTGCTTCATAATCTGGTTCTTGACCTATTTCAGGCACTTGTTCAGTATAAATAATGGTACCATCTTGATCCAGAATGATAACACATCTCGAGTGAAGCGCATCAAAAATACCATTGGTCATCATTAAGCCGTAATCTTTTCCAAAATCACCCGTCTTAAAATCAGAAAGCATAATAACATGTTCTAATCCTTCGGCGGCACAAAATTGTTCTTGGGCAAATGGTAGATCTCTTGAAATGCATAGAACTTTTGTATTAGCTAAATCACCAGCTTTTTGATTAAAATTTCTTACCGAAGCCGAGCAAACACCAGTATTCACACTCGGAAAAATATTGAGAATTAAGTTGGAGCCTAAAAAATCAGATAGCTTTTTGGTTGATAAATCGGTAGCTACTAGTTTAAAATCTTTTGCTTTAGTTCCAACTTTTGGTAGTTCGCCTGAAGTTTCCACGGCATTTCCGCCCAGTGTGATATGTGCCATAATGTGCTTTTAAAATTAAGAGTTAAAGGTAGTATAATTAGGTTGATTATCTAAATGATTTTAATGCTCATTTACCTGATAAATTTTATCAATTCTGATATAGTATTTCAAAATAAACAATCAGGTCTATTTTAATATGGAATCACTAACTTTATAGAATAGAATAAGATAAATCAAATAATTAAACTATTTTAAGTATGAACAATTCAACCAACGGCAAATGCCCTTTTATGCATGGTGCAAATACCTCTGCCGAAAAAACAGTCACAGAGTGGTGGCCCAATTCACTAAACCTAGATATTTTACATCAGCATGACAGTAAAACCAATCCACTTGGAGAGAATTTTAACTATCAGGAAGAATTAAAAAAATTAGATGTTGATGCGCTTAAGAAGGATTTAACGGATTTAATGACCGATAGTCAGGAATGGTGGCCAGCTGATTGGGGACACTATGGTGGATTAATGATTCGTATGGCATGGCATGCCGCTGGAACTTACAGAACATCCGATGGACGCGGAGGAGGAGGAACAGGCAATCAACGATTTGCACCTTTAAATTCTTGGCCGGATAATGTGAGTTTGGATAAAGCCAGACGATTACTATGGCCTATTAAGAAAAAATATGGCAATAAAGTAAGCTGGGCGGACTTAATTATTTTAGCCGGTAATATAGCCTATGAAAGCATGGGACTTAAGACCTATGGATTTGCCTTCGGTCGAGAAGATATTTGGCATCCGGAAAAGGACATTTACTGGGGAGCTGAAAAAGAATGGTTGGCACCTAGTGATGAACGTTATGGAAGTGTCGATAATCCTGAAACAATGGAGAATCCTTTAGCTGCTGTGCAAATGGGCTTGATTTATGTTAATCCGGAAGGTGTTAATGGTAAGCCAGATCCTATTAAAACAGGCGCGCAAGTTCGTGAGACCTTTAAACGTATGGCTATGAATGATGAGGAAACGGTTGCTTTAACAGCTGGTGGACATACAGTTGGTAAGATGCATGGTAATGGTGACGCCAGTATATTAGGTCCAGACCCTGAAGCGGCTTTGGTTGAAGAACAGGGATTTGGATGGTCAAATCCAACGCGAACAGGTAAGGGACGTGATGCCGTAACAAGTGGTATTGAAGGCGCATGGACAACGCATCCAACCAAATGGGATAATGGTTATTTTGAAATGTTATTTGGTCATGAATGGGAGCTACGTAAAAGTCCAGCAGGAGCATGGCAATGGGAGCCTGTAAGTATCAAGGAAGAAGATAAACCAGTTGATGTTGAAGATTTTTCTATCCGACATAACCCAGCTATGACAGATGCTGATATGGCCATGAAAATGGATCCGATTTATAAAGAGATATCTTTGAAATTCAAAGATGATTTTGAAGGATTTTCGGATGCTTTTGCCAGAGCATGGTTTAAATTGACGCATCGTGATATGGGACCGAAAGAACGTTGGTTTGGTCCGGAAATACCTCAAGAAGATTTAATCTGGCAGGATCCTGTTCCTAAAGGAAAAAAAGATTATGACGTGAATGCTGTGAAAGCTAAAATTGAGGCGTCAGGTTTGTCTATTTCTGAAATGGTTTCTACCGCTTGGGATAGCGCTAGAACATATAGAGGTTCTGATTTTAGAGGTGGTGCCAATGGTGCTCGTATTCGTTTAGCACCTCAAAAAAATTGGGAAGGTAATGAACCACAAAGATTGTCTAAAGCGCTTTCTGTTTTAGAACCTATTGCTTCTGAATTTGGTATTAGTGTGGCTGATGTGATTGTATTGGCAGGTAATGTTGGCGTTGAAAAAGCTATTAAGAACGCCGGAATGGATGTCACAGTACCATTTTCTCCAGGTAGAGGTGATGCTACTCAAGAGATGACGGATGTGGAATCATTCGAACCTTTAGAACCGCTTGCTGATGGATTTAGAAATTGGCTGAAAAAGGATTATGTAGTGAGTCCTGAAGAATTGTTGTTGGACAGAGCTCAATTAATGGGTTTTACAGCACCCGAAATGACTGTATTAATAGGTGGTATGCGCGTTATGGGAACCAATCATGGCGGAACAAAACATGGTGTTTTTACTAATAATGTAGGCGCATTGACTAATGACTTTTTTGTGAATTTGACAGATATGTCAAACAAATGGAATGTCATCAACGGTATTTTTGAAATTAGTGACCGTAAAACAGGTGAGCGCAAATGGACCGCTACGCGAATTGATTTAGTATTCGGTTCGAATTCAATTTTAAGATCATACGCTGAAGTCTATGCGCAGGATGACAACAAAAAGAAATTTGTTGCAGATTTTGTGGCTGCTTGGACCAAAGTTATGAATGCTGATCGATTCGATTTATAATAGAAAGTCGATTCAATATTAAATAAAAAGCCTACTCATTTTGAGTAGGCTTTTCTATTTTAAAAACAGTATTTTTTAGTTTACATGATTTTCTAAAAATTCTGCGACACCTTGATGGGTTGCCTGCATACCTGTTTTTCCTTTGTTCCAGTTTGCTGGACAAACTTCGCCATTTTCTTCAACAAACTGTAAGGCGTCTACCATACGGATAGCTTCATCAACATTTCTACCTAAAGGTAAATCGTTTACTATTTGATGACGTACAATACCTTCCTTGTCAATTAAGAATAAACCTCTATAGGCAATTAATTCACCATCTGCCTGTAACATATCATTTTCATCATAGAAATAGTCTCCAGCTAGAACATCATAGTTTTTAGATATCGTTTTATTAGTGTCAGCCACTAGTGGGTAAGTAATACCCTTAATACCACCGTGGTTTTTATCTAATTGTAACCAGCCCCAGTGAGATTGTTCAGTATCTGTTGATACGGCTACCACTTCAGTGTTTCTAGATTTGAATGCTTCTAATTTTTCTTGGAATGCGTGTAATTCAGTTGGACAAACAAATGTGAAATCTTTTGGGTAAAAGAATAATACAACGTGGCTCTTCCCAATGAATTGATCTAATGAGAAATTTTCTACAAACTCACGCCCGTTAACTACTGCTTGTGCATTAAATTGAGGTGCTTTTTTTCCTACTAATACAGCCATTTTTTAATTTGCTTTTTTGTGTTAAAAATTAATTTTCGGCTGCAAAGATACATATTACAAACACCTTGACAAGGTGATCATATTCAAAATATTTATGAATTAATAACTTAATCCAATTGACCTCTTAATTGCTTAATTTTAATATTGAATGCTGCAAAAAGTAGTGTCATAAAAGGACTTAACCAATTAAAAATGGCGAAGAAAAAATAATCCACAACCGGGACTCCTAAAACACCACTTTGGTAAGCACCACAAGTGTTCCAAGGCACTAATACTGAAGTTACAGTTCCTGAATCTTCCAAAGTACGACTTAAATTCTCTGGAGCTAATCCTTTCTCCTCATAAGCTTTTTTAAACATTTTTCCTGGTACTACAATGGCCAAGTATTGATCTGAAGCCGTAACGTTCAATGCTAAACAGCTGGCTACTGTACTGGCAAATAAACCAAAGGTGGAAGACGCCAAACTCAATAGTGCCGCACTGATTCTAGATAATGCACCAATGGCATCCATAACACCGCCAAAAACCATAGCGCATATTATGAGCCAAATGGTTCCCAACATACCTGACATACCACCCGCAGTAAACAAATCGTTTAATTCGGCACTGCTTGTTTCAACAGCTGTATCCACAGTCATAGCATCCATGACACCTTTGTAGGCCGAATGAAAAGTTAAGGATTCTGCTCCTGCTACTTTCATAACAATATCAGGCTGTGCAATGATAGCAGCAGCCCCTCCAAGGAGCGTACCGACTAGTAATGCAATGAGCGGAGACGTTTTTTTGACAATCATGAATATCACAGCTAGAGGAACTAAAAACAACCACGGGGAAATTTTAAAAGCGGATTGAATGGCTGTTAATTTATCCGAAATATCTGGGGTACCTGTTGTATCAATATTGAACCCAATTATGGTAAAGACAATTAGCGTTACAACTATAGTTGGTGTGGTTGTTAATGCCATATATTTGATATGATCAAACAACTCACCACCCGCCATAGCAGGAGCTAAATTCGTGGTGTCACTTAATGGCGACATTTTATCACCAAAATAAGCGCCAGATAATACAGCACCAGCCGTCATTCCCAAAGAAATCCCAAGGGTTTCACCAATACCAATTAAGGCAATGCCTACCGTAGCCGAGGTTGTCCAGCTGCTTCCCGTTGCAATTGATATAATGGCACAAATAATGACACAAGCAGTCAAAAATATGGATGGACTTAATATTTGGAGGCCGTAGTAAATCATAGTTGGGATAATACCGCTAATGAGCCATGTTCCTGCCAAAGCACCAACCATCAATAGGATTAATAAGGCGCCTGTGGTGGATTTGACATTTTCCGCAACTTCATCGAGCATCTGTTTATAGGAAACCTTATTGAAAAACCCGACTAATGCGGCAACGGCTGCCCCCAATAGTAAAATGAATTGATTACTGCCGCTCAAGGCATCATCACCATAGACAAAAAATACGTTGTAAAAAAGCATGGCTACCAAGGCAAAAACGGGTATCAATGCTTCCCAAATATTCAGTTCTTTATTCTCAACAATGTGCTCGTCTTGTGGTTCTCTCGGTTTAATATCTTGACTCTCCATTAAATATTTGCTGTTAGTTTCGTTTTTTGATTTGTAATGTTACAATTTTATGCTAATCTATGCAAAATGCGATGCGTAGATTTTTTATGCCACTTATACAATATTTGATACCAATTTTACTTTGAACCCATTCTAATTGTCTAATATTTAATATCTTTCATTGTTTAAACACAATTATCATGAAAATTTATAAACTACTAATCTTCTTTTTTTGTTTTAGTGTTTATTTTGTCAATGGTCAGGTTGGTATCAGTACAACAAATCCCAATGCGCAGTTAGATGTTCGCTCTAGTAATCAAGCTGCACCAGCCAATACCGATGGTATTTTGATTCCAAAAGTGGATGATTTCCCGGCTTCAAACCCAACTGTTGCTCAAGATGGTATGATGGTTTATGTTACGGGTAGCGGTGTGCCTGCTAAAGGATTTTATTACTGGGATAATACGACCACAACATGGATTCCGTTTGCCACAGGCGGTGTTGATGATGGCGATTGGGTGGTTGTTGGTGCTAATATTGAGAGACAAAGTGGTAATGTGTATATTGGAGATACCCAAGGGACTAATAATGATCTTTACATTAGTAACCGACTCATAGATTGGGATAATACGTCATATTTTTTAGATCCAGCTGGAGAGAGTAGAATTAATGAAATTGGTTTTGATGTTGGCAGTTTAACAGATGTTAGTGTTAGATTTGACCAGCAGGATACAGGATTGTATAGCCCAGCATCAGACCAATTGGCTTTTGCTGTTAATGGTATACAACGATTTAGAATAAGCGAAACAGGTGTGATTTCTTTTGGCGATGCGACTGGAGGTCTCATCAATTATAACTTTCCATTAACGCGTGGTTTCATGGGGCAGGTTTTAACGTTGACCGATAATGTTGGAAACTTGGGGTGGATTGATGCCACCAGTTTAGGTAGCGATGATCACGATTTTTACGAAGAAGGTACTACCACCTCACCAGACGACATCAATGACGATCAATATACCCTGGGCAATGTTGCTATTGGGAAGAATACGGCAAATTGGCCATTGGAAGTCCAAAGCTCAATAGGTGGTCGCGGGTTATCCATCCAAATGGATGGAACAGCAAACACCACAACTTATGGTTTATTGTCGGAAATAACCAATTCGTCAAATGCCACTCATGTTGGATTATATGGTAGGATTTTGGGAAATGGAGATGGTGCTCATCGTGCTATTGAAACCTCTACTTCAGGAAGTGGAAGTGGTGCGCATTATGGTTTATATAGTTCATTAAGTGGAGCTGGAACTGGCGAGCAATTCGGAGTTAGAACCATTATTTCAAATACTGGGAATAATAATCATTATGGTGCATATAATGAATTAACGGGAGTAGGTGGCGGTGATCATTATGGAACTTATAATAGAGTGGTAAGTTTGGGAACCAGTGAGCAATATGGTACTTATAATTCTATTGGTGGCACTGGAAACAACCCACATTATGGCACCTATAATTATGTGCAAGGTACAGGTTCGGGAAATAAATATGGTAGCTATAATACGGTTAGAAGTGATCAGGGTGGTACACATTATGGTGTATTCTCAAATATTCTAAAGGCAGGTAGCTATGCAGGTTATTTTGTAGGAAACGTGTCCATAGGGACTAATGCAGGAAATAATTATATTATGCCTCCTTCTCGTGGTACCCTCAATCAAATCATGCAAACAGATGGTGCAGGAAATGTGACTTGGGTGGATCCTTCTACGTTGAATGTACCACATAGTATTGATGATTTATTGGATGGTAAATCCGATAGCGATGGCACACAAAATGGTTCTTCAATATTTCTAGGAATTGATGCAGGGGTAAATGATGATAGTTCTGACAATAGGAATATTGGAGTTGGATTTCAAGCCTTAAATTCAAATACTTTTGGTCAGAAGAATGTTGCTATTGGGTATAATACCATGTTTTTAAATTCCGTAGGAATGGAGAATGTCGCTTTAGGTTACCAATCACTATATGCCAATACACTTGGATTTAATAATGTCGCGATAGGACATGAAGCGATGCTTTTAAATCTTCAAGGAGCATACAATTCAGCCGTTGGGAATCTTTCAATGAGATCAAACACTACAGGTAGACATAACTCTGCAATTGGTAGTAGATCATTGACATCAAATACAATAGGAGAAGGTAATACGGCTTTAGGCGACTCTGCATTGGATGATAATATTGATGGTGATGGCAATGTTGCAGTAGGTTATTTAGCATTAAACTCCAATGTGTCTGCAAATAATAATGTAGCAATAGGTCTTAGTGCTTTGAATTTAAATACCAATGGAAATAATAATGTTGCAATTGGTTATAGTGCAGGCTACAATGAAACAGGCAGTAATAAGCTTTATATAGAAAACAGTAGTTCAACTACACCACTAATTTATGGGGAGTTTGATACTAATCTTTTGCGCATTAATGGGACATTGGATATTAATAATAATTATCAATTTCCAACAACAGACGGTGCTGCCAACCAAATTTTGCAAACCGATGGCGCTGGGAATGTGACTTGGGTCAATAACAATCCGGTTTCATTAATTCCAATTTACAGTAATGGTAGTTATTTTATGAATAATACAACGGGTCAAGATCTGACTGATATGGACACCGCATTAGAGCCAACTATCTTTAATGCTACCGGTAATATAGAAGTGAAATTGGTTGTTCGGTATTCTTCCAGTTCGGGAGCGAATAATTTGCAGTTACGTGCCAATAATGGCACAATCAATGCATACCCCATTGTAAATACCGATACTTGGACCTTTGCAGCTACGCAAACTGGAGGTGTCGCTACAAGCGAATGGAAGACTTGGAATGCGGGTACAAATGCTTATGAAATACATCTTTATGGTTGGACGGGTAATTTCTTTTCTAATTTAACCATTGTGAGTGCTTATCTATTGGTGAGATCACAATAAAAACGATGTCCTTTTACATCACAGCCAAATAATTAGATACTTCATCTAATTAACCATTTTATAATATTTTAATAATCGCCTATGTAATATATTTGTTAGAAACAAGATGAGACTATGTACCCCAAAAACATTTTTAAACTTTCCTTGAGTTTGCTTTTGTTCGTTTCTTTTGCAGTCAATGCACAAGTGGGTATTGGTACAACAAATCCTCATACATCTTCTATATTAGATATTGAAAGCACAAATTCTGGTGTTCTGCTTCCCAGAATTGCATTAGTCTCCACGTCAGATAGTGTAACCATATCAAGCCCGGAAACCAGCTTACTGATATATAATACCAGTACTGTAAATGATGTTACTCCAGGATTTTATTTTTGGCAAAATGGCAAATGGAACAAGATTAGCACAGATTCCAAAATTTTTGGAGACATCTATAAAAGTTCAGCCAGTGCTGCTCAAACATTAAACGCCAGTTCGCCTATTAGCTTTGGTTCCATAGCTGTTTGCGAGGGTGTTCTTTCAGATAGTAATCATTTTGAAATTGTAACTCCAGGATATTACAGGGTAACCTATTCTGTTTCGCTTTTAAAAACAGCAGGAAGCCCAATTAATCTAGGTTTTTATTTAACAAAAAGTTCTGATCCCGCCGATAAAATAGAAGGGTCTTTTGTGCATACGCAGTTGGATGAATTTCGTAATATTAACATTAGCATGAATAAAATAATTTATTTGGATGCTAATGAAAAAATCTTTTTATACCCTGATATTTCTAATGGCAACGTGATTGTAATGTCTAATGCTGCTACAATGAATATTGAGTTAATTAAGGTGGTTAATTAACTTCTATTCCTATTTCTAACATACAATTTTTCATCATGTCATAGGTGCGTTCAATATCGGCATCCAATCCAATAGAGAAACGAATCAAACCATCACTCAAGCCCATTTCCTCTTGCTCGTCTTCAGGTATTTCGGAAGAGGTTGAACTTCCGGGAGCTGAAAATAAGGTTTTGTAAAACCCAAGACTTACGGCCAAATAACCTAAATTCTTTTCTTGCATCATTTCCATCAATTCATTGGCCTTGTCAAGAGATCCCACATCAATGGTTAGCATACCGCCAAATCCATATTGTTTGTTCATCATGCTTTTGAATAGTTCGTGAGAAGGGTGAGATGCTAAACCTGGATAAACCGTTTTTAAACCATCTTTTTTAAACTTTTCAGCCAAATAACTGGCATTTTTACTATGCTGTTGCATTCTAATATGCAAGGTTCTTAAGTTCTTTAAAACAGAAGCAGAACGCAAGCTGTCCATTGTAGATCCTAAAAGCATACAAGCACCATCATTGACATTTCGCAAATCATTAATGAATTCTTGTGTGCCACACACAACACCACCAACAGTATCACTAGATCCATTAATGAATTTTGTTAAACTATGAATAACCACATCGGCTCCTAATTTTGCAGGGGAAATCGATAATGGTGAAAAGGTGTTGTCAACGACTAATTTTAAGTTGTGCTTTTTGGCGATTTTAGATAAGCCTTCAATATCAGCCACTTCCAATAGTGGGTTACTCACAGATTCACAATACAGAACCTTCGTGTTTTCAGTAATCGCTGCTTCAACAACCTCTAGTTTTGTGATATCCACAAAAGAGGTTTCAATATTAAAACGGGGTGTAAAGTTTTTTAAGAAGGCATAAGTACCACCGTAAATAGTTCTACTGGATACAATATGATCGCCTGCGCCACACAATTGCATAATAACAGGTGTAATAGCACCCATACCTGATGCCGTAACATTAGCAGTTTCAGTGCCTTCCATAGCTGCCAGCGCTTCACCTAAATATAAGTTGGATGGTGATGAGTGACGTGAATATAAATAACAGCCATCCGCATTACCTTCAAAGGTATCAAACATGGTTTTGGCTGATAAAAAGGTATAGGTTGACGAATCCGAAATGGAAGGATTCACACCTCCAAATTCTCCAAAGTATTGTAAGTCTTGAATATTGTTTGCTGGTTTAAAGGCCATTGTGTATCGATTTAAGTTTATGATACGGTAAAAGTCTATGAATTTAGATGATATATCAATATATTGGATTATATTTAGAAAATAAAACTATCAAAATAAGCTTGTTTAGTTTTTATGTAATTATTTTACACATAGATTATCGTTTAGCTGAAAAATTTTCAATGTCATGACACTGGATACGATTGATATAAAACTATTGGACTATCTGCAACAGGATTCCAAGCAAACCAATAAAGAACTTTCTAACAAATTGAATCTTTCCGTGACGGCTGTTTATGAGCGTATCCGAAAGTTGGAGCGCAGTAGTGTCATTGACAAATATGTGGCTCTGATTAATAAACAAGAAGTGAACAAAGATTTTGTAGCTTTTTGCCACATTAAATTGATACAACATGCCCAAGAGTACGTCACAAAATTTGAGCGGGAAGTTGCCAATTTAAAGGAGGTAGCTGAATGCTATCACATAAGTGGTGATTATGACTATCTGTTAAAAGTTGTTGTTTCGGATATGGAGGACTTTCGGGAATTCATGGTCAATAAATTGACCTCCATTAATCATATTGGCAGCACGCATAGTATGTTTGTTATCAACGAAGTCAAACATACCACGGCTATAAACATTTCATAGATGCAATCGGTTCCGTATAAATTAAGCGAGTTTTTTATTCTGTTTGTGCTTTTTCCAGTGAGTTTGGTGTTGAATTATCCGCTGGTTGTTAAAATGTGCCTTGGAGTATTTGGATTTCTTTACGTGTTGTTTGTATTGGTTAGAATTGAAAAACTGCAACTTAAAATGTCGTCAAACCTAAACTGGAAAACATTTTGGAAGCAAACGTTATTGAAACTGTTGTCGATAAGCATTGTTACCGTATTATACATGGTTTTTGTTGATGCAGACAATTTGTTTGTGGTGGTTTTAAACAAACCGTTGTTATGGGTTATCATCTTGTTTATCTATTCGGTGTTTTCTGTATATCCGCAGGAATTGATTTACCGCACGTTTTTCTTTAAGCGTTACGAATCACTTTTTTCATCTGAAGGATTGGCGATTTTTATGAATGCTATTTTATTTTCAATGGCCCATTTGCTTTTTAAAAACACCCTGGTTTTATTTCTAACATTTTGTGGTGGTCTATTGTTTGCTTGGACTTTTCTAAAAACCCGTTCAACCATATTGGTCACGATTGAGCATGCTATTTATGGTTGCTGGTTGTTTACAGTAGGTATGGGATCCATGTTAGGATTTCCATCTTAACTTAATTTTTAGACGGAACATTTTCTATTTTGAAAAAAATGAGGTTTATTCGTGACTTCATTTTATTATATATTATGCGCCATCTTCTGCTTTTAGTCTCTTTGTTATTCATTGTTTCCTGTAAATCGGTTGAAAAATACAACGCCCAGGTAACTAGTTTACACAGTATTTCCGATTTACAAGAGGATGTAGATGCCATCTATGGTCAGTTAAAGAAGCATCACCCTAGACTTTACCAATATGCGAGCAAGGAAACACTCGATTTTAAATTCGACAGTCTCAAAAATACTATTGTCAAGCCTATTACCAGTCAAGAATTTTATGAAAAGTTGGCGCCAGTAATTCGAGAGGTTCGACAAGGGCATATTTCGGTAGCACCGCCCAAGGAGAAATTCACCAAAGCAGAACGTAAAGCACTTAACAAAAAGAAATTTGAGTTTTATGAACTCGATTTTGAATGTTTAGAAGATGCCTTATGGGTCACTGGAGCGCGAACAGATTCAGCTTTGATAGGAAGTCAAGTTCTTAAGGTCAATACTGAAAATCCCATGGATTTAATCAAAAAATACGAACATCAAATTGCGTCTGACGGCTATAATACGACACTCTACAATAGAGCCATCGGTAAGAACTTCGCCAGATTGTACTATCGGGATAAAGGGTTTCTGGATAGTGTATCGCTAACCTTCAAGTTGCGAGATTCCGTTTTTACCAAAATGTTAAAGCGCGTTGACAAAAACAAAAAAGCGGATTCTGTTCAAAAGCCTCAAGATTCCACAGTTGTGAAACCCTTAACTAAAGCGGAGCGAAATGCCAAAAAGATAGCAGAAAGAGAGAAGCGAAAGCGTCATAAAAAACTGGGATACATCCCATCCAGAAAGGAATACATCCGAAACTTCAATTATTTAAATGATGCCGTGGCCATAATGAAAATTAGAGGTTTTGAAGATGGTCCTTACAAAGAGTTTTACAGCGAAAGCTTTCAGAAGTTGGATTCGTTAAACACACCTTATTTAATTTTAGACTTACGCGATAATGGTGGAGGTCGTATTGGTGAAATCGATTATTTGTTTTCATACTTGGCGCAGGAACCTTATCAGTTTATAAGCAAAAGCGAAGTCACCGGTCGTGTGCCATTTATGACATTTGCCATGGCCAATGGCAGTCCGATAGGTTTAAAAATAGTATCAGCTATTTTATCGCCCATTATTGTGACGCATAACCTGTTGAAGACTCAAAAGATTAACGATGCCCTGTATTATAAATTCAAATACAGCAAAATACGTGAACCAAAAGAAAATAATTTTAAAGGTCAGGTATACGTGCTGATTAATGGCAATTCATTTTCGGCTTCATCGATTATTTCAACCAATTTAAAAGCCTTAAATCTGGCGACTTTTGTGGGTGAGGAGACAGGTGGTGCTTACAATGGAACCGTTGCCGGCATTTACAAATATTACACGTTACCCAATAGTTTAGTTAAAATTCGGTTTGGCTTGATGCAAATAGAATCGCCTTACAAAACAGAACCCGATGGCTATGGCATTAAACCTGATGTTTATATCGTTCCAACTCACGAAGATCGCTTGAATGGTAAGGACCCAGAATTGGAGTGGATTTTAATGGATATTGAAAAGGACAAGAGCTATTCCGGAAGCGGAAAAGCCCATCAAATTGGGTATTAAAATTTACCATATCTTCACGCTTAATTGTTATGGTCAACCCATAAAACATTTGTATTTTTGTATTCGCAAAAAACGTTTGCAACTTGTTGTAAACACAAATAAATTGTCATTCCTGTGCAAACAGGAACGTTTTTAACACAACTTGATAAAAGATTTTATATGAATTCATATGATGTAGCCATTATAGGCTCTGGACCTGGAGGATATGTAGCAGCTATTCGTTGCGCCCAATTGGGAATGAAAACAGCCATTATTGAGAAATATGCCACTTTGGGAGGCACCTGTTTAAATGTGGGTTGTATTCCAAGTAAGGCACTTTTAGATTCGTCTCACCACTATGAAGATGCTGTAAAACATTTCGAAGAGCATGGTATCGATATTCCAGGTGAGATAAAGGTTAACCTAAAGCAAATGATTGATAGAAAACAATCGGTTGTAGATCAAACTACAGGTGGTATTGATTTCTTGATGAAGAAAAATAAAATTGATGTGTATCAAGGATTGGGCTCATTTAAAGATGCCACTCACATCTTGATAAAAGGCGATAAAGAGGAAGAAATTGAAGCAAAAAATACCATTATTGCTACTGGAAGTAAACCTTCAAGTTTACCTTTCATAAATATTGACAAAGAGCGTATTATAACTTCTACCGAAGCTTTAAAACTGAAAGAAATCCCCAAGCATTTAATTGTTATTGGTGGTGGTGTGATTGGCTTGGAATTAGGTCAGGTTTACAAGCGTTTAGGTGCTGAAGTGTCGGTAGTGGAATATATGGATCGTATCATTCCAACTATGGATTCTGGACTCTCCAAAGAATTAAATAAAGTACTGAAGAAGCAAAAGTTTTCTATCAATGCTTCCCACAAAGTGAAGTCGGTTGAGCGCAAAGGCGATGAAGTTATCGTGAAAGCGGATAACAAAAAAGGCGAGGAGGTAGAATTTAAAGGCGATTATTGTTTGGTATCTGTTGGCCGTCGTCCGTATACGGATGGCTTAAATGCTGAAGCAGCAGGTGTAAAGTTAAACGATAGAGGACAGGTGGAAGTTAATGAGCATTTACAAACATCAGCCAGTAATATTTACGCTATTGGTGATGTGGTTAAAGGTGCTATGTTGGCTCACAAAGCCGAAGAAGAAGGTGTTTTTGTAGCTGAAATATTAGCAGGTCAAAAACCGCATATCGATTATAACTTAATTCCTGGTGTGGTGTATACCTGGCCAGAAGTCGCTTCTGTTGGTAAAACCGAAGAACAATTGAAGGACGCAGGTGTAGATTATAAAACGGGGCAATTCCCGATGCGTGCTTTAGGTAGAAGCCGTGCGAGTATGGACTTGGATGGTTTTGTAAAGATATTGGCAGATAAATCTACTGATGAAATTTTAGGCGTTCACATGATTGGTGCACGTGCAGCCGATATGATTGCCGAAGCTGTGGTAGCTATGGAATATAGAGCCTCTGCTGAAGATGTTTCCAGAATGTCACATGCGCATCCAACATTTACCGAAGCGATTAAGGAAGCCGCTTTAGCTGCTACCGATGACCGCGCATTGCATGTTTAATAAAAATTATTGTCATTCCGCACTCGATGCGGAATCTAGAAAAGCGAACCATTTGGTTCGCTTTTTTTGTTTACAACTGTCTATAACTTGAATAGTGATTCATTAAATAAAATTTTAACTTCGTTCAAAGATTAAAGCGATTTTATATCAAGTCGTTATAACCAATTTAAATGAACATAAGAAAGTTTATATTCGTTTTTGTAATAATTTGGACTTCTACCAATACATTTTCTAGAAATACAGTTGATTTGAGACCGAATCAAACTATAACCTTTAAAGACTCTGTTCTTACAGTAGTATTAGATGGTTTTAAAATAGATTTTAAACATTCGGGCGAACTTGAGTTGAAACGAAAATCAAAAGACACACTATTTTTGTTCAACTTTTCAGATGCCGATTTAACTAGTATAATTGTATCTGGAAAAGATAATGAATGGAAAATATTTCAACAGTATAAAACACAGTTGTTTATACAATTTGATGGCAAGGCATTTGAAATGAATAATTGGAAATGTCACTTATCTCCTTGGATTCAAATTTGGTTTGATTCAGATGGTAAAAATGTAAAGTCATATAGTGATTTTGACCGTGAATATTTTCCGATATTTACTATTGATGAGTTGCTTGAGGGTATTGAAACAAACAGATTTAATTTTTCAGACTATTGGACAGATTATATGTTACAGGCATTTGGCAAAAATGATAAAGACACCTCTAAAGAACCTTATTATTCTGTTGTGATTTCCGAAAGTCATTTTAAGTTAGTAAGAGCAAATGGACAGACAATTTATATCGTTATTGAACATGCGGTTGGATGTTAAACAGGCTGCAATAACATTTAATTCAATGCCAGCCTGATAATCGAGAAGAATGAAATAGCATCACTTTATCGAGATACTAATTGACTAAACGCAGCAGCAAAAACAGACTATGAATAGCGCCAGGTCGATAAACAGAACTTTAGTCCCGGTGTTAATACCGCTCCAAAACTTCAAGGGCTTCCTTTTTATAACTTCTGCTAATGGTTAAGGCTTTGCCTTGAATCATAACATGCTCATAGGTAAAGGAGGTGATGTGTGCTATAGACACAATGAACGATCGGTGTATCCGTAAAAATTGATTGCTGGGTAACTTGGCTTCAATAGCACTAATGGTTTCCCGAGTGACTATGGTTTCGTTCTCAAGATGGATTTTTATATAGTCGCTGTAGCTTTCAACGTAGACAATCGCGTTAAAATCAATTTTAATCATGCGTCTATCGGAACGTACAAACATAAATTGGTTGGTTTCCAGTTGGGAAGCTGTTTCAGATGTTACATTGGAGTACACATTAAAGTAGGTGTTGACCGCTTTTAACAGCCGCTCAAACGCTATGGGTTTTAACAGGTAATCCACGGCCTGCAATTCAAATCCTTCCACAGCATAATCACGATAAGCGGTTGTAAAAATAATTTTGATGTCCTTGTTTATGGATTTGGCAAATGAAATTCCAGACACATCAGGCATGTTGATATCTAAAAAGATCAAATCTACTTTATGGGCATTGATAATTTTAAAGGCTTCCATCGCACTGCTGCAACTGGCCAATACGGTAATGTTGTCAATCTTGCTTAAATGCGTTGCAATGACTTCTCTGGCGATACTTTCGTCGTCAACAATCAGGCAGGTTATGTTGTTTTGATTTTGCAACTAGTTATTTTTTAAGGTTAAATAGACTTTAAAGGTGTTTTCTGTATTTGAAATATTTAAGTCGTATTGATTTTTATACAAGAGATCCAGTCGCTTTTGGATATTCTGTAGGCCAATACCACTATTTGTATTTTCGGATGGTATACTGGTATTTTCAATTGAAAAATGAATGGTATTATCGGTTGTTTCAATGCGGATTTCAATATTGAGTTTTCCATTTTTCAGACTACCGTGCTTAAAGCTGTTTTCTACAAAAGGTAATAGGAGCATGGGAGCCAGTTTCGCATCTGGTGAAATATTATGGGCGTTCAATGAGACGCTTAAGGTATCATGAAACCGCATGTTTTCCAAGGCAATATAATCTTTCATGTGTTCTATTTCTTCAGTTAAAAGTACAAACGGTTTATCGACCTGGTACAATAAATAATCCAATAAGTTGGAGAGTTTCAATATCATTTCAGGGGTTTCGTCAGCTTTTTTTAAAGCAAAACCATACATGGTATTGAGGGTATTGAACAAAAAATGCGGATGGATCTGCATTTTTAAATAGTTCAGTTCTTGTTCTTTTAGCTTCAATTGGGTTTCTAGAATCTTTGTTTCCAGTTTCTTGGTCTGTTCGCTGTGCTTTAAATTAAGTTTCAACAATTTGAAGGCACTCACCAATATAACCACCAGATAAACACCTGAAGCCACCGAAATAATGTTTTTGGTAATCGGGTTCATGTTGTCATATTCAAATTGCGCCAAATAAATAAGACTAAAGAATATAGACATCATTATCAAATACCCAGAAATGATGAGTGTATACGCCGAGTAGAGAATAAATAGGGCGTATTTTTTGAGTATTAAGTATTCCGGAATCAACTTATAAATGGAAATATAGGTTGTGGCTATGGTTACAGGCATTAAAAAGACAGAAAACAATAAGGTGTCTTCGAAACTCTCTTCTTTGGATGAAAAAAAGTTGGTAAAAAACAATAGCACCAAACACCAAAACACGAGATGGGTGAGCATACGAAAGCTTAATTTTAAAATAGCTCTTTTTGTAAACATGCTTATTAATTACAATACAATAATACCATATTTTTAAGGTGTTTTTTATATTTTGTAGACAAACAACCAGATTAGCACGGGTTTTGACAATTTGGTCATATCCTTTGCTAATTCAGTCATTCGTCGCTTTTCATGATTTTCAGTCTATCAAAGGAATATGTTTGTATTATGTTTAACATAAAAACTAACGTATGATATTTTCAACAATTTTTTTAATGAGTCTCTTCGATGAAGGTGGACCATTAATGATGTCCCTAATTTTAATTTGTCTGATACTATCCGTAATCTTTTTGATTAGAGGTTTTGTATCGGTTAAATCTAATCAAAACCTATCCAAACGCATGCTGCAATTGGCTTCAGATGCCAGTTTACTGGGAATGGTAATTGGTTTTTTTGCCTCAATTTTGGGCTTGGTTTCAGCTTTTGATTCTGTTGAGGCTATGGGAAATGCCGAACCTGCCATGTTTGCTGGCGGATTAAAAGTGTCTTTAATCACATCGCTTTTCGGGTTATTGACATTTATTATTGGCAGAATAGGTATTCTTATTTTAAAAGCTTTACATAAAGATTAATGAAGATCACAATCAAAAAACGAACAACTGTTTTAGTGTTGCTCTTGAGTATGTGTTTTGGCGCTATGAAAGCTCAAACAAATGCGTATTTAAGTCAAGTAGGGAAAAAGGATAGTCTGTATTCTCAAGTGCTTAAAGAATCCAGAACGATTTATGTGCAGCTTCCAGAAAGTTATCATGCCAATCCCAATCAAAAATATCCGGTTGCCTTTATATTGGATGGCGAAGTATTTTTGCCCACATTAACCGATGTCCATCAGTATTATTCTGGAGGGTTTATGTCCGAAATGGTTTTGGTGGGTATTTCAAATGCTAATAACAGAACACGTGATTTAACCACTTCAAAAATCACCGAAATGTATGGCATGCCATACAAAGTAGAACATGGTGAAGCCGAAAACTTTTTGAAATTTATTGAAACCGAATTGATTCCCTATGTTGAAGCAACCTACCGAGTAACGAATTACAGAACCTTGATAGGGCACTCGTATGGTGGTTTGTTTACAGTTTACAGTTTGGTGCATCAACCGCAATTGTTTGCCAATTATTTAGCCATAGATCCCAGTTTGGATTGGGATGATCAAAAATTGATTAAACAGGCGAAAGCCATTTTGCCTCAAAAGGATTTGAGTAATAAGGCTTTATTTATGTCTTTGAATGGCCAATTGAATATGCTGGACGAAACGGTTACTATCAACAATGTCATGGAAGACACCTCTGATTTTACCATTTTTGCGCGTTCCAATGTGGAATTCAAGCAGTTTATTCAGGAGAGTAAGCAAAATAATCTACAGTTTACTTGGCAATTTTATCCGAAGGAAATTCACGGTACCATTCCGCAACCTTCCATCAAGGATGGACTGATAGCGTTGTTTGAATGGTTTCAAATGGAAAACACTTATGCCATCAATAATCCTGAAACACCAATTGAAATACTGGAAGGCATTATTCAGCATCGGGCAGATAAACTGGAAAGTCATTTTGGGTATGCTGTACCGCCATATCCTGAAGAACTCTTGAATATGTCTGGTTATATGAACATGGATATGGGGCAGTTAGACAAATCCAAAATGTATTTTTCAAACGCCATTAAATATTATCCTAACAGTGCCAATGCGTATGATTCCATGGCAGATTATTACGAATCCCAAAAGGATTATACCAATGCTTTAAAGTACGTGACCAAGGCTTATGAAATAAGTGGTTCGGAATATCATAAGGAAAGAATTGAAAAATTAAAAAAGTTGTAATACAAGCAATTTTTGAAAAACAAAAAACGACTGAAATAGTCGTTTTTTTTATACTCCTCTGTTTTACAATATGTTAATAGAAGTGTTCAAATCTTTTTTATATAGGCTCGATTAAATTTTGGCATCTAACAAAAATTAAAGATATTAGACACTGATTAATAGTGCAGCTGCGAATAATCAAGTTGACGTTCAGAGCGAACTTATGTATGGTAATAAGTTATTGTTAGGAAGGTTTTGAAGACTAACGAGATTATTTGCGAATCCCTTGCCGCTAGGCGAGGGATTTTTTTATTCCAACAAGCCGTTTTCTTAATTGTTTTGAGAGGCTTATCTTTATAGTTCACAAAACAGATGAATGACAGTATTATTAACCGGAGCGACAGGATACATAGGTAAAAGACTATTACCTGTATTATGTGATTTAGGGTATCATGTGGTTTGTGGTGTGCGTGATGTGAGTCGATTTAATCCACCTGATTTCTTAAAGGAACAAATTACCACCATCCATTTAGATCTGCTAAATGAAGAAACACTAAAGAATATACCCCATGATATTCAAGGGGCTTATTATTTGGTGCATTCCATGTCTGCTTCAGAAGACTATGAGGAACTGGAATCTCAATCTGCTCGTAATTTTAATAAAGCAATCGCCAATACAAATATCAAGCATGTTATTTATTTGACTGGAATCGTTAATGAGAATCATTTATCAAAACATCTGGCTTCCAGAAAACGGGTAGAAGAAATATTAAGTGAAGGTAAAGGTTATTTTACCGCCATAAGAGCAGGCATCATTATTGGTTCAGGTAGCGCCTCGTTTGAGATTATCAGAGATTTGGTTGAAAAACTTCCCATTATGATCACACCACGTTGGCTTAATACCAAATGTCAACCAATTGGTATTTTCAACGTCATTCAGTTTTTATCGAAGTCTTTGTTTAATGAACAAACCTACAATCAGAGTTTTGATATTGGAGGTCCTGATGTCCTGACGTATAAAGAAATGCTGCTTGAGTTCGCCAGAGTAAGAGGTTTGAAACGCTATATCTTTACGATTCCAGTGATGACACCAAGACTATCATCCTATTGGTTGTATTTTGTCACATCCACTTCATACAGATTAGCGGTTGCATTGGTGAACAGTATGAAGATTGAGGTTGTTTGTAAAGACGATCGATTGAGTAAGTTGTTGGACATTCAAACCCTGGGTTATACCGAATGTTTACAACGAACATTCAGTAAAATTGAAAATAGTGAAATCATATCGAGTTGGAAAGATGCCTATGTGAGTAGTGGTATGGAGTATAATATTTCTCATTATATTCAAGTACCAACTTTTGGTTGTTTTGTAGATAAACGTGAAAAAGTGTTTGCGAATCGCACAGAAACTTTGGAACGAATTTGGAGCATTGGCGGCGAAACAGGATGGTATTATGGTAATTGGCTGTGGCAAATTCGTGGCTATTTGGATAAATTGGCTGGCGGTGTAGGGTTAAGACGCGGAAGAACCAATGTACATACTTTGAATGTGGGTGATGCGCTGGATTTTTGGCGTGTGCTTTATGCAAACAAAGAAGAAGGCAGGCTTTTACTTTTTGCGGAGATGAAATTACCGGGTGAGGCCTGGCTGGAATTTAAAGTTCAGGATAATAAAATTATCCAAACGGCTACTTTTAGGCCTTTAGGTATTAATGGCCGTTTATACTGGTATAGTGTTTGGCCTTTTCATGGTTTTATTTTTAAAGGCATGCTCGAGAAATTGGCCAGTTAATAACCTACTTCCGTTTTTTACGTTTATTGTCATTCCTGCGCAGGCAGGAATCCAGTTTTTTCCTCAATCAATTAAATAAAGCCAGTCTTTTGATAAATCATCCCATTCTGGATTATCCTCTTCAATGATATTTATTTTCCACTGTCGTTTCCACTTTTTTAGATTCTTTTCACGCTTAATAGCATCATTTACATATTGAAAGGTTTCAAAGTAAATTAATTTGTCCAGACCATACCTTTTGGTGAAGCCTTCAACCAGTTTGTTTTTGTGTTCAAACATGCGTCTCTCCAAATCGTTAGTCACACCTATGTATAAGGTACCTTTGTATTTATTGGAAAGGATGTATAGGTAGTATTGATGGGTATTTCGGTGCATGTATCTAAATTAAGGGATTTTAGAATAATGGATTCCTGCCTTCGCAGGAATGACAAAACCACTGCTATTGTCTTTGAAGGAAAGACAAGAAGTGGATATAGTTAAATGTTTAATACTTGTTGATTAGCAATGTTGAATCTCTGGATTAGTTCCGCTGAATCTTCGATTTTCTGCTTTCGTAGAAATGACAATACTAGTGTTATTGCCTTCGCAGGAACGACAAATTACTTCCGTTTTTTTCGTTTATTGTAATTCTTATCCCCTCTGGTTTTAGGCTTTTTGTACTTTTTAGCAATTTCTCGTTTGTATGAGCCACCCAAATTCACCTTTTTATTTTTGTCCTTCTTTTCATGAAATGCAGGACCAACTTCCTCGTCATGATTGCGTTTCAAAGGATTGTTGCGTTCTTTAATTTGAGGTCGTTCTTCTTCTATTAATTCAGTTGAAATAGTAACGTCTTCAGGAAAGGGAATTTCAGGAATATGCATATTCATTAACGACTCAATACGTTCAACAGCTTCATTTTCCTTTTCGGTATGAAATAATAAAGCATTTCCTTTTCGCTCGGCACGACCAGTTCTACCAATACGATGCATGTAGTTTTCAGGATAAATAGGTGTATCAAAATTGATAACATGCGAAATGTTATCAATATCCAGACCACGAGCCATGACATCGGTTGCCACCAAAATGCGATGTTCACCTTCCTGAAACTGTTCAATACTGCGCAAACGATAATTTTGGGTTTTGTTGGAGTGAATGACACAGATTTCATTGTGAAAAACGTCTTCCAAAGCCTCAAAAAGACGGTCGGCCATTTTCTTGTAGGCTACAAATACCAAAACTTTATGATAGGTCTCACTTTCTTTTAACAAATGAACCAATAAGTTTAGCTTGGTATAGAAATTTGGAACAGCGTATTTTGTTTGAGAAATATTTTCCAATGGTGTCCCTGAAACCGCAATGGATACACGTTGCGGAGCGATGAAAAAATCAGTGATTAAGTTATCCACATCTTCGGTCATGGTAGCCGAAAACATAATATTCTGTCTACGTTCGGGAAGGATATCAAATATATTGATAAGCTGATGTCTAAAGCCTAAATCCAGCATGACATCCACTTCGTCAATCACTAATTTCTGAATGGATTTCAATTGTAACACGCGACTAACAGCTAAATCGTATAATCTACCAGGTGTAGCCACAATAATGTCCAGACCTTGTGCGACGGCCTGCTTTTGAGTGTTGATGTTGACACCACCATAAACCCCTAGAATTCTGACATTGATATATTTGGCCAGTTTTTCGGCTTCCTCAACCACCTGAACAACCAATTCTCTGGTGGGAACCAAAATCAATACTCTTGGATTATCTTGTCTCGAAAATTTTAAATTCCGCAGAATAGGCAATAAATAGGCAAAGGTTTTCCCAGTTCCCGTTTGGGCAATCCCAACCACGTCTTTACCTGAAGCCACAATATTAAATGCTTGTTCTTGAATAGGTGTAGGAGTAATGAAACCCAAATCATCAAGCGCATTATATAAAGGTGTGTTTAGCTTGAGGTCCTGAAAAGTTGTTGGTTGTTCCATAGTGCAAAAATAGGCTTATAAATACAATTAATAGCCATATTCTTCCAAATCTGGAATTAGTTGCATTCCTTGCGTTCTCCAATCGTCTTCCAAAGTATCCCAATTGCTATAGGCTTCCGGGAATTTAAGTGGGTCGTTTTGAGAAACTGGCACAACGGGACCTACAATGCCAATATAATTTTCGGTTTCGTTATTTTCTTCTTCATCATGATTGAAAGAGAAAATGAAATAATCCTTGTTATCTTCTGTAATGGTTCCAAGGTAATTAATATTTTCAGCAGCGTAATCGTCACTGGTGTAGTTATACAAAACATTTTCTGAAATCGATTTTAAATCAAGATAGGTTTCAGGAACTTCTTCTAATCTTTGAGCTTTATGAAGTGCTTTAACAATTTCTAATCGATGGTATTTGTTTTCTAAATAAGCATTCACCAAAGTATCTGCAACAGGCAAATGACGTTCAATTCGAAATTCAATGGCATCAGAAATGAGCCACTCGTTACTATCATCGGTAATGATTTTTTGAGTGAATGCGTCTGCTGTTTTTTCTTGATTTTCAATTTCTCGGAATAAGCCACTATAAGCAAACATCAGGGCATTGTAAGTATAATCGTAGTCATCGGATTCACTATTTGTGAGGTAGGTTGTTAAATCATCCATTGCATATTCAGAAAGTGGTTCAAAAGCGTCAATGACCACTTGATTGTTGATGGTTGAGTCTTGAATAATTCCGGATGAGATATTTAAGATGTCTCGTCTAAATTTATGATTCGGCATCAAGGTTAATAATTTATTGAAGTTTTCAGCCGAGTAAGACAGCGAATCTTTAAAAGGACGTAAGGTACTCCAATCATATGTTTCTGTGTCTTTTGGAGGATTATTGAACAACAATTCTTTGTAAATCATCAAGCCTTTTTCGCTCGGTAAACTTGGAATTGTAACCAGAATGTTGGTTTTTAATTCGTCATTGGCCTGTGGATTTTCGTAGGCTGACTTGAGAACATCCAGCGTGTTTTTATTGTTCAAATTCTCAAAAACAGCTACCAATTGATTTTTAATTTGATTGTTTTTTAAGCTATCTGAATAGGAAACAGCCATTGCTTTATGGAGGTTTTTTAAATCAGTTTCTTCAAAATCATAATAGGTGAGTGCTCCAAAGGCTCTTTGATACGTAATACTGTCTTTAGACGTTAAATCCTTGAGGATCAAATTGGTTTTTGATGAAAACACATCAAATGGTCTAGGGTTTGGCTTGGCAACTTTAAATGAATTGAATAGATTGTTAGTAACGTCATTATTAATTTCTTCCTTACCTACATGCGCAGCAATCATAAAGAAATATTTATCATAAAGCCAAAAACGATATCTAGTTTCAATTTGAGTTGATTTATTCATAACATAAAATTCCACCCCTTCATTATTGTCAATCTTTACGGTTTCTTCCTTAACAATGGTATCATTCCATCCAGATAGGTAGTCTTTATGAGTATCATAAAATTCTCTTTTAGATTTTACTTTAAAGTAATCTTGAATATCGCTGTAACTAAAGAGATAAACACCACCCGATTTTGGATTTTTTGTATAATAGTCAAAAGAATTTTTAAGATAGGTGTCATCGTAATCGACTGTGTCAACTATTTTTCTATTTTTTTCAAAAAATTGAAATTCAAAGGGCGTTCCTTCCGGCTTTACCGTTGTTAAGGTATTAGGTTCATCATAGTCTTCAAATTTAAAACTGTTGAAAAACATGTTGTCCGGACTTACCTTATCGTTTTCATTTAGTTTTTGGTACATAATGAGATACATGCGATTACCTCTGTAATACACGCGACAGATAGTATGATATTTTTCCTGTATTAAAAGTTCATATTCTCGGCCTTCATAACCATCAAGATAAATGGTTTTTTCCTCGGCCAGTATTGTGGCTTTCGTTTCAAGGCTGCTTTTAATTTCGTCAAAACCATCTTGGAAGTTATCCATATAAAACCCAATTGGATGGTCATTATAACGAATGATAAAATTGCTTCCAGAATCCAGATCAGTTGACAGGAACATTGACAACTGGTAAGGTTCGCCGTCTGGCTCATGGGGATTGGCGTGTTCACGCGACATATTCTTTGGTTCGGTTGGCAACATGACGGAAAAGGCACCTATTTTATCTTTATGAAGAACCCAGGGTGCTTTTTGAACGGTTTTTGGCTCGCGCGTTTCAAACGATTCAAAAAAGCGTTTGATAGATTTGTTTGATTCTATACTCGGAGCATTGGAGTGCGCACCTTGAAAATACATCATTTTATTTTTAATTAAAATATGGAAGATCATGATGTTATTGTCATCCATATCTATTTTGGCTATGTATTTAATGCCTTCATCAATAGTAATTTCATCAAGACTGATAAGGGATCCTTTGTAGCTGGTTGTAATCGTATTGGCGAATTTTTTTATCAGTTCATGATAGTCCACGTCTTCCTTTTGAAAGGAGAGATTGATACCACTGAACAAGTAAAAGATATCGTCATGTAATCCTTTGTACATATGAATGGTGAATCCCGGGAAATCCTCACTGAAATTAGGTTCGTTTGGAATAGCTATACTATAACCCAATTCATCGTCAGTAAAAGTATACCAGTTCATTTTAGATTCATCTATAACGTAGGAATCTGCAATACCAGTAAAATGAGCTTCAACGGGTGTTACCTGATAACCTTCTTTCTTGAGCAAGGCAATAATACCGTTTTCTCCAGGTAAATGTGCCGCACCAACTGCCGAGAACAGACTGTTTTTTTTGGTAATATTCATGATGCTATTAACCATAACCTGATTTCGCTTAGTTAATTCCATATCATAACCGTCATAGGTCCTAATCATAGAATCAATGGCTTGGATGTTTCCGCGATAGTAAATTTCGGTCAGTTTTTCAAGCTCATGATTGATGTCTTCCAGATTATCCTCAATTTGTTCCATGACATACAATCGCTGTTTTTTTGGCGATAGGTTTTCAAAATAATTGAGCTGATCATACAGGTCTTCAAGTCCAGTAATGGATTTTTGCATAGTTCTGGCTTGATTATAGAGGTACAAATCAACAAAAGTAGATTTATCATTTTCGTTTTCGGCATCTGGTATCAAGAGCGCCAATATGGTATTCGGGTCCCGTAATTCTGAGTCCTCAAAAGAAAAATCATTGATTTCTTTAAACCGGTCAACCAAGAGCTGATATTCATCGTCAGAGAGAATACTCTTAAAAACATCTTTAGGGTCTTTTTCAACCACTTTGTTGGTCATAGCAACCATCAGTGAATCAGGGTTTATCTCCAACGCAAACATATCAACCTCTTCAATTGCGGGCATAACGGCATCACTGAAATTAAACGCTCTTGCATCATCAATATGCATGGTTCCAAACAAATAGGAGGGTTTGGTCAGGTTCTTTCCTTCAATTTTCCAGAGTAGATTGTAATTTGATTGTGTCTGTGATTGACAAAATGAAATAAAAAATAAAAAAACGACCCAAAAGACGTTTTGATATAATGAAGTTGCGTTAGATTTTGATAGCATAAATTGAAATGTAAACAGGACTAGATAATTTTTTTAAAAACAGCTAAATTAGATAGTTTCTTAATAAATTTGACAATCAAACCCAAGGAGCAAGTTGCGAACATTAAAAAAACTATCATTAGAAAATATTGAACAATATAAACAAAAATTGTTGGTTTGGAGTCAACAGTTTTCTGAAGTTGTTTGGATGGATTCTAATGCTTATAATCAGAAATATTCTAGCTATGATGCTGTATTGGCAGTAGATACTTTTACATGTGTCCAAACAGACTTCCATAGTGCATTCACGAAACTAAAAGAATATCAAAGCACGACTAAAGACTGGCTTTTTGGTTATTTAAGTTATGATTTAAAAAATGATATTGAAGATTTAAAGTCCGAGAATTTTGATGGCTTACAGTTTCCAGATTTATTTTTTATGCAACCCAAAAAGTTGTTTTTAATTAAAGGTAATGAGTTGGAAATTCAATATTTAAAAAGTGTTGATGATGAATTGGAAGCCGATATGAATATGATTGAATCCACGTCATTAGAATTGGACTATTCTGTTGAAGAACCTATAAAAATCAAATTACGTGTTCACAAGGATGATTATTTTAATAAACTTCACAGCATGTTGGCACATATTCATCGAGGCGATATTTATGAAGCCAATTTTTGTCAAGAATTTTATGCTGAATCCTCCAAAATAAAACCTTTATCAACTTATCAGAAACTCAATGATATATCGAAACCACCATTTGCTACTTTTTTAAAACTACAAGACAAGTATCTGCTTTCTGCTTCGCCGGAACGCTACTTGAAAAAGCAAGGCAATAAAATTATTTCGCAACCGATAAAGGGAACGGCTAAACGATCAACCAATAGTAATGAAGATCATAATTTACGTGAAGCTTTGTCTAAAAATGAAAAAGAGCGATCCGAGAATATTATGATTGTCGATTTAGTGCGAAACGACCTATCTAAAACGGCCACCAAAGGTAGTGTACAGGTTGAAGAACTCTGCAAGGTCTATACATTTCCTCAAGTGCATCAAATGATTTCGACAATTACTTGTGAAATTGAAGAAGATACACATCCTGTTGATGTCATTAAATCAACGTTCCCAATGGGTAGCATGACAGGTGCACCAAAAGTGTCTGCTATGAAAATTATTGAGGAACTTGAGGAAACCAAAAGAGGCCTATATTCTGGAGCAGTCGGTTATTTTGCACCTAATGGTGATTTTGATTTCAATGTGGTTATCAGAAGTATTTTATACAATGAAACTAATCAGTATGTCAGTTGTTCTGTTGGTGGTGCCATTACGGCAAAAAGCGACCCATTAAGTGAATATGAAGAATGTTTGGTAAAAGCTAAAGCCATGCGTGAGGTTTTAGAAAATTAAAGTTTATTTTTGGAGGTGCTTAATCCGTTTAAAGAACATATTCAAAACAATCTACCTTTTCTACAAAAAAGTAAGATGCTTATTGCCGTTTCTGGCGGATTGGATAGTGTGGTATTGACGCATTTATGTCATGAAATGAAATTAAATATCAGTCTGACTCATTGTAATTTTAACTTACGAGGAAATGAAAGTGATGGTGATGAAGAATTTGTTTTGAGCCTGGCAGAAGATTTGGATTTAGAAGTTTTCGTTGAAAGTTTTGATACCGAAAGTTATGCCAATGAAAATAAATTGTCTATTCAAATGGCTGCTCGCGAATTGCGTTACAACTGGTTTAATGAATTGGCTGAACAATTGCATTTTAATTATGTGTTGACTGCTCATCATGCGGATGACAACCTGGAAACTTTTCTAATCAATTCATTGCGGGGAACAGGTTTGGATGGTCTGTTAGGTATTCCAGAAGTAAATGACCTTTTTGTGCGACCATTATTGCCTTTTTCTCGGGAAGATATATTGGATTATGCCACAGCAAACAATCTAAAATGGCGAGAAGATAGTAGTAATGCCTCAACCAAATACCTTCGAAATAAATTGCGTCATGATATTGTTCCTATTTTAAAGGAGTTAAATCCACAATTGTTGCAGAGTCTATCCAAAACCCAAAATCATTTGCAGGACTCCAAAGTTATTATTGAGGATGCTATGGCTCGAATCCAAAAGAAAGTTGTTTCTATTGAAGAGGATAAAATCTTAATAGATATTAAAAAAGTTCAGAAATTATCGGATCCCAAAGTCTATTTATATGAATTACTTAAGGATTTTGATTTCACAGAATGGGATGATGTGGCTGGTATTTTAAATGGTCAATCAGGCAAGTTGGTACAATCCAGGTCACATAGGTTAATTAGGGACCGCAAGCATTTGATAGTTACCCAATTGCTGTCGGAATCAAATTTTGAGTGTATTCAAATTAATGATGAAAATGATACCGTTTTGTTACCAATGGGTAATTTGAGTTTTGAAAAGGTTGATAAGATCTCAACAAAAGACCTTTCGTCGATTTATGTTGATAAAGATTTGTTAAAATATCCGTTAACCGTAAGAAAATGGGAAAAAGGCGACTATTTTTACCCCTTTGGAATGACCGGGAAAAAGAAGTTGAGTAAATTCTTTAAAGACGAAAAATGGTCGTTACCTCAAAAAGAAGAGGCGCTGTTGTTGGTTTCCAATGACAATAAAATTATTTGGATCATTAACAGCCGCATGGATGATAGATTTAAACTAACTAATGACACGAATCAAATATTAAAAATTAGCTTCCAGAATGAAACGTAATATACTTTCTTTATTCATCGTATTATTTTCAATTTTTTCAGCACAAGCACAGATTTTGGATCCGGTTAAGTGGGAAACTAAAGTCGAAAAGTTATCTGAATCAGAATACAATTTAATTTTTGAAGCTGAAATTGAAGATCACTGGCACATGTATTCGCAAGATTTACCTGATGGTGGACCCATGCCAACCGAATTTATTTTTGACTCTATAGATACGGTCGATAATTTCAAACTTATTGGTAAAGTAATGGAAAGTCCATATATCACTGCTTTTGATAAAGTGTTTGAGATGGATTTGAACTACTTTGATTATGAAGCGACCTTTACCCAAAAAATTGAATTGATCAATCAGGATTTAAAAAACATATCGGTTGATATTGCCTTTCAGGTCTGCGATGATGAAAAATGCCTCTATCCCCAGAAAACAGTAACCTTCAAATTAAATGGCTCTGAAACATCCTTAAAAGAAATCATAAAGGAAGAACCAGAAGCGACCATTCAAGACGCCAATTCACCTATATCCAAAGCTCCAGAAACGGATTCTAAAAGTTTGTGGAGTATCTTTTTTACAGCCTTCTTTTTAGGCTTTTTGGTTTTATTGACTCCTTGTGTGTTTCCGATGATTCCAATGACTGTAAGCTTTTTTACGAAACAAAGTAAAACAAGGGGACAAGGGATTAGAAATGCACTGTTATATGGCTTTTTTATTATTGTCATTTACACCTTATTAGGTACGGCAGTTTCAGCAATGTTTGGTAGTAATGCCATGTATGAATTTTCAACCGGTGTTACGTTCAACATGATTATGTTTTTTGCTTTATTGGTTTTTGCCTTTTCATTTTTAGGGGCATTTGAAATCATGTTGCCTAACTCATGGGTTAATAAAGTAGATAGTGGTGCGAATAGAGGTGGAATTGCTGGGATTTTCTTTATGGCACTGGCATTGGCTGTTGTATCATTTTCATGTACGTTTCCTATTGCAGGAACCGCCTTGTTAGACGCAGCAACCAAAGGTGGTATTGCCCCAATTATTAGTATGTTAGGCTTTTCTTCTGCTATTGCTTTACCTTTTGCCTTATTTGCATTTTTCCCTAGTTGGTTAAATTCTTTACCAAAATCAGGTGGCTGGTTAAATACTGTGAAGGTTGTATTAGGATTTCTAGAGTTGGCCTTTGCCTTCAAATTTTTATCCATGGTCGATTTGGTATTGGAATGGCACTTTTTGGAACGCGAAGTATTTTTAGCTATTTGGATAGCCATTTTTGGAACACTAGGTCTGTATTTATTAGGAAAAATTCGATTGCCTCACGATTCGCCTGTGGAACATATTTCTGTAGGCAGACTGTGTATGGCATTGATTACCTTGGCATTTACCGTGTATATGATACCAGGTCTTTGGGGTGCTCCTCTAAAATTAATTAGTGGATTTCCGCCACCAATGAGTACCAATAGTGAATCGCCTTATGGTGTTGGGTTTATGAAAAAACAAGTTGCCAATACATCCTCCGGTAAGCATTTGGATTTACCTGAAGGAGCCCATTATGGACCACATGATATTGTAGCGTTCCATGATTATGATACGGGATTGGCCTATGCTAAAAAAGTAAACAAGCCAGTCATGTTGGATTTCACTGGAATTACTTGCGTGAATTGTAGAAAAATGGAGGAGCAGGTATGGATTGATGATCGTATTTTCAACCTCTTGAATAATGAGCTTGTATTGATTTCCTTATATGTGGATGATAGAAAAAAACTTCCTGCCAACGAACAGTATGAGTCTGAACTCACTGGGAATAAAATCATGACCTATGGTCACAAATGGTTAGAATATCAGCAGTTAAATTATAATACCAATGCCCAACCCTTATATGTTATTCAAAACACTAATGGCGATGATATTAGTAAGGCCGTGGCATATACACCAAATGTGGATGAGTATCATGATTGGTTGGTCCAAGGTGTTGAAGCTTTTAAAAGGCAATGAATTTATCTTCAGATATATAAAAGCGGGACGAGTTCTCGCTTTTTTTATGGAAAAAAAGTAGCTTTACCAAAATAGATTATGATACTTAAAGGTCAAATAGTAGACATCCCTAATAGGCACATTTTTAAAGGAGAAATTACTTTTAAAAATGGTAAAATAGCCAGCATTGTTGCAAAAGACCATAATGTCAACCATTTTATTTTACCTGGTTTTATCGATGCCCACATCCATATTGAGAGCTCCATGTTAGTGCCTAGTGAATTCGCCAGAGTTGCTGTAAAGCATGGAACAATAAGTACGGTTTCTGATCCTCATGAAATTGCCAATGTTTTGGGAATTGAAGGCGTCCAGTTTATGATTGAAAATGGTAAACAAACGCCATTTAAATTCAATTTTGGAGCGCCATCTTGTGTGCCTGCCACTAGTTTTGAATCGGCTGGAGCTACTATAGATTCAGAAGGTATCAAGGAATTAATGGCAAACCCCGATATTAAGTTTTTAGCCGAAATGATGAATTATCCGGGAGTAATTTTTGATGATGACGACGTTTTAAAAAAAATAAGCTGGGCCAAGCAGTTTAATAAACCTGTGGATGGTCATGCGCCAGGATTACGAGGTGAAGACCTAACCAAATATATTAAAGCAGGCATTTCGACAGATCATGAATGTTTCACTTACGAGGAAGGATTGGAGAAACTTCAAAAAGGCATGAAGATTTTAATCAGAGAGGGTAGTGCTGCCAAAAATTTTGAAGCTTTAATCGATTTGTTACCTGAACACTACAAAAACATAATGTTCTGTAGTGATGACAAACACCCAGACGATTTATTGTTGGGACATATTAATCTACTATGTGCCCGAGCAGCAGCAAAAGGGATAGATGTTTTTAAAGTACTTCAAGCAGCCTGTGTGAATCCTGTAAAGCATTATAATTTGGATGTTGGTCTTTTAAAAGCTGGAGACAAAGCCGATTGTATAGTTGTTGAAGACTTAAAAGACTTCAAAACTTTACAGACCTACATAGATGGCCAATTGGTTTTTGATAAAGCACAATCTAAAATTCCATCTACGCCCTTTGAGGTTCTGAATAATTTCAATACCGAAAAAAAATCTGTCAGTGATTTTAAAGTGGAATCTGCTGCTGAAAAAATCCGCGTCATTGAAGCATTGGAAGGTCAATTGATAACCAATGAACTTATTGAGAAAACCACTTCCAAAAATGGCAATTTAGTTTCCAATATTGAAAATGATGTTTTAAAGATGACGGTTGTCAATCGATATAATAATGATAAACCTGTTTTGGCTTTTATTAAAAATTTCGGATTAAAATCAGGTGCTATAGCCAGTTCGGTTGGTCATGATTCCCATAATATTATTGCTGTTGGGGTTTCTGATGAGATGATATGTAAGGCGGTAAACCAAATCATTGAAAACAAAGGTGGTATCTGTGCCGTTTCTGAATTGGATGAGCAAATAGTTCCACTTCCTGTAGCTGGAATTATGAGTGATCAAGATGCTGAAACAGTAGGCAATCAATATGCCGAATTGGATAAGATGGCTAAAAAACTTGGAAGCACGTTGTATGCGCCCTACATGACCTTGAGTTTTATGGCATTGCTGGTTATACCGTCGTTAAAATTAAGTGATAAAGGCTTGTTTGATGGGATTGCATTTCAATTTACCGATTTAGTATTGAAATAGTTACAAATTCTATTAAGGTTTCTTATATTTAAGAGAATTTTAAAAAGTCAATAAATGAAGAGAATATTATTTTTTTGTTTCTCATTATTTTTTATGTTCAATTTGTTTGGGCAAATAGGTTTTTTTCAAAAGCAAATAGCAGATAATGATTTTGGTATTGATGCTCCAAATTCCATCGCTGTATCGGATATTGATGGTGATGGAGATTTAGATGTTGTTGCAAGTTCTCGTTCTGAAGAAAAGATAGCTTGGTATAAAAATAATCACGGACAAGGAGTTTTTGGATGGCAACAAGTTATTGCAGATTATCAATCTATAGGGAGTGTTTCTGACCTACTTACTGCAGATATTGATGGTGATGGAGATATGGATTTATTATATATCATACCAAACGAAAATATAATAGGATTATTTAGAAATACCAATGGTCAAGGAGATTTTGGTGCTCAAGAAGTTATTTCTGTAACAGTTTCAGAAGTACAGTATATTGAGGTTTCTGACGTTGATGGTGATGGCGATTTGGATATTTTATGTAAGGAATTAAACTCTCTTATGTGGTATGAGAATGTCGATGGTTTAGGTAATTTTGGAGAGCCTTCTACCATTACTTCTGTTGTAACAATATCGAGACCAATTATTTCAGCTGATTTGGATAGTGATGGGGATTTAGATTTTATAACGGCGTCTTCATCTACTAGTTCTCAAATTTCTTGGTATGAAAATACTGATGGTCTTGGAGATTTTAATGAGCATTTAATACCTGATTTTGGTTTTTATGATTGGCAAGTACTTGATTTTGACAATGATGGTGATTTAGATATAATTGCTTCAAAATCAAATGCTATATACTTATTACAAAATTTAGATGGACAGGGTGATTATGAAAGTAGTCAGATTGTAAATGTTGGTACTGGTTACAACTTCAGGGAGGTCTATTTAACTGATATTGATGAAGATGGCCTTACCGACATAGTTATTACTAAGAATTTACAAGTAGGTTGGTATAGGAATTTGGATGGACAAGGTAACTTTGATAATTTTCTAGCTCTTACTTCAACAAATAGTTTCGCAACAGAAATGGTTATTGCCGATGCTGATAGCGATGCTGATATTGATATTTTTTTTGTATCCAATAACGGTGACAGGGTTGGTTGGTTTCGCAACAACCAAGAAGAGTATTGGGATTTTAATCCAATAACTTTTAGCTATGTAGGCAGTGCGGCTTACGGTACGGCAACAGATATAGATGGAGATGGTGATTTAGATATTCTTTGTTCGGGTTCAGATTTATCGTGGTATGAGAATTTAAATGGCGAAGGTGATTTTGGATTTAAGAAAAATGTAGTTGTAACTACAAATAATAATGGTATTTCATCTCTTTATTCGGAAGCAGTAGATCTTGATGGGGATGGTGATTTAGATGTTCTATCTTTAACCAGTACAAATGGTTTTATTAGATGGTATAAGAATTTAGATGGACAAGGTAATTTTGACAGTGGGCAAACAATTGAAGATGTTTATAGTACCACTAAAAATGTAAAAGCCGCCGATCTTGACGGAGATGGTGATTTAGATGTTGTTTCGGCTTCTTGGGCAAATGGTACAGTTGCTTGGTATGAAAATATGGATGGCCAAGGTGATTTTAGTGACGCACAAGTGTTGGATGCTATTTTCTCTGAAATTTGTGCTCCAGCTGATGTTGATGGTGATGGCGATATAGATATTGTTGTCGGTAGAAATTACGAGTTATTTTGGCTTGAAAATTTAGATGGTCAAGCGAATTTTGGGGATATGCAAATTCTCGCATCAGATTTGGAGTTGATAACTGATATTTCTGTTTTAGATTTTGATAATGATGGTGATGTAGATATAATATTCTCAACAAACACCACTGGCGGGTTTCAGATTGAAGATTCAATTTCTTGGTTAGAAAATCTAGATGGGCAAGGTAATTTTGGACCAGAAGTAGATTTTATCACTTCTTTAGGAGAAGAATCTTTCGATATTGCTGATGTGGATAACGATGGGGATTTAGATCTTATTGCAAGTGGTTTTAATAATACGGTCAATTTTACGGGGTGGTTTGAAAATGTAGATGGCCAAGGTAATTTCAATAATACTCGGTTAGTAATTGATGAAAGTAACACCAATCAATTTGTAAACGCTGCTGATTTTGATGGAGATGGAGATGTTGATGTTATTTCGGGAAGATTTCGAAAATTAACATTGAATGAAAACCTAGGCGTTTTAGGTAATGAGTTTAATGGTGATATCCAATTAGACCTTAATACTGATGGTTGCAACAATGAAGATCAGTCCTTAAACAATATTCAAATTATTGCGGACAATGGAGTTCAATCATTCTCAACTTTTTCTTCAAATAATCTAGGTTATCAACTTTTTGTGAATGAAGGGGAGTTTACTACTTCTGTGTCGAGTGAGTTTTCAGAATATTTTACCGTTAATCCAGTATCATATAGCTCTAATTTCGTTGGTTCTGGTAATATAGAAAATTTGAATTTTTGCGTAGAAGCAGTTGGTGCTTATAATGATCTTAAAATAACTATATATCCAATTAGAGAATTAAGACCAGGTTTTAATACAAATTACCAAATAGTATTCAACAATTCTGGGTCAACAATGTTAAGCGGGACAATTGTCTTTGATTTTGATGATACAAAACTTGACTTTGTGTCTGCGAGTGAAACAGTAAGTTCTGAAACATCAAGTTCTTTATCTTTTGATTTTGAAGATTTAATCCCATTTGAAACACGAACTATAGATTTGGAATTTAATGTATTACCTCCTCCAATTACTGAAATAGATGATATTTTAATTGCTACGGCAACTATTAATCCAGTTTCCGATGATGAAACGGAAAATGATAATACATTTGAGTTGGAACAAACAGTTATTGGCTCTTATGACCCTAATGATATAACCTGTTTAGAGGGTGACCAAATATTTATTGAAGATATAGATAAGTATTTGCATTATTTAATTCGTTTTCAAAATACAGGAACTGCAAGTGCTATTAATGTGCGTATAGAACATGAATTGGACGACAAGCTTGATTGGCAGACTATGCAGTTAGAAAGTGTTAGTCATTTAGTAGGAACAGTAATAAATGATGGGCGTAATATTGGTTTTATTTTTGATAATATAAACTTACCAGATAGTACTAATGATGAACCTAATTCACATGGTTTTATAGCTTTTAAGATAAAACCTAAACAAGATGTTGAAGTCGGTGATATTTTTAATGCCTCGGCTGATATTTATTTTGATTTTAATCCTGCAATTGTTACCAATACGGCTTCAACAGAAGTTATTGAATCATTGAGTTTAAGCGAATTTATTTCAAATAATATTATGGTATATCCAAACCCTGTAAATGAATCGTTAACTATCAAAAGTGTCAATCCAATTGATTCTATAATTTTAATAGATATTAATGGTAGGTTATTAAAACAAGTAATATTTAAATCATCAAAATTAACTCAAGAAATTGATTTGAGTAATTTATCTAAAGGTATTTATATGATTCAAATTTCTTCAAATAAAAGTGTCACAACCAAAAAACTTATCAAAAAATAGGCTTTAAGATATTCATCAAAATTAAGAATATTGTTTAAGCAAATATGCCCATAGTAGAATCATCATACAAAGCACCTTTGTTTTTTAAAAATGGTCATGTGTCAACCATTTATTCGGGTTTGGTTCGTCGGGTTCATGGAGTGGAACAAAGCAGAGAACGCATAACACTTCCTGATGGCGATTTTTTGGATTTAGATTGGAGTCATGCTAGTTCCAATTCCAAAAAACTGATTATTGTGCTGCACGGTTTGGAAGGTCATGCTCAAAGACCTTATATGACTGGTGTAGCAAGGTTATTCAACAATAATGGTTATGATGCGGTTAGTGTTAATTTTAGAGGCTGTAGTGGTGAGGATAATTTAAAATATCGTTCTTATCATTCGGGTGCCACGGAAGATTTAGTAGCTATTATAAATCATATTTTAGAAACCAAATCCTATCCCGAAATCATCTTAAACGGATTCAGCCTGGGCGGTAATATGTTGTTAAAATACCTAGGAGAGCGTGATACTATCCCAAAAGAAATAAAAGCGGCCATCGCAGTTTCGGTTCCTTGTGACTTACATGGTTCGTGTAAAGAGTTACATAAGTTCAAGAATGTGGCTTATCATGAAAATTTTAAAAAATATCTTGTTAGCAGACTTCGCAAAAAACAAAAAAAGCATACTGATGTGTTATCTGTTGAAGCAATAAATTCGATAAAAACGCTCAAGGATTTTGATGATGTCTACACGTCCAAAGCACACGGTTTTACAGACGCTTTAGATTATTATGCGCAATGTAGTAGTCTGCAGTTTCTACATAATATCCATACACCAACCTTAATTATCAATGCCCTGAACGATTCCTTTTTGTCACCGGAATGTTACCCAGTTAAAGAAGCCAAGCAAAATCCTGATTTGTTTTTAGAAATGCCAAAACATGGAGGTCACGTGGGTTTTCATTTGTATGGCAAGCATTATTATAATGAAAAGCGAGCTTTAGAGTTTGTTCAGGATTTATAATTGAAAAATTTTCTTACATTTATTCTAAACTAATGGTCTATGCTTAAAAAAGTTTTTGCCAGTGCGGTGTTTGGAGTTGAAGCCTCAACGGTTGTTGTTGAGGTAAATGTTGACAAAGGCATTGGATATCACTTGGTTGGGCTACCAGATAATGCCATTAAGGAAAGTAATTTCAGAATAGCTGCGGCACTTCAAAATAACGGTTATAAAATTCCAGGGAAAAAGATTATCATTAATATGTCACCTGCCGATTTACGTAAGGAGGGTAGTGCATATGATCTAACCTTGGCCATTGGTATTTTGACTGCTTCGGATCAAATTAAAGCCGATAATCTAGAAGATTTCCTGATTATGGGTGAGTTATCCTTGGATGGTACTTTACAACCCATTAAAGGTGCATTGCCCATAGCTATTAAGGCCCGTGAAGAAGGTTTTAAAGGTTTTATATTGCCAAAGCAAAATGCTAAAGAAGCGGCTATAGTTAATAATTTAGAAGTTTTTGGAGTTGATAATATCAAACAGGTCATTGATTATTTTGATAAAGGAGAACCATTAGAACAAACCATAGTCAATACACGTGAAGAGTTTGAAAAACAGCTCAATTTTCCAGAATTTGATTTTAGCGACGTCAAAGGTCAGGAGGGTATTAAGCGTTGTATGGAAATTGCAGCGGCAGGAGGCCATAACATCATTTTAATTGGTCCGCCAGGAGCAGGTAAAACTATGTTAGCTAAACGATTACCGAGTATTCTGCCTCCCATGACATTGAGTGAAGCGCTGGAAACCACTAAAATTCACTCCGTAGTAGGTCGTGTTAAAGAAAATACCGGATTGATGTCTCAAAGACCCTTTAGAAGTCCACATCATACGATTTCAAACGTGGCCTTGGTTGGTGGTGGTAGTTATCCACAACCAGGCGAAATATCCTTATCACATAATGGCGTTTTGTTTTTGGATGAATTGCCCGAATTTAAAAGGGAAGTGTTGGAAGTCATGCGCCAACCATTGGAAGATCGGGAAGTTACGATTTCTCGAGCAAAATTTACCGTCACTTATCCATCGTCATTTATGTTGGTTGCCAGCATGAATCCGAGTCCTGGAGGGTATTTTAATGATCCAGATGCCCCAGTAACGTCTTCACCAGCTGAAATGCAGCGTTATTTGAGTAAGATTTCAGGACCTCTATTGGATAGAATTGATATACATATTGAAGTAACACCTGTTCCCTTTGAAAAATTATCGGATGACCGCAAATCAGAATCATCGGTAGACATTAGAAAGCGCGTAACGGCTGCCCGAGAAATACAAACCAAACGATTTGAGGATTCTGATAAAGTACATTATAATGCCCAAATGAATACCAAACAAATTCGTAAACACTGTCAGTTAGACGAAGCTTCAATGCAGCTATTAAAAACGGCTATGGAACGATTAAATCTATCGGCTAGAGCTTACGATCGGATTTTAAAAGTCGCTCGTACTATTGCTGATTTGGAACAGTCAGAGAATATTAATGGCAACCACATCAGCGAGGCTATTCAGTATAGAAGTTTAGACAGAGAAGGTTGGTTGGGCTAATTTTTTTGTTAACTTTAAGAATAATAATAACCAAACAGAAATAAACATGAAAAAACTATCATTACTTGTTGTTGGTGCCTTAATAGGTGCTCTGGCAACCTACTATTTATGTCCCGGCTGTGCTGGAACCACAGAAATGGCAGTAGCGCCAATTGTAAAACCATCAGGTGTCATAACTTCCAATCAGGCTAAAGTCTTGAGTTCAGCTTATAATGTTCGTTATAATCTAGTGAGTGATTCCATATTTGGAGGTCCTAATTTAGATAATCGCTCATCTTGGTATTCACTAGTGGATATGAATGACTATTTACGTTATGCTGATAGCCAAGCGACAGCTTTAGGTTATGATATGGATGGTATCCGCATTTATTTGGGCGCGCATCCAGATGGTAAAACGCCAGGTTATACGACTATGTTCATGGTTCCAACAGGTAGTGAGTCCTTGTCCGAAGGAAATAGCTCTTTCTTTAATTTTAAGCGAGCTGGGAGTGGCGATATTCCTGGAGGTGATGGTTTGAATGGAGGAACAGACGGCAATCCACCATCGGCTAATTATCCACAATAATTTAGAGCATATTGTTTGATTTTTTAATAGATCATAGTACATCAATTTTTTTGATTCTAGAAATTTTAGCAGCTGTAACAGGTATTGTTTTGTTTAAGAAATACCAAGGAACAGCTGCTGAATATTTCATTTATTTCCTAATATATATTGTAATCTACGTAATCATTGGGAAATATTCTCATTATGTTAGAGATGATGGCTTTTTGAGCTTTTTGGAAGGAACTTTATTTGAAAAAAATTACTGGTGGTTCACCATTTTTTGGAAGATAGGTGGTACTGTTTTTTTTGGGTGGTATTTTCAGAAAATTTTAAAAAGTAAAAAATCAAAAAGTTGGTTGAAATATTCTTTAGTCATTTTTTTATTTATTTCTGTTTCTGAAATAATTTACACGTTTCCTGATTTTTTTAAAACCTCAATTCCACTAGTGAGGCTCTCAAGTTTAATTGTTATTCTGCAATGTGTTTTTTATTATTTTTTGGAAGTATTGCAAAGCGATAAAATCTTATACTTTTACAGATCGCTAGGATTTTATATCAGCTGCGCCATCTTAATTTTATGGCTAATTCAAACCCCATTAGTGTTTTTCGAAGATTATTACAGTTTAAGGGATAAGAACTATATTAATTTAAGAAATAGTATTAATTTAATAGGCATTTCATTTATGTATATAGCATATACAGTAGGTCTAATAGTTTCCAATCCCGATTATGATTAGTTTATTTTTAAAAATAGCACAGGAACAACCTTTTATATCTACTTCAGCCGAGCGTAACCTGTTGATGTATATGGTTGGTGTTTTATTAGTGTTATGTACTTTAATCATCATATTTTTTGTGGTTTTTCAAAAGCGAAAAAACAAACTCATTTCAGATAAAATAAAACAACAACAAGCCTTTGAAGAAGAAATTTCCAATACTCAAATTGAAATTCAGGAGCAAACTCTTAAAAACATTGGTCAAGAATTACATGATAATATTGGTCAGTTGCTGTCTGTTGCCAATATGCAGTTAAGTATTATGGCCACTTCCGTAGATGAAATCATTAAGGACCAGTTTACGGAAACCAAAGACGTGGTCAAGAATAGTTTACAGGAAGTAAGGGCCTTATCCAAATCCTTGAATACAGACGTTATTGCCAAAAAGGGTTTTCAAGCATCAATTCAAAATGAGATTGATCGATTGAACAGATTACAAATTTTAAAGGCTGAATTAACTGTTTCAGGTAACCCAGAGTCGTTTCAAAATCAAAAGGACAGCATCATTTTATTTAGAATATTTCAGGAATTTTTATCAAATACCATTAAATATGCTTCAGCTGAAAACTTTAAGGTTTCCATTCAATATTTTGATGACAAACTTATTGTAGAAGCTGAAGACAATGGAAAGGGCTTTGATGCTAAAACAGTGGAGCATGGAGCAGGCTTAATCAACATGAAAAATAGAGCTGATTTGATAAAAGCCGACTTCAAACTTTATTCTAAAGCAGGTGAAGGAACCAAAATGGTAATTAGTTATCCGTACCGACTAGCTCAAACCATCGAATTATAAACAGGCATTCCACGTTGGATCATCAGGTAATGAAGCCACAACAGAAATAACTTCATTAGATACTGGATGCGTAAACTCTAGTTTTCGGGCGTGTAAACTAATACTGCCATCTTTGTTGCTTCTGTCAAATCCATATTTTAAATCCCCTTTTATAGGGCAGCCAATACTAGCCAGTTGACTTCGAATTTGATGGTGACGGCCTGTCTCCAAGGTAATTTCCAATAGGACATAATTGTCTAATGCTTTCAGAATAGAATAGTGGAGAATAGCTTTTTTGGAACCTTCAGTTTCTTTAATGTAGGCTGTGGATTTGTTATTTTTTGGATTCTTTTTTAACCAATGTACTAACGTTTCTGCTGTTTTGTTAGGTACATTTTTCACCAATGCCCAATAAGTTTTGTTAGCTTTTTTATCAGCAAAAAGCTTGTTGAGTCGCGGTAATGCTTTACTGGTTTTTGAAAATAAGACGATTCCCAGTTGTAGGTTTATCCAATCGATGTACAACACCCAAATAAACATTTCCAGGTTTGTTGTATTTGTCTTTTAAATAATCTTTAACGACATCACTTAAAGGTTTGTCTCCTGTTTTATCTCCTTGAACAATATCGCCAGCTCGTTTATTGACAATAATAATATGATTATCCTCATATAAAACTTGAAGATTGTCCTTATTTGACAGAGTTTTTGACACTAGTACTGTTCTTTGTCACTCGGGAAGTCCAGTGATTTTACATCATCAACATATTGCGAAATGGCTTTGGTCATTTCTTCATAAAGATTCATGTATCTGCGGAGAAATCGAGGATTAAATTCATGGGTCATACCAATCATATCATGTAAAACCAATACCTGTCCATCGACGCCATTACCAGCACCAATACCAATAACAGGAATACTCACGCTTTCAGCTACTTCTTGCGCCAGTTTTGCTGGTATTTTTTCCAAAACAATCGCAAAACAACCTGCTTTTTCTAGCATTAAGGCATCTTCCTTTAATTTTTTAGCTTCTTCTTCTTCTTTAGCTCTTACCGTATAGGTTCCAAATTTATAGATAGATTGCGGTGTCAATCCCAAATGTCCCATAACAGGTATTCCGGCGTTTAAAATTCGTTTTATGGATTCTTTAATTTCTTTACCACCTTCCAGTTTAACGGCATGACCACCCGATTCTTTCATTATTCTGATAGCAGATCGAAGGGCTTCTTTAGGGTCACTTTGGTAACTACCGAATGGTAAATCAACCACCACTAAAGCTCGATTTATGGCTCTGATTACAGATGACGCATGATAAATCATTTGATCTAATGTAATGGGTAAAGTTGTTTCATGGCCAGCCATAACATTACTGGCTGAATCACCAACTAGAATAACATCAACACCTGCACCGTCAACAATTTTAGCCATGGTGTAATCGTAAGCAGTGAGCATGGAAATTTTCTCACCTTTTGATTTCATATCAACCAACGTTTTGACCGTTATTCTTTTGTATTCCTCTTTAGCAACAGACATAATGATGTTTTAGAATTTCTAGTTTGTAAAAATACTAAATAGATATTTAGTGTTAAACTTTTCTTTAAACGATTATCAATATACCATTGATGTAGTACATTAGTTAAAACGAAACTAATTATGCAACGATTTATATTCTATTTAACCGTACTATTATCCACTACTATGTTGGCGCAAGAGTCTGCCGAACAGGATGCAGAACAGACCATAAAGACTTTTTTTGAAGGTTTTCACAAAGGCGATACCACACTTATGAAATCCGTTATGATGGACAAGGTTTTAATGCAAACTGTATACAAAACCCAGGAAGGTAAGGATGTTTTAGTTACAGATGAGCCTGGTAAACTAATCACAGCAGTGGCAACACGTCCAGCTGATCAAAAATGGGAAGAAAAAATATTGGGTTATTCCGTTCAGGTGGATGGTAATATGGCCAATGTTTGGACACCTTATGAATTTTGGTTTAATGGTGATTTCAGTCATTGTGGTGTAAACTCGTTTCAATTGTTTCATGACAATGGTACCTGGAAAATTGTTTATCTCATTGACACCCGAAGAAGGCAAGGTTGTCAAGATTGATATTTTAATTTGTTTTATGACCAAAATAAGTTGATATTTGGTTGAACTAACTAACTATCTTTTTTGATGCAAAAAATTACGCTTGCTTGCTTGTCATTCTTTTTGTGTTCTGTGTTGTTTGCACAGGAAGCAGAAAATTCGATTGTAAATGATTCACCTAACCGTGTTAAAATTGGAATTAAAGGTGGGTTGAGTTTGCCCTCCTTAAGTGACAATTCTGATAATATTTACACTGAAAATTTTAAATCGTTTGCATCATTTGAGGGAGGCGTATTTGTTAATTATAGTATCAGCAAGAAGTATTCACTGCAATTGGAGTTTAACCATGCTAAAAAGGGTGGTGAACGCACAGGCTTTCAACCTATACCACAATCAGCAATAGAAGGGCAAATTCCCCCTGGTTCTGGAATTGAATTGCAAGAGGATACATTTTTTTCTGCTGATTTCAAGAATCGTAATGAACTCCAATATTTCGAAATTCCTATATTATTCAAAATGACTATTGAGAAAAATCAATGGGATTTTTTCGCCAATGCTGGTCCCTATATTGGGTTTTTATTCAAAGCCACTCAAATAACCAGTGGAAGCAGTCCAATTTATTTTAAAGATGATAGAGATTTCTTGTTATTTCCGGAATCATCATTTGATGCAGAAACGGATGTTAAGGACAGCTTGAACGATATCAATTTTGGAGGATCTTTGGGTATTGGTGTTTCAAGAAATATTTCGGTTAAGTCAGCTTTTATGTTTGAAGTTCGTGGTACCTATGGTTTTATCCCTCTACAAAAGGATGAAAAATTTGGAAAAAGCCGAGTCGGCAGTGTCCTGTTTTCGTTAGGGTATATTTACAGTTTGTAGTTTCTTTAGCAATCGGATAGATTAACCCCTACTGCCAAACCACCTTCTGAAGTTTCCTTGTATTTGGAATTCATGTCCTTGGCGGTTTCCCACATAGTCTGTACTACTTTATCAAGTGGAACTTTGACATTATTTGGGTCTGTATCCAATGCCAATTCGGAAGCATTGATGGCCTTAATAGCTCCCATAGCATTGCGTTCAATACAAGGAATTTGTACAAGACCGCCAATCGGATCACAGGTCATACCCAAATGATGTTCCATAGCAATTTCTGCTGCGATTAATACCTGTTCAGGCGTACCACCTTGTAGTTCACAAAGTGCAGCGGCAGCCATAGCGGATGACACACCAATTTCTGCTTGGCAACCTCCCATGGCTGCCGAAATGGTTGCTCCCTTTTTAAAGATACTGCCTATTTCGCCAGCTACTAACAAAAAGCGCTTAATATCATCGAAATTGCCATCATGGTTTTCGATAACCAAATAATACATTAAAACAGCAGGAATAACGCCAGCACTACCATTGGTAGGAGCTGTGACTACGCGACCTAAAGAGGCATTGACTTCATTGACGGCCAAAGCAAAACAACTGACCCATTTGATGATTTGTCGGAATTTAACTTCTGTGTTTCTAATGGATTGAATCCACTCAATGGGATCATCGTATGGATTATCACCAATTAAATTGTTATGTATGTCAAAGGCCCGTCGTCTGACATTTAAACCTCCAGGTAAACTGCCTTCAGTGTGGCAGCCTAAATACATACATTCCAACATAGTATTCCAAATACGCTGTAATTCAAAATCAATGGTATCTTCTGACCTTATGGATTTTTCATTTTCCAATACAACCCCTGAAATAGGTAATTGCAATTGATTGCAAAAATTCAATAATTGCTCACCGTTTTCAACGGGATATGGGAATGTACAGTAAAAAATAATTTTGTTGGCTTTGGATATTTTGCGTTCCTCCTGAACCACGAAGCCTCCCCCAATGGAATAGTAGGTAGACTTATAGCCTCTGCCATTTATAGTCGCTGTAAATGTCATGCCGTTTGAATGAAAAGGCAAGAACTTCTTGTTAAATACAATATCCGTTTCTGGATCGAACTTTAAGGTTTTTTCATTATTAAAGATGATATTGCCAGAGTTGGAAATGGCGTTGATAACCACATCAATGGTTTCTGTGGGGATGAGTTCGGGATCGGCACCACTCAAACCGAGCATTACTGCCAAATCTGTGGCATGTCCCTTTCCAGTTAATGACAGGGAACCGTAGAGATCAACTTTAATACTTTCAACTTTGTCAAACCTATTTTTGTCCTTAAGTTCCTTAATCCAGCGTTCAGCCGCTCGCCAAGGACCTAAAGTATGGGAACTTGATGGCCCAACACCAATTTTTAGCATGTCAAAAACCGAAATGGACTCCATAAAAGCGATTTGTTATATTAAGTCACAAATATACATTTAGTTCTTAAGCGAAGCATAAAAAGGTAAGGTTACTAATTAATGTTTTGTAAACTCCTTAATATTATAGGCATTCATGACAGCATCCAAATCGGTATAGAGTTGTTTCCCAACATCTTCAGCAGGCACAACAATGACTCTGAAGACTTGATTTTGAGTCCAAACGGGATCCAATAAATTAAAATTTACAGTTCCATCAAGAAAGAAACGAACGTCTTCACGTGTAAAATCATAATTGTAAACTAAGGATCCTTCGTCAAATTCTACCGTTTGTGGTAACAAACGCCAGATTTCTTGACCGTTTATGACATCCCATAAAATGTAAACGAGGACACCATCGGCAGGATATAACGTAAACCCATAGGGTTCTATATATTCATAATTGTTAGCCGAATTAAAATCTATTTCAATTTCGAAAGCTGGAGCAATTATAGTACCGCCATCTTGACCTGGAGGTCCTTGTGGCCCTTCACAAGAGATGATTGTAACACTTAAAAATGTTATTAGAACAAACAATATTTTTTTCATAATAGATTCGTTTTTGATTCGATCTTAAAAATAATAATAATTATTAGAAAGCTTCACCAATTCTGAAATTAATACTCCAATCATCTTTACCAATAGCGCCATCTAATCCTATATTAAACTTCACTTTCTTAAAAGCGCTATAACGATAGCCCACACCAATTCCAGGATAGGCCTTCCAGTCAAAATCTTCAGTGTAAGACCCATAAAGGGTTGCTAGTCCAGCAAAACCAACTAGGCCCATTTTATTATTAAAATTATAACGGTATTCACCTTGTAAAGCTAAAACACCATTACCGCGGTACTTACCTTCGCTATAGCCACGAATATCTTTATTTCCAATAGTTTCTTGTTGCTGAAAAGCAATATCCCCAAGACCAAAAGTACCCGAAAAGCGAGCAGCGAGAACATCCCGACCTGTTTTCATTGGGAAATATGTATTGTATTCGGCAGTTATTTTTTGAGCTTTTGCATCGTTCCCAAACCAAGTGGGGAATGATATGAATTTAATAATAGAATTAATGCCTTTGGTCGGATAATATACAGCGTTTCGGGTGTCATATAGCACATTAAATTCTATGCCGTTCGTTTCTGTAATATCTTCGGGCTGTATATTGTTTTCGTAAACGGTGTCATAATGGGCATAGGTATAAGTCAAACCGCCATATAAATGATTAATGATTTTACGTTGTACTCCTACACTAATAACAGTGATTTTGGTACCGTAATCATAAAATCCTGGCGAATAATAATCGTCAATATAAAATTGAGAATTATTATCACCGGTTACCCCAAATAATTTGGCACGCCAAGAATCTTCTTTAAAATACCATTTGTTGAAGAACGCTACAAAATACGATTTGTTGGTAGTGTACACAGCCGAAATACCAGAAATTGATTTTGGAGAAACGATATCCTTTTGATTGGTTTTATACATAATCATAGGGATGGCACCAAACATAAATTCCAAATTTCGGTTATAGCTTAAAAAGGGCATAACGCTGAATTCAACTTTTTTCTTGGAATTGAGTCTTGTTTTGTTTGCGCTGATGATAGGTACGAACAACATAAGGCAAAAGCAATAATGAGAAGAGTATTTTTCATATGTCTTTAAGTCCTATCAATATATTATGATTTTTTTAAATACAGAAAGTTTGAATTAAATTTTATGTTGTGATCTTATGTTTTTCGAAGAGCAGTAGTGAGATTCTCTTTCTCTGACAGCTTGTCAGTATAAAATATGTTGGCATAATGATTGACTTATACAAACCGAATAAAATTGAACACAACGTTTTCGAAAATTCGGAAATTATAAAAACAAATAAAAACAAATTATGAGTAAAATTATTGGAATCGATTTAGGTACAACGAACTCTTGTGTTTCTGTAATGGAAGGTAATGAGCCAGTTGTAATTCCTAACGCAGAAGGTAAGCGTACAACACCATCTGTAATCGCTTTCGTAGAAGGTGGTGAGATTAAAGTTGGTGACCCTGCAAAGCGCCAAGCGGTAACTAACCCAACTAAAACCGTTTATTCTATTAAGCGTTTTATGGGAAATAAATATTCTGAATCTAAAAAAGAAGCAGAACGTGTACCTTATAAAGTAGTTAAAGGTGACAACGATACACCACGAGTTGATATTGATGGTCGTTTATATACACCACAAGAATTGTCGGCTATGATTCTTCAAAAAATGAAGAAAACAGCTGAAGATTATTTAGGACAAGATGTGAGCCGTGCTGTCATTACAGTACCAGCTTATTTTAACGATTCGCAGCGTCAAGCAACTAAAGAAGCTGGAGAAATTGCAGGTTTAAAAGTTGAACGTATTATCAATGAGCCTACTGCAGCAGCTTTGGCTTATGGATTGGATAAAAAAGGAACAGACCAAAAAATTGTGGTTTTTGACTTTGGTGGTGGTACACATGACGTCTCTATCCTAGAATTAGGAGATGGCGTTTTTGAAGTATTATCAACTGATGGTGATACCCATTTAGGTGGTGACGATGTTGATGAAAAAATCATCAATTGGTTAGCAGAAGAGTTTAACGCTGAAGAAGGTATGGACTTACGTAAGGACCCAATGGCTTTACAACGTCTTAAGGAAGCAGCTGAAAAAGCAAAAATTGAATTATCATCGTCTGCTCAAACAGAAATTAACTTGCCTTACGTAACTGCTACAGCCAGTGGACCAAAGCACTTGGTACGTACATTAACACGTTCTAAATTTGAGCAGTTAATAGATGATTTAGTAAAACGTACAATTGAGCCTTGTGAATCTGCATTAAAAGCAGCCGGTTTAAGTAAGAGTGATATTGACGAAGTTATTTTAGTTGGTGGTTCTACACGTATTCCTGCTGTACAGGAGGCTGTAGAGAAATTCTTTGGTAAAAAACCAAGCAAAGGTGTAAACCCAGACGAGGTTGTGTCATTAGGAGCTGGAATCCAAGGTGGTGTATTAACAGGTGATGTAAAAGACGTTCTTTTATTAGATGTAACACCATTATCTCTTGGTATCGAAACTATGGGTAACGTGATGACCAAGTTAATTGAAGCGAATACAACCATTCCAACTAAAAAGAGTCAAGTATTCTCAACAGCTGCAAGACAATCAGCCTTCCGTAGAAATTCATGTACTACAAGGTGAGCGTCCTATGGCAGCGGACAATAAAACAATTGGTCGTTTCCATTTAGATGGCATTCCACCAGCACAAAGAGGTGTACCACAAATTGAAGTAACGTTTGATATTGATGCCAACGGTATCATTAAAGTATCAGCAACCGATAAGGCCACTGGTAAATCTCAAGATATCAGAATTGAAGCATCTTCAGGATTAACAGAAGAAGAAATCCAAAAGATGAAGCAAGAAGCTGAAGCCAATGCAGATGCAGATGCTAAAGCAAAAGAAACGGCTGATAAATTAAATAGTGCTGACGCTATGATTTTCCAAACGGAAAAGCAATTAAGCGAATTTGGCGACAAGTTATCTGATGATAAAAAGAAACCAATTGAAGAAGCACTTGAAGAATTGAAGAAAGCATACGAAACTAAAGATATCGCGGTCATTGATCCAGCTTTAGAAAAAATAAACGAAGCTTGGAAAGTAGCGAGTGAAGACATGTACAAGGCTCAAGCTGAAGCCCAACAAGGTGGAGCAGGAGCGGAGCAACCTCAAGGGGATGCTGGTTCATCAAATGAAAGTAGCGATGTCGAAGACGTAGACTTTCGAAGAAGTCAAGTAGCCTGTTTTGAGCGGAGTCGAAAGATAGACTTTGAAGAAGTGAAATAATTTGACAATCAGAGTATAGTTAATAAATACGATTAGTTTGAAAGCGCAATCAGAAATGGTTGCGTTTTTTTATTTAAAACTAAAACTATGCACGCATAGTAAATTACCTTATATTTGTCAGAAACATAATCTGCGATGCAAACAAAATTGACAGAACTACTTAACATCACCCATCCCATTATACAAGCCCCAATGTTTTTGGTGTCCAATACAGATATGGTTACTGAAGCCATGAAGTCTGGGATAGCGGGTTGTATTCCTGCATTAAATTATAGAACGTTGTCTGAATTACGTGCAGCCATAAAGGAACTAAAAACAGCTAAAGTAGAAGGTGGGTCTTTTGGATTTAATTTAATTGTTAATAAATCTAATGTTAAATATAAAGAGCAATTGCGCGTGCTATGCGAAGAAGGATGTGATTTTATCATAACATCCCTTGGTAGTCCTGAAGAAACCATCAGAGAGGCCCATGCCGTTGGTATTAAAGTATTTTGTGATGTAACCGATTTACATTTTGCGCAAAAAGTAGAAAGACTTGGCGCCGATGCTGTTATCGCTGTAAATAATGAAGCAGGTGGACATCGAGGTAATCTGTCTCCACAAGAAATCATTACAACATTAAAAGAGCATGTATCCATTCCAGTCATTTCTGCTGGTGGTGTAGGATGTAGGGCTGATGTGGATAAAATGCTTGAATATGGAGCTGAAGGTGTTTCGGTTGGAAGTCCGTTTATTGCATCAAAAGAAGCTAATGTGACCAATGATTATAAACAAGCCTGTGTAGATTATGGATCTGATGATATTGTTGTAACCGAACGTATATCAGGTACATCCTGTACGGTTATCAATACACCTTATGTTCAAAAGATCGGAACTGAAATCGCCATGGCTTGAAAGAACCTTGAATAAAAATCGAAAACTTAAGAAATGGGTTAAAATGCTCCGTTTTTACATCGGAATGAAAGCAACTCGAGAAAGCAGCCCTAAAAGCTACTTATAAAACGGTTTGGGTTGCTGGACCAAGTATTGAACATACTCATGAAATTTTACCTGTTAAGGATATTGTTAAGAATCTGATTGCATAATTATATATTTGCAAAAAATGACTCTCCAATAAATTGCTCATATTCAATATGACAAAATAAGATTTGGACTACAAAAAAAGTATTATTCTTACAAAATACTTGCATTTTATCGAAAAAAAATGTCGTTTCAAAGATAAAAGTATCACTTTCTATACTTTTAGACCATCAATTTAATAGCAAAGATTATGAAACGAAATTTACTCTTTTTAATAGCAATGTCTTTTTTGGCTTTTGGAACCATGTCAGCCCAAACGACTATATGGTCTTCAGATTGTGAGGATTTAACAGGTTGGTCCGGAGAAGATAATGACGGAGATGGCTCTAATTGGTTCTACTATTCAGGTGGTGAAACATTTGGTTTTCAATCGGGACGTTTTTATGGATCGCCTTCAAGCTCTATGACGCCTGATAATGCTTTATTGACCCCAGCATTTTTTATTCCCAATAATGCAGGGGATATTAAGCTAATAGTGAAAGTAGCATCTTCAAGTGCTACAAGCTATTCTGAATCATATGCCATTTATATTCAAGAAGTTGGAGTAGGAAGTCCTTATGATAATTTATTGTTTGAGGAAACTTTAACACAAGGAGGTCCTGCAACTGCCACAGATGTGGAGGTAGCCATTCCTGATAGTTATGCCAATAAATCGGTAAAACTCATTTTTAGACATTATAATTGTAGTAATCAAGACTACCTTTTGATGGATGATTTTAGAGTTCAATATTCTAATACGCTTTCAATAACTGATAATCAATTTGAAGGTTTTTCAATGTTCCCGAATCCGGTTGTTAATGAACTGAATTTTAAAACCAATCAACCAATATCCACTATTCAAGTTTTTAATATCTTGGGAAAACAGGTTATTATGAAAAAGGGTGATGACATTTTAAACAATAAACTGAATGTTTCCAACTTGACTCCTGGAGGATACTTGATTAGAATAGAAATCAATAATACCATTAAAACCTTTAAGTTCGTAAAAAAGTAATTTTTGAATTTTTTAGTTTAAAAGGTCATAATCATGTTATGACCTTTTTTTTTGTTAATAAAAATCAGTCATCTTGTAGGATTACATCTACAATATTGAATTTTTAATAAAATTTATACAGTTTCATTGGGAATTCTGAAATAACAGTGTTTAAAAGGGTTTACAATGCATTATTGGTTTTAACTTCTTGTTTTTTAGTCATTTATAAATAAAAAAATTTTGTCAATTAGTATTAATTGTATTAATTTGTAGTACTCCTCAAGAAATTTATTAATAGCAATATATTGGTTATAGCAAAAATTGAATGAGCACATGGTAACAATGTGGTCATATCAGTTCGCGCCATTTCTACCAGTTCTTTTACACATAACTTACTTGTTTATGCAAAACGAGGGTTTAACAAATATGTAAGTTATGATGAATTACAAAATTACTTCAATCAAGGATTTGTTCTTAGACAAAATCCTTTAAAAATGCTATTATGTTGGTGTTTGTTTTTAGGCTTCATTCTAAATTCAAGCATTCAAGTACAAGCGCAATCAGTTCCGTTAGGATCGTCACTACACGTCAACTTTGGTGTAGATGCCGATATCTATTCAGGACTGTTTTCATTTAGTCCAGATTCTGGCGTGGGAACAGACGATTGGCTACAAGGTGCATCCGGTTTGGGTGTTATTGACGAAACCAATGCCGCCGATATTGCGGAATTGGCCTCTGGGGCAAATGTTGCCAAAGAGTTTAGAATGTCGGTTCCAGTGTATACTGTGGTCAATGGTGATACATGGATTGATGCCGTATATATTCGGGATCAGAATACACAAGGAGGCAATATGGATGCTAATGTCTTTGGTGCCAGTGACGACAAAAATTTTGATGATCCAACAACTTGGACCATTAAAGAAGGGGATGTGCCTCAAAAAAATGATATCATAGATATTTATGCACATCTGCGTAGAGACTCTGATGCTGTCTTTCCAAATAATGATGATCAATGGGCATTTGCTGCAGCTTCAACCCGAAGCGATAATGGTACAAGCTATATTGATTTTGAATATTTCAGAGAAAAAGTAATCTATATTCCTGATGAAGATGAAGTGCCAGCTGATAATAACAATAATGGAACTTTAGTAACAGGAGGAACAGATTGTGGACACACATCTTATGATTTTGATCCAGTGAGTGGTGCAGTCATTACTCATGGAGATATAATATTATCAGCTAACTATACTAATGGTGGATCCGTAGCTGATGTCAGATTATATGCATGGATTGATAGTAGTGATTTTCCAGGTGGTTACGCAGCTTTCAATAACTTACCATTCAGACCATTTAATTTTGGTGATGAGAATGGTAATTTTGAATTTTATAATTGTAATAATGATAATAATATACCATTTGGGTATGCCAGAATTTCTTTGAGATCTGATATAACTGGAGAAGCAGCGATTTTTGCGCAAGTAAATACTTCTGCAAACGTGGCGGCTCCGTCATGGGGTACCATAGCGCCTAATGGCAGTTTTACTAATCAGTATGTTTCCCCTACGCTTGCAGAATTTGGTATTAACGCAACCCTTTTAGGATTAGATACCAGGTCTACAACAGGTGATTGCCAATCTCCTCTTGGAAGTGTGATTGTTAAAACACGTTCTTCAGATTCTTTTACGGCTGAATTAAAAGATATGGCAGGTCCTTTTGATTTAGGAGATACGCCAGAATATACAGTTTCTTTAGCCGGTGGCGATTTAGATTGTTTCATGACTGAAGTTATTCTAACAGCTACTCCAGCACCACCGGGAACATATACTTACGAATGGTACAAGGATGATGTATTAATTCCAGGTACCGATCCAAACTCTAATACTTACGCCGCCACTGAACCTGGGGTTTATAAAGTGTTTGCAACAGTTATGATTGCTGGTGAACCTGGTTGTACGGCAGAAAGTGAAGAGTTTACTGTTAATAGTATTAATACCGCTGAAACTTTAATTCCAAGTTGTCCTGATACAGATTCAGTAAGTTGTACGGATGACATAGATACTAGATTTAGTGATTGGAGTGATGCAGCAGGCTTTACTTATGAAGGTGGCGGTGGAACTGTTGTTGAATCGTTTACCTATTATATAGATGACGAGGAAGTAACTTTAGAAAATTTTGCCGCTCCAAGTATTTGTGGTGGTGGCGTAGCTAAAATAAGATACACAGTTACTGATGATTGTGAACAAGATGAGTTCTGTGAAACGACATTTACTGTGGCTGCTGATTCAGAGGACCCAACAATCACCTGTCCATCAGGTGGCGATTTGGGCTGTAACCCAGAGCCAGGCGAATATGCACCAGGTCAAGCTGATTTCACAGATAACTGTGGTGTGGCCGATTCAGGTGTAACCCCAGGAACACCAACAGCGGATGCTGAAGGCTGTGGCTGGAGCGTGACGCATACCTATTGGGTAGAGGACAACTGTGGCAACCAGAACAGTTGTACACAAACATATACTTGGACCGTGGATAACGAAGCACCAAGCATCACCTGTCCATCAGGCGGCGACTTGGGCTGTAACCCAGAGCCAGGCGAATATGCACTAGGTCAGGCTGATTTCACAGATAACTGTGGTGTGGCCGATTCAGGTGTGAACCCAGGAACACCAACAGCGGATGCTGAAGGCTGTGGCTGGAGTGTGACGCATACCTATTGGGTAGAGGACAACTGTGGCAACCAGAACAGTTGTACACAAACATACACTTGGACCGTGGATAACGAAGCACCAAGCATCACCTGTCCATCAGGTGGCGACTTGGGCTGTAATCCAGAGCCAGGCGAATATGCACCAGGCCAGGCTGATTTCACAGATAACTGTGGTGTGGCCGATTCAGGTGTAACCCCAGGAACACCAACAGCGGATGCTGAAGGCTGTGGCTGGAGTGTGACGCATACCTATTGGGTAGAGGACAACTGTGGCAACCAGAACAGTTGTACACAAACATACACTTGGACCGTGGATAACGAAGCACCAAGCATCACCTGTCCATCAGGTGGCGATTTGGGCTGTAACCCAGAGCCAGGCGAATATGCACCAGGTCAGGCTGATTTCACAGATAACTGTGGTGTGGCCGATTCAGGTGTGAACCCAGGAACACCAACAGCGGATGCTGAAGGCTGTGGCTGGAGCGTGACGCATACCTATTGGGTAGAGGACAACTGTGGCAACCAGAACAGTTGTACACAAACATACACTTGGACCGTGGATAACGAAGCACCAAGCATCACCTGTCCATCAGGTGGCGATTTGGGCTGTAATCCAGAGCCAGGCGAATATGCACCAGGCCAGGCTGATTTCACAGATAACTGTGGTGTGGCCGATTCAGGTGTAACCCCAGGAACACCAACAGCGGATGCTGAAGGCTGTGGCTGGAGCGTGACGCATACCTATTGGGTAGAGGACAACTGTGGCAACCAGAACAGTTGTACACAAACATACACTTGGACCGTGGATAACGAAGCACCAAGCATCACCTGTCCATCAGGTGGCGATTTGGGCTGTAACCCAGAGCCAGGCGAATATGCACCAGGTCAGGCTGATTTCACAGATAACTGTGGTGTGGCCGATTCAGGTGTGAACCCAGGAACACCAACAGCGGATGCTGAAGGCTGTGGCTGGAGTGTGACGCATACCTATTGGGTAGAGGACAACTGTGGCAACCAGAACAGTTGTACACAAACATACACTTGGACCGTGGATAACGAAGCACCAAGCATCACCTGTCCATCAGGTGGCGACTTGGGCTGTAACCCAGAGCCAGGCGAATATGCACCAGGTCAGGCTGATTTCACAGATAACTGTGGTGTGGCCGATTCAGGTGTGAACCCAGGAACACCAACAGCGGATGCTGAAGGCTGTGGCTGGAGCGTGACGCATACCTATTGGGTAGAGGACAACTGTGGCAACCAGAACAGTTGTACACAAACATACACTTGGACCGTGGATAACGAAGCACCAAGCATCACCTGTCCATCAGGTGGCGACTTGGGCTGTAACCCAGAGCCAGGCGAATATGCACCAGGTCAGGCTGATTTCACAGATAACTGTGGTGTGGCCGATTCAGGTGTGAACCCAGGAACACCAACAGCGGATGCTGAAGGCTGTGGCTGGAGCGTGACGCATACCTATTGGGTAGAGGACAACTGTGGCAACCAGAACAGTTGTACACAAACATACACTTGGACCGTGGATAACGAAGCACCAAGCATCACCTGTCCATCAGGTGGCGATTTGGGCTGTAATCCAGAGCCAGGCGAATATGCACCAGGTCAGGCTGATTTCACAGATAACTGTGGTGTGGCCGATTCAGGTGTGAACCCAGGAACACCAACAGCGGATGCTGAAGGCTGTGGCTGGAGCGTGACGCATACCTATTGGGTAGAGGACAACTGTGGCAACCAGAACAGTTGTACACAAACATACACTTGGACCGTGGATAACGAAGCACCAAGCATCACCTGTCCATCAGGTGGCGACTTGGGCTGTAATCCAGAGCCAGGCGAATATGCACCAGGTCAGGCTGATTTCACAGATAACTGTGGTGTGGCCGATTCAGGTGTAACCCCAGGAACACCAACAGCGGATGCTGAAGGCTGTGGCTGGAGTGTGACGCATACCTATTGGGTAGAGGACAACTGTGGCAACCAGAACAGTTGTACACAAACATACACTTGGACTGTGGATAACGAAGCACCAAGCATCACCTGTCCATCAGGTGGCGATTTGGGCTGTAACCCAGAGCCAGGCGAGTATGCACCTGGTCAGGCTGATTTCACAGATAACTGTGGTGTGGCCGATTCAGGTGTGAACCCAGGAACACCAACAGCGGATGCTGAAGGCTGTGGCTGGAGCGTGACGCATACCTATTGGGTAGAGGACAACTGTGGCAACCAGAACAGTTGTACACAAACATACACTTGGACCGTGGATAACGAAGCACCAAGCATCACCTGTCCATCAGGTGGCGACTTGGGCTGTAATCCAGAGCCAGGCGAATATGCACCAGGTCAGGCTGATTTCACAGATAACTGTGGTGTGGCCGATTCAGGTGTAACCCCAGGAACACCAACAGCGGATGCTGAAGGCTGTGGCTGGAGCGTGACGCATACCTATTGGGTAGAGGACAACTGTGGCAACCAGAACAGTTGTACACAAACATACACTTGGACTGTGGATACCACATTACCTGTTATCACAACAAATGCAACGAGTGGTGATTTAGGATGTAATCCTGAAGTTGTACCACCATTATTCAAGGTTGATGATAACTGTCTGGATAGTGAAATGGAACTTCAATCAAGTACCGAAGGTCCAATGAATCAAGGTTGTTCATACAGTCAAACATGGACTGCTAATTATTCGGATGCTTGTGGCAATGCTGCTCAAGAAGTCAGCGTTACTTACACTTGGACAGTTGATACCGAGGCTCCAGTTATTACAACTAATGCCGCTAGTGGTGATTTAGGATGTAATCCTGAAGTAGTCCCACCAATGTTCAAGGTTGATGATAACTGTTTGGATAGCGAAATGGAACTTGAGGCAAGTACTGATGGTCCAATGAACGAAGGCTGTTCATATAGTCAGACATGGACAGCGAATTATTCGGATGCCTGTGGTAATCCTGCTGAAGAAGTCAGTATTACATACACTTGGACCGTTGATACGGAAGATCCAGTAATTTTATGTCCGGAAGATTTACCATCCTTGTGTAATGATGAATTCCCATCATTAACGGCAACGTGGTCTGATAACTGTTCTGAAGGCGGTACACTAACATTAGATGGTCCGACAAGAATAGAAACTTCTCCAGATGGCTGTTCTGAAATTGGCTACTACGACTTTGAGGTTTATGACGAATGTGGTAATCTAGGAACAGAAACCTGTTCAATTACAAGAGAGTTTGATGTTATAGGTAACTGTGAAACAGCTTTTGCGAAAGCAGAAAAAGGTGATCAGTGCTTTATTCCAGAATTCAGTCGCTGGGGTTGGACAAACTATATGTCTAATTACGGTGACTATACCATGGATTTATGGGCTGGTGCAGCACATTGTGATACTAACAGAGGTAATTTAGTCGGAACAGTTTACGTTAAATATACAGCTTCTGAAGTATTAGTGACTTATAGTATGGTTGAAGGCTATGTTATGAGTGAAGCTCACGTTTATGTAGGTTGTGAACCATATCCAAGAGGTCGCGGACGTGGAGCTGCTTATACGGTTGCTCCTGGACAATACCCATTCAATCCATCAATCTCTGGATATGTTCAAGATTATACGGTTGCAATTAGCAATACTATGGGCGATAACTCTCAAGGTATTTACATTATTGCTCATGCTGTGACTTGTGAGATAGTGTGTATGTGTAGTTCATCTGAAGAAGAAGTTTGTTCAGATGACAATGGACATGTAAGTACATATACAGGACGTTTTAATTGTGAAGGTGATGGTGGTACAATGAATATCACATCAATTATCAACTCATTTAGAGCGTACCCAGTACCATTTGATCAAGAAGTTAATATAGCTTATGAGATTAATTATGATACTGATGTAACCCTTGAAGTATTTGATATAAAAGGAACATTGATTCAAAGAATCGATAATGTGACTTATCAGAAAGGTGTTGAAGCTATTAGTACCATAGATATGTCTAAAACAGACAATCAATTCTACTTTGTTAGAATAACCACTAACAGAGGTACAGTAATTAAGAAAATTGTGTCTAAAAGTCCCAGACGCAGATAATGATTAATTATTAGCGAAGAAAGAAAAAGCCCAACTTTAGATAGTTGGGCTTTTTTTATATCACATGTCATAACATGTCAGCATTAAAATCTATTGAATTTATTAAATAAGTTTCTGATAAAATAAATTATTGCCAAATCACTTTGGATTTAAAAGTAATCATAAAATGATTTGGGTATCTAGCAATAGTATGAAATATACCAAATCAGTAATACTAGTTCAAGAGAATATAATTGAATTAGTCAGTTGAAATCTTTGAAAATGGAATTTTTCAAAATTGGCCATTCTTCTTTTAAAATACCATAACAGCAGGTACTGCGCCTAAAGCCATCAAGCATTACAGTGTCTTTACGCAGGATACCTTCCAATGTGGCACCAATTTTTTCTACGGCTTTACGCGATTTGATGTTGCGTTCGTCAATTCTAAACTCTACCTTTTCAAACTTCATGGATTCAAACGCATATTGTAGCATTAAAAATTTCATGTGTTTATTTAAATCCGTTCCTTGAAAATCATGACCAATCCACGTCCAACCTATGTGTAGTACTTTATTTTTCCAATTTATTAATCCGTAACGGGTACTACCAGCATAAGTCTGTTTGATTTTGTCGTAAATCAAAAATGGAATGGTTGTCTGTTGGTAAAAACCATCCACAGCAATAGCTACATAATCCTTTAGTTTTTCAGGAGTTGAAATATCAGAAGGCGAGTAAAATATCAAATCCTTTTCATTGGTAATAGCAATCAAGTGTTTGTAATTGCTCAAATCCAATAGCGATAGTTTTACGCGTTCGTTTTCTAACGTTATATCTTTCATTGGTTTGTTGAAAGTTGATTTGAAATGAATTTAATGAGGTTTATATTCACAATATGTCCACCTTCAAATGGCATAATAGTAAACTTGTCTCCAAAAAGTAATTTAGATTTTTGAATTTCTTGATCTATACGGTCTTGATTCAAATATTCATCGCTATCTCCATAAACCAAAGAAACGTCACCCTTAAAGTAACTGAAATCTTCAGATGTCAATTCAACGGGAATACCACCTGAATGTAAAATTAATTGATCAGGTTGTAATTTTCTTCTGGCCATATAACGCATAGCCACACTAACGCCTTGTGAATAACCTAAAATAATGAATTTTTTGTTGGTTGGAATATTTTCAGCTTCAATTACGGAATCAAAATAGCGCATGACATTGTCAGTTTCTTTAGATGTATTTTCCTTGGTCAACCAACTGGCACCAACATGTCTGAATTTTGGGCCAATATAATATTTGCTTTGAGCTTGAGGTGCAATTACATAATTTTCATCTGCGTTTAAGCTTTCAAAATATCGCAAAAAGTAACGACTCAAATAGCCCATACCATGACAGACAAACCACACGGTTTTGGTTTTTTCGGTTAGAGAATTTAGTGTGCTATAACTGTTTGTGGCTTGATAGGATATTTCTTTTTCTGATAGGTGCATTCTTGGGTCTGGTTTCGTATTTTTACAATTCGTTTTAAAAATACATGAATTTTATGCAATTATCTAAAGAAGATAAATTAAAACAAATTAACGAAGTATGTAAGCATACCCTTATGGAAACGCTTGAAATATCCATTACAGATTTTGGAGAGGATTATTTGGTAGCAAAAATGCCTGTTAATGAAAGAGTTTATCAGCCTGATGGCGTTTTACATGGTGGAGCCACTGCGGCTTTAGCTGAAAGTGTTGGTAGTTTTGCTTCACATCTATTTTCCAATTTGGAAGAAGTCTTTGTTCGTGGTATTGAAATTACAGCTAACCACCTGAAAAGTGTTAAAAACGGTCATGTATACGCCAAAGCTACTTTTTTACATAAAGGAAGAACAACCCAATTATTGGATATTCGAGTAACTGATGATCATGATAATCTAATTTCGGTTTGTAGGCTTTCAACGATATCCTTGCCACGTAATAAATAGCTATGGATCTAAACCTTTTCTTTCAAAAGTTAGATAATCAATTTACCAATAAGTTACCGTTTGTTGCCTATAAAAAACCCAACGAGAATACACTTTATAGTTTATTACAGAACACAGATACACTTCATATTTTAAAGGATTTTACTACTAGGGGATTTGTAATGGCACCTTTTAATAGTTCAAATGATACGGTTAATATTCCTTTGGAAGATTCTGAATTTTTTCAAAGTGACTATCATCAATCAAGCAATGTGGATTTTAATTCATCCAAAAAAGATGAACCACATAATAGCAACCAAAAAGACCATCACATTCAATTAGTTTCTAAAGGTATAAAGACTATTTCGGATGGTCATTTCAAAAAGGTGGTTTTGTCTCGCGTTGATATGGTGAAACTGCAAGAAAATAATCCCATTGAACTATTTAAACGCTTACTTGACAATTATTCTCATGCTTTTGTTTATTGTTGGTTTCATCCGAAAGTAGGGTTGTGGTTGGGTGCAACTCCGGAAACCTTAATAAAAACATCTAACAATTATTTTGAGACCATGTCTTTGGCTGGCACTTTACAATCTCAAGTTAATGAGGCTCAATGGTCAGTTAAAGAAAAAAATGAACAGCAAATAGTAACGGATTATATTGTTTCACAATTACAGGACGCAACTGCAGGTTTACATGTGTCGGGTCCAAAGACCGTACAGGCGGGTAATTTGGTACATTTAAAATCCTTAATTTCTGGTACGCTTAAATCAAACAATTTGGAGCACATAGTTAATGCCTTACATCCAACTCCAGCAGTTTGTGGTTTTCCGAAAGAACCAGCCAAGCAATTTATTTTGAAGGAGGAAGGTTATGATAGAGAATTTTACACGGGTTATTTAGGAGAGCTCAATTTTAAGGAACAGATTTCAAGAAACAGAAATAGGCAGAACATAGAAAACAATGCCTATTCAGCAATCCGAAACGTTTCGAACTTATTTGTCAATTTACGCTGCATGCAATTGAAAAATCATGAAGCACTCATTTATGTAGGCGGTGGAATCACTGGAGATTCTGAACCAGAACGAGAATGGCAGGAAACTGTTTCGAAGTCTATGACCATAAAAAAGGCACTTTACTAGTTTTAAATACTAGTACTAATTAGTACCTTTACACAGAGAATTTAACTCTTTATGTTGTACCCAAAAATCCCTCTTGCACAATCGGTCATTCAGCTTTGTAAAGCCAAAAACATTAAGCATATAGTCATTTCTCCCGGTAGTCGAAATGCACCGCTTACTATTGGGTTTTCCAATGATGATTTTTTTACTTGTTATAGTATTGTCGATGAACGCTGTGCCGCATTTTTCGCTTTGGGAATGGCTCAAAAATTGCAGCATCCAACAGCCTTGGTTTGTACTTCCGGAAGTGCTTTATTGAATTATTACCCGGCCATCGCTGAGGCTTTTTATAGTCGGATTCCTTTGGTAGTCCTTTCTGCAGATAGACCAAAACATCTCATTGGAATTGGTGATGGGCAAACAATCAATCAAAAAGATGTCTTTAAAAACCATATTCTTTATTCGGCCAATTTAAAATTAAATGTGGATGATGAATTTAATCCCAATGAAGATGATGAACCTGCAATCTTTAAAAGTCTAGAAAATAAACTGGAGCGGTTTTTAGGTATTAAACAGGAGTTACAACAGGATAATGAATCTGAAATAAACAAAGCCCTAAACAAATCAATTCAGAAAAACGGTCCGGTACATATTAATATACCGTTTGATGAACCCTTGTATGAAGTGGTAGAAACCTTGTCAGTAAAACCCAAAAATGTCCAACCTGAATTAAAGCAGTCAAGAATTGATGATTATATTTTCAATGGCTGTTTGGACGATTGGAATCAAGCTGCAAAAAAAATGATTTTGGTTGGTGTTAATCAACCTAATGATATTGATCAAAAATGGTTAGATGAATTAGCAAAGGATAATAGCGTAATTGTCTTTACCGAAACGACTTCAAATTTACATCATCAAGGCTTTTTTCCTAGTATAGATAAGATTATAGCACCTTTGGATGAAACAGATTTTAAGGAATTGCAACCAGATATTTTAGTGACGTTTGGTGGATTAATTGTTTCCAAAAAAATCAAAGCTTTCTTAAGAAAATATCAGCCCAAACAACATTGGCATATTGATGAACATGATGCCAATGATACATTTTTTTGTTTGGAAAAGCATTTGCAAATCCACCCAAATCAGTTTTTTGAGAATTTTTTACCAAAAATCACCCATTTTGTAAAGAGTGATTATAAAACCAATTGGGAAGTAGTTAAGGATAAAAGGATAGAAAGACATAGTGACTATTTGAAACAAATACCATTTTGTGATTTCAAATTTTTTGAGAATACCTTAAAGGCTTTGCCAAATGATTCTGTTTTACAATTGGGAAATAGTTCAACAGTTCGGTATGCCCAATTATTTGATTTGAATAAAACCATTCAAGTTTTTTGTAATCGTGGCACTAGTGGAATAGATGGTAGTACATCCACAGCATTAGGATACTCTGTGGTTTCAGATAGACAAACGACCCTAATTACGGGTGATTTGAGCTTCTTTTACGATAGTAATGCATTATGGAACACCTACATTCCCAATGATTTTAGGATTATAGTCATTAATAATCAAGGAGGCGGTATATTCAGAATTCTTCCAGGAAACAAAAATTCGGATTATTTTGACACCTATTTTGAAACGAGTCATAACTTAACTGCGAAACACCTTTGCAAAATGTTTGGTTTTGAGTATGACATGGCTTCAACGGAAAAACAACTCAAATTACAGCTTAAAACTTTTTTCGAGGCTTCTGAAACACCAAAATTGTTGGAGGTTTTTACACCCAGAACGGTAAATGACGACGTGCTTCTGGAATATTTCAAATTCATTAAATAATCATAAACCTGGAGATTATCTTTACCTTTGCCGTATGATACACATTGGAGAATATAACACACTCACCATTTTAAGAGACACAGAACCGGGTTTGTTTTTAGGTGATAATGAAGAAAACGAAGTGCTGTTGCCTAATCGTTATGTGCCAGCGTCGTTTGAAATTGGTGATTCACTGGAGGTTTTTGTGTATCTGGATAATGAAGAGCGTTTGGTAGCTGTAACCGATAAACCTTATATTAAACGTGGTGATTTTGCCTTGCTACGCTGCAATGCGGTTACCAAAATGGGTGCTTTTTTGGATTGGGGAATGGTAAAGGAATTATTTTGTCCGTTTAAGGAGCAAGCCTTTAAAATGAAAAAGGGCGGTTGGTATTTGGTGTATTGTTATTTAGATGAGAAGACCGACAGATTGGTGGCTTCAAGTAAAACCAATCGATTTTTGGACAATAAGGAATTGACTGTTAATCAGTTCGATGAAGTCGATTTAATTGTGTCGCATCCTTCAGAAATTGGCATGAATGTTATTGTTAACAAAAAACATTTAGGTCTGATTTATAATGATAATATTTTTCAGGATATAAGTGTAGGAGATCGACTAAAAGGGGTTGTCAAAAAAATCCGATCTGGCAATAAATTGGATATTGCACTTGGTCAAGTTGGGTATAGAAACATCGAGCCGAACGCTGAATTAATCATGAAGGAACTTGAAGATAATAGCGGTTATTTAAACCTGTCAGATAAATCAGATCCTGATGACATAAAGCGCATGTTGCAGATGAGTAAAAAAAGTTTTAAAAAAGCTATTGGCTCATTGTATAAGCAAAAGCTCATAGTCATTAAGGATGATGGAATTTATTTAAATTAAGATATTTACATTTGAAAAAACAAAATAATGAGTGTTGCTAATTGGAAAACTGCTAAAGAATATCAAGATATCACATACATGAAATGTGATGGTGTAGCGAGAATTGCTTTCAATAGACCAGACGTGAGAAATGCTTTTAGGCCAAAGACGACAAGCGAACTTTACGATGCCTTTTATGATGCTAACGAAGATACCAGTATTGGTGTGGTATTGCTTTCAGCTGAAGGGCCTTCAACTAAAGATGGTATCTGGAGCTTCTGTTCTGGTGGTGATCAAAAGGCTAGAGGGCATCAAGGTTATGTTGGTGACGATGGTTATCATCGATTGAATATTTTAGAAGTACAACGTCTTATTCGGTTTATGCCTAAAGCTGTAATTGCAGTTGTTCCAGGTTGGGCTGTTGGTGGTGGACACAGTTTGCATGTGGTTTGCGATTTAACATTAGCGAGTAAAGAACATGCTATTTTCAAACAAACCGATGCTGATGTAACCAGTTTTGATGGTGGTTATGGATCTGCTTATCTAGCCAAAATGGTCGGGCAAAAAAAGGCGCGGGAAATTTTCTTTTTAGGAAGAAATTATTCTGCACAAGAAGCTTTTGAAATGGGTATGGTAAACGCCGTAATACCACATGATGAATTAGAAGCTACGGCCTATGAATGGGCTCAAGAAATACTGGCCAAGTCACCAACATCGATAAAAATGCTGAAGTTTGCTATGAATCTGACCGATGATGGTATGGTAGGCCAGCAAGTATTTGCAGGAGAAGCAACCCGATTGGCCTATATGACAGAAGAAGCTAAAGAAGGACGTGATGCGTTTTTGGAAAAGCGCAAACCAAATTTTCCTAAAAAGTGGATTCCTTAATTTCGCACTATGAGCAATTTTAAGCATTGGGTTTCGGCAGCCAGATTACGAACCTTACCCTTATCGGTTTCCGGAATCATTCTCGCAGGTTGTTTTGCAGAATATAATGGGTTTTTTGACTGGATTGTATTTGCGTTGGCGATATTGACAACCTTGAGTTTACAAATACTATCAAATTTTGCCAACGACTATGGTGATGGTGTTAAAGGTACCGATAATAATCAGCGTATTGGTCCGGAACGTGCTATTCAAAGTGGTAAAATTACCCCTTCAAGTATGTACAATGCTATAAAAATCAATATTCTCATTACTATCGCATTGGCCTTCTTTTTGATTTTAGCTGCCTTTGGCGTGACTCATTTTTGGTATGCTGTGCTGTTTTTTGTTTTGGGAGGTATTTCAATTTATGCTTCAATCAAATACACTATAGGCGATGATGCTTATGGTTATAAGGGGTTGGGAGATTTATATGTTTTTGTATTTTTTGGTTTGGTTAGTGTGCTGGGAGGCTATTTTTTGTTTGCTCGACAAATTGATCATCTGGTCATTTTGCCAGCTATCATTATTGGGCTTTTAAGTGTTGCTGTATTGAACTTAAATAATTTAAGAGATATTGAATCTGATTTGAAATCCAATAAAATTACGATAGCAGTAAGACTGGGCTTTGAAAAAGCTAAAAAATACCATTATTTTCTCATTTTCAGTGCCATGGTCTTGTCGTTGGTTTTTGCAATTTTATACTATACCAATCCATTCAATTTTATTTTCTTACTGGTTTTTATTCCGCTAATCAAACACTTGAAAAGGGTAAAGGTAGTCCACGAGCCCGCCTTATTAGATCCAGAATTGAAAATAGTGGCGCTTTCTACTTTTTTCATGGCTGTTTTAATGAGTATAGGTTATTTGCTATAAAAAAGACCATTAATCGATAAAGTTGGGTTTTTAACTACAAATATTTGAATTTCAATTTAATAGCTGTAGTTTAATGTTGTTGAAGAGAATATTCAACATTAAGAAGCTATTAACCAGTTTCAATTATCGGGATAGAAAACTCAAGTATATTTTAAAATGTACTTGAGTTTTTTTTGTATTTTGAGTCAAAATTTAATTTATGAAAATCACGTTTTATGGCCATGCCAGTCTAGGTATAGAAGTTAATGATGTTCACATTTTGGTCGATCCTTTTATTAGTGCCAATGAGAAGGCTTCTCAGATAGATATCCATTCATTAAGAGCGGATTATATTTTATTGACTCATGCGCATCAAGATCATATTTTGGATGTTGAAAGTATTGCAAAACGAACAGATGCCGTCATTATTTCCAATTTTGAGATTGTGACCCATTTCCAAAGTAAAGGTTTGGAAGGGCATCCTATGAACCATGGTGGTAGTTGGGATTTTGAATTTGGAGTTGTTAAATATGTTAATGCTATTCATACATCATCATTTCCGGATGGCAGTTATGGTGGACAACCTGGGGGTTTTGTTATTGAAGGGGAGCACAAAAACATATATATTGCTGGAGATACTGCGTTGACCATGGATATGAAGTTAATACCATTACAGACTCAATTGGATTTAGCCATTTTGCCTATTGGCGATAACTTCACGATGGGAATTGATGATGCTATTTTGGCAAGTGATTTCGTGCAATGTGATAAGGTTTTGGGTTACCATTATGGTACCTTTGGTTATATTGAGATTGACCACGAAGAAGCTAAGCGCAAGTTTTTTGATAAAAACAAGGACTTGATGCTCTTGGAAATAGGAGAGAGCTTGGAACTTTAAGGGTTTGGTATGAAACTGTATCGGTTATTTCTATTATTTTACTTGCTTTGTTTTTCAGTTTTCGCCCAAGAAGACAAACCAAAAGTAGCTTTGGTTTTAAGTGGAGGTGGCGCGAAGGGTATTGCGCATATTCCGTTACTACAAAAATTGGATTCTTTGGGAATTGTTCCGGATATCATTATTGGAACCAGTATGGGCAGTATTGTTGGAGGTATGTATTCTGTAGGTTATTCAGGTGACAGTATTGCAAATATAGCCCATGCCATTAATTGGAAAACCATTTTGAGTGGTAATGTTTTATTGTCTAGTGTTGGAGTGGAGGAGAAAAGTGAATTCAATAGGTATTTTGCCAATCTTAATTTAGTTGATGGAAAGCCTTCTTTGGGTAGTGCAATCATAAATGATCAAAATTTGAGGGCTTTGCTTTCTGAATTGACTTATCCTGTTTATCGAGTAGATGATTTTGATGATTTGCCAATACCATATAGAGCGGTTACGACTGATATTGTTAATGGTCAGCAATTGCTTATGGAAAGAGGGTCACTTGCTTTGGCAATGCGAGCCAGTATGTCTATACCCACCATTTTCAAGTCTGTAGATTACAAAAATACTTTGTTGGTAGATGGAGGTATATTCAATAATTTTCCAACAGATATTGCTAAAGAATTAGGAGCTGATATTATTATAGGAAGTGATGTGGGCGGTGGCATGGTTCCAAAGGAACAACTTAATAACCCAATCAAGGTTCTCTTTCAAACAAGTATGCTTATTGGTAATTTAAAAGAAAGTACCAATAGAGAGTTATGTGATGTTTTAATAGACCATATTCCTAACCTTACATTTTCTACTGCCGATTTTATGAAATCAGATGAAATTTATGAAGAAGGGAAAAAAGCTGTTCAGGATAACATACAGTCATTGGTAGAAATAGCCAATCGACTAAAGACATATAATGTAACGAAATCTTCCATACCTGATGTGCCCAGTGATTTTGTTTTAGATTCCATTGTGTTTACAAACCTTGACCCTGCTAATTTAGAATTGGTAAAAGCCCGTTTTGGAATTATGGAAGGGAAGCGCTACAGTATTAATGATATCAATGAAGGTATAGGTAGACTGATGGGAACAACGCAGTTCAATGCTATTTATCTTAATCCGATGATTGAAGATGAAAAACTGGGTATTGAATTGAACATAGATGAAAGATCGAAGCATATGATTAAAGGAGGCATCCATTTTGATTCTCATAGAGGTGTAGGCCTCATTGCCAATTATACGGGTAGAAACATAATTGGGAAAGCTTCGAGATCTTTAATCACATTAGATATTGCGGAGCAACCAGGAGTAAGACTTCAGCATCAAAAAATACTAGGTGCAAATAAAAATTGGTGGTGGCGTACTGATATATTGGGACAGCTTTTAAAGGAAGATACCTATTTGGATGGAATAAAAACTAATAACTTGCATCATAATGTCTTTTCTGCTACAACAGAGTTCAATAGAAACATTTATCCATTTATGAGTTATGTGGGTATTGGTATTTCTTATGAATATGACAGACTTTGGCCAGATACGGACCCAGAAATAAATAACAGTGATCTTGCTATTAAAAATTTTAAATCCCGAAATCTTGAAGCTGGTATTAGGTTTAGGTCAAATAGCATGGAATCGGTTTTCTTTCCTTCACAGGGAACCATTATAAATGCTTTTGTACAAAAATCTTTTTTTAACGAAATAGATATTGAACTTACTCAAGGGATTGATGATATCAATGGTTTATCAACCAACGGTTACTTAAAATTTGGAGCTGATGTTGAAATGCGTTTCCCAATAACCAATTCCATTTCTATAATGACATCTTGTGGAGGTTATTTTACTGCAATTGAAAGTCAGTCGTCTAATGAATTGTCCTATGAAGATTTTGGCTTTATGTCAAAATATTCTCTTGGAGGCTTTTTAGAATCTCCAAGAAAGGATGTATACCAGCTGCCTGGACTTTACGGAAGTGAAATTATAGTCACCCAAATGATCAAGGGTGCTGTAGCGCTTCAATTCAATCCCTTAAACAATATCTATCTTACACCACATTTAGATGTAGTGTCAGTAGGATATCAAGACTTCAATGAATATTTTGATAACTTCGCCAATCAATCAAATAACTGGTTCTGCTTCATACGATCCAAGTATATTATTTACAGTTGGCTCAACAGTGTCATATTATTCGCTTTTTGGGCCTCTTAGTCTGGATCTTTCCTATGTGAATGGAATTGATAAACTCAGGCTGTTTTTTACAGTAGGTATACCTTTGGGGAAATCTAATTAAAAAGCAAATTATCGTATTCGGCTTTTCAGTACAAATTCATGAAGCAGTTTAGGAAAAAACCGCTTTAAGTAAACACCTATAACCTCCCTTTTTCCAATATAAGCTTCGAATTTCTCACGCTCAATGGCCTTTATCATTTTTTTTGAAAACACATTTACACTTAAACCATTTTCAGTAGCTTCATCTTGGAAATTTTGTTTGGTCCCATCACCAGTTAAGGCATTTCTAGCTACATTGGTGTTTACAAATCCAGGACAAATCATCGTCACTTTAATGTGATCCTTCTCGTGTTCCATTCGTAAAGCATCAAAAAAGCCATGTAAGGCATGTTTGGCACCACAATAGGAAGATCGATATGGAGAGCTAAATATTCCCATTAAACTGGTAACGGTAACGAAATGACCGCTTTGCTTTTTTATAAAGTGTTTTAGCAAAACTTTACTCAAAGCTATGGTACCTAAATAGTCTATTTCCATCAATTTTTTGTCCACGTCTATGGATGTATCCATAATTAAGGAGCGTTGACTAATGCCGCCGTTGTTGATTAAAACATCTATAGATTCGAAGCATTGGAGGGCATCTTCAACCACATGTTGCATATTGCCATATTCAGCCAAGTCAAATGGGACAATGGCTATATTTTCAGGATGTTTGCACGCTTGTTTAACAGTTACCAACACTTCTGTTCTTCTGGAGGATAGTATGAGTTTACAATTATAGTTTTTGGAAAGTTCCCATGCCAATGCTTTACCAATGCCACTACTGGCACCAGTTATCCAAATGACTTTGTTGTTAAATGTCATGCCCGTGTTGATTTATCCACTCACTGCGAAGATCATCACTTACTTTTCCTGTTCCATCATGTTTCCACCCTGGAGGTTTGGTAATATAATTCCAGCGATCTTTAAGCGATTTTTTTCCAGAGAGGGTATCTTTAAGCAGGTTGTACCATTCAATAAATGCAATTTTTACGGGGTTGTATGTATTTATGTTTTTTACTAATCCGTATTGCACGCTCTCATTTTCAAGTTCCGGTTGAAACGTACCAAATATTTTATCCCAAATAATTAAAATACCGGCATGGTTTCTATCCAAATAAATGGGGTTGCTACCATGGTGTACTCTGTGATGCGATGGCGTATTAAAGACAGCCTCAAACCATTTGGGCATTTTATCAATAGCCTCCGTATGAATCCAGAATTGATAGAGTAGGCTAATAGACATTTGCAACAAAATCATGGCAGGATGAAAACCAACCAATGGCATCCACAGCCAAAAAATAAACGAATAGAATCCACCAGACCAAGTTTGACGTAAAGCAGTACTTAAATTATAATATTGTGAAGAATGATGCACCACATGCGAAGCCCAAAACAAGCGACACTCATGCGATATTCTATGGAACCAGTAATACGACAAATCATCAGCAAAGAAAATTAATACAAAACTCCACCATGCAATTGGAATTGTAAAAATCCTGAAATTTTCATAAATCAGAACGAATGCCCAAAGAACAAGAGCCTTACTTAAAAAACCTAAAAAAACATTGCCCAAACCCATAGCAATGGAGGCAAAGGCATCTTTTGTTTCGTAACCCTTTGTTTCCTTGTATTTTTCTCGAGTTGTGAAATAGAGCTCTAATAACATCGATAGAATAAAAAAGGGAATGGCAAAATGGATAATATTTGGGAACTCGGGCATTTTAGTACTTATATATTTGCCTAAAATACAAAATTAATTGTCTATTTTTGGGTATTGATGACAGCAACTTATCACAAATACACTCTTCATTTCAAACAGCCAAGCGGGACCTCGAGAGGAATACTTAAAACCAAGGAAACCTGGTTCATTATCCTTGAATCTTATGGTAAAAAGGGAATTGGAGAATGTGGCATTTTGAGAGGATTAAGTGCAGATGACAGACCAGATTATGAAGAAAAGCTAAAATGGGCTTGCGAAAACATTAATATTGGTTTGGAAAAACTGGTCAGTGAGCTTGTCGAACTGCCCAGTATTCAGTTTGGACTGGAAATGGCTTTTAAATCTTTGGGAAGCAATCAACCCTTCGAATTATTTCCATCTGATTTCACTAGGGGCAATGACAGTATTCTTATCAATGGTTTGATTTGGATGGGAAGTGAAGCCTTTATGAAACAGCAGATTAAAGAAAAAATTCAATCAGGTTTCTCTTGTATTAAAATGAAAATAGGTGCAATCGATTTTCAAACGGAATTAAATTTATTAAAATCCATTAGAAAAGAATTCTCGGTCAACGATATTGAATTACGTGTAGATGCGAATGGCGCCTTTAACAATAGTGAAGCTCAAGAAAAACTAAAGCGTTTGTCTGAACTGGATTTGCATTCTATAGAGCAACCTATTAAACCAGGTCAACCACAGGAAATGGCCAGGTTATGCAAGGAAACTTATTTGCCTATTGCTTTGGATGAAGAATTAATAGGTGTTTTTGATGTAACAAAAAAACAGGAATTACTACAAACTATCAAGCCACAATTTATTATTTTGAAGCCTAGTTTTATAGGCGGTTGGCGTGGTAGTGATGAATGGATAAATTTTGCGGAGCAAAGTAACATTGGCTGGTGGATTACAAGTGCCTTGGAAAGTAATATCGGGTTGAATGCTATTGCTCAATGGACATATACCTTAAACACCGAAATGCCTCAAGGATTGGGGACTGGAGGATTATTTGAAAATAATTTTGATAGTCCCTTACTGGTTAAAAGAGGTACTTTGCAATATGATATAAATAACGATTGGAAATTTAATTTAGAATAATATGTATATAGCGCAAGCTTTTAATGTGTTACACGATTGGTGGCGATATGTCCTTGGAATGTTACTGATTATTTTGACTGTGATAATAGGACAAATTCCATTAACAGTAGCAATTTTCTTTAAAGCCTTTAGTGAAGGAGATAGTATTATTGGAATGGATGAGGCGCAATTATTATCAATATTAGAGCCAAATTTGAATTTGTTTTTAATGCTTCTATCCTTTGCTGTGGGATTGGTTGGAGTTTTTTTGGCAGTAAAATTTTTCCACAAACAAACCACTGTTTCGATAACGACATCTAGACCAAAGATTGATTGGAGTCGCATATGGTTTGCCTTTATTTTTTGGGGTATTATCTCCTCGGGTTTTATAGCTTTGGATTATTACATGACGCCAGAAGATTATGTCTATAATTTTAAACTGATGCCGTTTTTAATCTTATGCCTCATTGCCGTTATTTTTGTTCCATTACAGACTAGCTTTGAGGAATATTTGTTCCGAGGTTATTTGATGCAAGGAATAGGAGTTTCTTCTACTCATAAAAAATTCCCTTTTGTTTTTATGTATATAGTGATAGCTATTTTAGGATACTTTTTATTAAAATACAGTTTTGAATTTGGCATTATTTTTAAATGGGCATATTTTATTTTAGGAGCTTCATTATTGATTTTAGTTACAAACCTTGATTCTCTAGAAGATTTAATAAGTGTTGATCCTAGAAATAATATTTATAAGTTTTTTAATAGAAATTCAACATCACTTATTATTACTTCATTGGTTTTCGGTTTATTACACATAGCTAATCCTGAAATTGAACAATTAGGCTATGTACTAATGGTTTATTATATTGGAACTGGCTTGTTTTTGGGAATCGTAACCCTTATGGATGAAGGTATGGAGTTAGCTTTAGGCTTTCATGCAGCCAATAATTTATTTACGGCACTTTTGGTAACAGCCGATTGGACTGCCTTTCAAACACATTCCATTTTAAAAGACATTTCAGAACCTGAAACCGCTGGTTTTTTTGATGTATTCATGCCTGTTTTTATTGTGTTTCCTATCGTCCTATTCATTTTTGCAAGAAAGTATAAATGGACCAATTGGAAGGATAAGTTATTTGGTCGGGTTATAGAACCACCTAAAGAAGATTACAAAATATTAGAATAGTGTCACGTGATTCCATCTTTTGATAAAGTACATAATAGGTTTAAGTTAAACGGTATTTCTTTTGATAGAAATGGCCTCAAGGAGTTGGCCTATAGTTTTATAAAAGAAGGTGAACCATTTGAAAGGGTAATTGGTAATTTCATTTCCGATTGGTTAGATCCCAATGATTACGTTTTAAGTAAAACATCTGGTTCAACAGGAAAGCCTAAGACTATCAAAATAAAAAAACAGGCTATGGTAAATTCGGCTATAGCTACAGGCGATTATTTTAGGTTGAAACCTTCTGATAAGGCTTTATTGTGTTTGCCTGCGCAAGCCATTTCAGGGAGAATGATGCTGGTTAGAGCCATGATTCTTGGTTTGGAGCTCGATGCCATAAAACCTTCTAAAACCTTGAGTATTGACCAAGAAAAAAAATATAATTTTACGGCATTCACACCTATGCAACTTGCCAATAATCTGAACAAAATTAAAAACATCAAAACCATCATTGTTGGTGGTGCGCCTGTTTCTTATAGTTTAAAGGAAAATATAAAGGATTTTAAAGTCCAGATTTTTGAAACCTATGGCATGACAGAAACGGTCAGTCATATTGCTGTTAAAAAACTGAATGGCTTTAAGGCATCTAAACCAGAATCTGTTTTTAAAGTGTTACCTGGAATTAACATTTCAAAAGATGACAGAGATTGCCTGGTGATAGATGCTCCGAATATAACTTATGAAAAGTTAGTAACAAATGATATTGTCAGATTAACGGCAGAAGGTTCTTTTGAATGGTTGGGTCGATTGGATAATGTTATTAATTCAGGTGGAGTGAAGTTATTTCCTGAAATTATAGAAACTAAATTGCAAGTTCATATTTCAGAGCGTTTTTTCATATCCTCTTTACCTGACGATGAGTTAGGAGAGAAGTTGGTGCTTGTTGTTGAGGGCCAGGGTAAAGATTTTGACCGCTCGATTTTCAAAGCATTGGATAGATTTGAAGTTCCTAAAGATGTTCGTTTTGTTGAAAATTTAATAGAAACACATTCAGGAAAAATTGCGCGTAAGGAAACATTACATTCAGTTATTTGACCACTACACTCATTCATATACCCCGTTAACTTATTATAGGTTTTTTATAATGCATTAGGGTTTTAGGTTTACAATAAATTTAAAACACTAACATTATGAGAAATCTACATTACATGCTGATCATGGTTTTTTTGGGTTTACAAACCATGGCCCAAGAGAAAGCTATTTCCGGGACCATTTCTGATGAAAATGGAATTCCTTTACCAGGCGTAACAATTATTATAAAAGGTACTACTCAAGGAACACAAACAGATTTTGATGGTAATTATTCAATCAAAGCACAACTTGGTGATATCTTAAAGTTTTCATTTTTAGGGTATCGGACTGTTGAAAAAACTGTTGGTATCTCTGAAGAAATTAGTTTTGCCATGGAAGTGGACTCTGAAGCTTTGGAAGAAGTTGTGGTAACAGCTCTTGGTATTAAGCGAAAAAGTGACCAAGTAACGCACGCTTACCAATCGGTTAATATTGGTAACAATTCAAACACGTATAGAGGCAGTAGCAACTACAGAAGGCGAGGAAATAAAAAAAGCACCCAAGTTACCAACTCCCTATCTGGAAGGGTGTCAGGTTTACAAATAAATAGTCATAGTTCAAATGTCAACCGTGTAGTATTACGTGGCAATCGTTCTGTTTCAAATGGACAACAAGCTTTAATAGTCATAGATGGTGTCATATCTAATTCAGAAACATTGGCAAAACTATCACCACAATCCATTCAAGAAACACATGTTATTAAAGGCGCTGGAGGTTCTGCATTATACGGTTGGCAAGGTGCTAATGGGGTGGTTGTTGTTTTAACAAAAGATAGCGGTTATAAAATTCCCCACAAAGTCAAAAAGCATATACATCACTCAACCAAACAAGAGTTTAATACAGAGACCTACGAAGAAATAGTTGAGAATAACTTTGAAAATGTCAAGCAAAACCCTTTATCAACATTTTCTATAGATGTGGATAAAGCGTCCTACAGCAATATCAGACGGATGATAAATAATGGAGAATCTATTCCCGCCAATGCCGTAAAAATAGAAGAAATGGTTAATTACTTCAATTATCATTATCCGCAACCTACAGATAACCATCCATTTTCAATTAATACTGAATTAGTACAAACACCATGGAATGCTGATACAAAATTGGTAAAAATAGGATTACAAGGAAAGACCTATGAAAATGACGAACTCCCTGCCAGTAATTTAACATTCTTGATTGATGTATCTGGATCCATGGGTTCAGCCAATAAACTACCATTGTTAAAGTCTGCATTTAAATTATTAGTAAATCAATTAAGGGATAAGGATAAAGTATCCATTGTTGTGTATGCAGGTGCAGCTGGGGTGGTATTGGAGCCAACATCAGGTTCTGAAAAGAAAACTATTTTAGAAGCTATTAAAAAATTGGAGTCAGGTGGCTCAACAGCCGGTGGGCAAGGCATTGAGTTGGCATATAAATTAGCTTCAAAGCATTTTATTAAAGACGGAAACAATCGCGTGATTTTAGCTACAGACGGTGACTTTAACGTTGGAATATCCAGTGATAACGATATGAAAAAATTGATAGAAAAAAAACGTGAATCTGGGGTGTTCTTGTCAGTTTTAGGTTTTGGGTATGGAAATTATAAAGATTCCAAATTGGAGATTCTGGCGGATAAAGGCAATGGCAACCATGCCTATATTGACACTATGCAGGAAGCTCAAAAAGTGTTTGGTAAAGAATTTGGTGGAACATTGTACACCATTGCCAAGGATGTAAAAATACAAGTAGAGTTTAATCCGCAGAAAGTTCAAGCATATCGATTGATAGGTTATGAGAACAGATTATTGGCAGATGAAGATTTTAAGGATGATACCATTGATGCTGGCGAATTGGGAAGTGGTCATACGGTTACTGCTTTATATGAAGTCATACCAGTGGGTGTAAGTAGTAAATATTTAAAGGATATTGATGATTTAAAATACTCCAGCACTTCTTTGAGTTCCAATTATTCCGATGAACTCTTGACGGTAAAATTTCGATATAAAAAACCTGATGGTAAAAAAAGTATTGAAATGATACATATTCAAGAGGATGTTGTCCAGGAGCCGACTCCAGACATGAATTTTGCTTCGTCAGTTGCTTTATTTGGAATGCAGCTGCGGGATTCAAAATATCACAATGATTCAAAAATCAAGGATGTTTTAGAATTAGCAGATGAAGGACGCGGTCAAGATATTGATGGCTATAGGTCAGAGTTTATAAGATTGGTAGAGTCTTCGAGAAGTTTGCAGTAAGCACTAAATTAAAAAAGCGACCAATTTGGTCGCTTTTTTTATTGTTGCATTTTAAAATAATAATCGCAGGAATGTTTTCCAGATCCGTAGAAAAGAAAGAATATACATACCAACAACGTTAAGCTTGCCATAAGTAAGTTGGCGTTATTCATTTCACCAACAAAATTAATAATGATAGCACCAATTAGAATTGGTAATTGTGCTATAATAGCCCAACGGGTCAGTAGGCCAAAAGCAATAAGAATACCACCAATAAAATGTGCAGGAGCAACATAATGCACAGTTATCATACCACCAGCCATATTTTGGATGGGTGAAAAGAGATCAATTAAAATTTGAGTGTTTGCCATAAAGTTTATCCCTTTTATAAAAAGGAATATACCAAGAGCAACACGAATCAAATCCAAAGGGTAATACGTGTGGGCATTCGCCCATTTGTTTAAGGTTTTAATCGTTCCCATAACTAATAATGTATTGATTTATACACTATTAAGATACGAAATTTTACCGACTTAATTTATTAAACCTGTAAAACACCCAAGTTAAATGGTTTTTCAATAGGAGCATGGTTGGCAGCTTCAATGCCCATGCTAATCCAAGTTCTGGTATCTAAAGGATCGATAACGGCATCTGTCCATAACCTGGCGGCGGCATAATATGGCGACACTTGGTTGTCGTAGCGTACTTTTATTTTGTTGTAAAGTGCTTCTTCTTTTTCTTTGGTGATTTTTTCACCTTGCTTTTCCAAGGATGCTTTTTCAATTTGAAGTAATACTTGAGCAGCACTTTTTCCACTCATGACGGCTAGTTCAGCACTTGGCCAGGCAAAAATAAGTCTAGGATCGTAGGCTTTACCACACATGGCATAATTACCGGCTCCATAACTGTTACCAATGACAACAGTAAATTTGGGTACCACACTATTGCTCACAGCATTGACCATTTTAGCACCATCTTTAATAATTCCCGAATGCTCACTTTTACTTCCTACCATAAAACCAGTCACATCCTGAAGGAAAACTAATGGAATTTTCTTTTGATTACAATTGGCAATAAAACGAGTGGCCTTATCCGCTGAATCGTTATAAATAACACCTCCAAATTGCATTTCAGCAGGTTTGGTTTTAGCTCCAGTAGTTTTAACGATATGGCGTTGATTGGCCACAATGCCAACTGCCCAGCCATCTATTCTGGCATAGCAGGTGATAATAGTTTTTCCATACCCTGCCTTATATTCTTCAAATTCACTATTATCAACAAGTCGCTTTATAATTTCATACATGTCATATTGATCAGCTCGACTTTTCGGTAAAATACCATAAATATCTTCTTGGTTTTCTTTTGGTTTTTTGGCATCAACACGGTTAAAGCCAGCTTTATCAAAATCACCTATTTTGTCAACGATATTCTTGATTTTATCCAAAGCATCTTTATCATCTTTAGCTTTGTAATCAGTAACACCGCTAATTTCACTGTGCGTCGTAGCACCACCAAGCGTTTCGTTGTCAATACTTTCGCCAATAGCGGCTTTCACCAAATAGCTACCCGCTAAAAAAATGCTTCCTGTTTTATCAACAATAAGAGCTTCATCGCTCATAATAGGCAAATAAGCACCACCAGCTACACAACTTCCCATAACTGCCGCAATTTGGGTAATCCCCATACTACTCATGACCGCATTGTTTCTAAAAATACGTCCAAAATGCTCCTTGTCCGGAAAAATTTCATCCTGTAAGGGTAAATACACACCTGCTGAATCTACCAGGTAGATAATGGGTAGTTTATTTTCTATAGCAAGTTCTTGTGCTCTTAAATTCTTTTTTCCTGTTATAGGAAACCAGGCACCAGCTTTTACGGTTGCATCGTTAGCAACCACAATACATTGCTTACCTTTAATATAACCTATTTTAACCACAACACCACCAGACGGACAACCACCATGTTCACTGTACATATCATCACCGGCAAAGGCTCCAATCTCAATACTTTTGGCTTTGCTATCCAGTAAATAATTAATGCGTTCTCTGGCTGTCATTTTACCTTTGGCATGATGCTTTTCAATACCTTTTTCGCCGCCACCAAGTTTTACTTTGGCTAGTCGATTCTTAAGGTCTGAAACCAATAATTTATTATGATCTTCGTTTTTGTTGAAGTTTAAATCCATCAGATATTATATAGTTAATTAGGGCGTTCCCACGCAATCGCGCGGTCGGGTTTTCCACTGTATCTCCCTAGAATAGGAGGATGTCACTGCAACCCCTAACGCAAGTTGTTAATGCAGGCTAAAAATACAAAACTTAATCTTGTCACGAAAACGTTGTAATGTAAAAGCAATGTTAAATATATCACCATGTAAATAGTTTCCTTGGAAAATAAAAGAATTTGCCATATATTTGCCATGGAAAATAAAAACAGTGAAAATTAGTATGAGACAAATCATCGCATTCGCGGGAAGCAATAGTAAAACATCCATAAACAAACAACTGGTTACATATGCGGCAAATTTGGTTGAAGGGACCAAAGCTGAAATTTTAGATTTAAACGACTTTGATGTACCTATGTTTGGTGTTGATCTTGAGAAAAGTATGGGTGGCCAGCCTGAAAATGCCCATAAGTTATTGAATAAAATAAAGAAAGCTGATGGTATTGTGATTTCATTGGCAGAGCACAATGGGGCATATACCGCAGTTTTTAAAAACCTACTGGACTGGATGTCCAGAATAGAGGGCAAGACTTTTTATGGAAAACCCATGCTACTAATGGCAACATCACCTGGAGAAAGAGGTGGACAATCGGTTTTAACCATTGCTCAAGACCGTTTTCCAAGACACGACGCTAATGTGGTTGCCGTGTTCTCTTTACCAAAATTTAGTGATAACTTTTCACAAGGAAAGATAATCAACAAAGAATTAAACGACCAACTTCTAGTTGAAGTAGATAAATTTCAAAATGCATTATAACGATGAATATTCAACAAGAAGATAATACTAAAAAAGGGGTGTTTTATGTTGAGCAAGAGGGAAATCGCATAGCTCAAATGACTTATGTTTATGCAGGTGACCGTCAGATTATTATTGATCACACCGAAATAGATGCTAGTTTATCAGGTCAAGGCGTGGGTTATAAATTAGTGGAAGCAGCCGTATCATTTGCCAGAGACAAAGAGTTAAAAATTTTACCACTTTGCCCTTTTGCCGCAGCTGTATTCAAAAAGAAATCAGAAGATTATAAAGATGTTAAAGCCTAATCATTATGGGAGATATTTCTAAAGATGTCAATTCATCCTTCAGGGACAATAGAACCAAAGCCCTGATAAACATTCTGTATACAGCAAATTGGATTACCGCAAAACAAAACACCTTTTTTGCACAATTCGGGTTGTCGCCACAACAATACAATATATTAAGGATTTTGCGAGGTGCTAACAAGCCGTTAACCATGCAAACTGTAAAAGAAAGAATGATTGAGCGCGCTCCTAATGCCACACGTTTAACTGATAAACTATGTGCTAAAAGTTTAATTGAGCGCATACCATGTAAAACCGATAGACGCGTAGTTCATATAGCCATCACTAATAAGGGACTTCAATTATTAGAAGAAATAACAGAAGATTTCAACGAGGACTGGTTAAAAAATATTACTGAAAAAGAAGCATCACTATTAAGTGATTTATTAGATAAATTAAGATAAAAAGGGGAAACCCGGAAAGGACTTTTAAAATGAAAACAATAATTCATAAAGCAAGTACAAGAGGTTTTGCTAATCATGGTTGGTTACAAGCAAATCATTCGTTTAGTTTTGCCGGTTGGTATAATCCTGAACGGATACATTTTGGCGCCCTTCGTGTGTTAAACGACGATGTTATTGCCCCTAAAATGGGGTTTGGAACACATCCACACGACAATATGGAAATTATTACCATTCCATTGAAAGGCGTATTAAAACATCGAGATAATATGCATGATGAATGGCAGCCTGTTTTACCAGGTGAAGTTCAGGTAATGAGTGCTGGAACAGGTGTCCAACATTCTGAAATCAATGGTTCGGTTGATGAATATTTAAGTTTGTTTCAAATTTGGATTATACCAGAAAAACAAGGTGTAGCGCCTCGTTACGATCAAAAACAATTTGATGTTGCAGCACGAATGGGCAAATTACAAACTTTGGTAAGTTCGTTTGAAGATAGCGATTCAGAAAGTTTGAAAATTCATCAAGATGCTAGGTTGTCTCGAATTAATTTAAATAACGGAGACACGTTTACCTATAATCTAAAAAGCAGTGAGCACGGAGTTTATGTTATGAATATTTCTGGTAAAGCTGAAATTGATAATGATATATTGGAAACTCGAGATGCTGTGGGAATTTCAGAAACTAAATCTTTTGAAATTAATGCTAAAGATGACCTGGAATTGCTATTTATTGAAGTTCCAATGATGAACCTTTAGATATTAAATACGCTTAAAACTAAAGCATCACATTTGTGATGCTTTTTTGTTTTAAAAACACGATATTTGTATCATAACTAACTATTGAAATAAATTAAGAATAAATTATGGCAATGAATAAAAATACAGTGTTGGCCTGGGCAACATGGATAATGATTTTTGTAGGATTAGGTTTAATAGGATTAGGCGCTTTCCGTTATGATGATGTTGCAGGTTGGGGATTTGCGGCTGTTGGATTTGGATTTTTCTGTATTGCATGGGTGTTTAATGCATTAAAAGGACGAGTATAATTATGAGTGACGATAAAAAAGTAATTTTTTCAATGTCCGGTGTAACCAAGACATTCCAATCGGCAAATACGCCAGTATTAAAAAATATTTATTTAAGCTTTTTTTACGGAGCCAAAATTGGCATTTTAGGTCTGAATGGATCTGGTAAATCTACGTTATTAAAGATTATTGCTGGAGTCGATAAAAATTATCAAGGCGATGTGGTTTTTTCTCCTGGATATACTGTTGGCTATCTAGAACAAGAACCTGAATTAGATGACGATAAAACCGTGATGGAAGTCGTCCGTGAAGGTGCTGCTGAAACCGTAGCAATTCTGGATGAATATAACAAAATCAACGATATGTTTGGCTTGGAAGAAGTTTATAGTAATCCTGATAAAATGGAAAAACTAATGAATCGTCAAGCGGAACTTCAAGACCAAATAGATGCTTCCAATGCATGGGAATTAGATACCAAATTAGAAATCGCTATGGATGCGTTGCGTACTCCAGAAGGCGACAAGAAAATAGGCGTATTGTCTGGTGGTGAGCGTCGTCGAGTAGCCTTATGCCGCTTGTTATTGAAAGAGCCTGATGTGTTACTTCTTGATGAGCCTACCAACCATTTGGATGCCGAATCGGTTCATTGGTTGGAACATCATTTGGCGCAATACAAAGGAACTGTGATTGCTGTGACCCACGATAGATATTTCTTGGATAATGTAGCTGGTTGGATTTTAGAATTGGATAGAGGTGAAGGTATTCCCTGGAAAGGAAACTATTCATCATGGTTAGATCAAAAGTCTAAACGAATGGCTCAAGAAGGAAAAGCAGCTTCAAAGCGTCAAAAAACTCTGGAACGTGAGTTGGAATGGGTGAGACAAGGTGCTAAAGGTCGTCAAACAAAGCAAAAGGCACGTTTGAAGAATTATGACAAGCTTATGAGTCAAGATCAAAAACAATTGGATGAAAAACTTGAAATTTACATACCAAATGGGCCTAGGTTGGGAACCAATGTTATTGAAGCAAAAGGGGTTAGTAAAGGTTATGGTGATAAATTATTGTATGAAGATTTAAACTTTAATTTGCCACAAGCAGGAATTGTTGGCGTTATTGGTCCGAATGGTGCTGGTAAAACCACAATTTTCAGAATGATCATGGGTGAAGAAAAACCAGATAAAGGCGAGTTTATAGTTGGCGACACTGCGAAAATTGCCTACGTCGATCAAAGTCATTCCAATATTGATCCCAATAAAACCATTTGGCAGAACTTTAGTGATGGACAAGAATTAATTATGATGGGAGGTAAGCAGGTGAATTCTAGAGCGTATTTAAGCCGTTTTAATTTTTCTGGAAGTGAACAAAATAAGAAAGTATCATTGCTATCAGGTGGGGAGCGTAACCGTTTACATTTAGCCATGACTCTAAAGGAAGAAGGTAATGTATTGCTTTTAGACGAGCCAACCAATGATCTTGATGTCAATACATTACGAGCATTGGAAGAAGGTCTTGAGAATTTTGCAGGTTGTGCTGTAGTCATTTCTCACGACCGTTGGTTTTTAGATAGAATCTGTACCCACATATTAGCTTTTGAAGGTGATAGTCATGTGTATTTCTTTGAAGGCAGCTTTAGTGATTATGAAGAAAATAAAAAGAAACGCTTGGGTGGCGATTTAATGCCAAAACGAATTAAGTATAAAAAATTAGTACGATAAAAATAAATCCCGCTAAATGCGGGATTTTTTATTCTTTAGTATTGGTACTGTTATTATTTTGATAAAGATGCCCTTCAGTAAAATCGGTGTAAGGCTTGTCGTCGTCGTCTTCAAAAGAGGTGTTCAAAGCATTTAATCGATCATTCTCCTTTTTGAGTTTATATGATTTTCTGATTCCCAAAATAAGCAATATCAAGAAGAATACTACGGTAATCGCCAGCATGGTTACTATGCTCGATTGTTCAATCAAAAAATGTGATTTAAAAGACACGATGTTCAAATTCAGAAACATAGTAGGCAGATCATTTGGGTTAATAGTATAGTAAATATAGCTTATTTTTTATTATAGATGTTAAAATAAGTTTTTAAAAACTATTTATACCATTGCAATTGCACGACTTTAATTCTGCTATTGCCATTATTTACAAGTCTTTTAAAACGTTTTACATCGCTTAAACCATTGGTGCCTCTATAATGATAAGGCAACACTTTTTTAGGTTTGAAATCCAAAACAGCACTAGCGGCACTTTGAACGGTCATGGTATAGGGTAAATTCATACAGACTAAAGCAACATCGATGTTCTTCAAATGTCTCATTTCAAAAGTATCTTCCGTATCTCCAGATATATATATACGCTTTCCATTTAAGTTTAGAATATATCCTAGTCCACGTCCTTTAGGATGATATTGTTTGGCTTCCTCTCGGAGATTGTACATAGCAACACCTTCAATATCCAATGACATTTTGGAAGTTGAAAAGCCTCGACTCAGCCCACTAAATAGGGTTGTGAAATTTCCATGTAATGATGATGGTAATTTTTCCTTAACGGCTTTTGGTCCAATTATGATGGTATTTGCAGTATTAACAGCCTGCAGAGTCTCAACATTTAAGTGGTCACCATGTATATCGGTTATCAGAATAAAATTTGGCGGCCCAAATCCTTTAAAAGCTTCAGGTCCACCCACAGGATCAACGTAAATATTATAACCATTGTATGATATTACTAAAGTTCCATGTTCTACAGGTGCAATCTTTATGTCAGATTCCATTAGAAAATTCTCAACAATTTTTGGTTCCTTTGGTTTAGCAACAGGTTTTTTTGCAGGTGGCTTAACTTCTTGAATTTCTTCAGCAACCGGAATGGTATCTTCGATTATTTCAGGAATGCTATCTATTTCAACAACTGGAATGGAATCTTCAATAATAACGGGTTCAGGTTCCACAACGGGTTCTTTCTTATCTGATTTGCAACTATAGAGGCAGATGATTACTAATAATAAGGCTAGGTTATATTTCATAATACAAGTGTTTTGTAGCTATAAATATAGTCTGCATTTACAACAAAACATAATTTGTAACAAAATATAAAAATGGGCTACCAATATTTTAGTCGGTAAAATTTTTAAACTGATAAATTTTATCGAAATTGCTTATCCAAAATTTTGTTCAATTTAAATACCACACAACATGTCTGATGATTTTGATTTATTAGAAACCAATTCAAATGAAAAACAAGAAAAAGTAGATGTCAATTGGGGAAAGGCCATTGATACTATGAAATCTAAATTGGCTCAGGAAGATGATCCTGAAATGCGTCAAAAAATATTAAATGCCACATTGGATGATGTTGTAGGTATGGCCGAGAAAGACCGTACGAATCTGTTGGACGCCATCAAAGATTTAACCGATTACCAAGACGAAGTAGGTATTATATTTGAGGATTTTTCGCATCTGAATGCAGAAGAGCAAAAAATTATTGATGATGCTATAAAGCGTTTGGAGCGAGCCAAAGTAGAACTGGAAGATGCTGAAGCGAAACCAGACACCTGGTGGAACAATTTGTGGGGTAGAAAGAGCAAAATTGCCAAAGCTCAAGAAGAATTAAAGGCTGCACAAAAAACACGTGATGAAGCTGATAATAAGGCAAAAGCTATGTTTCAACAACGAATTGAAACAGCTGACGTTCAGACGCTGTTAAATGAACTGTCTTTTAAAAGTCAGGCTGCCGTCAAACGTCTTAAAGACCGTGAGGTTGAGATTAAAGAGGTTGAAGATAAATTGCAGGATGCCATTGTTGAAGCAACTAAAAACCATACAAAAGCTTTAGAAAAGAAAAAGGAGGTTGAAGATAAGCTTGAGGAGCAATATGCACTTTTAAAGCAAGCGCGTCAAGAACTGGAAGAAATTGTAGATAAACAATCTGCTGAATATGCTGAAGCTGTTGGTAAGGTAACTACTTTAGAACAAAAGGTTGAAGAATTGGAAGGACTTAAAAACGCCTATACAACTTTAGCTGCCAGTAAGGATAGCTTTGTTCATAAGCACAATCTAACTATTAAAGTATTGACATCATTACGCAGTAACTTGCAAACCCATCGTGCCAAGCTTAAAAGTGATACTGAAGAGCGTTTAAAATATTACGATGGTTATGTTGTGGCATTAAAGGCAAGAACAGATCAAGAGTTTGCTGCTATTTTAGAACATTTAGGTGTTAAAACCGATGAGCATATAGGTGAAACATTAGCATCTATGCATACGGCTAGTGCTAAAGCGCGTCAGGAAATGATGGACAATATACCAGTTCACGAAAAAGTTATGCAAGGAGTTTATAGTAGTTACGCCGAAGCGCTGCAGGAAATCAGGGAAAAAGATTCTGAAATTCAGAAGAATTTTGCCGAGCGCTATGGTATTGACATGAAAGAAATTTTTGAGGATTATTATAAGGCAGATGCCAATAAACCGTCGGGTAATGAGCCCGAAGGTAAGAAGCCAACTAATGAAGGTAACGATGATTTGTTAAGCTAGGTAAAATGATTGTAACCCCTCTTGATTCAGCACAGCTTGATTCAAAAGAACAGTACATTTTTTATCATAAGGCTATTGATTTTGCCTTAAAAGAATTAATTGTCGCTGTCCAACAGCACGGACTTTGCAATAATCAGGAAGTTATCTTTTTTAAGCAATATTGCGACTTGTTATTGTATTCCATTGAAGCCATGCGTATAAAATATATGTATGACGAGGAAGACAATATGAAAATTGATTTAACCGATTCTGGATTTCCAAATTATTTAGAGTTCCGGTATTTGTTTAACGATCTGGAATTGCGCGATCAATATTTGGAAAAGTTGACACCTATTCCAGATTTACAGGATGAATTTCTGGATACCTTACTACGAAAAAAAGAACCTGTTAAAAAAAGCCGTCTGTTTCAAGCAGCTTCAATCGCCTATTATAAAAGCGTTAATAAGTACTATATCTTTAATCGTTTTGTACAAGGAAAAATTATTACGGCGCCAGAAAATTCCCAGGCTGACTTAATGACCAGTTGGAGTTTTTATGATGTCGCGCACAACAGACCTTTTATTTGCTTTATGTATTTTAATTTTGATGGCAATAGGATAATTGATTATAAGGATGAAATTTACACAGCTTTAAAGCAGACTTCCGATCGTGAAATGAATTTAGACACCATGGCTTATGCCATTGATAGAAAATTGCCAAATGTACATCCAAAGCATATCAAGCGTATAGATTTAGGGCCAATCCACTCCGTATTTGCTAAAGATGAAAATCCAATAACACATGCTTTATTGGAAAGTATTTCTAAAAAGGAAGTGTCTTTGGAATCGTATGCCATTTCATTAAAGGTAGATGAAGTATTCTCGGGCAGTGAGTTTAAAGAAGGTAGTTTTTTTAATAAGCAAACCTTACAAAACTGGAGTGATGTCATCAAACAGAATTATGTATTGGCGCCGCATCGGGTGATACAACTATTACATAACAAAACGCCAGAAATCATGAATACTTTGGCTAAATCACCTATTCAAGTTAGTAGTTTAAAGTAGGCAGTAAGCAGTTTGAAGTAAGCAGTATTTAATAAAGTAAAAAATGAGTTTTAAAACATTGTTGGCTTATAAAAAAGGGTTCGATTTGGCTATGGAAATATTTCATATTACTAAAAGTTTTCCAAAGTCAGAAACGTTTGGACTATCAACACAAATAGTGAGATCTAGTAGATCTGTTTGTTCAAATTTAGCAGAAGGCTATAGAAAAAGACAGTATGAAAAGCATTTTAAAAGTAAATTATCAGATGCTGATAGTGAAAACTCTGAAACTCAATTATGGCTAGATTTTGCTTTAGCTTGCGAGTATATTTCAGAACAAAAACAATCAGAATTACTATATAAAAGTGAAGAAATTGGAAAGCTCATCAATTATATGATGAATAATCCAGATAAATTTAAATAATAAATTAGACTGCCAACTGCAGACTGATGACTGCAAACTGGAAACTAAAAACATGGAACACAATTCAACATTCCCAATAAAGAAAACAGAGCTCGATATGCTCCGTGACGAAGCTACTTCCTATTTAAAAAGTGTACAATGGGAGCAAGGGCAACGTGCTAGAAATAAAGATAAAAATGGAAAGGATGATTCCATTCTGTTGTATTTATCTCGTGCCAACAATGGTACTAATACATCGGAACTCACATCGGTTTCAAAAACCATTTTAGCATTAAAAAAACGCTTATTGCCAGAATCAGTTGCTATTCCTATACATTTAAATCAAACGTTATATAGTGTTCAAGAGGCCATTACACTTGGAATATGGATCAAAGATAGCTACTATGATGCATCGGGACTGTCTGGCTTAAACGAGCGTAAATCGGCTTTGGATAATTCGGGAAAGCGCGAGTATGAAAGTAAAATGCAAACAGCCACTGCATTTATGCTGTTTTCTTTAGCCTATAATGTCCTTTATAATTTGAACACAGTTGCTTCAGATGATTTGAGTGTGATGAAGCAAAAGTTTGCAGGAATTCCTGAAGTGTCCTTGATTTCACCATTGAAAGGAATTTCCTGTATGCTGTTCTATTACGACAAGTATTTGGGACATCCCGATATTATTAAAACCGATAAAGATGTTGTTGATTTCACAGTTGTATTTTTTGAAGCACTCATTTCAGAAATACAAATGCGTAAAAGTACACTGGAATATCAGGAAACTATATTAGATCGTACTTATAAACTGGAGCATTCGGACTTCGCGGTATCAGGATGGGATAATGTATTTGCCGGAGCTGCTAAAAGTATCGAATTTAATAAAATACAGTTTGAACAAATAGTTGGAAATAGAGATGCCAAGCATTTTGCACGACGTTTGACCGAAAGAATGTTGAGCTATGATTTCACGGCTAAAAAGAATCCGTTTCAGGAATTGGGTGGATTTATGCCGGTTTTCATGGGTTATGGGATTCCTGGTACCGGAAAAAGTATGCTTATTGCGGCTATTGCAACTCGGTTAAAAGAACACTGTGATAATTTAGAATTACCATTTCTGTTTCATCCTATGCCAGACACTCTGATTTCTACCTTTCAAGGTGGTTCGGCAGAGAAAATGGTCGAGTGGATGAAACCTTTGCAAGATCCATCAAAATTGATTTTTGCACCCATTGATGATGCTGAAAACAATTTGCAAGAGCGAACAGCTCAAGGTGTTTCGGCTGGAGTTAAAGAAGTTATTGGTGTGTTTTTAAGATATACCGAAGGTGCTTATGCTGTTAATTATGGAAACAGTTCCATTGGGTTGTTTACCAATCTTCCGGAAATGCTTGATAAAGCAGTTATTTCGAGAGTTCAAGGACGTTTTAAGATTGATGGAGCCAGAACTGAGGCATGACTTTTTAGATCAGGATTATATTTGGTGGAAGAAATTTGAAAAAACCATGCCTGGATTTGTGAATATGGATGACCCAAATCAGTATCAATATTTAAGTGATCAAGGTTTGGCAAAAAATATGGGTGATATTCTTCAAGCTATTGATAAACCTTCCGAAGCACGTGTTATGGAAACGTTTGAAAGAATTGAAAAACAGCATCAAGATGACGATCACATGTTCTATGCGAGTCTATACAAAGAAATTCAAGCGATTTTTCCATTTTTCTCATCGCGTGATGTGCGCAATATCCAAAGTGCTATATCGCTGCGTTTGACCGATTTCGATTTGGAATCTGATTGGTTTGAGAATCCTGAAATATATTTCAGAAAAGATTATGATACCAAGTTTGGTATGCTTCAGGAACTGATGAAAGCCAATATGAAAGGTTTGAATTTTTCGGATATCAGAAAACAGGAAGTCATTCGATATTTAGATAATGTGGCAACCATCGCTGATACGGACTTCAAACGGAAAGTAGAGGCTAGAGTAGACCAGATGAATGTTGAAATGGCGGCTAGGAAACAGATTGAATAATATAAATTATTTTAATGCAAAAACTAAAAGCAGCCAATTTATATAGAAGTGAACTTATTCCTGTAAGCGGTAAACTTGTTGAGCGTTACAATCAATGCTTAATAAAGTTGGGGTTTGCACCAACAAAATTGACGCAGTTCCATATTGATGGTATTGGTTGGAGCCCTGAAATAGCGGAGGAAAAAGGTCAAATTCACTATTTAAATAATGGAGAAGCCAATCCTCATGGTATCATCATTTCACCATTACAAAAAGGTAAGCCTGTTTATACACCCAATCATACTTTTGATAGGGAAATGATGCAGCATATATTTCGAACCCACGGAAATAAAATCAATGATATTACCCGTGACTGTGCTATTTGTATTGATTTTGACCAGAATATAGATGCTTTTTACGAACCGTTGGATGTGTTAAAATATAAAAGTGTATCCATAGGTTTTCATTTAATCAATAGGCTAAATGAAGCACAGGACGAACAATTAAAATTAGTGGAGTCTTTTAAAAAAGATCACAATTTCATTGATGATAATCTACATAAAGCTCTATTGGATTCAGCTAAAAAATATGGCGATTTAAGAAATAGGGATCTAGAACTACACGATTTAAATTTTACAACGGACTCATTTTATACGATAGCTTTTGGTGGTGTTTATGTATTACGCGATTTTATTAAGCCTATAATTGTTTTTGAAGATGAAAAATGGCATAAAGAAGCCATAAAAGATACTACTTATGATGTATTGATTTATCATGTTTCACAACCTGAATTAATGGAAAAGTTGCGTGACCATGTTATTATTGAATATGATTTGGAAGCTGTTGTTAAGACGGATCGCTATGAGCGTATCAAAAAATATGAAATGATGACCTTTTTAAAGAATGTGCAACATCCTATAAGGGATATTCTGAATGATGCTGTGCTATTTAAAAGCTACCTTAATAAATTGGATATAGAATCGCGTAAGCATGTGATGTGCGTAGAGCGGTATCTAGAAAAAATGGAAACAAGTAACCAATATAAAATTGCAGATATTGTTGACGTTGGTTTTTTTAATGCCTTGCACCAACCACATTCATCATTGGAACCAAAGCATCAGGATTTAATATGGAAGCTTTTAGTAAATATATCGCCTAAAGATATCTTATATCTCTATTGGTATGATAAAGAAGCTTTTTATAAGGGTTTTCAAGATTGGGATGACTCCTTTAAGGATTGGGTTATTGAGACTATTAGTAACAATATTTAAGGATTTTAGACTAATTTAGTAAACAAGTTGAATTTCATATTAGACTTTGGAATTCACAAACTAAACATCTATCTGCACCTTAATCGCAGAAAGATAAAACACCTATAATTATGACACTAGAAGTAATTGTTTTTATTGCCGCTATATTATTTGGAATTCTGCTGTATTGGAGAGAATCCAACGGTAATGGGCTATATCGGTTTTTTAATAAATTGATGAATTCAAAAGAATTACAAATGAAATCAACAGACAAAAAAGGATTTGTGTTTCAACAGTCCTTTTTACTGCGATTGGTGTTTATTTCCTTTTTGTTTTTGATTGGTATCGTAGTCACACGCTTTTTAATACCACTTGATTTGGCAACCATATCCATATTTGCCTCCATGATAGTAGGGACACTATTAGGAACTTATTTGGCTCAATTTATTTTTAAATCTTCTGAAGTTATTGATGATAACAGTGATTCGCTTCAAGATGTTTTTCAGGATACACTTGAAAAAGGAAAGGATTTCATTGAGGACTTGAAGTCCCAAGATCAGAAGTTTGAAGAGATTCAAGACAATATTGAAACTCATGTAGATCAAGAAGCCGATAAGAAAAGTGCTCGTGAACGATTAAAAGATAAAGGGTTATTATAGGATGATAAAAAATTATTGGAATAAGGGTAAAAAGCAAAAGATTATAACAACTATAGGCTTTATTGTTTTATTGGTATTACTCTTTGTTTTAAGAGATGATTACCAACCAGCTTTATTGTTTGTTAGAAAATATATTTTTATCATTTTAGTCGTTACGTTGGTTGTATCCTTTGGATTATATAAGTTTAGGAAACAACCCAGTACAGGAAAGCGTCTTGGGATATTAGGACTGCTTTTAGCGTTTGTTGGATTATTATATGTAATTGGTTGGCATTTCGAAATGTATAGTTACATGCAAACCTATAATGTGTTTAATGATGCCAATAAAATTGAGATTATTGAATTGCCATTAACTCAAAACGAACGAATTCAGCCCCTGCGAAATATTTTCTCTATGGCTAATGAAAGTGTTGGCGAAACTAAAGATGTGTCCTTACCGCATTTAGTGAGAGTTGACAACGAAAACAAGTGGACCATGGCTATTCAGCCTTCGGAGAAATATACCTTACAGCGAATAAGTGACAATACTGAAGAAGTCTTTTCAGTGTCAAGTACAACACCGTTTCCTAGATTTTCCAGTGAAAATAGAATTCCTGTTATTTTTTCAATTGGCGAATCCTTGAAATTTAGTCGTAATACTTACAATGCAGTGGTACAACGATTCAATCCTTGGATGCTGTTTAATTATGAGCCAAGTGACACATTTTACATGAAAAATGATAGTGGACAATGGGTTCAGGTTGTAAGCTTAATAAAGTGGGAAGGGTTCTTCTTTCCATACCCAACTTTTGGAGGCGTCATGGTTATAGACAGTGGGGAACATAATTTTAATGACTATGTGGAACGTATTTTAATTGGAAAGGGAGCGTTTATTAGCCCAGAAGAGATGCGTAATCACGAATACTTAACCAAACAGAATACACTTTCCGAGAAAGTATCACAATTACAAGCTGAATCGCTTAAGTTTTTGGGTGGATTTACAGACCCATTACCTTGGAAAATGGAAACAGCTGTTAAAATTCCTGTTATGCCTAAAGATCAAAATCAGCAACCCTATGTCACGGATTTTGATTTTTCAGGTTCAGGTACATCAGCTTACAGTGGATTGTATCATTGGTTTGGTTTGGAGCCTGTTGGTGAGGAACGCACAAGTTTAAGTTATAGTGTTTTTATTCCCGCAGATGGATCGAATGCTTTATATTATTATGATCATGCCAATAAAAAGCAGGGGTACGCTGGTGTTTCGGCTATGCCGCTAAAGGTTAAGGAATCTCGTAAAGAATATGACTGGACTGCGAATACACCAGTAGAATTCCGCCCTTATATTAAACATATAGCAGGAAGAAAGCGAATGTTTTTCTTGGGAACAGTTTCAGCCATTAGTGATGCCAATGCGCAACAATTCGACGGATCGGCTACCCCAGATTTGGTACTGATAGACAGCGAATACCGCGATGTCATTTGGATAGATGTCAAAAAGCCTAGTCAATGGGACTTCACGGTATATAATCAATTAAATGAAGCTTGGCGTGCCAGCGAAGGAATTGGTTACTATTTTGTTGAAGAAACAAAGGACATCGATATTGTTAATCAAGTAATCGATTCCACTAAAGCTATTCAGAAAGTCAATAAAAATACTTCCGAAATTGAAGATTTGCAGCGTAAAATAGATTCATTAAAGGCTTTAGATAATAATTAATAAAACCTCAATTCCATCTTAATATCACTACGTTCGTAGGGAGATTCTGTTTCTAATGGCAACTCCAAAAACCCATACTTTTTGTAGATATAAATAGCATTCTTAAGCTTGGTATTGGAGTAGAGCATGAGTGCTCTAAAGCTATTTTCCTTTGCGAAGTCTATACAATGTTGCATCAGTTTTTGACCGGTTTGTTGTCCTCTATATTCAGGAGATACAGCCATTTTTGTCAACTCAAAGACCAAAGATTCTTGAGTGGGCATGAGCGCTACAGTTCCGATAACGATACCATTAAATTTAGCAAAGAAAATATGTCCACCTTTCTTAATAATGTAAGCCTCTGGTTTACTCAAGACTTCCCTGTCAAAATCTTCAACATAAAAATCGGTTTGCAACCATTCAATGTTTAAATCATAGAAGTCTTGAACATACTGACTTTCAAATGGAATAATCTCAATGCTCATGTGCACGTATAAAATCAGTAATGAGGTATGTAATTAATTTACCAATTTGCGATTCATTGTCTTGAGTTGGTACCGCTTCACATATATGAAGATAGGTAGCTCCACTTTGTCTTGCAAAATAATCAACAAACATTCGGGCCTTGACAACCTGAAAACCACTTGGCGTAATGGCGCTGCTTGAAATATTTTGAATGGCATCACAATCTATTTCAATACCAAAGGGTTTGGATTCAATATGAAAATAAGCACGTTTTAGTTCAGCCTTAAATTTCAACTGTTTTCTAACAGCAAGAGATTCATAGGTGTTATATTCTAAATTTGTATTGGTGTCAAGTGTTTTAAATATTTGACTCGATGTATAATTTTCGTGAAGACCAAACATAAAATACTTATCTAAAAATCCTTCAGAATAAGCATATGAAAAACCATTTCCACTATGTCTACCTTCCTCTTTTCTAAAATCAGTGTGGGCATCAAAATTCACAGCATTTATTGGTTTTTTAAGTGCTAAAGAGGACCCCTTTATATTGCCATAGGCATTGTTATGACCTCCACCAATGATAATAGGCTTTTTACCGGCTTTTACAATGTTGTAAACAAGTTCTGTGACATGCACATCTATTTTTGAAACCAGTTTTCTGGCTTTCGTAATGTCTTTTTTATTGGTTTGTTTTAAAGCTGCCAGTTTCTGTAAATAAGTGCTAAAGTCTAAATGGCCTAAAATTAAAACCCTATTTGCTCGTGTAAAGTCATTATTCTGTATGTTTAACAAAATTTTAATGGTTGCTTGCCAAGCATGTGAAGAGCCTGATTTTCCGTAGTTTGCAAATACGCCAATATCTTCAGGGATACCAAAAATGACATAGTCGACATCTAAATTATTAAGTTGTGCGTATATATCTGTAACTTGGGGTAACAGTTTAACGTGTTCTCCAAATTTGGATTCACCAGTGCGTTTATTTAAAAGCGTTTTTAAATGTGATTCGGTAAATAGAACTAGTTTATCCATTGAAATAAGTATCGTTGTATGAGAATATAAAAATACTTTTAATTATTGAAAACATTAAAAAATTAAAAAATTAAAAAACGAAAATTAGTTTAAACTTAAACCTTAAAACAAGCAAACATGGAAAATAACAAAAGTAGCATCGGTTTAAAAGTAGCATTAGGAATTGCTTTGGTACTTTTTATTGGAACAGGTTTTTATACGTCAAAATTGTATAAAGAAAAGAACGAACAGGAGGTACAGCTTACCAAAGAGAAAGAATTGGTGATGAACGATTTGAGTAATATGGCAAAACAATACGATTTAGCTATTGGAGAAAATGAAGTTGCCAATGCCAAATTGGTTGAGGCGAAAGCACGTATTGAAGGATTAATCGATTCCTTGAAAGTATCTGAAGCTAATGTAAAGAGCCTATGGAGATATAAATCTAAATATGCGGCACTTCAAAAGGAAATGGATGTTCTTTTAGCTGAAAATGATAAGTTAAAAGTTGAAAATGAATTATTGGCTACCTCTTTAGATAGTACTAAAGTACGTCTTGAGGAAAGAACAATGTTCACAGACTCTTTATTGGTTCAAAATACAGCTTTGGCTGAAGTAGTTGAAAATGCAGCCGTTTTATCGACTGTAGGATTAAAAGGATTTGGCGTCATTGAAAGAACTTCTGGAAAATTAATCCCTACAGAGCGTGCCAGTAGAACTGACAAAATTCGTGTGTGCTTTACAGTGGCTAAAAACAGTTTAGTACAGTCAGGAGATCAAGAGTTATACGTTCAGGTTATAGATCCTAATAATAATACATTGGGTGTAAACGAACAAGTTACCTTTGGGGAAAAAGTTTTAAACTACAGCTTGGTTAGTAAATTCAATTACGAAAATGCCAACCTGAATGTTTGTGAATTTGTATTGCCTAAAGGAGATGAGAAATTTGCCAAAGGACGTTATAGAGTAAACGTTTTTAATGAAAAAGACTTGGTGTCTTCTTCTGAATTCACGTTAAAATAATTACATTATATAGTACATTATCCATAGAACTATTATAATGAAAAGCCCGAAGTAACTTCGGGCTTTTGTTATATTACAGGGATGTGAGATAAGATGATCAGTTTTATTGAATCGTGCCATTGATTAAAACCTGATTAATGTGATTGTCGCCAAACGCATAGGGCAAGTAATTGTAACTGGGCACTTCTTTAGTTATCATAATATTGGCCTTTTTGCCTTTTGTAATACTACCGTACATATTACTAATTCCCATAGCATAAGCACCATTTATTGTAGCTGCGTTAATGGCTTCTTCGGGTGTCATTTTCATTTTAATACAGGCGGTACTGATTACAAAATTCATGTTGCCACTTGGTGTAGAGCCTGGATTATAATCGGTTGCCAATGCCAATGGCAAACCTGCATCTATAATTTTTCTGGCTGGTGTATAGGGAATACTTAAAAAATAGGAACAGGAGGGAAGCGCGACTGGAATAGTGCGACTATCTTTTAATGCTCGAATATCATCATCATTCAACTCTTCTAAATGATCGACGGAAAGGGCATTATATTTGACTCCTAAACCAACGCCTCCAAAGGCATTAAATTGATTGACATGTATTTTGGGTATCAAATTATAATTTGAGGCTGCTTTTAAAATACGTTCAGTATCATTTAAATCAAAATACCCTTTTTCACAAAACACATCAATATAATCAGCCAACTGTAATTTAGCTACTTGTGGGATCAATTCATCAATAACCAGGTTTACAAAGGCTTCTTTATTGTTTTTATATTCTTTTGGAATAGCGTGAGCCCCCAAAAGTGTCGCCTTAATTTTAACTGGAAAATCCTTTTTCAGCCGTTTGATAACCCGTAGCATTTTTAATTCGGCCTCAACTGTTAAACCATAACCTGATTTAATCTCTATGGCTCCAGTTCCCATTTTAATGACCTCTTTTAATCTTTTTGCAGATTGCAGATACAGGTCATCTTCAGACGTGTTTTGAAGTTTTTCTGCTGAATTCAGAATACCACCACCTCTGTTTGCAATATCTTCATAGCTTAATCCATTAATTCTATCAACAAACTCCTGTTCTCTGTTGCCTGCAAAAACGATGTGCGTATGAGAGTCACACCAAGTTGGCAAAACCAATTTCCCAGTTGCATCTATGGTATTATCAGTTTCGATACTTCTTAAGTCTTTCATTTCACCATATTCAACAATCGTATCGTGATCAATCAATAAATATGCATTTTTAATGGTTGGCAGGTGCTTCATGTCCTTACCTGTAATTAACTTATGGTCAGTATCTCTTACTTGAAGAAGCTCTTTGATGTTGGTAATTAGTGTTGTCAAGATCGAATTTTTGTCAAAGTTGCCTATTTTTTTGGTAATAAAAAAACGCCCACAAATTATCGTGGACGTTTTAAAGAAATATGTTTTTTAAGTTTAATGCTTTATAAACTTAATGGTTTCATGATTATTATCCATTTTGATGGTATATAAACCACTTTCTAATTGAGAGACATCTAATTGATTATTATTTTCATTTAGATTATCCGACATAATTTTTTTGCCTAGAACGTCAAAAACGGTAACCTGTAATTCTTCCGAGTTGAATCCTTTAAAGTTTACAACATCGCTTGACGGATTTGGGTAAATACTTATGGATGACATTCTTTCTTCTGGAACACTCAAAGTTATTTGATCATTAAAGAATACAAATGCATCATTTAATAAATAACTTATCCCAGCAAAATCGAGATCACCATCATTGTCAAAATCTTGGATTTCAATATCAAAAAATCCACCACTGGAATTGTCAATGAAAGTTTCAGACCCCAAACCACCCATGTCGTCACTTACGAACCAAATAACATCATCATCAGTGGCTCTACCATTAGTTACCAACAAATCATTTTTCATGTCATTGTTAAAATCTGCAACTGATGCCATAGCTGTTCTTAAAATAGATATCGATACAGGGTGATCTGTCCATGTAGTTGAGGATACTGGATTTCCCATTCCATCATCATTGTCAAATGAATACCAAACTATATTTGAACCACCTGAACCTAAATAATCTGATTTTACAATATCTAAATCATTATCATCATCAATGTCTGCAAAAGAAACTGTCCATAAAAAGCCATTTCCGGAATCAACGAGATTATCGTATGGCTCAAAAGGTACATTACCTGAACCATCTAGGCCATCTGGTATCAGTCTATTTTCATATACAGCTACATCACCATTACCTGTAAACGAAATGACTGCATCTAAATCCCCATCATTATCAAAATCAGCTAAATCAATATTCCCAGGACCAGAACCAGCTGTTATGGGTGCCAAATATCGAATAGCTCCAAAAGTTCCATCTCCATTGCCTAACATGTAAATCACACTATTACCCTCATAAGCCGTTACAACCACATCTAGATAGCCGTTAGAATCATTATCCAAATTGACAACTTTAACCGTTCCAGCACCATTAATGGCTCCCGTAATTTCCACAGCATTTTGAAAGGTTTCATCACCATTATTTTCAAACCAAACAAGATTGTCATTAACATAACTAGTTGCAAGAATATCATAATCACCATCGTCGTCGATATCGGCTATTTCAATGCCTTCAGCAAACGACAAATCTGCAGGTGCAATAGCTGTAAGAGCACCCATATCGGTGAACGTTCCGTCACCATTATTTTTATACCACTCTACCGTGCTTCCTGTATCAGAACTAATTGCAATATCAAGAAATGCATCATCATTAAGATGACCTGATGCAATAGAATAGGGTTCTTGAGAAGTAGCGGAATCTACAGTATATTTCATAAATGATTGCGAAAATGCCGAAATCGATATTAGAAATAGTATGGAAAAATAAAGTAATGTTTTATTCATAATACAAATATTTGATTATTAAATATAGCTATTTAATTTAAAAAACTGTTATATATCGATGAAATTATACACTTTATCGTTATTTTAGACTTCCAACCATATCTTCAGGCTTTACCCAATCATCATATTCTTCGGCAGTAACATATCCCAAATTAATAGCTTCTTCTTTTAATGTGGTGCCATTCTTATGAGCTGTGTTAGCAATTTCGGCAGCTTTGTAATAGCCAATTTTTGTGTTTAAAGCCGTAACCAACATTAACGAATTATTCAACAATTGTTTAATTACTTCATGGTTGGGTTCAATACCAGAGGCACAATGCTCATCAAAACTCACACAGGCATCTCCCAGTAATTGCGCCGATTGTAAAATATTGGCTGCCATCATCGGTTTGAAAACATTTAATTCATAATGACCTTGTGTCCCACCAACAGAAATAGCTACATCGTTACCCATAACTTGAGCACAAACCATGGTCATGGCTTCACATTGTGTTGGATTGACTTTTCCTGGCATAATAGAACTACCTGGCTCATTGGCTGGTATTATGATTTCTCCAATTCCGGACCTAGGACCTGAAGCCATCATACGAATGTCATTAGCTATTTTGTTTAGAGACACTGCTAATTGTTTGAGTGCTCCATGGGTTTCAACTAAAGCATCATGGGCTGCCAAGGCTTCAAATTTGTTGGCGGCTGAAACAAAAGGGAGACTGGTAAATTCAGCAATATAATTGGCCACCAGATCAGCATAACCATCAGGTGTATTGAGTCCAGTACCTACTGCAGTTCCTCCCAAAGCCAATTCTGATAAATGCGGCAATGTGTTTTCCAATGCTTTTAGCCCATGGTCTAATTGTGAAACATAACCTGAAAATTCCTGTCCCAATGTCAGTGGGGTAGCATCCATTAAATGGGTGCGTCCTATTTTAACAACATCTTTAAATTCGATGGATTTACTATGTAATGTATTTCTCAATTTAATGACTCCAGGAATTGTTGTCTCAACAACTTTTTTGTATGCTGCAATATGCATTCCTGTGGGAAATGTATCATTGGAAGATTGTGATTTATTGACATCATCATTCGGCTGAATGGTTTTGTCTCCTTCACCGATCACTTTTCCGGCAATTTGATGCGCCCTGTTTGCAATTACTTCGTTGACATTCATATTACTTTGTGTACCAGAACCCGTTTGCCAAATAACCAAGGGGAATTGGTCATCATGCTGGCCATCCAGTATCTCATCACAAACTTGAGCAATCAAGTCACGCTTTTCTTCTGATAAAACACCCAAGTTACAATTGGTGTAAGCAGCCGCTTTTTTAAGGTATGCAAAACCATACACAATTTCCAAAGGCATGGATGCTGGAGAACCGATTTTAAAATTATTTCTGGAACGTTCTGTCTGCGCTCCCCAAAGCTTGTCTGCAGGGACTTTGACGTCTCCCATAGTGTCTTTTTCTATTCTAAAAGTCATGATGTTGTTTAAATTATTTGATCTTACAAATTTAAGGTTTTGCTTGTGTAATTTAGAATAAAGGAATAAGTTTTTTTAACGCCATTTATTTTGATAACCTTGTTAATAAATTGGAAATAGCTATTGTAAAACAAAACTCTTTATTATATCTTTGCCTTAATTAATAGTAAACACTCCAATCATGTTTGATTTTGACCAATATTTAGGATTTTTAGCATTTTTAACCATTTTGACCATTGGTTTTTGGTTAATGATTTTTTTATTAACCTTTGTTATTCCATATTGGATTGGCGGTGCTTTAATTGAGCGCATGAAAGAAATGCGTGAAGAACGAAAAGCAAAACACTAAAACAAATCTCAATAAAAAAAGGGGAAGCTGATTAGTTTCCCCTTTTTCTTTTTCGTTCTTCTTTTTTTAACCTCTTTTCTTTTTCCTTTTCTGTTTCAATAACAAATTTTATTGGTAACAAATATTTTACAGCAATTGGTTTTCCATTTTTTATAGCAGGTTTCATTTTTGGCAAAAGATTAAGTATCCCTTTTGCTTCTTCATCAAAAACAGGATGGGGGGACTTAATCATTAGAATATTGATTTCGCCTTTTTCATCAATTTCAAAAGCAACATTTACAGAAACATACCCTCCTGGTTTTATTCCTAATGATTTAGCTATACTATCAATTCGGTCAATAGTTTCAGAGTCATTCAGCCTTTCTGAGACAAAGTCTGTAATTTCAGAATTTTGTCCGTATGTATTAATCGCTAAAAATAAGATTAACGATGATAATAATACTTTTTGCATATTAATTGGATGTACAAAAATTATCTATTATAAAACACTCTATTTTTTTTAGTTTAAACAATTAACCCTCAAAATCAAAATCACCACCACCATTATCTCCTCGGTTTCTATCCTGACGTTGTTTTTGTTGATTGAAACGATATGTAAACGATAGTGTGAAACTGCGTTCGCGCCATTGAAATTCAGAATTACTCATAAATGTTGGTGTATTCGTTTCTGAAAGTCGTTTTCTGCTGTTGAATAAATCATTGATGTTTAATGCTATTGAAGCATTATCCTTTAATAGGTCTTTGCTAAAGGCCATATTGGTTGAAAACACACCGTCGCGTTTATTTTGGGCATCGGCCGATGGACCTCTATAATTGAGACTAGTTTGCCATTCAATGTTCAATGGCAACGTGTACTTGTTATTTAGCCTTGCAAACCAACTGGTATTATCATTATCTAATGACAGTCCGTTAGGGGTAGTTCCTCTGGTAGATTGTTGAAAAATATTAAAATTCGCATTAACATTCCACTTTCGGGATTGATTATAAATAACGGTAAATTCAAAACCAAAACGATCTTCTTCAGCTAAATTAATTGGTGAGCGTTCAATAATTGATAAATTTTGTCCACCAACATTGACGGTTTGTCCTGTATCGTAGCTCACAAAACTAAAAGCGTCTGTAGCATGTTGATAATAAGCAGACGTGTTCAATGAAACCTTACCAAACTTTTTATAATACCCTACATCAAATAAGCCAGAATAACTAGGAGCCAATTCTGGATTACCTCTAAAAATACTGGTTACACTAGAGCGTGAGGGAAAGGGGTTTATAAACCACGATCTTGGTCTACGAATTCTTCGACTGTAGGCTAACGTAATATTTTCATCTTCACTAAATTCATAACTTAAATTAACTGTTGGGAACAGCCCAAAATAGTTGTTACGGTTAAAGTCCCCACTGGTAGGCTGATCGATTGTAATACGGGTTTCTTCAAGACGCAGCCCTAATAAATATGAAAATTTATCGCCTATTTTGCTTCCAAATTGGGTGTAAGCAGCATTAACATATTCTCTGTAATTTAAGAAGTTTGAAAGGTTGGTGTTCAATTCAAAATCATTATTATCTTGATTTAAAAACCAAACCTTATAATCAGTGCCTTGATCGTTGAAATTACCACGATAACCTGCCTCAAACTGGCTACGTTCACCTATAGGTAAAACATAATCCGCTTGAAGCAATATGCGTTGTTGATCTTCCAGTGTTGATACACGTTCTGTATTGATACCTTCCAACAAAACTTCTGAAAATTCATCTTCAGAATTATCTTCGTATTGGAAATCCATCGTCAATTTGTGACCACCATCATCAAAATCTTTTTGAAAGTTCAAAGAATATTGAATAACTCTATCGTCCTCAATTTCAGGGTCGAATCGGTTTCTTTGAGATTCAAAGTCACCATTCGTGTCATATTGTGTTAAAATATTGGTAGTATTACTTTCGTTATTGCCATCTCTATAGGAAATAGCTCCTGTTAATGAAGCCGAGTCAGTGATATACCATTCTACACCAAAGTTGGTGCTTAACCCTTTTCTAACCCGATCGTAATCATTGGTTTCATCGGCGTATGTATCAGGGTTGTCTACAACTAAATCTCCATTTTCATCAAATACTTTATTAAAATACTGTGTATATGACGAAGAATTTCCGGGTGATTCGCGATAGTTATAACTTGTTGTATTGAATATATTAACATCACCCGTTCTGTAGTTGATATTACCTGAAATACCAGCTGATTTAGGATATCCAGTACTTGCAGTAACAGCTCCATTGAAACCTTGCAATTTGCTGCGTCTTAAAATAATATTTAGAATACCTGCAGTTCCTTCGGCATCATAACGTGCAGAAGGTGAGGTTATCACTTCAACGCGTTCAATGGATTCCGCTGGTAGTTGACGCAAGGCATCGGTTGAATTCAATCCGACTAATCCAGATGGCTTACCATTGATCAAAATTCTAACATTTTCGTTACCGCGTAGCGCTACGTTTCCTTCAACATCCACAGAAACAGAAGGCACATTATCCAAAACATCACTAACTGTTCCACCGCGTACCGTTAAATCTTTGCCAACATTATAAATTTTCTTATCCAGTTTAATATCTACTGTTGTAGTTTCTGCAATAATTTCGACTTCATCTAAAGCCTGGGCATTTTCAGCTAGACCAATCGTCCCTAAATTTCTGTCGGCAGTCAGTGACTGATTGGGAATAGTTAGTTTGTCAAAACCAATAAATTCAACAGTAATATCATAGGTTCCAGAAGGAACGGGAATACTAAAAGCACCGTCCATATCCGTTATACCTCCAGTTTCAACTCTGTCTTCAGCTTTATTAAAAAACGCTACGGTAGCGTATTCTAGAGGTTGGTTGGTTGTTTTATCAAAAACCTTACCTGATATAGTTACTTCTTTGTTTTGGGAGAATGAGGTTAAGGAAATGGTTAATAAGATAAGGGTCAGAAAAAGTTTATTCATTTTAGTGGTTTTACTTTCTAGGACTGCAAAAATAACCTTTGGCTTAGACCACTTTGGTTAAAACTATGTTAAATAAAAAAGCTTCAAGAAATTGAAGCTTTTTTATTTAAAGTATGTCTTTTATTCTTTCAGGAGGTCTTCCAATGACAGCTTTGTCATTTGATATAACAATTGGCCGTTCTATCAGCTTGGGGTTTTCAGCCATGGCTTTGATTATTTGGGCATCGGATAATTCTTTTCCTTTATAGTTTTCTTTCCAAACAGTTTCATTTTTTCTGACCAAATCTATAGGTTTGATATCTAATTTGGAAAGGAGATCCTTTAATTCAGATTCTGAAAGTGTGTCTTCTAAGTACTTTCTAATATCAAATTGTTTGCCAGAATGTTCTAAAATTTCAAGACCTTCCCGAGATTTTCTGCATCTGTTATTATGGTATATGGTAATCATACTGTTGCGAATTATAAGGTTTCTGATTCAGATTCTTTTTGCCCCATCATCATTAAGTAGGCTTTTAAAAAGGGTTCGATATGCCCATCCATAACAGCATCAACATTACCTGTTTCATGACTGGTTCGAACATCTTTAACCAATTTGTAAGGATGCATCACATAATTTCGTATCTGGCTTCCCCATTCAATTTTCATTTTTTCGGCTTCAATATCATCACGCTGTGCCATTTGCTTTTGTAATTCAATTTCATACAATTGTGATTTTAACATTTGCAAGGCACGTGCGCGGTTATCATGTTGTGAACGCGTTTCGGAACATTGAATTTGAATACCAGATGGTTTATGCAATAGTTGTACTTTGGTTTCAACCTTGTTGACATTCTGTCCGCCAGCGCCACTGGATCGGGCTGTAGTTATTTCAATGTCAGCTGGGTTGATTTCAATTTCTATAGTATCATCTACTAAGGGATAAACATAAACGGAGGCAAAACTGGTATGACGTTTGGCATTACTGTCAAAGGGAGATATTCTAACAAGTCGGTGTACGCCATTTTCACCTTTAAGCCAACCAAAGGCAAATTCGCCTTCAATTTCAAGTGTCACAGTTTTAATTCCAGCCACATCACCATCTTGAAGGTTCAACTCTTTAACCTTAAAGCCATTTTTTTCTGCATACATTAAATACATACGCATAAGCATGCTCGCCCAATCACAGCTCTCGGTACCACCAGCTCCGGCAGTTATTTGTAATACGGCACTTAAATTATCGCCTTCTTCTGAAAGCATATTCTTAAACTCTAAATTTTCAATGAGAGTCTTGGCAGATTCAAAACGATTCTCAACATCTTCGGCAGTTGATTCACCTTCTTTATAGAATTCATAAATGACTTCCAAATCTTCCACTAATTCTTTGCCATTGTTATAGTCTTCTACCCACTTTTTTTTACTTCTCAAAGATTGCATAATTGCTTCAGCGGCTTTGGAATCATTCCAAAAATTGGGGTCAAAAGTCTGTTCTTCTTCGTTTTGAATTTCAATAAGTTTGGCATCTATGTCAAAGATAGTGCCGTAGCTTCACTAGGCGTGTATTAAGATCTTTAATTTGATCTGACGTAATCATAAATTGTCAAGTTTTATGTATTGCAAAATTAAAATTTAAAATAGTTTCTTAAAATTTAACGTCATTTATTTTATAGCTTTATGGTTTAAAATACAACTATGATCATAGACTTGCGAAGTGATACCGTTACAAGACCATCTAAAGACATGTTGGAGGCCATGATGCAGGCCACTGTTGGTGATGATGTTTTTGATGAAGATCCCACAGTTAAGGTTTTGGAACAGCGTTTAGCCAATATGTTTGGAAAACCTAGAGCCTTGTTTTTTCCTAGCGGTAGTATGGCGAATCAAACGGCTTTAAAATTGCATACACAGCCAGGTGAACAGGTTATTTGCGATAAAACAGCGCACATTTATAATTATGAAGCGGGAGGAGCGTCATTTAATAGCGGTATTTCCTGTAAATTATTGGATGGCAATAGAGGTATGTTTACGGCTAGACAGGTTGAGGAAGCTATTAATCCAAATGCTTTTTATTATGCCAAGACTTCCTTGGTTGAAGTGGAAAATACCGCAAATAGAGGAGGAGGCTCTTGTTGGGACTTTGAAGAAATTAAAAGCATTAGAAATGTCTGTGACAAACATGAATTAGGATTTCATTTAGATGGCGCCCGAATTTGGAATGCTTTGATTGAAAAAAACGAATCCCCTAAGCAATATGGTGATCTTTTTGATACTATTTCGGTTTGTTTAAGTAAAGGACTAGGTTGTCCGATTGGTTCTGTTTTGATAGGTGATGAAAGTATTATGAAGGGTGCTGTTAGAATCAGGAAGGTATTTGGTGGTAATATGCGCCAAGTGGGATATTTAGCAGCTGCTGGCTTATATGCTTTGGATAATAATATAAATAGGTTAAAAGAGGATCATAAACGTGCCAAGGAAATAGGTGAGGTTTTAATCAATCAATCTTACATAAAATCTGTTGAACCCATAGAAACCAACATCATTATTTTTGAATTGAAAGATATCGTGAGTGATGATGATTTTATCACATCGATGGATAAGGAAAGTGTAAAATTAATTGGTATGGGTAGTGGTAAATTACGTATGGTCACCCATTTGGATTATACCGATAGTATGCACGATAAGTTTTTAACCCTTCTAAACCAATTTACTTTATAGTAATTCGGTAATTTTTAATCTGTACAATGAGTTGGACAAGCTACTTAAACATATCCGTACCTGGAATGTTAGGCATGCCATCTTTGGCCACAGCAGCAATTTCTGTTTCATGAACTTCGGTTGCTCGTTCAATAGCTTTGTTTAAAGTCAGTATCAAATAGTCTTCCAATTGTTCTTTGTCTTGGAACAATTCCTCGTCAATTGAAATATCTTTAAGGGTTCTATTGGCGGTAATAGTCACTTGTAATTTTCCATCATTACTAGACTGATCAATCAGCACTGTATCCAAACGTTTTTTGGTTTCTTCTACTTTTTTTTGGGTCTCCTTCAATTTGCCCATCATTCCCATTAAATCTCCAAACATAATTTATTCTTTTTTATTGATTACAAAGCTATTAATTTTTATATTTTTGACGCTTTGTAAATTTCTTTTTTTGAAAAAATCCGTTAAAGCACCCGTTGCAAAAAAACAACCTCACAAACTAGAGAAACATGGCGATGTACGTGTGGATGACTACTTTTGGCTTAACGAACGTGATAACCCCGAAGTTAGAGCCTATCTAGAAGCTGAAAACGATTATACAGAATCCATTTTAAAGCACACAGAACCACTTCAAAAAGCTCTTTTTGAAGAAATGAAATCAAGAATCAAAGAAGATGATTCTTCCGTACCATATTTTTATAATGGATATTGGTATATCACCAGATATGAAACGGGTAAGGATTATCCAATATATGCTCGAAAAAAGGGAGTCTTGAGTGCTGCCGAAGAGATTATGTTTGATTGCAATATCATGGCACAAGATTTCGCCTATTTTAAATTGGGTGGTATTTCTATTAGTCCCAATAACCAGTATGCGGCTTTTTCGGTTGATACGGTCAGTAGACGGCAGTATACCATTCAAATCAAGGATTTAATTACTGGTGAAATTTTTGAAAATAAAATTGAAAACACAACCGGTAGCTGTACATGGGCAAATGATAATAAAACCTTGTTTTATTCCAGAAAGGACAAAGTAACGCTTCGTGCACACAAAATCTACAAGCATGAGTTACAATCAAACCCGAAGCATGATGTAGTGGTATATCATGAAGAAGATGAAACTTTCAATACCTATGTATATAAAACCAAGTCTCGAAAATATATTGTAATCGGCTCTTCAAGTACATTAACTTCAGAGTATCGAATTTTGAATGCGGATACTCCAAACAAGGATTTTTCCATTTTCCAAGAACGAATAAGAAGCGTTGAGTATGCCATCTCACATTATCAGAATTCATTTTATATTATAACCAATCGTGATGGTTGTAGCAATTTTAAGTTGCAAAAGACTCATGAAAATACCACTGGAATTGAAAACTGGAAAGATGTACTTCCGTATAGGGATAATGTATTAATTGAAGATATTGAAATATTTAAGGATTATTATGTTTTAAACGAACGTGAAAACGGACTCAATAAACTACGGGTTATCAGTTGGGATGGCATGGAAGATTACTATTTGCCTTTTGATAGTGAAACCTACACGGCCTATGTAGGCAACAATCCTGAGTTTAACAGTGATGTCTTGAGATACTCTTTTAATTCCTTAACCACACCAAGTTCGGTAATTGATTACAATTTTAAAACTAAAGTAAGTATTGTTCAAAAAGAACAGGAGGTATTAGGAGATTTTAATAAAGAAGATTACCAGTCAGAGCGAGTATGGGCTGTCGCCAGAGACGGAGTCAAAGTTCCCATGTCAATTGTCTACAAAAAGGGTATGAAAAAAAATGCTAACAATCCCTTTTTGTTATATGCCTATGGGTCTTATGGGTCTACTATTGATCCTTATTTTTCAACTATTAGATTGAGTTTGCTGAACAGGGGCTTTATTTATGCTATCGCACATATTCGTGGCGGAGAATATTTAGGTCGTGATTGGTACGAAAATGGAAAGTTATTAACAAAAGTAAATACATTCCATGATTTCATCGATTGCTCCAAATACTTGATTGAACAAGGTTATACCTCTTCAGAACATCTTTATGCTTATGGAGGGTCAGCTGGAGGATTATTGATGGGTGCCGTAATAAACATGGAGCCAAAGCTTTATAATGGGGTTATTGCAGCGGTACCATTTGTTGATGTTGTTACAACCATGTTAGATGATAGTATTCCATTGACTACTGGCGAATATGATGAATGGGGGAATCCTAATAATGAGGTCTATTATAATTACATGAAATCATACTCACCTTACGATAATGTTTCAAGGCAAGAATACCCGCATTTATTGGTAACAACAGGGATACATGATTCACAGGTACAATACTGGGAACCTGCCAAATGGGTGGCCAAATTAAGAGACCTAAAAACCAGTGATAACAAATTGTTACTTCATGTTGATATGGATACGGGACACGGAGGCGCTTCAGGTCGATTTGAGAGTTTGAAGGAAGTTGCTTTGGAGTATGCTTTTTTATTGGATTTGGAAGGAATTTATAGCTAGTTAAAAAAAAATTGTATTTTTGCGAGGTTTTGGGCTGTATTTTAAATAAATTTAAAAACGCTCACTAAAAAACTTTTATGGGACAAAAAAATCAAGTTTTTGACAACGTATTGGATTTGGTAGGAAACACACCACTTATTAGATTAAATACTATCACAAAACCATTTAAAGGGAATTATTATGCTAAAGTTGAAGCATTTAATCCCGGACACTCTTCAAAAGACAGAATTGCACTCTACATTATAGAACAAGCTGAAAAGCAAGGTATTTTAAAACCAGGAGACACCATTATTGAAACAACGTCAGGTAATACGGGTTTCAGTATAGCCATGGTAAGTATCATTAAAGGTTACAATTGCATTTTAGCAGTGAGTTCAAAGTCATCTTTAGATAAAATAGATATGCTGAAAACCATGGGAGCCAAGGTTTATGTATGCCCTGCCCATGTTAGTGCAGACGATCCAAGGTCATATTATGAAGTAGCGAAACGTTTACATCAAGAAATCAAAGGTTCGGTATACATTAACCAGTATTTCAATCAATTAAATATCGATGCACATTATGCATCAACAGGTCCTGAAATTTGGAAGCAAACGGAAGGTAAAATAACGCATTTAGTGGCTTGTAGTGGTACGGGTGGAACGATTTCTGGTACAGCCAAATATTTAAAAGAACAAAACCCTAACATTAAAGTAATTGGTGTTGATGCCTATGGTTCGGTTATAAAGAAATATCATGAAACCAGAGAATTTGATGAAAAGGAAATATATCCATATCGAATTGAAGGTTTAGGTAAAAACTTAATTCCAACCGCTACAGAGTTTGATGTCATTGATGAATTTGTAAAGGTAACCGATGAAGAGAGTGCCCATACAGCCAGGGAAATTGCTAAAACTGAAGGATTATTTGTTGGGTATACTTCTGGAGCTGCCATGCAGGCAATCAAGCAATTGAACGAAGAAGGTGCATTTGAAAAAGATGCCAATGTGGTGGTGGTATTCCCAGATCATGGTTCACGTTACATGAGCAAGATTTACAGTGACAAGTGGATGAATGAACAAGGTTTCTTCGATAGCATAAATGAAGAAGCTTTAGAAAGTATTGAGTTTATAAAGTAGTTTAAAAAAAAAATATGTGATAGCTAGCTTTTCTTGAAAAGTTAGCTATCTTTTTTGTTAATAACAGTGTCAAAAATTATTATGCTGTGATTTTATAAATATTTAATTTTGTAGCATCTAACTAGATTAATGGCTTTATGAAAGATTTATTTGATAAAATATATAGAGATAAAGGGCCTTTAGGGAAATGGGCCTCTCAAGCCGAGGGCTATTTTGTTTTCCCAAAATTGGAAGGTGAAATATCCAATCGTATGAAATTTCAAGGTAAAGAAGTTATCACTTGGAGTATCAACGATTACTTGGGATTAGCCAATAACCCTGAAGTTCGAAAAGTGGATGCCGAAGCAGCAGCCAAATACGGATCTGCTTATCCAATGGGAGCCAGAATGATGTCTGGTCATACCGATTTGCATGAGCAACTACAAAACGAGTTGGCGGCATTTGTTAATAAAGAAGCTGCTTATCTTCTAAATTTTGGATACCAAGGTATGGTGTCAACCATTGACGCTTTGGTCTCTAAAGACGATATTATTGTATATGATGTTGATGCACATGCTTGTATTATTGATGGTGTGCGTTTACATATGGGTAAGCGCTTTACCTATAAGCACAATGACGTAGAGAGTTTAGAGAAAAACTTGGAGCGTGCCACTAAAATGGCTGAACAAACTGGTGGTGGTATTTTAGTGATTTCTGAAGGTGTGTTTGGTATGCGAGGAGAGCAAGGTCGTCTGAAGGAGATTGTAGCTCTTAAGGAAAAATATAACTTCCGCTTTTTTGTTGATGATGCTCATGGTTTTGGAACTTTGGGTGCAACAGGAGCAGGAGCAGGTGAGGAACAAGGTGTACAAGATGGCATTGATGTGTATTTTGCCACTTTTGCGAAGTCTATGGCTAGCACTGGAGCATTCATAGCTGCCGATAAAGAAATTATAGATTACTTGAAATATAATTTAAGGTCACAGATGTTTGCAAAATCTCTGCAAATGCAATTGGTAGTTGGTGCTTTAAAACGTTTGGATATGTTACGTACCATGCCGGAACTCAAAAAGAATTTATGGACCATTGTTGATGCTTTACAATCAGGATTAAAGGAGCGAGGTTTTGATATTGGAACGACCCAAAGTTGTGTAACTCCAGTATATCTACAAGGTAGTATTCCTGAAGCAATGGCATTGGTAAAAGACTTGCGTGAAAATTATGGAATATTCTGTTCTATAGTGGTTTACCCTGTGATACCTAAAGGATTAATTTTACTGCGAATGATTCCTACGGCAACTCATACATTGGAAGATGTCAGGGAAACTTTAGACGCATTTGATGCTATTCGTAACCGATTGGAAAATGGTACTTACAAACGCTTATCAGCTTCAGTTACAGCTGCCATGGGTGAGTAAGTAATATATTTAATATATTATAGAATTTATTAAAGCCTATTCAGATGAGTGGGCTTTTTTTTATAGTAGTTTCTTGAAAGTAGCCCGTCTTTTAATGATTTGTGCATTAAAATCTTTCCATATCTGATGTGAAGCATGATTGTCGGCCAATTCTGGTAACCGGATACAGGTTTCTATACCGTATTTGGATAGTGATTTATGGAATTCTTCAAAAATAATAGCGGTCACCCCTTTGTTTTGATAATGAGGCTCAACGCCAATTAAATAAAATAAAGCCGTTTTGCTATTTTTTTTGGCTTTTAACAGTTTTAAAAATCCAAAAGGAAAGAGTTTTCCTTTTACTTCCTGCAATGCCTGTGAAAAAGACGGCAATACGATAGCAAAAGCAACCATGTTGTCATTAGAATCCAAAACAAACTTGATATATTCGGGATTAATAAAACTGATGAATTTCTTCTTTAAGTATTCTTGTTGTTTGCTCGAAATAGGGACGAAAGTCGATAATTTGGAATATGAGCGATTAAACAGCGCAAACATATCATCCAAATAGGGAATGATGTCTTTAGAATTCGTAAAATTGGCAGGTTTTAAATTATAACGCTCTTTAATTAATTTATTGACTCTTTTAAAACGATCGACAGGTGCTTTGTTAAAATCAAACTTACTTTCTATATATTCTTTTTCTATTTTGAATCCGAATTTATTGAAATGATCAATGTAGTAAGGGTGATTGTACCAGGTAGCCATAGTGCCAATATGGTCAAAACCTTCTGTCAATGCACCATTCTTATCTAAATTTGAAAAGCCAACAGGGCCTTCTATGAATTCTAAATTATGGGATTTACCTATTTCAGTGACTTTATCCAATAACATTTTTGAAACCTCAAAATCATCAATGACATCAAACCATCCAAAGCGCATTTTTTTAACCTGTTGTTCTTGGACTTCTGTCCAGTTGATTATGGCAGCTACACGACCAGCAATGGCACCATTTTTATAAGCTAAATACAGATGAACATCGGCATGTTCTAAGGCAGGATTCTTTTCTTTGGTAAAAGTAGCCATTTCATCAGTGATGATGGGTGGTACCCAATATTTGGAGTCTGCGTATAAATTGAAAGGGAAAGTGACAAAGGCTTTGAGTTCCTTTTTGCTTTTAACTTCTAAAAGTTCTATCATAAATCGTTTCTGCTACTAATTAAGGCCATCATCAAAATCGTTGCCTTTTCTTTTATTTTTCTTTCTTTCTTTTCTATTTGGAGCTTCTTTATTGGTGCGTCTCTCAAGCTCTTCTTCAGCTGAAGTGCCATCGCTTTCTTCTTTATCTACATGGAAATCCAATCGGTAGGAAGCGCCCAAAGTCACACCAAATACAGAGGGCGTATCTTTAGTATTGAATGTCAATGCAGTATCCAATTGAAAATTCTTGTGCCACAAATAGGCACCGCCAAAACGAATTAAATTATCTGCATAATAATCACTGCTAATACCCTGTGTTTCACCAAAAATAACCCATTGATCGGTTATAGACTTGGTTAGAGTTAAAATGTAAGTAAAATCAGATCGGTCAGTACCAATTCTGTCTTTTATAAAATTGGTAACAAATACCCAGCCTCCTGCAAAATTATTTTGGGTAGCTACCATGATTTTGGGACTAAAACCTTCAACATAACCATTTTCAGTTGCTACAAACGGATTATTTTTGGTATCGTAATTGGCGCCAGCATATACGGCGACAGCTGGAATAAGATGTTTCCATTTAAAGCTATGATTGGCTTTCCAGCTATAAAGATTGGGTTTTTCTTCCTCGGCATTTTTATAAGGATCATATACCAAGTATTTAGCACCAATGGTCAATGTTTTAAAATTACTTAAGGTTTCTTCATTGGAAAAAGCATTTCCGTATTCTCTTTTGGTAGACTGAAAAGTTCCTTTCAAATTCAGTTCCAATTGAGGCCACAACAAACCATAGCGTGCTTCAAAATCAACACCGATACTTTTATCATCTCTTTTTAGAGGCCGGTGTTCTTCATTGAGTATGTAAGGACCAACTTCCAACTGGATGACATTGGTCCCTACTGAAAAAGCACTGCTTGAAACCCCAGGTCTATTGGAATTGATAACTTCGGTATATTGGGAAAAGGAGTAAGATGTTGTAAGAGAAACAAATACAACTAAAATAGTTTTAATTGATTTCATAAGTTAAGCTTTGGAATCAAATATAGATATTTTATATTTTTTTTAAGTATATAAAGCCATATTTAACCACTAGGAATCGTATTTTTGTTAAAAATTAGTACTATGCTGCAAACAGCTTCTTTTACTGGCTTGTTGAAAACCATATTAATTATTATGTTGGTGTATTATGGCATTAAGATCCTATCCCGGATTTTTGCCCCTGCATTGTTGCGATATGTTACTAAAAAAGCTGAAAAGCAATTCGGGCAGCAATTTAATCAATACAATCGGCAAGAGCCCCAAAAAAAGGAGGGAGAAACGGTTATTGATAAAATGCCTCAATCCAAAACTTCAAATAAAAATGTTGGTGAATATGTAGATTACGAAGAAATTGATTAATTTTCGCAATCATTGATTAACACCGATTCATGCAATTTTCTATTAAAAAGTGCTTACCTCACATCTGGGTTCTTATTGGATTTATTTGTATTTCACTAGCTTATTTTAGTCCCGTTTTAAAAGGAAAAGAGATATTCCAGAATGATATTAAGCATTACATTGGAATGTCTAAACAACAAAAGGATTTTAAAGCTGAAACAGGTCAAGAAACCTATTGGACCAATAGTGCGTTTGGTGGTATGCCTACTTACCAATTAGGTGCCAAATATCCCAATAACTATATCAAACAGTTGGATTTAGCCTTGCGGTTTTTACCGAGACCTGCCGATTATTTGTTTCTTTATTTCCTGGGGTTCTACGTGTTGTTACTCGTGCTAAAAGTCGACTTTAAATTGGCAGCTTTGGGCTCTTTAGCCTTTGGGTTTTCAACCTATCTGATTATTATTCTGGGAGTAGGACATAACAGTAAGGCGCATGCAATTGCCTATATGCCTTTGGTTTTAAGTGGTATAATCCTCACATTCAGGAAAAAGTACATTCTAGGTTTTCTCATGACAGTCTTGGCATTAGCATTGGAATTGGTCGCCAATCACCCACAAATGACATACTATTTGATGTTGCTGGTTATCTTTTTAGGAGTGGTTTATTTGGTAGATGCTCATAAAAAACAAGTGCTGCCACATTATTTTAAATCAGTTGGTATTTTAATAGTTGCAGTTGTTTTAGCGGTTGGTTTAAATGCCACAGGGTTTTTAGCCACACAGGAATATGCCAAAGAAAGCACGAGAAGTAAAAGTGAACTGACTATTAATTCTGATGGTAGCCCCAAAGATATAACCGATGGTTTGAGCAAAGATTACATTACAGAATACAGCTATGGATTTTTGGAAACATTTAATCTGTATATACCCCGATTTATGGGTGGTGGTAGCTATGAGGATGTTGGCAGGGAATCCGCATCCTATGACTATTTTTTGAGTTTAGGTGCGACACCATTGCAAGCATTAGAAGAAACCAAACAAATACCAACTTATTGGGGAGATCAACCCATTGTGGAAGCACCCGCTTACATTGGAGCCGTTGTGATTTTCCTATTTGTTCTGGCATTGTTTTTAGTCAAAGGTCGTTTAAAATGGTGGCTGGTTGGTGGTACTATTATGTCGCTACTGTTGTCCTACGGCAAAAACCTTGGGTTTTTAACGGACTTCTTTATTGACTATGTGCCGTTATACAACAAATTCAGGGCTGTGAGTTCCATTCAGGTTATCTTGGAGTTGTGTATTCCCGTTTTGGCAGTTATTGGTCTTGTGAGATTATTTAATAATTATGAAAATGAACAAACCAAATTAAAAGCGTTAAAATATTCAGTAGCTATTACAGCAGGCTTTGCTTTAATTGTTTTCTTGTTGAAATCAACCTTATTTGATTTTGTTGGTGTTAATGATGGGTTTTACAGACAAAATTATGGACAGCCATTCATTGATGCTGTTAAAGCTGACAGAAAAATGATATTTACGCAGGATAGTCTTCGAACACTAATTTTAGTTTTGTTGGCATCAGGGGTTGTTTGGTTATTTATTAAAAAGAAAGTATCCGAAACCATAGCCATAGTATCATTCTCTGTGTTAATTTTATTTGATTTGGTAGGTGTTGATCGACGTTATGTTAACAATGATAATTTTGTATCATCAATACAGGTGAATAGACCTTTTAGTCCCAATCAGGCGGATACTGAAATTCTAAAAGACAAAACCCACTTTAGGGTCTTTGATTTAACTTCTGGAGGTGCGCGAGCAGCTTATTTCCATAATTCATTGGGTGGTTATCATGCTGCTAAACTCAAACGATTTAATGAATTGAATGACTTTCATTTGTCCAAGAATAACATTAATGTGCTCAATATGTTGAACGCCAAGTATATTATTGCGCAGGATGAAGCAGGTCAGGTCTTTCCATATACCAACACCGATGCTAATGGTAATGCTTGGTTTGTTAAGGAACTCCAGTTAGTTACTTCTGCCAACGAAGAAATTATGCTTTTGGATAGTTTGGATACTAAAACCAAGGCGATCTACACCAAAACCAGTGATCAGGAAACGTTAGGTAACAAAGTATATCAAGTGGATTCAATGGCGCAAATTTCGGTAATAGAGTACAAGCCCAATTATATAAAATATGAATCTACGAACTCAAATGAGGGGTTTGCGGTATTTTCTGAAATCTATTACGGCGAGGGTTGGCAATCCTTTGTTGATGGTGAACCAGCGCCTCATATTCGTGTAGACTATGTGTTGCGCGGTATGGAAGTGCCTGCAGGCAAGCATACTATCGAGTTTAAGTTTGACCCACAGGTGGTTAAAACAGGGAGTCAAATTTCATTGGCGAGCAGTATCATTTTTATGATATTGTTAGTTGGAGGCTTATTTTACAAGTTCAAGAAAACCTCAAAACATAGTGCCTAAAAAAGTACTCATCATAACCTATTATTGGCCACCAGCAGGAGGGCCTGGAGTGCAACGTTGGTTGAAGTTTGTTAAATATTTACCTAAATATGATATTGAGCCTGTAGTATATATCCCTTCAAATGCGCATTATCCCATTGTGGATGAGAGTTTGGTTGGTGAAGTGCCAGAAGATGTTACCATCATCAAACAGGCTATAAGAGAGCCTTATAAATGGGCAGGGAGGTTATCCAAAAAGAAATCGGCAACAATCAGTAAAGGAATCATTCCAAAAGAAAAATCACAATCTATTATTGATAAATTTCTCCTATTCATTAGAGGTAATTTGTTTATTCCGGATGCTAGAAAACAATGGGTGAGGCCCTCTGTTAAATATTTGAGTACGTATATTGACGACTTTAACATTGAAACCGTTATAACAACTGGACCACCACATAGCTTACATCTAATTGGTTTAAAACTGCAAGCGCTCAAAGGAATTACATGGATTGCCGATTTCAGAGACCCTTGGACAACTATTGGTTACCACAAACAGCTGCGATTAACGAATATGGCTAAAAAGAAACATTTGGAACTGGAAAATCGGGTACTTAAAAAGGCTGATCAGTTAATAGTTACCAGTGAGGTTACAAAACGCGAATTCACTCCAAAGACCAATCGCCACATTACGGTAATTACCAATGGCTATGATGTGAATAAAATAACACAGCCACCTTTAGATTCAAAATTCTCAATGGCGCATATTGGGTCCTTGCTATCCGAAAGAAACCCAGAAACACTATGGTTAGTACTGAAGGAATTGATTGATGAAAATACGGATTTTGCTCAAGATTTTGAATTGAATTTGGTTGGTTTTGTTAGTGATGATGTCTTGAAATCCATCAAGTTTTACAATATAAGTGATTATATAAATAACATAGGATATGTGTCACATAATGAGTCTATTGTGCATCAAAAAAAGTCACAAATTTTGTTGCTCATTGAAATAGATAATGATGATACCAGGTGTATTATTCCTGGTAAGTTATTTGAGTATATGGTTTCCAACAGACCTATTGTGGCATTGGGACCAAAAGGCTCGGATGTAGAAGGTATTTTAAAGGAAACCAACACAGGGCATTATTTCTACTATGATGCGCATCAAAAATTAAAAGATGTAATTTACAAGCATTATTTGAGTTATAAAAAGGGCAGGCTTCAATCAAATGGAATAGGCCTGCAAAAATATAGCAGACAAACATTAACCAAAACTTTAGCAGAGCTCTTATAAATGGGTATTGTTATCAACCAATCAATTAAAAACACGGTTATCACCTATCTCGGGTTTAGTATAGGGGCTGTTAACGTCTTGTTTTTATTCACTCAGTTTTTAAGCGATGAGTATTTTGGGTTGATTACCTATATCCTGTCTACGGCTAATGTGATGATGCCTATTTTGGCTTTTGGGGTTCACAATACTATTATTAAATTCTATTCATCTTACAAAACACGTCAAACACAAAATAGCTTTTTAATGTTGATGCTGTTTTTACCATTTGCTATCATTATTCCATTGGGAATAATTGGTTATTTGGCTTTTGATAGTATCAGTCAGTGGTTTATGGGAAATAATACCATAGTGGGTAATTATGTATGGCTCATTTTTGTTACGGCTATTTGTTTTTCCTATTTCGAAGTCTTTTATGCCTGGTCAAGAGTGCAAATGCAGAGTGTATTTGGCAATTTTATGAAAGAGGTCTTTCATAGGGTTGGCACGACTATATTGTTGCTGTGCTTATTTATGAATTGGATTACAGTCGAACAATTGATTTACGGTATTACAGGTGTTTATTTCTTGCGTATGGTCATTATGAAACTCTATGCATACAGTTTAAGATTTCCTTCATTTAAGATTACTAAAATTCCCAATTTATCTTCGGTTTTAAAGTACACCTCATTGATTATCATTGCTGGATCAGTGGCCAATATTATCTTGGAGATTGATAAGTTTATGCTCAATAGGTATGTGGCTATTGAAAATGTGGCCTATTATGGTGTGGCAATTTACATTGCTTCAGTTATTGGGGTGCCCAGTCGGTCCATGCACCAGATTGTGAGTCCGTTAACAGCCAAGCTTTTAAATGAGAATAACAAATATGAGTTGAAATTACTCTATCAAAAGAGTTCACTCAATCTGTTTATTATTAGCGGATTTATATTTTTAATGATTATCCTCAACATCAATGAACTGTACAAATTAATCAACGATAGCTATGTGGATGGCTTATTGATAGTTTTTATCATTGGTGTGTCAAAACTAATTGATAGTTTATTGGGTAATAATAACGCCATTTTGTTTAATAGTGATTACTATCGCATGGTTTTGATTTTGGGTGTTTTTCTCGCTGTTTTAACAATTGTACTCAATATGGTTTTTATACCACTATACGGTATCAATGGGGCAGCAGCAGCCACATTCATTGCAGTATTGCTTTACAATTTGGCTAAAATATGGTTTGTGAATTACAGGTTTAAAATGTTGCCTTTCACGTTGAACACATCTAAAGTTATGATGCTCATAATTGTGAGTTTGGGTATGTTCTATTTTTGGGATTTTGGTTTTCATCCCTTGGTGAATATTACTATCAAATCCATACTCATTTCAGCGTTTTATGGATTCATTGTGTATGCCCTTGATTTTTCTGAAGATATTACCGCTATTATTAATAAACTGCTGAAGCGTTAAAACGAGAAAATCCCACGAATGTGCTTTGAGGCATACTATTCGCAGGACTTTCTAACTAACCAACCAAAAAATTTTTATCGTCCTCTACCAGATTGCCATCTTGATTTGGATCCTCTAGTAGTTGTTTTATTTCCTTTATTAGATATACGAGAATTAGAGGCTTTTGGTTTTCCAAAAGTGCTATTTTTTCTATGAGTCGTCGTTTTTCCTGAAGCATTACGGTTAGTACCCGAATATCCCACAGGGTTACTTCTAGAATTACGTACTTGCGCTTTATGGGCAGGCTTTGTAGTGCGCGGTTTTACTTGTTCGCTACTTCTATTTGGTTTGCCCATACTGCTTGCAGTCCCTCTGGTTCTGGGCTTGCTTTCAATGCTATTGGTTCTATTGTTTCTTTCAGGGCGTTGAGAAATCGCCGAACGATTATTACGGGTTGTTCTATCAGAGTTCGTGCTTAACTGACGTCTGGTTGAACGCGTCGCATTGGTAACAGCATCACCGCGTCTTCCATCTCTATGGCTTACGGTAGCCAGATCGCGACTTCTGTAAATAGTATTCCCACGTCTGCTGGCAACGGCTGTTGTACGTCTGTAATTATTACGATAAGGTGTAGTATAAGTGTATCTAACAGGCGTGTAATACTGTCTGTAAGGTCTGTTAAAAACCACACAATGGTTTATGGCGGGAATTCTATAATAAGTGTGCCATGGTCTAAAAACGTACACGCGATTAAATGGATTGATAAATCCCGTACAATATGAGAATCTATTAAAGCGGTTGTAGTGCACATAAAGCCCACCTACACGCGAAATATGACCAAACGCATTATAGTTGATAAAAATATCACCGACTTGAATAACCCGTCCATAGAAGTCATAAAACACGGGCACATGCTCTATTTGGATTATCGCACCAAATTCATCATACTGTATAAATGGATTATAGTCATATCCGGAATTAAAACTAATACTCACGCCTGGTGTATTAATGGCTACGTTGACATTAGGACCATAATGCGGCATATAAAAATCAAATTGGCCATCTGGGAATATGGAGAACTCAATACCACCCTCAACAAAGATGAAATTTTCACCATATCCTCTGTAGGTTGTATTCTCTAAACTAGTGTCTGCTTTGGTGGTTGTAGCGGCATTAACACCGGTACTGGTAACCAATAGCGCTGTTAATAGATAGATTATTTTTTTCATAATGTCAGGGTTTTAATTAAACTCACATCATTAAAAACAAACAACGTGCCAAAAAAATATCATACGAGATAGATTTAATTAATTAAAAGCTTATGAACGTAATAATAACGTGTGTTTCTTTTAAAATAATTACCTTTAAAAAATGATTCAAAAAAATAATATTCTTTATACACAGGAAAAAAAACCAATACTTTGGGATGCCTTTTTTAAGGATGACAACATGAAAAAACCTTTAGTCATTTTTTGTCATGGTTACAAGGGATTTAAAGACTGGGGAGCATGGGATTTGGTAGCTAAAAAATTTGCTAAAGCTGGTTTGTTTTTTGTAAAGTTCAATTTCTCCCACAATGGTGGAACGATTGAGGATCCTATCGATTTTCCAGATTTGGAAGCTTTTGCCGAGAATAACTATTCTAAAGAACTCGATGATTTGGATTCAATGGTTAATTTTTTGCTTTCAGAAAAGAATCATTTCATTGAAGACATAGATGTTACCAACATAACCGTTATTGGTCATTCTAGAGGAGGTGGTATTGCCATTATTAAAACGAGTGAAGATAGTCGCATTAGCAAATTAGTTACTTGGGCCAGTATTTGTGATTTTGGTAAAAGAACGGCCACCATTGGCGATTTGGAACAATGGCGAAAAGATGGTGTCAAGTATGTTTTAAATAGCCGAACCAATCAAAAAATGCCTCACAATTTCCAATTTTATGAAGATTTCATGGCCAATAAAGAACGCTTAAATATCGAAAATACCATGAAAAAAATAACCGGTCCGATGCTTATTGTTCATGGTTTAGAAGATACATCTATTTCATTTTCGGAAGCGGAAGCATTACATATATGGAATAAAAATTCGGATTTATTTCTCATACCTGACGCCAATCATGTTTTTAATTCTAAACACCCGTGGGAAACAAATGCGTTGCCACAAGCCTTAAATAATATTGTTCTAAAAAGTATTGAGTTTATAAAAGGGGTGTAAGGAGAACGTTTTCTTTTAAAACGGTAATAGCAATTATTAAGTGGTTTTTCTATATGTATTGTGCATTTTTTACGGGTTAAGCTAGCGTTTATTTTCAGTTTAGTAATTTCTGTTAGAAAATAGAAGATTCAACAGAGTTAATCAAGTTCAGAATGACGTTTGTGTTACCCAATCAAAGCTTTGTGCCAGTCTACCATAAAAATGTACCTACCAATAACTTGAGTGTGCCGTCTAATTACTGAAGTGCGACAAACAATAACGCAGGTACGATGGTCAATGATAAGTGCGGAATCAGTGGTGGAAATTGAAAATATACTATATAGAGGTAGCTTTAAGACTCAACCATCACCATATCTATCGTTATTTGATTCTGCTATAAGGATATATGTTAGAATTGAGTCTAAAAGGTTTTCATAAGTTTCTTCTAAAAATAGAGTGAAATCAAGTTCAAATAATTTTAGTTTTTTATTGTTAATATATCCTATTTTTTTGTTTTCAAACAATATTTCAGAATAGGGATTCATAATCAAATTAAACGTTTTCTTCTTAAATAAAATCTTCTGACCATTTGCAAATTCAATAACACCATTTTTTATCAATGTTATGGTATTAACTATTGTATCGGCTTGATCTATTATTTTATATTTTGTGTTTAAGGTGCCAATAGCGTGTTTTATTGAAATTTGTGGTTTTCTATATCCATCGTAAACAATAATTAAATCAGGCTTAAACCACTTTTTTTTAACTTCAGAAAACATTAAAACCTGATTAACTTGTGTAGCCGTTAAGCCATCATTAAACCCTCCTTTAATTTTTATTTCTATCAATTTTTTTGGTCAATGGTTTGTATTGTAAGTTGAATGAAAATCTGCTAGGATTTTCAGCTGTGCACCGAAAATAGCAAATTTGTGTAGATACGAGCACGAACCTATTTCTTTATTCAGCATTTTTTAAAAATGTCTGTATGAGTTTCAATGTCTTTTTGGCTTCGTTAGCCTTTGCTTGATGGTCGAGCATAATCCCTGTAAATCCAATTTTTCTTAATCGCAATAGGGCTTTAAACTTCTTGTTTTCTAATAACTGTAAATAGTTTTCGGATATTGGTTCGTCCTTGAAGCAGTAAGTTTGCCCTTTATCACAGGTGAATTCAGGGACTCCAAATTCAGCTAAAAAAGGTATCATCTCATGCCAAACAAGACCTCTTACGGATAGATCATTAGTGTGAATATCTTCTATTCTGTCTGGCCAACGCGATAACTGCTGACGAATGAGTGGGTCTTTGATCAAGTCAAATTTGCCATCATTTATCAATGTCTCAAGAAACCCACCACCTTTGTCAAATACATTTACATAAATAATAGAGGAGAATAATGAATCCATCGTTTTTTTATTGGCGTTGGTCTGGTCAAACTCTAGTACTTTGCTTACAAGCTTTTCTCCAGTTTTATTTACCTTGGCCCAGAATTCCAATCGCTTAATTAATTCATTTAGTTCCTGTTCAACTCCAAGAAGGATCTCGATCTCTTTTTGGTTATTTTGGCGGTTTTGATTCCAATTATTGACTTGAAGCGCAATCAAAATCCCAATAACAACAAGTACAATTTCTCCCATGGCATATTTTAGGTACCTGCCTGCCGGCAAGGCAGGTTTTCTGGGTTTATTTTCCATGAGGAGTGATTGACGTATGTGTCTGAAAAACTTAATCATATTTCACATATTTTAATTTTTAGCTTTCCGCAAGCGGCTATCTCCACCATCCCCATTTTCATGAGGATTCTACTAGACCTTTAATTTTGCTTTTTCCATCGCGACAAACTGGCTCATTCGCTAAAAAGGTTTTCCAAACCTTTTTTTAACGCTCCGCCCTGTTGCGATAATCTAAAGACTTTTATCATTGGTTTAGAGCTGGTTATAATGAAACACAATTTGTTTTCATACGTAATAAATATAAGCTTATATTTTCAAACAAGGAGTATTCGGAATTTTTGTTGTTTCATCATCACTAGTGATAGGCGCAAGCAAACACAACATGTGATGAAACGGTTTACTCTCCATGATACTCCATATTAGGCAAGCTTTCACCATTTTTTAGAAATCGGTTAAACCAATTAATGACTTGCTCGTTAACTTCCTGTTTATGTTCTGAAATACCGTGATCGCCACCTTCAAACATAATCAATCGGTATGGCACCCGATATTTCTCAAACTCTAATGCCATTTTAAGGCTTTGTTCGGGTTTTACCCGCCAGTCGGCATTGCCATGCAATAGGAGTATGGGCACCTCTTTGGAAAACTTGTCAGCCCAACGAACAGCCGAGCGTTTTATTAATTCGGTTTCCTTATTCAGCTCATAATTTGGAATTAATTCAGCCAAAACACCCGTTTCCATTTCAGGTCTATCGGCAATGGATGCAAAATTATCGGACACGGCACCACCAACAGCAGCAGCTTTTATCTTATCGGTTTTGGTTAAGGCAATATAAGTCATCATACCACCACGGCTCCAGCCGTACATCCCAATATTACTAGCATCAGCAACGGCAATTTCCTTTAAGGCCTCTGTGAGTATCACCACATCATTCACATCCTTTCCGCCAAATTCTTCCTGGCCTTCGCCACCCGCATTACCACGGTATTGGCTGGCAATAACCACATAGCCTTCCTTGGCTAATTGCCCCATTGTTATGGCGCCATGAGCAATTTTTAGAGACCCAAAATACCGCCACGATTGAATATAATACAAGGATACTTTTGACTAGTGTCTCTAGGCTCTACTAACAACCCCTTAATTTTGAGACCATCACTTAAATAGGTAATACCATATACATTGATTTGATCTAAATACTGGTATTGGGTTTTCCAGGTGACCTGACCATTAATGGTGTCGGTTAAATAGGAGTAAATAGGGTAGTCTGACCAATTGGATATGAGTTTCTTTTCAATGATAATGCGTGATTCCTGCGCTTGACAGGCTGAAATAAATAGGACAAGGATTAAGAATTTTATGTATTTCATAAGTTATTTAATGATTGATTATTCAATGGACCCACTTTCTTTTTTATCGCGTTTTTCTTTGAAGAATACATTTAAGCCATAAATTATAAAACCAAAGCCTAAACAGAAGATGGTGATACTAATAATATGCAAAGTATATTCATAATTTGGGTCAAAAATGGAAGGCGATTTAATCAACAAAATGCCAATGGCCAAGAAAATATACGATCGTCCTTTCTTACCAAAACGCCCTTTAAAGCGATTAGGCTCTTCAGCGTTTGATTTTGATTGATACATTAAGAATATACCATAAACAATCAGGATACCACCAACCAGGAGTTTTATTTCTGACGGAATGAGTTCTGACTCATCTTTACCAATACCCATGATGACTGATAAAAACCCAAAGAATAGTATGCTATATGCTTTATTCAAGATGCTAGTTTGTTGGTTACTGCGCTTTTATAATAAATTGATAAGGCAACAGTTCAACATTGATGTCAAATGTGGTGTAACCAGCTTCTTTTAGTTCCGTAATGACCGTGTCCATAGATAGTTTATGATCTACTGGTGGGCCAACAGGCAGCTCCGTTTTAAAAAAATCAATAAGTACCAATTCACCTTCGGGTTTGGTTCCTTGCTTGACTTTTTTAAAATAGGTCGGACGATTTTCGATATGATGATAGGTATTCACAATGAAAACCATATCGACCTCTTGATCTTTTAAATCTGGCGAATCATAAGGGATTTTACGCACCTCGATATTCTGTAACTGTTGGGTTTTAACACGGTTGCGTAAATAGTCAAGAAACTCATCATCCACATCGGCTGCTATCACCTGGGCACCTTTATCAGCAAGTTTCACCGAAAAATAACCCGATCCGGCACCAATGTCCATAATGTGCTTACCAGCAATCGGACCTAAATAGTCCAAAACCAACTCGGGTTTTTGATAAGCATCCCGTTCGGGCGACTCAAACCGTTCAATCAAATCATTCACTGATGATTGATGCATGTGCGCATTCGCCTCATGCTTTGGTGAGTTATCATGTTGATGCTTATGTTCAGGTTCTTTGGAATGTCTGTCTTCTGGTTGCGCCTGCTTGTTTTGACAACTCATTATAACGAGCAGAGCAGCTATTAAAATAGTATTTTTCAATGTTACAAGGGTTTTATGTTTGTTATGCTGCACTAATCCCGTAATTGAAACAGAATATCCATCATTTCAATATGCGGAGCTTCAATAATCTCATAAGCCGCAGGAATACTTTTAGCCAAATCGGATGTTCGAAATGTTTCTAGTGAGTCTTTGGAATCCCATACGTATATACCTGCATATTGACCGTGTTCATGGGTTTTAACATAGTATTTTTGCAGCAGTCCCGTAATAGCTTGAAACTGGGGTTTTCTGTCTTTGGCTCTGTGTAACAGTTCAGCTTCCGGAAGATTGGATTTTAATTTGATAATCTGAAGTATCATAATGCTTTGGTTTTGTTGGCTCAATATGCTTAAAGATAGTAAATAATCCATTGTGAAGCTAAACCCAAACGGACCTCCAAAAGATATGGTTTAAGTAGTTGCTATATATAATAGCTCGGTCAATATGGCCATATTTTTAGCAAAATGCATACCCTCTAATAGTTTCTTTTCATGACCTTCTTCTTTCCAGAATTGATGAATGGTAAAGGAGGTAATAACCAAAAACAGCGAAAGCCCAATAATACCAATGAGCAACAAGAAACCAGTAGCTACTGATAGTCCGCCAAAAATCAAGGCTATCCCACTAATTTTGACCATGATTTTAGGAGAAACCAAGCCTTTCTTGGCAGCATACTCCTCGTAAAAATGCGGATTTATTAAATGGTTAATGCCGTTTAAAATAAAAAACAGACCCAGTAAGATGAGTAACACGGATTTAATCATAATATGGAATTCGGAATTAGCTAATACCTCACCAGTGTATCCTCAATATTCTCATCATATTTCAAAATGAATTTATCGATTTTGCTTTCATCAACAATACAATCAGTTATAATACCTTCAGTAATCAACTTCTTGGTAAGATTGCCTTTGGTGAAAATATAAGATTTGGACGTGAAAGATTTGTCCTGTTCAACAAAAACAACTTTGTTGTATAAACCACCATTATGCCCAACACCAGTACGTATGAATTTCAAAATAATGGTTCTGATTGCCATCTTTAGTTACCAATTCAACAGTGGTTGAATTACTTTCATAAGTGAGACATTCAACATCATCAACAAGTACATTCCCTTTTTTAAACTTGATTTTTTGGGCATGTATGGTTCCCATCGTACAAATAGTGGCAATCACAACGAGCAATATTTTTTTCATTTAAAATAGATTTAAATTAATTAAGGATTAAAAGATAGCAAATTACAAATATTCCGAAATAAAAAATCAGGTGTAATGAATTATCCACGTTATTTGGCTAGTTTTCATTCATAAATATTTACTTGAATTTTATTTCCTATTACATTGAAAAAGCCAATTACTTTATAGCGATGAGTAATAAAATTCTTTAAGTAATGATTTTCAGCCGTAATTTTTATGTTGCTTTGGAGTGTAAAAATTCTATAATCTAATAATTTTTGAAGTTTAATTAATTCAGTTCCTTTTCTTTTGGTTAGAAAAGTTCCATCATTGTAAGTTGAAATATGATAAAGCTCATTTTTGTAAGGAAAGCTAACCAAAATAGTTTCGCCAATGTTTTTATATAATAGTTTTAGTCCTTTAGTGGATTTTCCTTTTATATACTTTACCTCAGGAGAGTCATACGCATTAAGTTTTTCAAGCTTTTGAGGATTGATGATTTCATAAATTTCCGAAAATCCAGAAAGATGAGCTAATGAAGTCGTTAAGTAATACTTTCCGTTTAACTTTATTAAAGAAGACGAACAAGTTGCTTTTGCTATGTAAGTTTGCCCCGTCTGTTTATTTTTAAACTCAACTATTCCGCCAAATTCGCCTCTGCAGGAATCTCTAACAATAAAATAGTCGTCCTCGTAAAAATTCTCAAATCGATGTTCAAAAGAATTGTAGTCCAAATTAAATTCAGCTTTATTCTTTCTGATTATCTCAATTTCAAATTCAGCTTTTATTTCTTGAGAAAATATAGATTGAATAACGAAAAAAATTATGGCTATTAGCTTAAATCTCATCTGTTTTTCAAAATTTGTCTAAAACTGTCTTGTATAACCGTCAGTTGCGGGTTTTAAGATAGTGATTTTGGATTAGGTACTGATATTAATAAATCGAACTTACGAGATTCATGAGTACTTGAGCATTTATAATTATACGAATAAATTCGGTTATATATTGTTAGCAAATGGCTTTTATTCGATATGATACCATTGATATTCATTACCGTTCCAAAATATAATTCCACCACCGTGAGATTCACCAACGCTCATGTAAATTCCATCACCTATAAGTTTAAAACTCTTGCTTTTGTCTTGACCGATTATATCTCCAGTTTCCTCGTTGACTAAAGTTGGTGAAACTATTTCTCCTTTAGGGAGAATTTTAAAAACTGAAATCCAATCCAAGTCTGTCATTTTAGAAATTGCTTTTCCTGCTCCAAATACGATACTTTGGCTATTCTCTGAATTATGAAGTATTAAAACTCCAATTTTATGATTTATTTTATTTTCAACCATAGAGGCAAAGTCCGTTTTATTGTCTCCGTTAAAATCTCCTTTTAAGTTTTTGCTAGTAATTAATTCCAAAGAATCGGGAATTTTCAATGAATCAAATTTATCATTCGACTCGAATTTCTGCTTTTTGGTTTGGGTTTTTAGTTCTTTCCAATCTTGGAACCAATACTCTTTATTCAAGTCATATTGATTCAAAATGTCTTGCTTTGATCCTAGCATTGCCCATTCAAATTTAGCTTGATTTTTTTCAATCAAAATCAATTCATAGATTTCTCCAACTTGAAAAAGTTTGGTGTTATAAGGACTAGGACAAGGGAAAATTACAGGGATGCTTTTTAGGGTATAATCCGAATCAGAAAATTCAATTATCTCAAACTCGATAACAGTTGCCCAAGCAAAAATCCCACATAGCGGTGTCAGCTCGTCAAATCCATTTATTAGTCTGCCTTTCAGTGTATATGTAGTCTCTTTTTGAGAGCCTGCTTGTAAACTTTGAGTAAATCCTAAAAAGAATATCATTAATATTAAAATGACTGTTTTCATATAGATTGCTTATAACGTCTGGGTCGTGGTTTGCCCAAGTTCTCATTTTTTTTGCTTAAATTACTAGTAATATTAATTAAAAACGAATTAAAATGGACCAACCAAGTTTATTTGAGCGTTTGGGTGGCCGGGATGGTGTTAGAAAACTCACCGAGCAAGTTGTAGCGAACCACTATGCCAACCCAGTTATCGCAACCCGATTCCAAAACGCCAAGATGTCGCAAGATCAATTAACGGATAGTGCAACCGAATTTTTCTGTACAGGCCTTAGTGGTGTTCCAACCTATACCGGTAAGGACATGGTAGGGGCTCACAAAGGTATGAATGTCAATGCAGACGAGTTCATAGCTGTATTGGATGATGTTTTAGCCGCCATGAAAACTCTAAATCATGGTGATTCGGAACAAGGGGAGGTGCTCAAGATTTTGTACGACATGAAACCCGAAATTCTAGGTCAGTAAAAAACCTGGAATCATAAAACTGTATGTAAGGCACGACCTTGAGCGTCGCTAGGGATTTTACGGCTTTAATCGAAGATTCGGTGTAGTTAAATATAGCTGTTATTGGTTACAGTATCTTACTTTTCATTTAAAAATGGATTTTCAAACTCTATCCAATTGCTTACATCAATTTCTTTTCCATCTATGTTCATTGGGGTAAACCTAACTTTATATTTGCTACTGCGGTCAAAGGCAAAGGCTCCAGCACACATGCCGTGTCCAACATTTAGTTTTCCATCCAAGTCTTTTATATAATATGTGTTCGTTCTATTATTGGACAAGTTTATGACTTCTGTTTTGTACCATATCTCTCCACCAGAATTATTTTTTACGTTAAAAATAGCATTCACCGAAGGGCCACAACCATATTGAATAATTTCCGTTTTGTTGAATTCAATATTTAGGTTAGGATTTATTGCCTTAGATTCCTTTAGATTAGTTGTTATCCAATAAACGTTTTCGTTTTCTTTTTTTTCAGAGTTCCATTGCGAATAGAATTCAATAGAGTCGTTTGGATTTTTGAGGAAATATTTAGTGTTGGGTTTTAGCTCTTTTTCAGGTTTAAAAATCGCTTGTGTTAGGTCTTTTTGACCTTTATACATTTTTTGAAGTTTTAGTTCGATTAGTTCTCCATTCTCACTGATTAAGTACACTCTTTTTTTGTAGAATTCAATAATATTCTCTTGGCTTTTTGCATAACCTTGAATAATGAACATGGTGTTCAAACTAATCTCTTTTTGTTCTGGATAAAATTGAAGCCCTCCAGCACCACATTTTCCAAAAGCCAATGTTGAACCTAAAAAGATAAATAAAATAACTACCAATTTTTTCATTATGACATTTTTTAAATTAACGGTTTTTCTGATGTCATATTATGTTAATAGGGCATTACTTTTTGGATGTAAGTATTAGTATTATTTGTCTAAATCGTTTTTCATTCTGTCGGCATACTCTCTAATCATGTTGTTTTGAACCTCAAGCTTTGAAAGTTCAGTATACCATTTATTAAAATGCTCCTTGTCCTTTTGAAAGTAAAAATATTGTAAAATGTTATAACAATTTTCAGCATCATATTGTTTGTTTTTTACCGTTTCTTGAGCCGAAGTATATTGTTGAATGGCTTTGTCAATTTTGTTGGTTTTTGTTAAAGTGTAAATGTACTCTTTACTTACATAAGCATCTGATGTGTTTGTTTTAATATCCTCTTCTAAAATACTTTCTGCTTTATCATACTCTTTTAGGCAATTGTAGGAAAAAGCAAGTTCCACGGCCAGTCCTTTATATTTCGGATCAATGGTTTTTGCTTTTTCGAGAAACGTTAACGCCTTTGCACATTCATTCCAGCCATTATACATATATCCCCATTTGTATAGTCTTTCTATAGAGTTTACATCAGTTTTATAGTGTTTCAACCAATCAGGTATTGAGTCAATTTTTAGTTCATTAAATTTTTGTTCAGGAATAAAAGCAACTAAAACATTATTGGGTTCTAGTCTGGCTTTCATACTCGTGTTATCGATTTTTGATGGTATAAACTCACCGGTCTTTGAAATTTTAAAAGTTCCTTCGTAATTCAAGGTTAAACCTGCCTGCGAATCAATATAGATAAATCCAAAAGGATATGACCCAGCTTCATTTTTTTGAAAAGCCACCCATTTATCTTCGCTTTCAACAAAGCGTTTGTCAAAGTTTAATTCGGTTTGAGCATGTAATGCCGTGGTAGGTAGCACAATTAGTAAAAATAAATATTTCATTTAGACACCTGTTTTTTGTTATGATAGTCAAGTTAAAGATAGCATTTTTTGGTTAGGCTTATTTGCGACGAATGTCACGAGCACGAAGTACGAAGTTCGAAGTAAGATCTAAATGAGTTATACACGGTGTTGTGCACTGCCATTTTATTTTATTATTTCTACAACATTTCTGTTTCGTTCTGAAATCAAATGAGAATTTTCCTTGTTCACAAAGAATTTGGAATTTGTCCAATTAATGAAATCAGTATTTAAATCCGCTAAATAATATTGTCCAGAAATCTCAAAATCAATCATTGCCATTTGAAATTTATGAATACTGTTCAAGTCAAACAGAGTTTTTCTTAAAAATCCCGTTAATTCTGTCGGGCATTTTGGGTTTTCAGTCCACGTTTGGTATTCAGGTCCAAAAATTTCTTCTATTGTTGATGTGTAAAACGAAATATCAAACCAATTAAATCCTGTTTCAATCGGTTCATTTTCGTGTATATTAAAGGTCTTAAAAGGAATAGTATAATTTTCTAAACTTAAAACCCACTCGTGTTCAAAATTTTCAATATCTATAGTTGTTAACTCAAAATTTCTATCAAATGGGCCATCAACGTTTTCGAGAGACTTTATATAATCCATGTACTTTTTTATCGGCTCCATATTTGCACCAGGACAAACTTGAATGCATAATTCATAAAACCCTCCACGTCTCAAATTTTCATTTAGAAATATGTCTTTTGTTTCAGTCAATATGTTTTTCCTTGGTTGCGCACAGCGGTCTCGTATAACCGTCAGTTACTGGATTAAAGTTAATGTTTTTCGGTTTAGCATTTAGCGAGCAATGGATTATAGCCGTTGTTGTAGGTAGTTTTTTATTTTATTAAATACGCTAATATTATTGCTATTGAAATATAAAATATTATTCCAAATATTCTTATTTCAGATGCTTGCTTGATTTTACGTTCAAATCCGAATTTTTTAAATCGTTCTATTTCAGATTCATTAAAGTCGGTGTTTTTCCATTTGTTGAGTTTAGCAAAACCAACAGGAATGAAAAAGAACCTTAAAGCTTCTGAATTACTCAAAGGTTCATTTTTGCGTTTTTCTGCATTTTTTTGTTCAAGGTTCATTCAGTCAGCTGTAATTTATTTCAGTTCGAGTTCGTAACTCTTTAAAATTCCAGTATATAATTCCCATTCAATATCCTTTCCATTTGTAATTTCAATCGGCAGTTTTTTAAATTCCGACAAAGCTTTGTTAATCCATTTTAGGAATTCAGGTACAGATTTAGTGTAGAAAATAGATGAGCGAATTCCATTGTGTGTATAAACGATTGTCAATACAGACTGTAAGTCAGGTTCCAGAATTTCAATTAGTGCATCTTCAACTTTTTGCATAAAGATATTCTCTTCAGGCGTTGGGATTCCGTTTTCAGTCTCCGTTTCAAATGTCCAAACGAATTCAACGTGTTCCGTGTATTGTTTTGAGTCAATAAAATTCTTTAAATGCTGTCTTCCACGAATAATTACTGGCTTTCCATTGTTTTCGGTTTCTCCTCCAAACCAAGTGTCATTAAGTTCTAATTTATTCTCTTTTGATTGAGAAAATAAGGAACCAAAATTCAGTATTAATATTAATGGTAAAATGTTTTTCATCGATTTGGTCAAAATTACCTACAACGGTGTGTATGATTTCGTTGCGTGTGCAAGCAACTAACTTACTAAAAATGGAACGGACCAAAGGAAAATCCAAAGGATTTTCCGATTAGGCTAGAACCAAGCAATTATTTTTACACGATGTTTGTACTTGTTTTTCTGTTTAAAACTTTAATTCCAAGTGTTATTAAGACTACTATTAACGCAATAAAAAATATACTTGTTGAAATGCTTTTTATAACAGAAAATATGTTAGTTGTATAAACTACAGACCCTTTCAATTCGGGATAGTTTTTAAGTATTATGATAATTCCGATATTTTCCAAATAATCTGCAATTCCGGCAATTATTGGTAATAGGCAGAGATAAATATACGGGGAATTTAATTTTTTCAATTTTTTCAAAAAATATCCCAAAAGCAGACAGTAAGAAAGTCCGAATAGCAATGGGTAAATCATATCAACAGGTATTTGGTTGGTTAGATAGGTCAAACGTCCATTTTCTCCAAGCGAAGTAAATAATTCACTTACATAATTCAAATCATATCCTGTGGGCATCATATCCAATAATTTCATTCCGTTAGAGAATTCCATTGTTTTGGGAATTGTAACAGTCAGCATAAAGGTGTAAACAAGATTGGTCAAGATAAAAAGCCCTAAAACCTTTTTGCCTGAAATATTCTTTTCTATGAATTTTATTAATCGTTTCATTTTTTTAAATGTAATATAACGTTCAGTGTATGGTATCGTAAGGGATTGCGAGCTTCAAACCTATCAAGTTACCACCCAACTTTGATGCGGGTGATAATGCTCGAAAACCTCTGAAGCTCTTATTTCCTATACACATTGTTAGACTATCGTGCTTTTAGTTGTCATCAAAAATAATTTTTCATACACCACTTTTAATACAACCTATATTAAGAACTCAAAAACCATCGTAAGGTTGGTATTACTAATTTTTAGCAAAGAATTTATATACAGCTCCCTTTTTAGTTTCAAAATCGAACAAACTAGTGACAGGCAATTCCAATGCTTTCAGATCCGCTTTTTGACTCACGATTGGGGACTTTATCTCAGGAACTTGGAAAAATGGATTAGGATTCTCCGAACCTTCTTCAACCGTTTTTAATTCCATTTCCCCTGTTAACGTGTTCGTTAAACGCAGACGACAATTCCCTCCCAAACTTGAATACACCACGAGTTCCCTTACCTGCCCATTGTTCCAGCTAAGGTCAATTGTAAAACCTCCAACGGTGCGTAAGCCTTTTACAGAACCTTCGGACATTTCCTTTGGTAGTGCAGGTAGCAAATAAATGCAACCATCATAGGACTGCACTAACATTTCGGCGATACCCGAAGTACAACCAAAATTCCCGTCAATCTGAAACGGAGGATGGGCATCAAATAAATTAGGGTATGTTCCTCCATTGGAGCCTTTCTTCTCTTTTGGAGCCGGCGATAACTGGTCTTTTATGAGTTTAAATGCACGATCACCATCTAACAAACGCGCCCAAAGATTCACTTTCCAGCCCATTGACCATCCTGTTGATTTATCACCTCGGTAAATTAGTGAGTTTTTTGCAGCCTGAAAAAGTTCTGGATGTGCAAGTGGCGAGATTTGATTAGAAGGAAACAAACCATAAAGATGAGACACATGACGGTGCTTATCATCTTTTCGATCCCAATCCTCCAACCACTCCTGTAATTGAGCATGTTGGCCAATCTGCATAGGCGGTAACAACGATCTTTTTTTCTCTACTATTGAAGCAAAGTCAGCATCTACGTCAAGGATCTTGGCCGCAGTAATCAGGTTTGAAAATACATCAAACACCAACTGATTATCCATTGTGTTTCCTGCGGCCATTGATGTACCAAACGGGTGTCTGTTTTCTGGCGACATACTTGGGGTAACAACCAGATAACCATTAGTGGGTTTCTCCTGAAGCACCTGGCTATAGAACTGCGCAGCACCTTTAAGGATAGGATAAACTTCCTTAAGAAATTTAGTGTCTCCTGAATATTGGTAATGATACCAAAGATGCTGGCTCAACCAGGCTCCTCCCATTGGCCACATACCATAAAAAGCACCATCAATAGGCCCTGTTATTCGCCAAACATCAGTGTTGTGATGCATAGCCCAACCTTCAACACCATACATATCCCTGGCTGTTTGCTGCCCCACTTCAGCCAAATCATGCAACATTGAAAAAAGCGATTCGTGCATTTCTGGCAAATTCGTGGGTTCTGCCGGCCAATAATTCATTTCAGTATTAATGTTAACTGTATATTTACTATCCCAGGCTGGTTTAATCTGGTGATTCCAAATTCCTTGTAAGTTAGCTGGCTGCCCGCCCGGACGAGAGGATGATATTAACAAGTAACGACCAAACTGAAAATAAAGGGAAACCAACTGGGGATCGTATCCCGAATTAAAGTCGACAATCCGCTGATTCAGAGGGTTGAGTATTGAGTCTGTAATTCCCAAATCTAGCTCAACCCGATCAAAATAAGTTCGATAATCAGCTATATGAGCTTGCTTTATCTCATTATAATCCTTTGAAATAGCCTTGTTTAGATAGTCCTTTGCAATTTGAGATGCATCGCCCGAAATATCCTTATAATTTTTGAAGTTTGTTCCTATGGATACAAACAATGTCAATTCATCAGCATTTTGAATAGTGACAGTATTGCTTCCCGCTTTAATGGTGCCACCTACAGCAACAGGTTTAACAATTGTTTCAAATTCAACCTTACCGGTTTTATTATCCATATCGCCACTTTTCCCGTTCATCACCAATTGCTCTCCATCCACCGTTACACTGAATATTGAATGAGGAGAATCAGCTTTTAACATACAACTTATTTTCCCATTTTCAGAAGCAGAAATACGCATAACTATAATTTGGTCAGGTGCTGAGATAAAATATTCTCGATTGTATTGAACGCCATTAAGCTTATAGTGTGTAGAACTAATAGCGTTTTTAATATCCAACTCACGATAGTAACTGCTTACGTTCTCATGTCCTGGAAAATCAATATACAAGTCTCCTACTGTTTGATAAGGCATTCCGTAGTTATTCCCCTCAGGAGCATGCCTAGGCACTCGAGACATGGTAATTTGCTCGGCCTCTTTATATTTCCCTTCGAATATTAGTTTACGTATCTGGGGTAATATCTCCTTAAATCCTTTAGGCAGATTATTACCGGGTTCTCCGGCCCAAACAGTCTCCTCATTAAGTTGCAAATGTTCCTTGCTTACCGTTCCAAAAACCATTGCTCCTAATCGACCATTTCCAAGAGGCAGCGCCTCTTCCCAAACTTCAGCCGGCTTATCATACCATAGTTTTAACAGATTTGTTTCTTGCTTTTTACTCTCAGAACATCCTAAAAAGCTAAGTGCAACTACTGTAAGTATTAGATGAAATTTCTTCATATTTATTATAGAATTTACAATTCGTCAAATATATCCAATTAAATAAAAGGTCAAATTTAGTTCATAGTTGTAAATCGTTAGGCACTGTCGCCCTGCATGAAGCCTAACGGTTTTGGCTATGGTTTCGTTGCGTGAAAATCCGCGAGGATTTTCCGCAGAAAACCGAAGATAGCAAATTTGCGAGGACTTTCCGATAGGAAAGTCGGAAGCAATGAATTATAGCCATTGTTGGCAATAGTTAATTCTTTCTGTATTCTGAATATTTCTTATAAATTTCCTCTTTTTCCTCTTTACTTGTTCCTGGGAAAGCATGTATGCAATTTGGATTTTCATATGCCAAATCAAAAAATTCACCACCTCTATTCAATTCATTTTCATTGAAGTAATAAATTCCACTTAACCATAGAACTTGGCATCTGGTCATTGATAAATACAATTCCTGTTCTTCAGTATTATTTTCGTTTTTCAGCCTTTTTTCTATTTCAATTTTTCCTGCTTGAAGAATTTCTAAAGTCAGTTCTTTATCAATAAGTGAATTATAATAATCGTCCATTAAAAACATACTATACCAAAAGTAATCATGAATGTTTTTGTAATCCGTTGACTTTAAATACTCAAACATGATTTTTTTAAATTCCGTTTTATCATGAGAATTGAACAATTCTTCAAATTTTTCAGCTTTTTTCTTTCGAGAACTTTTCCCTATTTCAGCTTGAACATTATTAAGTTCTTTGAAGTCTTCAATAGATATTTCTTGTGAAATAGCAAATGAGCTCAAACACATCAGTAAAATAAAAAGTTTGTATTTCATATTTCTATAATTATTGCCAACTCGTTATATGTGGATAAATATACTCATTTTTGGGTGCTATTTTCGGGATAATAGGAACTTTTGTTCCAACTTAACGGGTATCAATTTTGTATAATAAGTTTGCTTTTGGAGGCTCATGATTGCATATAATTATTTTTATTATGGTTAACAGCACACGGCTTTTTGGAGATAAGCCGTAGATAAGCCGTGTATAAGTCCTGTCAGGGTTATGAGTCCTTAAAGCATGTTAATTAACAGTATTTTATCACAGTTCCATAAGGCTTATTTGTAACTTCCTAACAAACAAAACAATAAGGCTATGGGTTCTACAACAATCAAATCAAGTATCCTGCTTGCGATAGGCTTTTTGGTATGCGCTTGCCAAGGTCAAACCAAACAGGTAACAAGCACCGCCCAATCAACAAATTCGCCAAATGCCATAGTAGGCGGTCCTTTTGAGAATCGTGACTTCATGTTTATTGGCATGCCCCAAAACATTCAAGCAATCGATACTTGTGTAGCTTGGCAACAACAAGGGCAAAAGCTTCTAGTTACCGGAACCATTTATAAACGCGATGGCAAAACACCGGCTCCCAATATCATTTTGTACTACTACCATACAGACGTTTACGGCAAATACCCCAATAGCCAAACCTTAGATAGTCGGGTAGCGCGCCATGGCTATATGCGTGGTTGGGTCAAGACCGACAGCCAAGGCCATTACGCCATTTATACGGTCAGGCCAGCCAGTTATCCCAATACCCAGATTATGGCGCACATTCATCCCGCCATTAAAGAACCGCAATTGGAGCATCCGTATTATATAGATGAATGGGTCTTTGATGATGATCCTTTTCTCACCAATGCCCAGCGAGGTAATATGTCTAATAGAGGCGGCAGTGGCATTTTAAAACCCACTCCAAAGAATGGTATGCAGGTAGCCCAGCACGATATCATTCTGGGATTGAATATTCCCAATTACCCAAGCCAATAGGGGTTAGTGGGCGTCTGTAATAAATTGAGGCAGCTAAAGTAACGAACCATCATTATTTTTTATATTTTAGTGAAGCTATAAGCATAGTTTCCCAAATGTCTACTGTTTACTTCGCAAGGCTACTGCATTTTATATAAGTATCTATGAGTTCAAACAGTTCGGAACCCTTTAGTTTCAAAACCATATTTTCATTCAAATCTATCGCCTTAACCATCATTGGTGTGGTATGTGCCGTGGTAGCCATTAAAGGCTTTATGATTCCCAATCACTTCTTGGATGGTGGCCTCCTGGGAATTTCCATTTTAATTCATGAATTCTACCATATAGACGTGAGCATCCCCTTGGTGGTGTTAAACTTGCCATTTGTGTACATTGGCTACAAAAAAATAGGCAAAAACTTTGCCGCACACGCTTTCTTGGCGGTCATTCTGTTGGGTATTGTTATGAATCTGTTACCGGTTCCTGAAATTACAAAAGACCATTTCCTAACGGCTGTTTTTGGCGGTGTGTTTGTAGGTTTGGGCATTGGGTTTGTTATTCGTGGAGGCGGTGTTATTGATGGTTTGGAAGTCATAGCCGAATATTCCAATAAAAAATTCGGTCTCTCAACCAACGAAATCATCATGGCCATCAATACCACCATATTTCTCATCATTGCATTCTACTTGGGCTTGGAGAAAGCCATGTATTCCATTGTAACCTATTACACAGCATTAAAGGTTTCAGATTACGTGGTCGATGGTTTTGAGAAACTCATTTCACTAACCATTATTTCACCCAATTCAGATTTAGTCAAACAGCTTATAGTCAACGATTTTAATAAGGCTATAACCGTTTATAAAGGTGAACGTGGTAACTTGCCAGGTTCTTTTAACGTCAAGCACGATTGCGATATTATTGTAACCGTGGTTTCCCGTTTGGAAGTCCATAAAATCAAGAAAGCCATTGCACAAGCCGATCCTGCTGCCTTTACCTATGTGCAGAACATAGGTGAAATAAGTGGTGGTATTGTTAAAAAACGTAAAGCACACTAGTATGACCCAAATCGAGTTTCAAAACCTGTATGGTGAAGCGCTGGACCTTTTGGCTGAAAAGCTACCAGAGCATTTAACCTACCACTCTTTGGAGCACACCCTGTATGTGTTTGATAAGGTCATACACATTGGTAAAAAGGAAGGTGTATCAGAAAGCGAAATGGTGCTCTTGAAAATAGCAGCTCTGTATCATGATATGGGTTTTATAAATACCTACAAAGAACATGAACAGGAAGGCTGTAAGATTGCCAGGGCAAAACTAAAAAAATATAGCCTGACAAGTGAGGACATGCAAGCTATTTGCGGTATGATTATGGCCACCAAAATACCCCAGAACCCACAAAACCATTTAGAGGCCATTTTAGCCGATGCCGATTTGGAATATTTGGGGACAGCGCGTTTTAAAATGGGTAGTGACAGATTGTACCAAGAATTGAAATATTTGGACCCATCATTAACAAAGCGAAAATGGAATACCATTCAAAAGGAGTTTTTAACCAATCACCACTACCATACCGATTTTTGCAAGCGCTATAAAAGCCATCGTAAAATCAAAAATATGGAAACACTGGAATAAATGCTATAATCACTATGGAACATCTTAAACAGGACATTCTAAAAACGTTCAAAGCCTTTTGGGGAATTTGGGCAAAACGCGAGTTTGGTAAAGATACACTGGATAAAATTCTTCCCTTTTTGGATGAAAACATCAGTGCTTTTGGAACGGGCGAACACGAATTTGGTAATAGTTTTGATAATGTAAAGTATAACTTTGAGTGTGATTTTACGGAGTTTAAGAACCCGCTCACAATCAACTATCTTTATGAGAATGTCAGGCTATTATCGGATACGGTAGGACATGTTGAAGCGGAAACCCATGTGGAATTCTATGACGATAATAACAATCATTTTAAACTGTTTTTAAGATTTACCAATATTTTGGTGTTTAAGAACAACAAATGGCTGATTTCCCATATACATTTATCCATACCTTCGGAAGACCAAGGCGATGGTGAAGCCTTTCCCTTGGATGCACTACAGGCAAGAAACAATCGATTAACGGCCCTGGTAGAACAAAGGACACAGGAACTAAAGGAGAAAACCCTATTGTTGGAAAAAGAAAAGGATAAAACTGAAAAGTTACTGTTTAACATCTTGCCTAAAAAGATAGCCAGAGAGTTATTGGATAATGGTTATAGTGTTCCGGTGCGTCATGAAAATGTCAGTGTGATTTTTACAGATTTTGTGGAGTTTACCAAGATTGCATCTGAAATTTCACCAAAGGAATTGGTTGAAGAATTGAACGATATTTTCTTCCATTTTGATAGTTTGATAAAAGAACAGGAACTGGAAAAAATAAAAACCATTGGCGATTCCTATATGGCTGTCTGTGGGTTACCAGAACCCCACAACGAACATGCCTTTAGATGTATAGTGGTTGCCAGAAAGATGTTAAACTTCATTGAGGACCGAAATAATAAGCGCCCTATTAAATGGCAAATGCGCATTGGAATCCATTCGGGTCCTGTGGTGGCAGGTATTGTTGGAAACGATAAGTTTGCCTATGATCTATGGGGAAATACCGTCAATTTGGCGAGTCGATTAGAAGGTTCCGGTTTACAAGGGAAAATCAATATTTCGGAGGATACCTATCGATTGATTAAGGAGTCCATACCCTGCGAATATCGCGGAAAGCAAATCATAAAGGGCAATAAGGAAGTTGACATGTATTTTGTCAATTAAAAAAACCCGAACTATCTATAGATCATTCGGGCTTTTTACTAATAACTAACTGTAGGTTAAATTATCTTTTCAATTGTAATTTAGTGTCTTTGTTATCTTTTTTATCTTCTTTATAATAGTAGAAGTCTTCAGAATTATTCCAGTCACTGTCATGCTCATAGGTGTTGCTTCCATATGTATGCGTGGTAGTACAACCTGAAATCCCACAAACTCCACAACTGTTACTAAACGGGCTAACTTGACCATGCGAGTGTACTAACTCACCAAAAACATTATATCTAACATGCAATCCGCCAACCTGAATCAAGCGACTATTACCACGGTTGTATTGCATATAGATACTTCCAACACGTTTCACTTTTCCAAATCGGTCGTAATTGATGAATACATTACCAATGCGTCTAACCTTACCATCGCTGTCATGTTGAATAATAACGCCACGATCTCTTGGAGTTGAAAAATGCACCCGATTGGTAACACCTGGAGCACCAAAGGTAGCATTCACAGAGCCACGTCTAGTTGTGGTTGTGGTGCTTCTGTAGTAGTAATTATTACTGCTATGAAAATCGGTAACTACATGGGTGTTAAAATCGAAACTTCCATCAGGAAAGATCATAAATTCCACACCACGCTCCACAAACATTACCGGTTGTGCATAACGATAGCGCGTCATTAAATCTTCATCTTGAATGCCAGAACGAATCTCGGTTGCTGTTACAGTCGTTAATCCCATTAACAATACTGTAAATAAAAGTACTTGTTTTTTCATAATACTAGGATTTTAAAGATTTTGCCTACTCTTGAGCTTTTCGGCTTACGCTATTTGTTAAGCTAATTTCAATTGTCGTGCCAAAAATGTAATTAGCACGTAATCACACACTTATTGAATTCCTAAAAGTTTCTTTATTATTTTTTGAGGTGATTGTAAGACAAGTGATTTTTTGTACCTTGAAGTGCTATTAATTACCAATTATGAAAAAAATACTAGTAACCCTCCTGTTTTTTGCACTCTCTTTTAGTACCTATTCACAAACCAGACCTCCAGAACTTCAAAAAAAATTGGATTCCCTATGGAGTATTTGGGAGAATACTAAACAACCTGATACAACACGTCTTAAAGCCATTGGAATGTTTGTGAAGGATGGTTACCTAAATTCACAACCAGATTCCGCATTTTATTATGCACAGTTGCAATATGAATTTTCAAAAGAGAAAGAGATAAATAAATATTTATCTAATGCTTTAAAAACACAAGGTATTTCATTTGCTTATCGAGGTGATTTTTCTGCAAGCTTAGAATATTTTCAAAAAGGGTTAAAAATTAATGAAGACTTAGGTGATAAGCGAAATATTGCAGGATTTTCAGATGCTATTGGATCCACTTATAGAATGCAAGACAATAGTTCTTTGGCTTTAGAATATTTTCAAAAAGCTCTTAAAATAAGTAGAGAGCTTGGTGATAAATCATTGGAGTCTATGATCTTATCTAATATAGCCGCTGTATACAATGATCTTGACGAAACTCAAAAAGCAATTGAATATGCTCAAAGTAGTTTAGAAATATATGAAGAAATAGGTAATAAAAATGGAATAGTTGCTTGCTTGACAATTCTAGGTCTACAATATAGTAAACTAGGTAATTATCCAGAGTCTTTAGATAATTACCAACGCGCATTGAGTATAAGTGAAACATTAGGAAATAAAAGAAGAATTGCTGATGTTATGCTAAAAATAGGAATGCTTTATGAGGCTCAAGAAGATTACATAAAAGCACTAGATTATTATAATAAGAGCTTAAAGATATCCAGAGAACGAGGAGATAAATTTGGGCAATCTATGCTTCTCATGGGTATAGGAATATGTTATGCTCAGATGTATGAACACTCTAAAGCAATAGAGTATTTTATGAAGAGTTTGGAACTATATGAAGAAATGGGTAATAAATCTGGAATTACAAGCTCTCTGAATAATATAGGAAAATCATACATAGAACAAAATGACTATACTAAGGCTTTAGATTATTTATACAAAGCACTTAAAATGAGCAAAGAGATAGGAAATAAATCAGTTATTTCAAATTCTCTTAGCAATATTGGTGATATATATAGAATTCAAGGTAACTATTCTAAAGCTATAGTCCAATGTCAAGAAAGTTTACTAATATCAAAAGAAATAGGGCTTATTACTGAACAAATGGGTGCCTGTGAATGTCTTTATGAGACATACAAAGCAATGAAGCATGGTAATGAGGCACTTGATTATTATGAAAAATTGATGATTTTGAGTGATAGTATTAATAATGATGAAAACACCAAAAAAATTACCCAACTTGAAATGCAGTATGAGTTTGATAAAAAAGAAGCTACAACACAAGCAAAACAGGAAAAGAAAGATGCAGTAGCCGCTCAAAAATTAAAACAGCAAAAAACACTGCGCAACGGATTTATAGGTGGTTTTGTGGTGGTGCTGTTTTTTGCAGGGGTATTTTTTACCCAACGAAATCGTATAGGAAAAGAAAAAAAGCGTAGTGAAGAACTGTTGCTTAATATCCTTCCTGCCGAAGTTGCTGAAGAACTGAAACAAAAAGGTGAAGCAGAAGCCAAAAATTATGACATGGTTTCCATTCTCTTTACAGACTTTAAAAGTTTTACCGAGCAGTCCGAGAAGTTGACGGCAGCGGCTCTGGTCAAGGGAATAAATAACTGTTTTAAGACCTTTGATGCCATTTGTGAAGAATACAATATTGAAAAAATAAAGACCATTGGTGATGCCTACATGGCGGCGGGTGGATTACCAGTCCCTGAAGAATCATCAGTAAAAAACACCGTATTGGCAGCTTTGGAAATGCAGGCATTTATAGTAAAACAACACCTAGAAAAATATGCCAAAGGCGAGCATGCTTTTCAAATGCGCGTGGGTATCCATACTGGACCAGTGGTAGCTGGTATTGTTGGTGTCAAGAAATTCCAATATGATATTTGGGGAGATACAGTCAATACAGCCTCAAGAATAGAAAGCAATGGAGATGTAGGGAAGGTGAATATCTCGGAAGCTACCTATAACTACTTAAAAGATGATAAAGATTTTGTTTTCGAAAGCAGAGGCAAAGTACAGGCTAAGGGCAAAGGTGAAATTGAGATGTATTTTGTAAGTTTGAGAAGTTAATCGAGTTGAAATTACATTCCAAGTATAAATTTTATGTCTGATACCAACCATACTACTTGTAAGAATTGTGAAAAGGAATTTGAGAAAGGCTTTGAATTTTGTCCGTATTGTGGGCAAAAAGCTAAAGATGAACTGACTCTTGGAGTTCTGTTTTACAATACAATCAGCAATTATTTTTCATTTGACGCTCGGTTTTTCAAAAGTTTTATTCCTTTAATGATTCGTCCAGGATATTTAGCCAAAAAATTCCTGGAAGGTAAACGCTTATTGTATTTGCATCCTGCTCAAATGTATTTATTCATTTCGGTTATCTTTTTCTTTTTGTTTTCATTTGTTGCTCGCGAACAGGAAGAGAGTATTGACAAGGCTTTAAAGCGTGATTATGAAAAAGCGAAAAAGGTTATTGACACCATTTCTGAAAAAGGATTAGATTCTACTCAAGTGGCCAAGTTGATGAAACCTTATGACGCTAATAAAGGAAAGTTAGGTCTAAACGAAACTGAACTCAAAGGATTGGATTCCATTATAAAAACGGGAGGCAATACCAAACCCAGTATGAATTTTGGGTTTGATGAAAATAAAATAGATTCCTTAATTGATATAGGTGCTTCAGATAAAGTTATATACAAAGAAATGGGAATGGATGATGACGCTGGTTATTTCAAAAAGCGATTTTATGCGCAAATGCTGAAGTTTTATAAAACCAAAAGTGGAGGTTCGATACTCAAGGCATTTTATGATACGATTCCCATTGCCATGTTTTTTCTATTGCCAATTTTTGCTTTCATCCTGAAACTGTTTTATTTCAGAAAAGGTGCGTATGCCTATCATTTGGTGTTTAGCTTTTACTTTTTTTCCTTTTTGTTTACGGTTTTCAGTGTGTTGCTGCTACTCAATTTTGCCTGGGCTGATTTCCCTGGTTGGATTACATTCCTGATTATGATTTCAACGTTTATCTATTTGTTTATTGCCTTAAAACGATTCTATGATCAGGGCTGGTTTTTAAGCTTTCTAAAAAGTAGTATGGTAACCTTTACGTTTTTTGTGTTTCTGTTTCCAGCCTCATTGGCTGTACTTTTCGTAGCGTTTTTATCGTATTAGAGTTTATCCTTTAGATAAATTCCAGTGATGGATTGTGTGTTGGCAACAATTTCTTCGGGAGTACCTTGTGCTACTAACTGCCCGCCATTCTTACCGCCTTCGGGACCAAGATCCACGATGTAATCGGCACATTTTATCAGTTCCAGGTTATGCTCAATCACGATAATAGAATGTCCTTGATTGATAAGTGCCTGAAACGACTTTAAAAGTTTTTTAATATCATGGAAATGCAAGCCCGTTGTAGGTTCATCGAAAATAAACAAGGTGTTGGCTCCTTTGGAACCTTTTCCTAAAAATGATGCTAGTTTAATACGTTGAGCCTCACCACCTGAAAGTGTAGAAGAGCTTTGCCCTAACGTCACATAACCCAAACCAACATCCTGTAGTGGTTGTAGCTTGTTTTTTATTTTGTCTTGTTTGTGCTTTTCAAAGAACGATATGGCGTCATCTATGGTTAAGTTTAAAATGTCATCTATGCTTTTGTCTTCAAAAGTAACTTCCAGCACTTCTTTTTTAAACCGTTTGCCATTACAGGTTTCACAGGTAAGATGCACATCAGCCATAAATTGCATTTCAATGGTCACTTCGCCTTCGCCTTTGCAGGTTTCGCAGCGTCCGCCATCAACATTGAAGCTGAAGTGTTTCGCTTGATAATTGCGAATTTTACTCAACTTCTGATTGGCAAAAAGTGCTCTGATATCATCATAGGCTTTGATATACGTTACGGGATTGGAGCGCGAAGAGCGGCCAATAGGATTCTGGTCTACAAATTCGATTTGACTCACATTGCTGAAATTTCCTTTCAAATCAGAGAATTGCCCAGGTTTATCGCCAAAATCGGTTAATTTTTTTTGAAGCGCAGGATACACTATTTTCTTAATTAGAGTACTTTTACCACTACCGGAAACACCTGTGACCACAGTTAGCATGCCTAAAGGCAAAATCACATCAATATTTTTGAGGTTGTTTTCTTTGGCTCCAATAATTTCAAGGGCGTATTTTGATGATCGCCTTGTTTTAGGAACTTCAATTTCAATACGACCATTCAGATATTGAGCTGTGAGTGATTCTGAACTTAAAACATTTTCATACGTACCAGTGGCAACCACTTGACCGCCAAAGGTTCCTGCTTCGGGACCAATATCGATAATTTCATCTGCAGCTTGCATAATATCTTCATCATGTTCTACTACAATGACCGTATTGCCTAAATCACGTAATGATTTAAGAACGCCAATTAGGCGTTCAGTATCCTTTGGATGTAAGCCAATACTGGGTTCGTCTAAAATATACATGGATCCAACTAAACTGCTGCCCAATGAGGTGGCTAGATTAATGCGCTGGCTTTCTCCTCCAGATAATGTATTGGATTTTCTGTTAAGTGTCAGGTAATTTAATCCCACATTTGTTAAGTAGCTCAATCGGTTTTCAATTTCTTTTAATAGTCGCTGTGCCACACCCATTTCATAATCAGAAAGCTCCAATTGTTTGAAGAATACACTTAACTCGTCAATTGGCATATCTACCAGGCCCGTAATGGTAGCACCGCCAATTTTCACATAATTAGCTTCAGGTCTTAAGCGCTTTCCGCCACAAACTTTACATTTTGTTTTACCGCGATAACGGGACAACATTACTCGGTTTTGAATTTTATAGGCTTTAGATTCCAATTCAGCAAAAAAATCATTCAACCCTTCAAAATAGTCGTTGCCATTCCAAATGAGTTGCTTGTGTGCTTCACTTAACTCAAAATAAGGTTTATGTATTGGGAAATCGAATTTGTGCGAATTGTTTACCAATTGATCCCGATACCAACTCATGCTGTCGCCGCGCCAAGGAAAAATGGCATTTTCATAAACTGACAACCCTGTATTTGGAATGATCAAATCTTCGTCAATGCCTATGACATCGCCATATCCTTCACATTTTGGACAGGCACCATAAGGGTTGTTGAAGCTGAATAAATGAATGTTTGGTTCCAAGAAATCCATGCCATCCAACGAAAAGTTATTACTGAATGGGTGTAATGTATTATTGGATAATGTTTCTATATAGCAAGATCCCTTGCCTTCAAAAAAGGCTATTTGCACGGCATCAGCCAATCGATTGTAAAAATCGTCCTCATCTTTTTTAATAATTCGGTCGACAACCAAATAAATATCATCCGTAATATCTTTTTTAATATCTATTTCATCAATTCGGAATACGGTATCATTAACTTTAATTCTGGCATACCCTTGTTGATTTAGCACCTTTAACTTATCCTCTAATTTCCTCCCATTTTCGAGATGGATGGGAGCCAACAATAATAATTTTTCACCTTCAGGAAAATCTTTGATGTAATTTAAAACATCTCTCACGGTATGTTTTTTGACTTCATTTCCAGATTTCGGTGAATAGGTTCTGCCAATTCTTGCAAACAACAATTTTAAATAATCATAAATTTCTGTCGTTGTGCCAACAGTAGAACGCGGATTGGTAGAATTGACTTTTTGCTCAATGGCAATAGCAGGAGCAATGCCCTTTATATAATCAACCTTTGGTTTATTCAAACGTCCTAAAAATTGTCTGGCATAACTTGAAAGACTCTCTACATAACGTCTTTGACCTTCTGCATAAAGGGTATCAAAAGCTAAACTAGACTTTCCAGAACCAGATAAACCCGTAATAACCACTAATTTATTTCGAGGAATGACAACATCAATATTCTTTAAATTGTGCAGTTTGGCACCTTTAATAATGATGTTTTCTTTAGGGTTTACGTCTGAAATATTAGGAATCATAGGGTTTATTAGAGCAATAATTCTGCAAAGATACTACAAGTTATTCATCTTATAAAAAGGATTTTACGGCGATATTTAACAATAAAATTGTGATTTTTTTTGCTTTTTAGAAAATATTGTTGTTATATTTGAAACGTATAATACTAAAAATCACGACAGTAGCCTATAAGCAAAACATTACTTTTTAAAATTTTTAACCCCAACCCAGAAAGTTTTCTGGTAAAAAGTAATGATTATGCAAAACGAACTTATCACAGATGCTACTTTAGTTTCAAATTACATTAGAGGAGATGAACGCGCCATTGAACTATTAATCAATAGGCATAAACAACGTGTTTACAGTTTCATTTATTCAAAAGTATTTGACCGTGATGTGGCTGAAGACATTTTTCAAGATACTTTTATTAAAGTAATCAGAACCCTCAAACTTGGTAAATATAATGAGGAAGGCAAATTTCTGCCTTGGGTCATGCGTATTTCCCATAATTTGGTTATTGATCACTTCCGAAAAAATAATCGGATGCCTAAATTCAGTAATACTGGAGATTTTAATATTTTCTCTGTTTTAAGTGATTCTTCTTTGGATGCTGAAAAAAGCATTATAAAAGATCAGGTAGAACATGATGTGCGTCGTGTTATTGAAGAATTACCTGACGATCAAAAAGAAGTATTGATCATGCGTATGTACAACGATATGAGTTTTAAGGAAATATCTGAAAAAACAGGCGTTAGCATCAATACAGCATTAGGTAGAATGCGCTATGCGCTCATCAATATGCGAAAGATAATTGATAAACATAATATAGTTTTAACAAATTAATACAATAAATTAAAAATATGAGCGTTAAGTAAAGTATAAGAACCAAAAAAATGACTTAAATGGCGAAACTTTACTCTAAAAAAAATCCTCAAAAGCAACTTAATCTGAACCCAAAAGAAGAAACGGTTAATTTTCTTCTTAATTACTCGAAGGCTTTAAGTGTTATAAATTGTAATAAGATGAAGTTTGAAGCACTTCTCAACTAAACTTTGAAAAAGTCCTGATTAGTCTCAGGACTTTTTTTTATCTCTTTTTAGAGTAATAATCTTTCAATACCGATTTTCTTCCAATCCTTTTTGTTATGACATCTTTTTCCAAATCCCAGCCTCGAGCAGGTGAATACTCACGACCATACCATATAATCTGTAAATGAAGATCATTCCATAATTCTTTTGGAAACAGACGTTTAGCATCCTTTTCTGTTTGTACAACATTTTTACCATTACTCAAACCCCAACGATACATAAGGCGATGTATATGGGTATCTACGGGAAAAGCTGGAATGCCAAATGCTTGAGAAAGCACAACAGCTGCTGTTTTATGACCAACTGCCGGTAAGGCCTCTAAAGCTTCATAAGTTTGAGGGACCTCTCCCTGATATTTTTTGATAAGTATTTCAGATAGCCCATGAATACCTTTACTTTTCATTGGAGATAGACCGACAGGTTTTATAATATCCCTAATCTCATCAACCGTCAATTTAACCATATCATAAGGATTGTCGGCTTTTTGAAATAATAATGGTGTAATTTGGTTTACACGAACATCAGTACTTTGGGCTGACATTAATACAGCTATCAGTAAGGTGTAAGGATCTTTATGGTCCAGTGGAATAGGAATATTGGGATAAAGTTGGTTTAACGTTTTTATAACGAAATCTACCTTTTCTGTCTTGGTCATAAATTGTATTTTTGGTAAAAACAAAGTTACACATTATGACACAATTGAAACCAGGTGACAAAGCACCAGATTTTAAAGCAAATGACGAACAGGGAAACACGATTTCATTATCCGATTACAAAGGCAAGAAACTGGTATTGTTTTTTTATCCAAAGGCCAATACACCAGGCTGTACAGCAGAAGCCTGTAACTTAAGCGATAATTATGAGCAATTTAAATCTAAAGGTTATAATATTTTAGGTGTGAGTGCCGATAGTCAAAAAAAGCAGTCTAATTTTAAGAATAAATTCAACTTTCCATATCCTCTTTTAGCTGATGAAGATAAAGCAGTCATTGAAGCTTATGGGGTTTGGGGACCTAAAAAATTTATGGGTAGAGAGTTTGATGGGATTCATAGAACAACTTTTGTAATTGATGAAAAAGGCATAATTGAGGATGTTATAACCAAAGTCAAGACTAAAGAGCATACCAATCAGATTTTGAAATAAAAAAAGGGAACCCAGAAGGCTCCCTTTTTTTAATATGCAATAAGTATTTTATAGGTCATCTGGATGTATCAATTCTTCTGTTTCAAATCCAAATAGACTTTTTTCCTTAATTAATTTGGCAACACCTTCAGGTAACATGGCTTCCCAGCCATCTCTACCAGCATTGATCATTTTAAGTACTTTTCTGGAGAAAACAGTTAGGTTAGAAGCATCGTAGTCAGTTATATCCACAACTTTACCATTATATTTAAAGAATTTGTACAATTCTTTCATTCTTGGGTGGACTTTCAGGTTCTCGCTGGTTGTTAAACTACCATCATCATTTTTCATTGGATATAAGTACACACGTAAATCCTTAAAGAATAGTTTTCCAAACGCTTCCAATATACCTCCGCTCAAATGACGATAATATTTTTCGTCAAAAATATCAACTAAATTGTTGACACCCATAGCGAGTCCCATACGACTTTTGGTATATTGAGAAAAGTATTCTACTAATTTATAATACTCCTGAAAGTTTGAAATGAGTACCGTTTGTCCAAGTGAACATAGTAGTCTGGCTCGATCCATGAAATCTTGCTCATCTATTTCACCTTCAGCCCTTAAATTGGAAAGTGTAATTTCAAAGACCACCTGTGTTTTGTCTTCATCAACCTTGTTTTCTTTCACGAACATTTCATAGGATTTTTTGAACATGTCCATATTCACTTTGGTAACAGGTCTGAAGCTTCCTCTTAATGCTAGGATGTTTCTTTTGTAAAGCACTGCTGCAGGTAATACATTGTTTCCATCTGGAGAAAACATAACCGCATCAGTCATGCCATTTTTGACCAATTGTAAACTCATCAAGCGATTATCAACTGTCTTAAAAACCGGACCATCAAAATTTATAGTATCAATTTCTAATTGATCTTTGTCAAGATGGTCATATAAGTAACGTAGTAATTTTTTAGGTTCATTATATTTATAAAAAGCACCATAGATTAAGTTGGTACCTAAAACTCCCAATGTTTCTTGTTGCAATCTGGCATCATTTTCCTTAAAGCGAATATGCAGGATAATTTCATTGTATTCCTTTTCGTGTGGATCAATTTGATAACGAATTCCAACCCAACCATGACCCTTATATTTTTTAGCAAAATCTATTGTGGCTACTGTGTTGGCATAGGAGAAATAAAGCTTGTTCGGATGCTTTTCACGAATTAAGCGTTGTTCAATGAGATTGATTTCATGATTCAACATTTTTCGCAAGCGCGCTTCGGTTACATAACGGCCATCATCTTCAATACCATAAATGGCATCGCTAAAATCTTTATCGTAAGCAGACATAGCCTTGGCAATAGTACCAGAAGCACCACCAGCTCTAAAAAACTGTCTTACAGTTTCTTGGCCAGCACCAATTTCGGCAAATGTTCCGTAAATGTTTTCGTTTAGATTAATGCGAAGTGCTTTGGTTTTTAATGAAGGAACTTCATCAAATTCTCTGTCACCTTTTAAGCTAATTTCCATTGTAAATTGGGATTAATTCTTAATTACAAAGGTATTAAATTACCATGTTAAACAAAAAAATAACCCTATTTTTGTTTTCAAATCTCAAGCATTGAAAGTAACGTTTTTAGGGACTGGTACATCTCAAGGAATTCCTGTAATTGGAAGTTCTCATCCAGTATGTTTAAGTAATAATACAAAGGATAAACGCTTGCGGGTTTCGGTTCTTATAGAATGGGATCATTACACATATGTAATTGATTGTGGACCTGATTTTAGACAACAAATGCTCCGAGCCAATTGCAGTAAAATAGATGGGATTATTTTTACTCATGAACACGCAGACCATACGGCTGGATTGGATGATATTAGACCCTTTGTCCATAGACAAGGCGATATGCCCATTTATGCCCATAAACGTGTGATTGGTGAGTTGGAAAAGCGTTTTGATTATATATTCGAAACCGAAAACAGGTATCCGGGAGCACCTAGTGTTATTAAAAACTGCATCACCAATAATGCCTTCGAAATTGGGGGGATATCTGTTGAACCCATAAATGGTATGCATTATAATCTTCAGGTTTTTGGTTATAGGTTTCAGGATTTTGCCTATCTAACGGACATGAATTCTATAGCTGATGAAGAAATGCTCAAATTGCAAAATCTGGATGTTTTAGTGATAAATGCGTTACGAGTAACATCACATCCATCTCATTTTAATCTCGATGAAGCCTTGGCGGTTATCGATCAATTGAAACCCAAACGTGCTTACTTAACCCATATAAGCCATCATTTGGGCTTTCATGACGACGTGCAACAAAATTTACCCCAGAACGTTTATTTAGCCTACGATAACTTACAAATCACTATATCATGAAGAACAGAATTTTTATGTATTTGTTTATTTTTGCTTTACTACTTGTGGTATTTCAATATGTAAACTCAAAAAATATATTGGAAGATTATGAAAATAAGCTTACCAAAAAAGAGTTGAAAAATGAAAAATACGCAGATACCATAAATGACCTGCGTGACAGAATTTTGAACTTGTCTGAATTTTCAATAGAGGAGAGTGAACCTGCCATGTCTTATTTTGAGGAACAGGGTTATAAAGTAGATAAATTAATTCCATTCATTAAAGAAGAGCTCTACGAACTCAACACGGTAAAAGGGGATGAGCATCCCTTAATTCCATACCCATCCTTAACTGGAGGCAAAATGTTGATAAATTCCATTCGAGTTCTCAATCACAAATGGATTATTGCTAATTTTTCTGATGGAAAATATTGGGGCGAAGTGTTTTTGACCTATGATTTGAGCGAAGAAGAGCAATTAACCTTTAAAACTGTAGAGTCGTTTATTTATCCGATTCGATAAAATCAAATCTTATCAGCTAGCCAATTTTTAAACTCGTAAAAATTTTGAGGCGCAACACCGTGTCCAACTGGAAATTCGGAGTAGGTGTAATCAATACTTAAAGCTTCTAGGAATTGTGGTGCTTTTCGAGCCCATTCAACTGGAATAACCTGATCAACACTACCATGTGAACAATACAAATGCAAATTTGAATAATTTTTGGTCGCTACATCATTCGGAATAATATTTGGATTTATGTAACCACTTAATGCAATAATGTTATTCACTTTTTCTGGATAGGTGAGTGCTACAGCATAACTCAAAATGGTACCTTGACTAAATCCTAATAAAGTCACATTATTACTATTTACAGGATATTTACTACATGCATAATCAATAAACTGCGCAATTTTATCGCGTGATTCCTTAGCTTGCTCATCGTCACTCCATTTGCCTTGGTCAGCATCAAAGTTTATGGCATACCAGGCATTTCCATACGGCTGTAATCTATGGGGAGCCCTCAAGGAAATAATAAATAATTCATCAGGTAGTTCTGAAGCGAATGAAAACAAATCATTTTCGTCACTGCCATAGCCATGACACATAATGAGTAATGGGGCGTTTTCAGATAATGAAGACGGCTTTGTAATATAGTGTAAATCCAATTCTATTGAAATTAATTGATGTTTTGAAACCACTCTTGAAACTTTTCACCTAGAACAGGAATTGGCTTGGCTTCTAATTTGATGGCATGGTAAAGGCCATACATCCAAGAGACAAAAGTTATTACCCAGAACACCGTTCCAAGCCATGAGTTCACATAGGCTTCAACAAGATTTGAAAAAATGAGCATTATGATCAATCCCAGCATTTGTCTGATGTGAAATGTGGTAAACGGATTTTTTTTATCCAAGTTCATAATGATTGAAATTATTAACCCAACAAAGGTTAAATAAGCAACAATAGCCATGGTTTTACCTTCATGTTTGATGTGTTCTTCCATAGATTAGTTTAAAACAATTTTATTGTTTGCAATGGCACCACATACCTTACCCTTGAGTATGGCTTTCATAAAAATAGCATTTTTGGAAGTAGACTTGATGTTGTTTAAACCAAACTCATAGGTGCCATCAGGACTAAATAGACTTAAATCAGCTTTATTTCCAATGGCAATAGGTTTGGAATCCAAGCCAAACCGATCACGTCCTTTGGTTAATAAATCAATCGCCTTTTTAGTTGAGAACAACGTATTTAATGCACCAAAAGCTGACTCCAATCCAATCGTTCCGTACGCCGCATAGTCAAACTCCACTTTCTTATGTTCAATATCTATGGGGTTATGATCAGAAGTCACCATATCTATGGTACCGTCTTTCAAACCAGCGATTAAAGCATCAATATCATCTTGTGTTCTCAAAGGTGGATTCACCTTAAATCGCGTATCAAAAGATTGAAGTACTTCATCAGTAAAGAATAAATTGTGAATGGCCACACTACAGCTTACATCCAATTTTTTCTTTTTGGCCTGTCTAATCAATTCAACCGATTTAGCTGTTGATATGGTTGGTATATGTAGTTTTCCTTCAGTATATTCCAATAAGAATAAGTCTCTGGAAATCTGTAATTCTTCAGAAAGATTCGGATTTCCTTTTAATCCTAGTAAGGTACTTGTGTGATTTTCATTCATCACACCCGAACCCGAAATTTTTGGTTCTTGCGGGAAAGAGAAAACCAAACCATTAAAGTTACTGGCATATTGCAGTGCAATCTTCATGAGATTAGGATCTTCAATTGGTCTTTGATAATCATAAAACCCTACAGCTCCTGCATTTTTCATATCGAACAGTTCGGCTAACTGTTCACCTTTAGCGCCTTGCGTTAAAGATCCTATTGGAACTAAAGTGGTTACATGATTTTGACCTTTGGACAACACTAATGAAATATCGGCAAAACTATCAATTATTGGATTGCTATTAGCATTGAGTACGACGGCAGTAAATCCGGATGAAGCAGCTGTTTTTAAACCATTCTGGATGGTTTCGCGCTCTTCAAAACCAGGTTCCCCAAAACTAACACTACTATCAAACCAACCTTGAGATGCATGTAAATTTTCAATGCGGACCTCCTTGTAATCATTGTGATTGGTAATACGCTTTGAGATGTTGGAAATAATACCCTTTTCTATTAAAATATCTACTGTTTGATTATGAAAATCGCCTTTGGAATCAATTATAGTGACAGATTTCAGAAGTACATTCATTTAAAATATTTTAAGATAAGCATTTCAATAAGCAAGAAAGCCAGTGCAAAAATAATAAACCATTTCCATAGCTCATTAACTTTTGAGTTACTTTTTAGTGTTTTTATCATATCGGCAGCTGAATTGCTGATGGTTACATTTTGTAGATTGGAAAGATCTTGGTAGGCCATACTACTTTCATCTCTATTATAGTTAAAGCTCACTGTCGATATGGATTCCGATTTTTTTAGAATATCAAAATTACCAGCAATATCAGGCGATTCGTCAGTTGTTACTGTTACTTTGTTGTTAAAATATTGTTGTTTAGGAATGATACTGGCCTGATTATTTTGAATGCTCAAAATATCATCCTGTTGCATATCGACAGTAATGTCAAAGGTGTTTTCCCTCCCAATAGTATAGTATAATTCAGGTGTTTTTAAACTTTGTCTGGCTATATTATAAAATGTGGGTACAATTAAAGCTGAGTTGGAAAAACTCGAATTATTGGTATTGAGCGGTGCTGTAAACACAAATAATTGTTTGTTCTGGATTAAAAATGGTCTGGAATCTTCAAACTGTAAGGGTTCAGAATTACCAACAGAAGCTATAGGGTAGTAAGAAGATACCTTTGGATATTGAAAATTAGAAACCTGTCTATCAAAAACATTTAGATAGATTGGATGAGCATACTGAATTTGAGTCACTCGTTTTTCCAAGTCTATTTTGGAACTGAACTTCAAGGAATAGCTTGCTAAAAAATCGTTGTAAGTACTCAAATCTGAATTTTCAGAAGGTATAACAATTACGTAGCCACCATTTGAAATAAAGTTATCAAGAGAATTAACTAAAGAACTGGGGAACCGTTCGATCTCATTCAGTATGATAACATTTTGATTATCGATGATACTATAATTGAGTTGCGATAGTGTTGAACTTACATAATTAAATTCGTTTGATGCATACAAGCGGTTCAGATAGTTATCATTTTCTCCAACAGTTAAAACATTCGTCTTTGGAGGCTTATTTAAATTGAAATATAAGATGTTATCAAATTGCAGACTGGTATCATCAATAATAATTTTGCCATTTGATATTTCTTGATCAGACAAACTGAATTCGGTTATTGCTTCACCACTGATTGCCGTCGCTGTTTTTGCCAATAATTTTTCACCATCATAAAGTGACACAGAAATATTTTCAATAGGGTTTCCGCTATTTGATAAACTCACTTTTAACAAGGTCGTGCTGGCCGTTGGTTTATCAATATAGGCACTATCAATACTAATATTGGTGAGATTGACTGGCTTTAATGTTACCAAATTAAATTGATAGCTGGAATCTGCTTCCAAATTAAACGGTTCCTCTTTTTGCTGAAAATCAGAAATAAAAACCACATTTTTAAGATTGGAATCTTTTTGAAACAAGTTTTTGCTTTTTAAAATAGCCGCATCATAAGGTAATTGATTGGCAGAATAATCCAGTTGCAATAAATCGTTCTGTATGGTTTTTATAGTTGTATTCTTAAAAACAGCATTATTGGTTATAATAGATAATTTCTCGTCAGGATTCACTTCATCTATGATCCCCTGAATAGCTCGTTTTAATAACTCACCCTGTTCGCCTTTGGCTTGCAAACTAAAGGAATTATCCAAATAAATAACCGTTTCCGGTTTGGTGTTAAATGTTGTGTTGCTGGAGGTGAAAGGTTGGGCGAATGCTATGATGATACAGGCTAATAACAGCATTCGTGTCATGAGGGTCAGCCATTTTTTTAATTGCGAGCTTTTTCGGGTTTGAATGATTACTTGCTTCAAAAAAGCAACATTCGTGAATGCCTCTTTTTGGAAACGACGCAACTGAAATAAATGAACGATAATAGGAATGATAAGCAGAAATAAGGCGTAAAGAATTTCGGGATGTTTAAACTGCATTCCTTTTTAATTGTTTCTTACAAAAATAGTGTTTACGCGAAAATAGAAAACCTTTTAACAACAAATTACAAAATTAGCAGAAAAAGAAATAGTCTTTTACCGGGTATAAATTCAATGACTCAAAATATTTTCTGATTTCTTTTTGAGCTTGTTCATTGGCAACCGTTATGATACTTTGAGGGTTTTCAATGGTTTTTAAAACTGAAAAGGGCAGCATTTCCTGACTATAAATATGTTTTCCTATTTTCTTCGGATTATCACATATCCAATGGAAAGGCACGTCATTTTCAACCAGTAATTTGGCAATGGTTTTTCCTTTAAAGCCAGCTCCCCAAATTACCAATGCTTTATCGGTATCATAGTCTAATTCCAAAAAATATTTCAATTTGATTTCCAAAAAATAATTTTGGGCATAATGTTCATGAGTTCGTGATGTACGTGTACTGTAATCCCGCCAATGATGAAGAATAATATCGCACGGAATACAAGTCATATTATACTTATAAAATCGAAAGGTGAGATCATAATCTTCGGGATAAAAATTGGGGTTAAATGCATCACATAAAATCAAATCATTTCGATGAATCATCCAACATGGTGAGGGAATAACACATTCTTTATAAATTTCAGAATAATTAATGCCTTTTTCAGTTAACCCATTAATCCATTTCTCATATTTTGAATAACCATCACTAATACCAACATCACTAAAATATTTAACTTTACCAACCGCCACATGACCTTGTCCATATTTTTTCAAATTTTCTGCAAGAAGTTTTAGTTTATTTGGAGTCATGATGTCATCGCTGTCCATTCTGGTGATGTAAGTTCCCTGACTATTTTTAAAAGCTAATCGGAGCGCATCAATAATACCTGTACCATTATTTTGGAATACCTTAATTCGAGAATCCGATTTTGCATAATTAAGTACTATTTGATTACTCTCATCCGAAGAATGGTCATTAACAATTAGCAATTCCCAATTTTTATATGTTTGATTAAGTATGGAGTCTAAACAAGCTGGCAGAAATTCAGCCGTATTTTTAAAAGGTGTTAAAATGCTAATCAGTTTATTTTGCATGTCACGAATATAGCAATAACTCATTTTAACAAAAAGTTAAGGTTTATATCTGTAACACATTGTAATTTTGGGCGTCAACTTAAAAACTTAATATCTTAAATAATGAAAAAATTAGTAGCCATTCTTGGTTTTAGTGCCCTGCTTGTTGCTTGTGGGTCGTCATCAAAGACTGCAACAAAAAATGATTTAGCAACCAGCAACCCAATAGAGACTTCTATTGATTTAACAAAAGTTACTGATGATAAAGCTCCAGTAACTATTAATCCTGGTAGATTTACTGAAGAAACTGTGACGTACAGACTTCCTAAAGTTGTTCAAGGAACTTATTCCGTAAGTGATTTTGGAAAATATGTAGATGATTTCAAAGCCATTGATTATGATGGAAACGAATTGCCAGTAAACAAGGTAGACACTAACACTTGGACTATTAGTAATGCTACTAAGCTTTCTTATATTACTTATTATGTCAATGATACGTTTGACATTGAGTCAACAGGAGGTATAGGAGGTGAGCAACCTTTTTCGCCTGCAGGAACAAACATCGAGCCTGATAACTACGTATTGAATTTACATGGATTCATTGGTTATTTTGATTCCTTAAAGAACAGCCAATATAAACTGGATGTAACTGCCGATGCAACTTTTAAGCGCACTTCCGCATTAGAACAAGTAAATTCTACAACCAGTGCTGATGGAAAGTCAATGACTACCAGTTATTTTGCACCGCGTTATTTTGACATTACTGATAACCCCATGATGTACGGAAATTTGGATGTTGAAGAGTTTCAGGTTGGTGATATTAAAATTGTATTGAGTGTGTATTCTCCTAATGGAACACATTCGGCTACTTCCATGCGAAATGCTATGGAAACCATGATGCAAGCTCAAAAGACCTATTTAGGTGATATTAACAGTACACCACGTTATGATATTTATGTGTACTTATCTGAAGGCACTGCAGAATCTCCAAAAGGATTTGGAGCATTAGAGCACCATACGTCTACTGTTGTAGTAATGCCAGAAGCCATGCCTGCTGCTGCATTGGATAATAGTATGGTTGATGTCGTATCACACGAATTCTTTCATATTGTAACGCCATTGAGTGTGCATTCTGAAGACGTTCACTATTTTGATTACAATGCACCTACATTTTCAAAGCATTTATGGATGTACGAAGGTGTTACGGAATATTTTGCAACCTTATTTCAAGTAGATCAAGATTTAGTAACTGAAGATGAATTTTATAATACCATTATGGGTAAAATCAAAACGGCTTCAGGAATGAACGATGCCATGAGTTTCACTGAAATGAGTGAAAACGTTTTGGATGAACCTTATGCCAGTCAATATTATAATGTTTACCAAAAGGGTGCGCTAATTGGCATGTGTGTGGATATTTTAATACGTGAAGGCAGTAACGGAAATAGAGGTATTCTATCATTAATGAAAGAATTATCGATGAAATATGGTAAGAACAAACCTTTTGAAGATGACAAAATCATTGATGAAATTGTTGCTATGACCTATCCGTCATTAAGAGGTTTCTTTGATACCCATGTTATTGGTGATACTCCGATTGATTACAACGAGTTTTTCAATAAAGTGGGTCTTGAAATTTCAGAAGGTAGAGTTACCACTAATTATATTCAAGCAGGTGGCGGTCTGATTGTAGCTCCAGATCAAGAACGTGGAGTTATATACTTTAATGATGCTGTAACTGGGAATAGTTTCTGGAATGAGCAAGGTGTAAAACCAAAGGATGTCGTTAAATCTATTGATGGTGCTGAAGTAACTATGCAAACAGCCAATCAGGTGTTTCAAAAAGTATTTGCATGGCAGCCTGGAACCGACGTTGAGGTCGTATTAGATAGAGACGGAGAAGAAATTGTCATTAAAACCAAACTGACACAGGCTTACACAACTGGTAAAGGCCTAATGCCAAAAGCTGATGCCACTCCAGAGCAAATTGCTTTACGTAAGGCATGGTTAAAAGGCTAAAAATTCAAGATATAAAAGTTAAAAGCCTGACTGTTTAGTCAGGCTTTTTTTGTTTTAATATTTCGCTGCTTTACCATTTGCCATGGAGTTTTTAATAAAATCTCGCAAATCATTATTAGCTTTAATAAGATCTTCATTCCGTAAATACATCATATGACCACTTTTGTATCCCTTAAAAGTAAAACGATCTTTCATTTTACCACTAGGATCTATCTGCCACATGGTATATTTGGCATTAAAGTACGTGGTCGCACCATCATAGTAACCCGATTGAAACAACACTTTTAAATAAGGATTTTGCGCCATAGCCAATCGTAAACCTTCCCTGGTATTATCGTTTCGCCTGTCCCAAGGACTTACATCGGCCAGCATATTATAGGTAATATCTGTTTTAAATTGTAAATGCTCTCTGATGTAATAGTTTATCGGAGGTGTGAAGCTGTGCAACCAAGATGATAATTCAGCATTAAAGTCTGGACTATCACTTGCATCATCTTTATCAAGTCCTAAATAGCGCGAATCCAATCTTCCAACAGTATAGCCTTGGTCACGTAATAATTCTTTCCAAAAGAAATTGGTAGGCACCCGTAAATTATTTCTTAAAATCACTGTTTCACTCAAGCCTGAATAATAGGCCATTTTTTTAGCAACAGCTAGTTTTTCTTCAGCTGTTGCAAATCCGCCTTTGGAAATGACAGGTAATAAGGTATTGATGGCATAATTTTCAACTTCAGGTAGAATATCCAATAGCTCTTTATTCTGAAGTTCGGAAGATAATTGTTTATGATGCCATGCAGTCGCAGTATAATAGGGTAGGTGTAGTGCTTCTGAAATAGGGTTGCCACTATACAGAACCTTGTAATCGGCAGGTGACACCATGATTACCCCATTTAAATACATAAATTGGGTGTTCTGCAATTCATTGGCCAAGCCCATAACACGCGTACCGCCATAACTTTCGCCAATAATGTATTTTGGTGATTCCCAACGATTATTTCTGGAAACAAAAGTGTTCATCCATTCGGCGAGATATTTAATGTCGGCATTGATGCCATAGAATAAATCTTTTTCAGGCATTTTCCCTTCTTTATCTGGTAACATACGCGAATAGCCTGTATTAACTGGATCCACAAATACAATATCGGCTACGTCAATTATAGAATAAGGATTGTCCTTGATACCATAGGGTTGAACAGGGTAACCCTCATCATCAATATTTAAAAGCACAGGACCAGTATAGGCTATATGCATCCATACAGAAGCCGAGCCAGGTCCGCCATTAAAAGAAAATACAATCGGTCTATCTTTCGCCTGACTATTTGATTTCTTATAATAGGTATAAAATAAAGTTGCTATCGGTTCGCCTTTATCATTCCAAACAGGTTGGGTTCCAGCAGTTGCTTGATATGGAATACTTTTTCCATTAACAGTTACTGAATGATTGGTAGTTATGGCAGTATCTACTGCTATTTCACGGTTTTGGGACCATGTAAAAAAATAACATAAACAAAAAAAGAGAGTTGAAAAACGTTTCATAAAAAATGCTTGATTAGTAATTGATTCTAAAGGTACAATTTTTACTAATCAAGCATTGGTATAATTTCAGGACATTTTAATAGACTGATTGGTTATTTTCTTCCAAAGGGTCTGAAAGTGAATTTAAAAAAGCAATCAAATCCTGAATTTCCGTTTTGGTCAAATTAAGTGGGTCAGGAGGTAGGGTTTGATTTTCTATATCAATACCCAAACCAGCGGCTCCACCTTTGTTATAAAAATCAATGATTTCTTCCAGCGTGTTATAAACACCATTATGCATATAGGGTGCTGTATGCGCAATATTTCTGACTGTTGGGGTTTTAAAGAAGAATTTGCGTTCTGTAGTTTTGTAATAGTCATAACGACCTAAATCGTCATCAATTTCAGCATTTATGGTGTCAGTTGTTTTGGGGACACCAATTAACTCCATTTCTGATTCCTTAAAGGCTGTTGGTACAGTACCATTAAATACGGGAGCAAAATGACAGGTAGCGCATTTGGCTTTACCGCTAAACAAGTTATAACCATTGATTTCTGAATCCGTTAGTGAATTCTCTAAATTGTTAATATTTCTATCAAATTTAGAATTGAAAGGAGTCAAGCTTTTTATAAAACTGGCAATAGCATGCCTGATGTTTTCTTCATTAATACTATCCTTATAGATTGCATGAAAAGCTTCTTGATATGCCGAATTGGTTTTTATAGCTTCTTCAAAATTTTGTAAATCACTATGAAATTCATTTTCATTATTGATAACCGATACAATTTGTCCTTCTAAACTGCCAGCTCGATTGTCATAAAAGAAACCTTTTTGCAAGGCTGCATACATTAGTGTCGGACTGTTGCGGGTGACATTTTTAGAAATTCGGAGTCCATCAGTATAGGCTTTATCTGGATTATGACAAGTAGCACAACTAATCGTTTTCGAATTTGATAAATTGGTTTCAAAGAATAGTTGTTTACCAAGCGCTACCTTTTGATCATGAAGGCTATCGTTTCGGTAGGATGAAAAATAACTCATGTTAAATGTTTTATCCGAAAATAAGGATGCGGCATCGTTGTTAATCGCTTTCTCAAAAGGAAATGTGACATTCCAGTCATTTACGGTCTCATTCCAAAGCAACAAAGCTTTATGGGTGTGATTCTTTAGGAATTCATACCTATTAAAAGTATTAAAATCGCCATCTAAACTGGTGATTGCAGCTGTAATTTCGGCTTGCCAGTTATCAAACAGTTTGGGATTATTAAATTGATTCTTGTAAATATGTAAATAATCAGCAATGGCCTGATAGGTTATTTGGGCTTCTTCTAGTGAATTTTCCAATGCAGGTGAATCAAAACCAGTAATGCCTGTCAATGCCGTTCGGATAAGTTGATCCCTAACCATCCATAAAGCATGATAATTTTTTATATAATTTAGATCTAGGTTATCATGGATGAGTTGCAGTCGTTTAGATGTTTTTACAGCGTGTAACTTAACTTGATCAAAATTGGGTGCATCAGCAAACAATGCTTCTTCTATAACCTGAAATCCGGTAGGCTCTTTTATTTTTATATCCGTAGCATCTTCTTCTTCAATTTTCAGAATATTAGGTTGATTTAAAGACTTGTAGTTTTCGGAATCTGTAAATGCCAAAACTGGCTCCAATAGCTTGAATTCCTTTCTAGCTTTTAAATAAAGGTTTTTGCTTTCTGAAAAATCATTGGATTGAGACAGACTATCCAATGATTTAATACAGTTAGTTAAATGTTGAGTATATAGATTCTGAAGTGATTGTTGCTTCGGAATATTTTCAACATACTGCTTGGAGGGTTCCTGCAAGCAGGATATAAATAATAGGGAAAAGAGGCTTATGAAAACACAAGCCTCTTTTTTAAATGATATTGACATAAAATTTATCTCTTTAAACCTTTAATAACATAAAGCATACTTCCTTCATTAGAAGTAGGTGTAGGGTTAGCTGTAGGATCCGTAAAACCAGGATCTTCCCATCCGTGATTTTGAGTAATCAATAAAAATGTACGATCAACAGCTACTGTTTCAGAAATATCAATCATACCGGTAATTTCCCAATTAGAAGCGGTTGTTCCATAACCTAAAGACGCAGCCAATTCTTGATTACACTCTAAAACTGTTTTTAAGTTTTTAGAACGGATGTTGTATTCATATAATTGAGCAAAATGTGCTTTGTCAGCAGTATCAGGATAACCATTTGGGTCTTCTTGAATGTAAACATAATCTTCAGTAACTACAATGTTGTCTGGGCTATGGAATGCTTTAGCTTTTCCATCTAAAATATCACCATCCAATACACAAGTGATGGTTCCAGAAAGTGGATTGTTTTCATCTAAAATGACATGGTAAATTCTTCCGTAGAATGTTCCTTTACCAAGAAGCGCATCTCGTTTTCTACCAGTTACAGCAAAGAAAAACTCTCTATTGTTTTCAGCAGAACCGCGTCTCCAATCGATATCTTCCACACGAGAGAATCCCATGATGCCTAATGCTCTTGATTCAGCTTCTAACTCATCCAATGTTCTTTCATTATACTCAACAAAATTGATATCATAAGTTTCACCTTCCTGCATGTCCATTTCATATTCAATGGCATCGTTCATCACTTTTAATCCATACAAATTGCCACCGCTTAAATCGCCTTGAGAACCAACGTACATGGCCAATTGACCAGATGGTGTTTCATTATCACTAGTATCATCACCAATCAAAACAACTGTTTGACCAGGAAAGGCATTTTGATGCATCGCTACAGCATTTTCAACAGACCATTGTCCCATAGCAGGTAATAAACTGGCTGATGAAGCATCAGCTGCATCTCTAAAAGGATTTACAGAAAAAACACCTTTTGAAGCACCTCCCCATTCACCACCAGATAAGTATAATGGACCAAAGCCATGTTCTTCAGGCGTGATTAATGATCCTGAACATTGGGCAGTAGAAGCCGTTGCAGAAGCATTCACAATATATTCTCCGTGAACGGGCTTAAATGTTTCATCTAATGTAATTCTCGCAATTGAATAATCAGCTTCAATATTATTAATTAAGGTGTAAGTACCATCGTTGTTTTTGATAAGACCAGCACCATCCGCCATACTTCCGTAAACAAAATCAGGAGATTGTGGAAGTACATCTTCTGAAGATAAAATGGGATAAACCGATAAATTTTTAAACCCAGGCTTTAAATCCAAAAAATTTGGTGTCACCGAGTGACTTGCAAATTCAACTTGATTTGATCTTCTTTCATTAGAAGCTTCTAAACCAGTTTCTTGTTGAGGGACAACATCTTTATCACAAGCAACAAAAGTTGATGCTATCATAGATGCCAATAATAGTTTTTTCATGTTTTTAGTATTAAATTGATTAATACCGTAAAATTAGAGTCATAAAACCGGGAACGTGTTAAAAGAATATTGGCTTTAAATGAAGAATTGGTTATCTGAATGTTAGGAATGTAAACTTATGTTTACTATTTGAAATGATTCTTATTAAAATTTCTCAAAAACGCCCAAACCAAAAAGCGCAAAATCATATTTCACGGGATCACTTGGGTCTAAACTACGTAAACTTGTGTCTAGTTCTTGTAAGGCTTTGGCATCATTTTGTTTTCGGGTTAGTAAACCTAGCTTCCGAGCAACATTTCCAGAATGGACATCTAAAGGACAGGAGAGTTGGGATGGCGAAAGACTTTTCCAAATACCAAAATCTACACCAGTAATACCAGGTCTCACCATCCAACGTAAAAACATATTGATACGTTTAGCAGCTGAATTTTTTAAAGGATCTGAAATATGCTTTTGGGTTCTGGGCAGATGTTCTATTTCAAAGAAAACCTTTTTAAACTCATGAATAGAATTTTGAAGACTGGTTTCTTCAGCATGTTTTTTAAAAATAGCCTCTAAACCTTTATGGTTTTTGTAAATATGTTGTAAACCTGAAATAAATGTTATTAGGTCTATACCATTAAAGGTACGGTGTACAAAACCTTCCAATTTCTGTAAGTCGGATTCTTGATGATTTATGACAAAATCATAAGGTGATTGCTCCAATAAATCCATCATCCGATGTGCATTGTTAATAATACTCTTGCGGTTACCCCAGGCAATGGTGGCTGTTAAAAAAGCGGCTATTTCAATATCCTCTTTTTTTGAAAATTGATGCGGCACTTGAATCGGATCAGAATCAAGGAACTTGGGGTTATTGTATTGTTTGACTTTGGAGTCCAGAAATTCTTTGAGCTCATCAAATAGCATCAGTTAATTTTTTGTTTTGTCTCTTTAATTACTGTTTTAACAATGACCGTCGTACTATTGAAGTGATAGATTAAAATCCCAAGAATTAAAATAAGAATACTAAAAAATAAATTTATTGAAACTTCGATGCTGCCTTGATCAACAAAAAGCTTTATTAACTGTGATAATAATAAGAATGAAGACCCAATTATCATTAAAACAGAAAAAAGGGTTATTCCCGATTTAGCATATTCGCTTTTGGTTACAATGAGCATCAAGATTGTAAATTGAATGATGGCCCTAATCATAGCCATAACTTTATCAAACATGATAAATGTAAAAAGATTCCAACAGATTAACAGTATAAGAGTAATAATTAGGCAAACTTTAAAGGTTTGATTCTTAAAAAATGTTTCTTTCATTTTATTGACTTTTTAAATTTTTAGAATAAAAACCATCTTTCAGGTTGTCTGAGAATTGCTGTGGAATAACATTAAAATAGGTTTTAAAATATTCTAACTGCTCCTGATTAACGGATGGCAGAGGAATGTTTCCAGTTCCCCAAAAGAAATCAATTTGTGAAGGTGTATGGAATTGGGTATTACCTTTTTGGATGATATTATAATCTGTTGGATATTTACTTAATCCAAAAGGTTCTATTAGATATTGAGTTGAAAATTGACTATGGACAACATGATGCTCATTATTGGTCAGCTGTTGGTTGTTTATGGCGAAAAATAGTGGCATGGCAGCCACAATAATGGAAAATACCAAAACAAATTTCAAGATTTTATCGTTGACTATCAAAAGTCTTAAAATCATGAGACCAAAAATCATCATAAATGGAAAAAAGAAGCGATACTGCGGTGATATCACAAATAATAATAGCATGTGCAGCATTCCTATAACATAGAAAATCCAATAGGCTTTTTTGTTATAAAACTTGAAAATGATAAATGGCATCATGATAAAAAGTAATATCATACCTGAATTAAAAATACCATGTAATCCTGGAGCAAGCAACCAGTTTTTAAGTTTTAGGCTCCATGAAGCCATTTCAAATGCTTCAGGCATCATGTTGTAACCATAGGCCTTACCATAAACGGTAAAATATGATGCAATATCACTTGGTAATCGCCAAGAAAAATCAAACAGACTCGGAATAGATAATGGGAACAAGGGATTCCCCGTAATGATGCTATTTTTAACCACTAACACCAAAAATACCAAAGTCGAAATTCCTAATACTGATTTTGTTTGATTATGTGTATAAACATAAAAACGTTTGTAAAGCAACACAGGAAGTAAAGCCAGAAGTAGGGCGGAAGGTTTAATAAAAATGGCAAAAAGTGTCAGTATGACAACCACTAGAAAGGAGTTCCTATCAAATTCATCATAACATTGGAAAAATTGATGCGTGATAACCAGTGTCAATACATAGATTGCTACATCTGGTGAAGGCGCACTGATAAATTGAAAAAAGAACACGTTCACTATTGGAAATAAAGCGATAATACCATCGGCTATGTTTAGTTTGTTTTTAAATGAAAAGTCATTCAAATGTGTAATTGCATAGTAATTACCCAATACTAGTATCAGGCCACTTAAATCATTGAAACGATCATATAAAAAACTAAAATTGAAGGCACTTTGAAGGATATGCCAACCAGATGTTTGCCCTAAAAATAAGTGTAGATTGACCAATCCTTTAACAAAGCCATATTCATTGAGCCATTTAATGGTTTGTATATAATAAGATTCATTGTCGATAATAAAAGGAGGAGAGGCGCATTGTGCTAAAATGAGTATGGTGATAAGTGTTAAAAGTACCTTGCTAAAAATTTTAAGTGACATAAACTGATTTATAGATAATTCGACATAATTAACTATAAACGATTTATTTACATAAAATAAAATACTGCAGATTAGAAATAAAAAAATATGAAATTGCCAATTGACAGACCAACCAATTGCCCAAATTGATGTGATTAAAGTAATCGTAAAAAAGCCAGAAATAATAGTAACAACAGGATGCGATTTTGTTATACCAAAAGCTTTTGCTGTACTAACACCAACAATGATAGAAATGGCTAGTATATAAATCCAGGAAAGTAAGATAAATAGCATGTACTAAATGTACTATTTAATTTAGAATCTTACCATCGACCATAGTCAATTTTCTATCAGCCATATTGGCTAAATCTTCATTATGGGTGACAATTACAAATGTTTGACCGTATTCATCTCGAAGCTTGAAGAACAGATTGTGCAGATTTTCAGCTGACTCACTATCTAAATTCCCTGAAGGTTCATCGGCAAAAATGATTTTTGGATTGTTAATCAAAGCTCTGGCAACAGCTACACGCTGTTGCTCGCCACCTGAAAGCTCGTTAGGTTTATGCTCGTATCGGTCTTTTAATCCCAGAAAATCCAGTAGTTCTTTAGCACGTTTTTCAGCCGCTTCTTTTTTAGTTTTTTTAATAAAAGCTGGAATACAAACATTTTCTAAAGCAGTAAATTCAGGCAATAACTGATGAAATTGGAATATAAAACCAATTTGGTCATTACGGAATTTAGCTAATGCTTTTTCATTTAAGGATCTGATATCAACATTGTTTAAAGAAAACGTTGTCTGGTTATCATATTTTGGTTTATCCAATGTTCCCAAAATTTGTAATAACGTGGTTTTTCCAGCGCCTGAAGCCCCTACAATCGATACAATTTCACCTGCCTTAATATCTAAATCAACACCCTTTAAAACGTGTAAATCGGAATAGTACTTATGAATATTTCTTGCTGTTATCATTTCAAATTAATGAATAAGCAATGTAATACTTTATAATTGGTCTTACAATCAGGAATCCGATTTCTTACGGAAGATTTTTTTAACATTGTTATAGTCAATAAAATACTGCACTTTCAATGAAAAAGTGTTTGAGATGGGTTGTTCAAATAATCGATCCAAACTATCAACATAACTGGCCTGTGATTCCTTATCAATATTGAATAATTGATTTCTATAAAGCGCCGTTATAAAGCTACCAGGTGCAAATTGCCAGGAATAGCTTAAATCTAAATTCCAAGTACTAAAATTGATGTTCGGATCTGATAAGCCTGCATCTTCAAAACTCGTTTGTGTTTCTTGTAATAGCCCATTTTCTTGAAGCAAATAAATATGATCTTCGTATTCAACAGTACTCCAATAGTTTCTGAATGTTAAACCAACAGTATGAAATGGATTAAAACTATAGCTGCCTGACAAGGTGTTAACCATTGTATAACGATCCCGTTGCCCAAATACAATTTCGTCATTCATCATGTTAGCATAACCTCTGTCTTTTCTGATATCATCCACACTAAATGAGTACACAATTAACATTTTATCATTAAATCGAAATCTCGGGCTCACACTGTACCAAATATTATCAGTATCTCGGTTGTCTTCGAAAAAGGTTGCACCACCAATATTGGCATCAATAGCGAACTTTTTATTATAGTTTGATGAAATCCAAAAGTTTCCATTAAACCTATTTTCAAAAATAAAATAACGTCCATCTACGCGTGGTTCAAAATAATCATATTGTTTTCCAGGTTGAAAATTGACGTTACCACCAAAACTGTGCAAAGATTTTAAATTTCCCCAAGCGCCAAATCCCACGCTATTGCCCGTATAAGTGCTTGGATTTGCTAAACGTCTATATTCGTACCAAGCCTCAACAGTATAGTTGTTAAATTTTCCAGTAGGCTCAAAAGTGCGGTATCTAATATTACCTCCAAAATTGCTGAAATTATTTCGGTATAGCAGTCCTAAATCATTGATATCATAGGTGTCATCGGCATATTCATGACCAATCCAGTATTGTAAATTGCCATATACCTTACTAAATTCTATTTCGTAACTGTAGCCTGTTTCAGTACCTGTTTCTTTATTAACATTACTCATTTTAGCTTCAATTCCAAGGCTATACGTGTTCTTTTTGGTTGTTAAATCTGCCAAAACACCAGTAACATTGGCATCCCTAAAATGACCGTTTCTGGTAACATTGGTATTGATAATGCCTACCGATGAGTTTTGGTTGAACTGTTGGTCGACAACCAAAATATTGTAATTAGTAAAAGGTTCAACAACAGCACTACGTATTTCTCCAGTATTCGTGTTTCTGATTTTGGTACTTGTTTTTTCGGTGATGGCATTAAAAATACCAGCACCAAATCCCTTTTTGGTTCTCCCAGATACTTTTATGGCGTTTAAAACTTTAACCGCATCAGGGTATTCTACAAACTCTTCATCACTGGTGATATCACCATCACCTGTTGGGCTACTTCCGACACGCCTTGAAAAAAATAAATTTCCTTTGGTAAACAAGTCAACACCTTCTGTAAAAAATTGACGCTGCTCCGAAAAGGTTTGCTCAAAAGGTCCTAAATTCAAAACAACATTGTCGAAACCAGCCTGACTAAAATCAGGGATTAGGGTGGCGTCCAATGTAAAGTTTTCCGTGATACCATATTTCACATCCATTCCCGCATTAAATTGAGTTTCGGTTTCTCCATCATACGAATTCACAATGCCTGAAACAAAAGGATAAAATGTCAGTCGGGTAGGTGGATCAATATTTTCAATACCGTTTAACTCGCCATTGTAAATACCAATATTACCTTTGGATACATCCACAGGACTCCAGGTATATTGCGAACGGTCACGTCTAAAATGTCTGTGAATATTCATACCCCAGGTTTGTACTTCCTGATTGGAGAAACGCAATGTTCTATAGGGTAATTTCATTTCAACAATCCAACCATCTTCCACAATTTTTACAGCACTATCCCAAACGGCATTCCACCCAAAATCTTCACCTATACTTGGTGATTCCAGGGCATCTGCTTGAGTTCCGGAACTAAAAACAAAAAACTCGGTATTGTTTTGACCATCATTGTTCGGATTTAATATGAAACCAAAAAAATCAGATTGGCCAAAATTATCGCGACTAGTGAATTGTCGCATGATTTTAGAAGGGTCATCATACAAATAGGCACCAACATAAATGGCATCATCATCATAGGTTATTTTAACAACTGTACGAGTTTCTGTTGTTTCCTTTATGCCCATTTCTGGACGAAATTGCACAAAGTCTTTGGCTTCTTCAACACCTTCCCATGCAGTATCATCTAAAACACCATCTATTTTGGGCGGGTCGCTTACGCGCTTAATATTTAAGCTTTTCTTTTCTTGAGAAAACGTTATGCTAGAAAATAACATAACGATCAAAAGGAATATTAGTTTTTTCATAAAAAGTGATTGGTCTCGTTTTGATTGATGGTATAAAGACAACAGAAAAAATCTATTGTTACAGAATACCTAACAAATCTAATGGGCTTTGGCAGTTTTATTTCCCAACTAAAAGTTAAAAACAGGCTAAATTTGTTAAGGTTTTGGTAAAATCAAAGACAAACAAATTTTCACTACATTTATCAAAAACACCAACTATGCCATACAGAAAATTTGAGGAGTACAATATGCAGGTTACTGATGACGTTAAAGACCGCTATAAAAAAATCATTCAGGATTTGGGAGAAGATGTTGAACGTGATGGTTTACAAAAAACACCTGAACGCGCGTCTAAAGCCATGCAGTTTTTGACCCAAGGCTATCATCAAGATGCTGCTGCCATTCTAAAAAGTGCCATGTTTAAGGAATCCTACAATGAAATGGTGATTGTAAAGGACATTGAGTTATATTCCTTGTGTGAACATCATATTTTGCCATTCTTTGGGAAAGCCCATATAGCTTACATTCCTAACGGACATATTGTTGGATTAAGTAAAATTCCGCGAATAGTTGATGTTTTTGCGAGAAGATTACAGGTTCAGGAGCGATTGACGGAACAGATTTTGGATTGCATCAATGACACCTTAAAACCACAAGGTGTTGCCGTAGTTATTGAAGCTGCTCATATGTGCATGATGATGCGAGGCGTGCAAAAACAAAACTCGGTAACAACTACATCGGGTTTTAGAGGGCAGTTTGAGAAAATTGAAACCCGTAATGAATTCTTGAAGTTGATAAGCGACAAATTTTCGTGATTTTATCTTTGGTATATTTCTTGCTGCTATAAAATAAATAACACAACGATGAATTTAAATAATTTAAGCAAAAACAAAAAGTTGGCATTGAGTATTCTGTTCGATGCTATCGGCTTCATTACCATTATAGATATTATCTGGGCACCACTGTCTGCCTATTTTATGACCAAGATGTATGCTGGTAATAAGGGAAAGGCGGCAGGTGTTCTTTCCTTCATTGAAGAAATTATCCCTGGATTGGATATTATTCCCACATTCACAATCATGTGGTTATATACTTATGTTTTCAGCAAAGAAAAGACAGTGATTCCAGTTGAAATAAACGATTAAAAAAATCCCTTTCAGTTTGAAAGGGATTTTTATTTACAGATTATAAGTAAGTCCAATACTGATATTTCTACCCATATTGAAAATGCCATCAGGTTTTAATCTTGACAAATGGCTGATATAATTCTTATCGGTTAAGTTTGTTCCAGCTATGGAAATTGATAAATCATTGTGGAACAAACTTATGGTACTTCCAAATCCAGCACTCAATAAACTGTAACTTCCTGTAGCTGTTTCAAATGTACCCACATTATTTTGACTAAAAGTCGATTGTAACTTCACAAAAGCATACGTTTGTTTTAATTTTTTGGAATCAAATTCTACACGAATGGTATTGTTAATGCTATTGGCTGGAATAAGCGGAAGATAATTTCCTGCTTTTAGTTTTCCAGTCACCGATTCAAAACTACTTTCAAAATGTAGCCAATCCAGGGGATGTGGATGTAAGTGGAATCCAATTTCGCCACCATAGAGATAGGCATCATTTTGTACATAATTAAATACCGGTTCACTATCTATTTCAGTTCCGTCTGGCTCAAGATAAATATAATCATTGACCAAATTATAGAATCCATTGACAAAGAATTCAATATGTTCGCTTTTGTATTCTAAAGCCAAGTCGGTTTGATAGTTTTGTTCATAGGTCAAATTGCTATTACCAATTTCGTAGCGATTGGTTCCATGATGTACACCATCAGAAGTTAATTCAGCTAAATTAGGTGCTCTAAACCCAGAAGCAAGATTTAATCGAGCTGTGATATGATCAAACAAGCTCGTTTTAAATCCTAGAGCCCCATTGAAGCTATTAAAATTCAACCTTTCCCCACCATCAATATCTAGCCATCTATTATCAAAGCGAGCGCCTAATTGCACATCAAAATTTTCAAAATGGATATGGGACATAGCAAATACACCGAAGTCATTGGTTGTAGCATTCGGAATTAATTCCTCCTCACCATAGTTGGTATTGGTTTGATACATACCTTGCACACCAACAATAGTCTCAAATTTTCCCATAATGGGTAAGTGATACTTAACATCATAATTGGCCGTTTGAAGCTTCATGTTTAATGCAGCTTCTTCGGCTACATGTTCTTCATGTTCCTCTTCATGGTCTTCTTCAGTTTCATCATGTGGTTCAAAACCATGTTCATGTTCATCTTCAAACTCTTGTCTATTGTTATAAATATATCCCAAGTTAATTTCTAATTTCGAATTTGTAAAAAACACTTTGGACTTGGAACTGAAAATATGGTTTGTGATATCTTGATAGGGTAGCAGTGGACTTTTATCCTTTGATTGCAAACCGATTTCTTCTGGGATTCCCAATTTAGAATGGTTGACATTATAACGAAATTCGGTTTTGAATTTGGTCGATTGATAACCCAATCCAGCTTTAAAATCCTGCTCTTGAAATCGTGTATTGGTTACACGATAATCAGCGGTATTATAATCTGAATGAGCCGCTAAACTCCCACGGAATAAAAACTTAAAGGCATCACCAGATGATTTGTAACCCAAACTGGTATTATAACCTTCTGTGTTTGAGAAATAATTTAGATTGACACTACCAGATTGGTCATTGGCATCTGCAAATCGTTCTGGATTGATGTATAATACACCTCCAAGGGCATCGCTACCATAAAGCAGCGAAGCAGGACCTTTAATAACTTCGATACTTTCAACACCAGCGTCACTCAAACCCAAACCATGTTCGCTGCCAAACTGTTGGTTTTCTAAACGAACACCTTGCGTGTATACCAAAACTCTGTTAGAGCTTAAACCTCGAATTACAGGCTTACTAATACTCAAACCAGTACTCACAGCATTCACACCAGCAATATTGGTGATACCATCAGCAAGGGTTACAGATCCAGATGAACGTAATTCACTAACTGTTTTATGTTCCACTTTCATAACATTATCGCTTTGAAGTTTATGAAATGGCGTTGATATTATAACCGCTTCCATTTCAATAGCTGATGGCGTCAGTACAATGTTTAATGCTTCATTTAGCGGCATGTTGACATTTATGGATTTTGTTTCATAACCTATAAATGAACAAACTAACGTATGGGAACCAGAAGGTATACCTTCAATAACGAAGTTACCGGAATCGTCTGTAATAGCTCCTTTTTCCAAATGCGGTATGTATAAGTTTACGTATGATAAACTGTCTCCAGTTTCGGCATCCGTAACAATGCCTTGAATAGTATTTTGTCCAAATGCCATACCAACACAGGACAAAAAACATAAATATAATATGGTTTTCATGTAAAATATTTAATAGTTAAAAATGTAATCTAAACTTGTGTTTAACTATTAAATGGCGGGCCACGAAGGGAGCATTGTAAGCGTTGATACTCACTGATAAACTGGTACTGGGATTCCGTAATACCATGATTATCTTCAATATTAATGAAATCAACATTTTTAAATTTGTGTACGAATTGATTGGCAATCTTAAACTTATAGAATTCACAGTCCAGATCTAATGTATGAATGTGAACCGATGATTTATTGGTACACACTTCATGCTTATGGTCTTCAAACACATGAGCTAATTTGACCGCAGAAGGCACCAAAAGACTCACAACCAACAAAAATGATAGTGTGATAATAATTTTATGCGGTTTGTCCTTATGCATTAATCTAAAAAGCGTTTAAATCCCATTCTGCGTAACATCTTCTTTTCAAATTCCCAAAAAAACTGAAACTGACCAAATACCCAACCAAAAAATACCAGAAGGATTTGGTAGAAAATGAGGCCAATAATAATGAATAATATCCAATAAACAATGGGGTTTAAATTTTCCTTAGTTATTCCCAGTAATTTAATAATGGGTCTACCAACATACAGCGAAGACGTTCCCGTAAAGGCAAAAACAATAAATATACGTATCATTTCCCAGCGATAATCCACTACCCATTTGTGCTCCAGTTTTTTGAATATGAAAAGGGTCAATCGCAACAATAAAAAATAAATAACGATAGAAAGCCCTATGGTTATGGACGTATGCCATTCTTTTGTAAATGCGAGAGCTATTTTATAAGAACTATAAGCTAAAATCAATATACCTAAAAGCGGAAAGAGTAGTTGCCAATTCTTGGTTATTTGCCAGCGCGCTTTGAATTTCTCCATCGTTCAATTTTGCGTGCAAAGATAACTTAAAATCTAGGATTATGTCCTGTTAAATTTTGTCTATATTTTTCTTCAAAGAATACAAAATAATGATAAAGTATATAATTGACTTCAAAGCCATAGTCAATTCCTTGTTCATAGTTGATTGGCATTTCATACAGATTCGAATTATAACTCGTGCTGATGACACGTCGGTTCCATTCTGTAACGTATTGGATGTTTCTGGTTTCTAAATAGGATTGATTATAGAATGATCTAGGTCTGGCTCTGCGAGCCATCCATGAATCAAAACCAACTTCTATAATGATAACCTCATATTCAATAGAATCATTCGCAATACGAATGGTGTCTTGCGCTTCAGAAGCATCTGAAATATCTTTATGAGAGTTTGTAGATACATCCTTGGTTTTACAACTGGCAATTGTAATGATGATTAGTAAAATATAAATGACATTTTTCATAAGACAACTTTTACTAAAAATACAAAAAATCCTGTTTTTTAAGGATTGAAAAACAGGATTTAACAAAAAAGCCAAACCGTTTCAGGTTTGGCTCTATCATAAAAAACATAAAATAGTTATTTTCCGAAAAGACCTCCTAAAAGGCCACCTAGTCCGCCTTTCTTTTTGGCACCACCTAGCACCATTCCAGCAACATCATCAACGATACTACCATCGCCATCAGCATCCAGTATTTGCTCTAAAAAGCTTTGTTCTTGTCTGGCATCATTACCACCTAATAATCCACCAAGCATACCGCTTAAATCATTGGCAGAGCTCACATTGTTTTGGCGACTTTGCTTTCCTAAAACACCCATTAAAATAGGCGCAGCTACTTGCAGTATTTGAGCTACGGAACCAGCATCAACACCCGATTTTTCGCCGATTATTTTTTCAACACCTTGTTTTTTAGAACCTAAAACATGACCCAAAATTTTATTACCGTCAGTCATGACAGAACTATCAACACCACCACTGAATAAACCACCCAGATTATCCAAAATACTGCCGTCGTGTTTGTTGTTTAGTGCACCCATTAAACCTTCAGCACCTTGAGGGGTAGAGGCGTTACGTTTCATGGCTGCCATCAATACTGGTAAGGCCATGGTCAACACATCAGCGGTTTTGTTTGTTGGCTGATTGGTTTGCCCAGAAACACCACTAATAATGGTTTTTCCAAGGTCACTGTTTAATAAATCTAAAATTCCTGACATGATTTTTATTTTAAGTTAAGAAGCTACTGATAGTAGTTATTCGATTAGACACAAGTTACTGAAAAAAGTCACCAATTTCTAATTTTTAATAATAACAGTTTGTTAAGCTTCTTGAACTTTTAGCAGGCTAATAATTTGCGACGCTAACTCCGTACCAATACGATCTTGAGCTTCGTTAGTGGCTGCACCAATATGTGGTGTTAAAGAAATACGTCCGTTCATTAATACCTGGATAGCTGGTTTGGGTTCTTCCTCAAAGGTATCCAAGCCTGCAAATGATACTTTGCCGGATTCTATGGCTTTTATCAAAGCCACTTCATCTATGACGCCACCACGTGCGGCATTAATAATACCCACACCTTCTTTCATCATTTCGAATTGCTTCTCACCGATCACATAATCTTCCTGAGCAGGAACATGTAGTGTGATGAAATCCGAATGCTTAATAACATCTTTCATGGGTTCAGTTTCGATTTCTACGTTGATATATTGTCCATTGTAGAATTCCACTTTAATATCGGCTTTACCAACAAATTTATCGGTAGCAATAACCTTCATACCAATACCTAAAGCTATTTTGGCAACCTCCCGACCAATACGGCCAAAGCCAATGATACCTAGTGTCTTGCCACGAAGTTCTACGCCTTTGGCATAGTTCTTTTTAAGGGATTTGAACTGGGTATCACCATCCAATGGCATATTTCTATTGGAATCATGTAAAAAACGAGCACCACCAAATAAGTGCGCAAAAACCAACTCGGCAACAGATTGCGATGAAGCTGCTGGTGTGTTAATGACATGAATGCCCTTACTACGGGCATATTCTACATCAATATTGTCCATGCCAACACCTCCACGGCCAATAATTTTTAAGGACTCACAGTTATCTATAATATCCTGACGTACTTTGGTAGCACTACGCACCAACAATACGGAGATTCTATTCTCATTGATGAAATTAATTAATTGTTCTTGTGCAACCGTAGTGGTTAATACTTCAAATCCGCCTGATTCCAATGCTTCAATACCACTTTTTGAAATGCCGTCGTTTGCTAATACTTTCATTAAAACTTGATTTTTATATATTATCGTTTTGTTATGCTTTACGCTCCAACTCACTCATGACATCTACCAAAACACCCACACTTTCCAAAGGTAGTGCATTGTACATAGATGCTCGGTAACCACCCACGCTTCTGTGACCGTTTAACCCGTTGATACCCGCTTCTTTTACCATGGTTTCAAAGGTTTCCTTTAAATCTTCGTTTGCCAACGTAAAGGTTGCGTTCATGGTTGAACGGTCTTCTTTAGTTGCAAAGCCTTTGAATAATGGGTTTAAGTCGATTTCAGAATATATCAATTGCGCTTTTTTATCATTCTCCTTTTCAATGGCTGAAATACCACCTAAATTTTTAAGCCACTCCATGGTCAACATCGAAACATAAACCGCAAATACAGGTGGTGTATTAAACATACTACTTTTACCAATGTGTACCTTGTAATCCATCATCGATGGAATTTTACGAGACACCTTTCCTAAAACATCTTCACGAACCACCACCAAGGTTGTTCCGGCAGGACCCATATTCTTTTGGGCACCAGCATAAATAATGTCAAATTTGCTAAAATCCAATTGACGAGAGAAAATATCGCTACTCATATCACATACCATCGGAATCTCACATTCTGGGAAACTCTTCATTTGCGTTCCAAAAATGGTGTTGTTAGAGGTGCAGTGAAAATAATCGTAGTCAGTTGGAATATCATATCCTTTCGGGATGTAATTGTAATTGGCATCTTTAGAAGATGCTACCTCATAAATATCATCATAAATACGCGCTTCCTTAATGGCATTGTTGCTCCAGGTACCCGTGTTTAAATAACCCGCACGTTTTTCTAACATATTCAATGCTACCATTAAAAATTGGGTACTGGCACCACCTTGTAAAAATAAGGCTTTATAACCTTTCCCTTCCAATCCCAATAACTCTAGGGCCAGGGCTCGTGCATTTTCCATAACATCCACAAAAGGTTTACTTCTGTGTGAGATTTCTATCAAGGATAGTCCGTTGTCAAAATCAAGTATGGCTTCAGAAGCTTTTAACATCACTTCTTTAGGTAAAATGCATGGTCCTGCACTAAAATTATGTCTTTTCATGGTGAGTTTTTTAATATGCACAAAGGTGCTAAATTCTCATAAAATAGGCGTTAATAAATTGATAATTTATCAACTATATTTTTAACAAAAATGCAATAGTATCCACACCATCGGCATAATCCCAAAGCTGCGGATTTTGGGTTTCTCCAAAAGGCACTTCGGTTGGCAAAACATCTTTGGAAACCACACATTGAATGTGGTGTGAATCAGCTTCCAGTTTTTGTTGTAACTGGTCAATATCGTCATAGTATTCGTAGAAAACCGTAGCAATGGGCGAGGCGTAGCTGGCATCTTCCTTGATCATTAAAAAGCCATTTTCCAGCATGTCAAATTCACTCATTAAATACACGGCTTTGTTATAGTCGTAATTGTTAGAATATTTGGTCTGCTCAATAATGGGATGCCAATGATATAGGCCTTGAAAAAACCTATCAAAATTGTATTCATTAGGAACGAATAGTTTGGATACATTTCGACAGCCTAAACCGTAATATCGAAATATATCTTCAGAAAGATTCTGAAAGTCTTGGTCTGTTTCATTACCGGTTAGAATAGCAACCGAATTTCGGTTTTTTCTAATAATGGACGGTTTCCCTCTGAAGTAATATTCAAAATAACGCGCTGTGTTATCGCTTCCTGTGGCAATAACCGCATCAAAATTTTCCAGTTTGTCTTTGGTGAATTGTATACGTCCCTTAAATTCGGGTTCAACATACTCCAGATACTTCGCCAAAAAGGGTAGTAGCTGCTGGTCGTTAGACGATTGCTTTACCAAAACGTTGTGTCCCGAAATCAACACCGATAAAAAATCATGAAAGCCCACCAAAGGAATGTTTCCAGCCATAATAATGGCAACTCGTTTAGGCTCTATAATGTTAAAGTCATAATTTGAAAGCCATTGGTTTAGATTGCTTTCAGTCAGCGCATTAGCCCAGTTGTTAAAAGCAAACACGATGTTGTCCGTATTAAACCAGCCATTGTGTTCTTCAGCTAGTTTTATTTGGTGTTTAAAGCCATCAAAAAAGAGATCATTATATAACACATCCTCGATTTTGGTGAAATTAGGCTTATTAAATTGCCTTAAAAAATCACCTAATTTTACGAATGCATCAATTCTTTTTTGTAAATCCATAGTTCATTTGGTTATGAATGGTTTTGGCTTTATTTTTGCACTCGCAAAAGTACGCAAACTAAAACGAAAAATTACTATGGCAATTATAATAACAGACGAATGTATTAACTGTGGCGCATGTGAGCCGGAATGCCCAAATACGGCTATTTATGAAGGTGCTGATGATTGGCGTTATAACGATGGTACCAGTCTGTCAGGAGATATTGTACTGCCTGACGGAAAAGCCGTAAATGCCGACGATGCCCAGGAACCCATTAGTGACGAGATTTACTACATTGTCCCAGATAAGTGTACCGAGTGTAAAGGTTTCCATGAAGAACCACAATGTGCCGCTGTATGCCCAGTGGACTGCTGTGTACCGGACGACGATCATGTAGAAAGCGAAGAAACCTTATTGGGCAAACAACGCTTTATGCATCCAGATTAATACAGTTAGCAATTAAAATAAAGAAAACCTCAAGCAAATAGCTTGGGGTTTTTTATTTACAGGCTTTAATAAAATCTTTTTCCTAAATTAGTCAACAAACTCATTATGAACAAATAAACAAATCCACACCATCAAATAGACAACCAGCCAACCCATGATAAAATTCTTTAGAAAAATCCGCCAAAACTTACTTTCAGAAGGTAAAACAGGCAAATACCTAAAATATGCCATTGGCGAGATTATTCTGGTAGTTATAGGAATCCTGATAGCATTACAGATAAACATTAGGAACGAAAACCGGAAATTAAATAATGAAATCGATAATTTATTAAATGTTTTTGAAAATGAATTAAGGCACAATATTGCAGAGAGCAATCAATTAATTAGACGAGGCTATTATAAAGATTCAGTTATCACAAAATATGTAAACAATACATTAACAAAAGAAGACCTATTAAGGCATCAATCCATTTTTAATTTCCAAACCAACACAAAAGACTTTAATAACGATAATCTTGATAAGCTCATTGAACTTGAAAAGGACTTGCCCGAAAAGTACAAATCACTGGTTCCTGAACTTAAGGGATTAAAAAAAAGGATTGAGTCCCAGCGCCTATGGGAAGCTATGGTGATTGATTTAGCCTTTGAAAGGCAAAAGGAAAACGCCGACCAGTTGCCATGGCTTAATGCAAGCGATTCATTATCAATAGCTGAAGGTATTAATTACTATTTAACCAATCCAATTTTTAAAAACAAAATATTGCATTTCAATGAATATGATTTGAATGAAAACACTTTTGACGCGTCCATAGTTAGGAATAAATGTGTTACCCTTTTATGGTCGCTAAAAAATATTCGGGGAACGGAAAATACTTCCATTGAACAATTTTTAACGGAATTAGACTTGATTCCTTTTCAGTCACAAGACTGTCAGGTTTCATTAGAAACAAATAAAATTTATGATTTTAGAGTACTCTCCATTTTTTACAATAATACGGAAGATGTTGTATTCTACAATTATTTAGACTTGAATGGAAATATATTGAATCAAACCCCAAGGAGTTTAGAACCCAAGTCTTTTAGTATTAGAGGATTGAGAATTGGCAGAAATAGGTACATCCAGACTTTAGAAAACGATTCATGCAAAAAATTATATCGTAGAGTTAACGAAGACTATCTTATGTTTAATTAATTAGCAACCAAGCCATGATTAAATTCTTTAGAAAGATTAGACAAAACTTACTTTCAGAAAACAAAACAGGCAAACCTGCCTTGCCGGCAGGCAGGTACCTGAAATATGCTATTGGCGAAATCATTCTGGTGGTTATAGGGATTTTAATTGCACTTCAGATTAATAATTGGAATAATGATAGAAATGACAGAAAGTTAGAAAAGCACTATTTGGCAGGACTTATTAATGATCTTAAATCAGACTCTATCGCTGTTAGTGATCTCAAGACAATGTCAAATGAGCAAGTTCGAAGAAAAGAAAAATTGTTCGAGTATTTTGATGGATATCAGTTTTCCAAAGATTCTATTGCTTACTTCTTTGCAATGCAATGGGGAATGCCTGTTGGATTTGTGCCAAATACTGCCACAATTGACGAAATGAGGAGTGCTGGTGGAATTAGTTTGATTGGAAAACAAGATATTAGAAAGAAAATTATTGAACTGTATAATACTTACCAAGAGTTTATAAATGGTGACCAAGCATACTATGAACGTAATAGGTTCGAGTTGAGAAAATTGGCATTCAAAATTCCCAACGTATTTGATAAAGAGTCATTGAAAAATGCAATTGAACCAGACATAGTAGATGCATTAAAAAATGATGAATTAAGGAATAGCGTTATGGCTAATTACGCCTTTGGTGTAAATAATGAACTAAAAGTTTTACAAGAAAAAAATGCGGAATTACTAAAACTATTGACTATGTATCTATCTGACCTCTAAAAAATAACGAAACCATAAACATCCCATGATTAAATTCTTTAGAAAGATTAGACAAAATTTACTGTCAGAAGGAAAAACAGGCAAATACCTGAAATACGCCATTGGCGAAATTATACTTGTTGTTATAGGTATTCTAATTGCACTCCAAATCAATAACTGGAATGAAAATAGGAAACTAAAAATAAGAGAAGTCCAAATTTACACCGAACTAAAAAACGACTTACTACAAACCAAAAGTAATATAGAGGAAACCATTACAAAGCATAAAAAGGTAATAGAAGTCAATCAACAATTAATATTTGCCATTCATGATAAAAAACCATATTCCGATACCATTTACAACCTATTTACAGAATCCAGTGACGACTTTCAAATCATTCCCAAAACAAGTGCCTTTGAAAACCTCAAAAACATGGGGTTAAACACGTTGTCTAATGATAGTCTGCGCAGTACCATTACCAATTTATTTCAACTGGATCTCAAACGCTTGGAAAATGAACTGGAAATTAAAGATACCAATTTCGATTTTAGAAAAAGCTTATATCCATTTCAGGACAAATATCTATTTGCTGATACGTCTGACACGATGCACTTGGGCTTTAAACATACCGATACCATCATGGTCTACAAATTAAAAGTAAAAAACTATGAGCAGTTTTTAAATGACAACGACCTGCTAAAAACCCTACAAGTCATACTATTCACAAGAAGCATAAAAGTGAATGAAGAAACAAAGACCATCGAAAAAATAGAAGCAGTCATTAAAAGCATTGATGATGAATTGAAAGTTAACCATCATTAACCCATGATAAAACTCTTTAAAAATACAAAAACTGTCATGTCGAGCGCAGTCGAGACATCTCACTATGAGATTTCTCAATCGTCACTTCGTTTCCTCATGTCGAAATGACAAACAAAATGATAAAATTCTTTAGGCGAATACGTCAAAACTTACTTTCAGAAAACAAAACAGGCAAGTACCTAAAATATGCCATAGGAGAGATTGTGCTTGTTGTTATAGGTATTCTAATTGCACTTCAAATTAACAACTGGAATGAAAAGGAAAAACTAAAAGTAGAAGAAGTCAAGTTTCTAAAAAACTTCAAGCAGAGCCTAATTGCTGATATGGATTTTAATAATTTTAGGTTTGACAAATACGCGCTTACTAAAGAATCCATTTCTTTTTTGATAAATTATATTGAACAAGATTTACCCTATCAAAATTCCTTGAAATACCATTTTGGAAGAATTACACAAACCTGGACGCCTAAAATAAATACAGAAGTATTTGAAGCCTTAAAATCAAACGACTTAAACCTCATTTCCAATGATGAATTGAGAGATAAACTAATCAGCTATTATTCTTGGTCCAGCAATGTATTGGACGAGTCAACCAGAATCTACGTTAAAAGAATTGAAGATGCGAACTCAACCATCTTTAATACCCGATTCAATGCATTGTGGAATGGAAACTATGAAAAATATCGAACTACCAAAAATTTTGACGATTTAAAGCTAGAAATGATCCCTAATAACTATGATGAACTTAAAACCGATAATGAGTTTATGTATTTTCTTCGTAGTTTAAAAAATCAATTTTATTGGGATGTAGAAGCACGCCAGAATGACATTAGAGAAAAGATTAATGATTTAATAAAGTCAATCGACAAAGAACTGAATGTTAATCAAAATTAACTAACACTCGCCTTAATCACCAAACCAGACTGGTTTCCAATATTTTACTAACTTTAGTGGAATAATCATAATAGTGTTTATCCAACCGTTGGCAACAATTAAAGCCAAAAACACATCGTAATATGAAAGCACGTATATTTAATGTTATACTTCAAATTTCACTAATACTGAATATTTTATTGTTTTCAAGTTCAGTTTTGGCCCAAACAGAATTAAAAGAAGGCATTCAATTTGTAAATATTGATGGTTATAAATTTGAAGTAAAACTACAAGGCAAACAACATCTTGCAAAAGGAATTCCAGTAGTTGTATTTGAGGCTGGTATTGGTGGTGGTAGTAATTTAAAAAAGAATTCATGGACTGCTGTATTAGACTCAATTGCAGAATTTGCTCCGGTCTTCAGTTATTCACATTCTGGTTTAGGCAATTCAGAATGGAATGGCATTGAACCCACACCAAGAAACATAGCCACAACACTTCATAAACTATTAGAGAAATTAGAATTGCCTAAGCCTTATGTAATGGTAGGACATTCTTGGGGAGGTGTTTTAATAAGAGCCTTTGGAGGGTACTATCCAGAAGATGTCAAAGCTTTGGTTTATGTAGAACCCGATAATTTTATGGCAGAGCCGGGTGAAGGCGATGAATCCTTTGTTAAAAGGGGTATGGATCCAAAAGAAGTTGATAAGTTTGATAGAGCAGGTTTCGCAGTATTTTTAAAAATGACAAAAGCATCTGAAGGTCTAATTGCCGAATCCAAAGCACTTGAAAATTATTGGGGTCAGAGAGTTGCTGATAGAGATCTTGGCCCACATCCTGAAAAACCAATGGTTTTGTTATTAGGAACTAAAGGATTTCCAAGTTATCCACCAACACCAGAGGGTCTAATAAAACCTTGGGATGATGATGACCTCTGGTTTGAAGCTCACATTGAAAAAAGAATGAATACGTTTAGTAAATGGCCTTTAATGTTTAAAAATTGTCTTGTAATCATTTCATCAAAAGCTTGGCATCATTTTCAAAAAGATGAACCAGAATTGGTAATCAATACTGTTAAGAATATGCTATAATATAAAGTAAACTGTTGCCAACTCCCAATTAATCACCAAACCAAATTGATTTCCAATATTTTACTAACTTTAGAGGAATAAACACTATGGTGTGTATGCAATACATCTAAAACAATACTCTATGAAAAATATACTATTTCTAATGGCTTTAATGCTATTAGGAAGTTGTATCGATAAATCAAAAAAAGATACCTCTGACACAGCTGCTTATTATCGAAATACACCGCTAAAGTCACCAATTCCCTATAAAAGTGAAAACATTGAATTTAAAAATGTTGAAGATAGTATCATACTAAAAGGTACACTAACATATCCAGACACCAAATCAAAATCATATCCAGCTGTTGTGCTCATTCATGGATATGGAAGGCATGATCGTGATAATACTAACTACGGCCATAAATCATTTCTGGCCATGGCCGATTATTTTGGTAGACATGGCATTGCTGTATTGCGCTATGATAAGCGTGGTTCCGCAGAGTCTGGAGGCAATTTTGATAAAGCTACTTATGATGATTTCGCGTCAGACGGATGGAGTGCAATCCAATACCTAAAAAATAGAAAGGACATTGATTTTAATATAATTGGACCTGCAGGACATAGTGAGGGAGGGTCCGTAGTACCAATCATGGCTTCTAAATACAAGTTGGATTATTTAATTCTTCTTGCAGCAGTAGGATTACCATATCCAGTCTCCGATAGTTTATATTCTAGCAGTATAGCAAAGGCAAGAGGATATTCCGAGAAGCAAATAATTCGGGAAGCTCAAGTTAATGATACGTTGATTTCCCTGGCCTTAAATATGGAATTAGGACAAGCCCTAGATGATTCCATTTATAATGTAGCCTACCGTAACCGTAAAGACCTCTCGTGGTTAAACGGACTGGAAGGGGAGAACCTAGATGAAGAAATCAGGATTGAATACATAGAATATTACGGCAGACCATCATTTAAAAAGTTTTGGGAAGGACCAACGCCAGAAGTGTACCTAAAGCAGGTTACATGTCCAGTACTATCAATTGGCGGTAGCCTAGACTTAAATGTGCCTGGCGCTCCTAATGTGGCTGCCATTGACCAAATTCTAAAAGAAGCCGGAAATACCCAGGTTACCTCTAAACTCATTCCCAATATCAACCACAATCTACAACCAGCAAAAACAGGATTACCCGAAGAATCGGAACATATAGAAATAACCATGGCACCAGAAGTCCTGATACTGATGAAAGATTTTATTCTAAAACAGGCAAACAAAGATTAATTCAATTTACCTAGCGCAAATTACCATCCTAACCCATTAATCTTATCATCCTGAACCTGTTTAACTACGTTGAATCTTCGATTTCAGCATCTCACAGTAGATAAGTAATAACAACAAAAAGAAATATATTTATACTCATATAACAAGTTGTGGCTAATGTTGGAAAACCAAGAAATTGAATGAACAAAACAATATTTGAGATTACAAAAATGGATTGTCCATCGGAAGAAAATCTAATCCGAATGAAACTGGACGGAATTTCAAGTATTGTAAATTTACACTTTGACATTCCCAACCGAAAACTGACCGTTTTTCACCGCGGACATATAGACCTAATCGAACAGTCCCTTCTCGAACTGGATTTAGGCGGAAAGAAAATCTCGACCGAACAAACCGACCAATCGGAATTTACCGAAAGCTCTAACCAGAAAAAACTACTCTGGTCAGTACTCGGAATAAATTTCGCCTTTTTCCTAATCGAAATGACAACAGGAATAATCTCAAAATCAATGGGATTGGTTGCTGACAGTTTAGACATGCTTGCGGACAGTTTCGTTTACGGAATTAGTTTGTTTGCGGTTGGCGGAACTCTGACAAGAAAAAAACGGATTGCCAAACTTGCTGGATATTTTCAAATAACATTAGCTCTTATTGGATTTATGGAAGTATTAAGAAGATTTTTTGGAGACGAAAAACTTCCCGATTTCTCAACAATGATTGTCGTCTCAATTTTTGCACTTATAGCAAATAGCATTTGTCTTTACATTTTGCAAAAGTCAAAGAGCAAAGAAGAGGCACACATGAAAGCAAGTATGATTTTTACATCAAACGATGTGATTATCAATTTAGGAGTCATAATCGCAGGAGTTTTGGTAAATTGGTTAAGTTCAAATAAACCTGATTTGATTATTGGAACAATCGTATTTGTTTTGGTAATTCAAGGAGCATTTAGAATATTAAAATTGAGTAAATAAAAAGCACTAATACAATACTTAAATCACAGATTGCTTTCAGTCTCCTAACTTCAATCATCAACAAATAACCAAATCCACGAATCCACAAAACCCCTTTCATCGACTAAAAACGCACTTAATCGTATAAAAATAACACTTTATCGATAAAAAGTCTTGTTTATATCAAAATCATTTTCTATATTCGATTCATTATAAGACAATTAATAGCAAAAATCATTGTCAGTTCACCTACCTTTCTGCAGACAGGTATCAAGAACATCAACCACTAAAATCCAGACCGTCAGAGTCTGGAAAAATTCTCTCCCTAAAGATTAGTTAATAGCAATCCAGACCGTAAGCGTCTGGACTAAAAACTAATACCTAAAAACTACCCACTAACAGAAGCCCTGCATGGCCGTGGCATGGGCAATCTGTATAAAAACTGGAAAGCGGCCAAACCCAAATCAATAATAACTTAAAACAAGAAAAGTTATGCAAACAAAAGTAAAAAACGGTTCCAAGTCGCACACAGCGGATGAACTAATTAACCAAGTGGCACAATTGCCAAAACAACTATTGGAAAAACACAACATCCAATTATTAACTCCGACCGCCAGCGTCGGAGCCAACAAAGCCTCGACCAAGAGTGTCGAAAAGCTCACCAGAGCCCGAACCGCCACCTATTACGAAACCGGTATGGCGCTCAACATCACCCACGGTATTCAGGTGGTAGACTACCTGATAACCTATGGTACGGATTACAACCCCAGTAATCCCGCTATTGCCGTGGCAAACCTGCAAACCATGAACACCACAGGGCAAGACCTCTTGGACAACGCCCGACTAAAAATGCAGGACAAAAAAATCACCATTCAAGCCCGTCAAGATATGTATGGCGACCTCAAAACACTGGCCACACGCATCCTAAACGAGCTAGAAGCCTCGGGCGCACCACAGGCAACCATAGACAATGCCAGGCACTATGTACAAAAAATCCGTGGGCAACGTATCATCAAGATAGATCCGGACAGCACCGCAAACCACGTGAGTGCCAGCCAGACCTCCTTTACCGAGCAGATACAGCACCTCACGGACCTCATTAATGTGCTAACACCCTGCACCCAGTATCAGCCCAATATCCCGGAGCTGCAACTCACCGCACTGGTAGCCAAGCGCGATGCAATGAAAACCACCAACAATGCCGTAAGCACCACACAAGCCGTATGGAGTACCGCACGTGTAGAGCGCAACAAGTTCTTTAACGAACCCGTAACAGGCTATGTAGATACTTTTATGGCCGTCAAGCGCGCTGTAAAAGCCATCTTTGGTGCCAGCAGCCCGCAGTACCGCCAGATAAGTGGTTTAAGTTTTAAGCGCCTTCGCGATTAACTGCAAACCACAAACGGGTAGGGGAAACCCAACCAAAACTAAAAACCACGAATACTTATGTTCGTGGTTTTTTTATATCTCATGGTTAGCAATTAATTTAATATATTAGTGCTATAAGCTGGATATAATCAATGATGATATCCAATTAAAACCATAAATAAACAACCAAAATGAAAAAATTTGTAATCAGTATTTTAAGCATTATCGCCATTGGAATAAGTGCTTGCACTAATAATCAAAAGCAAGAATTAACCGAAACAGATAAAGAAACTATCAAAAAAGAACTCAAAGAACGCGTTCATGAAATAATTGAAGCTAGTGAAAATAGAGATGTAGAAACACTAGGAGATATCTACTGGAACAATGAAGATTTTATTAGCGTTAGAGAATCAAACGTTACCAATTACCAGCAGTATATGCAGGGAGAAAAAGAGTTTTTTCAAGCAATAAATTCAATAAAATTCAATCAAGGAACTTTTGATTATCGAATTCTTAATCACGATATGGCACTCTTAATTTACAAAGGAACTGCAAAAATTGATTTTGTTGAAGGTCCAAATATGAATCTGGATGCATTTACGGCTTCCTTACTCTTTCGAAAAATAGACAACGTTTGGAAAGCAGTTTACTCAAACGAATATGCAGTATTCAATCCAGTAGTTCAGGACTCAACAGTAACAGATTAATAAAGCAACAGGGTTAGGTATCCATAAGCGTAGTGAAGCTATCTAATTGTCGATAAGTTCAACAAACAGATTACTTCAGTCGTGTCTCCATCGTAATGACCATCACCTTGTCATCCTGTCCCGTTCAATCCCGATAGCCATCGTCGGGACCGTTAGCGTCGGGAGATTCAGAAATCGAAGATTCAGCGAAGCTAATCTAAAAATTTTTATAACTTATTCGATATTTACCAACCCAGCACATAAATAATCATAATACAAGCTAGGTTTGTAAGAATTTTAATTATTTTTAGAGGGATAAACATAATGGGAATAAACGCAATTGCGTTTATCCAATTGTTGCCACACATTTGAGAAAAATCAAGTACATATCAGTAATTTTATTGAGTATTATAGCAGTTATACTTCTGTTGGCGTTTGTTACGAATAATAAACTGAAAGGAACTTGGATCGGTGCATATAATACATATCCAGAAATGGAATTAAATATGGCGAATGAACGGATAATGACATTTGGCAATTATTCTTATATAGAAAAAGGCCCAAAATATGAACTGACAAAAAACAGAAAAGGTTTTTACTTAAAGACTCTAAATCTAATCAAATCGGAATTAAATACTTACGAAATAATCGGAATTGAAAATGATTCACTTAAAGTAAAATCAAAACAGTACGAACCTGGTTTCCGAACATTTCATAGAATAAGTGACTCACTTAAAAACAGTCAGAAAATAAATATTATTGGAAAAAGATTTCTATTTGGTAATGGAAAAGAAACTGATACGATTTATTTTAAGAATGATTCCATATTTGAAAGTTCTACTTACAAATTAAATTTACGTTGGGAATTGATTGAGCAGAGTGGATTTCAATTTCTCTTTATCGAAGAATTTTTACCTTTTGTTATTATAAAACAAAATGAGAATAGAATTGAATTGAAAAGGTTTGAAAAGCCAAATGACAATTATAAATTGACTGAATTAAAATAATAAAAACGTGTGGCAACAACGTGTATAATTAATGGCTAGTTCTCGACTACTTACGAAAATCCTCGCGGATTTTCTATTCGGTTTTCATTTGCCAAATTAAGTGATAAAACACGCCACTAATCATACACAAAACCGTTACCTATAATTTATGAAAAACATTCAGCTAATCATTTTAGCCTTTATAATTATCAGTTGTAAATCACGTCAAAGTCAATCATCTGAACAGCTGAATGTATTGTTTATTGGAAACAGTTTGACTTATTTCTACGATATGCCTCAAACGCTTCAAAAGATGTTGGACGAAACCAATCCGAATATCAAAATTGACCAAATGACCAATCCTGGACAATCTTTATCTGGACATTTGTCCGACATCGTAACCTCAAGAACAGAAAACGGAATTAGTGTTCGGAAAAAAGAAGATGGCGAAATCACGGAAACGGAAATAAAGTTAAAAGAAAAAAAATGGGACATTATTATACTACAAACTGGAACTGTAAGTGTACTAATTCCCGAAAACAGAGAAATAAAGGTAAATAAAGCGGTTTCAGATATCAAAGATTTGGTAGATAATCCAAATTGCGAATTTATATTGTTCAATACTTGGCCTTCAAAAAAGGAATATCCAAAACAATATTGCTATCCATCAAGAATGATTGACAAATCAATTGAAAAGGATAAATGTTGTTCGCCTATGATTGAGAGTTTAGAACAAGAAATTAAACTAATTAATGAATCTTATACTTTGGTTGCGGATAAAAATGAAATCAAGAAATCTGACAATGGAACGAAATTCTACAAAATTCTGACCGAACATCCAGAAATTGAACTTTACGATGATGATAGTCATCCGAATGCGAACGGTTCATTTTTAAATGCTTGTGTCTTCTATCAAATGCTGACTAACAAAAAAGCATCTGACTTGAAATTCAATGGAGAAATTGAACCAAAAACAGCGGAATTATTAAAAAAAATAGCGAAATAAAAACTACAGGTAACAACGGCTATAGTTCCTTTAGACTTGCATAATAAAAAAGGTAGTAACTTTAGGATTGACCATGTTCTAATTTAGATTGGCTATGTTCCACTTTTGATTGGCCATGTTCCACTTTTGATTGACCATGTTCTACTTTTGATTGGTCATGTTCCACTTTTGATTGGTCATGTTCCACCTTTGATTGGCTATGTTCCACTTTTGATTGACCATGTTCCACTCTTGATTGACCATGTTCCACTTTTGATTGACCATGTTCCACTTTTGATTGGTCATGTTCCACTTTTGATTGACCATGTTCTACTTTTGATTGAGTATGTTCCACCTTTGATTGGTCATGTTCAACTTTTGATTGACCTTGTTCTACCCTTGATTGACCATGTTCCACCTTTGATTGGGTATGTTCCACTTTAGATTGAACATGTTCTACTTTTGATTGACCATTCCAGACTTTTTGACAATTCACCACAAAACCAAATAAGCAAATAACCTAATCAACAGTTTCCCGTCATCCGTCACCATTCTTCGGTCTTCACTTAAAAACTAAACTTTTTGTTTCCACTAACGCCAAGGATAATTATATTTGCACCCTGTTAAACGCATGATGTAGTCGTTTACTTGTCACCTTGAGCGGTAGTCGAAAGGTCTCTAAAAATTCCCGTTATTTATCGGGAAATGATGTTTAATTAAAAAAGATTCCCGTTTTCACGGGAAATAGATATGAAAGCAGGTATTGTCGGGTTACCAAACGTGGGAAAGTCCACATTGTTCAATTGTTTAAGCAATGCCAAAGCGCAAAGTGCCAACTTTCCGTTTTGTACCATCGAGCCCAATATTGGTGTGGTAAACGTACCAGACCCCAGACTTCAAAAACTGGAAGAACTGGTAAAACCAGAGCGTGTAATCCCTGCAACCGTAGAGATTGTTGATATTGCCGGCTTGGTAAAGGGTGCCAGTAAAGGCGAGGGGCTGGGCAACCAGTTCTTGGCAAACATCCGCGAGACCGATGCCATTCTACACGTGTTGCGTTGCTTTGATAACGACAATATTGTGCATGTAGATGGTAGCGTAAACCCTATACGCGACAAGGAAACCATTGATATGGAATTGCAGTTAAAAGACTTGGAAACCGTAGACAAGAAAACTCGATAAAGTAAAACGTGCTGCCAAAACAGGTAATAAAGATGCCCAAAAGGAAGAAGCGGTTTTGTTACAAATAAAAGCTGGTTTAGAAGCCGGGAAATCGGTTCGTTCGTTGGAGTTTTCAGAAGATGATGATAGAGATTTTGTAAAACCAGCACAGTTCATTACCGATAAGCCCGTTATGTACGTGTGTAATGTAGATGAAGGTTCGGCAGTGTCAGGCAACAGCTATGTAGAAACCGTTCGCGAAGCCGTTAAGGACGAGCAAGCCGAAGTATTGGTGTTGGCCGTTGGTACCGAAGCCGATATTAATGAATTGGACGACTACGAAGAGCGCCAGATGTTTTTAGCGGATATTGGTTTAGATGAACCTGGATCAGCCAAACTGATTCGTGGTGCCTATAAACTATTGAATCAGCAAACCTATTTCACGGCAGGTGTGAAGGAAGTCCGCGCTTGGACGGTTGATGTGGGAGCCACAGCACCACAAGCAGCAGGCGTTATCCACACCGATTTTGAAAAGGGTTTTATCCGTGCCGAAGTAATTGCCTATAATGATTACGTGCAATACGGAAGCGAAAGCAAAGTAAAAGAAGCTGGTAAAATGCGTGTAGAAGGAAAAAATTACATCGTAAAAGATGGCGATGTCATGCATTTCCTGTTTAACGTGTAGCAATCAAAAAAATACGACTCAAAAAGCCAATGTTCTCAACAATATTGGCTTTTTTTTGTTAATTACTTTACGGTTTTGCGGTTTCATTTTTTAATGTGAAAATGTATATTAGCAACGTCTCAAAAAAATCCGCATCATAATGGCCCAAGAAACCAAATATACTGAAGAAAATATACGCTCACTCGACTGGAAGGAACACATCCGCATGCGTCCCGGAATGTATATCGGGAAACTGGGTGATGGTTCTTCGGCCGATGATGGTATTTACATTCTTCTAAAAGAGGTTCTGGACAACTCCATTGACGAATACGTGATGGGAGCAGGGAAGACCATTGAGATTTCGGTGCATGGCAACAAAGTCACCGTTCGCGATTATGGTCGTGGTATTCCTCTGGGAAAAGTGGTAGATGTGGTGTCTAAAATGAACACGGGTGGAAAGTACGACAGTAAGGCTTTTAAAAAGTCGGTTGGGCTTAACGGTGTTGGTACCAAAGCGGTGAATGCCTTGTCCAGTTATTTCCGTGTGGAATCAACAAGAGACAACAAATCAGCTTCAGCCGAATTTGAACAAGGAAACCTGACCAACGAAGAGTTGTTGGATGATACCTCACGTAGAAAAGGAACCAAGGTGTCTTTCGTACCAGACGATACCATCTTTAAGAACTACAAATACCGTAATGAGTATGTGGTAAAAATGCTCAAGAATTATGTGTATTTGAATCCCGGTTTAACCATCGTGTTCAATGGTGAAAAGTATTATAGTGAAAATGGCCTAAAGGATTTATTGAGTGAAAACATCAAGGATTCTGATTTGCTGTATCCAATCATCCATTTAAAAGGTGATGATATTGAAGTCGCCATTACACATAGTAAAACCCAGTATTCTGAAGAGTACCATTCCTTTGTAAACGGTCAGAATACCACACAAGGCGGAACGCATTTAGCAGCCTTTCGTGAAGCCTTGGTAAAAACACTCCGTGAATTCTACGGAAAGAATTACGATGCATCTGATGTGCGTAAATCAGTAGTTGCTGCGGTTTCCATTAAAGTGATGGAACCCGTTTTTGAAAGTCAGACTAAAACCAAGTTAGGTTCAACAGACATGGGTGGCGATTTGCCAACGGTACGAACTTATGTGAATGATTTTTTAAAAACACACCTCGATAACTATCTGCACAAAAACCCAGAAGCTGCTGAAAAGATTCAGCGTAAAATTTTACAAGCTGAACGGGAGCGTAAGGAATTATCAGGCATTAGAAAGTTAGCAAAAGACAGAGCCAAGAAGGCCAGTCTTCATAATAAAAAATTACGGGATTGCCGCGTGCATTTTGGTGATACCAAAAATGAACGCAATCTGGAAACGACGTTGTTCATCACCGAGGGTGATTCGGCTTCTGGTAGTATCACCAAATCCCGTGATGTGAACACGCAAGCGGTATTCAGCTTAAAAGGAAAGCCATTAAACTGCTATGGCTTGAGCAAGAAAATTGTCTATGAAAACGAAGAGTTCAATTTATTGCAGGCCGCATTAAATATTGAAGAATCCTTGGAGGACTTGCGTTATAACAACGTGGTAATCGCCACAGATGCCGATGTAGACGGTATGCACATTCGTTTGCTATTAATTACCTTCTTCTTGCAATTCTTCCCAGAACTTATAAAAGAAGGCCATCTCTATATATTGCAAACGCCTTTATTCAGGGTTCGGAATAAAAAAGAAAACCATTTACTGCTATTCTGATGAAGAGCGTATCAATGCTATTGAAGAGTTAAAACCAAAACCAGAAATCACCCGATTTAAGGGATTGGGTGAAATATCACCCGATGAGTTTAAGCATTTTATAGGCGAGGATATTCGCTTGGACCCTGTGATGTTGGATGATGATATGTCTATTGAAGAACTTTTGGAATTCTACATGGGTAAAAACACGCCCGACAGACAAGAGTTCATTATCAATAACCTCAAAGTTGAACTGGATTTAGTAGACGAAGCTTCATGAGAACCAATAACGAAAAAGTAAAGGGTGTAATTATTGGCGTGTATTTCATCATGATAGTCTTGGCTATCACATCCATCTTTGTATTTAATGCTGTGACGGGAATGGAGGTTAATCCATTGATTCTATTTTTGGTAGTTGTTGGTATTTTTGGCGTGTTATTTTTTATAGTACATCGCGTAGCCAAATACTTTGAATATGACAGTGATGGTGCCAAATTGATTGTCATCAACAAAGGCTTATTGTTATCTGAACGATTCAACTATCGTGAGCATAAGTTGGAATGTGATAAATCAGAATTGGTCGGTTTTAAAATGTACGATTTTTTTATCTACAGAGAATTGGTATTACTCATTAAATGGTCAGGACATGAAACCATAAAACGCTACCGATTCAATATTACCTTGGTCGCGAGAAAAAAGCGCAAATACATGAAACAATCATTGAGTAAAACGGTTAAACTAAATAAAAGAGCAACTAGTTAATGAGCGAAGAGAACGACGATTTGTTAAATGAACAGGAAGAGAATAACGAAACCATTACCAGGGTTACTGGTATGTACAAAGATTGGTTTCTGGATTATGCATCATATGTAATTTTAGAACGTGCCGTTCCAGCGATTGAAGACGGATTCAAACCCGTCCAACGCCGGATTATGCATTCTATGAAAGACCTCGATGATGGTCGTTATAACAAAGTAGCGAACATTGTGGGTCATACCATGCAATACCATCCACACGGTGATGCCAGTATTGCCGATGCTATGGTTCAGATTGGCCAAAAAGATTTATTAATTGATACCCAAGGTAACTGGGGAAATATATTGACTGGCGATAGTGCTGCTGCATCACGTTACATTGAAGCTAGACTATCCAAGTTTGCGTTAGATGTTGTTTACAATCCGAAAATAACCGAATGGCAAGCATCTTATGACGGCAGACGCAAAGAACCCGTAAATTTACCTGTCATGTTTCCATTGCTCCTTGCACAAGGAGGTGAAGGTATTGCGGTTGGTTTATCAACTAAAATCTTACCACACAACTTCATAGAGCTGATTGATGCTTCTGTTAAACATTTACAAGGCAAGCGATTTAAACTGGTTCCCGATTTCCCAACTGCGGGTATTGCTGATTTTACAGATTATAAAGATGGTATGCGTGGTGGTCGTGTTCGCATTCGCGCCAAGATTTCACAGCTCGATAAGAATACATTAGTCATTACCGAAATTCCGTTTGCTACCAATACGTCGTCTTTAATTGATTCGATTCTAAAAGCAAATGATAAGGGCAAAATAAAAATCAAGAAAATTGAAGACAACACGGCTGCCGATGTAGAGATTTTGGTGCATTTACCGTCTGGTATTTCTCCTGATAAGACTATTGATGCTTTGTATGCATTTACCAATTGTGAAACATCCATTTCACCATTGGGCTGTGTGATTGAAGACAACAAACCATTATTTATTGGTGTTTCTGAAATGTTGCGTCGCTCTACCGATAATACCGTTCAGCTTCTAAAGAGTGAGTTGGAGATTAAATTGGGTGAGTTTGAAGAACAATGGCATTTTGCGTCTTTGGAGCGTATTTTCATTGAAAATAGAATTTACCGAGATATAGAAGAGGAAGAAACCTGGGAAGGTGTTATCCAGGCTATCGACAAAGGATTGCAGCCACACATCAAGCATTTAAAGCGTGCCATAACCGAAGAAGATATTGTTCGCCTAACAGAAATTCGTATCAAGCGTATTTCAAAGTTTGATATTGATAAAGCCCAACAAAAGATTGAAGCTTTGGAAGATCAAATAGCGGAAGTGAAACATCATCTGGCTAATTTGATTGATTATGCTATTGCCTATTTTGAGCGTCTTAAGAAAGAGTATGGCGAAGGTAAAGAGCGTAAAACCGAAATCCGCACATTTGATGATGTAGATGCTACCAAAGTTGTGATTAGAAACACCAAGCTCTATGTCAATAGGGAAGAGGGCTTTGTGGGTACTTCGCTTCGTAAGGATGAATACGTCTGTGATTGTAGTGATATTGATGATATCATTGTATTTACGAGAGAAGGTATCATGATGGTGACCAAAGTAGATAGTAAAACCTTTATTGGTAAGGATATCATTCATGTAGCCGTTTTCAAGAAAAAAGACAAACGGACCATTTACAATATGATGTATCGTGATGGAAAAGGTGGCCCAACTTATGTAAAGCGTTTTGCTGTGACTTCTATTACTAGAGACCGAGAGTACGACTTGACTAACGGTAATAAGAATTCAGTAGTATGGTATTTTTCTGCCAATCCTAATGGAGAAGCCGAAGTGGTTACTATTTTCTTAAGACAGGTAGGTAGTATCAAAAAATTGAAATGGGATATTGACTTTGCTGAAATCTTAATAAAAGGTCGTGCATCCAAAGGTAATTTGGTCACTAAATATGCCGTTAAGAAAATTGAACTAAAGGAAAAAGGTGTCTCTACCTTAAAACCTAGAAAGATATGGTTTGATGATACGGTTCAACGCTTGAATGTGGACGGTAGAGGAGAGCTTGTAGGTGAATTTAGAGGCGAAGATCGTATTTTGATCATCAGGCAGTCCGGTTTAGTTAAAACCATTATTCCAGAAGTGACAACGCATTTCGATGAAGATATGATTGTCATGGAAAAATGGATTCCTAAAAAACCGATTTCTGCCATTTATTATGATGGCGAAAAGGAACGTTATTTCGTCAAACGCTTCCTAATAGAAAATGAAAGTAAGGAAGAAAGTTTTATTTCAGATCATCCTAATTCGCAACTCGAGATTGTTTCAACCGATTGGCGACCTATGGCGGACGTTGAGTTTACTAAAGAGCGTGGCAAGGACCGTAAAGACAATATGGAGGTGAATTTAGAAGAGTTTATTGCTATAAAAGGTATAGGAGCACTAGGTAATCAATTGACAAAAGATAAAATCAATCAAGTAAGTTTATTGGATCCATTACCTTACGAGGCTCCAGAAGAAGTCCCAGCGGAAGAGATTGAAGTGGTTGATGAAACGGATGTTTCAGATGAAACCACAGAGGAATCCAAACCAAAAAAGGCTACAAAATCTGAATCAGACGAAAACGAAGAGCCACCTGCTGGATTGGATGACAAAGGACAGATAACCTTATTTTAATATAGCTTACAGATAAACAGATAGGGTCATAACCGCAAGGGTGAAAATAACCAAAATGATAAACAGCGGCATGATGAACTTCAACCATTTGTCATAACCAATTTTAGCGATAGCCAAAGATGGTAATATTAATCCTGTTGGACTGATAAAATATAAAAGACCCATACCGTATTGATAGGCATTAACAACAATTTCTCGACCCACACCAACGGTATCGGCTAATGGTGCCATAATAGGCATGGTTAATACTGCCATCCCTGATGAACTCGGTATAAAGAAAGAAAGACCAGCATAGGTGGCAGTCATGACACTGGCAAATAAACCTTTGTTCATTCCTGACGTCACATCACTCGCATAATATAACATGGTATCACTAATGAGTCCATCGGACATGATGATGGTTACACCTCGCGCAATACCAATAATTAAGGCGACTCCCAATAAGTCTCCAGCACCTTTAACAAAAACCTCAATAAATTTGCCTTCATGGATTTTAATTATGAATCCAATAATAATGGCTCCCACTAAAAACGTAGTCGTCATTTCTAAAAACATCCAATCTAGCATTGATACACCTATAATCATGACAATAAAACAGGCAGAAAACAATAATAAAGCTAATCTCAATCGCCAATTAAATGCCGTAATCTTAACCGATTTCTGGTGGAACAAACTTTCAATTTCTGATTTTTGACTATAAACAATGGATCTTGAAGGGTCTTTTTTAACCCGATTAGCATAACGCAATAAGTAAATAATGCTGATCAGTAATGTTATGCCTAACATAATAGCGCGTCCAATTAAACCAGTTGTCCAGTTAATTCCGGCTGCATTAGAGGCAATAATAGTACTGAACGGATTAATGGTTGAGCACATAGTACCAATGGATGACCCTATAAAGATACAGGCAATGGCTACCAAAGCATCATATTTAGCTGCTAAAAACACCGGAATTAAAATAGGGAAGAAGGCTATGGTTTCTTCAGCAAAACCAAATGTGGTCCCACCGGCAGCAACCAAAACGGTCACTAATATAATCAGAATAAACTCCCGTCCATGAAGGGTTTTGGCCAACCAGGCGATGCCAGCATCGAAGGCCCCTGAATGATTCATGATGCCAATGAGTCCTCCAATAATCAAAACCAAAAATATAATATCAGCCGCATCAATAATACCTTTGATGGGTGATTTTAAGAAGGCGACCAAACCTTGTGGTTGTGCCTCTAATGTTTTGTAGGTATTTGGTATGTTAATGGCTTTGTAAATGTCACCATTAGTAAATTTTTCCAATGGGATAATGACATTCAAAGTCTCCAATGTTGCCTGGGTTGCGGGTAAAGTTTCTGTGGAACCTTCACCAGTTCTGACAAAAGTATTGGAGGCACTATCGTAAAGAAGCGTATCATATTTTCCTGCAGGAACAAAAAAAGTTAAAATGGCAACAAGTCCAGCGATAATTAATAAGATAGTTTGGGCTGAAGGGAATTTCAAATTTTTCAAAGACTTACGTTTTAATAAAACTAAAGATAGTATTAATTTAGAAGTCTCTAAACATTCGCTAAAAAAAATGCAGGTCGATATACACGCTAGCTGGAAGCCTTATCTGGATAAAGAATTTGATAAACCTTATTTTTTTGATTTGGTAAATTTTGTTAAACAGGAATATCACAAGCATACTTGTTATCCTCCTGGCAAACAAATATTCAATGCTTTCAACCATTGCCATTTTAATGATTTAAAAGTTGTCATTATTGGTCAAGACCCTTATCACGGTCCAAACCAGGCCAATGGCTTATGTTTTAGTGTGGTCGATGGCATAGCGCATCCACCATCATTGATCAATATATTTAAAGAAATTGAACAGGACCTACATATCAATTATCCCAAAAGTGGGAATTTGGAGCGTTGGGCCGATCAAGGTGTTCTATTGTTAAATGCAACCTTGACAGTCAGAGCCCATCAAGCGGGTAGCCATCAAAACAAAGGTTGGGAAACATTCACCGATTCTGTAATTAAAACTATCAGTGATCATAAAAAAGATGTCGTTTTTTTACTATGGGGAGGTTATGCCAAAAGAAAATCCAAATTAATTGATACCAGTAAGCATCACATTTTACAATCAGGTCATCCATCACCTTTAAGTGCGAATAGAGGATATTGGTTTGGAAATAAACACTTTAGTAAAACTAACTTCCTGTTGGAGCAAGCTGGGTTGAAGTCTGTGGCTTGGTAGTGTTTTTAGTAACTATGAAGGTAGGCGCTTTGTCAATAGCTTTAGTACGTTTTGTTGTTTTATTACAACTAAATATAAGTAATAGGAAGTTGATGGCAATTAAAACAGAAAGTACTAGAGATATTGTTAATAGCATAAGCAATTTGGGTTTTTTAAACGCTCTATCTAAACAAATATAAACTTTTTGAGTTAAAAATTAAATAATTTTTAACATTTCTAATGCAATATGCCAATTTTAACATAATGATTGCTAGCGTTTTTATAATTTATTCTGAAAATACATGTATCCAAGATGGCTCAAATTACTTTGTGTACTAACGCTTTGTAATTTACCGTATTAGGAATAATCTGCAAGGCCAACAACTCTTTTTGGATCTTGCTGACAATAGATTCGGCTAGTACATCTTGTGACCATTCTGTTATAGACAACCATTCTTGGACATCCTTTAATTGTTGTTCATACCTGTTGGCAATGGTTTTATCAATACTCGGAATCGCTTTAAAATCTTTGGTGGTATTATTGATGATATCCAAAATAGTTTTCAAATCTGATTCACTATTTTCAATAAACTGATCACTTACCGCAATAACAAAGCAGGGCCATGGTGAAGGACATTCGCCAACACGCCTAAAAACGCCATCATCGACTATAGGCTTGGTCGTAAATTTTTCCCACATAAAGTAATCGGCAATACCATTGGTCAAACCTTCAATAGCACCATTCAAATTTTTAATGACCTCAAATCGCAAATCTTTTTCTAAATCCCATTGATTGTTTTCAGCATTAATATATGCCATTAAATGAGAGCCAGAACCATAGCGACTAATGGCTGCTTTAGTGCCTTTTAAGTCATCCACCATGTTGTATTTTGATTCATGTCCCACATGAATCCCCCATATTAAAGGTGATTGTACAAAAGTTTGAACAATTTTTGAGGGATTCCCCTCAATGATATCTTTTATAATGCCTTCTGTAAGAATGACAGCTATATCAATATCTCCATTACGTAAACCTTTACACATCGCACCAGTACCACCATAATAGTCATGCCAACGCAGATTAATATCTTCGGCTTTATATTCGCCATTTTTTAAAGTTAAATACCAGGGTAAATTAAAATGTTCAGGAACACCACCAATTTTAACTGTCTTCATCGGTCTGCAATTTTATCTAGAGCATAAGTTATTAAATCATTAACTATTTGTTTTGGGTTGGCACTAAACTCCCCAGTGGCTCTATTGGCAATTATGGCATTTAACGATAATGCTTCGTGCCCCAATAGCTTGGATAGACCATAAATAGCCGAAGTTTCCATTTCAAGATTGGTAACTCGAATTCCTTCAAATTCAAAAGAATCTATTTTTGAATTCAATTGGTCATCTTGGAGTTGAAGTCTTAAAACACGTCCTTGAGGTCCGTAAAACCCACCAGCGGTTGCAGTCATACCTAAATACATGTCAGGTCCTTTGAATTGCCCTTCCAATCGGTTACTGTTTTCAATAACAAGCGGTCTGGATTTATGACTGTGCCAATTGGTATGTGCAATAAAAGCATCCTCCAATTTTGAATTTCCAATACCATCTAGTTTATAGGCATAAAGCATGCCATTTAAATCTAAGCCATGTGAGCTACAAAGAAATGAATCAATAGGAATATCTTTCTGTAAGGAACCTGAAGTTCCAACTCTCACTATCTGAAGGGATTTATGTTCAGCTTTTGGTAAGCGTGTTTTTAAATCAATGTTGGCTAAAGCGTCCAACTCATTCATGACAATATCGATATTGTCTGGGCCGATACCAGTTGATAAAACTGTAATTCGTTTACCTTTATAAATTCCCGTTTGGGTTTTAAATTCCCGTTTTTGAATGGAGAATTCTATGGAATCAAAGTGTTTTGTAATACGTTCAACCCGATCCTGATCGCCAACAAATATGACTTGATCCGCTAGGTGTTCAGGCTTTAAATTTAAATGATAAACACTACCGTCTGGATTTAGTATAAGTTCAGATTCTTTAATGGGCATGGTACTGGGTTTTTTACGAGTATTTTTCTTTCTTCACTATAATAGTAATCCAATCGGTTTATTCCACCATAGGATATATTGTTATTGATTTCCAGAGCAAAATTATGGGAACTTAAAAGAGCTTCATGCCCCTTTCTATTTAATGCAATACCGTTTTCAGTTTCATTAAAGAAAATGACCAAATTATCTATTAATCTATTAATTTGAGTATCACCATATCCGTAATAACCTTGGTAATTTAGAATATATCCCAATAAATGATGTCTGGAATGAATGTCGTTATCCTTGATTATGGTTAGGATGTTTTTTTCTAAAATTGATAAGCCACTTTTAATATCTGGAAATCTTCCAAAATGAGCTTTAATACAATTGTTTAAGTATTTGAAAGATGATTTTTTTGTGACATAAGGTTTCAATAAATTATGGTCTTTCCCACAGTAGATTCGCCAAATAGTTATGGCTAAATCAATATCTTCTTCAGTCAAAAGAATTTTGGAGTCAAAGTGGTCAAAAAGTTGCTTTTGGTTCAATTCACTTAATCCTTTTAAGTTGCGTTCACCTTCAATATGACCACTGCACACTAAATATATTGGTAATGAAATGGCTTTTTCTTTGAGTAAACTAATAACGGCCAAAAGATTGATGTGACAGAATAAATCGTACTCAAACCAGAGCACAATTTTGGAAAAAGAAGATACATCATCTAAAACTGATAATTCATTGTGAAATTGATACTCATCAATTTCAATATCATAATACGTGCTTAAAAAAGCCTTTCTTAAGTTTAGAAAAGCTGTTGTGTCAATTTGTGATGTAGTACTTCCTTCACATAGCATTTCATGCCAAGTTAGTATATGACCTTTAAAATCCAATTCTTTTAGATAGTCCGTCAGGCTTCCACCATTGGTAATATGGAGTATGGTATTTTCCATTTAGCCGCCTACACGTTTGACCGCAAAGCCTTTATCTTTTAAGATTTCCATAATTTTATCCCGATAATCACCTTGAATAATAATCTTATCGTCCTTGAAACTACCACCAACACTTAAGGTTGTTTTTAATTCTTTTGCCAATTGCTTAAAATCTTCAGTAGCGCCTGTATAACCTTCTAATATGGTTATGGGTTTACCCTTACGTTTTTCATACTTACAGATGATGGGATCGTCCTGTAGCCAAATATCAGATGAGTCCATATCATTGGAATCATCATTTTCTGATACATGATCGGGAAACAGATTTTTTAATTGATCTTTTAAATCCATCAATTTACTTTTTGATAAGGCCTAATTCAATCAGACGCTCATTAAGGAATTCACCTGCGGTTATATCCTCAAATTGTTTTGGATTATCCGCATTAACACAACTTTCCAGTACATCTAATTTCATGTCACTAATTGGGTGCATAAAAAATGGAATGGAATATCGCGATGTTCCCCAAAGTTCCCTCGGCGGATTTATAACCCTGTGAATGGTGGATTTTAATTTATTATTAGTGTGGCGTGATAACATATCACCAACATTTATCATTAATTCATCGGGTTCTGCAATGGCGTCTAACCATTCTCCCTTATGGTTTTGTACTTGAAGTCCGCGACCTTGTGCTCCCATCAATAATGTGATTAGATTTATATCACCATGGGCAGCTGCACGAACCGCATTTTTAGGCTCTTCCAAAATAGGAGGATAGTGTATAGGTCTTAAAATACTATTGCCGTTGTGAATGTAGTTGTCAAAATAAGTTTCTTCCAGTCCTAAGTGTAATGCCAATGCTCTTAAAACATATTTTGCTGTTTTTTCTAACATTCTGTAGGTTTCTTTACCAATTCTATTGAATTCAGGTAGCTCTGCAACCTCTACATTTTTCGGGTATTCTTTTTCTAATGTGGGATTATCCTCAACATATTGTCCAAAATGCCAAAATTCTTTTAAATCGCCTTCCTTTTTACCTTTGGCACTTTCTTTTCCAAATGAAATATAACCACGTTGACCACCGATACCTGGAATCTCATATTTTTGTTTTGTTTCCAGCGGTAAGGCAAAGAAATTTTTGACCTCATCATATAATTTGTCCACTAATGCATCGTCTAAAAAATGCCCTTTGAGAGCAACAAAACCAATTTCTTCGTAGGCCTTGCCAATTTCGTCAACAAACTTTTGTTTTCTAACAGGATCACCTGATATGAAATCGTTCAAATTTACACTGGGTATACTATTCATTATATAAATTTTTAAAGGAATGTATTACAAATGTACGAAAACATTACAAAGTTTAGAACACTTAATTATTCATTCATTTTTAATACCAAATATCAAATTATACTATATTTGACAAACAAATTTTATGAGCTCAAACGTGTCTGCACTAAACAATATAGATTACCAAATTTCGGACCTGAACAATACTAAACTGCTGGAATTATACAAGAATATGTTGAAGCCTAGGTTGATTGAAGAAAAGATGCTGATTCTTCTGAGACAAGGTAAAATATCGAAATGGTTTTCTGGAATTGGTCAGGAAGCCATTGCGGTAGGCGTCACCATGGCCATGCATCAAGATGAGTATATTTTACCGATGCATAGAAATTTAGGTGTATTTACAACACGTGAAATACCTTTACATCGCTTGTTTAGTCAATGGCAAGGTAAGGCCAATGGGTTTACAAAAGGGCGTGATAGATCATTTCATTTTGGTACCCAAGAGTTTAAAATCGTTGGGATGATTTCCCATTTAGGCCCTCAATTAGGCGTTGCAGATGGTATAGCTTTGGCTAGCAAGCTAAAGAACAAAAATCAAGTAACTGCCGTTTTTACGGGTGAAGGAGGTACTAGCGAAGGGGATTTCCATGAGGCATTGAATGTGGCATCCGTTTGGGAGCTACCTGTTATGTTTTGTGTTGAAAACAATGGCTATGGACTTTCAACACCAACTTCCGAGCAGTATCGCTGTGAAAATATAGCTGATAGAGGACTGGGCTATGGTATGGAATCCCATATAATTGATGGTAACAATATTGTTGAAGTATATACTAAAGTAAACGAAATTGCTGAGAGTATCCGAAATAATCCGAGACCTGTTTTATTGGAATTCAAAACATTTAGAATGCGAGGTCACGAAGAGGCTAGTGGTACAAAATATGTACCTCAAGAACTCATGGATACTTGGGCAAAAAAAGACCCTGTTGAAAATTATCAAGCATTTTTAAGAGATTCAGGGATATTGACCGAAGCGGTTGAAGTCGCTTTAAAAGAGGATATTGTTCATGAAATTAATGAGCATCTTCAAATGGCTTTTGATGAAGAACCTATTGTTCCAAGTGAAAGCAATGAATTACATGATGTCTATAAACCATATCAATATCAAGACGTTAAGACGAATTCAGAAACAGTTGAGCTTCGTCTGATTGATGCTATTTCGGAAGGTTTAAAACAATCCATGGAGCAACATCCTGATTTGGTTATTATGGGACAGGATATAGCCGAATATGGTGGTGTTTTCAAAATAACCGAAGGCTTTGTTGAGCAATTTGGTCGTGATCGGGTTCGAAATACACCTATTTGTGAATCGGCCATTGTTGAAGCTGGTATGGGACTATCAATTGCTGGTATGAAAGCAGTTGTTGAAATGCAGTTTGCTGATTTCGTATCTTCTGGTTTTAATCCCATTGTCAATTATTTAGCTAAATCGCATTATCGCTGGTCCCAAGAAGCTGATGTTGTAGTGCGGATGCCTTGTGGTGCTGGTGTAGCAGCCGGTCCATTCCATTCGCAAACCAATGAAGCCTGGTTTACTAAAACCCCTGGTTTAAAGGTAGTATACCCAACTTTTCCTTATGATGCCAAAGGTTTATTGGCTACAGCCATTAATGACCCAAATCCCGTATTGTTTTTTGAGCATAAAGCCTTATATCGAAGCGTTCGCCAAGAAGTACCTAAAGACTACTATACCTTGCCTTTTGGGAAAGCTTCCCTGTTGCGCGAAGGTGACAAGGTAACCATCATCTCCTATGGTGCAGCTGTGCACTGGGCCATAGAAACATTGGATAACAATACCGACATTAAGGCCGATTTAATTGATTTGCGAACATTACAACCTTTGGATATTGATGCTATTTTTGAATCTGTTAGAAAGACTGGTCGTGCAATTATATTACAGGAAGACTCATTATTTGGTGGTATAGCATCCGACATTGCAGCACTAATTATGGAAAACTGCTTTGAACACTTGGATGCTCCCGTAAAACGGGTTGCCAGTATGGAGACACCCATTCCATTTATTGGTCAGCTTGAACAACAATATTTAGCAAAAGGACAGTTTGAAGCAGCACTGAAGGATTTACTGGCCTATTAGTTTGTTTCGGGCTTTAGTTAAAATCTTTCATGGCATTAAAAAGAAACGTATATTTAGGTCAATTAGGCTTTTGACATGTATCGTTTTATTATCCCGTTCTTAATACTATTTCTAGCTTGTAAAGACAATCCTGAAGATAGTTACACTTGGAAAACCCTTCAGGTTACGGCCACTGCCTATAATTCATTAGCATATCAAACCAATAGTAATCCACACATTACGGCTTTTGGAGATAGTCTCAAGCCTGGGATGAAATACATAGCTGTTTCTCGCGATTTGTTGTCTTTAGGATTAAAGCATAACACACCAGTGGCTATCGAGGGTATGGAAGGGCTGTATTATGTGAAAGATAAAATGCATTATCGTTGGAAAAAACGTATTGATATTTATATGGGTACAGATGTTAAAGCTGCCAGAAATTGGGGAAGAAAAAAAGTTGAGATAGCCTATGGCGTTTTAGAATCGCAAGAATCCACAGAATAAGAAAAGTTTTTTTTCGTTACTTTATTGTTTAATCATAACAAACCAAACCATGAAATTACATCGTTTATCAATCCTATTACTTCTTGTTGTTGGCTGTCAATCCAATCCTAAGAAAGAATCAACAGAAACTATTAAGGCTCCAGTAGCCAAAAAATTTCCTGTGAATCATGTTATTCATGATGATACGCGATTGGATAACTATTTTTGGATGCGTTTGACCGATGAACAAAAGAATGCTGAAAGTCCAGATGAACAGACACAGGACGTTTTAAATTATCTCAATGAGGAAAACAGCTATTTAAGTGAAGTCATGCAACATACCAATGCTTTTCAAGATAGGTTATTTAATGAAATAGTTGGTAGGATAAAAAAAGACGATCAATCGGTTCCGGTAAATGATAATGGCTATTCATATTACACCCGTTTTGAAGAAGGTGGTGAATATGCCTTGTATTGCCGAAAAAAGCTGGAAGATAATGCCAGTGAGGAAATTATTTTGAATGGCCCAGAGATGGCGAAAGGGTTCTCTTATTATGGAATTGGTAGCAGGGATGTCAGTCCGGATAATAAATTAATGGCTTTTGGAATAGATACCATTTCCAGGCGTCAGTATACTATTTACTTTAAGAATTTGGAAACAGGGGAGTTGTTATCTGATAAATTAAGTAATACAGGTGGCAGTGCTATTTGGGCAAATGATAACAAAACCGTGTTTTACACGACTAAAGATCCGCAAACACTGCGTCAAAATAAGGTTTACAAACATGTTTTGGGTACAAATCAAACTGATGATGTTATGGTATATGAAGAAAAAGACGATACCTACCGCACTGGTGTATTTAAAACAAATTCAAAAGCGTATATTTTTATTGGTAGCTTTCAAACGCTGTCATCGGAATATCGTTTTTTAGATGCTAACAAACCTGATGGTGATTGGCAAGTTTTACAACATCGAGAATCTGATTTATTGTACTATGCCGATCATTTTGGTGATGATTTTTACATACGAACAAACGACAACGCTACAAATTTCAAATTGGTAAAAACGCCCATCAAAGCACCCACTAAAGACAATTGGGAAGATGTCATTCCGCATCGGGAAACCGTTTTATTGGAAAATTTTGATTTGTTTAAAGATCATTTGGTTATAAATGAACGCCTTAATGGATTACGAACTATTCGCATTATGCCTTGGGAGGGTGAGGACTATTATATGGAATTTAAAGACCCTGCATACACAGCCTTTCCAACATCCAATATGGATTTTAACACCAACATATTACGATATGGCTATTCGTCTTTAACAACACCATTTAGTACTTATGAGTATAATATGGATACTAAAGAGCAGGTGTTGTTAAAACAAGAAGCTGTACTTGGTGGATTCAATGCCAATGATTATACATCAGAGCGGTTGGAAGCTACGGCTACCGATGGAACAAAAATCCCTATTTCCATGGTTTACAAAAAAGGGATTGCTATTGGTTCCGATACACCTTTATTACTCTACGGATATGGTTCTTATGGAAATAGTTCAGACCCGAATTTTAGATCAGATCGGTTAAGCTTGCTAGATCGTGGATTCATTTATGCCATTGCTCATGTTCGCGGTGGTCAGGAAATGGGACGCCAATGGTATGAAAATGGTAAATTATTGAATAAGAAAAATACATTTACCGACTTTATTGATGCTGGAAAGTATTTGGTTGATAAAGGTTATTCAAGTCCTGAACATTTGTATGCGTTAGGTGGTAGTGCTGGTGGTTTACTCATGGGAGCCGTTGTAAATATGGAACCAAATTTGTGGAATGGTGTCATAGCTGCTGTGCCTTTTGTTGATGTGGTAACTACCATGCTGGACGAAAGTATCCCTTTAACAACTTTTGAATATGATGAATGGGGTAACCCGAATGATAAAGTCTATTATGATTACATAAAATCCTATTCACCTTATGACAACGTTACAGCCCAAGATTATCCAAATATGCTTGTTACAACGGGCTATTGGGATAGTCAGGTACAATATTGGGAACCAGCTAAATGGGTTGCCAAACTACGAGATTTAAAAACAGATGATAATCTCCTGATCATGGACTGCAACATGGAAACAGGTCATGGAGGTGCATCTGGACGTTTCGAGCGATATAAGCGTACGGCTCTCTATTATGCTTTTCTATTTCATTTGGAGGGTATAGAGGACTAGTTGCTTACTTGTTCTCCCATCTGAATCGGATAGGCATCTTGCACCTGTTTCAATTCACTGAATGAAAGTTCGGATAGCTGCTTTTGAAATAGGCTTTGAGCATATTGAGTTCTTAAATCATTATATGCTTTAGATATCGCATCTTGAACGGAAACAAACAATTCGTAGGAGGTATCGCGACTATGTTGAATATTAACAAAGGCCTTCTCTAGGGTTGTCAGAGTGGTTATCGACAGATGCTCCCTGACAATAGGTGCAGGTTTTATCACCATTATTATCAATATGTTTTATGACAGTTTCTTTCAATTGATTAAGAGCGGTTAATTCATCGTTCAATAAAATATCCTGATTGCTGTTCAATACAATTCTTAAGATATTTTGTTCAGCAATGGTTTTGGTACAATCTATTTGATCAGGACAGTTATCTGGAAGCTGCCTGTTAATGCCTTTATCGGTGGCTATGGTAGTGGTGACCAAAAAGAAAATGAGTAATAAGAATGCAATGTCGGCCATGGAGCCAGCATTCACTGTTTCGGAATTGCGATAGTTTTTCATGAGTATAGAATTAAATTGACATTGAGCATATTAGCTAGAACACAAAAACAATACCAATAAAAATTCAGCATAAAAAAAGGCCAACGGAAACACGCTGGCCTTAATTCTTTAACTAATTCAAACTAATGTAAATATCGCTTAATACCTTTCCAAAGTGTATTGTGGCAGTTAGAGAATGATACGGATTCACAACTTCTTTTAAAAGGTTTCTTTAGGAATTCGCTATGGTCTCTCGATATTTTATGCACTGCCTCCATAATTCGTTTTTTTGATTGATTAATTGATTTTTTCAGATTTTACGATCTGTAACGTCTTTTACTGTTCCAAGTATTACTTCTTGTAGTACTGAATGTTCCTGTTAATTGATTGTTGTCTAAAGTTCTCATAATTTTAATTCTTTTAATTGATTGATGTACTATATAGACGACCAAAAAATAGATTTGTTACAGTACTATGTAATACAAAGTAATGATTTAACACTTTTTAACATTTAAACATCTTATTATCAAGTGTTTGTTTTTAAACAAAAAATGACAAAATGACGAATAGGGGCGTAAATTTGGCAGAAAAATGGATTAAAAACCACTTGGCATTTAATTTGTTTATTGCATATTGAACAAATAATAGAAGTTTAACTAATAAATTTTGAACAACATGAATAATTTAGTAACAATGCCAAAAAATGGCAACAGACTAGCAAAAAAAGAGAATGTTACCGGTTTGCCAAGTTTTTCATCTTGGTTAAACAATTTTTTCGACACCGATTTAGGAACTGGTTTATTATCTAATTTCAATACAGGTATGACCTTGCCAGCAGTTAATATAAAAGAAGACAACGAAAACTATCATTTAGAGGTGGCCGTGCCAGGATTGAAAAAAGGTGATTTTGAAGTAGAAGTGGATAATGATATTTTAACCATTTCAGCTCATACTAAAACTGAAAATGAATCGAATGAAGAAAATTACACCAGACGTGAGTTTGGGTATTCGTCTTTCAAGAGAACATTTACATTACCCGATACCGTAGAATCTGAAAATATCAAAGCAGGATATGAAGATGGTATCTTAAGTGTGCACATTCCTAAACGTGAAGAAGCCAAAAGAAAACCGGTTAAACGAATTAACATTTCTTAAGTAGACACTAGAATGATAATTAATTCTTAAAAAAAAGAGAAGCGCTCAGTGTTTCTCTTTTTTCATTTATATTTGATTCAAAAATTATAAGGTATGGTTTTTGTTATGGTACAAAACACAAATCAATAGCTTGCTTCCTAATATGAGAAACCTATTTTTTATCATCTGTTTAGTCAGTTTAATAGGCAACCCAGTTGTTGCCCAGATAGATGATAGCTCCAATCCAAGTACCATCATACCTGCGGAAACAAACAATGATGCCAATTCAGGGGCTTTGGATATTAAGCCTATTGAAAGTAAAGGCTTGAGTAACCCCAATGCCAATAGAATAAATGGTATGTCGGTTCCTAAAACCAGATCGACCACCAATAATGAATTTTCCATGTTTCCAAAGGAAAAGTTCGGGAATCCAGCAGAACGTTTTGTTGAACAAATTAAAGCTCAAGAAAAAAAGCATGATCTGGGCATTGAAGGTGAAGTTGAAGGAGCTAACGAGGATCAATATTTAGGTGGATTTAAAACTAAAGCTAAAAAAGTCAGATTAGCCTACAGAGATGTCGGTGGAGCTATTGACGGTGATATGATTCGTATTTTTATAGATGATCATGTTATTCGACCAGAAATTGTTTTAAGTGCATCATTCAAAGGTTTTGAAATAGAGCTTAAAGAAGGATTCAATAAGTTTGATTTTCAGGCCTTAAACGAAGGAGAATCTTCACCAAATACAGCACAGGTTATGATTCTGGATGAAGGAGGCAATATCATTGCTTCTGAATTCTGGATGCTAAATGCTGGCGTAAAAGCCACCATTATTGTGGTTAAGGAATAGCTGATAATTCTTCAACTTTACCCACTGTCAAATCACCAAGATGAATATTTCCAATACGAACACGCACCAAACGCAGGGTTGGATGACCAACGGCTGATGTCATTTTACGCACCTGTCTAAATTTACCTTCCGTAATCACAATTTTAATCCAGGTGGTTGGGCCATGTCTGGAATCCCGTATTTTTTTGGAACGTTCTGGCAAGTCGGGTATTTCTGGTAATAACTCGACTATACAGGGTTGGGTTTGATATTTCTTACCGTCAAAACCTATGGTAACCCCTTGTCTCATAGCTTCAATATTGTCCATTGATAAGCTGCCATCCACCTGCACAAAGTATTCTTTTTCAATACCACCACTGGTAATAAGAGTACTGGTTTTACCGTCAGTAGTTAGTAATAATAACCCTTCCGATTTTTCATCCAGCCGACCAATAGCCATGGTACCTTCAGGAAAATCATACAGTTCACCCAATAACTTTTTTTGACGTTTTTGGCGACCATTAATCACAAATTGACTGATGTAACCGTAAGGTTTATAGAGTTTGAAATGTCTGTGGATACTATTTTCTTGGCTCACCATAAAATAAGAAATGTCAACAAGTGTACAAAATTAAGTTTTAAACGATGACCTGTTGAAAAAGTCTGAATTTTAATTTTAAAATATACTTCAAAAACCTAGAAAAGACCTTATTTTTGCACATTGGAAAATTTTATGAGTCAAACTATTTCAACATTAGAGTTAGAAGATAGAAAGGTAGGGAAGGACCTCTATAGTTATCAAAAAGGTGCAATAAACAAGATATTCAAGAGCTTTGAGGAAGCTCCTGAAGATTATCATTTACTGTATCAATTACCAACTGGAGGCGGTAAAACCGTTATTTTCTCCGAAATCGTCAGGCAGTACCTCAAGCATCACCAAAAAAAGGTGTTGGTCATGACGCACCGTATTGAGTTGTGTCGTCAAACATCGGCTATGCTCACGGAGTTTGGAGTAGAAAATAAAGTGGTTAATAGTAAAGCCAATTTAGATGACCAAGGTCAGTACAGCTGCTTTGTGGCAATGGTGGAAACCCTTAATAACCGACTGAATGAAGACAAACTGGATATTTCAGATATTGGTTTGGTCATTATTGATGAGGCTCATTATAACTCTTTTACCAAACTCTTTAAGTTTTTCGAAAAATCATTCATTCTAGGGGTCACCGCAACACCTTTGAGTTCTAATATCAAATTACCCATGAAGGATAATTATGATGAACTGATTGTTGGTGAAAGCATTGAATCACTTATTAAGAATGAGTTTTTGGCCAGTGCTGATATTTATTCATACAATGTGGGATTAACATCATTGGTGGTTGGTGCCAATGGCGATTATACCGTAAAATCTTCCGAAGATCTTTATACCAATAATGATATGCTTTCAAAGCTTATCACGTCCTATGAGGAACGCTCCAAAGGTAAAAAGACCCTTATTTTTAATAATGGTATTAATACCTCTTTGCATGTTTATGATACCTTTAGAAGAGCCGGTTATCCTATTGCGCATTTAGATAATACCAATTCGAAAAAAGAACGCAAGAAAATATTAAAGTGGTTCAAGGATACCCCTGATGCTATCTTAACATCGGTAAGTATCTTAACCACTGGTTTTGACGAACCCACAGTAGAATCTATTATCTTAAACAGAGCAACCAAATCATTAACCTTGTATTATCAAATGATTGGTCGTGGTTCCCGAATTCTTAAAAATAAAAACTCATTCACAGTCATTGATTTAGGAAACAATTTACATCGTTTTGGACCTTGGGGAGCTGATCTAGATTGGCACCGCATTTTTAGAACACCAAATTTCTATTTGGATGGTATTTTAGGTGATGAAGAAATTGAGGAAAACTTCCGTTATGAAATGCCAGAAGATTTACGACTGTCATTTGCTAATTCTGAAGATGTGTATTTCGATATCAAAAAGACCTATGTCGATGCCGTCCGTGCCGGTGAATCCTCCAAAGTCGTACTGGAACGTTCTATTGCGCATCACGCCAAAATATGTATTGAAAACAGTGAAGACGTTTATGATGCGCTCGATTTAGCGAAACAATTGGGTGATGATATCGATTATCGCATTCAACGTTACACCAAGTGTATTAGTAAGAGTACTTTCAATTTTGTGGAATGGCTAAAGGATGATTATCGGAAAAAGTTGCGTGCCTACTTACGCAGTAATTTTGATGATGTCTTTTTAGATATACATGGCAGACCTGCCGAGTAACCATCTCGTTTTTTAATTGTAAATTTAGGGTATGAACAAACAACTTATCCTAAACCAGCGACCCAAAGGAGTGCCAGATGACCATACTTGGGTTCTTAAAGAGTCTCCTATTCCCGAAATTCAGGAAGGGGAGTTCCTCATTCAAAATCATTATATCTCATTAGATCCTGCCATGCGTGGCTGGATGAACGATTCCAAATCCTATATCGAGCCGGTACAAATTGGTGATGTTATGCGAGCAGGAGCCATTGGTAAGGTGATCGTATCCAAACATCCCAAGTTTCAAGTGGGACAAACGGTAACAGGCTGGAATGGTGTACAACAATATGCCGTTTCCAATGGGGAAAACAGCTATCCAGTGGATGACAGTCAGGTACCCATGACTAAATTCTTGGGCGTACTGGGTATGCCAGGTATGACCGCCTATTTTGGATTAATGGAAGTAGGTAAAGTTCAGGAAGGTGATGTCGTAGTAGTCTCTGGAGCCGCTGGAGCTGTAGGTAGTGTAGTGGGGCAAATTGCCAAAATCAAAGGTTGTTATGTGGTTGGTATAGCAGGCGGAAAGGCGAAGTGTGACTACCTTGTAAATACATTAGGATTTGATGCAGCTATTGATTATAAATCCCAAAATGTTTTTGAGGCTATCAAGGAAACCTGTCCAAAAGGCTTGGATATTTATTTTGATAATGTAGGAGGGGAGATCCTAGAAGCCGCATTATCCCGCTTACGCAAGCATGCACGCATTGTTATATGCGGAGCCATTTCCCAGTACAATAATTTAGAGAACATGAAAGGCCCACGTAATTATATGGCGTTATTGGTCAATCGGGCAACCATGCAAGGTATGGTGGTAATGGATTATGCCGAAAAATATCCACAGGTCATGCAAGAAATGGCAGGGTGGATGCTGGCTGGTAAATTACAGAGTAACGAAAGCGTCTTTGAGGGCATCGAGAATTTTCAGGAAACCTTTAAACGATTGTTTACTGGTGAGAAATTGGGTAAACTATTGTTGAAAGTCATAGACTAGTTTTAATTTTAATTAGTAATTTTAAGCAAAAATCATCCATGAAGACCATATTATTACCAACTGATTTTTCCAGTAATGCCGCAAAAGCAGCGCAGTATGCCTCCCAACTTTTTAAGAATGAGCCATGTACATTCTATATCATGCACGCACTGGAGTTACAAGCATCGGCACCCTCAACAGGTGTGACTTCCAAACGGGCTTATCAGGCCATTCATGAATCCAGAACAAAATCAACCGATAGCGATTTGGCCAATGCCTTAAAGCAGGCGCAAGAAGGGGCTAGTAGTGATAAGCATACCTTTAAAACCAAAATTGTTAACGGCTCATTATTGGAATCCGTTCAGGCCATAACCGAGGATTTAAAAGTGGATTTGGTAGTGATAGGAAACAAAGGCGCCAGTGCCATTCAAAAGGCCACTTTTGGTAGTAATGCCGCGCAGCTGATTTTAAAATTATCCTGCCCCATTATTGCGGTACCGGAAACAGCCGATGCCAGTAATTTCAAAGAGATAGGTTTTGCCACTGATTTTACCATTGAAAAATATGGTGATGGTATGAATCTTTTAAAAGAAATTGCGCAGACCAATAAGGCGAGCATATCGGTAGTGAATGTGGTCAATAAAAGTTCTGGTGAAGTGTCTGGATTGGATATTAAAAAGAGACTATTGGAAAATGCTTTAAATCCATTATCATTGGACTATTACACGTTGACTGATGTTTCAGTTGAAATGGGTATTCATGTATTTAGCGAGAGTCGAAAACTGGGTATGTTGGCATTGATTACTAAAAAGCGAACCTTTTTCCAAAAACTCACAACCCGAAGCCATAGTAAGGCTATTAGTCATAATTTAGATGTACCCTTAATTGTCTTTGACCAAAGAACATTTTAGAATAATCAACTAGTATAAAACATAAAAAAACGCTCTAACTTTCGTTGGAGCGTTTTTAATTGAGGGATTAACTAAAATAATATATGGAATAAGTTATTATTGATTGCTTTCCATCATCGCAAAAAACTTGTTGATGTTTGGTAAGATCACAATGCGTGTACGTCTGTTTTTAGAACGGTTTTCTTTTGTATCGTTATCAACCAGTGGCTGATAAAAACTTCTACCAGCAGCAATCAGTTTTTCAGGAGCTACATTAAAATCCTCCTGTAATTTCTTAACAACTGAAGTCGCACGTAAAACACTCAAATCCCAGTTGTCTTTTACAGCAGCACCTGGTACCATGGTTTTATTATCGGTGTGACCTTCAACCATCACTTCTAAACTTTCTTCAGAATTAATAACGTCTGCTAACTTCTGTAAAATACCATCTGCTTTGTTACTCACATAGTAGCTACCAGACTTAAATAACATTTTATCTGAAATAGAAATCATGACCACAGTCTCATCAATATTAATGGCAATATCTTCATCTTCGTTCATGTCACTGGTATCCATGGATTTACGTAAGTTGTAACCCACAGCCAAGTTCATAGAATCCTTTAAGGTTTTTGCTTCAGCCAATGCAGCTGGATCAACCTTCTTAAGGGTTTCATTCATTTTATCACGTACATCATTAGAGATAACCAAGTCATCTCCAACAGTTACTAATTGGGCGTCGTTTTCTTCAGTCAGGGAATTGATTTTGGCATTATAAGTATCAATACGGGCTTGAATTTCTGCAAATTTAGCCTCTAGGTCTTCTTTCTCAACTTTGGTCTTGGTCAGCTCGCTTTTAATTTCACCGTTTTCCTGCTGTAGAGCAACATATTTCTTTTTCGATACACATGACATTACAAACAGTCCGGTTACTACTAGGATTGAAATTTTCTTCATAATTGTTTATTAGTTTATTTATGGTTATATGAGTATCTACGCTGAAAAACATCTTTTAGACGTTGAAGTGCTATTTTTGTATTTTTTTTAACAATTGTGTTACCGCATCACAACTTTAGTTATATTTATCCTACCCAACCAGTAAATGCTTTATGAGAAAAGTTGAAGCCACCATCAGTATAACCTGCAAGCCCGAAATGGTTATTAAGGCATTCACCAATCCCGACATGTTAAAAGGGTGGTGGCAGGTAGATCGTGCCTTTATTGATCGGGAAGTCGACGGTATGTATGCCCTGACGTGGCAGGTCACCGATAAAGGCTTTGGATACGTATCGGTAGGCACCATTAAAACCTACAATCCTAATATGCAACTAGTGGTGGATAATTTCACTTATATGAATCCCGAAAAACCTATTTTAGGTAATATGACCCTCACGGTTATTGCTAAACATAACGAAGACCATACCGTATTATACCTGTGTCAGGAAGGCTATCAAAAGGGTGCCGATTGGGATTGGTACTACGAAGCTGTTAAGGAAACCTGGCCACAAGTGCTGAAGACACTAAAAGACTATCTCGAAAAGCTATAGCCCAGTTCTCAACTGTTAAATCCTGTTAAACTCCTTGACAACAAGCCGTTTAGTCTGTATGTTATAGTATAACCAAAAACATATTATAACAATGAAATCACTTATTTATATCGCTATTTATCTAATCACCGTTCAGGTCATGGGGCAGGACCCGATGTTGCAAAAACCCGATCAGGCATTAGATGAACAAGCTAAAACATTCACCAAACAATACGATGCCCAGCTAGGTTTAACCAGTGATCAATTAGCACCTTTTGAAATCAAGGTTGAAGAATTCCTGATTCGCAAAGAGAAAATTGAAAATAGGCTAGAAGGCCGTGAAAAGCTGGAAGCCTTGGCAGTCTTGAGAGAGCAGGAGTACATCGAGATGCAAAATATCCTCACGAAACCACAATTAAACGTATACAAACGGGTAAGACCCAGTATCCAACCACTGGATGTGGTCGACAAACCCAAGAAATAGCCTAGGCGCTAATTTGACGTTGGGTAACCGTTTCTTTAATGTGTAGTAAACTGTTAACCACAGCAATCAGTTCAAACTTTAAAAAATTCTTGTTCTTTTTGCTAAAATGATTGATAATGTGGGTATATAATGGTTTGCTACCTTTTTTTATGGTCACAAAATAGGTGTCTTTTTCGGCATCCAATATCACCGAACTTTTATAGTTGCTCTCTAATAAGAACCAATAAGACAAACTGTTAATCTGATTAAAAAGAGAAAGATTCGTTTCCATAAGTCTGTTATTTAATAGGCTTGGGACCTGATTAATAATAGTATGAAGATACCTTTCATGGAGATACAGATTCTAATAATTCTGATATATACCCGTTATTTTCGTTGAATAACAGCAACTTACCGTTCGTCGATGGTTTTTTGGGCTACCACCAAACCACAAATAGAACGTTCCAATTGACCATCAGGATGGCGCATCCATATTAAGGGTGATCGTTGTGAATCTAGTAAGTCCTGTAATTCCTGTTGAAACAGGGCATAGGGCATCCAGCTGACTGTATTGTGAGCCATAACCAGCCAATCCAGTTTGTTGGGTATGTAAAAACTATAGTCCGTATAGGCTGCTAAATCCGGTAATCGCATATAGGTTCCCATAACGGCTCTGGCATTCAAATGGTTGAATGGTATGGCAGCAGCTGAAGCTTTGGGCACAAACAACTGCGCCAGAAACAAAACCTGTTGCTGTATGGAAGCCGAATTCAAACCGTGGGGTTCTAAATACGGCTGTGTTTCTGGAGTATTTAGCAAGGGTAGTTGCTTGTTTCGTAATTTATCTAGTTTATAGACCAGACTATCTCTACGATTAGGTCCAATCCAACGTTCCAGTTCGGTGGTACCAACCAACGGATCGTACACATAGAACTTATAGATGATCTCCAAATGAACCGGTTGATTATTCACCAATAGCAGAGCATCCAGTTCACCCAAGGTTTGTTTATCTTGCTGTATTTGCAAGTTAGTCTCGAGAATTTGGATATACGTTTGCTGTACCAAACTCTGGAACACAAAATATTCCACACGGTTGCCCAAACGCTTGGGCGCATCTTGAGGATACAATGGCACCGAATCCTGTAAAGCCATCAAACCAAATTGTTGTAAGTTAGTTTCTAACTGACCAAACCATAATGGTTGCGTTTGTATAAAACCCTGATATTGTAATTGCAATTGTTGTTGCTGTGAGGTGAGCGTATCCATAGAATGGATTAAAGATAATGTTTCTAGATGATTCTCACGAATGCGTTATACTCTAGGAATAGGTGTGTTCTGAAAAATCCTATTTTACATAATATAAATTATAGTACAAATGTGTTTGTATGGTTGTTTATCCCAAATGTACATTTGATAGCTATAATTCTCTATTATGTAAAATATCCCATAACGTTAAAAAATACTAAAGAAACATCCTGCTTGGGTCATTAAACTTTTTTAATAGGTACGCTTCGCTACGTTCATTTATTTGTATCTATAATTTGCCGTTATGTAAAATAGCCGCTACCAAGCGCTCGATTGTTTTATAAAATCAAATTGTTATCTCAATTTATTTTATATACAATTTTCCATCGCTTGCCAACGCCATATAAAAGCTTCACTTTTTGCACTGTTTTAAAATTCGCGTATTTGATAAAATGTACGTCAAAAAAAATTTTACGCAATTCTCGTCAAGTTGCCACAAGAGTATAAAATTTCTCTACGAGCAAATTTCTATACACTTGTTCTATGTAGAACTTAAATTAAAGTTTTCTTTTTGTGCATTATCTTTTACCTTGATGCAAAAGAAACAAAAAATCAAGGCTGCATATAATTTTGGAAACAATTAACGGCTAGCTCCACGATATTTTAGGAAACATTTGAATTATTTAAAATTATGTGGAAATATTATGTAAAATAGAAATTCTTAAGAAACTGAATTACTAAACACCTAAAATATGATCGTTACACTCACCTATTGTTTTAACCAAAATTTTATGAGGCCAAACTTAAAGTTAACTGTTCAGATATAAATTGTTTTATTATCCTAAATCTCTAGTTAATAACTGTTTGCTAAAATCCTCTTTAAGGAAACTGAATTTCTTTTCAAATAAATTAGCAATTTTATTACTTGCTGTTGCGAAAATTACTTGTCTAGATTCATTTATAATTAGATTTCTTAAATAATCAAAAAATGATAAAATGTTTAAATCATCAGTATAAGTGACTGGGTCATCAAACATTATGACATTTGGCCCTCTTTTTAGCTTTTTATTTAACGCTAAAAATATTGAAAGAGCAAGAGCACTTCTTTGACCAGTACTAATTTCCGTAATTGGAACTGGCAAATCAAACCCTTTCTTAAATAAAGCAATTTTATCACCTTTTATTTCTAGGTTTACAAACTCTTTTGGAGAATGAATACTTGTAAATATGTTTTTTATCTCTTCAATATTTTTCTCAAAAAAACCGCTTAACACTTTTTCTTCGCTATCTTTTATAAGTATTTCATTTATAATTTTTAATCCACCTTTTACTCTTTTATTTTTAATATTAATATCCTCAATTTCCTTTGTTGACTTTTCAATAATTTTATTAGCTAAAGTTAATTCTTGATAGTTTATTAGTTCGTTTTTAAAACTTTTGAAACTTTCATATAAATGTTCTATTCTATGCCTGATCTCTATAACTAATTCAGTAAATTTTATTTCAATAAATAATTTGGATTTTTCGAAGAAATCTAAATAAGAATTATACTCATTAATTTCATAATCTATTTCATTTATATATTTCTTTGAATCGAATTTACCATCAATCATTTTTTGAATTTCCAAACTATCACTTTCCAAATTTTTATTAATAGTTTTTATCTCATCTTTAGATTTATTTTCAATGCTATTTAAACTAGTTAATTCATTTTCAAATGCTTCTTTATTTTTAATTGAAAAAATTAAATGAGTAAAATATTCATTAACTGATGACTGGATTTCTTCAAACTCTATTTTGCTATATCCATTGCTTTTTAAAAAGGAAAATAAAATTTCTAATTCATCTAAATTCTTTTTAGAATCAATATTGTCTTTACGTAATTTCTTATACTCTTCGTTTATTTCAGATATTTTTTTATCCTCGTAATCTGGAATTAAATTTTTTATTACTAACTCGTACTTGTTTATGGTTTCTATATTTTTTGATAAACCAGATATCTCTTTTTCTAATGAAGAAATATTTTTATTAAAAGCACTTATTTTTTTTGAACTATTATTATCCTTATAAATTTTTTCAATCTTTTGCTCAAGTTGGCTTTTAGTTTGAGGGCTCTCACATAGAGGACAAGAATGAATTTCCTTCATGTTTGAGACATATTCTTTACCATAATATTTTATCTCTGAAATAATTGATTTAATGGTATCCAGCGTAGATTTTAATAGATTTAAATGTTCAATTGCTATACTCTTTTCTTTAGTCTTTTCTCTTAATTTTTCATCAATGGTTTTTTTAAATATTTCTATTGTATTATCACTTTTAAGAATAGTTTCTAGATCTATTGTTGAAAGTTGACTATCGTAGTTTTCAAATTTTATTATTTTATCTTTTAAAACTTGGATGTCAGATTCAATAGATTTTATTTTAAAACTTTTTGGTTCTTTAAAATAATTTATTGCTTTTCCTAGAATAGCTTTTTTATTAGTTATTTCTTTAAGATAGGTTTCCTTTTTATTTATAAGTCCAATTGCTTCAGATTTACGTTTTTCAATGATATTCAGTTTTGTTTTTAATTCATTTAAATCCTTAATCTTTCTAGTTAGACTTGACTCTGATTCTATTTTTGAATGCACCAAAGTATTTAAATAAGAAAGTAATTCCTTATAATCTTCTTCAAATTGTTCTGTTTTATCTTCTTTTGATAGTGGCAAGGCTTTCTTCCATTTCACTTTTTTTGCATTACTAATGAAATTTTCAAATAATATATCAGGATTTGAAACTTTTTTATAGCTCTTTATTTTTTCTTCAGCACTACTTTTAGCTTCATTTAGAGAGTCTAATTGATTTTCGAATGAGCGTTTCTCTTTTGACAATCTCTCATTAAACCCATATAACCTTTTTCTTATTGCTCCAAACTCTGGTCCAAGGGCTATAGAAGAAAGATAACCAATAAAATCTGCGCTGTTCGGGCTACTTGAGAGCTTATATGCTGTATCAGAATTGTAGAAATTATAACGATTGAAACTATTATGTAATTGATTGTATTTGCTAAACGGCTTATTGTACCAAAAATAATCTCTTGCCTTATATTTTATTAAAGATTTGGTAGATACATCTTCATATAAACCATTATTTGATTCATATTTTGCATATACTTGATTACTGATATCATTCAGATTTTCATTTCGAACATTATTGCCAGTTACAACTAATTCAATAGATTCTAAAAGTGAAGTTTTTCCAGCACCATTTGGGCCGCAAACTAGATTTACTTTACTTAAATTATAATTTCTAGCTTCAGGATATTTTCTGTATTTATCACCTAGTTTAATAGTAGAAACAGAATTTAGAATGAAGTTCTCTTTCTCACTTGGTTTTTTATCTACTGGTGCTAAATCATCTATTTTCTTTGCTTTTCCTTCAATGAATCTTGGGATTGCTTGATTATAGTTCTCATCGCTAAAAACCTCTTGTAAATCTACTGAACTTAATTTCTCTTTCCACCTTGATACAACATCATCGTCTTCAGAAGATGCTGACTTTTCATATTTTAAGTATTTTTCTAACTCTTCTTTATTAAAAACAAATTTACGAGCATAAGATTCTTCATTCTCTATGATTTTTTTAGTTTCTAAATCAATTTCCTCTCGAATAAAAATCAAATAAAAATTCCATTGTAAACCCTCTGAAGAACTAAAGAAATCACTTGAAATAAACCTTTCTTGGTAATCATCAATTTTTATATTCAGATTGTCGTTTGCTGTATCAAAATAGTAGCGAGAAACAATATTATCATTATATTTTTGATTAAATACTAGAAGGTTATCTCCAATCTCTTTATCAAAGTGAAAACTTTTTGGTAGAATTTTTTTTAATTCAACTGCTCTACTCATATTTATTCAGTAAATGAAACATTATTAGATTTTGGCAAACTTGTTATTTTTGGAACTGGAGTTGCCTTATTGTCGTAAGAATTTATAGTTGGTTTATACCAAACTACTATCCTTTTATAACTTAAGTCTTCTTTAGAGAATAATTTTAAAAGCCTATCAAATGTTCTTTCAACTTCTTGTTTAGATTCTAAACCTAAATAAGCAACAGTAGCATATTCATCACCTCCATTTTTAACTAGGTTATATTTGTAATTAAATTGACCATCTTTATAAAACATGACTTCACTACAATTCCCTTTAAATGAAGATATTATGGCTGGAAATTTATTAGGATCTGTTAATATGTTTAAGTTAAGATCCTCCAATTTTTCGAGACTTGTTTTTCGAAATTCATATCCACTTTCATCAAAAATCATTGTAAATCGATATATAGTTTCTAATTCATCTAATTGAAAACTTTTGAGTTTATTGATAATATGCCAGTTATCACCTCCTTCCCTTATATCAATTTTACCTAATGAAATATTTAAAAGTCTTTCTTTATCTAGGATATTAAAATTTGCATCATGAAGACTACTTGATGTTATTCCAAGAGCATTAAGAAGCTCTACGAATTCATCTTCTATTTCTTGAAGAGTATTAAAAACATTTGTTTGCCCATCCCAATTATATATTCTTTCTATTTTTGGGCCTCTTCTTCTTATAGCTGCTCCAGGAGCATTACCTTGATATGGTTTTCGAAGTCTTAAAAAAGCAATTTCAACTTTAGGATTAATATAAAAAAAATGTTTGTCAGGTTTTAAAAAAGCATAATATAGTCCAAGGTTATGGTTACTTTTGATTAAGTTCTGTTCATCAATAGCACTATTTTTAATATGTTCTGTTTTGATATGAATATTACTCTTTCCATACCTAGAAAAAAGTTTTTTATCATTAGTATCAAAAGAAGCTATACTTTTTGAACTCCAGTTCAAGGTAATTATATCCTTATTCTGGTTACTTAATATTTCCCTCCTAAATTTTCTAAAATTTTCATCACATGGCTTTGGATTCATTTGTATACTTAAAACTATAAATGGATTGTGTGTCCAATAATCCTGAAAATCTGCATTTGAAACTATCTCACTATTAAAGACTAGGGCATCAGAACAAATAACCGTTACTAAATTATTCGAACTTGTAGTGTTTGTCAAAATATAAGATCTTCTACCAGGAATATATTTTTCTTGCTCTAAAGCACTCTCCCAAACACCCATATGTTGGGTTTTAAATTGAATTAGTACTATTATTTTCTCTTCTCCATTCTCATTCAATGCTTTGAATATATAACAGCAAGGATCTAATAATACTCCACCAGCATTTTCAAAAATGTCTTCCTCAAAATATATTTCAATATTATTCTTTTCATGAAATTCATCTTTGAATTGAAATATAAATTCTGGTGTAATTGATTCACAGCCTAAAACGATTAAATTTCCATTGTTTGGTATATCATCATGATTATTTAATAACGATCTAACACTATTCCATGGGCAAGAGTATTCAGGTGTAACTATCAGAGCAGAATTATTGTCAAAAGAAGTTTGTAAAAAATTATTAAACTTGACTTCTTCATCATTTTGATTGCCAAATCGATCTTCTTCAACATGAAAAACTCCTATATGTTGCAATAAAGAAATATTATAAAGATTGCTGTTTGGTCGCAAAACTTCGAGATCAATATTATAATTATTTAAAACATCACTAATAAAAACAAAGTCCATTCAATTTATAGTATATGAAATTATATTAATTTCAAAATGCAAAATTTGAAATTAAGACAAATTAATTCAAGCTGATAATTAATTTAAGGAGAGTTTAAATATAGTAAAATTTAATAAGTATATGATATGGAAAACAATAAAGTAAATAAGTCTAAATAATTTCATTCCACACACATTATGCTTCCTTCCTACGTCGTCGCATAAAAAATGTTTACTCGTCAATCCCATATTTAATAAATAGGAGTTCTTGCATCTCGTCCCTCAATTTCATTATGTTTGTAAGAAAGTGTTTTTAGAAAAGAATGAAATACGGAAAACCGCAGAAGCTTTGTTACTAATCCACTCCTTGCGACTATCCGTATTGCTTCGCACAAACTTTTTAGTTGATTGACGATACATCGATACTTTAGTTCTACTCCCTCTATTTATAAAATGGATGAATCTTTTTTATTATTGGGAAGCACTTCATAACCAACTAAACTAAAAATATCTTCAGTATTTAGGTCATCAGAATTTGAATCATAGTCAATTCTGTAACAGTCAAAATAAACATTCATACTTACATTTTGATGTAATTCTTGAGCGAAATCCAGTTTTTTACTTTCTAAACTATATTGTATTGGAAATTTGTTAAACAATGGCGCTTCTAATCTATCTTGAAAATCAAAATATAATTTAGCTAACTCCAATTCTTCATTTGAAGCTTTAACTAATTGTGACCAGTTGGTGAAACCCACCATTTTTGCAATAACGTGTTGTGCATTTCCTAATTTAAAATTAGTTTCATCTACATTAAAATCATCAAAAACCATTGATACTTTAAAGTACTTTTCACGATCTATTTCGTACTCAAATTTTCCTCGGTTTTCAAAGAAAGCTTGATTTTCCTTAAAATCTTTCAATAAATTTTTTGCTTGTAATTTGAAATATTTGATAATATCCATAATATATTCTTTTAATCAAAAATCATTATTCTGAAGAAAGCGTTCGTAATCTGTTAGTGAATAATAATTCTCGAAGGTTATATTATTATTATCAAATTGGTAGATGATATCTTTGCACGAACGAACAGGCTTACCAATTAATTACCTAAACCAAATATATATATTATAGATATTAATTCAAAGACAATTCTCTAATTTAAATAAACTATATTCTATTCAAAAATGCAGATTTAAGTATTAAATATTATGGTTGTCAATGCCATTCCACACACATTACACTACTCTCCTACTGTCGCTTCGTATAAAGAGTGTTCCATTAAATTGCAAATAAACTTTCGTCATAAAATTTTTTCAATAAAATATAGAAAGGACTTTCGCTTTTATCCAAAGCTCAAGTTACATAACGCGAGAACATTATAGTACATTTATATATTAAACGAAATGGCGAATACTAGTTTCAGGGTCTACTCGTCCAGTAACAAGTTTAAGGTCACTGTAATATTATCACGGGTAGCCTTACTAAACGGGCAGATTTCATGGGCCTTTTCAACCAGATCCTCCCCGGTTTCCAAATCCACACCTGGGATATAGCAGTCCAGCGTGGCTTCCAGGCAAAAGCCATCCTCGTCCTTACAGAATCCAATAATGGCCGTGACACTCAAAGCCTCATCATCAATATCAAGGCCTTGCTGTTGGGCAATAGCTTGTATGGCTCCACCAAAACAGGCGCCATAAGCCGCACCAAAGAGTTGTTCCGGATTGGCACCGTTGCCACCATCACCACCCATAGATTTAGGTACCGACAAGCTAAAGTCAATCGGGCTATTTTCAGATTTTACGTGGCCTTTACGTCCACCAACCGCTTCGGTGGTAGCTTCATATAATGTTTTCATGTTTTTTCGTTTATAGTTATAAGCTAAAGATAACAAGCTCTGGTTTGTTAGTAAAGGGATTTGTCATAAAGTTCTCTTAAATTGGTTTATTACTGTCACCCTGAACTTGTTTCAGGGTCTAGTACATTAAGATTCATAAAGATTATTCCATTCTGGATTTTCACTTTCAATAAGATTGATTTTCCATTGTCGGTGCCATCTTTTTAGTTGTTTTTCTCTAGCGATAGCATCGTATATGTATTGAAACTCTTCAAAATAAACCAGCATGTTCAATTTATATTTGGAAGTGAAGCTGCTACCCTCTCCAGTTATATGGCGTTCCATTCGGTCATCAATCCCACCAGTAACTCCTATATATAATGTTCCTTGGGGTTTATTTGTTAGGATATATACCCAATAGTTATGATAGGCTCTTTTTACCATAACTAAATGTAACAAATTTTTAGATGCTGAAACGAGTTCAGCATGACAAGAACAGTTTTTGATTTGTCACCCTGAACTTGTTTCAGGGTCTCTTGTTAAGATATCTAGCATAACAAAACAAAAATGGTGCTCAAACAAACTGCTCAAGCACCATTTCAGACTAACTTACTAACTATTTCTTTTTCAATGGTCGTTTATTCTAAAAACTTCTTACAATCACAACCGCATTAGAGGCAAAACAAGTGCCTAAAAAACAATCGCCATTAAAGGTGTTGGGGTTAAAAGTCATTACGTAAGGCTGGTAACCATCTTTAGTTGATGTCCAGTAGAACTGGGCTTCATCAAAATTACCCATACCACGCATGTGTACATTATCAAAAATAGCCTCCATAGAACCTTTGCTAGGTACAAACCAATCATCATAACCGGCATATTCCAAATCCCAGACAATTTTAAAGGCATAATCGTCACTACCAAACTCCAGACCGTTAGCTACACCGCTATTATCGACTAGGTTGCCATCTACAATCTGTTGGGTATTGTCTCGTCCTGCACCTATTTCGGCACTATTGGTTAAATCAAAATGATCGCCCCAGGAGGTTTGTCCAATCGTGGAATAATCGGTAGCCACAAAAAGTTTCCCATCGGTTTCATCCACATGGAAAATAAAACCACCTCCATATTCCATTCCGTATAAGGCTTCTACGCCCAGTTCGGCGGTAATATCCAATACCGCTACCCCATTGTCTAGATTCTCTACAATGGTCAAATCGGGATTGTAAATGGTTTGGTCTACTGGTGGATTTTGGATGGTGTTGTCATCGGATGAGCAGTTGAACAATGCTACTGCCCCAAGCATTAAAAGTAACTTTTTCATGTTGTCTATTTATTGGTTGTATAGTTATATAACAACCAACACCCAAAAACTCCTGAAAGTTTTTTAGATATTATTTAATAATTAAGATTTTGTGAATTGTTTGCCAGTTGTTTTAAAAGCTTGTTAGTTTGCAAAAAAGAAACCTATGACCATTTTTGTAGACATGGATGATGTACTTGCCGATACCTATGGCAAACACATTGAACTCTATAACCAGGAACACCAGCAAGAACTCTCTTTAGCCCATATAAACAGTGGTGAAGTCTGGCAGAATGTACCCGAACAGCACCAGATGAGTATTCACGATCATGTTCACCGTATTGGCTTCTTCAGGGATTTGGAACCTATAAAGGATAGCCAGCAAGTTATGGAGGCCCTTTGGCATAAGCATGAGGTATACATTGCTACAGCAGCTACTCAATTTCCCAATTCCTTAAAGGAAAAAAGCGATTGGCTGGATGAACACTTTCCGTTTATTCCCTGGCAACATCGTATTATGTGTGGGCACAAGTTTATATTAAACGGTGACCTGTTGATAGATGACCGTAGTTATAATCTGGATAAGTTCCAAGGAGATACCCTACTCTTTGATTCGCCTCACAATGTACATAACACGGGTTATACCCGTGTGCACAATTGGCTGGAAGTAGCTGAACGCTTGTTGTAAACTAGCCCTTTAACGACTTCATATCAATCACAAAGCGGTACTTGACATCACTCTTCAGCATGCGTTCATAGGCGTTATTGATATCCTGCATATTGATGACTTCAATATCGGACACAATATTATGCTTACCACAGAAGTCTAATAGTTCCTGGGTTTCGGCAATACCGCCAATTAAAGAACCTGCCACAGATTTACGCCCCATAATCATAGGTACGGTAACTACAGGTGGATCTAAAGGTCCTAAATAGCCTAATACCACCAATGTGCCATTAGTACTCAAGGTATTAATATAAGGGTTGAAATCATGCGCATAAGGCACCGTGTCCAAGATGACATCAAAACGTCCAGCGGCAGCTTCCATGGTAGATTCATCAGTTGAGATAATCACCTCATTAGCACCCAGTTGCTTGGCATCATCTATCTTATTGGTAGAACGTGAAAACAAGGTTACATGAGCACCTAAAGCTGCTGCTAATTTGATAGCCATGTGGCCCAAACCACCAAGACCCACTACGGCCACTTTGCTGTCCACACCAACATTAAAGTAACGCAATGGTGACCAGGTGGTAATACCTGCACACAGAACTGGCGCAACACCCGCTTTATCTAAATTTTCAGGAAGTCGAAGCACAAAGTCTTCATCAACCACGATAGTTTCGGAATAGCCTCCATGAGTATTGGTGTCTAGATGTTTGTCGTAACCACCATAGGTGCCTACCCAACCACCTGTACAGTATTGTTCTAAATCGGCTTCGCAGTTGCTGCAGGTACGGCAGGAATCCACCAGGCAGCCCACAGCTACCAAGTCGCCTACTTTGTATTTAGATACCTCACTACCTACTTGGGTCACTCGCCCCACGATTTCGTGGCCAGGTACTACTGGATATTGGGTCATGCCCCAATCGTTTCGGGCAAAATGTAAATCGGAGTGGCAAACGCCACAGTATAGGATATCGATTTCTACGTCTTTTGATAGAACGGTACGACGGTCTATCTGTAATTGTTTTAAGTCGGCTTCAGGAGACTCCGTTCCATAGGCCTTGACACTTTTAGTATTCATCAGGATTAATAGTTTTTGGTTGCACAGCTGGTTCCATTCTGAAACCCAGAATCCTAAAGATACTGAAAAAAACGGAGGATTATGTTACGAAACTGTTAGTCTTTTTTGACTATAGAAAACTTGATGATGCCAGCATTGACATCAGACTTCTGGAGTTCACCATCTCTGTAGAAATAGGTATTCTTTTTACCACTGGGTGCTGTTTTAAGGTAGGTATGATCGGCTAATTCCCGCAATTCATGGTATTCCCCGTGTTCTTCAGCATAAATACTGGTGACACCCAAAGGTTCATCAAACAATAACTGAATGATGCTATGGGTAATACTGCCTTTAATAGTTTTGGTCAACTCCCCTTCAGAATAGAATTCATAGCCAGTACCCTTTTTTATGGTATTGACTTTGGTTTTATCATTTCCACGCACCGTAATATGAGCTCTAGCTTCTTTGAGTTCTCCTCCAACAAAGGTTACATCATAGTCATAGGTTACTTCAATATTGACCATAAGCTGGTAAGCTATTTCCGTATGGCTGTTATACACTACTTGATTACCGGTAACGGTTTTGGTAGCATGTAATGTACCTAAATGGCGACTGTCATGCAATACCTCAAAATCATGGGTTGTGGTCTGGCTTTGTACCATTATAGTGCCAATAAAAAACAATAAGCATATTAACCTTTTCATGTATTTAAATTTTATTCTATAAATATAAGGAAGACGGATCAACTAATTAACCTTATTGAGAAACTTGTGGGAACCATCGCAATTAGGCATTTTTTTGGAATGACCGCAAACGCAATCGTGAATACCTTTGCCTTTTAAAATACGGTCTCGCTGTTTTTTAATTCGGGCTGTTCGGGTTTTGGTTTGTTTAGGTGCTGTAAAGTTGATTACATAGCCCCTTTGGCGTCCAGGTGTTAAGGCAAAAAAAGCTTCTTTAAAATCTGAATCTGATTTAAAAACAGCTTCCAGCTCTTCAGGGATTTCCACAGATTTTGATGACGCAGGAAAGGTAATTCCCTTGTTTTCTAATTCTATTGCCTGAAAAATATAGGCTTTAAGCGCATTCGTATGTTTCTTGATATCAGTAACATTGGTAAATGCCGCTATGCGACCACTACGAGTATTTTTACCTGGTTTGGTTAAAATATTATGAACATCATCAATCAAAGCTCCTTTGAGAAAGCTCATGAAGGCATGGGCTTTGAATGAACCCAGCAATAGTAAGTTTTTGCCATTATGCACATAGCAAGGTTGTTTCCATTTTATGGTTTCTGAAAGTTCACAATCCAATGCTATTTGGCGTAGCAAACGGAGTTCGTCTTGCCAATGCTTCTGTTGATTTAAGTAATCTTCAACGCGTGGATCCATTAGATGTTTTTAGGTAAATATAAACAAATTACTGGTTGACTTCCAGCTTATAGCCTACACCATGGACATTGGTTAACTTAATGGACTTATCACTTTTAAGTTTCTTACGGAGTTTGGAAATATAGGTATCTAAACTGCGTCCTACAAACACACCGTTATCTTCCCAAACTGTTTTGGTGAGTTCATCGCGTTTAATTATTTGATTGGGGCGTTCTACAAACAATGCTAATATTTCACATTCCTTTTTAGATAGGTTAATTTCAGTGGCTTGCTTGACCAGTTTATTTTGTTCTGGATAAAAATAAAAGCTTCCAAGTTCCAAGTGGTCACCTGTGGACTGTGCTTTTATAGCGGTTGTTTTGTTATTGAAAAAGCCGAATGCCATCAGTATAAAACCCAGTACTAATAATAAGTACCATAAATAGCTGTTACTTTCTGCCATTTGTGCAGCTGTAAAAAGCACTGTAATGGTATAGCAATTACTGGGCAAGTCCCGACCGCGACAAGGAATCACATCTGTATCGATACTTTTCTTCATATCAAAGCTATAAGCCACTTCATTATCTATACACTGCAACACTTCGGTAAGATAGTCATTGGGGAGTTCCGTTTTTTTCAAACTCCTATCCAATATACTAACCAGACTGTCGGGCTCTATTTTAAGGGGTCTTTCAAAAGACAATTCATATTTAAATGGTTCCAGCTCTTTTATAGGCAAAATGAGCGAGGTAGAATCCTGATTGGCCAACAGCAATTGATTGCCAGCATCACGCAACGCTATTTTAACCTTTTCAGGAAAATTATCGGTGTGAGATTCGGGACGTAGTAGATTAATTACTGATATGATGGCCAAAAGCAATCCAACAGTACTATAAATAATTTTTTTATTCATAACAGGTGTAAATTACACACATTTTTAGGACTTTTTGAAACTGTTTGCACTTCTTTTACATTTTTTTGACACTTTAAACACTTGATAGCCCTAGTTTTATGATGAATTAAAAAAACGAACATTATGACTAGATTTATTTTAACCCTTTGCCTACTCACTATGTTGAGTTGCCAAAACCAGTCAATGACTTCACAGGATTTGGCTTTAGCTATGACTGACACCAAGAATGACGCGGTGCTGACCTGCAAAAAAGGACCTCTTGAATACTCTTTGTTTGATCAACCCGATTTAAACCGGGAACTTTTCGCTGTGGCGTTTCGCGCCGAAGCACAAAGTCATTCCCTTTATAATTTAATTGTGGATATGCGCTTGAAAGATGGAGGACACTTTGTATCACCTAATGCTACCGGTGAATTCTCCGGTAAATTTACTATGATAATAGATGATACGGATGCCTTTGAAGTCATTGGAAAGCTCATTGAAAACCCATTAACTAAAGAGGAGATAGATTTGCATCCTTTTATTAATGGTCCTGTAAACTGGGTTCGTGAAAACACCACTTACACCCAACAAATTCAATTGAATACCGAAAACTCATTTGAAGTTCATGGTTATATTCAATTCACCATTGAACCTGCGTGTACTTTAGAAAAGATCCCATTTATAATCAAGCAGAACGATGGTGTTCTGAAATTTGAATTCTTTGGTTGTTAAGCTGAAATAATTACTTACTTATGATTAAAAAACAATTCATGATGCTCATAGCGATTAGTTTGATTGCTATGAGCTTATCATGCGGTCAGGAAACATCACCAATTTCAGCATCCCATACAAAAGCCCATAAAATTGATTCGTTAGTTGGATTATACGCCGATTATGAAGGATTCAACGGCTCGGTATTGGTAGCCCATGAAGGAACGGTTATTTTTAAAGAAGGTTATGGTTTGGCCAACCGTTCCTGGGAGATTCCGAATACATCAGAAACCAAATTTCAAATTGCTTCACTTACCAAACCGTTTACAGCTACCTTAATTATGCAATTGATTGCTGAAGGTAAATTGGATTTACATGAACCCATTTCTAATTATTTACCTGAATATAACCATGCAAACGACATTACTATTCACCATTTACTAACACATTCGTCGGGCATATCTCGAGATTTTAAAAATGTCAGTGATAGTAATAACCCCAAAGACATAGTGAGTGATATATTGGCCATGCCATTAGAATTCCTAGTTGGAGAAAAATTTGAATACAGCAATGCTGGCTACGATATCTTGGGTTACCTAGTTGAAACTGTGACTGGATTAACCTATGAGGAAGCCTTACAAGAACGGATATTTAATCCATTGGGAATGGAAAGCTCGGGTTACTTTAGGAATAGACCTATAATTAAAAATATGGCTTCAGGTTACTATAAAGGCTTTGGAGATTATTTTAATATTGAACTTTCCAATAAATCAACAGCTTATGCCTCCGGAGGTTTATATGCCACAGTCGAAGATTTATTTCTATTTAATCAGGCGTTGCATGATGGGACATTACTGTCCGAAGAACAATTAAAGGTTATGTTTGACAAGCAGATACCAGACTCGGGATATAGCGGTTATTATGGATATGGCTGGGAACTTTTGGAAAAACCGATAGGCAATACGGGAAAACTAATTGAAACTATTGGACATAGTGGTGCCATTGATGGATTTTGCGCTTTGTATACGTATATTCCCTCAAGTCAAACAACCATTATTTTTTTGAATAATACGCGACGTGCTTTTTTGAACAATATGACAACAGCCATTACAGGCATCTTGTATGATGAGCCTTATGACTTTCCTAAAATGCCTTTAGCCAAGTTTCTAACGGAAACCATCGACCAAAATGGTATTGAAGCGGGCATTTCATTTTTTAAACGGAATCGAGATAATACCGATTATTATTTAAGTGAACAAGAATTAATCGTTGCAGGTTATCGGTATTTAGAAGTAGGTCAAGCCAGTATTGCAGCCAAAGTATTCGAATTGAGTATTGATGCGTTTCCTGAAAAAGATAATCCTTATGACAGTTATGCTGAAGCGCTTATGACTTTAGGAAGAAATCAAGAGGCTAAAGAAAACTATAAAAAGTCTTTAGAACTTAATCCGAATAATCGCAACGCTGTCGCCATGCTCAAAAAGTTGGAAAATCTTTAAATATTACTAGTTATCAGCTTTCAAAATGATGTCGTGGTTAGCCACGTGCAAATCACCTTTTTTAGGAGTTGACAGGATGTTATTGATACCCTTTTTTGCAAGACGTTTACGGCAGATTTTCGATAAAAATGGATCATCTTCAAACAGGAATCCATTTAAAGCATAATCCGCTTTACCAGCTTCTTTAACTTCTAGGTGAATATGGCGCTTTTCTTTACTATGAGGATATGAGCCAGGGAAAAATGTATAAAAAGTATATTGACCATCAGCATCCGTTTTTATCCAACCTCTGTGATTGACATATCGCTTGTGATTATCGGTTTTCATATCGTAGTATCCATTGGCATCTTGGTGCCAGATATACAGAATGACATCTTTGGCTGGTGTGACACCATCACTTTGGTAAACAGTACCCGTAATTTTTAATTTGGATTCTTGACTTTCGAAATCTGGAATCGTATCCGTATTACTTAACATTTCAGCATCGTAGTCATAGATTGGGTTTCTTGTTAGGTAATCAAATGGAACTTCTTCTAAAACATTAGCAGAATCTTGGGCATTGAGCGTATGAAAAGCTAAAGAAACAAGTATACATACTAAAAGGCGAATAAGATTTTTCATGGTACAGTAGGTTTTAAATTCATGTAAAACTATGTCATCCAACTTGTTATGTGATAAAAAACCTTATGAACACATAATATTTTCGTTAAATAGAAAACAGAAGTCAAAATCATCGATAAAATACGTGCTGGCAAAAGATTGTTAAAATTTTAAAAAACCCTAAACTCTAACAGTATTTTAACACCCTTTATCGAATTTTTTATTATTTTCGTCGACTAAAAATTAAATCAACCAAGAATCATCATCAATCAAATTAAAAAGATTAATAGCAAATGAAATCATTATTTAGCCTACTGTTCATAGGTTTTGCGCTATCCGGATTTGCCCAAAGTAGCCCAGAACTAAAACAAGCTCATAAAATATTGGACCTTTTTGAAGATATGGATATTGAGCCAATGGATGTTAATGTTGATTACAATCAACACATTGCTGCTTACGATATCACAGCTGAAAACTGGGATACTGAAAATGTTAAGATTGACTATGATAATCCAGTTGATTTTCCACTTCAACTCTCATTTCAAGATTCGGTTTATGTTTCACCAATAGGAAGAGACAAAGTCATTACTTCACGTTTTGGTTGGCGTTGGGGTCGTGCTCATAGAGGTATTGACATTGATTTAATTACGGGTGATAGTTTATATGCCATGTTTGATGGTATTGTACGTTTTGCAAATTATTCTTCAGGACACGGCCGTACTGTGGTTGTTAGAACATTATAATGGATTAGAAACCTTATATGCCCATTTATCGAGTTATGGTGTTAAAGCCAATGATACTGTTAAAGCAGGTGATTTTTTGGGTAAAGGTGGCCGTTCAGGGAATGCACGTGGTAGCCATTTACATTTAGAGATGACCTATCGAGGTGTTCATATCAATCCAGAGTACCTCTTAAAGTTTGATGAACATAATGATGTTAATGCTTCGGAACTCTGGGTTACTAAAAAATGGACCCGACCTGAATTACATAGTAGCAAGCGCAAAAGTAAATTGGATTTACTGACTACTGAAGAGGAATTGGAAGCTTATCTGGAAAGACCAACAGAAGTATATGTTGTGCGCAAAGGAGATACCTTATCCAGAATTTCTGCTCGAAATAATGTGAGTATTGCGGCCTTGTGTCAAACCAATCACATTCGTAAAAACGCGACGCTTCGTATTGGACAAAAACTTGTCATTGAGAAAACCCTTTAATTACTATTCATAGCCCTTCGATATTGCTAAAAAGAGTGATTAATTAATTTGATTTGTTTTCAGCGCTCATTACTTTTTGTTGCATATCAAAATGAATAGATATGTAATAAGTTTTAATTGTCTGTTTTTCAAAAAATATATTGTAAAAATGTTGTAAATTAGTGGAAACCAAATTTCTATTAATCAATTATTTTTAAATTATGAAAAACACTCATTTCAAAAGTACTTTAGCAATACTACTTTTCTTTGTTGTATTCAGTACGCAGGCCCAAAACACTCCAAGTGACTTAAAAGATTTAGTTGGCATGAAAGCAGCTTATCTTGATGATAATCTGTCCGACAAAGGTTATAAGTTTATCAAAAATGAAAAAAGCGATACAAATAGTTATAGCTACTATTGGAACAGTAGTAAAGGCAAGTGCATCACTACCAGAACCAATAACGGAAGGGTTGCTTCAATAGTTAGTACACTACCTGCTGATTGTGGTAAAGGCGGAGGTCATGATGATCATCATTCAGGTAATCATGGAGGTTTTGATATTAATGAATTAAAAGGCATGAAATCCAAAGCAGGTTATGCCAGTTTGGAGCAACATGGCTATGATAACACAAAAACGTTCCAAGAAGATGATGTCACTTACAAGCTTTGGTATAACAGCAAAAAAGACCATTGTGTTAAAACTTACAGTAAGAATTACTACATAGCAAGAATTGAAAACTCTCATAACTGTAAATAAACCAAAAATCAATAAGTCATGAAAACATTACATCTTAAAATAGTTTTTACCTTACTCCTCTGTATAGGTTTTACTAGTCTTCAAGCACAAGATACGCCAAGAGATTTATCATCATTGGTGGACATGCGAGCCAGCTCGTTAGATTACCAAATGAATGAAAAAGGTTATACACACATTAAAACAGATAAGAGCACTGCTGGTAGCTATGGCTATTGGTGGAGTAATTCAAAAAAGAAATGTGTAGTTACTCGTGTTAGTGATGGACGTGTAAAGTCTGTTGTTTCTTCTTTACCCGCAGATTGTGGAAAATCTGCTAGTTCAGGTGGCCGTAGTTACAATTATAACGATTATGGTTATAATAGTAATTATAGAAATGATGATGAAAAACAATCTTATAGAAGAGGTTACCATGATGGTAAGCGAAATTTAAGGAGAAACGAAAATTATTCTTCTGAAATTCAAATAAACGCTTACAATAAAGGTTATAATGATGGTAAAGCCGATAAACGCATGGATAGTTATTATGCCGGCGGTTATGAGAATGTTTACCACAACGACAATCATAATTATCATAACTATAACAATCATCATTACTCAAGTAATCAGAATAATTCATCCAAATGGTATAATTTCAGTAGTTTGAAGGGTATGAAAGCTAAAGCAGCATATGCTAATTTAGAACAACATGGTTTTGCTAATACCAAAACCTTTCAAGAAGATGGAGTGACCTACAAATTGTGGTGGGATAGTAAACGTGAACAATGTATAAAAACTTACAGTAAGGATTACTATTTAGCTAGAATAGAAAACTCACATAATTGTGAGTAGTCTCATAAAGATTAAATTTTTATTCATAAGAAGCGCAACCTCAATTAGGTTGCGCTTTTTTTAATTGTAATATTTTCTTCGCAACCAAAAAGCTACCCTTACCAAAAGTATTAAGGCAGGAACTTCAACCAATGGGCCAATGACTCCTGTAAAGGCCTGACCAGAGTTCAGTCCAAAAACCGCAATGGCGACGGCAATAGCCAATTCAAAATTGTTTCCTGCTGCCGTAAAGGCAACAGCTGCTGTTTTGTCATACTCCCCTCCCATTGCTTTGGTAAAAAAGAAACCTATAATGAACATGACCGTAAAGTAAATCAACAGAGGCACAGCAATTAATAGTACATCCATTGGGATGTTCACAATAAGTTCCCCTTTTAATGAAAACATGACCACAATAGTGAATAAAAGAGCCACTAGAGTTAATGGCGAAATGGCCGGTATAAAGGAGTTGTTGTACCAATGATTTCCTTTCATTTTCACTAAAACAAGACGACTAACCATGCCTAATAAAAAAGGAATACCCAGGTAAATGGCCACGCTTTCAGCAATAGTTTCAATGGATATGTCGACTATCGCACCTTCATAACCGAAAAGAGGTGGTAATTTGGTGATAAATAACCAGGCATAAAAACTTATAGGCAAATACCTGAAAAATACTATTGAGTGCTACTAATCCTGCACCATATTCACTGCTACCCTCCGCAAGGTCATTCCATACCAATACCATAGCAATACATCTTGCCAAGCCAATTAAAATTAAGCCAACCATATATTCTGGGTAATCACCTAAAAAAATTAGTGCTAGGACGAACATGAGAATTGGTCCTATAATCCAATTGAGGATTAATGAAATGGATAGTATTTTGACATTTTTAAATACTTTGGGCAAGAGGCCGTAATCGACTTTTGCCAATGGTGGATACATCATAACAATCAACCCGATAGCAATAGGAATATTGGTAGAACCTGAAGCCACAGAGTTTATAATATTTGGCAAGGCGGGAATAAAATAACCCAGTCCTACGCCTACTATCATAGCCAAAAAAATCCAAAGGGTCAGATTTCTATTTAAAAAACTTAATTTCTTCATATTATAAATTCACTCGTATTTGCGAGAACACATATTTAAGTTCTGTTGCAATCTGAAGACTACGCTCCATATATTTCTCCATTTGTTGCGCAGTGTCGTCAAAGGCCTTTGGGTCGTCATAGGTTATGGTAATTCGCTTTTCAGCACCCAATACAAAGGGACAGCCTTCATCGGCCTGTGAACAGGTCATTATGGCAGCAAACTGATTCTTCGGATTAAAGGTATTATCGTAACGTTTGGAAAAACCGATAATGGGATTTTCATTTTCTGAATGTTTAATCGCATAAACGGGATTCTCTCCTATTGACAATTCTTGAATTTGAAAACCAGTCTGTTTTAATGTTTCTGTAACTGCAGGATATAAAGCCGTGGCTTCTGTTCCTCCAGAATAACAGGCAACATTTTTCAAATGATAATATGATGCCATGGTTTGAGCCCATATTTGCGACAAGTGACTTCTTCTGGAATTATGTGTACAGATAAAGTTTAAACGTATTTCTTGATTGATATCCACTTTGTCTTGAATAAAATCCATTAAAGATTTTAATATTAATTGACGTTCTTTTGGAATAGAGTCGGTGTCTAATTCCTCTATAGTGGCTAATAATTTTGTGTACATGAACAATCTAAAATGAATTTAACAGCAATTACCATCGGGAGAACAACAAGGTTCGTTTTGTAGTTCAGACAATCGCACTTTGGGTTTACTTTTAGGTATGCCACAGTTGTCTTTAGCAAGACAATCAGTATGTTTTGAAGTCAATAGGAAATTAATTCCATCAAATTCCAAAGCAAATTTCTGAATAGTCTCCCCTTGGTATTCCACTTCAATTTCAGAATCGTTCAGTCCTAATGTTTTTTCTGATAAATTAATAATATGTACAAGCTTTTCAGGGTGTAAACGATGATTATAATCATTGGCATTCCAGAGTTGAAAATTAATGACTTCTTCCTCCCTGACTGTACCACCACAGTCAATAAAATGCTTATTGATTTTACCTATTTCTGTCACATGAAAATGACTGGGAACTAAAGACCCATTGGGTAGTTTAAACGAAATGGTTTCCAATTGTGACAAATGTTTTTTTATTTCTGATAGTTTCATGATAATAATTATTTAATTGTAATATACCGATTAATAAGATTAAATTTTTTTAACAGCAATCATTTTGAGATTTAGAAGTATCCATATCCAAGAAACTCTTCAGTATCTCTTTAATGCGATGCCATTTGTTTTGATCAATACAATAACAAACGCTTGTCCCTTCTACGGTGCCTTGAATAATACCTAATTGCTTTAACTCCTTTAAATGCTGTGATATGGTGGGTTGTGCCAAACCAATTTCATCTACTAAATCCCCGCAAACACATGCATTTATTTTAAACAAATGTTGAATAATAGCGACACGTGCTGGATGCCCCATAGCTTTCGCTATTAAAGCAATCTCATTTTGAGTTTCAGTGAATATTTCAGATTTCGTTATACCCATAATTCATTTATATATTGCAATATTACGATAAATATAAATTCTGACCTTACCTTTTATCAAAATCTTTATTAAATAAAAGTTAATATTTCTTTTTTAATAGTATTACTATTATATTTGCAATTAAAATAATATAACATGGATAAGCTGTTTTCAAATATTAAAATTGTTGTTCCCGAAAAAATTTACCTTAAAGACCCTGAAACATCGGAATTGGGCAAGCGCATCATTAAGCACAGTATTATCTTAATTGATGAGATTGGATTTGATGATTTTACTTTCAAAAAATTAGGGAGTCAAATCAAATCAAATGAAAGCTCTATTTATAGGTACTTTGAGAGTAAACATAAACTGCTACTCTATTTATCATCTTGGTATTGGGGATGGCTGGAATACAAATTGGTATTTGAAACCAATAATATTTCAGACACTAAAGAAAAGTTACAAAAAGCTATTGAGGTACTAACCAGAACTGTTACGGAAGACACCACATTTACCCATATCAACGAGATTGTTCTCCATAGAATTATCATTAATGAAAACTCGAAATCATTTTTGACCAAGCAAGTGGATCAGGAAAATCAAGAGGGTTATTTTGTGGCCTATAAACGTATCATATCCAGACTCAATGATATTATACTGTCTATAAATCCTAATTATCAATATCCGTTAAGTCTGGCCAGTAACATTACGGAAGGTGCTTTATATCAGCATTTTTTGAAGGATCATTTTTCATCATTGACCAATATTAGCAAAACAAGTTCACCTTCAAAATTCTTTGTTGAATTAACACTTAAAGCGATACAATAAATACTATGAAAAATAAAAACTTAACCCCTTGGAACCGTTTTCTGGGACTACTGCAATTGGACCGAAAAGATATTTTTCAAATATTTTATTATGCTATCTTTTCAGGGATTGTTGGATTGTCTTTACCCCTAGGAATCCAAGCTATCATTAATTTGATTCAAGGTGCCCAAGTCTCAACATCCTGGATTGTTTTGGTCATTTTGGTCACTTTAGGCGTGGTGTTTTCAGGGGCCTTACAATTGATGCAACTGCGTATTATTGAAACCATCCAACAGCGCATATTTACCAGAGCTTCTTTTGAATTTAGTTATCGATTTCCTAAAATAAGAATGACTGAATTACGCGATTATTATCCGCCTGAATTAGCCAATAGATTTTTTGACACATTAACCATTCAAAAGAGTCTGTCGAAAATTCTAATTGATGTACCAGCGGCATTATTGCAAATTTTGTTTGCCTTAATCTTGCTATCATTCTATCATCCGTTTTTTATTGTATTCGGACTTTTTCTTTTACTATTGGTTTACATCGTATTTAAGTTTACGGCCAGAAAAGGTTTAGAGACCAGTTTAGAGGAATCTAAACATAAATACATGGTAGCACACTGGATTCAGGAAGTTGCTAGAACTGTCGTTAGTTTTAAATTATCTGGTAATACGAGTTTAGCAGTTACAAAAAACGACACCTATGTTTCAGATTACTTAAAAGCCAGAGAAAGTCACTTTAGGGTATTGATAACACAATTTATTCAAATGGTTGGCTTTAAAGTTATTGTAACAGCCGGTCTTTTGACTATTGGTGGGGCACTTGTACTGAATCAAGAAATGAATATTGGTCAATTTGTAGCTGCGGAAATTATTATTCTATTGGTTATTGCTTCAGTTGAAAAACTGATTCTGGGGTTGGAATCTTTTTATGATGCCCTAACGTCCCTTGAAAAATTGGGTCAAGTCGTGGATAAATCCATGGAGTCACAAGAAGGTGAAAAACCAGTCCTTGATGATGGCTTTACTATTGAAATTGATCAGGTATGTTACCGTGTTAAAAACAGAGAACAACCAATTTTAAATGATATTAATATCACCATTAAACCCAAAAGTAGAATTTTGGTTAGAGGTGAAAGTAGTTCAGGTAAATCTACCCTACTCCGTTTAATATCGGGGATTATCAAGCCAACAACTGGAAAAGTTATTGTTAATAACCAATCTTTAAAAAGTATTAACCTGAATCATTATCGATCGCATTTAGGCATGTCGTTGTCTGAAGAAACCCCATTTATTGGGACCATACGCGAAAACATCACGTTTGGTAATCCAAACATTTCTGACAAAACCATTTATTGGGCATTGGATCAAGTTGGATTATCAAATTTTATCAAGGAGCAGGATCATGGCTTGCAAACCATTTTACACCCTGAAGGCAGGCAAATGTCTTATACAACGTCTAAAAAAATCATATTAGCTAGGGCTATTGTTAACAGGCCTAAAGTATTAATATTAGAGGATCCTTTAGATCAGTTTAGTCAATCAGAAACGACAAAAATCATTGATTTTTTGACTGCTGCAGAAAATCCTTGGTCATTGATTGTTGTTAGTAGAAATGACGAGTGGAAAAAAGGTTGTAACCAGATTATTGAGTTAGCAAACGGAAATATTAAAAGTAACACCAAGTAGTCATGTTAAATATATCCAAGAACGAATTAAATAAAAAAATACCATTAACTGATTTTCAATCAGGTAAAATGGTATTGGATAAAAACTATTTCAAAATTTTAAACAGGTTTTTAATTGCTTTTTCTGTTATTCTCATTATCATTTTGTTCTTACCGTGGACGCAAAATATAACAGCTCAAGGACAAGTGACCACATTAAAGCCAAATCAGAGACCGCAAACTATCCAATCACAAATACCTGGTCGCATTGAAGAATGGTTTGTTCAAGAAGGGGATTACGTCAATAAAGGAGATACAATATTAAGAATTTCAGAAGTCAAAAGTGAATATTTTGATGAGCGTTTAGTGGAGCGTACAGGTGATCAAATCAATGCTAAGACTTCTTCAGTCTCCGCTTATGAAGGCAAAGTTGAAGCTTTAAATAGACAGATTATTGCCTTAAAACAGGAGCAGCAACTAAAACTAAAGCAAGCTGAAAACAAATTGTTGCAAGCCAAACTCAAGGTAAAAAGTGATAGTATTGATTTTAAAGCGGCTAACACGAATTTAGAAATCGCTGAACGTCAATACAACCGAACACTAACACTACAAGAAGAGGGTTTAAAGGCTGTTAAGGATGTTGAAGAAAAACGCCTAATACTGCAAGAAAATCAAGCCAAATTGATTTCGCAGGAAAACAAATTGTTGGCGAGTATCAACGATGTTTTTAATGCTGAAATGGAAATAACCCGTACGCGTGCAGAATATTCTGATAAAATTTCAAAAGCAGAAAGCGATAAGTTTACCGCACAGTCTAATCAATTTGATGCTCAAGCACAAGTAACCAAATTGGAAAATAACTACACTAATTATAAAAAGCGAAATGATTTGCTTTATGTAACGGCTCCCCAAAATGGTTACATTAATAAAGCGTTGCGCGGTGGAATTGGTGTGACCTTTAAAGAAGGTGAAGAATTGGTTGGCATTATGCCTGCTGAATTTGAATTAGCTGTAGAGACTTACGTCAGACCTATTGATTTGCCGCTACTTCATATTGGTGAAAAGGTTCGTGTACAGTTTGATGGTTGGCCTGCCATTGTTTTTAGTGGTTGGCCCAATGCCTCTTATGGTACTTATGGTGCCCAAATTGTCGCTATTGAAAATTTCATTAGTACTAACGGCAAATACCGTGTCTTATTGGCGCCAGATGAAACAGATTATAAATGGCCAGAAGGCATTCGGGTTGGTTCTGGCGCAAGAACTATAGCCTTATTGAATGATGTGCCAATATGGTATGAAATATGGAGACAATTAAACAGTTTCCCTGCCGAATATTATACACCTCAAATAAATGGATCAGAAGATAAAAGCAAATAGAATTATGAAGTATTTCTTAACAGGATTGTTTTTTTCATTCTGTAGCTTGACTTTTCCACAACAAGCAACAGATAGCATCATGAGCTTGTCCGAATACCTTGGGTTTGTAAAATCATTTCACCCCATTGTTAAGCAAGCCAATCTGATGGTTGATGAGAGCGAATTAAAACTTTTGAAATCGCGTGGTGCCTTTGACCCAAAATTGGAAGTGGATTACAATCGGAAAAAATTCAAAAACACGGAATATTACGATAAATTGAACGCTACTTTCAAAATACCAACCTGGTATGGCGTTGAGTTTAAAGGTGCTTTTGAAGAAAATGAAGGAGTTTATTTGAATCCAGAGGCCAACATTCCTGAAGAAGGTTTATATAGTGTTGGTGTTTCTATTGACATTGCCAAAGGCTTAATTATGAATGAGCGCATGTCTATGTTAAGACAAGCTAAATTATTTACTCAACAAGCAGCCATGGATCGGCAATTATTGGTAAATGATATACTATATCAAGCTTCAGTCACGTATTTTAATTGGTTAAGAGCCTACAATGAAAAAGAGGTTTACCAGGAATTTGTTGAAAATGCCAATCTACGGTTTGAAGGGGTCAAAAAAAGCTATGAAGTTGGTGAACGCGCAGCGATTGACACTACAGAAGCACGTATAGCCTTAAATAACAGACGTTTGAGTTTTGAAAAAGCCCGAATTAATTACGTTAAAGCTACTTTGGATTTATCCAATTATTTGTGGTTAGAAAACAATGTGCCCATTGAATTACAAGATAATATCCTTCCCGATACCAATACCTCCTTAAACATTGATACGGTTTTTAATACGTCTGAATTTGACTTGGCTGGTTTTGACATCAATACACATCCCAAAATACTATCGCTAGAATATAAATACGAAGGTTTGGATATCAACAGACGTCTAGCTGCAAACAATTTATTGCCTCGAATAAACCTAGAATATAATTTTCTGTCGCAAACACCTGACGTCATTAATTCGTTTAACAGCAGTAATTATAAGAGCGGTCTTAATGTGAGTTTACCATTGTTTTTAAGGAAGGAGCGTGCTGACTTGAAACTAGCTAAACTTAAAATGCAAGACACGGAATTTCAGATGGAATCAACAAAAGTTACCCTTAAAAATAAGATTTCAGCAATCAATCAAGAAATAAACTCATTTGTCGTTCAGAATGAATTTAACACCAATATTGTTACAGATTATGAGACCTTATTATCAGCAGAGGAGCGCAAATTTTTCATAGGGGAAAGCTCAATATTTTTAGTAAATAGCCGAGAATCAAAACTTATAGACGCTAAATTAAAAGCTATAGATCTAGAATATAAATTTTTCGAAACCAAGGCGAAACTATTTAATATTTTATCCGTTTTGCCAATTTAGTTTTTTTTAGAATACTTGTCTTTCTAGAATTGATAAAATATACACCGAGCAGTAAAACAACTGCTGCTATAATGGATTGTATCGTAATTGTTTCGTTCAGAAAATACCATCCGAGAATCAGCGCAATAACGGGATTGACATAGGCAGAAGTAGACACTTTTTCAGTAGAAACCACTTTTAGTAAATAATTAAAAGCTGTAAAAGCAACGATACTACCAAAAATAACCAAAAGAACCATGGACGTTTGAACTTTAAAACTCCAAAATTCAGGTATTGTCCAAGTTTCATTCAGAGCAAAGCTCAACATCAAAAGCATCAGACCACCAAAAATCATTTGGTAAGCGGTACTAACAAAAAAATTGGATGGCAAATCGGCTTTCGAAACAAAAATACTACCATAGCTCCAACTTAAAACTGCCGATAAAATCATCAATATGCCAATGATGCTATTGCTGTTTAAATCCAATCCGTCTTGATAGACTAATAAAAACATCCCCAATATTCCCAAAAAGACCCCTAAAATGGATTTAGCTGCCATTTTAACTCCATACAGTAAGCGCATTAATAAAATAACGAACAAGGGTTGTGTTGCTGCCTCTAATGCTGCAAATCCACTGTCGACATACTTAAGAGCCCAAACAAAAATGCCATTTCCATAAGTCAGAAATAAAAACCCTGCAATGGCTGAATTGAGTATTTGTTTTTTGCTGATTTTAAGATTGAGTTTTAGAATAAGGGCGATAATAATTACCAGTAAACCTGCACTTATAAATCGATAGGCTGCCAGCAACAAGGGAGCAATTTCAGAAACAGCTATTTTGTTAAATAAATAGGTAGAACCCCAAATCACATAAATAGCAAAGAAGGACAGAATGATGAGTAGTTTATATCTTGGAATTTGTTTCATGCTTAAATAGTTAATCCAATCTATAATACCCACATTTCAGATAAGCGCCTTCTGGAAAACCAATGGGATGATCGTCATCATGTTGGGTTTTTAAAATCACTTTAAACGGGCGATTAGTCGCCTGTAACACTTGCTGATTAATATCAAAAAACGAATCAGCTCTCACTCGAGACGAACAAGACGCCAAAACCAAAAGCCCTTTTCTTGCAGTGAGCTTCTCCCCAAGTTTAGCCAACTGTGCATATTTCTTTTTAGCCAATGCTATTTCAGATTGCTGTTTGGCAAAGCTTGGTGGATCTATGACGACCACATCATAAGTCCTTTCTTCACGAATGAGTTTTTCCATTTCTTCAAACGCATCACCACAAATAATATGGTGCTTTCCAGAATAGTCATTGCGTTTACCATTTTCTAGGGCGATTGCTAAAGCCTGCTGGCTAATATCTAAACTAGTGACTTCTTTTGCTTGATTAGCCAATGCATGAACCGAAAAACCGCCTGCATAAGCAAAAACATCCAACACCGTTTTACCTTTGCTTAACTCACCTACCCGCTTTCGGTTATGTCTATGATCTAAAAAATAACCCGTTTTATGTCCTTTAATAACATTAGCAGAGAAATGTACACCATGTTCAACAAATTGGACGACTTCATGATCTAATGTACCATAAATGACTTGTCCATCTGAAAATTCAGAATGAGATTGTTGCAAATTTCTGCTTAAGCGTAAAACAACCGTTTCTGCTTTGGAAACAGTAATCAAGCTTGATAGAATGACTTTTAGATAGGGAAACCAAATTTCAGAATATAGTTTCACCACCAATACATTAGCATAAACATCTGCTATCAGACCGGGAAAACTATCATTTTCACCAAAAATCAATCGATAACTATTGGTGTTGGTTTTTAATAAATGTACTCGTTTGGAATAAGCATTTTGAATAGCATTTCTAAAAAAGACTTCGTCAATTTTTTGAGAACCACCATGATGCAACATTTTGATGCGAATTGGTGACGATTTATCCAACAAGCCAATGCCTATAACAGCATCATCGCGCTTTCTAAAAATGATACAGATATCACCTGATTGCCCCTCTTTGTTCTGTTTAATAATACTGTTTTCAAATACCCACGGATGCCCTTGTAACACAATGCGTTCACCATTACTGTTTAGCTTGATAGCCAAACGAGAAATGGGTTTGGTATAGTCTGGAATGTTTAAAGAGTTGGACAATTTTTTTGCTTTTGAATTATAAGTACTTGTTTTCTACAACCTCCCATTCATACATTTCTCCAAATTCAGAAAGTTTTTTAGGCTTGGTTTTTATTTCAATCAATTTTGTGTTCTCCATATCGTTAGATATATGGCCTGTTGTGCAGGTTATAATATTTGCATTAAAATCATAAAGGTCACTACTAAAGTTTCCACTTGCCGCATGAACACCCACACTTTTTGCACTTTTTATTATAAAATCACTTTTATTGAATTCAAAAACATAGGACTGATTAGAGCGTGTAAATTGATAGAAAATTGTTAACAGATTATTTTCAATCGATAATTCAGGATCGATATATGGAGACATATCACCTTCATCTCCTCTGGCTATGAACTTATTATTTTGAACCATCACTTTTGCAGTATTATTTTCATTAATGAGAACCAAGATTATTCTTGGCTTTTGTTTTGATAGCTTACAACTGGGGCATCTTTTTTCAAGAATACTATCCTTTGATTCAAGAACTAACGCATAATCGATAAGGTGGTCATCGTTTAAGTCACCTGTTGCTTTTACAAGTACTTTCCACTGTAAGTTATTATGAATGGATTCTAATGTTTCTCCAATAAAATCAGGATAAATTAAACCATTGTTTTGAGACAATCCTTTACTAAAGATAAAGGCAAATAACAGTATTAGATTTATTTTATTCATAAGTATGTAAAAATAAAAAATGCACAGCAAGAATATCGCTGTGCATTGTAAATTATTTCATTTTCTTTTATTGAGAGACTACGCGATTTCCAAATATATCGAGTTCTATTACTGTTTTTCCTAATTTTTGTACTTCATCCCATTGTGTTGCCTTGTCACCAACAACCACATAAATCATATCATCTTCTGTTAGATATTTTTGGATGATGTTTTTATAATCTTCAACCGTCATAGCGATTAATTCTTCCTGATCCTTTTCTATATAATCTTGCGCATAACCATATTTACTAATATTACGTAAAATGCTCAATTTAGCTCCCAAGCTTTCATAGGCACGTGTATTAGCCTTCAATAATTTTTCTCTGGTTAAGGTGACTTCATCCTCACCAAAACTATCAGCGTAAGTAGCCAACATGTCTTCTATAATCTCTAGGGATTTTAATGTGGCGTTAGCACGAACACTGGAGCGAACGGTGTAAGGTGCTACTTCTAAACTGTTGCCAACACCAGAATATGCACCATAGGTATAGCCTTTTTCAATCCGCAATGTTTGGAATAAACGACCACTGGAACCGCCTCCAATAATTTCATTGGCAAAATCTAGGTTATTGGCGTCGGGATTCGTTGCAGATAGCGCTAGTTTACCAATATTCAACACGGATTGCTTGGAATCAGGAACATCAATAAAAAACAACAGGTCTTTTTGAGCATTGCCATTTATAGTATATTCAGGAATAGCAGCTGCTTCTCCTTTCCAATCATTGAGCGTTGCTAAAACTGATTTTGTTTGTTCTGGAGTGATACTACCAGCTATATGGAATGATGCTTGAGCTGGAACTAAATTAGTGTAATACGTTTTTAAATCATCCATGGTAATATCATTCACTGTATTTAAAGTCCCACTCGCAGGCACCGCAAATGGATGATTATCACCATAGAGAATTTTATCATATACCAATCCTACAATAGCATTTGGATTGGCTTCTCGATCTTTTAAGGCTGTTTCCAAAGCTTGTTTTAATCTTGTAAATTCAGTTTCATCCCAACGAGGCTCCAAAAGGATTTCCTTAACCAAAGAAATTGTCTCATCAAATTTTTTTGTCAGACAAGAACCTGTAATGTGAAAATCTTCATTGGTACTGTACATACTAATGCTAGCACCCAATAAACCTATGGCTTCTTCCAATTCAGCCGGTGTTTTATTGGCAGTGCCTTCCATCATTAAATCACTGACTAAATTAGCAACTCCTGCTTTATTTTCAGGATCCAGTAAATGCCCACCAGGGATGGTGATATCAAATTGTACTAAAGGAATCTCATTGTTTTCAATACCAAACAGTTTCATGCCATTTTCCAATTCAGCAGTCCAGATTTTAGGCGTTGTAAACTTTGGTAAATCTCCAAAAGGAGGCTCGCTTCTATCGTATTTTGATGGTGTTTTTTCATATTCAGCTTCTTCACCTTGACTGACTTCTTCATTGGCAACATTTTGTTTTACCTCTTCAATCCATACTGTGGCTTCTTCAGCATTCGAAACAGCTAAATCCAATTGCCCTTTCGGAACGACGCTGGTCATGACATAGTTTTGACCTTTGATGTACTTATTATAAACGCGCATCACATCGTCTGCTGTAACAGCATTGGTTAACTTGGCTGTTTTTGTAATATAACTTGGGTCTCCACCAAATTCATTATCCATACCCAACTGAAAAGCTTTATTTAATACGGTACTAATGCCTTGATACAGATTTGTTTCCAATTCCGCCTTAATGCGTTTTAAATCGCGTTCATTTACACCATTGGTTTCAAAGCGCTCCAAGCCTTTGTTTATCGCCATTTTAAGGGAATCCAAATTGACATCTGCGTTAGCACGAACTCTAAATATAAATTCGCCAGCTAATTCACTACTAGATTGATATGTGCCAATATTCGGCGCTAATTTTTCCTCTTCAACAACCACTTGATACAAGGGTGACTTTTTGCTACCACTCAATAATTGCCCCAAAATCTGCAAGGCATAGCTATCATTATTATATTCTTCCACGGTTGGGTAAACCATGCGTAATTCTGGTAATTTTGCAAAGTTATCTTCAAAGTACAATGATTTTGTTTCCGATAAAGTAACCGGTTTTGGATTCTGAATTTCAACTTCAGGACCACTTGGAATTTCACCAAACCATTGTTTTACTAAAGCTTTGGTTTCTTCAAAATCAATATCACCAGCAATAACTAATGTCGCATTTGAAGCACCGTAATACCTATTATAAAACTCTTTTACATCATCAATAGTAGCAGCCTGTAAATCAGGAAGCGAACCGATTACAGTCCAGTTATATGGGTGTTCTTCAGGATACAAATTGGATCTGATTATTTCATCGGTATAACCATAAGGCGCATTATCCACACGCTGCCGTTTTTCATTTTTTACCACTTGTTTTTCACGTTCTAGTGCTGCTTTTGTGACCGTATTAATCATGTATCCAAATCTATCGGAGTCAATCCACATGATTTTCTCAAAAGCGTCTTTAGGTACTACTTCATAATACACTGTGTAGTCATTTGAAGTTCCGCCATTTCGACTTCCTCCCCATTCCGGTATCATTTTTCTGTTGGCACCTACGGGAACATTTTCGGAGTCATTAAAGCTCATATGTTCAAAAAAATGCGCGAAACCCGTTTTACCAGGTTTTTCACGATTGGAACCCACATGCATTATGGTTGCAACGGCAACTATCGGGTCACTTTTGTCTTGATGGAGAACAACTTCTAATCCATTCTCTAAAGTAAACTTTTCATAATCTATTGCGAAATCCTTTTCAACAACTTGGGCTTGGGTATTTTCTTTATCGTCCTTACAGGAAATAACAACGAAAGAAAAAGCCAATAAACATAATTTTAAAATACGCATGGTTTAATAATTTTTGATTGAATTAAAACTGAATCTATAAATTTCTATCATTTATAGATAGAATCACAAAATAAAAGCAATTATTAACATTTTTTTATACATTTATACAAACCAAAAGTTCATGAAAAAAATTACATATTTCCTCGTTTTTATATTCACTTTTTCATCTTTTCAAAGCCATTCACAACATTCCATAGCTCGAGAATGGAATGAGCAATTATTGGATGCCATTCGGATTGATTTTGCCAGACCTACGGTTCATGCTAGAAATTTGTTTCACACGTCGATGCTTATGTATGATGCTTGGGCCATTTTTGATGAACAAGCTGAAACCGTATTTTTAGGAAAATCCTTTAGGGGTTTTGATTGTCCGTTTTCAGGTATTGATACACCAACTGATATTGATGCAGCAAGGCACGAAGTGATTAGCTATGCCATGTTTAGGTTGTTGAGTCATAGGTTCCAAAATTCGCCTGGCTCTGCTGAATCACTAGCTTCCTTTAGTTCATATTTAGCTTCTTTAGGATATGATGAGAATTTTACATCAACGGATTATATTACAGGATCATATGCCGCATTAGGAAACTATCTAGCGAGTGAAATAATTGCTTTTGGACTACAGGACGGTTCTCATGAACAAAGTGGTTATAATAATTTATATTATGATTCCGTAAATGAGCCTTTAGTATTGGAATTATACGAAGACAATACGGGTATTGATCCAAATCGTTGGCAGCCATTAGCTTTTGACGTTTTTATAGATCAAAGCGGTAATGTTTACCCTTTAAACACCCCTGATTTTGTAAGTCCGGAATGGGGTGAAGTTGCTCCCTTTAGCTTAACAACTGATGAATTGGAAATATTGAACAATGGATTTGATTCCTATCTATATCATAATCCAGGAGATCCAGCATATATTCAAAACTCTAACGAAGATGGATTTGACGATCCTTATAAATGGTATTTCACGCTTGTGGCTTCCTGGTCCTCTCATTTAGATCCTGATGATACCACATTAATCGATATTTCTCCCAATGGATTGGGAAATGTTGACTTTGCTGATTTACCCCAGACTTTTGAAGAGTTTCGATCCTTTTATGACTATATGGAAGGTGGCGACCCTGGATCAGGACATGCTCTAAACCCATACACCAATGCACCTTACACACCTCAAATGGTCAAACGCGGTGATTACACCCGGGTTTTAGCCGAGTTTTGGGCTGATGGGCCAAACTCTGAAACTCCTCCCGGACATTGGTTTACCATTATGAATTATGTTAGTGATCATCCATTAGTCGTAAAAAGAATCAATGGACAAGGACCCGTTTTAAGTGATTTGGAATGGGATGTAAAATGTTATTTGGCATTAGGTGGCGCTATGCATGATTGCGCAGTAACTACCTGGGGAATTAAGGGGTATTATGATTATATCAGACCTATTTCGGCCATTCGCTACATGGCAGGAAAAGGTCAAAGTTCGGATATGTCGTTACCTAATTATGATCCACATGGTATTCCATTAGTACCAGGTCGTATAGAATTAATTGAATCAGGAGATCCTTTAGCTGGTGATTCTGATGAAAACGTTGGAAGAGTGAAAATTTATGCATGGAGGGGACCAGATTTTATTACCGATCCAGATGTCGATATTGCCGGTGTCGATTGGGTATTAGGCGAACATTGGTGGCCTTACCAGCGTCCAACATTTGTAACACCTCCATTTGCGGGCTATGTTTCGGGTCATTCAACATTTTCCAGAGCGGCAGCAGAAGTATTAACCTTACTAACAGGAGATGCATTTTTCCCCGGAGGTATGGGAACCTTTGATGTGGTACAAAATGAATTTTTAGTGTTTGAAGAAGGACCTAGTGAAACATTTCAATTGCAATGGGCCACATATCGTGATGCTTCAGAACAAACTAGCTTGTCCAGGATCTGGGGCGGTATCCACCCTCCTACTGATGATATTCCTGGTAGAATCATTGGAGCAGAAATTGGTGTTGAGGCATATACTTTAGCCGAACAATACTTTAATGCCACATTGAGTACTGAAGAATTTGTAACAGAAAACAGCATTCGTATTTATCCAAATCCATTTTCTAATGATATAAACATTAATAACTACAACAATCAGTCCTTAAGTTTTCAATTGTATGGTTTAGATGGTAAATTGATTCATTCAGAAAATTCCAATAATAATCCAATAGTAACATTGAAGATCGAAGGGCTTCAAAGTGGTTTGTATCTTTTGAAGGTGTTTAATGAAAATAATGACGTACTAACTATAGAGAAACTAATTAAAAACTAACTTTTAATTAGTTTCTTAATGGCTTTTTTATTTGAAGTTGTGATTTCAACTAAATAAACTCCAGAGCTGTAATTGCTTAAATCAATACTATTGGTTCCTAAAGATAGCTTGGACTTAAATATTGATTGCCCGTTTAAGGTATATAAACTTACTGTACTTTTGGTATCTGTTACGGTGATATTCATATAATCAATCACTGGGTTTGGATACATTTCAAAAGCTAATTCATCCGTTTTTATATTTTCAATAGATAATGCATTACAAGCCGACTCATCTTCCACAAAGTTGGATGAATTGTCAATATCCCAATTAGTTAAATATTCAGCATTTGTATCATCGACGTAAATGCAGGTTAGTGCAGGGTTATTTGTAGCATTGAAATCGGATATAATATCGTTCTCCCCATTTCTTAAATCCAAATCCTCCAACTCATTGTTTTCTAATCTGATATATTTAAGCTCGTTGTTATTTGACAAATCAATGTTACGTAAGGCATTGAAGCTTGCATAAAACAATAATAGTTCTGGGTTTTGCGATAAGTCAAGCTCTTGAAAACTATTATTGTTACATAATAAACGTCTTAATGACGAATTAGAACTTATATCTATTTGTGAAAAACTATTTCCGCTTATATCCAAATATGTCAAATCTTGACAATGGGCAAAAACCAATTCAGTTAGGCTGTTTTGACTACATGAAATTGTTTCCAAAAACAAATTATTAGTAATATCCAGAGCCATTAAATTGTTATCACCACAAAACAATGATTCCAGCAATGTATTTTGCTCTAGATTTAAATTCTGTAAATTATTTGAGTAGCACCAAAGCACAGATAGATTAATATTATTGTCTACATTCAAATCACTTAAGTTATTTAAATTACATGACAGGACTTCTAAATCTAGATTGTTTGATACATCTAAATTGGATAACCAATTATTACTAATGTAGAGTTCCTTAAGTTCAGTGTTAGCAGAAATATTCAGAGCAGTCAAGCTGTTATTTTCAATATCCAACACCTCCAATTGTAGGTTATTTTGTAAATCCAATTCCTGGACATTATTATAATAACAGTATAAATACCTTAAATTAATAAAGGCTTCAATACCCGTTAAATCAGTAATGTTTTTATTGAAAATATTCAGAGTTATCACACTTTCCGCATCACTGTTCAATATGTTACCGTTAAGACCATTGGTGTCTACACCATAATCTATTAACGCTTGTTCAAAACTTGAATCAGGAATGGAAGTTGTTTGAGCTGAAGCTTTTAAACACAATAAAGCTATCGCACATAAAGTAACGATTACTCTAAAATTTATTGTAGATTTTGTTGAGGCCAAACTATAATAAAATATCATTTACAGATTAAAAGTATTATTAAATAGCTTACTCAAAGATTAAAATCGTTATTTGTAACTTTTTATCGTTAAGCTACTTAAAACATAAAACTGTAAAACCGAATTTTAGAAGATGTAATTTGTAAAAAGTGTAAAATAATAGTATAATGAATTGTATTTTTGCCGAAACCAAAACATAATATGTTACCACTATTTAGAATAATAGCGCTGCTTGAAGGCGTATCCTACATTTTACTTCTGTTTATTGCCACTCCTATTAAATATTTTATGAACGAACCAAAATATGTTAAGCTATTGGGTATGCCGCATGGTTTACTATTTATAGCATACATTGTTTTAGCCATCATTATTGGTGGTAATTTAAAATGGAATTCCAAAGTAATGCGGACTGTATTATTGGCATCCATAATACCGTTTGGAACATTTTATGTAGATAAAAAGTTTTTGAAACCATAATATTTTATGAAAGATATTCAATGTTTATTCTATGACTACCTAATCTCATTAGATGTTAGTGCCAATACGGCCAAATATTTAAATTTATTAGTTCTTTTAATTGGGTTATTTGTTGTTATTTTTATTACAGATTTCGTAACCAGAAAACTGTTAATTAATGCGTTTGGCAAGTTTTCGGAAAAATCTAAAACTCATTTTGATGATTTATTGGTTAATCATAAAGCACCCAGAAACATAGCCCATATTGTTCCTTTGGTTCTAACCATCAAACTTTTTCCCTTTGTTTTTTATGACTTTCCTCATTTTGAAAGTTATATAGTTACCGTACTAAAGGTATATGGTATTATTTTAACAGTATGGATTATACGGAGTATTCTTAAAACTTTTGAATCCTATTTCAAAACATTACCCAGACTTAAGGACAAACCCATCGATAGTTATATTCAAGTGGTTATGCTGTTCGTTTGGATTATTGCCATCGCCTCCTGTCTTGCCGTGGTTATTAATCTATCATTTATTAAATTCTTTACAACTTTAGGTGCTGCGTCTGCTATTTTACTGTTGATTTTTAAGGATACCATTCTGGGCTTTGTTGCCAGTATTCAAGTGGCAGTCAATGATAGTGTTAGAATTGGTGACTGGATCACCATGGAAAAATATGGAGCCGATGGTGATGTTATAGAAATAAACCTATCAACCGTTCAGGTACAAAATTTTGATATGACCATTACCCATATTCCAACTTTTGCACTTATTTCGGATTCCTTCAAAAACTGGAGAGGCATGCAATCATCAGGTGGAAGGCGTATTAAACGCGCCATTATATTAAAAGCTAAAAGTGTCCATTATTTGACCGATGACCATATTGAAAAACTTAAAAAAATACATTTAATAACGGACTACCTGAATCAAAGGCAAAAGGATATTAAATCTTACAACGACTCTAATAACATTGACAAGTCTACTCTGATTAATGGCAGAAACCTGACTAATATTGGTGTTTTTAGAAAGTATTTAAATAATTACATCGAAAACCACTCGGCCATCAACAAGGATATGTTTATTATGGTCAGGCAATTAGCACCCACTGCTCAAGGATTACCATTGGAGATTTATGCATTTAGCAGTGATAAGCGTTGGGAAAACTATGAGTATATTATGTCTGATATTTTTGATCATGCACTTGCAGCTGTACCATATTTTGATTTGGAAGTATATGAACTAACCGCAGGAATTGATAATACCGGTAATTAGTTTAATCTTCTAATCGATCCCTTACATATTCTACCTGGGTTTTGCCATGAGGTTTTGGTTTACCATTTTCATCAAGATTTACCATAATAATATTATCTACTGTTAATATGGTTTCACGTGTCATCTTATTCCTGGCTTCACATTTGAGAGTTAAGGATGACTTACCAAAACGCACAACTTCAATTCCCAACTCAACAATATCACCTTGCTTGGCCGAACTCATGAAATTGATTTCAGACATAAATTTTGTTACAATGCGTTTGTTTTCCAATTGTATTAACGTATATAATGCCACTTCTTCATCTATCCAAGCTAATAACCGACCTCCAAAAAGGGTCTCGTTAGGATTCAAATCTTCGGGTTTCACCCATTTTCTTGTGTGAAATCTCATTAGTTATAATAGTTTTTGTTGTTGGTCTTCATTAGGAATTTTTAAAGAAGTTCCTAAAGCCTTGTTTAATCGTTTAATAAAATAAGCAGAAAGTAATGGCGACTCCTTTTCTATATTTTGGTGGATAAAAAAATCAATTTCCTTGATACCTTGATCCTGCCACTCTTCCAATCTTTTAACCCAATCATCTAATCGTAAATAATCCGATGGGTGATTTGCTCCCACATAACGTACAAATGCTGTTGGGTTGGTCAATCGCATGTGCATTAAATCCCGTCTGCCAGCAGTATCTACGATGACATTCGAAATATTATTTGACTCTAATAAATCATAAAGTTGGTTGGAAACCACTTCATCATTATACCAATTGGTATGCCTAAATTCTATAGCTAGCGGAACCTCTTTTGGCCAATTTTCAACAAAGTGCACCACTCTATCAAAATCTTTTGGAGCAAAATTATTATGCATCTGTAGAAATATGGTTCCCAATTTTTCTTTAAGGTTAGATGCATTGTATAAGTAGTTTTCTACAACTGCCTGAACGTCATTCAATCTTTTCCAATGGCTAATTTCCTGATTCAATTTTGGAAAAAACTTAAAACCTTTAGGTGTTTTATGATGCCATGTTGCAAATTGTTCCGCAGGAAAAATTCTGTAAAACGTCGCATTCAATTCTATGGAGTTAAATTGATTGGAGTAATAGCCTAATTCATCTTTAGTCCCACGCGGATAGAACCCTTTCAAATCGGCTTTATTCCATTTAGCACATCCAACATATACTTCAGGCAGATTATCATCTTTAACCTGATTAAGCACTCTTGCAGTGTCAATATGGTCTGCCGGTAATGTGAAATCGATTAATTCTGGGTTGTCTACACTTCCAAACTTCATATATCGTGTTTTCATCAAAGATAGTTTATAAAGATTGTAGTAGAAAACGGTTGGTATAAGAATGTTCAATGCAATGATGATAAAAACCTATTTGTTGATAACGCTGTTAATATTCTAAATCATTTGAACTACAAATGGATGATGTAATTTTTATTTTTAATCAAACTTAAATCATGAACCGATCTACAAACCTATTGCAATGCCGACCAGAAATTTCTACGGCATTATTCTTTGATACGATGAGTCCCGATGAACGTTTTCAGAATGCGACACTTCGTCCAGTCATAAAATTTCAAAATGATTTATTCATTGAAGTTTTCAAAAATTATGTCGAAAAACACAAAAATGTATTTTATCATTTATCCATTGAAAAGCAGATAGACTACATAGAAAATGCCATTCAAAAGGATATGAAATTCAGGAATTCGTTAAAGGGTATGGTCATTGGTCAATTTACTGTAGATGAATACCGTTTTTATATTACGAATTCATCGGCGTTAAATAAGCGTATGATGAATATTGTAAAAGAGCGTTTAATAGATAATATTCAAGTTTTTCAGGAACTGGTTGCTTAAATGACTGTTAAAGAGGAATTACTAGCTGTTTGTCAAAACTACGCCAGTAGGCGTATAGCTAGCTATAGAGATGAAATAGAAACCATAAAAGAATCTATTGAAAACAACGACAAGAGCAATGACGAAGATGATGATTCTGGCAATGGAAAGCTTTTTAATGATTTAGAAAAAAATGCCCAACACTTAACAGAAGCGCTTAAAACTTTAGACACGTTAAAACTGATTAATCCAAAAACTAATCACACCAGTGTGGTTTTAGGCAGTATCGTAAAAACCAATAATGCGAACTTTTTCATTTCAATCAGTATTGGTTCAATAGAATTAAACGGTACAACTTATTTTGGCATATCGCTTCTTTCCCCTATGGGGCAATTACTCAAAAACAAGGAGGTTGGAGATATCATTGAGTTCAATGGCAATAAGCACACTATTGTAGAAATTAAATAATGGATTCACCATTTAAATTAGTCGTGAGCACATCACTCATATAATTAAAATAAGGTCTGACTGCTTTAAATGACTTGTTTACATCCTCAATAAAATTATTGGAAATAACTTCCTTATCTGTATATTTTCGAATAAAGATGTATTGCTTTTTCTTTATTAAATCTATGGCTTTATGTTCTTTACTAAATCCTTTTGGAGCTGTTTTGACTTCGTCGCCAACAAATTCTCCCCAAATGGATTTAAATTTTTTATCGGAGATGATATTTCTAATTTCCTGATCATCCATTTCAAACTCTTTACGTATTCGCAATAAATCTTCTTTGACTGGCTCCCAAAAGCCCGTTGCTATAAACGATTCATTATTTGGTTGTATATGCAGATAATAACCACCTCTTAGTTCAGGTTTTCTTCTGTGAAAGGAACCTCCAAAATGTGTTTTATAGGGCAATTTGTTTTTCGAAAACCGAACATCACGATATATCCGAAACATTTTCATTTTATCAATATCATCATGTTCATTTAGCAAGTTGTATAATTGATTATAGACTTGCTTTACCTCGGATTCGATTTCCTTGAACGCCTTTTTATTTTCATGAAACCATTCTCTATTATTGTTTTTTTCTAATTTTTTAAAAAAATCAAAGGCTTCTCTTGGTACTGTTTCGTTCATAGCTTAAATTTTTATTTAGCTAAAGTTATAAAAAAAGCCTCAATTAAATTGAGGCTTTATTCATCAATCAAAATAATGACTATTTGGATTCTTTAACAGTCACAAACTTTGTTGTCAATAATGAGTTGCTATTGGCATCATAATATTCAATAATAAAGTTATCATCTCCATCAAAATAACCAACACCTGAATAGTCTGGATTATTAAAAATATAATAATTGCTATTTAGATTGGATCGATAAGCTGTACCTATATTCTTCTTTGTCATTTTAGCAGTAACTGAAAATCCATTGGCATTCTTGACGAAACTATATTCTTTATCATTTTTTATGTAAGTAACCAATTCTATTTCAGAATCATAAAAGGGATCGTTATCATTGTCAATTTCTATGGTTTTAGTAAGGGTTTTATCATTGTCTACCACCATATCCTGATTTACCTTGCCAGCATCTTTCTTATCTAGTTTGATGCTTTTTTCCTCTCTTGTGGTCACTTTTACTTTATTTTCAACAACTTCCTTACCGTTGTCAATTTTTACTGTTTTAACTTCTGTCGTTTCAGACATACTTCTAGGTTCATCTTGAGCATAAAAACTCATGGAAACTAGAAATATGCTGATATATATTAAGTTCTTCATTGTTTTTAGTTTTAAGGGTTAATAATTCTTTCTTAACCTAAAGTTTATTACTGGTCAGTAATATCTTCAACTGCCTCCTCTACATCATCGGCGGCATCTTCAACTCCATCTCCGACATCCTCGACAGTTTCTTCAATTTTTTCTCCAGGTTCTTTCTCATCTCTGCATCCTGTAAACACTGTTGAAAGTGTGAACAAAAACACACAGGCTAATATGACTTTTTTCATTGTTATAATTTTTAAAGGTTAATAATTTATAATGTTTTCTAATTATTTTTTACTCAAGCCTCCTTTTAAGAGTGATAATACAAATAGTACTAGAAAAATAAAGAAACATATTTTAGCTATTCCAGCCGATGCTCCTGCAATTCCACCGAAGCCTAAAATTCCGGCAATGATTGCGATTACTACAAATGTGATTGTCCAACGTAACATAATTTATTGTTTTTAATTCTTAAATGACTACAAAAGATAGCCTACCCTAACTTTTAGGGATAAATAATACTTTTCTTTTTCTAGGGCAATTTTGATGCTTTGCTATGAAGCTTCTACGGGAGTTTTATGAAGGGAGTCTTTGGTGTCTCTGGTCCAAGCATCTAACATCCAGCTTGTTTTTTCCAACTCTCTTATATAGGCACCTATCAAATCGATAGTACCTTCATCTGAAACACTTTCAGCTTTTTCGATAACTTTAGTCATCTGCTTAAGAAGAATTTTATGATCGTGTAATGTATCCTTGACCATATCTAGATCCGTGTTTAAATTTTCTTTTTCTGTAATGGCCGATACTTTAAAATAATCCTTGAATGTACTCATAGGATGAAACCGCAATGTTAAAATACGCTCTGCTATTTCATCAATCTTGATTTTAGCATCATTGTACATTTCTTCAAATTTGTTGTGAAGATCAAAAAAATTCTTACCAAGAATATTCCAATGGTTGCTTCGTAATTTTTGATAGTAAATATGATAATCTGCTAACAATGTATTTAATTCCACCACCACAGGTATTAACTTTTCATCTTTCATGTTTAAATAACTCATAATTGTTTGTTTTGCTGATTTATAAATAATTACGCTTATAAACTATGGGCTGGATGAGATAAGTCAAGTGATTTAACAAGCTTTAACCTATTTAAGGTTTTTTTAACATAAATTATGTTAAATCTTAATAGAGGTTCTTAATGGATTTTAACAGAGTACAAAGTCTATTTTCTATTGAAAATCAACTTTATTGAGAATTAAACCTGAAGCTGGAGCAATATAATCTATGGCTATATTGTTATTAGGAAGTAAGCTCGCTTCAATATCCTGAAGCGTCAATTCGCCTTTGCCAAGCTTAATGAGAGCACCCATCATCAATCGGATTTGGTTTCGCATAAATCCTTTGCCTTTTACACGCAAAATGTATGATTTTTCAGGAAAAAAATTAGCTGTCAATTGGGTGTTCTCAACTATTTCGCAAACATCAATTTCTCTATCATAAATACCTTTATCCGTGGGTTTGAAACAATATGATTTAAAATAATGAGAACCTTGAAAAAGCCTGGCACCTGCCTTCATGAGTTCAATATCCAAATCCACTAAAATAGTTGTCATTATGGGAGCACAAAACGGATGGAATTTCCCCCCAAATGCAAAAACATATAAGTATTCCTTAACCTTTGATCCTTGTATGATATTGAAATCACCTGATACTTCAATAAGGCTTAATGCTCGAATATCTTGTGGTAAATTAAAATTAAATAACTCAAGAAAAGCATCAATATCCTCAATTTGATGATAAAGAAACAATTCAAATGCCGCTTCATTAGCAGATACCATAGCATCTGTTCTACCAGCAGTTAATGTTTTGAACTTCTTGCCCTCAAGAATGTATCGCAGTGTTTTGTCGATCATCAAATGCAAGGTTTTCAGATTAGGCTGTTTTTGCCAACCATGAAATCGGTAACCCAAATATTGACACTTTACCAGATAATAATATCGTTTGTTCTCAAACACGTGATCTGCTTTTGAAGGCTCGAAATTACTGTATTTTAAACATCTTACAAATTTTTTATAACTTGTTATATATAAACTAACTAAATTTTTTAATTATGACAGAATCAAACAAACCTGCAATCTGGTTTTGGATTGTTAGTATTATCGCGCTCCTATGGAATCTTATGGGTGTTAATGCCTACATCCAGCAAGCCTACAGAACAGAAGCTCTAATGTCTCAATTAACACCAGAGCAAATTGCTCTACTCGATGCCAGACCCGCTTGGGCAACAGCATTATTTGCCATCGCTGTATTTGCTGGTGCCATTGGTTGTCTATTGCTTTTATTGAAGAAAAAACTTGCGACAACTGTTTTAATTTTGTCATTTGTAACGGCTACCATACAACAAATTTGGTGGTTCACAACTGATGGACCATCTACTATGGATCAATTTTCAGGTATCACTATGCCAATCATGATTATTGTTGTTTGTGCACTATTAGTTTGGTTCTCGAGAAAGAGTGCTGTTAAAGGTTGGATTTCGTAAATAAAATATTGAATTTAATAAACAAAAAAGGCACTATTCATTAGTGCCTTTTTTTAGTTTAAAATTTATTCTATGCTATTGATTTCCTAAAATAATAGGCATTCCCGAATCGCCAGAACCAATCACAATAACTTTACTATTGTTTGATTCAGATAATTTTATTGTTGCTTCTATCCCTTTGTCCTGTAAAATCTTATCGGTTAAGGAGGCACTTAAAATTTTATTGGCATCAGCTTTACCTTGTGCTTCTATTCGTTGGCGTTCGGCTTCTTTTTGAGCTGTAACCAATCTAAACTCATACTCCAAAGATTCCTGTTCCTGTTTTAATTTTCTTTCAATGGCCTCTTTGATTGTTGGTGGCAACGTGACATCTCTAATCAAAACACTATTCAATTGAATATATTGACTCTGAACAATATTTTTGGTTTCTTCAAAAATTTCTTCTTGAATAGCGTCTCGTTTACTAGAATATAATTGCTCTGGCGTATAACGTCCAACAACACTACGAGCAGCACTTCTAATGGCAGGCTGAAGTACTCTTGTTAGGTAGTCCTCTCCTTTTTCATTATGTAATTTACCTAAATTTATTTCATCTGGCTCATAAAGCACAGAAGCATCCAATTTAATATCCAAACCATTTGAAGATAGCACCGACATTTTTTCTGGAATTTCCTGTTGGCGTGTTTCATAATCAATGACACGGTTCCAAGGAGCTATAATATGAAATCCTGGTCCTAAAGGTGGCTTTTCAGAATCCACACCATCTCGAAGTGTTTCATATAGAACAGCTGCATGACCAGAATCTATGGTTACTGCAGATTTTGCAATCAAAATCAATAAGAATACTATTGTGGCAATAATTGGTATGCCAATTTTTGGTAACTTTTCCATTGTTAAATTTTTAGTTAAATAAGTCCGTTATATTTTCTAATAAACCATTCTGAAGCTAAACATAAGGCAATTAGAGCCAGAAGATATTTCCAGCTTATCAAAGATACTGTATTTTTTGTACTTTTTTCAATAGTAGCAAAACGGCTATCATTCAATAAATCATCTATTAATTTTGAGAAGGTATCAGGAAAATAGAGTTTTCCATTTGTGTTGATTGCCGTAGAATTTAACTTCGAAACATTAGCATTCAAAAACTGCTCTTCAATATTATAAGCTAATATTTTAAATTTTCCGGATTTTGAGATGTTATTGTTGACCGCTGTCACTTTAAAACTATAATCAGAAGCTTTTAGATTACTTAAATTAACTTCATAGCTATTATTCTTCAATATAAATGGGAATGATTGCTTATCGCCCGAAATATCATCGGTAACCTCAATAATTAAATTCTCTCTATTGTCAAATTCATATGTTTTATTAAAGTATTGAGCACTTATTATAACGCTCGTATTACCGTTATAAAAAGACTCAAACTCTACATTCAATCGTTCCTTTCTTTTTTTTGAAGCTAGATACTGAATAAGTTTACCTATAAAATCATCAAACTGATCAAAAGAATCGTTATTTAAAAAACTCTGCGCTCGCCACCGCCATAAATCTTCTCCAAGTAAAATAGCCTGTCTGTTTGTGTTTTGTTCCATGGTGGCTAACAAAACGTCTTCAGTGGTAATACTACCAATTTGTTTAAACAAGATTGTTTGAAATGGAACTGAAAAATTTAGGTTTCCAAATTTTCCTCTTTAGAGGCGGAAATGACTGAAAGTCCAAATCTGCCAAAATAAATTCAGAATAATTGGTGTTTGAAATAGCCTGAAAATCTTCTGTTTGTGAATTGATATCATGCTGGAATGCGTTGGAATCACTGTTGAGAAAATTCCAGTCAGTTCTGGTCCCAGTTATGATCAATTTATTTAATGGAATCGTGTTAAGTGCTTCAAATACTGGTCTAAATTTATTGTTGGGTTGATATAATATAACCATTTGAAAATCAGAAATTTCAGAAACAAACTGATTCACATCCATAATGGTTGCTGTACGCTGCTCATTACTTTCAATACTCTTTTTAAGCATTCCTAAATCAGGATGAATAAAGTCACTGACAATAGCAATATTTGATTTTTCATTGACTACTTCAATAGCGAATTCTTTCTGATTATTAACCGTATTTTTTTCATTATCCAACGGTTCTACAAGGGCTTTATAAGTAAACACCCCTATTTGATTAGCAGGTAGTGTTAGATTGATAACCCTGGAATTGTCGGTCTTGTTGAATTCAATATTTTCAGACCAAACCGTTGTGTTTCCATTAAGAATTTTAAAAGTTGTCGCAATGTTTTTTTCTCCATTATAGGTCAGTATGGCTTCAACTGGAAATTTATTTTTATAGAAAGCATACTTATTAACATTAAGTTGTTGTAATTTAATATCAGCGTGAACTGTTGTATCACCAATAACTACTGGAAATACAGGCTGATTATATTTCAAAGATTCGTATTCATAATCCGAACCATAGGTTTGATTACCGTCCGATATTAAAATGGTGGGTGCAATATCACTTTTATAGATATCCTTAAGCTTTTTAAAGGCATTTGATACGTTAGTTTGTCCTCCTGAATAATTTAGGCTGTCGGTCATAGTGACATCATCACTAAAAGCAAAAAACTCAAGATCAAATTTATCCTTAAGATCTTTATTATTTTTTAATGCTTGTATAATTCCAGAAACCGCATTCTTTTGATTCAAAAATTCTATGGAGCTTGAGTTATCTGTGGCAACAACTAGTTTGGGTTTTTCATTATAAAAGGTTTCTTTTTCAACTTTTGGATTTATTAAAAGCAGTAGAATCAGAAAGAATGTTATAAATCGTAAAAAAGCAAGCAGTCTGTAAGTATTCGAACGCTTTTTAGATTGATACCAATACTGAAAAAGCGCTAGTAATAGCGCTATGAATTCCAGATAATATTATCCATAAAAGAGTATATGAACCCATTAAATATTAAAAAATGATTAGGTTAACATGCCGCCATCTACATTCAGAGTTTGTCCTGTAATATAAGATGACATATCACTAGCTAAAAACACACATGCATTTGCAATATCTTCGGGTGTTCCTCCTCTTTTCAAAGGAATGGCATCTCTCCAGCCCTTGACGGTATCTTCATCTAATTTAGCTGTCATTTCCGTTTCAATAAACCCTGGTGCAATGACATTACTTCTGATGTTACGAGAACCCAACTCTAAAGCAACTGATTTTGAAAATCCTATGATACCTGCTTTGGATGCTGCATAATTTGTCTGACCAGCATTACCCTTAACACCAACTACAGAACTCATATTAATGATAGAACCTTGGCGTTGTTTAAGCATGGTACGTTGTACCGCTTTGGTCATATTAAACACAGACTTTAAATTGACTTCTATAACTTTATCAAAATCTTCTTCACTGATACGCATTAACAGGTTATCTTTTGTGATGCCTGCATTATTAACCAAAATATCAATCGAACCAAATTCATTTACTACAGATTCAGCTAAATCCTGGGCTTCTTGAAAACTGGCAGCGTTGCTTTTATAGCCCTTTGCCTTAATACCCAAAGCATTTAATTCACTTTCCAGTTCATTTGCTGCTTCTACCGAAGAACTATATGTAAAGGCAATATTGGCGCCTTGTTGAGCAAATACTTGAGCAATACCACGTCCAATTCCCCTACTGGCTCCTGTAATTATAGCTGTTTTACCTTCTAATAATTTCATTTTCTGTTGTTGAGATTAGTTGTTTGTCAAATATAATAAATACAAGTTGCATCAAATAAAAAAACCTTACAAGATTTTGTAAGGTTTTTAACACTTGATGTTATCATATTAAGCCAATACTTCGGCTACTTTTTTACCTATTTCAGCAGGTGAATCTACAACGTGAATACCACAAGCTCTCATGATTTTTTTCTTGGCTTGTGCCGTATCATCACTTCCTCCAACAATGGCTCCAGCATGGCCCATGGTACGACCAGCAGGTGCCGTTTCACCAGCAATGAATCCAACTACGGGTTTTTTGCTACCGCTCTCTTTATACCAGTTAGCAGCATCAGCTTCCAATTGACCACCTATTTCACCAATCATCACGACGGCTTCAGTTTCTGGGTCATTGATTAACAACTCTACAGCTTCTTTAGTGGTTGTACCAATGATTGGGTCTCCACCTATTCCAATAGCAGTAGTAATACCTAAACCTTGCTTGACAACTTGATCTGCAGCTTCATACGTCAAGGTTCCAGATTTTGACACAATACCTACTTTTCCTTTTTTGAAAACAAAACCAGGCATGATACCTACTTTGGCTTCCTCTGGTGTAATAACACCTGGGCAATTAGGCCCGATCAATCGGCAATCCTTTCCTTTAATATAATTTGCTGCTGTAATCATATCAGCAACTGGAATACCTTCAGTAATGGTGATAATAACTTTAATTCCAGCATCTGCAGCTTCCATTATAGCATCTGCAGCAAATGCAGGTGGAACGAAAATGATAGTCGTGTCAGCACCTACTTGTTTTACAGCTTCTTCAACAGTATTGAAAACAGGTTTATCTAAATGGGTTTGCCCACCTTTACCTGGTGTTACACCACCAACAACGTTGGTTCCATATTCTATCATTTGACCAGCGTGAAATGTTCCTTCACTACCTGTAAAACCTTGTACAATTATTTTTGAATCTTTGTTGACTAAAACGCTCATTTAAGTTAAATTTTATTGTTTTTAAAACGTTACAAAAGTAATCTTTTGAACAGTATTTATAAAAGTATTTTTGGATTTCTTTTTTAAAATGAATTGGAATTTAAGGTAACCTGGTCTGCTGGTTGACTCATTTCGTAAACACGGTATATTTTATCATCCTTAAACTCAATGATTGATACATAATGTGCCAGTGGCATTTCATCTGCCGACTCGATGGTGGTTCCATAAAGCGTGTATCTGGCAACAACAGCATTTTTATCCTTCAATAAATGGGATGTATCAAACCGTAGGTTACTATACGATTCTGTGACACCTTTAAAAAAAGCCAATGTTCCCTTGAAATCCCTAAATCTGTAACCTTTACTACTATTCCAATGAACCTCACAATCTTTATGATAAAATTTTTCAATTAAGCTTAAATCATTGGCCAAATCTGAATTGAAAAATTCCTTGATAATCTTTTTGGAAGCCATTTATTTTTCTTTAATTTTTTTTAGAATTTCAGGAATCTGTTTGATGTAAGCCAGTTCTTTAAACTTCTCACGAGCTTCACCTGCCGGTGAACCAAAATAAGTTTTGCCTGGTTCGGTTGTGTTAACTAGTCCAGACTGTGCATATAAAATGGTGCCTTTTGATATCGTAATGCCACTCTTCACACCAACTTGCCCCCAAAGCGTCACTTCATCTTCAACAACTACACAACCTGCAATACCAACTTGAGATGCTATAAGGCATTTTTTTCCAATAACCGTATCGTGTCCAACCTGAATCAGGTTATCTAATTTTGAGCCCTCTCCAATAGTGGTATCACCTGTTACGCCACGATCAATGGTACACAACGCACCAATATCCACATGGTTTTCTATGATGACTCTTCCTCCAGATAATAATCTGTCGTATCCTTCTGGTCTTTTCTTATAATAGAACGCATTGGCTCCCAAAACTGTACCTGCATGAATAGTCACATGGTCTCCAATAATGGCATCGTCATAAATACTGACGTTAGAATGAATAACACAGTTTTTTCCAATAATAACATTATTACCAATAAAGCAGTTGGGCTGTATGATGGTACCATCTCCAATGACCGCACTATCAGAAATAGTACTTGATGATGATTTAAAGGGTTTAAAATGGCGTGTTAACTTATTAAAGTCCCGAAACGGATCATCACTAATCAATAAGGCCTTGCCTTCAGGACAATCCACCTTTTTGTTTATTAAGACAATCGTTGCCGCAGAATTTAAAGCTTTATCATAATATTTAGGATGATCAACAAAAACAATATCCCCTGGCTCAACTACATGAATTTCATTCATGCCCAAAACAGGAAAATCATCCGCACCAACATAATCAACATCAATTAAATTGGCAATTTCTTTTAAAGTATGTTTATGAGGGAATTTCACTTTATTCCTTAATACGCTCTTTGTAAGTACCTTTTTCAGTCTCGATTTTTATCTTATCACCTTCGTTGATAAATAATGGGACATTCACTTCTGCTCCAGTTTCAACAGTTGCTGGCTTAGTTGCATTGGTGGCCGTATTTCCTTTAACGCCAGGCTCGGTGTGGGTTACTTCCAAAATAACACTAGCGGGCATCTCGACTGACAATGGCATATTATCTTCAGAATTAATCAAAATAGTCACAACTTCACCCTCTTTCATTAAATCCGGTCTGTCTAAAGCAGCCTCCATTAATCGTATTTGGGTATAATCTTCTTGATTCATGAAGTGATAAAACTCACCATCGTGATACAAAAATTGAAACTTGTGTGTTTCAACACGTACGTCTTCAATTTTGTGCCCAGCAGAAAAGGTGTTATCTATTACCTTACCAGTGGTAACACTTTTTAATTTAGTTCTTACAAACGCAGGGCCTTTTCCGGGCTTTACGTGTAAAAACTCTATAATTTTATAAATATCATGATTGAATCTAATGCACAATCCGTTTCTAATATCTGAAGTACTAGCCATAAATTAATTTGATTTAAAATATCCTTTCATAATACCACGCTGCGAATCTTTAATGAATTGAAGAATTTCATCACGCTCTGGAGTAGCCTCCATTTCTGCTTCAATGATCTCAGCAGCTTGGGTATTGTTATAATTTTTTTGATATAAGATTCTATATATATCTTGAATTTCTCTAATTTTTTCGGTTGAAAAACCACGTCTTCTTAATCCTACCGAGTTAATACCTACATAAGACAAAGGTTCGCGGGCTGCCTTTACAAAAGGAGGTACATCTTTACGAACTAAAGACCCACCTGTTACAAAAGCATGATTCCCTACTGAACAGAATTGATGAACAGCAGTCATTCCTGCTAAAACAACATAATCACCAACAGTAATGTGACCTGCCAGGGTACTGTTATTAGAAAAAATACAATTGTTGCCCACAATACAATCATGTGCAATATGACAATAAGCCATAATGAGGCAATTGTTTCCAATGACCGTTTTCATTTTATCAGTAGTTCCTCTATTGATAGTTACACATTCACGAATGGTTACGTTATCACCTATTTCAACTGTTGTGTCTTCATCATTATACTTTAAATCTTGTGGTACAGCAGATATAACCGCGCCTGGGAAAATATTACAATTCTTACCGATTCTGGCTCCTTCCATAATGGTGACATTACTTCCGATCCATGTACCTTCACCAATCACTACATTGTTATGAATGGTCGTGAACGGTTCAATGACCACGTTTTTGGCGATTTTTGCTCCTGGGTGAACGTATGCTAAAGGTTGGTTCATTTTCGTAATTTTGTTTTTGATAAATAGGAGAAAATGTGTTCGCCTATTAGGTTAACCGAATAACTTAAAATATAAGGATTGGCTCGGTTCATATTTATTTTACTTTTGAGATTTGTGCCATAAGTTCTGCTTCAGCGCAAAGTTTACCATTGGCATAAGCATAACCTTGCATGTGGCAAATACCACGACGAATTGGTGAAATTAAATCACACTTAAAAATTAGCGTGTCACCTGGTACCACTTTTTGCTTGAACTTGACATTGTCAATTTTCATAAAAAAGGTGAGATAATTTTCAGGATCAGGAACCGTGCTCAATACTAAAATACCACCCGTTTGAGCCATGGCCTCAACTATCAAAACTCCAGGCATAACTGGTGCTCCTGGAAAGTGCCCTGCAAAAAACGGCTCATTCATAGTAACGTTTTTGACACCAATAACATGCGAGTCGCTTAACTCAAATATTTTATCAATCAATAAAAATGGTTGACGATGTGGCAACATATTCATGATCTGATTGACATCCATTAGTGGATCTTGATTCAAATCGATACTGGGCACATTATTACGACGCTCATTTTTAATAATTTTTGACATTTTCTTCGCAAACTGCGTATTTACAAAATGTCCTGGTTTATTGGCAATAACCTTACCTTTAATATGAGTTCTTATAAGTGCTAAATCGCCAACAACATCCAGTAGCTTATGCCTAGCCGCTTCGTTAGGATGATGCAGCGTCAAATTATCCAATATGCCATTGGGCTTTACAGCTATATTATCTTTCTTGAAAGCTATGCGCAATTTTTCCATAGTTTCAGGAGATAATTCCTTATCAACGTAAACAATGGCATTATTAAGGTCGCCTCCTTTTATTAGTCCGTGCTCTAAAAGCATTTCTATTTCATGTAGAAAACTAAATGTCCTTGAATCAGAAATTTCATCCTTGAATTCCGAAATAGTTTTAATGGAAGCATTTTGAGTACCTAGAACTTTGGTTCCAAAATCAACCATAGTTGTGATTTGGTATTCAGTTGAGGGCATTACCAAAATTTCACTACCGGAATCTTCATCGGTGTAAGAAATAACATCCGTTACTTCATAAACTTCTCTAGTGGCTTCCTGTTCAACAATTCCAGCTTTTTCAAGAGCCTCAACAAAGAATTTTGATGAGCCATCCATAATCGGTGGTTCTGATGCGTCCAATTCCAAAATGGCATTATCAATATCCAAACCTACTAAAGCAGCCAACACGTGCTCACACGTTTGAATGGTAACTCCATTTTTCTCTAAGCACGTACCTCTTTGGGTATTTGTCACATAAACAGCATCGGCTTCAATGATTGGGTTACCTTCTAAATCAATACGTTTAAATGCAAAGCCTGTATTTTCAGGAGCTGGCTTAAATGTCAACGTAACATCTTTTCCAGTATGCAATCCAACACCCTTGAGAGACACTTCATTCTCAATAGTTTTCTGCTTAATTCCTGTATTAATTATTCCCATTTACTTTTTTTTCTATTTCGTTTACGGTTTTAACTAGTTTAGGTAGATTTTTAAAATGAACGTAAGATTTATTAAAATCACCATAATTTAATGCTGGTGAACCTTGAATCACTTCGTTATCTTTTACATTTCTTCCGATACCAGACTGTGCCTGGATTTTGACATTATTACCAATGGTTATATGACCCACAATACCAACTTGTCCGCCAATTTGACAATTTTCGCCAATTTTTGTAGATCCAGCTATGCCCGTTTGTGCTGCAATAACAGTATTCTTACCTATTTCTACATTATGGGCAATTTGAATTTGATTGTCAAGTTTTACACCTTGTCTTATAACTGTAGAACCCAAAGTAGCCCTATCAATGGTAGTGGCAGCACCAACATCAACAAAATCTTCCAGAATAACATTTCCAATTTGTGGAACCTTGCTGTATTCCCCTTTTTCATTTGGTGTAAATCCAAATCCATCAGCTCCAATAATAGCACCAGAATTAATCACGCAATTACTTCCAACAACACATTCTGAATAAATTTTCACTCCTGAAAATACAATAGTGTTATCCTTAATAATCACATTATCACCAATGTAACAGTTGGGGAAAATTTTAACATTATCACCTATTTTCACATTGTCACCAACAAATGTAAAAGCTCCCAAATAAATATTGTCTCCTAATTTAGCAGAATCTGAAATAGAAGTTGGCTGATCAATTCCTGATTTATTGAACTTTATTTGATTGTAGTATTCCAATAATTTAGAGAACGATTTATAAGCATCATCGACTTTTATCAAAGTCGAATTCACATGATGCTCTGGTACAAAGCTTTTATTGACTATAGCAATCGATGCTTTGGTAGTGTATATATATGGTGTATATTTTGGATTAGCCAAAAAGGTTAAGGAACCTTCGGTTCCCTCCTCTATTTTAGAAAGCTTGGAGACTTCTACTTTGGCATTACCCACAATGTCCCCTTCTAAAATACCGGCTATTTGTTCTGCTGTGAATTTCATTAAGCGCAAAAATAGAAAAAATGTGTCACATTTTATCTTTGGGATAGCATATAAAATATTTAGTGACTGGTTTTGTTAATGCTTTTAAGTTCAGTTGGTCAGATGCCTTAACGATATCTTGAATTTTTCCTGATTTGAATAAAATGTTGATATTTTGAGACTTTTCTTCGTAAGCCTGATTTGAAATCTCACCTTTGAAGACGAAATATTTAGCTTCAGTTTTTGAAATTTGGTATTTATCCATCAGTTTTTGAAGATGCTCCTCAAGTAATTGGTTCTTAATGGGTTTCTTTTTGATCTTGATTTTTAATAAATCACGATTGATGATCATTTCACATAAATTTCGGAGCACAAAATCATCGTGAAATTGCCAAGCTTTCATAGCCGAAATAATATCATAATCATCAAGTTGGGAAAACAAGTGCAAGGTGTTTTCATCAAATTCCTTGATTGATACATCATGTTCCAAGAAGTATTCTAGTGCTTCACTAGCCTGAAGCTTCATACCATTATTGGTAAGTTCTTTAGCCCGTTGCAACATCCTAGTCAGCAATTGTTCTGCTACCAAACCCGTTTTATGTAAATATACCTGCCAGTACATAAACCGCCTAGCCACTAAAAATTTTTCAACGCTGTAAATACCTTTTTCTTCTACTACCAAAGAGTCATCTACCACATTCAACATGGTTATCAAACGCTCAGTATTGATGTTTCCTTCAGATACACCCGTGTAAAAACTATCCCGTTTTAAATAATCGGCACGATCCATATCCAATTGGCCAGAAATAAGCTGGCATAAGAATTTTCGATGGTAGGTTCCTTTAAAAATGTCTATGGCAAGCGTTAAAGTTCCGTTAAATTCAGCATTTAAATGTTCCATAAAAAGCAAGGAAATTTGCTCATGACTCACGCCATTTACAATGCTATGCTCCATGGCATGTGAAAAAGGGCCATGACCAATATCATGCAACAAAATGGCAATATACAAAGCTTCTTCTTCTTCCTTTGAAATACTAACGCCTTTAAAACGAAGTGTCTGGACTGATTTTTGCATGAGATGCATACATCCCAGCGCATGATGAAAACGAGTGTGATGCGCTCCTGGGTAGACTAAATAAGACATGCCCATTTGCGAAATTCGGCGAAGTCTTTGAAAATATTTATGCTCAATTAAATTAAATATATCCGAATTTGGTATTGTAATAAAACCGTAAATTGGGTCGTTAAATATTTTAAGTTTGTTTTTTGGAATCAAGCTGACTTATTACTTTAATTATATAAACAAATATACATGAACAATATAAATATTCTTTGGGTTGATGATGAAATCGATTTATTAAAACCCCATATTCTCTTTTTGGAACAAAAAAATTATCAGGTAACCACGTGTAAGAGTGGTACAGAAGCCGTAGAAATTTTGGATGATCAAAATTTTGACATCGTTTTTTTAGATGAAAACATGCCTGGTCTAACTGGATTGGAAACGCTGAATGAAATTAAGGAAAAACGCGATACGCTTCCTGTTGTGATGATTACCAAGAGTGAAGAAGAATATATTATGGAAGAAGCCATTGGTAATAAAATAGCCGATTACCTTATAAAACCTGTGAATCCAAATCAAATACTATTGAGTATAAAAAAGAATTTGGACCACTCCCGACTGGTTTCTGAAAAAACTACGTCCAATTATCAACAGGAATTTAGAAAGATTGCTATGGATTTGACTATGGTCAATTCTTTTGAAGAGTGGGCCAATCTATATCAGAAATTGATTTATTGGGAAATGCAACTTGAGGATATTGAAGATACTGGTATGTTTGAAATTCTAGAATCCCAAAAAAATGAGGCCAATACACAATTTGGAAAATTTATAGATAAAAATTATCCGAGTTGGTTTGAACCACATGTTGATGCACCTACAATGTCGCACACATTGTTTAAAAATAAAGTGGTTCCAGAATTAAGTAAAGAACAGCCCACATTGCTGGTCGTTATTGATAATTTACGCTATGATCAATGGAAGGCTTTTGAACCAATTGTCAATAATTATTACAAGAAAGAGCAAGAAACACCGTTTTTTAGTATCCTGCCAACTGCAACCCAATACGCCAGAAATGCCATATTCTCGGGATTAATGCCAGCAGATATGGAAAAAATGCACCCGAACTTATGGAAAAATGATACGGACGAAGGCGGTAAAAATCTTTATGAAGCTGAATTTTTAGAAGCTCAAATGAAGCGATTGGGATTAGCACACCTCAAACATGAATATTACAAGATTACCAACTTAAAGAATGGTAAAAAATTGGTGGATAATTTTAAAGGCCTGAAGGATAACGATTTAACTGTAGTCGTTTACAATTTTGTAGATATGCTCTCGCATTCCAAAACTGAAATGGATGTTGTTAAGGAATTAGCGAGTAATGACAAGGCCTATCGATCTTTGACGCAAAGTTGGTTTAAAAACTCGCCTTTGTTAGAAATGGTGCAGCAGGCCCAACAATTGGGCTTCAAACTTATCATGACTACAGATCATGGCACCATAAATGTTAAAAACCCATCCAAAGTGATTGGTGATAAGGATACTAGTCTGAACTTGCGTTATAAAACTGGTAGAAGCCTTACCTATGAAGACAAAGATGTTTTGGTGGCTAAAGACCCAAAAACCATTCACTTGCCCTCAATATCCATGAGTAGCTCCTTTATTTTTGCAAAAAATGATCTCTTCTTTGCGTATCCAAACAATTACAATCATTATGTCAGCTATTATAGAAACACCTATCAACATGGTGGTGTTTCACTGGAAGAAATGATTATTCCATTTGTGGTTTTGAGTCCGAAATAACTCCGTGTAATGCAAAAAAAATCCGATGAAATACACTTTTTATTAGTTTTTCTCAATATTTATACTTAATATTGCATGCAAACAAGAAGTGAATTGACTATAGAATATAGTTTAGATGAGCTTGATAATGTTGCTAACCAGATCCTTAAATCTGTAAAATCTAAAACGATTTTATTTCATGGTAACATGGGAACTGGGAAAACCACATTAATTAAAGCTTTAATACAGGTACTTGGAAGTGAAGATGACGTTAGTAGCCCAACCTACTCTCTAGTCAATGAATATGCTTTGAGCCAAGATATAATCTATCATTTTGACTTATATCGCTTAAAGTCTGTTGAAGAGGCTTTCGATTTTGGAATCGAAGATTATTTACAAACAACTGGATGGTTGTTTATTGAATGGCCTGAAATAATTGAAAACCATCTTGATAGTGATTACCATGAAATTTGGTTGTCAATATCAGATAATAATAAACGAAAAGTAACGCTGAAATAAGAAATTTTTATAAGATCAGAAACAACAAATTGCCCTAAATTGTCTCGTTTTACGGAAAAACCGTAACGAAAAAATTAGAAATCGTTGATTTTAACATAATTTTAACATTTCGACCCTATTTAGTACATGCTTCGGCTATACATTTGGATTATTAATTAATTAATCCCTTAATAAGATGAAAGCAAAAAAGTATGTATTAGCGATCGCAATTTTTGGCGGTATGTTGTTCACAGCGCAAGCAACTAACATTATTGATTTAGATGGACAACAAACAACAAAAATCGAAAAGAAGAAAAGAGACATCCCAGCAAACGGCTAGGAAAAGTTTAATTCTAGGGAGTGTTATAGCAACATTTATTGCTTTGACTCCTTATTTTTCTTACTTATACGAAAGTGTTCCAGACGAACAGGTCTGGAACACTTTTTTATTTTCCTATGATAGTCATGATTGGGAAAGTGCCAATTATGCTATGTGGATATTAACAAGCAAACTACTTCCTTTGTTGTTAGTATTTATTTGGTTCTTTACCTGTCGTCATTGGTGGTATCACGTTTTATTAGTACCTATAGCCATGTATATATATCAAATTATTCCGATTTTCAATCAAAATATTGGATATATTGACCAATTCCAACTGATGCATATGGTTCCTGTGATGGCGATTGTTGTTCCATCAATTTACCTCCTCAGAGCTCGTATGTTTGATAAATTAAATACTGCTGATAAATCAATGGAAGAATTAGAAGATGAATTTAAAATTAAACCTACCACTTTTTGGGGTAAAATTAAGCAGTATTTTTAATTCTTATCTTTATAATTTCAAAAATTAATTCGTAATTTGACTAACCATTTAACTAGTCAAATCGATGTCTAAATCTTTATCACCGTTTACCAAACAACAATTATTACCTCAAGAAGAAACTTTAGAGATATTAAAACAAAAAGGTGAACTGTTTATTGGTATTCCCAAGGAAACAGCTTATCAGGAAAAGCGAGTCTGCTTAACCCCGGATGCCGTTTCTGCCTTGGTAACCAATGGTCATAGAATTCTGTTGGAGTCTGGTGCTGGAAAAGGGGCTAATTTTAGTGATAAGGATTACAGTGAAGCTGGTGCCGAAATATCTAAAGATGCTGCAAAAGTTTATGGCTGTCCCATTATCCTAAAAGTAGAACCTCCTACCCTGGAACAAATTAAATTGATTAATCCGCAGTCAATTCTAATCTCTGCCTTACAGTTAAAAACGCAAACCAAAAAATATTTTGAAGCTTTAGCAGCTAAACGTATAACGGCCTTAGCGTTTGAATTTATTAGAGATGAAGATGGCGCCTACCCAGCGGTGCGATCCTTAAGTGAAATCGCTGGAACGGCATCTGTTTTAATTGCTTCGGAATTGCTAAGCAACGTTAATAGTGGCAACGGATTAATGTTTGGAAACATTAGTGGTGTACCTCCTGTTGAAGTCGTTATTTTGGGTGCTGGTACTGTGGGTGAATTTGCTGCCAGAAGTGCCATTGGATTAGGGGCTAATGTTAAAGTGTTTGATAATTCCATAACCAAATTACGATGTATCCAAACCAATCTAGGACGTACCATATTTACATCTACATTGCAGCCTAAAAATTTATCAAAGGCATTAAAACGGTGTGATGTGGCCATTGGAGCTGTGCGTGGAAAAAATAGAGCACCCGTAATTGTAGGAGAAACCATGGTTGAAAACATGAAATCTGGTGCTGTTATTATTGATGTGAGTATCGATATGGGAGGATGCTTTGAAACTAGTGAAGTGACGACACACAAGAATCCAACATTTGTAAAACATGGGGTTACGCATTACTGTGTGCCCAATATTCCGGCACGTTATTCACGGTCTGCGTCCATTTCGATTAGTAATATTTTCACACCCTATCTCTTAAAAATAGGTGAAGAAGGCGGATTGGAAAATTCTTTACGATTTGATAGAGGTTTAAAAAATGGATTGTATTTTTACCACGGCATTTTGACCAACAAATCTGTTGGCGAATGGTTTGATTTAAAACATAGCGATATCAATTTGCTGATTTTTTAATCTCGTTTTTAACACAAAATACATTACGTGAAATTATTACACAGAATTGGTTATTACTTGGGTGGCTTTTCAATTGGACTTATTGTTTTGGCTTTTTTTTTAAATGGAAAAAAAGTCTCATGTGATTATGGTCCCGAAGCTCGTGTATTGAAGAGTATTAACAATAAAACATTGGCAATACCACAAAATATTCAACAAGAATTTACCGCAAATCAAATCGACTCAATACAAATTCGTGCAATTTTAAAATATGCCCATGTGCTTTTTGCAGAAAGCGATACTCGTAAAGAACCATGTGGTATTTATTATTTAGAGAACTCTGCCAACGATTCTAAATTAGATTTAAAAATTGAAAATTGTGATAGTGTTGCGACCATTACTGAAATTATCTGGAAATAATAGATAAGACTTATAATAAACAAAAAGACCTGAATATAATCAGGTCTTTTTGTTTATTACGTATTTCTAAATAGCTTGAATTACTTTAAAATCAATCGTTTTGAGAATGATCGCCCATTTTGGGTCACTGTAACGAGATATATACCTCTTGGTAAATCACTAACATCCAATTTATGCGTTACAGGTCTCGTACTTGGCTGAATAACCTTGTTTATGAGTTGTCTTCCTGAAAGATCAAACAATTGTAAACTTGCAACATCCGTAAAACCTGTTAGTCTAATATTAACATTGTTTCTAGCCGGATTTGGATAAACCGTTATTGATGTATCATAAAAAGTTTCGATTGATGTTTCAACTGAACTTTCACAGTCATTGGCAATTACTTGTACGGTAACAGTTTCTGAAGAAATACCATTAGAAACGGTTACGCTATAATGCGTGGTAGAATCTTCTGGGGACACATCAATACTTTGTGTTGTCTCTCCAGTACTCCAATAATATTCCGTTCCACCATATGCAGTTAAAGTTGTTGTTTCTCCTAAACAAATCTCAATATTATTATCACTAACAGAAGCATTAACTGGCTCGATTACATAAACCGTAACCGAATCGGTACTTGAGCAACCATTGATGTAAACTGTTACTGAATAAGTTGTTGTTTCATTCGGACTAACCGTAATATTAGAAGATGTATCTCCAGTATTCCAAACATACCCTGTACCACCAGAAGCTCCTAATATAACAGAATCTCCATTTTCAATAGTTACATCGTTGCCCGCATTGGCTACAGGTATTGGGTTTACCGTGACAGTCACAGAATCTGAATCAGACACATTGCCTTCACTTACCGTTACTGTATAGGTTGTGGTACTATTTGGGCTTACCGTGATACTTTGTGTGGTCTCACCAGTACTCCATTGGTAACTGGAACCACCGGATGCGGTTAACGTTGTACTGTCATTTTCACAGATACTCACATCTTGGCCAGCGTTGGCTGTTACCGTAACATTGGGCTCTACCGTAACCGTTACCGAATCACTACTGGTACAGCCATTTGAGGTCACGGCCACACTATAGGTGGTCGTTTCACTTGGGTTGACCGTGATACTTTGTGTATTGGCACCTGTGTTCCAATGGTAGGTATCGCCTCCTGTTGCCGTTAAGGTGGTACTCTCCCCTGCTATAATCGTTACATCATTGCCAGCATTGGCTACTGGTATTGGGTTTACTGTAACCGTTACAGAATCTGAATCAGATTGAGATCCTTCTGTTACAGTTACTGTATAAGTTGTCGTTTCACTGGGACTGACCGTTATGCTTTGTGTGCTCTCTCCGGTACTCCACTGGTAACTGGAACCACCGGATGCGGTTAACGTTGTGCTTTCGTTTTCACAGATACTCACATCTTGGCCAGCGTTGGCTGTTACCGTAACATTGGGCTCTACCGTAACCGTTACCGAATCACTACTGGTACAGCCATTTGAGGTCACGGCCACACTATAGGTGGTCGTTTCACTTGGGTTGACCGTGATACTTTGTGTATTGGCACCTGTGTTCCAATGGTAGGTATCGCCTCCTGTTGCCGTTAAGGTGGTACTCTCCCCTGCTATAATCGTTACATCATTGCCAGCATTGGCTACTGGTATTGGGTTTACTGTAACCGTCACAGAATCTGAATCAGATTGAGATCCTTCTGTTACAGTTACTGTATAAGTTGTCGTTTCACTGGGACTGACCGTTATGCTTTGTGTGGTCTCTCCGGTACTCCACTGGTAACTGGAACCACCGGATGCGGTTAACGTTGTGCTTTCGTTTTCACAGATACTCACATCTTGGCCAGCGTTGGCTGTTACCGTAACATTGGGCTCTACCGTAACCGTTACCGAATCACTACTGGTACAGCCATTTGAGGTCACGGCCACACTATAGGTGGTCGTTTCACTTGGGTTGACCGTGATACTTTGTGTATTGGCACCTGTGTTCCAATGGTAGGTATCGCCTCCTGTTGCCGTTAAGGTGGTACTCTCCCCTGCTGTAATCGTTACATCATTGCCAGCATTGGCTACTGGTATTGGGTTTACTGTAACCGTTACAGAATCTGAATCAGATTGAGATCCTTCTGTTACAGTTACTGTATAAGTTGTCGTTTCACTGGGACTGACCGTTATGCTTTGTGTGCTCTCTCCGGTACTCCACTGGTAACTGGAACCACCGGATGCGGTTAACGTTGTGCTTTCGTTTTCACAGATACTCACATCTTGGCCAGCGTTGGCTGTTACCGTAACATTGGGCTCTACCGTAACCGTTACCGAATCACTACTGGTACAGCCATTTGAGGTCACGGCCACACTATAGGTGGTCGTTTCACTTGGGTTGACCGTGATACTTTGTGTATTGGCACCTGTGTTCCAATGGTAGGTATCGCCTCCTGTTGCCGTTAAGGTGGTACTCTCCCCTGCTATAATCGTTACATCATTGCCAGCATTGGCTACTGGTATTGGGTTTACTGTAACCGTCACAGAATCTGAATCAGATTGAGATCCTTCTGTTACAGTTACTGTATAAGTTGTCGTTTCACTGGGACTGACCGTTATGCTTTGTGTTGTTTCACCGGTACTCCACGCATAATCCGATCCTCCTGATGCAGTTAATACCACGCTATCATTTTCACAAATGGTAACATCTTGACCTGCATCGGCTTCTATGGGAGTTGGTATGACTGTAACGGTAACAGTATCTTCAGACATACATCCATTTTGTATGACCGTTACTGTATAGGTTGTTGTTTCAGTCGGACTAACGGTAATATCTTGTGTGTTTTCGTCAGTGCTCCAAGTATAATTTGTACCACCTGAAGCAGATAAAGTAACCGAATCTCCTTCATTTATAGTCACATCATCTCCAGCATTGGCAATAGGTAAAGGATTAACGATTACCGTTACAGAATCGGATACACTGTTTCCTTCATTGTCGGACAAGGTAACCGTATAAATTGTAGTTTCTGTTGGAGAAACTTCGATGTTTTGAGAATTTTCACCCGTACTCCAAGAAAAATTATTCCCTCCAGTACCATAGGCTGTTAAGTTTGTAGATTCACCTTCACAAATAGTAATATCATTACCTGCATTAACTGTCATTCCAACATTACCTTGCGGATATTCAAGTACAAACGCAGGAGGACTATTTTGGCTCATAACGTTTGGATCACTCCAATTACTTGCAAAAATAATTTTGGTACCATTTCTATTAGGCACCAGTTGTGTTTCATGCAGATATGTTGATGGGGCTGCATGATGTTTAGCATAACGCTCTATAGTCCCAGAATCGTCCAGCTTAATAGCAAACATTTCCCTTGGAGCAACTGGGTTTGATGAGCAACACTGTTCGCTGATATAGGCCCAGCCTGGTCTGTCGAAGTTCCGGCAGCTAATATGTCCTCCCCAAATTCCACGCCCATTGATGTAAGGAAATAACGGCGTATAACGAGAACCATCCAAACGCGCCATATATAAACTATGTTCAGAGTTCCATTCAGGTTCATTTCCATACTCTATAATAACCTCATAGCCTTCAGCATCTACACCTAAATCACCATGTTGGGTAATTTCATAAACATGGGTTTCATTTTGCATATTGATGTCATAAGACTTAATGCCCTCTTTGGGACCAGTACCATTGGTTACCCATTGCGCCACGGCATAGCCTCCCAATTGAGATACTGAAAACCAATCTAGGTTCCCTGAAGTACCAACATCCTTAACACCAGTTACCACATCGTTTTGAATATCATAAACAATAAGATGCCTGTTACCACTATTGTGCTGGCCTATTAATCCTACATAGCGATCAAATCTGTCCTGATTGCCCTCACCATAACCAAAGTCAATACTACTGTAATCCGAAAAAGTATGAAGCGTTGTACGTTGGTTTGTATTGATGTTATGAGAAACAAATGAATTCCCTGAAGACCCGTAAATTATATTTGGTTGCGTGTTACTCCAACGTCCATAACTTGGAATATTACTCCAATACAGAAATTCATACGTTTGTGCATCCAAAATTGCAGCTGGATAGCCTGCCATTTTAATTAAAGTCTCATCGGAATTCCAAGTTTGGTCTTTGGAATAGTTGTGGCGTAGCCTTTGGTTATTAACTCCAAAAACATTCGCATCAGTTATACGCATGATGCTACTACCTGACATTCCTTCATTAAAAGGTTCTAAATACCCTGGAATGGATTCAGAAGGAGGTTGATAATTTTGATAGTTTACATTAGGCAACTGGTCTTGCGTCGGATAATTCTGACCGTTTGTCGATAAAATTGTACAAAACAAAAACAAGGCTATAATGAAATTCCTGATTTTCAGAAATTCCCATTTGAAATAATGATTCTTCATTTGGGGCTATTTTGCTATTAATTAGGGCTAAACTATATATTCAGTTTTTTTTAAATTATATTAAAGGGTGAAAATTCGATGAAATACATAATTATTGTAAAACAAATACTACAAAAATTGTATTTTATAGGTGTTTTTATGTATTTAATCGATAAAATATTGATAATAGCTATTCTCTGAAAAACAAGAATTGCCAAATATACGTCTACAAATCAGTTTTGGATCTTATTTAAGTTTTTTTAACACAATAAGATATTAACACCTTATAAACAAAATAGTTAGTGAAAATATTTTAACATAAAAATTACTACAAATACAGTTAGTACATTAAATATGGTATTTAATCTAATATCACAGTTTGATTAAGGTATAGATACAAAAAATATCTACTTTTAATATTGAATTAAGGGATTGTTAAAATTTGAGAAAGAATAAAGTTGCTTTTGTTATATCGAGCCTATCCGCAGGTGGTGCTGAACGCGTAGTTACAAATTTGGCAAACAATTTAGTTGAACATTACGAAGTATCAATTATTATTTTATTCAAGGAAAAACCATTTTACAAGCTAGACGAAAGGATAAAAATATTCTATTGCTTAAAATCTTATGAATTAAAAAAAACAAGATTACTTTCAATAATTTCTCAAATTGAAATTACTACTAAAATATATAGAATACTCAAAAAGCAAAAAACCGATATAACCATTGGTTTTATGACCACAACAAATATCTATAGTATTGTTGCATCTAAACTTGCAAAAATTCCATGTATTGTCAGTGAAAGGACACACCCAAAATTTAGTAGTTTATCAAACTTTTGGTCAATAGCTAGAAAAAAAATATATCCATTATCCTCAAAAGTAATTGTTCAAACAAATGATGCTAAATCTTACTTTTTATCATTTTTGAATCAAGAAAAGCTACAAGTAATAAACAATCCTCTAACCAATGACCTATTGGAAAAAAGAAATCCCAATTCCATTAAAGAGCAAATAATATTAAACGTTGGTCGTTTAAGCCCTAACAAAAACCAGATTTTATTGATTGATGCCTTTAAAGATCTTAAATTGAATGGTTGGCAATTATATTTTATTGGTGATGGAAAAAAAAGAGCTGATTATGAAGATTATGTTAAAGCTCATAATTTAAATGACTGTGTCAAATTGATAGGCAGTGTTAAAAACGTGCACGATTATTATAATACGGCAAGTATTTTTGCTTTTACTTCTAACTTTGAGGGATTTCCAAACGCTCTGACTGAAGCTATGGCTTTTGGTATGTGTTGTATTTCTACTGATTGTCCATATGGCCCTTCAGAATTAATAAAGAATAACAGCAATGGTTATTTAATTCCGGTTGGCGACAAGGAAATGTTAAAAGAAAGATTAATCCAATTAACTTCAAATTCAGAAATTAGAGAAAAAATTGGTTTAGAAGCCATGAAAAGTGTTGATGAATTCTTACCAAAAACTGTGGCCTTACAATGGTCTAATTTAATCAATAATATTCTAAATGATTAATACGCTTTCCTTAAAGGATTTTATTCCTCAATATTATGAGTATGACGATTTTAAACCAAACTATAGGTTTACAATTTTTACGCCTGTTTATAATAGGGCCAATACTATAAGGAGAGTTTATGAATCACTTTTAGAACAAAATTTCAAGGATTTTGAATGGATAATAATCAATGACGGTTCTACAGATAATTCCCATAGCGTCATCACTGATTTAATAAAAGATATTCCTTTTCCAACAACTTATATAAACAATAAAAAAAACCAGCATAAAATGGCATGCTTTGTTCAGGCTATTGAAATTGCGAAAGGTGAATTTTTATTGCCATTTGATTCTGATGATACATGCACCCAAAATGCATTGGATGTGTTTAACAATGAGTACTTGAAAATACCAGATGACATAAAGCCCAAAATAAGTGGTATAACTTGTCTGTGCAAAAACCAACACGGTGAATTGATTGGTGAAAAATTCAAAATTCAACCTTTATACAGCAATACTTTTAAACGACAATTAGAACATACTGAAGCGACTGAAAAATGGGGATTTACAAAAACTCAAATTTTAAAAGGAATCAAGATTAATAAAGAAATGTTTTCAAAAGGCTATATCCCTGAAGGCATTATTTGGGAATTACTTTCAAAGTTTGATTTTCAAACCAAGTACATCAATGATGTTTTACGAATCTATTATTTAGACACCGAAAATGCCATTTCAAATCAAAATCACAGAAAGGATGCTTTTGGTATGGCAATTTATTCGCTTTGCATAATGAATTGGTTTTATGGCTGTTATCTAAAAAAAACTCCAAAGCTATTCGTTAAACGTGTTTTTACATTGTTAAGAGCCGCTCATTACCTGGACTTTGGTTTTGTTCAGTACTGGAAAGCAATTGATTCCAATATTTTAAAAATGGTATTTTCAATTGGTTGGCCGTTTAGAAAATTTTTCAATAAAATATCCTAACCCGTGTATCCTAAAAAAGCTAGTAATTTTATAAAAGCGTTAAAAGGTAATGCAGTAGTTGCAAACATTTTTATTGTTGCTTGCATAACTGTTGCGGTTAAGGTTTTTGGATTTTATAAAGAAGTTGTAATAGCTAGTGAATTTGGGCTTTCAGAAGTATTGGACACTTTTTTGATAGCTTTATTAATTCCTGGTTTTATTAACAATGTTTTCTTAAGTGCTTTTAAATCCGTTTTCATCCCAAATTACATCGCTGAAGAAAAAATCAATAAAAACATTGGTGCTTTTCAGACTACAAGTTTTGTCATAACCATTTTGGCATCTTTGTTTTTTATGCTAGTGGCCTATTTGGTAACAGATGTGTTTTTAGAAATATTATTCCCCGGAAAAAGTGACAACTATTATATTCTTATTAAATCACAATTTTATTATTTGTTGCCTTGTGTTTTAATTTGGGGATTGACATCTCTGTTAAGTGGTTTATTAAATATATACAAGGAATTTATGTTCTCTTCACTTTATCCCATTATTACTTCGGTGAGCATGGTTATAAGTATTGTTTTTTACCGAAATGAACTAGGTGAAAATGTTTTAGCCATTGGAATGCTTATTGGAGCAGTAATTCAAGCTCTATTGTTAGTATTTGTATCTCTATATCGTAAAATTTTAAAATTTGATTTTCCTGATTTCAACAGCCCTAGTGCCATCATTATGTTTAAACAGGTGCCAGCTAAAGTTACATCAGGTTTCCTCACAGGTTTAATTCCTGTAACCGATCAGTTTTTTGCCGGTCAGTTGGTAATTGGTTCAATTGCAGCATTAAATTATGGTATGAAGATACCTGCCTTTTTTACTACAATATTAATTATTGCATTGGGGAACGTACTGCTTCCCTATTTTTCAAAGATATCGATTGAAGAACCAAAAAAGGCTTTCAAAAACCTTTATAAAATAATTAAATGGACATTTGTATCTCTTATGTCTATTGTAGTAGTTGCAAGTCTATTTTCTACAGAAATAGTATCATTCCTGTTTGAAAGGAACAATTTCACCGCAAGTGATACAGTTATAGTATCCCAATTGCAAATAGTATTCTTAATAGGAGTTCCTTTTGCTATTTGTGGTAATCTATTTGTTAAATTTTTAACCAGTATAAACAAAAACGCCTTTATGGCCTATGTCTCACTAGGAAGTATGGCATTGAACATTATTTTTGATTTTATATTTATGAAATGGTACGGTTTAATGGGTATAGCTTTGTGTACAACTATTATACATGTTCTTAAAATATTTGTTTTTTACAGCTATACCAATAAACAAAAAAGTATTTTAGTAAAGCTGAAAGCCTAGTATGAAGAAGTATTTAAAATACATAGCCTTATCTTTAATTTTATTCAATATTCCAACATTTAGCTTGGAAAACATGGGTTCAACTTATGGTGCACTTACAAATATTATGCTGTTCGGTTCTGTTGCTGCTTACTTTGTTGTTTCTGATAAATCTAGACTGGCATTACCCTTTATTGCATTAGGCTTAATCTTTTTTAGCCTTTCTGGGTTTAACTATAGTGGTGTTACCAGTGACTATTTAAAAGATTTTATACGCTTCTTTTTATTCATTTTTTGTATTAATCAATTATGCAGAGAAACAAGTAGCAAGGAACTATTAATATTTTTGATTATTGGTAGTTTTAGTATTCTTATAAATACCGTTTTCTTTTCTAATGCTTACGGTAGATATAGCGGGTTCTATATAAATCCAAATAAAGCTGGTTTTATTTGTCTTTTTGGCTTTGCCCTGACTTACTCAATAAAGAAGTATAAGCTCAAGCTTGTGGCGCAACTCGTGTTTGTAGTTTGTGGCATTCTAACCCTTTCAAGATCATTTATTCTTTTTTTAGTTATTATAAATATCTTTTCCTTATTTGCTGATAAAAAAAACATACAGACCATGCTTATTGGTCTTGTTGCGTTTGTAATTATTCTTACTGCTGGTTCTCTACAACTCAATAAAGATAGGTTTTCTGCGCTACAAAGTATTTTCAATGATGATTCAATAAAAACAAATACTATTACTAAAGGATCTCGAGACGAGACATGGTCCGACTATTCAGAAGTAATCTATGATAATTTGATATTTGGTGCAGGTTATAAGTCTATGCGTGGTGGTTCAGAAAGCACTACAATAAGTCATGGTGTTCACAATACATTTTTAATGGTTTTAGGAGAAGCTGGCTTTGTAGCGTTTTTGATCATTGTTATTATTTATTCTATGCTATTTTCAAAAAGTCTATCAATATTTAAGTTACAACAGGAATATACATTCCTTTCAATAGCCATTTTTGGATATTTAATGGTGGCTCATAATTATTTCGACAAGTACGATGTACTTTTTGTTTCTATCTGGCTATACAATCAATTACTTGACAATTCAAACCAAAAGCTTGAGCTTGAAAAAGAACTTTAACCATGTGTGGAATTTACGGAACAAATAAAAATTATACTACTGAACAGTTAAACCATAAACTTGAAAGAATTAGTTTCAGAGGCCCAGATTATACTGAAGTTGCCAGTTTTGGGAAAGATAACAATATTACTTTAGGGCATAACAGACTATCTATCATAGACTTGGACCCTCGTTCAAACCAACCATTTACATATAACTTCAATATTCATATTGTATTTAATGGAGAGATTTACAATTTTTTAAAACTAAAAAACCAATTAAAAGCCAAAGGGTATTTATTCAACACAACCAGTGACACAGAAGTTATTTGTGCCGCATATTTAGAGTATGGCTATGACTGTCTTTCACAATTTAATGGCATGTTTGCTTTTGTAATTTATGATGAAACCAAGAACATCCTATTTGGAGCAAGAGATAGAATGGGTCAAAAACCTTTTTATTATAGTTATAAAGACAAGCAATTTGAATTTTCCAGTCAAATTTCTTCAATTCAATTGCATAACAACAGTTTGAGTATTTCCAAAAAAGCTATTGACTATTATTTAGTTTGGAGCTTTATCCCTGACCCATATACAATATTTAACGAAATTGAAAAATTACATGCTGGACACTATTTGGTAATTAATCTAAATACCAACACGTTGATTACCGAACAATACTGGGATATTCCTCTTACAGAAAATAATCCCTATGTAGGTAGTTATGATGAAGCAAAAACAGAATTGAAACACCTATTAAAAGATGCTGTATCTTCAAGACTTGTTGCAGATGTTCCTATTGGTGTTTTTCTTTCTGGAGGAGTCGATTCATCACTTATTGCATCAATAGCATCAGAAACCAGTCCCAAAAAGGTAAAAACCTTTTCAGTTAAATTCAATGAAAAAGGCTTTGATGAAAGTTTATATGCTAAAAAAGTAGCCAATCATTTAAAAACTGACCATCATGTCATTGAGTGCAACTATAACGAAGGAATTGATTTGGTTCAAAATTTTTCGCATTATTACGATGAACCTTTTGCCGATGCTTCAGCTATTCCTTCAATGTTATTGGCAAAATATACCAGTAAGCATGTAACAGTAGCCGTTTCAGGCGATGGTGGCGATGAAAGTTTTATTGGATATCATAGGTATAAATGGATGAAACAAGTTGAATTAATGTATAAATCACCAAAAGCTTTTAGACATTTAACCTCCAAAGTCCTATTAAAATTACCATACTATAAACTCAAAATGATTGGTAAGGGTCTAGAGTATCAAACTATGAATGATCTTTACCTGGCTTCTATTACCGATTTGGATTTTTCATGGTTAAACAATAAAATTGAAAATCATGCTTATTTGTCTGAATTAAAGTATTTAGAAAACAGCAAAAAGTCCAGTATAATTGAACGAATCTCTGATTTTGATTTAAAAGCTTATCTAAATTGGGATATAAATGTAAAAGTAGATAGAGCTACTATGGCCTACTCATTAGAAGGTAGAGCACCTTTGCTTGACCATCGAATTGTTGAATTTTCCAGAATGCTTCCAACCAAGTTTAAATATGATGGTAACAATATGAAACGTGTTCTTAAAGATGTTCTTTATGACTATGTACCTCAAGAATATTTCAACAGACCAAAAAGCTGGATTTACCATGCCATTTTCAGATTGGTTCCGAAAAGAACTCAAGGACATGGTCTTATCGGAATTGAATAGTGAAGGCCTTAACCAAATACCAAACATAAACACTGATGAAGTAAAGCTGCGAATAAACCAACACATGGAAGGAACTTGGAACAGATATCCACTCATATGGAAATTATTGGTATTAAAACAATGGCTAAACAATAATGGTAAAGGATATAGTATTGTTTAATGGATACTAAAAAAATAAAAATAGCACTTATTCTCCCGTCACTAGCTCCTGGTGGTGCCGAACGCATTTTATCTTTCGTGGCGCAGGAACTCGATAAAGATGTTTTTGACACGACACTTTTGATTACAGGATATGAAAAAGATACAGTTTACAAACTTCACGATTTAAAAATTGTTTATTTAAACAAACCACGCGTTTTAAAATCGATTTCAGCTATTAGTAAGTATTTAAAAAAAAATAAACCCAATATTGTGGTTACATCCATTGTACACCTTAACACTATATCGGCGTTCATTTCATTGAGATTTCCTAAAATAAAATTTGTTGCCAGAGAAGCCAATGTGCTAACAACCCTAGATCAGTATAACCCATATACCAAATCCATTTTCCCAAAATCCATGGTTAAAATGGCCTATAGATTGGTTGATAAAATAATTTGTCAATCAAAAGACATGCAACACGATATGGTAACCAATTATGGTGTTGCAAAAAACAAAACCGTATTAATCAATAATCCTATTACCCAAAAATACAATATCAAAGAAACTCACAGAGTTAATAACAATAAACTTAAGTTAATAACGGTTGCTAGATTGAGCAAAGAAAAAGGCCACGATAGAATTCTAGAGGCCTTATCAAAAATTCCATTTAAGTTCACTTACACCATTATTGGAGATGGAATGGAAAAAAGCGCAATATTTAGCCTAATTAAGAAATATCAATTAGAAGATCATGTTACGTATATCAATTATACGGAGAAGGTAAATGAATACCTATCCAATAGTGATTTGTTTTTACAAGGTTCCTATGTTGAAGGTTTTCCAAACGTACTAATAGAAAGCTGTGTAGTGGGCACTCCTATTTTAGCATTTAATGCACCTGGAGGATTGGATGAAATTATTGAACATGGTAAAAATGGTTATATAGCTAATAATATTGATGAATATGTGAGATATTTAAATAATTTAAATTCAAACTTTATCTTTAGACCAGAAAAAGTCAGCCAAATAGTCAATGAACGATTTAACAGCAAGTCGATCATAAAACAATACGAAAATCTATTTAAAAGTTTAGCCTAATAGATAATATGGAAAAGAAAAGAAAAATAGCACTATTTGTTTCTGCAATTGGTTTTGGCGGCGCCGAAAAAGTGGTTAGTTTGTTACTCGATGAGCTCACTAAATACTTCGATGTAACATTAATATTGTTATATGACGAAATAAAATTACCTATAGCCAAAAATGCCAAAATAGTCATCCTATCAAAAGAAGGAGAAACATTCAAATCCTCTCCATTTTTGAGAGTTATGGACGATATTAAATTTATCTTCAAATATCAAAAGGCATTAAAAGCTGAAAAAATAGATGTGGCAGTTTCATTTTTGGTTAGACAAAATATCCTTAACGGTATAGCCAAAATGTTCAACCCAAATCTTAAAACCATTATTAGTGAAAGGTGTTTCCCTTCTATCATGTATAGTCACGACAAAGCTACTTCCTTTTTAACCAAACTTTTAATTCCTTTTTTCTATAATAAAAATGACAAATTATTCTCCAATTCCATTTACATCAATAATGATTTGGTTTCTAACTACAATATTAAAATTGACACTTCGGTAATCTACAATCCTATTTTAACCCAAAACAGAAAACCAAAATTAAAAGCTTACTTGGATACAGAAAAAATATTTAGGGCAGTTACTGTTGGGCGATTAATACCCGTAAAAAACCAAAAAAGTATTATTGAAAGTATTGGTATGCTACCAAGCAATTTCTATCTGGATATCTATGGAGATGGCCCTTTATTAGACGAATTAAAAGGTCAAACAAAAAAACTAGAGGTTGACCAAAGAGTAATGTTTCATGGCAATGTAGAAAATGTAAAATCACATATTATTAAAAATCACTGCTTTGTATTGAGTTCATTGACTGAAGGTTTTCCTAATGTAGTATTGGAAGCCATGTCTGTAGGGCTACCTGTTATTTGTACCAATTGTATGTCCGGTCCATTGGAGCTTTTGAATGATAATGAAAAAGTGACTATCCTATCAGGTTCATTTGTAAAGGCTAAATATGGTCTGTTGGTAAATGTAGATGATGCCGTAGGATTATCGCAAGCACTTAAGTTTTTGCAAAAGAACAAAGAGGATAGAGACCAATATAGCCGTTTGAGTTTTGAAAGAGCAAAAACTTATGATATTTCCAATATTGGGGTTCATGTTAAAAATTTAATTGATAGTCTTTAATCAATTGATATGTGTGGAATTAATGGCATTATAGCAAATACCCAAACTACAAATCAAGAGTTGTCATCAACCATAAAAAAGATGAATACTTTAATTCATCATCGTGGTCCAGATGATGACGGTTTTTATACCGGTGGTGGTGTTTGCATGGCTATGAGAAGGCTCTCCATTATAGATTTAAAAACTGGAAAGCAACCCATATCCAATGAAGAAAATACGATAACCATAGTTTTTAACGGCGAAATTTACAACTACAAATCGCTTAAGGAAAATTTAGAATCGGAAGACGTTGGCTTCAAAACAAAAAGTGATACCGAAGTTATCTTAAAGCTTTATGAAAAATATGGTACAGCATGTTTTAAAATGCTTGATGGCATGTACGCTTTTAGCATTCATGATAAAACTCAAAACAAAGTTTTTATAGCTCGAGACTTTTTTGGAGAAAAACCGCTCTACTACACACAAAACGAAAGCAATTTTTTATGGGCTTCAGAATTGAAATCTATTGTTTCAGTAATTCCTAATAAGCCTGATTTATCTAAAGAAGGCTTAAATCTTTTTTTTAAATTAACATACATTCCAGCACCTTTTACCGTTTATGAAAACATTTTTAAGCTTGAAGCCAATCATTTTATTGAATATGATGTTGAAAACAAATCATATCAAGTAAACAAAATCGATGAAATTGTAAGCAATGTATCAGATTTGTCATTCAAAGAGGCAACATCCAGATTGTATGATTTAGTGATGCATAGTATTGAAAGTAGGTCTGTAAGTGATGTTCCATTAGGTACATTCTTATCTGGAGGTGTAGATTCATCCATTATAAGTTTTGGGCTTTCAAAAATTGTAAATTCAAAAATCGATACCTTTTCAATAGGTTTTGACAAGGCCTCGTTTGATGAAACTGATAAATCAAGACTGGTAGCCAAACTTATAAATAGCAACCATCATGAATTTATTTTAAAAGAGGCTGATATCATTGCTGATATTGATAATGTTTTGTTGAATTTCGATGAACCATTTGCCGATTCATCTGCTCTACCTACTTATTTGGTATCAAAACAAACACGAGAATATGTGAAAGTGGCGTTAACTGGCGATGGCGGCGATGAAGTATTTGGTGGCTACAATAAGTATTACATGGGTAAATTGAACACGCGTTACACACAATATGTTCCGAAATTTCTGCATCACTCTTTAAAACCCGTTCTCCAAAAGTTATTGAGTACTAAAGACGATAATCGTGGAAAGCGTTTCAAGTTAAAAAAGTTTGTAGATGCTGTTGATTATTCCGGAAACAACTATTGGAATATCATTTCATTGGGCTTTCAAAATACATCCATGTTATTATCGGATAATTATTCTTTGACCAATTTGTTCTCTCATTATTCCAAAGAAATAGCCAATCCCAAGAATCTTCATGATTTTCGTGAAATCGATAGGTTGCTGAGCCTTGAAGGTGATATGCTTGTGAAAGTGGATAGAACCAGTATGCTCAATTCTTTGGAATGCCGATCACCTTTTTTAAATAAATCACTTTGGGATTTTTCAAATGGTTTGCCTGAAAACTTTCTTATTAACAAATGGGACAAAAAACACATTTTAAAAGAAGCTTTTAAGCATGAATTTCCTGATGATTTCCTGAACAAATCAAAAAAAGGCTTTGTAGTTCCTGTTGGCGATTGGTTAAGAAAAGGCTTAAGCAGCGAATTAAAAAGTTATATTGATGATGATTTTCTTGATAGGCAAAACATCTTCTATAAAGATTATATCAAAAATTTGGTCAACGACCATCTGTCAGGAAAAAGAGACAGCAGTTATCAAGTGTGGACATTCTACACCTTTCAAAAATGGTATTTAAACACTTACTTATTAATCAATAGGTAGTTTCGAGCAACTTAAGCTTTTCGCCATAAAATAAATCATAGGATTTAGGCTCAAACATTGAGTGTCCTGAATTTGGATGGAACGTTAATTCTCCAAAGTATAATATATTGTTAATGTAATAAAAATCAACCCTAACAAAACTGAACGGTTTAGCTAGTTTCTTTCCCAACTCAATCATTTTATCCAATATTTCTGGTTTTGGAACAGCATCACCATTTTCCCTTTTAATTATAAAATCCATTAAATTCCAGTCTTTATCATAAATATTCCGCCTCCACTTATTCTCTAGTTTACCCATATCCACTTGAATAAATTCAAACTCTCCATTAAAAAAATATAATTTATAATCGTTTGGAATATTGCCCTGATCATCTAAAAGTAATTTTTCAACAATAATTCTACGTTCTATATTTTTGTATTGCCACTCCTTAAATCTATAATAATAGTTAATGCTCAATTGGTGTCCCAATGTGTTTTGGACTCTGACCCAGTTAACATCTTTTTTGGTTTTTATTATTATCCCTCCAGAACTAGCATGATTTGTTTTAACAATTACAGGAAAATCAGGAATGGTTTTTTCATTTATTTCACGGATATTTTTTGTTTGAAATAGCAATGGTACAAGATATTGCTCTCCAATCAAGTCTTTAATATATTCCCTGACCTTAAACTTATCCGCACAGAGCGTATGTAAAGGAGTCCTATCATTTAACTTGAACCATTGGCATTTTTCATTAAATGTTTTCGGATCTTTAAGATTAGGATTATAGCCAAGATTAATAATAAATTCCTTTCTCACTTTAGATACATCTGAAATCAAACCATATCTAAAGAACTCAATGATTTTAACGATAGGATTTAATAGTGCAAATCCTATTTTTGACTCATAGTATATTTTATCAAATATTTTCTTCATTATTACATTACGATTTGTACGAAAAATGTAATTTTAAAGATAAATTAATTTATCAAATACAAATCTCAATTATTTAAATTTGTTTCAATCCAAATCAATTTGTTTAGTTGGCGGCGAAGATGTCCACAAAAGAATTCAATTATCGCAATACCTTATTGATGCAGGTTTTCAAGTGACCATAATTGGAACTAGCAAACAGCCATTTCCAGATAATGTAACTTACGTTAATTACAATTTAAAAAGGAATCTCTCGCCTATTAATGATTATAAAACTATAGTTTGGTACAGGGATTTTTTTAGTGAAAACCATTATGATCTCATCCATACGTTTGATACAAAACCTGCTTTTTTGGTTCCTTTAGCATTAAAAAACACAAACACACCTATTACAAGAACCATAACAGGTTTGGGGACTATTTTCATGTCGAAATCAGTTTTGAGCAAATGGTTAAGATTCATTTACAAGCTTTTACATAAAAAAGTTAAAGCAAGAGTTTATACTACCATTTTTCAAAATTTAGATGATAGAGACGTTTACCTTAACAACGGATTAATTTCAAAGCCTAACTATAAATTAATTTATAGTAGTGGCATAGAATTAAAGGATTTTAATGATCGAGCGTTAAGAGAAAACAACCCTTTTACATTCATTTGTGTGGCCAGAGTTGTTTATGAAAAAGGCATTATCAATTTACTTGAAGCTGCTGAAAAGTGTAAAAAACTTGGATATGATTTCAAAGTCCTTTTAGTTGGACCAATTGAGGAAAACTCTAAACGTTTAAATAAAGACATATTAGACGAATATAATGATGTAGTTACTGTTTTGGGTGAGCGTCAGGATGTATTGGAGTTACTTTTAAAATCTGATGCCTTTGTGCTACCTACTTTCCGGGAAGGTTTTTCAAGGGTTTTATTGGAGGCTGCCGCCATTGGACTACCAATCATTTCAACAAATGTTACGGGTGTACGCGACTTTGTAAGACATAATCAAGAAGCCCTTTTGATAGAACCAAAAGATTCTGAAGGTTTATCACAAGCCATGATTACTATAGCTACGAGTAAAGACTTAAGTCATAAATTAGTTGAAAATGCATTAAAAAGGGTTGAACAGTTCAGTCTTGAAAATGTATCCAAACAATATATAACTATCTTTGAAGATGCTATTAATAATTAATCAAAATGAAGATTCCTTTCTCACCACCATTTATAGATTCTTCAGTTATTGAAGAAGTTACCGATGCCTTGAATTCCGGATGGATAACAACAGGACCAAAAGTTAAAAAATTGGAAAACTTGGTATGCGCTCACATAGGTGTTCCAAATGCTCTTTGCGTAAATTCAGCAACATCAGGATTGATGTTGGCATTAAAATGGTATGGTATTGGAGAAGGAGACGAAGTCATTATACCAGCCTACACCTATGCTGCTACAGCTTTGGCGGTCATTCATGTGGGAGCTACTCCAGTTATGGTCGACATTAATGATGATTTCAATATTTCCTCTGAAAAAATCAATGAGGCTATTTCGCCTAAAACCAAAGCCATTATACCTGTTGATTTTGCTGGATGGCCTTGTGATTATAATGAAATCAATAATGTTATTGAAAGTAAGAAGCATCTTTTCAAACCTAACAATGAGAAACAAAATCAGTTAAACAGAATTATATCGATATCCGATTCTGCTCATGCCATAGGTGCCAAATATGGAACAGACTATTTGGGTTCGTATTCTGATATTACCGTTTTTTCGTTTCATGCTGTAAAAAATGTGACAACTGCCGAAGGAGGTGTAGTCTGTTTAAATCTCCCAGAGCCATTTGACAACCAAGATGAATACAGTTATTTGCGTTGTTATGCTTTAAATGGACAAACAAAAGACGCTTTCACCAAATCAAAAGCTGGTGGTTGGCGATATGACATAATTTATCCTGGATTAAAAATAAATATGCCCGATGTTTTGGCGGCTATTGGCGTGGCACAATTACCAACATACTTTTCAAGTATTTTGAAGGAAAGAGAAACAATCTATCAATTTTATCAGGACTTTTTCAAAACCAAAAGTTGGGCAATCCTCCCTCCTTTTAAATCTGAATTGAAAACATCATCTTGTCATTTATATGCGTTGAGGATAAAAAACATTACTGAAGAAACTCGTGATAATATCATCATCAACATATCAGAAAAAGGCGTTGCAGTCAATGTACACTTTCAACCACTTCCGCTATTGAGTTTGTTTAAAAATATGGGATATCAAATTTCTGATTTTCCAATTGCTTATGACAATTATAAAACGGAAATCTCATTACCTATTTACCCACAACTTTCTCAAAAAGAATTGGATTATATTACAAAATCAGTGGAACAAGCTGTGGAAATGTATTTATGATAAAACGAAGTTTTGATATTGTTTTTTCTTCTTTGGGATTAATTTTATTACTACCTTTACTTTTAATAATAGCAGTTTTTATAAAAATTGAATCTAAAGGTCCTGTTTTTTACAAACAAAACCGTGTTGGAAAAAATAATCAGGATTTTAAGATTTTTAAATTTAGAACCATGTTTATTGGTTCTGATAAAAAAGGTCTACTAACTGTCGGTAACAGAGACCCTAGAGTTACCAAAGTTGGCTATTTTTTACGAAAGTATAAATTAGACGAACTCCCACAACTAATTAATGTATTACTTGGTAATATGAGCTTTGTCGGGCCCAGACCTGAAGTAAGACATTATGTTAATTTTTATTCGGAAAGTGATTTAAAAATCCTTTCTGTTAAACCAGGAATTACAGATTATGCTTCCATTCATTTTAGAAATGAGGTTGAGCTTTTAAAAGAATCTGAAAACCCTGAAAAGTTTTATATCGAACATATTTTACCAAAAAAAATAGCACTAAATAAAAAGTATATTGAACAAAACAATCTATTAATTGATATAAAAATCATTTTAAAAACTCTATTAACCATCATTAGCTAATGAATCCAACCAATGGTTATTTTATAGTTTCTCTGGACTTTGAGTTGTTCTGGGGTGTTTTTGATGTAAAAAAACTAAACGATTATAAGAAAAACATTGAAAATGTCCGTGTGGTCATTCCAAGGTTATTAGACCTTGCCAGTACTTATAACATTAAGTTAAGTTTTGCTACAATCGGATTTCTTTTTGCTAAAAACAAACAAGAACTTATAGAAGCAATCCCCGAAATAAAGCCAACTTATAATAACCAAAATTTTAACCCATATAGGTTGGTTGATAGCCTTGGAGCAGATGAAAATGAAGACCCTTACCATTATGCCAATTCATTAATCAATTTAATTCAGGATAATGGAAACCACGAGATAGCCTGTCACACTTTCAGTCATTATTATGTCAATGAAGCTGGTCAAACTACCGAGCAATTTGAAGAAGACCTTAAAGCTGCTATTGCCATTGCCAAGAAGAATCAAATAAATTTAAAAAGCATTGTTTTTCCAAGAAATCAAATAAATGAATCATGTTTAGAAATTTGTAAAAAATATGGTATCACAAATTTTAGAGGCACTGAAAAACATTGGATGTTTGATACTCAAAATACCAAGAAGCTAGAAAGCCCAGCTCACAAGGCATTTAGGCTTTTGGATACTTATATTAATCTTTCCGGATACAATACTTATAGTCTGTCCAATGTCAAAGATTATTCAGGTATTGTAAGTATATCTTCCAGCAAATTCTTCAGACCTTATTCCAAAGCATTAGCCTTTTTGGAACCATTACGGATTTCCAGAATTAAAAAAGGCATGACACATGCTGCCAAAAATAATGAGGTATATCACATTTGGTGGCATCCTCACAATTTTGGTGATAATACGGAAGCTAATTTTAAAAATCTGGAACAGCTTTTTAAACATTATAAGAGTTTAAACCAACAGTATAACTTTAGTAATGAAACCATGGGGGGACTTGCTAAAATTATAAAAACTGGTTAACGCAATCTATGTTTCAATTTCCAATACCATTTGTTGAAATTTTTTTCCCGCAAGTATTGCTTAAACTTATAAAAAGTACTCACCCCATTAGCAATCATTAAGCTTTTTAAGTTTTTAGTATTATATATAATGTGGCAATCAAAGATATAACTATCAGTAGCAAAGCGTTTTTTATAATCTTGATCCCCTTTAGAAAAATCAAAAATATCATAACCATTGTCAATACTCCATTCCAATAATTTTATCAGTTCCAAAACCCCCAGACTATATTTACCATAGGCAATGTCAAAAGCCTTTATAGCACCAATAACAGAGTCTTTAGATAAAAATGCCAGCGATATGGCACTCACTTTACCTTCAACACGGATAACATTCAAAATTGCCTTTTTTTCTTGAAGCATTGGATAAACTAAATCTACATAAAATGCCCATTTGGTTAAAATATCATTCTCAACGCCCAAATCATCAAAACGGGTTTCCAGCAAAACTTTAAACTCTTGCATGATTTCCAAATAGGTATCATACAAAATATCTGCTCCCAAAATCTCATATTCAACTTTATGATCCTTCTCTAGCTTATTAAAATACCCTCTAAACTTCCCCCTACTTTTGGCATTAAAATGATTTTTCAAAAATGCATTGATCGTGTCATAATCTTTAAGATTCAATAAGTGACCTGAATATTGACCTATTTTTTTAAAACGGTAACTCTGGTTTTGTAACTCTACTGAATGAAAGCTAGGAACATCAAAAATTAAAACAGCACTGTTTTTTATCAGGCTTCCATTATTTAAAAAACGGTAGGTTATTCCATTAGTCATATTTCGACCACAATTTACATAAAGTGGCATCCAAGAAGTTTTGTAGAAATTCAAACTGTCTATCAGTCCAACTGATCTTATACGTTTGTCAATCATATAATGATTAATCCAAATCTTTTGATAAGTAGTGCTTACAAACGGATTATCAATCATTTCTAGAAATTTTAAATGCTTGTTTTCTTCCGCTCACATATAACACACCATCCTTTTCATAAATTTTCAAAAAATTAGCTCGTTCTGGATTCATGTATAAAAAATCATATAAGGCTCTTCTCTCTGAATTGTAGCGAACTGAATAAAAGTCTATAGGCTCCAAAGTTTCAAAATCTGGAATACTATCAGTCATTACCTCTACAGAAAATGACTCTGATGCCATATGATTTGCTGCATACCTTGGGAATAATTTATGCTTTATATGATGGTATTTTTCATTGAATTTTTTATCCCTTAAGAATCGCTTCAGATAAAAATAATTCTGAAGAAAACCAGCCATAAGTTGACTTTTTAATGATTTAGAATCATAAAAAATGTAGTAGTAAGTATCATAAGTTTCATCGCTCCAACGCTTCTTATAATCAAAATCACCTTGTGTATAATCGAATATTTCAATACCATTTTCAAAACTCCATTCCAGCATTTTTAAAATGGTGGTATGACCAATATTAAAGCGATAATAATCAATATCAAAAACGGTCAAAGCTTCTATTAAAATGTTCCCGAAATGATAGCTAAATGTAGTACCAATAGGCGTGTCATCACAATAAATTACAAACAAAGATGCTGTCTTTTCATTAATCATTTTATAGGCCAAGTCACAATAATAATTCCAGATTAATGGGTCTAATTCACCGCAAGGTTCCCCTTTATCACTATAACGTTTTTCTAAAAGTTTATAAAAAGCATCAAAAACATTTTTAAATTCTGCTTCTGAAATATGGCCATGATACATAGTATAATCAACCTTAAAACATGACTCTAGCCTACTCACATTTCTGCGTAGTTTAGAACGGGAATTGGACCTGTAAATAGTTTTTAGATAATGTTCTAAAGAATCATACTTTTTCAATTGGGTTATATATCCCTGATATTGAGAAACTTTTTTAAGCTTTAATCGCTTTCCCTTTGGCATATCATGGTTTTGATATGTTGGCAAATCTCGTATCAAAAACGTCTTTCCCTTAAAATCGTCATAAATATCATCCTGCAGGGAATAGGTAATACCATTGGTCAAATTCTTCCCAATGTTTATATGATAAGGCAAAAAACCATGCTTTACAAAAACGATATCTTCAATAAACCGAAAACCGTTTGGTGATTTGGAATCGTGAAAATGGTTACTCCATGTTTTAATAAAAGTTTCAGTAATAAATGGGTTTTTTGTCATTTTTGGGTTACTATTTCAACAATTAAAATTAGTACTAAAAAATAACAATATGGAACAGATTATGTTTTTTTAGATGTAATTAAAAAAAGTATGTTTAAAAGGCAATTTATTATCTCGCCAAATAAATTATCAAAGATTTAAACTATGTATTAATATAAGAAATGGTGACTTCAATTAATTAACTATTTTTATCTAATTAAAAACACAACTAGTTGAATACGATTAAATGCCTTAAAAAAAGGTTCAAAGTATTCATCAAAATTGAAAAAAATCAAAAATCGTAGAAATTAGTTATTTATCGTATTTATTTGATGAATCCTACGGAAACAATGATATTTACTATGGTTAAAAATGCTGAAAATTTGAATTCAAGAATTTGGTTATCCGCTCCTCACATGAGTGGGAATGAACAGGAGTTCATAAATGAGGCATTTAAATCCAATTGGATTGCACCAATGGGCTCAAATATAAATGGTTTTGAGGAAGACCTCGAAAACTATTTAGAGCATGATGCACATGTGGTTGCGTTGACATCTGGAACAGCAGCCATTCATTTGGCTTTAATCCTTTTGAATATTAGTAAAGGGGATGATGTATTATGTCAAACTAAAACGTTTGTAGCGTCTGTCAACCCCGTCACTTATGTTGGTGCCAACCCCATTTTTGTAGATAGCGAACCAAACACCTGGAACATGTGTCCGGATTTACTTGAAAAAGCTATTAAAGATAGAATAGCCATTGGTAGAAAGCCAAAGGCAATAATAGTAATTAATTTATATGGCATGCCATACAATGTAATTAGAATACAGCAAATATCCCATCAATATCAGATACCTGTTATTGAAGATAGCGCCGAAGCACTTGGTAGTAGATACTATGATAGACCATGTGGTACTTTTGGTGATATTTCTGTATTATCTTTTAATGGCAATAAAATAATTACGACATCAGGTGGTGGTGCTTTGATTACCAAGGATGAAAAAACAAAAAAAAGAGCGCTTTTTTTGGCTACACAGGCCAAAAATGAAGGAGTTTCCTATTCCCATTCTGAGACAGGTTACAATTATCGCATGTCTAATATATTGGCTGGCATTGGTCGTGGTCAAATGACTGTGTTAAATGAACATATAACATTAAGAAGAAGGAATTATGATTTTTATTATAATTCATTAAACAAAAACGACAACATTTCTTTCTTACAAGAATCAGAGGGCTGTTTTTCCAATAGATGGCTAACTTGTGTTTTACTGAAGACAGAAACAATGCGAGATGACATTATAAGTCTATTAGCCAAAAACAATATTGAAGCAAGGCCATCATGGAAACCTATGCATCAACAAGAACTTTTTAAAGGGTTGCCAGCCTATCTAAATGGAACTGCCGATGATTTATATAAGCGTGGGCTATGTTTACCGAGTGGCTCTAGTTTAAAAATACATGATTTGACAAGGATTACTGAACTAATCAAAAGTTATTTTGGATAAAGTTTATCACATATTAAGAAAGCTTTCCAATCGCTATGCATCAAAATGGCTTGTACTGTTATTTGATTCATGTATTGTGGCTTTCACTTTCTTTTTAGCTTATTTAATCAGATATAATTTCCGGATTGATTTTGATTTCGCCATGTTTATCAAACAGATTCCTTTTATTGTTTTAGGTGCCATTATTAGTTTTTTAATTGTAAGTTCACATAAAGGGGTTGTTAGATTTACTGGCTTTAAGGATGTTGTAAATATTATCATTGGGGTGAATATTCTAGCTACCGGGCTCATTATTTCGACATTTATGAGTCGTAAATATGAGTTTCATAATGTTTTTGATATTCCTGGATCAATAATATACATTCACTTATTATTAAACATCTTCTTCTTAATTGGTGCTAAATTCTTTATCAAATCCGTATATAGAAGTTTGGTTACCGATTATGATATATTCAGCAAAGTACTTATATATGGAGCTGGTGATTCTGGAATGATTACCTATAATGCCATAACCAATGATGCCAAAAGCAACATTGAAGTGTTTGGATTTATTGATGATAATGATAGTAAAGTTGGAAAAAAAATCAACTTATTAAATGTCTATCACCCCAAAAAAGTCACCAAAGAGTTTATCGAGAAACATGGAGTTGATGAAGTTATTATTTCGATTCAAAACATTAGTTCAAATAGGTTACTTCAAATTACCAGTTCGCTTTTTGCCCTTAACCTAAAGGTAAAAATTGTACCTGCCGTACAAAACTGGATTGATGGTGATTTGAGCATTGGTCAAATAAAAGAAATCAAAATAGAGGATCTTCTTGGTAGAGAACCTATAAATATTGATAATCCGCTTTTAATTGATGAATATACTGGGAAGACTATTCTCGTTACGGGCGCTGCCGGCTCTATTGGTAGTGAATTGGTTAGAAAATTAACCAATTTTAAATTTAAAAAAATTATCCTTCTGGATAATGCAGAGTCTGCACTTTACGATTTGCAACAAGAATTAGTCCGAAACCAAATTAAAAATGTACACCCAATTGTAGCCGATATTAGGAATATGGTCCGACTAGACAATTTGTTTAACAGTTATAAACCTGAAATCATTTTTCATGCTGCTGCATATAAGCATGTGCCCTTAATGGAACAAAATCCTTTTGAAGCCGTTAGTGTCAACGTTCGAGGCACACTTAATGTGGTCAATTTATCGGTAAAGCATGGTGTAGATAAATTCATACTCGTTTCTACAGACAAAGCTGTAAATCCGACCAATGTCATGGGAGCAACAAAACGAATAGCCGAAATGATTATTTGCTGTCAAAAAAATCTCAAAAAATGCAAAACCAAATTTATCACCACTCGATTTGGAAATGTATTAGGTTCAAACGGTTCTGTTATTCCGCTTTTTAAAAAACAAATTGAGGCTGGTGGTCCCATTACAGTAACGCATAAAGATATTATTCGTTATTTCATGACTATCCCAGAGGCCAGTTTATTGGTTTTAGAAGCCGCTGCTATGGGACTCGGACATGAGATCTTTGTTTTTGATATGGGTAAACCCATAAAAATATTTGATTTAGCTGTCAATATGATTACCCTTTCTGGACTTAATTATCCTGAAGATATTGATATTAAAATCATTGGATTGAGACCAGGTGAGAAAATTTATGAAGAACTTCTTATTGATGGAGAGAACACAAAACCTACCTATAATGAGAAAATTATGATTGCCAAGTGCAAAACCATTGATATTGACAATGTTGAAAAATTAATAAAAGATCTTTGTTTACTTGGTTCTAATTCTCAAAATATCGAAATTGTATCAAAAATCAAGGAAATTGTAACAGAATATATCCCTAATAACTCTACTTACGACGTATTAAACTAAACCCCACTAAACATGGAAGTATCAAATTTCTTAAAAAAATATAGCAGTAAAGTTCTGCTAATCCTGGTTTCTCTGATGTCATTATCTTGCATGACTAGCAAGGAAATTATATATTTTCAAGACGAAGCCATTTCACAAGACAATCAAGTTAGCTTACAGTCGGCAATTGTATATAAACCAAACGACTTGCTATTCATTAGTGTTGGTGGTGACAAAGATGCCGTTGCTCCATTTAACTTACCTGCAATTTCTTATAGCACGTCAGCTGTTGCAGCAAACGGTAATTTAAAAATGCCTACTTATTTAGTTGATAACAATGGAAATATTGAATACCCAGTTTTGGGAACCATTACATTGGGTGGGCTAACCAGAGAGCAAGCAACAATGTTTTTAAAAAATAGCCTTTCAGAATATATAAAAGAACCTATAGTTAATATTAGACTCATAAATTTCACAGTAACTGTTTTAGGGGAAGTTAATAATCCCGGTACCTTTACAGTAGAAGATGAACGTATTTCGCTTACCGAAGCGCTAGGCCTAGCAGGTGATTTAACAATTCATGGTAAACGGGAAAATGTATTTCTAATTCGTGAATCCAATGGTAAAAAACAGTACTCAAAAATAGATTTAACATCTATTAACTCATTAAGTTCGCCATCATATTACCTTCAACAAAACGATGTATTATATGTTGAACCTAACAAAGCCAGAGTACGGTCTGCTTCTTACAATGAAAATAATGGTATAATTATTTCTGCCGTAGCGACTTTAGCAACTATAGTTGCTATATTTTTAGCTAATTAAGATATTTTACATGAAACAAAAGGAAGAGTTTAAGGATTTAATACAACCATATCTGCATAGATGGAAGTTTATATTTTTTTGTGTTTTTCTAGCAATTGTTTTTGCCTTTATTTATTTAAGATATGCTGATTATGAATACGAGGCACAAGCGACCATTAAAATTAAGGATGATAAATCCAATAATAAACTTCCTGAAATATCTTCTCTTCAAAATTATGGACTGTTTAGTCAAGACCAAAACAATGTTCTGGATGAAATAGAAATTATTAAATCAAGAAGTCTAGTTGAAAGCGTTGTTAAAGACTTAAAATTTAATGTGCAATATTTTGTAGAAGGACGAATACAAGATCACGAAGTCTACAAAAACCCTCCCCTAAATGTTAATTTTAGTGCAACAGATTCCATTATACAAAAAATAGACACAATTCTCAATATTAGGATAAATTCTTCAAAGGACTTTTATATTCAAGGAATTGTTGAAGAAAATAAATTCCTAAAGGAAATAAAAGGAAATGATGAAATAGGCGGTGATTTATATGGTTTTGGCGAAAGTGTACCTACAAGTTTTGGTGACATAATTATTACCCCAAGTATTGGACAATATGCAACCAAAATAGGATCCAATATCAAAATTAAAATTTCATCCATTAATGGAATAACAAGTAATTATAAGACAAAACTTCAGATTGAAAGTAACGAATTATCAAGCGTGGTCAAGTTGGCTGTTAGAGATAATGTCAAAGAAAAAGCTCAATTATTCCTGGACAAACTTATCGAAAAATATAATGAAGATGTTATAAACGATAAAAATTTAGTAGTTGAGACAACGTCTGAGTTTATCAACAATCGATTGGAAATTGTCTCTAAGGAATTGGGACAAGTTGATTTAACAGCCGAAGACTTGCAGCAAGCTAATAAATTGACCGATTTACAAACCCAATCTACACTTGTTCTCCAAAATGAGCGAGAAAACGAAGCCAAGATTATTGATGCAGCAAATCAAATTCAGCTGGTTAATTACATGAGTGAACATTTAGCTGAAAAAAATTCAGCCGATGACCTACTACCAACCAATATTGGTATTAGCGATAATAGTATAGCCCAAGTAACCCAACGACACAACCAATTGGTTTTGGAACGCAACAGAATCTTAAAAAATTCAAGTGAAAAAAACCCAACAGTAATAAATCTTACCAATCAAATAAACCAATTAAAGAACAACCTTATCCAAAGCTTAAATAGTGTAAAATCATCAAATGAAATAACCTATAATAGCTTGTTGGAAGAGAATGCGCGAATTAGTTCGCGTATTTATTCTGCACCAATTAAAGAAAGACAGTTTCGTGACATAAAACGTCAACAGGAGATTAAAGAATCCTTGTATCTTTATCTTTTGGAAAAACGCGAAGAATCTGCCATTATACATGGCGTATCGTCTCCAAATGCAAAAATTGTTGATAAGTCATACGTATCTTCAAAACCAGTAGCTCCTAAAAAAATCATCATTTTATTAGCAGCATTAATTTTAGGTTCCAGTATTCCAATTGCACTAATATATTTGTTGAATTTATTGGATACAAAAATTCATAATATAAATGATGTAAAGAAAGCTATAGATGTCCCCTTCATTGGAGATATTCCTCGCTCTAGTTCTAAAAAGCAACTTGTAGCAAAGGTTGATTACTCTCCAAAAGCCGAAGCCTTTCGGATGGTGCGGACCAATATAGACTTTATGCTTAAAAGTATTGAAGGAAGAGCAAAAACTATTTTTGTAACATCTACAACAAGTAAAGAAGGGAAATCGCATACCTCAATAAATCTTGCATTGTCTTTGTCATATTCAGAAAAGAAAACACTTTTAATTGAAACAGACATTAGAGTTCCTAAAGCAACCAACTATTTGAGCGTTAAAAACGAAATTGGGCTGACAAACTATATTAGTGATCCTAAATTAACCCTAAAGGACATCATTGTTAATTTAGAGGGAAATGACTATTTAGATGTTATTCCTTCCGGAGTGATCCCTCCTAATCCAGCTGAATTATTGATGAGTGATCGGATGCAAAAGCTCTTTAAGCTAGTTGAAAAAAAATATGACTACATCATTGTAGATACTGCAGCCGTTGGTTTAGTAACAGATACCATGCTGATTTGTAGTCATGCTGATTTGTTTATTTACGTTATGCGTGCCAACTACCTTGAAACAAGACAGTTAAAATTAGCCGAAACCATGTATCAAGAAAAACGATTACCAAACATGGCTATTTTACTTAATGCTGTAAATCACAAAAGAGGTTATGGTTATGGATACGGTTATGGGAAAAACCCCAACAAGAAAAAATGGTGGAAATTTTCTAAATAGATTATTTTAGCTTTCGTCTTTCTTTTTCCTTTTTAATTAGCATAAGTTCCCTACCCGTTTGCCCAGCCACCGATGTGTTTTCTTCAGCACGTCTAATTAAATAAGGCATAACATCTTTTACTGGTCCAAAAGGAACATATTTAGCAACATTGTAACCTAAATTTGCTAGATTAAAACTAATGTTATCACTCATGCCAAATAATTGCCCAAACCAAACGCGGTTATCATTGTTTGCAACCCCTTTCTCTTTCATGACATCAATTACCATATAACTACTTTCTTCATTATGGGTCCCGACAAAAAGTGAAATTTCAGATAGATTATCTAAAATATATTTTGCGGCTTCATTAAAATTAATATCGGTAGCTTGCTTACTTTCACAAATAGGCGTTAGGTATCCTTTGTCCAGTGCACGGTCATTTTCCTTTTCCATATAAGCTCCCCTGACAATTTTATAACCTAGAGTAAACCCTTCCTTTTTAGCCATTTCATGTTGCTGTTTTAAAAACCCCATTCTATCATGCCTGTACATTTGTAAGGTATTGTAAACTATAGTTACATCTGTGTTGTATTTGCGCATCATATCAGTCACCAAATCATCTGCAGCATCCTGCATCCAGCTTTCTTCAGCATCAATCAATACTTCTACATCTTTTTCCTTGGCAAGTTTGCAAACCGCATCATAACGCGCCACTACCCGATTCCATTCAGTTTGCTCTTCGGAAGTAAATGATTTTCCTTCTCCTTTTTTTTGATACAAGTGAAACCTACCAAAACCTGTTGGTTTAAAAACAGCGATAGGCATAGAATCCTTCTCGGCAGCAAATCGGATAATCTTGAGGGTTTTTTCCATGGCAGCATCAAAATGGTCTTCAGTTTCCTTACCTTCAACTGAAAAATCCAAAACAGAACTCACGCCTTTATCATACATACGTTCAATAATATCCAAACAGTCATCCTCGTTAACACCTCCACAGAAATGATCAAATACGGTAGACCTAATTAAACCCTCAACTGGCAAGTGAGCTTTAATAGCAAAATTAGTAACAGCTGTGCCTATTTTTACCAAAGGCTCAATTGATATCATCTTAAACAAAAAATGAGCACGCTCAAGCTCTGTGTCACTCTTCAATTGAAAAGCAACTTCTGTGTTATCAAATAATTTGTGGTTTTCCATGAAATTGAAAATAATGCAAAGATAATTATCATTCAACTACTTTTTTATAAAAAAACTCCATATTTTTCACTTGAAAAACTGCAATCAATTTCCATGGATTCTATTAAAATCAATAATCACTATATACACTTTAATTCAGAATGTTATAAAAAGTTAAATGCGCATTTAAATAGCAAAAACTACTCAAAAATTTTCATTTTAGTTGACGAAAACACCCATAATTTTTGTTTACCGCAATTTCTATCTGAAATAGTTACTTCTGTTGAAATCGAAATTATTGAAATTGAACCAGGGGAAATCCATAAGAACATTGATACATGTATGGGTGTATGGAATGCCTTATCCGAACTTGAAGCTGACAGAAAAAGCCTGATGATAAATCTAGGCGGTGGTGTTATAACAGATATTGGTGGCTTTATTGCATCTACATTCAAAAGAGGTATTGATTACATAAACGTACCAACATCACTATTAGCCATGGTCGACGCCTCTATTGGCGGTAAAACAGGTGTCGATTTGGGTCATCTAAAAAACCAAATTGGGGTTATCAATGCTGGAGAGATGGTCCTGATAGATACCCAATTTCTTTCCACCCTACCAGACAACCAGATGCGTTCCGGTCTGGCCGAAATGCTTAAACATGGATTGATACAAAGCCAAAACTATTGGGATAAACTGGATAATGCATTATTTCAAGAACCCCATGTTATGGACAACCTAATCCGTGAGTCCGTAATAATTAAAAAAAATATTGTAGAACAAGATCCCCATGAAAACAACTTAAGAAAAACCTTAAACTATGGACATACATTAGGCCACGCCATAGAAGCCTATTTTTTGGACAACCCTGACAAAAAGAGCCTGTTACATGGTGAAGCTGTTGCCATAGGAATGGTTTTGGCCACATATATTTCCCATAAATTACTTGGTTTTGACAAAAACAAATGTGATGCTATTAAAAAGGAAATAATTAAAATATACGGTCAGGTTTCCTTTGAAAGTTCAGATTTTGCGCCAATAATTCACCTATTGAAATTTGATAAAAAAAATGAACATGGGCAAATAAACTTTGTATTACTGGAAGACATTGGTATAACCAAAGTAAATTGTCAAGTCGATAATGATTTAATTTTAGAAGCCTTTGATTACTATCTAAGCTAACATTAAAAAAATATTTGTAAATTTAGTACAATGCTATTAAACAGATTGTTGGAATTTATTAATCGCTAATTATTTTTTGAAATGAAAAGGGTTATCGTTGATTATAAAAAGCTTACTCCTAAAATTTTAAACCTACTTACAGAAAAATTCCCAGACGGTTACGACGATGATGATATCATCACATTTGACAATCACAAAAATGAAACCATTGAGGCCGTCGAGGTTAAGACCGATGATTGCATTTATTTAGTAAAAGTGAGCAGTAAGCTGCATTATACCATGACCAATTTTGAGGTTGGAGACGATTTGGAGATAAACGATTTAGGGCATATTATTGTAGATGAAGACATGCGTATTGAGGATGAAGAAGAGTAATTGCTTCTAAACTAATACAAATAGCGTTCCCTGATTATTTTACAATGATGGGTTTCATGACCAATAATGACAAACCCCAAAGCTCTTACAGACATATTCGATTCACTTGCCTGTCCTATTCTTAATAGCATGTCTTTGTCAAAACTACTAAATAAAGCTATTGTGGATTGTCTTACAGAAACATAGTGATTCAGCAATTGATTAAGATCTCTATTTTTGGCCAAACTTGCAGGCACATAGGCATTCTCATCAAAACCTGGCAAACTGGCTTTATCGTTTCTGGCAAATCTTAATGCACGATAGCTAAATATTATTTCCGAATCAATCAGGTGTTGAACAATTTCTTTAATTGTCCATTTTCCTTCGGTATATTGATAGGCCAATCTGTCGTTTGGAATTTCTTTTAAAAATGATAACGTTTTCCTATGACTTTCCTCTAATCCTTCAATTAGATTGACATCTCCAACTTGGTCAATATAATTTTTATAGTATGGATGATATTCGTTATCCGATAATTCCGAAACAGTCATTTTATGATTACATGTTGTTGAAAATAGAATGCATCAATCGTTTTTTATCATTAATGCTCTCTTCCAGGGAAATCATGGTTTCGGTTCTGTAAACACCTTCAATATCATCAATCATAAAGATAACTTCTTTAGCATGTTCTGTATTCCGTGCTCTAATTTTACAAAATACATTAAACTTACCAGTCGTAATATGAGCAACGGTAACAAATGGTATTTCATTTATACGCTCAAGAACAAACTTGGTTTGGGAGGTTTTTTGAAGAAATACACCAACATATGCTATAAAGGAATATCCCAGCTTCTTGTAATCCAACGTCAAAGAAGACCCCTTAATGATGCCGGCTTCCTCCATTTTCTTAACACGCACGTGAACTGTACCAGCTGATATTACTAATTTTTTGGCAATGTCCGTGAAAGGAACACGTGTATTATCGATTAACATATCTAAAATCTGATGATCTATATCGTCTAACTTGAATTTTCCCATTTTTGCTATTATTTTAAATAAAAATCAAAAATAATACATTATCACTGAATATTCTATATCAAATTTTGAGATTTTTTTAATTTTAATGAAAATAATTCATTATTTATCAATACGAAATCGTTTTCGAAACCTTCATAAATCGGTTCACCTTTATGCGTCAAAACCACACCACTATTGGCATTGACTTCACGATGAGCATAGAAATTGCTCAAATTTCCTAATTTTTCAATTTTTGGTATAAAATTTATCTTTTCATCTATTAAAGTTTCCTGAAATTGGATTCCTATATCTTGAACAGTATCATCAACCGACTTGGCATTTCTGATAATGATATCAAAAAAGCTTTTTTCGTTTTCAGGAATGGCAAAGTATTTTTCTTCACCATTATCTATACTTTGCTGCCTACCAATAAAATCAAGTGATAGTAAAAGAGACTGATAAATAAACTCTCTAGTCCTATCGCGAGCATAATCATCAGTATAGTGGCCAGCTTCAAACAGAATCGTTGGTGTGCCCAAACTCTGAAAAGTATCGCCTACACAGTTTGCATTGAATGAATCATCGTAAATGCCAACTTGACCTGGAATTTGTAGTTGAAGATTATCGTTCAATACAGTAATCAGTTCCATAGCACGCAAGCGATTTGAAGTCACGGTTCGATTCTCATCTACAGCAGGTGACAAAAAAGATACTGTCGCCGGTCTATTGGTCTTACCAACCCCAAAAATCGTTCGTTGTCCGTGTAAATTAAAGCAATAATCCGGCTTGAATGAATCATATAACCGTCTTAAAGTGACAGACTCTGGCTGTGTTAAATACTGCGCATCCCTATTTAAATCAACAGCGTTTGCATTGACTCTGGTATATGAGCGAGCTCCGTCTGGGTTTAGAATAGGTATAATTGTTATTTGACATGTTGATTCAATGAATTTGGAAATTTCATTATCAGCTTGCAAAGTATTTAACAAATCAAACAATGCTTTGGTTGTTGTCGACTCATTGCCATGCATCTGAGACCAAAAAAGAATCTTACTTTTACCAAATCCGTATTGAATACTAAAAATATCTTCACCATTTACTGATTCACCAATAATACCAATTGTAAACTTTTTGGATAATTTATTTATTAACGGATTGATATGATCAGAGCAAATATATCGATGCGATAAGCTTTTCTCCTGATGTAAAATATAAGACTCTTTTAATGTTTTCAGTAACATGATTTCTATTTGCGTTTTACAAAGTTAAACATTTAGATATTTACATTTGTAAACAACAAATAGTGGTCTTTGATTCATAATTGTATACAAATCTTCTTGCAGCATCTTCATTTTACAAAATATTTTAAATGTTTTTTACTTTATTAATTATTAATTATTGTATATCAATATTTTAAATTATTTTATTTAAATTATAAAATTAAACATTTTAATTAATTATCAAGTATTTAACACATATTAACTGAATAAATATTTACATTTGTAACATCCCTGTTTCATAATATTAGTTTACAATGATAAACAGCAAAGAATTCACTGAAAGACTTGAAAAAATAATAGATTTTTATGGAGAATCGGCATCTTCTTTTGCCGAAAAAATCGGCGTGCAACGATCGAGTATTTCGCATATACTTTCTGGGAGAAATAAGCCCAGTCTGGATTTTGTTTTAAAAGTGCTTTCGGCCTACCCTGAAGTGGAGTTATATTGGCTGTTAAATGGCAAAGGAATTTTCCCAAGCCAATCGGCTAGTTTCGAAAATCAATCTAACTCGCCTGAAACCAAAACTCGCGATACCTTCGAAACACAAATTTCTAATAACAAAGATATAGAGCGTATTGTCATTTTTTTTAAAGATGGTACTTTTAAAAATTTCCACAATCAATGATTTTTTATTTGATATCAAATTAATATGCTGAATGCCTTGAGTTGGATGATTAGTTTGTAATTTTGTGTAAAATTCATTTTATGAGGTGTTTATTATTATTTGGAATTTCGATGCTCTTTATTAGCTGTTATGAAACTGAAAGAAATTGTAATGATTATAGATTGGGTACTTTTAAAAGCGAAATTTCAATTAATGATTCTATATACTCTTCAACTTTTACCAGAACAAAAGAGCTACAAATTGAAAAATACAACCATATTATAGATTCATCAGAAGTTAGATGGGTAAATGATTGTGAGGTAATCTTTAAAACCATTAATCCCAAAAATCGCATTGAGAAAAAAGACATTCATTTGAAAATATTGACGACAACAGACTCCAGCTATACATTTGAATATTCTTATGTTGGTGACACTCATAAACAAAAAGGTACCGCTTTCAAAATAAAGTAATATGCTCGAATTTTTATTGACCAGTGACGCCATTATGGCTCTTTTGACTTTGACGTTTTTAGAAATTATTCTTGGCATTGACAATATTGTTTTTATTTCTATTGCTGCTAATAAACTTCCTGAAAACCAGCGTTCAAAAGCCACTAATATTGGTCTCTTATTAGCCATGTTTCAAAGAATTGTATTACTGTTTTTTGTATCATTTCTCATTGGTCTTAAAGAACCTTTTTACACGATTGATACATCCTGGCTTCATATTGGCATTAGCTGGCAAGCCATAATATTATTTGCAGGCGGATTATTTCTAATCTATAAGAGTACTTCAGAAATTCGCGAAAAGGTTGAAACTCCTGAACATGATGAAGACAAGATTAAAGGGGCTAAAATCAAGTCGCTTTCCCAAGCCATCACTCAAATTCTGATTATTGACTTTATTTTTTCAATCGACTCCATATTGACAGCTGTTGGTATGACCAATGGCCTGCATGAAAACCACAATTACAATTTGGTGTTGATGATTATTGCCGTTATTATTTCGATTGCGGTTATGATTGGATTTGCCAACCCGATACGAAAGTTTATTGACACACATCCTAGTATTCAAATTTTGGGATTAGCTTTCTTAATCCTCATTGGATTTATGCTAATTACTGAAGCTGCACATTTATCGCACACAACATTATTTGGGAAAACGGTTGGTGCTATTCCAAAAGGATACTTGTACTTTGCTATCGCATTTTCTCTTTTTGTAGAATTTATAAATTATAGGATAACCAAAAAGAAAAACTAATTAGTTTCCAATTGATCGATTTCATTTAAAAACTGAAGAACTTTTTCATTGACTATACTTGCCTGGTCTACCGATAAAAAATGACCCGCACTACTAATGATTTCGCCTCTTCCGTACGGCAATATGCCTTTTGCCATTCTAACTGTCTTATCATTATTTATCATATCGTCATCGCCAATTAATACATACACTGGCATTTTTAAACTTTTTAATTCGTTGGCGGTATAAGGCATCATATCAATAGTAAACTTATTAATAGAATCCTTTTCGACAGCTATTTTATACTGATCCAGATATGTTTTATTGATATTTTGAGGGTAACGAGACATGGTTTCCAAGGTTTCTTCCATCTGCTTCTCTTTTGAGGAAAACGCATAAACAATATTCTTCAAAAGATTTGTGCTGGGTCTAACCCAAATAAACGTTTGAGCAGGACTTAATAATACCATGCTCTTGATTCCTTCTTGATTGTGCAATGCTGCATTAACGGCAAGCCAACCTCCACGTGATGCACCAATGATATGATATTTCTTCAATTGCAATTTGGATATAATTTCATGATACCACAAGGCAATATCATCAGTAGATTCCATTTCTTTCGTAATGAATGATTTACCTGGTTCCAGGATAAAATCAATTGCAAAAACACGATAGAAATCTGCTAATGCCTTCATATTGGGATACCACATCGTTGAGCTTGCGTTCATGCCATGTAACAACACTACTGGAGTACCATCATCAGGTCCGCTAACTACTACATGCGCCGTACCAAAACTTGTTGGTATGTACAATTCTTGAAATGGTATATCCCATATCGCAAGTGTTTTATCATAAGCTTCAAAATAAGCTTGATGCTCTACAGCCGGTTTTGTGATGTATTTTGGTTTTTTTTCGAATTTTGAATATTCCGTCTGGCAGCTTACCATAGACATCATCAGTAAGGCACCAATAAAAGATTTTTTGATCATAGCATGGTTTTACGCTTCTGTCAAATCTAGTAATAAAAAAGTTTCCAATTAATACTTTATCATTTCTTTTAAACTAATCCTTAAATTTGTATCACATTTAAAATGCTTATGAGCATTGGAAATGGATTGCTATGGTAAATATTCACAATAAAACACTTCAAGATTTAGAGTTTTCAACCGTTTTAGAACAGGTAAGCGAGCACTGTATTACGGCACTGGGAAATGAAAAAGCACAACAAATAACCCCCTTAAAAAATATTGAAGAAACCAAGTTGGCTCTGAATTTAACCAACGAATACCTAGCATCATTTTACAACGAAAATCGCATACCCAATCATGGTTTTGAACCAATTACCAATGAGCTAAAGCTATTAGGTATTGAAAATTCATTTTTAGAAACACATGCCTTAAAAAAGATAGCCTCTGTATCAATCACAACTAATGACATTCTCACCTTTCTGAAAAAGTTTCAGGAATATTACCCAACCCTTTATGGTTTTTCTTCAAATATTGAACTCACAAAAGTTGTAATTGAACAAATAGATGGCATCATTGACCGATTTGGTGACGTAAAAGATAATGCATCGCCTTTATTAGCTGATTTGAGGCAACAAATAAATAAACTTAAAGGCAAAATTAACCAAAGCTTTGCAACAGCATTAAACGCTTATCACAATTTGGAATATCTGGATGATATTCGTGAGACGGTTGTTGATAACAAACGTGTTTTGGCTGTCAAAGCCATGTATAGACGAAAAGTTAAAGGTGCTATTATGGGAGGCAGCAAAACGGGCAGTATTGTTTATATAGAGCCCGAAACTACCTTGCAACAAACCAGGGAATTGAACAATTTGGAGTATGAAGAAAATGAAGAAGTCATTCGAATCCTCAAAGAACTTACAGATTTTATACGTCCATACAAACCTCTATTATCTGACTACCAGGCTTTCTTAACAGACATGGATGTTATTTCGGCTAAATCCAAATATGCGAAATCCATAAATGCTATTCTACCTGAAATAACCAATCAACGTCGTTTGTTTTTGAGGGAGGCTTTCCACCCTATTTTATATGTAAACAATAAAAAAAAGAAGGAAAAAACCTTTCCTCAGACTGTAGAGCTTGATCAAAATAATCGGATTATTGTCATATCGGGTCCCAATGCAGGAGGTAAAAGTATTACTCTAAAAACGGTAGGACTTCTTCAAATCATGTTACAATCAGGCTTATTGGTTCCAGTGCATGAACGCAGTAAACTATTTTTGTTTGACCGTGTCATCACAGATATTGGAGATAATCAATCCATTGAAAATCATTTGAGTACGTATAGCTATCGTTTAAAACAAATGAATTATTTCCTAAAAAAATGTAATAAGAACACCTTGTTTTTAATTGATGAATTTGGAACTGGTAGTGATCCAGAATTAGGCGGTGCTTTAGCTGAAACTTTTTTAGAAGAATTTTACCACAGAGAAGCATTTGGTATTATTACAACGCATTATTCCAATTTAAAAATTCTGGCAAACGAACTACCCTATATGCAAAATGCCAACATGATGTTTGATGAAAAAACACTAGAGCCCATATTCAAACTGGCTTTGGGACAGGCAGGTAGCTCGTTCACATTTGAAGTCGCTCAAAAAAATGGCATTCCCTATGGTTTAATTAATCGGGCAAAAAAGAAAATTGAACGTGGCAAAGTGCGTTTTGATAGAACCATTGCTAAATTACAGAAAGAGCGCTCAAAACTTGAAAAAACAGAGCAATCTTTAAAACTCAATGAGCGTAAAAAACAAAGCGAAGCAGAAAAACTGGAGGAAATCAACAACAAAATCCAAAAGAAATTGGAAAGTTATCAAGAATTATATGATAGCAACCAACGTTTAATCTACCTAGGTCAAAAGGTAAATGATTTAGCTGAAAGTTATTTCAATAACAAACAAAAGCGTGAATTGATGCACGAACTATTCAAGCTAGTTCAGATTGAAAACTCCAAACGCAAAAAAGTTTCTGTAAAACAACAAAAAGCCCTCAAGGCTAAAGAGCAACAGGTAAAAAATGAAGCTGATAAAAAAGTGGCGGTTATCAGAAAGAAGAAAAAGGAGGCCAAGAAAAAGGAAGCATTAAAACCTGCCAAACCAAAACCCGTTTTAAAAATAGGTGATCGTGTTAGACTAGAGGACGGAAGGGCTATTGGCAGTATTGACAAAATTGAAAAAAATAAGGCTGTTGTGAATTATGGTATCTTTACGACTAATGTATCGATAGACCAATTAGAGTTAGTCGAATCCAAAAAACAACCATAAACTGACGTAATAAGTATGTTATCGTTGATTCCTAAAGAAAAAAAATTAATTCTTTTTGACGGTGTTTGTAATTTGTGTAATTCATCTATACAATACGTCATCAAACACGATAAAAAAAATCACTTTTTGTTTGCACCGCTTCAAGGTGAAACAGGACAAAAATTAATCAACCATTATGACATTGACACCTCCAAAACCGATTCCATTATTCTATATTCAGAAGAATATGGCCTTGATTTTAAGTCAACAGCCGCCCTTAAAATTGGTTTAAAATTAGGGTTTCCCAGAAATTTGATTGGTTTATTTTTTATTGTTCCAAAATTCATTAGAAATTGGGTATATGATATAATTGCAAAAAATAGATATAAATGGTTTGGAAGAAAAGATGCCTGCATGATTCCAACACCAAATTTAAAATCAAAATTTTTGAATTAGCATCAATTATATTTGTAATTTTAAAACACCAATCAAAATTCCATTGTTATGAAAAAAATATTCTGTCTAGCCCTATTTTTCTCATTTTTAAACAATACTGTTTTTTCGCAAGAACTTGATTCAATTACAAGCAATAAACGAATCGTTAAAAACGAGGTGTCTGTTGAAGCACTTCAACTTATTAACGGGGTATACCAAATATCATATGAACGTTATATTTGGAAAAACTTTTCTGCTGCGTTAGCTTTTGGTTACAAGGGCAAAGACGGGTTATTGAAGTTCTCTGGATTGGATTATTACGGCCCTAACGGCGGAAGACTGCAGACCAATGAACTGTTTTATACTGGATTTCAGATTATACCAGAAATTAGATACTATTTAAAAAACACATCCAGCAATAATTTAAATGGATTTTATTTAGGACTCTATTTTAAGTTTTCGCAATACAATTCAGAATTAAAAGGTAGATATACAGCATCTGACGACACACCATATCAAATTGAATTTGACGCAAAATTAAATATTGCCTCAACAGGATTAATGATTGGATATAAATTACCAATTACCAAACGTTTAAATTTAGATTTCATCATAGCAGGTCCTGGAACTGGAAACTATAATTTTAAAATTACCAATAAAAGAGATTTGCCAGATGAATTCTACGACAACTTGAACGATGCTCTCGAAGAATATAGTATTTTAGATTTTATAAACGGTGATTTTAGATTTTCTGATATTGATTCCCGTTCAAAATTCAATGCATTTTCATTTAGATATGGCATAGCACTAGGTTACACATTTTAATAACTATTAATCATATAAATTTACAATGAAACAAACACTAAAATTCTTTACTATTTTACTATCAATTGTAACACTTTCGAGTTGTTCGAACGTTAAAGTTTTAACTTCTTGGAAATCTGATTCTGTGAGTGAAATAAAAGATAACAATTTTTTGGTAATCGCCAGAACAGACAACAAACAGGCGCGTATTGCTTTTGAACAAGAGATTTCAAATCAAATGCGCGATATTGGTATGAAAGCCACAGAAAGCTTTAGAGAATTGCCTAACCTAAATCCGGACAAGGAATTAACCGAAGAACAAAAAAAGAACTTTAGACAGTTTTTAGATAACGAAGGGTATAATGGTATTGTATTAACCGTCATTAAAGATTATCAAGAAAGTACAAGAACTACAGAAGATGGTGGCTATTACGCAGGTGCCACTTACATGCCTGCTTATTACCCATCCTATTACGGAGGGTTCTATGGCTATTATTACCACCCATTTTCTTATTCTACTTATGGTAGTTATGTACCCATGTCGTCTACAACCTATACTGTTAAAACCTATATTTTAGAAACCGTTGCTTACGATTTAAGTCAAGATGATGGCAAACAATTGGCAGTTGTAGTAACATCACAAATTGAAGATCCTAAAGACGTACAAAAAAATGCTGCGGAGTATACCAAAAAGATAACTGATGCTTTAAGGAAATAATTAAATTAAAAATAATCTCAATAGAAAAAGGTCTTGATAATATCAAGACCTTTTTCATAACTTAACTAACCAAAAAAATTAAACAAACAAAAAATTAGTGCTGATATTTAGGCTTTTAGCACTCTTATTTTGATATTTAAATGTACAAATACATTGCAAAAAGCAATTAATTTCTCGATGAAATGGTAGAATTAATTGTTTAGAACTTTTTTTTTGCAAAAATCATCTATGAAATGCTAATTATTTCATTTAAAACAAGTTACCTATAAACACCTTTTCAGAATCCTTTTATTACAGATTAAATAACAAATAGTCGCTTTTTCTCATTCAAAAACACCATTCACTCATTGACACTTTTAAAACATGGGTTTTTAAAATAACTTCAAGTTAGAAAACCTTAAAGCAGATTGGTTAATTTGACCCTGGTTTCCGTTAATCAGGAATGAATCAAGTTCTTATTTCTGTGTATTAGTCTACCCTCAGAATTAGTTTTAGCTTTGGCTATCAGACAAAATATCTGCTTTGAGGTTTTTATTTCAGACTTTTCAAAATGAAATCCAAATTCTTATTGGAATTATCATTTGTTAAATAGGAATCGGTATAATACTTCGAAGTATGAGCCAGACTAAGTTTTTGCAATTCAAGAATACTATCCTGGTACTCAAGCGACACTTTACCTGTAAGCAAAATATCTAAATCACCACCGTCTTTAGCATATTTATAAACCTTGTTAATGCCTGACAGGTATAAATGATCTTTGGTAAAACCGCCACCTCTATGCACACGAAGCGTAATTGTAAATGCCTTATCTCTGTTCAGTTTGTATTGATTGTAAAGTAAATCAAATGTATCCGAAAAATTATATCCCTTATTCAAAGTATCTACTGCAATGACACGATACGCTAATTCTTTTAAGCGTTCAATCGTTAAACAACCAGACATATATTCCGAATAAACAGCCAATCCTTCTTGGGTTTCAACATTATTTGGAAAACCATTTGAAAAGATTTTCAATGGTTGATTGATACCATTAAAAGTTGTCACCATATGAACGCCTATTTCATGATTGGTCAAAACTTTAAGTTGGTTTAAGCTAAATTTATGATTTTTGCGCAGCAATAAAGTCTGTGAATTATTTTGCACCATAGCTGCCGCTGAAATATTAGTTGAAAATTTCAGATTGTATTCAAAATCATACCGCTTAGAATAGTCTTCAAAGAATGCCTTTGCTTCTTCAACAGTATACATGGGCAGCATGTCCTCATCAAAATCACCATCATCAAATCGCAATATGAATTTAGCATTTTCAATATCCCGTTCAGTGGGTGTTCCAAAACTTTTAAGACTGTTGAAATAGAATTTCCTACCCTGATTAATAGTTTCTATACATTCAATTAAACCAGAATATTCATAAATAACATCTTCATACAACTTTCTAATAATATCATTTTCTATACGCTCCAAACGTTGGGAAAAGAATAATCTATGAAGCTTGTAGCCATTGAACTTAATCTTTGGATATTTGAATTGCGGTTCGTACTGATATTTTGAAGCAAAGAATTGTTTTTTCTCGCTTTCAATGTTTAAGGGATTGATATAGTTTAAAAGTTCAATTTTTTTTACCAACCTATTAAGATTAGCGTCTATATCAAAAAGATGTTGATGCTGTTCAAGTATCTTATCAGAAATCATTTAGCAATATGATTGTTATAAAATTTAGAAGCATGTTCTGGCAATCGCATTCGGAGTTCCTGCTCAACTGCTGAAACAACTTCAGGATATATGATTTGGTTATACTCATCGCAGTAAACTTTTGCGATTTCAGTTGCCAAAACTAATGTATTTTTAAAGTTATTCGTAATATATTTCAAGAAATAACCGTTCCCTTGAAACGTGTCATTGACTTTAGATGAAGAAACAATAACATTGGGAAAAACGATTTCTGATAATGATTGTCGCCAAGCTTCCACAATAGCACCAAAACGATCATTATCTATGTTACTGGTACCTAAATTCCAAGTTGGCACTTCCCGTTCCCATCGTTGCCAATTATAACTGTGCATATCGTAAACAATACAGCCACCAAACTTTTCTTCAATCTTTGAAATTAAAGTATTGACAACTTTATAGAAATTCGAGTGTTTTTGTATACTCTTTAATTTCATATTCCTGTCTAGTGGTTTTTTCCATAGCTGTTTTCCCCAAGCTGTTTCAAAAACGGCCTCTTCGGGTATACGATTTAAATCATATTCGAATCTGGAGTCACAACCTGCAATAACAATCGGGTGAGATTGGATCATGTGTTTGGTTTCAGGGTCTTCTTCATACCAACGGTCATATTCTGTATGCAAACAATTTTCCCATAGTTCCTTTCTAAACTGATGTCCATCGTGTACTGCACCACATACATAATACACATAGCTTTCAATTTTAATAGTAAAAGAATAATCATCGACTACAGCATGAAAACATTTCTCGTTTTGAATATTTTGAATAATGGATTCTAAGGATAATTTTTCCATAACAATATTACTCGTTTGTTAATGTTCCCCATTCTGTCCATGAACCGTCGTAAACAGAAAGATTTTTATAATTAACCAATTCGGCTCCCATTGCCAGAACACAGGCTGTAATTCCTGAACCGCATGAAAATGTGATTGGTGTTGAATCCGAGATTTTTTCTTTAAATATTGCCTCAATTTCAGAAGTTGACTTGAGTTTGTTCCCATTCAGCAATTCATTGTAGGGAATGTTAATTGAATTCGGAATGTTTCCACTACGTAAACCCTTTCTGGGCTCTGGCTCAAGGCCCTTAAACCGATCTTCAGAACGAGCATCTATAATGATATGAGAGCCCGATTCTGAAATTAATGCCACATCATCAAAAAACTTCATAAAACCCGACTGCAACTTGGCTTCAAAATTGCCTTTAGGACCATTGTAACCCGTTTTCCGCTCTAGTGGATAATAAGCCTCAATCCACGAAGGCAGCCCACCATCCAATACAGCTACATTGGGGAATCCAAAGGCTTTAAACATCCACCATGCCCTAGGACTGGAATATATCCCGTTATCATCATACACAACAATAAAACTATCTTTATTAATCCCTAGGTTTTGCGTTTCTTTCTCAAATTGAGATTCCGATGGAAAGGTATTGGGGAAGGGTGCATTGGTATCACAAAATTTATTTTTTAGATCAAAAAATCGAGCATTAGGGATACAAAACGTATTTCCAGGATCATTATCAGCAGTCACTTTTGGAATACTGGCATCCAAAATGATAAGATTGGTGGCTTGAATGTTATGATGGAGCCATTCGACTGAAACCACTGGCTTATGGAACTTTGTTATGACCATATTAAACCAAATATTTAAGCTTCATCAACCGTTTTTCTCAATCTTGAACGTCTGTTAAAGGCTTCAAGGTTGTCCAATACCTTGCTTTCTAAAAAGTCAATAACTTTTTCTTCAACCTTAAATTTATTCTTATAAACTTTATTGATATAGGTTATACCTCCTGGTGACATCACATTAACTTCTACTAGTTTGCCACCAATAACATCTATTCCTACGAAATACAAACCGTCTTTTACCAATTTAGGACCAATCTGTTTACATAAGGCTTTTTCTGCTTTAGTCAAAGTATGCTTTTGAACCGACCCTCCAGCCGAAACATTGGAACGATGATCATCAGAACCCGGAACACGCTTCATGGCGCCAACAGGCTCACCATTCAACATGAGAATTCTCACATCACCTTGATCTGCACCTTCTATATAATCCTGAAGAATGACATAATTGGATTGACCATCACTAGTATTGATATAAAAATCTAGAAGTGAATTAATATTACTCATAGCAGATTTTTCAATAAGTATCACTCCTGACCCACCAAAACCATTAAGTGGTTTAAGTATCATTTTATCTGCTTTAGATTCTTTTATTTGTCTAATCAGGTAATTCTTATTTTTAGAAACATGGGTATTCGGAATGATATTACTATGGGCATCTCCAAAAGCAGCGGTATAAAGTTTATTATTAGCCTCACGCATGCCTTCCAAGGAATTTATGATAAACACATCGTCTTTAACCGAGTCCAAGAAATTCAACATCAAGGGATCCAAAGGTGGGTTAGCCCTGAAAAAAATGGCATCGAATCCTGCTAATGGCAGCATTTCTTCTCGAAGTTCTGCCCTTTTATAGAAAACTCGCAATGAATTTGGTACTTTTTCCATTCTCCCAACAACAGTACAGAACGCATTGGTAACACTGTTTCTAATAGTCAAATTAGCCGGTGAGCAAATAGCAACACCATGTTTACGCTTCACACATTCCTTTATCAAAGCCAAGCTCGTATCGTTTTCAGGGTCTATCTTCTCCCATGGATACATTAAAAAACATACATTCATCGGTTCACGTTTTCAGTTCATTAACTAAAGTTTAAATTAAGTATTTATTTAACTTTATCATAATTGTCATCCCAATTTTTTGGTCTTGGTTCATGGAGTTTGTCCAAAGATTTCGCAACCATTGTTGAAACTGTTGCATCACCAGTAACATTTACCACTGTTCGACACATATCCAACGGTCTATCAACAGCAAATATTAACGCCAACCCAATTGGTAACAATTCAGCAGGAAACCCAATAGATTCCAAAACGATTACTAGCATGACCATACCAGCACTAGGTACTGCAGCACTTCCAATGGATGCCAACAATGCTGTCGCTATAATGACTAATTGATTTGTGAACGTTAAACCTTCGGGCCAGATTACCTGCATAATAAATACAGCTGCTATGCCTTGATACAAACTAGTGCCATCCATATTGACCGTTGCGCCTACTGGTAATACAAAACCAGACACTTCCTTATCTACGCCCAAATGCTCTTCAACACGTTCCATAGTCACTGGTAAAGTTGCAGCACTCGAGCTTGTAGAGAAAGCTAATAATTGTGCTGGCGATATTTCCTTTAAAAACCAAAAGGGTGATTTTTTGACGAACACACCTATCAAAATCATATAGAATCCAATCATGATAGCCAAACCGACTACAACACATAGGGCATAGTTAACAAGCTTGATCAAAATTTCAGTATCATCAAAAGCAATAATGACATTGGCCATAAGGGCAAAAACAGCATAAGGCGCAAACAACATGATTAAATCCACCATTTTCATAACAACTTCGTTCAATGAGTTAAAGAACTTCACTAAAGGCTTGGCATCCTTTTCAGAAATCAATAACAAACAAATCCCTACAAATAAGGCAAAGAAAATAACCTGAAGCATTTGGGCTTCTCCTAAAGCTGTAAAGATGTTACTCGGAAAAATATCAACCAAAGCCTGTAAAGGCCCTGCATCATTTTGAGCAGTGGCTTTCGCTAATTTATCAGCTACACCTGCATCATTTTCATAACGCAATTTGATTTTCTCAATAGTGTCTTGAGACATGCCTGCTCCAGGTTTAACTAGATTGACAATGGATAGACCTATCACAATTGCCACCAAAGTTGTACACACATATATAACTATTGTGCGTAATCCCATGGATTTAATTTTAGAAATATCCTTTAAATCCGAAATACCTTTTATCAATGAGGCCAATATTAATGGTACCGCAATGAGTTTCAGTAAATTAATGAATATGGTGCCAAATGGTGCAATCCAATCGGAAACAAAGCCTTTACCACCATCAATGGAATTCATTAAAAATCCAAAGATGACGCCCAAAACCATTCCTATAATTATCTTCCAGTGTAATGCTAATTTTTTCATAGACGTTATTCTGTTTTCAGAATTAATTATAAATTTTATTAATTAGGTAAAAATCGGCTAGAACTAAAGCGGCCATGGCTTCCACAATAGGCACGGCTCTGGGTACAACGCACGGATCATGTCGACCCTTACCTTGCATTTCCACAATGTTGCCTGCTTTGTCTAAAGTTTCCTGTTTTTGAATAATTGTCGCCACAGGTTTGAATGCCACTCTAAAATAAATATCCATGCCATTACTAATACCGCCTTGAATACCGCCTGATAAATTGGTTTTCGTACTACCATCCTCATTAAAAAGATCATTATGCTCTTTCCCTGTCATTCTGGCCCCACAAAAACCACTACCATATTCAAATCCTTTGACGGCATTAATGGATAACATCGCCTTACCCAAATCGGCATGTAGTTTATCAAAAACCGGTTCGCCTAAACCAACAGGCACATTCTTTATTATACAGGTAACCGTTCCCCCAATGGTATTGCCATCTTTTTTAATAGACTGGATTTTTTCTATCATCTTATTGGCAACCTCTGGATCTGGGCAGCGAACAGCGTTAGCTTCTGTTTTAGAAAAATCCAAAGATTGATAGGGCTTTTCCAAAAAGATATCACCAACTGAAGATGTGTAAGCATGTATTTCTATTGAATTGATTATTTGTTTGGCTATAGCTCCTGCAACCACGCGACAAGCTGTTTCCCGAGCCGAACTCCGACCACCTCCTCTGTAGTCTCTGACACCATACTTTTTCTCATATGTATAGTCGGCATGACTGGGTCGATAAACATCTTTAATATGTGAGTAATCCTTTGATTTTTGATTGGTGTTCTTAATCAAAAAGCCAATGGGCGTGCCCGTTGTTTTACCTTCAAACAGTCCCGACAGAAACTCAACTGAATCAGACTCTTGACGCTGGGTTACAATTTTAGATTGACCTGGTTTTCTCCTATCCAGCTCACTCTGAATAGCTTTTAGATCTAACTCCAAACCAGAAGGACAGCCATCAATGATGCCGCCTATAGCCTGTCCATGGGATTCACCAAAGGTGGTCAGTTTAAAAATTTTGCCAAAGCTATTACCGGCCATAGTCTCAATATTAAAAGCTATTATTAGTCTTGCTAATGTAAATGTATTATTACAGAAACAAAAATTGATTTTCACCTTACCTAACAATTTAGTAACAAATAACTCACAAACAATTAATTATGAGATAATATTTACATAATCTTAAAGCTAGTTATTTGCAATATATAATTGTATTGTATTGAAGCATAAAAGAAAAATTGAAATTTCAGTTATTTCCGATGTCCATTTGGGCACTTACGGATGCCAAGCAAAACAGCTCCTAACCTATCTAAACAGTATCAGTCCCAAAAAACTTATTTTAAACGGCGATATTATAGATATTTGGCAGTTTAGCAAACGGTATTTCCCTAAATCACACCTGAAAGTCATCAAAAAGATTATTGACATGGCTTCAGAAGGTGTTGAAGTTATCTACATAACAGGTAACCATGACGATATGCTTCGTAAGTTCAGTGGTACAGCTATGGGGAATATTTCCATTGTTGATAAATTGGTTTTAAACCTAGACGGTAAGAAAGCTTGGTTTTTTCATGGCGATGTATTTGATGCATCCATTCAAAATGCCAGATGGCTGGCCAAACTTGGCGGATATGGCTATGACTTATTAATTGTAATCAATCGTATGGTCAACTGGTGTTTGGAACGCTTGGGACGTGAAAAATACTCCTTGTCTAAACGCATCAAGAATAGTGTTAAAGGTGCCATAAAGTATATTAGTGATTTTGAAGAGGTGGCTTCTGATTTAGCCATCCAAAACGGATATGACTATGTGGTTTGCGGTCATATACATCAACCCAAAATGCTTCTCAAGAAAAGCAAACAGGGAGAAACAACCTATTTGAATTCTGGTGATTGGGTTGAAAACTTCACCGCCTTGGAATATCAATTTAAACGCTGGAAAATCTACAACTATCAGCATGATAAATTATCACCGTTTTACGCTGATGAAGACATTAAGGAAATGGAAATGACCGATTTGATTGCTGCCATAACCATTGTTGATAAGAAAGTGATGTAGTTAACAATGTTTTGTCATTATTTGTTTTGTCGTTATCAAAAATTCTTATTTTTGAAAGAACTTAAACTTAAAACAACAATGAAAACATTTAAGCGATTTTTTTTAATACTTGTGGTTTCTTCATTTGTGATGGCCTGCTCATCGGATGACAATAACGACCCTGCACCATCAAACCCGCCTTCTGATAATACGGGCAATTATTTCCCATTAACCGTAGACGACTATTGGAACTATGATGTGGCCTACAGAGACAACAACGACTCGAATAACGATTCGGATTCAGCCGATTTTCTATTTGTTGACTCACAACTTGGTGCTATTTACAATTTAGGTGTTAACACCAATGATATTGCCAATGGTGCCATGAATGGCATCTTGGTCAACGGAACTTTAGAGCGTACAGAATCAACACTTTTACTGGATGGTTCCATCTCCATACCATTTCCAGGATTTGAATCATCAAGTATTGATTTCACTGATATGGTGCTATACGATTTGAACGCTTCAAATAATAGTGAATTGTCAAGTGTTTCTGGAAGTTTAGTACAGGATATAGACACTGGAGGTAGCCTTGGTATTATCCCTGTTACAATTAATTACCGTGTTTCCTCTCATCAAATTAACAACAACAGTTCCGTAACAGCTAACGGTACTGATTATTCCATGGCTTCGAAAGCTACATTTAAGTTAAACTTAAGTGTCTCTATTCCTCATCCTCTAATTTCAGGATCAACAATACCCATTTTAAATAGCCAAGACGTAACTGTTGCCACCAACTATTTTGTTGAAAATGTTGGAATGGTAAAATCTGAAACCGCTGTTGAATATCAAGTCAGTCAAACAGCTATAGAGTTTTTTGAGTTCGCCCAAATCGAAATCCCGTTCCCTACTTCAGGTTCGGCAACTAATACTCAAGAATTGACTGATTATATGGTAACTGTCGAATAGTTATTGTAATAAGGCATCATAAAGAATTTCGATGGGATGTAATGCTTGGCGTTGCGTCCCATCTTTTATTTGATGCCTACAGCTGGTTCCATTTGCTGCTATAATAGTATCTAAAGGTGTATTTCTAACTGCTGGTAACAACGTCTGTTCCCCTATTTGCATACTAATATCATAATGTTCTTTTTCATAACCGAAACTTCCAGCCATACCACAGCACCCGCTGGGTATAATGGTTACCTTGTAGTTTTTGGGAAGATTCAGCACCGAAAAACTCGACAATTGATTGCTCAAGGCTTTTTGATGGCAGTGACCATGAAACTTTATGGTCTTTGGCTCCAAAGTAAATTGATCCGATGTAATATTACCTAAACCAATTTCCTGCTGAATAAATTCCTCAATTAAAAACGTGTTGCTGGCTATTTGCTTGGCTGATTCTTTATCGTCAGCCAGTCTGATATATTCATCCTTAAAAGTCAAAACAGCTGAAGGCTCAATTCCAACTAAATAAAAATCAGCATCAATAGCAGTCTTAAAATACTCAACATTTTTATTCGCCATTGTTTTAGCTTCATTTAAAAATCCTTTTGACAGATAACTTCTTCCACTTTCTAAATGACTGACTGGAATCACATTATACCCTAAAACTTCGAGTAATAATTTAGATTTTTCTGCAATATGGGATTCTAAATAATTGGTAAATTCATCAACAAAAAGAAATACCGTTTTAATAGGTTTTTTAAATGGCAATGAATTATCAAAGCTCTCTATTTGAGATTGCATGCTGTAATACGATTCTGTTACTTTCGGCAAACTTCTATTTTGATGAATACCCAGAACTTTTTTTATTAGTGGAGAAGTCATCCTACTTTGAAAGAGCGCATTATAAAAACTTGGCGCCCTTGAGGCTATTTTATTGTAAATAGTAGACTTTGCATAAAACTTATCTTTAAACTTATATCCATTAGCTTCTTGATACTGGTATTGAAATTCAGCTTTCAATACAGCAACGTCCACACTACTGGGACATTCACTAGAACAGGCTTTACAACTCAAACACAAATCGAACACCTCATTCAACTCTGTGTGATTGAATCTATTGGGTTTTTCAGATTGTGTTAAAAACTCTCGTAAAGCATTGGCTCTTGCTCTGGTGGTATCTTTCTCATTACGTGTAGCGCGATAACTGGGACACATTGTACCTCCAAACTCCGGTAGTTTCCTACAATCGCCAGAACCATTACACTTTTCCGCATGCCGTAATATGCCCAACGACTCCGAAAAATCCATTAATGTTTCTATTTCGGGCTCTTTCCTATCAGGCTCATACCGCAGTGATTTATCCATGGGTAGAGCATCAATTATCTTTCCAGGATTGAATATATTATCAGGATCAAAAATGTTTTTTATACGTGCTAATATTTGATAGTTGCGTTCACCGATCATCAATGGAATGAACTCCGAACGAACTATTCCATCACCATGCTCGCCACTCATGGAACCTTGGAATTTTTTAACCAAATGTGCGACATCCGTTGTAATTTTTCTGAACAGCTCCACATCATGAGCCTTTTTCAGGTTTAGAATTGGACGCAGATGCAACTCGCCTGCTCCAGCATGAGCATAGTAAACCGCTTTTTGATTATAACGATCCATTAATTGGGTAAACTCACTGATATAGTTTGACAAGTCGGACAAAGCCACAGCAGTATCCTCAATACAGGCTGCCGTTTTATTATCTCCAATCAAATTACCTAACAAGCCTAAACCAGCTTTGCGTAATTCTATCGCCTTATCGATATCCTCACCCAACAAAATACCATTATGATAACTTAACCGAGAAGCTAATAATGACGAAACTAAATTGGCCACTTGATTTTTAGCTTCTTCTAAAGTATTCGCCCTAATTTCACACATCAGGATAGCTTCAGGGTCACCTTTAATGAACTTCCTATTTTCTTCTTGTTTTTTATTATGCTTGGTCAAATCCAAAATGGTTTTATCGAGCATTTCACAGCTATAAAGATCATGCTTCATAACAGTTTCAACAGCTTCCAAACAACTGTTTATGGTGCTAAAATGAGCCGCCAACATAATGGTTTCATTTGGAGGCAATACATCTAGCTTAAGTGTTATTTCGGTTGTAAATGCCAATGTGCCTTCACTTCCAGACAATAATTTGCACATATTGAAGGGTGCGGACGATTCACTAAAAATATTGGAATCCAGCAAAGAATCCACAGCATAGCCTGTGTTTCTCCTATGAATTTCTGGTTTCGGAAATTGATTGATTATTTCTTCAGCAACACCAACAGAGGAAAGCTCCTTATAAATTTCTTGATATATGTTACCTTCCAAAGAATCCAATTGGCATTTTTCAAAAAAAGCAGTCTTATCTATTTCAGAAAACACAACCTCACTACCATCGCTCAATAACGTTTTTAAAGCCAAAACTTTGTCGCGTGTTACTCCATACTTAACGGAGGTAGTTCCTGAAGAATTGTTACCAACCATCCCGCCAATCATGCAGCGATTAGATGTTGAAGTGTTTGGTCCAAAGAACAACCCATAAGGCTTCAGATAATTGTTAAGTTCATCCCTAACTACACCTGGTTGCACAGTGATTGATTTTTCTTTTTCATTGAGTTTTAAAATCCTGTTAAAATACTTTGAAACATCTACCACAATACCATTGCCAACACACTGTCCAGCTAATGAGGTTCCGGCTGTTCGTGGTATAAGCGCGGTTTGATTTTTCTTGGCAAACGCTATTAAAACTTTAAGGTCATCTTCGTTTTTGGGCAAGGCCACAGCTGTTGGGAGCATTCTGTACACAGATGCATCCGTAGCATATAACGATTTCATCAAATCATCATAGAGCAAATCTCCTTTTAATTGAGACTTTAGTTTTGCCAATTCTTGATTACCAACCATAAGAAACTTTGATATGACATAAAGCTAAAAAGAAATTCAACATAACATTATTTTTGGCGTTATTTTTGAATCATATTTCGAGGATTTAATCCATCATCATTATTTAACCGTATATATTATTGAATCTAAAAAATTTAAACATTTATGAAAAAACTCATTTTATTCGCTTTAACATGTATAGCAACGATAACATTCAGTAACGCACAAGAAATTTCCAAAAATGCCATTGGACTCCGTTTAGGGGACAGCAAAGGATTTGGTGCTGAAGTTTCTTATCAAAGAGCTATTTTTGAAAATAATCGATTAGAATTTGATTTTGGATGGCGTGATGGAAAGAATTATGACGGCATAAAGCTTATAGGTCTTTATCAATGGGTATGGAACATTGATGGCGGATTTAACTGGTATGCTGGCCCTGGAGTTGGCTTTGCTGCCTTTAAGCATGAATATGAACGATATGTTCCTGGTCAGAACACCTATTATTATGAGAGCAAACGAGATGCCTTTCCCATCCTAACAGGAACGGTTGGAATTGAATATAGTTTTGATTTTCCTTTATTACTATCTTTGGATATTAGACCAGAATTAGGTTTTGGCGACGACCTTTACGATAACAACGATTTAGATATTGATGTTGGACTTGGTGTAAGATATCAGTTTTAAAATCTAGCATATTAAACATACAGCAAAACCACCTATTTAAGGTGGTTTTTTTATTAGATTTGTGACTATGCCACAAAAAGCCTTATGCATTATGGCAGCTGGATTAGGCACACGATTCGGAAGTCTTAAACAGTTGCATCCTCTGATAAATGGATTTGCCATCATTGATTTTTCAATATATGATGCTTGGCGCGCTGGCTTCACTGAAATCATATGTATCATCCGAAAGGAAACTTTACCGCAATTTCAAAAGCATTTCCTGAATATAGATACTTCCCGAATTAAAATAACTTTTGTTTTTCAAACACTGGAACTACCAAACTATTCTGAAAAAGATCTTCAACGATTAAAACCCTGGGGCACGGGCCATGCATTGTTATCATTGAGCAATGTTGTTTCTGGAAAATTTGCCTTAATCAATGCTGACGATTTTTATGGACAAAAAGCTTTTCAACAAATGCATGATAGTTTATATAAAAATGACGCACAAAGTCATTTTTTAATGGGCTACAGTATCAACAAAACACTATCACCACATGGATCTGTTTCCAGAGGGGAATGTATCGTCGATAAAGACAATTGCTTAAAACGCATTATAGAACGGCACAGTATTAGGATTCAAAACAATAAGCTTGTGTATGACCATGATACCCCTATTTCTGACAATACGATAGTATCCATGAATTTCTGGGGATTCACAACAAGCATATTTGATGTAGGCAAAATGGCTTTTCAAAAATTTTTAAGAGAAACAACTAATATAAAAACTGATGAATTTTATATCACTACAATTGTAGATGCGAGCATTAACAACATGCAGGAATTTAAAGTTTTAACTAACGATACACAATGGTATGGAATAACTTACAAACAAGATAGCATTGAGATAATAAAGCATCTAGAACAACTCATCAAATCAAACCACTACCCTATTAACCTATGTTACAAGAACAGTTGATCTCAATTTGTAAAAAATTTACAATTACTGACAATATAGAAAGGTTACAGCCTATCTCTTCAGGTCATATTAATGATACTTTTCTTGCGTTTTCTTATAATGATAAAAGATACGTCCTTCAGAAACTCAATACGGCCGTTTTCAAAAACTACAGTCAGGTTATTCAAAACAAAGTAATTGTAAGCAACCATTTAAGTAAATACTACAGCCAAAATAAAACCTCAAACTACTGTTCCATTCAGTTTATAAAAACAAATGAAGGTTCCTATTACTATCAAATTAATAATGGAATTTGGATGCTTATGCCATTTATTAACAATTCTCAAGTTTTTGAAAAAGCTACCAATAGCAACCTAGTTTATGAAGCAGGTAAACTTTATGGCAATTTTATCAATGTTACAAAAACAGTTGATAAATCAAAAATATCTGAAACCCTTCCAGAATTTCATAGCGTCCCATGGCGTTTGAAGCAATTTGACAATGCTTTGAAATCTGCTACAAAAGAAAGAATAACGGTTTCTCGACCTTGGATTGAATTAATATCCAAATATAGATTGCCTATGAGCAAATTATGGAAATTGAAAGAAGATCAAGTTTTACCAATACGAATTACCCACAACGATACCAAGCTATCCAATATATTGTTTAGTCAGACACAACCTCCAAAAGGATTGGCAGTAATAGATTTAGATACCGTTATGCCGGGACTTACGGCATTTGATTTTGGAGATTCTGTAAGGTCTATTTGTTCCAGTACCACTGAAGATGATGCAAACCCAGATAATGTTTATTTAAATCTAAACTATTACGATGCTTTCTGTAAAGGCTTTGCTTCAGAAACCAAAGACTTACTCACCAAATTAGAAATTAAATATTTGCCTCTTGGTGTCCAAACATTGATTTTTATTATGGGGTTACGATTTTTAACTGATTTTTTGAACCATGACACCTATTACAAAATTCAATATGAAACGCATAATTTCGTTAGAGCCCGTAATCAATTTACTCTATTTACCAATCTTATCGAAAACTTGGATCAGGTTAACACCATAACCCAAAACAACTTCGGATCATAAAATATCTCTTAAAACTTCATTTTTTCGGTGAGTCTCCCATGTTCCACCCGTAAAGTCGGGCACCACAGTTGGCATACTTTTATTAGCAACTGAAATCTCAGACAAAGGCGTAATGGCGCTCCAAAGGACACTGTCGTAGGCGTTAATATCCAAAGGCAAACCTTTGTTCAAACAACGAATCAATCGATATACCATAACAAAATCCATACCGCCATGTCCCACAGCGTTGGCATCAATTTGGTCTCTCAACTTTTTCCAAAGCGGATGATCATAGCGCTCCCTGTATGTTTTATATTGGTCATCATCTAACCAAGCATGACCCCATTGTAACTCTTCATGACCAATGTATAGTCGTGATGGATACCCCTGATGAGCAGCCTTGGTTCCTGTTATTGTATTTAACCTAGAATATGGGCGACCAGTGTGCGTATCAAATTGCAACATGATTGTTCTGCCTTTCTTTGTTTTAATAATAGACGTATTCATATCGCCACAGGCAAATTTCGTTGTCCTGAAATTTTGTTTTTCGGCAGCTTCACTCAAGCTTTTTTCAACCGAACTCATACTGACCAGATAGTCATAATTATCGCCCCTACCGATATCCATGTAAAAACTAACGGGTCCCAGTCCATGACCTGTATAGAAGTTACCGTTTTTGGTTTCATGGTGTTTTATACGCCATTGGTTTTCATAATAGGTTTCATCAAGCATATGCTTTCTCAAATCATGGATATAGGCTCCTTCGGCATGATTCACATCACCAAAAACACCTTCATTAATCATATTCAAAACCCAAAGTTCCTCGCCATTAAAACAACAGTTTTCCATGTAAAAACAATGCTTTTTGGTTCTTTCGGCTACTTCAATTAGTTTCCAGCAATCATCCAAAGTCATGGCCATAGGTTGTTCACAGGCCACATGTTTTCCTTTTTCCATACCATAAACCGACATTTCGGTATGGTATTCCCAAGGCGTTGCTATAATGAGTAAATCTATATCATCCCGATCCACCAACTTTTTCCATTCAGTTTCACTACCAAAATACAAGTCGGCCCCAGTTGGTTGGATTGTTTTAAGATAATCATTGTTTTTCTTCAATTTATCCTCCCGTAAATCGGACAAAGCAACAATCTCTGCATGATTATGTTGAATTAAGTATTCAAACATTTGGATGAGTACACTTCCTCTATTTCCCATTCCAATCATACCCACTCTTACCTTATCTATAGGATCTGCAGTTAAACCAACAAGATTGCCTTTTGCCTTTTGCTGACGCAACATATCGTTCACTGTTTCGATCTCTAAAGCATTATTATTTGAATTTTGAGCAAATAGTGATGGTGATAGACCTAAAAAAAGTCCTGCTCTGGCTGTTAGATTTAAAAAGGATTTTCGGTTCATAATAATCGTTGATTTATTTAAGAAAGATATAAATATTTAACCAATTGATAGGAATATTCTATCTTTCAATTATGAAGTTTCAAGAATTACAAACCAAGCGATTGAGGTTGCGCACATTAACTTTAGAAGATGCCAAAGATATTATGTTTTTAAGATCTGATAAAAGGGTAAATGAATTCATAGACAGAAAAGCTCCTAAAAAAATAGAAGAAGTTTTAGCCTTCATCGAAACTATTATAGTAAATAATAGGAACAAAAAGTCTTGCTATTGGTGCATTTCAGAGAAGAATCACACAAAAGCAATTGGCACAATCTGTCTATGGAATTTTTCAGAGGACAAAAAAACTGCTGAAGTTGGTTATGAACTGCATCCAAAATACCAAGGAAAAGGTATGATGAGTGAGGCCTTAAATGCAGTTTTAGAATTTGGATTTCATGAATTGAAACTAGAGTCTATTGAAGCCTTTACTCATAAAGAAAATAACAACTCCGTAAAACTTCTTTTAAAAAATCAATTCATGCATGATGTCTTAAAACAAGACAAAAACAATGAAAACAATGTCATTTTCGAATTAAAAAAGGATAGAATTCTACTTTAACTGCATACAATTAGACAGGGTATTCTCATAGATAACCTCGTATTGCGGTACAATTTTATGAATATCAAATTTTTGCGCTTGAGTTTGAGCCTGTTTTTTAAAGTTTATCAAGGTCGGGACATCTTTTAAAATGGATATGGCATTTTTACTCATGTCCTCAATGTCACCAACATGACTTAAAAATCCAGAAACACCATGAATGTTTACTTCTGGAATTCCTCCTGTATCACTTGAAATAACAGGCACTCCAGAAGCCATGGCCTCCAAAGCCGCTAGACCAAAACTTTCCGTTTCAGACGGTAGAATAAATAAATCGGAAAAACGAAGTATACGATCAATTTCATTACTGTTTCCAAGAAAAACAACCTGATCTTCAATACCCAAATCCTGACACAATTTTTCAGCCGATTCTTTTTCAGGTCCCTCACCAACCATCATTAATTTGGCTGGTATTTGCTTTTGAATGTTGTAAAAAACCTTAATAACATCCTGAATACGCTTTACCGGTCTGAAGTTACTGATATGTGTAATAATACGCTCATTATCATGCGCCATCATGGAACGTTGGCAATCCGTAAAACCATGGTCATGTTTTGATAAATCAATAAAATTCGTAACGACATGTATCGTATTTTTAATATCAAACAATCGCAATGTATCTTGCTTTAAACTCTCCGAAACAGAAGTCACGGCATCAGATTTATTGATGCTAAATTCAACGGCTGTCTTATAAAAGGGATGACTTCCCACTAAAGTAATATCTGTTCCATGCAAGGTCGTTACAATGGGCACATAAATACCGGATTCCTGCAACATTTTCTTGGCCATATACGCAGCATAAGCATGAGGTATGGCATAATGCACATGAAGTATTTCTATTTTATGCAACTTCACCATATCTACCAACTTACTGGATAATGCCAATTCATAAGGCTGATAGTGAAACAACGGATATTCAGGAACATTGACTTCGTGAAAATGAACATGGCTACCCAATAATTCCAACCTAACCGGTTGCTTGTAGGTTATAAAGTGAACCTCATGCCCTCTATTTGATAATTCAATACCCAATTCTGTTGCTACAACACCACTTCCTCCAAATGTTGGATAACAAACAATTCCTATTTTCATAATTAGTCTTCTATTGATTCATAAATCAAGCGCTGAATCTCTGTTCTAATGTTCTCTTTTAACAACGTATTGGATCCTGCAACCGGATATGTTCTATTCGCTAAAAAAACATATACTATTTCCTCTTCAGGATCTGCCCAAGCGTAAGTGCCTGTAAATCCTGAATGGCCAAAGCTTGTCATGGAAATACACCCACAGGTAGGGCCCGATTCTCCCAATTGCGGTTTATCAAACCCAACTCCTCGTCTATTATCGTTTTCACAAAAATAACAGGTGTTAAACTTATCAAGTGTTTCTGGTTTAAAATAGCGTTTACCGCCATAATATCCCTTTTGTAAAAACAATTGCATGATTTTGGCAACATCGTTGGCATTACTAAAAATGCCAGCATGACCACCTACACCTCCCTGCATAGCCGCTCCCATATCATGAACATATCCTTTTATTACTTGATAACGATAATAATCATCTACTTCCGTTGGTACAATGGATTTATTACTAAACTTGTTGTAAGGGTTATATGTTGTATAATTTGCTCCCAAAGATTGATAAAAATGTTCTTGAACCAATTCATCCAAAGGTTTGTCGTAATGCTTCTCAATAAATTTCTTTAAGATATAATATGGCAAATCACTATAACGATAACGCAGTCTACTCAACAAATCAGAATCTTTTATAATTCCTTGTATCGTATCTTGATAATCTTTGCGCATGTATAAATTGTTCGCAACCTTAACACTGAAATTACTACTAAATTCATTGCTATAGTATTTCGGATCTGGTCTTTTAGTGACAGAATCCAAAGTGGCGTAATAGAACGGAATCCATGGCTTTAAACGTGCGTAATGCGAAAGCATCTTCTTGAGCGTTACATCCTTCTTGTTAGAATTGGCGTATTCCGGCAGTAATTCGGATAATTTGGAATCTAAAGTCACAATACCTTTCTCTTCCAGTTCCATGAGTAAAGGAAGTGTTGCAATAATTTTAGTTAGGGAAGCCACATCATAAATATCACTAAACGTAACCGATTCAGAATCTTTATCATATGTATGATGGCCAAAATTCTTATTATAAATCACTTTTCCTTTCCTAGCAACCAACAACTGAATCCCTGGTGTCATTTCTTTATCTACAGCCAATTGGGCAACTGAATCTATTTTAGCCAACTTTTCAGAATTCATCCCAACACGTTCAGGAATCGAATAACTCAATAGAGCCATTGAATTATAATCAATTCCATGACCTTCATTATAAAAGGTTCCTATGGAAACCGGTAATTGACCTTTAGCTTCAGCGGCACCAAAAATTATTTGTGCCGATTTTTGTTGGGCCGTTTCGCTATTTTGATAGCTCACCACCAATCCTTCAATATTCTCAAAAGTGGCTATATCCAATAAGGCATAAGGCTTGACAAACACATCTAAAATTACGGTATTGGTTCTAGCAATTTCATAGAGCCAAACTAACTCCTGATCGGTGAATTTATAATCTTTCCAAGGGTGGTCATTAGACCGATGGAATCCCACAACTACTGTATTATAAGCTTTAAGTTTTTCAATAAGTTCATCCAAATTATCGGCTTTAACCTCATGGACTTTAGTGTATTTTTTAAGTTCATTGAAAAATGAAGAACCGGAGTCATCACCCAATTGCACATAAGCCACCTGTTTATCTTTTAAATTCCTGATTGGTAACAAATTGGACTTGTTTTTAACAACCGTTATGGCATTTTCAAAAGCCACTTCATTCAAAATGACATCTTTTGGCCTGTTTAATTCATTAACCAGGTTTTCAACTTCAATAGGTTTGAAATTATTCAATCCAACCTTGAATTTTGCTTGAAGAATTTTTTTAACCGAATGTGCCAATCGCTCTTCGGTAATGACACCAGAGTCATAGGCCTCTCGCATTTTAGATATGGCTTTAGGCACATCTTCAGAAATTAACATCACATCATTACCAGCAAGAAAAGCTGCTAAATCAATATCACCAGGTTCGCTGAAATTAGCTACACCTTTCATCTCTAAAGCATCTGTATAAATTAATCCTTTAAATCCAAGCGAATCCTTCAGGATATCAGTCACAATATGTTTTGACAAAGATGATGGGACACCAGATTCCGATTCAAGCGCTGGCACATTGAGGTGTGCCACCATAACACTGGATAATCCTTTTTCAATGAGTTTTTTATAAGGGTAAATTTCAATGGAATCAATCCGTTTTTGATCAAAATTGATCGTAGGTAATGTTTTATGCGAATCACTATCCGTATCGCCATGACCAGGAAAATGTTTGGCATTTGCCAGAACACCAGCGTCCTGCATCCCTTTCATAAAAGCCAGAGCTTTTTCAGTAACATTATCTCTGTCTTCACCAAAAGAACGATTGCCAATGATAGGGTTTTTGGGATTGGTATTGATGTCAACGACAGGAGCAAAATTAAAATGAACTCCTATGCGTTTACAATGTTCACCTATTTGATAACCAACCTGCTCAACAATTTTTTTATCCTTAATAGCTCCTAAAGTCATATTCCAAGGAAAAGCAAATGTAGAATCCAGACGCATACTCAATCCCCATTCGGCATCCATCCCGATCAACAATGGCGTTTTTGATAAGGCCTGCAATCTATTGTTTAATTTTGCTTGAGCAACCGGACCTCCAGTAGAATAAATGATACCGCCTATGTGCTGGTCCATTATCAACTGACTGACAATATTCTCATGCTTCAAGCCTTGGTTAGAAAATGCTCTAACCATAAAGAGCTGACCAATTTTTTGATCTATATCGAGGCTATTATAAACACTATCCACCCATTTTTGCTGCAAAACAGGGTTTTTAGCTTCCAATGGATTTTTATTTTGTGAAAATGTCGTATTAAATATTAAAAAAAATATTGCTAGAAATGTGACTCTATGCATACAATCAAGGGCTTTTTACATAATTATCAATAACGATACCAAATTACAGTATTTTGAAGAGAGTCAACAAAACTTTAAGATAGATTTATAAAGAAGGTAATTAACAATTTTACCGATAAAAACTATCCAAGAAAATTTAACGGAATTTGACTTATTTAATGAAGCGAGCGTGCCAACTCTCACTTGCAGGAACCTCCCAATACTCATTAAATTCAGCTATATTATTGACCAAATTATTAAAGACAATGGTGTTCTTGGATACGGCTTTGTCTTTGGCCATTTGTTTAAAATCAGCCAGCGACTTGTAGGCTATAAAATCTCCTTGCTTATAGGATACATTCATTTTATCCATTAAATCCACCTGATATTCTTTTTCCAATTGCTGAATAAAATGCACTGAAGCATCAATAGAACAACCTGTTGCTTTATTCAAGTTTTGATTCAATCCTATTACTATAAAGCGTTTATATTTAATTAAATAACCTGATTGTAAATCACTACCATGAGCTGTCCAGTTTTCAATAAAAACATTCAGCTTGCTTTCTATTTCATCAATTTCAGTTTCAGTGAAAGAGCGATTGGCCTGGTATATCCAAACCCGAGATTCTTCGGGTAAATTTTTAAAATCTACTAGCATAATTTATTCTAACATTAAAAATTCATAACAAAATTCAAGCCGGTTTCCTTATTCTTATAATATGGAACCAAGAGTACCTGATTTTTATTTGTTTTTTTGGTCTTAAAAACCTTATTATTTAAAAATGGGCTAAACCAATAAGCTATCTTGGTACTTAATATACCTATTCCTGCACCAGTAACGACATCACTAACCCAATGTCTATCATTATAAACCCTAAATAAACCTGTCCCTATAGCCACAGAATATCCAGCCACACCATACCAAATGGATTTGTGCTTATACTCCTGTCTTAAAAATTCAGCTCCCATAAATGCAGTTGCAGTATGACCAGAAGGGAATGAATTAAATGAGGTGCCATCTGGACGCTGAACATTTGAAACCGATTTTGTAATAAAAATACTGGAAGCCATAATGGCATAAGCCGTTGTTAATATGACTGTTCGCTCTTTAAAATTATGTCTCCCTTCAACATTGAGTGCATTTAAAGCATATACCGATACCATAGGAGCATATTGTGAAAAGTCATCTATGGTAATTTGCTCATCTATATGCTCATTAACTTCCGTTTTAATATCACTATTAAAATCCTGAATGGTATGACTCTCTAAACCAATTATTCCAATACCAATTAATGTTACAGGAACTATCAAGGCCTGAGGTTTGAATATTTCAGGATTATGAACAGAACGTATAGTAGGTGAAATAGAATCTTTTTTAACTTGGGAAAAAACATTGATGGATAATAGACAAAAGAACAAAACCTTTTTCAAAATCAACTAGTATTATTTCTTTTCTTCAACAACTTTATATTTGTGCATCCATGACATTAAAAAAGCAAATCCAACTCCTTGAAAAACATATTTCCCATATTGTAAATCCACTTCACTATAATAGTCCCAAAGACCCAAACCAGCTATTAAAGAAGCCGCTTCGAAAACACCTATAAAAATCCTGATTTTTAAAGATATTTTTTCTCGTTTAAGACCCATTAGTACTTTTCTTTTTTTACTTTATATCTAAATGCCAAAGCCATAAAAAATCCAAAAAAAGATCCATGAAACAGGAATCGCCATATTAAAAAATCATCACCATCAAAATAATAAAACACTTCCATAGCAATGGCGAAAAACAAGCCTTGCAATAAACCTGAAATAATTCTGGTTCTTAATGGTAACTTTTCCTTTTTCATTAATAAATCTGTTCTAAAGTTTAAATGTTATGGCTTTAATTGATTTATTATTTTTCTAATATCAAATTCTGTAAACTCACCAATTCTTGATATATAATTACCATTCTCATTAAATATCAGTAAACTATAGCATGAACTCGTATTTAAAAACTCGTTATAAACAAACTCCTCTTTATCTTGAAAAATATTCTTTGAATTTTTATACGATTTTGGTCCATTGATGACTAATATTTCATGAGCATTTTTAATATTCGCAGAGGACATGAGACTTAAAATCCAATCATTTTTATCACCTTCATTATTATTTTCAATTTTATATTGGGTACAATAGTTTTTAGAATTTCTATACCCTATAATGAGAAAGTCCTCATCATCCCAATTAAAATTGTTTTTCAAAAATTGAAGCTGTGTTGGTGAAACTTGGCCTTTAGATTGAGAAAAAACAACATTAGAGCCACTTATCATTAAAAACAGCAATATAGATAAGATGTTCTTTGGTATAATCATTTTTTACAAATCCTGGGCATTGGCAATCAATTCGGCTATATCCATAACCTGAATACTATCTTCTTTTTCTTTTGCCTTGACACCATCAGTCATCATGGTATTACAAAATGGACAAACCGTAATAATAACTTCTGGATTCGTTTCCAATGCGTCTTCTGTTCTTAAAACGTTGATGTCTTTATCTCCTTTTTCAGGTTCCTTAAACATTTGGGCACCTCCAGCGCCACAACACAACGATGTACGCTTACTGCGTTTCATTTCTTTAAAGTTCACACCCAAGGTTTGAATTAAAGCTCTTGGTGCCTCAAAGACTTCGTTGGCTCGGCCTAAATAACAGGGATCATGAAATGTAACATTTTTACCCTTGAATTCTGATTCTGTGACTTTTATTTTTCCTTCAGCAATTAATTTTTGTACGAATTGTGTATGATGGTACACTTCATAATTACCTCCTAAACCAGGGTATTCATTTTTGAGTGTATTAAAGTCATGTGGATCAGTAGTAATTATCTTCTTCACCTGATACATATTCATTACTTCAATATTAGTCATGGCTTGCATTTGAAATAAAAACTCATTTCCTGCCCGTTTAGCGGCATCACCAGAATCTGACTCTTCTGTGCCTAAAACAGCAAAATCAACATTGGCTTTATTAAGCAGTTTCACAAATGCTTTGGTGATTTTTTTTGCCCTATCGTCAAAAGCTCCAGCAGAACCAACCCAAAACAAATATTCTGGTTGTTTTCCTTCTGCCATATACTCTGCCATGGTAGGCACTTTTAATTGTTCACTCATAATATTTATTCATGATGACCATCGTCAAAAACTTGAATGGTCACTTTTTTATCAACTAAATCGGTAAACTTTCCTTTATAACGAGTCGCTTTAACCAAATGGTTATCTATCCAGTGATAATTACCACCTCTAGGTTTTCCCATTAATAAACTATGGAATTTAAACCCATGCTTATTGAGCCAATTTTCGGTCACTTCTCTGTGATCTTCAGTTCGTGATGTAAAGAAACAAATCAAATGTCCTTCATCATACCATTTGTTGCATGTTGCCAAAGCATCCGGATACGGTTCACAAGTCACCATCCGTTCGGGTTCCTCATTAGGCACATCTTCGGTGATGGTTCCATCAATATCAATTAAATAATTTTTGACTCCTTTCGGTAAAATGGGGCTTACCTTTTCACCTGCTTCAACTTTTTCATGCAATAACTTGTCTGCGTCTTCTCTTTTCATAAATGTTAAGTTCCTTATTCCTTTTGTTCATTATTAGTCGCAGCATTAGTAATTGCTGCAAAATCTTCTTTAGATATTCGTATTATGATAGCCAATTTCTTTGTGCCATTCACCAAAATATTCTCGGGCAAATAACGCTCATCATGAGCTCGCAACAAAGCCGCATAACCTATTTTACTTATTTGGGCATCAGAACAATAATCACAAAATACCTTTTTTAATTTGATGTCTTTTGCCTCTCTATTTTCATAATCAATTTCAGTGTATACTTTTATCTGTAGCGAGTCTTTCGCATATCCCTGCGGATACAGACTATTAGCCATCAACAAAATAACCCCAAAAGTTAGCCATCTTATCATCTCAAAGATTTACTCGTTTTTCCAATTCAAGCGGTCCATTTGATTATAAGGCCAAGGCGCACCATTGTTTTCAATATTGGTCATCATGTTATTCAATTCTACTGGTGCCGCACTTTGTTCCATTACTAAATAACGTCTCATTTCTAATATAATAGATAATGGGTCAATACTCACCGGACAAGCCTCTACACAAGCATTACATGATGTACATGCCCAAAGTTCTTCTCTGGATATATAATCATCCAACAATTGCTTGCCATCATCTTTAAATTCACCATTATTGGCATCGATGTTTTTACCCACTTCCTCTAATCGATCCCGCGTATCCATCATAATTTTACGCGGTGACAACTTTTTACCTGTTAAATTGGCTGGACACTCACTCGTGCATCGTCCACATTCGGTGCAGGTATAAGCATTTAGCAATTGCACCCAATTAAGATCTTGCACATCACTGGCCCCAAATTTTGCCGGAGCCACATTTTCAGCTCCTTCAGGCGGTGCAGCGAATGGATCGACATTGGGATCCATCATCATTTTTACTTCATTAGTGACCGCTTCCAGATTATTAAATTGCCCTTTGGGCTTCACACTACCATAGTAGGTATTAGGAAACGCCAACAGAATATGTAAATGCTTGGAATAGTACAGATAATTTAAGAACACCAATATCCCCAAAATATGTAACCACCAGGCAGATCGCTCAATGATATGGATAGTTGAATCAGATAGACTACTGAACCAAGGAGCTATAAATTGGCTAATGACATTACCTGATTCCATGTTTTGAAACGGGATATCTGTAGCATTCATAACCAAAAATAAGGTCATTAAAACCATTTCAAAGTATAGAATGTAATTCGCGTCATTTTTTGGCCAGGCAGTCATTTCGGACTTCCAAAAGCGCTGAATTTTAATAATGTTTCTTCGAATCCAAAAAACAATAACAGATATCAATACTAATACGGCTAATATTTCAAATGAACCTATTAAAACACCGTAGAGACTACCAATAGAAGAAAAAATACGATGCGTTCCAAACAGCCCATCGATAATGATCTCCAATACTTCAATGTTGATAATAATAAAACCTACATATACGATAACATGCAGAAAACCAGCAATAGGTCTTTTCACCATTTTACTTTGCCCAAGGGCAATCATCATCATATTACGCCAGCGTTCTGATTTGTTGTCGCTAACATCAACATCATGGCCTAGTTTTATGTTGCGCATCAGCTTCTTCACGTTTTTTGCAAAATAGCCGATACCTGCAATCAATGCTACAACAAATAATATGTTTGGAATAAAACTCATATTGGTTACATGTTAGTTGTCACTTTCTTCTTCTTCATAAGGAATCTCCTTTTTAGAAAGTATTCTGAAATATCGTTTAGGGTGTAATTTAATATCTCGTAATAGTTCCTCCAATTCCTTGGTTGCTCCTTCTAAATTTGTATATAACTCATCATCTTTCAATAACTTCCCAACCGTACCTTCTCCATTATCCAGATCTGTAAGCAGTGCATTGAAATTTAAGAGTGCGGTATCTAAATCTTCGATGGTTTTTGATATTTCAGCCTTTTTTAAATCATTTGATAAACTGGCTAAATCTTTGCTGATTGAATCAAAATTACTAATTACAGATGTCAGGTTTTTTTCGTTGTTCGCGATGAGCGCGTTAAAGGAATTAGAGAGCGTTCGAAAAGACTTTATAGTAGCATTCAATTCAGCAATAGCGCTTTTTAACCCTTTATCAGAATCGTCTTCTACTATCGCATTTAAACCTATCAATAGTGAATCAGCTGATTTTAAAGTGGTATCAAGTCCCGTACTCAAGTTTGAAAAATTTCCTGCTAAACCATCCAATAACCCTTTTTCCACTTCTGATTGAATAACATCGCCATCTTGTGCAAACTGATTATCTTCAGCTGGAATAATCGCCATGGCATTACCGCCCATTAAGCCCATTTCATACAACCGTATTTTACTGTTTTTAGAAAATTTTAATCCTTCATCAACGGTAAATGATACACGGGTTTTACCTGTTTCAAAATCATATTTAATCTTTTTGATTTTCCCAACATTGTTACCTTTTATAGTAACTGGAGAAGACTCGGTAAGTCCATTGTATTCAAACTCTGTATAGTAGGTATTTGATGCATCCAACAGGTTTCTTCCCTTCAGATAGTTTATTCCAAAAATCAAAAAAGCGATTCCTAAAATAACAAGTATGGCAGTTTTAACTTCTTTAGTTATTTTCAAAGTCAAGTTATTTGGTTATTAAACAAAATTAAAGATAAATTTATAAAGAATGGCTCTAATTAGCTGATGAATTTAAGACATCAGCCACCGAAACTTGCTTACCGTTTTTGTAGGCAACAACAAAACAGGATTTATAACCTTTTGCTTTTGCTGTCTCCTGAAGTCGTTTAGCCTCATTATAATCAGAAGTACTTCCGTAATAATATTTATAAAGATTATCAACGTCTTCTCTTGAAATATCAGCTAATCCATTAAAATTGTACGATTTTGGTTCTAATTTTCGAGAACTGGCAGCTATTTGCACTTTAAAAATAACCCCTTCATAAATTTGTTTGGGCTCATCAATGGAAACCGATGTATTTTCATCATTATTAGGGCTAATATTAATACCAACATTTAAATCCAACCCATGTTTATAATCCAGTATAGCCTCCTTAATAGCTGTAGCCATCTGACTTTGTCCTTTGTTTGAATTTAAATAACTGCCTTCTGGTTTATAAGTTAAAAATCCTGTTTCAATTAAAACACTTGGCATGTAAGTATTATGCAATACCCAAAAACCAGCTTGTTTCACACCTCTACTTTTCCTGTTCAGTTTACCACTAAAATTATTCTCTATCAAATTAGCCAATAAGATACTTTGATCTAAATACTCCTCCTGCATAAGTGTCAATCCAATTAAGGATTCTGGCGAGTTCGGATCAAACCCTTCATAATGTTTTTCGTAATCTTCTTCCAGAAAAATGACCTCATTTTCTTTTTTGGCCACATTAAAGTTTCTTTCATTGGCATGAAGTCCTAGAACAAAAGTTTCTGTGCCATGTGCATTATTGCTAAATGAGTTACAATGAACAGAAACAAATAAATCCGCATCCGCTTTGTTGGCAATTGCGGCACGCTCATGCAACTTTAAAAAGACATCTGTTTTTCTTGTATAAATAACTTTGATATCTGGATTACGCTCAAGAGCTTTACCAACTTCTAAAACAATGTTTAAAGCAATGCTTTTTTCTTTATAACCATTGCCTAAATTTCCAGGATCATGACCACCATGTCCTGCATCCAAAACAACCACAAACTTATTTGATGATGCTTGCGCATGCAGATTATTGGCATTAGAAAACATAGCCAAAATGGCCAGAATTAAGAAACGTAATTTAATGATTGTGTTCATAGTAAGTATAACAACTTTATAGCAGGTTTATTTTAATTTTTGAATTTTACGCTATATTAAATTAATCACAAAAAATATATGTAATTTTGGCAATTCAAAAACCGAGCCATACTTTTACAAAAATACATCTAAAAGCATTGCGTACAAACATCTTCCACATACTTTTTGCCTTAAGTTTTACAGTGTTTATCAACACTTTTGGCTTTGCTCAAGATATCCCAAAGGAAGGTGGAAAAGTAAGTCCAACCCAAGAAAATGACACCCTAAATCTTTCCATTGGAGAAGCTCTAAAACCGGTTGCATCTGAAAAGGGTCAAGACTCTATTTTACAGGATTCCGTAAAACCAAAACCTGAACTACTGACTGGATCAGTAACCTATAAGGCATTGGATTATACTTCTTTCAATAATAAAGAACAAAAACTTTATCTCTACAATGAAGCCGAAGTCTACTATGAAGATATGGAACTAAAGGCCGGTTTAATTATTATTGATTATAATACCAATGAAGTTTTTGCTGCAGGTATTGTGGACTCTTTGGGCAATTACAACCAGGCTCCCGTGTTTAAGCAGGCTAATAATGTTGTTGAGCCAGATTCCATTAAATTTAATACCAAGACTGAAAAGGCACTTATATACAATTCTAAAACCGAACAAGGTGGTATGAACATCCTGGCGCCTATAACCAAAAAGGTTAATGACTCGGTAATCTTTTTATACAAAGGACGTTTTACTACCGCGAAGGATATTGATAATCCAGAGTATTATTTTCAAGCCAACAAAATAAAAATAGTCCCCAAGAAAAAGATTGTCGTTGGACCAACAAATATGGTTATTGCTGATGTACCCACTATCATTGGATTACCTTTTGGTTTTTTTCCATTAACGGACAAACAAACTTCAGGTGTGATTATCCCTAGCTTTGGAGAACAAAATAACAGAGGTTACTTTCTTCAAAATGGTGGTTATTATTTTGCTATTAGTGATTTTGTTGATCTAGCTGTTTTAGGCGATTACTATACCAACGGCAGTTATGGATTGCGTTTTGAAAGTGCCTATGCTAATAGATATCGTTACAACGGTAATGTAAGTTTTCGTTATGAAAATTTAATTAATAGTGAACGTGGTTTTCCAGATTATAGTAAATCGTCTATTTATAATATCAGATGGTCTCACAATCAGGACGCGAAGGCCAATCCAAGTAGCCGATTTTCGGCATCCGTGAATTTAGGAAGTAGCAAGTATTATCAAACATCCATCAATCAAGTCAATGCACCAAGTTTTTTGAACAACACCTTGGCATCGTCTATTTCCTATTCCAAGACATTTGCAGGAGAGCCGCAGGTTAATATGAGCGTGACTGCAACACATTCACAAAACACCAATACCGAAGTAATTAATATGACCTTGCCTACCATTCAAGCCAGTGTTAGTAGGGTTTTTCCATTTGCGCCTAAAACAGGTGTTAAAAAAGGAATTATACAAAATATCAATTTTCAGTATAATATCCGTGCTGAAAACCGGATCCAAACCACCGATTCCCTATTCTTTAAAAAGGAAATGTGGGACAGTGCCCAAAATGGCATTAGACATAGTATTCCTTTAACTACTAATTTTAAACTTTTCAGGTATTTAAGTTTAAGCGCTAGTACATCTTATGATGAAACTTGGGTTTTTGAAACAGTTAGAAAATATTATGATATTGAAGAAAATACGGTTATAACAGAACCTGTTAAAGGATTTGATGCTTTTAGAACCTACAACTTCAGTACCAATTTAGGAACAACTTTATATGGTATGTTTGATTTTAGGAAAGAAGGTAAAGATCCAAAAATACAGGCTATTAGGCATATTATGCGGCCATCAATTAGTTATAGCATCAATCCGTCATTCAGTAATTATTATGAAACCTACGAAGTAATTGATGCGAATGGCACCACAACTGATGAAATTGAGTACACGCGTTTTGAAGGCGGTATTTATGGCACGCCTAGTAATCGATACTCCAGTTCCGTTGGTTTTTCTTTGTCCAATAATATTGAGGCCAAGATAAGAGATAAGGACTCTACGGCTACCGAGCCAAAAAAAATCAAAATCCTTGACAACTTAAACTTTTCAACAGCCTATAATTTGGCTGGTGATTCCTTAAACTGGAGTCCTTTAAGAATGACTGGAGGTACCCAACTATTACAAAATAAAATGACTGTAAATTTTGGTGCTACTTTAGATCCTTATGCTTTGGATAACAACAACACTAAAATTGATAAATTCAATATTGACAATGGCGGTAGTTTATTCAGATTAACAAGTGCCAACATGGCTGTGAGCTATTCATTATCAAGCAGTAATTTTGATGGATCACAAAATGAACGCAGTCAACAAGAAAATTTGAGAAGTGGTGGACGTGATGACGACTTATTTGGTAGAGCCCAAGATTTTTCCGATCAACGATATTATGATGAAGATGATGAAGAAAAAGAAATGCCTAGTGACCTATATACCTCCAAAATACCCTGGAACTTAAAACTGGCTTATGCTGTCAATTACGCCAATTCCAGAAGAGAAAATGAAATTTCATCCCACTCATTGATGTTTTCAGGTGATGTGGAATTTTCACCACGTTGGACCGTTGGGGCTTCATCAGGATACGATTTTAAAAATAAAGGCTTTACTTATACCCAATTGCGTTTTGAGCGAGACCTATTAAGTTGGCGTATGAACTTTAGCTGGGTACCTTTTAGTTCCAGAAGTTCATGGTACTTCTTCATTGGCATCAAATCAAATATCCTTAAAGACATTAAATACGACAAACGTCGTCAACCTGACCAACAATTATAAACACAAGACACATGAAGACCATAATTAACACCAAAGACGCGCCTGCACCAATTGGACCTTACAATCAAGCTGTTTTAGTTGGAAACACGCTCTACACTTCGGGACAAATAGCCATTAATCCTCATACTGACAAATTAGTCTTAGATGATATTAAAACGGAGACCCAACAAGTTATGCAAAACATGCAAGCTGTTCTTCATGAGGCCGACATGACATTTGACAATGTGGTTAAAACATCTATTTTCATTAGTGATATGAATAATTTTGCGCAAATAAATGAGGTATATGCCACATACTTCGATTCAAATTCAGCTCCAGCAAGGGAAACTGTAGAAGTTGCCAACCTTCCCAAGTTTGTGAATGTTGAAATTAGCATGATAGCTATTAAATAACCAGCATTTCTTTAAAATAAAATAGAATAGCCAATACCAAGTGAATTTGTATCGGCACCAATAGATTTCACCGATTCTGAATGCAGATAGAATATTTTGGCACTTTGCTTTTTCGTAATTGGGATACCTAATGCTAAAGACGATAAAAAATCACCTCTTTCATCATTGTTAGGCTGACTATCAACAATAGATTGACCTCCCAAACCATAGCCTGCACTTATGGAAACCCACATCCTATTTTTAAATCTCCGAATTAAATGTGTTTGCGCTGCTAACGTAGGGTCTTGCTTACGTTCTTGTCCATTAAAAAAATCATTGTTAATGGTATAGATAAATACAGAAGCGGTAAACTCATATGACCACAAGCCCCAATTATGGACAAAGCCAACTTGTGGCCTAATAACAAATCTATTCTGTCCCAAATTCAACAATCTATCGCCCGAATATTGCCCAAAAGGAAAAGTCACCGAAACTGAAGCACCTAACATGGTACTTGTAGCATGTTCAGCATAATAAGCCATCATTTCTTGAGCATTCATTGCTTTAGGCCCTATTAAGTTCATTGAAAATCTAATTCTGGGGTCTGAAAATCCAGTTCTGGTAATACTTGTGGGCACTCCCTGCAGTAAGCCCTCCCAATTAGCATTTACATAGGGTAATAAAACATCTAATCTTGCCAACTTATTTCCAATTTTTAAGGGCTGAACATAAGATATCGCCATGGCATCAACTTTCATTGTGACATCTTCAGCCTGCAATACAGGATCAAACAAAATATCTCCAAAAGTATGAACATATCCACCTCCAATTACATGGGTTCCCAGTGGTAAGGGTGTCCACCTTCTAGGTTCAATATCTTGGGCAGAAATTAAAAAGACATTAATAAATGGAACGATGAAAATAAGATTTCTTACTGTTTTCAAAATATTTATATCATTCATACCAATGATTTTAAAGTGCATCTAACGTGTTTTACAAACAAAAATAATCTCTCAAAAATCGATTATTCATTCATTAAATCAAAATCATTAATCTTTATATTTATTATAGGAACTTGTATATTTGATAAAATACCAAAAATAAATTCCATGCGCATAGAGCAAGACATCAAACTTGGTTTTAAGGACGTTATGATAAGACCTAAAAGATCCACTCTTAAAAGTAGGTCTCAAGTTAATTTAGAACGGGATTTTAAATTTTTAAATAGTCAAGCATCCTGGAGCGGCATTCCAATTATGGCTGCTAACATGGATACTGTGGGTACTTTTGAAATGGCTTTATCACTTTCGAAAAGTAAATTGTTTACCGCCATACATAAACATTATATGGTATATGAATGGGAAGCGTTTATGAAAGATGTTCCAAAAGGTATTGAGAACTACATTGCAATCAGTACAGGTACAGGAAAAGATGATGCTCATAAATTAGAAACTATCTTTTCCATGTTTCCAGAGCTTAAATACATTTGCATCGATGTTGCTAACGGCTATTCTGAACATTTTGTAAATTTTGTCAAACAAACCAGAAAGCAATATCCTGAAAAGACCATTATTGCAGGAAATGTGGTCACAGGCGAAATGGTTGAAGAATTATTATTGGCTGGGGCAGACATTATTAAAGTTGGCATAGGCCCTGGTTCAGTTTGTACTACACGTGTAAAAACAGGCGTTGGCTATCCACAATTATCTGCCATAATCGAATGTGCTGATGCAGCCCATGGACTTGGTGGACAAATTATTAGTGATGGTGGTTGTGTGACACCAGGTGATGTAGCGAAAGCCTTTGGTGCAGGAGCCGATTTTGTGATGCTAGGTGGCATGTTAGCTGGGCATGATGAAAGTGGTGGTGAAGTCATTGAAAAAGATGGTGATTTATTCAAACAATTTTATGGTATGAGCTCCGCTACTGCTATGGAAAAACATGTAGGAGGTATTGCTGATTACCGCGCAAGTGAAGGAAAAACCGTGAAAGTGCCCTACAAAGGTAAAGTGGAAATCACATTACAGGATATCTTAGGAGGCCTACGAAGTACCTGTACTTATGTTGGAGCTCAACGTCTAAAAGAATTGACTAAACGCACGACTTTCATTCGTGTAGCAGAACAAGAAAATCAAATTTACACCAACGAGTAACATTATTTAGTTTAGGACTTGATCTTTACTTGCCAATCTGGATTTTTTAACTTCTATTTTCTTTAACATCCAATCAGGATAGTTCGTACTATCTTCCGCATCGAAAACCTGGAGGTTTTGATTTGAATCTGGTTTCAAAAGGTCATCTTGTTTGCAACATAATATCTTGGCGGCAGTTTGAACCCCTGAATAACCAGCTCCAGCAACACCATGGGAAACAATACTGGCACCACACATATACAAGTTTTCAATTTCACTTTTAGGTTTAAAAGCAAATGGTCCAATATGTTTTAAACTTTTTTCAGTGCCATATACATTGCCTCGAGTTGTATTCAAGTAATATTCGTTCGTTAATGGTGTTCCCAAATCTTTGTGAACAATATGGTCGGATATTCCAGGTACAACTCGTTCCAGACTATTTAAAAATTTCTGAATTAATTTTTCCTTAAAATCTAAATATTTTTGTGAGCGCTCAATGGTTTCATTTTGAAATTCTTTAAAAGCATCATAATTGATATAAGTGATGACTTCAAGTGTATGGTAGCGACCATCAAAACTCATAGGATCCTTTAAGGTTGTACAGCTTATAAACAAACCCGAAAACTCATCTCCTTCTAAAATATTGGGTTTCTGCATATCTTCATACAAATCATCCATATCTTTATTGGGAATCATCCAAATATTCCCAGAATCTAACCCTGCTTTTTTAACATCCATATCAACCGTTAAAAACAGCATCAGAGACGTACAAGAATATTTTGTTCGTTGTAGTTTTTTTATTAATCGCTTACTTAAATATTTTTCTCCAATTAATCTTCTGTAAGTTGTGTCTGGGTCTGCATTTGATATGATTCTTTTAGATAACAATGTTTCTCCATTTTCTAATACAACACCAACAGCATTATTTTTCTTTTTTCCTTTCTCAATAAGGATTTTAGAAACACCTGTGCTTGTCCTCACGGAGCCACCATATTCCTTTATCCTATTAGTCATTGCCTTAACAAGTGCACCTCCTCCACCAACAGGATAATACCCACCTTCTGAATAATGATCCATAATTGCCGCATGCATTATGAAACTAGCTTTCGCTGGTGGCAAGCCATGATCGCCATATTGAATATTTAAAATTCGTTGTAATAAGGTATCCTTGACGTGCCAGTTAATAACGCGTTTTAAAGTAAATGGCGCATATTTCCCCATGTGTTTTGTCCTGAATGGAATGATTATTTGCTGCCATAGCGTTTTAATCTTTGGAATAAGCTGTAATTGGGTACTGACATTTTTAACCAGCGTCAGGTACTTAATGATACCTTTTTTTTCATGAGGAAATTTTTCGATTAACCGCTTTTCAAATTCCGAAAAATCAGCAGGATAGTCAAAACGCTCATCTCCTATTCTACAGTGTTCAAAGGCATCAGCATTCATTTTAAAAAAAGCGACATCATTGGCAATACCCAGTCCCTCATATAGTTCCCGCGTTGACTGCCCCTCTCCAAGCAAACCAACATAGTGCACACCAGGTGTAAATCGATAGCCATTTAAGTAAAAGCTGTGACACCAGCCTCCTGGAACATCATGTTGTTCCAGAACCAAAACACGTTGACCTGCTCTGGCCAGACATATAGCAGATGATAAGCCTCCAACACCTGAACCTATAACAATTGTATCATATTGATTTTCAGATTTGGTTTTTGAAAACTCATTCATTCTGTAAAAATTAAATACCCTTGATTAATAATTCTGCCGTAGCAGGGTTTGTGGCTAAAGGTACATCATGAACATCACATAAACGCATAAGCATTAACACATCGGGTTCGTGAGGATGTTTTTCCAGTGGATCCCTGAAAAACAATACCATATGGCATTTACCTTCAGCAACTCTAGCCGCTATCTGCGCATCACCTCCTAAAGGCCCTGATAATAATCGTATAACTTCAAATCCAGCTTTTTTTACTTTCTTCCCCGTGGTGCCTGTAGAAACAAGCGAAATATTTTTTTGATGTAAAATTTCACGATGCTCATTCAAGAACTGAACCATTTCAGCTTTTTTTCCATCATGAGCAATAATTGCAATTTCCATTATATTAAGTTAGAATGATAATTAACAAGCCCCTCTATTGGTCTTCTGACAATATTGCCAACTTTAAACCCTAATTCTTCGGCAACTTCATGAATTTCTTCTTTGGAAAAAAACGCTATGGAACCCGCAAAGTGAACCGGGACATTTTTCAACTCATCTTTAAATTGAAAAATCATATTTTTTGCAAAAACACGAAGTCCTGACTTGATTACATTTCTTATATATTCAGACTCCTTGTTCAAGAACATAAACTCAGCAAATGAGGCCAGATAAGCATTAGGGTTAGGTTGTTTATATAAATTGTACTTTATAAAATCAGCATCTAAATTATAGCGTTCAGCAAAGGAAACCTTAATTTCTTCGGGCATATGATTAAAATAATAGTCACGAATAAGTTGTTTACCATAATAATTACCTGAAGCATCATCCATTAAAGTATAGCCAAGTGAACTCACCCGCTGATGAAGGTTTTTTCCATCAAAATAACTACAGTTTGAACCAGTTCCCAAAATACAAACAACTGCTGCTTCTTCTGGACTGCTAATTGTTGCCCTAACAGCAGCAAAAGTATCTTCCTTAACTTCTACCAAGGCATTAGTAAAAATGGATTCTAAAACGCCTTTTAACTGAAGTCTTGGTTTTTCTGTCCCACAACCAGCTCCATAGAAATAAACATGGGTTACTTCATTTTTATGAGCATTAATATCTGGATGCTTATTTATTATTTTATAAAGTTTCTTTTCTTTTAAAATAGCTGGGTTAAGACCTTTAGTTCGAATCTTTTCCAATAATTGTTTGCCATTCTCATCTATAGAAATCCAGTCACATTTTGTAGAGCCACTATCAACAATAAATATCATAAGCTTAAATTAAAAAATCCGTAGTTAATAATATTCAACAAACTACGGATTAAAATTTTAAATATTAAATTTTTATATAGAATTTACATGCATAGCTAAATCAACCAGTTTATTGGAATACCCAAACTCATTGTCATACCATGCAACCAATTTAAAGAAACGAGAATTTAACTCAATAGCTGCATCTGCATCAAAAATGGATGTTCTGGCATCACTTACAAAATCTTGTGAAACCACTAACTCATCTGTATAGCCTAATACACCTTGCATACTAGTTTCCGAGGCCTTTTTAAATACGTCTTTTATTTCGTCTAAAGACGTCTCTTTTTCAGTTCTAACCGTCAAATCTACTACAGAAACATCAGCAGTTGGCACACGAAATGCCATACCCGTTAATTTACCATCTAGTTTTGGAATCACTTTTCCAACAGCCTTTGCTGCACCAGTAGAAGCAGGAATAATATTAATCAATGCACTTCTGCCTCCTCTAAAATCCTTTCTTGATGGACCGTCTACGGTTAATTGTGTAGCAGTTGTCGCATGAACCGTTGTCATTAAAGCTTCTTCGATACCAAAATTATCATCCAAAACCTTGGCCATTGGTGCTAAACAATTAGTTGTACATGATGCGTTTGAAACGATTACATCAGATGCTTTAGCTTCATGATGATTAACACCCATTACAAACATAGGGGCATCTTTACTTGGTGCCGAAATAACCACTTTTTTGGCTCCTGCATCTATGTGATATTGTGCTGTTTCCAAGGTGGTAAAAATGCCTGTGCAATCAGCAACGACATCTACTCCAACTTCATTCCATTTTAAATTTTTAGGATCTCTTTCGGCAGTTACCCGCACTTTTTTTCCATTGACAATCAAATGTCCATCTTTTACTTCAATGGTCCCATCAAAACGGCCATGAACAGAGTCATATTCCAATAAATAAGCTAAATGTTCGACATCCAATAAATCATTAATGGCAACCACATCAACATCTGGTCTGTTTACAGTAGCTCTAAATACTATTCTTCCTATTCTTCCAAAACCGTTTATTCCTAATTTTAAACTTGACATATATCTTTTTTCGTTTTTTTACTTATTTATAATTTTATGTTGTCATGATATCTGATACACGCAACAATTCTTTGTTAATTTCTGATTTTCCTTTTACTGCTTTATCCAATGGAGTAAGTGCTATTTTATTATCCAGAATGCCAACCATATAATTAGATTTGCCTTCCAATAAAGATTCAACAGCTTTTACACCCATTCTACTGGCTAAAACACGATCAAAGCACGAGGGCGAACCGCCCCTTTGCATATGTCCTAAAACGGATACACGTACTTCATACTCTTCCATGTTTTCTTCAACATAATCCTTGAGTTCAAATACATTTTTACCAATTTTATCGCCTTCAGCGACCACAACAATACTTGAAGATTTCCCTGACTGTTTGCTCCTTCTCAACGAATCTAAAAGTCTATCCAACCCTAAATCTTCTTCGGGAATCAAAATCTCCTCGGCTCCTGCACCTACACCTGCATTGAGTGCAATGTGACCCACATCCCGTCCCATGACTTCAACAAAAAACAATCGCTTATGTGAACTTGCTGTATCTCGGATTTTATCAATAACTTCAACTACCGTGTTTAAGGCGGTGTCAAAACCAAGTGTAAAATTGGTTCCAAAAATATCATTATCAATGGTGCCAGGAATACCAATTACAGGAAATCCGAATTCTTCATTAAATATCATGCCTCCTGTAAAAGTACCATCACCACCTATTAAAACTAGAGCATCTATCCCTACACTTTTTAATTGCAGATAGGCCTTTTGTCTACCTTCTTTAGTTCTAAATTCATTTGAGCGCGCAGATTTTAACATCGTGCCACCTGTGTGAATGATATTGTTTACACTACGAGCTGATAAAATTTTAAAATCACCTTCAATCAATCCTTCATAACCTCTGTAAATACCAACACATTCTATTTGATGAAAAGCACAAGTCCGAACGACCGAACGAATAGCGGCATTCATTCCAGGTGCATCACCACCTGATGTTAAAACTCCTATTTTTTTAATTTTTTTAGTCATAAAAAACCTCTTGGTTTAGTAAAACTACTAAAGAAAAATCATAAATAACAAGGTTTTGAAATAAATTAAGAGAAGATTAAAAACTCAAACGTTTTCGTTAATAAATAAGTTAATTTTTTGCGTAAAGAAACAAAAAACAGGCATTAATGAACAACAAATATCAGTCCTTTTCCTTTTTAAAGCCTACATAGCTAGGAATGTTTTTATCGCTATCATTTTCTTCTTGAGCTTCCTTATCCATTTCGTCTTCAACTTCTTTTTTCCCTTTGAGAATGATATTGATGAGCTCTCCAAAAGTATCAAAATCAACACTCCAAGCTATACCAATTCCCTGGGTATAACCTATTTCTTCCCCAAAATTCCGAATACTATTTTCACGATTAAAAACTTTAGCTCTCAAAGTGCCTTCTTCATTCAACAAGAAATCTATTTGAACATCTCCAGCTACAACCGTTTCACTAACACCACCTACCGGGACACCTACCTTACCATTAACAAGAATTCTATCGCTAATATTGGTCTGCAACGTAACACCCAACCGATCATCCGTTTGATAATCTGGAGTATTTTCTCCTGCTTCGTAGTTTAAACCAATATTTACTTTATTGTCACTATTTGAGAAAAAGCCATTGATAATACCATTGAGCCTTTCTGTAACAGTCCCGGTAATGTTCACATTTTGTCTGTTTGAAAATGCTCCTGTAGCCAATAGGAATAAAGCTTGATTATCTCTCTCTTCCTTCGAATCCAAACGGTAATTTAATTCAGACTTTACTGTTGAGTTGACATTTGGAAACTCAAAATTAAAGTCGATTTCAGGTTTCTCCAACGGACCACTCAAAGTTGTTCTTACATAAACCGGAATACTTCTATTTATAGGATTATCCAACAAAGGTGAAGGGTTTGCCTGTGTTTTGTATATGGCATTAATTTCAATTTGTGCTCTAAAAGGATCTCCTTCCCAAACCAGCGAACCTCCGGGTTCTACTTCAAACTTTTTCTGAACAAGGCCTCCATACATAAAATTGTAAACACCTTCAAACACAATAAAATCACCATAAATGTTAAACTTACCATTGGTGTTAATATCAATTAACATCCCACCTGCTCCTCGGCCTTTGATGGTGCTTCCAGATACTTTATCAATAACAATTTCAATCTCCGCGTCTTGGGTAATATCCAATTCAAAATCAAGTTCCAAACCAGTAATATCCTTCGTTTGAACTTCTCTACCTTCTTTTTTGGCTTTTTTCTCTTCAGGAGTCAAAAAATGAATATATGAATTGTCACCAAAAGATTCTGAATCACTCAATGGAATAATGAAAATAGTCCCTGGTTTTGTTTCTCCAACTACTGTAATAACCAATTCATCGGTTGGACCATCAATACTGGCTAGTCCACCAATAAAACCAGTACCATAATATGGTGCATCTTCAGTCTCTTCTTCTGTGTCCAAAACCAACAGCCTTGGCGTATTAATATCAATATCTAAACTCCATTCTGAAAAGTTAACATGATTTATGGAGCCATTCAAAACGCCTTTCGAATTATATTTTGTATCTGTTAAATTGATATTATTAAAAACAAAGCTTTGATTTTCAAGCGTGACAGAAGATTTATCGGCAAAGTCATAATCTACATTTAAATAAGGTACCGTCAGTCCAGAATTATTTAATTGTAGGTCTCCATTGATTTCTGGCAGCTTGAGACTACCACTTACTTTGGCAACACCAGTCACCTCCCCACGTATGTTGGTTAAAATATCTGACAAAAATGGATTTAAGGGTGATAGATTAAAATCCTTAAAATTTAGGTCAACATCTATCGATGATGAATTTGACGCTACGTTGATGTTTCCTTTTGCGGAGAAGGATTCCGTGAGATCATCTTTAATTTTAGCATCCACGGTATAGTTGGTCAAAGACTCATCACCAATAATATTGGCATCAAAAGAACCTAAAACAAGACCATTAACTTCCAAGTCATCAATTGTAACGGTGGAGTTTGGTAAATACCTACCATGTTCCTGTAAAATATCTAACTTCCCATTAACATTACCTCGTAAATCCAAACTGTCTATTGTTGGTGTAATCTTGGCTAAATCAACATCCTTGAAGTTCAATCTAATGTCTTTATATGTTGAATCCCTTAATAAACCGGATAGCTTGATCTCTTCTTGGTTGTGATTCATTCTAAATGAATCGATGTTAATAGTCGACAAATCTTTACTAACAATGATTTTGTTGTTATTATCTCGCCTGTCATTTATGACCCATTTATTACCCTTGAAGGTAGCATCAGACCTTTTAAATCCGATTACGGATTTATTATCTTCATTTATTGTATGATAAAAACTTAAGTCATACGAATCAGCATTATTACGACCCCCATTGAACTCTGATCGCATATACAAAGTATCATTAAGCGTCACATTTATTAAGTTAAATTTCGAAAGATTGTAGAAAGTGGTGTTAATACTATCAACTTCAATAAAGGTATTATACAAGGGGTTTTTACTGTCAACCTGAAGGGAAATTTGATCAGCAAAATAATCAAAAAGCTTGATTTTAGGCGATTTGAAAGTTAGTTTAAATTCTTTCTCATCGCTTTCAACCCGTCCTTTAAAATATGTGTTAGAACCCAACTCAATATCTGGAACAAATACCTCAACAATTTTGTTATAGATTTTAAAATTAAAGTCGATATATTGGTTTTCCTTTACTTTATGTGGTCTATAATTGGTGTACATATTTCCTATGGCATTTTCAAATAAATACCCAATATCATCAAATGAGAATACACCACTTAATTGCCCTTGAATAATATCGGGTGAATTCACATCAATAATACGTTTGCTCCCATCGAAAGATGATGTTATCTGAAAATCTTCAAAAACGTATTCACCATTTTCATTTTCATAATGCGTATCATCAAAAACAATACTACCTTCAGCATCATCAAACGATGTCCCTGTCATCTTCATTTCAACCAAACCTTTAAATATTGCCTGTTCATCCCTCTTGACAATATTCATAGCTTTTAAGTTGGCATAACTTACATTAGCTATAAAATCGAACTCATTAACTTCATTGGAAAAATCGGCCAAGCCATTAAAATTTACTCTAAAATTAGGGTCATGTGATACCAATTTTCCATCATAAATATTATTTCCTAAATCTCCGGACAATTCAATATTGTTATATTCGTAACCATTGTATACTACCGAATAGACATCGCCCAGCAATTGTGTGTTTAGGCTTTCCAATGTAAATCCCTTACCCTTTACATCTAAATTTAATGAAGCTATACTCCATTTGGGATTATCAATAAATTTTCCAATATCAAAATCGTCAAAAATAATATTCCCATTATATGTGGCATTATCAATATCGTTAATGGTTTTGAGCTCCAGATTTGAGTGAATAAATCCTAATTCCGTATGGATACCGATATCTGCTCTCACATTTGTTGTGGTAATTTCGGAGCGCCCAACAATAGTGAAGTTACCAAGCTTATTAAACGCCGTTGGAATGGACTCTCCTAAAACATTTGGAAGAAGTGCCGTTAAATCCTGATAATTAGAAGATAAATTGGTGAACTGACCGTTCATATAAAAGTTGCCCTCTTCAGCATTAAAGAGGTTTAAAAAATGGATATCTCCATAAATTTTACTATTGGAACTGGTGTTCAGCTTTAAATTATTGACATGCATATCATTCAACGTGCCGGTAATATTGGCAGTCAGAGTTGCATGCTGATTAATTCCAAATTCATCGTAAAAGGTATTTAGTTCATTAAGAGCAATATTGGCCTCGGTAAAGTTTGCCTCGACATTCACTTTATCGGTAAAGTCCTTTAAATCTTCTCTATTATATAAAAACTTCACATCTCCTTTTAATTCAGAATTAGCCGTTCTAATGTCTAAATCATCTAGAAAAATTTGTTCACGTGTGTATGAAAAATTGGTTACCAAATTTTTCATTTTTAATCCGCGACTGTCATTAAAAGCCAATGTGTTAATGCGTGTGCTCACATTGGGACCACTGATTACTAAATTGGTAGAATTTGTAAAAATGTCCGTAAACTCCAAAATTTTTGGAGTTTCCTTATTATAGTCAATAAGTCTAAATGTTCCTCTTGAAATAGTCACATCACTTGAGGACATCAGAAAATCGCTTGGATCGGTATTGGGTTCTTCTTCATCAAACCTGGCCACAAAAACATCCAGATTAGTATCGGTTTCTCCTTTATAGGTTACAATATTGAAAATCAACCCTTCCAAATCTATATCGCCAAATACCAATTTACCGTTATAAAGATTCTTGAAATTTAAAATAGACGTGTTGATTTCAGTCGCACTAATAAGTGTATCCAACTTATAATCACGGATCAAGACTCCCTTTAGCTCCACATCACCATTAAACTGCAATCCTATTTTATCAATATTGATGTTGGTTTTAAAATCTTCGTTTATACGCTTTGTAGCATAATTCCCAAGTCCTGTTTGAACTGCCGGAATGGATAATATCAATACTAGAATAATAAACAGCAACAACAATGTTGCCAGTAACCGACCCAGTATTTTAAAAAATTTTTTGATACGTATTGAAAGTTATAACTTTGAAGTCAAAATTAACAATAATTATGCCTAATATTCAGTAATGGGTTCAGAAAATATTTACATCCTGGGAATTGAATCTTCATGCGATGATACAGCTGCTTCAGTGATTTGCAATGGTAAGGTTTTAAGTAATGTTGTGGCAAACCAAAAAATACATGAAGCCTACGGCGGTGTTGTTCCTGAATTGGCTTCAAGAGCCCATCAGCAAAATATAGTTCCTGTTGTAGATCAGGCTTTAAAAAAAGCTAATATCTCAAAAAATGAATTACATGCTGTTGCCTTTACCCGAGGCCCTGGCCTTTTAGGTTCGCTACTTGTTGGTACCTCATTTGCCAAATCACTAGCCTTTGGGTTGCAAATCCCACTTATTGAAGTCAACCATATGCAAGCCCATATCCTGGCTCATTTTATTGAAGAAGAAGGCTATAATAAACCTCCCTTTCCGTTTTTGGCAATGACAATTTCTGGTGGACATACGCAAATAGTGAAGGTGTCCAGCTATTTCGATATGGATGTTATTGGCGAAACCATTGATGATGCCGTAGGTGAAGCTTACGATAAAAGTGGGAAAATATTAGGTTTAGGTTATCCAGCCGGACCTGAAATAGACAAGCGTGCCAAACTTGGCAACCCCAAAGCATTCAAATTCACGAAACCTAAAGTTGATGGTCTTAACTTTAGTTTTTCCGGACTAAAAACAGCTATTCTATATTTTGTTCAGAATGAAACGAAGAACAATCCCAATTTTATTGAAGACAACATTAACGACATCTGTGCCTCGATTCAATATACTATAATTGGTATTCTAATCGACAAGTTAAAAATAGCAGTAAAACAAACTGGTATCAAACATATTGCTATTGGTGGTGGAGTTTCAGCTAATTCCGGAATCAGACAGGCATTAAAGGATGGTGAAAACAAATTTGGATGGACCACTTATGTCCCCAAATTCGAATATACGACTGATAATGCTGCCATGATTGCCATAGTAGGCTATCTGAAATATCTAAATAATGATTTTTCTGAAAATAAAATTACAGCTTCAGCTAGGTTGAAAATCTAATAAAATTAACGGCACCTTGCATTGTTAAAACTTCTGTTGATAATGTTTTGTGATAATTCTGAATACAAGTAGAATTTTTGTTTTTTTGTTGAAACTAAATTAAAGCTATGCACAAAATTTCCCTTCTAGTCTTATTACTTTCTATAGCGTCTTACAGCCAAGAAAGTATCAGCCGTGAATTAGATTCCATTCTAAACATTGATCAAGCTGAAATGTATCTGGCCAATAATCCGTCTAAAAGTAGCAAGCTGATTAGTTTCAATGAGGAAAAGCACAAAACAACCCTAGCCAAGGAATTATTTGAACGTGGACGATCAACTGTTAAGAGTGATTTTAAAATTACGCATTATAAAGTTGTTGAAAGTAATAATAATTTGCATTACAGATTTAGCTATATCGTGTTCAATGGTGAAAATTTGAGTAAATCAGAAATAGTCATATTAAGAAGTCAAATAATGACTAAATTTGAAAACGGCATGCCTTTTAATAAATTGGCCATGCAGTATTCCGAAGATTCTAATGCAAGGCGAGGCGGTGATTCCGGTTGGCTTAAACAAGGTACTTTGCATCCTAAAATTGAAGATTTTGTAATCACAAGTCCCATGAGTATTGGTGATTTAGCAACCTTTGATGTGCTAGAAAATAATATGCATTATCTCATTCTTAAGACTCATGATATTAAGTACATAAAAGAGGTTAAGGCCCTGAAAATTGTTGAGAAGAAAAACTAATGCAATTATTTTTCAATCCCGATATAACAGAAACTTCTCAAGATATCATTTTTGATAAAGAAGAGAGCAGACATATTGCCAAGGTGTTGCGCAAATCCATTGGTGACTCTTTAGATATTACCAATGGAAAGGGTTGGTTATTTAAAGCCTCCATAATACAAGCTGACATAAAAAAATGTATCGCCAATATTATTGAAAAAGAAAAGAAACCAAAAAAAAATTACAGAATTCATCTTGCTGTTGCACCAACAAAGCTCAATGACCGCTATGAATGGTTTTTAGAAAAAAGTACCGAATTAGGAATAGATGAAATAACGCCTATTATTTGTGATCACAGCGAGCGAAAAATCATAAAACCAGAACGTTTTAACAAGATTATCCAATCGGCTATGAAACAATCCCTACAATGCTATTTGCCAATACTTAATGAACCAATTAGCTTTAGTGATTTCATGAAAGTAGAATTAATCGGACAACGATTTATTGCCCATTGTGAAGACAATCACAAATTATCTTTGAAAGAACAGCTTACGAAAGATCAAGATGTTACAATACTCATTGGACCTGAAGGTGATTTTAGTGTTAAAGAAATTGAAATGGCTTTACACAATAAATTTATTCCCGTAACTTTGGGTGAAACCAGATTACGCACTGAAACAGCTGCCATAGTTGCCTGTCATAGCGTCGTATTTGTAAATGAATAAACTATATGAAAATCATTTGGTTACTTTTAATTTGTTGCCTTCCAATCACCGCTTTTTCTCAAGATATCGCTGTACTTAAATACAAAGGTGGTGGTGATTGGTATGGAAACCCTACTGCCCTGCCCAATCTCATTAGATTTTGCAACAACAATATCAAGACTAAAATAAATCCCAAACCGGAAACAGTTGAAGTTGGAAGCACTGATATTTTTCAATATCCTTTCATTCACATGACAGGTCATGGTAATGTATTTTTTAATGAAGACGATGCCAGCAACTTAAGAAACTATTTGATTTCTGGAGGATTTCTGCATATTGATGATAACTATGGTATGAAACCCTATATAACTGAAGAATTAAAAAAAGTGTTCCCTAATTCCGATCTGATTGAAATTCCTGCCAATCATCCTATATTCAATGTTGCATACTCTTTTCCAGAAGGATTACCTAAAATTCATGAACATGATGGAAAACGCCCACAAGCATTAGGAATATTTCATGAATCGCGATTAGTTTTACTCTTTACTTTTGAATGTGATTTAGGAGATGGCTGGGAAGATCAAGTCGTTCATAACGACCCTGAAGACGTTCGAGAAAAAGCTTTGAAAATGGGAGCAAATATTGTTAAATATGCTTTCGAGAATTAAAAAATATTATGAAGTTAAGCTATTACTGTAATTTCTGTCGTGCTGAAAATTATATTAAAACAAATACCTCCAATAGACATGACTTGTTGATGGAATTGGGTAAAAATGAAATAGCAAACACCTGTAATAATTGTGGTAAAGAAACCAATAAACACATAAATAGGCTACACGCTGAACCTAACAATTTATTAATTATTGCTAGTGTCATCCTTGCTATTATTCTAACCATTTTATTATGGAATTTTGGTTTAATCAGTACATTAAGTGGAACAATCCCGATTGCTGTTTGGATGGATCAAAATAAAAAAACTAGTAACTTTAATAAAAGTAGAGTAAAATAATTTTTTAGTTAGTTGCAACGCAATCATTACAATACAACTTTTACAAAACAACAGTTCCCCATTGTTATAATCTGTGACAATATTTCCAATGCTACTAATATAGGAAGTCTGTTAAGGACTGCTGATGCTTTTGGTGTTGAAAAAGTAATATTCTGTGGTGATGATCTTGCTTTAAGCAGAAAATCCACAAGAGCTTCAAGATCTGCAGAAAAGGCAGTTGCATATGAATTAAATTGTGATATTCAAACCGCAATTAATAGCTGCAAGGAATCTCATTATCAAATTATCGCGCTTGAAATTACTACGGATAGTATACCTATAAATAATTACAAAGTAAAATCGAATAGCCCTATTGCTTTAATTATTGGTGACGAAAACTTTGGTGTCTCTGAATCGATTTTAGATCAATGTCATAACACATTGCATATTGACATGTATGGTCAAAATAGTAGCATGAATGTAGTGCAGGCAGCTTCTATAGCATTATATGAAATAACCAAGCAACTAAATAGTTCATTAATATCGTGAATTAAACATCAATATGTATATTTACTAAATGAATTCAAAAGAAATAGCCAACGGAATTTTAAGAGCATTAGCCATTGTATTGGGTATTGGTGCCCTATTGTATTTTCTCTATATTATTCAATCAGTAATTGTCTATATTGTTATTTCTGTAGTTGTATCGCTTACGGGTAGACCAATAGTAGGATTTTTAAAGAATAGACTTAAATTTAAAAACACTTTTGCGGTAGCTGTAACTATGTTTTTGTTAATTGGATTAATGGTAGGGCTTATCATGTTATTTGTTCCACTATTGGCTGAACAAGGTCATAATTTATCACTTTTGGATATTAACAAGTTAGAAAGCAACGTTAAAGACCTCTACATTGAAACAACCAAACAATTTGGAATATCGCCTTTGGAAGTTGAAGAATCATTGAAAGAAAGCCACCTATTGTCCAGAATAGATTATTCAGTTATTCCAGATTTTCTGAATACCATCATGAGTGGTTTAGGCAACTTTAGTATTGGTTTGTTTTCAGTCATGTTCATTTCATTTTTCTTTTTAAAAGACAGCAAACTATTTGAGAATAGCTTAATGACCTTGATACCTGACAATAAAGAAGCCCGATTAAAAAAATCAATAGAAAAAATAAAAGATTTGCTATCGCGTTACTTTGTGGGGTTGGTACTACAGATTTCTGTACTGTTTGTAATATATACTATTGGACTATTAATCATAGGGGTTGAAAACGCCATTGTGATTGCTTTTTTGTGTGCATTAATTAACCTTATTCCATATTTAGGGCCTATGATTGGAGGTATTATCATGATCTTTTTGACTATGACCAGCAACTTGGGCGAAGGATTTAGTGAAGTTATTGTTCCTATGACACTTAAAGTATTGGCTGTTATAACCATCGGACAATTAATTGATAATTTTTTTAGCCAACCGCTTATTTTTTCAAAAAGCGTCAAGTCCCACCCTTTAGAAATATTTTTAATTATTATTATAGCAGGCCTGTTATTTGGTGTTGTCGGAATGATAATGGCTGTACCTGCTTATACTGCATTAAAAGTTATTCTAAAAGAATTTCTTTCAGAAAACAAAATTGTACAAAACCTCACCAAAGGACTATAATTAATCTTGGATAAATCAATATTAAATATTGAAAATCAAGAGTTTATAAGCACTCATCTTGAAGATAACATTACACAAATTCTATTTAAAAAGCATCATGGCATTACTACAGACATAAAACTATTAGTTGGACAGATTGAAGCCAAAAAACGTTGCGAAAACAAGTTACCAACTTGGTATAATATGCCTTTAATTATTTATCCAAACAAGTTGAACATTGAACAAACCTCATCTGAAATCACCGCGAAATACAAAGCTGATTTAATTGAAGCTATGGGGAATTCCCTGATTGATATTACTGGTGGGTTTGGTGTCGATACTTATTACTTTTCAAAACATTTTGATAGTGTAACCCATTGCGAAATTAATGAGGAACTATCTGAAATAGTCGAGCACAATTTTAATCAGTTACAAGTCAAAAATATCAATTGTGTTAATTATGATGGAATAGAATATCTCGAAAAATCAAAAGCAGCTTTTGATTGGATTTACATTGATCCTTCCAGACGACATGACGTTAAGGGTAAGGTGTTTTTCTTAAACGATTGTCTACCCAATGTCCCTAAACATTTAGATTTGTTATTCTCAAAAAGTGATCATGTTCTCATTAAGACGTCTCCGCTTCTGGATATTTCAGCGGGTATTAATGAACTGGACCACGTTAAATCCATTTTTGTTTTGGCAGTAAACAATGAAGTCAAGGAACTTTTGTGGGTTTTAGAAAAGAATAATAAGAGCCCTATTGAGATTACAGCAGTCAATTTAATAAAAAATAAGGAAGAGGTATTCTGTTTTGATATTTCAAAAGAATCCAGTTATGATGTGGATTTCAGCCATCCACTTACCTATTTGTATGAGCCCAATTCTGCCATTTTAAAAGCAGGTGCTTTTAATAGTTTAGCGTCGCAATTCAATTTATGTAAGCTAAACAAACATACCCATTTGTATACATCAGACACTTTGATTGAATTTCCTGGTCGCATATTTAAGGTTGAAAATGTCATACCTTACAATAAAAAAACATTTAAAAAAACGAATATAAAAAAAGCCAATATCACTACACGGAACTTTCCTGAATCCGTAAAAGACATTCGAAAAAAATTCAGCATTCAGGATGGTGGTGATAATTATCTTTTTTTTACGACCAATTCTAACAATGAAAGAATTGTAATCATTTGTAAAAAACAAAAATGAATATATGTTAAAAGCTGTACTCTTTGATATGGATGGTGTAATTGTTGATACTGAACCGCTGCACCACAAAGCTTACTTTGGAATGTTTGACTCTGTAAAAATTGATGTAACGGAAGAACATTATCAGACATTTACGGGTCAATCAACAATTAATGTCTGTAAACATTTATGCGACCATTTTAGCATTCAGAAAAATCCAGAAGAGCTCGTGCAAATTAAGCGTAGTATTTTTAAAGAACTTTTTATAAGTGACTCCAGTCTAAAAATGCTAGATGGTGTTTTCGACTTGATAAAAGACTACCATCAAAATGAACTCACACTAGTATTGGCGTCCTCAGCATCCATGCAAACCATCAATAGTGTATTTGATAGATTTGATTTAGACAAATATTTTAAAGGTAAATTAAGCGGAGCAGATTTAAAGGCATCAAAGCCACATCCGGAAATCTTTTTGAAAGCAGCACAAACGGCCGGGTTTGAGACTAAAAACTGCATGGTCATCGAAGATTCCACAAATGGTATTCAAGCGGCCAATTCTGCTGGCATTTTTTGTGTTGGGTTTAAAAGTCCGCATTCAAAAAATCAGGATTATTCCAAAGCAAATAAAATTATTTCTGACTTTGATGAAATTCGATACGATAAGATCAAAAATATTCTAATACATTAAGCTTAAACAGTTTACTCAAAAACTTCCTACAAAAGTTTTCCCTATTCTAAAAACAACACAAAAAATTCAAAAAATAGTTGCGTTCTTTGTAATGAAAAGTTACATTTGCATCCGCATTAAAAGAACGTTCTTTTCAATTGGAGAGGTGCCAGAGTGGTAATGGAGCAGATTGCTAATCTGTCGACGCGTAAGTGTCGCCGGGGTTCGAATCCCCGTCTCTCCGCACTTTAATGATAACCTTATTCGGGGTGTAGCGTAGCCCGGTTATCGCGCCGCGTTTGGGACGCGGAGGTCGCAGGTTCGAATCCTGCCACCCCGACTTAATCTTTTTTCATCGCGCCGTTGCGTGATTGAATGGTCGCGTAGCTCAGCTGGATAGAGCATCTGCCTTCTAAGCAGACGGTCACAGGTTCGAATCCTGTCGCGATCACTAACTAACCTTCTGATTATCAGGAGGTTTTTTTATTTATAACAAATTTAATTATTCCAGAGAAGCATAATTTGGCTATTTAATCAGCCATTATTTTTGCACATAGTTTGCACAACTTGACCATAACACTTCCAAATTATGGCAAATGTAAAAACTACACTAGACACCAGAAGAGCAAAGTCTGATGGTACTTACAACATTATTTATCGTATTACACATTACAAGAAAGTGTACACTATTAATTCAGGTACATCAATTATTGAAAGCTACTGGGATGACGAACATTCTAGAATTTCAAAACAGCACCCAAATGCTAAATTGCTAAACTTAAAACTATTAAAAGATTACTTTAAAATTGAGAAAGCTATTCTAACACTTGACAATGATTTTACAATTGAAAAATTAAGAAATATCATCAAAGGTAATCCACCAAACAGTTCATTAACATTTAAAAAGTTTGCACAAAATTTAATAGATCAAATGCTTGCTACGAACAAAACTGGTAACGCCATAGTTTATCGTACAGCAATGAACAGCTTTTTAACCTTTTGTAACAAGGATATATTGTTTACAGATATAGATTATAAACTTCTGGATAAATATAGACACCACTTACAGCTACAAGGCCTTAAACAAAATAGCATTTCCAACTACTTCAGGACAATTAGAGCCATCTATAATAAGGCTATTAAGCATAAGATTGTTGATAGATCCAACTATCCATTTTATGATATTAGCATCAAGTCCCAGAGAACTGAAAATAAGGCTATTTCTAAAGCTGTTATTCAAAAGCTCAACAAACTAGATATAGTTAATGATTCGCAACATTATAGGTCGTTAAATTACTTTATGTTAAGCTTCTATTTAAGGGGTATATCATTTACAGACATGGCATATTTAAAGCATTCTAACATCATAAATAACAGAATACATTATACAAGACGTAAAACACATAAACAGTATAATATTAAACTATTTAGTCAGGCAAAATCAATTGTAAATCGTTTACATCAAAAAGATCAAGATTATTTGTTACCTATTTTGCCTAACAACATTATTGAGGACAGTTTAGAAGCTAAAAAGATTATTAAACAGTGGATAAAGACTACTAATAAGTATCTAAAACGTTTTTCTCTGGAATTACAATGTGAAATAACTATTACAACCTATAGTAGTAGGTACTCATTTGCCAATATTGCAAAACAATTGGGTTACTCAAATGAGCTCATTGCAGAAGCATTAGGCCATTCTTACGGAAATAGGACAACAGCAATTTATTTGGACGCATTTGATACAAATAAAATAGATGCCATGCATCAGGAAGTTATTGATATAAAATAAGTTACTTTTCAATCTTTCGGGAAGCTATTTTTTTAAATCTACTTCCCGGAAGCCCTGCTGTACCATCTTTAAGGGCAACTCGTAGCATCTTTTTAGTTTTGTGGTGTAAATGCTGTTTTTCTACTTTTGAAACCCAATCAGGCCTTTTTGCCCCAACTTTTGCTTTTAGTAAGGCATATGCATTTCTTACAAGTGATACGTTACTATGTTTTGAGTGAATTTTATTCCATAAATACAATGGTGATTCATCAATAAGCTGTTTTATGGTGCGCTGTTTTTTATCTGTTCTTAAAACATCATTTAATCTGTACTTATCACCAATTTTGATGTCGTCATTTTGAATTTTATTGTTCTGAAGTGCCATTTTTTAGTATTGAGTGAAGCATTTTTTTTCATTGGAAATTACCACCAACATATTACTTCCCTTGAAGCAGTGAAAGTACGTCTAAAACCATTGAAATCCAATGCTATACAACACTTTTGCGAAATTCTCAATAAAAATTTTACTTGCATGATATAGCTAAAAATAGGTCGTATTTTGGCCTATTTTGACCCCTTTTTTAACATTTCAAAAAACGGAATTGCATTATTCTCAATAAAACAGGCTTTTTTTTGAGAGTTTAAATTTTCAATTTGATGAATTCATCTAAAATTTGATACTATTTTTCACATAAAAACGCCAAATTTCTAGAAATTACCATTCAACTATGTTATTTTAGACGTTCTATTAAAACCAACTTAAACTACATTATTTTAAATGATCACAGGCGAACTCAAATCAAAAGTCGATAAAATATGGGATACATTCTGGTCTGGCGGAATATCAAACCCACTAACAGTAATAGAACAATTTACTTACCTACTATTTTTACGCAGATTGGATGAACGACAGCTATTAGAAGAAAAGAAAGCTAATACAGTAGGTATTCCAATACAAAATGCATTGTTCACACCAGATCAAAAGGAGCTTCGCTGGAGCTCTTTCAAGAATAAAGACCCAGAAAGCATGTTCGAGCTGTTTACAAGGCCTTCAGTGGAAGGCATGACAGTCTTTGATCATATGAAACAAGTTGGGCATAAAGCAGGCATTTTTGCTGATTTTATGAAGAACGCCAACTTTATTATAGCAACGCCCAAACTACTTGATCAGGTAGTTCAACTCATTGATGCCATTGATATGAAAGATAGAGATACCAAAGGTGATCTCTATGAGTACATGCTGTCTAAAATTGCGTCAGCAGGTACTAACGGACAATTTAGAACACCACGCCATATTATAAGGATGATGGTTGATATTGTACAACCTAAAAAAGATGATATAATCTGCGATCCATCTGCAGGAACAGCAGGATTTTTAGTAACGGCTAGCGAATATTACCGAGATAACCATAACGATTGGTTTTTAGATAAAGACTTTAGAGACCATTTTAATAATGACATGTTTAATGGTATTGAAATAGATGATACTATGGTGCGTATTGGTGCTATGAACTTGCAATTACATGGTATTGATAGCCCAAATTTGATGAAAAACAATGCTCTTGGTGAGAGTTTGGCAGACATTAGAAATCAGTACTCACTAATATTAGCCAATCCGCCATTTAAAGGTGCTTTGGATTATGATGTGGTGGAAGGTTCAATACTTAAAATGGTCAAGTCTAAAAAGACCGAATTGCTATTTTTAGCATTGATGCTTCGTATGCTTAAAACAGGTGGTAGATGTGCAGTAATCGTACCAGATGGCGTGCTATTTGGTAGTTCTAAAGCACATAAACAAATAAGACAAGAAATTATTGAAAATCATAAACTAGATGCGGTTATTTCTATGCCTAGTGGTGTTTTTAAACCTTATGCAGGTGTAAGTACTGCGGTGCTGTTCTTTACAAAAACAGGAACAGGAGGAACAGACAAGGTTTGGTTCTATGATATGCAGGCCGATGGGTATAGTTTAGATGATAAGCGTTCACAGATTAAGGAAAATGATATTCCAGAGATCCTATCTAGGTATCATAACATGCAAGGTGAACTGGAACGAGCTAGAACTGAAAAGAGCTTCTTGGTACCTTTTGATGAGATTAAGGAAAATGATTGGGATTTATCTATCAATCGCTATAAGGAGATTGTTTATGATGAAATTGAGTACGATGCACCTGCAACCATTATTAAGGATATAGAATTACTAAATAAAGAACGATATGAGGCTTTAACTACTTTAAAAGAGATGTTACGATGAAAATGGTACAATTAGGAGAAATAGCTAGCTTTAGTCAAGGTCAACAAGTTTCTATACCAGATCAGAAAACTGAACAATTTGAAAATTCTGATACTTTTTTAAGAATAGTAAATTATACTCAAAACTCTCAAGATTTTAGATACATACCAAAACAGAATCAAAAGTATCATGTAAATGCTGACGATATTATAATGGTGAGATACGGTGCTGTAGGTTTTGTAGGTAGAGGACTTGAAGGTGTTCTTGCGAACAATATGTTCAAGGTAAATTATGATAAAAATCTTGTTAATGGTGATTTTCTTTACAGGGCTCTTTGGAGTAATTCGGTTCAAAGACAATTACTTCATGCTTCACAAAGTACATCAATGTCTGCTATTAATTTTAAAACCGTATCAAGAGTAAAGCTTCCACTACCACCAATAGACCAACAAAAACAAATAGCCAATATATTAGATACCGCAGATGCCTATAGGCAAAAGACAAAAGCACTTATAGCTAAATATGATGCGCTAACTCAATCCCTATTTCTGGATATGTTTGGGGATCCTGTTACTAATCCGAATGGTTGGGAAAGTAAAAAGTTAGGTCTTGTTTCTAGCATGAAAGCTGGGAAATTTATAAAAGCATCAGAAATACATCCTCAACAAAGTACTGACTTATATTCGTGTTATGGAGGAAATGGTTTGAGAGGATTTGTTAAATCATTCACGCATGAGGGAGAATTTATTTTAATAGGAAGACAAGGAGCTTTGTGTGGTAACGTTAAGATGGTAAATGGCAAATTTCATGCTACAGAGCATGCAATTGTTTGCACACCTATTATGGAATACAAAACGTTATGGCTTTACCACATGTTAGATATGATAAACTTGAACAAATATGCTACAGGTGCAGCACAACCAGGCTTAAATGTTGGGACTTTAGCAGAATTGGAAATAATGTTCACACCTTATGACCTTCAAATACAATTTGCAGAACGAGTTAAAGCAATTGAAGTCCAAAAAGCAATAGCACAGCAAGAACTGAATAAAGCAGATGAATTGTTTAACAGCCTATTACAAAAGGCATTTAAAGGAGAATTAATATGAAAACAAAAACATTACTTATTGCAATTTTATTAGTATTTGCGTTGCAATCATGCAAAAAGAACACTTCTAGTTCAAATAGTTATAATAATTCTAAAAGTAGTTATTATGAAGATGATGAGGAAGCTTATCCAGATGACACATATTGCGCTGATGTGGATTACTACAACCCAAAAACTGGTTTCAGTAACAACTACACTTTAAATGTAGATGTTGAATATAATGAAGTGGTTAAAATATCTTTTTCGAGCGGCTGGCTTGATAGTAGCGAGTTTTCATCAGAAGAATTAAATGATAATGGATATTGTGAAATTACATTATATGATGGCAGAGAATTTGAAATTCAAATTACAGGTCCAGCATGTTCATTTGATGATGGCTATTATCTAGAAAATGACGTAGCTGATAGTACGTGTCCCAGATGTGGTTATTCAAAAGATGAGTATGATGATTATTGTGAAGATTGTAAAAATTATTTAGAAAACACATGCTCGCGTTGTGGTGCGTTTGAATATTATGTTTACCGCGGACTTTGTACCGATTGCAAACAAAATGATGAAGATGAATGGTAAATTAGAAAACAAGGTTCTTACAATTGCAATAACGTAATGAATTTCAAGAGAATATATTATGAGAAATTACTTAAATGAAAACGGTACCTTTTACCATATTACACCAGCAATAAATTGGGAAAAAATTAGGTTTCAAGGTTTGAGACCAGATAATAAAGGTATTTGCGTTTTAAGAACAAACAAATTAGATATTATTAACGCAGTAATTAACACTCAAATACGTGAAATTGAAAATGGCAATGAATATGCTCTTATAAAAATAAATTTAGGATTGGACCATTATTCAATAGATTCGTATGAGCCAGATATTTTAACTGAAAATGATTGGACATGGCCTTTGCATAACAATATTAAAGTAATAAATATTCCATGTCATCTACTTGAACTAGTTGGATTTTTCACATACAATAGTTTGGATGGGAATCAAGCATCATCCAATAGGAAATTGTATGAAACCGAGCAGTTTTTTCTAGATTCATTTAAAATTGTATATGAATCTCATTATAAAGTAAATTTTGATGGAAAATTATTGGATCAAGGATACAAAAAACACTATATATCTGCAGAAAAACGAGATATAACGAGATATTAGTTTAAGTTAATGAGTAATTTTCAATTTCTACATAAGCAATGGCCAGCCATCTATAAGGAAGCTAAAGAAGCTGAACAGCTTACTTTAACTTCGCCCAAAGCAAGTGCTTTAATTGCTCGTAGTGCTTTAGAAAAAGCCGTACAATGGCTGTATGATAATGATGTAGATTTGGAATGGCCTTATGATACCAAGCTATCCAGTTTAATACACGCCCAGTGTTTTAGGGAAATCATTAAGCCTTCCATGTTTAGGGAGATTAACCTAATTCGCCTCAATGGTAATGCAGGTGCTCATGGTAAATCCATTTCGCACGATCAGTCAATTGCCAGTATTAAAAACCTGTTTCGTTTTTTAAGCTTTATAGGCTTGTACTACAGCGAAGAAGATATTAAGATTCCAACGTTTACCATGGGGATTATACCAGATGGTAATGAACATAAAGCCACGCTTAAAGAACTGCAAAACATAGAGCGTCAGTTAGACCAGAGAAGGGAAAAAGAGCAACTAGAACGTAAAAAGCTGGAAGAACAGGCTAACGAAATTGAACTACTTAAAAAGCAGTTAAAAGCACAACAAATAGCTAATAAGCAACGTCGAGTTAAACGTGAAAAGGTTAAAGACCCAGATGAGGTAATACCAACTTTAATTCCAGAATCAGTTACACGTAAGCTTTACATTGATGTATTGCTTAAAGAAGCAGGTTGGGAAAACCTAAAAGATGGTAAAGATTTGGAATATGAGATATCTGGTATGCCTGTTAGTACTAATCCATCTGGTGTAGGATATGTTGATTATGTTCTCTGGGGTAAAGATGGTAAGCCTTTAGCTGTTGTGGAAGCTAAAAAAACCATGGCAGATGCTAGAAAAGGTAGACATCAAGCTGAATTGTATGCCGATTGTTTAGAACAATCATACACCCAAAGGCCTATAATATTTTATACCAATGGTTTTGAAACCTTTATTTGGGATGATACATTCTACACTGATCGAGAAATACAAGGCTTTTACACCCAAAATGAGTTACAATTACTCATTGATAGAAGAACAACAAGAAAAGACCCAAGAAAATTTAAGGTTAACACTAATATTGCAGGTAGAGATTACCAATTGGAAGCTATTCAAAGAGTTGCAGAAAATATAGTGGTTGATGCACCAAATGGTAAATTAAGAGGTGCCCGACGAGAGAGCTTACTAGTTATGGCTACAGGATCAGGTAAGACCAGAACTGCAACAGCTATTGTAGATATGTTTACCAAATGCAATTGGGCTAAACGGGTGTTGTTTCTTGCTGATAGAAATGCATTAGTAACACAGGCTAAAAATGCCTTTAGAGAACATTTACCAGAGCTTTCAGCCATAGATTTAACCAAAGAAAAAGAAGATAGTAAAACAAGGCTGGTGTTTTCAACATATCCAACCATAATCAATAAGATTGATAAAGTAAAGACAGATGATCAACGCTTCTATGGTGTAGGTCATTTCGATTTAATCATCATTGATGAAGCCCATCGTTCTGTATATCAGAAATACAGAGCCATATTTGAATATTTTGATGCCATGCTATTAGGTTTAACAGCAACACCAAAAAAGGATATTGACCATAACACCTATGGCCTATTTGGTATTGAAGATGATAATCCAACATTTGCCTACGAATTGGATAGAGCTGTTAATGATGGTTATCTAGTACCACCAAAAGCTATTAGTGTACCACTAAAATTCCAAAGAGAAGGAATTAAGTACCATGAATTATCAGAAACTGAAAAGCTAGAGTATGAAGAAAAATTTGGTGATCCAACCAATGAAGAAGCACCTGATACAATCAGTAGTGGTGCGCTTAACAAATGGTTATTTAACACAGATACTGTTGATAAAGTATTGGAACACCTTATGAATGATGGTATTAAAGTAAGTGGTGGTGATAAACTTGGCAAGACCATCATTTTCGCAAAGAATCATAAGCATGCAGTCTTTATTGAAGAACGCTTTAATAAAAACTATCCAGAATATGGTGGTAAGTTTTTACGTGTAATTGATAATTACGAAACTAAAGCACAGGATTTACTGGAAAAGTTTGTCGACCCTTATCAGGAACAAGAACCACAAATAGCGGTATCTGTAGATATGATGGATACAGGTGTTGATGCACCGAGAGTAGTAAATTTGGTGTTTTTTAAATTAGTGCGTAGTGCTTCTAAATTTTGGCAAATGATAGGAAGAGGCACACGGTTATGCCCAGATTTATTCGGTCCAGATCAGGATAAAAAGGAATTTTTAATATTTGATTACTGCCAAAACTTTGAATTTTTTGATGAGTATCCAGATGGTGCAAATGCTTCAAATGATAAGCCTTTATTACAACAAATATTTGAAGCTAAACTAAAGGTCACACAACTTGTAGCAGACATTCCAGAAAAAACAAATGAGCAAGTAGAAATTAGAAATAAGTATTTAGATGAGCTTCATGGTAGTATTAAAAATCTAGATGAAAATAGGTTTGTGGTGCGAAAAGAATTGAGGTATGTTAAAGAGTATAGCAATAAATCAAAATGGTTTAATCTATCAAAAAGTGATGTGCAAGAAATAAACACGCATTTGTCAAATTTACAGCCTGCAAATAAGAATGATGATGAATTAGCTAGACGTTTTGATATGTTAGTGCTTATTTATCAAATATTGTTGCTCAACGAATCTGGAAATACAGGAAAATACATGAGCAAGATTTTCAGGACAGCCGCAGCTTTACAAAAGAAAGATAATATTCCACAGGTCGCACAGCACATAACATTAATTAAAAATGTGCAGACAGAACAATACTGGAGCACTATTAATATTAAAAAACTTGAAGAATTAAGGGTAGCACTACGTGAACTAATTAAATATCTTGAAATAGAAAAACAAGATCCGGTATACACTAATTTTGAGGATGAAATTGATTTAGACAACATCACATCAAGAGAGCCTGTAAATACATACGTTAGCCTGCAGTCTTACAAGGATAGAGTTGAAAGTTATATTCGTAAAAACAAGAACCATTTGACAATAAATAAGCTCTGTAATAATATAGCTATTACTAAAGCAGAGCTCAATCAATTAGAAAAAATACTATTCACGGAAAGTGTGGCCGGTACTAAAGAAGATTTCATTAAACAGTATGGCGAACAGCCATTAGGAAGCTTTATCCGAAGTATTACAGGACTAAATGAGCAAACTGTAAATGAAGCGTTTGCAGATTTCTTACAAACAGGCAATTTAAGAGCAGATCAGATCACTTTTGTTAGGACAATAATGTCATATCTCACCAAGAACGGTACCATAGATAAACAAATGCTCTTTGAACCACCATTTACAGACCTTAATGATCAAGGCCTAATTGGTGTATTTGAAAATGATGCAGACGTAACAAAAATTGTTAAAATCATTGATTTGATTAATAATAATGCCATTGTAGCCTAGAAAATAACTTAATATGTTACAACTAGTCGCATCCCAGACCTTTGTGTGTGAGGTCGGATGCTCCAGTGAAGCAAAATAACACAGCACTTACCTACCCCACTTTATCATAATACAAAAAGTGAATTTCTATAATTTAACTTGTGACCAACAAATAAGGTGTATAATTAACAGGTCTATTTTTACCGATTTGATTAAAATAATTAACTTTAGTAAATAGAATTAATATTGCTATAACTTCATCTTTGCTTTAGAATTAATTAATTTAACAGTTCTATTAAACATAAATGAAATTGCTGAATTGTAGTTGTGGTATATTTAACTATTTAATGAAAATAAAATTTAAAAAGAATCTAAAATTTTAGTTGTTTAATTTAATTAAAAAATATTTTGTATGGATGCTATTGGATCTGTTTTAGTCCCTGTTGCTTGCCTTTCATTTGGATATGTTCTTGCCATGATGACATTACCAATAAGAGATAAGGAAGCTGAACTTGAGAGTGCTATTAAATACGATGAGATGTCTAAATCATTAAAGTTTGAAAGGTCTTGTGTTAGAGAATATGCATTAAGAATTGATAAATTAGAGAAAGAACTAGAATTGTTAAAAAACAAGCATTCTGATGATGAAGTAAATAATTCTGGACTTAATGATGGTTATGAACCTATTCGACCTGATTCATTTGATGACCTTATGAAGTAAATGATATTAAAATTTTTTCTAAATACATAAGACTACTACCAACAAACACCCCCTTGCTTAAAAAGAAAGATTCGGTAACCCCGCCTTATTAATTTCAATCTAAACCAAAGCTATATTTACATAATGTAATAGTTATGGTACAGCAGAGCTGTAAGCCATAACCACATTATGTAAAATAGCCGCTCTCCAACGCTTTTAATAGCACATTACAATTTATGTCTAAATTGTAACGAGCTATTTGTTTTACCAGTATGAGTAGCTTAATTATAAGCTTTACACGGTAAAACTTTATAATACGCTACACATACTTTACGCATACCATACTTTTTTACTAAATTACAACCAGAAAATTTGAGAGAAATGATTTCCAACTATTTAGCTAGAAGATTATCATGTCTTTTTAAGAGAAGACACATGATTAATCAAAAAGAAAATAATTATCCGATAGCCACAAAAAACAAGTGGCTTTATCCAACAGATAATTTCGGAAAACTTGAAAGAGGCGTCGAAAATTAATATATTATACAATCAGGTTAAGTTTTGCACATTATTTGCACATTGCTTCTCTGGAATTGATAAGGTTAATAAAGATCGCGCATTAGAACATGTGCCCATCTGCCTTCTAAGCAGACGGTCACAGGTTCGAATCCTGTCGCGATCACTTAAAGCCTTAACTTATTATGTTAAGGCTTTTTTGTTTCTAACTCCGAAACCAACCTTCAGGGCAATAGTTTTAGCTTTTTTGTTATTTTTTTTATTAATTTAGGTACGTAATTTATCTTAATAAATTAGACAAAAAACAACCAATTAAATTATTATATCATGAAACAAATATCTAACATTGTTGCCTTCATCTTAATTTTAACGACATTTTCATTTGCACAAGCTCAATCCTGTAGTGACTACTACCCAATGTCCAAAGGAACAACTTATGAGCTGACAAAGTATGACAAGAAAGATAGATTGGAATCTGTAATTACTAACACAGTTATCAATTTCCAAAAAAATGGTTCTACTGAAACAGCAACCATTAGCTCTATTACTACAGATAAAAATGGTAAAGAAAGTTTAAATTCAGAATATACTATAAGCTGTGATGGCAAGGGTACTACTATTGATCTAAATACCTTGTTAAAAAACAGAATTGAAGCCACTCAAACCAATTCAGATATTGAGTCAGAAATAACAGGTACAAACCCTTTTACGCCGAATAACCTAACTGTTGGGCAAGATTTGCCAGACTCAAATATGAAAATGGATTTCCATGCTGGTGATATCAATATGAGTTTTGGTGCCAATTCAACTGACAGAAAAGTTGTTGGTAAAGAACAGATTACCGTTCCCGCAGGGACATTTGGTTGCATTATCATAACGGCTAAAAATGAAATAAAAATGTTGATAACAAAACATACCACATCAAAAATATGGATTGCTGAAGGTGTGGGAGTAGTTAAAGAGGAGACATATAATAAAAAAGGGCATTTAGAGAGTTATGAAGTACTAACTAAATTCAATAAGTAAGAAATCTGAATAATTTTATTCGGGATATTCAATTCGCAAATGATATATGTTAGCTAACTTATGCTTCAATACTTTTTTTATGGACTGTATTTCCTTGAATGTAATGTTGGCGTTTAAGAACTGACCATCATTCATTTGCTTATTGATAATGTTTTCAACAAAGACATCAATTTTTGATGATGTTGGCTCTTTTAAACTTTTAGATGCTGCCTCAACACTATCACACATCATTAAGATCGCTGTTTCTTTACTGAAAGGTTTTGGTCCAGGATATTCAAATTCAGAAACGTCTAAATCTGCATTAATTTCTTTTTCTTTTTTATAAAAATAATAGACCACACTGGTTCCATGATGCGTCCGGATAAAATCTATAATCCTATCTGGTAAATTATTTTTACGGGCAATTCCAATACCATTGATTACATGATTAATAATGATTGAAGCACTCTCTCGTGAGGATAACTCATCATGCGGATTGATTCCTGTCGATTGATTTTCAGTAAAATAAGTAGGGTTTTTCATCTTACCAATGTCATGATACAAAGCACCTACCCTAACCAACATGGCATTGGCGCCTATTTCGTTGGCTGCTGCCTCTGCAAGGTTTGCAACATTTAATGAATGATGAAATGTTCCTGGAGCTTTATTTGAAAGCTCCTTTAAGAGTTTGGTATTGGTATCTGATAGTTCCAACAATGAGACATCAGAAACCAATCCAAATAATTTTTCATAGGCATATATTAGAGGCTGAACAAAAAGTGTAGCTAAACCACACAAGATAAACAACCCGAATGTTTCCCATTTCAGTGTATCTACACTACCTTCATGAATAACAAAAAAAGCGAAGTAAGCAACAATGTAAATAAGAGTTATTTGTCCAACAGATATGAATAAATTAGCGCGTTTATACAACTCCGAAACGGTCAAAATAGTGACAATTCCTGCTATAATCTGCAAAAACATATATTCATAACTATTAGACACAATAAAGCCTAAAAGTAAAACCGTAATAACATGGGCAAACAAACCAAGTCTGGCATCAAAGAAAGCCTTTAAAACCAATGGTAAAATACATATGGGAACTACATAGACGTATTTTGAGTTGTAGTTTACCACCAATGTTGTAATGAAAATCATCAAAAACACATTGAAGAAAATAAAAGTGACCTTGGTGTTATTTTCAAAAACTTCAGGTCTATACTTTTTAATAAATAGCAAAAGCATCAAAAGTGCTAATGAAACCAACAGTGTATAGGCTCCAATGACCCAATAGTAGTTGGAGTCTGTCCAGACTTGAGATTCATATTCTGCTTCAAGCGATTTTAAAATCTGGAATTTATCGCCCTCAACAACCTCTCCTTTTGATATAATTAAGGTTTCGCGTTCAATGCTACCTCTTGTATAGGCCACTTTGTCAAGCTCACTTTGAATAACCCGGTCTGTAAACAACTTATTGAAAGTAATATTGGGCTCAATAACATCATAGAACAACGATACAAAATCTGTCTTGAAACCCTTAAAGGTGTCATCTAACAAACTGTTATCAATAATGGATGTAAGCTGGTTTTGCTTTAATAATTGTGAAAACTGAGTTCGCTCCTTTTCAATTTTATTGTTAAGGATAATAATATTTCTGTCTCCTGAAAAATTATAGTCATCACCTAAAATGCCTTTGGAATAAAGTCTATTAATTATTTGCTCACCATGCTCAAAGAATAATGCACTTGTGGCAACATCCAATGTGTCAGGAAATACATTTTGAAATTCAGATTTATAATTGCCCAACACTCTTTCATAAACCTTATCATCTAAATCAAAAAACAGTGTGGCATTATCCTTAATAGCTTGCTTTTCGGAATTGATTTCAGCATCTGTTTTTTTAATAGCAAAATCAAAGGGAGCCTGCAAGCTTTCAGATTGCCAGGGTTTACCTCTTTCAAAATTATATTTAAACTTACCGCTTTTGGGAAACAGATAAACTATAAGGAAGGTCGTACTAATAAACAACAATAACTTATAACCCAAGGAATGGTTTCTGTATAATAAATTAATGAAGTCTTTCATTCTATAGCTTTATAATGTCAAATGTAATAAAAATATCACCGTTAATTGTGCAAGTATAATGTATCAATCATTCTAGATTCTATGAAAAAATGATTAATTTTGCGCCTATAAAAATTAAACCCACACAAAATGAGTAAAGAAGTTGTTATTGTCTCTGCTGCACGAACTCCAATCGGTAGTTTTTTAGGTTCATTATCTACAATTCCAGCTCCCCGGTTAGGAGCTATTGCCATAAAAGGCGCTTTAAGCAAAATAAACTTAAAACCTGAGTTGGTTCAGGAGGTATTAATGGGTAATGTCGTTCAGGCTGGAACTGGTCAAGCTCCAGCAAGACAAGCAGCTATTTACGCAGGAATCCCAAATACGGTGCCTTGCACCACAGTCAATAAAGTATGTTCTTCAGGAATGAAAGCCGTTATGCAAGGCGCTCAAAGTATTGCTTTGGGTGATACGGACATCATTGTTGCAGGAGGTATGGAAAATATGAGTTTAATTCCTCATTATTTGCACGCCAGAAATGGTACCAAATTTGGTCCTGCAACATTGATTGATGGCATGCAAAAAGATGGTCTGGTTGATGCTTACGACCAAAACGCTATGGGTGTCTGTGCAGATGCCTGTGCTGTGGAATACAATTTTTCCAGAGAGGAACAAGATGCATTTGCGATTCAATCTTATGAGCGTTCAGCAGCAGCATGGGAATCAGGTAAATTTGATAATGAAGTGGTACCTGTTGAAGTACCTCAAAGACGAGGGGATGCATTGGTTATTTCAAAAGATGAGGAGTACACTAATGTCAAAATAGAAAAAATACCTGCACTACGTCCGGCTTTTACAAAAGAAGGGACAGTAACAGCCGCAAATGCTTCAACCATTAATGATGGTGCAGGTGCTATGGTATTAATGAGTAGAGAAAAAGCCGAAGAACTTGGATTAAAACCTTTAGCAACCATAACAGGCTATGCCGATGCTGCACATGAACCGGAATGGTTTACAACAGCTCCAGCCAAAGCACTTCCTAAAGCGCTCGACAAAGCTGGAATTACAATTGATGATGTGGATTACTTTGAGTTTAATGAAGCTTTTTCTGTCGTTGGTTTAGCCAATATGAAAATTTTAGGTCTTAATGATTCCAATGTTAATGTCAATGGTGGTGCCGTTTCATTAGGACACCCTCTTGGTTGTTCTGGTGTTAGAATTTTGATTACGTTATTAAATGTTTTAGAGCAGAATAATGCTAAAATTGGTGCCGCAGCAATATGTAATGGCGGTGGTGGTGCTTCTGCTATGGTAATAAAAAGAAATTAACCACAGTTAGTTCATGCAATACGGCATTTGCAATTTAAGCATAGTTCCGCTTCGGATTGAATCTTCAGATACCTCTGAAATGGTATCTCAAGTATTGTATGGCGATTTTTTTAAAGTACTAGAAAAACGGAAATCTTGGAGTAAAATCCGGTTAGCTTTTGACAAATACGAAGGTTGGATTGACAACAAACAATATATTGAAATATCTAAAGATCAATATGATTTTTTGCATGCTGAAAAACCTCATGTATCTACTGATTTAGTTGAATTTGTTAAAGATTCAGCTAATCAACTGTATCCAATACCAATTGGATCATGTTTGAATGGATTGAGCATTTTAAATCATTCCCACGACGGAAATGCTGTTCAAAAAAAATTCTCAAAAGATCATTTAATCACAACAGCTTTTTTATACCTGAACGCTCCTTATTTATGGGGAGGAAAAACCCCTTTTGGTATCGATTGCTCTGGATTTACCCAGATGGTTTATAAGCTCAATGGTTACAAAATTTTTAGAGATGCTTCCCAACAAGCAACTCAAGGTGAAGCCTTAAGTTTCATTGAAGAAAGTGATCCTGGTGATTTAGCTTTTTTTGATAACAATGAAGGTCAAATTGTCCATGTAGGTATTATCATGAAAGATAATTTTATTATTCATGCCCACGGAAAAGTTCGCATTGATAGACTCGATCATTCAGGAATATACAATGTAGAAAAAGGGATTCACACTCATAAGTTAAGAGTAATCAAAAAAATAATACCATAAAAAAAGCACTACAAATTGTAGTGCTTTTTTGTTTATTATATCATCTCTTATCCGCCAAGCTCTTCAACTTTGGCTTTCATTTTCTTTTGATTCTCTGAATCCCCAAGAGCTCCGTAAATACTCATTAAGGTTTTAGCCACACCAACATCGTCTGGCTTGACTTCTAATATTGTTGTTAAATATGGTATTATTTTTTTAAAGTTTTTTTCTCGTTGCTCTTTTAATTCATCATACTTTTTGTTGTCAGCTGTAGAATTACCTAAATTGTTCATTTCTTCTAAAATAGATACGTCATCTTCTAAAATTAAACTTGACAAATCGTATAATGCATCAACGTAGTTAGGATCCATATCGATCACTTTTTGATAATACCCTTTTGCAGCTTCAACATCTTTGTTTTTGGCAGATAATTGACCCAAATAATAAACCAAGTCCAGATTATTGGGATCCAATTTGATAGCTTCTTGTATTAAAGCAGTAGATTCTTCTATGTTTCCTAATTTGTAATGTAAATCGGCTTCTGTTAGAATTAAATTAGAATCGTTAGGTTTATTGGTTCTAGCTCTTTTTATAGCAGCAATCGCTTCATCTTTTTTATCCAAGTGTGCATATAAAGCGGCAATTCTTTCAACAATTTCACCTGATTTGGATTCTGACATACGTTCAGTCGGTTTTATATGGGTTCCCGCCTTTACATACAAATCTCTAGTATCTTTTTCAAACTTCTCCTCTTTATTTTCTTCAATATTAAAGGCATAATACTCCTTAACTCGGCCGGTATATCCCATATCATCTAACTTTAAATAACTATTCAATGCTTTTTCATAATCTTGTCCTCTATCTGAACTAATTGCTGAATTATAAAGATATATAGTATCGTTTGGTTTAACTTTATAAACTTGCTCGAACTTATTTGCTGCATCAACAAAGCTCCCATCAGTATATAATGAATGCCCCTTTAACAACAAATCATTTCCAATAGACTGGCGAAACATTGATGCATCAGAAGCATAATCATTACCTACCTTATTAAGGTGCTCAATGGCTGCATTTACATCCTCATTATTTGCTGTCCCATTGGCAAAAAGTGCTTCGGCCATTAACAAATTGTATTGAGATGCTTGTTTGCCATCCATTTCAGACATCATGGCTTTTGCTTGGCCTAATGCTGCTTTTGCTTCTGCGAAATTGTTGCTTTTAATTGCTTTATCTGCTGCACGTAATTCTTTTTTTTGAGCAAATGACAGTGAACTTAACAAAACTGTCAAAACAAATAATATCGATTTATTCATGTTTAAATTATTTAATTATCATTATTTTCATTCACGCCATCATTATCAATAGCCGTGCCATTTTCATTATTCACATCTGACGCGTCATCAACTATTTCTTCGTCATTCTCATCTTTCATCACTTTAGCAACAGCTGCAATGGAGTCACCTCCTTTAAGATTAATCAACTTAACGCCTTGGGTAGCCCTTCCCATAACACGCAAATCGTTAACCTGCATTCTAATGGCAATGCCCGATTTATTGATAATCATTAAATCATCATCATCCGTAACTGATTTGATAGCTACCAAGTGACCTGTTTTTCCTGTAATAGAAATCGTTTTAACACCTTTTCCACCACGGTTTGTAATTCTGTAAACGGCTTCACCATCTTCAGGATCATCAATGTATGTTCGCTTACCATAGCCTTTTTCTGAAACAACTAAAACAGACTCTTCTTGTGGATTTTCAATAGCAATCATTCCGATGACTTCATCTTGAGCATTGGCCAATGTTATACCTCTAACACCAGACGCATTACGTCCCATTGGTCTCGTTTTAGCTTCTTCAAATCGAATGGCTTTACCAGATTTCAATGCTAACATTACTTGGCTGTTACCAGTTGTTAGTTTTGCTTCCAACAACTCATCATCTTCTTTGATGGTAATAGCATTAATACCATTTGTTCTCGGTCTTGAATATTGCTCCAAAGATGTTTTCTTAACCTGACCATTTTTGGTAGCCATAATCACATAATGACTATTAATATAATCCTCATCCTTCAAATCCTGGGTACAGATGAAAGCCATGACTTTATCATCCTGCTCAATATTGATCAAATTTTGAATAGCTCGTCCTTTAGAAGTTTTACTGCCTTCAGGAATTTCATAAACACGCATCCAGAAACACTTACCTTTTTGAGTAAAGAACAACATATACTGGTGGTTCGTTCCAACAAATAGATGCTCTAGGAAATCCTCATTTCGGGTTGTGGACGCTTTTTGTCCAACACCACCTCTGTTTTGAGTTTTATATTCAGTTAAAGAGGTACGCTTAATATATCCAGCATGCGAAATGGTAATCACTACTTGCTCATCAGGAATCATATCCTCAATACTCAAATCACCTCCTGCATATTCTATTTGAGAACGTCTTTCATCACCATACTTTTCCTTAACCTCAAGTAGTTCCGTTTTGATGATATCCATACGTCGCTCCTTTTTGTCAAGGATATCTTTCAAATCCTCAATGGTCTTCATCAACTCTTCATATTCTGAACGCAATTTATCCTGCTCAGAGACCGGTTAATTGACGTAATCGCATTTCTACGATTGCTTTGGCCTGAATTTCAGAAAGCTCAAATCGTTCAATTAATTTTTCTCTGGCTTCTTCAGCATTTGATGAAGCTCGAATCAAGGCAATCACTTCATCGATATTATCTGAAGCAATGATTAACCCTTCTAAAATATGAGCACGCTCTTCCGCTTTACGTAATTCATAGGTTGTACGTCTTACTACAACTTCATGACGATGCTCCACAAAATGATAGATTAAATCCTTTAGATTCAATAACTGTGGTCTTCCCTTAACCAGTGCAATATTATTCACACTAAAAGAAGATTGTAAAGCCGTGTATTTAAAAAGTTTGTTTAATACAATATTTGGAATCGCATCACGCTTTAAAACATAAACGATACGCATACCATTTCTATCAGATTCATCTCGAATAGTAGAAATACCTTCTAATTTTTTTTCATTAACAAGATCAGCAGTTTTTTTAATCATGTCTGCCTTATTCACTTGATAAGGAATCTCTGTTACAATGATACATTCACGACCCTGAACTTCTTCAATGTTTGCCTTTCCACGCATCACAATTCGTCCGCGTCCTGTTTTGAAAGCTTCACGAACACCATCATAACCATAAATGGTTCCTCCAGTTGGAAAATCGGGAGCTTTGACGTGAGTGATTAATTCATCTATATCAATATCATTGTTTTCTATATAAGCAACTGTACCGTCAACTACTTCACTTAAATTATGCGGCGGCATATTGGTAGCCATACCGACAGCAATACCCGATGCTCCATTAACTAATAGACCGGGAATACGTGTGGGCAAAACTGTTGGTTCTTGTAATGTATCATCAAAATTAAGTTTGTGGTCAACTGTTTCTTTTTCGATATCTGCCAACATGTCTTCAGATATCTTACGCATCCGTGCTTCAGTATAACGCATTGCTGCGGGACTATCGCCATCAATTGAGCCAAAGTTTCCTTGACCATCAACAAGCATGTAACGTAAGCTCCACTCCTGCGCCATTCGGACCATGGTATCATAAACTGAAGTATCGCCATGAGGATGATACTTACCCAATACTTCCCCAACAATTCTTGCCGATTTTTTATGTGCCGAATTAGATCTAACACCAAGTTCATGCATTCCATATAACACACGTCTGTGAACAGGCTTTAAACCATCTCGAACATCAGGTAAAGCACGTGACACAATGACCGACATTGAATAATCAATGTAGGCTGATTTCATCTCATCTTCAATGTTAATTGGAATCAATTTTTCTCCTTCTGCCATATATAAATTTATTAGATTTTGTGTAGGTTTTGTAAACGTGCTAATATAACCATTTCAGTAGTGACAGCAAGACTTCCCTATTTGTTTTTTCGGATTTTTTATTAACAATTTTACACCGTATTATAGTTAATAAGTATGCTGTTAATTATTTTGATTTTATAAACTTTTTTTTGTCTATTAGCAAAGAGCATAATTTAGGTACAGTTTTTGACCTTAAAAATATGTTTAGTACATTTAATGCAGAAAGGATTTTATTTATGGATGATAATTTTTCACCAAGAGTTAAAGATGTTATAGCTTACAGTAAAGAGGAAGCTTTACGTTTGGGTCATGATTTTATTGGTACCGAACATTTAATGCTCGGGCTATTAAGAGATGGCAACGGAAAGGCTATTAATATTTTGAATGCTTTAGAGATAGATTTAAACCATTTGAGACGAAAGGTGGAAATTTTAAGTCCTGCAAATCCAAATGTAGCGGTTGCATCAAATGAAAAGAAGAACTTACACCTTACAAGACAAGCAGAACGTGCTCTTAAGACCACTTTTTTGGAAGCTAAATTATTCCAAAGCACCTCTATAAATACAGCACATTTACTACTTTGTATTTTAAGGAATGAGAATGACCCTACCACAAAACTTTTGAATAAGTTGAAAGTTGATTATGACAATGTTAAAGAGCAGTTTAAATTTATGATAACAAATGACGAAAATTATATAGAACCCAAAGCAGAATCTTTTCAAGATGATGATTCAGCGGATGAGGATACTTCAAAGGACAATTTATTTAATTCTCCCTCTGGTAAGACAAATAAAAAGTCTAAAACACCTGTTTTAGACAATTTTGGACGCGATTTAACGGCTTTAGCCGAAGAAGGCAAGCTTGACCCTGTTGTGGGTAGAGAAAAAGAAATTGAGCGCGTCTCACAAATTTTAAGTCGAAGAAAGAAAAACAACCCGCTCCTTATTGGTGAGCCAGGTGTTGGTAAATCGGCAATTGCAGAGGGTTTAGCCAACCGAATTGTAAAGCGAAAAGTATCTAGAATTCTATTCAACAAGCGTGTTGTAACACTTGATTTAGCCAGCTTGGTTGCTGGGACCAAATATCGTGGGCAGTTTGAAGAACGTATGAAAGCTGTTATGAATGAGCTTGAAAAAAATGACGACATTATCTTGTTCATAGACGAAATTCACACTATTGTAGGTGCTGGTGGCGCAACAGGAAGTTTAGATGCGTCCAATATGTTTAAACCAGCTTTAGCTAGAGGTGAAATTCAATGTGTTGGTGCAACAACTTTAGATGAATACAGACAGTATATAGAAAAAGATGGTGCTTTAGAACGTCGTTTTCAAAAGGTTATCATTGAACCAACTTCTGTTGAGGAAACTATTGAAATATTGAATAATATCAAGGAGAAATACGAAAATCACCATAATGTAGATTATACACCAGAAGCCATCGAAGCTTGTGTAAAATTGACGAACAGGTATATGACAGATCGTTTTCTTCCAGATAAAGCTATTGATGCTTTAGATGAAGCTGGTTCTCGTGTTCATATCACCAATATTAATGTTCCTGATCAAATAATTGATTTGGAAAAACAACTTGAAGCTGTTAAGGAAACCAAATCTTCTGTGGTAAAAAAACAGAAATACGAGGAGGCAGCTAAATTACGTGATGACGAAAAACGCATTGAAAAAGAATTGGCTATTGCTCAAGAAAAATGGGAAGAAGAAACTAAACAACATCGTGAAATAGTTACTGAAGACAATGTAGCCGATGTAGTCTCCATGATGACAGGTATTCCCGTAAATAGAATTGCTCAAACCGAAAGCAATAAATTAGCAAAATTACCTGAATTAATTAAAGGAAAGGTTATCGGTCAAGACGATGCCGTTGCTAAAGTCGTCAAAGCCATTCAGAGAAACAGAGCTGGACTTAAGGACCCTAACAAACCGATTGGATCTTTTATATTTTTAGGTCAAACAGGAGTTGGTAAAACACAATTAGCTAAAGTTCTATCAAAAGAACTATTTGATAGTGAGGATTCACTCGTTAGAATTGACATGAGTGAATACATGGAAAAATTTGCTATATCGCGACTGATTGGTGCACCTCCAGGCTATGTGGGTTATGAAGAAGGTGGACAACTAACCGAAAAAGTTAGGCGTAAACCTTATGCCGTAGTTCTTTTAGATGAAATTGAAAAAGCACATCCTGATGTCTTCAACATGTTATTGCAAGTTTTGGATGATGGTTATTTAACCGATAGTTTAGGACGAAAAATTGATTTTCGCAATACGATCATCATTATGACCTCAAACATCGGGTCAAGAAAACTTAAAGATTTTGGAACTGGTGTTGGTTTTGGGACAGCCTCTCAAAAAGCTCAAGAAGATGCCAATGCCAGAAGTGTTATTGAAAATGCCTTGAAAAAAGCATTTGCACCAGAATTTTTAAATAGAATTGATGATGTAGTTGTTTTCAATGCGCTTGAAAAAGAAGATATTAATAAGATCATAGATATTGAACTTGAAAAATTGATTCTGCGTATTAAAGATCTAGGGTATACATTAAAATTGAGCAAAGCCGCCAAGGATTTTATTGCTGATAAAGGTTTCGATAAACAATATGGAGCTAGACCCCTTAAACGAGCTATTCAAAAGTATATAGAGGATGCATTGGCAGAAGAAATTATAAATTCTCAAATTTCTGAAGGCGATAAAATTTCAATGGATTTGGACACCAAAACCAATGAACTTAAAATAAAAATTGAGTCTCCAAAAAAGAAAACTGAATCTTAAATAAAAGAATCATAAACTTGAAAACTCCGCGTTTTGCGGAGTTTTTTTTGTTTAAATTTTAAAATCATTACCTTTATAATATGGGGAAAATCTTAACATACTCCTTTGGAAAAATCACCATTTATGACAATTATTTGATAGCTGTTATGAATGAAGGGGTGACCATTTTACCTGAATTGAATGATGTACTTGAAAACATTTCCAATGGCTATTTTTCAGGCAAGAATTTTGTTTATATCACCCATAGATTAAATTCCTATGCAGTCGATCCCAATATATACTTTAGAACTTCAAAAATTGAAAATCTCGTTGGTTTTGCGGTTGTTACTGGGAAGAAAATTGTTATTGACAATACTGATCTGGAAAGTGTGTTTCTTTCAAAGCCCTTTAAAACTTATAATAATCTTGATGAAGCAATTAAATGGGCCAATGATTTATGTGAATCATAAGCCTTTTATTTTTTAATAAAAAAAGGGAGCATTTAAATGCTCCCTTTTTCATTTTATGGATTAAACTTTAATCTCTTCTTTGCGGACTAGAAGAAACAATCTTTTTGGTAACTGTTCCTTTACTTGTTGTTAATCTTACAAAGTAGAATTGATTATTGGTATCTGATAAATCTATTCTTGTAGTACCTTCAGTACCTTTAACATAATTGTTATTGGCAACTTTTCTAACTACTACTCCTCTAGTATCAAACACTTCAACTACAACATCTGTGTCAAAATCATATACGTAATTGATGAACACTTCATTGTCGAATGGTACTGGATGTGCTCTAAAAGAGATCTCTTCTGGAACTTCATCATTGGTTAAATCAGCTCCACAATTGACAGGGTCGTAATTAGATGGCACAAATTGACCGCCTTCATGTTCAGAAACCGAACAGCTACAAGTTACTTCACAAACATTGGCATGAGCAATAACATATATTGGACCATTTGCATCAATAGGACCAACAGTATAGTTTGATACTCCATCGCCAAATCCGCTAGGGTTAAAATTGTACTGTCCAGGCGCCACAGTTGGACTACCATTGTTTCCTGTTGGGTACATATTGCATCCTACGTAAACATGTGCTTCACTCATGGTATAACCTTCATCTATATTAAATTCTAGAGTTACTTGACCATTTTCATAAGTTACAATCACATCCCCTGCATAAGCACCTCTGGTGATATCACAATGAGCTGCTCCAGCATACATTTCTAAAGTATAAACACCTTCAGTCTCAAAATAGTTAGTCCATCCCCAACGACTAAAGTCAGGTATAAAGCATATACTATTATCAACCGATCTACCGAATGCTGTTTCACATTCTCCAATGATATCGAATTCACGTATTAATGTTAATGTCTCTGTAGCTGTGTTTCCACAATCATCAGTAACCGTAAATACATAATCCGCAGTCTCTTGGCATTCAGATACTACAATATTTGTAGGACCAGCATGTAGTTCCCCGCCATCTGAACAGTTATCTGTCCAGTTAACTGTAACATTTTTAGGGAATGTACCGTTGCACATTGGATCCATATCCGGAATTTCAATTTCAGGAGCCTCGGTATCCACAATCCAAGTGTATGTTACACTTACAGTTTCAGCTGCATTACCACATGGATCGGTATAGTTCGCTGTCCAGGTCTGGCTGTATGCACAACCATCGTTCATTGGTCCTTCAGTTTCTGGATCTAAATATACAATACCTGCACAGTTATCCTCTGCTTTAAACAATGGTGGTATGATCTCTGGGTTACAGCCCAAATCGCCACTTTGTCCATTGGTTGTAATAACAGGTGCTTCCGTATCAACAGTCCAAGTGTAAGTCACACTTAATTCAGCCGCAACGTTGCCACAAGGATCTGTATAATTAGCCGTCCATGTTTGACTATAAGAACATCCATTATTTGATGGGCCGCTTGTTACAGGTTCAATTTCCATTTCACCATCTTGACAGTTATCATCTACTTTAAATTGAGGACGTATAATCTCTGGGTTACAGCCCAAATCACCACTCTGTCCATTCGTCGTGATAACTGGTGCTTCGGTATCTACCGTCCAAGTATAAGTTACACTTACAGGCTCGGCTTGGTTACCACATGGGTCAGTATAGTTTGCTGTCCAGGTCTGGCTGTAAGCACATCCATCGTTCATTGGACCTTCGGTAGAAGCTTCTAGTTCAACTTCTCCTGCACAGTTGTCATCTGCCTTAAATATCGGTGGTATTATTTCATCAGGATTACAACCCAAATCACCACTTTGTCCATTGGTTGTGATAACCGGTGCTTCCATATCCACAGTCCATGTATAAGTAATACTTACTGCTTCTGCTTGGTTACCACAATTGTCAGTAACGTTTGCAGTCCAGGTCTGACTGTATGCACAACCCTCATTGGTTGGGCCTTCTGTTGTGACCATCGGCTCACCAACACCACAGTTATCCGTTGCCCCGAACATTGGTGCCATAACTTCTGGGTTACAACCTAAATCACCACTTTCGTTTTCTGTTGTGATTACTGGTGCTTCCATATCTACTGTCCATGTGTAGGTAACAGATAATGGCTCTGCTTGATTACCACATGGGTCTGTATAATTTGCTGTCCAGGTCTGGCTGTAAGCACATCCATCATTGGTTGGACCTTCGGTAGAAGCTTCCAATTCAATCTCGTCACCAGCACAGTTGTCATCTGCCTTGAACAACGGTGGTACGATCTCTGGGTTACAACCCAAATCACCACTTTGTCCATTGGTAGTAATAACCGGTGCTTCCATATCCACAGTCCAAGTGTAAGTAATACTGACTGCTTCAGCTTGGTTACCACAGTTGTCAGTTACATTAGCTGTCCAGGTCTGACTGTATGCACAACCTTCATTGGTTGGGCCTTCTGTTGTAACCATCGGCTCACCTACACCACAGTTATCCGTTGCCCCAAACATTGGTGCCATTACTTCTGGGTTACAGCCCAAGTCACCACTCTCATTATCTGTTGTGATTATTGGTGCTTCTGTGTCTATTGTCCATGTGAAAGTTACATCACATGTTCCTATATTGCCACAATCATCATATTCTCTATAACGTACAAATACAGATCTGTCACAGCCTTCAAAATCACTCCAACGAGCAACTACAAACCAATCATCCGTAGTTCCTGAACCGCTGCAGTTATCAGTCCATTCAGCTGTTAAATTCAATATAGCCGCAGGCATCATTGCTCCATCAACACGAGGTACAGGAACAAGTTCTGGATTACAACCAAAATCTTGAGCTTCTGGACATATTAATTCTGGTGCTTCGGTATCTACCGTCCAAGTATAAGTAATACTTACTGCTTCTGCTTGGTTACCACAGTTGTCTGTTACATTGGCTGTCCAAGTCTGGCTGTAAGCACAACCATCATTGGTTGGGCCTTCTGTTGTGACCATTGGCTCACCAACACCACAGTTATCCGTTGCTCCAAACATTGGTGCCATAACTTCTGGGTTACAACCTAAATCACCACTCTCATTTTCTGTAGTGATTACTGGTGCTTCCATATCTACTGTCCATGTGTAGGTCACAGATACTGGCTCTGCTTGGTTACCACATGGGTCTGTATAATTTGCAGTCCAGGTTTGGCTATATGAACAACCATCGTTCATTGGTCCTTCGGTAGAAGCTTCTAATTCTACTTCTCCTGCACAGTTGTCATCTGCCTTGAATATCGGTGGTATGATCTCTGGGTTACAACCCAAATCACCACTTTGTCCATCGGTAGTAATAACTGGTGCCTCCATATCCACAGTCCAAGTGTAAGTAATACTTACTGCTTCAGCTTGGTTACCACAGTTGTCTGTTACATTAGCTGTCCAAGTCTGGCTGTATGCACAACCCTCATTGGTTGGTCCTTCTGTTGTCACCATTGGCTCACCTACACCACAGTTGTCGGTTGCTCCAAACATTGGTGCCATAACTTCTGGGTTACAACCTAAATCACCACTTTCGTTTTCTGTTGTGATTACTGGTGCTTCCATATCTACTGTCCATGTGTAGGTCACAGATACTGGCTCTGCTTGGTTACCACATGGGTCCGTGTAGTTTGCAGTCCATGTTTGGCTGTATGCACAACCATCATTCATTGGACCTTCGGTAGAAGCTTCCAATTCAATCTCATCGCCAGCACAGTTGTCATCTGCCTTGAATATCGGTGGTACAATCTCTGGGTTACAACCCAAATCACCACTTTGTCCATCGGTAGTAATAACTGGTGCTTCCATATCTACTGTCCATGTGTAGGTAACAGATAATGGCTCTGCTTGATTACCACATGGGTCTGTATAATTTGCTGTCCAGGTCTGGCTGTAAGCACATCCATCATTCATTGGACCTTCGGTAGAAGCTTCCAATTCAATCTCGTCACCAGCACAGTTGTCATCTGCCTTGAACAACGGTGGTACGATCTCTGGGTTACAACCCAAATCACCACTTTGTCCATTGGTTGTGATAACCGGTGCTTCCATATCCACAGTCCAAGTGTAAGTAATACTGACTGCTTCAGCTTGGTTACCACAGTTGTCAGTTACATTAGCTGTCCAGGTCTGACTGTATGCACAACCTTCATTGGTTGGGCCTTCTGTTGTAACCATCGGCTCACCTACACCACAGTTATCCGTTGCCCCAAACATTGGTGCCATTACTTCTGGGTTACAGCCCAAGTCACCACTCTCATTATCTGTTGTGATTATTGGTGCTTCTGTGTCTATTGTCCATGTGAAAGTTACATCACATGTTCCTATATTGCCACAATCATCATATTCTCTATAACGTACAAATACAGATCTGTCACAGCCTTCAAAATCACTCCAACGAGCAACTACAAACCAATCATCCGTAGTTCCTGAACCGCTGCAGTTATCAGTCCATTCAGCTGTTAAATTCAATATAGCCGCAGGCATCATTGCTCCATCAACACGAGGTACAGGAACAAGTTCTGGATTACAACCAAAATCTTGAGCTTCTGGACATGTTAATTCTGGTGCTTCGGTATCTACCGTCCAAGTATAAGTAATACTTACTGCTTCTGCTTGGTTACCACAGTTGTCTGTTACATTGGCTGTCCAAGTCTGGCTGTAAGCACAACCATCATTGGTTGGGCCTTCTGTTGTGACCATTGGCTCACCAACACCACAGTTATCCGTTGCTCCAAACATTGGTGCCATAACTTCTGGGTTACAACCTAAATCACCACTCTCATTTTCTGTAGTGATTACTGGTGCTTCCATATCTACTGTCCATGTGTAGGTCACAGATACTGGCTCTGCTTGGTTACCACATGGGTCTGTATAATTTGCAGTCCAGGTTTGGCTATATGAACAACCATCGTTCATTGGTCCTTCGGTAGAAGCTTCTAATTCTACTTCTCCTGCACAGTTGTCATCTGCCTTGAATATCGGTGGTATGATCTCTGGGTTACAACCCAAATCACCACTTTGTCCATCGGTAGTAATAACTGGTGCCTCCATATCCACAGTCCAAGTGTAAGTAATACTTACTGCTTCAGCTTGGTTACCACAGTTGTCTGTTACATTAGCTGTCCAAGTCTGGCTGTATGCACAACCCTCATTGGTTGGTCCTTCTGTTGTCACCATTGGCTCACCTACACCACAGTTGTCGGTTGCTCCAAACATTGGTGCCATAACTTCTGGGTTACAACCTAAATCACCACTTTCGTTTTCTGTTGTGATTACTGGTGCTTCCATATCTACTGTCCATGTGTAGGTCACAGATACTGGCTCTGCTTGGTTACCACATGGGTCCGTGTAGTTTGCAGTCCATGTTTGGCTGTATGCACAACCATCATTCATTGGACCTTCGGTAGAAGCTTCCAATTCAATCTCATCGCCAGCACAGTTGTCATCTGCCTTGAATATCGGTGGTACAATCTCTGGGTTACAACCCAAATCACCACTTTGTCCATCGGTAGTAATAACTGGTGCTTCCATATCCACAGTCCATGTGTAAGTTACAGATACAGGCTCTGCTTGATTACCACATGGGTCAGTGTAATTCGCTGTCCAGGTCTGACTGTAAGCACAACCGTCATTAGTTGGTCCTTCAGTTTCTCCCTCTATAACCATTCCTGTTAAAGAAGCTTGTTGCATACAGTTGTCATTCACCTTAAAGGTAGGTGGTACAATCTCTGGGTTACAACCCAAGTCGCCACTTTCGTTCTCAGGAGTGATTACTGGTGCCTCTGTATCTTCTGTCCAAGTATAAGTAATACTTACTGCTTCTGCTTGGTTGCCACAGTTGTCTGTTACATTGGCTGTCCAGGTCTGGCTGTAGGCACAACCATCATTGGTTGGTCCTTCTGTTGTGACCATTGGCTCACCTACACCACAGTTATCCGTTGCCCCGAACATTGGTGCCATAACTTCTGGGTTACAACCTAAATCACCACTTTCGTTTTCTGTTGTGATTACTGGTGCTTCCATATCTACTGTCCATGTGTAGGTCACAGATACTGGCTCTGCTTGATTACCACAGTTGTCTGTATAATTTGCTGTCCAGGTCTGGCTGTAAGCACATCCATCATTCATTGGACCTTCGGTAGAAGCTTCCAATTCAATCTCGTCACCAGCACAGTTGTCATCTGCCTTGAATATCGGTGGTACAATCTCTGGGTTACAACCCAAATCACCACTTTGTCCATCGGTAGTAATAACTGGTGCTTCCATATCCACAGTCCATGTGTAAGTTACAGATACAGGCTCTGCTTGATTACCACATGGGTCTGTATAATTTGCTGTCCAGGTCTGGCTGTAAGCACAACCGTCATTAGTTGGTCCTTCAGTTTCTCCCTCTATAACCATTCCTGTTAAGGAAGCTTGTTGCATACAGTTGTCATTCACCTTAAAGGTAGGTGGTACAATCTCTGGGTTACAACCCAAATCACCACTTTCGTTCTCAGGAGTGATTACTGGTGCCTCTGTATCTTCTGTCCAAGTATAAGTAATACTTACTGCTTCAGCTTGGTTACCACAGTTGTCTGTTACATTGGCTGTCCAAGTCTGGCTGTAAGCACAACCATCATTGGTTGGGCCTTCTGTTGTGACCATTGGCTCACCTACACCACAGTTGTCGGTTGCTCCAAACATTGGTGCCATAACTTCTGGGTTACAACCCAAGTCTCCACTCTCATTATCTGTTGTGATTATTGGTGCTTCTGTGTCTATTGTCCATGTGAAAGTTACATCACATGTTCCTATATTGCCACAATCATCATATTCTCTATAACGTACAAATACAGATCTGTCACAGCCTTCAAAATCACTCCAACGAGCAACTACAAACCAATCATCCGTAGTTCCTGAACCGCTGCAGTTATCAGTCCATTCAGCTGTTAAATTCAATATAGCCGCAGGCATCATTGCTCCATCAACACGAGGTACAGGAACAAGTTCTGGATTACAACCAAAATCTTGAGCTTCTGGACATGTTAATTCTGGTGCTTCGGTATCTACCGTCCAAGTATAAGTAATACTTACTGCTTCTGCTTGGTTACCACAGTTGTCTGTTACATTGGCTGTCCAAGTCTGGCTGTAAGCACAACCATCATTGGTTGGGCCTTCTGTTGTGACCATTGGCTCACCAACACCACAGTTATCCGTTGCTCCAAACATTGGTGCCATAACTTCTGGGTTACAGCCCAAGTCGCCACTCTCATTATCTGTTGTGATTACTGGCGCTTCCATATCTACTGTCCATGTGTAGGTAACAGATACTGGCTCTGCTTGATTACCACATGGGTCAGTGTAGTTTGCAGTCCATGTTTGGCTGTATGCACAACCATCATTCATTGGTCCTTCGGTAGAAGCTTCTAATTCTACTTCTCCTGCACAGTTGTCATCTGCCTTGAATATCGGTGGTATGATCTCTGGGTTACAACCCAAATCACCACTTTGTCCATTGGTTGTGATAACTGGTGCTTCCATATCCACAGTCCAAGTATAGGTTACTCTACAGGCTTCAAAATCGAATGAGGTATTACCACAAGGGTCTGTGGCTTTAAATACATATGTTACACTTCTTTCACATCCTTCGTCATCTAGAATTGTTTCATCCACAAAAACCACTGAATTATCAGCGGCTCCAAAACAATTGTCATCAACATCAAAAAAATCTATTAAACTTTCTCCACTAGGAATTGACTCCTGGGTTACATCCCAAATCACCTCCGGTGACTCCATTACAAATTACCTTTGGAGGTAAATTGTCTTCAGTCCATGTGTAGGTAATACTTACAGGTTCAGCAATATAATCGCATTTTTTTGATAAATATGCTGTCCAAGTTTGTGAAAAACTACAATCAAAACCTCCGGCATTTTGAGGGCCACTGGTACTGACTATAATATCACATTTAACGTCGGTGTTGAATTGAGGTGGAACCACAACAGGATTACAACCTAAATTCGAATCAATCGCATTGGTGGTAATCACCGCTTCTTGATTTTGGCTAAATCCCTGAATAGAAATCAATAAAAAAGCCATCGACATCAACAACAATTTAATGTTGCTTGAACTAATGGCTTTCTCATTCCTACTAGAGGATAATTTTTTTAACGAGCTCCAACAATTCACAGCTCTTGATTTTGAGGAAAAAGTGTACATTAACATAACATTTTAGTTTGATTAAATAATGCGTTAACATAACACAGTAGCTCCAAATGGAACATTACTTTCAGGATGCATAATATCCTAAAAATAACAAGTCATTTTTATGAAGTAAATTGAGGCACTTAAATGCTATTAACCAATTTAAATGCTATAATTGTAGGTAGAATTATTTATTCTAAACACGAATATATATAATTCACAAGGCTGTTTCAAAGTAAATTAGATTATCGACAATTTTATCAGATGATGTGTAATCTAATTAGTACAATTCATGAACATCGATATTTAAATTTTGAAGAAACTTAAGGGATTTATCAATATCCAAATAAAGTTCCCTATCGTTTGAAACAAATTCAACCTCTTCTCTAAAAACATCTAAAAATGATTCAACAAAATCTGAAGATTCTAAAGGCTTTCTGAAAGATATGGCTTGAGCCGCATTAAACAATTCTATAGACAAAATGCGTTCTACATTGTTTATTAAGTCGTAAGCTTGGGTTGCTGCATTTGCCCCCATACTCACGTGGTCTTCTTGTCCATTACTAGAAACAATACTATCGATACTGGCAGGAGATGCCAATTGTTTATTAGCACTTACAATACTCGCTGCCGTATATTGAGGTATCATAAATCCTGAATTCAACCCAGGGTTATCAACCAAAAATGTTGGTAATCCTCTTAAACCTGAAACCAATTGAAAAATTCTGCGTTCAGAAATATTACCTAATTCTGCCATAGCAATTTTGAGGTAGTCCAATGCCAATGCCAATGGCTGCCCATGAAAATTACCTCCTGAAATGATTTCATCTTCTACACTAAAAATATTCGGATTATCTGTTACAGCATTTATTTCAATTGTAAATGTTTTTCTCACAAATTCTAATGTGTCTTTTGAAGCGCCATGAACTTGAGGTATACACCTAAATGAATACGGATCTTGAACATGTGCTTTTTCTTGGGATATGAGTTCGCTACCGTCCAAAAATTCACGCACGCGTTCAGCCGTTTTGAGCTGACCATTATGCGGACGCACCAAATGAACCAATTCATTAAAAGGTTCAATCCTACCATCAAAAGCTTCAAGAGAAATACTTCCGATTAAATCGGCCAAATAAGATAATTTGAAAGATTTCATTAATAAATATACCCCATAAGCACTCATAAACTGCGTACCATTCAACAGTGCCAGTCCCTCTTTAGATTGCAATTGAATGGGCTGCCATCCAAATTGGTCTAAAACTGAAGAAGCATCACAAACTTCACCTTCAAAATAAACTTCACCGCGTCCTAATAAAGGAAGTGACAAATGTGCCAATGGAGCCAAATCCCCAGAAGCCCCCAATGATCCTTGAGTATAGACTACAGGCAATACATCATTATTATAAAAATCAATTAACCTTTCAACGGTTTCCAACTGAACTCCACTATGCCCATAACTTAATGACTGAATTTTTAAAAGCATCATGATTTTCACAATCTCTTGTGGAACGGTTTTTCCAGTACCACAGGCATGTGACATAACTAAATTCTCTTGCAGTTTGGTAAGATTTTCAGATGATATCTTTATATTATATAGAGATCCAAAACCTGTATTGATACCATAAATAGGTTTGTCTTGACTTTTTAACTTATCATCCAAATAGCTTCTGCAGGATTTTATTTTTTGGCTAGCTTCGTCTGATAATTTGAGGTTTTTGCTTTCGTAAATTACTTCTGATATTGTCTCAATGCTTAAGGCGTCAGATGTTATATAATGAAACGTTTCCATGTTTTTATTTTAAGGACTCCAAAATTCCACATTCATTGGATATTATGCAAACAAATGTTAATAATTAATAGGTATTCCATATAAAATTCTATTTTTGAGAGATTAAACAAACAAACCCATGAAGAAAATTTTAACATTACTGTGCGCATTGGCTGTTTTTGCATGCGAAAAGAAAGAAGAAGCCCCTAAAGATTATGTGACTTTTTCAGGAACAATTACCAATCCAAATAGCGACTCAATTGTTATAAGAACGAGAGATTATTCTAAAACCCTTAAGGTAAACGAAGATGGTACTTTTAGCGATACTCTAAAGGTAGAACCTGGTATTTATAATTTTTACGACGGATCCGAGTCTACTTCCATATTTCTAAAAAACGGATATGACATCAATATGACATTGGACACCAAAATGTTTGATGAAACTGCTAAATATTCTGGTGAAGGGTCTGAACATAGTAACTTTTTAGCAGCCAAAGCATTAAAAGAAGAAAAACTCCTTGATTTTGATGCATTAAGTGACATTGAAGATATGGAAACACTTGATAAAAGATTAAGTGACATTAAAACTGAATTGACTGAATTCTATGCTTCTAATGCAGAAATAGATACTTTGATTACTAATAGCGCAAACAAAAGCTTAGAACCAATGGTTGAATCTTACAAAAGATATATTGGTGGTGCCATTGCGTTAAAGAATGAATTACCAAAAGGTGCGGAATCTCCAACATTTGAAGATTATGAAAATTTTGATGGTTCTACGACTTCACTTGCTGATTTGAAGGGTAAATATGTTTACATCGACGTTTGGGCAACTTGGTGTGGTCCGTGCAAAGCCGAAATTCCAGCATTAAAAGAAATTGAAAAAGAATACCATGATAAGAACATTCAGTTTGTAAGTATGTCTATTGATGATGGTGCAGGATACAAAGCTGATACACCAGAAGAAAAAGCCAAATTAGCAAAAGAAGGTTGGAAAAATATGGTAGCTGAAAAAGAATTAGGTGGCATTCAAATTATCGCTCCTGCTGGGTGGGAATCGGAATTTACTCAAGCTTATAAAATAAATAGTATCCCACGGTTTATTCTGATTGATCCAGATGGTAAAGTAGTCACTCCAGATGCTCCAAGACCATCAAGTGAAAAATTAAAAGAATTATTTACCGAATTAAGTATCTAATTTCTCGAAATCACAAATAAAAAAAGCCACTCAAACAGTGGCTTTTTTATTTATTGTTTCTTATCATCTTCTTCCCTTTCATCTTCTTCTTCATGTTGTTCAGGAAGTTTAAATAAATCAATGTAAGCTTCACCTAAAGTTTCAATAACATGGGATGCTATCAAGCTTTGATAACCAAAATCTTCCACAGCGATATCAGCTGCTTTACCATGAAGATATACTCCAAATACAGAAGCGGCCAATGGATCATAGCCTTGAGCTATAAGTCCGGTAATAACACCTGTTAACACATCACCAGTCCCAGCCGTTGCCAATCCTGGGTTACCAGTTGTATTAACATATAATTTATCACCCATTACCGTTATAGTATTGGCTCCTTTTAAAACCACAATAATTTTATGTTTAGCCGAAAATGCTTTTACTTTTGATAACTTATCAAAATCATCATCCCATTTGCCAATCAATCTCTCTAACTCTTTTGGATGTGGCGTTAAAACGGTATTTTCTGGTAATAATTTAATTAAATTCTTGTTTTTAGAAATACAATTCAACCCATCAGCATCGATCACTAACGGCGATTTATTTTGTTTTAAAAAGCCTTCTAATGCAGACACGGTTTTTTCGTGAGTGCCCAGACCAACTCCAATTCCAATTGCAGAGGCTTCAAACCCAATTTCTATATTTGAAATATAATTTTCTTCATCATCGGTCATTACCATAGCTTCAGGAAAATTGCTCTGCAAAGGAATATAACCACATTTAGGAGTATACGTCGTAATCAAACCTGCGCCAGAATACAGAGCGCCTCTACTTGCCAAGTTTACAGCACCAATTTTTCCATAACTCCCTCCTATAATTACAGGATGTCCAAAATTCCCTTTATGAGAAAATTTATCTCTTGGTTTGTAAATAGGTAATACTTCTTGTTTTCCTATCAAATCTGCTTCGGTAGGCGTTGTCATGAGATATTCTCTATCGATTCCAATATCCAAAACTTCCCATTGAACCGTATATTTACCAGTGTCAGGTAAAAAGAAAATCAATTTCGGCGACTGAAAACTTAAGGTATAGCCCGCCCAAACAACCTGATTTTCATCTTCGGGAACTTGATCTGTTTTTAATCCCGACGGAATGTCTATTGATAATGTAAACGCTTTAGATTGTTTGAAATACTGAAACAACTTAACTACCCAATCTGCTGGTGGTCGATTAAGTCCAATGCCGAATACCGCATCAATTATGATATCTTGAACTTCTATTTTAGGAAATTCATCTTTGGGACCCAACAATGTTGGCCATTTTTTTGATGTCTCCTTGATGCGCTCATAATTAATTAAAAAATCCTTTGAGCGTTTATCGCTATAGTTGACCACATAAGTATTTACATTATAACCATGAGTTATGAGATGACGCGCCACAACCAAACCATCTCCACCATTGTTACCAATTCCACAAAATACGTGAATGGGCACTTGAGCGCCTTGCATACGCATGTGCAACCAATTGAATATTTGAGTTCCTGCGCGCTCCATCAATTCTGTAGATGAAATGTTCTGACGTTCTGCAGTCAATCTGTCCCCTTCGTATATTTGCTCCTTTGAAAATATTTTCATGTATATCGTTTACTTATTCAACAACTTATCGAATAAAAAAGCCCTTCAATCCAAAAAAAAGGGATTTATTTTTTTATTACAGTAAAAATAATACTTTTGAAAGGTATAGACATAAAAAATGCAACTATCCTCTAACATACTAGTTAATTTTTCAACCTTTATTTCTTGTAAAGGTATGATTACTACTGTTGCTTTTATGTCGACCCTTTGGGGTTAGTACTATTTCACCTCCGCAATTAATATAATCCATTTTCCCTTATTTAGTTATTCAATTTTTCAACCGATTAATTATGAATGTATTAAAATTTGGCGGCACTTCAGTAGGCTCCTCAAAAAACATCAATCAAGTCATCAACATTTTAGAAAAATACGCTAAAACAGAACCTCTTATTTGTGTGGTTTCAGCGGTTGGAGGTATTACCAATAAACTTTTGGAATCTGGTGAATTGGCTCAAAAGAAAGATGAAAGATATATTACTGTATTTAAGGATATTAGAGAAATTCATTTAAACATATTGTCTGAATTAATTTCTGATCAAAATTCTACAGCTAAAGAGTATCTAGAAACTAAATTACAAGCGCTTAAAAGTTTATTGGATGGCATCTATTTAATTAATGAATTATCACCCAAAACAACCGACAAACTGGTGAGCTTTGGTGAACTTTTATCTTCTTATATCATAACTGAAGTATTAAAAGAACGTGGTAATAATGTCATTAGAAAAAATAGTCAAGAACTCATTATAACCGATTCCAATTTTACAAAAGCTGAAGTTAGTTTTGATATCACAAACGCAAACATCCAATCCTATTTTTCAGATAAAAATCAATCTATTACGATCCTTCCTGGTTTTATATCTAAATCTGAAAATGGCGAACAAACGACTCTAGGTCGCGGCGGTTCTGATTTTACGGCAGCTATTGTTGCGGCAGCATTAAAAGCTAATCGTTTAGAAATCTGGACAGATGTTAGTGGTATGTATACAGCCAATCCTAAATTGGTCAAGCAGGCCTACCCTATTAAAAACCTGTCATATCAGGAAGCTATGGAATTGTCTCATTTTGGCGCCAAAGTGCTTTATCCACCAACTGTTCAACCTGTTTTGGATTACAACATTCCGATTCATATAAAAAATACTTTGGAGCCAGATGCTTTTGGAACGGTAATCTCCAATGAATATACCAATGCTAAAACAACCGTAGCACGTGGTATCAGTCATATTGATAATATTTCGCTACTAACCCTTCAAGGCAACGGTATGGTTGGAATTCCAGGTTTTTCAAAGCGACTGTTTGAAACATTGGCGATAGAAAAAGTTAATGTCATATTAATTACCCAGGCATCTTCAGAGCATTCCATTTGCTTTGGTATTTCAGAAGATGATATTGATAAGGCTGAAAAATCAATCAATTTGGCATTTGCCAATGAAATAGCCTTACATAAAATTGATCCCATTCTTCTGGAAAAGAATTTAGCCATTGTTGCGCTTGTTGGTGATAACATGAAAAATCATCAAGGTGTTAGTGGTAAATTATTCAGTGCATTAGGAAAAAACAACATTAATATTCGGGCTATTGCTCAAGGCGCATCTGAAAAAAACATATCAACTGTAATCTCCCAAAATGACGTAAAAAAAGCCCTCAACACCATCCATGAGCGCTTTTTTGAAGACCAAAACAAACAACTCAATGTCTTTATAACAGGTGTTGGTAATGTTGGAGAACGTTTAGTAGAGCAAATAAAACAGCAAAGGAAATTCTTAAAAGAGCATCTTAAAATAAACCTTCGAGTGATTGGTTTATCCAATTCCCGCAAAATGGTATTTGATGATTCCGGTTTATCCCTTAAAAATTGGAAGGAAAGATTAGAAAACGGCAAACAAGCAACGTTGCAAGACTTTTTAGAACGTGTGAAAACTTTTAATCTACGTAATAGCATATTTGTTGATGTGACGGCAAATGAATCCGTCGCAAATATGTATGAAGCTTACTTGAAAGAAAGCATTGCCGTTGTTGCCTGTAATAAGATTGCATGTTCCAGTAATTTGCAGAATTATCAAAATTTAAAATATTTATCACGAAAATACAACGCACCTTTTCTCTTTGAAACCAATGTGGGTGCCGGATTACCAATCATTGACACGCTTAACAATTTAATAGCGTCAGGCGATAGAGTAACCTCAATTCAAGCAGTACTCTCTGGAAGCTTGAACTTTGTGTTCAATAACTTTAATAATAAAACCAAATTTCACGATGTCGTGAAACAAGCTCAAGCGGAAGGCTACACAGAACCTGATCCTAGAATTGATTTAAGCGGTGTTGATGTCGCCCGAAAAATTCTTATTTTGGCAAGAGAAAGCGGCACGGATATGAATTTAGAGGATATTCAAAATAATTCTTTTTTAACTAAAGCGAATTTAGAAAGCGATTCTGTGAATGATTTTTATCAAACCTTGATTGATGATGAAGCGCATTTTCAAAAACTTTATGCTTCAGCTAAATCCAAAAATTGTCAGTTGAAGTATGTTGCCGAATTCAATAATGGTAAAGCCAAAGTTGGGTTGAGAGAAATCCCTGAAGGTCATCCTTTCTATAATCTAGAAGGCAAGGATAACATCGTCATGTTTTACACACAGCGCTACCCAGAACAACCCATGATCATTAAAGGTGCTGGTGCTGGAGCCGATGTAACAGCTTCAGGATTATTTTCAGACATCATAAGAATTGGTAATAATTAATTATGGATCAAATTACTATTTTTTCACCTGCAACTGTTGCGAATGTCTCCTGTGGTTTTGATGCTTTAGGACTAGCTTTAAATGGAAAAGGTGACAAAATGATCTTCTCCAAACGTGAAGACAAACAATTAATTATTACTAAAATTGAAGGAGCCAATCTCCCTTACAACATTGATGACAATTTAGTAGGAACCGTTATAAAAGCCATGCTCCAAAAACTGGATTTGCAAATAGGTTTAGATATTGAAATCTATAAAGGATTTAAGCCAGGAAGTGGATTGGGTTCCAGTGCGGCCAGTGCGGCTGGAACTGCTTATGCTATCAACGAATTATTGGGAAAACCTTTTTCAAAAATTGAATTGATTCAGTTCGCCATGCTGGGCGAAGAAGCTGCATGTGGCTCACAAATTGCCGATAATGTTTCAGCAGCCTTGTTTGGCGGTTTTGTGTTGATAAGGAGTTATGACCCTTTGGAAGTCGTCAGTTTACCCGTTCCTGATGATTTATTTATAACCGCATTACATCCACAAATAGAAATAAAGACCGAAGATGCCCGAAATGTTTTGCCCAAAGACATTCCATTAAAAAGTGCCATTACACAATGGTCCAATGTAGGTGGTTTGATTAGCGGTCTCTATACAAATGATTACGATCTGATTAGTCGGTCATTGCAAGATGTTGTTGTGGAACCTGTGAGAAAAAAACTGATTCCCCATTTTGATTTAGTTAAAATTACTGCTCTACAATCAGGTGCATTAGGTGCTGGTATTTCAGGAGCTGGACCAACTATATTTGCCTTATCAAAGGGTAAAGAAACAGCCAAAACCGTTGAGGAATCTATTCATAAAGCCTATGCGGATACTGAAATTGAATTTTATACTTTTACGTCTGAAATCAGTGTTGATGGCGTTAAAACAATTACTTAAATGAACTTTTACTCATTAAACAATAAATCCAATAAAGCTACATTTAAAGAAGCCGTTATTAAAGGTATTGCTCCCGATAAAGGCTTGTATTTCCCGGAAAGCATCACGCCATTACCAAAATCATTTTTTGAAAATATAGATGTCCTTTCCCATACTGAAATAGCCTTTGAGGCCATCAAGCAGTTCGTTGAGCCAGACATTCCAGAAACGGTATTAAAAGAAATTATAAAAGAAACACTGTCCTTTGATTTCCCAATAGTCAATATCAGCGAACATATTTCAACTTTAGAGCTATTTCATGGACCAACCATGGCGTTCAAAGATGTCGGTGCGCGTTTTATGGCAAGATGTCTGGGTTATTTCAACAAAGATAATACGAATGAAGTGACCGTTCTGGTTGCCACTTCTGGTGATACTGGTGGTGCTGTGGCTAATGGATTTTTAGGTGTGAAAGGCGTTAAAGTGGTTATCCTCTATCCCAGTGGAAAGGTTAGTGATATTCAAGAAAAACAATTAACTACTCTGGGGCAAAACATTACGGCTTTAGAAGTCGATGGTGTTTTTGACGAATGTCAGGATATGGTAAAGCAAGCATTTTTAGATACTGACATTACCAGTCATAAACAATTGACTTCTGCCAACTCGATTAACGTGGCCAGATGGTTGCCTCAACTGTTCTATTTTATGTTTGCTTACAAAGCATTACACAACAAGCATCACGATATAGTTTTTTCAGTGCCAAGTGGCAATTTTGGTAATATTTGCGCTGGTATGATGGCGCAGCAATTAGGTTTGCCTATCAACCATTTTATTGCCTCTAACAATGAAAACAACGTCGTGACCAATTATTTAAATTCTCAAAGTTATAACCCCAAGCCTTCCGTGCAAACCATTAGTAATGCTATGGATGTTGGCAATCCCAGCAATTTTGAGCGCATCCAGGAGATTTACAAAAACAATTTTCACGAGTTAAAAAAGAATCTTTCTGGTTTCAGTTTTACGGACGCTCAAACACGTGCAGCCATGAAAGAACTGTACACAAAATACAATTACATAGCCGACCCTCACGGAGCCGTGGGCTATTTGGGTTGTAAAACCTATTTAGAAAACAATCCCCAGAGTCATTGTGTGTTTTTGGAAACCGCACATCCAACCAAGTTTTTGGATGTGGTTGAAGAAACCGTAAACACCCAAGTTCCTTTACCAAAACAGATTCAAGATGTTATGGGCAAAGACAAACACAGTATTAAAATGGCCTCTTATGACGACTTAAAAAACTACCTGCTTATGAATTAAAATAAATGAAACTTAAGTAAACGCTATTATCTTATGACAACCATACTAACCGCTACTGGCATTGATGCCAAAATGCTCTCCGATTTGGGCAAGCAGACTTTTTTGGAATCGCACGGACACAGTGCTTCCAAAAAGGACATTGCCAATTATGTAAAAGCCAAATTCGCTATTACCGAATTTGAACGCGAATTGAAACAGGCCAAAAACCATTACCACATTCTATATCACAACGAAACACCCATTGGCTATTCCAAATTGGTATTAAATGTTTCTGGTAAAAACATTCCCAACAAGACCTCTAGCAAATTAGAAAGGTTCTATGTTTTGCAAGAATATCATCATCTTAAATTAGGATTGGAGCTTTTTAATTATTGTGTGACTTTCTCAAAAAACAACCAGCAAACGGGTATGTGGCTGTACACCTGGGTTGAAAACCAAAAGGCCATTTCGTTTTACAACAAGGCAGGCTTTAAAATTGTGGGCAGTTACGATTTTAAAATTTCTGATACACATTATAATCCCAATCATCAAATGCTACTATCCTATTAATGGCTTTTTTTTGTATCTTGAATAATAAAAAACCTCTATTATGAAAAAAAACATGGGAACAGCAGACAAAACCATTAGATTATTGGTTGCTGCAGTCATTGCCGTTCTGTATTTTACAGGAAACATTTCAGGAACATTAGGAATCGTGTTGCTTATTGTAGCCATAGTTTTTGCCCTTACAAGTTTTATGAGCTTTTGTCCATTGTACAAGCCTCTAGGGATTAACACGTGTTCGAAGAAATAGGATAGCATATTAATAGCTTTCATTACCCCTACAGGATTAACCATCCTTGAATAAAAAACCCAAACAACTATAACAAGCTATTTGGGTTTTATAAATATTCTTTGGTTTTTATCTAATCCAACGTTGGCAATACAAAATCATCCAAAGCACTTGTTTCTTTCATCAAGGCTTCAATCTCATCAGATTGTCGTGGTGCTTCTCCAGATAAATTCACAGGACCGTTATCGGTAATTAAAATATCGTCTTCAATACGTACGGCAATGCCCCACCATTTTTTGTCGCAAGGGCTACCATCTGGAATATAAATACCAGGTTCAACCGTAATCACCATATTAGCTTGTAAAGCACCGTAATCACCTGGATCGTGTACATCCAAACCTAGATAATGTGAGGTTCCATGTGGGAAATATTGACGTGCATCATCCGTATCTTTTGCAATGCCCAATCGCACCAGTCCTTCGTTAACCACTTCTCTACTAGCAGCATCAACTGATCTGAATGGTCTACCAACAGTTGACGCTTTAATACCAGCTTCTTGCGCATTGTAAACAATATCATAAACGGCTTTTTGCTCTGGTGTAAATTTTCCATTGGCTGGAATGGTTCTGGTAACATCGGCAGAATACCCATGATATTCAGCACCTAAATCCATAAGCACTAAATCGTTTTCTACTTTCATTTTGGAATTTTCTATGTAATGCAACACACAGCCATTATTTCCTGCACCTACAATACTTGGATAACCTTCATACTCACTACCATATTTCTTATAAACGTACTCATGTATGCCTTGAATTTCCAATTCAGACATGCCAGGATGCATGGCTTTCATAATTTCACGTTGGCCCATTGCTGAAATACGCACAGCTTTAGTTAGCAACACCATTTCTTCTTCTGTTTTAATTTGGCGTAAACTAGCCATAATGGTCGATAATGATTTGGTATCCAAATTACTTTTTGGGGCTTCCGATTCAATTTTAATAACCTGCTGTTGTAACTCAATACGGGTTTTGTCATCAGTTGCGTTAACATAATCAGCAATCACTTTATCTTTCTTCAATTCTGGAAACTGCTCAAAAGCTCTGCTAATCATCTGTGCAACATTAGCACTATTTTCTACTTCTGTAGCTTTTATCATCTCATAGACACGATTTTTAATAGGGTCTTCTTCAACAAACATATCATCGTAATTTGTTTGTGCTTTAAAAGCTTCTATTAAACTGAATAAATCGGCTTTATCACGTTTGGAATCACGATAATCATTATTGAAATTGTTGAACATCACTTTATCAAAACCACTAAAATTAATTCCAGAATTGGCAAATTCGGCACCATTATAAGCCACATCAAAACCCAATTCATTTTTAGCACCTTCAATTCCCAAACGTCTTCCAGTCCACTGCTCGGCTTGTGGATTGCGCTCCTGAACATATAAAACCTCATTGAACGTATTACCATTGGCATCTGTTTGGTCTTCCTTAAAAACAACCAAAACCGCATGCGGCTCTTTATAACCGGTTAAGTAATAAAAATTAGGGTCTTGGTGATAGACATAATCAACATCATTCGCGCGATTTCTCACTGGATTGGCAAAAAATACGGCTACACTATTGTCAGCCATTTTAAAACGTAATGATTCACGTCTTTCTTTATGAAAATCAGAACTCAAATAGTCTGTTGGTACACCATCTTGAGCCATGATAATCACAGAAAAAAGAAATAAACAAAGGGTAAATAATTTTAGTCTCATTATGAAATTGGTTTTTAAGAACCCTAAAATTAATTTTAAAAACTGAAACACATCGCATAATTAATAAAATTAACAAACTTTTAATTACAGATTAACTATTGCTAGCTTTAGCAAAACAGATAATTTTCAATACTTTTGCGAGAAATACAATATTTAACTTAACAATTCTCGTTACTAGGAAAACAATATGAAAAATACTGCTTTAACCGATACTCACATAGCACTTGGTGCCAAAATGGTTCCTTTTGCTGGATACAACATGCCTGTTCAATATGAAGGCGTTAACATTGAACATGAAACCGTTAGAAATGCCGTTGGCGTATTTGATGTCTCGCACATGGGTGAGTTTTTAATTGAAGGGCCTCATGCTTTAGAGTTGATTCAAAAAGTAACCAGTAATGATGCTTCAAAATTAACAGTTGGTAAAGCACAATACAGTTGTTTACCGAATGATACAGGTGGTATTATTGATGACCTTATTGTGTATCGTGTGAAAGAGGAAACCTACTTATTGGTTGTCAATGCCAGTAACATTGAAAAAGACTGGAACTGGATTAGTTCTAAAAATGATGTTGGTGCGGTTATGCGCGATTTAAGTGACGATTATTCTCTTTTAGCTATTCAAGGACCTAAAGCCGTAGAAGCTATGCAAAGCTTATCAAGTCATGACTTATCAGCAATTAATTTCTACAATTTTGTTGTTGGTGATTTTGCTGGCATTGAGCATGTGATTATTTCGGCTACTGGATACACAGGCAGTGGTGGTTTTGAAATTTACTGTAAAAACAGTGAAGTTAAACAAATATGGGATAAGGTTTTTGAAGCTGGAGCTGATTATGGCATTAAACCAATAGGACTTGCTGCACGTGATACCCTGCGTTTGGAAATGGGTTACTGTTTATACGGCAATGATATTGATGATACTACCTCGCCTTTTGAAGCTGGATTGGGTTGGATTACCAAGTTTACTAAAGAATTTACCAATTCTGATAACCTTTCCGAAGAGAAAAAGCGCGTGTTGAAACGTAAATTAATCGCTTTTGAATTGGATGAAAAGGGCATTCCTAGAAGTGGTTATGACATTGTTGATAATAATGGTAAGCTTATAGGCAAGGTAACTTCTGGCACTATGTCACCTTCATTGAAAAAGGGCATTGGTCTTGGTTATGTAGCTCCTGTTTTTAGTGAGTTTGGCTCTAAAATTAATATTCAAATTCGCAAGAATGCTGTGCCTGCAACAGTGGTTAAATTACCTTTTTACAAAAAATAAGCTATCCTTGAATTGACGTTGGATTTCATGAAGAAGATAAATAGCAAACATCGTATTTTGATATTTGGTGCCAGTGGCTTTATTGGCAATGCTATTTATAAAGAACTTTGTGGCTACTATAAAACATTCGGGACTTACCGAACTCCCAAACGGGAATTCGAAAAAAACCAGCAATTTATTCATTACGATGTTGAAAGCGATGATGCTTTTGAAATATTGCAAATCGTCAAACCAACCATTATCATTTCAGCTTTGCGCGGTGACTTTTCGTCTCAAGTAATGGCGCATTCGCATATGATTGAGTATATGAAATTGTACAAAACTCGTATGCTGTTTCTTTCGTCGGCTAATGTATTTGATGCCTATAGCAAATATCCCAGTTACGAAACTGATAAAACTTTAAGCAATAGTGTTTATGGGCATTTTAAAATTAAAATCGAGAACATGCTCATGCGACTACCAAAAAAACAAGTCGCTATTTTACGATTACCTATGGTTTTTGGGAAACATTCACCGCGTATCGAAGAAATAAAAACAAATTTAAAAGAAAAAGAGCCTATTGAAGTGTTTCCCAATCTGATTATGAATGTCACATCTGATTATAAAGTGACTCAACAAGTCCATTATATTATTAATCGTGAAAAATACGGCGTTTACCATTTAGGCAGTCAAGATTTAGTACATCACGAAACCTTTATTGAGGAAATCATTGAATCATTGGGTGTCAAAAATGCTATACTAAAACGTGTTTACACAACCAATGACGATAGGTATTTAGCCGTTTTACCAAAGGAACACCTACTCCCAAAGCATTTGCAGCTTCAAAGTAAAGAAACCTTAAAAGAATTGGAATTTTAGATTATATTCTTTCGGGTATTTCGTAATTTAATAGAATAAAAACTTCAATATGGAAAAATTGACCCCTCAAGACATTGAAAAGAAACTACTGCGTTTTCCCGATTGGGAATATTACGAGGATGCGCTTCATGCCGAATTTGAATTTGACAATTTTAAAGATTGTTTTAGTGCCATGAGTCGTATTGCTTTTGAATGTGAAGCCCAAAACCACCATCCAGAATGGACTAATGTTTATAATATGCTGTCGATTTCATTGTCAACGCACGAAGCGAATGGTGTAACCGACAAAGATTTTAAACTGGCAGAAGCTATTGAAATGATTGTTGAAGTTCAGGAGTAAAAGATTTTTTTTGTAGCATGGCATTTTTTTTAAATTTGTCATTCAATTTTTAAAATACATTATATGGGAAGAGCTTTTGAATTCCGAAAAGCACGAAAAATGAAACGTTGGTCTGCCATGAGCAAGGCTTTTACGAGAATTGGTAAAGATATTGTTATGGCTGTTAAGGAAGGTGGTCCTGACCCTGATAGCAATTCCAGGTTACGTGCCGTAATTCAAAATGCGAAAGCCGTAAACATGCCTAAAGACAATATTGAGCGGGCCATAAAACGTGCGAGCGATAAAAATCAAGGCGATTATAAAGAAGTGCTTTTTGAAGGCTATGCGCCACACGGTATTGCAGTTTTAGTTGAAACAGCTACAGACAACAATACGAGGACTGTAGCGAATGTGAGAAGCTATTTTAACAAGTGTGATGGCAGTTTGGGTACATCTGGCTCTGTTGTTTTTATGTTTGACCATACCTGCAATTTCAGAATCAATGGCGAAGGTCTTGATCCTGAAGAAATCGAATTGGAATTCATTGATTATGGTGCGGAAGAAGTGTTTGTTGATGATGATGGTATTTTAATTTATGCGCCTTTTGAAAGTTTTGGCGCTATTCAAGCAGAATTGGAAAATCGTGGTATTGAGATTTTATCCTCTGGATTTGAACGTATTCCGCAAGTTACCAAACCTCTAAATGCGGAAGAAGCTGCAGATGTTGAGAAACTCCTTGAAAAATTAGAAGAGGATGATGATGTGCAGAATGTATATCATACTATGGAAGAAACTGCCGATTAATTAAATAAGATTTAATGAGGATTTTAAAGCTTCTATTTTATATTAGCCTAATGTTCAATTTAACATTAACGAATTCCTTTTCTCAAAACAAAAAAACTCTTTACGCCAACACTGAAGGTCAATACATTTCAAAGAGGGAATTCAAAAAAGGCTTGAAAAATGGTTTTTTTTCTAAAACCGTTGAAAATGATACTTTAGTTGTCAATTATTTAAATACTAGACTCTTTCGAGGTAAGCTTACAAAACATGAATTCTCTCAAATTAGAACTGTTTTAAATAAAATTACTAACCTTTCTATTGACACTAGTAAAACTATAATCATCCACCAATACAAGTCATATAATTCAGTTTTAAAAAATGATTTGGTACATGATCGTTATTGGGGATGGATATACGACAATCATAGTAAAGTAGAACCCATATTTATTGTAAATCAGGATTTTGATAGTGATCAAGAACCGCATAAGCATTTATTTACTGACAAGAGTAGTTTTTTAAATAACTTGTTTTTCAAAAACTCAATTTTCGACTTTAATCATGTTTTTATTAGACCCGATGGGACTTACAAAATATATTATGGAGAATATGATATACTATTTATTTTAGACAGTGCTATTTAAATAAAAAATCCTAAACGAAATCGTTTAGGATTTTTTATTTTTAGACGTAACAAAACGGATAACAAATCGTTTATTAATAAAAACTTATATGTTCCATAACCGCAGAACCTCTACTCTTTTTATATATTGTTATTTATTTATTTCAGTTTCTTTATTTGCACAAAGTATTAATGGTAAAATAACAAACGAAAAAGATGAACCCATTCCATTTGCCACTATTCAGATTGGTGATGATTATGGTGTGATTTCAAATGACGAAGGTAATTTTTCGATTGCTACTTCAGGATTCAAATCAACAGACTCGGTTACTATTTCTTGCCTTGGTTACGAAAAATTGGGTATGCAATTACAAGAATTTTCTTCAAAAGACTATATCATGACTGAAATGGTCAACGAACTTTCGGAGGTTTACATTACGGATCGAGAGCTGGGTATTGATTCCATCATGTATTACGTGAATGCCAACCTTAAAAAAAATTACAAAATAGACTCCCAGGCGTTTAAGTTTTTTGGTAGACGTACTGAATACATCCTTGGAAAAACAGCAGATTTTGAAATTGAAAAATCATCCAACTTTAAAAAGAAGCAGCTGGAAGATTTTAATAAGGATTTTGACGCATTGGAAACATCTCTAATCAACAATAAATCCAAACAGTATTCTGATGTCGTATCGACACTTTATGTTTTAAATGATGAAAAAGCAAAACTTAATATCGAAAAAGCTGTCAGGCTTTTAGATGAGAAAAATGATCAATCATTAGAAAAAATTGCTGAAAAAGGCAACGATATTGTTTTAAAGCATTTGGATAAGAATAAAGTATATACAGTTAAATCTGGTTTGTTTAAGATTTCGGATTCGGTCTCTTTAGATAATCGAGAAGATAAAATGGGTGATAGCATTAATACTGTAAAAAATGTCAGGAATGCTACATTCGGGATTTTGAAAAATAACAGTTTTGCATCCGAAGAACCTGCTTTGGATTTTGTTACCGAAACCCGTAAATACAAATATGAATTAGACGACCTGACATTACTGAATGATGAAATTGTTTACATTGTCCATTTCAGACCCAAGCGCAGTTCTGCTAAATATACAGGTACTATGTATATTTCTCATGAAACCTTTGCTGTTGTCAGGGCCGATTATAAATTCTATGAAGACCGAATAGGCGACAAATTCAATTTAAGATTACTCTTGGGTATTAAATATGTTGAACGCAATCGGGTTGGTTCAGTAGCCTATAAAAAAGGAAACAACGATTTCTATTATCCATATTATATCAGCGAGCAAGTTGATCGTTATTTTTATGTGAACAGACCTATTAAATTCATCGACAACGCTGACAGTGGAAATAAAGTGGCTTTTAATTTTAAAATTGAAGGCACCTTTAAAGAACGGTCAGAAATACTCATGCTTGAAGTTAATGACATTACAACAGCCGATTACAATGCTGCAGCAGAATCCAAAAAAATTGATTACTTAATACTCAAAGAATATGACCCAACAGTTTGGTCCGATTATAATGTATTAGAACCACTACAGGAAATGAAAGAATTCAAAGTTTCTGAATAAAAAACAAAAAGCTACTTAAAATAAGTAGCTTTTTTATTCATGATAAATGTTTCTTTTTAGGGACTAATGTTTACTGTATGTTTCATTCATCATTTGTATTATATCATTCAAAATCTATGCCAAGACATTAGGAGTATTCTGGAATTCTCCCTTTTACATCCTTAAAAAATTGCTTCATAAAATCAAAATCGGCTTCCATATCATCAGTCGGATAAAATGGTTGTGATATCCTGTTTTGTTTATTCTCAAAATCCAGTGTAAACATAATAATAGGCACTTTGGCTGCTTTGGCTATAAAGTAAAATCCTGTTCGCCATTTGTCCACTTTTTTACGTGTACCTTCAGGCGCCAAAGCCAATCTAAACTCATCATGCTCATCAAAAAGCTTGGCAATGGCCTCTACTTTGTTGTGATTGGAACTTCTATCAATTGGCGCACCACCAATAGCTTTCAAATACCAGCCAAAAGGCCCTACAAACAATTCTTTTTTGCCAATAAAATTAGATTTTACACCAATAACCTGACGCAGTAATAAGCCGATGTAAAAGTCATGCCAACTAGTATGGGGAACAGCTATTAAAACAGCTTTTTTTACTGTTTCTTTTGACATATTGACATTCCCTACTACTTTCCAACCCAGAATTTTAAAATAGATGAATTTGGCCAGCCAGCGCATATTACATGTTTTGATAAAGCTCTTTTAACTTTTCTGGAGTAATCACTTTTTTCCAGTTCTTGCCAATGGCATTTTCCCAAAGAGGTTCTAAATTTAGTGCGACCTGTATCATGGTATCAAACTCTTCATCAGATAAATCAGCACATAAATTCTGCGGTAATTCAATGTTATGTTTCGATTTCATTTGCTTAAAAAGCCTTACCCCTTCTGGATAAAACTCTTCTAAATGATCAAATACAATACAATTTCCAATGCCATGCTTGGTACCTAAAACATAGCTCAACCCGTAGCTCATAGCATGGGCTACTCCAACTTGAGAATAAGCAATACTCATACCGCCATGCCAAGAAGCCATCATAAGTTTATCTTGTGCTTCTTCAGCAGTTAAATTGTTGTCTAAAAACAATTCTTTACAGAGCTGAAAGGCTTTCTCTCCATAACTTTGACTAAAAGCATTTAAAAAAGTCCCATTTAGTGATTCTATACAATGAATATAACAGTCCATTCCAGTATAAAACCATTGTTCTTTTGGAACATCTTTAGTCAGTTCAGGATCTAAAATTACCTGATCAAAAGGTGTGTGATCCGAGTTTATACCCAACTTTTTATCAGGTCCCGTTAAGACGGTTGTTCTGGAAACTTCAGCACCAGTACCAGAAATAGTTGGAATACCCACATGATATATAGCTGGGTTTTTAACCAAATCCCATCCCTGATAATCTTTGGATTCACCATCATTCGTAAGCATGATAGACACGGCCTTTGCCAAATCCATAATCGTTCCACCTCCAATACCAATAATACCTGAAGGGCGCTCTTTGGTAGTCAGAATAATTTCTTCCACGAGCGCATCAACTTGAGACGTTTTTGGTTCTTCATTGGCGGAAATATAGAGTACTTTATCTCCGTAAGCCAATGGAATCCTTGATGTCAACCATGAGTTACCTTTAAAAACGTCATCCACCAAAAAAATAAAAGGTGCATTTACATTTAACCTTTTAGGTGAAATAATTTCGTCTAATTGATTAAAACTGCCGCGTCCAAATACGACTCTGGACACCATTGGATAATTTTTATAACTCATGTAATTGGTTCTGTAACAAAAATATTATTTTTTTAATTTAATAGTGGTAATATATCCAATAAACTACCCACGGTTTTATATTCCACACCATTTGTTTCATCTTCATGCACTTCCTCATGCAACCAAGTGGTATGAAACGGTACATGAATAGCATGGGCTTTAATGTTTATTAATGGTAAAACATCTGACTTTAAGGAATTGCCCACCATTAAAAATTCTGATGGCTTGATATCCAAATGATTTAACAGCTTGGAATAATTACCTTCCTTTTTATCACTCAACACTTCAATATGATGAAAGTAATCCAACAAACCCGACTTTTCCAATTTGCGTTCTTGGTCCAATAAGTCACCTTTAGTAGCCAGAATCAAGCGGTAATTTTGAGATAATTTTTTCAAAACCTCTTCAACACCTTCCAGTAATTCTACAGGCTTATTAATCATGTCCTTCCCTATTGCCAAAATATCATTAATAACATGGTTTGACACATTATTATTAGATAGTTCCAATGCCATTTCAATCATGGATAAAACAAAGCCTTTAACTCCATAGCCATATAATGGTAAATTTTTCATTTCCATTTTGAATAGCTCCTGATCTATTTTATTAAGGGTTTCATATTTAGATAGCAACTTTCCGAATGCCACTTCAGCATCCCTGAAATACGTTTCATTAACCCAAAGAGTATCATCTGCATCAAATCCAATGACCTTAATATGACTATAGTCTATTTCCATAACTTTTTGGCACGTTCTAAATCTTCAGGAGTATCTATCTCAACACCTTGAACATGGGTTTCTACCATTTTAATCTTTTTACTGTATTCCAAATACCGAATACATTCTATCTTTTCCGAAGCCTCTAACTCCAACATTGGCAACCTGTAAAAATCTAGTAAGGCCTCCCTTCTAAAAGCGTAAACCCCTTTATGTTTAAAATATTTTACGGGAACAGATTTATCCCTTGGAAATGGAATTGGACTTCGTGAAAAATACAGTGCAAAATTGTTTCTATCAGTAATGACCTTTACAGTATTGGGATTACTAATTTCATCCCAATCTGAAATATGGACCATCAATGACGCTAAATCTATTTCTTTATTTGGGTCGTTTCTAAAAACCTCAATTAGTTTTTTTAAGGAAGTTTCCTCCGTGAAAGGCTCATCGCCTTGCACATTAACTACAATATCTACATCGTCCATGAACTCAACCGCTTCAGCTATTCGATCACTACCACATTCATGCTCTTTGAGGCTCATAATAGCCTTTCCACCATTATCAGTAATCTCCTTAAAAATAACATCACTATCGGTTACTACATATACATCATCAAACAAACCTGTTTTTACGGTTGCTTCATAGGTGCGTAATATAACGGTCTTTCCTTCTAAATCCTGCATTAGTTTACCTGGAAATCGTGAGGCACTATATCGTGCCGGAATCATAGAAATTATCTTCATTGGAATACGTTCAATTCTTCTTCAAAAATAACATAATTAAAATTAAATCACTTACGAGATTTCATCTTTCTATAAAGCCTGAAAACAACCCATAAAATTAGCAAAACCAATACAAGTGCCAGTATAGGAATGAACACTGAAATGACAGATAACACGAAGGATGTAACCGTTTCAATAGTAGATACAATCGGATTTGCCAATCCAGCTGTTGTTGTAGTTGAAGCCAATCTAGAAACACTGGATGTACCAGCAACAACTGCAGCGGTTCCACCACCAGCAATAATAGCCAAAGACCATGTTGCCACAGGACTTAAATCTACCATTGTAGATGCCATAACAGCTGTACCAGCTATGGTAGCTAGCGGAACGGTTATGCTGTCCAATAAATTATCTACATAAGGAATATAATAAGCGAATATTTCGACAAGTGTTGCCACACCAAATGTTATTAGAGCTGCTGTGCTGCTCAACCATATCCAAGATTCATTGAGCTCCCAAACACCAAAATATGATGATAGGCTTAAAACAAATAACGGGACAAATACTCTAAAACCGACTGAAGCAGCCAATCCAATACCTAAACAAATACTTAATAATGTTTCAGTCATTTTAATTCAGAAAAAAGTCGTCTTTAAAACCTATAAGGTACAATTTTTCCTTGGCTCTGGTAACCGCTGTGTACAACCAACGCAAGTAGTCTCTATTTATGCCTTCTGGTAAATAAGGCTGCTCAACAAAGACAGTATGCCACTGCCCTCCTTGAGATTTATGACAAGTTATGGCATATGAAAATTTTACCTGTAAGGCATTAAAATAATTATTGTTCTTTACCCCAAGAAACTTTTTGTAATTGCTACTTTCATGCTCATAGTCTTTCATAACTTCCTGATACAGCCTGTTGGATTCATCATAAGAAAGCGATGGTGTTTCGGCAGAAATAGTATCCAATAGTAAAACGGTTTCGAAAGGACGCATTCTTGGGTAATCGACCATTCTGACTTTGACTTCAGCAAATCGAAAACCATATAATTCCAGAATATTGAATATTTCCAAAACCTCAATAATATCGCCATTGGCAATAAATCCCGCTTCAGTAGTAGGTTTTATCCAAAAATAATTGTTCTTGACAACCATAAGATAATCCCCTGGAGACAACTCATTTTCGTTAAATAAAATGCGACTTCTTATCTGCTGGTTGTATAAATTGGCACGCTTATTACTTCGAACAATTATAGCAGTTTCCTCATTACCCAAATCGCTGTAAGCACCGTTAATGGCATCCATGATTTCATGGCCATCAATCAATCTGACTATATCCTTAAAACTATCCAGTTGAAACTGGAAATTATCAAATACGCTTCCCGTTAAAACCTCTCGGATATTGGTAGCATTTAACAATATACCTGAATCCTGTTCTTGCCTGACTACTTCATCCAATTCCATTTTGGTAACATCTTTGTTGTAGTGCATTGACAACGTATTATCATCCAAAGCTGGACTCAAATCCAATTTTACTGGAGGTAATTGAGCAGTATCACCAATCAATAATAACTTGCAATTATGACCTGAATAAACATACTGCATTAAATCATCCAACAATGAACCGTTTTCAAATAATTTAGACTCACCAGGCGTATCTGGAATCATGGAAGATTCATCAACTATAAACAACGTGTCCTTATGCTTATTTGGTTGCAGGACAAACTTCACACCACCACTTTTCTCTTTCTTTGGGAAATAAATTTTTTTGTGAATGGTAAACGCTTCCTTACCAGAATAATTTGAAATTACTTTTGCCGCTCTTCCTGTGGGCGCCATTAAAACAGCACTTTTTTTGGCTTTCCATAAGTTGGTCACTATTGTACCAATTATAGTCGTTTTTCCAGTTCCTGCATAACCTTTTAAAAGATACAGTTCACGATTGTTTTTATTAAAAATAAATTCTGATAATTGTAGTAAAACGATGTCTTGCTTTAATGTAGGTTTGAATGGAAATTGCTGTTTGACAAGTGAATAAAATTCTTTGGAATTCATTAAAGCAGATTCAATTTTTTAATTTCATCAAAGATAAGAATGATTTTTAGTCGCATTGGCTTTTACGATTAAAAAAAAATTGTAGATTTGCGTATATCCTTAATTAAATTAATTAAACACTATGTTCAAAATAATCCTTATAGTTGTAGCTGTTATACTTCTTACAATTGGTTTGGTATGGTTAGTGGATAAATTTATCCCATCAAAATTCAAGCCTATTTTAACTATTTTACTTTGGGTACTTATATTCTTTTTAGGCTACCAAACGTTTATGTCTATTTACAAGCCTATTCAATTTAACAAAGTAAAAAATGCCCGTTACGCTAAAGTTATTGAGAATTTAATTGACATTAGAGATTCACAATTGGCTCATAGAGAAGTGACTGGAACGTTTGCTTCCAATTTTGACAATTTAGTGAGATTTATTGACACTGCTCAATATACCATTACGCAACGTAGAGATACTACCGTAGTTGACAAAGAATTGACCAAACGTTATGGTGGTGTTGAAACTCTTAAGGATAGTATTATTATAGATACTTTACGCTTTGAATCTGTTAAAGATTCGTTGTTTAAAACATCAACCAGATATAAAACAATGATGAATGTACCAACTGCCAAGGAAGGTACGAAGTTTACAATGAATGCTGGCTTTTTGGAAGAAGACGAAGTTAAAATTCCAGTATTTGAAGCTTATGTTAAAAAAGCAGATATTTTATTCGACCAAGATAGAGATCTTATTTTGCAGGAAAATGAAGTAATTTCTGTTGATGCTGTAAATGGAGATGCGCTGCGTGTTGGAGCAATGAATGAAGTTAGCACCTCTGGTAACTGGCCAAAAACCTATGGCGATAGCGAATAATACATTAAAAAATAACGAAAATTTAGAGTTGTCCATTCAAATCAGTTTGAATGGACTTTCTTTTTGTGTTTTAAACAAACATAGCAATACCATTACTTTTTTAAAACGAGTTCCAACTACCAAAAAAACAACTCCATTCAAAATATTGGATTTATTGGTGAAAGAGTTTGAGTCTGAAGAGCAATTAAATCAAGCGTTTGGAAATATTCTAGTGGTTCATGATAATGATCTTTCGACTATAGTCCCTAAAGAATTATTTGATGAAGCACATTTAGCCGATTATTTAAAATTTAATTCCAAAATTTTAAAATCTGATTTTATCGCTTTTGATGAAATCCATGTTAACAACAGCGTCAATGTCTATGTGCCTTATGTAAACATTAATAACTTCATCTATGAAAAATTTGGCACTTTTTCCTATAAACATATTTCAACCATACTTCTGGAAAAAATATTAGAAGCCGAACAATATGCCCACAACAGTAAAATGTATGTTCATGTTGAACAATCGCATTTTAATGTTGTTATAGTGTCTAAAGGAAAATTAGTATTATACAATACATTTGAATATAATTCCAAAGAGGATTTTATTTATTATGTGCTGTTCACAATAGAACAATTAGACTTAAGCCCTGAAACAATTGACATTATTCTTTTAGGTAATATTACCATGAATGATGACATTTACAATATTATATACAAGTATGTCAGGCATGTGAGTTTCGGAACCCGTTTTGATGATTACAAATTCAAAACTCCTACTATAACCAATCACTCTAACTTCCCCATTATTCATAGTTTTTAATGCGCATTATTTCAGGAACATTTAAAGGCAGGCGTATTAATGCGCCAAAAAAATTACCCGTTCGTCCCACGACTGATATGGCAAAGGAAGCCTTGTTCAATATTTTAAACAATAGGTTTTACTTTGATGAAATTTCGGTGTTGGATCTTTTTGCTGGAACTGGTAATATAAGCTATGAATTTGCTTCAAGAGGCACTCATAGTATTATTTCTGTTGATGAGAACTATGGTTGTATTAAGTTTATAAATGAAACGGCAGAAGCGTTTGAAATGCCTATAGATACCATAAAAAGTGATGTCTTTAAATTCCTAGAATCTTCGAAAAGCAATTTTGATATTATTTTTGCTGATCCACCTTATGATTTTTCTTTGGAAGACTTCTCAAAAATACCTGAACTGGTCTTTAAGAATGAATTATTAGACCTGAATGGCTTGTTAATTGTAGAACATTCAAAACATACCGATTTAAGTCAGTTAGCAAACTTTAGCTATTCAAAAAGCTATGGTGGCAATATGTTCAGTTTCTTCGAAACTGATTAATTTCCGAAAGATATTTTCTCTAATTCGTTTTTTTTCAGTACTTTAGATTTCCCTTTGAAAAAGAAAAATTATAGCACCTATTAATTTTTCCCCTTTTCCACAGAACATACTTGTTTTGGTTATGGTAGTTTATGACTATTAATCAACATTTTTTACTAACCAAAACCAATAATTATGAAAAATTTTAAAAGAGGGATTTTTGCCCAACTCATTGCCTTGTTTGTAGTATTCAGTTTATCAGCACAAGACAAACAACCAACCATGTTTACTGTGCATACAGATAATGTTAAGTTTGATAAAATGATGCAATATGAGGAAGCTGCCAAAGAACTTAAAAGTAATTTTGAAAAATACAATATTCCTGATGTCAGTTGGACAGCGTTAAGCATTGAAGATGGTCGTTATGTTTATGTGTCTGCTATAGAAAATATGGCCGATTTAGATAAAAACATCATGGCTGGTCTCTATGAAAAAATGGGAGAAGAAGCTGCTGATGCCATGTTTGATAAAATGAACGAATGCTATGATTCTCATGGAAATACCATTGTTCATTATTTACCAAAAATGTCTTATCATCCAGAATCTGAAGGATCAATGGCAGGAAAAAACCATCGTGAATATCATTTTTTATATTATGCTCCTAAAAATGCTGAAGCTATGAAAGAAGGCATGACTGAAATTCATGATATGTTTAAAAAGCGAAATATAGCCAATGGTTATAGTGTATATCATAGTGGCTTCGGAAGTCCAGAAAGCTATTACATGGTATCTATTTCTGGAAAAGATGGTTTAGAAATTGCTCAAAATGGTAAGATCAATGATGAAGCATTTACTGACGAAGATCAAGCCACTTTTTTCAAGGTTATTCAATTAACTACCAGATATGATAAAGTTGAAGGTCGTTTAAGACCAGATTTGAGTTATCAACCTAAAAACTAATTTCCATGAAAAATGCTTTTATAATTTGCTGTTTTATACTATTTTTTTCATCCTGTCAAAATAATAATGACCGTTATACGCAGCAATCACCAGAAATTGACAGAGTAAAAGAGCTTATCAAGAATTATAACAATAAGACATATGACTTAACATTGTATGCTGATACATCAAAAACATTCTACAATTCAAATGGTGATGGTTTATCTCCAAAAGATGTTATCGTCTATCATGAAGCCAATGATGCTAATTACTCCCAAAGAGGATTCATGGACAAGGACCAAGAGTATGAAATGGTCAAAACAGATGATGGTGAAGTATGGGTTAATTGCTGGTTAGATTGGAAAGGAACCTTAAAAGTAAACGATAAAGAAGTCATAATACCTATTCACCTCACTTATCGTTTTTTAAATGGCAAAATTGTTAGAGAGGTTGGCATGTGGGATCCTACAGAAATTGTTTTAGCCCTTCAAGGAGCAGGCGGTGAGCATACTCACAAAATAAACAAAGTAGTAGAAGGCTGGAATGCTCATGATATTAGTAATCTTAAATCTTTATCGGTTGAGAATTTAAAACGCTCATCTAATGGTACTGTTGAAGTGAACAACATTAATGAGTATGAAGGGTTCATGAAAACTTTTGTGACTGCTTTTCCTGATTTTACAGTGGAAGTTGATGATTCCGCCGTAAGTGGAAATAAAATCTTCATCAATTGGACGGTAACTGGCACTCATAAAGGTGAATTTATGGGTAATGCTCCCACTGGTAAAAAAATGAAATCCCATGGTTTTAGTGTTTGGACACTAAACAATGATGGGCAGTTTATTAGTGAAGACGCTTATTATGACAACTTAACATTATACAATCAGTTAGGAATTGCACCTCCAAAATAATAATTTTATTTATTTTAGAGGTTCCTCTAGTTTGAGTAACATGGTTATATAGACTTTGGATTTTTTAAGCCAAAAACAAATTTTATTTTTAGTAACTTTAATGGATATTAATCCATAAATCCTTCATATATGTTTCATTTAAAAAAAATTATGCTTGTTTTTGCATTAGGTCTTTTAGCAATTACAACATATGGACAGTCAGAAAAAGATCAAAAGATTATTGACGATGCTGATAAAGCTGTAAAAACACTACTTGAAGTAAACCCTAGTTTAAGGAGTTACTTTGATAAATCTGCAGGTTGTGTCATATTTCCTAATGTAGGCAAAGGCGGGTTCATACTCGGTGGTGCTTCTGGAAATGGCGTTGTGTATGAATATGGAAAGCAAACTGGAATGGCAAGTCTAAAAGAAGTCAATGTAGGTCTTCAAGCAGGTGGCCAAGCATTAATAGAAATTATATTCTTTGAAAAGAAAAGTGATATTGATAAATTTAAAGAAGGTAATTATCAGTTTGATGCTGGTATCTCTGCGACTGCTGTTAAATCAGGTGTATCATTAGATGCAAAATACACTGACGGTGTAGCAGTATTTACCCATACCAAAGGTGGTCTTATGGCAGAAGCCTCTGTTGGTGGCCAAAAATTTGAATATCATGCCTTTGACTAATGATATCCTCAATAATTAAGTAACGCGAGCGGTTAATACCGCTCGCGTTTATTTAGTAGCAAATCTATAAGCCGAATTCTGTACTTTTCTTTTTAGAAAAGAATTCTAAAAAAATTAGAACAATTTAAAAAAGAAAATCCTTATCATTTATCTGGATGCATTGTTACCAATACACTCTAGCTGCCTACCCTCCAACAATCGCACGTGCCGCACTCAAGCGTTGGTATACATGACATTGCACCTCATAGAGTTTACCTGATTTCACTACAGCTTAACCTGTACTTGCTTTCTGTTGCACTTTTCCTAACCTCACGGTTGATGGTCGTTAACCACTATGACTGCACTACGGTGTTCGGACTTTCCTCCATTACGCCAAAACGTAACAGCGATAAGGCGATTTACTCACCACAAAAGTAATTCAATAATTGTTAATAACTACTTTCAAATTAAGACTTCTGAATTCTTAATTCTGATTGTATTTTATATTTTTGTTATTCTAACAAATTTTAATGGAACATTTTGTAGTATCAGCAAGAAAATACAGACCACAAACATTCAAGGATGTTGTTGGTCAGCAGGCTATTACGAATACCCTATTAAATGCCATTGAAAACAATCATTTAGCCCAAGCATTGTTATTTACAGGACCACGTGGTGTGGGTAAAACAACCTGTGCACGAATTTTGGCAAAAATGATTAATAGTGAAGGTAATGAAACTGGTGATGAAGATTTTGCATTTAATATTTTTGAGCTCGATGCGGCATCCAATAATTCTGTTGATGATATTAGGAATTTAACTGATCAGGTTAGAATTCCGCCTCAAATAGGAAAATACAAAGTCTATATTATAGATGAGGTCCATATGCTGTCTCAAGCTGCATTCAATGCCTTTTTAAAAACCTTGGAGGAGCCTCCTAAACATTGTATTTTTATTTTGGCTACTACTGAAAAGCATAAAATAATACCAACTATTTTATCACGTTGTCAAATATTCGATTTTAAACGGATTACGGTTAAAGATGCCAAGGAATACCTAAAATATATTGCTGAAGAACAAGGCATTCAAGCTGAAGACGATGCACTACACATTATAGCTCAAAAAGCTGATGGTGCCATGCGTGACGCGCTTTCCATTTTTGATAGGGTTGTTAGTTTTTCAGGTAAAAACTTAACGCGTCAGGCCGTTACTGAAAATTTGAATGTACTGGATTATGAAACCTATTTCAAGAGTACCGATTTAATTCTTGGAAACAAGATTCCAGAGCTATTGATTCAATTTAATAGTATTCTTGCAAAAGGCTTCGATGGCCATCATTACATTGCTGGCTTGGCATCTCATTTTAGAGATTTGTTGGTCTGCCAAAATAATGAAACGATAGAATTATTGGAAGTTGGTGATGAAACAAAAGAAAAATATTTGGTGCAAAGCAAACTGGCTTCTCAAGCCTTCCTTTTAAAAGGCATTGAACTGGCTAATGACTGCGATTTAAAATACAAGAATAGTAAAAATCAAAGATTATTGGTTGAACTTTGCTTGATGCAGTTAGCCTCTATCAATTTTGATGGAGAAAAAAAAAATAGCAAAAACTTCATAATTCCTGCTAGCTATTTCAAAAAGATAGGCGTTAAACCTATAACCGTATCCATACCAGAAGAAAAAATTGAACATCACAACTCCCCAGAAAAAGAAACGTCTTCTGACGATATTACTTACGAAAATGAAGAGGAAAAATTGGAAATCGCTTCCAGCAATGAAACGGCCGTTTTAGAGAAACGCCCAAAAATTTCATTAGATGTTAAAAAGAAAACAACTTCTGGTCTTTCCTTAAGCAGTATTAGAGCCAAGAAGGAACACCAAATTAAACAAATGGAAGTCGTTTTGGATGAAGAAGAACTTCCTAAAGATCCTTTTACTGAAGAAGCACTCATTAAAGTTTGGAAAGAATATGTTGCCATTATAGAAAACAAAGGACAGTTTAACTTGGCTTCCATTCTATCAATTGATACTCCAAAAGTAACTGACACCGTTATTAACTTGGAATTTCCCAACGCTACCAACAAAGTAGAAGTTGAAAGACAACAATATGATATTTTAGCATTTATCAGGAAAGAGCTCAACAACTTTGACATCAGTCTTTCTATTACCGTCAACGAGGTTATGGAAAAGCAGTATGCGTACACAGCTCAAGAGAAATTTGAAAAGTTAAAAGAAAAAAATCCAGCCATAGCGGTTTTGAAAAAGACATTTGGACTAGATATTTAATTTCATGAAAAACCTGTTGTACATTATTGCTTTTATCTTCTTAATGGTGTTTTGGGCTTGTACTGATGGCCAGGAACGTATGCATCAATCACCACAGGAAATTCTTCAGGAAAATAAATTATTGGATTCGTTTTCCGAAAATATTAAATATATTCCTGAAAAATATACTGAAACATTCATTGATACAACTTTAAGTAATGGATTTAGAATCAAGATTTCATATTTTACTGATATGAAAAATAGTATATTAAAGGAAAGTAAAAAGGATACAATTCATTTCAAAGAATACTATCGCGAGAGAAAAACAAAAATTATAATTTATAAAAATTCTAAAGAGATATTTAATAAAACATTTGATAAAACATCTATTTTCAAGAGTTATAATTTAAAATTTGAAGAACTCAAAGATTATCAATTAAATTCGGTATTTATTAATCAATATAAATCTATTGAAAATAATAGTATTTCTATAACCATTCCGTTCTGTACAATCGATACTAGCGAATGTTTATTTTATGAATTAACGATTAATAGTAATGGATTTTCAACATTTAATTTAGTTGAAAACAATAACAATTTCTATCATTAATTATGCTTGGTTTAAAACTTCCCACTGACCCACGTTGGGTTAACATTGTAGAAAAAAATATTGAAGAGATCCTTACCGATCATGCTTATTGTGAGCAAAAAGCAACCAGTACAGCTATTTCATTAATTGTGTCGTTTCCAGAATACACGGATTTGGTGAAAGAAATGACTGCTTTAGTCAAGGAAGAAATCAGTCATTTTAAAATGGTACACGACAAAATCCTTGAACGTGGTTGGGTATTGGGTCGCGATAGAAAAGATGATTATGTTATTGCGCTCCTCAAATTTTTTCCAAAAGGTGGCAGCAGAACGACGCAATTGGTTCACAGACTATTGTATGCTGCTTTAATCGAAGCCAGAAGCTGCGAGCGTTTTAGATTGCTTTCAGAAGAATTAGAAGATCAGGAATTGGCTGAATTTTATCGCAAACTAATGGTTAGTGAAGCCAATCACTATACCATGTTTTTAGGTTTTGCCAGACAATATGGCAATCGAAAGGAAGTTGATCAAAAATGGCAGGAACTTCTAGAATACGAATCTGAAATCATGAAGGATTTGGGTAAAAAAGAAACTATACATGGTTAAATAAAAAACTCCTATAATCAATAAAGATTATAGGAGCTTTTATACAATAGTTAATTAGTTAGATTTTCACACCAATACCTATTTGAATATTCGTGTTTTTGGCTTCCAATCCTGCAGGATTGTCATCTAATATATTTGTTACACCATAATGGTATCTAGCATCTATAAAAATTTCATCAGTAACCATGAATTCAAATGCGCCAACCCCTGAAAAACCAAAGTTTCTGTAGCCATCTTCAAACTCATGCACTTTAACACCAACCAATGGTCCGGCACCTAAAGAAATTTTACTACCCAATCTAAATTTAAACAGGATAGGTGCTTGAATGTAATCAACTCGCAAAGATCTATCTTTAGCACCTTCAGCAGAAAACTGTAGTTCTGGAGCTAAAGCAATAGACGCTGATAGATCGTATTCACCAAAAAAACCAATGGCAAAACCATTTCTATGCTGATTATCAAAAGTTGCATCTGGTTCAAAATCTAAATTTGAAATATTATAGCCTACACGCATACCATACTTTGCATTCTGGGCAAAGGAAATTGCGGTAACCATCACAAAGGCCATTAAAAGTATTCTTTTTTTCATAATTACTTATTTTAATAGGTATGTTTATACTGATTTAAGTTGTGGCTAATATAACTGAATTTGTGAAATATTATATATTAAAAAGACAAACTGTCAAATTTTTACTGTGTATTACTAGAAACCGTATCATAATAGATACTTTTAATAATACCATCGGCTAATCCAATTTTGGGAACATAAATATCCTTGGCACCACTCCACTTCATAGCAGACAAGTAAATTCTTGTAGCTGGAATAATAACATCGGCCCTATCTTGATTTAAATCCAATTCGGTAATACGCTCTTCATAGGAATAGGATTGCAGCATATTGTAATAGGATGTCAAATAGAAATAAGTCAATGGTTTACCTAATGCCTTACCAGAAATCTTAAATATTTTATTGATGTTACCACCCGATCCAATAACATCTATTTTATCATATTCAAAGGTGTTGTCCTTTATCCATTCTTCCAGTTCGTTCCAAGTTTCCTTTTTAACAATATCATTCAGCAAACGAACAGTACCTATTTTAAACGATCGAGATACAACCGATCTAGCATTATGAATAACTGTAAACTCGGTACTTCCTCCACCAACATCTACATAAAGATAGGTTTTGTTCTCATCAATGTATGAATGAAGATCAGTTGCTGCTATGATTGCGGCTTCCTCTTCACCTCCAATAATATCTATCCTGATATTGGTCTTATTGAGAACTTCTTCCGCAAATTTTTCTCCATTGGATGCTTCACGCATAGCAGAAGTGGCACAAGCTTTATATTTTTCAACCTTATGGGATTTCATCAACAATTTAAATGCCTCCATGGCATCCAACATGCGCTCTTTGTTAGCAGACGATATTTTTCCCTTTAAAAAGACATCAGCTCCCAAACGAATAGGAACCCGAACCAAAGAACTTTTCTTGAACTTTACGGGTTTTCCTTTTTCTTCAATAATATTAGCAATCAATAATCTAATGGCATTGGAACCAATATCTATTGCTGCATATTTCTTGATTACGAGCATTTATTCCTTTAATTTTTTTAGATAATATTCATAAGTAGCAAACTGCGCACGAACAATTGGCTTTCTTCGTTTTTTATACTCATTATTTTGGGTATCGTTTAATATTCGTGCTTTAACGTTAGCGCTCCAACAAATATTAAAATTATCTATCAATTCTTGTTTGATTTCCCCATCATAAATTGGACAACTAACCTCTACCCTATTTTCAATATTTCGAGTCATCCAATCTGCTGATGATATATATACTTTGGAGTCGCTGTCCTCTCCAAAAATATACAGGCGGGAATGTTCTAAAAACTTGTCTACAATACTAATAGCTTCAATATTTTCGCTCATTCCTGGTACGCCAGGAATTAAACAACATATCCCTCGAACAACCATTTTAATTTTTACTCCAGCCCTACTGGCTTCATATAGCTTATCAACCATTTTGTAACTGGAAAGGCTATTCATTTTAAGACGAATACCTGCTGGTTTTCCCAGCTTCACCTTAATAATTTCAGCATCTATTAATTTAAATAATGCCTTTTCGGTATAATGTGGCGATGTAATTATGTGTTTATACCTAAAAATTCGATAATTGGTTTCAAAAAAGTTGAATACTTTATTGATGTCTTTGAGTATTTTTTGATCGGCTGTAAATAGCGTATAGTCCGTGTAAACTTTAGCAGTCGATTCATTAAAATTACCCGTGCTTATAAATCCATAACGTCTGATTTTTTCATCTTCTTCTCTTTCGATTACACACATTTTACTGTGAACCTTAAGGCCTTGCACTCCAAAAAACAACTTCACACCTTCTTGCTGCATTTGCTCTGCATAATCAATATTGGCTTGTTCATCGAATCGCGCCTGAATTTCAATAGAAACCGTGACTTTTTTACCGTTTTTGGCAGCATTAATAAGGGAACTAGCCACATGTGATATTTGAGCCAAACGATATATCGTTATTTTAATTGAGATAACTTTAGGATCTAATGCGGCTTCCCGTAAAAACTTAACAACATAAGAAAAGGTGTGATAGGGTGTGTGAATCATATAATCTTTTTGACCTATCGTAGAAAAGATGCTCTTTTCAAGACTTAACCCCTTCACAGGTAACGGGTCAATTTTATCATACAATAAATCCGTTCTGCCCAAACTCGGGAAATCCATATAATCTCTACGATTATGATAACGGCCACCTGGAATAATACTATCTGTAGACTCAATACCCATTTTACCCATCAAAAAAGAGAGGGTTTCCTTATCTATGGTTTTATCATAAACAAAGCGCACTGGTTCACCAATTTGTCTATGCTTAACACTATCCGATATTTTTTCAATGAAACTCTTACTCAAATCACTTTCCAAATCCAACTCACCATCACGGGTAATCTTGATCATATGAGCAGTAATGCTTGTAAAATCAAAAATGTTAAAGATATCGTGCAAGCAATACCGCAATAAATCATCAAGCATCATGATATAACTCTTGCCATCAGATTCTGGTAAAACCACGAAACGATCCATAGTTTTGGAAATCTCAATTAGTGCATATTGTTTTTCTTGATTCTTTAATTCTAATTTAACCGCTAAATAGGCTGCACTGTCCTTAAGATTTGGTAAATCAACCGTTTCACTCAACACAATGGTTACCAAAGCAGGACTAACTTTTTGGATAAAGTAGTTTTTTATAAAATCATGTTGTTCAGGTTGAACTTGATTCTCATCAATAATATAGATTTGTTCCCGCTCGAGTTTTTTGTGGATTTTACTTAATATCTCCAAACTATCACTCTGCTGTTTGATGACGATTTGGGTAATGATATCCAATAACTCATCCGATTTTATACCTCCAAGCTCACTTTTTCCACCTTTCCCAGCTTCAACAATCCGCTTTACAGTGGCATAACGAACCTTAAAAAATTCATCTAAATTGTTAGAAAAAATACCAAGAAACCGTAATCTTTCAATGAGTGGTACTGTTTCATCATCTGCTTCCTGCAAAACTCTGGCATTAAATTGTAGCCAACTGACCTCTCTATTAATATATGTGTTTTGATAATGGTCTTTAGTCATGAAGTGGTTTGTTTTCCATACAAATATATTTCATTTTTAACAGTAATTCAGGCGTTTGGCAATATTTCTAAAAAACAATAAAAAAGTAAGAATTTTACTATAAAAAGTGTATTTTGTCGTAAAAATTGTACACTTTATTGTGTAAAAAATTAAAAAATCAGTTGTTTTTTTTAATAATTTGTATAGATTTGCCACATAGGAACAACTAAAATAATGTTAATATGAAAACTAAACTACTGGTTTTTTGTGCTATTTTTTTTCTGACTACTAGCACTATTTTTTCCCAAAACAAAGATGCGTCCCAAGGTATCATTAGCCAAGGCGTGTCAATTAAAAAATATCACGATCGCGATGAGCTAGACCAAATGAATAAAGGTCAGCTATTAGAACTTTATATTGAGCGAATTGAAGTAATCGTTAAGATTCTTCCCAATATAGCCTTTACAAATAAACCAGGCGTCACGATTACTGACCTTGGTATCCCAGACACAAAGGATCACAGAAAAGCACTAGAAGAAAACAAAAAAGCAGCTAGTGACTATTTCGAGAATACGATAGAATTCCAAACCAAAATTTTACCCTATTCTGATAAGTCAAATTTAATTGCAGCCATATTATATTATGAGCAAACTTTAAAATCTTTGCATACTTACAACGAGTTTAATCAGTATTAAATTACTTGAAAAACTATTTAGTTTAGTATAATTAATATCCCTGATTTTTTAATCAGGGATTTTTTTATTCAAAATATTCAAGATTTTGAGTATCAGAAAAACATATAACATTACACTTTTCAAATACTATCTGACAGCAAATATTAGTTAAGATTCATTAAATTTTTAATTAGTAATGTAGAATTAGATAAAACCATTTAACTAAATGTAGTATTAATCTTACTTAAAATACACTTTTTTTGCATTTTATCGATATTTTTTGTCTTTCAAGGAGTTTTTTGTTATGTTTGGCACTAATATTATGATAAACCCAACAATTGAACAAAACCTACTTATTATGAAAAACTATACACTATTATTATGCTTGTTTGTGCTGACTTGCAATACTGTGTTTGGTCAGCAAGAAAAAGGAATCATTGGTTACAACAACTGGTTAAATTCATGGACTGAATTCCAACCCAATAAAGTTGATTATGGAGAACCAACACAAATATTAAGTGGCAATATTTCCGAAGACACTAAATTACTTAAGAAAAATACATATTTACTTCTAGGCAATGTTTTTGTTACAGATAGTACCACATTAACCATTGAACCAGGTACTGTTATCATTGGTGACTTTAAAACCAATGGTACTTTAACCATTAGTAATGGTTCAAAAATTATTGCCGAAGGATTGGAAACTGATCCTATCATCTTCACATCCAATCGAGGAGTTAAAAAACAAGGCGATTGGGGTGGTATATTCATTTTAGGGGATGCACCTACCAATAAGTTTGGAAATGAAGCCGCAATAGACTTCGGATTACGACCATCCTCATACCAAAATATTAGTTATGGTGGCGATTGTCCAGAAAGCAATTCAGGCATTTTAAAATATGTTCGCATAGAGTATGCCGGAAAAAGAACTAAAGAATACGGTTACTTTAATGGATTGACCTTGGCTGGTGTTGGCCACAAAACAACAATTGAAAATGTTATGGTCAGTTACTGCCAAGGAAACTCATTTAATGTGATTGGTGGTGATGTAAAATTGGATAAAATGGTATCATACAGATCTAACAGAAATGATTATGAATTTAATCATGGTGCACAATGTAAAATAACAAATTCCTTGGCCATTCGATCTCCATACATATCAAGTTCTGATGGTTCTAAATGTATGTACATAGCATCTTATGAAAACAAAGATGAAACAGATTTGACACAAAAAGGAACTTTTGTTGATGCTGAAAATATGACATTAGTTAATGTGACTGAAGACTTAAAGTATGACATGAGTATCGGATTGGTTAAAGAAGCTATATACATTGCTCCAGAAACTTCTGTTACCTTAAATAAAACCGTTATTTCAGGATTCAATCCTGCTGTGATTTTGGACGACAAAATTTATATTAATAGTAAAAATTTAGAACGATTAAATTTTCGTGAAATGTATTTCAACAATTGTAACGGCAATATATTCACTAAAGGACAGTCCAATAACGATGATTTAGAAAACTGGTATGGCAACAGCATCTTTAGAAACGTTTACTCTAAAGGTGATGATAAAGAAACCTTTATTGATTTAAAGAATGGCAAGCGCCCGGACTTTAGACTTCGAATAAACAAAATCATTGCTTCAAATGATTAAGTAATAAAGTTAAAGCGGGAGTATATTCAACATATACTTCTCTTGAGCTTTAATTAAATTAATAAAAATCAAAACAAGTTATATTGATGCTTAAAACTACTCTTAAAAAAAATCGTATCGTATCTTTTTGTTTGTTTATCTTTTTTATTTCAATAAAGATAAACGGACAAATAGTTATTGGTACGCCAAATTTAGGTTTTAGTCAAGCTTGTGCGAGTGCATCATTTAACAATTATAACACAACTTTTGTGTTTTCACCAGAAGCAAATTTAGAGGCATCTAATCAATTCATTATTGAAATGTCAGATGAATTTGGCGATTTCACAAACCCTACCATTGTATTGACTTCAAATCCAGGAACGGTAACCACATCACCAGCTACCTTAAGTTTTTCAATACCAACAACTACCGCTGGAGAAGGTTATAAAATTAGAATAAAAAGTACAGCTCCTGCTGCTACCAGTGCTCGATCCGTAGCATTTGCAGCTTATTATAAAATTCAAGATAGCCCTTTTACTATTAACAATTTGGTTTCTACTGGTGCTTATTGTTCAGGTGGAAGCTACTTGTTAACTATAGATAACCCAGGAACTGGTGATAATGATTCTCCTTTAAACTATCCGTCATTAACGTTTAACTGGTTTAAAGAAACAAGTCAGACTACTTCTGTTTTTGTTTCCGAAGGCGAAACATTAGAAGTTACAGAAGAAGGTACCTATTTTGTGGAAACCAACTATGGTACTTGTACATCCAATTCATTTTCTAACCGTGTGACCATAACCGAAGTGACTTCCGGTCAAGCCAATGCTACAATAAACTCAAGTCTTGGCAACCCGTTTTGTCCAGATCAAGGTATGACAACCTTGAGTACTATCAGTGGTGTAAGCTATCAATGGTATAAAGATGGAAATGCCATTCCAAATGCCACAAATCAAATGTATCAAACCGATGAATCTGGATCTTATGCTGTTCAGGTTGATTTAGGAGCGTGTTCGGCTTCTGGTTCTATTGATCTATTAAGCGAATTATTTGATGCTTCCATTAATGTTGAGGAAGAGAATACCATTGAAACAGATGAAACCTTAACAGTAATTATTAGTTCTTCAGCTACGAATCCGGATTATCAATGGTTTTTAAATGGTGCTTTGATCTCTAACGCAACTGGTGATACTTACGAAGCCAATCAATATGGTGATTATATGGTGATTGTAACTGAAAACACTGGATGTGAAGGAACCAGGGAATTTAATTTTTCAATCAATGAACCTGTTGATCCGTTCCCAGAAGTTGATAAAATACCAAACATGATTAGCCCTAATGGCGATAATATCAATGACACTTGGGTTATTCCACCACAATATGTCAGTGGAACAAACACCGATGTAACGATAATGACAAGCCAAGGGAAAGTCGTTTTAAAAACTAACAACTATTTAAACAATTGGCCTCAAGACCAATTGAATTTAACCAATATCAACCAAGTATTCTATTACATCATAACAACAGCTGATAACAAAACAAAAAAAGGATCTATAACGGTCATCAAATAGCATGAAAGCCATAGTGTTAACCATATTATTTTTCTGTATAACACAGTTGTTCTATTCTCAACAAGAGGATGGTGTGGTTTCACTTGCCCTACCCGCAAGAAACTCCTTAACCTACAATCAGTTTGCTGTTAATCCAACGTTTAGTTTTGTAAGACAACAAAATAAATACATAAACATTACCAATAAGAGGGAATGGATGCAATTTGATGATGCGCCACTTACCTATTTTGCTGGTTATTCCGGAAGATTTAGAGAAAATATTGGAGCTGGTGTTAGTCTGTTCCAACAGAACTATGGTGTGCTAACGACTTTTGGTGGTATTTTAAACTTTGCCTATAACGCACAATTAAACACAGATAGCAATTTAACCTTTGGTATTAATGTTGGCGCCTACTCTAGCGGCATTAACAATGGACGTGTAGTTACCAATGAAGCTGACCCTTCATTAAACAATATACCTTCCAATTTTTTATTGAGCGTTAGCCCAGGTATCAATTATGGTACAGCGTTTTTGGATTTTGGTATTTCAGTACAAAATGCCATTCTATACAATTTTAGTACATCTGAACTTTTTAAGGAAGATCCGGAACAAAGTATTCAAGGACATATTATGTACACAGGTTATATGTACAGCAACAGTTTCCTCGACGAAAGTAAATTCACTGGAAGAGTTATTGCGCAATTTAAGGATGACAATACCGTTTTCTCCGGAACAGCCATGCTAACAATTCCTTTGGGAATTTGGGCTCAAGCTGGTTACAATACCCTATATGGGGTTCATGGCGGTGTTGGATTGAATATCACAAAAAACATCTCTGTAGAATATAATTATGAAAAAGCTATGGGTGATTTATCAAATTTTGGTAGTGCCCATGAACTAACCTTGGCTTATAAGTTCAACAATAGAGAACGCTACGATTACAGCCGTGAGGACGATGTTAGTGCTTTAATTACTCCTACAAAGAAGAAAAACACGGCTAAACCAACCAATACGAAAGCCGAAGCTAATAGAAGAGCTTCAGAGCAAGCAAAAGAACAATCAAGACTGGCAGTTGAAGCCAAAGCGCAACAGGAAGCTCAAGAGCAGGCTAGATTAGCTGCTGAAGCCAAAGCGCAACAAGAAGCTCAAGAACAGGCTAGATTAGCGGCTGAAGCCAAAGCGCAACAAGAAGCTGAAGAACAAGCTAGATTGGCTGCTGAAGCTAAAGCACAACAAGAAGCTCAAGAACAGGCTAGATTAGCGGCTGAAGCCAAAGCGCAACAAGAAGCTCAAGAACAGGCTAGATTAGCTGCTGAAGCCAAAGCGCAACAAGAAGCTCAAGAACAGGCTAGATTAGCGGCTGAAGCCAAAGCGCAACAAGAAGCTCAAGAACAGGCTAGATTAGCGGCTGAAGCCAAAGCTCAACAAGAAGCTCAAGAACAGGCTAGATTAGCTGCTGAAGCCAAAGCACAACAGGAAGCTCAAGAACAGGCTAGATTAGCTGCAGAAGCCAAAGCACAACAGGAAGCTCAAGAACAGGCTAGATTAGCGGCTGAAGCCAAAGCGCAACAAGAAGCCGAAGAACAGGCTAGATTGGCCGCTGAAGCCAAAGCGCAACAGGAAGCTGAAGAACAGGCTAGATTGGCAGAAAATGAAGATGTCCTTCCAAATGCAACGGATGTACTTGGTATATCTATGAACGAATTAGCACAATCAACAGAAGATTCAAAGAAAACACAAGCTGATTTATTAGCGAGACTACAAGATGTAGTAGATAGTAAGAACCAAGACTTGAAAGACTTAAAAGAGGAAAACGATTTGAGTGAACAAGGTATTTATATGGAGCCTAAACCATTCAAGAGTCTTTCGGAAGAAAATAGAAAGCTTGAAGCTATCAAAACAGATTTGGAAACGGCTATCAGTGAACGAAGTGCGAAAATTAAAGAACTGGAAGAGCTTTATGAGCAACGCCAGCAAATTGATACGATAGAAATGGATGAAGTGAATCTGTTCTATAGAAAAACTATTAAAGAATTAAAAGCTGAACAAGCGGTTGCCCTAAAAACAAAGTCTGATTTAGAAGCCAAACTAGTTGAAATCAAGATCGCTACAGATTATGAGCGTAAACGACGAATTAAGCGTGCTGCCTATAAAAATGAAGAAGATAGATTGGCTCAAGATAAGTCAACATTAAAATATATCCGAGAGAATACGCCATTGAGTGACACACCTCTAACAAAAGACGACTTTGATTTTGGTGAAACCCGAAGTGGTAATATCGAAATTTTGAAAAATGTTCAAAATGTTGATAACGGATTCTATATGATTCTTGCTGTACACAGTGACACAGAAAAAAGAGATGAATTTTTAAGAAAAGCCGTGGCTTCAGGTCTAAGGAATATCAATTTCTTCCATGATGTTAATACGAGTAAATATTACATCTATCATGAAAAGTTTGATAGTATTGATCAAGCCAATCAAGCACAGAAACAAAAAGGAACTAAAGCATATAATAACAAAATGTCGATTGTAAAGATCGAACAATAGATATGAACAATATTTTTTTAAGGTAATCCCCAATATCTTAGAAAAGTAAAATAGTATAACATGAAAAAGCCTACTTATATAAAAAGCATTCTTATAGTACTTTTCGTATTATTTTGTAACAGAATCATGTCTCAAACTTATCAGCCATGGTCTGTTAGAGGTAATGTTGAGGTGAAAGGAAGCATGTTAGTTGTCGGTAATAATATCCTGGGACAGGATAATCTTCCATGCAACGATAATACCATTGATAACGATGATGTTACAATGCAATATATTGATATTGATAGTGATGCCTCTACATTCAGCTCCAGTAGTGCAGATTTAGTGTTTCAACCGCATGAAGATGGAACTCCAACAGAATGTTATTCTGTTGCTTACGCGGCATTATATTGGGGAGCCGTTTTGCAAGATGGCGATCGAAGCAATATTACAAATATCAAATTCAAAACACCGGAAAGTACAAGTTATACTGATATAAATGGTACACTTATTTATGATGCTATAGCCAGCCCAATAATTTCTGAAGATGGAGAGCCTGGTAATACGCCTTATGCCTGTTATGCTGAAGTTACTGATTTATTAAACAGTCTTACGACTATTGAAGGTACTTACACAGCTGCGAACATCATTTCTAGTGAAGGAACTAATTTTTCAACTGGTTTATCAGCTGGATGGACCCTGTTTGTTATATATGAAGATCCAGATTTACACACTAAGTCCTTTACAACATTTGATGGATTTAGTCACATATATGATGATCATTACGTTGAAGTTCCGGTTGATGGGTTTATGACTCCACCTGCAGGTCATATAGATTTACAATTTGCTTATGCCACATTAGACGGAGATAAAACAAAGCGTGCAACCAAATTAGAGATCAATGGTAAAGAAGTAACTACACCTTTTAGATCCGCTAATAAATTTTTTGGTTCTGTTATTGAAAACTACAATGGTGTAGCGCATCCAAGAAACCCTTCTGGGACCAATACACTTGGTTATGATACAGGTATGCTTGAAATATTTAATTCGGAACCTGAATATATTGTTAATGGTGCTACTGATGCTTCTTTTACAATTCAAGTAGCAAGAGGACAGGCTGATCCAATATTTGCCTTTTTTAGTGCATTTGCAGTTGATGTTATTTCACCTGAAGTTTCTCTTCTAAAAACTGTTGAAGACGAATTTGGAAATGATATAAATGGAGATGATGTTGTTTTAGGACAAAACATATTTTATGAAATAAGCTACCAAAACACAGGTAATGAAGATGTTACAAACTTTACAATAACTGATATACTTCCTGATAATATCATTTTTGATCCAGCGAATATTGATTATTCAAATTCTGGTGGAGCATCATTGCTTTCATATGATCCAATAACAAGAACAATTGTATTTAGTATTCCTGATGAATCTGTAGAATTTGGCGATCCTATATATGTCATCAGAATTCCTGTTCAAATCGTTGTAAACTGTTATGATTTAAGCCAGGCATGTTCAAATGAAATTTTGAATCAAGCTTTTGGCGCTTACACTGGTGCAATAAGTGATATCAGCGTTTCAGATCAAGCAAGTTATGTAGAATTAGAATGTTTTACAGAACCACAACCTACTAATTTTCTTGTAGATATTTCTAACTGTAATTTTGAAAGAGAAGAAATACTTTGCGGAAATAGTGTAGAATTAACCGCTGCTGATGGGTATGATTCCTATTCTTGGTCAACAAGTCCAACAGGAACACCTGTTATTGGTACCGGACAAACATATACAGCCACTGAAGTTGGCACATATTATGTTACAAATACGGCCAATGCATCATGTATCTCAATAGAGGAAGTAATACATGTAGCATTATATGGTACAACACAAACAAACCCAGTAATTCCTTATGCTGATGAAGTTTCTATTTGTCCTAATGACGGTAAAGAACTTCCAAAAATTTTCCTATGTGGCGCCAATGATATAAGAGAAATCCTAACTGGAATTAGTGATGCAACATCAATAATTTGGGAGCAATTAGATGAATCTAGTTGCCCTCCTATTGGTCTAGACGACTGTGCCAATGAAAATAGTAGTTGCACCTGGAACCAAGTAGCTACAGGACCTAATTATACAGCAAATACTGCAGGTCAGTTTAGGTTGATTATTAATTATCCTGGAGGGTGTTTTAGCATTTTTTATTTTAATGTTTATCAAAACCTATTGAACCCAACTGCTATTGCTCAAGATATAATTTGCGATACTCCTGGGCAAATTACGGTACAAGGCGTCCCCAGTGGTTATGAGTATAGTTTGGATGGCATCAATTATCAAGCAAGTAATATATTTACGGTAAATACACCGGGTTATTACACAATTTATATTCAGCAGGTTGGTATTGATACAAATCCTTGTATTTTCGAAACACCAGCAGTATTTGTTAGAGACAGAGATTTTTCAGTGACAACCAATGTATCTCAACCTGAATGTCATGGAGGTTTTGGTAGTATCAATATAGCTGTTTATGATGCATTACCTCAATATTACTATAGTATCTATGAAAATGGAACTTTAGTTAGTAGTGTTGGACCTGTGAATAATAGTGATTATACATTCCCTTCTCTTGGAGCAGGTAACTATACAGTAAATGTAAGTACTGATGATGGCTGTTTTTATACCGAAGATATAGAGATTATTGAACCACCATTATTAACGGTTACAGCCGCGATAACAATTCCACTTACCTGTACCGTTGGTGAGATTACGGTTTATCCAGAAGGTGGTACACCGCCATATTACTATTTCGTCAACAGTTCAACAGACTTTCAGACCTCTCCAATCATTACAGTGGAAACAGCCGGAACCTATAATATTACGGTTGTGGACCTAAATAACTGTAGTGCCAGCACGACTATTGAAGTTGAAGCAATCCTGGCTCCAGAATATACCGTATCTGTTAATGATTTGGATTGTTCCGGTGATTCCAATGGTTCCATTAACTTCAATGTGACCAATGCCAACGGAAACAGTTTGCAATTCAGTATTGATGGTGGAACAACTTTCACAAATGCATCGACCTTTACCAATCTACCTGAAGGCAGTTATGATGTGGTCGTGCAGTATTCCTTTGGAGGTTCCATCTGTAATTCCGATCCACAAACAGTTGTCATTTCAGCACCAGAACCAATTGATGCTACAGCAACATTGACAGCGGCCTATACCTGTAACGCAAGCGGCACCATAACCGTAACGGGCGTCACTGGTGGAACACCACCCTATACCTACAGTATCGATGGTGTGAACTTCCAGGCCAGCAACACATTTACAGGTTTAACCAATGGTACCTATACCATCACGGTTCTGGACGCCAGCGACTGTACGTTTATTACCAATGATATTACCATTGATCCGTTAAATCCTCCAACCGATTTAACTTTGGAGCATACGCCCCTTACCTGCCCTGCAAACACCACAACAGTAACCATCACGGGTACAACCGGTGGTGTGGGTGTGTTACAATACCAAATAATTGCACCGGCTGCTGCTGCGACACCATATCAAGTATCCAACTCATTCACTGGATTAGCTCCAGGAACCTACACCTTCCAAGTGATTGATGAAAACGATTGTACTTATAGCGAGACCTATACCATTGACCCCTTACCAGCACCTACGGTGGCTACAGTCCTAACTGAAGATTTAGATTGTACGGCTGATCCTGATGCGATGATTACAGGGACAATCACAGGACCTGCTCCTTATACCTATGCCGTATCCATCAATGGAGGTGCCTATACAAATCTTGGTGCAACAGGTGCTACTTTCACTTACAGTACCACAACTCCAGGCACCTATCAATTTGAAGTAACTGATGCCAATGGCTGTACAGCAGAGTCTATGGTTCACACCATCAATCCTATTGTACCACCAGCTATCAGTTTGGTTACCCAAACACAACCGATATTATGTAACGGTGATACCAATGGTGCCATTGCTATTACCATTGACACAACAGTTGGCACACCGCCTTTTACCATTAACGTATATAACGACACGACGGGTACCGATTATGGAACACAAACTTCTGGATTACCAGCAGGTACGTATACTATTACAGTAACTGATGCCAAATCTTGTACGGGAACCGATACTATTACCATTGCTGAACCAGACCCAATTGTGGTGAATTATCATACAGTTGACATAACTTGTACTGGTAGTGGCATATCGCAAGGCTCTATCATTATAGACGGCGTAACTGGTGGAACGGCTCCTTACAATTACTTTGTGACAGGAACTAACGGGTATTCCAATTCTGAATTGAATTCAACTGGAACAACTTCTGTCAGTTTTGATGTGGTTGATTTTGGTCTGTACCAGATCAATGTGGTGGATGCCAATGGCTGTTCTGTCTTACATCAGGATGTTTTGGTGGCTTCACCCCCTTCTGATTTAGATATCAATGTATCATCAACTGTTGATTGCGCTACCGGCGGAACAGCTGTTGTGAGTATAGGTAGCACATTGAGTAGTTCTGGACCATTCTTTTTCAGTATCTACCAAGGTGCCATTTCAGTCTATCCTAACCCACCTGGGTCATGGATTCCAGAAGATGCGCCTGGAAGTGAATCGGCCACATTTACTGGTTTAACACCTGGTGTAACGTATACCTTCATCGTTTATGATGCCTCGACTAACTGTAGCTATTATGAGCCTGCTACAACACCTATTCCTAGTGATTCCACGCTAACTTTAAGTGCTGTTAGTTCTAATAATATTACCTGTACTGGAAGTGCAGACGGTAATGTATCATTTACCGTGAATAGTTCTTATGGCGTTGCAACAAACATTAGTTATGAAATTTTTGATTCTTCTACTTTAGGAACTACAGGAATAACAGGATCGAATACAGTTCCTGCTGGTGGCTCCTATACTGTTACAGATTTAGGACCATTGCCTTTTGGAAATTATTACGTATTAATAACTGAAACATCAGGACCTAATGCTGGATGTGGTGTTGTAACCGCACCTTTCAACATCACAGAATCAGCTATTCCATTAAGCTTGACTGTTTCTGTAGACCAAAATGCTAACTGTAATGCCAATTCTGGTATCATCAGTGCTGTAGGTCATGATGGAACGGCTCCTTATCAATACCAAATCACAACAACCGCAACAGCCCCACCGGCCAATGATGCTTCTTGGGCATCAGCTAGTACCTTCAATATGGATGCTGGAAATTATTACGTGCATGTATTGGATGCTTATGGTTGTGTTGAAACAAGCCCGGTAGTTGTATTGCCAATGGATCCTACTCCAGTTATTGCAGCTTCGTTAACTGATCAATGTACCACAACCGAAGGCAACTTTGAGATTGATGTTACGTTGACTACCGCTGGAATTCCACCCTATAGCTTTAGTATTAATGGTGGTGCTTTCCAAACGCAAACGGCACCATTTACCATTTCAAACTTATATTCAGGTACTCATACCATTGAAGTTAATGATGCCAACGGATGTGGTAATTTAGTGTCTGTAACTATTGAAACGCCATTAAATTTATCGCCTTCGGTAACTGCCCAACCAACCTGTAACGATGATGATGGTGAGGTAACGGTAACTGCTACTGGCGGATCTGGTTCTTTTACTTATAGTATCAGTCCCAACCCAGCTTCCATCACGTTAGCAGGCAATGTGTTTACTGGCGTACCTTCTGGTCTTTATACTATTACGGTTACCGATACGGTAACGTCTTGTACGGAAGAAGTTCAGGTTTCGTTATCTGCAGTTGTACCGCCAACGATGTCATTAACCCCAACAGCTATAACCTGTTTTGGAGGTAATGATGGTTCTTTTGAATTGCTGGTAAATGGCTATTCGGGAACTTATAACTATGAGGCTTTTGATAGCTTGGGAACATCAGTAACTGGTGTTGTCAATAGCAATACGTCAACAAACCCGATTACCGTTTCTGGTATGTCGTCTGGAAGCTATTCGGTCATATTGACGGAGACCCAAAGTCCTTTCTGTTCAACAACGACGAATGTGATTATCAGTTCACCTACTGAAGCGCTAATGGTAACCGCTACGGAAACGTCCAATGTAACCTGTGATAATATCAATGGCACCATTACAGCCATTGCTACTGGTGGTTGGGGAGATTATGAGTATGAACTCACTGGTGCTGCAACAGTGGCCTATTCACCAAATAACACCTTTACTGGTCTTTCGGCCGGAACCTATACGATTAATGTGAGGGATACCTCTGGTTGTGTCGCATCGACATCTATTGTCCTTGTAGAGCCAACACCTATCAGTGCGACATTTACACCTAGTACAACGATGTTATCTTGTTTTGGTGACCAAAATGCCTCAATAACTATCACTAATGTGACGGGTGGTCAGGGAAGTAATTATTCCTATACCTTGAACACTATTTTACCAACTCCTAGTACATCGGGACCTCAAACATCCAACGTGTTTGCCAATTTAGGAGCGGGTACATACAATGTAATCATTACAGACGGCTATAATTGTGAAACCACATCCTTGGATATTGTTATTGACCAACCGACTCCGGTTGAAGCTGACTTGGTTACAGCAACAACCCAGACCTGTTTGAATGAAGCAACCTTGACATTAAGTGCCTCTGGTGGAACGGGACCTTACTCTTACAGTAGCGACAGTAATTTTACAACTGTTTTAGGTTCATTTGCGACTTCAACGACATTCCCTGTCAGTCCAGGAACCTATGCATACTATGTTATGGATGCTAATGGCTGTACAGCTTATGTATCCAATGAAATTACCATTGATGTATTACCAGCATTGGTCATCAATTTAGATTCAACAAATCCTACTATTAACTGTGCTGGTGACAACACGGGAAGTATTGTGGCAACGGCTCAAGGAGGATTGGGTAATTATGTATATACATTACAGGATACGGCAGGCAATATAATTCCTGCTACTCAAAATTCACCTGGCGTATTTACGGAACTGGTGGCTGGCACCTATGTGGTATCTGTTGAAAGTGGCGACTGTATTACGGCCACTGCTCCAATTGCCATTACGGAACCAACTGAAACACTTGATGCAACCTTTACGGTCAATGACGTGACCTGTACAGGATCTGAAGATGGTATTTTAGAAATTACCGCTTCAGGTGGAACTGGAATCATTATGTATGCTATTTCCCCGCAATTGGATCAGTTCTTTGAAACCAATGTTTTTGAAAACTTGGCTCCTGGTGACTATCAGGTTATCGTCCAGGATCAATTGGGTTGTTATCTGACCTTTGATTTTACCATTTCTGAACCTGTTCCTGTAATTATCAGTATTGTTGCCGATTCTATGTTCCCTGAAGTTTGTGAAGGGGATATGGATGGTGAATTCAGTATTGAAATTTCTGGTGGAACGGCTCCTTATAGTGTGAGTTTGGACAATTATGATGGTCCTTATACAACAGGTCCTGTGACTCAAACACAGTTTGATTTCACCAATCTTGGTGGTGGTGACCATACCGTGTTTGTTAGAGATAGTCAAGGCTGTGAATCGGAATGGAACATTACTTTCCCGGAAGCTGTAGCCATAAACCCAACGGTTGTTATTGAGTATAATTGTGTGAACAATGCCCAAAGCAATACGGTGACGGTTTTAGTTGATGAGAGCATAACCAATCTGGATGATTTGGATTACTCGCTTAATGGTGGACCTTATCAAGCTAGCAATATGTTCATTGATGTACCTGCTGGAACTGGTCATTTCATTGATGTCAGACATACCAATGGTTGTGTTCAGACTACGGAATTCTTTGATATTGATGCCTTTGACCCGCTAACATTGGTGCTCACTGAAACAGAACTTAACACCTTCACTGCAAACGCCAGTGGCGGAACTGGTGATTATCAGTTTACTTTGAACGGTGAAGACTACGGTTCTACTAATACTTTTGTTATTACGGAATCCGGAGAGTATGTTGTGGTGGTTACCGACAGTAGTGGCTGTAGTGCCATGGCAACTATTTTTATGGAGTTCATTGATATCTGTATCCCCAATTACTTTACCCCAAATGGTGATGGTGTTACTGATGAATGGGCCCCGGGATGTACCACTAATTATCCGAACCTGACTTTTTCAATCTTCGACCGATATGGCCGTAAGATAGCCACTCTAAATGTCGGTGAAAAATGGGATGGTCGATATAACGATAAAGAACTACCAACGGGTGATTATTGGTATGTCGTGAACTTAAACAGCTCTAATTCGGACCGTGACTTTGTGGGCAACTTTACACTGTATAGATGATGACATAGGAACCCGGAACCAAAACTAAACTTAACCTCATGAAAAAATTATTAACATACATACTGATCTTGGCTCTTGGGCCCTGTATGGCACAGGAGCTCAACCTGCCTGTATGGACACAGTATCTGGCAGACAATGACTTTGTGATATCGCCAACCTATGCTGGTATTGGTGACAATATGCGTATTAGACTCAATGGCCTGACCCAGTGGGTAGGTATCAAGGATGCTCCCGATAACCAATCGCTATATGCCGATATCCGTGTGGCCAATAGATCGGGTGCTGGTATATCATTGTATAATGACAAAAATGGTAATACCTACCAAAAGGGACTAAAAGTGTCTTTTGCCCACCACTTGACCCTGGATTATACCAGTAGACAGTTCCTATCATTGGGTATATCTTATAACCTGAACAGCTTTAGAGTGGATGTCAATAATTTTCAACCAACGTATGATATCCCTATTGTTGACCCTAATATTGATGGTGACCGGTCTACATCTAACAATAACTTTGATATTGGCGCCCTTTATCGCTATGGGGGCTTCTACTTTAGTTTGAATGTCAATAACCTTTTAGGCAAGGATATTGAAAACTTTAGGGGTATTGAACCTGAACTCTTGCGCAATTATCAAATTTACACAGGATATGTCATCCAAAGTAAATCGAATAAACGCGTGGAATTTGAACCGTCGGTCTTTTTCCAGTTCTTTGAAAGTGACAACAGGTCCAGTACCGACATCAATTTCAAATATAGAAAGTACAACCGTAAGGAAGATTATTACTGGGCTGGTCTATCCTATAGATTCCTTAACGACCAACCATTTAAACCATTGAATATTGGACCTATGGCCGGTATTATGAAATCTAAATTCTATTTTGCCTACTCCTACCAGATCACCATGAACGATCTGGCTGGATACAACTCCGGTACGCATATGATCACCATTGGGGTGGACTTCCTTCAAGGTCTCAGTAACTGTATCTGTACGGATAAAAATTAATACATAACAATACTAAAAATTATAACAAAATGAAGACATGACATAACATAACAACATACCCTCGTTATTTTTTATAGCCCTCAATAGAACATTAAACTTAACTACCATGAAAAAGCCTACTTATTCAAAAACCGTTCTTATTGTATCACTAATTTTTATTGGTCTACAAAGTTATGCCCAAAACTATGTGCCCTTCACACCTCGATTCAATCAAGATTTACGAGGTGATATTGTTTTAATCGGGAACAATATTCTGGGGCCTGACAACAACGCTTTTAATGATAATAATACGTATAACCACAATGTCGATATGCAGTATATAGACATTGATGGCGATGCATCAACATTTAGTTCATCTAGTGCTGATTTGGAAATTCCAAATCCAAACTGTTATCGAATTATCTATGCCGGGCTTTATTGGGGAGCCGTTACAAATGGTAACGAATCCATAACCAATGTCAAATTTAAAGGTCCAAGTGGTGGTTATAATGATGTTATGGGAACCATTATCTATGATGCCAATGGATCTGCTACGGGCAATAGCTTTCCTTATTCATGTTATGCTGATGTGACATCCATTGTTACTAGTTTTGGCTCTGGTGCCGATTTAGGAACATATACTGTAGCAAATGTATCCAGTGCTTTAGGAGAAACGGCAACTTTTGATCCTTATAACGGTACAGGTTTTTCAGCGGGTTGGTCATTATTCATTGTGTACGAAGATCCAACAATGCCAGGAAAGTCAATTACTAGTTTTGATGGTTTTAGTGCGATTAGTAGTTCTGTAAATGTTGATATTCCTATTTCAGGTTTTAGAACCGTTCCTGCTCCTGCTCCAGTTAGAGCTAATTTAGCATTCGCAACATTGGAAGGTGATAAACCTATTCAAAATGACCGTATGGAATTAAATGGTGTTCCCATGTCAGCAGCCGATAGACCTGCAAACAACTTTTTTAATAGTTCGGTAACGCGATTAGATGCGACTCCAGTCACAAACAGGGTTCCAAATAGTACCAATACTTTGGGTTTTGATACAGGCGTCATGGTTGTACCCAATCCCGGGAACTCATTGATAGCAAACGATGCGACATCTGCCACATTTAGCTTAGTCAGTGATCAGGATGTTTATTTTCAATATTTCTTTGCTTTCGCAGTTGAGATTATAGAACCTAATATCGTGTTAACTAAAATTGTTGAAGATGATGCTGGAAACAATATTGGAGGCCAAACCATTGGTTTAGGACAACCATTAAACTACATCATTGGGTTTCAAAACGTAGGTAATGATCATGCAACCAATTTTCAAATTCGCGATATTTTACCAATCAATATTATATTTAATTACCCAACAGATTTAGTATTACCTCCTGGTGTTACCGTGGCAAGTTATGACCCGATAACCAGAGAAATCATATTTGATATTGCAGATTATTTAGTTGAAGAAAATGATCCTGTGTATGAAATTAGAATCGAAGCGCAAACAGTAGAAACCTGTAATGAGCTGGCAGACTCCTGCTCCAATATTGTTAACAATCAGGCTTTCGCTTCTTATTACGGGTATTTTAATCCAAATTTTTATGTAACCGATGATCCTAGTTATAGCAGCAATACGGGTTGTTTAATTACACCACAGGCTACAAACTTTTTAGTGAATTTGGATTGTGAATTTGTTCAGGACATTTCGCTTTGTGGTGATAGTGTAGTACTAACAGCTGCCGATGGTTATGACTCATATACCTGGTCAACAAACCCGAATGGAAATCCTCAAATTGGTACAGGACAAAGTATAACCATTACATCAACTGGCACCTATTATTCTTTCAATAACGCTATAGCGCCATGTCAATCCATTGTTCAACAATACAATGTTTCCGTGTTTGGTGCCAGTAGTCTAACTAATCCTGTCATTCCTTATGCTGATGAAGTAGTCACCTGCCCTAACGATGGTAAACCGCTACCAAATATCTTTTTATGTGGCGCAAATGATATTCGGGAAATTGTAACAAATATAGCGGGGGCATCCTCTATTATTTGGGAGCAATTAGATGAAACGAGCTGTACTCCTGTTTCAGACCCTGACTGTGCCAATGAAAACAGTGGTTGTACTTGGAATCAGGTAGCGACAGGACCTAATTATGCTGCAAATACCGCTGGTCAATTTAGAATTACTATCAACTTTGAAGGTGGTTGTTTTGCGCAATTTTACTTCAATGTTTATCAAAATATTTTAAATCCAACTGTAACTGCAACTGATATTATATGCACCACACCAGGTTCTATTACAGTACATAATGTTCCTAGTGGTTATGAATATAGTTTGGATGGAACTAATTTTCAAGCTAGTAATGTATTTACGGTAAATACACCTGGGACCTATACAGTCTATATCAGACAGATTGATGTTGATACAAACCCTTGTATTTTTACGGTTCCTGATGTGCAAATCAGAGCACGTGATTTTACGGTTTCTAATATTGTAACACAACCGTTATGTCATGGTGATTTAGGAAGCATTCATTTAGCAGCTAACGACGTAGATCCTCAATATTTCTTTGCTATCTATGATGGCGGCACTTTAGTAAATAGTGTGGGACCCATAACTGAAAACAGCTATACATTTGCTAACCTTAATCCAGGTGTTTATACAGCAGTTGTTGAAACTGAAGATGGTTGTACACACACTGAAGACATTGAAATTATCGAGCCACCATTATTAACAGTAACTGCGGCTGTCACTATACCTCTTACATGTACTGATGGTGAGATTACTGTTTATCCAGAAGGAGGTACACCACCATACTTTTATTTTATAAATGGTTCAGCAGATTTTCAAACAGTGCCTGAAATAGTAGTTACAGCTCCAGGAACTTTTGACATTACAGTTTTGGATTCTAATAACTGTAGTGCCAGCACGACTATTGAAGTTGAAGCAATCCTGGCTCCGGAATATACCGTATCCACCAATGATTTGGATTGTTCCGGTGATTCCAATGGTTCCATTAACTTCAATGTGACCAATGCCAACGGAAACAGTTTGGAATTCAGTATTGATGGTGGAACAACTTTCACAAGTGCATCGACCTTTACCAATCTACCTGAAGGCAGTTATGATGTGGTCGTGCAGTATTCCTTTGGAGGCTCCATCTGTAATTCCGATCCACAAACAGTTGTCATTTCAGCACCAGAACCAATTGATGCTACAGCAGCATTGACAGCGGCCTATACCTGTAACGCAAGCGGGACCATAACCGTAACGGGCGTCACTGGTGGAACACCACCTTATACCTATAGTATCGATGGTGTGAACTTCCAGGCCAGCAACACATTTACAGGTTTAACCAATGGAACCTATACCATCACGGTTCAGGACGCCAGCGACTGTACGTTTATTACCAATGATATTACCATTGATCCGTTAAATCCTCCAACCGATTTAACTTTGGAGCATACGCCCCTTACCTGCCCTGCAAACACCACAACAGTAACCATCACGGGTACAACCGGTGGTGTGGGTGTGTTACAATACCAAATAATTGCACCGGCTGCTGCTGCGACACCATATCAAGTATCCAACTCATTCACTGGATTAGCTCCAGGAACCTACACCTTCCAAGTGATTGATGAAAACGATTGTACTTATAGCGAGACCTATACCATTGACCCCTTACCAGCACCTACGGTGGCTACAGTCCTAACTGAAGATTTAGATTGTACGGCTGATCCTGATGCGATGATTACAGGGACAATCACAGGACCTGCTCCTTATACCTATGCCGTATCCATCAATGGAGGTGCCTATACAAATCTTGGTGCAACAGGTGCTACTTTCACTTACAGTACCACAACTCCAGGCACCTATCAATTTGAAGTAACTGATGCCAATGGCTGTACAGCAGAGTCTATGGTTCACACCATCAATCCTATTGTACCACCAGCTATCAGTTTGGTTACCCAAACACAACCGATATTATGTAACGGTGATACCAATGGTGCCATTGCTATTACCATTGACACAACAGTTGGCACACCGCCTTTTACCATTAACGTATATAACGACACGACGGGTACCGATTATGGAACACAAACTTCTGGATTACCAGCAGGTACGTATACTATTACAGTAACTGATGCCAAATCTTGTACGGGAACCGATACTATTACCATTGCTGAACCAGACCCAATTGTGGTGAATTATCATACAGTTGACATAACTTGTACTGGTAGTGGCATATCGCAAGGCTCTATCATTATAGACGGCGTAACTGGTGGAACGGCTCCTTACAATTACTTTGTGACAGGAACTAACGGGTATTCCAATTCTGAATTGAATTCAACTGGAACAACTTCTGTCAGTTTTGATGTGGTTGATTTTGGTCTGTACCAGATCAATGTGGTGGATGCCAATGGCTGTTCTGTCTTACATCAGGATGTTTTGGTGGCTTCACCCCCTTCTGATTTAGATATCAATGTATCATCAACTGTTGATTGCGCTACCGGCGGAACAGCTGTTGTGAGTATAGGTAGCACATTGAGTAGTTCTGGACCATTCTTTTTCAGTATCTACCAAGGTGCCATTTCAGTCTATCCTAACCCACCTGGGTCATGGATTCCAGAAGATGCGCCTGGAAGTGAATCGGCCACATTTACTGGTTTAACACCTGGTGTAACGTATACCTTCATCGTTTATGATGCCTCGACTAACTGTAGCTATTATGAGCCTGCTACAACACCTATTCCTAGTGATTCCACGCTAACTTTAAGTGCTGTTAGTTCTAATAATATTACCTGTACTGGAAGTGCAGACGGTAATGTATCATTTACCGTGAATAGTTCTTATGGCGTTGCAACAAACATTAGTTATGAAATTTTTGATTCTTCTACTTTAGGAACTACAGGAATAACAGGATCGAATACAGTTCCTGCTGGTGGCTCCTATACTGTTACAGATTTAGGACCATTGCCTTTTGGAAATTATTACGTATTAATAACTGAAACATCAGGACCTAATGCTGGATGTGGTGTTGTAACCGCACCTTTCAACATCACAGAATCAGCTATTCCATTAAGCTTGACTGTTTCTGTAGACCAAAATGCTAACTGTAATGCCAATTCTGGTATCATCAGTGCTGTAGGTCATGATGGAACGGCTCCTTATCAATACCAAATCACAACAACCGCAACAGCCCCACCGGCCAATGATGCTTCTTGGGCATCAGCTAGTACCTTCAATATGGATGCTGGAAATTATTACGTGCATGTATTGGATGCTTATGGTTGTGTTGAAACAAGCCCGGTAGTTGTATTGCCAATGGATCCTACTCCAGTTATTGCAGCTTCGTTAACTGATCAATGTACCACAACCGAAGGCAACTTTGAGATTGATGTTACGTTGACTACCGCTGGAATTCCACCCTATAGCTTTAGTATTAATGGTGGTGCTTTCCAAACGCAAACGGCACCATTTACCATTTCAAACTTATATTCAGGTACTCATACCATTGAAGTTAATGATGCCAACGGATGTGGTAATTTAGTGTCTGTAACTATTGAAACGCCATTAAATTTATCGCCTTCGGTAACTGCCCAACCAACCTGTAACGATGATGATGGTGAGGTAACGGTAACTGCTACTGGCGGATCTGGTTCTTTTACTTATAGTATCAGTCCCAACCCAGCTTCCATCACGTTAGCAGGCAATGTGTTTACTGGCGTACCTTCTGGTCTTTATACTATTACGGTTACCGATACGGTAACGTCTTGTACGGAAGAAGTTCAGGTTTCGTTATCTGCAGTTGTACCGCCAACGATGTCATTAACCCCAACAGCTATAACCTGTTTTGGAGGTAATGATGGTTCTTTTGAATTGCTGGTAAATGGCTATTCGGGAACTTATAACTATGAGGCTTTTGATAGCTTGGGAACATCAGTAACTGGTGTTGTCAATAGCAATACGTCAACAAACCCGATTACCGTTTCTGGTATGTCGTCTGGAAGCTATTCGGTCATATTGACGGAGACCCAAAGTCCTTTCTGTTCAACAACGACGAATGTGATTATCAGTTCACCTACTGAAGCGCTAATGGTAACCGCTACGGAAACGTCCAATGTAACCTGTGATAATATCAATGGCACCATTACAGCCATTGCTACTGGTGGTTGGGGAGATTATGAGTATGAACTCACTGGTGCTGCAACAGTGGCCTATTCACCAAATAACACCTTTACTGGTCTTTCGGCCGGAACCTATACGATTAATGTGAGGGATACCTCTGGTTGTGTCGCATCGACATCTATTGTCCTTGTAGAGCCAACACCTATCAGTGCGACATTTACACCTAGTACAACGATGTTATCTTGTTTTGGTGACCAAAATGCCTCAATAACTATCACTAATGTGACGGGTGGTCAGGGAAGTAATTATTCCTATACCTTGAACACTATTTTACCAACTCCTAGTACATCGGGACCTCAAACATCCAACGTGTTTGCCAATTTAGGAGCGGGTACATACAATGTAATCATTACAGACGGCTATAATTGTGAAACCACATCCTTGGATATTGTTATTGACCAACCGACTCCGGTTGAAGCTGACTTGGTTACAGCAACAACCCAGACCTGTTTGAATGAAGCAACCTTGACATTAAGTGCCTCTGGTGGAACGGGACCTTACTCTTACAGTAGCGACAGTAATTTTACAACTGTTTTAGGTTCATTTGCGACTTCAACGACATTCCCTGTCAGTCCAGGAACCTATGCATACTATGTTATGGATGCTAATGGCTGTACAGCTTATGTATCCAATGAAATTACCATTGATGTATTACCAGCATTGGTCATCAATTTAGATTCAACAAATCCTACTATTAACTGTGCTGGTGACAACACGGGAAGTATTGTGGCAACGGCTCAAGGAGGATTGGGTAATTATGTATATACATTACAGGATACGGCAGGCAATATAATTCCTGCTACTCAAAATTCACCTGGCGTATTTACGGAACTGGTGGCTGGCACCTATGTGGTATCTGTTGAAAGTGGCGACTGTATTACGGCCACTGCTCCAATTGCCATTACGGAACCAACTGAAACACTTGATGCAACCTTTACGGTCAATGACGTGACCTGTACAGGATCTGAAGATGGTATTTTAGAAATTACCGCTTCAGGTGGAACTGGAATCATTATGTATGCTATTTCCCCGCAATTGGATCAGTTCTTTGAAACCAATGTTTTTGAAAACTTGGCTCCTGGTGACTATCAGGTTATCGTCCAGGATCAATTGGGTTGTTATCTGACCTTTGATTTTACCATTTCTGAACCTGTTCCTGTAATTATCAGTATTGTTGCCGATTCTATGTTCCCTGAAGTTTGTGAAGGGGATATGGATGGTGAATTCAGTATTGAAATTTCTGGTGGAACGGCTCCTTATAGTGTGAGTTTGGACAATTATGATGGTCCTTATACAACAGGTCCTGTGACTCAAACACAGTTTGATTTCACCAATCTTGGTGGTGGTGACCATACCGTGTTTGTTAGAGATAGTCAAGGCTGTGAATCGGAATGGAACATTACTTTCCCGGAAGCTGTAGCCATAAACCCAACGGTTGTTATTGAGTATAATTGTGTGAACAATGCCCAAAGCAATACGGTGACGGTTTTAGTTGATGAGAGCATAACCAATCTGGATGATTTGGATTACTCGCTTAATGGTGGACCTTATCAAGCTAGCAATATGTTCATTGATGTACCTGCTGGAACTGGTCATTTCATTGATGTCAGACATACCAATGGTTGTGTTCAGACTACGGAATTCTTTGATATTGATGCCTTTGACCCGCTAACATTGGTGCTCACTGAAACAGAACTTAACACCTTCACTGCAAACGCCAGTGGCGGAACTGGTGATTATCAGTTTACTTTGAACGGTGAAGACTACGGTTCTACTAATACTTTTGTTATTACGGAATCCGGAGAGTATGTTGTGGTGGTTACCGACAGTAGTGGCTGTAGTGCCATGGCAACTATTTTTATGGAGTTCATTGATATCTGTATCCCCAATTACTTTACCCCAAATGGTGATGGTGTTACTGATGAATGGGCCCCGGGATGTACCACTAATTATCCGAACCTGACTTTTTCAATCTTCGACCGATATGGCCGTAAGATAGCCACTCTAAATGTCGGTGAAAAATGGGATGGTCGATATAACGATAAAGAACTACCAACGGGTGATTATTGGTATGTCGTGAACTTAAACAGCTCTAATTCGGACCGTGACTTTGTGGGCAACTTTACACTGTATAGATGATGACATAGGAACCCGGAACCAAAACTAAACTTAACCTCATGAAAAAATTATTAACATACATACTGATCTTGGCTCTTGGGCCCTGTATGGCACAGGAGCTCAACCTGCCTGTATGGACACAGTATCTGGCAGACAATGACTTTGTGATATCGCCAACCTATGCTGGTATTGGTGACAATATGCGTATTAGACTCAATGGCCTGACCCAGTGGGTAGGTATCAAGGATGCTCCCGATAACCAATCGCTATATGCCGATATCCGTGTGGCCAATAGATCGGGTGCTGGTATATCATTGTATAATGACAAAAATGGTAATACCTACCAAAAGGGACTAAAAGTGTCTTTTGCCCACCACTTGACCCTGGATTATACCAGTAGACAGTTCCTATCATTGGGTATATCTTATAACCTGAACAGCTTTAGAGTGGATGTCAATAATTTTCAACCAACGTATGATATCCCTATTGTTGACCCTAATATTGATGGTGACCGGTCTACATCTAACAATAACTTTGATATTGGCGCCCTTTATCGCTATGGGGGCTTCTACTTTAGTTTGAATGTCAATAACCTTTTAGGCAAGGATATTGAAAACTTTAGGGGTATTGAACCTGAACTCTTGCGCAATTATCAAATTTACACAGGATATGTCATCCAAAGTAAATCGAATAAACGCGTGGAATTTGAACCGTCGGTCTTTTTCCAGTTCTTTGAAAGTGACAACAGGTCCAGTACCGACATCAATTTCAAATATAGAAAGTACAACCGTAAGGAAGATTATTACTGGGCTGGTCTATCCTATAGATTCCTTAACGACCAACCTTTTAAACCATTGAATATCGGACCTATGGCGGGTATTATGAAATCAAAGTTCTACTTTGCATACTCATACCAGATTACCATGAACGATCTGGCTGGTTATAACTCCGGTACACACATGATTAC